>NZ_CP038462.1:0-2400000 GCF_004777465.1 Nocardioides daphniae
ACAACCTGTGGATAAAGTTGTGGAAGTCAGTCAGCCAACCGTGACGTCCACGCTTCGGCACCAGCTCAGTGGGGGGATGAAGAAGTGGAGAACGACCCGGTGGACCTGAACACCGTGTGGAGGAGCGTCGTCGAGGCCCTCCAGCCCAACCAGCGGGCCTGGCTGAGGGCCAGTGAACCGGTCACCCTCCACGAGAACACCGCGATCATCGCGGTGCCCAACGACTTCACGCGTGGGCAGCTCGAGGGCCGCCTGCGGGCCCAGCTGGAGGAGACCCTGACCGAGCGCTTCGGTCGCGAGATCCGCATCGCGGTGACCGTCAACCCGGCGCTCGAGGAGGAGTCGGCCCCGCTGCCGACGATCGAGGAGTCGACGCACTTCGCCGACCCCGCCCCGGAGACGTTCGCCGGACCGCGTACGAGTGAGCCCGCCGCCGGTGAGCCGGTCTGGATGCCCTCGCACAACGTCGTCGAGCTGCCCCCGACCCCGGCGTACGACGAGCGCGAGCGCTACGCACCTGCCGGTGCGGCCTCGTCGCTCGAGACGCGGCTCAACCCCAAGTACACCTTCGAGACCTTCGTCATCGGCTCGTCCAACCGCTTCCCGCACGCGGCGGCCGTCGCGGTCGCCGAGGCGCCGGGCAAGGCGTACAACCCGCTCCTCGTCTACGGCGAGTCCGGCCTGGGCAAGACCCACCTGCTGCACGCGATCGGCCACTACGTGCGCTCGCTCTACTCGGGCGCCAAGGTGCGGTACGTCTCGTCGGAGGAGTTCACGAACGAGTTCATCAACGCGATCCGTGACGACCGCCAGGACCGCTTCAAGCGCAAGTACCGCGACGTCGACGTCCTGCTGATCGACGACATCCAGTTCCTCGAGGGCAAGACGCAGACGCAGGAGAGTTCTTCCACACCTTCAACACGCTGCACAACGCCAACAAGCAGATCGTGCTGACCTCCGACCGCCCGCCCAAGCTGCTCGAGGCGCTCGAGGACCGGCTCCGCAACCGCTTCGAGTGGGGGCTCATCACCGACGTCCAGGCGCCCGACCTCGAGACCCGCATCGCGATCCTGCGCAAGAAGGCCGCCATGGACCGGCTCACCGCGCCGCCGGACGTGCTGGAGTTCATCGCCTCGAAGATCCAGACCAACATCCGTGAGCTCGAGGGTGCGCTGATCCGTGTCACGGCCTTCGCCAACCTCAACCGCCAGGAGGTCGACATGACCCTGGCCGAGATCGTCCTCAAGGACCTGATCCCCGAGGGCGGCGAGCCGGAGATCACCTCTCCGCTGATCATCGCGCAGACCGCTGCCTACTTCGGTGTCTCGATCGACGACCTGTGCGGCCCGAGCCGCGGTCGCCACCTGGTCATGGCCCGTCAGATCTCGATGTACCTGTGCCGCGAGCTGACCTCGATGTCCCTGCCCCAGATCGGCAAGGAGTTCGGCCGCGACCACACCACGGTCATGTACGCCGACCGCAAGATCAACCAGCTCCTCGCCGAGCGCCGCGCGGTCTTCAACCAGGTCTCCGAGCTCACCAACCGCATCAAGATGCAGGCCCGCAGCAGCTGAGCAGCTGCCCACAGCCCCCTCCGCAGCACCACCGCGCAGCCCGCCCCCGGTCCTCGACGCCCGTCGAACGACACGGTCGGCGGGCTGTGAAATTTCTTGTGGTTCAAGCCCGTGATTCATCCACAGACCTGTGCACCACCAGGGGCCGGCACGGAGGAACTGCGCTCCGTCCACATGGGCCCTAGAGAGTGCCGGTCGTCCTCCACACTCCATGCACGGGGTGATCTCCGGGCTGACCTGCAGGAACGAGAGTTCTCCACAGTTTCAACAGGCCCTACGACAACAACTCATCTATCCATTGACTCGACCCAGTGAAAAACCACTCGGCCCACGATCTGGGGACAACGCCGAGAAGTGGTGCGTAACTACATGGATGTCATTCTGACCATTGCGACAACTGTCGCCACCGCATGGCAGGATTCCTGTCCAGTCACCGCGAACTACAAGATCCGGAGGAACGAAGAGTGAAGTTCCGCGTCGAACGCGACGTCTTCGCCGACGCCGTCGCGTGGGCTGCCCGCAGCCTGCCCGTGCGTCCCAGTGCTCCTGTCCTCGCACGCCTTCTCGTGGAGGCGAGCGAAGCAGGCCTGGTCCTCTCCGCGTTCGACTACGAGACCTCCGCCCGCGCCGAGCTCCGTGCCGACGTCAGCGCCGAGGGGCGTGTCCTGGTCAGCGGTCGCCTGCTGGCCGACATCTGCCGCAGCCTGCCCAACAAGCCGATCGACTTCGAGCTCAACGGCCCCAAGCTCGAGCTCAAGTGCGGTGCCGGTCGCTTCAGCCTCCAGACGATGCCCGTCGAGGAGTACCCCTCGCTCCCGACCGTCCCGCCGGCCAGCGGCGTGGTCGCCGGTGACGAGTTCGCCAGCGCGGTCTCCCAGGCCGTGACCGCCGCAGGCCGCGACGACATGCTGCCGGTCCTCACCGGTGTCCGGATCGAGATCGAGGGCGACCGCATGTCGCTGCTCGCCACCGACCGCTTCCGCCTCTCCCACCGTGAGCTGACCTGGCGCCCGGCCGCCACCGACGCCTCGCTGGCCGCCCTGGTCCCGGCCAAGGTGCTCAGCGACACCGCCAAGACGCTCAGCGGCGACGTGACGATCTCCATCTCCGCCTCGGGCGGCGAGGGCATCATCGGCTTCGAGGGCAACACCCCCGACGGCGTACGACGCACCACCACGCGCCTGCTCGACGGCGACTTCCCCAAGGTCCGCAGCCTCTTCCCGTCGGAGCACCTCACGGTCGCCACCGTCGACAAGGCCGAGCTGATCGACACCGTCAAGCGCGTCGCGCTGGTGGCCGAGCGCAACACGGCCGTCCAGATGAAGTTCGCCGACGGCGAGATCGTCCTCGACTCGCAGTCGGGTGACGAGGCCCAGGCGACCGAGGCGGTCAGCGCCGACATCAACGGTGACGAGATCGTCACGGGCTTCAACCCGACGTACCTGCTCGACGGCCTGAGCGCCATCAACGGCGAGAAGATCGACCTGGCCTTCACCCAGGCCACCAAGCCGGTGGTCATCTCGGCCACGGACGGCGGCGGGGAGAGCACCTTCCGCTACCTGCTGATGCCGAGGCGCCTGCTCTCCTGACCTGCACGCCCCACCTGCCACCCCCACGGAGGAACCTCATGGATCTCGGACTCGTCGGACTCGGCAAGATGGGCGGCAACATGCGCGAGCGCCTGCGCCGCGGTGGCCACACGGTCGTCGGGTTCGACCGCAACCCTGACGTCAGCGACGTCTCCAGCCTCGCCGAGCTGGTCGAGGCACTCCCCTCGCCCAAGGTCGTGTGGGTGATGGTGCCGGCCGGCGACGCCACCCGCGCCACCGTCCAGGAGCTCGCCGAGCTGCTCGGCCCCGGCGACGTCGTCGTCGACGGCGGCAACTCGCGCTGGACCGACGACCAGATCCACGCCGCCTTCCTCGCCGAGAAGCAGATCGGCTACGTCGACTGCGGCGTCTCCGGCGGCGTCTGGGGCCTGGAGAACGGCTACGCCCTGATGTACGGCGGCGAGGCCGCCGACGTCGAGAAGGTCCAGCCGGTCTTCGACACCCTCAAGCCCGAGGGCGACTTCGGCGCCGTCCACGCCGGCAAGGTCGGCGCCGGCCACTTCTCGAAGATGGTCCACAACGGCATCGAGTACGCGATCATGCAGTCGTACGCCGAGGGCTGGGAGCTGCTCGAGAAGGTCGACATGGTCGACAACGTCACCGAGGTCTTCCGCTCCTGGCGTGAGGGCACGGTGATCCGCTCCTGGCTGCTCGACCTGATGGTCAACGCGCTCGACGACGACCCGGGCCTGGAGTCGATCCGCGGCTACGCCGAGGACTCCGGCGAGGGCCGGTGGACCGTCGAGGCCGCGATCGACAACGCCGTCCCGGTCCCGGCGATCACGGCGGCCCTCTTCGCCCGCTTCGTCTCGCGCCAGGACGACTCCCCCGCGATGAAGGCGATCGCGGCGATGCGCAACCAGTTCGGTGGCCACGCCGTGCACACCCCGCCCCCGGCCGGCGGCGACGTCGCCGGTGACGGTGGTGCCTCGCAGACCGAGGCAGCGAAGCAGGCCGGCGCCGGTCAGGCCAACGGCGCCAGCGGCGCCGGCCCCACCACCGGGGAGAGCTAGGCCGCGTTGCACGTCCAGCACCTCCTGCTCCACAACTTCCGGTCGTACGAGGACGTCGACGTGCGCCTGGAGCCGGGCGTCACCGCCTTCATCGGCCGCAACGGGCAGGGCAAGACCAACCTCGTCGAGGCGGTCGACTACCTCTCCCGGCTGGGCTCCCACCGGGTCGCCACCGACGCCCCGCTGATCAAGGCGGGTGCCGAGCAGGCGCTGGTGCGTGCCGTGGTGGTCAAGGACGGACGCGCCGCGACGCTGGAGGTGGAGCTCAACCCGGGCCGGGCCAACCGGGCGCGGATCAACCGCTCCGCGCTCCCCCGGCCCCGCGACCTGCTCGGGCTGGTGCGCACGGTGGTCTTCTCCCCCGAGGACCTGACCCTGGTCAAGGGTGACCCCAGCGACCGTCGACGCTTCCTCGACGACCTGCTGGTGCTGCGTACGCCGCGGCTCGCCGGGGTCCGCTCCGACTTCGACCGCGTGCTCAAGCAGCGCAACTCGCTGCTGAAGTCGGCCGGCGCCGCACGACGCGGCGGCAGCGCCTCGGAGTCGGCGATGTCGACGCTCGCGGTCTGGGACTCCCACCTGGTCGAGCTCGGCACCGAGATCCTGCTGCACCGGATGGAGCTGGTCGACGGGCTCGCACCCTACGTCGGCAAGGCGTACGAGGCGGTGGCCCGCGGTGCGTCGCGCGACGACGCCCAGGTCGAGTACAAGTGTTCCTTCGAGCTGACCGGGGGCCCCGGCGAGCGCCCCGACCGGGAGACCGTGAGCCAGGTCTTCGCCCTCGAGCTGGAGGCGCGACGCCGCGACGAGCTCGACCGCGGCATCACCCTGGTCGGTCCGCACCGCGACGACCTCCTGCTCACCCTCGGCAACGACGAGCTGCGCCTGCCGGTGAAGGGGTACGCCTCGCACGGCGAGTCCTGGTCGTTCGCGCTGGCGCTGAAGATCGCTGCGTACGACCTGTTGCGCTCGGAGGGCGACGACCCGATCCTGATCCTGGACGACGTCTTCGCCGAGCTCGACTCCGGTCGCCGCCAGCAGCTCGCCGAGCTGGTGGCCGGTGCCGAGCAGGTGATGATCACCGCGGCGGTGGCCGAGGACGTGCCGGAGTCGCTGGCGGGCGTGCGGTTCAGCGTCGCGGAAGGGGAGGTGACCCGTGTCGACTGACGAGCCGCTGGAGGGCGTCGCATCCTCCCCCGCGCCGACCGACTCCCCTGCTGACTCCCCCGCCGACCCCCCTCCCGAGGAAGCCTCGACGGCCGACTCCCCCGCTGCCGACGGCCTCGACCTGGCCCTCGCGGCCGCTCGCGCGGCCAGCCGCGCCCCCGGCGCCCCGGCCAAGAAGCAGCGCCGCGGCGGCGACGGGACCTTCGCCGCCCGCCGCCGGGGCCGCAGCCGCTTCTCCGGCGCGCACCCCGACGACCGCGACCCACAGCCGCTGGGGTCCACGCTCGACCGCCTGGTCGCCAACCGGGGCTGGGACACCGACCTCAAGGTGCAGGGCGTGTTCGGACAGTGGGCGAGCCTCGTCGGCACGGAGGTCGCCGACCACTGCACGCCCGAGACGCTCACCGACGGCAAGCTCGTCGTACGCACCGACTCGACGGCGTGGGCGACCCAGCTGCGCCTCCTCGCCCCCACCCTCGTACGCCGGCTCAACCAGGAGCTGGGCCACGGCACCGTGCTGGTGATCGAGGTGCTGGGCCCGCACGGCCCGAGCTGGAAGAAGGGGCCCCGCTCCTCGGGTGGTCGCGGGCCCCGCGACACCTACGGCTGAGACCGATCGTCCGAACGACGCTGATCGCCTCTCTGCCGATCTGGGAGCCCCCGGACCATGTGGGGAGTCATTCCACCCCCTGTTCGTCGCGCAGATCAGCGATTGCAGGGCGCCTGAGAGGGTTCTCGACGCATTCGTGGGCGTCCACCGAGGGTTGATCTGTGGTTTTGTCGCCCGGAACCGCTAAACTGGTTGACGGGTCGCCCGCCTGCCCCGCGTACGCGTGTGGGCACCGGCCAGAGGCGGCCCTTGCACGTGTGTCGACTCCGACACCCGGACGAGTGGAAAAGGACCTGCGTTGAGCGCTGAGACCCCGGCCGAAGAAGTTCCCACGACCGAGGAGACCGCCCCCGCGGCCCAGGGCTCTGGGGACACGTCTGGTGACACGAAGGTGAGCGGCGACTACGACGCCTCCGCCATCCAGGTGCTCGAAGGCCTCGAGGCCGTCCGCAAGCGGCCCGGCATGTACATCGGCTCGACCGGTGTCCGCGGCCTGCACCACCTCATCTGGGAGATCGTCGACAACTCCGTCGACGAGGCGCTCGCCGGTCACTGCGACCGGATCGTGATGACGCTCAACCCCGACCGCTCCGTCACGGTGACCGACAACGGTCGCGGCATCCCGACCGGCACCGCGCCCGGCCAGGAGCTGCCCGCGGTCACGCTCGCCCTCACCGTCCTGCACGCCGGCGGCAAGTTCGGTGGTGGCGGCTACAAGGTCTCCGGTGGTCTGCACGGCGTCGGCGTCTCGGTCGTCAACGCGCTCTCCAGCAACCTCGTCGTCGAGGTGAAGAACCGCGGCCACCTGTGGCGCCAGTCGTTCACCGTCGGCGTCCCCGACGGCGAGCTCGAGCAGGTCCGCCCCCTCGAGGACGGCGAGGAGACCGGCACGTCGGTGACCTGGTGGGCCTCGGAGGACATCTTCGAGACCACCGACTACGACCTCGAGACCATCACCACCCGCATCCGCGAGATGGCCTTCCTCAACCGAGGGCTCGAGATCGTGGTGCGTGACCACCGCGAGAGCGCCGCCGAGCTGGCCGAGGTGATCGAGGACAACACCACCGAGGCCGACCGGGCCAAGGACGCGATCCACCGCGACGAGGTCGGCATCGAGCAGGTCTTCAAGTACGAGCGCGGCCTGGTCGACTACGTGGAATACCTCAACCGCCGCAAGGACAAGGCCAACGCCACCGTCATCGCCTTCGAGGCCGACTCGGCCGAGTTCGGCGCCAAGGGCGACGACCGGCACATGAGCCTCGAGGTCGCGATGCAGTGGAACTCATCCTTCGCGGAGTCGGTCCACACCTTCGCCAACACGATCAACACCCACGAGGGCGGCACCCACGAGGAGGGCTTCCGTGCAGCCCTCACCTCCCTGGTCAACAACTGGGGCGAGGAATGGGGCCTGATCAAGAAGAAGGAGGACAGGGTCTCGGGTGACGACATCCGCGAGGGCCTGACCGCCATCATCTCGATCAAGCTCGGCGAGCCGCAGTTCGAGGGCCAGACCAAGACCAAGCTCGGCAACACCGAGGCCAAGGGCTTCACCCAGCGCGTGGTCAACGACCAGCTCGGCGCCTGGCTCGAGCAGAACCCGGCCGAGGGCAAGGAGATCATCCGCAAGGCCCAGGCCGCGGCGTCCGCCCGCATCGCCGCCCGCAAGGCGCGCGACCTGGCCCGCAACCGCAAGGGCCTGCTCGGTGGCGGTGGCCTGCCCGGCAAGCTGGCCGACTGCCAGTCGACCAACGCGGCCGAGTGCGAGGTCTTCATCGTCGAGGGTGACTCCGCAGGCGGCTCCGCCAAGTCGGGGCGCGACCCCCGCATCCAGGCGATCCTGCCGATCCGCGGCAAGATCCTCAACGTCGAGAAGGCGCGCATCGACAAGGTCCTGGGCAATCAGGAGGTCCAGGCGATCATCTCGGCGCTCGGCACCGGCGTGCACGAGGAGTTCGACGTCGAGAAGCTGCGCTACCACAAGGTCGTGCTGATGGCGGACGCCGACGTCGACGGCCACCACATCAACACCCTGCTGCTCACGCTGCTCTTCCGCTTCATGAAGCCGCTCATCGAGCACGGCTACGTCTACATGGCGATGCCGCCGCTCTACCGCCTGCGCTGGAACAAGCCGGCCGAGCACGAGTTCGTCTACTCCGACGCCGAGCGTGACGCGCTCATGCGCGAGGGCCTGGAGAACGGCAAGAAGCTCCCCAAGGACAACCCCGTCCAGCGCTACAAGGGTCTCGGTGAGATGAACGCCGACGAGCTGTGGGAGACCACGATGGACCCCGACCAGCGCCTCCTCCAGAAGGTGACCCTGGACGACGCCGCCCGCGCCGACGAGATCTTCTCGATCCTCATGGGTGAGGACGTCGAGCAGCGACGGGCCTTCATCCAGCGCAACGCCAAGGACGTCCGATTCCTCGATATCTAGTTTTCTATCCCAGAACCTAGACATCGATAGAACGAATCAGAGAGAGCAATCGTGACTGAGACCCCGAACGGCGACAACGTCTACTCGCAGGACGCCATCGGCGGCAACCGCATCATGGAGGTCGACCTCCAGGAGTCGATGAAGGCCTCCTACATCGACTACGCGATGGCCGTCATCGTCGGCCGCGCGCTGCCCGACGTACGCGACGGTCTCAAGCCCGTCCACCGCCGCGTCCTCTACGCCATGTACGACGGCGGCTACCGCCCCGACCGCGGCTTCTCGAAGTGCTCGCGCGTCGTCGGTGACGTGATGGGTCAGTACCACCCGCACGGCGACACCGCGATCTACGACACCCTCGTACGCCTCGCGCAGCCGTGGGTGATGCGCGCGCCGCTGATCCACGGCCAGGGCAACTTCGGGTCGCCGGGCAACGACCCCGCGGCCGCCATGCGTTACACCGAGTGCCGGATGGCGCCGCTGGCGCTGGAGATGGTCCGGGACATCGACAAGGACACCGTCAACTTCCAGCCCAACTACGACGGTCGCTCCTCGGAGCCGACGATCCTGCCGGCCCGCTTCCCCAACTGTTGGTCAACGGCTCCGCCGGCATCGCGGTCGGCATGGCCACCAACATCCCGCCGCACAACCTGCGCGAGGTCGCCGAGGGCGCCGTGTGGGCGCTCGAGCACCCCGACGCCAGCCGCGAGGAGCTGCAGGACGCGCTCGTCGAGCGGATCAAGGGCCCCGACTTCCCCAACGCGGCGATGATCGTCGGACGCAACGGCATCGAGCAGGCCTACCGCACCGGCCGCGGCTCCATCCAGCAGCGTGCCGTCGTCGAGATCGACGAGGACGCCAAGGGCCGTACCTGCCTGGTCATCACCGAGCTGCCCTACATGGTCAACCCGGACAACCTGGCCCTGAAGATCGCTGAGCTCGCCGACTCCGGTCGCGTGCAGGGCATCTCCGACGTGCGTGACGACACCTCCTCGCGCACCGGTCAGCGTCTGGTCGTCGTGCTCAAGCGTGACGCCGTCGCCCGCGTCGTGCTCAACAACCTCTTCAAGCACACCGAGCTGCAGACCAACTTCTCGGCCAACATGCTGGCCCTGGTCGACGGCGTGCCGCGCACGCTCACGATCGACCAGTTCATCTCCAACTGGGTCACCCACCAGATCGAGGTCATCGTCCGGAGGACGAAGTTCCTGCTGGTCGCCGCCGAGGAGCGCGCGCACATCTACCGCGGCCTGGTGAAGGCCCTCGACATGCTCGACGAGGTCATCGCGCTCATCCGTCGCTCCCCCGAGGTCGACGACGCCCGCCGCGGCCTGATCGAGCTGCTCGACATCGACGAGGTCCAGGCCGAGGCCATCCTCACCATGCAGCTGCGTCGCCTGGCGGCGCTCGAGCGCCAGAAGATCATCGACGAGCTCGCCAAGATCGAGCTCGAGATCGCCGACCTGCTCGACATCCTCGCCGACGAGGCGCGTCAGCGCCGGATCATCGTCGAGGAGCTCACCGAGATCGTCGACAAGTTCGGTGAGGACCGTCGTACGCAGATCATCGCCGCCGACGGCGACCTCTCGATGGAGGACCTGATCCCCGACGAAGAACTCGTCGTCTCCATCACCCGCGGTGGCTACGCCAAGCGCACCCGCGCCGACCAGTACCGGACCCAGAAGCGCGGCGGCAAGGGCGTACGCGGTGCCTCGTTGCGCGGCGACGACGTCGTCGAGCACTTCATCGCGACGACCAACCACCACTGGTTGCTCTTCTTCACCTCGGCCGGTCGCGTCTACCGCACGAAGGCCTACAACCTGCCCGAGGCCGGCCGCGACGCCAAGGGCGGCCACGTCGCCGGCCTGCTGTCGTTCCAGCCGGACGAGAAGATCGCCCAGGTTCTGGCCATCCGCGACTACGAGCAGGCGCCCTACCTGGTGCTCGCCACCCGTCAGGGCCTGGTCAAGAAGACCCGCCTGGGCGACTACAACAGCCCGCGCCAGGCCGGCGTCATCGCGATCAACTTCCGCCACGACGACGACGAGCTGATCGGCGCCGAGCTGGTGCACCCCGACGACCACATCCTGCTGGTCTCCCGCAAGGGCCAGTCGGTGCGCTTCGAGGCCTCCGACGACCAGCTGCGGCCGATGGGTCGCGCGACCGGAGGTGTCACGGGCATGAAGTTCCGCGACGGCGACGCACTGCTGTCGATGTCGGTGATCCGAGCCAGCCAGGTGGCGGCGGAGGTCGTCGACGGCGAGGTCGTGCCGGGTGAGCCCACGCAGGCCGAGGTCGAGGGCGAGCAGGTCGAGGAGCTGCACGAGCAGTTCGTCTTCACGATCACCGACGGCGGCTTCGCCAAGCGCACCCCGATCCCCGAGTACCGCGTGCAGTCGCGTGGCGGCATCGGCATCAAGGCGATGAAGCTGGCCGACGAGGCGCGCGGCGTCCTGGTCGGTGCGTTCATCGTCGAGGAGGGCGACGAGGTCCTCTCGATCACCGAGGGTGGACAGGTCGTACGCAGCCCCATCGACGAGAACTTCCGGCCCACCGGGCGCTCCACGATGGGCGTGAAGTTCGTCTCCCCGAAGAAGGGGGACTCGGTGGCCGTGGTTGCCCGCTCGGTCGAGGCTCGCGATGATGCTGCGGACGAAGAGGCCCCTGACGAGGCAGACGCCGAGGCCGGGGCCGTCACCGAGACGACTGAGGATGATTCCTGATGGCCAAGAGCAACGGATCCACCTCCGCCGAGGACACCGCGGTCAGCCCCGGGTTCTCGACGCGGGTGAAGGAGACGCTGGCCAGGGCGAGTCGTGAGCACAGCGACACCGCCGCCATGGCGCCGACGACGCAGGCCGGCAAGCCTGCGCGTCGGGCCCGGCTGCGACTGACCCGCATCGACCCGATGTCGGTCATGAAGACGTCGTTCCTGCTGTCGGTCGCCTTCGGCGTGGTCACCTTCGTGGCCGTGCTGATCGTGTGGACGATCCTGGGCGCCGCCGGCCTGTGGGACGCGGTCAACGACACGGTCGCCACCGTCATCACCAGCGGTGACCAGGCCAGCACCTTCGACATCCGTGACTACGTCGGGATGGGTCGCGTCCTCGGCTTCACCCTGGTCGTCGCGGTCATCGACGTCATCCTGCTGACCGCGATCGCGACCCTGGGCGCGTTCCTCTACAACATGGCGGCAGCCCTGCTGGGCGGCATCGAGCTGACCCTCTCGGAGGACTCCCACTGACCCGTTTTGTCGTGAGGGTGAGGCGTCGGGTAACGTTTCCCCTCGGTTGTCACCTCGGTGGCAGCCTCGCTCGGTCTGACCGAGGGAGGGCCTATAGCTCAGACGGTTAGAGCGCTTCCCTGATAAGGAAGAGGTCACAGGTTCAAGTCCTGTTAGGCCCACCAGTTCTTGCACACACTGCCGGACAGGGGACGAGATGAAGAAGATCCTTCTGCTGGTCCTCGCCGCCGTAGCGGCTCTCTTCGCCAAGAAGAAGCTCGACCAGGGCAAGGCCGAACAGGCGCTCTGGGCGGAGGCGACCGACACCGTGGGCAAGGCCTGACCGACTCCTTCCGGAGTCATCCGGGGCCTTGGCGCAATTGGTAGCGCATCTGCTTTGCAAGCAGAGGGTTGGGGGTTCGAGTCCCCCAGGCTCCACTGAACAGGCTCGGAGGCTTCCCTCCGGGCCTGCTCTTCATGTGGCCGGCCGTTCGGGCTCTTCGCCGGCGGTGAGCACCGGCGTACGCCATCATGGCGCGCATGATGACCACCGCGCCGGCCGGCACCTCGTACAGCGTCACGCGGCGCTGGCTCCCGTGGCGGCGCAAGGCCAAGGACCTCGACATGACCGGAGACTTCCCCGGCGGTGACTTCGGCGGGGCCGACGACCTCCTGGGCGTCGTGCTCGTCGTCGTGCTGGTGCTCCTGCTGCTGCCGATCCTCGCGTTCGCACTGGTCGTTGCCCTCGAGGTGATGCTGCTCCTGCTGCTGCTCCCCTTCTACGTGGTCGCGCGCATGGTCCTCGGCGTCCACTGGGAGATCGAGGTCCGACTGCGCACGGGGCTCATCTGGCCGGTCGTGCACACCGAGAAGGTCCCCGGCTGGGGTGAGTCGGGGCTGCGGATCAACGAGCTGGCCACGGAGATCCGCGACGGCCGGGTCGTCATGCCGGCCACGGTCGAGGAACTGCGGAGTTGATGCGCGGACGCGCCGCCTGAGGCGCGTCTTCTCCACAGTTGCCGAGGGAACCCGCAGCCGCCCGGCGGCGTCCCATCTCCAGACCTCAGGAGGCTCCCGTGCTCTTACGCCTGCCGGCCGCGCTCGCGGCCCTCGCCCTGCTCCCCGCGCTTGCGCTGGCGGCCGCCGCGCCCGCGTCTGCGTCCTGCGCCGAGGCGGAGTCTCCGCCCGAGTCGAGGCCGATCATCTTCTCCGGCACCGCCGTGGAGAACCGCACCGGCTACACCCGCTTCGAGGTCGACCGGGTCTGGGCGGGCCCCGACCTGGCCGACGAGGTGTGGGTGCAGGGCGGCCAGGACCAGGCGTGGTGGCCGCTCAACCTCGTCCAGCAGGTCGAGAGCAGCGTCGACACCGACTTCGTCGTCGGCGAGGAGTACGTCGTCGGCGCCGGCGACGACTTCAGCACCAACCTCTGCTCCGTCACCGAGGCCGCCGGGCACGAGCCGCCGGCCGACGCGCGTACGCCCGTAGACGACGGAGCGCGAGGGGCCGACGTACCGCTGAGCCCGCTCGCCCAGACCGCGGTCGCCGGAGGCGTCGTCGCCGCCCTCGTGACCGGGGTCATGCTGCTGCTGAGGTGGCGCCGGCGCCACCCACGCCCCGCCTAGACTCGGGGACGTGCCCGCCCCCGTCCTGCTCCGCCCTGTGGCGATCGGGGCACACCTCTTCGCCCTCTTCTGCGTCGGCGTCGCGGTGACGCTCGGCTTCTGGCAGGTCGGCTCCTGGCAGTCGCAGCGCGACGAGGGCACCACCGACCGCTCCACGCAGGAGCCGGTCCCGCTCGACGAGGCACTCGGGCCCGACGACCCGTTCCCGCAGGCCGCCGTCTCGCTCCCGGTCACCGCGAGCGGCACCTGGCTGGGCGACTCGACCCTGTACGTCGAGGGGCGCGACCGCGGCGACGCCAGCGGCTACTGGGTGCTGACGCCGCTGGCCGTCGGGGACGCCACCGACGCGGCGACCGCTCCGGCCCTGCTGGTGGTCCGGGGCTGGGTCGCCTCCATCGACCCGCGGCCCCCGGTCCCGACCGGCACCGCCGAGGTCACCGCCTGGCTGCAGCCGCCCGAGGGCACGGCCGGCGTGACCGACTCCGACCGCTCCGACGACGTCATCCCTCAGGTGCGCCTGGCCGACGCGATCCAGCACGTCGACCAGGACCTCTACGGCGGCTTCGCGGTCGTCGACACCGACGCCGACAACACCAACGCCGGCGCCGAGGGCCTCGAGCCCGTCGGGGTGGAGGAGGTGCCGGAGGTCGCGGCCACCACCGGCCTGCGCAACCTGCTTTACGGGCTCGAGTGGTGGATCTTCGCCGGCTTCGCCGCCTTCATCTGGCTGCGCTGGTGCCGTGACGAGGTCGTCAACGCCCGTGAGCCCGACCCGGTTGCCGTCGACGGGTAGCCTCACCGTGTGAAGAAGGCTCTGACTCGTTACCGCGTGATGGCCTACGTGGTGGGCGTGCTGTTGATCGTGCTCTGCCTCATCGGCGTCCCGCTGTCGAACTTCGACGGCTCCCCGATGTGGTCGGTGACAAGATCCCGACCCCGAACTGGTTCGACGAGGGCAGCCGCGCCAACAACATCGGCGAGTTCATCACCAGCATCCTGGGCACCGCCCACGGCTGGCTCTACATGATCTTCCTGGTCTTCGCCTTCTCGCTGGCCCGCAAGGCGAAGTGGACGATGGCCTTCACCCTCGGCATCCTCGCCGCCGGCACCATCCCGGTCGTCTCTTTCTGGGCCGAGCACAAGGCCACGCAGCGCATCAAGCGCGACCACCCGGCCGACTTCGGTGCACGAAGTGCCGACCAGGTGGGACAGTTGCAGTCGTGAAGACTGCGTTCGTGCTGGGGGGCGGCGGCATCCTGGGTGCCGTCGAGGTCGGCATGCTGCGGGCGCTCCTCGAGCGCGGCATCACCCCCGACCTGGTGATCGGCACGAGCATCGGCGCCCTCAACGGCGCCATCGTCGCCCACGAGCCCACCCTGACGGCCGTCGACCGGATGACGACGCTGTGGCGCGGCACCGAGCTGGCCCGAGAGCTCTACGGCGACTCCCCGCTGCGGACGGTCAAGCGTGCGGTCTCCAGCGGCACCCACCTGGCCGACCCCGAGCCGATCCGCCGGCTGCTGCGCGCCGAGCTGGGCGACGCCGACTTCTCCGACCTCGCCGTGGAGTTCCAGGTCTGCGCCTCGAGCATCGAGCGCGCCGCCGAGCACTGGTTCATCGACGGTCCCGTCATCGACGCCGTGCTGGCCAGCGCCGCCGTGCCGGGACTCCTGCCGCCCGCCCGGGTCGGCGACGAGCACTACCTCGACGGCGGCATCGTCAACTCGATCCCGCTGGGTCGCGCCGCGGCGATGGGGGCCACCCGGATCTTCGTGCTCCAGGTCGGGCGCATCGACCGTCCGCTGACCGTGCCGAGCAAGCCGTGGGAGGTCGCCCGCGTCTCCTTCGAGAT
The DNA here is from genome assembly GCF_004777465.1 of Nocardioides daphniae. NCBI lineage: Bacteria > Bacillati > Actinomycetota > Actinomycetes > Propionibacteriales > Nocardioidaceae > Nocardioides > Nocardioides daphniae. The sequence continues at coordinate 15,106 of NZ_CP038462.1, forward strand.
CGCGCGCCGGCACCGCTTCGTACGCGAGCTCGCCGAGCTGCCGCCCGAGGTCGAGGCGCACGTGCTCCCGGCCGCCGGGACGTCGCCGCGCGACGACTCGCTGCTCGCCTACCGCGACTTCTCGAGCGTCGAGGACAAGATCGAGGCCACCTACCTGGCCTCTCTGCTCCACCTGGAGCGCCTGGGCATCAGCTGACGCGCTGAGCCCGCACACCCAGTACGCAGTCGAGGCGGCACCCCTCCGGTCTCCCGGTGAGGTGCCGCCTCGGCGCGTGTGGAGGCGTACGTCAGACGCGCGGCCCGTCCGTGCCGTCCGCGTCCGGGTTGGTCACCGACGGCGACTCCGGGACGTCGACGACGTCAGCCGGGTTGTCGGGCGTGGTGACCGGGTGCGGGGCCTCGGTGGCGTCGGCGAGCGCCTCCGCGGGGTCAGCACCGGCGGGGTCGTCGGTCGCCGGGGCGGCAGCCGGGGTGGTCGACGCGGCCCGGGCGGGCGGCGGGGTGGGGGTGGCGGGCGTCGCAGCAGGCTGCCACTTGGCGGCCTCCTTCTGTCCGGTCAGCTTCTTGGCCACCACACCGGCGACGGCGGCGAGGCCGCCGAACAGGATGAACTTGCGCAGCTTGCTGCCCTTGGACTTCGGCTCCTTCGGGGTGAGCTCGGCTGCCTTGGCATCGGCGAACTCGTGCGCTGCACCCGCGGCTGCGGCTGCGGCACCGGCCGCCTGTGCGAGCCCGGCAGCGGTCCTGGCTTTGCCCTGCTCCACGAGGGGTGCGGCCTGGGCGAGGCCGGCAGCGGTCTTGGCCTTGCCCTGCTCGATGAGGGGTGCGGCCTGCTTGAGGCCCTCCTGCGCCAGCTCGGCCGCCTGCTCCAGCGCCGCCTCGACCTGCGGCTTCACCTGGTCGGCCACGTCATGTGCCTTCTCGATCAACGACTTCTGCTTGCGCAAACCCATCTCGATCCCTTCCTTCGGTTGGTGCGTCCATCTCACCACGCCACGCAAACGACCACCAGAGGCCACGGCGCGGGCGGGGCTGTCGGCCCTGCGTGGCAGGATCAGGGGGCAAGTTCCCACCACTGATCGAGAGGCGCCCCATGGCTGACCTGCAGGCCACCCTGAAGACCAACAAGGGTGACATTGTCATCAACCTGTTCCCCAACCACGCTCCCGAGACCGTGGACAACTTCGTCGGTCTGGCCGAGGGCACCAAGGAGTACAAGGACGACGCCGGTCGCTCGGGCGTCCCCTACTACGACGGCCTCGGCTTCCACCGCGTCATCGCCGACTTCATGATCCAGGGTGGTTGCCCGCTCGGCACCGGCACCGGAGGCCCCGGGTACACCTTCAAGGACGAGCCGCACCCTGAGCTGGTCTTCGACAAGCCCTACCTGCTCGCCATGGCCAACGCCGGCCCGGGCACCAACGGCTCGCAGTTCTTCATCACGCTGGCCCCGACCACGTGGCTCAACTTCAAGCACACCATCTTCGGTGAGGTCGCCGACCAGGCGTCGCGCGACGTCGTCGACGCCATCGGCTCGGCCCCGACCGGTCGCATGGACCGTCCGACCGAGCCCATGGTCATCGAGAGCGTCGAGATCACCCGCTGATCCAGCGCGCGGACGACGAGACGGCACGAGGAGACCTGTGAACGACCAGTCGGCCCAGCCTCCCGTCGATCCCACGCAGTCCTCGTCCGGGGTGCCGCAGTGCTACCGGCACCCCGGACGGGAGACCTACATCCGGTGCCAGCGCTGCGACCGGCCGATCTGCCCGGAGTGCATGCGCGACGCCGCCGTGGGATTCCAGTGCCCCAGCTGCGTCAGCGAGGGCGCCAAACAGACCCGTAGCGGCCTCACGCCCTTCGGGGGCCGGCGCTCGAGCAATCCCCAGACCACGACCATCGGGCTGATCGCGGTCAACGTGGCGGTCTGGGTCGCCGTCGTGGCCACCGGCGCGCCTCGTCGTGGCTCGCGGAGAAGCTGATGCTGACCCCCGTGGGTCGTTTGCATCAGCGGCGAGCAGGGGTTGTGGTTCCCCAACGCCACCGACTCCGCGCTCTGCTCCCAGGTCCCCGGCGCCACGTGGCACCCCGGCCTCTCCGACGGGGCGCTGTGGCAGGTTCTGACGCACGGCTTCACGCACGTCGACATCTGGCACATCGCGCTCAACGCGCTGGGCCTGTGGATCCTCGGCCCGCCGATCGAGCAGGTTCTCGGACGGTGGCGCTTCCTGGCCGTCTACCTGCTCTCGACGCTGGCGGCCGGGGCCACCGTCTTCGCCTTCGCCGACGAGCAGTCCTCGACCCTGGGTGCCTCGGGTGGCGTCTTCGGCCTCATGGGGGCGTTGCTGCTCATCTCCTGGCGTCGGTGGCGACATGCGCGGGCTGCTGATGCTGCTCGCCCTCAACGCCTTCATCACCCTCACCGTCCCCGGGATCTCCTGGCAGGGCCACCTCGGCGGGTTCGTGGGTGGCGCGCTCGCCACCGCCGCCATCGTGCTGGCACCGAAGGGCAAGAAGCGGTCGTCCTGGCAGTGGCTGGGGCTCGGCGTGCTGACCCTGCTGGTGGCGGTCGCCTTCGCTGCCCGCGGCCTGGCGCTGGCCTGACGGCGTACGCCCGTCGGTCGCTGCCGGGGCCACGGGGCGCCCGCGAACGACAGCTCGGCTCACCGCCCGAGAACCACGCGGACAACGCCAGAGAACCCGCCCCTCGGGGCGGGTTCTTGTGGTTCCGGGGAAGCCTGTGGAGGGAGCCTCCCGAAACGGCCACCGGAGCTCTTCAGCCTGTGGAGAACCAAGGCATTTCGGGCTGGAGGAGTCGGAAAATCATCCACAGATGGGGATGAGCCTGTGCATAACTACAGGGGTGTAATTCGTCCACAGAGTTCTCCCCAGTTGTGGAGAAGGGAGTGCCCCGCCACAGGGGTGCCCAAACCACACGAGGGGGTCCAGGACGCAGCGAGGGCCGCACCCGTCGGAACGGATGCGGCCCTCGCGAGGTGCGGGTGTGGAGGAGGTGTCACTCCCAGCGGGTGGCGAACGAGAAGCCCGCCGCCATGAAGCCGATGCCCACCAGCAGGTTGTAGTTCTGCAGGTCGTTGAAGACCCACATGTCGTAGATCTTGTCGCCGCTGAAGATGTAGAACGTGCAGATCCACAGCAGCCCGATCAGGAAGCAGCCGAGCATCCCGACGACCACGCCGCGGCCGCGGCCCAGCGGGGTGGAGGGGTGCGCGGAGACCATCAGACCGACGATGATCGCGCCGAAGCCGATCAGGTAGTTCCACTTGCCGAGGTCGCCGACGAACTTCGGCCCACCCGGCTTCTCCGCGGGGAAGACGGTCGGGTCGGGACGCACGCCCGCGTAGTAGTACGCGATCCAGGCGATTCCCGCCACCAGCAGCAGCACCGCGATCAGCAGCCGGACGGAGAACAGCTTCTCCTTGTGTTCGACCAGCGACTCGTTCTTGGCCTTGGGCTTGGACACCGCCGTGCTCCTCGTGGTGTGTGGTGAGACGTGTGTTGGTGGGCGCAGTTAGCGTAGTCGCCATGACGCACGGATCCCACGCTTCCCCCCCACGCCGGGCATGGCGTTGGGGGACGCCCGTGGTCTTCCTGCTCAGCGGGACGCTCTTCATGGTGAGTGCGCAGAACAGTGACGGTACCGACCTGCGCCCCACCCGCTACACCGACATGGCCTCGATCGTGGAGGCCGAGACCGAGGAGCTGGAGGAGCTGAACGCCCGCGCGGCCGAGCTCGACGCCGAGGTCAAGGCTCTCACGGCGTCGGTCGGGGACCGCAAGGCGCAGCGTACGAACGCCCGGGTCAAGACCATGGAGGACCCGGCCGGCTTCACCCCGCGGTCGGGTGCCGGCGTCACGGTGACCCTCGACGACGCCCCGGAGGAGGTCATCGCCACCGCGCAGACCAGCGACGAGGTCAACGAGATGGTCGTGCACCAGCAGGACATCCAGGCCGTGGTCAACGCGATGTGGCGCGGCGGCGCCGAGGCCGTGACGATCCAGGGCCAGCGCCTGATCTCCACCACCGGCATCAAGTGCAGCGGCAACACCGTGCAGCTGCAGGGACAGCCCTTCTCGCCGCCCTACGTGATCACTGCCGTCGGCGACCAGCTGGAGATCTACAACGAGATCCAGACCGACCGCGCCATCGGCATCTACCGCGAGGCGGTCGCCGACCCCGAGATCGCCGTGCGCTGGGACCTCCAGCTCGAGGACTGGGTCACTGCCCCCGCCTTCAGCGGTCCCGTCACCTTCCAGTACGCCGCCCCGCTGACGGACTCCTGACCAGACCCCGCAACAGCTGAACGACCCCTGACCGGACGTGCCGGGCAGGGGTCGAACCAGTTCAGGGCGGGTCGGGACCAGCTCTGGGTCAGGGCTGGGTCACGGCCGGGTCAGGCCCGGCGGCACGCCCGGCGGGGTGCCGTCGGGCGTCGGCGTCTGGCTGGGGGTCGGGGAGGTCGACGGGGGCGTCGGGGCCTCGTACGTGGAGACGAAGATCGTCACCGTCGTCTCCGACGGCGCCTCGCGGCCGGCGACCGGGCTCTGGCGGATGACCGTTCCCTTCGGCTCGGTCGTCTCACCCGTCTCGAACACGTCGACGGTGAAGCCCGCCTTGGTGAGTGCGTCCGTCGCCTCCTGCTGCGTCAGGCCGACGACGTCCGGGATCTTCTCGGGCCCGTCGGAGACGAACAGCGTGACCACGGTGCCCTCGGGCACCTCCTTGTAGGCGGCCGGGTCGGTGCGCACCACCTGGTTGACCGGCTCGTCGGACTCCGCCGTCTGGAAGCGCACCTCGAGGCCGCGGTCCTCCAGCACCTCGCGGGCCGACTTGCGGTCCTGGCCGATGAGGAAGGGCACCTCGACCATCGGGGCGCCGGTGGAGACCACGATGTTGACGGTGGATCCCGGGTCGACGTAGATCGCGCTCGGGTCCTGGCTGGTCACCTCGTCGGCCGGGGCGTCCTCGTTGGCCTCGTAGTCGACGCGGCCGACCTTGAGCTCGGCCTCGCCGATCGCCTCGCGCGCCTCGGCCTCGGTCATCCCGATCAGGTTCGGGACCCGCACCTGGTCGTCTGCACTCTCGAAGATCCGCGGCAGCACGAAGACGGCCGCGGTGATCAGGACGACCAGCAGGCCGAGGATCAGCAGGAAGAGGCCGCTGCGCTCACGACGGTTGTCCTTGGCCGCGGTCCGCGTCGCGGTCCGGTCGTCGCCCAGCGCTGCCTGGACGGCGGGCGTCGCCACGGCGGTCTGGCCGGTCGCCGGCGGCTGCGGGGTCGGCGCCACGAAGACGGCCTGCCCGGCCAGGTAGCGCTCGATGTCCTGGCGCATGGCCGCGGCGGACTGGTAGCGGTCCTCGACGCGCTTGGCCAGCGCCTTGAGCACGATCGCGTCGATCTCGGGCGGCAGGTCGGCGTCGATCTCTGACGGCGGGGTGACCGGCTCGCGCACGTGCTGGTAGGCCACCGAGACCGGGGACTCGCCCACGAACGGCGGACGGCCGGTCAGCAGCTCGTAGAGCAGGCAGCCGGTGGAGTAGACATCAGAGCGGGAGTCGACGGTCTCGCCGCGGGCCTGCTCGGGGGAGAGGTACTGCGCGGTGCCGACCACGGCCGCGGTCTGCGTCATCGTGGAGGAGGCGTCGGAGACGGCACGCGCGATGCCGAAGTCCATCACCTTCACGTCACCCGAGGGGGTGAGCATGACGTTGGCCGGCTTGATGTCGCGGTGGATGATCCCCGCGCGGTGGCTGTAGTCGAGCGCCGCCAGGACGCCGCTGGTGATCTCCAGCGCGCGCTCGGGCAGGATCTTGCGCCCCTCCCGCAGGATCTCGCGCAGGGTGCGCCCGGCGACGTACTCCATGACGATGTAGGGCTGGGCGACTCCGCCGTCGGCCGCGTCGCTCCACTCCTCGCCGGTGTCGTAGACGGAGACGATCGCGGGGTGGTTCAGGGAGGCCGACGACTGCGCCTCACGCCGGAAGCGGGCCTGGAAGGTCGCGTCGGAGGCCAGGTCGGTGCGCAACCTCTTGACCGCGACCGTGCGACCCAGGCGGGTGTCGACACCCTTGCGGACCTCGGCCATGCCGCCGCGACCCAGCAGCTCGCCGAGTTCGTAGCGGCCGCCGACCGTCGTCGGCTCGGACATGCTCATCACAGGCCTTTCAGGACTGGGGGGCCGGAGTCAGGCCCTCGTCCGCGGGGGGCGTGTCGCCCTCCGTCGGGGTGGGGGTCGGAGTCGGTGTGGGGGTCGGCGTCGGTGTCGGCGTCGGTGTGGGGGTGGGCGTCGGTGTCGGCGTCGGTGTGGGGGTGGGCGTCGGGGTCGGCTCCGGCTCGGGAGCGGCGCCCCAGTAGGAGACGGTCACCCGGTCACCGCGCTCCAGCGTGCCGGAGGGGTTCACGTCGATGACCTCGCCGGCGCGCTCGTCACCGGGGTTGTCGCGCTCGTCGCGGGTGACCCGCAGACCCTGGGACTGGAGGGCCGCGATCACGGACTCGACCTCGCGCCCGATGTAGTCGTCCGGGTCGATCTCGACCCGCTCCGGCTCGTCGGTCCGGTCGACGGTCGGGCTCTGCGTCGGCGTCTCGGGCGTCGCCGGCGGCTCGGTGTCGTCGCTGGCCTGCCACCACAGGAAGCCGCCGACCAGCAGGGCCACGAGCAGCAGCACCACGATCGCGGCGATCGCACCGCCGCCCGACTTCTTGCCGTCACGCCGCGGCGGCGGGTTGCCGGCCGTCGGCATCGCCCCGGTGGGGGTGGGGGTCAGCGCGGTGGCCGGCACGGCCTGCGTCGCAGGCATGACGGTGGTCGCCTCGGTGGGCCACGGCCCGGGCACGGCGGCCTGCGCGGCGGTCTGGGGCGGGAGGGCGACGGCGTACGTCGCCGGGTCGCGCAGGGCGGCCGCGAACTCGGAGCCGTCGGCGAACCGGTCCTCGGGCCTCTTCGACAGGGCCCGGCGTACGACCGCGGCCAGGTCGGCGGGCACGCTCGCCGGCAGCTCGGGCACGGGCGCCCGCAAGTGGGCCAGCGCGGTCGCGACCGGGGAGTCGGCCTCGAAGGGGCGCCGGCCGGCCAGGCACTCGAAGGCCACCACGCCGAGCGAGTAGACGTCGGAGGCCGCGGTCGCGCGCCCACCTTCCGCCTGCTCGGGGGAGAGGTACTGCGGGGTGCCCATCACCTGACCGGTCTGGGTCAGCGCCACCGCCTCGGCCGCCCGGGCGATCCCGAAGTCGGTGACCTTGACCTGGCGCTGCGGCGTGACCAGCAGGTTGGCCGGCTTCACGTCGCGGTGCACGATGCCGGCGCGGTGCGCGGCACCGAGGGCGTCGCCGACCTGGGCGAGCAGGTCACGCACGGCCTCGGGGGCCATCGGGGAGCTGGGCCGGATCAGGTTCGACAGCGGCTGCCCGTCGACCAGCTCCATCACCAGGAAGGGGCGCGGCGGTCCGCCGTCGGGGTTGTTGGCCTCGCCCACGTCGAAGACCGCGGCGATGCCGGGGTGCGACAGGGCCGCGGCGTGCTGCGCCTCGGACTCGAAGCGGTGCCGGAACATCGCGTCGTCGGCGTACTCGGCCTTGAGCAGCTTGACCGCGACCTCGCGACCGAGGGAGGAGTCGGTGGCGCGCCAGACCTCACCCATGCCGCCGGTGGCGATCCGGGAGTCGAGGACGTAGCGCCCGCCGGGGCCGACGCTGCTGAGCGTGCTCATCGGGAGATCACCGCCTCCATCACTGCCTTCGCGATCGGGCCGCCGAGGCGACCACCGGCGACCTCGCCGCGGGGGATGTCTGCGCTCTGGATCATGACGGCCACAGCGACCTCGGGGTCGTTGGCGGGGGCGAAGGAGACGAACCACGCGTAGGGCGGGACGTCGTCGATGCCGGACTGGGCGGTGCCGGTCTTGCCGGCCACCTTGACGCCGGGGATGGCGGCCGGGCTGGCGGTGCCGTTGTCGACGGTGGCGACCAGCAGGTCGGTGAGCTCACGGGCGGTGCGTGCGGAGACCGCGCGGCTGAGCTGCTCGGGGTCGGTGGTGTCGAGGACCTGGAGCTGGGGCGTACGCAGCTCGTCGACGAGGTAGGGCTTCATCACCTTGCCGCCGTGGGCGATGCCGCCGGCGACCATCGCCATCTGCAGCGGCGTGGCGGCCACCTCGAACTGGCCGAGGCCGCTCTGGCCGGTCTGCGCGGCGTCCATCTCCTTGGGGAAGACCGAGACGGCCTGTGGCACGTCGGAGAGGTACTCCTGGTTGAAGCCGAAGCGCTCGGCGCGCTCCTGCATCTCGTCGGCTCCCACCTCGACGGCGAGCGCCGCGAAGGTGGTGTTGCAGGAGTTCTGCATGGCCTGGCGGAAGCTGACCTTCTTGTCGCCGCACGAGCGGCCCTCGTTGTCGATCCGGCCGGACTCGCCACGCGTCAGCGGCAGCTGGTAGGAGTCGCCGCCGGGCACCATCGAGTCGGCGTTGTACTTCTCCGACTCGATCGCCGCGCGCGCGCGGTGACCAGCTTGAAGGTCGAGCCGGGCGGCAGGCGCATGCCGGTCGCACGGTTGATCAGCGGCTCGGCGTCGTCGGCCTCGAGGCGCTCCTGCTCCTTGATGATCTCGCCGAAGCGGTGCGAGGCCAGCTTGTTGGGGTCGTACGTCGGCAGCGAGACCGAGGCGAGGATCTTGCCGGTCGCCGGCTCGATCGCGACCACGGCCCCTTCGACGTTGCCCGGCAGCGCCGCGAGGCCGTCGTACGCCGCCTGCTGGGCCGCCTGGTTGATCGTCAGCTGCACGTTGCCGCCCTTGGGGGCGCGGTTGCTGAGCATGTCGATGACGCGGTTGACGAAGAGGCGCGAGTCCTGGCCGGAGAGCAGGTCGTTCTGGGTGCGCTCCAGGGCCGTCGTGCCGAACCAGTTGAAGCGGCCGGTGAGGTGGGCGTACAGCTTGGGGCGCGGGTACTCGCGCTGGAACTCGTACTGGTCGTCGGTGGGCACCGACTGCGCCACCGGCTGGCGGCCGACGAGGATCGCGCCGCGCTCGCGGGAGAAGTTGTCGGCGATGACGCGGTGGTTGTTGCCGTTCTCCGCGAGGGAGTCGGCCTTGAAGACCTGGAGCCAGGTGACGTTGACCAGGAGCAGCAGGAAGAGACCCAGGCAGAAGATGGAGATCATCCGGATCGGCTTGTTCATCGCAGTCTCACCACCTGGGTGGTCTCGTTCTGGTCCTCGTCGGTGTCGGGGGTCAGCTCCGGCGGTGGCTTGCGGGCGTGGTCGGAGACCCGGGCCACCAGGGCGACGATCACCCAGTTGGCGATCAGCGACGAGCCTCCGTAGGAGACGAACGGCGTGGTCAGACCGGTCAGCGGGATCAGGGCGGTGACGCCACCGACCACCACGAAGGTCTGCAGGGCGATGACCGAGCCCAGGCCGACGGCGAGCAGCTTGCCGAAGCCGTCACGGCAGATCAGGGCCGTGCGCAGCGAGCGCTCCACGATCAGGCCGTAGCAGAGGATGACGGCCATGACCGCGGTCAGGCCGAGCTCCTCACCGATCGCGGCGAGGATGAAGTCGGACTCCACGACCGGGATGCGCCACGGCATGCCGTCGCCGAAGCCGCGCCCGATCAGGCCGCCCCAGCCCATGCCGAAGAGGCCCTCGACGAGCTGGCCGGACCCCGGGGTGGCGTCGATGTAGGCCATCGGGTCCTGCCAGATCCTTACGCGGTTGCGCACGTGCCCGAAGAAGAAGTACGCGAGCGTCGCGCCGACGGCGAAGAGCAGGCTGCCGATGATCAGCCAGCCCGGGCGCTCGGTGGCGACGTAGAGCAGCACCAGGAAGAGGCCGAAGAAGAGGAGGGCCGAGCCCAGGTCGCGCTGCACGGCGAGGATGCCGAGGCTGATCAGCCACATCAGCAGGATCGGGCCGAGGTCGCGGCCACGCGGCAGGTCGATGAAGAGGATCCGGCGACCGGCGAGGGCGAGCGCGTCGCGGTGGCGCACCAGGTAGCCGGCGAAGGCGACGACCAGGAGGACCTTGGCGACCTCACCGGGCTGGAAGGTCATGCCGGCGACCTTGATCCAGATCTTCGCGCCGTAGTTGCTGAAGCCCAGGCCGGGGACCATGGGCAGGAGCAGCAGCACCACCGCGGCCAGCGCCGAGGTGTAGGTGAAGCGCTGCAGGAGGCGGTGGTCGCGCACCAGCCAGAGCGTGCCCACGAAGAGGGCGACGCCGAGCGTCATCCAGATCAGCTGCTGCTGGGCCAGGCCGCCGATCTCCTTGCCGCGGGCGAGGTCGATCCGGTAGATGACCGCGAGCCCCAGCCCGTTGAGCGCGGCCACCACCGGCAGCAGCACGGGGTCGGCGTACGGCGCCAGGAAGCGGAGCGCAATGTGCGCGGCGAGCAGCAGCGCGGTCAGCCAGCCGCCGTATCCGACGATGTTGACCGGGACCTCGCCGTTGACGCCAACGCCGACCGCGGCGTACGCGCCGAGGCCGACGGCCAGGGCGAGGATCAGCAGGAAGAGCTCGGCCCCGCGGCGGCTGCGGTGGACGAAGCCCATCAGCGAGCCGGACGTGGTGGCGGAGTGGGTCAGCTGTGCCATGTCTCTTCCCGTCACTCCCCGAACTGCTGGGCAGCGAGGTTGTCGACGGTGGTGCGGGCGGCGTCGAGGTCGGCGGCGTCGATGCCCTCGCGGACCAGGTCGGCGTCGTAGTCGGAGAGCCCGTCGACGACGACGTCGGTGGTCTCGTAGGGGTGGAAGAGCTCGAAGCCGCCGGGCAGCGTGGTGTCGACGCCGCGGAAGATCGTCACGACGCCGTCGTGCTCACCCACGAAGAACTGCTGCTGCGACCACGACCAGGCGGCGACGCCGACCACCCAGGCGACGCCCGAGAGCGTGAGCACGATCAGCAGGGTGCGCAACCAGGTGAAGCGGCGCGGCGGGCGCGGGGCGTAGCGGGCGGCCTCGGGGTCGAGCGGGTCGGTGGCGATCGCGCCGTCGGCGCCCTCGGGCAGGGAGGTGGCCGTGCGCGAGGTGCGTGCCTTGACCGTCGCCTCGCCGAGCGGGGCTCCGGCCGTACGCGGCAGGTCGGCCGCCGCTCCCACGAGCAGCGGGTCGGCCTGGGCCGGGGCGTCGGTGGCGCGTACGACGTCGGCGACGACGCAGGTCACGTTGTCGGTGCTGCCGGCCTCGAGGCTGGCGCGGACGAGCTCGACGGTCGCGAAGTCGGGGGTGCCCTGGCCGAGGATGGCGCCGAGGCGCTCGTCGTCGAGGACGCCGCTGGCGCCGTCGGAGCAGAAGAGCAGCCGGTCGCCGGGGTTGAGGGCCAGGGTGAAGAGGTCGGGCGCGGGGTCGCGCACGCCGTCGAGCGCCTTGAGGATCAGGTTGCGGTGCGGGTGGACCCGCGCCTCGGCGTCGGTGATCCGGCCCTCGTCGACGAGGCCCTGGACGAAGGTGTGGTCGTGGGTGAGCTGGCGCAGCTCGCCGTCCCGCAGCAGGTAGGCCCGCGAGTCGCCGACGTGGCCGAGGCCGAGCTGACGGCCGTCGAAGAGGCCGACGGTGGCGGTGGTGCTGGTGCCGTCGAGGCTCTGGTCGTCCTCGGCGAGCTCGGCGATCCGGTCGTGGGCGCGGTGCAGGGCGCCGGCGAGCCGCTCGAGGAGGTCGTCGGAGGAGGGCTCGTCGAGGCGGCGGAGCACCTGGACGGCGGTGGAGGAGGCGATGTCGCCGCGGGCGGCGCCGCCGACGCCGTCGCAGACGAGCAGCAGCCACGGGCCGGCGTAGCCGGAGTCCTGGTTGTCCTTGCGGACCCGGCCGACGTCGGAGAGGGCCGACCACTGCAACCGGAGCATCGGAGCGCCACCCTCGGGGCCGTCCGCGTCGGGGCGGACGACGGGCCTGAGAGCGGTGTCGGTGTCGAGCTCGGTCACGGGTGTGCCCTTACTTCCGGAGCTCGAGGAGCGTCTTGCCGATCCTGACCTGGGTGCCGACGCTGACCGCGAGCGGCTCGGTCAGGCGGGTGGAGCCGACGTACGTGCCGTTGGTGGAGCCGAGGTCCTCGACGTACCACTGGTCGCCGGAGAGGGCGATGCGCGCGTGGCGGGTGGAGACGTAGTCGTCGTCGAGGCGGATGGCGGCGTCGGAGCCGCGACCGATCAGGACCGGCTCGCCGTTGAGCTCGGCGCGCTCACCGTTGTTGGCGCCCTCGACGACCAGGACGTGGGTGGGTGAGCCCCGGCGGCGCGGCGCCTTGGCGGGCTTGGCCTTCGCACGCGGGCCGCCACGGGCGGCGCGCGGCTCGGGCACGCGGGCACCGAACATGTCGGAGCGCACCACTGAGATCGCGGCGAGCACGAAGATCCACAGCACCGCCAGGTAGGCGAAGCGGATCAGGAAGAGGGTCAGCTCGGACACGTCAGCTCCTCCCCGCGCCGGGCCCCGAGTGCTCGTCGGTGAAGAGGACGCGGATGTCGGTGCTGCCGATGCGCACGGTGGAGCCGTTGCCCAGGCGGGCGCGGTCGACGCGCTGCCCGTCGACCAGCATGCCGTTGGTGGAGCCCAGGTCGGTCACGGTGACGTAGGGACCGTCGCCGCGCTCGGTGCAGTCGAACTCGACGTGGCGGCGGCTGACGCCCGGGTCGTTGATGCGTACGTCGGACTCGGTGCCGCGGCCGACGACGACGCCGGGCGGCAGGAGCGGGTGCTGGGTGCCGTTGATCTCGAGCACGGCGCGCGGCTTGCGGGCACGCAGGCGGTGCTCCTCGCCACCGGTGACGCTGGCGCGGGCGGAGCTTCGGACGCGCATCTGCCCGGTGGGGAGGTCGGAGGCCTGCTCGAAGGAGATCTCGATCGGACCGGGGAAGACGTAGCCCTGGGCCTCGGCGTGCTCCTCGAGCTGCTCGGCCAGGTCGCGCGCCATCGCGTTGTCGTAGGGAGCGAGGCGCTCCAGGTCGCCGTCGGCCAGCTCGACGTGGAACTCGTTGGGCACCAGGCGTCGGTCGCGGCTCAGGATCTGCGAGTTGTTGTCGACCTCGCGCTGGAGCGCGGCCGAGATCTCGACCGGCTGCACGGCGCTGCGAAAGGCGCGGGCGAAGGCGCCGGAGATGAGGTTCTCCAGGCGCTGCTCGAATCGTTGCAGGGCGCCCACGCGACCTCCTTCTCCTCTGTGTGGCGGTCGGACAAGGGCTGCACGACCTGTGGCGATGCTATCGGGGTGGGGTGACGAACCTCCGTTCCCACGGCGCCGACCGTGTGAAACCTGCGTGCGGGGAGTGTGGGCGTACGCCGTTGTGCACGGCTCGTGGCGGTCCTGCCGTTGGCGTGCGTCGTTCCCGGTTTGGGCTGTGGCGACGCCGTGGGATATGTTTCATCTCGCTTCACGCGCGAGTGGCGGAATAGGCAGACGCGCACGGTTCAGGTCCGTGTGTCCGAAAGGACGTGGGGGTTCAACTCCCCCCTCGCGCACGTGAGGAGCCCCGGGGATGACCTGGGGCTTTACTCATTTCCGGAGTTAGCCTGATCGCCCAAGGGCGCACGAAGGGTGCACCAGCCTCTACTCGGAGAGGTTTGGACATGGCATACATAGAGAAGCGACACCGTACAGACGGCGGGATCTCGGCGCGCGTGAAGTGGCGTCTGGGAGGCACCGAGACGGTGCGATACAGCTCGAGGTCTTCAGTGCCGGGACCGACGCACAGAACCTCGCACGGGCCGACGGCTTCAAGAAGATGGTGGACGCTGCTGGCCAGCGGTGGCCGGCCGGCTGGGTAAAGGGCGAGGGATTCGTCCGACCGGCCAGCGAGGCGGACCCCCTAACCGAGCCCCCGCGGTTCGTTGACATCGGCGAGGAATACGTCCGCCAGATCGTCGACCTCTCGCCCGGCCAGCGCAAGCGCTACCTGGGCCACCTCCGCGTGCTGGAAGAGACCAGGATCCGAGGATCACTGATCTTCACAAAGCCGGTGACCGCAATCACCGAGGCAGACCTCAAGGATTGGTTGATCGACTGGGACCGGTCACTCAAGACGAAGGCGAACTATCACGGCCTGATCTACGGAGTCTTCGGATACGCCGTCAAGCGCGGTTGGCTGCCTGCGAACCCTGCCGTCGGGACGGCACCACGGATGTCCAGGGTGAAGCAGTCAAGACCTGAGCTGCGCTTCCTCACCGAACGAGAACTGCAACGTGCTGTCGATCTGGCCGGACCATACGCCGACCTACTGACCGTCGCCGTGGGCACCGGCATGCGGTTCGGCGAACTCGGAGCTCTCTGGGTCTCCGACGTGGACCTCGAGCGTCGCACGATCCGAATCAACAAGGCGTGGAAGCGCAATGGAGAGGACGACGCAACTGACGTGCCCGGGTGGCTCGCCAAGCTGTTGAAGGCCAAGCACACGATGCGCGATCACCACCTCGGCGTACCAAAGACCACGAAGTCGCGCCGGACGATCACCATCTCGCCTGCGCTCGTCGCCGTCTTGCGCAAGCGGATCAGAGGCAAGGCAGCTGACGACTTCGTCTTCGTGTCGAACGCTGGATACCCGCTGCACAACGGGGACTTCAGCACGCACGTGTGGCGAAAGCTGATGACGGCCCTCGAAGCCGAGGGCATCAGTCGATTCAGGTTTCACGACCTGCGGCACACCCACGTCGCGTGGTTGATCGCTGGCGGTGCACCATTGCCCCACATCCAGGCACGGTTGGGGCATGAGTCGATCACGACGACGATCGACACTTACGGCCATCTGCTTCCCGCCGGTGACGAACTCATCTCCGGCATCATCGACACTGCGCTGACCGGAGGGACAATCCGCCCCAGCTCTGGGTCGTCCACGGGAACGAAGGCGAAGGGAAAGAAGTCCAAGAAGCGCGCCAAGGCGGCTTCGGGCCAGGGCTTGTCGCCTTTGGCCGAGAAGAGCGTCGGGACTTGAGGCCGACCCGCTGTGGTTCACCGGACCCGAGCTTGCACAGGCTGGCGCCGCCGCGGGACCGCACACGGATCAGAGCTTTGAGCGGCGACGGTTGGATCCCGGCGGCCGGACGACAGTCAGCGCGTGGGGTGAGGCGGAGACTGGCTGCTCTCCCGCCTCGATCAGTTCGTCGAGGTGCTCTGGGCGAAAACGGACATGTTTGCCGATTCGTGTGCATCGCACCCTCCGCTCCCGAACAGCATCCGCGACCCACCTCGTCGGAACGTTGAGATAGGTAGCCGCCTCCTCGATGGTGAACAGCGGACGCCAGCTCGATGCCTCGCTCACAGCCGTCCTCCGGTTTCTCGAACGTCCATGACGACGGTCGACGGAGCGGTCCATCGCCGCACCTCGTCGACCGTCGTATAGAGCCGCCCATTGCCGTTGAACCTCCAGAATCGCGGGCCAGACCCTCGTGATTGCCAGGCATGCACCGTCGCCTGCGGCAGTCGAGCAAGACTGCAGAACTCGTCGATGGTCAGCAGCGCGCTGCCATTCCAGTCGGCAGGGATTTCGATGGGCTGCACGAGGAACGCTCCTCTCAATGTCCGGACGGTCTCCTAAGTCCGTGCAGCTCCTCGGGGCGATCAAATCCGGCCAAACTTGCTTGAAGAACGACACCGCCGGGTACGTCGGTCGCATCGCAGCTCCCCATCGTGCGTTGGTCGTCTGAGGCGCTTCCGACGAGCAGACACGCGCTACGACAGTGGGCGGTAGAGTTCGCCGCTGATGGTCTCCGCCCTTGACCCCTCAGAACTGCGCGCTGCTCGCGAGAAGGCGGGCCTGACTCAGCACGAGTTGGCACGTCTCGTTGGTGCTGCTGGCGGGGAGCGAGTATCGCGCTGGGAGCTCGGCACGTCCGTTCCCCGGCCGGACTTCCTCGTCAGACTCGCAAGGGCCCTCGATATCCCGACCCTTCGTCTCATTCACATTGACGGCGAGATGCCCGACCTCAGGGCACTTCGTCTTCAGGCTGGGCTAACGGTGCCGAGGCTGGCCGCGGCCGTAAACGTGGCTGTGCCTACCTACTACGCGTGGGAACAGGGTCGCTGGGCTCGGCTCCCTGCGTCCAAGCAGCTCGACAAACTCGCCCTCGCGCTGGGGCAGCCCCTTGATGTCGTTGACGCCGCCTTTCATGAGGCTCAACGTCAGCGCGCGCGGGGAACGGAGAAGTAGCCGCAGGCCGGAGTTCCGACGCGGTAGGGCACACGCCCCAGGTTTTGACGGATATCCACAAGGAAAAGTCCTTCCGGGAGAGCCGGATGATTTGTGGTCCCATGGATCCGGACGTTCGGTGCGCGAAGAGCAGGTCAGTCCCATCGGGGGGACTGACCGCGCAACCGCTTCCGGTCAGGACTCGGGCGATGACATCTCGGAACTGGTCACCTGTGGACAGCAGTCAAGTCGATAGAAATGCACTAGTGTGTTTATGTCGAGTTGGGTTGCTGTTGACCGTTCCGGGCCCGTCTTGACACGTAGGTGATCGAGACAGGAGAGGACTCGGGAACCCATGTCGATGAACATCACTCAACAGCACTCGGCCGAGGCGCCCGCGAACAGCTCAGGGACGCCGCCCGTTAACCACTTCCCACGGCTCCGACGACGCCGCAGGCGTTGGGTGTTCGCAGTCTGTGCAGCATTGGTCGCTGCCGGAGCGCTGGGCACTGCATTCGCCTTCACCTCGGTCAACGACACCCACGAGGTCCTCGTCGTCGCCAACGACATCAAGCGCGGCGAGACCATCGACGCCGGTGACCTCGCCGTCGTCCGAGTCAGCGTCGACCCCGCGCTGACCCCGGTCCCCGGCAGCCAGAAGGCCCAGCTGGAGGGCAGCCGCGCGGCGGTCGACCTGTGGGCCGGCACCCTGCTCACCGAGCAGGCCGTCACCGACAGCCTGGTGCCGGGGCAGGGGGAGTCCCTGGTGGGCATCAGCCTCACTCCCGCCCAGATGCCCTCGGAGCCCCTCTACAGCGGCGACATCGTC
Organism: Nocardioides daphniae; assembly: GCF_004777465.1. Lineage (NCBI taxonomy): Bacteria > Bacillati > Actinomycetota > Actinomycetes > Propionibacteriales > Nocardioidaceae > Nocardioides > Nocardioides daphniae. Next base: position 32,063 of record NZ_CP038462.1, read on the forward strand.
AGGATCGTCACCACGCCCGGCGACCAAGGCGAGGTGACCGACAAGGAGCCGGTGACGATCGAGGCCACCGTGGTCGGTGTTAGCCGCGTCGAGGAGACGGGGGAGACCGTCGTCGACGTCTCGGTGCCCGAGCGCGAGGCCGCCGACCTGGCCGCCCGCGCCGCCACCGGACGCGTCGCGCTCGTCCTGGACGCCCGGGAGCGCTGAGCCATGGCGCTGATCGTCCTGGCCTCCGCGAGCGGCTCGCCCGGCGTCTCCACCACCGCGCTCGGGCTTACCCTCAACTGGCACAGCCCCGTCCTCCTGATCGACGCCGACCCGACCGGATCGTCCGCGGTGTTCGCCGGCTACTTCCACGGAACCCAGGAGCCAACCGGCGGGCTGATCAACCTCGCCCTGTCCCTGCGCGAGGGGACGCTGGCCGACACCCTGCCGCGCGAGACGCTGCTGCTGGACCCTGAGGCGCCGGCCGAGCGGTCGGCGTGGTTCCTGCCCGGCATCCGGGCCCACGAGCAGGCCCCCAGCCTGCTGCCCCTGTGGGATCCGCTCATCGAGCAGCTGCGGGCGCTGGAGCGCAACGGCCAAGACGTCATCGTCGACGCCGGCCGGCTCGGCCTCGCCGGATGGCCCCAGCCGCTCATCGCCGCCGCCGACCTCACCCTGCTCGTCACCCGCAACTGTCTGCCGGCACTCGCCGGCGCGACCAGCTGGGCCAAGACCCTGCGGGCCCAGTTCGCCGCGGTCGGTGGCCTCTCCCGCCTCGGAGTCCTCCTCGTCGACGAGGACCGCCGCTGGCCCACGGTGCCCACCGGAGCCCGAGTCCGGCCCTACACCGCACGCCACATCGCCAAGGCCCTGCAGATCCCCGTGGTCTCCTCGGTCGACTGGGAGCCCGAAGCCGCGGAGGTCTACTCCCACGGCGCCCGCAAGCCCCGCAAGTTCGAGTCCTCCGGCCTGCTGCGCGGCTACCGGGCCAGCGCCGCGGCCATCCAGTCCATCCTCGCCGCCAACCAGGCCGCCCTCGCCCCCACGAACGGAGGCCGAGCATGAGCATCAACGGCACCAACGGACACCAGCCCAGGACCAACGGCCGCGACCCGCTGCGCGCCGATGAGTGGCTCGAGGCACGTCACGCCGCGACCAGCGACCGCACCTCACCGTTCGCCCGCGGCCGCAGCACCCAGCCGCCTCCGCCGACGCCGCCCGCGGAGGACCACGACCCGACCTCGCTGCCGATCTTCGCCTCCGCCTGGACCAGCGAGGAGCAGCTGCCGGGGCGGGCTCGCTCCGAGTTCAGCCTGCGCCCTCTCGTCGCGCCCGCACCGGAGGAGCCCCACGACCTCCGGGCCGCGGCCGGCGACGTCGAACTGGACTGGGAGCTGATCGCGCAGTACCGCGCCGAGATCTCCTCGCGCCTGACCGCCCGGCTCGACAAGGAAGGCGGCCGCGTCACCGAGGAGGACCGCGAGCAGATGGGCCTCGACGTGATCGAGGAGCTCATCAAGTCCGAGGCCGAGACGCTCGTCTCCACCGGCCGCCCGGCGTGGACCAAGGACCAGGAGAAGGCACTCAAGACCGCCCTCAAGGCCGCGCTGTTCGGCCTGGGCCGGCTGCAACCGCTGGTCGAGCGCACGGACGTGGAGAACATCATCGTCATCGCCCGCGGCCCGGTGGTCTCGGTGTGGCTCGAGCTGGTCGACGGCACCCTGGTCGAGAACGACCCGATCGCCGACTCCGAGGATGAGCTGCGCGAGTTCCTCGCCGACCTCGGCTCTCGGCAGAACCGGCCCTTCACCGAGGCCCGTCCGCACCTGGACCTGCGGCTGCCCGGGGGAGCGCGGCTCGCGGCCGGCTCTTGGGTGATGGCTCACACCTCGGTCGTGATCCGCGCCACGGCATGCGCGAGGTGTCGATGGACGAGATGGTCTACGACCGCAAGGCCTGCGGCGCGGTCCTGGCCGACTTCCTCGCCGCCTGCGTGCGAGCCGGTAAGAGCATCGTCGTCTCCGGTGTCCAGGGCTCCGGCAAGACCACCTGGGTCCGCGCCCTGTGCTCGTGCATCCCGCCGTGGGAGATGATCGGCACCTTCGAGACCGAGTTCGAGCTGCACCTGCACGAGCTGGTCGACCGGCACAAGATCGTCCACGCCTGGGAGCACCGGCCCGGCTCCGGTGAGGTCGGCCTCGACGGCCGCCAGGCCGGTGAGTTCAGCCTCGAGGAGGCCATCCACCACTCCTTCCGGTTCAACCTCGCCCGCCAGATCGTCGGCGAGGTCCGCGGCCCGGAGGTCTGGAACATGCTCAAGGCCATGGAGTCCGGCCCGGGCTCCATCAGCACCACCCACGCCCGCAGCGCCGAGCACACCATCGAGAAGCTCGTCTCCTGCGCGATGGAGAAGGGACCGCAGGTCACCCGCGAGCTGGCGATCAGCAAGCTGGCCGCCGCGATCGACATCGTGATGTACCTGCGCTCGGAGGTCGTCCCCAACGACGACGGCACCTTCCGCAAGCAGCGGCGGGTCGAGGAGGTCCTGGTCGTCCAGCCCAGCATCGACGCCGCCCGTGGGTACGCGACCACCCCGATCTTCGCGCCCAACAAGCTCGGCCACGCAGTGGCCACCGGGAAGCTCGACAACTTCCTCGCCCAGGAGCTGGTCCGCCACGGGTTCGACCTCGAGGCGTACACGGCCGAGTCCCAGGCCAACCCGGGGGTGGCCACGTCATGAGCACCACATCGTCGGCGTTCCTGCCCGCCGTCTTCGGCGCCTGCATCGTCATCGGCCTGATCGGCATGGTCTATGCGCTGATCCCGGCGCCGCCCAAGCCGGCCCGGGCCGCCCGGACAGTCACCCCGTTCGGTCGGCTGGGCAGCAGGTTCGGCCGGCTCGACCGACGTACTCGGCTGCTGATGATCGGCGGCGCCGTGACCGGTCTCCTGGTGGCGCTGGTGACCGGCTGGGTGATCGCGATCGTGCTCGTCCCGGCCGCGATCATCGGTATCCCGCTGCTGCTGACGCCGCCGCCGGCAGCCGCGAGCATCGAGAAGCTCGAGGCGCTCGAGGAGTGGACCCGGTCCCTGTCGGGCAAGCTGACCGCCGGCCAGTCGCTGCGCTCGGCGCTCATCAAGTCCCTGCAGTCGACGCCGGAGCCGATCGAGCGCGAGGTCGGGCTGATGGTCTCGCGGCTGTGGAACAACACCTCGTCCACCGAGGACGTGCTGCGCGCCTTCGCCGAGGATCTCAGCGACTCCACCGGCGACGTCGTGGCCAGCCAGCTGATCCTCGCCGCCAGCGGCCGCGGTCAGGCCGGTCTGTCGAAGGCCCTCGACGCCCTCGCCGAGACCGTCGCGGCCGACGTGCGCGCACGTCGCCAGATCGCCGCCGACCAGGCCAAGCCCCGCACCACCGCACGCACCGTCACCGTGATCACCCTCGGTGTGCTTGGCATCCTCGCCTTCACCGGCGACTACATCGAGCCGTACGGCACCCCGCTGGGTCAGGTCGTGCTCGCGGTTCTGCTGGCGGCCTACGTGGCGACGCTGCTGTGGATGCGCCGGATGGCCGTCGCCAAGCCGCTCCCGCGATTCCTCGACCTCGACGCCCGCACCGCGCACCGCGCCGCCCAGCGCACAGCATCGGGCACGAAGGAAGGAGCGCTCGCATGACCGGCCTGCAGGTTGCGCTCGCCAGCGGCACGCTCCTCGGGCTGGCCCTCGCCCTGCTCGTGTGGCGTCTCGCTCCGTCGGACCCTGACCTGGTCGACGCGCTGGACCGTCTCTCGCCCGACCACGTCGTGCCGCGCCGCTCCGCCGGCCTCGACGACGCCGGCGGCGACGCCGGATCGGCCGTCGACCGGATCGGCCTGTGGGCGATGAAGAACCTGCCCGGGGGAGCCTGGGCGCACACGCCGCGCAAGGACCTGGCCATCCTGCAGATCAGCGAGGCCCGGTTCTACGGCGAGAAGGTCGTCTGGGCGATGCTAGGCCTGATCATGCCGCCGCTGCTGGCCGGGTTCTTCACGATGATCGGTCTCCCGCTGCCGTTCGCGATCCCCACGCTCGGCTCGCTGGCCCTGGCCGCCCTGTTCTGGTTCATGCCCAACTACAACGCCACCGACGAGGCCAAGAAGGCGCGCATCGAGTTCAACCGCGCCCTCGGCGCCTACATCGACATGGTCGCCACCGGCGTCCGCGACGGCTCCAGCGGCCAGCAGGCGCTGCGCTCGGCCGCCGAGGTCGGCGACACCTGGGTGTTCAAGCGGATCGAGAGCGAGCTGCGCCGCGCCCGCTACATGACGCGCGCACCGTGGGACTCCCTGCACGGCCTGGCGGACGAGCTCGGCGTCCCTGAGCTCGACGACCTCGCCGACATCATGCAGCAGTCCGGCCAGGACGGAGCGCAGATCTACAACAACCTCCGCGCCCGGGCCGCTGCCCTCCGCTCGGCGATGCTCAGCGCCGAGCTCGGCAAGGCCAACGCGGCCTCCGAGCGCATGTACATCCCTGCCAGCCTGCTAGGCATCGTCTTCATGGCGATCCTCGTCACCCCTCGATGCTCCGATTCGCCACCTGACGCCCCTAACACCGACCCCACCCACGGCAGGGTCGCCCAAGACCGCCAACCGAACAACCAAGGAAGGAACAACCCGATGTTGAAGCTCTTCATCGCCCTCCAACTCGCGGTGCTCACCGTGCGCGCTTCTCTCGAGGACCGCGTCACCAGGCACCGCGACGAGCGCGGCTCCGTCACGATTCAGGAGGTGCTCTGGGCAGTGGCGGCCATCGCCATCGTCGGCATCGTCGTCGCCGCCATCAGGGCCTTCGTGACCAGCGAGTCCGGCAAGATCAAGTAGGCCGGAGCCAGTTCGTCATGTCCGCCACCTCTCAGCGCCGTCGCCGGGACGAGCGCGGGTCAGTGACCATCCAGATGGTCTTCTTGATCCCCGCGCTCTTCCTGCTGATGTTCCTCGGCCTCCAGGGCGCGCTGTACTACCACGCGAAGCAGGTAGCGCTCGCGGCCGCGCAGGAGGGCGCCCGCGAGGCGGGCAGCGAGACCGGCACCCGAGAGTCCGGTCTGGCAACGGCGAACACCTTCCTCAACCACGCCGGCGGCTCCGACGTGATGACGTCGACCAGTGTCTCGGGGTCACGGACCACGACCACCGCCACGATCACGGTCACGGGCAAGTCCCTGAGCGTGATTCCGGGGTGGCACGTCACCGTCTCCCAGAGCGCCAGCGTGCCGGTCGAGAGGCTCACCGAATGACCAGGTGGACCAGGTGGCGGCGCCGGCGCCGGACGAGCGCGGATCGGTGGCGATCGAGGCCGCGATCGGCGTCCCGGCCTTCGGCCTGTTCATCGCGATGGTCATCCTCGGCGGCCGCGTGGAGATCGCCAAGCAGTCGGTGGAGGCAGCCGCCTACGAAGCAGCTCGAGCCGCCTCGATCGAGCGGACCCAGAGCGAGGCGATCAGCTCCGGCAAGTCCGCGGCCACCAGCAGCCTGCACGACCAGGGCCTGCAGTGCGCGACCACCAACGTCACGGTCAACGCCGCGGCATTCAACGCGCCACTGGGCACCACCGCGCAAGTGACCGCCACGGTGACCTGCAAGGTCGACGTGTCAGACCTGGCCATCCCCGGTGTGCCGGGGACCAGGACGATCACCGCGACCGCCAGCAGTCCCGTCGACGCCTACCGGGAGCGCCGATGACGCGCCGTGTCGACCATCCCCAGGAAGGCGATGCCGTGCCTACTGACGACATCAGGGCGGCTCTGCGGCAGCTCGGCATCGGCCCAACGGACGAGATGATCAACGTCCTGGAGGAACGGCCTCAGGGAACCGTGCTTCCCGACGGCTACGTGCCAGGGCTCACGGCGGTACGCGTGGACACCTCGTCACTTGCCGACCCGTCCGCGGGGGATGGTCGCTTGAGGACCTCGCGCGATGAGCGCGGCTCCATCAGCGTGTGGTTCGCCACCGCGTCCTTCGCGATGATCATTCTCGTCGGGATGGCAGTCGACCTCGGCGGCAAGGTCCACACCCAGCAACAGGCCCGCAGCGCCGCCGCTCAGGCAGCGCGCACCGGCGCCCAGGAGGTCCAGGGCTCGACCGCGGTGCGTGGCGAGGACCTCCGCGTCGACATCAACGCCGCCAAGGCGGCTGCGATGGACTACCTCCACGCCGCCGGCGTGGAAGGGAACGCGCGCGTCGTCGACGGCGACACCCTGATCGTCACCACCACCGACACCTACACCAGCAAGTTCCTCGGGATCATCGGCCTGGACACCATGCAGGTCACCGGGGAGGCGTCCGCGCGGCTCATCCGCGCCGAAGGAGGCATCGAAAGATGACCACGCCCACCCACCCCACTCTGGGCCAGCGGCTCACCGGCCTCGCGGCCTCGGTCGCCGTGCTCGGCATCCTCGTCGGGCTCCCTGCCCTGTTCCTCGCCATCGGGGCCAGCCCGGTTCCCGACCAGGCCCCGACCCTGGACAGCATCAAGAACGCGCTCCTGGCGCCCGACGACGGCACGCTCGTGCTCGGCCTGTTCAAGGTGATCGGCTGGGCCGCGTGGGCCTTCATGGCGCTCAGCCTCGTCGTCGAGGCCATCGCGCGGCTTCGCAACATCCAGGCCCCCCAGCTGCCGGGCCTCCGGCTGCCGCAGGCCGGCGCCCGCAACCTGATCGGGCTCGCGGCCCTGCTGTTCATCGCCGCACCCATCACTGCCCAGGCAGCCACCGCCGCTCCAGCCAACGCTGCCGCCCCGGCCGCGGTGGGTCACGTCCACGCCGCCGCCGTCGACCAGGCCCCCGTGCAGCAGGACGTCAAGGTCGAGGTGAAGCAGGAGCGCCAGGCGCCCAAGACCGTCGATCACGCCGTGAAGCCGGGGGAGAGCCTCTGGTCGATCGCCGAGGACCACTTCGGCGACGGAGCCAGGTACAAGGAGATCGCCGAGCTCAACCGCGACCTGCTCGGCGCGCAGCCGAGCTTCCTCGAGCCCGGCTGGGTGCTCAAGCTGCCCGCGCCTCAGGTCAAGGACGCCCCCGCACACCAGTACGGCGTCCAGTCGGGAGACACCCTCAGCGAGATCGCGCAGGAGCAGCTCGGTGACGCCGATCGGTGGCCGGAGATCTACCAGGCCTCCACCGGCCTCGCCCAGCCCGGCGGAGTGCAGCTGACCGACCCCGACGTCATCGACGTCGGCTGGACCCTCAACATCCCCGGTGCCGACAACCAGCAGCAGCCGCGTGAGGTCGGGTCCGAAGACCCCGCCAGCCCCGAGGGCCAGCAGCCCGTCGACCCGCCGGCCGAGGAGAAGCCGCCGGTCGTCCAGGAGCCCGACGTGCCGGAGGTCCCCGAGACTGCGGCACCTGAGACTGAGGCACCCGAGGTCGCGCCGCCCCAGGCCGAGGAGCTGGCAGCCGCCGAGGTCGACCAGGTCGACGACAGCGAGGACTCGGTCCTCGAGGCACCCTGGGTCCTCGCCGGTCTCACCGGCGGGGGCGTGCTGCTGTCCGGGGCCCTGCTGATGGCACTGCGCTCACGCCGTCGCGCCGCGTTCCGCAACCGGCCGCCCGGCCGCGCGATCGCCGCCCCGTCGCCGGAGCTCGCGCCGGTGGAGATGACCCTGAACGCCACCGGCGCCGCCGCGGTCGCCACCGTGGAGTTCGCCGACGAGGCGCTGCGTCGCCTCGCGGCCGCCGTCGGCGCCCAGGGCACCACGATGCCGCCGCTCGCGGCGGTGGAGCTCGGGCACGGCAAGCTGACCCTGCACCTCAGCGCGCCGGCCACCGTCCCCGTGCCCTGGGTGGGCAGCCCCGACCAGACCCACTGGCACGTCACCACGGACACCGACGTCGACCAGCTCGGTCCCGACACCGGCAACGTCGAGCCGCCCTACCCGCTGCTGGCCACCATCGGGATGAGCGACACCGGCGAGACGTGGCTGCTGAACTGCGAGGAGCTGTCCACCCTCACCATCAGCGGAGACCCCACCTACGGCCGCGACTTCGCCCGCCACCTCCCGCCCAGCTGGCCGTGAACCCCTGGTCGCGGCGGGTGCAGGTCGACTGCATCGGCGTGGCCGAGGAGACCGTCGCCATGGACGAGCGGATCAGCTTCTACCCGACCGCAGCAGCCGGGTCGCCGGCAACCGCGGAGATCCTCGCGGCCGCGGTCACCACCGTCGACCGGGCCAAGCGCCACGACACCGACGTGTCCACGGCCCGCACCGGCAGCGTCGACGACGACACCTGGCCCGCCCGGATGCTCCTGGTCGACGCCGCCGCCGGAGACCCCGAGGACCTCGAGCAGCTGCTGCAGCTGGTCACCGACCACGTCGGACAGTCGGCAACCTCCATCGTCGTCGCAGGCGAACGCCCCAACACCCCGGGCGCGGTGCTGCACATGACCAACACTGGCCGCGTCGTCCTCGAGCACGCCAGCCTCAACCTCATCGCCGTCGGCCTCACCAGCGACGAAGCCCGCGGCTGCGCCCTGGTCTACGCACAGAGCGAGGTCGCCGAGGACGTCCCCGTGCCGGTCGACGAGACCGCCATCGACGGCTGGGAGGCCTACACCGACCAGTCTGGGGCACTGCGCCGCGAGTACACCCTGCCCCGCAACACCCCCGCCGACGCCGTCGACGAGCCCCTGTCGTCCCTCCTCGAGCGCGACGACGAGGACTACATCCGGCAGAGCGCGATCGTCCAGGAGGACCTCGAGACGCTCGCACCGAAGGTCCCCGAGCACGTCCGCGCGGAGGTCGAGCAGAGCGACCCGACCCTCGACCAGGACATCACCGACTGGTTCTCCACCGACTGCGCCCGTCCCCGGCTCAGCCTGCTCGGCCCGGTCACCGCTCGTACCCACGGCAAGGCCCTGGCCAAGCGCAAGCCCTATTTCACCGAGCTCCTCGCCTACCTCGCCCTGCACCGCAAGCACGGCGCCACCCGCGAGGAGATCGGCGAGGCCTTCGGCATCACCCCCGGCAAGGTGCGCGACTACACCAACACCGTCCGCGAGTGGCTGGGCACCAACCCCAGCACCGCCGATGCCCACCTGCCTCACGCCGACAAGGCGCCCGCGACCAAGCTCCGCGGCGTCAACGTCTACCAGGTCGACGACGGCCTCCTGGTCGACCTCCACCTCTTCCTCCGACTGCGCAAGCGCGGGCAGGCCCGTGGCGGCGCCGAAGGCGTGACTGACCTGTGCACGGCCCTCGAGCTCGTCGGCGAAGCCAAGCCGTTCAGCCAGCTCCGTGAAGAGGGATGGTCCTGGCTCGTCAACGAGCCCGACCGCGTCGACCTCATGGCGTCCGGCTGGATCGCTGACGTCGCCCTCATCGTCGTCACAGAGGCCCTCGCCGCCGGAGACCTGGTCAAGGCCCGCTCCGCCGCCTACGTAGCCAACCGGGCCGACCCCGACGGCGAGAGCACCCGCCTGTGCCTGGCACACGTCATGAAGGCCGAGGGCGACCAGCTCGAGGCCGACCGGATCCTCCGCGAGGAGATCTGCAACCGGTCCGACGACGGCGACGCCCCGTTGGAACTGTCGGAGCGTACGAAGACCATCATCAGTACCCACGGCTGGCTCGCGAGCTGACTCGGGAAGGGAGCACCCAGCACATGACCACGTTCGACCAGGAGATCACGCGGCACTACGTCTCGGCCGGGATCGACGGGCCCGACCTCGACGCCCGACGGGTCGCCCGCGCCACCTTTGTACGCGACACCGTCCGCGCGCTTTACAACGCGGACAAGAAGTTCGGCATCGACCCAGCCGACAACGGCTCGCTGGCCGAGCTCGTCGACGCCGCCGAAGAACACCTCAAGCACATCGCAACCGACGTCAGCCAGCGATCGGTCATGGCCCCGCCCAACCCCAGAGGAGACACCGCATGAGGAAGCACCACTCCGTACTCGGGGGAGTGGCCCTCACCCTGGCCCTGACCCTCACGGGCTGCTCGGACGACGGCAGCGACGATCCCGACGCCACCGCCACGCCCACCGCGACGCCGAGCGAGACGCCCACCAGTGCCTCACCTACGCCGGAGACACCGGAGGAGAAGGCCGCAGCCCAGCTGGAGGCCTACCTCGACGTGCGCGATGACGCGTTCCGCGCCGCCACGATCGAGTTCAAGCGACTCAACAAGGTGGCAACGGGCCGGGAGTTCCTCAACGTTCAGCAGAACGTGTCCGGGATCGAGCGCTCTGGCAGCAAAGTAACCGGAGAGTACGTGCACACCCTTGGTGAGCCCCGCCAGCGCACCGCCGATCTGATCTTGATCATCGACTGTGAGGACCGCGCCGGTGTGAAGCGGACGAAGGATGGCAACCCGGTCCCAGAGCAGAAGGACCCGGAGGGCAACCCGTTGCGGAATCCGGTTCCGATTGAGTACGAGTTGGTGATAGAGAAGGGCCGGTGGCTCGTCGACAGCTCCGATGTGTTGTGGGACGAGCCGTGCTAGCACGGGCGCTGGCCACGATCCTCGCGACGGCCGCATTGGTGATGGTGGGCTCGTCCTCGCCTGCCGCAGCGGCCGGTGGGGAGAACTGCTGGTATGAAACCGACCCGAACACTGGGGAAGTAAAACTCGTCTGTGAGGACGAGACCACCGACCCCGGCACCGACCCCACAGGCGACGGCTCGTCAACGTGCACATACGCAGGCAACGAGATCCCGTGCACCGGTCCGGAGGGCTCGGTCTGGAGCAGCAAGTACAAATGCTGGGTCGGGGCGCGAGGACCGGACGACATGGTGCCGCCTCCGGGTCAGACCGCGGAAGATGGCTGGTGGCACGTCTGCTACTTCCCGCCGCCGGGGTCGTCGTGGGAGTACATGTGGATCGAGACCGGCGAAGTCGGGATCGACCCGGTGGTGCTCGCCCAGCGGGCGATCGCCTCGATGGATCTCGATCCGATCAGCATCGGCATCGTCCGGAGTCCGGGGCCAACCGCGCCGGCCTGGTCGGTCTTCCGGTATGGATGTGGGTAGACAGACCGACCGATGACACCTTCGGCCCGATCACCGCTTCCGCTAGTGAGGGGTCGGTTTCGGTCAGCGCGACCGCCAGCGTCTCGAGCATTGTGTGGGATATGGGCGACGGCAACAGGGTGACGTGCACTGGCAAGGGCACCCCCTACGCCGATCACTTCGGCAAGCAGGCCTCGTCCACGTGCGGGCATCGCTACGCGAAGATGTCGAGCGACCAGCCCGACGGTGCGTACCAGGTCACCGCGACCAGTCACTGGGTGGTTGAGTGGACCGGTGGCGGGCAGTCTGGGACCATCGAGTTCGACCTGACCACTGATCCTCTGCCGATCCGCATCGGTGAAGCTCAGGTGCTAACCCAGTGACGCGGGTGCGTTTCGGCGTCACCGTGTAGTCGGATCACCTCGTCACGAGGCCGGTCCCGTCCTATGGGCAGGGCGTGACCTGTTCTAGCCGAACGAGCGCCGGACAGCGCTTCGCGTGAGTCAAGCACTCGCGACGTCCTCCGGATAGGGGCTGGGCGTTGAGAAGCCCCAAGCGTCTCGGGTCACCTGGGGCTTGTCGGGAGTAGAGCACGGCTCGGTCCTTCCCGCATGCGAATCAGGAAAGGCGTGCCTCGGCGACGGGAGACCGAGGTACGAAGAGGACAGGTGCTCGGAGAGCACCTGAGCCGTTGCCCGCCGGAACTAACCGACCAGAGTGGTCCCGGACCTCGGAGGGGGCTCATGGCCTCCTGGGCGGCTCGGCATCGCGTCCGCAGGCGTCTCAATCGGCGTTGTCGCAACGATGGGATATGCCGATCCATCGGGGGACTTTGGTGCGGTACTGGCGGTAGTCGTCGCCGAATCGCTGTTGGAGCGCACTCTCCTCGACGGGGATCTGGCGGTAGTTGATCCAGGTGATGAAAGCGACGAGGGGAAGGAGGGCCCGAAGGGTTGGTCGGCGGACGGCGTTGGCAAGGAGAAGCCCGGCCATCCCGAGATACATCGGGTTGCGGGTGTGGGCGTTGATGCCGGTGGTGACGAGGCTGGTCGGGTCAGCCTGGTCGCGGGGGTCGACGGTGGTCTGGTGCCGGCGAAACTCGAGGACGGGTGCTGCCAGCGCAGCCGAGGCGCCTGCCCCGAGGACCGTGGCAAGCAACCGTGAGGTCCGGGTCGTCGGCGTGCCCTCGGCCAGGAGCCGCTGTAGGCCAGCGGCAGTTAGCATCAGGGCGAGCGGTGGTGGGTTCTTCATCGGTGTCCAGCCTCAGCTCGGACAAGCTAGGCCGCACCGTCGAGGTAGACGCCCTCTGCTGTTGCGTGTGGCTTGAGGGCTGTGGCGATCGCCTCCGAGCCGCGGGCTGTCTGCTCGGAGTCGTCCACCGAAGCCCGCGTTCATCTGCTCATAGCGGTCGGTCTCCTCGACCCAGAAGCGCCCAACCTCGCCGTCCCATACCTCGCGCATGAGCGCGTTGCCGCCGAGGACATGATGGTCGTGGTCATGGTCGAGGTCCTCGTCGTGGTGTGGAGCATGCCCGCCGGCCGCGGGCTCGGATGCGCGTTCTTCGTCCACCGTGTCCTCCTATTGGTCAGCTGTCAATGTATAGTCATCGCATGCTGACTATAGCGCCACGTGTGGATGCGATGAATCGTCTGGGTCGGGCGATGGCCGATCCGACCCGCTCCAGGATCTTGCTGTCTCTGCTGCATTCTCCGGGCTATCCGGCCCAACTGGCGCGAGAGCTGGGGCTGTCGCGCACGAACGTGTCGAACCACCTCTCCTGCCTGCGGGGTTGCGGGATCGTCGTGGCGAACCCGGAGGGCAGGCAGACCCGCTACGACATCGCCGATCCGCACCTGACCCGTGCGCTAGGCGCGTTGGTGGATGTGGTGCTCGCTGTCGACGACGGTGCCCCGTGCACCGACGAGGATTGCGACGTGCCGTTGTGCTGCGGCCCCGGGTCCGCGTCCTCTCCTGCGCACGTGTCTGACCAGGAGGTAGAGGCGTGAGCCAGGAATGCTGCGGCCCAAACGAGTCAGTGGTCGAGGTTCCCGTTCGTGTGCGTGTCCCTGTACCGCTGCCTCTGGACGATGCCTGCTGCGGACCATCCATTGCCGGCGCCCGCGGTCACGGACATGGCGCCGGGACCGAGCACGAAGAGCATGACGAGTTGGTCCCGTGGTGGCGTGACCGCGGGCTGGCCCTGCCCGTCGCCTCGGGTCTGCTGTGGGTCACTGGTCTGCTCTTGGAGTGGGCGGACCAGGAGACCGCGGCGCTGATCGCGCACGCGCTGGGCCTGGCAGCCGGCGCCTGGACGTTTGCTCCGAACGCGCTGCGCCGCCTGTTCGTTGGGCGTGGTCGTGCCCGACTGGGTGTGGGGCTGTTGATGACGATTGCCGCGACAGGGGCGGTGCTGCTGGGTCATGTGGGCGAGGCCGCGGCGTTGGCGTTCTTGTTCTCGATCGCCGAGACGCTCGAGGACCGGGCGATGGATCGTGCCCAACGGGGCCTGCGGGCACTGCTGTCGTTGATCCCCGAGACCGCTCGGGTGTCGCGCCTGAGCGGTGAGGAAGTGATCCCGGCAGCGGACGTGCGCGAGCTCGACATCCTCGTCGTGGGCGCGGGGGAGCGGGTCGCCACCGACGGCGTGGTCGTCACCGGCCGCTCCTGGCTGGACACCTCGGCGATCACCGGGGAGTCGATCCCGGTCGAGGTCGGTCCCGGCGCCGCGGTGTTGGCCGGATCAGTCAACGGGTCGGGCACCCTGCGGTTCGAGGCCACCTCCAACGGGCGGGACAACTCGCTGACCAAGATCGTGCATCTGGTCGAGCAGGCCCACGCCACCAAGGGCGAACGAGCCCGGCTGGCCGACCGGATCGCCCGCCCGCTGGTGCCCCTGGTCCTGATCGCCGCCGCGCTGACTGCCGGATTCGGGTTCCTGATCGGGGACCCGGGCACCTGGGTCGAGCGCGCCCTGGTCGTCCTGGTCGCTGCCTCGCCCTGTGCGCTGGCGATCGCGGTCCCGGTCACGGTGATCTCCGCGATCGGCTCGGCCAGCAAGCTCGGCGTGGTGATCAAGTCCGGAGCCGCCTTCGAGCAGTTGGGCACCATCCGCACCGTCGCCTTCGACAAGACCGGCACCCTGACCCGCAACCAACCGCAGGTCGTCGCGGTGGAGCCGGCTGCCGGCCAAACGCACGACAGCGTGCTCGCCTTGGCAGCGGCGCTCGAGGCGACCAGCACCCACCCGCTGGCGGAGGCCATCACCGCAGCCGCGACGAGTGGGCCAGAGGCATCCGAGGTTCAGGAGCTGCCCGGCCACGGCCTGACCGGCATCGTCGACGGCCGTCAAGTGCGGGTGGGGAGCCCGCGCTGGGTCGACCCGAAGGACCTGGGGGAGCGGGCAACGGCGATGGCGGGTGAGGGCATGAGCATCATCGTGGTCGATGTCGATGGCCAGATCGCGGGCGTGATCGGCATCCGTGACGAGCTGCGGCTCGAAGCAGCCGAGGCCATCGCCACTCTGCACGGCCAGGGCATCGACACGCTCATGCTCACCGGCGACAACGCGCAGACCGCCCAAGCGATCGCGACTCGGGCCGGAATCAAGTCGGTGCGCGCTGAGCAGCTGCCAGCCGACAAGGCCGACCACATCCGCAGCTCAGCGGAGCAGTGGCCCACCGCGATGATCGGTGACGGCATCAACGACGCCCCCGCCCTGGCCTGCCACGGTCGGGATCGCGATGGGCGTTACTGGCTCGGCCGCGGCGGTGGAGTCCGCGGATGTCGCCTTCACTGGCACCGACCTGCGGCTGATCCCCGACGCCTTGGCTCATGCTCGCCGCGGGCGGAAGATCATGACCGGCAACATCGCTCTGGCGCTGGCCATCATCGTGGTCCTGTTCCCGCTCGCGCTCTTTGGCGTGCTCGGACTCGCGGCGGTCGTGCTGGTCCATGAGGTCGCCGAGGTCGTCGTGATCGGCAACGGCCTCCGCGCGGCAAAGACCACCGCCATGCCTCCGACGTCGAGGACAAGTGCTGCCTCGGAGGCAGTCGAAGTGGTGCCCGCCTAGTTCCCCGCGGGCTCGAGAAGCGCCAGACCTGCCGTCGCGGCGGTCCGCGTTCCCACCACCTATCTACGATGATGCCTAGTAGATTTGAGGAAGAGGAAGTCCCGCGTGAAGCCACAGTTCAAGGTCTCTTTGCTCGTCGCCGGCGCGTTCGCCGTCGTGCTGGGCGTCCTGCTCGTCCTCAGCGGCCGTGAGGGGGGCGAGGCAGGTGCCGATGCACCGGGTGGGGCGAGCGACAGTCGCTTGGTCCGTGACGACAGTCGGATCGTCGGAGAGAGGGGCAGCAGCGACGTCGTGTGGTGGAGTTCTTGGACTTCGAGTGCGAGGCGTGTGGGGCAGCGTTCCCGATCGTGGAGGATCTGCGTGAGAAGTACGGCGACCAGGTGACCTTCGTCGCGCGTTACTTCCCGCTCCCGGGCCACTTCAATGCCGAGCGGGCCGCACGGGCGGTCGAGTCCGCTGCCCGGCAGGGGAAGTTCGTGGAGATGTACGTGAAGATGTACGAGACCCAGGCCTCTTGGGAGAGCAGAGGGTTCCGCTCGACGACTTGTTCCGTCAGTTCGCCGACGAGCTCGGGCTCGACATGGTCCAGTACGACGCCGACTACTCTTCCGACGAGGTCGCGCAGCGGGTTCAAAAGGATGTCGACGATGGCACGGCGCTGGGGGTGCAGGGAACGCCGACGTTCTTCCTCGACGGCGAGCGCCTTGAACCCACCTCCGTCCAGGACTTCGAGGACGCGATCATCGAGGCCCTGGCGGAGTGACCAGGTGACCACGCCGATCCGATCGGGATCGGATCGGGCGCTGGCGGGGCTGCTGGTGGTCGGCGGGCTGATCGGCTTCGTGGCCTCGTTCGTGCTGGTCCTGGAGAAGCTGGCGCTCCTCGCGGACGCTGCGTACACGCCGACGTGCAGCCTCAATCCGGTGCTGAACTGCGGTTCGATCATGAAGACCGACCAGGCCGAGCTGTTCGGCTTCCCCAACCCGCTGATCGGCGTCGCGGCCTTCCCGGTCCTGACGGGTGCCGGGGTTGCGCTCGTGGCTGGCCTGCGCCCGCCTCGCTGGTACTGGTGGGGGCTCCAGTCCGGCGTCACCCTCGGCGCGGCCTTCGTCGGATGGCTCATCTTCCAAAGCCTGTATCGCATCGGTGCGTTGTGCCCCTACTGCATGATCGTGTGGGCCGTCGTGATCCCGGTGTTCTGGTACGTCACGCTGCGCAACGCCGAACGCGGCCTCTTCGGTTCCGCGGTTGCGACATCGCGCGTGGTCGGAGTCCTGCGCGAGTGGCATCTGCTGGGCCTCACCCTCCTCGTGCTGGTGGTCGTGACGCTCATCGCCGAGCAGTTCTGGTACTACTGGCAGACGCTGGTCTGACTGCCGCGAGGGCAGAGTCGCAGCAGCCGGGTGCATAGCGGGAGCTGCTCAGATGGGCGTCTGCCAGTTGGCGACGACCCCTTGAAGGCGGGTCATCAGGTCCAGCCAGATGCCACTGACCTGAAGAGCTCCGAGGGTGACCATGGCCAGTCCTCCGAGCATCATGATGGTCGGGGCGTGGCGGCGTGCCCATTGGAGGCGGCCCATCACCTTGGTGACGGAGAACGCCGCGACGATGAAGGGGATGCCGAGGCCGATGCTGTAGGCGAACGACAGCAGCGCGCCCCGTTCGGCGCCAGCAGAGGTCGTCGCAAGGGTGAGGACCGCGGCGAGAGTCGGGCCGATACAAGGGGTCCAGCCGAGGCCGAACATGACTCCCAGCATCGGTGCACCAGCAAGACCTAGGCGAGGCTTGTGAGTCGGGCGGAAAGACCGGCTGGCGAAGGGGATGCGCCACAGCAGGCCGCTGAACACGAGGCCGAAGATGATCGTGGCGACACCGAGAATGCGCACCAGGGTCTCCTGATGGGTGATCAGGAGGCTTCCCAGCGCGCCGAACAGCAGTCCGTAGCTGGTGAACACCGCGGCGAACCCCAGGACGAAGAGAACCGCACCCAGCACCACGCGACGGTCGCCCCGGGAGCCCGACTTGATCGAACGGGTCTTGGTGACGACGGCGTCTGCGCCGGCCGTACCGTCCTGGTCGGCGACATCGAGCTGCCGGGAGGCCTGCTGTGAGGCGTGTGTGTGCTCGGCGCCGGACAGGCCGGCGACATAGGAGAGGTAGCCGGGCACGAGGGGGAGACAGCAAGGGGAGAGGAATGAGACCAGGCCGGCGCCGACGGCCAAGACGGTGGCCAGCACGAACGGGCCGTCCATGACAATGTCGGTGATGTTCATGAGGGTCGGAAGCTCGTTCGGTCGAGGTGGCCGCGCTTGCAGCGCCAGAACTACTATCGACCATAGGATACAAGGGTGATGATGCTGTCTCGTCGAGAGGAGCAAGGCTGATGAAAGGTCTCGGGGACCTCGAGGCACAGGTCATGGATGTCCTGTGGAGCACCGATGTGCCGATCTCCGTGCGTCAGGTGCTCGACCGCCTGCCGAAGGAGAGGCACCGCGCCTACACCACGGTGATGACGGTGCTGGACAACCTGCACCGCAAGGACTTCGTGGCTCGCGAGCGAGTCGGTCGAGCCTGGCACTACAGGCCGGCGCAATCTCGAGAAGCGCACGTGGCCGGCCTGCTTGACGACGCGTTGGGCACGGGCAACGACAGGACAGCGGCCCTCCTCCACTTCTTCGAGCAACTACCTCCCGATGAGTCAGCGGCACTACGAGCAATGCTCGACCGCTCGCCCGAGTGACCGGGCCTCTGCGACCGCCACCTTGACTCGCTGTGACCGTATATCGCTATCATCGCCGCATGACGATGGAAACACCCGGCGCCGAGTTGCTCGCCCCCGCGGTCGCGGGAATCGACGAGGCAGGGGCCGCGCTTGCAGCTGCCTGTCTGTACCGGGCCATGGGCGACCCCTCCCGCGTCGCGATTCTCAGGCATCTGTTGCTGGGCGAGCACAACGTTGCCGAGCTCACTTCCCACCTCGGACTCGCACAATCCACCGTCTCCAAGCACCTCGCCTGCTTGCGCGACTGTGGGCTGGTCCAGTCACGTCCCGTCAGGCGCTCCTCGGTGTTCACGCTGACCCATCCGGCGGCGGTGGTGAAGGTGTTCGCCGCCACCGAGGAGCTCCTCGCTGCCACTGGCGACGCTGTCGTGCTCTGTACCCGCACAGGAACTGAGGCGTCGTGATGAGCGACGCGATGACTTGCCGCCCGGCGAGCGCGGATCTGGATGTGCTGCTCGGAGAGGTGGAGCTCTGATGGGCGCCGGTCACGGACACGGGCACGGCAGCGCGTCTGGGCGACACCGGTGGCGGCTAGCAGTCGCGTTCGGACTCGTCGCCTCGTTCTTCGGCGTCGAGCTCGTCGTCGGTTGTGGTCGGGGTCGTTGGCATTGCTCTCCGATGCAGGACACATGGCGGCCGACGTTGTAGCTCTGGGCGCGGC
The DNA here is from genome assembly GCF_004777465.1 of Nocardioides daphniae. Classification (NCBI taxonomy): domain Bacteria; kingdom Bacillati; phylum Actinomycetota; class Actinomycetes; order Propionibacteriales; family Nocardioidaceae; genus Nocardioides; species Nocardioides daphniae. The sequence goes on from NZ_CP038462.1 coordinate 50,549, forward strand.
ACTGGCAGCGACACGGATCGCGACCATGAAGGATCGCACCGGCCGCAAGACGTTCGGTTCCTACCGTGCCGAGGTGTTCGCTTCCGGGCTGACCGTCCTGCTCATGCTCGGCGCGGGCGCCTACGTCGCGATCGAGGGCATCGGCCGGATCGGTGAGCCGGTCGAACTCCAGACCGGTGCCGTCATGCTCGTCGGTGCGATCGGCCTGCTCATCAACGTCATCGCGCTGATGCTGCTGCGAGGTGGCGCCGGCGAGAGCCTCAACGTGAAGGGCGCCTACCTGGAAGTCGTCGCCGACACGCTCGGATCAGTCGGGGTCATCGCGGCCGGAGTGATGGTCGCGCTCACCAATGATGGTTGGTGGGACACCGCCATCGCGATGGCGATCGCCCTCTTCGTGGTGGTACGAGCCGTCATGCTGGGCCGCGAGGTCCTGACCGTCCTGGGACAGCACGCCCCTGCCGGCATGGACCCGGCCGAGGTCGAATCGGTGCTCACCGCCGTCAACGGCGTCGCCGAGGTCCACGACCTCCACTTGTGGACGCTGACCTCGGGGATGAACGTGGCCACTGCCCACCTCGTCGCGGCACCGGGTGCGAGCCCGGACGTGGTCCTGGGAGACGCACGGGCAGCGCTACGGCAGTCCTACGGCGTCGAACACGCCACCTTGCAGGTGGAGTCCGACGCCACTGCCTGTAGCGAGTTGTCATGGTGACACGTTGTGTTCCAGCAAGCGGCTGGTCTGGGGAGTGGCTGGGATGATCGCCGCGATCTGCCTCGTGGCCTTCGCCGGCCTGCTGATCCTCGTTGCTGGCCGGACCCTGCCCGGCGCTTCGTGGACCCGACGCTCCCCCCGCCTGGGTGTGGTCGCTTGGCAGACCGCAACCCTTGCGGTGCCGGTCTCGGTGCTGCTCGCCGGCGTGGCGCTCGCCTTGCCGTACTTCTCCACCGCCAGTGGTGACCTGGCCGGTTTGCTGGGCGCCTGCGAGTTCATGCTGCGACAGCACTACGAGACGCCGGGCGGTGCTCTGGTGCACCTCTTCGGCATCGCTGGCGCAGCGGCGCTCGCAATCCGGATCAGTCATGTACTGGTAACTCAATTGGTCTCCATCCGCCGTGACCGCCAACGCCAACGCCAACGCATCGCGCTGGTGGGCCGAGAGGGCTGCGCTGCGGATGTCCGCGTCGTCGAGGACCACCGTCCAGCTGTCTTCTGCATTCCTGGCCGTCGTCCCGACATCGTGATGACCACGGCTGCCGTCGCCTTGCTCTCTGACCGTCAGCGCGAGGTCGCCCTGGCGCACGAGCGCGCCCACCTCGCTGGCCGGCACGACCTCGCTCTGATCATGGCGACTGTGTTGCGCAGAGCGATGCCGCGGATCCAGTTCTTCGTGCTCGCCGAGACCGAGATCGCCACCTTGGTCGAGATGCACGCAGACGATCGCGCCACGATCAGGGGCGATCGTCGAGAGCTCGCGGCCGCGCTCGTTGCCCTCGCCCAAGGCCAACGCCCCGCAGGGTCTCTGGCCGTCAACGGGGCATGTGCTGTTCAGCGCGTGAGCCGCCTACTCGGCACGCGACGAGCCCTGCCGATCACTCAGCGATGCTCCATCAGCCTCATCGCCGCAGGGGTCGTCCTGGCTCCGCTGGTGATCGCCGTCGCCCCTGCGATCGAGACCGCCCTCCTGGACTACTGCGGGTTGGGGTTCCACGCATGACCGAAACGTCAGATGACCAGTTTCTCGGCCGCCGCCTCGCTCCGTGATGGCGACTGCTTTCAAGCCGGCGTCAGGGCGGATCAGACCAGTGGTCCCCTCAGTGGGTACTGCTGGTAGCGCCAACCAACCGGCTGGGTAGCAGCCGAGGATCCCCGGACTTCAGTCAGGGTCGGATGTCAACCGACTGCCGACGATCAGCGGTGGCGTCCAACGCAGAATGCCCCGTCACCGTGTCACCTGTCGTGCCCCTCGTTCGTTGACGACCGGCCGAGCCCTTGGAGGAACTCGTTGTATCGGGCCAACTCTTGTCCGTTGTCGCGATCCGCCTGCCTGTCCAGACGCTTTGCCTCGCGGTGGTCGTCACGGACCCAAGCCCATACGACGGCGACGGCGAGGATCACCAAGGGGTACTCGCCGAGCACCCATCCGAGTGAGGCGCCCACGTACTGATCGTCGGCCGGGCTCGGCCCCCAGGGCCGGTCTAGAGCGGTGAACCAGTCGCCGGCCAGCAGTTCGGTGGCGCCCATCAAGGCAACGGCGAACAGCGCGTGGAAGCCGAACACGACCATGATCAACAGGACCCGCAGCGGGTAGATCGGCCGCCGGGGTCCGGGATCGACACCGCAGACCACGTTCGCGAACAGGTAGCCGGTGAGGAGGAAGTGAGCCGTCATGAGGAGGTGCATGGTGTGGCCGCGCAGCGATTGTTCGAAGAGCGAGGAGTAGTAGAAGGCGATCATGCCGACGACGAACAGGATCCCGGCAACGATGGGATGCCCGAGGATCCGCAACGGCCAGGAATGCACAATCAGCAGGAGCCACTCCCGAGGACCGCGTGAGCCGTCAACGCGTCGCACAACCGCGCGCAGCGCGAGTGTGACGGGCGCGCCCAGCACGAAGAAAGTCGGTACGGCGGTAGCGACCGTCATGTGCTGGATCATGTGCATGCTGAACAGGACGTCGCCGTAGGCGCCAGGTGGTCCGCTTGTGGCCCAGAGCAGCCCGAGACACCCGACGAGCCACGCAATCATGCGCCCCCGTGACCAGCGGTCGCCACGTCTGCTCAGACGCCGTACGCCCGCGACGTAGACGAGCGCGGCGGCGACGGCAATCGGCGCCCAGAACGAGTCGATGCGCCACTCGGTGAACCACTGGGCGAACCCGAGTTCGGGGGGCATCGAATGCCCCAACAACGCCTCGGTCGGCGTCGGCTCATCCGCAGCCTCGATGCCCGGGGGAGGGGTCCTACTCAGAGCTGTGCCTGCTCCAGCTGCCAGCGCCATGAACGCGACCTCGAGCGCCGCCAACCGGGTGAACAGCGTCCGGGCTGAGCTCTGGTCGGCCTCCTCGGCGAGCCTCCCGACCACGCGTGTGCGCTGCCACCAGCCCAAGGCGCCGAGAAGGCCGAAGGCGGCGACCTTGACGCCCAGCAGCAGCCCGTAGCTACTGGCCAGGTCGCTGACGCGAGGAACGCGCAGCAAGGCAGCGAGGACCCCGGAGATCGCGACTGCGACGAAGCACCATCCGGCCAGACGGGAGTAGCGGGCGACGAGGACGGGCAGGTCGGTGTCCGGGTGTCGTCGGATCCAGAGGGCGGCCACGAGGCAGCCGATCCAGAGGCCGATGCCCACCAGGTGCAGGAACTGGATGTTGACGGCCAGGTCGTGGTTCGCGTCGGCGGCTGCGTGCCCGGTCAGAGCGACCGCCCACAGGGCGGCAAGAGTCAGCACCGCCGCGAGGGCGAGTCCGGTGACGGTGCGCGCCGCGAGCGCGATGAAGGTCGCGACACCGGCCAGCACGATGTTCCAGCCGAGGTAGCTGCCTTGCTCGATCTCGGTTGCGAAGAAGCGGAGCTGCTCGGTGGTTGCGGTCTGCGGCTCCTGGCCCGAGATGTCGGCGTAGGAGAGGACGAACTCCATGACCGCCGACCACAGCCACACCGAGCCGGAGATGACCGCCATGGCGGCGAGCCGGAGTTGGACCTTGCTCACCAGACCGCTCTTGCGCGTCGCGACCATGCAGGTTGCCACGACGAGCGCACCGAGCGTCAGGAAGGTTGCCGAGTCGCGCACGGCCCGGGTTGCGGGAAGGCCCCAGCGGGTGAGTGCCCCCGGGTCGGGCAGACCTGGGGCGGGTGCGCCTGCGATCCCGCCGGTCAGGGCGAGCAGGGCGACGGCCGACACGGCGGTTGCCAGGACGACGATCAGGAGGAAGAGGCTGCCCCCACGCCGTGGCGAGGCAGCTCCCGGTGAGCTGGTCTCGGAGTCGGGCTGGGTGGTCACTCCGCGTCGCTTCGTCGCTTCAGGAACACGAGCGCGGCGACGGTGACCACGAGCGCGATCGAACCGAGGACGAGGGTGGAGGTCCAGGAGGAGTCGCTGGAGGAGGTCCGTGGGTTCTCAGCGCTGGACGACCCAGAGCCGGTGCTTGAGGGCGGCCCCGCCTCGGTCGTGACCGGCGGCAGCGAGCTGTCCGTCGAGCTGTCCGTCGCGGTGTCGGTGGGGCTCTCGGTCGGCTGGGTCTTCGCAGGACGGACGACGAAGTCGATGCTGCCTTCGATGGGGTGCCCGTCAGCGGACGTTACCCGGTAGGAGAGCTGCCACCGGCCAGACTGGTCCTCTTTGGCTGTCTCGTCGGTGACCGTCGCGGTGACCGTCGTCCCCTGCACGCTCACCTCGAGTGGTGAGGATGCGCCGCCCTTGCGCGGGCCGAGTGCGACGGCAGCAAACTCGGGGGCGATCTGCTGGTTGAAGTTCAGCTCAACCTGGTCCGGAACCTCGGGCACCACTTGTCCCTGGGCCGGGTTGGAGGACTTGAGCTCGCTGTGGGCAGATGCGGATGGTGCCATCAAGGCGGCGACGGTGGCGACGGCGGCGACGGTCAGTCCGAGGAGGGCGAGGATCTGGCGGGCAGGACGGGACATGTGCTTCTCCTGATGAAGGGTCAGACGCCGGCGTAGGAGTGGAGTCCGGTGATCCACAGGTTGACGCCGAAGAAGTTGAACAGGAACGCGGCGTAGCCGGCGAGGGCGAACCAGGCGGCCCGGACCCCGCGCCAGCCCGCGGTGGCTTGTGCGTGGAGATGGGCTGCATAGAAGACCCAGGTGATGAAGGCCCAGGTCTCCTTGGGATCCCAGCCCCAGTAGCGACCCCACGAGTTCTCTGCCCAGATCGCTCCCGCGATGACGGCAAAGGTCCAGACCGGGAAAGCGAAGATGTGAGCGGTGTGGGCGACCTGTTCCAGCGTGCTGGCCGGGGGAAGGCTGGCTGCATAGCCTCCGCGTCGCCCGCCTTCCTGTTGACTGTTCGCCCCCTTCGCGCTCCCAGCTTCTGCGATTTCGGGGGCGCCGACGACGACGGTCGCGCGACGCTCCCGTCGTTGCGGACGAGGAAGAGCCCGGAGGCCACGGCTCCGACGGTGAACACGCCGCCGGCGGTGATGGCGGCCGCGACATGGATCACCAGCCAGTAGGAGTTGAGCACGGGGACGAGGGCACCGGCCGGGGTGTAGAGCACGGTGACGGCCAGGCCGAGCGCGAGCAGGATGAGTGCCACGATCCACACACCGAAGGCGCGAACCGGCTGCCGGGCGAGAAACACCAGGTAGGCGGCACCGGCGGCGACCGCGCAGACCAGGACGAACTCGTACATGTTGCCCCAGGGAACCCGTCCGGCTGCGAAGCCTCGAGCCAGGGTGCCAAGCGCCGTCAGGCTGAACCCCAACACCGTGAGGGAGGTGCGATCGCCCCAAGGAGCCTGGTGCGTTCGCTGCCCTCGGTACTGCCCTCGGTGCCTGCGGTTCGACGCGCGGACTCGGCTGCGTAGGCCAGCATGGCCAGGGCGTAGACGGCGATGGCGCCGTAGACCAGGGCGTTGGAGACCTCGGCGAGGGTTGTGCTGTCGAGTGTCATGTGGGTGCGTCCTTGCTGGTCCGGCTCCGTTGGATGGGCGGTGCGGGCGGTGTTGTGGGCGGTGTGGGAGATCGGGGAAGGTCGAGTGCGGTGCACAGTTCTGCGATCTCGGCGGGGGGTGGCGGCCGCCGAGTCAACGAGTAGCCCGCGACCTCGACCAGCGAGTGCGCGGGCGGGCCGTGGCCGGTGGCCAGCGGGTGCACTCGCACCCAGAGCCGTCGGCGGCGGATGGCCAGCGAGGAGGTCAGCCGATGAGGATGACGATCGCCGCGGCGAGGGTGATCTCCTTGCCGGGGTCGTAGGCGATCTGGAAGTTCGCGAAGCGTGAGACCCCGTCGAAGGTCAGGCTGCCCTGGCCATCGGGAAGCTCGACCGTCTGGCCGACCGAGATTGCCTTCGCGAAGGGCTTTCCGTCCTCCTGGACCTGGGTGAGTCCGCCGCGGTCGAGCGCGAAGACAGATTGCGGTACGCCGTCGCCCAAGCCCAGGTCGCCGGTGTAGGCGGTGAGGAACAGTTGGGGATCGAGGGTGTCGGGGAACATCGAGTAGGGGCCTTGCTCGCCGACAGCGGCCGTGGGCAGAAAGAGGCCCTCGAAGGCCAGTTGGGTCGGCTGGGCGTCAGGCACCTTGATGACGCCCTCGCTGGTGTTGTTGGCGTCCAGTGGAAGGAACAGGACTGGGCCGGTGAACACGACCTGGCCGCGACCGTCGCGCACGGTCACGCGCGGGGCGTAGCCGTTGCCAGTGAGGAAGAACTTGGTCTCGTTGACGTCGAGGGGCTTGTTGGGCTGAACCGTCGTGGTGCGTTGTTCCCCGTCACCGGCCTGGTAGCTGAGCCGGGCGGTGAAGTCGGATGGTTGGCCTGTGCTGGGTCCGCGCAGCTGGTAGCTGACATCGAACTCGTCCAGGCGGAACGAGAGAGGCTCGAGGTCGTCGACGTCGGTCCACGCCGAAGGCGTGAAGACGTCGTACTGAGAACGGTCGTTGGCGAAGGTGGCGCCTTCAACGATGGCGACTCGTCCTTCGAAGCCGATGAGCTTGCCGACGGCGATGCCGACCAGGAGGACCAGCAACGAGAGATGGAATGCCAGATTGCCGACCTCGCGGAGGTAGCCCCGCTCGGCGCGGACCTCGGAGTCGGTGACCACCACGCGAAACCGCCGCCGGCGTAGATGGTCCGCGGCCGCCGCGAGCACGGCCTCCGGCTCCTGCTCAACCTCGAGACGTCGGTGATCCTCCATGCGGCCCAGGTTCCGCGGGGCGACCGGCGGTGCCGACCTGATCGCGCGCCACAAGCGAAGCGAGCGTGGCAGGACACAGCCCGTCATCGAGACCAGCAGCAAGACGTAGATTGCGGCGAACCAGGGCGAGGCGTAGACGTCGAAGAGACCGGCGCGGTCCAGCCACGGCGCGAGGTCGGGGTACTTGGCGACGTACTGCTCGACAGCGGCCGGGTCGGTCGCCACGTTCCGCTGGGGGAACACCGATCCAGGGATGGCTGCCAGCGCCAACAGGATGAGCAAGATCACCGCGGTCCGCATCGAGGTCAGGGTCCGCCACGTCCAGCGAAACCAGCCCCACGATGGCCGAGATGGCCGGGATGGCTGGGTCACGATCCGCCCTCTGGGGTCGCTTCGCCGACGTCGGCTATGACGTCGGCAATGAGCCCTCCAGGGTGGACTCGTCGACAGGACCGATCACGCGCGCAGCGAGTCGCCCTCGGTAGTCGACGACCATCGTGCTGGGCACCGCGCTCGGGGGTAGTGCGGGTCCGAAGGCCAGGAGAGCTGCGCTCGATGTGTCGGTGCTGATGCTGGGGTAGACGATGTCGTAGCGGTCCTCGAACGCCACGGCGGCGCGGCGTCGTTGTCACGCACGTTGATCCCGATGAACTGGACGCCGTTGTCTTCGTTGGCGCGACTAACGCGTGCGAGTGCGGGCGCCTCGGTGCGGCAGGGTGCGCACCAAGAGCCCCAGACGTTGTAGACGACGACCTGGCCGGCGAGGTCCCGGCTGTCGAACGGCTCACCGTCGAGCTGAGTGCCAGTGAACGGCTCGACCTCGACCCGGTCCTCGGGCGCGATCTGCTCGACGACGCTGGAGGTTGCCGTCGGTGAACCGGAGTCGCTGGCGCTGCAGCCGGTCAGGACGATCGCCAGGAGGACCACGGGTACAAGGGCCGCCACAGCCGTCCTGAGCGGACGCGGCAGGAATCCGGTGCCGATCACCCGAGTGGTCCACCCCGGTCGTCGAGCATCGCCTGCAGGGCGGTGAGCTCGGCGCTCTGGGCATCGACGATGCTCTGGGCGAGTGTGCGGACCCACGACTCGTCGGCGTCCTTGGCAGCGGCGGTGGCCATCGGGATGCCACCCTGGTGGTGGGCGATCATGAGTTCGAGGAAGCGACGCTCTGCCGCCGTGCCCCGCAATGACGCCAGCCGCTCCAGGTCAGCAGCTGACGCCATACCCGGCATCGCCGAGCCGTCCGCCCCTGGCATGTCAGCCATGCCAGCGTGGGGATCGTCGGTGTCGCCGGCGCCTGTGTCGGAAGTCATCCAGGCCATCGGGTTCGGATTGCTCTGCGGCTCGCCCCAACTCGCCAGGAGTGCGTACATCTGTCCGATCTGCTGCTGTTGTGTGAGCTCAATGTCCAACGCGACCTTGCGGATCTCCTCGCCATCGGTGCGATCGCGGATCAGCACAGCCATCTGGACTGCCTGAGCGTGATGGGTCTGCATATCCCGGAGAAACCCGACGTCGACCTCAGAAGGCGCCGATGTCGGGGGGGCCTGCTTCTCAGAGCGTGGGCCGTCGAGGAGCGTGCCGACGAACACGCCCGCTGAAATCAGGAACAGCGCCGCGAGGACGGCAATGCCCCACAGGGCAGGACCCGGCTGGAACGGCGCGGTCGAGAACGTCGAGTCGCGGGCTGTAACTGCAGCAGCGGGGCCGGAGTCAGTCCGTTCGCTGGACTGACCAAGAGCCGCAGACTGCGAGTCCGCGGTCGGTCCCGCCGAGTCGCCGCCGGACCTCTCAGCACCATCAGCACCCTCGGCATGAGCGTCGGGGTCGGGGTGAGGCGTCGAGGTCTTGGGGTCGGGGCCCTGGGAAGGCTCAGGAGAGGGGTCGGACGAGAGGTCGAGGGGCTTCTCAGGCTCGGGCATCACCCCATGCCTCCGGTGCAGGGGGCGCCGAGTTCGGGGGTCTGGGGACCTTGGGCGAAGGTGTTGACGAATGCGGACAGTCGGCTGAGGTCGACACTGTCCTGGGTGAGCTGGCGGCCCCAAGCAGTGGCGGCCACGGGCGAGTCCATGTCCTCCACGGGCGAGACCAGCACGAACCCGTTGCTGGAGGTCAGGGCGCGCAACGCGTCGACGTCCTCCGAGGGAAGGCCGGGATCGTAGGCCAGCCAAACGGCGCCGTGCTCCATCGAGTGCACCGCCATCCCTGGATCGACGGGTACGTCGTAGGCAGCGCAGTTCATCCAGACCGGTGCGTGGTCGCCACCAACAGGAGGGTTCTGGGGATAGTTCACCGTCCCGTTGACGTGGTTGCGGCTGAGGTCGTCGTACTCGACCACATCTCCCAGGTCGACTCCCGGCGAGGAGGCGGTTCTGCCGTCGACAGCCGTGCCCTCTGGCGAGCCGTCGCTGTCGTTGCCGCAAGCAGTGAGCACGCCAGGCTCAGCGTGGCGAGCGCCGCGCCTGCCGCGGCGCGTCTGATCCGGAGGGGGCGGTGGGCGTCCACGTCACAAGGTTCCTGTCGTCAAGGGATGCTTTCGTTCGGCAGCCGTCGCGGCGAGCGCGTGACCTCATGCCTACTATCGTACTTAGTAGTCAAGTGAGATGGTCCGGGAGGACGGTGGCATGGGCAAGGCGGTCCGTCACGCGACCGAGCCGACACGAGAGCCCCGTCGTCCAGTCGGCGTCGTAACCCGTTTCGGTGTGACGGGGGTTCTGGTCATGATCGGGCTCACCGGTTGCACCGTCCCCACGGGTGGTGAGGGGGGATCCTCGGAAGGTCACGGATACAGCACGGAAGCGCTGCCGATCGCGGTCGAGGGCTTGGAGGACTGCAGGGGACTGACACAGGCTCTCGCAGATGGAGGCCGGGCCGAAGAAGGAGCAGAAGGTGCAGGGTTGGACGGTGGCGATCTGCCGTCGTTGTCACTGCCCTGCTTGAACCAGGACGCCGCGGTCGCCCTCGGCGAGTTGCGTGACCGGCCGGTTCTGATCAACCTCTGGGCCTCGTGGTGCGGTCCGTGCCGCAAGGAGATGCCGCTTCTGGCCGAAGCCGCGAGCCGCCACCAAGAATGTGAGCTTCCTCGGCGTCAATACTCGCGACGACCCGAGCATGGCTGCGGCTTTCCTGCCCGAGGTTGGTGTCACCTACCCCCAGGTCGTGGACGTCGATGGTGAGCTGCTGGACACGACGCGTGTCCGTGGTTTGCCGGTCACCCTCGCCGTGGATGCCGAGGGCCGCATCGTCGACCGCGTCATAGGAGAAGTCTCGGCCGATGATGGGCAGGCTGCTGAGCCAGCTCACTGATGCCGCATGAACCCCGGGGGCACCGTCGACGCGCCGGACGGACTCGACACACATCACCCCGCGCCGACCGCATCGACGAGTCCACCAGCCAGCCCAGCGCCGAGCCCAGCGTCGGGGACTGCTGCTGGGGCGTCGGATGTCCCTCGAAGTATCGACGACTGCCGGCGATGGTTGGGAAGGCTGGCCCTGGCTTCTACAGGCGGTGCCGCCGGGGCGATGGCGTCGGCGCCCTGGGAGTTGCGGTGGCTGGCACCGTTGGCAGTGACAGCCCTCGTCATCTCCGTGAGTGGAACTCGGCGGCGCACCGCGGCGCTGCTGGGTCTGGTGTTCGGGCTCGCGTTCGTCGTACTCCTGGTGTCCTGGATGCGCGTCATCGGCACCGACGCCTGGCTCCTGGTCAGTGCGGCCGCGGCCGTCTACTACGCCCTCCTCGCCCTCGGCCTGAGCATCCTCCACGATGCCCGCGCCCGTGCCCATGCCCGCGTCCCTCGGCGCGGTCGCCGATGGACAGTTCAGGCCTGGCCGTTGTGGATGGCGGCGTGGTGGGTGGCTGTCGAGTCCGTCATGTCGACATGGCCACTGGGCGGGTTCCCCTGGACTCGGTTGGCCTGGACGGTGATCGACACTCCGCTCGCGGGGTGGGTGCCCTGGGTCGGCGCGGGAGGCACGAGCTTCATCGTCGCCTTGTGCGGCAGCCTCGGGGCCGCGGCGGTGCTTGGCATTCACCGAGTCGTCCGTGTTGCTCGCGTCGCCCGAGCCCGACGTGCTCACACGCGTACTTGGGCGGACGCTGCCCGAGCATCGGCCTGCGTCGGGCTCATCGGGCTGGTTGCGGGCGCCCGTCGCTGCTCCCAGCTCCCTCAACAGGTCCGGACTGGCAGCAGGGGGAGGAGTCGGTCCGGGCAGCCGCCGTGCAGGGAGACGTACCTGGGGCGGGCAACGATGTGGTCGCTGTCCACCGGCAGGTGACCGCCAACCACGTCGAAGCGACCACCAACCTCGCCCAACAGATCCGCGAAAGACAGGCACAACAGCCGGACTTCGTGCTGTGGCCCGAGAACTCCACCGCCGTCGATCCCTTCCGTGACGAGCGGACCCGCTTGGGAATCGACAGAGCTTCGTCCGCGATCGGTGTGCCGGTGGTGGTCGGTGCGATCGTTGACGGTGATCGGCCGGACGAGGTCTTGAACCAGGGCCTGGTCTGGAATGAGCAGGGGGTTGTCACCGAGCGCTACACCAAGAGGCACCCGGTTCCGTTCGGTGAGTACATCCCGTTCCGCAAGCAGCTCGCCGGACTCCAGATCGGCCGTCTCGACATGATCCCGCGGGACATGACACCGGGCTCACGCACCAAGCCGCTCGACATCGCCGGCACCAAGGTGGCGGACCTGATCTGCTTCGATGTGGCTTTCGATGACTCCGTGACAGCGCAGGTGCGAAGGGGGGCTGAGCTCGTGACAGTGCAGACCAGCAACGCTTCCTTCACCGGCACCGCCCAGCTCGAGCAGCAGTTTGCGATCACCCGATTCCGGGCCCTGGAGACGGGACGAACAGTCGTCGTTGCATCCACCAACGGGATCAGCGGCGCGATCGGTCCCGACGGCGAGGTCCTGGCCAGGCTGGAACCCCGCACCACGGCCGTACTCGAGGTCACGGTCCCGCTCCTCGACCGACAGACCAATGCTGTCCGCTTCGGGGCTCTGGTCAAGAACCTGATCGGTCTCATCGGCATCGGCGCCATGGTCGCAGCTGGACTACGTCTCCGCCGCGGAGAGAGCACGTGACCGGCCGCCACCGGGCGTCGCCTCCGGGCGCGTCAGCCGGGCGCGGCCGCCACCGGGCGCACAGCCCGCGCACCCTCAGAGCCAGACGCGGGGTCGGCGCCGTGGCCATGCTGGGAGGAATCGCCGTCATCGTTGCTGCCAGTGTCGTTAAGGTCGGACCGTTCGTCATCGAGGCGATGCACGGATCTCGTCAAGCCGTCGGTCCGGCCGCGGGTCCGACGGCTCCGGCCGAAGCGGACCGACCCGCGGGCCAGACAACGCCGCTATCGGGCGAGGCGCAGGTGCAGGAAGTTTCGCCAAGCCCATCGGTAGCGCCACCGACGAGAAACCCCGTCAGGCGGCGGACAACACCTGCGGTCCCAGAGCGAGGACCCGGAACATTCAGGATCGCCGCCCAGACCGTCAGCGGGAGGGAGACGGTAGGGGCGGGGGAGTCGGTCACCTACACCGTTGAGATCGAGCACGGTGTTCCCTTCGACCAAGCAGCCGTCGCGCACTCCGTCGACCGCACCTTGACCGATCCGCGGGGATGGACCGCGAACGGAGGCGAGGCGGTGCGCCGGGTGGCCGGTCGGGCCGACTTCCGGATCGTCGTGGCCACCCCGGCGACCACCGACGCCCTGTGCGCACCCCTGGACACTGGCGGCCGGCTCTCTTGTCGCAACGGCAACCTGGTCGTCCTCAACGCCTGGCGCTGGGCGAATGGAGCCGACGCCTACCGGAGCGTGGCGCAGTACCGCCGCTACCTCATCAACCACGAGTTCGGCCACGCCTTGGGCAACAGTCATCGGGACTGTGGCGAACCAGGGGGGCTGGCCTCGGTCATGGTGCAGCAGACCAAGGGGCTTCAAGGGTGTCGGGCGAACCCGTGGCCGTTCCCGTGAGGGAACGGCCACGAGGAGCGCCAGCCGAACCGGCTACAGCCCGAACAGGAGGTAGAGGCCGGTGAAGGTGTAGGCCACCATCACCAACAGGAGCGGCAACTGAGCGGTCGAGTGGCTTCTTGGCGGCAGCAGTTTGATCGCGCGATCGTGCGCCGAGACGACACCCAGGACGTGCCCGGTCACGATCGCGAGCACCTTGACGCTCGCCAGGAACGTCGGATGCAGCGACAACCAGATGTTCACCTGCCGATCGGCGGTCCCGAACAGGTTCATCCCGTTGCCCAGGGGGTCGCTGGCCAGGATGAGCGTCAGCTGGCCAGTCTCCACCAGCAGCGTCAGGTAATGAGCGACCATGTAGCCGACGATGATCGGCACCATCGAGTGCGCCATCAGTCCCGGCACCTGACGCGCTGGCACTTTCGCCGAGCGTGACGGCCCAGCAGTAGCCAACCAGAACATTCCTCCGACCAGCAGGCACACGCCGAGCAGCAGCAGCGTCTCGACCCATGTCACGTCGAGCGAGGTGGATTGGGTGTACTGCAGCCACGTCGTTGACCCAGCGAAGCTGTCGAACGCGGTCGATCCGAGAAGGACCGCCGTGACGGCCAGCAGCCCGGGGCGGGCCGGGACGCCGGCGAGGTTGCGCAGGGGCGACACGACCTCGATGGCCCCGTTCGTGTTGCGCCGCCACGGCGACAGGTGCGCGACGAGAGTCGAGTAGGCCTCGAACGGATCGGCCTGCTCGAACCATGCCTGGCCGAACAGCACGCCGCCACCCGCCACGAGGACCACGTAGAACAAGAGCCACAGCCCCACCGTGGCGAGCGCCGTACCGTCGGGCGAGACGAGCTCGGTCCACACGAACGCGAACAGACCGAGAGCAGCGGGCCACAGGCCGACTCCCGCCGGAAGACGACCCAAGCCAGATTCCGGATCGATCCGCAGCACTCTGGCCACGGCGAAGGAGATGGTCCGTGCCGGGCTGACCGCCTTGATGATCGGCCCTAACAGCAGCGAAGCCGGGACGAGACCGACCCACAGCAGCACGTAGAACATCCCGAAGACCGGATTGCTGCCGAGATCGTCCTGGCCGGCCACGGTGGCCCAGACGGCGAAGCCGAACAGGGCCAGGCCCAACGCACGAAGCCCCACGCGCGTCGCCATCGCATCGACGAAACCCGTGAGTCCGGGGGCGAGAAGCCGCCTCCGGTCGGTGCTCTCGAAGCGAGGCTGGCGCCAGGCCAGGAGGAGCACGGCGAAGGAGATGGTGAGCGCAGCCGACCCGCCGACCACCGCGCTGGACGCGGAGATCGGCAGGTCGGCGCCCCCGCCCATCCCGTGGGCGGAGATCATCGCTACTTCACCGTCACCACGGCGACGACTGCCTCGGAGTCGTGCTCCTCGATCTCGACCGTGCCGGGGGTCTTGATCACCAGCTTCTTGGCCGAGGTGCCGGCCGGAAAGTCGACGTACTGCTCGGGCTTGGAGTGCACGTGCAGCTGCCCTGCGCGGTCGGTGTCGAAGTCGATGGTGATCGTCTCGCCCGGCGCCGCGCTGAGCTCCTGGGCGTTCGGTCCCACCTTTGTGCCCTTGACGGTCACGGCGAACGACGGGCCGACCGGCTCCGGCGTGGCGGTCGTGGGCTCCGGCGACGGTGTCGTCGTCGCTGGCTCCGTCGATGTTGCCGCGGTCGGATCGGTCGCTCCGGTCGAGGGCGTCCCGGCGTCCGGGCCGGTGTCCTCATCAGCGGGACCGGAGCAGGCGCTGAGCGCAAGAGCGGCCGTGATGGCTGCCGTGGCAAGCAGAGTGCGGTTCTTCTTCATGTGGTTCTCCATGCGTGAGAAAGGTTCGTGGGGGCGGACGTCGACAGCCGCCGGCGCGAGCGTCGCGCGGGGCTCGTCTCCTCCCCCGGGGTTTCAGGTCGAGGGCATCGGTGCGAGTGGTGGGCCACGGCGACTGATCGAGCCGATCGACTCACGCAGACGGCAGGCGCGATCCTCCGGCCGCGGGCTCAGCACTCTTGCCCGCGCGGTGCAACGCATCGGCGCGCCCGTGGGGGTCGTGACCCAACCCCAGAGCAGTGCGAGCAGTGCCCATGCCGATTGCTCGCCGCGCCACAGCCACCAGGCGACCCCAGCCGCTGCGGCGAGGTGCGCCGCCATCATCGGCGCGTCGGTGCCGGCGACGTGATCGACCAGGTGCTGGAGCCCGGGCGTGGCCGTGGTTGTCGCCCTGTCCGGATCGGGTACGACGGCGAGCTGATCGCGCACCCCGCCGGGCCGGGCTCTCTGGAGGGGCGGGACCGGTCGGGCCGCGACGGGGGCATGAGGTGCCACGTGACCCGCGGTCACGGTGAGAAGCAGGTGCACGGCGGCCTGGCCGCCGCCGACCAGGACCACGATCCGCACGTAGCCCGCCGGTGTGGTCAGCGCCGCTGCGGCGATCACGAGCAGCGAGCTGAACGCGGCGACCGCGGTGATCGGGCCGGGCAGGAGCCCGCCTGCCGTCACGTGAGCGGTCGTGCCAAGGGCGGTTGCCACGGCGGCAACCAGGAAGGCGCGGGTCCACAGCATCGCGTTCATGCCGAGAACAGGAGCATGAGCCCCCCGGCGGTGAAGCCGACCATGGTGATCAGCAGCGGGAGCTGACCGGTGATGCGGTGCGTGGACGGCAGCACCTGGAGGGCGCGGTCGTGGGCGGCGACCGCAGCGGCGACATGTCCGACCACGACCGCGAGAACCTTGAGAGTCGCCAGGAACGTCGGGTGGTAGGAGAACCAGAACGTCGGTGCGACTCCGGCGGTGCCGAACAGGTCCCAGCCCTTCCCGAACGGGTCGCTGACCAGCGACAGGGTCTGCAGGCCGTAGTCGACGAAGAGCGTCAGGTAGTGGGCGACGAAGTACGCCACGATGATCGGGACGAGTGAGTGTGCGAACAGATCAGGGAGCCTGGCGCGACGAACGTCCTTCGCGGCTCGGGTCAGCACGCAGCCGGCAGCGAAGACGACACCCGCGCCCACGCAGAACACGATGAGGGCGATGTTGTTGAGCACGTTCGCCGACAACGAGCTGCCGTAGATCGTGCGAAGCCACCACTCCGACTTGCCGAAGGAGTCGAACGCCGTGCTCCCGAACAGGACTGCCATGACCGCAGTGAGGCCGGCGGTGGCTGGTGTGGCGGCCAGGTTCGCCAACGGACTGCAGAGCACGATCCGGGGCCGGGACGTCGCCGTCTGCTCGGTCCTCCACGGCGAGATACGCGCCGCGAGGGTGGAGAAGACCTCGAACGGATCCGCCTTCTCGTAGAACCCCGAGCCGAAGACCGCACCGCCGACCAGCATGATGGCCAGATAGGTCACGCACCAGAGTCGGACGTCGCCGAGCTGGCTGCTGTTGTCGTAGACCAGCTCGAGCCACACGAAGGCGAACAAGCCGATCGCAGCTGGCCACATGCCCAGTCTCGCCGGGTACTCAAGCACGCCCGCGCGGGGTCGCCTCCGGTGACCCGAGCCAATCCGGCGTGGATGGTCCGCACGGGACTGATCGCCTTCCACACCGGCCCGAACAGCACGGATGCGAAGGGAAGTCCGACCCACCACCACACGTAGACCATGCCGAAAACGGGTTGGTCAAACTGTCCTGCCCGAACAGCGCGGCGGCCGCTGCCAGCACGAACGCTGCCATTCCGACGACCCTGAGCACGATCCGGGAGCTGTGGGAGAGAAGCAACCGGGACGCCGTCGCGGGGAGGGGCCGCCCGGCGGGCGCCTGCGGCCCTTGATAGCGGGAAGAGCGCCACGCCGTCGCCAGGACCACGAAGGAGACCACGAGCGCTGCGCTGGCGCCTCCCACCGCGAGTGACAGGGGGATCGGCAGGTCCGCCTGACCGCCGACGCCGTGGGCCTCGATCACCGGATGGCCGCATCTTCGGTCGTCGGCGGCCCCACCGGCGCCGTCAATGCTGCGGCGAGCGCCCGCGGTCGCCGCGAGCTCACCAGCCCAGTACGCGGCGTCGGATCGCGTGGATCGTCGAGCGTGATCCGGACCCCGGCGGTGACGTACGGCCTCAGAGCCAGGAATGCCCGAGCGTCCGCTTCGGGGCCGGACACCGCCCTCATCCTCGCGGCCTCGAGCACCTCGACCTCGCCCAAGTAGCGCCGTTCGATGCGCGCGCGCCCTGCCTGGAACCATTCGTCGGTCACCACAATCCGCGCCGACCCGTACCATCGGAGGAGCCAGATCAGGACGACCAAGAGTCCACCGGTGATGTACCAGGGCAGCGGGCCGGGGATGGCAGCAATCATCGCTAACCAGAAGCTGGCCACCATGAGACCCCACTGGATCCACCAGCGCACAGGTACGCGAAGCCGCTCGCGGTAGGTAGGTACTACCCGCGCCGGGCTGCCGCGCGGCGAACGCAGAGCACCATCTCAACTCCTCCGACACCGGTCACCGGGGACCAATCACCGCTCGCCAATCACCGGTCGCGCCGAGGACGCACGCACACCCACAGCAGCGCGACACCAAAGCCGGCCATGATCGGCCCAACTGCACCCAGCGACCGAGATGTTTCCCCGCCGAACACCCCCCCCACGAGAGCAGCGTCCAATAGCCCCCCAGGGCGGTCAGCAACAGCGCAGGGGGCAGCCCCACAGCGAGGATGCGCGAACGCGGTGTCCGACCGTAGCGTTGCTCGTCCATGGCAGCTACCTCGTTCCCTCGATGTACTCCCAGTGCCAAGGCTCCGGTCGCGACCCGCCAGATCGCGCCCAGGCAGGGTTCTCCCAGCCGAAGCGCTCCGCGTTCTCCAGCATCCAGACGTACTGATCGGTCCCGAAGGTCTCGACGCCGCCGCACAGGTCGACGGCCACCCCCCACCCGTGATTGCTGGTTCCCGGCTGGGCGGCCAGGCCAGGCTTGACGGCATAGAGCCGCTGTTGGCTCGCCAGGTCGCGATACCCGTCGGTCAGGCAGGGTTGGTCCTCGAACCGGGACTTGTAGGCAGCACTGAGCCTCGCCCAAGCTGCGGCTGCATCCCCGCGAAGGTGGAATCCGTCGGGTAGTTCGCAAAGGCTTGCGTCGGGGATCTGGCCGTTGGGAGTTGTCGACTCCTGAGCAGTCGTGCGGCACGTCGAGAGCCATGATGGCATCCGATTGGTGGTCCGCGACTCTGCCCGCGTTGCACTCCGGCTCAGCGTCGGCTCTCGCCGGCTGAGGTCGACGGTCGCATCAGGGATGGGCCGGTTCCTAGCTGTTCTACTCGAGCCCCCTTCTTCCACGGGCGAGGCGCTCGACTGGGTTGAGTCCTCCTGAGCTGTGGCACTGGTCTCGTCCAACCATGGGCCGGGTGCAATCCCTGCGCCGATGGCCCCGACTGTCGCCAGCGCGGCCAGCGTACCGAGCGTCCGACGCGAGGACGCCCTGCTGGGTTTCGTGGCCCGATGGCGACCCCCGTTCGAGCCATCAGGCTCCGGCGCCTCTGCTCGCTGGCGATGTGCGTGGCGCGTCAACGCCCGGTGCTGCGGTCGTTGACCCACTCGGGAACTCCTTGAATCGTCCACCGCGGTCGACACGGCGTTCAGCATCTATCGCGAACTACTATAGGAAGTAGTAGGTAGTGGGCCAAAACGCTGGCTCGAAGCCCCGGGAGGTCTCCACCAGGGGTCATAGGAGTCGCCCGGGCAGAGGAGCAGAAGGTGACACATCGCTCTGGGGCGCTAGCGATGGTGGTCGGCTCGATCCTGATCGGAAGCTTGGCCTTGGCCGTCTTGACAGTGACGGATCCTCAAGCCGCTCCTGTTGAGGGCCTGCCCGATCCCGGCCTCTTCACCCGTTGGGGTCTTCCCGTCGCCCGAGGTGCTCGCGACCTCTGTGCTGCGTCCACGATCGGCCTGTTGTTCGTCGTGGCAGTCCTGCTTCCTCGAGACCCTCGCGCCCGAGCCCGCCTAGCGGAGGCAAGAGCGCGAGGCGTAAAGGCAGCGAGCGTCAGCGCCGGACTGTGGGCGCTCGCCAGCGCCGCGGTCTTCGTGCTCGCCTACTCCGACACGGCGGGTGTTGCGGTTCTCGAGCCGAGCCTCTGGGTGCGGATGCCGACCTACATCATGAGCGTCGACCTGGGACAAGCGAACCTGATCAGCACCACTTTGGTCGTCGCCGTTTCCCTGGGTTGTCTTGTCGCACGCAAGGTGGACGACGCGGAGATAGCAGTCCTGCTCGGCTCCCTCTCCGCCTTGTGGCCGGTCGCGTCCACTGGCCACGTATCCACCGATGCCGATCACCAGCAGTCTGTGCTCCTGCTTTTTTCGCACCTTGTCGCCGTGAGCATCTGGTTCGGAGGACTCGCGGCCTTCGGCCTTCTGCAAGGACACATCGGCCGCTACCGAGACGCGGTGCTCCGCCGATACTCGGTCACCGCAGCCTGCTGTCTGGCAGCCGTAGCCATGTCGGGGGTCCTCAGCGCGATCCTCCGGCTTGGTTCGTGGACTGCGCTGAGCTCCTCGTACGGAGCCTTGATCCTGGCCAAGGCCGTGCTCCTTCTCGCGCTGGGAGCCATCGGCTACCTCCACCGTCGACGACTCGTCGACAATGCGCCCACCTGGACGGCTCTCGCTCGCCGCCGGTTCGCCGAACTCGCCGGAGGGGAGTTGCTCGTCATGTGCGTCGCAGTCGCGCTGGGTGTCGCGCTCGGGGGCACGCCGCCCCCCGACACGGGCGTGTCATCGAGTCCCCCAGTTGACAGATCGGTGCTCAACGATTCAGCCCGAGGGGGGCGAGCCGCTCTGGTGCTGGGGAGACTGAGCGGCCCGCCTCCTATTCTTCATAGTAGATAACCCTCAAGAACAGCACGCGACGCGCCGAATACATGGGGCAGAAGATCGGATGCGAAGTCGAGGAGTAGCTGATGCCCCCACCAACGGCCGAGAAGAGTCCCCCGCCGTCGAAGGTTCCCCAAGCGCAGGGTCCCGGCGGAGGGAAGGCGAAGTGGATAGCCCTCGTCTGTGTGCTCGCCGCCGTCGGCGGAGTCGGCTGGCTGAAGTTCCAGCCGGGAGCGAGCAAGGAGCCGAAACCTGGCGAAGTGATGGTCCTCGAGCCCGTGCAGTTGAACTTGGCGGCGGGCAGGTACCTGAGGGTCGGCCTCGCCCTCCAACTCGCTGAGGGGGTCAAGGAGGTCGATGGATCACGGGCGCTCGACGCCACGATCACCCGGTTCTCCGGTCTGCCTCTCTCGGCCCTCGACGAGACAAAGGAACGCGACCAGCTGAAGGCCGAGCTGACCGACAAGCTCACGCAGCTCTACCCCGACGAGGTACTTGACAGCTACTTCGTCGAGTTCGTAACCCAGTGACGAGCAGGACCGCCGTCGAGCGACTTGGGGGCGAACACGGCAGCACCTGTCGTCGCGCCTATACCCTCCTCATCGGCACGGCAGCGGCCAATCTTGGCCTCGTGGTGTTCGCCGCGGTCAAGCTGGACAAGTGACAACGCCCGCGTCAGCAGTCAGCCAGGTCGCAGGACACTCGCCGCCTCGTCATCGACTTGGATGAAACGAAGTCAGCCCTGGTCGCTGTCTTCCTTGGACCGCGCCTCGCTGTTCTCGGTCATGCGGCCTGCGCGATGCTCGACCTTCAAGGCGAGCGCGTTGCGCTGCGGGCCGAGGACGATGTACGACGCGACCCCGCTCACTAGGAACGCGATGATGAGGACCATCAGGACGTTGGCCGAATCGTTGATGAGGGACCACGTCGCGAACACAACGCCGAACGTGACGGCGAACAGGCCGCCACGCAGGGCGGTGTAGATCCAGAACTCCTTCACCCCGCAAGGGTAGGCCAGCCGGCTCGTTTGAACCGCATCTACTAAGCTGAGTAGTAACGGCGCGGATCATCCGTTGCGCACCCGGTCAGACCGGCAAGCGCGGTGAAGCGAGGGAGTGACGAGGAGCTGCTGCTGTCGTGTCGGCGATCCTCAGATCACAGTCGGGAATCTTCTGACCGCCCCGGTGCCAGATAGTTGGAGATCGTCACGGACCAGGTCCATGCGCGCAGCCGCGGCGTCGAGGTTGGACTGGCTGGCCTCTGGTCGCTCGATGAGAGTCTGCAACCGGGCGGTGTCTACGGTATCCGGACGCAGCCCCCTGAGCTTCCCACGGCCCGGGAACCAGCACGAAGAGGCCTGCAGCACTGATCGCTGCGGCCGATGTCTACTCATCCAGTGCCTGCAAGGATGCGGCGCCCGCTTGGAATGGTTGTCTGCCTCCCGACGACAACTGCTGCGGCGGCGACAGGCATGTCGAGATGCGGTGAAGATCGACGAACCTCCCGCGGCGAACGTTGACGAAACAGTGCCGCGCGTGACCGTTGATCAAAGTTGCGCGTCGCAAGCCTGCGACCCGCCCGAGGTACCGATGCGTCAAATCAATGAGTTGGGAGGACCTGCTCGATGGCGCCGGTAGCGGCAGAGGGGCGAATCTTCATGGTGGCGACGTAGCGCGCCCGATAGTCAGCGTCGCCTTTGGCAGGGTCGGTGTCGTCCCACTCGTAGGTGGTGACCCGGAGGGTGTTGCAGAGCCTGCCGACAAGGACCGCGATGGGGAACGGGCAGCGAAGCAGGAGGTGCGCTTCTGCGTTGTTGTTGGTCTCGGAGAGTTCGCGGATGTGGTGGGCCGCTTCGGCTGCGACGGCCCCCGCGTCATCAGGGTTGATGAGGTCGTCGGTCCCGAGCCGAAGATGGCGCCAAGCAGTGAGGGTGTCCCCCTGCTCGTCGAGGTAGCGCTCGTAGGCGGCATCGCTCCGGCGCTGGAGCAGATCGAGGTAGATGGCGACCTTGGACCTTCCGGTGGAGCTGAGCTGAGGATTCGAGCCACTGCCCGTGACTTCGAGCAAGGCGGGGTCCGACAGGTCCGCCTCGGTGCCGCTGGTCCACGAGTCTCCGCGTTGGTCGACGACTTCAAGGTTCCCGACGCGTGAGGAGGGGATCGCGGCGCCGAGGGCGAAGGCGACGGTGAGGTGGGCGCCTCCTCTGACCTGTACGCGCTTGGCCGAGGAACGGGTCACTGCGCCGGGAATGAACCGGATGACGTCGGCTAGGTCTACGAGGCCGGGGACGCTGGGTAGCCGCTCGTGGGTGTTGGGGCGGATGCGGATATCGAGTTCGCTGCCGGTGCGGTCGTAGACCTGTGGGGTGTTGCGGGTCTGGATGCTGATGTTGAACGTGTCGTCGGTCCCGTTGAGTTCTCGCTGGGCGGCGATGCGGTGGAAGACGAGCTTCCCGACGAGGTTGATGAGCCCTGCCCGGTTGGCGGGAGATTGGTCGACGCTGTTGAGGGTTCCGGGGCGCTTCAGGAGGACGCGATCTGGGGCGTCGTAGTCCAACTTCCCTGGTTCGCGCTCCACGGCGTTTGCGATGCCGAGAACGAACTGCGGGTGGTCGGAATGAAGTTCGATGAGTCGGGGGGACTCGACGTGCTGGACCACTTCGCTTTTTGCGACTTCGGGTGTGATGACGAGGATGGCGCCGGAGAGGCCTGCGTTCATCGCTTCGTTGAGCCGCTGTTCGGTGTCGCCGGGCGGGAGGTCGTCACGGTCGCGCCAGACGGGGATCCCTGCCGCTCGGAGAAGCCATGCGAGTTCGGCGGTGATGTCGGTGCCGTCGCTTTGGCGGTAGGAGATGAACACCGGGTCTGTTGGGTTGATGCTCATGTCGGTTCCTTGTCGCTGAGCGGTGGGAGGTTGCCGGTGCTCCGGATGGCACATGGGCGCGGTTTCACCGTGACGATCCGCTGTGCGTCGAGTGCGTAACTCGTTCCGGTGCGTCTGAGGACGATGGATGTTGGGTTGGGCGCAAGCGGGTGACGGATGGAGATGAACGCCAGTGAGGCAAGGTCGGTGGGGCTGGGGCCGACGTCGCTGGGGTGGCTGTGCCAGTCGCCGAGGTAGCCCAGGCGGGGATCTTCGCGTCTTGCCGCGCGGACGGCAGGCTGGGTGGTTCCGTGCGGAATCCGGTAGTGGTGACTGCCCCGGTCGCGGCTCGGGATTTCAATTGCACCGACGACCCATGGCCGGCCGTCAGCGTGGACACCGACGAGAATTCCTCCGGTCTCGTGGGGAAATGAGTTGTTGGCCGCCCGAATCATGGCGGCCTCAGCTGATTCAGAGATCAGGAGCACGGGTCTGTCATGCCGCTCCTCCGCTGGGAGAGGCGGGGCTGTCGAGTGTCCCGGGGCGGTCGAACGGCGGGTCCATCGCCCGGAGCACGATGATCCGTTCGTCGGACCTCTCGCGCCGTCCGGTGAGGTAGTCGATGGCGGCGTGGGCGATGTCGGCAGCAACGGCGAGGACGCTGGTGGGCGGGGCGTTGTTGACCGGTGCTGTGCAGCCCAATTCGAGGAACCCCTGGGCGGACGCTGCGAGGTCCTCGGGTGGGAGTGCGCGGTAAGCAGGGTTAGCGGGGCGTCCCGCAATACGGGTATCGCCCTCCGCCTGCCGCTGAACTCGCGCGAGTGCGCCTTGGTGGTACAGCGCTCCGGTGATGAGCGGGGTGCCCGTCCGGCGGCAGACCTCCGCGAGCGCGGCGCTGACGTGAAAGATCCCGGTGCAGTCGATGACGAGATCGACACCCTCGATGGTCTTCGCGAGAGCCGACGGATTGCTTGGGAGGTACTTAGCCGGGGTGACGGTTACCCATGGGGCGCGCTCCTTTGCAGCGACGAGGACTCCGATGGCCTTGTCGTAGCCCACTGCGTACTTGTCGGCGACGTGACGTACAAGGTTTGCGGTCGTGAGAGCGTCTTCGTCGTGGAGTCTGAGGTTAGCCACTCCACTGCTGGCCAAGGTGACCGCGACATGTCCTCCGACCGATCCTGCTCCCGCGATGAGGACGGTCTTGTCGGCGAGTAGTTCGCGGTCGGGACCTGCGCGGCGTTGGCGCGCGAGATGGTCGTTCGCTGAGGCTGCCATTGCTTCGGCTCTCAGGGTTTCCCCTGCTCCTGAGAGGAGCAGGGCGACGGCGTCGTGTTCCCTGTCGTGCCTGGGCCAGCCCACCACGATGAAGTCGTATCCGCCGCTTGCGTCGGCCGCACCGACGTCGGTTCGATCCGCGAGTCCCTGAGCGAGGTCGGCGCCTTGTTTCTTGGTCAGTGCTTGCTCGACGTCCGTCAAGTTGCGTGGCGCTTGTCCGATGTCGTTACGCAAGTAGAAGACGCCCCGCAGCAGATCGGCGACCTCGGCATCCTCCGGTGAACCCATCAACAGAGTGTTGCCGCGCTTGATCGCGACCAGCGGCGTCTTGAAGCCGTTGCTGCCCTTCTTGACGAGGTCATTGAATGGGAGCTCGGCCCGCCACCCGGAGTGCCGGTCAAAGGGGAGATAGGCGTCCAGAGCACGGTCCTCTACCCGGAAGCCATTTTGGGCTCTGGCTGCCCATTCATCGAGGCGGGACCAAAGCACTTCGATGTCAATGCCTGCGATCTGCGCTGGGTCGTCCTCCGCCCAGAGGCAGACGGTGCCGTTAGCTGCATGGTCGGTTCGGAGACCATCGACCCTGACGTGGGCGTATCGGAGCGGCCACCCTTGGTAGAAGGTGACATGCATAGTCGTCGCCTCAGTCAACGGACGGAGGCTCTCGCGGAGCGGGCCTGTCCAGATTGCTTGCCCGCTGCCAGGCTGGGGCGAGAAGCTAACATCGAACCAGCCCACCGCAGAACCGCTCAAACGCCGCGTCGTCGTAGGTCTCCACGTTCTTGGCTCGTAGATTCTCAGGCGAAACCGCGGGGATCGTTGCTGCCCACTGCACCCACGGCGGTGACGGCTCCGATCGGGAACCCGGCTGCGTCACAGCCCTCGGGTAGCGGGAGGACCTGTCCTCGGTCGTTCGTGCCGAGGATGTCGCGCCAGATCTTCGCGGCACGACACCTGTCTGCGGCGAGCGCTTCGCGGCCCTTGGCAGCGAAGTCCTCCAGTCTCCATGCCGTCTCGTTCCACTGGCTGGGCGAAAGTTCGGGCTGCATCTTCGTGCCGAAGACCGGGTCGGCGAGGCCCTTGTCTGCAGCCTTGCGGAACTCTGTGGCGACAGCGTCGAAGGTGCTGACGAGGAGTTCGGCGTACGAGCCACCGAAGATGCTTCCGGTCTTCCACGCATGGAAGCATCCGACTTCGACGGCGAGGCCACCGGGGCGGGCATCACCGAGGTGCACGTGACGGATCTGGCGCATGAGCCGAACGACGGGTCGGTAGGCGTTCGCTCCGTCGACGGTCGGGGTCTGGTCGCTGACGGCGAGTGCGTTGGTGTCAGCGGCGAACTGGACGGGGTTGGTCTGGATCCAGCGGCTCTCTTCCTTTCGCCACAGGTCGCGGTTCCGGTTTGGGATGCCCCAGTGCCCGGTGTCGCCCCACTTGACCGCAGGGACCGCGTCGACGCTGAACTGTTGGTCGTCAGGAAGGCTCGGGGCGGCGAAGTCGATTTTGAGGCTTCGAGCCTGCTGGGTCACACGCCCTCCACGCTCGGTGGGGCCGTACTCGTCCACCAAAACGTCACAAACCCTTTTGTAGATGATCTCCGGGTCAAAGCGGTTGGTGCGGTTCTGGAGTCTGAGGAAGATGTCGACGTCCTTGCCCGGGTACCGCGCGGTCTGCCGCGCGTAGGAACCAATGAGGATCGGATCGATCCCCCACTCCTTGAGCGTGGGGTCGGCTTCGAGCACTGCGCGAACCTCCCGCTGCGCATCCTGTGCACGCTTAGCCTTCTCGCCGTGCAGGGTCACGTTGCGGGCGGCGTCGCCGAACTGACTGCTGAGTGTTTCCACGCTTCTCCCTCGCAGGTCCTTCCCGAGACCGTGCTTCGAGATTAGTTGCCACCACCGACAGATTCCGGGTGGTTCAGGGATCGCGGCCAGCTGGAGATAGCGATCAGCTGCGATCCGGACCGCGTCCGGGTCGATCCGCAAGCACGCGGACAAGATCGACAAGGGCTGCAACAGCGTCCAGTCGAGCGTGGGGAGGTTGCTCAACCAGGCATTCGACGCATTTTCCGGCGTCGCCCTCGAGGCCACAGACATCGCTGTTGAAAACTCCACCCCGGACAGTGCCGGAGTCGTCGCCTGAACCCGAACCGCTCACCGGTTGGCGGCCGCGCTGGACCCTCCCAGCGCGGCCGGCGGCGCCTCAATGTCTACCGATTCAGTGTTCTTGAGGCGAAAGTTCGATCGCCTCGTATTCGCTGCATCTCGACAAGGCACTCGTTCGCAAGGGGCTGACGGAAGTCTCTTCAACTTTCGGAGGGACAGGGGCGTCCCCCCGCTCTGACCTGTGCAAACGCAGGATCGCCCGCACCGCTGATCCTGCGTCCCCCTCCGAATCGGGGGTTTGGGGGGACGGATGCGGGGACGCCCGCTCGCGACCTTTCTGCCGTGCACAGACACGGACGAAAGGAGCGAGTGCGATGAGTGTGGGCGACCAGCTCGGCCTCGACGACAACAGCGAACTGCTCGACCAGGCCCGCCAGAAGTGGCCCGCCTGGGTGGCCGCGGATCCACGGCTGGGGGTTGTCGAGGAGTTCGACGATCTGCGGGCTTGGCTGCCCTCGGTGGACAGCGCAGCCTCTGACGAGGTCCTCCTGGCGCTGGCCATGTTGGCGGCCCCCGATGGCGGCGACGACATCGCCGCCGCGGCCGCGCTCGCCAAGTGCCTGCTGCCCGGCGCGTGTCGGCTCGCAGGCTGGCTGAGCACGCTGCCTCCCCACGAGGTCTTCCGCGACAGCCAGCCCGTCGCGGCCGGCTCCTGGTCGGCCGTCGAGCGGATCGACGAGCTCGTGGCCTCCCAGCTGTGGATCGAGGTCCGGACGTTCAAGTGGCGCCGGCTGCGCAAGGTCGCCGCGAACATCCTGATCAACACCCGTGTCGGTGTCCTCCGCGAGGTCGGTGACTTCTTCTGCGTCTCCCGGGCCGACCGCACCTGGGCGAACACCACCCTCGTGGAGTCCTTCTCGTCCGGCGACCTGGCGGACGGCGACGCGGGAGCGTGGAGCGCCACAGCGATGCCGACCGAGCGGGTCGCCGGCGCGCTGTTCCACCGTCCCGAGATCCTCGCCGACGCCGGCCCGGAGCAGGAGGAGCAGTCGGCGACCGAGGAGCTGCTGGAGCTGCTGGCGTGGGCGTGTGAGAACCGGGTGATCAGCGCGGCCGACCGCTACCTGCTGCTGTGCCTTGTCGACGAGGCCGACCGGGTCGAGACCCGCAACCTGACCCGCGGCTGCGGCGGCCTGCTCAGCAACGAGGTGTCCAGCCGGGTCGCGCCTCGCGTCGGGGTGTCCGAGGCAACCGTCCGTCGCCACGGCTCGCGCACCGTGCGCGCGCTTGCCGCGGCCGCCCCCAGGAAGTTCGGCCATGACGAATGAGCCCAACCGTGATCGCTCCCACCGCCTCACGACACATAGGCGACTGGAGGTGGTGAAGCCCGTGCCGACACCCGCACGCCGAGCCTTTCTGGCACGGCCTCCTGCACGGGGCACTGAACGGCGACGACCGCACCGCCGGCAACACCGTCACCACGGTGCAGCAGGCGGTGTCGCTGTTCTTCCAGGCCGACATCCGGCGCAGGTGCATCCCCAGCCCAGGCCATCCCGCCACGGACCTGGCCGACGTGATCCGCCGCCGCGGCACCATCTACCTTCTCGGCCGCGAGGACCCCTACGCCTCGGCTAGCCCGCTGATGACCGCCGTGGCAGAGCACGTCTTGGACACCGGGCTGCTGCTGGCCAACAGCTCCCCGTGGGGAGGCCGGCTGTGCCCGCCCCTGGTCTCGGTGCTCGACGAGCTGCCCTCCACCGCACCGCTTCCCACGCTGCGCACCCGGATGGCCAACGAGCGGGCACTGGGGCTCTCGTTCATCTGGGCCGCCCAGACCCGTCCCCAGCTGACCAGCATCTTCGGCGAGCACGAGGCCCGCGCGCTGCTCGGCCTCACCAACACCCTGGTGATGTTCGGCGGCTCCAAGGACGTCGCCTTCAACCAGGAGATCTCCGACCTTCTCGGCCAGGTCCGGATCGGTCGACGCACCCACCGCGGCAGCGGCGGCGGCTACGAGGGCGACGACATCGCGATCATGCGGCCCGAGGAAGTCCGCCAGCTGCCCGAGCGCCAAGCCCTGGTGATCGCCGAGAACGGCAAGCCGATCATCGCCAAGCTGCACCGCTGCGTCGAAGGCAAGGCCGGCGAACGGCTCCTGGCCGACCAGCGGGCGCTGCGCGAGCGCCTGACCAACGACCGGCGCATGGTCATCACCCCCGAGGCCCGCGCCACCGCCGCGCTCGTCGAGGCCCGCCGCCTCGGCTTCGTCGACGACGAGAACGACCACACAAGGAGTGACCTGTGACCACCGAGCAGCAGACCCGCCGGGCGGCGCCCACACTGATGGTCTTCCCGTTCCCCGTCGCCGGCGACCACGTCCGGCTCGCCTACCGCGAGCTCCACATCGCCATCAACGGCACCGAGGAACAGAAGAAGGCGCTGGGCAACCACGCGCTGCTGCCGCGGCCCTGGGAACCGGCAACCTGCCTGGACCCCGAGCTGCGTCACGACCTGTGGGAGTGGCTCGAGGACGTCGTGATCTGGCTCAACCGCGAGTACACCTGGGACGTCTCCGGCCTCATCCCGAGCTGCTGGCCCCTGCACCCGCACCTGGTCCACGAGATCGCCGTCCTGGCCGACCAGCGCCGACGTGCCGGCCTGGCGCTGACCAGTGACGCGCTCGAGGAGTGGCACCGCTACTGCCTGACGGCGTTCACCGACCGCATGCGCAACAGGCTGCGCGCGCACTGCGATGACGAGCACAAGAGCTGGCCAGCCAAGCCGCGCCACAACGAGCACCTGGCCGACGCCAGCCGCCAGCGACGCGAGAACACCTTCGCCCACGACATCGACGCCCTGCCCGTCAACCGCCGGGCCCACGAACAGCCGCCCGCACCGGCAGGCCCGCCGCGGCTGGGCCTGGTCGACCTCGACACCGGCGAGATCCACGCCGACGACGACGAGCTGGGCGGCGCCGGGCCGCGCACCCGCACCGAGAAGGGACCGAGGGAATGACACAGGCAACGATGCACGTGAAGGAACGCTCCGAGGCGATCCAGCGCGCCCAGCGCGCACTCAAGGCGCTCGGCGAGCACCCGCGCTCGAGCAAGAAGGAGCTCGGCCACGCGCGCGAGCACGTGAACGCCTGCTACTCCCACGCCTCCGGCGAGCATGTGTGGAGTGCCGTCGCGCAGGTCGAGGCGATGGCCGAACGCCGCTACGGCGTGCCGAGCACCGAGGAGCAACGGCAACAGACCGAGGCAGCGGGCGAGGACCTCGAGGAGCCGGCGACAGCCGCACGCGGCCGAGCGGCGGAGGACCGCGCGATCCCTTCCACGTCGTCGACGACGGACGTAGAGCTCACGCCCACTTCATCGCGATGAAGCGGCCGCGACGGCCTCGAACCGGCCTCACAGCGCTTCTGAGAGACGCGGAACCCCGCCTCGCGGGCACTCCCGACCCGTCCGATTGTCAGGGAGCGATTCTGAGCGCGCTCGCCGCGGCCGACGGCCGGGCATAGAACGGCCCGATCTGATGACCCCAGCGCTCCTCCTCATCGTGGCGATCGCCTACCTCGGCGGCGCCGTCCTGGTGGTCGCAGCGCTGGCGAAGGCGCTCTCGTCCTGGTCCGCCAGCTGGCGCAAGCGCAGCCACGCTGCCCTGGCCGACGAGGGCCTGCAGGACAAGGCCGCCGCGGCGATGGCGGCCGCCGCCGCGCTCGCGAACGTCGCGCCCCCGGCGACCGACGTCGTCGCCTACCTCGGGACGCCCACCGGAGACGACGCACGACCCGCGGGCGATGGTGGCCTGGCCGTGACCCGCTTCCGGTCCGGGCACCCTGCCACCGTGGTGTTCGCGCAGGCCGCACTCACCGGCCTGAGCCCTACGGCGCTTCAAAGCCTGGCCGCGCACGACCTATTGACCGCACCAACTGGAGTGTCCTGAGCCGTCCCCGGGCGACCAGTGCGGCACGACTCGCCGGTCGATGGGGATGTCCGCCGTTCCCGAGGCTTTGCGTGCTGCCGTTCGTCGCGACGACGAGCGGAAGGACATCTGGGATGGAGCGTGACGTGACGGCTTTGGTCGTCCCGACCATCGGCGCCGTGGCCAGCATCGACGCGGCGCCGGGCACGGTGCTGCTGGATGCGACTGGCGAGCCGGTCGAAGAGGTCAGCGAGTTCTTCGCCACGATGGTGGCCTGCGGCGCGAGCTTCAGTTCGCTGCGGTCCTATGGCCTGGCGCTGCTGCGTTGGTGGCGGTTCCTGGCTGTCATCGAGGTGCCTTGGCAGCGCGCGGGCCGGATCGAGGCACGCGACTTCGTGTTGTGGATGCGGCTGGTGGGCCCAGCAGGCCGGCCGGGCGGGTACGCGCCGGCGACGATCAACCACGCCCTCGCGGTGGTCAAGATGTTCTACGCCGACCGGACCCGCGCCGGCGACGGGCCACTGGTCAACCCGGTCCCCGACGCCGTCCATCGAGCCGGACGGAGGTCCCAAGCGCATCACAATCCGATGCAGCCCTTCGCGCCAGGACCGCGGGCGCCACTGCGGCAGAAGATGCCTGAGCGGATTCCTCGCCACCTGCCCGACGGGCTCTTCGACGAGCTGTTCGCTACGTTGCGCTCGGACCGGGACCGTGCCCTGCTGGCGTTCTACGTCTCGACCGGTGCCCGCGCCTCTGAACTCCTCGGCGTCACCGTGGACCTCGTGAATCCCGGCGACCAGCGCATCGGCGTACGTCGGAAGGGCTCGGGCCGGTTGCAGTGGCTACCCGCCTCCGCGGATGCGTTCGTGTGGCTTCGGCTCTACGAGCAGCAGACCGAGCGTCCGGCCGGCGAGCAGGCGTTGTGGCTGACCCGGCGACGTCCGGTGCGCCCGCTGACCTACTCGGCAGCCCGGCGAATGCTGCAACGGGCGAACGAGTCGCTGGGCACGGCCTGGACGCTGCACGACCTGAGGCACACCGCCGCTCAGCGGATGGTCGACGACCCCGCCATGTCGTTGACCGATGTGCAGTGGGTGCTGGGCCACGCCCACATCACCACGACCCAGCTCTATCTGCGTCCGCGGGAGGAAGAGGTCGTCGCCCGCGTGCTGGCCCATCACCGCGACCGGGTTGAACGGCCGTCCACACCACCACCGCCTGTGGACACGGCGGGATACTCCGCCGAGGTGCTGGCGGTGCTGTTCGGCGGGACACGGCCATGAGCGACCACATCGACCCGGTCGCCCACCTTCAGAAGGCCGCGCGCCCGTCGCGCAACGTGCCCGCCAACAACGGTGGCCTACGCCCCAAGGCGCCGACCCCGACGCTTCCGACGCCGGCGATCGCCCGGCCGACAGTGTGGGCCGCCTCCCAGATGAGCTATGAGGAGTTGCTCGCCGCGGTCCGCGACCTGGAATCCGCGAACGGCACCACGTTGTCGAAGCAGATCCGCAGCCAGGTGTTGTTCGCGGAAACCCTCCTCGGTTGGCTGCTGAGGTTCCCCGGGGAGTCGTGGCAGCAACGGTGGCACGCCTCCGGTGCGGACGCAGCCGGAAGGGACTGGACCGCCTTGGCCGCCGAGCCCGACAGACACGGGCACCTTGTCGCTGCTGCGGGCAGGCTCCTGCTGCTGGACGTGATCCGTCCCGACTACTCCTGGCTCTACGCGACCCAGGCCACACCCAGACTCTACGAACGGCTCCGGACGCTGCGTGATCCCGCGGGGTTCGCCGACATGGAGCGTCTTTGCGACGCGGATGCGCGGATGCTGCCGAGCGACCGGCGCCAGGCGTTGAACCAGCTCACCAGGATGCTGGTCCACAACGGCGGCACGTTGGGCGACATCACCCTGCCGGACTGCATCGAGGCCCACCGTGCGCAAGACGGCTACCGTGGCCGGTCTCACCCCCGCTGGTACACGCTGCTCCGGGAGGCCGCGATCCTGCCGGCCGACAGCCCGCCGACCATCTTCGCCGCGTCACGGCGAGGGCAGTTGACGATCGAGGAGATGGTCGACCGCTACGACGTCGTGTGCCGTCCGGTCAGAGACCTGTTCGTCGCCTACCTCTACGAACGCCGTGCCGCGATGGACTACAACTCCATCCGCTACCTCGCGGCCAAGCTCGTCCTCTTGTTCTGGCGCGACCTGGAGATCCACGAGCCCGGCATCGAGTCCCTGCACCTGACCGACGAGGTCGCGCGTCGCTGGAAGACCAGGCTCAGCGGCCCGGTGCTGTACGGCAGCAACCGCGTCGGGAAGAAGCGCGAGGACCCCTACACGATCCTCATGGCCGTCCGTGCTTTCTACGCCGACCTCTCCCACTGGGCGCTGGAGGACTCCGCCCGATGGGCCACCTGGGCCGCACCCTCCCGGTCAACTCCCGCGACCTGGCCGGCATGACCAAGATGCTCAAGCAGTCGCGGTCGCGCACCCACCAGCGCATCCGGGAACTCGCGCCCCTACTTCCACGGCTCGTCGACGCAGCCAGCGACACCCGAGCGGCAGCCAAGGAGCTGCTCGATGCCGCCGCAGCGACCCCGCCCGGCCAGTCGTTCACCCAGGATGGTCACACGCTACGACGAGCGACCCTGAGCGACGACGGGAGCCGCGGCCGGAAGGTCAGTCGTGGCCACGTTTACGTCGACAATCCGGAGTCCGGCGGCACCAGCGACCGGCCGCAGGACAATCGCCGGAACCTAAGCCTTGAGGCCGACCGGGCGTTCTGGGCGTGGGCGCTGGTCGAGGTGCTGCGTCACACCGGGGCACGCATCGAGGAAGTCCTCGAGATCACCCACCGTTCCTTCGTGTCCTACCGGCTGCCCTCGACTGGTGAGGTGATCCCGATGCTGCAGATCACCCCGTCCAAGACCGACAAGGAGCGGCTCTTGGTCATCGGCCCCGAGCTCGCAGTGGCGTTCGCCGAGATCATCTCCCACGTCCGCGGCGACAACGAGCAGCTGCCGCTGGTCAGCCGCTACGACAGCGCCGAACGCGTGCACAGCCCCGAGCTTCCGTACTTGTTTCAACGGCCCTATGGGATAGGCAGGACCGCGATGAG
Organism: Nocardioides daphniae; assembly: GCF_004777465.1. Taxonomy (NCBI): domain Bacteria; kingdom Bacillati; phylum Actinomycetota; class Actinomycetes; order Propionibacteriales; family Nocardioidaceae; genus Nocardioides; species Nocardioides daphniae. The sequence goes on from NZ_CP038462.1 coordinate 83,493, forward strand.
CTCCTCCTACGTCATCAAGCTGCTCGACGAGCTGGTCACCACCGCGAAGATCACCAACAACGGCGGCACACCGGCCAAGTTCAGCCCCCACGACTTCCGAAGGATCTTCGCCACCGAGGCCGTAGCGTCCGGCCTGCCCGTGCACATCACCGCCAAGATCCTGGGCCACGACTCGATCGCGACGACCCAGACCTATGCGGCGGTCTACGACCAGGACGTGATCGAGAACCACCGTGCCTACATCGCCCGCCGGCGAGCACTGCGGCCGTCTCAGGAGTACCGCGAACCCACCGACAGCGAATGGGACGAGTTCCTCGGCCACTTCGCCCAACGCAAACTCGAACTCGGCACCTGCGGGCGTGCCTACGGCACCGGCTGCCAACACGAACACGCCTGCATCCGCTGCCCCATGCTCCGTCCCGACCCCGCACAGCACCAACGGCTTCAGCAGATCATCGACAGCCTCGACGGCCGGATCGCCGAGGCCAGCAATCGGGGCTGGCTCGGCGAGGTCGACGGCCTGCGAACCAGCCGCGCCGCCGCCGAACAGAAACTCACCCAGATGCAGCGCACCGCCACCAACCTCGGCCTGCCCACCGTCCGGAGCCGACTCGACCCGTCGCCGGATGCGTAAGGCGAAGCTCTCTCGCCGTCAGGCCACGAACAGGCCGCGGAGACCCGGGGTGGGTGTCGCCCCATGACCGCCGTTCTAGCCGACGACGCGAAGTCCATCGCGGTCGCGCTCGTTGCCGCGTGGCGATCGCTCCGAGGCCCAGTCGTCGATCGGCTGAGGCGGCGCATGAAGCTGCGGGAGAGTCTCGAACTCCGCGCGATGGGATCCAGTGTCAACCCCGGAACCAGCCGAGAGTGACACGCGTCACACTGGTGTATAGTCGCTATCGATCGGCCAAGAGCGAATCCGATGGCGTCGGTCGAAGCGTCGTTGCGAGGGAGGGTCCGCCAGTGCGGTCATAGAGAATGCGTAGTCTCTGTCTCGGCTCGGCAGCCGTTGTCTGCCTAGGATTTCTCGTCGTTGCTCCAGCCATGGCTGACGAGTGGGGTTCCCAAGACGGCAACACTGGTGCGCACCCCGATGAGGATCCGCACTCGTATTGTCTGGGGAGTTCCGTGTCTGCTGACCTCGAGGAGAACATCGACGCCGCAGCATGGAACGCACTTGATCCCACGCAGGTTAACGTCAATTACAGTTCGACCTGCCAGTTGACGGGCGCGGGCGAGACGGATGTGGTGTGGACTCAGGGGAATATCGCATCTGGGGCACTCGCGTGGACCGACTGCGACGACTACGAAAGCGACCCTCCGACAAATCAGTGCGACCAGAATTACGTCCGCGTCGACTTGGCAACGGTCAATCAAGGGGTGGACGACGAGATCGATCAGACCATAACAACGTGCCATGAGTTCGGGCACACCGCAGGCCTGTCGCACGGTTCGACCCAGGACGACTGCATGGAGAACGTGTCAACCTCCAATCACAAACGCGCTCAAGTGGCGTCGCTATAGCGCTCACCACATCGATGACCACATCAACCCGTGGTTCTGATCTAACGAGAAGGGACGGTTGACATGGCAAAGCGATGGTTCGCCGCGACGCTGAGTATTGCCGTGCTCTTCGGGGTAGGGGCATGCTCGAACGAGAAGACTCAAGCCACTTCACAGGCGAACTCGCCGGTAGCGGACTCGGAACGCGCAGATCCTTCTGCTGCTCTGGTCGCGCATCTACGCGACACGTCCTCGGCTCGGTACGAGCCGTTCGAAACACCGAAGGACATGCTTTCTGACGCTGACGTCGCGATCATGGGTGAGGTGGTCTCCGTAGAGCTCGCGATGATCAGAAACGAGTTCGACGGCCAAGGCGGAGTTGTTGTAGGAGTCCGACCTCTAGAGGTTTGGAAGGAACCCAAAGGCGAGCCGGCCGAGTTGACGTACTTCGTGGTACGCCGCGCAAAGAACGTCGGGGTCGAACCCTTCCGCGCAGGACTTCCCGTTGGCCATAACGTCGCGATCTTCGGATACACGTCCGATGTTCAGTTCATAGAAGGCGATCCTGGCCAGCCCATCCTTGAACCGGCACCTCAGGGTCTGTTCATCGAGACCGACGCCGGGTTGGCGAACGTGTACGCCCCCGGCGACGACGGCTGGCCAGAGATCAAGACGATTAAGGATCTTGCCGCCTCGATTCAATAGTGTCTGGGAACTGCTGCGTCGACATGCGAGATGGGAGTTATTAGGCGTAGTGCGGATGGACCCCCGCGTGCGGAATTTGCAGCAGGACGCACGCTGCGATCGGTCGGACAAGAGACGCCCAGCCCGAGATAGGATCTCGATGCGAGATCCAACCATCCAGTGCGGGTTAGCACGTTCGGGGCCGCCCGGCACACCTGAGTGGCGTGATAGGCCGCGATGAGCCAGCCGGTTCGCTTTGGTGCAGAAAAGAGCTCGGCCACGTCGTCCGACGTGAGCACTCCTCGGCCGCGGCGCGCTACGGCTGGCTGGTCGGCTACCTGGCTCTGATGCTGGCCGGCGGAGGGCTCACCGCCACGGCTCTCCTGGCCGCGCCCCAGATGGCGGGGCCGGCGATGCTGGCGACGACGAGCGCCGCATTGGCTTTCCTCGGTCTCCAGGTCGCCTTCGACCGGCGCGAAGAGATCGCCGCCGACCTGTTCGCCGTAGACCTGACCCGCGACCTCGAGGCAGCCGCCGAGCTGATGAGCTTCTACGAGGAGAACGTCACCAAGCCCCCGACCAGCGGTGGTCTCGGCCGAGCCTGGGCGCAGTTCGAGCGCCGCTGGTTCGCGACGCACCCGGCCCCCCAGGCCCGGCTCGCAGCGATGCGGCGACACCTGGTCGACCAGCAGACCGACTAGCTCTCGCCGCTTCGTTCTGCCAGGGCCAGCGACCGCGGCGCCGTGCCGTAGGTCAGCACTCCCTCCTTCGCCAGCAGGCGGACGATCCTGGCCCGCAACGCCGGCGGCCAGCCCAGCTCGTCGCCCAGCTCGGTCCAGGTCGGTCCGGTGCCGGTGCGCTCCCAAACGCCGGCGACATAGGCCGCGGCTCGGTCAGCGTCACGCGCGGCCGCATCACGAGCGGCAGAGGAAGCCTGCGCTCTGGCCTGCTGCTGCTCGTGCCAGCCAGCCTCGAAGGCCGCCAGCGCGGGCGCGGCCCACCCCGGGGACTGGGCGGTGAGGTGCACCGCCAGTCGATGACGCGGCAGTCCAGGTCTGCCCGCAGCACCGACCAGGTCGACGTACTCGGTGACCAGGTCGTCCGGGGGAGTGCCCTCGTAGCCGGCGGCCGCGAGGAACTTCCGTACCTGGGCACGTGTCGCTCGCCGGGGCTGGTTCGTGTCGGGCATGGCACCTTGATCGGCTGGGGACGGGGCCGCCCAAGGCTAGCGATCGACCGCGGTCGTGGCTCGAACTTCAGCGGCGCGGGGTGCCGCGGCGAGGCGGCCGCGGACCATTCACGTCCTGCCGGTCGCGGGCCGCACCTTGCGACCGTGGCGGTGCCGGGCTGCCCTCGCCGGTGTCGATCGGGATCTCGAGGCGAGACACGATCCGGTAGCGCAGATCGCGGGCGGGGCTGTCGCCCAGCGGCTTCTCAGCGACCAGGCCGCGTGTGGCGGCGTCGACGTCGTGACCCTGGTCGTGGCCCTCCTGCAGCATTGCCGCGGTGGCCGGCCAGTCGCCCTGCTCGAGCAGACGCGGGTCGAGCTCGCGGGCCAGGGGAGCCCACCGCTCGGCGGGGGTCTTCTCGGCCGCGGCAACGAGGCGGGCGCGAACCTCGCTGCTCTTGTGGAGCTCGGCCAGCGCCGCCTTGCGCGGGTCGGCGTCCCAGGTCTTGACGGCGTCGCGCAGGTCGCGTCGCGCCTGCAGCTGGGAGAGCTGCAGGCGGGCCCGGATCTGGTTGACGCCCGGCTCCCAGGCGCGGCTGGGACGGGCCGAGAGAATCCTCATGGCCGCGACTCGCGCCTGCTCGGGGGCGAGGTTGTCGAGCCGCTCGGTGAGCATGGTCGCCAAGCGAGCGGAAGGCCGGCTGGCCGCTGGACACCGCCGCCGTGAGCGCTGCAGGCCCTCGCTGGGCGAGCAGGTCGGCAGGGTCCAGGCCGTCGGGGAACCGAGCGTAGCCGGGGTCCAGGCCGTGCGGGGTAAGCATCCAGAAGTCGCGCTCGGCCGCGACCTGGCCGGCGAGGTCGGCGTCGGTGGCCACGATCGGGTCGCGGCCCACCGCTGCCAGCTGGGCGGCCTGCTCGTCCGTCAGCGACGTGCCGAGCGGCGCCACACCGAGGTAGAGGCCGGCGCTGGCCAGCGTGACCGCCACGGCGTCCATCGGGCCCTCGACGATCACGGGGACAGCGCCCTCGGCGAGCAGCTCGTCGACGACACCGAACAGCTGAGCGCCCTTGTGGAACAGCGGGGTGTCGGCGGTGTTGAGGTACTTCGGGCCGCCCTTGTCTGCGTCGGTGAGGTCGGGCCGGCGTCGGCCGACGAAGCCGAGCACCTCGCCCTGGTGGATCACCGGGAACATCACCCGGTCGCGGAACCGGTCGATGAGGCGACCGGTGCTGGCCTCGGTGGCGACCCCGGTGGCCACCATCTCGGTGTCGCTGACGCCGCGACCGCGCAGGTGGTCGACCAGGTTGGTCCACCCGGCCGGCGCCTGCCCGGGGCGGAACCGCTCGTCGCCGGCGAGGTCGACTCCGAACCGTCCGGTGAGGTAGTCGCGGCCCCACGAGTCGGCGAACCGTGCCTCGAAGAACGCCTGTGCCATGTCGTTGATCTCGAGCATGCGTTCACGCGAGACGGGGGAGGCGTGCCACTCGTCGGCCCGCTGGTACATGAGCCGGAGGTCGGCGTCAGTGGGCTCCAGGCGGGTGCCGCCGAGGTCGCGGATGTAGGCGGCCAGGGTGAGGTCGGGTTCGACGTACTGGTCCTGGTCGACGTCGACCATGTCTTCAGCGGTGGCGGCGACGGCGTGACCGTCGGCCGTGTGCTCGTCGACGTCGACCAGGTGCTCGTCGTACGGGCCGGGGTCTTCGGCGAGCGGCCAGCCGGTCCAGTCGGGGTCGGTGGCGTGGTCGACGAGCGTGGCCGGGTCCGGCTCGACGCCGTCCCACAAGTCCGCCGGCGGCTCGTCGAAGTCGTAGGCGTGCGCGTGCTCATCCGGGGCGGTCTCCAGCGCGATCGAGGTCCGCCAGACCAGCGCCTGGCACTCGTCGACGCCCTCCCAGCCGTCGCTCGGCATCGCCCGCCCGGCACCCAGCAGGTCCTCGACCTGCCAACCGCGCTGCACGCCGTGGTCCACGTTCGCCACCAGCGCGGGCCACCAGGTGCTGGCCTGGATGCTCGCGGCGCGCTCGTGACCGAACAGGTCCGCCAGCCGCGGCGTCCACTCGGTGGTGACGCCCTCACCGTGGGAACCATCGCCGATCTGGGAGGCCACGGCCGGAGTGAGCTGACGAGCCATGCGCCACCACACGGCCGCCGCAGCGTGCTCGTCGGGCAGCGGCCCGGCCGGGTGGTCGGATGCGGTGGCGGTGCGCAGCATCTGGTGGGCGGTGACGCCGGCGCGAGACATCGCGGCCAGGCGCTCGGCGAGCAGCGGGGTGAACTCGTCGTCGCGGACCTGCGGGGCGAGAGAGTAGAGCAGCTGGCGCCATTCCTTGAGGGCCGGCGTGTGGTCGCCGGTGACGGCGCGGTTGAGCCGTCGCTGCCAGGTCGCGGAGGCCCTCTGCAACTGCGGTGCACCGGTCGGTCGCCGGTCGTCGACCGGGACCTGCATGGCGGCCCGCCAGACCTCGACGTCGGCCACCGTGGCGGCCTCGGGCCGCAGACCGTTCTGGGCCCACACCGGCAGGGCGCCCTCGTCGGTCGCTCGCGTGTGGACCTGCTCGGCAAGCTGTGCGACCAGGTGCGCGCGCTGGGAGAGGTAGGCACCCCAGTGCGGGTCCTCGGCCAGGCGGGCCGGAACAGCCGGCATCCACGGCAGCGGCCCGGCGCCGGCGTTACGCAGGCCCGAGGCGTCCAGGCGCCAGTCAAGGACCGCGGCGCGATCGTGCGCGCTCTCAAGCTCCCGGTCGCCGGCGGCCGCCCGAAGTGCGTCGACGGGGTTCTCGCCGGCCGCACCGAGCAGCAGCAAGTGGGCCCGCAGGGTCGGCCAGGCAGCCTCGTCGGCCAGCCCGGGAACGAGCGTCTCGACCGCGTTGTCCATGGCGTCGACCACGCTGACCGGGGCACCGTTGGCGCGCTGGCCGACGTGCTCGTGGCGCAGGAGGTCCTCGGCGGCGACGTAGAGGCTGTCGAGATAGCGCTGGGATGCCTCGCCGAGCCGGGTGGCCGGGTCGGCCTGCTCGCGGATCAGGCTGGTCGCGGACCGCTGCGTGTCGTCGCGCGCCAGCATCGACTCGAGGATGTCGGTCGGCGTGAGCGGCCGGACCAGGGTCGGGTGGATCACCGAGTGCGGGTCGCCGTCCCCGACCACCTCGAGGTACACGTGGTTCGCGTGCGCGCCGCGAGTCATCATCGTGTAGAGCTGCTGGCGCGACTCGCTGCCGGTGGCCAGGCCGTGCATCGTGTCGGCGGTGACGCCCTGGGCGGTGTGCACGGTGCACGCGTAGCCGAGCTCGGTAGATCGGGCGACGTAGTCAGCGGGCAGCCGCACGGTGCGGCCGTGCTGGGTGTGCTGGACCGTGAGCTCGCCGCCGCCGTGGATCTCCAGCACGTTCCACCGGTCGCCGTTCTTGACCCAGTCGGTGGCCGAGGTCCGAAGGCGACGGTCGTTCTCACGGGTGATGATCAGCTCGCCGATCGAGGCCTCGTTGCCGTCGGCGAGCCGGCGGACCGGGCCGCTGGCGGCGACGTCGGCCGGGTCGATTCCCTCGAGCCGGTGCGCGCGGGCCTGCTGGTTCAGCTCGCTGACCAGGTCGCGGGTGGGAGCGAGCATGATCGAGTCCAGCCCGTCGGCGCGGTCGGCCTGCCAGGCCGCGAAGACGTCCTCGGTCATGGTGGCCAGGTCACCGACGTGGACGCGGCCGCGGTCGAGGTAGAACCCCAGGGCCTCGGTCTTGCCCTCGCGCAGCGCGAGCGAGGCGGCGCCCTCGGCGGGGTCCTTGAACCGGACGAGCTCGGTCAGCTGCAGGGCTCCGTGGGTGGCGCGGATGTCGCGCAGCACGCCGCCGGCGCCGATCGCGGACAGCTGCTGGTCGTCGCCGATCAGTCGGACGCTGCCGCCGCGCTCGAGGATGTAGGAGACCGCCGCGTCCAGCGAGAGGGTGTCGGCCATCCCGGCCTCGTCGATGACCACGAGGGTGGAGGAGTCGATGCCGGCGACCCACGCGGGCATCGCGGCGCCGGACTCGCGGGCCTCTTGCAGCGAGTGGGTCAGCTTGGCCAGGGTGTCGGTCTGGGTGTCGATCTGGGAGCGCAGGGCGTCCGCGGCCGCCGCTGAGGGAGCCAGGCCGATGATGGTGCCGCCGCCATCAGCCCAGGCGCTGGCCAGGGCTCGCATCGCGGTGGTCTTGCCGGATCCGGCGGGCGCGATCGCCAGTTGCAGGCGGGCGCCGGAGGTGGCCATCTCCTTGACCAGGGTGGCCTGTCCGGCGTTGAGGGTGATGCCGTTGGCGGTCGACTCCAGCAGTGCCAGGTCGACCGAGGGTGCCTCGACGGCGTAACCGTCGTGGCGGCCGGCGCCCTCGACCAAGCGCTGCTCGGCGGCCAGCACCTTGCCGGAGGTGAACAGCTCGGCGCCGCTCTGGGTGTAGACCGAGGCCCCGTCCGCGCGCCGCAGGTCGACCGGTTCGCTGATGGTGTCCCAGGGGCGGGCCATGCTCACCGAGCGGCCGTCGAGGACCTCGCCGACGAGCAGGTCGACGACCTGGGAGACCTGGTTGGTGGGCACGTTGGCGCCCCGGACCTGCCGCTGGGCCTCGGCGTAGACGTGCCAGTACTGCCAGGTGCTCCGGGCTCCCTCCATCGTCGACACGATCCGGTCGCTGGTCTTGGCGAACCAGGCCGAGTCGGCCAGCGACCGCGCTGCGCCCTTCGGGTTCAGTGCGCCGTGGACCATCTGCTTGACCCGCTGCGGGGTGCCCAGCACCTCGATGGCCTCACGGCTCCAGGTGTCGCGCTGCTCGGCCAGCGAGCGCGGATCGTGCTTGGCCTCGCGGGTCTCCAGCGTCGCCTGCTGGGACAGCTGGATGGTCTCCACCGGCGTGGGCGGCCGCCCGTGGGTGGCCTGGAACGCGGCCGCGAGGACCGTGCGGCGGTCCTCGACGTTGGCGCGGCGCTTGGAGAAGCGCCGGTTCAGCTCGGGGTCGACGCCGACGATCTCGCGCACCGGTCGCTTGCGGGCGTCCTCGTTCGGCCGCTCCTCGAACCGCACGCCGAGGGCGTCGACCAAGTGCCGCTCGAGCGCGGTGTTGTAGGTCTCCGACGCCGAGACGACCGCCTTGTGGAGCGGCCGGCCGTCGATGGCCAGCCACTTGCCGTCGAGGGTCTGGACCTTGTTCGCCACTGCGACGTGGGTGTGCAGGTCAGGGTCGCCGGCACGGGAGTCGCGGTGGGTGAACGCCGTGGCGATCAGGCCGCGGACGTCGACCTGGCGGACGCCGTTGGTGCCGCGGCGGGTGAACAGTGCCTTTGACTCGATGAAGCCCAGGGCGTCCTTGATGGCCGCCTGGTGGGCCCGCTCGATGACCGCAGCGGTCTTCGGGTCGGAGATCGCCCACAGCACCGAGACGCTCTTCACCGGGGAGAAGGTCAGGTCGTAGCCGGCCACGGCGTTGGTCTTCGGGCGGGAGTGCTTGGCGATCGCGGCGGCCAGCTCTCGTGCGTCGGTGGGCTCGCGGCCGTGCTCGGCACGGAAGAACTCGGTGCCCACCTCGGTGCGGACCTTGGCCCGGTCGGCTGCGGGGACCGGCCAGTCACCCGGCAGGCCGGCGGCCTCGTTGATGGCCGCGATGCGCTTGGCGACCTCGATCCGGAACGGGCTGATGTCGTTCTCGTAGACCTTGTACGGCGTCCCGAGCTGGCGGGCGGTCTTGTAGTCCGCCTCGGTCGGCCGGTCGACTCCCTCGCGGCCGATGCGCAGGTCCAGATCCTTGGTCCGCTGCGTGGCCAGCGGGTGGTGACCGGAGCCGAACAGGCTCTGCATGTGGTCGGCGGTGACGATGTCGCCGGCGTCGATGCCCTCCAGGCCCTCAATGCCCGAGCCGACCCACACCCCGGGGGTCTCGCCCTTTCGGTGTAGTAGCTCGGCCAGCCCGGTGTGGCCCTTGTCGGTGGCATCCAGCGCTGCGACCTGACGGGTCAGGTAGTCGTACCCCGACCCCGCCGTCAGCTTGTGGAGGCTCATCGTCACGGTCCCCTACGTGCGCGCGGGCGCGCGGTGCGATCACTTCCGGCCGGATTTCTGATGTGTTCGTTCTATTCGGCAAACCGAGAATGCAAGAGGTGTGTGGCACTTCGTTGGTCGCGAGAAATCGGGGGGACGCTGAGGGGTGTCGGTGACGGCGCGGTCGTCGGGTTCGGACTGGCTGGGCTCGTCGGGTCTGGCTGGGCTGGATCGTGGGTCGAGGTCGTCGGGTTCGGAAGATTTTTCGCCGATGGTGATCGCACGGGCACCGGGATTTGTCGTAGGTGGCTGTCAGAGTCCATGTCGACACGGAGTGAGGACCGAATGAGTCAGCAGACGATCAAGCAGCAGGCGCGGCGTACGGCGCGGGAGATGGCCGAGAAGCGGCGCAAGGAGCGTGAGGAGCGCGAGCGGCGGGTGATCGACCTGGCCGAGCAGGTCATGGTTGCGATCGGTCAGCGGGATGCGGCGGTGGCCGAGACCGAGAAGCGTGCCGGTGAGGCGCTGCGGGAGTTGACCGAGGTCGAGGGGCTGTCCCTGGGCGAGGCCGTGGAGTGGTGCGGTGAGACGGTCACCGTTCGGGAGGCGACGCGGCTGCGGCGTCTCGCCAACGCGGACAGCGACGCGCGCGAGGACTCGGGGGACGACTCGGGGGACGACGGCGCGGCGCTGGCGTCGGCTGGAAGTGGGGGAGCGGGTGCCGGTACGGCGGCTGGATGACGCCGGCCTCGCGGCGGTCGCGGCGGCCATCGCGGACCCGGCAGTGCTCACCCGCTACGGGGCGAAGGTCGCCACGGTGCCGGGCAGTGAGTGCCTGTGGTGGACCGGCGCGGTGGCGGGCCGGTCCGAGCGGGAGCGCACGGACGGCGGTGGCCATGGCCGGTTCTGGTACGCGCCGGGGCGGGTGATCATCGCTCACCGGTTCGCGTACGCGGTCATGCACGGCGTGGACGCGCTCGCGGAGGCGCGGCTGCTCGGGCACCGCTGTCACAACCCGCTGTGCCAGCGGATCGCGCCGGAGCACGTCGTGGTGTCGAGCGCGGCGCAGAACCGACGTGAGTGGTCGGTGCAGCGGCGGCTTCCGTACAGCACGCTGGCCGACCCGCGCGGCCCGCGTCGACGTGCGCGGGAACTGCGCGACCTGGCGCGTGAGGACCCGCAGCTCGTGGCCGACGACCTCGCGCGGCTCCAGGAGCTGCTGGGCGAGCAACTGACCTTGTGGTGAGCCCCGGCCCCGGACGCAGTGAGACCGCCCGCAGCGATCAGCGCAGCGGGCGGTCTCTGGTGTCGGGGGCGGTCAGTCGTGGTGACCGTCGAGGAGCCGTCCGAGCGTCTCCCACAGGTCGAGGTAGCCGTCCGCGTCCTCGGGTGCCTGCTCGCCCCATCGGGCGTGAAGGTCGCGGATGCGGTCGAGCCGGTCGAGGCGGTCGGGCAGCGCGGTACGTGCGGCGGCCATGAACTCCGCGTCGGGCGCGTGTTCGGGAACGTCACCGCCGCGTGGGTACTTCTTGACCCCGAGCCGCTGCCAGTGAGCACCTGCGTAGGCGACGAGGATGTTGTCCGGGATCAGGGCGTCGGCGGCGGTGGCGCGGATCTTGTCGCCGTGTGGGGTCCACGGCCCGGGAGTTGCGCGCGCTTCCAGGGCGCGCAGGGCGGCGTCGTCGCTCATGCTGGCTGGTCCTCCCGAGCGGCGAGGTCGAGCCGCCCGGAGGCGGCGGTGGCTACGGCGGTGATGCGGGCGGCGAGCGCCCGCAACTCGGCGGGCGTGCCTTGGATCGCGACCACGTCGTCACCGGCGAGGGTCAGGACGGGCTGGCGGTGCTCACCGGCACCCACCCAGTCCTCGCCGGGGGTGAACACCTGGACGCTGGTCTCGCGGGCTGCCAGCCACTCGATGTGCGCGCTCACGGGGTCACCTCGGCGGGGGCGGTGCCGATGAGGCGGCGGAAGGCCTGCACGTCGGCCTCGAGGGAGAACAGACGGCGGCGGTGCTGGTCGTTCTCAGCGCCCACGTCGGCCAGGACTTCGGCGAGGCCGTCGAGGAACGCCACGATGGCGTCGGCGGTGACCGCCTCGCGCGTGGCGCTCCACGGCGTCGGGACGCGGCTGCTGGCGGCGTACGGCATCGTCGTCATGGCGGCGAGGATGCGGCGCTGGTCGCGCTCGGTGATCACGGTGCCGGTCGGCTCCGGCTGGGTCTGCTCGGTCATCAGTGCTCCTGTTCGGTGGTGCGGGTGGCGTACTCGGCGTGCAGGGCGTCCAGCGCCGTGGCGACGCTGGACAGGGCCGCGTCCAGGTGGGCGCGGGCGGTCTCGGGGGTCCAGCGGCGGACGTCGCGCAGCCGGTGCTCGATGACGATCAGGTCGCAGGCCGTCTCGCTGAGGGTGTGCCGGTCCTTGGCGGCGTTGGCCTCGACGTCAGGGGCAGCACCGGTCGTGGCGTTGTCTCGCTTCGCGATGGTGACGAACTGGTTGAGCGGCAGGTGGCGGGCGCCGAGAACCAAGGCTGCGACGTGGACCTCGCGTCCTGCGCGGCCGGGCTCGTCCACGGTCACCGTGGTGATGGGGAACGCGACGCCGGTGTCCGGGTCGACCAGCGTGTCTGTGGGTCGGAGATCCCAGGCGCGGACCTGCTCGGTGGCTTGGCCGGTGTGGGTGGTCGTGTTGACCATGGCTCCTCCTTCGGTTGGGCCGGTGGCGGGCCGGACTCGGGGTCTCAGCCCGCCACCGGAGGCCTTGTGGGTCGGACGGTCAGGCCGGGGTGAGCGCGGTCCAGGCGCGGCGCTTGATCCGGTCGGGGTCGTCGCTGGTGAGGACGCGGGTGGCGCGGGCGGTCTTCTCGTCGCCCTTGGTGCGCACCGGCGCGTAGTGGTCGACGTACTCCGCGACGGCCTGGTAGCCGGCCCACGCGGTGTCGCGGATGCCGGCCTGCGTGTCGGCGTCGGCGAAGAGCCAGTGAAGCCGGGAGCGGCGACGACGCTCGGTCTCGCGGACGCGCTTGGTGGCGTGGGCCTCGGCCTTCCCGAACGTGGCGTCGATCAGGGCGTCGAACGCGGCGTCGGTCATGGTCTGCTGGATCAGCCGCTCGGCCTCGACCTGGAACGAGTCGACGTAGGTGAAGGTCAGCCCGAGCGCATCGCGGGCGGCCTGCACGGCGGCCTTGGCGTTACGGGTGTGCCGGATCGAGAACGACGACTCGTGGTTGCGCAGGGCCGCGCTCTGGGTGTTGGCGCACACGACGCGAACCGGGGTCACGAGGATGCGGAACGCGCTGGAGCCGTCGTGGCTGTTGAGCGCGGCGATGTTGAGGTCGACGCGGTCGGTGCCGCCGACCGTGAGTGAGTCCGGCAGCTGCATGGTGATGAACAACTGCCGCCCGCCGCGCAGCGACCCGGCGGTGTCGAAGATCGCGCCGGACTCGTCGGCCAGCAGGTTCAGGAACTCGGCGTGATCCTCGTTCTGCAGCGGCGTTTACCCGCCACCCACGACGCCGAGCGCCTCGGGCTCGCCGGTGAACGGGCTGGTGCGCACCGTGGCGAAGCCGGGGACCTCGATCGCGGTGACGCCGCCCTCGCTGACCTCGGCGGTGGTGAGCGGCAACTTCCGGACGTCCCAGCCGCCCAGGTGACCGAGCCGCATGGCCTCCTCGGCGGTGAACGCGCGGTCGCGGACGGAGGTGCCCAGCCGGTGCCAGGCGTCCTTGCGGGCGAAGACGGCGGCGGCCTGCGTGCCGTGGGTCTCGATCTCGTGTGACATGTCGGGGTCCTCCGGGTAGCGGATCAAACGAACTGAGTTCATTCTATGGTTTCTATTCCACTGTGGGCGGTTCTCCACAGGGAAGAACCGCCCTCAGGTGGGGGAGGGGAGCCGGTCAAGCGGCGCTGTCGCTGGCCTCGTCGTGCGCGTCGCCGTCGTCAGCGCTGTCGTCCTTGGTGCTCGGCTGCTGCTCCTCGCCGAGCAGGATGCGCTCGACCTCGCTGGGCTGGTAGCCCCACGCCACGAGCGCGCTGAGCACGCGGGCGTCCCACGCGCAGGGGTTGCGCCACGTGTGCTTGCCGGTCGTGGCCTCCCATGCGGCGACGACGGCGGCGAGCGTGGTCATGGTCGCGGCCTTCGGCGTGCTCGCCTTGGTCGCGATCTTGCGGCACTCGTCGTGGCCAGCGCCGTAGTAGCCGCTCGGGCGGTCGATCCCGAGCAGGGTGAAGAGCATCGGGTGCCGGTGGTCCAGGGCCTTGCTCAGCGAGTGGTGGCCGGTGACGACGGCCTCGCAGATCAGGGCCTCGGCACCCTTCGGCGCGGTCTTGCGGGCGACGAACGAAGCCAGCCACTCGCGGCGCACCGTCTCCGCGCTCGCCCAGGCCTTGTTGTTGGCGATCACGCGGCGGCGCTCCTCGCGTCGGGCCTCGGCCTCCTCCTCGCTCTCGCCGTCGTCGTCGCCGCTGTCGGCGGTTGTGCTCCCGGAGCCGCCGCCGCGACGACACAGCCCGGAGGCGTCGAGGTCGGTGACCACCCAGACCGGCACGTACTGCTGGTAGGGCTCGGCAGGCTCGTAGTCCTCGTCCTCCTCGTCGCTGCCGTCCTCGCTCTCGTCGTCGTACTCGTCCTCGGGGTAGACCCACTCCTTGACGACCTGGACGCGAGCGCCGGGGACGTTGGGCCACTCCTCCTCGGGCAGCGGCTCGCCCTCGGCGGTGACCAGCCGCTCGATGCGCAGCACCTCGTCGGCCTGCTCGACCTCCTCGGCGGTCAGCACCGGCAGGCCCTCGGCGCGCAGTCGCTCGACCTCGGCGGCGTCGGCCGCGCGCTCGGCGGCCTCGTCGCGCAGCCGCTGGGCCTCGTGGGGCAGGGAACGACGCCAGCGCTTGGCGTTCTCCAGCCGCTCGACGGCCTCGGGGTCGTGCTCGAACTCGGCGAAGATCGCGGCCTCCTCCAGCGTCAGGTCCCCGGAGTCGAGCCGGTTGCGGCTCTGGTCGGCCTTGGTGACCGCCAGTGCGGCGTTCACGGTCGGACGGTCGATGCTGGTGCGCTTGGCGATCTGTGCCGCGCTCACGCCGAGCAGGGCCAGCTGCTCCACGCCCGCGACGATCTCGGCCTCCCGCATCCCGGCGCGGTGGATGTTCTCGACCATCTGGTCACCGATCCGGTCGGCGTCGGCGGGCTGGGACACGACACGCGCCGGAATCAGGCCGGTGGGGGTGCCGACCTCGGCGGCGGTCACGGTGCGGCGCTGGCCACGCAGTAGGACGTACTGGCCGTCCTCGTTGCGGTAGACCGTGACGGCCTCCAGCACGCCGCGCTCCTTGATCGACTTGCGGAACTCCTTGTGGTCGGGGCGCAGGTCGGTGCGGACGTTGGTGCCGATGATGATCGCGGCGGGGTCCAGGTGCAGGAACTCCTCCGTCTGGACGGTCTCGGTGGCCGCGTCGGCGGGGGTCTCGGCGGGGGTCTCGGCGGGGGTCTGGATGGTGTCGGTCATGCTGCTGTCCTCCATGAGTAGAATAGAAAGAACTGACAGGACTAAGTCTCCCAACGGAGGCCGACACCTACCGGGCCGCAGGGCAGACCTGTGGAAAGGTGGGCACGTCCCGAGGGTGGGGAAAACCCCGGCCCGCACGGGCGCGGACTCCGCTGCGGCGGCGCGGCGCAGCTGCACCTCGTAGCTGGCTGGGACGGAAGGAATCGAGCGACAGTGGGAACGGCTGCACACGGCCCCGCCCGGGAATGCAGCGGCGTTGGTGTTAGCCGCTGCAGCTCGCCGGCGATCGCTCCCGACCCGCGGGCAGGGGAGCGGCTGAGGTGATGGTGGCGTGACCAGCCAGACCACGATCCCGGTCGGGATCTACTGGAAGCCCGGCGTGTGGGACCTCGCCCGCTCGGCGTACGTCGCCGACCTGGACACCGATCCCGACTCGCCGGGTTCGTTCGTCGGTTGGCTCGCCCAGGCGCTCGAGCTGCACGCCCGACGTTCGCCCCAGCAGCGGGCCGAGCTCGCGGCCGCCGGCGAGAACCATCCCGCCCTGGTCAGCGTGACCCGCAAGAGCTTCAACAAGAAGCACGACCTGCCGGCGTCGACGATGGAGACGGTCGAGGATGCCCTCGTCGCTGATCGCCAGGAGCTCGGCCGGATGCTCGCCCGCTCTGCGTTCGCCCAGGAGGCGGTCATCGCCGCGGCCGAGGACTCCCGCCGGCGGCTCGGCCGCGAGCTGCCCCCGCCACCTCAGAAGCTCAGCAACCGACCGCCGCGGCGTCGGCCAGCAACGTAGCCTCGGCAAGGGTGCCGGCACGGGGTTTGCGTCGGCAGCTACGCGTAGCGTCCTTTCCAGCGCCCCGATCCGGTACCCGAGAGCCGGTCGGGGCGCTTCTTTGCGCCTCCGGTGACCGCCCCTGCCTCCGCGCAGACCCCTGCTGCCGCTCCACGCGAGCTCGAGCGGACCGGAAACAAGTTCGGGCCAGGTGATCGCTGCCGGACCTCGATCGGACCTAGGTG
This sequence comes from Nocardioides daphniae, assembly GCF_004777465.1. Lineage (NCBI taxonomy): Bacteria > Bacillati > Actinomycetota > Actinomycetes > Propionibacteriales > Nocardioidaceae > Nocardioides > Nocardioides daphniae. Next base: position 99,351 of record NZ_CP038462.1, read on the forward strand.
ATTGCGAGACCGATTCCCGACGTCTCGCCGTCACCTAGGAGGAAGTCATGTCCACCACCGTCACCTTCGCCGGCAACCTGGCCGAGGTTCCCGAGCTGCTCTACACCCGCGAGAACAAGCCGTTCGTCAGCTGCCGGGTCCTGGTCAACCGGCGCGTGCAGAACGACGAGGGGGAGTGGGTCAACGACGAGCCCACCGCCCACAACGTGAAGTTCTTCGGCTCGGCCGCCACCCACGTGCACGACAGCTGCGGATCCGGCGACCCGATCTTCGTTCACGGCCTCGAGCGCACCGAGAGCTGGCCGGACAAGGAGACCGGCGAGAAGCGCACCAAGGACGTCGTGGTCGTCGACAACCGCTTCGGCGAGGTCGGCCTCTCGCTCAAGTACGTCTCCGCGCGCATCGACCGCGCCCCGCGCGCGGCCCAGGCCAGCTGAGCCCCAGGAGGTTCGCCCCGATGGATCTCGTGGTTCAGTCCCCCGACGAGCTGCTCGCCGCGGTGCCGCACGTCCTCGGCTTCAAGCCCGAGGAGTCGATCGTCCTAGTGCCGTTCCGGCCCGGGCGGCCGATCATCCGCGTCGACCTCCCGACGAACGCCGCCGGCCGCGAGCAAGTGTGGGACGCCATCAGCGGCCCCTACGGCCGCCACGCCCGCCCCGGCGCACGCCTGGCCATCCTCTGCTTCACCGAGGACCGCCGCAGCGCCGAGCTGGCCAGTCAGCACCTGTCCAACCGCCTCGAGACAGTGGGCATCACCACCCATATCCGACTGTGGGCCGACGGGGAGCGGTGGCGTGAGTTCAACACCGGCCAGACCGGCCTGCAGACCCAGGACACTGCCGAGCGCATCGCGGCCGCGACCGTGCTCGCCGGGGCCGCCCAGCCGGCGGCCAACCGGGCCTCCCTCGCCGCATCCATGGTCGGTGACCGTGAGCCGATCGCCCAGCTGCTCTCCGCGGCTCGATCGGCGGCCGCGACGAGCACGCCAGGCGTCGAGCGGGACTGGGCACTGGACCGGCTCGAGCAGTTCCACACCGACGGCAACCGGCTCTCCGACGTCGACGGCGCCCGGATGCTCGTTGCGCTGGAGACGATCGGCACCCGCGACGCGCTCTGGGAGGACATGAGCGGGAGAACAGCACCTCCCACATGACGCTGTGGAACGACCTCACTCGTCGCGCCCCGGACGAGGTCCGCGCGGCGCCGGCCTCCATGCTCGGGTTCGCCAGCTGGCTGCACGGCGACGGCGCGAAGGCCTGGTGCGCGCTGGACCAGGTGCCCGCCGACCGGCCCTACTCCATGGCCGCCATCGTCGCCTCGGCCCTGCAGAACGGCATCCACCCACGCGAGTGGGAGCGATACCAGACCCAGATGCGCGACCTCGCCGGCGAACTCGACGAGTCCTTCGTCCCCCAGCCGCCGAGCCAGCAGCGCGACCTACCGGGCACCCGGCCCGTCACCGACCGACCCGCCCCGGGCCGCTGAGGAGGAAACCGCCATGAACCACGACGACACTGACCCGATCGACCAGGCCCAGCCCAGCGCCATCGAGCGTCAGCTGCGCCGCCTGGTGGGGCCCGAGCCCGCGGCCTACGCACCCGACAAGCGCCTCGACGTCATCCACGAACCCGACCTCGAGCTGCTGTGGGGAGGCCCGGCATGAGCGTCGACGTCGACGACGCCGACCGACTCGCCCCGCGTCACCCTCAGCCGGACCATCGAGCCCGGCGACCTGCGCGTGACCGGGCTGGTCAGCGAGCTCGGCGCCAGCAAGGTCCTCGACTACCTCGAGGCCGCCGGCAGGGTCGAGTCCCACTGGGGCTTCGGCATCGCCCAAGAGGTCGGCCGGCTCGGCCACGTCGACCCTCCCAGGTGCTCGAGCAGGCCAACGAGCAGGGCATCCGCTTCATCGTCCCTGGCGACGCCGAGTGGCCCACCCAGCTCGGCGCGCTCCGCGGCGCCGGCGCCCTCCACGACCGTGGCGGCGAACCCGTCGGCCTATGGGTCCGCGGATCCCACGACCTACGCCAGCTCGCCGGCAACGCAGTCGCCGTCGTCGGCTCACGAGCCGCCACCAGCTACGGCACTGAACAGGCAACCGAGCTGAGCCGCGACCTCGCCCGGATGGGGCACACCGTCATCAGCGGTGCCGCGTACGGCGTCGACCAGGCCGCACACCGCGGTGCGCTCCTTGCGGGCGGCCCGACCATCGCGGTCCTGCCCGGCGGCGTCGACCGGCCCTACCCGGCCGCACACGCCCAGCTGCTCGATGCGATCGCCGAGCGCGCCCTGGTCGTCTCGGAAGCGCCCCCGGACACCGCCCCCACCCGCACCCGATTCCTGGCACGGGACAGGATCGTCGCCGGCCTCGCCGAGGGAACCCTGGTCGTCGAGGGCGCCGTACGCAGCGGCGCCCTGAACACCGCCCACTGGACCACCAACCTGCACCGCCCACGGCGATCCGGCACTACGTCGGCTGGACGCAGCAGGCGAACCCGCGAAAGCGGATCAACCGCCACGGCCGTGCCGCCCAGCGCGAGATCGTCTACCTGGAGCCGGGCACGCTGCGCGACGAGGAGGCGATGAAGCGTGTGGGCGTCTGCCCCAAGTGCGGCGAGAGTCTGCGCGACTCCTTCGCTGCGCGGCCCTGAACGCCGCGCAGCGGCGCAGGTCAGTGGTCGGGACCGGTCCAGTTCGGGTCCACAGGGACCGGGATCAGGTCCTCGATCCGCAGCCAGTCCATCTTCACGACCGGTTTGAGTGCGGCGTCGTCGTGCCAGACCACGAGGGCCTCCAGCGCCGTCCCTCGCGCTTCCAGTCGAGGATGAGACCCCGGGACGGCTTGAGCCGGCCGGTATTACGGATCAGCACGAACCGCACGTCGCCGTACGGCCGCCACGCGTCGTTCTTCGGCGGGTTGGCAGACACGTCGGCGCTCACTCGGTGGTGAGCAGTTCGGCCGGGATCCACTCCTCGACCGTGGCCCACCGGCCTGGTCGCAGCTGCGCGAGGTAGACGACCCTGCCCTCCCACAGGTGCCCGGCCCGCCGCCACTCAAGGAGCAGTCCCGGCCGCGGATGTGCGGCGTCGACGGGAACGCTGACCCAGCAGTGGCGCCCGGGATGCTCGGGACCAGCTGCAGCTGCGGCCGGCCGCGATGTGCTGCGGTCGGTGGAGTCGACGCGGACGCGACCCTTCAAGGGGATGCCCGCCCCGCGCCCGTAACCGCCGCCTGCCATGACGCCTAGGGTAGAACACGTGTTCGAAGTGCGGGCGCTGTGAGGTAGTCGTCGAACGTCGTCGAACCGACCTCGTTGTGTCGGTCGAGTGCCGTAGTTTCTGGCCATGAACAGTCACGGCCGCGCGGCTATCCGGTTCACCCTGAACGGCCAGCGCTACGAGCTCGCGCGAGAGGACGTCGAGGCGCGCCTGGTCGACGTGAACCCGGACGCGATCCGCAAGCACGCGGTGAGGGTCAACGACACCTGGTTCCCGGCCGTCCAGGCCTTCGAGGTCGCCACCGGCATCCCGCGCTCCGAGTTCATCTCCCACACCGCCGCCGGCACCTGGCCGCGCTGGGGTTCGAGGTCGAAGGCAACGTCGAGTCACGCACGACGTCGTTGCCCACCGTCAGCGCCGCCGCTCCGGTGCCCGTTGCGCAGGCCGCGCGACCGGCTGGCGCAACGCCGGTGGTCGGAGGAGGGGAGTGGCACACCGAGGCCAACGTCCAGGCCGCACTGGTCACCGCGCTGGCCGGCGAGGGCTGGCGCATCCTCTCGGTCGCCAACACCGCCACCAAGGAGCACGGCATCGACGTCATCGCCTCCCGCGACGGCCTCACCGTCGGCGTGGAGGTCAAGGGATTCCCGAGCCGCAACTACGCCGACCCCGCACGGGCCGGCGAGGCCAAGCGCACCAGCCCGAGCACCCAGGCCGGCCACTGGTTCTCCCAAGCCGTGCTGGCCGCGATGCGGCTACGCGGCAAGGAGCCCGGCTGGGGCAGCGTGATCGCCCTGCCCGACTTCCCGCGCTACCGCGACCTGCACGCCGAGACGGCCGGGTCGCTCGCCGCGGCGCAGATCGAGGTCTGGTGGGTCGAACAGGACGGAACGGTGCACCGTTCGTGACGGCCCCGAAGTGGTACCGCCGGCCGGACGGGGCCGGCCTGGTATTCCGGAAGCCTCCGCGACTGGCCAGCTGGAACAAGTCGACCGACCCGGACCAGGTGCGGCTCCGCGAGTACCTCGAGGACACCGCACAGCTCGTATCGCCCCAACTGACGGCCGGCGGCCCGTGGGCGCTGCTGCTCGAGGTCGGGCTGCCGGCCGCGCGCGACCTGGTCGACATGGCTGACCTGGACAACTACGCCTTCCCGCTGGCCACCCGGCTCCGCAACGAGGACCTGGTGACGGTCTGGTGTACCAAGAAGCACGCCGAGACCTCACGAGTGCACGTCGCGCCCGCGCACGAGACGCCGGGGCCCGGAACGACCTTTACGGTCCGTACCACCGCCTCGGCCTCGACGACGGCCTACAAGGAGCAGGTCCGGTCCGCCGTGGTCGACGCCGCGGTGATTCCCGCAGGCGCCGTGCAGTTGCAGCTGGCCTTCGTCGTCGGGCCGCAGCGCAACTGGCTGACCCTGTGGAAGCCCACGATCGACGCTCTCGACCCGCTGCTGGGCCGCACCCGCGACGATCGCGACTGGCATCCCCAGGACGGGCGGATCACCGACCTCGGCCTGCACGTGGCCGTCGACCCCTCACTTGGCCACGACATACTGATCAGCATCGCCGCGGCTCCAGCCGCCCCCGGAATGGAAGATCCCGCATGACGCTCACCTTCGCCTCGATCATCGCCAGCGCCGGCCTCGACCCGGCCGCGGCCATGGTCATCCGGCACGCCTACGTGCGCGAACACGAGGACGGGACGGTAGGGCTCCACGGCGACTCCTCGGACGAGGAGATCTTGGCCTACACGAGCGTCCAGGTGGCCAACCCCCGGATTTTTCCGGCACAGCCTCCAGGTGTTTGGATCGTGTTCCGCCCCGAGGGCGGCGACCGCGCTCGGCTGTGGTCCGTCCTGGTGAACCATGGAGAGACGCAGAACGACGGGCTGCGTCGCACCTTCCACCTCGAGCACTCCGAGCTGATGAGCGACCTGCGGAACCGGCTCGTCATCGGCTGGCGCTCCCCGCGGACGTGGCGGATCCACGCGACCACCGCGGCCGGGTACCCGGTGATGGAGATCGCCGACGCCGAGCCGGTGAGGTTCCCCGGGTTCGACGCGCTCACGCTGGACTACCCCCAGCTGCAGGCCGTCATCCGGGAGCACCGCTACGCCGCCTGGCGCACCGCACTCTCGTCCGTGATCGGGGTCTACCTCATCACGGACACCCGCGACGGCCGCCACTACGTGGGCAAGGCCGACGGCGCCGAGAACATCCTGCAGCGCTGGGCCGCGTACGCGACCAACGGTCACGGCGGCAACGTCGAGCTCCGCAACCTGGACCCGTCCAGCTTCCGCCTCTCGGTGCTCAGGGTGTTCGATCCCGCCACCCCGACCCGCGAGATCGACGCCGCCGAGAGTCACTACAAGTACGCGCTCGACTCCCGCCGGCACGGCCTCAACCGCAACTGACCACCAGCTTGTTGTCGGCGGTGTCCAGGAGAGTGCCCTCGTGCCACTGACGGCGCAGCACGCCTCGGCCGGCGTGCTCGACGCAACCGTTGATCCGCTCGGCGAAGGAGTGCTCTGGGAGGCGATCCACCGGGCGCGACCCCGCGCGCACCTGACCTGCCGAGAGTGCGGCCACGGGCTTCACGCGAAGGTCTCGCCCAAGGGGCTGCGGTTCTTCGCCCACGACCGCGCCGCTCCGACCTGCTCTCTGGTCGGTGAGACGATGGCCCACCGACTGCTCAAGCTGCAACTGGCCTCAGCCATTCGCGATGCCGGGTGGTATGCCGAGCTCGAGGTCGCCGGGGACGGCTGGCGGGCCGACGTGCTGGCGACCAGCCCCGACGGCGCCCACCGGATGGCTTGGGAGGCTCAGCTGGCACAGATCACCGTCGACGAGCTGCGTGAGCGCACTGCTCGGATGGAGGCTTCCGGTGTGCCGGTGTGCTGGGTCACCGATCACGAGCGGCCGTGGATCGGAGCGGTCCCCGCCATCCGGCTGTCCCTGGTCGACGAGCCCGGGCCGCCAACGGCCGTGGATGCCACGGTCATCGACGGGACCGGCGTGTTCTGCGAGTCGTGGTGTCCGCGCCGGCGCTGCGAGAACGACGGCGGTGCCCCCGGTCCTTGTCCTGGTCACGGCTGGTGGCGCCCGGTTGAGCCGGGCCTGGACCTCCGCGTGTTCGTCGCCGGCGTCCTCGCCGGCACGATCAGAGCGCACCGGACTCCCAGGTACAGCAGGCTCTTCACTGAGTCCGAACGGATCGTCTGGACCACCCGGCCTCACGTCATCACCGAGCGCACCCAGCTGGAAGCCAGCGAGCGTCGCCGTGAACACGACGGCCTTGCGACGGCGGAGCATGAGCGACACCTGGCGGCGATCGCGGCCAAGCTCGCCCGCCAGCAGGCACTCACGCCGCCGGCGGTCGAGCGCGTCGGCCGAGAGGCGCGCGGCTACGTCGGCGTGCGAGACGCGACGCCCGAGTGGGCGATGGGCGTGCCGCTGTTCGTCCACGACATGCCGCAGGGCGTGATCAGCCCGGTGGTCAGCAGGATCTCGGCCGAGGTTCGTGCGCGACTCCGGGGCCTGACCCTGTTCGTCGCCACTGAAGCGGAGCGGCGGGCTCTCGCGCGGGCATGCGGACCCGAGCAGAGGATCGTGCTGTTCGAGGTCGAGATCCCGGACCAGCCGCAGCCGCCGGCGGCGATCTACTCGGGCACCTTCTGGAGTCGGCGGCAGTGGGCGGCTGCTGCCTCCCGACGAACCAGGCGTTAGCGCCGGACCGGCAACGCGATCCAGCCCTCCACGGCCGCGGCCGCGAGGTGCTCCGTGGGGATCTCGTCGGTCTCTCCTCGGCGCGCCAGGCCGGCGATCGCCGCGCAGAGAACCGCGTCGAGGGCATCGTCAGTCTGGATGCAGAGATCGGCGTACTCGCCCAGCTGGAGCCAAGGCAGCACGCATCCGATCAGCTGGACCAGCGCAGCGCGCCGGCGCGCGTTGGCCGGTTCGCGGCCCTTGTATCCCTGGTGGGGGAGGCCCCAGAGCTTGAGTGCAGCCGCCGGGTAGACCTCGACGACGGGACCGGCGCGGCCCGTCCGACCGACCTCGATGCCTGTGACGGTCGCGCCGTCGTCGGTCCATTCAAGGGTGGCGACGCCGGTCTTCTTCGGGTCGGCCGACAGGTCGATGCCGGCGGTCAACATGACCGATCGTTGCGCCACGATGCGGGGCATCAGGAAGCGAGGTTGACGCGGTAGACGGACGGGTCCGCAGCCGCCACAACGGCTTGGCGGTCGTACTCGACCAGGGTCGGGTCGGTGAGTGCACACGTCACCACGGCCAAGGCCCAGTCGGGATCGGTCTCGGCGGTGCGCAGCTCGTTGCGGGTGAGGAGGATCGAGGGCATGGAGCTGGACACGCCTTTGACCTCGAGGTGGCGCTGCTCGTCGTGGCGCGTCGCGGTCAGGTCCCAACCGCACTTGAGGTGCGCGACGCGGGTGATGGTCCAACCAGCTGCTTCGTAGTGGCGCTGGACCGCGGCCTCGGCGGCCAGCTCGACTTTGCGGCTGGTGGCCGGGTCACCGAAGCCGGCGCCCCACGCGCCGACGGCGATCGTGCTCGAGGTCTCGCGTGGGTCGCCGGGGTGAACTGGGGTCTCGAGCATGCCGCTGTACTCCCGGATCAGCACTGGCACTGAACGTGGGTGGGTCCGGTAACCCAGTCCGCGCTCGGTGAGGAGCTTGACCAGGTCGGTGCGGAGCGGGATCAGGCGATGGCGTGTCTCGGTGCCGATCTCAAGCAGCTCGGCCCACAGGGTCATGATGTTGCCCGGGGAGCGGTGTCAGTCGCCGTCGTGGGGCGCTGCGGTGTCCCACAGGTAGGCGTGGAGGAGGGTGAGGAGCTCTTCCTGTTCCTCGGCCGGGTACAGCTTGAGCGGGACGCGTGCGAGGCCGGCGTCGTCGGCTCGCGTCAGGCCGGCGCGGATCAGCTCGACGAGCCTGGCGTTGGAGTCCTGTGAGGTCACGGCGATCGCTCACGGCCCCGCGGGTAGTCGACGTCGAAGTGGTCGGCGATGATCTGCGTGGTCTCGCATCCCCAGCCGGACCGCCGGTCCATCGGGCCCGGTTCGTCATCGAGGGAGTCGCAAACGCCGGTGCCGGATCCGCAGTCGCGGTGCAGCGTCAAGAGCTTGCGTGCGAGCGGGTCGTTGATCGTGTTGAGTCGTCGCATCGCGTCCACCCACCGCGAGACCGGGGCGGTGGAGTCGTCGACCTCGTGCACGACGTCCATGTGCCACGCGGCGCTGGCCTCTTCGTCGTACTCGTAGCGCGTCATCAGCGCATCCCGAAGTACGAGGTGATCCGGTCGACCTGCTTCTGGTCCAGCAGCGCCGGCCGGCATGCCCCGTAGGCGTTGGTCAGGTCGATGACGAGCTGGCGGGTCTGGTCGAGGCTGAGGTCGATGGTCGCCGTCTCGCCGTCGGTGCTGGTGACTTTAAGGTCGACGCGCTGCACGTCCTCATCGACATATCGGGCGTGTGCGCCGATCTTCTTGGCCCGCACGGCCTCGCTGCGCTTGAAGATTCCCACGCTCGCATCGTGGCATGTCGACCCGTCGGACAGGGGCGGAACAGCGGCGGCAGCCGGCTTCAGGTGGTCGACCAGCTGAGGCGGAGGATCCGGAAGGCCTCCTGGACGTCGGGGTGCTCGGGGGAGAGGGCGTGGTGCTCGATCGCGTCGAGGGTCCGGCTGATCGCCTGGTCATCGGCCCGCTCGAACACGGCCCACAGCGTGAGGTCGTCGCCGTGGCGGGGGCGAACGTGACGCCGTCGAGCTCTGTGGTCGCGTGCAGGTAGGTGGCCACCGACTGAGTGAGCGCTCGCGGCCGCCCGTCCTTGAGCGCGGCCGCGTCGAAGTCGTGCAGGTTGCGGCGATGGGCGAGGGCGACGAACTGCGGCCGCAGGGCCGCGATGGACTCCGCAGCGGTCACCGCGCAGAAGCGTCCCGTCAGCGTTGCGCTCGCCGCCGAACGGGGCTCGAGCCAGGAGTAGGAGATCTCGCCGGCGCGAGCCGTCGGGTGCATCGCGGCGTCCTCGTCGTCCTCCTCGATGTCGTCGAGCTCGAGCGCGAGGGTTGGGTCTGGCCGGAAGCCGGCGAGGACCTCGAGGAGGCAGGCTAGGAGAGTGGATCCGGCGTAGATGGTGCGGAAGTTGCCCTGCCGGTCATCCCAGCGGCCGTGGAACCTGCCATCGGCGCCCGCCCACTCCCAACCCGACCAGGCCCAGGGCTCCGGTTTGAAGCCGACGCGCCAGACCTGCTCGGCCGCGTCGACGACGACCAGCTGCGCCCCTTCAGCCACCAGCGGAGTCACCCGGCCGCAGCGAACGCGCGCGCGGACGCCAGGACCTCCGGGCCGACCTGCTCCAGGTCGCCCTCACGCAACAGCCGCGCCGGCGCGACGTCGTCGAGTCGAGGGTTCATGCCCTGGAACCACGCCTGGACGACCGTGGCCGAGTCCTTCGCGCGCAGCAGTGCCGCGATCCGGTAAGCCATTCGCAGCCGGTTGACGACCTCGGTGGACGGGGTGCGCGCGTCGTCGGCGTCGGCCCACTGACGCACGGCCCGGGTCTCCTGGACCGAGCCGAGGTAGGCCACGAGCTTGGCTCCGAGGAGGTCGCGCAGCCGCTCGACGAGCTCCGGCGTGGACAGCCGCACCGACTCCTCGTAGGCGCGAAGGTCGCCGCGGGCGATGGTCGACTGAGTGCTCATACTTGCAGTGTGCCACCTGGCGCAGTGCAATCCAATACTGAATCGCAGGATAAATCACAGGTGAGATCACACCGTCGATAACAGTGATTATGTCAACCTTGGCCCGTCGGGGCCAGCCGGCAAGCCGGGCGTAGGTCACTGCCGCTGACGAGGACGCCGGTGCCCTCTGCGGCAATCCCACAGTGGCGTCTGCTGCGCGGAGGATGACATGTCGTTCAGACCGGGGGGCTGACCAGCAGACCTCCAAACCAAGGCTTCGCGTCAACGGCTGGTGACAGGCCAGCCGACCGCGAATCGCAGACTGCCTAGAATCAGGACCATGCGGGACCTCCGAACTGCGACCCGGGCACCCGGCGCGCGCCTTGCGCTCGCCGCCGTGGCCGTGGCCCTGTTCGGGCTCATGTCGATGCACGGCTGGGGCTCCCACGCCGGCGCACACCTGGCGACCCCGCTCCCGGGTCCGAGCGACATGACGGCCGTGTCCCACGATCGAGCACACGGCGCCAACCCCGCTACCGGCGACGCCGCCCTCGCCATGGAGGGGTCGAGCGAGCCGGCGTCCGGCGCCCCGACCCAAGCCCCGGACGGCCAGGACGGCGGCGGGCTGCTCGAGCTCTGCCTGGCGATTCTCGCCGGGTTCCTCCTCGGCGTCGCACTGCTGTTGGGCCGACGCAGCCTCCGCCTTGCTCGGGGCACTCTGCAGAAATGGTCGCTTCCGGTGTTCATCGGGCGGGATCGTGACCCGCCCGACCTGCGCAGACTCTGCGTGATCCGCTGCTGACAGGCAGTCGCCACGAGACACCCACCGGGTGACTCGGACATTCGCCTGCCCAGACAACGGTCACACAGATGGAGAATACTCATGCGCAAGACCCTCGCCGCCGCCCTCGTTGCGGCCTCCTTGCTCACCCTCGCGGCCTGCGGCAACGAAGATGACAGCGGCTCCGCCGCCGGGCACAACGACGCCGACGTCGCCTTCGCCCAGCAGATGATCCCCCACCACCAGCAGGCCATCGAGATGGCGCAGCTCGCTGAGACCCGCGCCCAGAGCCCCGACGTCAAGGACCTGGCCGCCGACATCGAGGCGGCCCAGGACCCCGAGATCGAGACCATGACCGGGTGGCTGGACTCCTGGGGCGAAGAGGCACCCGGTGAGGGCGGACATGGCGAACACGACATGTCCTCGGACGACATGGCCGGGATGATGACCGAGGAGGAGATGGCTGACCTCGAGGGCTCCTCGGGATCCGCGTTCGACCAGATGTTCCTCACCATGATGATCGAGCACCACCAGGGCGCGATCGAGATGGCGCAGACCGAGCAGGCCGAGGGCGAGTTCCCCGACGCCCTCGCGCTGGCCGAGGAGATCGAGAGCGCCCAGACCGAGGAGATCCAGACGATGCAGGAGCTGCTCAAGCCCTGACGTCCTCCCGGTGTCGGGCAGGCGCGCCCGCGCGCGCCTGCCCGACACCCCTCACATCGGAGTCCACGCCATGAACCGATCCCGCCTCGCCACCGCGACCCTCGCGCTCACCACGACCATTCTGGCGGCCGGGTGCAGCAGCGAAACCCCGACCCAGGTCCCCTCCCCCGACGCCACAGAGGTCGGCCACATCCACGGGCTCGGCATCGATCCCGCCGACGACACCCTCTACGTCGCCACCCACTTCGGACTCTTCCACGTCACGGACGACGAAGAACCCACGCGGGTCGCCGACCGGTATCAAGACACCATGGCCTTCACCGTGGTGGGACCGGGCCACTTCCTGGGCAGCGGCCACCCCGACCTCCGCGAGGACCTGCCCCCGCACCTCGGCCTCATCGAGTCCATCGATGCCGGCCAGACCTGGAGGCCGCTCGCCCTCCAGGGCAAGGCGGACTTCCACATTCTCGAGCCTGCCGGCGACGTCCTCTACGCCTACGACGCCACCTCCGGACGCCTGCTGCGCACAAGGACCGCGCAACCTTCGAGGAGGTGCTGACCGCCCCACTGCTCAGCGTCGCAATCACCGAGACCCAGGACCAGCTGATCGCGACCACAGACCAGGCACAGCTCATCACCATCAACCCCGAAACCGGCGAGACGCGCAAGCTCGGCGGCCGGCCACCACATACCTCGACACCGCACCCGACGGCACCCTCGCCGCGATCGCCCCGGACGGGGCCATCCACATCAGCTCCGACGACGGACAAGACTGGAAGGAGGTCGGCTCGATCGGCGGGCAGCCAGCCGCCTTCACGATCAGCGACCAGGGTTGGTACGCCGCCACCGACACCACAGTTCTTCGGTCCACCGATTCCGGCGCGACCTGGGCCCGAGTGCTCTGACCCGAGGCACAACGATGAGCAAGCACAGAGAAACGCCACGTCACCGCGGCGCCCATCGCGCACCCAGGCGACGGCCACCGGCCTGGCTCGCCGGGCTGGCGGCACTGATGATCACTTCCGCAGTCGCGGTGCCCGCGCTGCTCATCGCGCAAGCCGTCCCGGAGCTCGACGGCGCCGATCGAGATGCTGATGTCTCACTGCCGCCCGACTTGGCGGATCCTTCCCCGCCGCGGGCGAGCGGACAGCCGGACGGGGAGGTAGCGGCGGGCCGACATAGAGGCCCGGCACCGGCCAGGCGCACTCCCCCGGTCCCACGAGTTCCCGAACAGGGGCCGGGCACCTTCCAGGTCGCGGCCGCGCCAGCCGTCTCTACCGAGGGGGCCACCACCTACCGGGTCGAGGTCGAGGACGGACTGCCCTTCCCGGCGTCACAGGTCGCACAGTTCGTCGAAGAGACGTTGACCGACCAGCGGGCTGGGCGACCCGCCATCGGGTCGTCCGCGTCGACGGCCACGCCGACCTGCGCATCGTCCTCGCGACCCCTGAGACGGTGGACGAGCTGTGCACGCCGCTCGACACCGGGGGCCGCCTGTCCTGCCGCAACGGCGACAACGTCGTGATCAACGCGTGGAGATGGCAGTTCGGCGCGGAGAGCTACACCGGGGACCTGACAGGCTATCGCCGGTACGTCGTCAACCACGAGACCGGCCACGCGCTCGGCTACGCCCACGTCGGCTGCCGCAAGCCCGGAGAACTCGCGCCGGTCATGCTGCAACAAACCAAGGGCCTCGAGGGCTGCGAGCAGAACCCGTGGCCCGCCCGCGCGGACCTCGTCGACCACTGACAGACGCACGAGCACCAACATGTCGCGCCGCCCGGTCTCATGGGTGGCGCGCCCGCCGGCTGCGCATCTTGCTCGGGCCGGGAGTCATGCGGGGCGGGACGAGTACATGATCACCGCGACTCCGAACAGGGCCACCGAAGCAAGTTTGGTCGATCAGCGGACCGGCGACAACCGCGCCTTCTGGGCCGGTGGCAATCAGTGGGCTGGGTCGTAGTGCTCACGTCAAGGTGCCCGCGAGCAACTGGATACTCGCGTACTATCCGCCATAGTATTGAGGCAAGCGAGCTAGCTCGGTCATCCCGCGAGAGGCAGCCGAATGCAGCACGATCCCAAACTCCAAGGTCCCGGGAACAGGCCTCGTGAACGAGCAGCGGAGCAGGGAGCGCCCTCCATGGCGTCCAACAGCTATCGCGCCGATGCTGTACCAACTCGCGGACGTCTGTCGGTTAGTTGGGACCGGCGAGATGGGCATATCGCCGTCACCCTCGTTGCCCTCGGTCTCACCGCCATCGCGGTTGGGATGGCGATCTTCGGCCTGCCGCCATTCAGTCTCGGCTCGCCGATCCACGAGCTGGGTATCACGTGCCCGTTCTGTGGCGGCACCAGGTCCGCTCGATTGACGACTCAGGGGCACCTCGTGGAGGCCTGGCGCTACAACCCGTTGGGCATCCTCGTCGTCGCTGTCTCAGCGGTTGTCGTCGTGCGAGCAGCATTTGGAGCTATTACTCGGCGGTGGCTCAACGTTGCTGTCGAACTTACGCCTCGAACGCGGCGGGTGCTGCTCGTCGCCGGCCTAGTGCTATTGATGCTTCTTGTGATCAGGCAGCAGATGCGGGCCGATCTCCTTCTGGGGGGCTGAGGCGGCCTCGGCCACCGGCCCCATCTCAGGACCGGCGGCGGGCGATCTGCTGGATGGCGAAGCCCCGTTGCGGGATCGCGGGAAGCCTCCGGTAGTCGATGGGGGCGGCTGGCTGTCCGGGCTTGTACTCCATGTGCCTGACCAGCTGATCCAGAGCGACGCCCATGAGGCGGGTTGAGATGGGCTCGCCCGGGCACCGATGGTGCACAGCCGGGTCGCCGCCACCCTGGGGCACGAACGCGAACGGGCCCGGATCGGCTCCGAGGAACCGTTCGGGGTCGAAGCGGTCCGGGTGCTCCCACGCTCGGGGATCCCGGTTTGTTCCGTACAAGTCGAGCAGGACCCGACGACCCTTGGGGAAGTGGTGACCTCGCCATTGGAAGTCATCGCGCACGATGGCGGTAACGACCGGGAAGAACGGATAGGTGCGCCGAACCTCCTCGATGAATGCCAAGTCTTCAGTGCCGTCGCCCTGCGCCAGGCGGTCCCGCCAAGCGCGGTGCACGTCGAGTGCGTGTGCCAGGAACGTGATGTAGACGGCCGTCGCGACGGTGGGTCGGAGGACGTTGAGCAGTTCCACGGCGGCGATCCGGAGCTCCATCGGCCGTCCGTCGGATTCGCGGTGGCTCGCGATCACCGATGCAGCGGCTGAGTCGGGGACAGCCAGTTGATCGGAGCGGATCTGCTCGAGGACATCTGTTGCCCATCGTTCAGCTGCCCTCCGTGCCGCCCGTGACCGCAGATGCCCCAGTCCGACATCGCCGGCGGCGTCGAAGAGGGCAGTCAACTGCCGAGTCCGGACCTCGACCTCCGCCTCCGGAAGGGGGACGCCGGCCCATTCGCAGGCCGCTCGGGTCAAGAGCAGCTGCACCTGTGGGTACAGGTCGATCTGACCGGCCACCTCCCAGTCCCCGACCGCTCGCTGCCACTCTCGGGTGACGACCTCGGCCAAGGCTTCGACCCGGTCGGGCTGGTTGATGCGGAGGAACATTGCCTTGCGGCGTCGGTGGCGCTCCCCATCGAGGCCCTGTACTCCACCCTGGCCGAAGAGAGTCTTCTGCAGGGGTGGCGGTGCGGCTCCAGCCCGCTGGAACCGCGTCGGATCGTAGAGGATCTCGGCGGCTTCGGCGCCGGTCATGCAGGTCGTACGGCGCAGCAGCAGCCGGGTCTCGAAGACGTCGTCGTCGAGTTCGGCGGCTCGGCGGGACACGAATCGGTACGGGTCTCGCAGGAGCGCGAGCGTGCTGTCGGCGCATGTGATCGCAGAAGGCTTCACGGGTGCTCCTTCGTGGGCGTCGCTTCGACGCTATTGGCAGTTCCCGGCTCGGTGCAGCGTACACTGTCCATTGATCTCCCATCGTTCACGCCTCTGAGCGACGGCGACCCACCTAGACACTTGCCAACGCAGTTGCGCCACCGGTCCGCAGGATCGAGTCGTGGCGGTTGTGGTGCTGGCCACGAGGGTCTTCAACTTCCTCAGCAGCACCGGTCAGCGCGCATCGTTGTCGGGGACGCTAGTCGCCTCCGGCGACTGCCGACCCTCCTCGCTGTCAGGTGAGGGTTCCCCTGGAAGGAGCCAGCCCGTGAGTAGCGCGCTGACCCCTGCGGTGACGGCTGTCGCGATCAGAACTAGCGACATGCCGTGCAGGTAGGCGGCGTTCCGCACGGCGAGGGATGGCTCACCGATCCGAGCGGCGGCGGTGAGCGCGCCGGCGATGGACTCGCGCGCGGCGGCAGCCGCCGCGGCCGGTAGTCCGGCGGTGTCCACCCGGCCGGTGTAGCCCTCAGCCAGCAGGCTGCCGAGGAGTGCGACGCCGAGGGCGCCGCCGGTCTGGCGCAGGGTCATGGTGATCGCGGTGCCGGATCCGGCCTGCTCGGTCGGCAGCGCATCGAGCACGGCATCCATGGCGGGGGCGAGTGCCATCCCGATGCCGAGTCCCGCTATGGCGAGCCAGGCTGCGACAAACCCGTATCCGGACGCCACGTCCGTTGCTGCACCCACTCCGACACCCGCAGCAAGCACTGCCAGGCCAGCCGAGACGGGCACCCGGTAGCCGACACGCGCCGCGAGCCGCTCCCCCGTCGGTGCACCGACAACGAGTCCGCCGATCAGCGGTAGCAAGCGGATCCCGTAGCGAGGGGGTCGTGACCGGCTACGAACTGCAGGTACTGCGGTACCACAAACAGCAGGCCGAGCATGCCGAACGTCACGAGGACGCCCGCGACGCTGGCCCACAGGAACTGAGGCCGGGCGAACAGGTGCAGGTCGATCATCGGTTCGCGTACGCGCAGCTCCCAGGCGGCGAAGCCCGCCAGCACCAGCAGCCCAGCGGTGATGGCGCCCACGGTCACTGGATCGGACCAGCCGCGCGTGGGGGCCTCGATGACCCCGTACACGAGTGAGGTCAGTCCGACGGTGGACAGGACCGCGCCGCCGATGTCAGGGCGACGTGGCGACGGGTCGCGCGATTCCGGGAGCAAGACCGCGATGGCGATCGCGCCGACGAGCGCAATGGGGAGGTTGATGAGGAAGATGGAGCCCCACCAGAAGTGCTCGAGCAGGTAGCCGCCGATGATCGGCCCAAGTGGGATGCCCACGCCGAGACCCATCACCAGGACCGAAACCGCCTTGCCGCGCTCGGAGGGTCCGAACAGGGCGGCAAGGACAGCGAAGGCGACTGGCATCAAGATGGCGGCGTCCACACCCATCACCCCGCGAGCGGCGATCACCAGGGCGGCTGAATCTGCCCACGCGGCGATCGCGGAGGAGATCCCGAAGAGCCCCAGCCCGATCAGAAGCAGGCGCCTGCGGCCATACCGGTCCCCGAGGGCCCCGCAGGTGAGCATGAGTCCGGCGATCACCAGGACGTAGGCATTGACCATCCACTGCAAGCCGTCGGTGCCGACCTCCAGCTCGGTCGCGATTGTCGGGAGCGCGACGTTCATGATCGTGATGTCGAAGCCGAGCGTCAGGACAGCCAAGCCCAGGGCCGCGAGCGCCCACCATCGTCGCGGGTCGTCGTAGCTCGTCGTCACTATGCTCCTCCTTCCGGGTCGGGCGGTGGATCAGTCGGTGAGGCCGAGCCGGTTGTGCAGGCGACACAGCGGCGCGGGGGCCCACCAGTTCGCCTCACCGGCGAGCCGCATGATCGCGGGAACGAGCAGGCCGCGGACGATGGTGGCGTCGAGGACGACCGCCAATGTCAGACCGACGCCAATGACCTTCAGAGCGGTCAGGTTCGAGGCAGCCAAGGCCACGAAGACGGTGACGAGGATCGCGGCGGCTGCTGTGATCAGTCCACGGTGCGCTGCAGGCCTTGGGCTACCGCCTCCGTGGTGCTGGCGCCGTTGCGATGAGCCTCGGTAATGCGGGACAGCAGGAAGACCTCGTAGTCCATCGACAAGCCGAATGCGATGCAGAAGACCAGCACCGGCAGGGTGGTTTCCAGGGTGCCGGTTGGGGTGAAGTCGCCGACCAGCCAGCGCAGGTGTCCTTCCTGGAACACATAGACCAGGGCGCCGAACGTGGCGCTGAGGCTGAGTAGGTTGGTCACGATCGCCTTCAACGGGATGAGCAGCGACCCGGTGAACAGGAACAGCAGGACGAATGTCGACAGCGCTATCACGGTCAGCGCCCACGGCAACCGGTCCGCGATCGTGTCGGTGGCGTCGACGAGGGTGGCTGCGGAGCCGCCGACCAGCACGTTCCCTGGCGCCGGCTGGTCGCGGATGTCGGACACGACATTGCGTGCGTCGGCGGGGTCCGCGGCGGACGGCGTGACGGCCAGCCATGTTCCGGAGGGGGCGGTGTAGCGGGCCCTCAGGCTTGCGGCTTCGTGGCTTGTTGGGACGGTTCCTTGCCCGTCGGCGTACTGACCGGTCGCGGTCTCGACCCTCGTCACCCCGGGCAGCGCTGAGAGTCGTATGGCGTACTCGTCCAGCTCCCCGGCTCCTGCGCCGGCGTCGTTTCCTGCCGGCAGCACGACGGCGATCTGGTCCTCGGCCGCGGCCGGGTAGTCGCGGGCCAGTTGTTCGGCGGCTTCGGCGACGGGGTGCTCTGCGGGCAGGGTTCGGTGGTCCAGAAGCCCGAACCGCACGCCGGTGAACGGCAGGAGCAGCAGGATGAGTACGGCGCTGACCGAGGCGAGGATCAGGACGGGGCGGCGCATGACGAGGGCGGCGATCCGGTGCCAGGTCTGCCGCTCCTCTCCTACGCCGGCGCGCCGTCGGGTGATCCGCCGGCGGAGCGGTGCGAACAGGTCGGCCCGGTCGAGCCGGTGTCCGACCAGGGCGAGCAGCGCGGGGACGACGACCACCGCCGTCGCCGCGGCGAGCGCTGTGACCGCGATCCCGGCGTAGCCCAGCGACCGCAGGAAGGGCATCGGGAACAGAAGGAGCGCCGACAGGGAGAGCGCCACCGTGACAGCGGAGAACACGACGGTGCGCCCGGCGGTGCGCACCGCGACCACCACCGAGGTCTCGACCGAGCGCCCGCCGCGGCGTTCCTCACGGAACCGGGTGACCAGGAACAGGCTGTAGTCCACCGCCAGTCCGAATCCCAGCGCGGTGGTCAGGTTGAGGGCGTAGCTCGACATGGTGGTGGCGTCGGCGATCAGCCCGAGCACTGCCAGCGTCCCGACTACCGCTCCGGCACCTACGAGGAGGGGTAGGCCGGCTGCGATCGCCGAGCCGAAGACAAGCAGAAGTACAAGCAGGGTGATCGGCAAGGTCACCATCTCCGCGGAGACCAGGTCGCTCTCCGCCTGCTCGTCCACCGCCAGGCCCACCGCCGCGGGACCGGTTGGGCTCACTCGCAGGCCGGTCGCCGCCCCCTCGATGTCGTCGATGATCCTCCCTGCCGTCTCCTGCGCCGCGTGCTCGCCACCGGTCAACTGCAAGGCGATCAGGGCGGACCGGTCGTCGGCGCCGCGCAGCGACGGGTCCGGCGTCGTCCAGTAGGACTGCACACCGGCGACTCCGGGCGTCTGGCTGAGCTGCTCGGTGAGCTAGCGACCCGATTGCACGGCATCCGGAGAGTCGACAGTGCCGGTGCTCGTCTCGACGATGAGGACCAGGTTTGGCGGGCCGCCGGGGAAGTGGCGGGTCAGCACCTCGGCTGCCTGTTGCGACTCTGCCGACGGATCCAGGTAGGCGCCAGAGACCAGCTTGTCGCCTGCATCCCGCCCGGCCAGCACTATGAGCAGCAACGCCGTCATCAGCACCCAGCCGCGGCGACGGAGCACGAGACCGACGAACCACCCAGGCTCCGCGTCGTGCTCTCGCGTCCCGCTCCTCCGGCTACGAACCGCTGTCTCTGCGATGGCGAACCCCTTATGCGCTATCCGCTAACAGCGGCAGTGGACGATCAATAGTTCGGACGCTATCATCGGCGTATGTCGATGACAACGGCGAATGGCGACCCGGCTCTGCGGCGCGGAGCATCTCTGTTCCACGGCCTCGCCGATCGCAACCGGCTGGCGATCGTCCGTCAGCTGTCCGCGGGCGAGCGCCGGGTCGTGGACCTGACCGAAGCTCTCGGGCTGGCCCAAGGCACGGTCTCCGGGCACTTGGCCTGCCTGCGCGAATGCGGCCTGATCGTCGGTCGGCCTGAGGGGCGACAGATGTTTTACTCCATCGCCCACCCGGAACTGATGGAGCTGCTCGCGGCGGCCGAGCAGGTCCTGGCACTGACCGGTGACGCAGTCGTGCTCTGCCCCAACTTCGGCGCCGAAACGCTCACCGACACCACCCCTACGACGACTGAGGAAGTAGCACCGTGACGGACGCCTGCGGCTGCGGCCACGACGAGCCCCGCAACGACGACGGCGAGCTTGAGGAACACGAGCCTGAACGACTCTGGCAGGTCAGCGAGCTAAGGTTCGCCGCCCTCGCCGGAGTCTTCCTGCTCGCGGGATTCATCGCCGACCGATCCGGCGCCTCCGACTCGACCGTGGTCGGGCTGAATGCGATTGCCCTGGCGCTCGGCGCCTGGACCTTCGTCCCGAACACGTTGAGGCGCCTGACCAAGGGCAAGATCGGCGTCGGCACCCTGATGACGATCGCGGCGATCGGCGCGGTCATCCTCGGCGAGGTCGCCGAAGCCGCGATGCTGGCCTTCCTCTACTCCATCAGCGAAGGCCTGGAGGAGTACGCGGTTGCCCGCACCCGCCGAGGGCTGCGCGCCCTGCTGTCCTTGGTCCCGGCCGAGGCCACCATCCTCCGCGCCGGCGCTCAGGTCACCGTCGTCCCGGCCGACCTGGTGATCGGTGACCTGCTTCTGGTCCGCCCAGGTGAGCGCGTCGCCACCGACGGCGTCATCCGCAACGGTCGCACCGCGCTGGACGTTTCCGCCCTGACCGGCGAGTCCGTCCCGGTCGAGGCCGGCGTCGGTGACACCGTTTACGCCGGTTCCATCAACGGCACCGGCGTCCTCGAAGTCGAGGTCACCACCACCGCGGAGGACAACTCCCTGGCCCGGATCGTCACGATCGTGGAGGCCGAGCAGTCCCGCAAGGGCAACGCACAGCGCCTTGCCGACCGGATCGCCAAGCCGCTGGTGCCGGGGATCATGGTTCTCGCCGCCGTGATCGCGATCATCGGTAGCCTGCTGGGCGACCCGTCGACGTGGATCGAGCGCGCCCTGGTCGTCCTGGTTGCCGCCTCGCCGTGTGCGCTGGCGATCTCCGTGCCGGTCACCGTGGTTGCCGCCATCGGCGCCGCGAGCCGCATCGGCGCCCTGGTCAAGGGCGGCGCCGCCCTCGAGGCTCTGGGTCGGATCCGCACGGTCGCCCTGGACAAGACCGGCACCCTGACCCGCAACCAGCCGGCCGTGGTCGACGTCGCCACTGCTCCGGGACAGACCCGCGAGCTGGTCTTCGACATCGCGGCCGCCCTGGAGTCTCGCAGCGAGCATCCGTTGGCCCGCGCGATCCTCGCCGCCGTGCCCGAGCACCGCGACGCCGACGACGTCGAGGCGGTTACCGGGGCCGGCCTGACCGGAACGGTCGCCGGGCGGCCCGCCCGGCTCGGCCGGCCAGGCTGGATCCCCGCCGGCGAGCTCGCCGAGCAGGTCAAGGCCATGCAGGAGGCCGGCGCGACGGCAGTGCTGGTGGAGTACGACGGAACCGTGATCGGTGCCGTCGCCGTCCGCGACGATCTCCGTGCCGAGGCCGCCGAGGTGGTCGCCCGCCTCCAGGCCGGTGGCTACGAGGTCGCCATGCTGACCGGCGACAACGAACGGACGGCAAGCGCCCTGGCCGCGCAGGCCGGGATCAGCGACGTGCACGCCGAGCTCCGGCCTGAGGACAAGTCCGCCATCATCGCGCGCCTGCGCGAGAGCCGGCCGACCGCGATGGTCGGGGACGGGGTCAACGATGCCCCAGCCCTCGCGACCGCCGACGTCGGGATCGCGATGGGCGCGATGGGCAGCGATGTAGCCATCGAGACCGCCGACGCGTCGCGCTGATGGGCGAGGACCTGCGCCACCTGCCGCACAGTCTGACCCACGCCCGCCGCGCACGGTCGATCATGCTGCAGAACGTCGGCCTCTCTCTCGGCCTGATCGCCATCCTGATCCCGCTCGCTGCCTTCGGTGTGCTCGGGCTTGCCGCGGTGGTCCTGGTCCACGAGATCGCGGAGATCTTCGTGATCGGCAACGGTGTGCGTGCCGGCCGGGCCCGCCCGCTTCCCCCGGCCCCGGCGGATGCGCCCGCGGCTCCCGCGGTGCCGACGGAAGTCGGGGCCAGGTGAGCTCCCGGCCGACCGCTCCGGCTCGCCGCGTGCGGACCGCTCGGGCCGCTCGGGCGGTGGTGTTCCTTGCCGCTGCCGCAGTCGCTGCTATCGACCTCAGCGCGAAGGCAGTCTCCGAGGCGCGATTGACCGACTCGACGGTCGACCTCGGACCGATCAAGCTGCAGTTGGCCTACAACCCCGGCGTGGCCTTCAGCATGGGCGACAGGTTGCCCGCCGGTGTCATCGTGGGCCTCACCGCCACGATCTCCGTCGCGTTCGCTGTCTACGCCTGGTATCGCGCTCCGCGCGCCGGGCGGCTCGAGCGGGTAGCCGGGGGCGCCGTCATCGGCGGCGCCGTTGCCAACGTGATCGACCGCGCGGGCGACGGAGTGGTCACCGACTACCTGCACACCGGGTGGTGGCCCACCTTCAACCTCGCCGACACCTTCCTCGTCACCGGGTGTATCGCCATCGCCTTACTGCACGCCCGCCCAGAACGCGTGCCGAGCACCCCAGAGCCGACGGTAGACAATCCCGGCGCCCCGATCAGTGGGCAATGACGACGCTTGATGAGGACCGCCTCGTTGCGCTGAGTGACCACGTTTTGACCCGAACCAAGGAGACATGGACATGACCACGTCCGCGTTGCAGGCGATCGGCCTGTTCATGGTCACCAACATCGACGACATCATCGTCCTGTCGCTGTTCTTCGCCCGCGGAGCGGGGCAACGAGGCACGACTAGCAAGCTCATCGTCGGGCAATACCTCGGATTCGGCGCCATCCTCCTCGCCTCGGTGGCCGTGACCTTGGGTGCCGGACTGTTCCTGCCTGACGCCGCTATCCCGTACTTCGGTCTCATCCCATTGTTGCTGGGCATCTACGCCGCCTGGCAGGTGTGGCGCAATGGGGACGATGACGACGACGACACCGAAAGGCCCATCAGCGCACTGGCAGTCGCCGCGGTCACCTTCGCCAACGGCGGAGACAACATTGGGGTCTACGTTCCGGTATTCCTTGCGGTCGGCACCGGGGCGCTGGTGGCCTACTGCGTGGTGTTCCTCACGCTGGTTCTCGTCCTCGTCCTTACCGCGAAGTTCGTGGCGACCCGCAAGCCGATCGCGGAGGTGCTGGAGCGTTGGGAGCACATCTTGTTCCCCTTAGTGCTCATCGTGCTCGGTCTCGTCATCCTGATCGAGGGTGGCGCGTTTGGCTTGTGACCGCCTGACGGGCGTGCCACGACGTCAACTACGATGCCTCTTAGTAGAAACGAACGAAAGGCATCCCCGTGAAGCCCCAGCTCAAGGTCTCCCTGCTGGTCGCCGGTCTCTTCGTCGCCGTGCTGGCGGTGCTGCTGGTCGTCACCGGCCGGGACGGCGGCGGGGCCGACGCCGACGCCCCGGGTGGTGCAACCGACAGCCGACTGGTGCGCGAGGACAGCCGGATCATCGGCGAGCGGGGCAGCAGCGATGTCGTCCTCGTCGAGTTCCTCGACTTCGAGTGCGAGGCCTGTCGTGCGGCCTTCCCCGTCGTGGAGGACATGCGCGAGATGTACGGCGACCGGGTCACCTTCGTTGCTCGCTACTTCCCGCTGCCGGGGCACTTCAACGCTGAGCGGGCGGCTCGGGCGGTGGAGTCGGCGGCTCGGCAGGGGAAGTTTGAGGAGATGTATCACAAGATGTATGAGACTCAGGCGTCCTGGGGTGAGCAGCAGGTGCCGCTCGATGACCTGTTTCGGCAGTTCGCCGAGGAGATCGGCCTCGATATGGGGCAGTACGACGCCGACTACGCCTCCGAGGAGGTGGCAGATCGCGTGCAGCGCGATGTCGAGGACGGCATTGCGCTCGGCGTGCAGGGGACGCCGACCTTCTTCCTCGACGGGGAGCGTTTCGAGCCGACGTCGGTCGACGACTTCGACAAGGCCCTCGAGGAGGCCGTGGCCGAGTGACGCTCGCAACCAATTCCACCCGGGCACCGGAGCGGGCGCTCGGTCTCCTGCTGCTGATTGGCGGCCTGATCGGTTTCGCGGCAGCCTTCGTTCTGACCGTGGAGAAGGTAGCTCTCCTCACCGATGCCGGGTACGCCCCGTCGTGCAGTCTCAACCCCGTTCTCAACTGCGGGTCGATCATGAGGACGTCGCAAGCTGAGGTGTTCGGCTTTCCGAACCCGCTCATCGGGGTCGCTGCTTTCCCGGTGGTTGCCGCCACTGGTGCGATGATCCTCGCCGGCGCTCTCCTTGCTCGCTGGTACTGGCTGGGCCTCCAGATCGGCGTCACCCTGGGCGCTGGGTTCATCGGCTGGCTGATCTTTCAGAGCCTCTACCGAATCGGCGCGCTGTGCCCGTACTGCATGGTCGTCTGGGCGGTCGTCCTCCCCGTCTTCTGGTACGTGACTCTCCGCAACGCCCAGGCTGGCAATTTCGGCCGCCGTGTGGCCGGCTCTGCGCCGGTTCGCGTCCTGGCCGAATGGCATTTGCTCGCACTGACGCTGGTGTTCCTGGCGGTGCTGGCGCTGATCACTGAGCAGTTTTGGTACTACTGGCGGACGCTCGCGTGAGGGTGATCACGTGAACGGCTTGCAGGAGACCGTGCTCTCCGGATCCCTCCTTCTGGCGGCCCTCGTCGCGGTGGCCGCCGGGGTCGTGTCGTTCTTCTCTCCTTGCTCGCTGCCGCTGGTGCCGGGGTATCTCTCCTATGTGGCGGGCGTGTCCGGGCAGGAGTCTGCCGTCGTCCGCGAGCTGAAGGGCGAGGTGCCGTCCCACCGAGGGCGCACCGTGCTGGGGGCGCTGCTCTTCGTGCTCGGCTTCGCGATCGTCTTCACTAGCTACGGCGCATTGTTTGGAGCGTTGGGTTCTCAGCTTGTGCGTCACCAAGACACGATCATCCGCGTCTCCGGCGCCCTGACGATCGTGTTCGGCCTGGTGTTCGCGCTGTCCGGCGCACGCGTGCCGCTGCTCGGGCGCACGATGCGCCTGAGCTATCGACCACGCGTCGGTCTCGCGGGAGCGCCGTTGCTGGGAGTGGTGTTCGGCGTCGGCTGGACCCCGTGCATTGGCCCGGCGCTCGCGGCGGTGCTGACCTTGGCTACGAGCTCGGCAACTGCCGGTCGGGGCGCCGTCCTGGCGTTCGCCTACAGCGTAGGGCTCGGGCTGCCGTTCCTTCTCTCGGCGCTGTCGGTCAGCAAGGCTATGCGACGTTTCGCCTGGGCCCGGCGACACGGGATGACGGTTGCCCGAGTCGGCGGCGGATTCCTGATCCTGCTCGGCGCCTTGCAGCTCACCGGTGCCTGGTCAGAGCTGATGGCATCGCTGCAGTCCCTGATCACCGGGTGGAAGACACCGATTTGAGCACCGCCGGGAGCGAGAAGTGAAACCAGAACCCACCGAAGAGCCCGTGCCATCCTCGCGCGGGATGCGCGTCTTGACCCTGATCCTGATTGCGGCCGCGATCGC
The DNA here is from genome assembly GCF_004777465.1 of Nocardioides daphniae. Lineage (NCBI taxonomy): Bacteria > Bacillati > Actinomycetota > Actinomycetes > Propionibacteriales > Nocardioidaceae > Nocardioides > Nocardioides daphniae. The sequence continues at coordinate 124,504 of NZ_CP038462.1, forward strand.
CTTGCTGGCGTGGGTGGTGGCGGGCCGTTCCGAGGGCGATCCGCGCGCTCGGGCCGAAGGCGGATCGGTCATCGAGGAGTACGCCGTCGAAGACCGCCCCGCCGGCGAGCCGTTCCAAGCCCAACTGCTCAGCGGCAAGCGGCTCGACTCAGCGACCCTCGACGGCAAGGTCGTCGTCTACAACGTGTGGGGTTCTTGGTGCGCACCCTGCGTCGCCGAGGCGCCTGACCTCGTCGAGGTCGCGAACGAGTTCGCAGGCGAGGTCACCTTCGTCGGGATCAATGTTCGCGACAATGATGCCGCCGCCAGGGCGTTCGAGCGCGAGCACGGTGTTCCCTACGACAGCATCACCTCCGGCGACTCCGCAGAGGCGATGGGCGCCTTCCACAACTCCCTGGCGGCTGCCGCGGTTCCGACGACGCTGGTCGTCGACCGCGAAGGACGGGTGGCGGCGAGGGCGATCGGGCCCGTCACGCAACGACGTTGCGCAACCTGCTCGAACCGGTTCTCGCCGAGGTAGACAGCTCGGAGTAGTCCGAGACCCTAGGCGAGCATCGTCTCGCAGCCGGTCACCACCATTTCGATCATGGGCATGATCGCCAGGACCAGTGGGGCGGCCAACAGCACGACGGTCCCGACCAGCACGGCGGTGCTCATTCGGCGTGACCAGCCGCCGTGGTGCCCCGTCAGCCGCTGCACGCGCGCGACTGCCGCGACGTCCCCGGCAGCGAGCCCTGGTTGCGGCGCGCCGCAGCCCAGGGTGACCAGTGCGCGCGCGAGTCCCCGTGGATCGCGAGCGGCGTCGTCGGCCTGCATCTCGATCAGCATGGCGATCTCCTCCTGCGCCGTCCGAAACACTCGTAACGGGCCGAATGCGCGGCGAAGCACCTGGGCCACGGCGAGCGCGATGTCGTGGCGCGAGCGAAGGTGCGAGCGTTCGTGAGCAAGGACGAGATCGAGCTCTTGGTCGGTGAGGACCTCCAGGGTGGCGCTCGTGACAACGATGCGCCCCCGTAGTCCTGGAAGGCAGTACACCAGTGGCGTGCTGTGCTCGATGACGACGAACCCGCGGGGGTGTTCCTCGCCCAGAAGGGCTAGCACGCTGACCTGGGCGCGACGTGCCCGGATGGTGTTCCGTGCGGTCGTGGCCGTCAGCCAGCACAGCCTGAGCACGAGCCCGGCCATGCCGAAAAGCGCGATGGCGGCCAGCTCGGGGCCGGCGGGTGTGAGGTAGTGCTCGACGACCTCGGGGATGCTCGTCGCCCACATGTGGGCCAGCGCGTCGGCCAGGGGTGACAGCGGTGCAGCGAGAACCAGACAGAGCATGAAGACCGCTACGACCAGCGAAGCGCTGAGGCCCTGCCAGGCCAGCACGCCCCAGCCAGGGGCGCGCTTCACCCAGCCCGCCCTGACCAGCATCCGGGGGGCAACGGTTGCCATGGCGACGGCGAAGAGCAGAAGTGCGATCGGCGCCAGCATGTGTCAGGCGCCTTCGTCGTCCGTCTTGGCCAGGGCAGCTCGCAGCTGTAGCTGCTCCTGGGGTGAGAGGTGGCCGACGAAATTCAGAAGCGTCGCGCTGCGGTCAGGGGTCTGCGCGAGAACGTCCTCCAGCAATCCAGCTGCGTGGTCCTCCCGCGACATCGCTGCGGTGTACCGGTACGCCCTGCCGTCGCGCTCCCTCGCGACCAGGCCCTTGCGATAGAGGTTGTCCATGACAGTCATCACGGTGGTGTAGGCGATTTCCCGCTCGCGCTGGAGGTCGTCGACCACCTCCCGCACCGATACCGGACCCGGCCACGCCCACAACCGGTGCATGACCACAGCTTCCAGCTGGCCCAGCTGCTTCATCGAGCTCCTCACCTACGCGCGCAATGTCTACTATGGTAGTTCGTAGTCGCCCCTCCCGCTCGCACAGATTCTCACGCCGCGCCCATGTCTCGCGAACTTCCCGCGCTACCGCTCGCACTCGGCGGCGGACTGGCTGCCGCGGCTTCCTTCGAGCCATACGGCTGCGGATGGCTTGCGCCGCTCGCGATGACGATGCTGTGGCTCGCGGTGAGGGGGTCATCTTGGCGCGCCGCCCTGCTCCGAGGCGCCTGCTTCGGGGCCGCTTTCATGGGGGTGTTGCTGTGGTGGCTGGTGGACTCGATCGGTTGGGTAGCGTGGGCGCTGCTCGCGAGCACCCAGGGTGTCGCGGTCGCGGTAGCCGCGGTTGGCGTGAGCGCGGTCAGTCGCCTCCCCGGCGGGCCTGTGTGGGCGGGCGCAGCGTGGTCGCTCGTCGAGACCATCCGGAGCGCGTGGCCGTTGGGCGGGATGCCTTGGGGTCGGTGGGGGGTCACCGCACTGGAGACGCCGTGGGAGGACCTGTTGCCCTACGCGGGCATCTCGGGCACCGGTTTCGTCGTGGCGACGGCGGGGTTTGCGCTCGGTGGCATGGTGGGCCGACGCCGAGGAGGGAGTGCGGCCGTGATGGTCGGCCTCGTCGCCGCCGTGGCGGCGACGACCGCAGTGCCGTATGTCGCCCCGACCCAGGGCACGTTCCGGATCGCTGCGTGCGTGGGGTGGCGTGCCGGGTGACGGTCGCGATCTGGCCGGCCATCACCGGGAGGTGACCGCCAACCACGTCCAGGCGACCCATGAACTTGCGGACCGAGTCGCGGTGGGCATCGAGCAGGCTCCTGACCTCGTGGTCTGGCCGGAGAACTCGACGGCCGTCGATCCGCTCCGTGACGAGGCGACCCGCATCAGTATCGACGAGGCGGTCTCCGCGATGGGTGTGCCGCTGCTGGTCGGCGGCATCTTCGACGGACCCGACGACCTGACCGCGTACAACCGTGGCGTCGTGTGGCTTCCTGACGGTCAGATCGGCTCCACCTACACGAAGACCCACCCCGTTCCGTTCGGGGAGTACATCCCGTGGCGGCCTGTGATCGGCGGTTGGTCGTCCCGCTTCCAACTGATCCCGCGCGACTTCCTTGCCGGATCAGGTGATGGCCCGCTCGACATCGGTGGCGTCCGGGTAGCAGATGCGATCTGCTTCGACGTGGCCTACGACGACGTCCTGCCCGCCCAGGTCCGCCGCGGGGCTCAGCTGGTCACCGTGCAGACCAGCAACGCGACCTTCTTCGGCACCGCCCAGCCGGAGCAGCAGTTCGAGATCACCCGAGCTCGCGCGGCCGAGCTCAGGCGCAGCGTGACGGTGGCATCGACCAATGGAATCTCGGCCGTCATCGGGCCGCACGGGAGGTGGTCCACCGCACCTCCGGTGGGTCCGCGTCAGTCGTGGTCGCGGATGTTCCGCTCTCCGAGGCGATCACCCCGGCTGCCCGGTTCCAGAGACTTCAACTGCCCCTGATCGTCGTGCTCGCGGTCGGCGGGCTCCTGTGGTGCGCCGGTAGCGCGGTCCGACAGCGGAGCCGGACCGGGCACGAGGCCGGAGTGGGGTCGCCCATGCCTGTGGGCCGTAGCCCACTGGACGCCAACGACGCCGACGAGGATGGCCAGCGGCAACTCGCCGAGCACCCAGCCGAGTGAGGCCGCGACCTGCTGATCCGCTGCGAGCGACGGGCCCCACTGCCTCTGCAGGGCTCTGAACCAGTCGCCGGCCAGTGCTTGGTCGGCGGACAGCAAGGAGATCGAGAACCATGCATGCAAAGCGAGCGCTGCCAACAGCAACAGCACTCGCGTGCGCACTGGTGGCCGAGGGAAGTAGGGGTCACGACCGATCACAGCGTTGGCGAACAGGTAGCCGCATACCAGGAAGTACACGGCCACCATCTGATGCACCGTGTGCGACTCCAAGGACAGCCGGAGCACGCCAGTGAAGTAGAGCAGGGGGAAGCCGGCGAGCAACAGTCCGGTCGCCACCACCGGTGTGGTCGCAACGACGCCGAGGAACGATCGAAGCGCCTCCACCAGCCACTCACGCGGCCCGCTGGAGCCATCGGCACGCGGTTCCAGCACCTCGAGCGCCAGTGTCACCGGACGTGCCAGGACCAACAGGATCGGGACCGCCACGGTCATGGTCACGTGTTGCACCATGTGCATGCTCAGAAGCACGGGCCCGTAGACGCCGGGAGCTCCCGCGGTAGCCCAGGCGACCAGTGTCCACCCGACTGCCCAGGACGCCATCCGCAGCACAGGCCACCGGACGCCACGCTCGCGCAGCCTCAGCACACCGGCGATGTATCCGACGCACATGCCTGCCGCCAGCGGGAGCCACAGGAGGTCCGGCCGCCACTGGCTGAACCACTCCACGACGCCGAGCGGCGGAGGGAGCTCCCGGCCCAGCAGCACCTGGGCGGCATTCAGCGACGGATCCTCTGTCGGCCCCGGCGGCCCGGTGCGGGCGAGCGCGACTCCTGCTCCCGCGCCGGCCAGCAGAAGAAGCACCTCGATCCCGACGAGGCGGACGAACCCCCCGGATTCGCCCGCACTGACGCGGTCTAGGGCGCGGGTGCGCTGCCACAGGCCGAGAAGAGCGACTGCAGCCAGGACGAGCACCTTCACGAGGAGCAGAACGCCGTACCTCGATTCGATGGCCCACAAGCCTGGGAGCCGGATCAGCGCCCCCGCCACACCCGAACCGGCGACAACCACGAGACACCACCCAGCAAGCCTCGAGTACCGGCGAGCGACAGCGGGCAGGGCAGAGCCGACCCGTCGGCGGACGACCAGGAGACCAACCAGCCCGCCGGTCCACACCGTCAAGCCCACCAGATGGTAGAGCTGCAGGTCCACCAGGACGTTGTGGTCGAGGGTGCCCGCGGAGTGGCCGCCCAGAGCCAGCGGCCACAGTGATGCCAGCGCGAGCAGGGCGGCGAACCCCAAACCGGACGTCCGTCGCAGCACAACGCACGTGAGGACCACCGCCCAGGCCATCGCCGGTCCGCTGAGCAGTGGACGCCCGGCCTCGAGCTGCGTCGCGAAGAACCACGCCTCGGCCCAGAAGCCGGTGGATCCCACCGCCTTGCCCGCGGCATCGGAGTACGCGAATAGGAGGACGGCGGTGCCGCCGGCCGCCCACGACACTGCAGCCACCACTGCGACACGCCGCAGGAGCTCTTGCGGTAGCGAGAGGGCATCGCTCGCTATCCGGCCGGGGACGCACACCGCGGCGAGCACGAGAACCCCCACCGTGACAGCCGCGCTGGCGTCGCGCAGGGCCGTCATCACCGGTAGACCCCAGCGGGTCACAGTCCCCGCGACCGGAAGGCCGGGCAGCGCCGTGGAACTCAACCCGCCGGTCAGCGTCAGCAGCACTATCGCGGTGGTCGGGGCCACCACGACCAACACCGCCGGCACCAGCACCCGGCCGAGCCTGGCAACCGACGCGGCGCCCGCTGCGGGCGAAACGGTCACGGCTCCCCCACCCGTAGGTAGCGGGCCACGAGAAGGAGCACCAGGACCAAGAAGAGGACGCCTCCGCCCACCACGCCGGCTATCAGCGCTGGGCCGGGGCGATCGGCATCGGCGTCGGCCGAGGTCTGTGCCGGCGGAGGTTCGGACGGGTCCGCGGGCTGCGCATGGTCCGGGCGAACATCAATGGGCTCTTCGACGCTGAAGGCGAGATCGCCTTGCACCGGGTGTCCGTCCGCCGAGGTCACACGGAACGTGACGCGCCAGGTCCCGCCGGTCGCCATGCCGTCGGGGATCGTGGCCACCAGCGCCGTGGTTTCGGGGCCCGGAGCGACGTCGAGCCGTGCCGGCTCACGATTCCCAATGATCAGCGCCACGATCGCGAGTCGCGAATCCATCGGCTCGTTGAAGGTGAGCGTCACCTGGGCCGGCGGCTGACGCAACGTCGTCGCGGCCTTCGGATCTGAGGCGATGAGCTCGGTGTGCGCGGAAGCCGGCGGAGGTGGCACCACCGCGGCCCCCAGGACGACCCCCATTGCGAGCGCGACCAGGCGCAGGCTCGTCCGGAGTAGAGACTGCATTGACTTGGATCCTTCGTGGTTGTCAGACGCCCGCGTACGAATGGAGGCCCGGTATCCAGATGTTCACGCCGACGAAGTTGAAGAGGAATGCGGCGTAGCCCAGCACGCCGAACCAGTTGGCTCGAGCTCCGCGCCACCCGGCCGTTGCCTGGGCGTGCAGGTAGGCGGCGTACAGCACCCAGGTGATGAATGCCCAGGTCTCCTTCGGGTCCCAACCCCAGTAACGGCCCCATGCCGCCTCTGCCCAGACCGCGCCAGCCAGCACCGCGAAGGTCCAGATCGGGAAGCCGAACACCACCAGCCCGTAAGCGGCCCGCTCCAAGGCAGCGGTCATCCCGGCCGGATCCGTGGCCTCACCCCGGCGGCGCTCCCGCCAGCGCCGGAACAGGAAGACCACCGATGCGATCGCAGAGATCGTGAACGCGCCGCCGGCCACGATGGCGGCGGCCACATGAATGGCGAGCCAGTAAGAGTTCAGGACGGGAATGAGTGCATCGACCGGGACGTAGAGCACGGTCACGGCGAAGCCGAGAATCACCAAAGCCAGGCCGGCGACACCGACGTTGAGGCGGTCGATGGGAAAGCGACGTCGAGCAACGAGGAAGGCCACGGCGATCGACGCGGCGCCGACCAGCGCAAACTCGTACATGTTTCCCCAGCGGCCCGCTCAGCCGCGACGCCGCGGGCGATCACCGATCCGACGTTGAGGGCGCACGCGGCGGCCAGCAGTGCGACGGCGCCTCCTGTCAGGCGCCCCGGCCTGGTTGTCGGGCCTTCCGCGAGAGCCCGCTCGCTCAGGCTTGTCCCGGCGCCTCCGTCGTGGGCATGCACGGAGCCCGCGCTCCCAGCGGTCGACGAGACAGCGGCAGGCCTGCCGGTCCACGCCACCATGCGGCTGCGGGCCAGGTCGGCAGCGCTGACGATGAAGGCGGCCGCGTAGGCGGCGATCGCGGCGGCGACCAGCGCGTCGGACAGGGATGCGGCGTTCATGCCGGACTCCTCAATCGGTTCGATCGTTCGGGCGAGACGGTGGTCACGAGGGCGAGCAGCTCATCGGCCTCGCCGTCGGGAAGTGTGCGGCGGGTCAGGGACCGGCCGGCCAGCTCGATCCTCACGCCTCCATCCGGCAGGTCGGTCACCCGCACCCACTGCCGTCGGCGTCTGACAATGAGAGAGGCGGTCAGGCCGACGAGTAGGAGAAGACCGGCGACGAGCGCAATCTCCTTGCCCGGGTCGCGGGCGACTTGGAAGTTGGCGAACCGCGCTACGCCGTCGAAGGTGATGGATCCTGCTCCGTTCGGGAGCTCCATGGTCTCGCCGATCCTGAGGCTTTCCCGACCGATTGGCTGAAGGTCACTCTTGTCGAGGGTGAACACCGACTGCGGGACACCGGCGTCCATGCCCAGGTCGCCGGTGTACGCGACCAGGTCGAGGCGGGGGGCCCACAGTGCCGGGAACTCTGATCGGGACCCGCCGGCCGGGGGTGCTGTCGGCAGCAGGACCCCTTCAAACCCGAGTTGGCGAGGTTCCGCAGACGGCACCTTGATGACCCCGTCGCTGGTCAATGCACCATCCGAGGGCAAGAAGATGACGGCATCGGAGAACACCACGTCCCCGCGCCCGTCCCTGACCGTGACCTTCGGGGCGTAGCCGTGGCCGCTCAGGAACAACTTGGTGCCCTCGACGTCGAGCGGCTCGTTCGGTCGGATGGTGGCCGAGCCCTCGTCTCCCGCGGAGGTGTAGCTCACGTGGGCGTCGAACTTGCGTGGCTCGCCGACCTTGGGGCCTGACGGAGCGAACGCGGTTTCCAGCGTTCGGAGTGTCACTGAGAACGGCGTCAGGTCGTCCACATCCATGAGGGCGGCGGGGGTCAGTGCGTCGTAGGAGGAGCTGACGTTGGTGAACGTCTCGCCCTCGACGAGCGCCACACGGCCCTCGTAGCCGAGCAGCTTGCTGCCCGCCATTCCGACCAGCAGCACGAGCAGCGAGAGGTGGAACGCCAAGTTGCCGAGCTCGCGGGCGTAGCCCTTCTCGGCCGCGATCTCGGTGTCCGAAGTCGAGATGCGGTAACCCCTCCCGCGCAGCACTGCTGCCGCCCGGGCGAGGACCACGCCCCGGGGGGCGTCGAGGGTGACCCGGTGATAGCTGTCCATGCGGTCCAAACGCCGGGGGCCCGGGGGCGGCGTCGCGCGCGACTCCCGCCACAACCTCGCACACCGCGGGATCACGCAGCCGGTCATCGAGAAGAGCAGCAGCAGGTACGTCGCCGCGAACCAGGGCGAGGAATACACCTCGAACAACCCCATACGATCAAGCCACGGCGCAAGACGAGGGTGCTCGGCTTCATACCGAACAACCGCCGCCGGATCGGAGGCCACGTTCCGCTGCGGCAGGACGGAGCCCGGAACTGCCGCGACGGCAAGCAGCGCGAGCAGCATCACCGCTGTGCGCATCGACGTCAGCGTGCGCCACATCCACCGTCCCCAGCCCCACCCGGGAGCCGAACCGCGCAGGGCGCCGATGGAGTTCTCCGTTGCCACGCTCAACCAACCGATTCGCTCAGGACCACATCTACTAGGACAAATAGTAGACCGCGGAATGGCATCAGCAGCATGCGGGACTCCGGACCGAGACTTGGGCGTCCGGCGCGCGCTTCGTGCCGCAGTGGTCGCCCTTGTTCTGGTCGGCCTTATGTCGATGCAGGGCTGGGTCCCATGCGGGCGCGCACCCACGGGCATGGGCACCTCCAGGTCCGGACGGGGTGCCTGCTTCGGCGCACGGTGTGGCGCGGAGCCACGCCGCAACGACCCGCGCCGGTCGCGGCTGCGGGTGACGCTGACACTCACGGGTCCGGCCACGGAACTCAAGACCCGTTCGTGCACCAGACCCCTATGAGCCTGCTGCCAGCAAGCTCGGCCGCCGTTGCGACACGGGGTGGGGTGCGTCGGCCTCTGTGGGTCGAAGCAGACGCCTCCGAACGCTCCGCTTCGGCTGGCACGCATGCTAGAGCGGTCACCTGGGCCTACGACTCAAAGCCTTAGGGATCCTGGTTCGGCTGAACCCACTGGCTGCCAGCCTGTCCGTTCTTGCGATTCAGACCCCCGCTGGTCCCTCAGGATTTCGCGGACGCAGGAAGGTGGCAAATGAACTGAAGCCGCGCGGGATGCAACCTCCGTGGTCATCGCGGCCGTGGCACTCGCAGCCCGGAGAGCTGTTGCCACGGGTCTTGGGATAGGTACCCAACGCCGGGCAAGGATGTCGGCCGGAGAAATCCATACGACATCACCTTCGGGTGGAGCGGCGACACAGCCCGACTCAACGTCGTTGTGCGCTCGACGCGAGAGAGCACGCGCGGGGCCCGTCAGGTTGGGGGTGTCGGCCTTCTCGGCGACGACGTGCGCGAGCTCGGAGCCGGCCTCGATCGCTCGGAGGGTCGCCGCGGTGGCCTGGGGGAGCCCGGGCCGGGTGGCGATGACCTCCGGTGTCGCCAGCGTGGTGGTGTCGTGGGTGATCTGGCGGTAGGCGGCTCGGACTTCCGCGGCTGCGCGGGCCAGGGGCTCCTCGAGGCGGGCGCCCGGGGGAGCGAGGTCGCCCCAACGGCTGGCCAGGTTGCTCCAGGAGTGACCGGCGTCGGCGATCGCGGGGACGAGCCGGTCGGAGGGTTCCAGGATCCCGGCAGTGGCGGCAGCGTCGACGAGCACCATGCTCGCGCCGGCGATGAGGCCCTGGGTGCGGGTGATCAGGAGGATGTTGGAGGGCTCGAGCTGACGGGCCAGGGCACGGTGGGACTGGATGTCCCAGTCGGCGAGCGCCTGGGCCAGTCGGCCGGGGTCGTCGACGGGCCGGATGGCCTCGCCGGTGAGGGCGTGGGGGAACCGGTTGGTCAGGTAGCTGCGGGCGGTGTTCTCGCACGCGGACATCCGGTCGACCCAGACCCCGGTGGGTGCCACAGCGTAGGGGGAGTGGTGCTGGGCCAGTTGGACGCGGCGGCCTGATTCGCGGGCGTCGGTTACGCGGTCGCGGCCGTTGTCGTGCAGGGCGACGTTGACGGCGTGAGCGGTCAGGTACAGCCCGTGCATGATCCTGGTGCGAGCTGCCTCGAGGTCGCGGTGGGCTTCGGTCTGCTCGTGGGGGATCGCGGCGCCGTAGCGGCGCACGAGCGCTGCGGCGTTGAGGAGGGTCTGGGTCATCTGGTCGACGCGGGGGTTGGTCGGGCCCTGACCTGGCCAGGCCTTCCGGCCGGTCAGGCTGGACTCGATGGTCGCGGCCTGCGCGGAGAGGCTGGTGATGGGACGGTCGCGCTCGTCGACGCCCGGCCGCCCGCCCGGGAGTGAGGCCCACAGGTCCTCCGCGGCCGCGACCATCGTCGGCCAGCTGCGCAGCAGCGTGCCGGCGTCGTCGCCGCCGACGTCCATGAGCAACTGGCGAGCCAGATGGTCGACGTCGAAGAGCATCTCGCCGATGCTGCGTACGTCGCGCGTGGTCATCGGGATCTGGTCGACGTCGAAGAGCTCCTGGTCGATGTCGGCGTACGCCAGGCGCCGGTCAGTAGCCAAGGCCGCGCGCTTCCCTGATGAGGTCGCACAGGTCGACGACCAGCTGCGAGCCGTGGACCAGGTCCGGCTGGTGCAGCGGCAGCGGCCGGGTCAGCTCCTCGGCCTCGGTGAGCAGCTGCAGCGGCGTGCGCTCCTCGAGCTCGTCGGCGTCGACGTCGGCCAGCTCGTAGTCCTCAGGCAGCAGCGCGCTGGCCTGAGAGTGCGCGAGGTAGACGCCGAGCCCGAGGTCGTGCAGCGGCGAGTCGGCGGTGGCCCTGTCAGCGTCGCTCCACACCTGGGTGGCGGCCTGGCGCAGCAGGTGCGCGATCGAGCCGAGGGGGTCCCAGGTGCTGTCCGGGTTGAGGGTGTCCACGGGTGTTCCTTTCGGTTGGAGGTCGGTCTGGCCCATGAACCCACGTCCGCGTCGGTCCTCGCTCCACTGGACGGCGGGCTGTGGATAACTCGGGGTGGTGTCGGCGGCTGGGCACAAACTGGTCTCGTTCGCCTATGTCGTACGGCGGTCGCCGAACGATCACCGCGAGCAAAGTCAAGAGATTCGCACTGGTGCTGATAGATGGAGGAGGGTCGTGATGATGAGGTTCCCGATGACCGTGCTGAGGGTGGTGACGCTGGCGCCGGCGCTGCTGGTGAGCTTCGTCCTCACCGTCGTGATGTGCGCCCTGCTCCCTCCGGCGCTGGGCCTGGTGGCGTTCATGGCCGCCGGCGGGGTCCTGGTCGCGCTCGCGATGGGGCAGCTGCAGCAGCCGGCGATCGCGGCGCTGACCAACTCGCGGCCGGCGACCGAGGCCGAGTTCCGGGTGATGGCGCCGGTGCTGGCAGAGCTGGGCGCCGCGGCGTCGACATCGCCACGCTGTTCGTACGCCGGGCGCAGCGTCCAAGCACCCCGGTGGCAGTGGCGGTCGGGCGGCGCACCGTGGTGGTCAGCCCGGGCCTGGTCGACGCGACGTACCGCGGCGGCGTGACCGGGGCGGAGGCGGCCGCGGCGCTGGCCCATGCGGTCGGCCGACACCGGGCTCTGCGGCCGCGGGTGGAGCTGGCGGTGCTCGCGGCGACGACGCCCTGGCGGCTGATCGTGGCTACGTTCCTCGGCATCGGCCGGGCCTTCGCCTGGCTGCGGTTCATGCGGCTGGCCTGGACGCTGCGCGGCGTCGTGGGCGTGATCTGCGTGGTGCAGTCCATGGTCGAGGGCCGGGCCTGGGCCGGGCTCCTCGGGGGCGCCGTCATCGCGCTGACCTACCTGGTGCCGGCTGCCGGCCGGCGGATCGACCTGCGCACCGAGGCAGAGGCCGACCAGTTCGTGCTCGGACTCGGACTCGGGCCCGTCCTTGCGGGGCTGCTGCGGCGCTACGGCCACCCGATGACGCTCGAGCGGATGCAGCGCCTGGACACCGCCACCGACCATCCCGCCGAGCAGCCTCAGCGGCCGCGGCTGCACCTGGTGCACGGCTGAGGCTGTTCTCGAGCGGTTTCGGCGGCTGACGTCGCGCTACTCGTCGTCCTGGAAGCCGGACGTGGAGTGGTGCACGCAGCCGCGGCCGTTGCCCTCGTGCGGCTTGTGGTTCATGCACGGGAACGGTCCGAGCTTGTGTGAGCAGTCGACCCAACGGACGTTCGAGACGTTCGAGGAGCTGACGGCCGTCGCGAGTGCGGTTGCCATGGCTGCCTCCTACCGGCGCGGGCCGCGGCGGCCGAGCTGGGGCCGCTGGTAGGCGGCCGTGTCGGTGTGGTCGTGCTGGCGGCCGGACCGGTGCACCTGCGCGATCTCGGCGTCGGGGGAGGGGCCGGTGTCGGCGGCCGCGGCCTGGGCAGCGGCCGCCTCGGTGGCACTGATCTCCTCGGCGCTCTGGCGGGCCTCTTCCTCGAGCGCGGCTTCCTCGCGAGCGGCTTCACTCATGTGAACTCCTGGATCCCGTGGACCGGCACCGGCTGCGCCAGTCCTCCTTGGTCTCCTAAGTGCGGGCCGGGTCCGGAGCGATCACCTCGGCCGATCCGTGTTGACGCCCGGGTCAGTCAGGCCGACTGCGCCAGCAGCGTGGCCCCCAGCAGCTGCGCGGTGTTGCTCGAGGACCGCCCGGGATCCGCTCGTACCGGGCCGGTCACACGAAGGGTGGGTGTCGAAGCCCTCCTCAACGACGATCCGGTGCAGCTGGCCACCGCAGGCACGACAGCGCCGGTCAGTGTGAGTAGGGCACTCTTCGACCGACACGGCGCACGGCAGGCATGCCGCGGTGGCCCCTGGCTCACCTGGTGGTCGCGGTCCCAGTCGCGCCGCTGGCAGAGCAGCGTGGCGGTCTGTTGCCACAGCGCGTGCTCGAGGTGGGCCGGGGCCAGTCGGCCGAGCGCCTGGTCGACCGCGGCCTTGCGCAGCTGCTCACCGCACCCGAGTACACGTTCGTCGACGCCGCGGCGGCAGCACCATCGGGCCAGTGTCTTCGCCGCGGTGGCCAGCTGCTCGTCCATGTCGGTCTCCCGGCTCTCAGCAGCGGCCCCACAGGCCGCGGCCAGCGTCCTGGGCATCGTCGACGGCCGTGGAGTAGGACTCCTCGCGGGCAAGCGCTGGTCCGGCTTCGTAGCGGCGGGCGGCGCCGCTGGCCAGGAGCTCGCCGGTCACGTCGACGTCGCCGGCGTTTGTCGATCGGTCGACGTAGCGCAGCAGCCGGTCGTAGCGGTCACGGTTGGGCTGGCCGGTGTCGGTGACGAGCTCGACGGTGCTGCCGACCGGAGCGAGCTGCTCGAGGAGCCTGGTGGCGTCCTCGGCGTAGCACTCGGCCGGCTCGGGCGGGTGCGCCGCTTCGGGGGCGTCGATCCCGAGCAGCCGGACTCGGCCGAGCTGGCGGCCGCCGAGCGTCTCGGTGCGGATCGTGTCGCCGTCGACGACGTGGGTCACCCGCGCCTGGGTGGTCGCACCCTCGGTCGGCTCGGGGCCCGTCTGGGTGCCGGGTAGCGCGGCCTTGATCCCGCCGGCGGTCAGCGCGACGATCGCGGCCGCAGCCAGGCCGATCAGGGCCTTCACCGGGCGACCTTCAGCCGGCGGCGCTCAGCGGCGACAGGGACCGCTCGCTGCTGCTCGCGCAGGCCGGGGGAGCGGTGACCGGGCTCGGGGACATGCTCGACGACGTCGCCGGCGCCGATGATGCTGCTGGCTGCTCGGGGAGATCCGCAGCGATCTTCGCGGCAGGTCCCGCAGCGGCGGGGTCTTCTCGATGCGCCGGGTCGCGGACCAGCACGGTGGTGTGGTCGCGGTCGAAGTGACGCGCGATCGCCGGCAGGCTGTGGCCGTGGATGCGGGCCGCGGTCATGGCCACGGCACGAGCGTCGGCGGCCGCCGGCTGCGGTCGGCGCCCAGGAGGACCTCCGGGCTGGTGCCGAAGGCCTCCGCGGCCGCGACCACGGCGTGCTCGACCGGCCCGTCAGGCTCGAGGTCGAGGCCGCCGCCGCGGCGGGGACTCCGCGGCAACGGGCGGAGGGTCCTCGGGGAGGTCGGCGGCGATCTTCTCGGCCAGGCCGTTCAGTGCGGGGGATTCGCGATGCGACGGGTCGCCTGGAGCACCGTGGTGTGGTCGCGGTCGAAGTGACGCGCGATCGACGGCAGGCTGTGCCCCTGGATGCGGGCCGCGGTCATCGCAACCGCACGGCCGTCGGCGGCCGCCCGGCTGCGGTCGGCACCCAGCAGGACCTCCGGTGTGGTCCCGAAGGCCTCAGCGGCCGCCACAACCGCATGCTCGACCGGGCCGTCAGGCTCGAACCTCGACGCCGGCGGGTGCAGGGGGACCACCGTGGCCTCGGAGCGGGGGGGAGTTGGGCGGTGTAGCGGTCGTTGACGTGCGCGGTGACGCGCGCCGCGGCGTCTGCCAGGCGTGGCCGCTCGGCCGTGTGGCGTACGGCGTGGATCACCGAGCCGTGGTCCTTGTCGAAGTGCTCGGCGATCACCGGCAGGGACAGGCCGACCACGCGTGCGGCGGTCATGGCCACCGCCCGGGCGTCGCTGACCGGTCGTCTGCGTTCGGCGCTGCGGATCGCCTCCGGGGTGGTGCCGAACATCGGAGCCGCGGCGTTGATGGCCAGCTCGCACACCGCGGCGGGGCCGGTGGCGGAGGAGGGGGTGCGCTCTGGTCGACCTGGACGGCCAGCACCGTCACGGGACCGCAGCTGCTCGGCGTCGAGCGGTGCGATCAGCTCGGCGACCTGGTCGTGCTGGCCGTTGCCGGCTGCGCGAGGATGAGGCCCGCCAGCTGGCGGCCGCCGTGGTCGAGGTCCATGACGCGCCTCCCGCCTACCGCGCCCGGGATCCGACGCTCCGTGCGGCCTGGTGCGGGATCTGGACGCGGCCTGCTCGGCCATGCGCCGGCGGGCGTTGTCGGTGATCTCGGTCGCGATGCCGGCCGACTGGCGGGCGCTGGCTGCAGCGTGGTCGACGACGTTCTCGAGCAGGCGCACGTCCTCGTCGGCGCGGCCAAGTTCCTTGCCGGCGGTCGCGATGCTCCGCTCGAGGGTGACCGGCTCCAACAGGGACGCGCGGAGTCGCCTGCTGAGCGGCCAGGTGCGCTCTCTCGACATGCTGGGCGGCCAGCCGGGCCATCGGCTTGGCCAGGTCGATCATCTCGCCGACAACCGCAAGCCGCGGCTTCAGTTGCGCGACGTCGCGGGCGAGAGCGGGATCGGTGGTGTCGGCGTCCCGGAGGACGTCGTCGGGCGTCGATGACGCCTGCGAGGCGCGTTCCAGGTGCCCGATGAGTTCGTCGGTCAGCTCGGCGTTGTCGTTGCAGCGGCGCTGCAGGCGGCTCAGGTGCTCGCCGGCGGCCTCGAGGTAGTAGTCGCCGCGGTCGGAGAGTCGCGCCTTGGCAGAGTCGAGCTCGGCGTCATCGAGCACCCGCAGAGCGGAGTTGATCGTGGTGTGCAGCTCCTCGACGACATGGCGGGCCCGTCCCACCGCCTGCTCGGCCATGAAGACGGCGTCGGCGGCATGCAGGGCGGTGTGGGTGGTGGTCATGCCGGGTCACCGCCTCGCGCCTCGGGCGGGGGAGTGCTGCCCGCTGGGGGCAGGACCTCGCGGAGCCGATCGAGCGCTGCCAGCGCCTGCTCGAGGTGGTCGCGGGCCTCCTGGACCGGGTCACGGTCGGCCGCGGCGGACGTGAATTCGGTGGGCGTGCTCACGGGCAACTCCTTGGTGGACCGGGGTCATCTCTCAGTCACCAAAGGAAGGTTGACCCGTCGGGGCGATCACCCGACGCGAAGAAATCTCGCGGGCCGCTCGGCGGGGGCCTGGGTCAGGGCTGGTCCCAGGGCATCGACTCCTGCCCGTCATCGACGCCCTGGCTGATGATGTGGGCCGTGGCGTTGCGCGCGGCGTCGAGGTGCTTGTGGAGGTCGACCGCGAGGCCCGGGCCTCCTCCAGGTGAAGGCGCGCCACGCCGATGGCCATGGCCGGGTCGGACTCGTCGGTCATCGTGTCCATGCTGAGCACCTGGTGGGCCTGGGCCTGCTCGAGCGCGCTGGACAGCTGCGAGAACGCCTGGGGGAGCGCGGCCGCGAGGTCGGCGAACTCCGCGAGCTGGTCAGAGGTCTCGGACGGGATCTCTTCCTGCTCCCACATGGTGGCGCGGTTGAAGCGGTAGACGTGCTCGCGGGCCGCCTGCACGTGCCCGTCGGCGCCGAGAGCTGGTCGTTGTCGCCCACCGTGGTGCCCTTCCTGCCGTGAAGTAGGGCTCGAGTCTCGCGGATCTCGCCGGCGCACGCGCGGACGCTGCTCGCGCCACTGTGGATAGCCATAGAGGTTCCCACCAAGGGTCCCCTCAGGCAGTTCCGGGCGGGAGACTGATCGGCCATGGACCAACAGGCGGCCTCGATCGCGCGACGCGTGGCCATGGCGGCGGCCGCCAGGTTCAACGCTTCGGCCGACGTCAAGGCCTATCGTCGGCTCGCGGCCGCGGTTGCGAGGTGGAAACGCCTGCAGCGCACCGAACCCTGGAGAACGTCGGCGTCGACGAGCTGCTCGACGACCTGGCAGACGTTCACGTCCCGGTGCTAGCCGTGGCCGGGGAGCGGCGGGTCAAGGCGATTGTGTGCACCCTCGCCCTCGACGAACACGTCCGTGGCATTTCGGTCGGAGCCACCAACCCCTGACAGGCCGCTGGATGCGCATAGGATCGGAGGACCAGCCCTCGAGCGGCTGATCTCAATTCAACACTGGCTGGTGCACTCCTGGGGTGCGCGCCCCCGAGGTAACGGGACGCAACCGTAGGCAACTGAAGCGCGATTTCACGCTCAGGACGCTGCTCAAGCGGGACCAAGCGTGGCGTGTTCACGGTTCAAATCCCCCTTCGCGCACGTGTGACAGGCCCCGGGTCCGAGGATCCGGGGCTTTGTCCATTCCGGACCGCGCGGCAGTGCGGTGCGCTCGGCTTCGGGTGTTCGGTCGTCGCCGTCACTTCGGCGTTGGGCCTCCTCGGTCGCCTGGGGTTCGGCGTCTCAGTCACCTAAGTCATCCGAGTCCTGCCCAGCGATCACCTGGCGGACGCTTTTTGTAGCGAGCGCCAGCTTCCGCGGCCATACCGCGCCGCGCGCGGCGAGCGGTCCAGTTGCCGAGCTAAGGGGAGACGGCTGTGCATGGGGCCACCTCGGTAGTGACGCCACTCAAGACCCTGGACTCCCGCTACACGCTCCGGCGGTTGGATTAACCCGCTCGCTCAGGCACCAGAGCCGCTACCCGTCGAAGGGGGTGGCGTGCTGGCTAGCCCGTCGGCGGCCGCGAGGGGTGGAGCGAGAGCGAGAGTGGCGGCGAAGACTTGTCGGATGGTCCTGGCTTACTGGACGGACAAACGGCGGGACCCTCTGGGGGTGCGAATCGGGGGCGTTGCGCCACGCCACTCCGAACATGCCCGATAGACTCAAACGCGATCTGCCCAAGACGGGTCTGCGAGGGTAGAAGGGAGGGTCGTCCGTGGCCACCAACGATCAGTTCAAGGCGCTCGTGAAGAGTCATGCTGACCGCGACGACTCCCAGTTCTACTCGGTCGCAATGCAGGTTGCGGCGAAGGCGGCCCGGTCCGGGCAGGACAAGTTCGCGCAGGAACTACGTGACATGGTCGACGCTCTCCGGAAACGAGAACCGGAGTCTTCGCGTGTCGCATCCGTTGTGCCGGTGTCGCAGCCACGGGGCGAGCTGGCGTCGCTGCTGACGGTCTCCTATCCCACGGCGCGTGTCGCCGACCTGGTTCTTTCCCAAGACCTTTCGGGGCGTCTCCGCCACGTTCTCACGAACAACGGCAGCGCGACGTACTCTCACGCCACGGACTGACTCCCGTACGGCGGATGTTGCTCATCGGACCGCCGGGTACGGGCAAAACGTCCACGGCCCGTGTCATGCGGGCGAGCTCGGATTGCCGTTGTTCGCGATCCGGCTGGACACCATCATCACCAAGTTCATGGGGGAGACCGCGGCCAAGCTTCGCCTCATCTTTGACGCCCTGGTCGAGACACGAGGCGTGTATCTCTTCGATGAAGTAGACGCGCTCGCGGGCGATCGAGCTGCCGCGAACGATGTGGGAGAGATCCGCAGGGTGCTGAACTCCTTCCTCCAGTTTCTCGAGGAGGATCCGTCCGACAGCATCATCATCGCCGCGACGAACCACCCTCAACTGTTGGACAACGCCCTGCTTCGGCGGTTCGACACTGTGATGGACTTCGCCCTTCCCGACGAGCAGAGCGTGCAAGCAGTCATCCGCAATCGACTCGCCGCCTTCCGGATCGGCAACCTCAGCTGGAAGCGCGTTACAGCTGCCGCTGAGGGCCTTAGCCATGCGGAGATCGCGATCGCGGCCGAGAACGCCGCGAAGCGAAACCGTCCTATCGGGCCGCACTCAGATCCGCACCGACGATCTCGTCGCTGCCCTGAACGACCGGCCACGACCAAGCGCACACCGCGTGGCGACAACCTAGGGATCATGGCGGAACGCGATCGGCCGCACTTGGTGGTCTCGGACGGGGGTGCCTCAGAGCCCTTTACCCTTGCCTCATCAGGTGGGGGAAGCGACGCTGAGGGCTTCTCGGGTGACCGCGGTGCTCATGGTCGACGGCTGAAGCGCGAACTCGAGCAGGCACTCTCGACCCCAGCGGATGACGTTGACCGCGAAGGCACCTACGTGGCATTCGTGTCGTTTCCGGGCCTCGAACTTGCCCTCGAAAGCTTGGACCCGCGCGCAACCGGGGAGCACCCCGAACTCGTCTCGGTGCGTGAGGAGACCAACGCGTCAGGACTCGTTCAAATCGCCACCGTGTTCATCCCGGATGGGAAGAAGCAGTACTTCCTGGACCGGTTGTCGCGCTATGTCGACACGGCATCGGAAGACCGGGCAAGGCATGCGGCGCTCGTTGAAGGTATCCGATCCGTTCGCCGGGCGACGATCCGAGAGTTGTGGACCGATCCCGAAGACCAGTTCCCAAGCGATCACACCACTCCGATTTGGTGGGAGGTCTGGCTGCGCAGCCGCGAGGGCGGCGAACGTCAGCGGTTCGCCGCGTTCGCCGCGGAGCACGGTCTTGCGACCAGTGATCACTACCTCGGCTTCGCCGATCGGACGGTGGTGCTCCTTCAGGCGTCAGCCGACCAGCTGGCTGAGTTGTTCGAATCGATCGACGACCTAGCCGAGCTTCGCCGCCCCCACGACATCGCCAACCTGCTGACGAGCCTCCGGCTTTTGAAACAGGCCGAATGGGTCTCCGAACTGCGCGAACGCCTCCAGGCAGCCGCGCCGAGTGCCCCCGCGGTGTGCATCTTGGACACAGGGGTGCAGAGCGGACACCCACTGCTCGCCGACTCGCTGTCTACGGCCGACGCCCACGTAGCGGATCCGCAATGGCAGGTTGAGCCCGTCCACGGGCACGGCACCGAGATGGCTGGGCTGGCGCTGTACGGCGATCTCCAAGGCGCGCTCGCAGGTGCGCAACCTGTAGCCCTGCGGCATCGACTGGAATCAGTCAAGTTCTTCCCTGACACCGGAAGCAACCATCCCGACCTGTACGGCGGCGTAACGGCCCGGGCCGTGGACCGGCCCGAGATCCAAGCTGCTGGACGGTCCAGAGTATTCATGCTTGCCGTGACTGCAACGTCACCGGCACCGCAAGAGGATGCCGATCCACATGGCCAGCGCCGGGAGGCCGGACGTCCAACTCGTGGTCGGCAGCCGTCGATGCCCTCGCATTCGGACGAGCCATCGACGATACCGACCCGCGGCTCACCTATTTGGATCGTGACGAAGAACGTCGGCCGCGGCTGTTCGTGATCTCGGCAGGCAACATCCGTGATCTCAACGCGTCTGATGACCACCTTGAGCGAAGTGATCTCGAGCCGGTCGAGGACCCCGCCCAGTCTTGGAACGCCCTGACGGTCGGCGCTTACTCCGCGGTGGACGACATGGCCGGCGCGCCGGAGCCATTCGCCGGATATGTGCCTATCGCGCCCCGCGGTGATCTGTCGCCGGTCAGCAGAACCTCGGTGGTTTTCGACCGAAAGAAGTGGCCATTCAAGCCTGACGTCGTCGCCGACGGTGGGAACGTCGCGGCCTCCGCGACGGGACCAGCGTCGACACGCCCGAGAACCTCGCTCTGCTCACCACACGTCTGCAGCGGCCAGGCGAGGGATTCTTCACCACAACACGCGACACCTCTGCCGCCACAGCCCAGGTCGCGGCGCTTGCGGCGGATATACAAGCGGCCTATCCCGGACTCCGTCCCGAGACGATCCGGGCGCTCGTTGTTCATTCCGCTGAGTGGACGCCCGCGATGCGTGCGCACGCCGAACGCGCTGGGAACAAGACTGAGTTGGCCAGCCTCCTTCGCCGATACGGTATGGGCGTGCCGGACCGCACTCGCGCACTCCGGAGCGCGGCTGATGCGTTGACCCTGATCGCTGAAGCAAGGATTCACCCCTACGAGCGTGAGGGCAACGCCGCAGACGGCAAGACTCGAGAGATGAACCTGCACGAGCTGCCCTGGCCCAAGGACGAATTGGAAGCGCTCGGGAACGCACAGGTGCGTCTCAGAGTCACGCTGTCGTACTTCATAGAGCCGAACCCCTCCAGCCGGGGCTGGACCGGACGGTATGTCTACCCCTCGCATGGGCTCCGGTTCGCAATGCGTCGGCCCGAGGACAGCGTCGAGTCGTTCCGTCGACGAATCAACACCCGCGCACGCATCGATGGGGACCGGCCCCCGACACTCGAGACCGAAGCGGGCTGGCTCTTTGGAGCAAGCCAGCAACAAGCGGCCGGCTCCCTCCACACCGACATCTGGACGGGATCAGCCGTTGATCTGGCGAGCAAGGGTTCAATCGCAATTTATCCAGTAGCTGGCTGGTGGAAGAATCGGCGCGCGTACGACCAGAGCGAGCTGGGCGTCGAATACTCGCTGGTGGTGAGCATCGAGGCTCCCGAGGTGGACATCTACACGCCGGTGGCCCAGCAGATTAGTCCCGCCGTTGTCGTCGAGACGTAGCCAGGGCCGTGGTGGCACGAAAACCTAGCTACCTGCCCAGAACGTCAAACGCCTGGCTCTAGGACTAGCCGAATGGACTCCAGTCCAGCCATACCGCCGTTCCGGTGATTCCAGCGACGATCGTCGCCGCTCCGACTGCGAATCCCCAAGGCCCCCGGATCCATGCGGGCATCCTCGACGTCTCGGTGCCAGAAGGAGTGCTGGTGATTGTCTGACTGACGCCCGGGTCAGGGCCGCTCGCCTGGTTGGTGTTGATGGTGATCGGGCTGCGCTTCGCGCCATTGATGACGACGTTGACGGCCTGGTTGGCGGCCTCGGCGCTCGGCAGGTCTTCTACGCCGACAGCCCTCATCTCTGCGACGAGCGCTACCAGGTTGGTCCGGATGATGTCGAGGATCCCGTGGATGCTTGTCGGGGCGACCGCCCAGTACATCGACTGATAACTCGTCCCGTACGGGGCTTGCGAGTTCATGTATGTGATTAGGTCCGGCATCCCGGGGTGCTGCAGATGCAGGGTGTCTGAGCTGGCTGCGAGTTTCTCAAGCTCTGCAACGCCGTAGGGGATGGGTGCCTCGTCGGTGATCGTCTCGCGGGCGAACTCAGGGATCTCCCAACGGGAGAGTTGTTGACCTCGAACCATCTTGGCGAGATCCGCTCCGTCGATGCAGACGGCTGCGCGCACCATCCTGTAGGCCGGCAGCTCGACGGCGCCGTCGCCGTAGCCGTCGAGCTCGCGGCGTGCCCAGTCACGTAGCTCGGCGGAGGCGGCGCGTCCACCGAGAGCCACGCACTTGCGCAGCACGTCGGCAAGGGGTGCATGGCCATCGAGCGCCCCAACCTCGATCTGGTCGAGCAGGCTGGGTACTGACCTGGCCATCCCTGCCTCCCAGCCGTCGGTTCGCGGGCGCTTCGTTGATTGGCCCGTTGGCGGGATCCTATGCCGGGCTCGGACCCGCGATCGCCAGGGCGCACGCTGGCACGGGCCGTTGACCCAGAGTTCGTCAGATCGCCACGGGCGACGAGGGCCTGAGTCCGGCCGCGTGGAACGCGGTCTTGCGTAAGGTCGGTTCTGGTGTGGAGGTGGGCGACGAGAGTCTTCTCTTCGTTCCGACCGTGGGTGCGCCGACCGAGCGCAAGCGCCGCGGGCTCGCTCGGGGGCGCGGAACCCGACGCCGAAACCAACGCGCCGCGCCCGATCAAAGTGGTAAGTAGAGGCGTGCCCGAGATCCTCTACCCCGAGTACCGGACGTACGTGGCGAGCCGGGTTGAAGTCAACGACGCCATGATGGCGCTGTTGGCCGGGTCACGGCTCGCCGCGCACACGCTGTCGCTGACGGCCGGCTCCACGGCCACGCTGAAGCAGCTCTTCCCCGCGGTGCCCCACATCGAGCGCTTGGACCTGCGCAGCGACGCCGCCCGAGGCCTGCTCTACAACGCCGATCACCACATCGCGTCCGTTGCCGTGCCCTACGCCCTGGCGACCCACGAAGACTTCGTCGTCTCGATGCTGGGCCTCCTCAAGAACGAGGGCCGCACGCTGGTCACGGGCGGCAAGCGCGTCAGGGCCTGGAACATGCACACGGTCCTGTTCGACACCTGCGGCGCGGCCGAGCCGCCCGAGTGGATGCAGTCGTTCCACGTCCTGCGCGAGATGCGCAACTGCATCACCCACGAAGGCGGCGGTGTCAGCCAGGAGTTGAGGGACGCGGTCGCTGACATGGACGCCAACGCGCGGAGCGGCTGGCAGCGCCTTAACCAAGGCCTCCCGCCGGAGGACGTCGAGCAGAACGGGCGCCTCGTTCTGACGGCCGAGAACATCTTCACGGCCTTCGCTGTGACGAAGCGGCTCGGGCGCGAGGTCAACGCCGCGCTGGCGGGCGAACTCACCTCCGCGGAGTGGGCCAAGATGTTGGTCGAGGACTTCGCCTCCGTCACCTCGAAGGTGAAGAACTCCAGTGCCTGGCGGAGGGCCTGGTCGGCTACGCCCGTCAGAACTACGGCGCGGCCTCCGTGACGGAGCAGGACCTCCAAGCGGCCGCTCGACGCCTCGGCTTCTGGACCCTGCCGAGGTGGAGCTGAGAAAGAAACGAGGGGGCTCTGTCCCATTGAGCTACACCAGCGCGAAGCGTGGGCCGGGACTCGAACCCGGGTCAACCCTCTTCTGTGAAAGTCCTGGTCGTGAACCAGCGGAACCCATGGCTCCGACTTCCTGAGGGGATCGTACCAGACAGTCAGCAGGCTCACCCGAGATCGCGCCGGGCTAAGCCTCATGAACTCCTCCTGCGCCTCTGCTAGGGCCTCGGCCATGCCCTTTTCGTCTTTGAACATGTACTTCTTGATGGCGGCCTGCATGCCCACGGCCGCCCCGTGGGTGTCTGCCGGAGCGACCAGGTAGACCCGCGCGACCCCGACGCCGAGCGCGTGAGCGCCTCCTGAGCCGACATGAGGGCCTTCTCCGAGCGCTCGGGCCAGAAGTCCGGGGGCATGATCTGGCGCTGGAACTCGTTGCGGCTCGCCGCGATCGGCGCGAGCGCTGCCGAGGCTGCGGAGAGGAACGTCGCGTAAGCGTCTCGCCGGTCGTTCCGGGCCAGGACTCGGGTCTCGTGACGACGGCGAAGCCAGTCGGCCACCAACTGCGCCACCCCGCCCAGCAGCGCGCCGACGACGACGCCGACGAGAGTCCACGCCTCTGTGCTCATGGCGCGGATCGACGCCAGACGCCAGACGCGGGGCTCGACTTGTTAGCCCTTCGACACGGCACTCATCGAGTCCCCCTGGGATCCGACAGTTCCGGAGCCGAGGCCATCCGGACCCCGCCTTCGAGGGCCCTGCCATGGCCGGGTCGCCCGCTCGCAACACAACAGGCGGACCCAGGCCACGACCTCACAACCATCACCTGGCCGCTCGACAACGCCACCTCGGGTGAGAGGACGGTCGGAGGCGATGCGACCACGAGCCAGGGGCCGCGGGGTCACCTCATCGGGTTCTCCAGGGAATCCAGCAAGTGCTCCTGGTCGGTCGCTGTCGCGTAGAAGTGCACGGCGGCTACCACGTCCGGAGTCTCCCACGCCTCCGACGTCAACCGCCCGCTCATCGGCATGTGCGGACACTCCGTCGGTGTCTTCGAACGGCTGCAGCAGGTCACACTCGTGAGCCGGCCTCGGTGATCATCGACTACCATTGTGGCGCCGGCGGAAGTCGGTTGAACTGCATACGGCTGGTGCACCCCTGGGGTGCACGGACCCGAGGGAACGGGAGGGAACCGGAGGCAACGGGACGCCGGTTTCACGCTCAGGACGGCGGTTCGTGCGTGATCGAGCGTGGTGGTCTCACGGTTCAACTCCCCCCTCGCGCACGTGAAGAAGGCCCCGATCTCCGGATCGGGGCCTTCTATCATTTCTGGTCCGCTGGTCTGACGTGACGGAAGGTTCGAGCCACCACATGGCTCGAACCTTCCGGCGTCGTGCCCCGGGAGCCGGCTGCGCGCCCCGGGACACCGGATCACTTCGTCAGCGGCTGGACGCACAGCGTGGCGTCGCCATTCCCCTTCGAGTACCAGAGCTTCCCGTCGGCAACCGTGACGGCCGAGGCGTCGCCCAGCTCGACGAGGGCCTTCGAGGAGAGCGTGTAGCTGACCACCGGGGGACGTCCGGTGGTGGTCTCAGCCGCCGTCAGGCGCTCACGCGCCACGGCCAGCCCCTTCTGGGCGGCCTCGACCTGCTGCGCGACCTCCTCGAGCCGCGCCCGCGCGGTGGCGGCGGCGGTCGTGGCGTCGCGCAGGGCGGCGTCGGCCTGCTCGACCGCGGCACGGGCCGCTGCGGCGGCGGTGGTGCGCTCGGCCAGGACGGCCTCGGCCCGGGTCGTGGCAGCGCCGGCCGAGGAGAGCTCCTGCTCGGCGGTCGCGAGCGCGGTGCCCGCGGCGGCCACGTGTGTGCGTACGGCGGCGGCTCGGGCAGCCGCGTCGTCCAGCACACGTCGACCCGACGCCAGCGCCGCCTCGGCGGTGCGCTGCTCGTCCTGCGCAGCCCGGTGCGCGGCAGCCGCGGAGTCAGCCGCCTTCCTGGCCTCACGCGCAGCACCCTGGGCGGCGGCGAGGTCGGCGGTTGCCGCAGTGACGTCACGCTCGCGGGCGGAGAGCTCCTTCACCGCCGCCTGCTCCTGCGACCGCGCCTGGCGCACCTCGGCCAGTGCCTCCGTCAGGGCCTTGGCCGTGGCGGCGCGCGCGGCGTTGGTGCGGGCCAGCTGCTGGAGCTGCGTGGCGAGCTCGGTCCGGAAGGAGAGGCGCTGGGCCCGGTTCTTCGCCGTCGACATCGACTTCCTGAGCGAGGCGATCTTGGTCCGCACCTGCTTCGCCTTCGCGGCGTGCAGGCTCGACTTCTTCTGCAGCGCTGCCACCCTCTCCTGGGCGGCAGCGGTGGCTGCGCGAGCGTCCCGCAGTGCCACCGACGCCGCGTCGCGGCGGGAGGTGGCGGAGCTGAGCTGCTCGGTGCGGTCGCCCTGCACCTCCTCCGCCTCGACGGCGGCAGCAGCGGCCGCGACTTGGGCCGCCAGCGCCGTCGCCACCTTCGTACGCGCCTGGGAGCCGACCCGCTCGAGCACGGAGAAGTCCGCCTCGGCGCTCGTCACGGCAGCGTCGGCCTCGGTGGCGCGGGTGTGGGCGACGTCCAGGGCGGTGCGCGCCTCCTCCCGCGCGGTGCGCCGGCCAGCGAGGGTGGCCCGAGCAGCATCGAGGTCGGTGCGCGCCTCGACGACGGCGCCGTCGGCGTCGCCCGCCGACCGCAGGCTCGCGCCGTGCTGGTCGGTCGCGGAGCCGAGCTGCTGGCGTGCCGCCTCGTCGGCCGCCTCGGCAGAGGCAAGGGCGGTCCGGCTCTCGTCCAGGAGCCCCTCAGCGGCGGCGACCGCCTCCCGGAAGGGGACCGGGTCGACCTCCTGCGACACCGACGTCTGGGTCATGCGCCACACACGGGAGGCGGTGTCGAGGATGTACAGGTGACCGTCCGTCCCGACGGCGACGTTGCGCGGCCCTGCCGTCGTACGCGGCAGCGAGACGCGCCCGGTCGTCGTGCCGTCGTACCAGCGCAGGCCCGTCACCCCGGCGGTCCAGATGCGGCCCTTCCACGAGATCACGTCGTGCGCGTCGTAGATCCAGCGGCCGAAGTCGGGCTCGGTCACGCCCGGAGCCGCCTCCCACGCCCCGACAGCCGGGTCGAAGCGCATGAGCGGGGAGCCGTTGTTGGTGTCGGCACGGGCGTGGACCTTGCCGTCGAGGACGGCCAGCCAGTAGAAGCGCTCGAAGCCGGTGCGCCTGGTGACGTCGGCGTTGGTGTCGACCAGGGACTCGGTGAAGGTCCGCCCGCCGTCCACGCTGCGCCACACGACGGCGCGGTACTGCTCCTTGGCGTCGCGGCCCGCGACCGGCTGGTGGGCGCCGGCGACGAAGACCTCCTGGCCCACGCGGGCGACGTCGAAGACGTGGATGCTGTTGATGCCCGACCCGACGTCGGCCCACTGGCCCTCGGCGTCGGTGGCGTAGCCGTTGGTCGCCCGCGCGCCGAGCGAGGGGTCGATGTTGGGCACGTAGAGCTTTCCGTCGCTCAACGTACGGAAGGTGTTGACCTCCTCCGCCTTGAAGTGCGGGAAGGCGACCTTGAAATCGTTCGTCGCGGGGTCGAAGTAGGAGACGTTCGTGCCCTGCGGCGTGGACGACGAGCCGGTTTGGCGTCGTAGTCGCCGTAGCCGTAGAACACCTTCCCGTCGTAGGCGTGCAGCGTCGACAGCGTACGTCCGCGCACGGTCGCCACTGCCGAGGCGTCGGGGGCGGCGAAGCACGAGCTCGCCGGGGCTCCGGCGGCGTCCGCGGGAATGGCGACCGCGGACACGGCGGAGACGGTGGTGACGACGCTCGCCAGGCACAGCAGGGAGGCGGCGTTCTTGAGGAGGGACATGGCGAGCTCCAGGGGGCGGGGGAGACCGTCCGACGCTGGAGCGGGTCCAGGGGTCCGCCGAGGTGGACGGTGCAGTCGCTCTTCTCATCGGCCGCGGCGGTGCCGCCCTTCGGGAAATCGCCGGACGGATCCGCATCGCGGACCTCTTCCCAGGTGTGCCACGGCCCCGCCACACTGAGGCCCGTCAGCCAACACTCCAGGGGGAACCATGTCTGTCACACCCATGCGTACGCGTCGCCTCGCGGCCGGCTCGATCGCTGCGGCGTTCGCGCTCAGCGGCCTCGCTGCCGTCAGCACGGCGCCGGCCCACGCCGCCGCCTTCGACCCGTCGTGCTCGCCGCCGGACCCGGCGATCAAGACGCTCAAGATCAGCCCGACCCAGGTCAACGTCAAGACCGGCAAGCGCACCGTCGTCGTCTCCGGCACCACCACCGGCCCGGCGCTCGACTCCGTCTACGTCACCGCCGACCCCGTCGGCAAGGGCGTCGACCAGTTCGCCGTCGGCAACCCCAAGGGCAACTCGTTCTCGGTCAAGGTCGTCGTGCCCAAGGGCGCCGGCAACGGCAAGCACCAGATCGAGCTCTCGCTCAGCAGCGAGGACGGCTACGCCTGGTACTCGCCGGCGGACCTGGCCGCGAAGTCGCTGCCCAACTCCTTCAACGTGATCTCGAAGCCCGACCTGGTCAAGCCGACGATCAAGAAGATCAAGCTCAACACCAAGAAGGTCAACACCACCCGCAAGGCCGCCAAGGTCCAGGTCACGGCCACGCTGGCCGACAAGGGCGGGTCGGGCCTCGACTACGCCTACGTCCAGCTGAGCAACGGCCCCGGCAACGCCGCCGCGGTGCTCAAGAAGAAGCGCGGCAAGTGGGTCGGCACCGCCCTCTTCCCGAAGTGGGCCGGCAACAAGAAGGCCACCGTCACCACCGCGTCCGTGCGTGACGTCGCGGGCAACTCGACCTCGTACGGCAAGTTCCCCGGCGCGAAGAAGCTGACCAAGGCGCTCAAGCCCAGCTTCAAGGTCGTCTCGAAGTCGGACCGGAAGGCGCCCAGCATCGGCAGCGTCACCGTCACCCCCAACGCCGTGAAGGTCGGCGAGCGCCGCTGGCAGGTCACCTACTCGATCAAGGCCTCCGACACCCAGTCGGGCGTCGTCAGCGTCTACCCGCGGCTCGTCCTGCGCGGCGGCGACTACCCCGCCACCACCGGCTACAGCTTCCTGACCCTGAAGAAGGGCGTGTGGACCGGCAAGGCCACCATCTGGTGCTTCGACCAGGCCGGCACCTACGACGTCGAGATCGAGTCGCAGGACCGGGTGGGCAACAAGAGCGTCACCCGCAAGGGCACCGTCACCCTCAGCGAGTGACGTACGCCTGAGCCACGGCACAGCGCCCGTCCCGGTCCGGGGCGGGCGCTGCGTCGTCGACGACCCCTCCCTCGCTGCTGCGGGGGAATGTCGCACTCGCCGGGGCGCTTGACCAGTCATGAAGGTGAGTGGTGAGCGCAAGGTCCCCGGAGGCAAGCTGGTTCGCGTCGACGGACGCGTCGAGGAGGGCCACCTGGTCGACGTCGTCGTCTCCGGTGACTTCTTCCTCGAGCCCGACGAGGCGCTCGACGACATCCGTGGCGCGCTCGAGGGGTTGCCCGTCGACACCGGCTTCGACGCCGTCACGGCGAAGGTCGAAACCGCCCGCGGCGCCGCGGTGATGTTCGGCTTCGAGCCCAAGGACGTCGCGCTGACGGTCTTCCGGGCGCTCGGCCGGGCCACCACCTGGGAGGACCACGATTTCGAGCTGGTCGACGCCGGTCCGCTCGAGCCGCTCATGCAGATGGCGGTCGACGAGGTGCTCGCCCGCCAGGTCGCCGAGGGCCGCCGCAAGCCGGCGCTGCGGATCTGGGACTGGGCCTCGTCGGCGGTGATCATCGGCTCCTACCAGTCGCTCACCAACGAGGTCGACCTCGAGGCCGCGGCCGAGCACGACATCGCCGTCGTGCGCCGTGTCTCCGGCGGCGGCGCGATGTTCGTCGAGCCCGGCAACACCATCACCTACTCGCTCTACGTGCCCACGACGCTCGTCGCCGGGCAGTCGTTCGCGGAGTCGTACAAGTTCCTCGACGCGTGGGTGCTCCGCGCGCTGCGCGGCCTCGGCGTCGACGCCGACTACGTCTCGCTCAACGACATCGCCTCGCCGCAGGGCAAGATCGGCGGTGCCGCGCAGAAGCGGTTCGCCGCAGGCGGCGTGCTGCACCACGTCACCGCCGCCTACGACATCGACGCGCAGAAGATGACCGAGGTGCTGCGGATCGGGCGCGAGAAGCTCTCCGACAAGGGCACGAAGTCGGCCGCCAAGCGGGTCGACCCGATGCGGTCGCAGACCGGCCTCGAGCGTCACCAGGTGATCGAGGCACTCGTCGCGGAGTTCGACGCGAGCTACGGGCTGACCCCGGTGCCGATCGACGAGGAGACGCTGACCGAGGCGAAGGCCCTGGTGGAGTCGAAGTTCGCGACGGCCGAGTGGCTGCAGCGCATCCCCTGAGCCCGGCCCCCTCGCGAACTGTGGAGATGATGCAGCTGCGACGGCGTTGCCGCGCATCATCTCCACAGTTGCGGTCGGGAAACGGTCAGTAGCCACCCTCCGGCGGCACCATCTCGGCGCGTACGCCGAGCAACCGGATCGCGCGCTCGTCATCGAGGCCTCGCAGCAGGCCCAGCGCGGTCGCGGCGATGACGCCTGCGTCCCACGTCGGCTCTGCCAGCTTGCGCGAGCGGTTGACCGTGAAGAACGGCGCGAAGCGCACCTTGAGGTGCACGCGCGCGCAGGGGCGGCCCTCGGCGCGGATGTCGGCGACCACCTGCTCGGCGAGCGCCTGCACCGCCGCCTCGACCTCGTCGGCCGCGACCAGGTCCTGCTGGTAGGTGGTCTCGCGGCCGTGCGCCCGCGGCACCCACGGGGTGTCGTCGACGCTCGCGCTGCCGGCGCCGCGCCCGAGCTCGCCCAACCACGGGCCGGTCCGCGGACCGAACTCCGCCGCCAGCCGCTCGTCGTCCGCCGTCGCCAGGTCGTGCACCGTGGCGATCTCGAGGTCGGCCAGCCGCTGCGAGATCCGGCTGCCCACGCCCCACAGGTCGCGCACCGGGCGCTCGCCCATCACCTCGAACCAGTTCTGGGCCGTCAGCCGGAAGGTGCCGCGTGGCTTGCCGAACTCGGTGGCGGTCTTGGCCCGCACCCGGGTGTCGCCGATGCCGACCGTGCAGTGCAGCTCGGTGGCCTCCAGCACCCGCTGCTGGATCGTGCGGGCCACTGTCTCGGGGTCGTCGGCCTCGACGGCGACGAAGGCCTCGTCCCACCCGAGCACCTCGACGACGACGCCGGGGACGCTGCGTACGGCCCCCATCACGGTGGCGGAGACGGCGTCGTACGCCGGTTTGTCGACGGGCAGCACGACCGCGTCGGGGCAGCGCTTCACGGCGGTGCGCAGCGGCATCCCGGAGCGCACCCCGAAGGCGCGGGCCTCGTACGACGCCGTCGAGACCACGCCGCGCTCGGTCGGGTCGCCGCGGCCACCGACGATCACCGGCAGCCCGGCCAGCTCGGGGCGGCGCAGGATCTCGACGGCCGCGATGAACTGGTCCATGTCGACGTGCAGCACCCACTGCCGGGCAGCGGCGGGGTCGCCGGGCTGGGGCGCTGGCCTCACGCCGTCGACGCTACACGGCAGAGCTGCTCAGCGAGCGCGCTCGACGCGCCCCTCGTCCCACACCGGTCCGTCGGTCTCGCGCACCACCCCGTCGGAGCCGAAGACCAGGAACCGGTCGAAGGTCTTCGCGAACCAGCGGTCGTGGGTCACCGCGAGCACGGTGCCCTCGTAGGCCTCGAGCGCGGTCTGCAGCGCCTCGGCGCTCTCCAGGTCGAGGTTGTCGGTGGGCTCGTCGAGCAGCAGCGACGTCGCGCCGCCGAGCTCGAGGCGCAGGATCTGCACGCGCGCCTTCTGCCCGCCCGAGAGCCGGTCGAAGGTGATCTCGGCCTGCTGCTCCAGCTCGTAGCGGCGCAGCGACGACATGGCCGGGCCGCGCTGCAGGGAGTGCTCGGCCCAGAGGATGTCGAGCAGCGTACGGCCGTTGAGCTCGGGGTAGGCGTGGGTCTGCGCGAAGTGGCCGGGCACGACGCGGGCGCCGAGCTTCCAGGTGCCGGTGGGGGCGACCTCGTCGCCGGCCAGCAGCCGCAGGAAGTGCGACTTGCCCGAGCCGTTGGAGCCCAGCACCGCGACCCGCTCGCCGTGGAAGACCTCCAGGTCGAAGGGCTTCATCAGGCCGGTGAGCTCGAGGTCCTTGACGGTGATGGCCCGCACGCCCGTACGCCCGCCCTTGAGGCGCATCGTGATGTCCTGCTCGCGCGGCGGCTCCGGCGGCGGGCCGACCTCCTCGAACTTCTTCAGCCGAGTCTGCGCCGCGGCGTAGCGCGAGGCCAGGGCGTGGCTGACCGAGGCGGCCTGCTGGAGCGAGACCACCAGCTTCTTCAGGCGGGCGTGCTGCTCGTCCCAGCGGCGGCGCAGCTCCTCGAAGCGGGCGAAGCGCTGCTGGCGGGCCTCGTGGAAGCTCGCGAACCCGTCACCGTGCACCCACACGTCGGCGCCGGCCGGCGACGGCTCGACCGCGACGATCTTCTCGGCCGCCTCGGAGAGCAGCTCGCGGTCGTGGGAGATGAGCAGGACGGTCTTGCGGGTCTGGCGCAGCTGCTCCTCGAGCCACCGCTTGCCGGGCACGTCGAGGTAGTTGTCGGGCTCGTCGAGCAGCAGCACCTCGGCCGGGCTGCGGAAGAGCGCCTCCAGCACGACCCGCTTCTGCTCACCGCCCGACAGGCTGGCGGCCTCGCGGTGCTGCGCGGTGTGGAACGGGATCCCCAGGGCGGCCATGGTGCACATGTCCCAGGTGTTCTCGTAGTCGTAGCCGTCGGCCTCGGCCCAGTCGGAGAGCGCCTGCGCGTAGGCCATCTGGGTGGGCTCGTCGTCGCTGTGGAGCAGCGCCTCCTCGGCCGCGTCGACGGCTGCGGCGGCCGCGCGGATGCGCTCGGGCGCCACGGCCACGAGCAGGTCGCGCACGGTCGAGCCGTCGCGGACGCTGCCCACGAACTGCGGCATCACGGCCAGGCCGCCGGAGACCGTGACGGTGCCGGAGTCGGGCGTCAGGACGCCCTCGATCAGCCGCATCAGGGTCGTCTTGCCGGCGCCGTTGGGCCCGACCAGCGCGACGACCGACCCCTCGCCGACCCGGAAGGAGACGTCGCCGAGCAGCAGCCTCCCGTCAGGGAGGACGTACTCGAGGTGTGCGACGTCGACGTGACCCATGGGCTGAGCCTGTCATCCGGGGCGAGCCTCGGACGAATCGTTTTCCCGGCGTGCAGCGCTCAGAGCGGACGCTTCAGGCCGGCGTGCGACTCCTCGTAGCCCAACCGCGTGTAGAACGCCCTCGCCTCCGTGCGCGCCAGGTCGGTGGTGAGCTGCGCCAGGGTCGCGCCGCGGCAGCGCCGTGGTCGTGGGCCCAGCTGAGCATCGCGGTGCCGAGGCCGCGGCCGCGGTGGGCAGGCGCCACGCGTACGCCCTCGACCTGGAGCCGGGTGGTGCCTCCGCGCGAGAGCCCCGGCACGATCGTCAGCTGCATCGTGCCCGCCACCTCGTCGCGGGCGTCGCGCACCACGGCCAGGTAGTGCGAGGAGTCGCGGGTGATCGCGTCGTACGCCGCCTCGTAGCGCGGCAGCTCGGCGCCCTCGCGGGTCGCGCCGATCGGGTCGTCGGCGAGGAGGGCGACCAAGGCCCCCACGTCCGTACGCTGCGCACGCATCACCCTGAACACCTCACCGTCGACGACCAACCGGCCGCCCGCCGACGCCCGCGCGTGGGCACCGACGTGGTCGACGAGGGCGTCCAGCCAGGCGCCGACGTTGCGCCGGGCCTCGTCGGTGTCGGGGTAGCGGCAGCGCAGGTGCAGGCCCGACTCGTCGAGGATGAACCAGAGCATCACGCCGTCGGTGAGGATCTCCGCGCCGACGTACTGTGCCTCCAGGCCGGCCGAGTCGACGCGCACCGGCAGCCGGCGCAGGTCGAGCCAGGAGATCGCGAACATCCCCGGCGCGACCGGCATCCCGCCCCACGGCGCGAGCACGTCGGCCAGCGGCCAGGAGCCCATCTGCACGGCCTCCTTCACCGCCGCGGCGCTGGCGCGTGGGTCGGGGTCGGCGCTCTCCAGCACCGAGTTGGTGATGAACCAGCCCACCGAGTCGTGCCAGGTGGGCTCGTAGCGGCTGTGCACCGGGAAGACCGCGCGCAGCGGCTGCTCGGCCAGGCGCTGGGTCACCTCGGTCATCGACGAGACGACCAGGGCGAGCGTGGAGACGCCGCGGTCGCGGGCCTCGGCGCTGAAGGCGGCGCAGTCGTCGACGTCGAGCACGTCGCGCACCTCGACCCGCTCACGCTGCAGGGTCGTGACCTCGCCCAGCGGCATCGGGAAGCGCGGCATCACGCCGCCGCCGTCGGTGATGATCTCCTCCCAGCGGCGCCGCACCTCCTCGGGCGCGGCGGGCCGGTCGCGCAGCGACTGGGTGTGCTCGGCGAAGGTCGGGGTGGGTGGCAGCGCCGGCTTCTCGCCGGCCCGCACGGCGGCCAGCGAGGTGAGCAGGTCGCGGGCGATGACCAGCATCGACCACATGTCGGTGTGGGCGTGGTCGGCGCCGACGACGACGGTCGGGCCGGCGGCGGTCTGCAGCACGCAGAGCCGGTGCGACGGGCGTCCGTAGGGCGTGCAGGCCGCGTCGAGCACGTCGCGCAGCGCCGCGTTGACCGCCTGCCCGGGGGCGATCGGGTGCTCCACCCAGGCGCCGGGGCCGACCTCGACCTCGTGCAGGACCGGACCCTCGTCGGGGGCTGCAGCGGGGGAGAAGACGGTGCGCAGGGTGCCGTGGCGGGCGACGACAGCGAGCCATGCGGTGGCCAGGTCGTCGAGCGCGACCGCCTCGGGCAGCTTGAACGACAGTGCCATCCACGACCCGGGCCGGTCGCCGGCCCCGACGTGCAGCCCCTGGTCGAAGGAGACCGGGAGCGCGCGACCGGGCTCGCCGACGGTCAGGTCGTAGCCGAGCAGGCGACCGAACGGCAGCCGGAGGTGCGCAACGTTGGTCAGCCG
Source organism: Nocardioides daphniae (assembly GCF_004777465.1). NCBI lineage: Bacteria > Bacillati > Actinomycetota > Actinomycetes > Propionibacteriales > Nocardioidaceae > Nocardioides > Nocardioides daphniae. The sequence goes on from NZ_CP038462.1 coordinate 158,612, forward strand.
CATGGGCGCTAGCCTAGGCGCCCGGTCCCTGCGGAGGAGCTGATCGATGACGACCTTCAGCGTGCCCGGCGCGGAGCTGGACACCGAGTTCAGCGACGAGCACGGCCACCCTGTCGTCCAGCTCCACGGGTTGACGTCGAGCCGCTACCGCGACCGTCTGCTCGACCTCGACCTCGGTCGCGGGCTCAGTGGCACCCGGCTGCTGCGGTACGACGCGCGCGGCCACGGCCGCTCGACCGGTCGTGCCGTGCCTGAGGACTACCGCTGGGAGGTGCTGGCCCAGGACCTGCTGGCGCTGCTCGAGCACTGGTTCCCGGGGGAACGGGTGCACGGCGTCGGCCCGTCGATGGGCTGCGCGACGCTGCTGCACGCGGCCGTCGCCGACCCCGACCGGTTCGCCGGGCTCACCCTGCTGGTCCCGCCGACGGCGTGGGAGTCGCGCCGCCTCAAGTCGGCCGACTACCTGCGGGCGGCCGATGTGGTCGAGCGGCGCGGCATCGACACCTTCGTCGCCGCCGGACGGCTGGTGCCGCGGCCACCCGCCACCGTCGACGCCCCCGAGACCGTGCCCGACGTCTCCGAGGCGCTGCTGCCCACCCTCTTCCGCGGCGCCGCGCTCACCGACCTCCCGGAGCCGGAGCAGGTCGCGCGCATCGACGTACCGGTCACGATCCTGGCGTGGGTCGACGACCCGGCCCACCCGCTGTCGACGGCGGAGCGGCTCGCCGAGCTGCTGCCCGACGCGCGCCTGGAGGTGGCGCGCATCCCCGCCGACGTGGCGCGCTGGCCGCAGGTGCTGGCCGACGACGTCGCGCGGCACGGGCGCTGAGGGACAAACAGTTCAACTTTCACTGACTGCGTTGGCGCACCCTGATTCACTGTCGCCATGACCTCCCTCTTCGACTTCTCCGCGACGGCGATCAACGGCACGCCGACCGAGTTCTCGTCGTACGACGGCCAGGTGCTGCTCGTCGTCAACACCGCGTCGCAGTGCGGCTTCACGCCGCAGTTCACCGGGCTGCAGGAGCTGCAGGACACCTACGCCGACCAGGGCTTCTCGGTGCTGGGCTTCCCGTGCGACCAGTTCCGCCACCAGGACCCGGGCACCGACGAGGAGATCGCCGACTTCTGCACCGGCCACTTCGGCGTGACCTTCCCGATGTTCTCGAAGATCGACGTCAACGGCGACGACGCGCACCCGATCTACCGGTGGCTGCGCCAGCAGAAGGGTGGCCTGCTGGGCGACAAGATCAGGTGGAACTTCACCAAGTTCCTCGTCGGGCGCGACGGCCAGGTCATCAAGCGCTACGCCCCGACCACCAAGCCCGAGCAGATCGCCGGAGACATCGAGGCGGCGCTCAAGGTCAACCAGCCGAGCTGACGCCACCTCGTACGCAGGCACCGCGTACGCAGTCTGTGTGCGCAGATCGGTGCGTGCGGCGGCGTGTCGCGGCGGTTCGCGCACACAACGTACGCACGCAACAGGGCCCCGGAGATCTTTCCGGGGCCCTGCTCAGCGCTGCTGGGTGCTGTGGTGGCTCAGGCCAGGCCGAACTCCGCGCGCGACGCCTCGGGGACGAGGTCGACGTACTCGGGGTTCTTCTGGATGAAGCGCTGGTAGAGCGGGCAGTGCGGCAGCGCGCCCAGCCCCTCCTGGCGTACGTGGTTGAGCGACGCCTCGGCCAGCGTCTTCGCCAGGCCTCGCCCGGCGTACGCCTCGAAGACCTCGGTGTGGAGGAAGTCGATGACGCCGTCGAGCCTGCGGTAGTCGGCGAAGCCGGCGAGCTCGCCGGCCACGTGGACCTCGTAGCGGTTGGCCTCGGGCGCGTCGTTGACGGTCACGGCCTCGTTGTTCTCGCTCATCCGACCACCGTACCGGCGCGGGTGTCGGCGGCCGCGGGCGACGCCGGCCCGGCCTCCGGCGAGGACGGAGCCTTGCGCGGCCACCAGAACTTGTCACCCAGCGAGATCGCCAGCGCCGGGACCAGCACCGTGCGCACCAGCAGGGTGTCGAGCAGCACGCCGAAGAAGATGATGATGCCGAGCTGCGCGAGCACCACCAGCGGCAGCACGCCGAGCACCGCGAAGACCGCCGCGAGCAGGATGCCCGCGCTGGTGATCACGCCGCCGGTCGCGGTCAGGGCCCGCAGCATGCCGCGGCGGTTGCCGTGCTTCGCGGCCTCCTCCCGCGCCCGGGTGATGAGGAAGATGTTGTAGTCGACGCCGAGGGCGACCAGGAAGAGGAACGCGAACAGCGGCACGCTCTGGTCCATCGCCGGGAAGTCGAAGACGAACCGGAAGACCCACCAGGAGAGGCCCATCGCGGCGGCGTAGGTCGCGACCACGGTGATCACCAGCAACCGGCGTCACCAGCGAGCGCAGCAGCAGGATCAGCGCGCCGAGCACCAGCAGGACGATGGTCGGCAGGATCAGCAGCCGGTCCTGGTTGGAGGCGTCGGCGACGTCGAGCAGCTCGGCGTCACCGCCACCGACGTGGGTGTCGTCGAAGTCGGCGACGGCGGCCCGGATGTCCTCGACGGTCTGCTTGGCCTCGTCGCTGCCCGGCTTCGCGGCCATCACCGCGTCGACCTGGGCGACGCCCTCGCCCTCGTTGGAGAGGGTGGCCGAGGTGACGCCGTCGACCTTCTCGACCGCGGCCAGGACTGCGGCCGGGTCGTCGGTGGTGAGCACCTGGGCAGGGTCGCTGGTGCCGGCGGGGAAGGACTCGCCGAGGCGCTCGGCGGCGACCAGCGCCGGCGGGGTGTCGAGGAACTGCTCCGACTGCTCGAGGCCGGTCTTGACCTGGGTGAAGCCGACCATCAGCACGGCGAGCAGGGCCAGGGTGCCGACCACGAACGTGCGCGGGCGGCTGTCGACGCGGCGGCCGACCTTGTGCCAGAAGCCCTTGCTCTCGACGAGCGGGGCGTCGCCCACCTTGGGGGTCATCGGCCAGAAGAGCCAGCGGCCGAAGACGACGAGCGCCGCGGGCAGCACGACCAGCGCGAAGCTGGCGGCGATCACGATGCCGATGGCACAGGCCAGGCCGAGGCCGCGGGTGGTCGGGAAGGCCGAGAGCAGCAGGGTCAGCACGCCGAGCACGACGGTGACGGCCGAGAAGGAGACCGACTCGAACGTACGTCGCAGCGCGCGCGCCATGGCGACGTGCCGCGACTCGTGGCCCTTGAGCTCGTCGCGGTAGCGGGAGATGAGGAGGAGCGCGTAGTCGGTGCCGGCTCCGAAGACGAGCACCGAGAGGATGCCGACCGTCGACTGGTCCCAGGCGACGTAGTCGACGTGCTGCATGATCTGGGTCGCCCCGATCGCGGCGAGGCGGTCGGCGACGGCCACGACGACCAGGGGCACGATCCACAGCACCGGGCTGCGGTAGGTGATGATCAGCAGGATCGCGACGATGCTGGCGGTCGCGAGGAGGAGGCGCACGTCGGCGCCGGCGAAGACCTCGCTGAAGTCGGAGCGGATGCCCGCGGGCCCGGTGACGTCGCCGCTCACCCCCTCGGGCGCGTCGTCGTCGACCTGGGCGCGTAGGTCCTTGACCTGCTCACGGATGTCGTCGGAGTCGACGGCGTCGACGGGGACGACCGTGTAGGCGGCGGTGCCGTCCTTCGCCACCACGAAGGGGCCCCGGCCGACCGACTCGCGCAGCTGGGCCAGCTGCTGCTCGCTCAGCTCGCCGGAGTTGGCGGTCCACAGCAGGATCGCGGCGGAGGACTCCTCCTCCGTGAGCTGCTCCTGGAGGGTGGTGGCCTCGGTGACGCCGTAGCCGTCGGGCAGGTTGAGCGCCGCTGCCGTCGGGCGCTCGGCCTCGCCCAGGCTGATCACCCAGCCAACGAGGAGGAGGGGGAGCAGGGCGACGAGCCATGCGGTGCGTCGGCCGGCGATGAATCGCGTGACCCGGTTCGTTCCGGGGGCTGGGCTCGTCATGGCGCGATCTCCTGGGCGAGTGGTGGGGAAGGGTTATATTGGTCTCGGCTTGATTGCCAATCAACTTAGCAACCAAGTGTCTGCAACCACTTGTTGTAGAAGTCAGCACAACTTTCGAGAACCCCCAGTGGTCCAGTCCGGAGAAGGCGGTGGAGTGATGCCGGAACGCTGGAAGGACAGCGGCTCCCTGCGCGCGGTCCGCGAGATCACCCGCATCGGGGCGCGACTGCACCACGTCCTCTCCCGTCGCACGGGGCTCAGCACCACCGACCTGACCGCGCTGGAGCTGCTCTCGCGCGAGATGATGGGGCCGGCCGAGATGGCGCGCCACCTCGACGTCTCCACCGCGGCGGCCACCGGAGTCGTGGACCGCCTTGAGGCACGCGGCCACGTCGAGCGCCGCCCGATCCCCGGTGACCGTCGGCGTACGGGCGTGCACATCACCGACGCCGGCCGCCGCGAGGCCTGGGTGCACCTCACGCCGATGTTCGCGGCGCTGCAGGCCAACGACGCCCAGTTCACCGAGGCCGAGCGCGCCGTCGTCGAGCGCTACCTGACCGGGGCCGTGGCGGCGATCAACACGGTGGTCGAGGGCGAGAACGCGAAGATCTCGGGAGACGAGCCCGCCAGCTGACTGTCCGCGAGCAGCGCCGCGCTCCTCAGTTGTCCGCGAGCAGAGCCGCGCTCCTCAGTTGTCCGCGAGCAGAGCCGCGCCGACGATCCCCGCCCGGTTCTGCAGCGTCGCCGGCACGATCTCGGTCTCGATGTCGATCAGGTGGCCGAACTTCTCGAACGAGGCGCTGACCCCGCCACCGACGACGAAGAGGTCGGGGGAGAAGAGCCGCTCCACGGTCCGGTAGTAGACGGTCAGCCTCTTCGCCCACTCCTCGTACGACAGTCCCTCGGCCTTGTGCACCTTGGTCGACGCCCACTTCTCCGCGACGCGCCCGTCGATCTCCAGGTGGCCCAGCTCGACGTTGGGCACCAGCACCCCGTCGTTGAGCAGCGCGCTGCCGATGCCGGTGCCGAGCGTCGTCACCAGGACCACGCCGCTGCGCCCCTTGGCCGCACCCACCGCGGCCTCGGCCAGGCCTGCCGCGTCGGCGTCGTTGACCACGTGGACCTCGCGCCCGAGCCCCTCGGTGAGGAAGGCGTCGGCGTCGAAGTGCTGCCAGTCGGGGTGGATGTTGGGAGCCAGGCCCACGACGCCGTGCCGCACGATGCCGGGGACGGTCACGCCCACCGGGCCGGTGACCTCGGGGTGGTCGTCGAGCATCGAGCGGAAGATCTCCAGCACCGCCTCGGGCGTCGACGCCTCGGGGGTGTCGACCTTGGTCCGCTCGCTGGCGAAGTCGCCCGCCTCGAGGTCGACGGCGGCGCCCTTGATGCCCGTACCGCCGAAGTCGATGCCGAAACGGACCTGCGTCGTGTCGCTCATGGCGCCCATCCCAGCACGCCACGCCCCGCAGGTCGACAGGACCGGCCGGTCCTACCCGTCACAGGTCGCGGGTGAAGTGCTCCCCACCGGGGCGTACGCCGACCCCCGGGTCCGCGCCGTGACCTGTACGCCTGTCGTTGCGCAGCAGCAGGACGATCGCGAGCACCAGGCCGCCCCACAGGACGAGCATGGAGATGATCATCATGACGATCGAGACGGTGCTCATCGCTGATCGGTTCCTTCCACGGGACGGGTCGACCCGGTGGCACGGGCCTGCGCGGACGGGCCGGGGTCGAGGTGTGGAGGCGCCTCGTCGCCCGGGTCGTCGAGCGAGGTCTCCTTGCGCCACGGGATCGGCGCGAGGACGTAGCCGAGGACCATGACGGCGGCGGCCGCCCCCCACCCGAAGAGCGCGATCATCCAGGTCGGGTAGCCGCCGTAGGGCTCCTCGACGACGGCCTTGAAGGAGTCGAAGACCATGTAGGCGAGCGCCACCGGGACCAGGCCGCCCACCAGGAGGCGCCACCACAGCCGCAGCGGGACGGACCCGTGCACGTTGAGGTGCGTGCCCAGGCGGGGGAGCGCGCGCAACGACCAGGCGACCACGACCATCGAGACCGTGGCCACCAGCAGGATGCCGAACTGGTTGATGAAGTGGTCGAGGATGTCGAGCACGTAGAGGCCGCTCGCGGTGGAGAAGAAGACCAGGCTGATCACCGCGCAGGGCACGCTCACCACGGTGGCGGCCAGGCGGCGGGACAGGTCGAACTTGTCCCGGACCGCGGAGACCACGACCTCCAGCACCGAGACGAGTGACGTCAGGCCCGCGATCACCAGGGAGCCGAAGAAGAGCACGCCGATCAGCGCCCCGAGCGGTGCCTCGCTGATGATCGTGGGGAAGACGACGAACGCCAGCCCCACCCCGCCCTCCACGACGTCGCCGACCTCGGCCCCGTTGGCCTGGGCCAGGAAGCCCAGGGCCGCGAAGACTCCGATGCCGGCGAGCAGCTCGAAGCTGGAGTTGGCCAGTCCCACGACCGCACCCGAACCGGTCATGTCGGTGTCGCGGTCGACGTACGAGGAGTAGGTGATCATGATGCCGAAGCCGATCGACAGCGAGAAGAAGATCTGGCCGAAGGCAGCGGCCCACACGCCGGCATGGGTCAGCGTCTCCCAGTCGGGAGTGAAGAAGGCCTCCAGGCCCTCGGCGGCTCCCGGCAGGAAGAGCGCGCGCACCACCAGCGCCAGGAAGGCGACGATCAGCACCGGGATGCCGATCACCGAGGTGAGGCCGATGCCCTTCTCCACCCCGGCCACCATGATCACGATGACCGCGAGCCAGACCAGCAGCATCGGGACCAGCACTCCCGCGACCACGGTCAGGTCGACCCCGACCTCCCCGGCCTTGAGGAAGTCACCGAAGAAGAAGCCCTCGGGGTCGTCGCCCCACGACTGGTTGACCGAGAAGAACGTGTAACGCAGCGCCCACGCGAGCACGGCTGCGTAGTAGACGGCGATCATGAAGCAGATCCCGACCTGCCACCAGCCGAGCGCCTCGGAGGGGCGGCTGAGCCGGGCGAAGGAGAGCGGCGCCGACCCGCGGAACCGGTGCCCCAGCGCGTAGTCGAGGTAGAGGAACGGGATGCCCGCGCAGAAGAGCGCGACCAGGTAGGGGATCAGGAAGGCGCCGCCACCGTTCTCGTACGCGACGTACGGGAAGCGCCAGATGTTGCCCAGCCCGACGGCCGAGCCGATGGCGGCGAAGATGAAGACCTTGCGCGAGGAGAACGCTCCACGCTTGGCCCGTTCAGTCGTGGCTGCGTCCTGCGTCGCCATGGATCCTCCTGAGCGCTGGGGGTGTCCCGACCATCCCACGGCCGGGCCTCGGGCGGAAGCCTCCCCCGAGCGGGTGGAGTCCAACCAGCCCGTTCCCGGAGGGGGATCAGTCGAGCGGGTGGGCGACCTCGTCGGCCGGCATCCGGGCCCACAGCCAGAAGACGACGCACATGAGGGCGGGGGCCAACGCCGAGATCCAGAAGGTCTCGCGCACGCCGATCAGGTCGGAGAGCGGACCGACCAGGGCCATCGAGACCGGCATCAGCGAGATGGAGACGAAGAAGTCGAGCGAGGAGACGCGGCCGAGCAGCTCCGGCGGGACGCGTCGCTGCAGCAGCGTGCCCCAGATGACCGTGGGCGCTGCGAAGAAGATGCCGACGACGAAGGTGGCCAGCACGATCATCCAGATCTCGGTGGCCTCGGCGATCAGGATGAAGGGCAGGGAGCCGAAGCCCCAGCAGGCCATCATCACGGTGAGGTAGCGGCGCGGCATCCGGATCGAGGCCATCGCCAGGGAGCCGATCGCGCCACCGATGCCGAAGGCGCCCAGCACCCACGAGTGGTGGCTGGCGTCGCCCTCCAAGGTCGACTTGATGAAGACCGGCACGAGCACCTCGAGCGGCCCCATCAGGGCCAGCACGCTCAGGCAGGCGAAGACGAGCGTGGCCAGCAGCCACGGCGTACGCACCATGTAGCGCATGCCCTCGCCCATGTCGGTGAACGCCGAGCGCACGGGATGCCTCGCGTGCGCCTCGTCCAACGTACGACGCACCGGTGTCAGCGGCACGGTGGTCAGCGCCAGGAGTGCGAGCACCATCGCGCCGGCGGCGACTGCGAAGGCCAGTGACGGTGCGGCGACGCCGATCACCGCACCCGCCGCCGCCGGGCCGATCGCCTGGGCGACGGTCGGACGGACCATCCCCTCGAAGCCGTTGACCGCCATCAGGTCCTCGGCCGGCACGATCGCGGGCAGCAGCGCCGAGTAGGCCGGGTAGTAGAACGACATCGCCATGCCGGTCACGAAGGCGATCCCGGCGAGCAGGCCGACCGTGCTGACGTCGGCGTACGCCGCCACGGCCGCCACCGTCATGCCGGCGAGCTCGACGCCGGCGACGGCCAGCAGGATCCGCTTCTGCGGCACCCGGTCGGCGACCACGCCTGCCAGCAGCGCCGGGATGATGACGCCGACGGCGGCCATGGTGGAGACCAAGGAGAGCTGGGCGGCTCCCCCGCCGAGGCGGAAGACCTCCCAGACCAGGGCGACCAGCCAGACGCCGCTGGCGAACGACGAGAAGACGAGCGCGGCGGCGAGCTTGCGGTAGGCCGGCACCTTGAACGGGGTGAGTGCCCGGGGGACGGCACGTCCGACTTCCTGATCGCCGACGGTGTCCAACAGGTTGTCGATGATCGGGTCGCTCACGCGACACATTGTGCCGGGATCCGCCGACAGCGCCGAATTGTTTTTCGGGCGTTGACGGTGCTCGGCGGCCCTCCCTACGGTGGGCGGGGCGCCCGGTCAGCGGCCCGGGCCCGTGACCGGGGAGGGTCGATGGCACTGACCGACGTGAGCAGGCGCGTGCGCTCCGGCCTCCGGACCGCTGCCCCCTCGCCCGTGGTGCCGCCCGGGCTGCGGCGACTGGTCACCAGTACGCCGCGGCTCCCCGCCCTGGTGCGGGAGACCGTGCACTGGGGCGTCGTGCACGGTGTGCCGGGGCTAGTGCTGCGACGGGCCGCCCGCCAGGGCGACCTCCAGGCGCGGATGATCATGGCCGGCGGCGACGTGCAGGGGCCGATCGAGACGATCCGGGCGGCGGGCCCGGTGGTGCGTGCGAAGTTCAGCAACGTCGTCACCAGCCACGTCGGCGTGCGCGAGGTGCTCACCCGCGACGAGTTCGTCACCGGCTTCCCGGGCAAGGACGGCCCGCTCAGCTCGATCGCCGAGGCGACGGCGCCGCGCAGCATCCACCCGCTCGAGCCGCCGTCGCTGCTGGCCACCGACCCGCCGGACCACACCCGCTACCGCCGTCTGGTCACCGGCGTCTTCACCATGCGCGCGGTGCAGAAGCTGCAGGCCCGCACCGAGGAGCTGGCCACCGAGCTGCTCGACGCGGTCGAGGAGAAGGCCCGTCGCGGGGAGCCGGTCGACGTGGTGGCCGACTACTGCGCGCCGCTGCCGGTCAGCGTGATCGCCGAGGTGCTCGGGGTGCCCGAGGAGGAGCACGAGCGCGTGCTCGCCTTCGGGGCGGCCGCAGCCCCGAGCCTCGACCTCGGCCTGGGCCTCACCCAGTACCGGTCGGTGCACCGGGCGCTGGCCCAGTTCGACGACTGGCTCGGCCACCACCTCGCCGAGCTGCGCCGCAACCCCGGCGACAACCTGCTCAGCCAGCTCGTGCACGCCGAGGTCGACGGCGCCGGACTCAGTGAGACCGAGCTGCGGGCGACGGCCGGCCTGGTCCTGGCGGCCGGCTTCGAGACCACCGTCAACCTGCTCTCCAACGGCATCGCCCTGCTCGCCACCCACCCCGACCAGCTCGCGAAGGTGCGCAGCGGCGAGGCGACCTGGACCAACACGGTCGAGGAGGTGCTGCGCTACGACCCGCCCGTGCTGCTGACCGCGCGTCAGGTGGCCGTCGACACCGAGCTGCTGGGTCACCGGGTCAACGTCGGGACGCTGGTGGCCGCCGTCCTGTGGGGCGCCAACCGCGACCCCGAGGTCTTCGACGACCCGCACACCTTCGACGTCACCCGCGCCAACGCCCGCGAGCACATCTCCTTCTCGTCGGGCCGGCACCACTGCCTGGGCGCCTCGCTGGCCCGGATGGAGGGCGAGGTCGGTCTGCGCGCCTTCTTCGAGCGCTTCGGTGACGTCGAGCTGTCGGTCGGGGCGACACGGCGTACGACGCGCATCCTCCGCGGCTACGAGACGTTGCCGGTGGTCCTGGGGCCGCCGCCGCACGCGGCGGTCTGACGCGCTGCGCCCGGCACGGGCGACTCAGACGTTGCCGGCGAGCAGCGCGATGCCGCCGACCGCGGAGACCACCAGGATCCCGCTGCGTGCCGCTCCGACGGAGAGCCGCGGCGCCAAAGCCATCCCGGCCGCCGAGCCGACGGCCAGGGCCAGCAGGTGGCGCAAGTCGGGGGCGACCAGGCCGACGACCACGGCGGTGACGAGGTTCTGCACGATCAGGAAGCCGTGCAGGGTGGCCCGGGTCCGGGGCGGCGACCACTCGGCGTTGGCGACCCAGAGCCCGACCGGCGGGCCGCCGACCCCGCCGACCACGTTGAGCACGGCCGAGCCGACCCCGGTCGCCAGGGCGCCCTCGGGGCGGCGGAACCAGGCCGACCGCAGCCCCGAGGCCAGCAGCACGACGCCGAGGATCACACCGACTCCGCCGGCCAGCGCGAGCGCGCGGTGGTCGACCCCGCGCAGCGCCCACGCCACGACGGGCGTCGCCAGCAGCGTGACCGCCAGCAGCCCGGCGATCGGGCGCGGCTGCGCGTGACGCCACTCCCGGGCCAGCGGCACCACCGAGGAGCAGGCCGCCAGCACCAGTACGGTCGCGACGCCACTGGCCTGGCCCTGGGCGGCGATCAGCGCCGGGCTGCCACCAGCGAGAAGCCCATGCCGGTCGCGCCCTGGGCGAACGCGCCGACCATGACCGCCACCAGCACGAGCAGCTCGACGGTGCCCCCGTCGGCGGTGAGTGCGTCGATCACGCCTGCGCCGATGCGACTGCGTCGTCGGCCGGGTCGAGGCGGTAGCGGCGCTGGAAGGCCATCGCCACCAGCATCAGCACGGCCGGCAGCACCGTGAAGCCGACCAGCAGGGCCGTGAGCGCGGAGTCCGGCTGGGTGACGTCCTCGCCGGCGCGCGAGGAGATGAAGCCACCGGTCGCCAGCGCCGCCGAGTAGAGGTAGGGGCCGACCGCGGTGCCCAGCGCCTCGGTCGCGGTCCACACGCCGGTGTAGGCACCGGCCTTGGACTCGCCCGCCCGCTCGGCCGCCGCGACGGCGTCCGGCACCATCGAGAAGGAGAAGAGCTGGAGCCCGGCGAAGGCGAAGCCCATCGCGACGACGATCGCCACCGAGACCGCCACGCCCACCTGGGCGCCCAGCAGCAGCGCGAACGAGCCGACCACGAAGATCAGCTGCGAGGCCAGCAGTCCGCGCTGCTTGCCGAAGCGGCGCGACAGCACCATCCAGATCGGTCCGGCCGCCACCGCCGGCACCAGGAAGCTGCCCATGAAGACGGCGGTCAGCGCGGTGCTGTCGAAGACGTAGCGGGTGAAGTAGGGCAGCGCCGCCATGAAGAGGTGGGTGGTCGTGCCGGTGAAGAGGTAGGAGAGCACCAGCGCCCGGAAGTCGCGGTCGGCCCAGGCCACCTTCACGTCGGCCCACGCCGAGTGGCCTGCCGTCTCGGCGGGGGTGCGGAAGCCGCAGGCGTCGGTGAGACGGCGTACGCCGCCGATCGCGACGACCGCGGAGACCACCATGACGACCGCGAGCACCGCGGCCATCGTGGTGTAGTCGCTGCGCCGCTCGCTGGCCACCAGCGCGGGCGCCGCCACACCGGCACCGAGCAGGCCGACGGTCAGGAAGAGCATCCGGAACATGAAGACCCGGGTGCGCTCGTGGTAGCCGATGACCAGGTCGGAGGGCGCGGTCAGGTAGGGCACCTGGAAGGTGGCGAAGAGCAGGTTGCCGACGACGTACCAGGCGCCGACCCAGAGCGCCGCGCTCCAGCCCTCGAGGCTGCTCGGCACGCTGAACATCGCGACCATCGCGGCGGCGAGCGCGATGCCGCCCGTCATCATCCGGCGGCGGTGGCCGAGGCGTCGGGCCTGGCGGTCGGAGCGGGTGCCGACCATCGGGTGCACGACGACGTCGACGACCTTGGGCACCAGGAGCGTCAGGCCCGCGACGGCTGCGGCGACACCGAGCACGTCGGTGAGGAAGTAGAGGAGCAGCAGCCCGGGCACGGTGACCCAGACGCCCATCCCGAAGGAGCCGGACGCGTAGGCCGAGAGCGCACCGGTCGGGGCCCGCGGGCCGGCCTCGGCCGGGTGCTCCTCGCGGAGCGCCTCGGTGGCGGCGCTCACCGGGTCGCCTCGGACGCAGGAGCGTGGCGGGCGACGACACCGGCGGCGAGCTCGGCGTCACCGAAGGCGCCCGCCCGGGTGCGGCTGGCGAGCGTACGCAGCACGATGCGGTCGGTGACGACGGGCAGGTGGCGCGAGAGCCAGAACTCCACCGCGCCCTTCGCCGTCGTGGTGACGTCGCGGCGGGCGCGCACCACCAGGCAGGAGCGGGTGATCGCGTCGACGACGCCCTCGAGCGACTCGTAGGTGCTCATCCCCTCCAGCGAGAGGCCGGCGGCCTGGGTGGAGTCGTGGATCGGGCTGCGCACGGCCGACGGGTAGACGCAGGTGACCGAGACGTGGGTGCCCAGCTCCAGGCGCAGCGCGTCGGCGTAGGCGACCAGCGCACGCTTCGAGGCGCCGTACGCCGCGGCGAGCGGCAGCTGCATGACGGCCATCCGCGAGGTGACCATCACGACCCGGCCGCGCGAGGCGACCAAGGCGTCGACGCAGGCAGCGGTGACCCGCCAGGCGCCCAGCAGGTTGATCTCGAGCTGGCGGCGGACCTCGGCGCCGGGGGCGAGCGCGGCCGGGGCGGGGCCGCCGATGCCGGCGTTGTTGACCAGTACGTCGAGGCCACCGAGCAGCTCGAGGGCGCGCTCGACGGCGCCGGCGGTCGACTCCTCGTCAGTGATGTCGCAGGCCAGCACCTCGAAGCCCTCGTCGCCGCGCGGGGCGAGGTCGAGGCCGACCACGACGGCGCCAGCAGCGGTGAGGCGGCGGCCGAGGGCCTGGCCGATCGTGCCGGAGGCGCCGGTGACGAGGACGCGCAGGCCGACGGCGGAGCGCTGGGCGCGACGGAAGGAGAAGGGGCTCATGCCTGGACTGCCTCTCGGGTGGTGGGGGTGAAGACGGGGGCGCCGGCCGCAGCGCGGGCGACGCCGGCCTCGGTCTCCTTGGGCAGCGCGGCGACGTAGGCGTCGAAGTCGATGCGCATCATCGGGCGCTTCTGGCCCCACCGCTCGACGGCGGCGGCGTGCGCCTGCTCGACGGCCGTACGCTGCTCGGTCGCCGTGGGGAGGGCGTACCGCCCCGCGAGGTGCGCGGCGGCGAGCTTGGCCTGCTGCTCCACGACGGGCAGCGCTGCGCCGGTCGACTGCATCAGCCCGACGAAGGCCAGCGAGGGGTCGTCGAGGTGGAAGACGCGCTGGTAGAGCGGCAGCTTCTCCGGGTCGTCGCCCAGCCACTCGTCGGAGAGGAAGGGGATGGTGACGCGGTAGCCGGTCGCCCAGACGACCACGTCGACCTCGTCGGAGGTGCCGTCGGTGAAGACGACGCGGTGGCCGTCGAAGCGCTCGATGCCCGGTCGCGGCAGCACTTCGCCGTGGGTGAGGCGGTGCAGGATCGTGTCGCTGATCGTGGGGTGGTTCTGGAAGAGGCCGCCGGCGGGGGCGGGCAGGCCGTAGGACTGCGGGGTGCCGACGGCCAGGCGCAGCATCGTCTCGGCGACCTTCTGCCGCAGGCGCCAGGGGAGCGCGACGAGCTTGGCGCCGGTGGCGTCGGAGGGCTTGCCGAAGAGGTACTTCGGGACGATGTGCACGCCGTGGCGCGCGGAGAGCAGCACGGGCGAGGAGGCGACGTAGGAGGCGTCGACCGCGATGTCCATCGCCGAGTTGCCCATGCCGACGACCAGGACGCGCTTGCCGGCGAAGCGCTCGGCCGAGCGGTGGTCGTGGGCGTGCATCTGCTCGCCGGCGAAGGTGCCGGGATACTCCGGGGAGGGCCAGCGGGGGTCCCAGTTGTGGCCGTTGGCGACGACGACGGCGTCGAAGTCTCGCGACGTCGCGCCGTCGGGGCCGTCCGCGTCGACGCGCCAGCCGGTGGCGGTGCGCTCGACCGCGGTGACGGTGGTGTGGAACTCGGTGCGCGCGGTGACGCCGAAGGTGTCGGAGTAGTCGCGCAGGTAGCCCGCGATGACCTTGGCCGAGGGGTAGTCGGGCCACTCGGTGGGCATCGGGAAGTCGGCGAACTCGGTGCGGCCCTTGCTGGTGTTGAGGTGCAGCGAGTCGTAGGCCGGGGAGAGTCCGCTGGCGTTGCCCTGGACCCAGAGGCCGCCGGGCACGTCGCCCTTCTCGAGCACGGTGACGTCGACGCCTTCGTCGAGCAGGGCCTTGGCGGCGGTGAGGCCGGCCGCCCCGGCGCCGATGACGGCGACGGCGGGGGTGTTCTTCATCAGGGGATCCTTCTGCCGTGTGGTGGGCGCCACTCATTCAATCGAGTGATTGATAAGCCGTCAAGCACTTTGACCAGCGTCGTTGTCTCCATCGTTCGATGGGTCCGGGACGGCGCTCCGGCTGCGCGGGCAGCGCGGTGGCGTAGCATGACCGCCGTGCCCACCGACAGCGCCAGTCCCAGCCGTGACCGGATCCTTGCCGTGGCCACCGACCTTTTCGCGAAGCGCGGCTACGGGGCGACCAGCACCCGCGCCATCGGCGACGCGGCCGGCCTCAACATCGCCACCGTCGCCTACCACGTGGGGGGCAAGGAGGAGCTCTACCGCGAGGTGATGCGGCTGGCGCACGTCGCGCAGCGCGACGCCGTCGTGGCCGCGCTCGAGACGCTCACCGCCTGCGACCCCACGCCCGAGGCGACCCGCACCGCGATGCACGGGTTCGTCGACGCGTACCTCTCCTTCTGCCTGCGCCACCCCGAGGTGCCGACGCTGTGGATGCGGCGCTGGCTCGCCGAGGGTGAGGACCTGGCCGCGATCGAGGAGGAGTTCGCCGGGCCGCTGGTCGCCCAGGTCGCCGAGCAGGTGCGCGCCACGCTCGACCGAGCCGGGCTCACCCACGAGGTCGACGTCGAGATGCTCGTCTACTCGATCGTCTGGACGACCCACTCCTTCACCCGTGCCGGCTTCATCGACGCCTCCGGCAAGCGCCAGGACCCCTCCAGCCTGGAGATGATGGACCGTTTCCGCGCCCACCTCCACCACCTCGTCGACGGGGCGATCGGCGCCGACGAGCACTCGCACCAAGACTGAGGTCTGGCCGCCCAATTCTTCGGTCGACCCCTCGCGCCTTCACGCGTGAGGTCATAGGTTGTCGCCATGCGTGCAGCCCAGGTGATCCAGACGACCGGCCCCGACGGTGTGGAGGTGCGGGAGGTTCCCGACGCGACCCCCGGTCGGGGCGAGGTCCTCGTCCGCGTCCACAGCGTCGGTGTCGCCTTCCCCGACCTGCTCCTCTCCCAGGGGCTCTACCAGCTCCGGCCGGAGCCGCCCTTCACCCTCGGCATCGACGTCGCCGGCACGGTCGAGGCGCTCGGGGCCGACGTCGAGCAGTTCCGCGTCGGCCAGCGCGTGGCCGCCGTCGCGCCCTACGGCGGGGCGGCCGAGCTCGCCGCGATCTCCGAGGAGGCGGTCTTCCCGCTGCCGGACGTGCTGTCGTACGACGAGGGCGCGGCCCTGCCGATGAACTACCTGACCGCGCAGTTCGCGCTGGTCGAGCGGGCCGGCCTGCGTCCGGGCGAGGTCGTGCTGGTGCACGGTGCGGCCGGCGGCGTCGGCACGGCCACGATCCAGGTCGCCAAGGGGCTGGGTGCCACCGTCATCGCGGTCGTCTCCACGCCCGAGAAGGCCGCGGTCGCCCGGGCGGCGGGCGCCGACGAGACAGTCCTGGTCGAGGGGTTCCGCGAGCGGGTCGGTGCGCTGACCAGTGGCCGTGGGGTCGACGTCGTCATGGACGTCGTCGGCGGTGACCTCTTCACCGACTCGCTGCGCCTGCTCGCGCCGCTGGGCCGCCTGCTGGTGGTCGGCTTCGCCGCCGGCCAGGGGATCCCCGAGGTCAAGGTCAACCGGCTGCTGCTCAACAACATCGACGTACGCGGCGTGGGCTGGGGCGGCTTCGCGATGGTGCGGCCGGGCTACATGCACCAGCAGTGGCGCTCCCTGCTCCCCATGATCGAGTCCGGGCTGGTCAAGCCGCCGGTGGGGGCGACGTACAAGCTCGACGAGATGCCGCAGGCGCTGCGCGACCTGCAGGGGCGCTCGGCCGTCGGCAAGCTGGTCCTGCGCGTCGACTGAGGCGTGGGGAGGGCGATTCCGCTCGTGGCGAATCGCCCTCCCGCCTTGTCGGTGCCCCCGGCTACTGTGATCGACGTGACGATCCTCGATGACGCCCGTGAGGGCATGAACCTCGACATCCGCCCGCAGGACGACCTCTTCGGCCACGTCAACGGCACGTGGCTGGACACGGCGGAGATCCCCAGCGACCGCAGCAGCTGGGGTCCGTTCGTGACGCTCGCCGACCAGGCCGAGCAGCACGTGCGCGAGATCATCACCGAGCTCTCCCAGGGCCAGGCCGACGACGTCGCCAACGCCGAGGACGCGCGCAAGATCGCGATCCTCTTCTCCACCTTCATGGACACCGACGCGATCAACGCGGCTGGTGCCGCCCCGATCCGTCCGCTGCTCGCCGACGTCGACGCCCTCGAGACCGGCGAGCAGCTCTGGGCCTTCCTCGGGGCCTACGAGCGCCACGGCGGCGGTGGCCTCTTCGGCTCCTACGTCGACACCGACGCCAAGCAGTCCGACCGCTACGTGGTCAACCTGACGCAGGGTGGCCTGGGGCTGCCCGACGAGTCGTACTACTCCGACGACAAGTTCGCCGAGGTGCGCGAGAAGTACGTCGCCTACCTCACCGAGCTCTTCCGCCTGGCCGGCATCGAGGGTGGTGCCGAGCAGGCGGCGGCGGTGCTCGCCCTCGAGACCCGCCTGGCCGAGGGCCACTGGGAGCGCGCGGAGACCCGCGACGTGCAGAAGACCTACAACCTGCTGACCCGCGAGGAGCTCGACAAGCTCGCGCCGTCGGTCGACTGGAGCGGCTACGTCGCAGCCCTGGGTGGCAGCGACGCCACCATCGCCGAGGTCTGCGTGCGCCAGCCGTCCTACTTCGAGCACCTCTCCGCGGTGCTCGCCGAGGTGCCGGTGGAGGAGCTCAAGCCCTACCTGCGCGCGAAGGTGCTGCGCAACCTCGCTGCGTACCTCACCGACGACTTCGTCGAGACCAACTTCGACTTCTACGGCCGCACCCTCTCCGGCACGCCGGAGCTGCGCGAGCGCTGGAAGCGTGGCGTCGCCTTCGTCGAGGGCGCCATCGGCGAGGCCGTGGGCCGGGAGTACGTCGCCCGCCACTTCCCGCCGCGCTCCAAGGAGATGATGGACGAGCTGGTCGACAACCTGCTCGAGGCCTACCGCCAGTCCATCGAGGCGCTCGACTGGATGGGCGAGGAGACCAAGCAGCGCGCCTACGAGAAGCTCGAGAAGTTCCGCCCGAAGATCGGCTACCCGACCAAGTTCCGCGACTACTCCGCCCTCGAGGTCGTCGAGGGCGACCTGGTGGCGTGCGTGCGCGCGGCGTCGGCCTTCGAGACCGACCGCGAGCTCGGCAAGATCGGCAGCCCGGTCGACCGCGACGAGTGGTTCATGCTCCCGCAGACGGTCAACGCCTACTACAACCCCGGCACCAACGAGATCTGCTTCCCGGCCGGAATCCTGCAGAAGCCGTTCTTCAGCCCCGACGCCGACCCGGCGGAGAACTACGGCGGCATCGGTGCGGTCATCGGCCACGAGATCGGCCACGGCTTCGACGACCAGGGCGCGCAGTACGACGGCGAGGGCAACATGCAGGACTGGTGGACCGCCGACGACAAGACGGCGTTCGAGGCCAAGTCCAAGGCCCTGGTCGAGCAGTACGACGCCTTCGAGCCGCGCGCGCTGCCCGGCGAGCGGGTCAACGGCCAGCTCACCGTCGGCGAGAACATCGGCGACCTGGGTGGTCTGACCATCGGCTACAAGGCGTTCCTGATCGCCGTCGGTGACGAGGCGACCGAGGAGCAGAAGCGCAAGGTCTTCCTCAACTGGGCCTACTGCTGGCGTACGAAGCGGCGCAAGGAGCTCGACCTCCAGTACCTGACCGTCGACCCGCACTCGCCGCCGGAGTTCCGCGCCAACATCGTGCGCAACCTCGACGAGTTCCACGAGGTCTTCGGGACCGAGGCAGGCGACGGCCTGTGGCTCGACGAGGCCGACCGCGTCCGGATCTGGTGACCGGTGTGTCTGACCAGCGGGCTGCCGCGCGCTTCGACGACGCCGTCGTGACCGGCGTCCTCGGCCACATGAACGGCGACCACCTCGACGACTCGCTCGACATCGTCCGTGCCGCCGGTCACCCGACCGCGACGTCGGCCACGATGACCGACCTCGACACCGAGGTGGGCGTCTGGAGCGCGGTCGTCGACGGCCAGGAGGTCGAGGTCCGCGTGCCGTGGCCCGGCGGCCCGCTCACCGAGCGCCCGCAGCTGCGGGTCGCGGTGGTGAAGATCCACGAGGAGGCCCGCGAGAAGCTGGGGCTGCCGCCGGTGGCGCCGCACTGATCCAGCGGTCGATCGTCAGCGGAAGCTTCGAGTCACCCGGTGACTCGAAGTTTCCGCTGAAGAGCCGAGGACGGGCGTTGTCGGCGTCGCCTGTTAGACAGTGAGGCATGACTTCTCCCGCCGCCGCCACCGCCGACCGCACTGCCGCTCGCGAGTCCGCCGAGCGCCACCTGCGCGCCCTGGTCGGCCGTGACGACGCGGTCCTGCGCGAGGACCAGTGGTCCGCGATCGAGGCGCTGGCCGTCGACCGCCGCCGCGCCCTGGTCGTCCAGCGCACCGGCTGGGGCAAGTCGGCCGTCTACTTCGTGGCGACGCTGCTGCTGCGCGAGGCCGGTGCTGGTCCGACCGTCATCGTCTCGCCGCTTCTTGCGCTGATGCGCAACCAGATCGCCGCCGCCGAGCGCGCCGGGATCCGGGCGGTCACCATCAACTCGACCAACAACGACCAGTGGGAGCCGATCCACGCCGCCATCAACAACGGCGAGGTCGACGTGCTGCTGGTCAGCCCCGAGCGACTCAACAACCCTGGCTTCCGCGACGAGGTCCTGCCCCGTCTCGCCGCCACCTGCGGCCTCCTCGTGGTCGACGAGGCGCACTGCATCTCCGACTGGGGGCACGACTTCCGGCCTGACTATCGTCGCATCCGGACGCTCCTCGACGAGCTCCCGACGGGGATCCCGGTGCTGGCGACGACGGCGACCGCCAACGCGCGCGTCACCGGCGACGTCGCCGAGCAGCTCAGCGGCTCGCGCTCCCTCGACGAGGTCCTCGTCCTGCGCGGCACCCTCGACCGCGAGTCCCTGCGCCTGGGCGTCCTGCGGCTGAAGACCCCCGAGCAGCGGCTGGCGTGGCTGGCCGACCACCTCGCGTCCCAGCCCGGGTCGGGCATCGTCTACTGCCTCACCGTCGCCGCCACCAGCGAGGTCGCGACCTACCTGCGTCAGCGCGGGCTCGACGTCGCGGCCTACTCCGGCCAGACCGAGGCCGAGGAGCGGCACCGTCTCGAGGCCGACCTGGTCGCCGGGCGGGTCAAGGCGTTGATCGCGACCAGCGCGTTGGGCATGGGCTTCGACGCCTCGCTCGGGTTCGTGGTCAACCTGGGTGCGCCGAGCTCGCCGGTCGCCTACTACCAGCAGGTCGGCCGCGCCGGCCGCAACACCGACGAGGCCACCGTCGTCCTGCTGCCGCAGATCGAGGACCGCGACATCTGGGCCTACTTCGCCTCGCTGGCCTTCCCGCGCGAGGAGCTCGTGCGCCAGACGATCGAGGTCCTGGCCGAGCGCGGCACGATGAGCACCGCCGGGCTCGAGACCTACGTCGACCTCTCCCGCAACCGGCTCGAGACGATGCTCAAGGTGCTCGACGTCGACGGTGCCGTACGCCGGGTGCGCGGTGGCTGGGAGGCGACCGGGCAGCCGTGGACGTACGACGC
Organism: Nocardioides daphniae; assembly: GCF_004777465.1. Classification (NCBI taxonomy): domain Bacteria; kingdom Bacillati; phylum Actinomycetota; class Actinomycetes; order Propionibacteriales; family Nocardioidaceae; genus Nocardioides; species Nocardioides daphniae. The sequence goes on from NZ_CP038462.1 coordinate 178,773, forward strand.
CGAGCGGTATGCCCGTGTCACCGAGGCCCGCGAGCGCGAGCAGGCGGCCATGCTGGCCTACCTCGACGCCGACATGTGCCGGATGCGCTACCTCCGTGCCCAGCTCGACAACCCCGACGCCAGCGACTGCGGCCGCTGCGACAACTGCGGGGGGCTCGACCTCAGCGCCGAGGTCTCGCAGGCCGCGGTCGAGGCGGCCCAGGAGCAGCTGAGCCGCCCCGGTGTCCCGGTGGAGCCGCGCAAGATGTGGCCCACGGCGCTGGCCAACATGGGCATCGACCTCAAGGGCAAGATCACCGGTCAGGCCTCCGAGGGCCGCGCGGTCGCCCGCCTCACCGACCTCGGCTACGGCCAGCAGCTGCGCGAGCTGCTCCGCGACGACGTGCCCGACGGGCCGGTGCCGGTCCCGCTGGTCAAGGCGGTCGTCCAGGTGCTCAACGACTGGCGGCCCAGCGTCGACGCGATCGTCGTGGTCGAGTCCACCCGCCGTGGTGCGCTGACCCAGGACCTGGCCGACGGGCTCTCGCGCTACCTCCGGGTTCCGGTGATCGGCAGCTTCGCGCTGGTCGACGTGGACGTCCCGCCCGGCGCGGGGGCGACCAACTCCGCCCAGCGCGTCTCGGCCGTACGCCGCCGCTCGCGGCTCCTCCTCGACGACGACTCGGTGCGTGGTCGCCGGGTCCTGCTGGTCGACGACCAGGTCAACACGGGCTGGACGCTGACCCTGGCCGCGCAGCAGCTCCACGAGGCCGGCGCCGAGGCGGTGCTCCCGCTGGTGCTGGCCGTCCAGGCCTGATCGGGTGGCGCCGGCCGTCAGCTGCGCGGGGTGAGCACCTCGCGCACCAGGACGCGGAAGTGGTCGCGGCTCCCCTCCTCGAGCAGCCAGGGGCGCTCGGCGACCACCTCCTGGAGGTGGTGGGCCAGCAGGGTCGGCCGGGACCGCACACTCGGACGTACGACCATCGTGATCTCCTGCCCCGCGTCGTCGGGGCCGATGAGGACGAACCGCCTGGTCGTGCCGACGTCGGCCTCACGACTCACCTCCACCGCGATCCGGGTGATCCGGTCGAGGGCGAGGGAGCGGGTCACCCGTCCCCACTGGCGTTCCGTCAGCCGCCGTGGCGACATCTCGTAGGTCCGCCCCAGCATGTTGTGGGTGGCCGCGACCAGCGGGAGCACGAGCAGCACGACAACGATCCACAGGGCCGGGGTGTGGATCGCGGCCCGCACCACGCTGGGGAGCAGGAGTGCCAGGAAGCCGGCGGCCGTGATCAGGGCGAGGAGGACCACCCACAGGAAGTCCTCGGCGGGGAAGCGGGTGACGGGTGGACCCGGGTCGGTGTGCACGGGTCAGCTCGCGTTCTGCCTGGTCGCCATGGCTGAACGTTAGTGGGACGTCAGGGCCGGGGGGCTAGCGTTCGCCGCATGGACGACGACCTCACTGCCTCAGCCAGCATCCTCGTCGACGCCCCGGCGTCGGTGATCTTCGACATCCTCGCCGACCCGCACCAGCACCCGCGGATCGACGGCTCCGGCACCGTGCAGGAGATCGTCGACAGCCCCGACCGACTCAGCGAGGGCGCGCAGTTCAGCGTGCAGATGAAGCGCGGACTCGGCTACCGGACCACCAACACCGTCGTTGAGTACGAGGACGACGCGCTCATCGCTTGGCGCCACCGCGGCCAGCACCGCTGGCGCTACGAGCTCACCCCCGAGGGCGAGAAGGTCCGGGTCACCGAGACCTGGGACGGCAGCCGCTACTCGGGCCTCCCGCGCCTGGTCTTCAAGCTCTCCGGCCTCAAGGGCGCCCAGCGCTCGATCGAGGAGACGCTGGTGAGGCTCAAGGCCGTCGCGGAGGCCGATGCGGCGCGCGTCTGACCGAGCGCTGCGTACGACGGCTGCGTACGACGGCTGCGTACGACGACGCGTGCCGGAGCCACGTACGAGAACGACGAAGGCCCCTGCCGTGAGGCAGGGGCCTTCGTGCGTACGCCGGGTGGTCAGTGACCGACCATGACGTCCTTGGGTGCGTGCACCTTCTCGCGCGGCAGGAAGAGCGCCGGCACGAGGCAGAGACCCACCAGGACGGTGGCGATCACGAAGACCGAGGCGAACGATGCCGCCTGGTCGCCGGGGATCCTGGCGAGCAGCGCCTGCAGCTGGTCGGGGTTCAGCCCGAGCTGACCCATCAGCTCGGCCACGGCGGCGTCGCCACCGCGTGCCTCCGCCTCGGCGAGCTCACCGGCCACCTGGATCGACTTCTTCTCCTGCATGAAGTTGGTCAGCAGGGTCGCGAAGATCGCGGTGCCGATGGAGGCCGCCACCTGCTGCTGGATGTTCAGCAGCGTCGAGCCGCGGGCGACCGTGTGGTCGTTGAGCGTCGCGAGCGCGGCGGTCATGATCGGCATCATCGCGCCACCCAGGCCCAGGCCCATGATGAAGAGGGCGGCGAGCAGGTAGGCGTACGAGGTGTCCGCGTCGATCTGGGTGAACATGCCGACCGAGATCGTGATGACGGTGAGCGCCGTGAGCACGATCTTGCCCGGGCCGATCTTGTCCGCGAGCAGACCGGCGAGCGGCATGGTCAGCATCGCGCCGACGCCCTGGGGCGCCAGCAGCAGGCCGGCGCTGAGGGCGTCCTCGCCGCGGACCATCTGGAAGTACAGCGGGAAGAGCAGCGAGGCGCCGAAGAAGGCGATCGCGAAGAACGACATCGTGATCAGGGCGACCGAGAGGTTCTTGTTCTTCAGCAGGCGCAGGTCCATCAGCGGGTGGACGTTGGCCTTGCGCAGCGCCCACGGGATGAAGAGGGCGATCAGGATCGCGCCGATCACCATCGTGGAGACGACCTCGGTGGTCCAGGCGGTGCCGGACTCCTCCTTGGCGCCAGGGATCGACGAGACGCCGTAGAGGAACGAGGCGAGGCCCGGCGAGAGCAGCGCCATGCCGACGAAGTCGAAGGTCTCGGACGGCTCGACGTGGTCCTTCTCGAGGACCTTGGCCGCGTAGACGAGGCCGATGATGCCGATGGGCAGGTTGATCAGGAAGATCCAGTGCCACGACGCGACGTCGATCAGCCAGCCGCCGAGGATCGGGCCGAAGATCGGGCCGAGCAGCATCGGGATGCCCATGACGGCCATGACGCGGCCGAGGCGCTCCGGGCCGGCGGCGCGGGTGAGGATCGTCATGCCGAGCGGCATGAGCATGCCGCCGCCGAGGCCCTGGACGACGCGGAAGACGATCAGCCAGGTCAGGTCGGGCGCGATCGCGCAGAGCACCGAACCGAGCGTGAAGAGGGCAACGGCGATCAGGTAGAGCCGCTTGGTGCCGAAGCGGTCGGCGGCCCAGCCGGTCAGCGGGATGACGGTGGCCAGCGCCAGCGTGTAGGCGGTCATCGTCCACGCGACGTCAGCGGTGGTGGCGTCGAACTCGCGGGCGAACGTCTCGAGGGCGACCGACACGACGGTCACGTCGAGGATTGACATGATGCCGCCGAGGACGACGACCCCGGCGATGAGGAGAAGCTTGCGGTCGAGCTTCTCGACCTGCTCCGGCTCCTGGCCGGGAATGGTTTCTGTACTTGTCACTTGTCGAGGGTAGGGGTGGCGGACCGACCCCGCCCATTTGTTTACGGGGTGGGCTGCGTCACACGACCTTGATGGCGTGCGACCCAGCCTCCCGGGTGGGCGTGATCAGCCCAGCAGCTTCTCGATGCCCTCGACGACGTGCGGCGCGTCGGGCTCGGTGCGCGGGCCGAAGCGGGCCACCGGAGTGCCGTCGGCGTCGACCAGAAACTTCTCGAAGTTCCACTGGATGTCGCCGCTCTTGCCCTCCTCGTCGGAGAGCTCGGTGAGCGCGGTGAGCGCGGAGTAGATCTCGTGGCGGCCCTCGCCGTTGACCTCGATCTTCTCGGTCAGCGGGAAGGTGACGCCGTAGGTCGCGGAGCAGAACTCCTGGATCTCGTCGGCCGTGCCGGGCTCCTGGCCCATGAACTGGTTGCACGGGAAGCCGACGACGGTGAAGCCGCGCTCGCCGTAGGCGGCCTGCAGCTCCTCGAGCTTGGAGTACTGCGGCGTGAGGCCGCACTTGCTGGCCACGTTGACCAGGAGGGCCGGCTTGCCGCCGGTGAGGTCGCGCAGCGTGCCGGCCGTGCCGTCGAGGCGGCCGATGGGGGAGTCGAGGATCGTCATGCGGCAGAGAGTAGCCACCGACTCACGACTCGGAAGGCTGTTCGGGTGCCGAGTGGGACCTCGTACGCTCAGCCGCCCCTCGCCCCCGCAGGAGTTTCCTTCCGGAGCGCGGGCCCCGCGCCACCACAGGAGTTTCCTTCCGGAGCGCGGCCGAGCGCCGCCCACCCAACCCGTCGGCACCGCCCGCTACCGTCGTCGACGTGAGCCTCGTCCCCACCTCCGGTCCTGCGACCCTCCGCTCGGCGGAGCCGCCCCGCGAGGCGACGATCGAGTTCACCGGTCCTGGCCAGCGCAGCGTGACGCTGCCGGTCACCGCGGCGATGCCGGTCCTGGCCCGCGCCCAGCGCGGTGGGGGTGAGCTGCACCCGTCCGTCGTACTCCTGGCCGGTGCCGCTCACCTGGGCCTGCGCCTGGTCGCCGACGGCCGGTTCGGTCCGCACCCCGACCAGCCGTGGTGGGTCCCGGTCCTCACCGCGGCCGACGACGACCGGATCGCCCAGCTAGCGGCGGCCCGCATCCCGGACGGGCTCGAGCCGGCGGCGACGGAGGGCGTCGTACGCCGCATGGTAGACGCCGTCGTCGACGCCAGCCCGCGCAAGGCGCCCAGCCAGTCGACCACCCGTTCGCCGGCTGCCGCGCGGCCTGCTGCCTCCACCACCGACCCCGAGACCTGGGCCGCCCGTCGCCGCGCCCCCGCCTCGACCGTCGACTACTCCCACCGCCTGCAGTCGCGGCTCCAGCGGATCCGCCGCACCCACGGGGTCGACGACCGGCCACAGACGGTCACCCTGTCGCTGCGGGTCGAGGCCGCCGACGAGCAGCTGTACGCCGGTGAGCTGCGCCTGGTCCCGCAGGTGCACGCCGAGGGCAACCCGCTGCACCTGGCCGACGCATCCGCGCTCTGGCTCGACACCGGCCCCGACGCCTCCCACGGCTTCGGTGACCGCGCCCGCACCCACACCTCCATCGCGATCCGCCGCGCCGCCGACGCCTGGGACGTGCTCGACCGGCTCCTCGACCAGCGGGTGCCCGACGAGCTGGTCCTCGACTCCGACGAGATCACCGACCTGCTCGACCGCGGCCTCGACGCGCTCGCCGAGGTCGGCGTCGACGTGCTCTGGCCGCGCAGCATCGGCCGCGACCTCAGCAGCCGCGCCGTCGTGGAGTCGACGTCGTCACGCGGCTTCGACGACGACCCGTTGCAGTCGTCGACGTTGTCGGCGGAGAACCTCTTCGCCTTCAAGTGGCAGGTCTCGCTGCGCGGCGAGGAGCTGTCCGAGGCCGAGATGGAGCAACTCGCCACGGCGGCCGCCCCGGTCATCAAGCTCCGCGACAACTGGGTCGTCGTCGACCCCGTCACCGCTCGGCGCGCGCGCAAGCGGCTGATCCGCAACGCGCGCCCCGCCGAGGCGGTCGCGGCCGCGCTGAGCGGCGTGGTCGAGGTCGACAAGACCGAGGTCCAGGTCCACCCCGGCGCCCGATCGAGGTCGTACGCCGCCGCCTCCTCGACTCCAAGAAGGCGCCTGTCGACGTGCCGCAGGCGCTCGACGCGACCCTGCGCGACTACCAGCACCACGCCTTGAGCTGGCTTGCCCACATCACCGGTCTCGGCCTGGGTGCCGTGCTCGCCGACGACATGGGTCTGGGCAAGACGATCACCCTGATCGCGCTCCACCTGCACCGCCGCGAGGCAGGCTTCGACGGGCCGACGCTGGTGGTCTGCCCCGCATCCCTGCTCGGCAACTGGCAGGCAGAGATCGAGCGGTTCGCGCCCGGCACTCCCGTACGACGCTTCCACGGCGGCGGCCGCTCCCTGGAGGGCCTGGGAGCGAGCGGCGAGAAGGACGCCGGGTTCGTGCTGACGACGTACGGGACGATGCGCAACGACGCGGAGACGCTCGCCCAGGTGCCGTGGGACCTGGTCGTCGCCGACGAAGCACAGCACGTGAAGAACGCCGCGTCGTCGACCGCTCGCCAGCTGCGTACGGTCGACTCCGCGCCCGCGTCGCCCTGACCGGCACGCCGGTCGAGAACAACCTCACCGAGCTCTGGGCGATCCTCGACTGGGTGGTGCCCGGGCTGCTCGGGAGCCGCCTGGCCTTCCGCCGGGTCTGGGCCTCGCCGATCGAGGCGGGCGTCGACTCAAAGGTGACGCAGCGCTTCGCCGACCTGATCGAGCCGTTCCTGCTGCGCCGCCGCAAGTCCGACCCCGGGATCGCGCCCGAGCTGCCGCCGAAGACCGAGACCGACCACCTGCTGGGGCTGACCACCGAGCAGGCGGTGCTCTACGAGTCGTTCGTCAAGGACCGGATGGAGCGGATCGAGCGCTCCGAGCCCGAGGAGCGCCGCGGCCTGGTGCTCGCGATGCTCACCGGCCTCAAGCAGATCTGCAACCACCCGGCGCAGTTCCTCAAGCAGGCCAACCCCAAGCTCAACGGCCGCTCGGAGAAGCTCGACCTGCTTGACGAGCTGATCGGCACGGTGCTCGCGGAGGACGGCGCGGTCCTGGTCTTCACGCAGTACGTCGCGATGGGCCAGCTGATCGCCACCCACCTGCGCCGCGCCGGGGTGCCGCACCAGTTCCTGCACGGCAGCATCCCGGTCGCCGAGCGCGAGGAGATGGTGCGCCGCTTCCAGACGGCCGAGGACGACGACCGGGTCCCCGTCTTCCTGCTCTCCCTCAAGGCAGGCGGCACCGGTCTCAACCTGACCCGCGCCGACCACGTCGTGCACGTCGACCGCTGGTGGAACCCGGCCGTCGAGGAGCAGGCCACCGACCGCGCCTACCGGATCGGCCAGACCAAGCCCGTGCAGGTGCACCGCATGGTCACCCAGGGCACGGTCGAGGAGCGGATCGCCGCCCTGCTCGAGCGCAAGCGCGGCCTGGCCGACGCCGTCCTGGGCCAGGGTGAGGCGGCGCTGACCGAGCTGAGCGACGACGAGCTGCGCGACCTGGTGGAGCTGCGATGACGCTGGTTGTCGCGTGGGTGGGCCCGGCGTGAGCGCACGGACCTTCCCGCGGATCGAGCCGCGTCGCTCCGCGGGCGTACGCACGTGGTGGGCGCGCGCGGTCGCCTCGGCGCTGGAGGAGGCGGCGTACGACCCGGCGGACCTCAAGAAGGGCGCCGGCCTGGCCCGCCGCGGCGAGGTCGGCCAGATCGAGCTCGACGCCGGCCGCGTGGTCGCGGCGGTGATGGAGCGCGGCGACGCCTTCACGGTCACCGTCACCGTGCCGGTGATGGACCCCGACGAGGCACAGGCCTTCGCGGAGGTGGTCGGCGCCGGCGCCGGGTGGGTCGGGTCGCTGCTGCGTGGCGACGTGCCGGCGAGCCTGGACGAGGCGTTGGAGGAGGCCGGGGTCGAGCTGTTGCCATACGGCGGGCTGAGCGCGACCTGTGGCTGCGACTCGTGGGTCGACCCGTGCCGCCACGGGCTGGCGGTGCTGACCCAGGTGGCGTGGCTGGTCGAGGCCGACCCGCTGGTGCTGCTCCACCTGCGCGGGCTGGAGCGCGCCGACCTGGTCGCCCGGTTGGCCGGAACCGCCGAGGAGCCAGCCACTGCTTCGGCAGACTGGGAGGGCGAGCTCCCCGACCTGGAGGTCGCCGTCGAGGCGGCCGAGCAGGCCGCGGCGCTCCTGGTCGACCTGCTGGGAACGTCCCCGAGTAAAGATGTAGACGATATATCCTTCTGACCATGGCATTCCGGTTCCTCAAGAAGTCGAAGCCCAGCTGGCCCACCACCGTGGCCAGCCGGTCGGCGTACGACCCCACGGCAGACGCCCCCCGCAAGCTCGAGGCGGAGAAGCTCGCAGCCGGGACGCTCAACATCGACCTCGAGGTCGCCAAGGTCACCACCGAGGCCGAGGGCGTCATCGCGATCACCTTCGTCGACCCGCACGGTGACGAGCTGCCCGCGTGGGAGCCCGGCGCGCACCTCGAGATCCACACGCCTGCCGGCCTGATCCGCCAGTACTCGCTCTGCGGCGACCCGGCCAACCGCTACGAGTACCGCGTCTCGGTGCTGCGTGAGGAGGCCGGCCGCGGCGGCTCCCAGGAGCTCCACGACATCAACCTGGTCGGCAAGCTGATCACCTCGACGACTCCGCGCAACCACTTCGAGCTGAAGCCGAGCGCCAAGTACCTCTTCATCGCCGGCGGCATCGGCGTCACGCCGATCCGCGCCATGGTGGCGGCAGCCGCCCAGTCTGGTGCCGACTACACGGTGCTCTACGGCGGACGCAGCCGCGCCTCGATGGCCTTCGTCGAGGAGCTCACCGAGATCGCCGGCGATCGCCTGACCGTCGTCCCGCAGGACACCGACGGCCTGCTCGACCTCAAGACCGCCCTCGAGGCGATCGACGCCGACACCGCCGTCTACTGCTGCGGCCCCTCGCCGCTGATCACCGCCGTGGAGCAGTGCGTCGAGAAGTACGCCCCCGCCTCCGAGCTCCACTTCGAGCGCTTCACCGCCTCGGAGGAGGCGGCCGCCGAGCGCGCCGAGAAGGACAAGGGCAACGTGGCCTTCGAGCTCGAGCTGCGGCGTACTGGCGTCACCACCACGGTCGGCGCCGACGAGCGCGTGCTCGACGTGGTCCTCAAGAACGTGCCGAACTTCGACTACTCCTGCGAGGAGGGCGACTGCGGCTCCTGCCTGGCGAAGGTCATCTCCGGCGACGTCGACCACCGCGACGACGACCTCCTGACCGCCGAGGAGCGGGCGGCCAACACCGAGATGTACGTCTGCGTCTCGCGCTCCACGGGCGGCAAGCTCGTCCTCGACGTCTGAGCCGTCCCGCGCGTCCTACGGAAGGGCGGTGTCAATCGGCCTGACGGGGTCCTCAGTTGCCCCGACGGCCCATTGGCACCGTCTTTTCGCTGCCCACCGGCACCCGGTCAGGCGTCGAGCGCCCGCATCGCCATCTCGGCCAGCAGGTCGCGCATCTCCTCGTCCGGCACGCGCGCGCTGCGCGGGGTGGAGTTGATCAGCCCGAAGGTCGCGTGCACGGTGGCCCGCGCCCGGTCGAGCGTCAGCTCGGGGTGCAGCCCCTGGAGCGTGGTCGACCACAGGTCGACGTAGTCGCGCTGCAGGCCGCGCACCTTCTCGCGCGCCTCGTCGGGCAGCGAGCTCCAGTCCCGGTCCTGCACGATGATCAGCGCCTTGTGGGCCAGGGCGAAGTCGACGTGCCAGCCGACCAGGGCGGCGAGCGCGGAGCGTACGTCGCCGGTCTCGGCCGCGCTGGCCGCGCGGGCACGACCCACCGAGAGCAGCTCCTCGGAGATCGAGACGAGCATCTCGGCCAGCATCGCGTCCTTGGACGGGAAGTGCTTGTAGAGCGCGGGGCCGGAGATGCCGGCGGCCGCGCCGAGGTCGGTGACCGAGACGCCGTGGAAGCCGCGGCGCGCAAACATCTCGGCGGCGAGGTCGAGCAGCTGTTGGCGCCTGCTCGTCGCGGGACGGGCGGGACGCGCGGTGCTGGTGGACTCGGTCACCGGCTCAGGTTAGCGGGCATTCACCTTGCCGTGAGGGCGCCAGTGGTCAGTTGGTGGGCGCCAGAGGGGCGGCGATGGCCATTAAGTGACCACTGGGAGGAGTGCAGGGCCCACCCAGCGCCGATCCAGCAGACCTGTGGCGCAATCGGTTAACGAGCGTTAACCTAGAGCGCATGAGCCTCCACGACCTCACTGCCGAGCTCCGCGAGCGCCTCGCCCTGGTCCGCCAGGGCGGCTCGGAGGCGGCCCGCGCCAAGCACACCGGCCGCGGCAAGCTGCTGGCCCGCGAGCGCGTCGACCGTCTGCTCGACCCGGGCAGCCCGCTGCTCGAGGTCGCACCGCTCGCCGCCTGGGGCATGTACGGCAAGGACGGCGAGGACAACGCCGTCCCGTCGGCCTCCGTCGTCGCCGGCATCGGCCGCGTCTCGGGGCGCGACGTGATGATCGTGGCCAACGACGCCACCGTGAAGGGCGGCACCTACTACCCGATCACGGTCAAGAAGCACCTCCGCGCCCAGACCATCGCCGCCGAGAACAACCTGCCGTGCGTCTACCTGGTCGACTCCGGCGGCGCCTTCCTGCCGATGCAGGACGACGTCTTCCCCGACCGCGAGCACTTCGGCCGGATCTTCTACAACCAGGCCAACCTCAGCGCCCGCGGCATCGCGCAGATCTCCGCGGTGATGGGCTCGTGCACCGCGGGTGGGGCGTACGTCCCGGCGATGAGCGACGAGACCGTCATCGTCCGCAACCAGGGCACGATCTTCCTCGGCGGCCCGCCGCTGGTGAAGGCCGCGACCGGCGAGGTCGTCACGGCCGAGGACCTCGGCGGCGGCGACGTGCACGCGCGCACCTCCGGCGTCGTCGACCACCTCGCCGAGGACGACGACCACGCGCTGCAGATCGTCCGCTCCATCGTCGACACCCTCCCGCCGGTCACCGGCTACGACGCCGCCGGCCGCGCGAGCTACGACCTGCGCGAGCCCGAGGAGCCGCTCGAGGACCCCCTCGGCCTGTACGACGTCGTCCCCAGCGACACCCGCCAGCCCTACGACGTGCGCGAGGTCATCCGCCGCATCGTCGACGGCAGCCGCTTCCACGAGTTCAAGAAGCTCTACGGCGAGACCCTGGTGACCGGCTTCGCGCACATCTGGGGCCACCCGGTCGGCATCGTCGCCAACAACGGCATCCTCTTCAGCGAGTCGGCGCTCAAGGGCGCCCACTTCATCGAGCTGTGCAACTCCCGCGGCATCCCGATCGTGTTCCTGCAGAACATCACCGGCTTCATGGTCGGCCGCGAGTACGAGAACCGCGGCATCGCCCGCGACGGCGCGAAGCTGGTCACCGCGGTGGCGACCAGCGTCGTACCGAAGTTCACCGTCGTCATCGGCGGCTCGTTCGGCGCCGGCAACTACGGCATGGCGGGCCGGGCGTACGACCCCCGCTTCCTGTGGATGTGGCCCAACGCGCGGATCTCCGTCATGGGCGGCGAGCAGGCTGCGAGTGTGCTCGCGACCGTGCGCCGCGACGGGATCGAGGCGAAGGGTGGCGAGTGGTCGGCCGAGGACGAGGAGTCGTTCAAGGCCCCGATCCGCGAGCAGTACGAGACCCAGGGCTCGCCCTACTACTCCACCGCACGCCTGTGGGACGACGGGATCATCGACCCCGTCGACACCCGACGCGTGCTCGGCATGGGCCTGGCGGTCGCCGCCAACGCCCCGACCCCGGCGCCCGCCTACGGCGTCTTCCGGATGTGATTCCTGTGGCCCAGATCAAGACCCTCCTCGTCGCCAACCGCGGCGAGATCGCCCTGCGCGTCTTCCGCACCTGCAGCGCGCTCGGCATCCGCACCGTCGCCATCCACACCGCCGTCGACGCCGACGCGCCCCACGTGCGCGAGGCCGACGTGGCCCTCCAGCTGCCCGGCTACCTCGACGTCGAGGCGGTCGTGGCCGCGGCCAAGGAGGCCGGCGCCGACGCCGTCCACCCCGGCTACGGCTTCCTGTCGGAGCGCTCCGTCTTCGCACGAGCTCTGGAGGCCGCCGGCCTCACGCTGGTCGGCCCGAGCGCCGACGTGATGGACGCGATGGGCCGCAAGGACGCCGCGCGCGAGATCGCGGTCGCCGCAGGCGTGCCGGTGATTCCGGCGTACGACATCGACGACGACCCGCAGACCTTCTCCTACCCGGTGCTCGTCAAGGCTGCGGCGGGCGGCGGCGGCAAGGGCATGCGCGTCGTACGCAGCGCCGACGACTTCGCCGAGGCCCGTGCGGCCGCTGCACGTGAGGGCCTCAACTCGTTCGGTGACGACACGCTGCTGGTCGAGAAGTACGTCGAGTCCGGGCGCCACATCGAGGTGCAGGTGATGGCCGACGCGCACGGCACCGTGCGCCACCTCTTCGAGCGTGACTGCTCCACCCAGCGCCGCCACCAGAAAGTGCTGGAGGAGGCGCCCGCGCCGACCATCTCCGCCGAGCAGCGCACCGCGATCACCGCGTCGGCGGTGGCGCTGGCCGCCGAGGTCGGCTACACGAATGCGGGCACGGTCGAGTTCCTGCTCGACAACGCCACCGGCGAGTTCTACTTCCTCGAGATGAACACCCGCCTCCAGGTGGAGCACCCGGTCACCGAGGAGGTCGTCCGGATCCGCGGGGAGCGGCCCGACCTGGTCGCGCTGCAGCTCGCGGTGGCCGCCCGCGAGCCGCTCGACTTCAGCCAGGACGACGTGACCCTGGAGGGCCACGCGATCGAGGCCCGCGTCTACGCCGAGGACTCCTTCAACGGCTTCCTGCCGCAGGCCGGCACCGCCACCTACGTCCGCTGGGGCGGATGGACCGACGTGGCCAGCGGCGAGATCCGCGTCGACCACGCGCTCGAGTCGGGCCAGGAGGTCTCCACCCACTTCGACCCGATGCTCGGCAAGGTGATCGCCTACGGCGCAGACCGGTCAGCCGCGCGCGCCGCGCTGGTCGACGCGCTCGACGAGACCGCCGTGCTCGGGCTCACCACCAACACCGGGTTCCTGCGTACGCTCGCAGCGAGCGACGAGTTCGGCGACGCGACGATCGACACCGCCTGGCTCGACCGCAACGAGGTGCCCGGCCCCGACCCGTCGACCGCCCGCACCCTCGCGGCCGCGCTCGCGGTGCCGGACGTCTCCGCCGACGCCAGCCCCTTCCACAGCGACGGCTGGCGCCTCGGCGGCGAGCCCGCACCGGTCCGCATCCACCTCGACGAGTGGGTGGAGGTGCCGCCAGGCGTCACCACCCGCACCCCGCTGCGGCCCAGCTTCCGTGGGCTGACCACGGCCCTCCACGGCAAGGAGCGGGCAGTCGGCGTCGCCCGACGTCACGAGGTCGAGGTCGTGCACCGCGGCCAGCGCCACGTCTTCGCCTTCGCCGACCCCTTCGCCGACAGCGCCGCGGCAGCCGGCGACGGCACCCTGACGGCCCCCATGCCGGGCACCGTCCTGGAGGTCAAGGTCGCCGCCGGTGACCGCGTCGAGGCCGACCAGACGCTGGGCATGATGGAGGCCATGAAGATGGAGCTCTCGCTCAAGGCGCCCTTCGCCGGCACCGTCACCGAGGTGGGTGCGGGCGTGGGCGACCTCGTCACGCTGGGTGCGACGCTCTTCGTCGTCGAGGCCGAGGGGGAGGCATGAGCACCGCCGCCGAGCGCGTCGACCTGCCGATGACGGTGGCCGCGGAGCCGATCACGACGCTGCCGCTGCCCGACGCGGTGACGATCTACGAGGTCGGCCCCCGCGACGGCCTGCAGAACGAGAAGGCGGTCGTCCCGGTCGCGGTGAAGGCCGAGATGATCACCCGGCTCCTCGACGCCGGGCTGCCGGTCATCGAGGCGACCAGCTTCGTGCACCCGAAGTGGGTGCCCCAGCTCGCCGACGCCGCCGAGCTGATGGGGGTGCTCGTCGACCGGATCGGCGACGCCGCCCGCCGGATGCCGGTGCTGGTGCCCAACGAGCGTGGCCTCGACCGGGCCCTCGACCTGGGTCTTGAGCACATCGCGGTCTTCGGCTCGGCCACCGAGACCTTCGCGCAGAAGAACCTCAACCGCTCCTACGACGAGCAGTTCACGATGTTCGAGCCCACCTTCGCCCGCGCCAAGGAGGCCGGGATGACGGTGCGTGGCTACCTGTCGATGTGCTTTGGCGACCCGTGGGAGGGCAGCGTCGAGGTCGACGCCGTCGTACGCGCGGGCGTACGGCTGCTGGAGCTCGGCGCCGACCAGCTCAGCCTCGGCGACACGATCGGTGTGGCGACGGCCGGCCACGTGCAGGCGATGGTGGCGGCGTTCGCCGACGCAGGCGTGGGGACCGACCGGCTCGCCATGCACTTCCACGACACCTACGGGCAGGCGCTGGCCAACACGCTCGCCGCGATGCAGGTCGGGATCACCACGTTCGACGCCTCCGCCGGCGGCCTCGGCGGCTGCCCCTACGCCAAGTCGGCCACCGGCAACCTGGCCACGGAGGACCTGCTCTGGATGCTCCAGGGTCTGGGCATCGGGACCGGTGTCGACCTCGACGCGGTGGTCGCGACGTCGGTCTTCATGGCCGACGCGCTCGGCAAGGCGCCGGCCTCGGCCGTGGCTCGGGCGTTGTCGGGACAGTGACGCTGGCACAATCACCTCCATGAGCCGGGTCGTCTACCTCCACATCGGTGCGCCCAAGACGGGCACCACCTACCTCCAGGACCGTCTGGCGCGCAACGCCGACAACCTGGCTCGCCACGGCGTCACCGTGCCGACGAAGGGGCGCAACGTGCCCGCCGACCTCTTCCACTTCCGCGCCGCGCTCGACCTGCTCGGCGAGGACTGGGGCGGCCCGCCCGGCCACGCCGCCGGCGCCTGGGACGCGATGGTCCAGAAGGTCAACCGCTCCTCCGGCACCGTGGTGATCAGCCACGAGATCCTCGCCCCGGCCCGCCCGGAGAAGATCATCAAGGCGATGAACGACCTGGCCGGTGCCGAGGTGCACATCGTCTACTCGGCGCGCGACCTCGGCCGCCAGCTCCCCGCCGCCTGGCAGGAGTCGATCAAGCAGGGGCGCCGCTGGACCTTCGCGAAGTTCCTGGAGAAGGTCGACGCCGGGGACAACTGGTTCCACCGGGCGCTCGACCTGCCCCACGTGCTCAACAACTGGAGCTCCAAGCTCCCGCCGGAGAACATCCACGTCGTCACCGTGCCGCACGACCGCAGCGGCGAGGTGCTGTGGCTCCGCTTCTGCACGGCCTTCGGCATCGACCCGTCGTGGGCACCGCTGGAGAGCGAGCGCGCCAACCGCTCCCTCGGCATCGCCGAGACCCAGCTGATCCGCGAGCTCAACCGCCGCCTCGAGATGGGCGTACGCCGCCAGGTCACCTACGACAACCTGATCCGCGAGATGCTCGCCGAGGGTGAGCTGGTCAACCGCGAGAGCCACCCCGTCACCCTGCCGCCGGAGCGATTCGACGACATCGAGGTGCAGGCCCAGGTCTGGATCGACTGGTTGACCGGCAGCGGCGTCGACGTCGTCGGTGACGTCGAGGAGCTGCGCCCGCGGCGCCCGGAGGCCGCCGCCGTGTGGCACGACCCCGACCACCCGCGCCCCGACCAGCAGCTCGACGCCGCCATGGACGCCCTCGCCGCGATGACCCGCGAGGCCGCCCACCGCACCGAGGCCCCGTCGGTCACCCAGGCCTTGCGCAACCGCGCGCGGCAGCTCCGGGGCAAGTGACCGTGGCCGAGCAGACCGGACCGGGGGTGGCCCGGGCCTGGGGCTGGGTCGCCCACCTCCGCACTGGCGGCACCACGCCGTGGGCCGGGTGGAGCGGCGACGCCGATCCGACCGGTCGCGTCCTTCCCGGCGCCCAGCAGCTCGAGCTGCTCCGCCGGATCAACCTCGCCGCCGACGGGCTCGTGCCCGAGGAGCTGGTCGAGCGGGTCCTCGCTGCCTCCGCGCCCGGCCGTGGACGTGCCGAGCTGGAGCTCGTCGGGGCCGCGTACGACGCCCGCTTCGGCGCCCCGCCCGTCGACCCGTCCGACCTGCCCGCCGAGGAGGTCGTGCGGGTGGCCGCCCACCTGCTCGCCCAGGACCTGGTCGCGCTCGGGCCGCTCCCGCGCCCCGTCGTGCGCCAGCGCCCCTGGCGGCGCCGGGTGATGCTGGTCGGCGACCCGTGGCTGCGCTCCGAGGTCACCCGCCAGCTCATCGACGCCGGTCGGGCCCCGCGGCCCGGTGGCCGCGTCGTGGTCGTCGGCGCCGACCTGCCCCGGATGCTGGCCGACGCCTGGACCAACGCCTGCTTCGACCGCCCCGTCGGCAGCTGGGACGAGTGGCTGGGCAACTGGCGCAACCGCCGCGGCCTGCCGCCGGGGCTGCAGCTCGGCCAGCTGGTCGAGCACTGGCGCGAGGTCGCCGGCGACCGCAACGTCGAGCTGGTCCTGGACGAGCGGCGACTGTCGTCGGCCCTGCGTGGGCCGCAGGTCGAGCGGGTGCGCCGCCCCGGGCGTACGGCAGCGGGGTTGGCGCGACGCGTCGCCTTCTCGCTGAGCCTGATGATCCCGGTCTCCGAGCGCCGTACGTTGCTGCGTGACGGGCTGCTGCCGCGGATCCCCGACGAGTTCTTCGACGTCGGCCTGCCGGCGCTGCCGCCGGAGCACGAGGAGTGGGTGCGGACGCGGGGCGACCGCTTGGCCGAGCAGCTGCGCGAGGCTGGTTACCCTGTGCGTGACAGCCAGTGGTCGGGCGGTGCACAGCCGCAGGCACCGGGGACGCACCCCGCGGCCGGCGGTGACCGGGCCGCCCTGGACCTGGCCGTGGGTCTGCTGCTGGGTGGCTGGAAGGCCCAGCCGTGAGCCAACAGAGTGAGCAGGAGAAGGCGATGGACGTGACCCGACGTCGGAAGGTGCTCGTGCACGTCGGCACCCCCAAGACGGGCACCTCGCACCTGCAGGACGTGCTCTTCCGCAACCAGAAGGTGCTGGCCAAGCAGGGCGTCAACTACCCCGCCGACCGCTTCGACGCCCACTTCCTGGCCGCCCTCGACCTCATGCAGCTGCCGTGGGCAGGGCTCGAGCAGGAGGCCGTCGGCGCCTGGGACCGGCTCGCCGCGAAGGTGCGCGACTTCGACGGCACCTCCATCGTGAGCCACGAGATCCTGGCCAAGGCGTCGCGGACGCAGGTCGACCGCGCGCTGTCGTCGTTCGGCGGCGCCGAGGTCCACCTCGTGCTGTCGGTGCGCGACCTGGTCCGCCAGATCCCCGCGGAGTGGCAGGAGAACGTCAAGCACCGCGCCCAGATCAGCTACGCCGACTTCCTCGCGACCATCCAGGACCCCGAGCGCAAGAGCCGCATCGGGTCGTGGTTCTGGAGCGTCCAGGAGATCCCCGACATCATCAACCGCTGGGGCGCGAGCCTGCCGCCCGAGCGCATCCACCTGGTCACCGTGCCCGCCCCCGGCGCGCCGCGCGACGAGCTGTGGAGCCGGTTCAGCCGGGCCTTCGGCCTCGACGGGCTCGAGGGGCTCGACCTGACGCCGGAGCGCGCGAACCCGTCGATGGGCGTCCCGGAGACCACCCTCGTACGCCGCATCAATCGCCAGGTGCACCAGGTGCTGCCGCCCGAGCACTACCGCCCGCTGGTGCGCGAGCTGCTGGCCCACCAGACGCTCTCGCAGAACACGCGCTCGCCGCGGCTGTCGCTGCCGCCCGAGCTCGAGCCGTGGACGATGGAGCTCTCCCGCACCTGGGTCGACGAGATCACCGCCCGCGGCTACGACGTGGTCGGCGACGTCAACGACCTGCTGGGGGTGGCGAGCGGCGTCAGCCAGGACGACTGGGTCGACCCGGACCGTCCGCGGCCGGTGTCGATCAACCGCGCCTCCCTCGACGCGATCGAGGCGCTGCTGCTCGAGGCCGCGCGGCTGCGCGAGGTCGAGGCCGACCTCAACCGCCAGCTCCACGAGACGCGCGAGGCGCTCGACCGGGCCTACATGAGGCCCAGCTACAAGGTGCGCGAGAAGGCCGTACGCGGGTTGCAGCGCTCCGCGCCCGGACGTGCGGGCCTGGAGGTCTACCGGCGCCTGCGCGGCGGGGCGAACTCCTTCTCCGCGTAGCGGCCGGCGCGCCAGGTCGAGTAGCCGTCGGTGCTCGCACCGACCACGCCACCCACCACGGGGATGCGGCGTCCGGCGACGCTCACCAGCCGCTTGCCGGCGACCTTCGAGATGAGGAAGGCGGCCACCTCGGTGGCCAGCAGCGTACGCAGCTCGGGGTCGTTGACCTGCGCGGTCGCCAGGGCGATCGGGGAGCCGGGCAGCTTCTTCGACTTGATCAGCTGCGCCACCCCCTCGTCGCCGAGCATCGCGGCGAGCACGGCGTTGCGCACCCGCGGGTCGGCCAGGTCGTGGCCGCGCAGGTGGGCGATGCCGGCGATCATCCGGCACTGGATGACGGCCAGTCCGACGACGTTGGCGGGCATCGCGACGGCTGCGGTGGCGATGCCGCCGAGGTTGGTGACGAAGCCCTGGCCGCCGGAGAGGGCGACGTTGTTCTCGACGACCTCGCGGATCGCCTTGACCACGTCACCGCCCTGCTCCTCGAGCTGCTTCTCGGCCGCCAGTGCGGCGGGCTTGAGGGGGCCGACGCCGTCGATGGGTCGAGCGCCTCCAGGACGGCACGTGAGGTGACGCCCGGTGCAGCGTGCGCGACCTGCGGGGCGATCTTCGTCGCCACGCCTCCGACCATCTTCTTCGCAATGCCCATGACGTCAGCGTAGGCGGCGGGTCCAGACGTGGTGGGCCGTCTCGTCCCCGTCTCTCCCCGTCTCTGTCCTGTCTCGTCGGCGGGCGCCAGTAGGGTCGCCCCGTGCCCTTCGAGCCCCCGCCGTCGACCTGGAGCCTCACCGAGGTGACCGCGACCTGGCGCGCCTCGACGCCGCCGACGACCTCGTCGCGATGGGGCCGACCTGACGCCGGCACGCTGCTGCAGGCCTACCGCTGCGGCCTCTTCCCGATGCCGAGCGGAGAGCCGGGCGACCCGCCGATGTGGTTCCTGCCTGTACGCCGCGGCGTCCTCCCGCTCGACCACCTCAAGGTCTCCCGGTCGCTGCGGCGCTCCGCGCGCACGATGGAGATCCGGGTCAACACCGCCTTCTCCGAGGTGGTCGCCGCCTGCGGCGACCCGCGCCGGCCGCACGCCTGGATCGACGCCGACATCGTCGACGCCTACACCGAGCTGCACGAGATGGGCTGGGCCCACTCAGTCGAGGCGTGGCGCGACGGTGAGCTCGTCGGTGGGCTCTACGGCGTGGCGATCAACGGTCTCTTCGCGGGCGAGTCGATGTTCCACCGGGCCACCGACGCCTCCAAGGTCGCGTTGATGGGGCTGGTCGACCTGATGCGCGACCGGTATGCCGACACCCGACTGCTCGACGTGCAGTGGAGCACCGACCACCTGGCCTCGCTGGGCGTCGTCGAGGTCTCGCGCGAGACGTACGCCGTCCGCCTCGCCGCCGCGCTGCGCCTGCCGCTGCCCGCCGCCTTCGACGACGGTGAGCCCAGTGGTCCGACCCTGCGGCTGGTCGTCTCCTGAGCGGCGGAAGGGTAAGCGCGGCGCCCGGATCGTGGACGACGTGTCCACGATCACTCGCGCAAAGTTCACGCAGCGGCGTGCCATGCGGCACCCTGTGCCCATGAGGTTCGTACGACTGGCTGCTGCGCTGCTGCTCGCAGGCGCGGTCGCCGTCGGCTGCGGCAACGGCGACGCCGAGCCCGAGGCTACGGCGGAGGAGAAGTTCTGCGCCGCCTTCCGTGACTACTACGAGCGGTCCGAGAAGAACGCCGGCGAGAAGGACGCGGTCATCGTCGCCTCCATGAAGGAGTTCGCGGAGGAGGCCGACGGCCTCACGCCGCCGAAGTCGATGTCGAGCGACGCGAAGGCCGGCCTCCAGGCCTGGATCGACCTGATCGCCGACGTGCCCGACGACGCCAGCCAGGCCGAGGTCGCCGAGCTCAGCCAGAAGCTGTCGCCGAAGCAGATCGAGCAGCTGGACGCCTACTACCTCTACGCCAACGCGCGCTGCCTGAGCGCCGCCACCCCGACCAGCTGACCCGACCCGCTGATCGGGCGGGTCCGGCCGGGCCGGCGACGGGTCACAGGGTTCCGGTGAGCCGCCCGTGCCGCGCGGCGCTGGCCGGGTCGAGCCCGGTGATCTCGGTGCGCTTGCCGCGCCGGGCGTACTTGGTCTCGATCGCGTCGAGCGCCGCCACCGTCGAGGCGTCCCAGACGACCGCGTCGGAGAGGTCGACCACCACCCGCTCGGGTCTCCGGCGTAGTCGAACTGCGTGTAGAGGTCGTTGCTGGAGGCGAAGAAGAGCTGGCCCGTGACCCGGTAGTGGGCGTAGTCGCCGGCCTCGTCGCGCCGCAGCTCGCGGTGGGTGGTGGTCATGTGGGCGACGCGACGGGCGAAGGCGACCATCGCGACCAGGGTGCCGCCGCCGACGCCGATCGCGAGGTTGTGGGTGCTGAGCGTGAGGGCGACCGTCACCACCATCACGAGGGTCTCCGACCTCGGCATCCGGCGCAGCGTGGCCGGGGTGATCGAGTGCCACTCGAAGGCGGTGACGGCGACGATGACCATCACGGCCACCAGCGCTGCCATCGGGATCGCCGCGACCACGTCGGTCAGGCCCAGGACGAGCAGCAGCAGCCAGGCGCCGGTGAGGAACGTCGAGACCCGCGTACGGGCGCCTGAGTTCTTGACGTTCATCATCGTCTGGCCGACGACCGCGCAGCCGCCCTGGCCGCCGAAGAAGCCGGCGATCGCGTTGGTGACGCCCTGGCCCCACGCCTCACGGCTCTTGTCGGAGTGGGTGTCGGTGATGTCGTCGACCAGCTTGGCGGTGAGCAGCGACTCCAGCAGGCCGACGATGGCCATCGCGAAGGCGTAGGGCGCGATCGTCGTGAAGGTCTCCCAGGTCAGCGGCACGTCGGGCAGGAAGAGCGTCGGCAGCGCGTCGGGCATCTCGCCCTGGTCACCGACCGTCGGCACGTCGACGCCGAGGGCGACGGCGACCAGGGTGACCACGACGACGCCGACCAGCGGTGCCGGGACGCTGGTCGTGAGCCGCGGGAAGCCGACGATGACGACGAGGCCGAGCAGCACCAGCGGGTAGACCTGCCACGGCACGTCCACGACGTGCTCGACCTGCGAGAGCAGCACCAGCGTCGCGAGCGCGTTGAGGAAGCCGACCATCACCGAGCGCGGCACGAAGCGCATCAGCTTCGCCACGCCGACGAGCGCCATCAGCACCTGGAAGGCGCCGCCGAGGATGACGGTGGCGACCAGGAAGTCGTAACCGTGCTCCTCCATCACCGGCGCGATCACCACCGCCACGGCGGCCGTCGAGGCGGAGATCATCGCGGGGCGCCCACCGAGGAAGGCGATGCAGAGGGCCATGACCACCGAGGTGAAGAGGCCGACGCGCGGATCGACGCCCGTGATCACGCTGAAGGCGATCGCCTCGGGGATGAGGGCGAGCGCGACGACGAGCCCGGCCAGGGCTTCCGTACGCAGGCGGCGCGGCGACCGGAGGACGGCGCGGACGGTGTCGGGGGAGGTGGAGGCGGCGTGCGTCGGGCTCGGTGGCGGGGGGTGTCACTGGTTCATTCTGGCCCGGTCGGCTCGCCAGTGGTCAGTTGGTGGCCCTCCAGGGGCGCTCCGCGCCCATTAAGTGACCACTGGCGAGGTTGGGGGACGCCCGGCGCCTCACTCCAGCAGGCTCGCCACGCAGGAGGCGGCCGCCACCTGACCGGCGGCGGCTGCCGCCAGCACGCTCGCCATGGGCAGCGGCAGGTCGCGGTGGTGGGCCCCGTCGCCCCCGGCGAAGACGCGCGGGTCGCTGGTCCGGCCCAGCAGGTCGACCTCCACGCCACCGCTGTCGAGCCGGGTCAGCCCCAGCTGCTCGGCGAAGGGCGCCGACGCGGTGAGCTCGGTCGGCACGAAGAGCCCGTCGACGGTGGTGGTCGTCCCGTCACCGAGGTGGGCCACCAGTCGGCCGCCCTCCTCGGTGGCCTTGACGACGTCGTCGAGCACGACGACCTCGGCGACGGGCGCGAGGATCCCGGCGAGGTGGGCGGCCTTCGGGCTGGCGAGGATGCCGACCCGGCCCCCGGCGAGCTCGTGGCCGTGGCAGAAGGGGCAGTGGTGCACGAGCCTGCCCCACAGCTCGGTCAGGCCGGGCACGTCGGGCAGCTCGTCACGCATGCCGGTGGCCAGGACGAGTCGGCGCGCCCGGAGCTCGGCGCCCGACCCGGTGCGGGCGAGGAAGCCGTCGTCGTTGCGCTCCACGCTGCGTACGAGGTCGTCGAGCAGGGTGACGGTGTCGTACGCCGCCAGGTCGCGCCGCGCCTGCGCACGGAACTCCGCGGGCGGCGCACCGTCGTGGCTGATCACGTTGTGCATGTGGGCCGCGGGTGCGTTGCGGGGCTCGCCGGCGTCGACGAGGACGACGGTGCGGTGCACCCGGCCCAGTGTCAGCGCGGCCTGGAGTCCGGCCGGTCCGCCGCCGATGACGAGGGCGTCGTGGGTCTGGGAGAGGGTCTCGGTCTTGTCCATGCACCCATCCTGTGAGTTCATGTCGACATGAAGTCAAGCGGCGAGGGGGAACTGGTGTCGATCGGCGAGGTGGCGAGCCGCTTCGGGTTGGCGACCCACGTGCTGCGGCACTGGGAGGACCAGGGCCTGCTGACCCCGGCGCGCGACGCCGCGGGACGTCGCCGCTTCGGCGCGGACGACATCGTGCGGGTGGCCGCGATCCTGGCCAACCAGTCCGCCGGGCTGAGCCTGGAGCAAATCGCCACCCTCTTCGACACCGAGGCCGAGGGCCGGCGCGAGCTGCTCGAGCAGCACCTGGCCGACCTCGAACGACGCCGCCTCGAGCTGGAGGTGGCCCGCGAGGTCACCGCGCACGCGCTGCAGTGCCAGCGCCACGACCTCACCACCTGTCCGCGCTTCCGGGAGGCGGTGAGCGCGCTGGTCGAGGGGCGGCCCGCGCCCGAGGGGCAGCACCCGTGGGACTGGCGCCTCACCGGACGGGCGGGACGCCCCGCGCCGCCCATCCACGTGTGAGCGCAACTGGTCGATGGATGCACGTCTGGGCGCCCGGGGCTGCATCAATCGACCAGTTCGTGGGCTGGCATCCTTGAGGGCTGCCGAGCCAGGAGAACCATGAGCCACACCCCCCGCAACCCCGACTTCGAGACCGTCGTGCGCGACTCGTTCGCCCGCCAGCAGGTGATGGGGCTCGTCGGCGCCACGCTGACCCGGGTCGCGCCGGGCGAGGTCGAGGTCGAGCTCCCCTTCCGCGCCGACCTCACCCAGCAGGCGGGCCTCGTCCACGCCGGCATCACCACGACGGCGATCGACACCGCCTGCGGCTACGCCGCGCTGACCCTGATGGTGCCGGGCTCGGAGGTGGTCTCGGTCAACTTCAACGTCAGCCTGCTCGCCCCCGCCGTCGGCGGCGACCTCGTCGCGCGTGGCCGGGTGGTGCGCTCCGGCCGCACGATCACCTTCACGGAGGGGGAGGCGTACGTCCGCGCCGCCGACGGAAGCGAGAAGCAGGTCGCCTCGATGACAGCGACGATGATGCGGGTGGAGGCGGGCTGAGCCCGTCGCTCGGCGGCCGCACCAACGGCACGAACCGGTAGTGGCCGTGCTGCGTCACCGCGCTCCGCGTCGCCCGCAGCATCAGCCCGTCGGCCGGCCCGACCATCACCCCGTCGTCG
Source organism: Nocardioides daphniae (assembly GCF_004777465.1). Taxonomy (NCBI): domain Bacteria; kingdom Bacillati; phylum Actinomycetota; class Actinomycetes; order Propionibacteriales; family Nocardioidaceae; genus Nocardioides; species Nocardioides daphniae. Next base: position 202,237 of record NZ_CP038462.1, read on the forward strand.
GCGAGCTGGTCGCGCAGCTCCTCGGGCAGCGCGCCGCCGTCGGCCGAGACCAGGATCCGGTCGTACGGCGCGTGCCCCGGCAGCCCGAGCACGCCCGGCACGGCGGCCTCGACGCTCGCCCACGCCATGCCCGTCGCCGCGACGTGGGCCGCGCCGGCCGCGACCAAGTCGGGCAGCACCTCCACGCCGCGTACCCACCCCGTCGGCCCGACCAGGTGGGCCAGCAGTGCGGTCGTCCACCCCGACCCGGAGCCGACGTCGAGCACGTGGTCGCCGGGTTGCACGTCGAGCAGCCGGAGCATCGCCTCGACCGTGCGCGGCTGCGAGTTGGTCTGCCCGTGGCCGATCTCGAGCGGGCCGTCGTACGCAGCCCGCGAGCGCACCGCCGCGGGCAGGAACTGCTCGCGCGGGCAGGCGGCGAAGGCCGCGGCGAAGCGGTCCATGACTCGAGTGAAGCACGGCCGGCGGGCGCCGGACAGGCCTACTTCAGCAGCTTGCTCATCCGCCGGTCGGCGAGCGGCTTGCCGCCGGTTTGGCAGGTGGGGCAGTACTGCAACGACGAGTCGGCGAAGGAGACCTCACGCACGGTGTCGCCGCAGACCGGGCACTTCTGGCCGGTCCGCCCGTGCACGGCCATGTGCGACTTCTTCTCGCCCTTGAGCTCGCTGGCGGCCAGGCCGGTGCTGCGGGTGACGGCGTCGTCGAGCGTCGTGCGCAGCGCTGCGTACAGGGTCGCCACCTCGCCCTCGTCGAGGCTGCTGGCGGGCTTGAAGGGCGACATCCTCGCGGCGTGCAGGATCTCGTCGGAGTAGGCGTTGCCGATGCCGGCGATGGTGCCCTGCTGGCGCAGCACGCCCTTGAGCTGGGCGCGACCGGCGTCGTGGAGGATCCCGGCGAGCACCTCGACGGTGAAGTCGTCGGCCATCGGGTCGGGGCCGAGCCGGGCGATGCCGGGGACGGTGGCCGGGTCGTGGGTCACGTAGATGGCGAGGCTCTTCTTGGTGCCGGCCTCGGTGATGTCGAGGCCCGGCGTGAAGCCGGAGCCGTCGGCGTCCTCGTCGAGGATCACGCGGGCGGCCAGCGGGCTCTTGCCGCCCGGCTTGGCCGGCAGCTTCGGCACGTCGTCGCGCCAGCGGATCCAGCCGGCCCGGGCCAGGTGGACGACCAGGTGGACCCCCGAGGCGTTGACGTCGAGGAACTTGCCGTGCCGCGTGACGCCCTCGACCAGGGTGCCGTGCAGCGCGCTCAGCGGCGGGTCGAAGGTCTTCAACGCCTGGAAGGAGGCCAGGTCGACGCGGGTGATCGCGCGGTCACGCAGGCGCTGGTCGAGGTCGTGGGCCAGCGCGTGCACCTCGGGCAACTCGGGCATGGGTCGAGCGTAGCCAGATTCCCCTCAGCGGGGCGTCACGTCAGGGCGTCCATCGTCGACAGGTCCAGCTTCATTCGCCCGACGTTGCCGGCGACCGTCTCGGCCGAGGTGCTCGCGACGCGGGTGACCATCAACCAGGAGGCCTCGTAGGTGTTGGCGCCCGGGGTGACCAGGTCCTCGAACTGGCCGGCCCCGCTGCGTACGAGGGCTGCGTCCCGGACCACCGCGGTGCGCAGGGCGTCAAGTTCGGTCTCGAAGCCGCGGAACTCCTTGCGCACCGACTCCAGCGTGGCCTCGTCCGCCTGGATCGGCTGGCTGCCGCTCACGACTCCTCCTCGACGTCGAGGTGGACGTAGTAGTTGACGACGTGGCCGGAGCCGGAGGCGAAGACCGTGGGGACGATCTCGAGCAGCTCGGGCGGCGCCACCCCCTCGGCGGGCAGCGCGACGTCGACCGTGTTGCCGCTCGACTCGGCCGCCGGGCGGAGGAGAGGAGGAGGTGGCCCGGCGCTCGTCGACGCCGAACTCGTCGACGCCGGCCCGGACGAGCCGCTCGACCTCGTCGAGCGGCACCTGGCGCAGGCCCAGGGTCAGCAGCGAGACCTCGCCGGAGGGGTCGGTCTCCACCGTCATCACCTTCACCTCGTCGGAGCTCAGCACGTGGCCGTCGGAGAAGGTGACGGTCACCGAGAAGCGGGACATGTCGTCGTTCTCCAGGATGGCGGTCTTCGCGCCTTCGGCGACCCCTAGCGACTCCCGGGTGACCCGCTCGCGCAGGTCGACCTCGACCTTGCCGTCGGCGAGCACGGCGGCGGCGGCCACCTCGCGCGGGTCTTCGTTGGGCTCCACGGCGCATCCTCCGGTCGTGATCAGCAGGGCGGCAGCCGCTGCCAGGGTCGTCAGTGGGGTCGTCAGGGGGCGGGCTCGGTCACTGTTCCACACGGTCGACCTCCCAGTCCGTGGCCAGCTGGCGCAGGATGTCGTCGATCGTGTTCTTGAGGCGGTACTCGTCGACGCGGCCGCCGACGTCGGCGGCGATCAGCGCCCGCGCCAGGTCGGGGTCGTCGCGCAGCAGCTGCTGGTACTTCGGGAGCGTGTCCTCGGTGATCAGCTTCCAGCGGTCGTCGAACTGCGCCACGTTGCCGTGGGCGAAGGGCGTCTCGACCCAGACGGTGCCCTGGAGCGGGTTGTCGGTCTGCCACGGCGTGAAGGGCACGCCGATGTTCTCCGCGCCCGGGGTCTCGACCGGCACGACGAGGGGTAGAGCTCGGGGAACGACTTGGCGCCGGGGATGGAGGGTTTCCGATCTGGGTCATGCCCCACGTCACGACCTGGCCGGTCACCGGGTGGTCGTACATCTCGAGGTACTTGGCGTCGATGATCTGCTTCTGCTCACGCAGCAGGAACTGCTCGTTGCCGGCCTCGACCCGGGCCGGGTCGCCGGAGTGGATGTCCTTCCACGACTCGTACGTCGCGCGGTCGAGCGCCCCGGACTCGTACAGCTCCTTGATCGCCTTCATGCCGCCCTGGCGGTAGGCCTCGTGCATGGTGCCCTGGTCGCGGAAGATGTCCTTCTGCATGCCCAGCAGCGTGACCTCGTAGAACTTGAGGTCGTCGTCGGTCAGTGACCCAGCGTCTTGAGGTGCTCCAGCTCGCCGAACCGGCCGGGTGGTGCGTACTTCTCGACGGCCTTCGCCCAGTCGCGGATCATCGACAGGTCGAGGAAGCCGCCGGCGAAGGAGGGGCCGATCATGTTGGCCATGCCGGCCCACTGGAGGTCGGCGTTCTCCAGGTAGAGGTCGCCGTAGTAGTAGCGGTAGACCTGCTTGATGATCTCCTCGTTGGCGGCGGCCCCCTTCTCGGGGTCCCACGCCGCGACGTCGATGCCCGCGGCCAGCGCCGCCTCGAGGAACCAGTAGTGCTCGAGGGCCTCGCGGTAGAGCAGCGGCTCCAGCCCGAGCTCGCGGGCCCGGGCGAGCGTGGCCTCGACCTCGCCGAGGTCGTCGGGCGGATACCTGAGCTCCTCCATGAGCTCGTAGGACGGGCCGCCGAACTCGTCCTCGGCCTTCTTCTGCAGCTCGTCCCACAGCTGGTCGGTGGGGAGCGTGCCCATCGGGTGCCCGTCGATGGCCCGCTGGGTGAAGTGGCCGGCCTTCTCGGCGTCCAGGGGCAGCGGGACGGTGCTGGCCAGGGCGCGGGAGAGACGGCGGGCGGCGCGGCGCAGGTCGGCGAGGAGGTCGTCGTACTCCTCCTCGAGCTTCTGCCCGGCGCTGGCCAGGGTGCTGCCGGCGGCGCTGATCGCGCTGCCGAGGGCGCGGTCGGCGTTGCGGTCGAGGCGGAGCCGGTCGGCGTCGGTCGCGTCGTCGGGGATGTCGGAGGTGGCCTTGCTGCGCGCCTTCGTCGCCTTGGCGTGCGCGGCGTCGTACGCCTGCTGCGCGGCCTCCCAGCGGGCGTTGAGGTCGGGGAGCTCGACGTCGAGTGCCTCGTCGAGCCGGTTGGCGAAGACCTTGACGGCGTCGGCGGCCTGCTCGAGGTCGCCGACGAGGCCGCGGGTGTCCTGGCAGAGCTCGCGTGCCTGCGCGGAGATGTGGGTGGCGGCCTTGCCCTTCCAGTGCGGTGCCCATCGGGCCGGGGCGCCACGCGCCTGCTTCTCGCGGGTCGAGAGGGTGGCGGCGTGGTTGCCCATCCGCCGCTGGGCGCGCCGCAGCTGCGGCACGTCCACGTCGATCGAGAAGTGTCCCCCCATGGGTGCGACCCTAGAGCGAGCGCCGCCGGGAGGGGGATCGCGCGTCTCACGGCCGCCTCGATGGGGCTGTATCCCGCGTTCTGTCCCCAGCGCTAGATGCGCCTAGAGACGACGATCGTCGGCTTTCGCTCCGACACTCTGGGCAAATCTAGGGAGTCCGCTAGAGACGCCGATACCTTCTCATCGTGGACCCGATCAGGAACCCGTACGCCCCCGGTGCCGGCCAGCGACCCCCCGAGCTCGCCGGTCGCGACGCCCAGCTCGCCGCCTTCGACGTGGTGCTGGAGCGCGTCGCCAAGGGACGCCCCGAGCGCTCCATCGTGCTCACCGGCCTGCGCGGCGTCGGCAAGACCGTGCTGCTCAACGCGCTGCGCTCGGCCGCGGTGCGCAAGCGGTGGGGGACCGGCAAGCTCGAGGCCCGACCCGACCAGGGGTTGCGTCGCCCGCTCTCGAGCGCGCTGCACCAGGCGGTCCGCGAGCTCGGCCACCCGCAGGTCGAGGAGACCGACCACGTGCTCGGCGTGATCCGCTCCTTCGCCCAGCGCGACGCCGGCTCCGGCGCCAAGCTGCGCGACCAGTGGAGCCCGGGCATCGACGCGCCCGCCGTGCGCGGGCGCGCCGACTCGGGCGACGTCGAGATCGACCTGGTCGAGCTCTTCACCGACGTCGGCGGCCTGGCCCAGGACGTCGGCAAGGGTGTCGCGATCTTCATCGACGAGATGCAGGACCTCGGTCCCGACGACGTCTCGGCGCTCTGCGCGGCCTGCCACGAGATGAGCCAGTCGCGCCTGCCGGTGATCGTGGTCGGCGCCGGCCTGCCGCACCTGCCGGCCGTGCTCAGCGCGTCGAAGTCCTACTCCGAGCGGCTCTTCTCCTACCAGCGGATCGACCGGCTCACCCGCGAGGGCACCGACGCCGCGCTCTCGCTGCCGGCCGAGGACGAGGACGCCTGCTACACCGTCGAGGCGCTCGACGCGCTGCACGCCGCGACCGGCGGCTACCCCTACTTCATCCAGGCCTACGGCAAGGCCGTGTGGGACCGCGCCCCCCGCTCGCCGATCACCATCGACGACGTGGTCGTCGCCTCGCCCGAGGCGGAGGCCGAGCTCGCAGTCGGCTTCTTCGGATCGCGCTACGAGCGGGCGACGCCGGGGGAGCGGGACTACCTGCGGGCGATGTCGGACGCCGCGGTCGCGATCGCCGAGCGCGGTGACGAGGAGGTCGACGACATCGGCTCGGTGCCGACCGCCGACGTCGCGGCGATCCTCGGCAAGAAGCCGCAGTCGCTCTCCCCGGCGCGTGACGCCTTGCTGAAGAAGGGGCTCATCTACTCCAGCGAGCGCGGCAAGATCGCCTTCACCGTGCCCCACTTCGGCAAGTACCTGCGTACGCAGGCCTGAGCGCGCAGGCCTGGCACGCGGCGGGCGCGTGTGAAGCGCGCGTAGAGTCGGCCGACGTGTCTCCCGCGCTCCTCCACCGAGTCCAGGGCATTGCCGGCCTCCTGCTGCTGCCCACCCTCCTGCTGCCGTGGCTGCGGCGTACGGGTGGCGGTGAGGTCGAGTGGGTGCCCGGCTACGCGCTCGCGCGTGAGCCGCGGGTCGCGGGGGTCGACGGGGTGCCGCTGCTGCTCGCCGTGCTGGTCGTGGTGGCGCTGACGGTGGTCACCCTCAGCGCGGCCTGGGCCTGGTGGCGCCGCTCGCTCAACGCGAGCATGCTCGCCGGACTGGCCGCCCTCTTCGGGATCTTCGACGTGGTGGCCTCCGCCTCCACGCGCCGTCAGCTCGACGTGGCCGACGCGAGCCACTCCGCCGGCCCGGGGCTGATGCTGGCGGTGCTGCTGCTCGCCGTGGTCGTCGTGACCGTGCTGGCGCTGCTGGTGCGGGTCAAGCCGGCGCACTGACGACGAACTGAGCTCGCCCACCCCTAGACATGTGACCAAATGGTCACCTATGGTCGAGGGGTGGATGACGACCTGGTGTTCAAGGCGATGGCGGACCCCGTCCGCCGCCTGCTCCTGGACGCCTTGTTCGAGCGTGACGGACGCACGCTCGGCGAGCTGGAGGCAGTGGTCAACACCCACGTCGAGATGACTCGTTTCGGGGTGGCCAAGCACCTGCGCCTGCTGGAGCAGGCGACCCTGGTCACCGCCGTCAAGCAGGGCCGGGAGAAGCGCCACTTCCTCAACGCGGTGCCGATCCAGCAGATCCACGAGCGGTGGATCGGCAAGTATGCCGAACGCGCCGGGATCGCGTCGGTCCTGCTCGACCTGAAGAGCCGCCTCGAGTCCTCGTCCGACCGACCACACACCCCGGAGGAAGAGTCATGAGTCATTCGCTCGTGCAGGTCTACACCGTCTACATCAACGCGCCGGCCTCGAAGGTCTGGGCCGCCATCACCACCTCGGAGGGCAACAACGAGTGGGGCTACGGCGGCGACCTCGAGGTCGAGCTGACGCCCGGCGGCTCCTACCGCAACCTCACCACCCCGGCCATGCGGGCGATCGGGATGGGCGACGTCGCCGTGACCGGCGTCGTCGAGAAGGTCGAGGAGGAGAAGCTCCTCGTGCTCTCGTGGCTGCCGTCGTGGCACCCCGACAGCACGCCGACGCGGCTGACGTGGGAGCTCAGCGAGTTCGACGGCCCCGTCACCCGGGTCGTGCTCACCCACGACGCGACGGCCGCACCCGAGTACGCCGACGAGCTCGCGGGCGGCGACGACCCGAACCAGGGTGGCGGTGGCTGGCCGTGGTCGCTGTCGGGACTCAAGACCTACTGCGAGACCGGTGGCCGGCTGGCGGGCTCGGGGTCGGACGGCCACGACTTCGAGTGAGCGTGGTGGTGTCGGTCTGACCGGTCTGCCACACTCGACGACACCGGTCGGGTGTGGCAGGGTCGGTCGCCGGGGGCAGCTCGGGTCTGTCCTGGGGAGGGAACGACCATGCACTCACGATCCATCTGGCGCGGCGCGGCCGCGTCGTTCATGACCGTGGCGCTCGCCGCGGCAGGGGTCCAGGCCGCCGACGCCGTCTCCGACGTCGGCGTCGTCCCCGTCAGCGCCGCCCTGGTGGGCTCGGTCCCGCCCGGCGCCGCGATCCGCTCGGTCAGCGTCTACGCGCTGCCCACCGACGCAGCGCTGCGGAAGATGCGCCGGGGCGAGGAGCGACCGCTGGCCCTGGTGGCCGAGCCTGACCGCGCCAAGGTCGACGGCCACGCCTTCCGGTCCTTCTTCACGCCGGACGACGTGCCCCGGGCCTACGTCGGTGAGGGTGGCGTGGTCCACCTCCAGACCCTCGTGGTCACCGACCGGGGCACCTTCGGGACGCTCACCAGCGCCCGGGCCTTCTCGATCGCCGGCAGCCGTCGGGCAGGCTGGGCGTCGGCCAACGACACGTCGGCCGTGAGCAACCGCAAGGTCGCCGCGAGCTCCGGCGTGCTCCCGGCGGCGGCAGGGTTGGGGAGCGCGGACGTACGCCCGTTGGAGGCGGTGCGCTTCATGCCGATGGGTGACGCCGGGAAGAAGGCTGTGGGTGGCTCGACGAAGACCGGCGAGCCCAGCCCGCCGGCCGGCTGCAGCTACAAGAAGCTCAAGAAGAAGGTCCGCAAGGCCACCTTCGCCACGACCTACCCGGCGCGCAAGGGCAAGGGCGGTGTGACGATCTCGTCGTCCACCGGCGCCGACTACGGCATCGCCGTGAGCACCCTGTCGGGCGAGAAGTACGGCGCGTTCAAGGCGGGCTCCTCGAAGTACACGCGCAGCGACTGGTCGGCCTCGTGGAAGCCGGTGCGCTCGAGCCGGAGCTACCAGAAGGGCATCGAGTACGGGCTCTACGAGCTGCACTGCGCCCGCGGCTGCTGGGGGTGCACGCGCTCGTGGATCCCGACCGGGGAGACCGGCGGCACCGACCACAACGACGGAATCGCCCGGCCGAACTTCAAGAAGTGCCAGCGAGTCACCAGCGACACCTGGTCGCGTGACCGGGCGGGCGGCAAGGCCTACAGCTACGGGGCGGCGGTGAAGTTCGCCTCGCTGATCGGCATCGACCTGTCGATCTCGCGCAACTACAACAAGTCCCAGAAGATCGACTACGTGCTGCCGGCGCCGCGCCGGATGTGCGGCAACAACGCGTGGCCGTCCACCGCCGGCAAGGTGATGATGAAGTAGCTCGGTCACCGTGGAACGTCGACCAAATGTCTCCCTCGGGGCCCTTCTGGGCCCTGTGGACCCACCTTTGGTCGACGTTCCACGCATGCTTACCAAAGTAATCTAGTCTACTTACAGGACTAGTGCGCGTCCCCGGTGCGACGCCCTCACCGGCGTCCGCCTCTTCGCCGCCCTGCAGGAGCTGACCGGCCCGGTCAACGCCGACCGCCGCGCGCCGCCGGAGTCGCCGCTGCGCGGGCTCAGGGAGCTGTTGCGCCAGCACTGACTGGCCCAGACCAGACCAGGGCCCGCATGGCCAGGGCGGACCAGGTCAACCGTGGTCCACGCGCCTGTCCGCCAGCGCCTGCATGGCCCGTTCGGGCTACTCCGAACTGGCGATCGTCCACTCTGGGAAGAGTCCGGGTCAGGCGCTGGATCCGTCCCCTACCGTGGAAAGCATGAGTGACTCGCACCTCATCGGACGCCTCACCGGTGGCCCCTTCTGGCAGCTGGTGAAGCCCGTCATGGGCGAGGGCGAGGAGTCCGTCCACTTCGCCCAGCTGCGCTGCGCCCAGGGCACCGAGGAGATGTCGGGGGCGCTCTTCCTCACCAGCCACCAGCTCATCTGGCGCACCATCGACCCGCGCAAGCCCGAGGGGTCAAGCTTCGAGGTCGCCCTCTCCGACGTGATCGGGGTCGAGGAGCCCACCCGGATGGCGGCCTTCCACGCGTTCCGGATCGTCACCGAGCACGAGGGCCTCCCGCTCGACACCTACTTCTTCCCGCAGCACCGCACCGACGTCGACAAGCTGCTCTGCCACGAGATGTTCGACGCCGTTCGCGGAGCGTGGACACAGCACCGGTCGATCCGCTTCAGCGCCTGACGCCGCGCCGCCGGACCGGTCGCGCGACCTCCCGCCTGCGCTGGGTCACAATCGAGCCATGAGACCGCAGGTCGTCGCCCACCGTGGCGCCAGCCACGAGAAGGCCGAGCACACCCTGGGCGCCTACGTCGCCGCCCTCGACGTGGGGGTCGAGGCCCTCGAGTGCGACGTACGCCTGACGGCCGACGGCCACCTCGTCTGCGTGCACGACCGCGACGTGCGGCGTACGACCGAGGCGCGCGGCATCGTGTCGACGATGAAGCTGGACGAGCTCAGCGAGCTCGACTTCGCCTCCTGGAAGAATCCCTGGGGCGACCTCGACGACGAGGCGCCGGAGGTCGACGAGGACCACAAGCGTGTCCTGACGCTGCGCCGGCTCTTCGAGACGGTGCGTGACTACGACCGGCCGGTCGAGATCGCCGTCGAGACCAAGCACCCGGTGCGCTACGGCGGGCTGGTGGAGCGTCGGCTCGTCGAACTGCTGCGCGACGTCGGCTGGGACGGCAAGGACTCCCCGGTGCGGGTGATGTCGTTCTCCTGGACGGCGCTGCAGCGGGTCGAGCGCGCCGCCCCGGACGTCCGCCTGGTGCAGCTCATCGACAAGGCCCACCTGTGGCCGATGCTGCGCCGCGTGATCGGCCCCGACTGGATCGTCGGCCCCGGCATCAAGGAGCTGCGCGAGCACCCCGGCCTGGCCAGGCGGCTGGTGGCGAGCGGGCGTGACATCCACGTGTGGACGGTCAACTCCCGCGCCGACCTCGAGCTGTGCCAGAGCCTGGGCGTCAAGGCCGTCATCTCCGACCGGCCGGGCTACATGCTGGAGCTGCTGGACGGGTAGGTTCAGCGCCATGGCGAAGAAGTCCCGCAAGAACCAGTCCGCTCCCGTCGAGGGCGAGGTCGGCCCCCGCCAGCCCTGCCCCTGCGGCTCCGGCAAGCGCTACAAGGCCTGCCACGGAGCGGCCGGCGGCGCGGCGACGCCGTTCGTCGCACGTCCCTTCGAGGGGCTGGCCGGTGAGTGCGACGTGATCGCGCTGCGCGAGCTGGTGCCGGCCGCCACCGCGCCCCTGACGCTCGCCGAGGGTGTCCCCGGCGCCGGGTCCCGCGTCGTACGCCTCAACACCATGCTCCCGGTCGCCGCGCCCGCGATGGTGCGTGACTCCGGCGAGGTGTGGCTGGGCCTGCAGGTGCAGCACAACTTCGGCGACCCCGCCCGCGACCTCGGTGCCGTGCTGCTGGCCGCCCTCGAGCAGGCCGAGCGTGGCGAGTCCGGCATCGTCGGCCTCACCTCCGACCCCGGCCAGGGCCCGCGGATCCAGGACCTGGTGGCCAACTCCGAGCTCGACGTGACGGTCCACGACACCTTCGAGTTCTGGGTCTCCGACGTCGCCGACGCCGGCGAGGACTTCTCCGCCGCGCTGGCGCAGGCCAACGACACGATCCACCCGACGGAGCGCCTGGCCCGGCGTCGAGGCGGCGTACTGGACCAACGTCGGCACGAAGGAGCACCTGCGCTGGGTGATGCCGCACGACGAGGACGCGCTGCTCACCGCGCTCGCCCGCCTGCACGCCGCCGGCAAGGACGTCCTGGTCGAGGGCGCGCGCTTCGTCGGGATGTTCCGCGCGCACGGCCTGCTGACCCCCGTCTGGGACCTGCCCGTCGGCACCGGTGCGGCCGTCCTCGAGGAGCCGGCGAAGACCTTCGCCGCCGACCTCGAGGCCGCTCTCGCCGACGACTCCGACCTGACCGCTGAGGAGCGTTCGGCCCGCGCCGGACTCGCGAACCGTCAGGTCACCATCCGCTGAGACCAGGGGGACACCCCTCATTTGGGGAGACTCGCGCCGAGAGGTTGTGTTGTGAACCTCCGTTGGCGTAAGTTTCCTCACGCCCGGTCGTTGTTGTATCCCCCGTCAACAACGGCCGGGCTTTCCATTTCTCCGGGGCCTCCGTCGAGGCTCCTGTCGAGGCCCCTTCCGTGACCTCGGACTGCGTAGCATCGAGGGTGCCCGTCACGTCGATCGAGGAGACCTCCATGCGCAGCTTCGTACGCACGTCGGCCGCCGCCCTCACGCTGGCCCTGACGCTCTCGGCCTGCGGCGGGGACGACGACTCCGGCACCCGCAGCGCGACCGAGCACAACGACGCCGACGTCTCCTTCGCGCAGGGGATGATCCCGCACCACGCCCAGGCCCTGTCGATGGTCGACATGCTGCAGAGCCGCCCGCTCGACCCCGAGCTGGAGACGCTGGCCGAGCAGATTCGCGATGCCCAGGGCCCGGAGATCGAGCTGATGGCCGACTGGCTGGAGGAGTGGGACGAGGAGGTCCCCGAGACGATGCGCGACCACGTCAACTCCGGTCACGACATGGGGCAGGGCTCCGACATCATGGAGGAGATGGGCCCGGGTCACGACGACATGCCCGGGATGATGTCGGCCGACGACTTCGAGGAGCTGGAGGAGGCGCGCGACGACGCCTTCCAGGAGATGTGGCTCCGGATGATGATCGAGCACCACGAGGGCGCCATCGAGATGGCCGAGACCGAGCAGGAGGAGGGCCGCTTCGAGCCGGCCATCGACCTCGCCGGTGAGATCGTCGAGTCGCAGACCGCCGAGATCGAGACGATGCAGGAGATGCTCGCCGACTGAGGCGCCGGCCCGCGGCGTCCGGGGGGTCGTCCGTCAGGCCAGGAAGAGCTCGTACGCGGTGTAGAGCGCCAGCGCCAGGCAGACGGCCGCGCCCACGTAGTGCAGCACCGACAGCTTGACCTTGGCGAGCAGCACGCGGCCGACGATCACGGCCAGGCCGGAGACCGTGAGCAGCGCGGCCCAGGCGCCGATGAAGACGGAGACCGCGCTTTCGTACTTGGCGACGAGGGAGAGGGTCAGCAGCTGCGACAGGTCGCCCCACTCGGCGGCGAAGAGCACCAGGAACGACGTCAGGATCACCTTGGCGCCGTGCACCTCGCCCTTGGCGGCGGCCTTCTGGGCGAACTCGTCCTCGGTCTCGCCCTCCTCGGCGTCGGCACTGCGCGCCTCGCGCAGCAGGAGGAGGGCGCCGACGAGGAACATCAGCCCGGCGGCGCCGTGGACCAGGTCGTCGGGGAGGAACGAGGCCGCCCGGCCCAGGGCCACCGCGATGCCGGTCTGCACGGCGAAGGCGAGGCCGACGCCGATCCACACGTAGAGGGGGCGGAACTTGGTGCTGAGGACCAGGGTCGCGATGAAGGTCTTGTCCGGCAGCTCGACCACGAAGATCGCGGCGAACGCCAGGGCGATGATGACGATGTCCACCCGCCTACGCTCTCACGCGGGATGGTCGCTGGCGTACGCGCCTAGGCTGGAGGCGACACCCCTACCGACCAACGAGTCAGGAGTCGCCATGTCGTTCGCGGACAACATCAAGGCCAAGATCAAGGATGTCGACGTCGAGAAGCAGCTCACCGAGCTGGTCGACGAGGGCGAGAAGCTGGTCAACGACGCGGTCACCAAGGCCGGCGACATCGCCCACGACAAGCGGGGCGACGTCGAGGGGTGGCTCGACAAGGCGACGGGCGCGATCAACGAGAAGACCGAGGGCAAGTACGCCGACAAGGTGACGAGGGTGCGCGACACCCTCCTCGGCGGCCTGGACAAGCTGGCCCAGCGGCGTACGTCCGACGCGGCCGACGCCTCCGACGCCGGCTCGACCGACCCGGTGCCGCTGCCGCCCGCGCCGCCGGCGGCGGTGAAGGACCCCGAGGCCCCTGACGCCCCGGAGGACACCACGACCGGGACCGGTTCCTGATCGTTCGTCCGCAGCCCTCGTGACTGTCGGCGCCCGGGAGTAGCGTCGATCGCGCTGCGGCCGGGCGAGGGATCCGCCGTGGCGTCCACCTCGTACCGACACCCGGGAGAAGTCATGGCGAGCAAGCTCAACCCCTACATCAACGTCCTCGACGGCAGGGCCCGTCAGGCCGCGGAGTTCTACCAGTCCGTCCTCGGCGGCGACCTGCAGGTGAGCACCTTCGGCGAGAGCGGGATGGAGGGGCCGTTCGCCGACCAGGTGATGCACGCACAGCTGGAGACCCCGGCCGGCTACACCCTGATGGTCTCCGACACCCCCGCCGAGATGATGAAGCTTGACATGGGCAACAACATCTCGGTCTCCATCTCCGGCGACGCCGGCCAGGCTGACGAGCTCCGTGGCTACTTCAACGGGCTCGCCGAGGGCGGCACGGTCAACGAGCCGCTCGCGGTCGCCCCGTGGGGTGCCGAGTTCGGGATGCTGACCGACCGGTTCGGCATCAACTGGATGGTCAACATCGCCGCTGACCAGGCCTGATCGGGGCTCTCCGGCCAGCCTCCGGCACCCGCTCTGACACCGCTCCGACGATCCCCTCTCCGGAGGATGTACGCCGGTTTGAGTGGCGTCGTAGCGTGGCTGCACGGCCTCGGAGGAGCGTCAGCGGTCACTCGGTCCCCCCGCCGGGTGGCCGCGCCGCCGTCAGGGGGCGGTATCCGTGCGCGAACGCCCGGTGGCTGTCGGCGCCGGGTGGTTGGATGACTCCCGATGACCAGATGGACACGTGACCGGGTGAACGACGCCGCTCCTGACGCTCCGTGATCTCCTACGCCCTGCCGGGGGTCGGCCTGAGCTCGGTCGACGACACCGGCCGCGTCATGGGCACCGCAGAGAGCTGGCGGGTGGCATGCGACTCCATGCTGGCCGAGTGCAGCGTCGCGGGCATCTCCTTGGCCGACGCGCTGCTCCTGCTGCACGCCTCGCCCGGTGACGACATCGAGGACGCGTCGCTTCGCGTCGGCTCGTGCCCCGAGTGTGGCGCGTACGCGCCAGGTGCCGAGGCGATCGGGTTCGTCGGCCGGCACGGCGGCGGCTGCCGGTCGTGCGGCGCAGTCCTGCTGCTCGCCGACCACCTCGGCGTCGACGACCTGCTGGCCACGTACGGGCGCGAGAACGCCCTCAACCTGGTCATGGACTTCACCGAGCGCCTCGCCCTGGTCGCCACGATCGAGTCGGTGCGCCGCCGCGGCCTGGACGTGCTGGCTGAGACCGCGATCGTCGTCGACGGCCCGCTGTCGGCGCTGTGGACCAGCGAACGGATGGTCAGGCCGATCCTCGCCTACCTCGACGACGTCTCCACCGAGCTCGAGCGCGCCGGGCTGGGGCCGCTGCTGCTCGTCGGGGTGGAGAAGACCGGCCAGGACGTCGAGCACGCCGCAGTCGTGTCAGAGCTGATCGAGCCGGGCCACGTCATGAAGCTCCCCACCGACTACATCGGCACCCACGTCACCGGCCGCACCGGCCGCCCTGGGGTCTACGGCAAGGACAACTTCTACGGACGCCGGTTCTTCTACCGCCGCCGCGACGGCCACATCCTCGTCGTCACCGTTCCGGCGCGCGCCGGAGTCGCCCCGTGGTCGACCAACGCCGTCAGCGAGCAGTGGAACTCCTACCCGTCGCTGGCCACGACCCTCGGCCTGCTCGAGGAGCTGCGTTCGGACCGGTTCGAGGGCGCGATCCAGCCTCTGGTGTGGGCTCACCAGGAGTCGTCGCTGGCGCTGAGCGCATCCCAGGCCCTGGCCCGGCTCTCGCAGGACCAGCTCGGGATCGAGCAGAACACTCGCCTGCGGATCAAGGGCGCCTGGAGCTGACCTGCTGGTGCTGGTGCTGGTGCTGGTGCTGGTGATGTGCGCGAGGATCCAGTCCGAGCACACATCACGGGCATGCCCTACACGAGCCCGACACTCCCTGCCGTCACCGCTGCCAAGGGCGCCCATGCTCCTTCTGTCGCCACCTGTCCTGTGCCGGCTCGGCGCCAGCTCGCCGTCGAGCCAGCACAGACCCTTGCGTCATCAATAAAATGACTGTTAACCTGCTTTGGGCGCAATTTAAGGAGGTTCCGTGAAGCGGCAAATCGCTCCCTTGGCGGCCACGACGGACGCCCTTTTCCTGCTCGGCACCCAGATCCGCGAAGGCCGCATCAACCTCGGCTGGACCCAGACCGACCTGGCTGAGCGACTCGGAGTCGCCCCCCGACCGTCCGCGCCATGGAGGCCGGGAAGCCGTCCACAGCGATCGGCACCGTCTTCAACGCCTGCGTCCTGCTCCACGTGCCCCTCTTCGGCGTCGAGGACAAGGCCGAGCTCGCCCGCATGCGATTGCGCGGCGAAGAACGCATCGCACTGCTGACGCGACGAGTCCGCCCGAAGACGGTCGAGGTCGACGATGACTTCTGACGCCGTCTTCGTCTGGACACATGGCTGCCCGACCACCGACCCCGTGGTCGCGGGACGACTCGTGGCCAGCGGCCCCTCCCACGTCTTCAACTACGGGCGCAGCTACCTCGCCAACCCCGCCGCGATCAGCCTCTTCACCCCCGAGCTGCCCCTCGCGCCTGGCGCACACCAACCCCTCCCAGGGTTGACCCTGCCCGGCTGCCTGCGCGACGGCAGCCCTGATGGGTGGGGCCGCCGCGTGATCGAGCACCACCTCAAGGTGTCGGAGAACTCCCTGAGCGAGATCGACTACATGCTCGCCTCGGGAAGCAACCGGCTCGGAGCAATCGACTTCCAGGAGTCCGCGACCCAGTACGTGCCACGCGGCAGCCAAGCAAGCCTGGACGAGCTCGTCGACGCCGCCGAACTCATCCAGGCGGGCAAGGAGCTGCCGCCCGAGCTCGACGCCGCCATCGCCCACGGCACCACCATCGGCGGCGCCCGCCCGAAGGTGCTCGTGCGCGGCGCCGACGGCGTCCAGTGGATCGCGAAGCTGTCGACGTCCTCGGACTTCGTGCAGTCCCAGCCCAACGCCGAAGCCATGTGCCTCGAACTGGCCCGCCGCGTCGGCATCGAGGTGCCGCAGTGGAGGATCACGTCCTCGAACGGATGAACCGTCCTGCTCGTGCGCCGATTCGACCGCACCCCCGCCGGCCACCGCCGTCACGTCGTGTCCGGCCTGACGATGGCCGGCGAGGACGAGATGGCGGCCCGCTACGTCTCCTACCCACGGATCCTCGAGACGCTCATCGCCCGCAAGGCCACCGGGGCACCGCATCCGGGGCCTCTTCTGTTCAGACGGATCGCGTTCAACATGGCGATCTCGAACTTCGACGACCACGCCCGCAACCACGCCGCGTTCTGGGACGGCGAGCACCTGACGCTGACGCCCGCCTACGACCTGGTCCCAACCGCCCGTTCCGGCGAGGAGGGCGCCCAGGCGATGGCGTACGGCCCGCACTCGACGGACAAGCAGTCGACGTTGCGCGACCTCGTCCAGCACCACGCCGTCTACGCCCTGACCCGCACCGAGGCATTGGAGGTCGTCGAGCAGACGATCGACACGATCGAGGCCGAGTACGACTCGGCGGCCGACCTCGCCGAAGTGTCGCGCCACGACCGCGCAGTGATGTGGCGCCGGCAGATCCTCAACGTCGGCACGACACGAGGCTGGAACGCCTGAGCTCCGCCCCGCGCCCCGTGGCCCGGCCCTGAACGGTCCGGGGGTGAGCGGTTCTGGCGCGCCGATCGCTGGGGCCGTGGTGGCACAGAAGGCGTCGAGGGTCCCGTCCCCTGCAGGAGCGCGCCACCGCCACTCGACCGCACCCCCGGAGAACCAATGAGCGACCACACCATCCCGATCGTCAGCGAAGACGGCTTCTACGAGTGGGACGGAGCTGCGTGGGTGCCTCGCCCCGCCGGCGCGCCACGGCATCCGCCTCGTCGGCAGCGACGTAGGCCTCGACATCCCCAGGGGCCGTGATCCTGGCCAACGGCGAGGACCATCCCGACGTCGACAACGCCGTGTCGGTACGCACACCGACGACGTCGCCGGCGGCACCCGAGCAGGTGAGTCGGCCGGCTCGTGCGGACAGATTCCGCCTCAGCCACGACTGCGACTTATCGGTGTCCAGTGATCCGTCGCGGACTTGAGCCTGGACGCTGCGCCACCGCGCCCGTGCCCGGTAGCGTTCCCCGGCGCTCCGGAGCTCCCTCGACGTCGCGAACCCCTCAGCTGCGGCCACGAGCGCCCATGCCGACCAGGTCGCCAACCGCCGTCCCGGCGCGGAGAGCCGGCGCGCAGCGACGACGTCGACGCGGTCCAGAACCCAGAACGAACCGTCGCGCTGAGCCGGGAGCGTCCCGTCAGCGATCCGAGCCAGGACACGCGACGTGGAGACACCGAGCAGATGGGCTGCCTCCCCGGTTCCGACGACGTCCATACTGTCCCTGTGCCGGTGGTCACGGGCCACCCCGCGACGAAGAGACCGGTGCGTCCGTGTCGATGGACGCACCGGTCTCGTGACTGGGTCCAGCTTTCAGTCGTCGGCGTAGTTGCAGGCCTGGTCGGCCGGAACGACCTCGAGTCCCCACCTCAGCGGCAGCTCGCGGTCGTTGCCGCCGTCGTCGTAGAGCACCTTCGCCTTGGTCTTGCGGCGCTCGACGAGGCCGTCGGTGCTCACCGACATGGCGACGAGCACGGTGGCTCCCGGCGAGATCGTGGACGACAGCTTCGCCTCCCCTGGCCGGGGGAGGGGGCCGCGGCCGACGCCGGACTCCTCCCAGTACTCATCAGCCAGGAACCACTCGTCCACGCTGAGCTCGTCGTCGTCGACCTTGACTCCGGTGACGACGATCGCGGAGTCGGACACGTTCTCGACCGTCTCCCACGCGAACCACGCGCCCCCGGACCTCGACACCGGCATGCACAGCACCCCTGCCCCCTCTTCGGAGCCGACCGACTCGAGCCGGTCGCGATTCCCTGGGACCGCGGAGTCGTCGCATCCCGTTGACACGGCCAGCAGGGCACCGACGACGAGCCCCGAGGCCGCGGTTCGCCACCTCATCGTCGGGCGACCACCACGCGCGCGGGGTTCTCGCCCGGGGGCTTGTTCGCGCCGCAGATCATGCGCTTCGGCTTGGTGATGTCGACGTCGATCTGCTCCCCGGAGGAATACCCGGAGGAGGACTCCAAGTCGAACCCGATGATGCTCGCCATGCTGAGTCCGTTGGTCCAGTTCGTCGACTTCTCCTTGCTGAGCGTGAGACCGCCGCCCTTCTCATACTTGCGGCAGTACTTCTTCGTGACCTTCATCGCGTAGGCCCGGTTGCTCTCGGCGCCGCCTTCGTGCGAGATCGCGCTCTTGCGGTACCAAACTACGCATGATCCTCGTTCGCTGAGCGTGTTCTTGTAGTGCCCGATCGTGTAGCGGGTCTGCAACATGCGATGCCCGGCCTTCTTGCGCATGCCCCATCGGGTCGCGGTGCGCAGTGACCGGCTGACGCCACCGCTGAAGGTCCAGGCCGTGCCCCACTTGGACGCGCCGCCCATTCGAGTGTCAGCGCCCTTGGAGAGCACGAAACGGGTCTTGTGGCCGTCGGTGGTGGCGTGGATGCTGTTGACGGCCGTGAGCCGGTTCTTGTGCTTCTTGATGAGCGTGGTGGTACTGCCGTCGGGGCAGGTGTAGGGGTCGTCATCCTTCGCGGCCTGCATGGACGGGTTGCGGTTCACGGAGCCGTTCGGGGCCTTCAGAGCCACGAACGGCTCACCACCCGACTTGGTCGCGGTGAGCGTCCCCGTGAGCGAGGCGCGATCGCAACAGCACGGCCGCTGGCCTCGGGCGGCGTTGACGTCGTGTCGACGCCGACGGTTGGGCGCAGCGGTGAGCTCGGGACCTTCGCGGTCACCGCTGCTCGGGTGTCTACCAGCTCGGGCAGGATCCTCACGCCCGTACGGGTGGTCTCCATCGTGGTGATGTACCCCGTGAGGGCTCCTTCTGCGTCGACGACCACGAACGTCGCGTCGAACCGGCCCTTCTTCAACGACGAGGCGACCTTCTCGGTCACCGAGATCCGGAAGGCGCCCTTGCTGTCGGTCACGGCCCGTCCCAGGGCGACCGACTTCTTCACGTCCTTGACCTTCATCTTCGCCATCTCCCGCACCGGCGGTTCGGCGAGAAGTCGCACTGTCCGACCAGGCAGTACCTTTCCGTCGTCCTGGGTGAGGCTGCCGGTGAAGACCGACACGGCGCCGGCGCTATTCGCACCCATTGACGGACTGTTGAGCGCCCCCAGCATTGAAGCCGCCAGGACCGCTGCGCTCCCGATAGCGCGAACTCGCATTGTGTTCCACCGAATCTCGTTGATTCCCTTCGCTCGAGACCCTCCCAGATTTCGCGACGACGTGTCGAGGGCCGTCCACAGGTCGTTCCAGACATGTGCACATCCGTTGAGGAAGCGGAAGCGATCCGGTATTTCTTGGCGTGCCGCGCCGACGACGTCTACAGGCCCATCGGGGTGGTCAACGCCGAGGGCGAGGTCGCCGGGAAGGACTGGTCCGCCGACCCCACCCTCTACCGTCAGGTCAGCGAGCTCAACGCGGCCGAGTACGCGCCGTTCGAGAAGTGGCTCGCCGACGAGGACACCACCGACGAGACCTTGGACAAGCTCGACGTCGACTGGTTCGGCGAGACTTTCCACGTCCTCGACCTCGACGCCAGCTGAGTCGGCGAGCACACCGGCTGTTGCCGGGTGACTTCTGCGACGAGCCGCCCGCCCTGTCCTGACGGGGTGGGCGGCTCGTCGGTGGTTTCTGGCCTCGCGATCGTGCCGAATCCGGTGCCATTCTGTCGGCTTTCGTGACTAAGTGACGAGGCCGCCGAAGGCTCGTGGCAACCCGGAGAATTGCCTCTGACCTGCGCAAACGCGCTCAAGGAGGCGCTGGGCGAGTCCCATTTGGCAGTTTGTCAGCGGGTCGTGGACCTATCTACGAGGGATGTACATATGTGCACCCATATGCATAGGGGGTTCCCATGTATGTATGTAGTTCTTCAAAGAATCTTCCAATATCTATCTATCTAGAGCCCTAAATCAGCCCTGACCTGCGCAAACGCATTTGTCACGGGCGGAAACCGTTCGTGACAACCGTGCCAGAACGGTGACGATCCACGCTCAGGGACGCCAGCCGATTCGGCACGAACTCCCCCAGGTCGTGCCAACCCTGCGCGGCGATCCTTCCGGGCGCATGAGCGCGCCCACACGCACCCGCACACCGCCGGGCATGACCCGTACCCCCGGCCCTTCGACCGCTGCCGTGACCCCGTCGCGGCCCGTGGTGCACGAGATGGGCGCCTGCACACACATCGACGGCATGCACAGGCACACACGCACGTCCCTGCCCGACCAGCTTCCCCCGTCGACCCGAACGCGGGAGGTGCCCGGTGCCTGAAGCGAACCCCGGCCCGCGCAGCTGCGGCGGGCCGCAGAAGAAGGTCCACGACTCCTACGTCGCACGCATCGCCGCCGGCGTCTCCGTCGCCCTGGCCGCCTCCCTCGTCGGCTCCGGCGTCACGCTGACCGCGTCCACACCCGTCACCGCGCCCGGGCCGTCCGCAGCGAAGTCGTCGGTGAAGCTGCCGATCGACCCCGCGCCTCGCGGCACGAAAGGCAACAAGAACGCGCCGCGGCCCAGCATCCTCATGATCACCGCCGACGACGCCACCCAGTCGGACCTGCAGTACATGCCGAGCGTGCGCAAGCTCATCGCCGATGAGGGTGCGACCCTCACCTCGGCCCTGGCGCCGACCCCGATCTGCGTCCCCGCCCGGGCGTCGCTGATCACCGGCCAGTACACCTCCAACCACGGGGGGCGGCGTCCAACGACATCGTGACCACGCACGCGGTCGAGGCCCCCTCCGGGACGTCATCGTGAGGGGCTGCTGGCGCAGCCGCTGATGATGACGTCCGGCGGGGCGACGGACTCACCAGGGGCTGGGCTTGTAGTCCTTCACGAAGCAGCCGTAGATGTCCTCACCCTGCTCGCCCATCACGATCGGGTCGTAGACCCGCGCGGCGCCGTCGACCAGGTCGAGCGGCGCGTGCCACCCTTCGGCGGCGATCCGCAGCTTCTCGTGGTGCGGGCGCTCGTCGGTGATCCAGCCGGTGTCGACGGCGGTCATCAGGATGTGGTCGGTCTCGAACATCTCGCCCGACGACGTGCGCGTCATCATGTTGAGCGCGGCCTTCGCCATGTTGGTGTGCGGGTGGCCCGGGCCCTTGTAGCGACGGGAGAACTGGCCCTCCATCGCCGACACGTTGACGACGTACGACCGCTTCGACGGCGCCCGGCGCGCGGCCTCGGCCAGCGACGGGCGCAGGCGGCTGACCAGCAGGAACGGGGCGATCGAGTTGCACAGCTGCACCTCGAGGAGCTCCAGCGGGTCGACCTCGCCGACGGTCTGGGTCCACGAGTTGTTGGTCTGCACGTCGGGCAGCAGGCCACCGGCGTCCAGGGCGGTGCCGGCGACGTGGGCCTCGAGCGACGCCGAGCCCG
Organism: Nocardioides daphniae; assembly: GCF_004777465.1. Lineage (NCBI taxonomy): Bacteria > Bacillati > Actinomycetota > Actinomycetes > Propionibacteriales > Nocardioidaceae > Nocardioides > Nocardioides daphniae. The sequence goes on from NZ_CP038462.1 coordinate 223,702, forward strand.
CCTTCAGTGCGAGCGCGGTCAGCGACGCGGCGTTGTGGGCGGCCAGCGCCGACTCCGCCGACTCACCCTCGTGGTGGGCGACCGCCACGTCGGCCAGGGCGCCGGCGATCGCGGCCGGGTGCGCCTCGGAGATCCGGTCGAAGGCGACCATCTCCGGCAGCTCGATGTTGTTCGGGAGCGGAGCGAGCTCGCCCTCCTGCAGTGGGGCGTACGAGCCGGGCGTGCGGCGTACGGTCTGGCAGGCGTTGTTGATGAGGATGTCGAGCGGGCCGGCGGCGGCGACGTCGTCGGCCAGCGAGATCACCTGCGTGGGGTCGCGCAGGTCGATGCCGACCACCTTGAGACGGTGGATCCAGTCGCCCGAGTCCTCCATGGCGGAGAAGCGGCGCACCGCGTCCTTGGGGAAGCGCGTGGTGATCGTGGTGTGCGCGCCGTCGCGGAGCAGCCGCAGCGCGATGTACATGCCGATCTTGGCGCGACCGCCGGTGAGCAGCGCACGCCTGCCGGCGAGGTCGGTGCCCTGGTCGCGCTTGGCGTGGCTCATCGCCGCGCACTTCGGGCAGAGCCAGTGGTAGAACGCGTCGACGAGGGTGAAGTCCTCCTTGCAGATGTAGCAGCCACGCGCGGTGATCAGCTCACCTGCGAAGGCGCCCTTCGCCGTCGAGACCAGCGGGATGCCAGCGGTCTCGTCGTCGATCCGCATTGGCGACCCGGTCGCGGTCTTCTCGATGATCTCCTGGTCGTGACGGATCCGCTCCTGGCGGATCTCCGCGCGGCGCGACTTCTTCACGAGCTTGTACATGTACGACGCCTCGCGCTTCATCAGGCGTACGTCGGGGTGGTCGGGCCCCAGCGCCGGAAGGGCGCGGAGCACCTTGATCGCCGTCGCCAGCTCGTCGGGGTCGATCCCCTCGACGGTCGCGGTCGGGTCGGGGTCCAGCTGCTCGTTCACGGTCGGATTCTCCCACCGGTCGGGGTGTGGACCCGATTCCTCGTCCGCACGGGGCGGAGATCGTCCCGCAGGAGGACGCGCCCGCCCGTCGCTCCACCTACGATCAGCGCGTGGAACCCGTCGTGCCCTGGACCCTCGGCCCCCGCGCCCGGCGGTGGTTCGACGCGCTGCTGGTGCTCGGCCTGTGCGCCCTGGCCTCGGCTCACTTCCTCTCCGACGAGCCGCTCCCGGCCGCCGTCTCGCTCAGCCAGTTCATCCCGCTGTGGTGGCGTCGCAGCCACTCAGCCCTCGTCTTCGCCGTGGTCGCCGCGTCGAGCGCGGCGCAGGTCGTGGTGCTGGGCATGACCGACCCGATCGTCGGACAGCTGGCCTTCCCGATCGCCGCCTACTCGGTCGGTCGTTGGGGCGGGCGCTGGTCGCGGCCGTTCAGCCTGGTGGTCACCCTCTGCGCCTGCGTCGTCGCGGCCTGGGCGTGGACGAGCTGGACCGCCAGCGCCGACAACCGGCTCGACAACATGGTCGCCCCCGCGCTCTCCTGCGCGGGCGTGGCGGTCTCCTCGTGGGCGCTAGGCGTCGCCGGTGGCCAGCGCGACCGCTTCGTCCGCAGCCTCGTCGAGAGCGCCGAGCAGACCCGTCGGATGGCCGAGCGCGACGTCGCCCTGGCCGCCCAGGACGAGCGCGCCCGGATCGCCCGCGAGATGCACGACGTGGTCGCCCACGGCCTCTCCGTCATGGTGGTCCAGGCCGACGGCGCCCGCTACGCCGCGGCGCAGGACCCGGGCGTCGCCGTGCCTACCCTCGAGGCGATCGCCGACACCGGCCGCGCCTCGCTCGCCGAGATGCGCCGACTGCTCGGGCTGCTGCGGACCGAGGAGTCCGGCGTACGTCCGCAGCCGCGCCTCGACGACGTCGCGCACCTCGTCGAGGAGGCCAAGGCGGCCGGCATGCAGGTCGAGGCCACCCTGCCGGAGGAGTGGCCGAGCGTGCCCGACGGCGTCGGGCTGGCCGCCTACCGCGTGGTGCAGGAGGCACTCACCAACGTCCGCAAGCACGCCGGGCCGCAGGCCGCCGCCACACTGCGGGTCACCGTCGACGACGCCGTCCGGATCCAGGTCACCGACGACGGGCGCGGCGCAGCGAGCGGCCCCGGCAGCGGCGGTCACGGACTGGTCGGGATGCGCGAGCGCGTCGCCGTGCACGACGGTGCGATGAGCGCCGGGCCGGCGGTCGGCGGCGGCTGGACCGTCAGTGCGAGGATCCCCCTGTGAGTCAGATGGGGAGTCAGGCGGTGGGCCAGACGGCCGAGGGCGAGGCGATCCGGGTCTTCCTGGTCGACGACCAGCAGATGGTGCGCGCGGGCTTCAGGATGCTCGTCGACTCCCAGCCCGACATGGTCGTCGTCGGTGAGGCCGGCGACGGCGGCGAGGCGCTCGCCCAGCTCGCGGTGACCGCCACCGACGTCGTGCTGATGGACGTCCGGATGCCGCGGATGGACGGCGTCGAGGCCACCCGCCGACTCCTCGCCACGCCCGACGCTCCGCGCGTCATCGTGCTCACCACCTTCGACCTCGACGAGTACGCCTTCGCCGCGATCCGTGCCGGGGCGTCGGCCTTCCTGCTCAAGGACGCGACCCCGCCGGAGCTGCTCGGCGCGATCCGCTCGGTGCAGGCCGGCGACGCCGTCGTCGCCCCCAGCACCACGCGCCGCCTGCTCGACCACTTCGCGACGGCTCCCGAGCCCGGCGCGGTCGACGAGCCCGGCGACCGCACCGACGACGGCCGGCTCTCCGACCTCACCGAGCGCGAGGTCGAGGTGCTCGGGCTGATCGCCTGCGGCCTCTCCAACAACGAGATCGCCAGCCACCTCGTGGTCGCCGAGACCACGGTCAAGACCCACGTCGGGCGCCTGCTCGCCAAGACGGCGTCGCGCGACCGCGTACAGCTGGTCGTCCTCGCCTACGAGACCGGGCTCGTCACCCCCTGACCCGCTGAAGCAGTCGAGCGCCCGTCCTCCACGGGAGGACGCACGTCCACCCGTACGCCGCTGCGTACGACCGCAGGAGGACCTGCGGATCGGCCCGCGGTCCGACGCCCTCGCGGCCCGCGGCGACGAGGCTGGAGCCATGAGCACAGCCACCACCTCTTCCCCGTCCCCCACCCCCTCGGGTGCCGCGAACGACGGCGCCCTGGCCGCCCGCGTCACCGGCCTGACCAAGACCTACGGCCGCGGCGACAACGTCGTGCACGCCCTGCGCGGCGTCGACCTGCAGGTGCCGCGGGGGCGCTTCACCGCCATCATGGGCCCCTCGGGCTCCGGCAAGTCGACGCTGATGCACTGCATCGCCGGGCTCGACGCCGCCACCGCCGGCGAGGTGGAGGTCGCGGGTCGTCGGCTCACCGGCCTCGACGACACCGCGCTCACGCTCTTCCGCCGCGAGCACATCGGCTTCGTCTTCCAGGCCTTCAACCTGCTGCCGATGCTGACCGCCGGCCAGAACATCCTGCTCCCGCTCGAGCTGTCGGGCCGCGCGGTCGACCGCGAGCGCTACGACTCCGTCGTCGACCTGCTCGGCCTCGGTGACCGGATCGGCCACCGCCCCAGCGAGCTCTCCGGGGGCCAGCAGCAGCGCGTCGCCATCGCCCGCGCCCTGGTCGCCGACCCCGCGATCGTCTTCGCCGACGAGCCCACCGGCAACCTCGACTCCGACGCCAGCGCCGAGATCCTCGGCCACCTGCGCCGCAGCGTCCACGAGGGCGGGATGACCGTCGTCATGGTCACCCACGAGCTCGAGGCCGCGGCCTACGCCGACGACGTCGTCGTGCTGCACGACGGCGCCATCACCGCGCACCTCGTCGAGCCCGACGTCGACCAGCTCACCGCTGCGCTGCGCCGGGGTGGCGTGATGCGCACCGTCCTGCTCGCCTCGTTGAGGCACAACACCCGGCGCTACGTCGCCAGCGCGCTCGCCGTCATCATCGGCGTCGCCTTCATCGTCACCACCGAGGGACTGGCCGGCGCCCTGCGCAGCGGGATGACCGCCGACCTCGGCCAGCCCTACGCGGGCGTCGGCCACGTCGTCCAGGTCAGCAACACCGAGCAGGCCGACGCGCTGCTCGCCGCTGCCGAGAAGGGCGGCTTCGCCGCGCGGCCCGACGCCATGACGTGGACCGAGGTCACCTACGGTGACTCGCGCCGCGACGCCAGCGTCGGCACCGTCTCCACCGACCCGCAGCTGCAGTGGCAGACGCTGGTCGACGGCACCTTCCCGACGCGTGCCGGTGAGGCGCTGGTCGACGAGCGCGCGGCTGCGGCCGCCGACGTCGCCGTGGGCGACGAGGTCACGGTCGGGGGCGGCGGGAGCAGCAGCACCACCGTCACGGTCGTCGGCCTCGCCGCGCCCGCCGTCGGGGTGAGCAGCAACCTCTACCTCACCTGGCCCGACCTGCGCGGCTTCGAGCCGTACGTCGACGCGGTGCTCTGGGACGGACCCGTCGCGCAGGCCGAGCGCCTGAGCGAGGGCGGCGCGGTCCTGACCGCAGCCCAGCACGTCGCCGACCTCCAGGCCCAGGTCACCCTCGGTGTCGACGTCATCGCACTGCTCGTCTCCTTCTTCGCCGCCATCGCCATGGGCGTGGCCGTGCTCGTCATCGCCAACACCTTCGCGATCCTCTTCGCCCAGCGCGCCCGCGACTTCGCGCTGCTCCGCTGCGTCGGCGTCACCCGCGCCCAGCTGCGCCGCTCGATCCGGGCCGAGGCACTGGCGCTCGGCGTGGTCTCCTCCGTGCTCGGCCTCGCGATCGGCGTGGGCCTCTCCGTGGTCATCGCCGCCGTCGTCGGCGCCCGGTGGGACGAGTTCGGTGCGCCCGGCTTCCGCTGGTGGTGGGTCACCGGCGCCTTCGTCTTCGGCGTCCTGGTGAGCGTCGTCGCCGCTTGGCTGCCGACCCGTGCCGCCACCCGCGTCGCACCGCTGGCGGCGCTGCGCCCCAGCGAGATGTGGGACGCCAGCAGCAACGCCGGTCGCCTGCGCCTGGGCTCCGGCCTGGTCCTGCTGGCCGTCGGCAGCGTCCTGCTCGGTCGCGCCGTCCAGCTCAGCAGCGACGACGTCCAGCTGGTCCGGATGGTCGCCGGCGGCATGACCTTCTTCGTCGGCCTCCTGCTCCTCGGGCCCGTCGTCGTGCCGGCCCTGGTCCGCCTGGTCGGTCGCCTCGCCGCCCGCGGCCAGGGCGCCCTGGTGACCGCGCTCGCCGCCTCCAACGCGGTGCGCAACCCGCGGCGTACGGCCACCACCACCGCCTCCCTGATGGTGGGCGTCACCCTGACCGTGGCGATGGTGACCGGGCTCGGCGTCATCTCCGCCGCGCTGGACGCCGACAACGACCGCTCCTACCCGATCGACGCGATCGCGGTCGTCGAGGCCGGCAGCGCGCTGGACGACGCCGCCGTCGAGGCGGTGCGTGACCTCGACGAGGTCCGGGCTGCCCGGCCGATGGCCGGCGTGGTCGGCGTCCTGGCCGGCGCCGAGGTGCCGGTGGTGGAGTGGAGCGACGACCGCTCGGTCGTCCGGAGCACCGAGAACGACCCGTTCGGCTCGTCGGAGGCCGTCGTCGCCTGGTCGTTCGTGGAGACGCTGCCGGCTGCTGCCGCCGAGCGGCTCGACAGCGAGGGGCTGCTCGACGTACGCGTCGACGGCCGCCTGCGCCAGGTCACCGCCTCGATCAGCAGCGACTACGGCGACGTCATCACCGTCAAGCCCGAGACCTTCCGGGAGTGGGGCGTCGAGGACCAGCTGCAGACCCGTGCCGTCTGGGTGCGGGCGGCCGACGGCGCCGACCCCGGTGACCTCGAGACGGGTCTCTCGCGGGCCACGTCGGAGGTGCCGACGACGCTGGTCGTCGACTACGCCGAGCGGATCTGGATCGAGAAGCAGCTGACGGTGATCACCGCCGCGGTGATCGGCCTGCTGTCGATCGGGATCGTCATCGCCCTGATCGGCATCGTCAACACGCTCGGCCTCTCGGTGCTGGAGCGCACCCGGGAGAACGCCCTGCTCCGGGCGATGGGCCTGACCCGGCCGCAGCTGCGCCGGGTGCTCGCCGTCGAGGGAGCGCTCCTGGCCGGGGTGGCGTCGCTGCTCGGCGTCGCCGTCGGGATCCTCTTCGCGTGGGTGGGCGTGCACGTGGTCGTCGTCGGGATGGTCGAGCACACGTTCGCGGTGCCGGTCTGGCAGGTGCTCGGCATCCTGGTCGCGGCGCTCGCCTTCGGGGCCCTGGCCAGCGTGCTGCCGGCGCGTCGGGCCGCCCGGATCACTCCGGCCGAGGGCCTGACCCTCCAGTGACGGTGGTGCCGGCCTCGGTCAGGGGCTCGGGCAGGGGCTCGAGCTCGAGGTCGGCCACCACCGACTCGGCCATCACCTGGATCTTCTCGGCGTGCGCTGCCCCGGTGTCGGGCAGCGCCGCGGCGACCAGGTAGAGCGCCGGGGCGGGCAGCGGGAACTCGTAGCGGCCCGCCTCGTCGGTGGTGGTGTGGCCGGTGTGCTCGCCCGACCCGAGGAACATCGTCACCGTCGCGCCGGCCACCGGGGAGCCGGCGCAGGTGACGACGCCGCTGACGGTCAACCGGTCGTCGAGCGTGACCCGCAGCGGGGCGCAGCCGGCGGTGAGGTCGGTGACCGAGACCCGCGGCGCCCACCCGCGGGCGGTCGCCACCAGCAGGTAGCGGCCGTCGCGCGGGAAGGCCAGCGAGAAGTGGCCGTCGAAGTCGGGGCGGGCCCAGTCGACCTGCTGGCCGTCGGGGCAGGTGAGCACGACGGTGCCGAGCACGTGCTCGGGCTGGGCTCCGGCGGCCGGGGCGGCGAGCAGGATGCGACCGCGTACGACCTTCTCGGCGCCGCTGCCGGGCTGCGGCACCGCGCCACTGCGGGTCGGGATGAAGGCGGCGACGACCGCGGCCACCGCCGCGAAGACGCCGCAGAGCAGGAAGCCGACCGTGAAGGCGGTCGAGGTGGGGGCCAGCACCGCTTCGCCGTCGACGGTCGTCGCGGTGGAGAGCGAGGAGAAGATGGCGGCCGTGCCGGCGCTGGCCGCCGCCATGCCGACGGCCCGCATCAGCGAGTTGATGCCGTTGGCCGAGGCGGTCTCGGTGATCGGCACGGCCGACATGATCAGCGCCGGCATCGCGGCGAAGGCGATCGCGGCACCCAGCCCGCAGAGCGTCGAGACCACGACGACCGCGGTCAGCGAACCGTCGGCGATCGGGCGCAGGAAGTAGGACGCCGCCACGACGACCGCACCCAGGATCAGCGTCTGCCGGCCGCCGACCCGGTTGAGCATCCAGCCGGAGCCCGGCGCGAAGGCCACCATCGCCAGGCCCGAGGGCGCCATCAGCAGGCCGGCCGTCATCACCGAGACGCCGAAGCCGTGGCCCGACGAGGCGGGCGCCTCGACCATCGGGATGGTCAGCAGGCCGTTGGCCATCATCCCGACGGTGACCAGCACCGACGCCACGTTGGTGAGCAGCACCGGACGGCTGGCCGCGGTGCGCAGGTCGACCATCGGCTCGCTGCGCCGCAGCTGCATCGGCACCCAGGCGGTGAAGACCAGGACGCTGACGACCAGCAGCCCCAGCGTGGTGCTCGAGCCCCAGCCCCACGACGCGCCCTTGGAGATGACCAGCATCAGTGCGGTGAGGGCCGCCGAGAGCACGACCGCCCCGACCAGGTCGAAGTTGCCGGGGTTGCGCACCGGCGACTCGGGCACGACCAGCACGACGGCGGCCAGGATGGTGGCGGTGACGGCCGCCGAGACCCAGAAGAGTGAGGCCCAGCCGGCCTGCTCGTAGAGGAAGCCCGACAGCGGCAGCCCCAGGGCGCCGCCGATGCCGAGGGTGGCGCTCATCAGCGCGATGCCGAAGCCCACCCGCTCGGGCGGCAGCTCGTCGCGCAGCACCGAGATGCCGATCGGGATCACCGCCGCGGCCAGCCCCTGCAGGGCCCGGCCGACCATGGCCGCGACCAGGCTGGTGGTCAGCGCGAGCAGCAACGAGCCGACCACCATCACCGAGAGCGCCAGCACGATCATCCGGCGCTTGCCGTGCATGTCGGCCAGCTTGGTGACGATCGGGGTGGCCACCGCTCCGGTCAGCAGGGTGATGGTCAGCAGCCACGACGCGGTGTCGGCGGAGGTGTCGAAGATCTGCGGCATGTCGGGCACCAGCGGCACCACGAGCGTCTGCTGCAGCGCGACCGCCATGCCGGCCGCCGCGAGCACCCCGATGACCAGGCCGGCCGAGGGCTGGCGCTCCTCGGTCGGCCGGGCGGCAGGCGGGGAGGTCGGGGAGGGGGTCTGGCTCACCTCAGCGTTGTACCAGACCCGGGCGACAGGTCAGCGGGTCAGCGCCCGGTCGAGCCCGGTGAGCAGCACGTCGACCTCGTCCCAGTCCATCGCCCACGGCGAGAGCCGCAGGATGTCGCCGCGCACGATCACGTGGAAGTGCTCCTCGCGCAGCCCCGCCAGGATCGTGGCGAGCCGCTCGGGGCCCGGGCGCAGCGCGATGATCGGGCTGACCGGGTCGACCACCGTCGGCACCGGGTGCAGGTCGTGGCTGTCGAGCAGCGACACGATCTCGGCGCGCACGTCCAGGGCCGCGCGCTGCACCCGCTCCACGCCGACCGCCGTCATCGCCCGGGCGGCCGCGCCGGTGGTGACGGCCCCGAGCAGCGGCGGGGTGCCGGCCTCCAGCAGCCCCACGTCGGTGCGCAGCGGCACCGCCGGGTCGAACCAGATCGCGGCCTCCGCCGCGGCGGCGATGTCGATGCTGGCCGCGCCGTACGCCGGCGGCGTGAGCTGGCGGACCAGCTCGGGCGTGAAGGTGGCCACCGCGACGCCGACCGGGCCGAGCAGCCACTTGTGCGCCGAGGCGTACGCCGCGTCGGCGAGCGCCACCGCCTGGGTGACGTCGGCGATGCCCAGGTGCTGGCTGAGGTCGACGAGGAGCAGGGCACCGACGGCGTCGCAGGCCTCGCGCAGGGCGTACAGGTCGGTCGCGGAGCCGTCGAAGCTCTGGATCGACGAGACGGTGACGACCTTGGTGCGATCGTCGACCTGCTCCAGCAGCAGCGCGGTGTCCCACGGGCTGTCGAGCGGGGGTTGCACCCGCACCAGTTCGGCGCCGGTCTCCATCGCGCGCACCTGCCAGGCGCGGACGTTGGAGCCGTACTCGACGTCCCAGGTCAGCACCTGGTCGCCGGCCTCGAGGTCGATCGAGCGCGACAGGGTGGTGACGACGCTGCTCACGCTGGGCTGGAAGGAGAGCAGCGAGGGGAAGGTGCCCATCAGCTCCGCGACCTGGGCGCGGGCACCGGCGTACAGCTCGAGGAGCGTGTCGCGGCCCGAGTAGCCACCGCGGTGGTGCGCGTCGAGCAGGTACGACATGGTCTCGTACGCCGCGACGCCCAGCGGCCCGGCGCCGGCGACGTTGAGCTGGCGCGGCAGGTTGGTTGCGCCGACCATGGCGCGCACGGCCTGCAGGTCGCCGGTCGCCCCGAGCGCCGGGTCCGGTGCCACGTCGTCGGCGGCCCGGTTCAGTCGCTCCACGTGCCTGCAGCCTCCAGGGTCGCCCGCACTTGGCGCAGGGCCTGCGGGTCGGGGGTGAGGTCGACGTACGAGGTGGTGCGGCCGACGACGTCGCCGTCACCGATCGCGGCCTCGTAGTCCACGCGTACGAGGCCGGGATGGCGGTGGGCGAGGCGGGCGGCGACCAGCGTCATCGTCAGGTCGACGGCGTGCGGGTCGCGCACCGGACGCTGGTGGCGCATGGAGTGGTCGCGCACCCACACCTCGAAGCTCTTCTGCTCGAGCCCGGCGAGCCAGTGGGTGTGGATGACGACGAGCTGGCCGGCCATCCGGAAGCAGGTCGGGGCGGTGAGGTGGAAGCCGCCCACGTCCTCGGGCGAGACGCCGAAGGAGTCGAGGCGCAGCATGCCGCGCACGGCGGTGGGCGTGAGGGAGATCGAGGTGAGGGAGAAGCGGTCCTGGTGGACGCCGTCGGTCAGGTAGTCCGACATGAGTGGCGCGACGGCGGTGAGGTCGGTCTCGGGGGTCGACGAGCGCGGCTTGGGCACGGTGATGGGGGCGAAGATCGTCACGTGGGTCCTCGGCTGACGGGGGCGACGGCTGGCGGCGGGAACGCTAGTGAACGGGCGGATCGTCGGGCATCACCGCTTTCGGTGACCTGACGCCCTGCGGAGTGACCCCGGCCACACAAAATCGGGTATGAACGGCCTCGCTTTCCGGGCTCGGCTCCCCCTATTGTGATGAGGAACGCAGTCCGGGACGTCGGGGCGGCGTACTCGGGGAGCTGCTTCGGTCCTTCTCGCGTGGCGGGAGATAGACGGACGGGGGAATGGTGGATCACGAGACCAGTGGCGCGCCTGCGCCGGAGGCGGTGCCGGTCGTGCCGGCCGCTCCGTCGGTCGCGCCCGCCCGTCGCGGCGCCGACGTGGCTCGTGGGGAGGTCTCCGACTTCGCCCACGAGTTCCGCCACGCGCTGGCGGCCCGCCGGTCCTCACTGCGCGGTCTCTCCCTCTCGCTGCAGCACCGCGACCTCCACGTCAGCACGCCGCGGCTGGCCGCCTGGCGCTCGGGCACGATCGTGCCGGCGGGTCCCGAGGACCTCCGTGCCGCCCGCGCCCTCGAGGACGTGCTCGAGCTGCCGGCGGGCCACCTGACGCGCTGGATCGACCCGACGGGGACCCCGCAGCGGTCGGCACGGCATACGGGCGCCCTCGCGGCTGCCCCTGCGACTCCCTTGGCCGGTGAGCTGGCGATGCTCTCGTCGTCGGAGCAGCGGGCCCGCACGGCGCTGGGCTTCGAGCGCAGCGGCCTGCTCACCGAGCGCGCGGTCGAGGTCGAGCTGGTCATCGACGAGCACGGCACCGAGCGTCACATCACCCAGTGCACCGAGTGGGTGGCCCAGGAGGACGGCGTCGACACCTTCCCCTCCGTGCTGGCGGTGCCCACGCCCGTGCGCGGTCGCAGCCGCATCGAGCCGTTGGGCGGCTGCCGCCTCGGGCCCTCGTACGTCGACCTCGCCGAGGGCGTCTTCGCCACGGCCCTGGTGCTCCCCGCGCCGCTGATGGCGGGCGAGACGGCCACCACCGTGCACCGCACCCACCTGCCCGAGGACATCACCCCCGACGTGGTCTACGAGCACCGGGTGCTGCACCGGGTCGAGCGGGTCGAGGTGCGCGTGCGCTTCGAGCCGACCTGTGCGCCGACGTCGTGGCGCGGCCACAGTCGTACGGAGGAGCAGGAGCGGGGCAGCGACGTCGTGCCCGTCGACGGGGTGGCCCGGGTGGCCCGCGACGACTTCGGACCGGGCACCGTGGGGCTGCGCTGGTCCTGGTGAGTGCGGCACCGTGATTGTGCGCGCGGTTGCGTGGTGACGGATGTCGCGCGCCCGACAAATCTTGCCGTGGCCGGGCAGAGGACTACCGTGGAGGCATGAGTGACTCTGCGCCGGACCCTGCCCTCGACGACAAGGGAGGCGAGAAGGGCCTCACCTTCTCCGAGCTCGGGTTGGACCCGAAGGTCCTGAAGGCCATCACCGAGGTGGGCTACGAGACCCCGTCGCCGATCCAGGCCGCGACCATCCCGTCGCTGCTCGAGGGTCGCGACGTCGTCGGCCTGGCGCAGACCGGAACCGGCAAGACCGCCGCCTTCGCGCTGCCGATCCTCTCCAACCTCGACCTGTCGCAGAAGACGCCGCAGGCCCTCGTGCTCGCCCCGACCCGTGAGCTCGCGCTCCAGGTCTCGGAGGCGTTCGAGCGCTACTCCTCGAAGCAGCCCGGCGTCCGCGTCCTCCCCGTCTACGGCGGCCAGGGCTACGGCGTCCAGCTCTCCGCGCTGCGTCGCGGCGTGCACGTCGTCGTCGGCACCCCCGGTCGCATCATGGACCACCTCGAGAAGGGCACGCTCGACCTGAGCGAGCTCCGCTTCCTGGTGCTCGACGAGGCCGACGAGATGCTGAAGATGGGCTTCGCCGAGGACGTCGAGACGATCCTCGCCGACACCCCGGACACCAAGCAGGTCGCGCTCTTCTCCGCGACCATGCCGGCGCAGATCCGCCGCATCTCCAAGCAGCACCTCGACAACCCCGTCGAGGTCACGATGAAGACCAAGACGACCACGTCGGCCAACATCACCCAGCGCTACCTGATGGTCAGCTACCCGCAGAAGGTCGACGCGCTGACCCGCATCCTCGAGGTCGAGAACTTCGAGGGGATGATCATCTTCGTCCGCACCAAGCAGATCACCGAGGTGCTGGCCGAGAAGCTGCGCGCCCGGGGCTACAACGCCGCCGCCATCAACGGCGACGTCGCGCAGAACCAGCGCGAGCGCACGATCAACCAGCTGCGTGACGCCAAGCTCGACATCCTGGTCGCCACCGACGTCGCCGCCCGCGGCCTCGACGTCGAGCGGATCAGCCACGTCGTCAACTTCGACATCCCCACCGACACCGAGTCGTACGTCCACCGCATCGGCCGCACCGGTCGCGCGGGCCGTACCGGCGACTCGATCGCCTTCGTCACCCCGCGTGAGCGCCACCTGCTGCGCGCCATCGAGAAGGCGACGCGCCAGCCGCTCACCCAGATGCAGCTGCCGAGCGTCGACGACGTCAACCAGACGCGCCTGTCGCGCTTCGACGACGCCATCACCGAGGCGCTGACCGAGACCGAGAAGATCGAGTTCTTCCGCGACGTGGTCAAGCACTACGTCAACGAGTACGACGTCCCGGAGGTCGACGTGGCTGCCGCGCTCGTCTCGGTGATGCAGAAGGACCAGCCGCTGCTGCTCGACCCGAAGCAGGAGATCCTCCACACGCCGCGCGAGCGTGACGACCGTGGTGACCGCCCCGACCGCGGTGGTCGCCACGACCGCGGCGCCCGCCCGGACCGCGCGCCCCGCCAGCAGCGCGGCGACCTGGTGACCTACCGGATCTCCGTCGGCAAGCGCCACAAGGTCGAGCCCCGCCAGATCGTCGGCGCGCTCGCCAACGAGGGTGGCCTGGGTCGCAGCGACTTCGGCCGCATCGAGATCCGCATGGACCACTCGCTCGTCGACCTGCCTGCCGACCTCCCGGCCGGCGCGTGGGACGCCCTGAAGGAGACCCGCATCTCCGGCAAGCTCATCGAGCTGGCCAAGGACACCGGCCCGAAGCGCGACGGTGGCTACAAGAAGCGCGAGGGCGGCTACGAGCCCCGGAGCAAGTCGTACACCGACAAGCCCTACAGCAAGAAGCCGCGCCACAAGGACTGAGTCCTGACGGTCACCTGAGCCCGGTCCGCCTCGTGCGGGCCGGGCTCAGGTGCATTCCGGTGGGGCCACCCGAAATGACTGCGACCCCCCGGACGAACCGGCGAGGTCGAGGTCTTCAGCAGACGGGATCAGGCGTTCTTGATCGCCGAGATGTCGAAGTCGAGCTTGATCTTCTCGGAGACGAGGACGCCGCCGGTCTCGAGCGCGGCGTTCCAGGTGAGGTCCCAGTCCTTGCGGTTGATCGAGGTGGAGCCCTCGAAGCCGATGCGGGTGTTGCCGAAGGGGTCCTGCGCGGAGCCGGTCTCCTCGAAGACGATGGTGACGGGCTTGGTGACGTCCTTGATGGTCAGGTCGCCGGTGATCTCCCAGTCGGTGCCGTCGCGCTGCACGTCGGTCGACTTGAAGGTGATCGTGGGGTACTTCTCGGCATCGAAGAAGTCGGCCGACTTGAGGTGGCCGTCGCGGTCCTCGGTGCCGGTGTCGATGCTCGCGGTCTGGATGGTGACGGTGACCGAGGAGTTCGACGGGGTGGCGGTGTCGACGACGGCGTTGCCCTCGAAGGCGCCGAACTGGCCGCGGACGGTGGTGACCATCGCGTGGCGGGCCGAGAAGCCGAGGCGCGAGTGCGTCGGGTCGATCGTGTAGGTGCCGGAGAGGTCCCCGACGGAGTGGGTGGGGGCGTCGAAGGTGGGCTCGTCGGACTTGCTGCGCTTGAAGAAGTTCATGGTGGTCTCCCTGAGTCGTGGTGCTTCGAGTCGGTGATCTTTGTTCAAAGTTCAACTAGGTAACAGCATGGCAGCCACGCTTCATTCCATCAAGTTATGTGACCTGCGTCACGCCACGCCAGACGACTGCTCGTGCTCGCGGCGCACGAAAGAGCCCCGCACCCAGGTGGGTGCGGGGCTCGGGGCCTGGCGTCAGGGCCTGACGCGTCAGGCGGTGAGCTTCGTGTCGGCGTGTGCGGAGTGCGGGGTGAGCCAGCGCGCCTCCATGTGGACGCGGCCGTCGTGGTCCCGGACCGGCACCCACAGCATCTCGACCCGACGGGCGCGGTTCTTCTTCGCGTCGACCATGGGACACCTCCTGTTCACTTTCTGTTCACCTAAGGTACCAGTCACCACTGGGGCCCACAAGAAGGAGCGCAGAAGTGGTGCTTCCTCCACGCGACGGAGGGAGAAGTGGCTCCGTCCACCACTGGCGCACCACCACCGGGGTCTGGACACGCAGCAGGCCCTTGCTGCATGGGGTCAGCAAGGGCCTGCGACGCGAACTCTACTGAGCGGGCGCCGACCCGCGCGGCGGGTCTGCGAACCCTTTACCCCGACTTCCCAGCCCTAAACGTCCAGAGCAGGACCTCGGTCTCCGGTGCCACGCGCAGCGTCATCTCGACCTCGTCGGCGTCGGTGATCCGTGCGGCGTCACCGGCGCCGAGCTCGACCTCGCCGTCGGGCGTACGCAGCGTCGCCGCACCGGAAGCGACGAAGAGGTGGTGCATGCCGCAGACCGGCACGTCGTGGGTCTCCTCAGGGTCCGGCGAGCCGGCCCACAGGGTCGCCCCCGCGGTGCCGATCGGCACCTGGGCGCCCTCGCCGGCGACCGGCACCAACCGGTCGGAGCGCATCCCCGAGGCCACGAAGCGGGCCGGTGGCCCGTCGGGCTCGTCGGGCACGAGCCAGGTCTGCACGAAGCGCGTCGGCTCGGGGGAGGTGTCGGCGAGCTCGGAGTGCCGGATCCCGCTGCCCGCCGACTGCACCTGCAGGGTCCCGGCCGCCAGCATCGAGCGGTGGCCGAGCGAGTCGGTGTGCACCAGCTGGCCGTGCAGCACCCACGTCACCAGCTCGATGCAGGAGTGGGAGTGCTCCTCGAAACCAGCGCCCCAGGAGAGCCGGTGGTCGTCGTGCGCGCGCATCGGGCCGAAGGCCAGGTTGGCGGGATCGTAGTGGTCGCCGAACGAGAACGAGTGGTGGGTCACCCGTTCTGCCGACGATGTCGTGTTCCTTTCGGATCCCCGGTACACGCTGATGTGCATGGGGCTATCGTCGCCGCGTGGCGGAGGCAGGATCAACCCGGGGTGCCGGTGAGTTTCCCTTGTTCCCGGCGGGTTTCCGTCTGGGTACGGGGTTGTCGGCCTACCCGTCCGAGGGTTCGGTGACTGCTGACGGCCGTGGCCCGAGCGTCTGGGACACCTTCGTCCGCACCCCCGGGGCCACCGCCGACGGCGCCACCGGCGACGTCGCCGCCGACGCCTACCGCCGCATCGAGTGCGACGTCGAGCTGCTGCGTACGTTGGGCGTGCGCGCCCACCGCTTCTCGCTGTCGTGGTCGCGCGTCCTGCCGCAGGGCCGTGGCCAGGTCAACGCCGCCGGACTCGACCACTACGACCGTCTGGTCGACCTGCTCCTCTCCGCCGGCATCGAGCCGATGGTGACGCTGCACCACTTCGACCTGCCGCAGTCGCTCTCCGACGACGGCGGTTGGCTCAACCGCGCCACCGCCGACGCCTTCGGGGAGTACGCCGGTGTGGTCGCCGAGCGCCTGGCCGACCGGGTGGCGCACTGGGTGCCGATCAACGACCCCAACGTGGCCACCGTGCTCGGCTACGGGCTCGGGGCCCACGCGCCCGGCCTGCGCCTCGGCCTGGACTGCATCTTTGCCGCGCACCACATGCTGCTCGCCCACGGGCTCGGCGCGATGGCCCTGCGCCAGGCCGGCGCGCAGAGCGTCGGGTGCGCCACCAACCACGCCCCGATCTGGCCGGCCAGCGACGAGCCGGAGGACACCGGCAGCTCCAAGCTCTTCGACATGCTGTGGAACGCCTGCTTCACCGAGCCGATGCTGCTGGGCCGCTACCCGACCGGGATCGACCAGGTGCTCGGCGACGTGCTCCACCCGGGCGACCTCTCCACGATCCGCCAGCCGCTGGACTTCTACGGCGTCAACTTCTACAACCCGATCCGGATCGGGATCTCGCCCGACGACCACGACATGCCGTTCACGGCCCGCGAGGTCGTCGGCTACCCGCAGACCGACGTCGGCTGGCCGATCGTGCCGGACTCGCTGCGGGAGTGGCTGATCACCTTCCGAGCGGCTACGCGCCGCGCTCCCGCCGCTGGTGGTCACCGAGTCGGGCATGGCCGACAACACCGGCCCCGACGAGCACGGCGTCATCGACGACAGCCGTCGGGTCGACTACCTCGCCACCTACCTGCAGGCGCTCTCCGAGGCGGTCAACCGCGGCGTCGACGTGCAGGCGTACTACCACCAGTCCTTCCTCGACAGTTCAACTGGGCCGACGGCTTCACGCAGCACTACGGACTGGTCCACGTCGACCCGGAGACCCAGGAGCGCACCCCGAAGCGCTCGTTCGACTGGTACAGGGCGTTGATCGCCTCCCAGCCCGCCGACCGCTGACCGTCCACCGGCTCGCGGAGACCCTCCGGCGGATATCGTTCCCCATGGCTTGGACTCTGCGCGGTGGCCGCGCCGGCAACGGGACTCGGCGGCCCCACCGGCGCAGGAGGCAGCCGCCCCCCGGCGCCCGGTCAACGACCTCTTCCGCGGCCTCGCCGGCACCACGCTGGTGCTCGTCACCGACCCCGAGGCCGTGCCGCTGCTGCCCAAGGACCCGACGGCCCTCGACGCCCGCGTCGTCCACCTCTGGGAGCACGACCTGCCCGACGAGTGGGAGGTGGGCGTCGAGCCCGGGTGGAGCTCCGTCCTGCTCGTCACGATGGACCGCTCCACCCTGCGCCGTGCCGCGGCCGAGCTGCCCGACACCGGACCGGTCACCGAGGTCGGTGTCTGGCTGGTCGGTGCCCGCGACGTCGCCGTCGTGGTGCCCCGTCCCGAGTGGACGCCCGTACGACGCCTCGAGGTGCAGCAGCTCGAGCGCCCGGGCCGCGGCGTCTCCATGGTCTTCGGCTTCGTCCGCACCGTCCGCTCCCGCCGGGTGCTGCAGGAGGTCGCGGTCCAGGCCGTGCAGAGCTCGCGTCGCGAGCGCTCCGGGCTGGTGACCGCGTACGCCGGTCGTCGCCCCGCGCCGGGCCTGGACCTGCGCGCGGCGATCCTCACCGACCCGACCGCCGCCGTCGACCCCGAGCGGGTGGTGCCGCCGGACGTCGTCGTCGCAGGTCCGTCGCTCGCCGGCACCGAGCTCACCGAGCACCACGTCCTGGGCCGCGCGCCCGTCGTGGTCACCGACCCAGGGCTCGACCCGGTCGACGAGCTCGTCTTCACCCCGCGCGGGTGGCGTCGCGAGCCGCCGCACCCGGTCGTCGACCTCGCCGAGCTGACCGGCCCGGCCGGCGTCACCGAGCAGACGGTGAAGCGGGCGCGGGGCCACCGCGCCGTCCGCCTCGACCTCGGCACCACCCCGACCGCCGACCTGCTCAAGCTCACGATGGCCGGCATCCCGACCCTGGTCACCGGCAGCGACCCGCGGCTCGCCCCCGAGCTGTCGGAGCTGCTGGCCGCCGCCCCCGAGCTCGACGACACGCTGGTCCGCGACGCCTGGTCGGTCAAGCTGCGACGCGCCACCTTCGACCACCACTCCACGCTCGCCTGGCGCGACGGCCTGGCCGGTCGCGCCGGGGCCGCGCGGCTGCGTACGGGACCTGCCGGCCTGCCGGGACTCAGCGTCCTGCTCGCCACCAAGCGCGAGCACGAGCTCGAGGGTGCGGTCGCCCGGGTCGCCGCCCAGGTCGGCGCGGAGATCGAGCTGGTCGTGGCCACCCACGGCTTCACCGCCGACAAGGCGCGACTGACCGAGATCCTCGGCCGCGAGCCGGTGCTGCTCGCCTTCGACGACGACGTGCTCTTCGGCGACGTGCTCACGGGCGCGGCGCAGGCGGCGTCGTACGACGTGGTCATGAAGATGGACGACGACGACTGGTACTCGCCGCACGCCGCCCACGACCTGCTGATGGCGCGCCGCTTCTCCGGCGCCGACGTGGTCGGCTTCCCGGCGGAGTTCGTGCACCTGGCCGAGCACGACGAGACGATCCGGCGCAACCACGCCTCGGAGTGCTGGACGACTTTCGTCGCCGGCGGCAGCCTCACCCTGTCGCGCGACCTGCTGCGCGAGGTGGGGTGGTTTCCGCCCGGTGCGCCGCTGGGTCGACGGCCAGCTGCTGTCGATGGTGATCGCGTCCGGCGCGGCACCGTCTACCGCACGCACGGCCTCGACTACGTGCTGATGCGCCACACCCACGGACACACCTGGGACGGTGACCCCGACGGCTTCCGCGCCGACGGCACCGTCGACCGCACGTGGCAGGGCTTCCGCCCGCCGGAGGAGGGCCTGTGACGCCGCACGACTCGCCCGTGGACCGACCGATCACCCCGGTCAACGACTGGCGCCCGGTCGTCCCGCCGACTCTGGGCGGGTGGACGCCGACGCGCTCGCTCTGCGTCGTCATGCCCGCGCACAACCCGAAGCACCTGGCGACCGTGCTGGCCTCCCTGGCTGCGCAGACCTACCCGACCGAGCTGACCGAGGTCGTCGTGGTCGACGACGGCAGC
The DNA here is from genome assembly GCF_004777465.1 of Nocardioides daphniae. NCBI lineage: Bacteria > Bacillati > Actinomycetota > Actinomycetes > Propionibacteriales > Nocardioidaceae > Nocardioides > Nocardioides daphniae. The sequence continues at coordinate 242,489 of NZ_CP038462.1, forward strand.
GAGCCTGCGGTCGTGCTCCCCGACGTACGCCCGGAGCGCACCCGCGTCGTGCGCGTCACCGAGGGGGGGGCGCGCCAACGCGCTCGCCACCGGCGCCGCGGCCAGCGACTCCGAGATCCTGATGTGGCTCGACGATGACATGCTCGTCTTCCGCGACCACCTCGAGGCGCACGCCCGCTGGCACCACGTCGTCGACCACTTCGTGGTGCTCGGCGACAAGCGCTTCGTGGAGCCCTCCGAGGTCGGGATCCACCCCCTCGGTGCCGCGCCGGACGGCTCGGCGGCCCTCACGCCCGAGCAGGTCCGCGCGGCGGTCGCCAACGGCGCGATCGCCGACCTGTGGGACTGGGAGACCTCCGACCCGCACACCTGGGTCGAGGAGATCTGGGCGCAGACCGACGACCTGGCCACCGCCGGCACCGGCGCCTTCGTGTCGCTGGTGGGGGCGACCGTCTCGATGACCCGCGCCCTGCACGACGCGGCCGGGGGCCCGATGCGCCACCTGCGCCTGGGTGAGGACACCGTCTTCGGGCACCAGGTCGCCGAGGCCGGCGCCGTGCTGCTGCCCGACCACGCCGCGCGGTCGTGGCACCTCGGCCTCTCCCACGCGATGCGTCACGCCGACCAGGTGAAGGCGCACAACCAGCCGCTCTTCGCCCACCTCGTGCCGAGCCTGCGGCCGCGCCGCGTGCAGCACGGTCGCTCGTGGGCGGTGCCGTTCGTCGAGGTCGTCGTGCCCTCGGACGCGCCGCACCTGCAGGTCCAGGCGTGCGTCGACTCGTTGCTCGACCAGGACATGGACGACCACGTCGTCGTGCTGGTCGGCGAGTGGTCGCTGCTGGACGAGGGCCGCGTACGCCCGTTGGCCGACGAGCACTTCGACCTGCGCTGGCTGCAGCGGATGTACCGCGACGAGGCCCGCGTCGAGCTCCGCGAGCCGACCGACCCGGTGGTGACCGGCTTCAGCCGCTCTCCGTTGCGCCTGCGGCTGACCGGCACCGAGCTGGCGCCCGCGCGGGCGACGCTGCGGCTGCTGGTCACCGACCTCGACCGTACGCAGCAGGGCCTGCGCGTGCTCACCGGCGACGACGGCGAGGTGGTCGCCCGCCTCGAGCGGACCGCCGCCTTCGCCCGCACGCAGTGGTACGACGTGCCGACCGGCCCCGAGGGAGCCGGCCAGCGTGACGAGATGGTCGCCGCCTCCCACGGCAGCTCCACGCGGCCCGCCACCGACGCGGGGTTCGTGCCTGCTGAGCGTCGGCTGCGCCCCCGCTTCGGGGTGTGGCGCGAGGCCGCGATGGACCCGGACGCCTCCTGGCGTCGTCTGCAGCGGCAGATGGCGCGCAACGCGCCGGTGCTGACGCCGGAGCCGGGTGCTGAGCCGGGTGCTGAGCCGGGTGCTGAGCCGGGTGCTGAGCCGGGTGCTGACGAGGTCAGCACGACGCCCGCCCGCCCGGCCGCCCGACCGGAGCCTGCCTCGCCGACGACTCCCGTGGCCCGGGAGTCCCGCATGGGCCGACGACTCGGACGGGTCGTGCGTCGCCTGCGCGACTGACCCCTGGGGACCGGCGCCGTGGGGGACCTCCTCAGGACCCTTCTGAGAAATGAACGGCCGTTCGATCATTTCTGCGACTGCTCCGGCGCCGGGCTGACGGTCAGTCAGCGTGGGCCGCGTCAGTCGTTGCCGGAGAGGTCGCGGGTGTAGACCTTGTCGGCCACGTCGGCGAGCTCGGGGGTGCGGCGGTTGGCGACGATGACGTCGGCGCGGGCCTTGAAGGTGGCGAGGTCGTTGACGACCTCGGAGTGGAAGAAGGTGGGTTCGTCGAGCTCGGGCTCGTGGACGATGACCTCGATGCCGCGGGCCTTGATGCGTTTCATGATTCCTTGCACCGATGACTCGCGGAAGTTGTCGGAGCCGGCCTTCATGATGAGGCGGTGGATGCCGACGACCTTGGGGCCGTGGCTGAGGATGTCGTCGGCGATGTAGTCCTTGCGGGTGCGGTTGGCCTCGACGATGGCGCGGATGAGGGTCTGGGGGACGTCGTCGTAGTTGGCGAGGAGCTGCTTGGAGTCCTTGGGCAGGCAGTAGCCGCCGTAGCCGAAGGAGGGGTTGTTGTAGTGGGTGCCGATGCGGGGGTCGAGGCCGACGCCCTCGATGATCTGGGCGCTGTCGAGGCCGCGGGCCAGGGCGAAGGAGTCGAGCTCGTTGAAGTAGGCCACGCGCATGGCGAGGTAGGTGTTGGCGAAGAGCTTGATGGCCTCGGCCTCGGTGGGGGCGGTGAGCAGGACCGGGACGTCGGTGCCGTCGGGGCGGGGCTCGGCGCCTTCGAGGAGGAGGTCGGCGAAGCGTTGGGCGCGCGTCGACTGCTCGCCCACGACGATGCGTGAGGGGTGGAGGTTGTCGGCCAGGGCCTTGCCCTCGCGGAGGAACTCGGGGGAGAAGATGACGTTGTCGGTGCCCAGGCGGGCGCGGACGTCGTCGATGAACCCGACCGGGACGGTGGACTTGACGACCATGGTGGCCTGGGGGGCCAGGGTCATGACCGAGGCGATGACGGCCTCGACGCTGGTGGTGTCGAAGTAGTTGGTCTCGGGGTCGTAGTTGGTGGGGGTGGCGATCACCACGAACTCGGCGTCGGCGTGCGCGGTCGCGGGGTCGGTGGTGAAGGTGAGGTCGAGCTCCTCGTGGGCGAGGAAGTGGGAGATCTCGGGGTCGTGGATGGGGCTGGTGCCCTGGGTGAGCAGGGCGACCCGGTCGGCGTCGAGGTCCAGGCCGGTGACCCGGTGGTGGCGCGCGAGCAGCACGGCCACCGAGAGTCCGACGTACCCGAGGCCGGCGACCGAGATCTTCGTCTTCGTCACGAGGGGGAGTCTAGGTGCCCGTGGCAGCGTGCGCGCTCAGAGCGCGGCCGCCACCTCCGTGCCCTGCTTGATCGCGCGCTTCGCGTCGAGCTCGGCGGCCACGTCCGCGCCACCGACCAGGTGCACCGAGGGGTGCGAGGCGGCGAGCGCGTCGTACAGGTCGCGCACCGACTCCTGCCCGGCGCAGACCACGACGTGGTCGACCTCGACCAAGCGATGCTCGCCGCCCACGGTGAGGTGAAGGCCGGCGTCGTCGATGCGGTCGTACGACGCCCCCGAGACCTGGGTGACGCCCGACTGCTTCAGCACGGCGCGGTGGGCCCAGCCCGACGTCTTGCCGAGCCCGATGCCGATCGGGGTCTCCTTGCGCTGGACCAGCGTCACCTGACGCGCCACCGGACGCGGCTTGGGCTCGGTCAGTCCGCCGCGGTGCAGCGACGGGTCACCGACGCCCCACTGCGCCTTCCAGCCGTCGAGGTCGGTCTCGACGTGGGTGAGGAAGTGCGAGACGTCGACACCGATGCCGCCGGCGCCGATCACCGCGACGCGCTCGCCGACGGTCGCCGAGCCGTTGAGGAGGTTGGCGTACGAGACCACCGTGGGGTGGTCGATGCCCTCGATCGCGGGGACGCGCGGCGTCACGCCGGTCGCGACGACCACGTGGTCGAAGCCGCCCAGCGCGGCGACGTCGGCGCGGGTGCCCAGGCGTACGTCGACGCCCAGGACCTCCATCCGCCGCGTGTAGTAGCGCAGGGTGTCGGCGAAGTCCTCCTTGCCCGGCACCGCCATGGCCAGGCGGAACTGGCCGCCCACCTCGCTGCCGGCCTCGAAGAGCGTGACGCGCAGGCCGCGCTCGGCGGCGCTGACCGCGGTGGCGAGCCCGGCCGGTCCGGCGCCGACGACGGCGACCGAGGCGGCCGTACGCACGGGGCCCAGCACCAGCTCGGTCTCGCGGCAGGCGCGCGGGTTGACCAGGCAGGAGGCGGTCTTGTTGACGAAGATGTGGTCGAGGCAGGCCTGGTTGCAGGCGATGCAGGTGTTGATCTCGTCGGCCCGGCCCTCCGCGGTCTTCCTCGCGAACTCCGGGTCGGCGAGCAGCGGCCGGGCCATCGAGACCATGTCGGCCTGGCCGGCGGCCAGGATCTCCTCGGCCAGGTCGGGGGTGTTGATCCGGTTGGAGGCGCAGACCGGCACCGACACCGCGGCCTTGAGCCGGGCGGTGACGTCGCGCCAGGCGCCGCGCGGGACCTGCGTGATGATCGTCGGGATGCGGGCCTCGTGCCACCCGATGCCGGTGTTGAAGACCGTCACGCCGGCCTCCTCCAGGTGGTGGGCCAGCTCGACGGTCTCCTCCCAGGTCTGGCCCTCCTCGACCAGGTCGAGGAGCGAGATCCGGTACATCACCGGGAAGTCGCCGACCAGCTCGCGGGTGCGGCGGACGACCTCGATCGGGAAGCGCATCCGCTTGGTGGCGGTGCCGCCCCAGGCGTCGGTGCGGTCGTTGGTGCGCGCGGCGAGGAACTGGTTGATCAGGTAGCCCTCCGACCCCATGACCTCGACCGCGTCGTAGCCGGCGCGCTGGGCCAGGGCGACCGACTTCGCGAAGGCGGTCGCAGTGCGGTCGACACCCTTCGACGACAGCGCCGACGGCTTGAAGGGGGTGATCGGCGACTTCCGGGTCGAGGCGCCGACCTGGAAGGGGTGGTAGCCGTAGCGGCCCGCGTGCAGCACCTGCATCGCGATCGCTCCGCCCTCGGCGTGCACGGCGTCGGTGACCCGGCGGTGGCGCGCAGCCTGGACGCGGTTGGTCATCTCGGAGCCGAAGGGCTTCAGCCAGCCCCGCTTGGTGGGCGCGTAGCCACCGGTGACGATCAGCCCGGTGCCGCCGCGCGCCCGCTCGGCCAGGTAGGCGGTGAACCGGTCGAGGTGCCAGGGGGCGTCCTCGAGGCCGGTGTGCATGGAGCCCATGACGATGCGGTTGCGCAACGTGAGCGGCCCCAGCGTGATCGGGCTGAGCAGCAGGTCGTGGGTCATCGCGGGTCTCCTTGCCCGTGTGCGGCGAGGTAGTCGCCGATCCATCCGATCCAGAACTCCTCGAGCCGGATGCCGCCGCGCAGCACCAGGTACTGGTCGCGGACCGGGTCGGGGAGCGGGCCGCCGGTGGCCCGCTCGGCGTCGTCGAGGTCGTACTCCTTGGCCAGCTGGAGGTAGTGCTCCAGTCGTACGCGGTGGTCGACCAGGTTGGCGCGCAGCGCGGCGAGCACCTCCTCGCGGTCGCCGTAGGAGGCGCCGCGCATCTTCACCGCGAGGTCGCTGCGCAGTGGCTCCATCGGCGTCGGCGTCGCGAGCCAGGCAGCGAGCTTGCCCCGGCCGGCCTCGGTCACCCGGTAGACCTTCTTGTCCGGGCGGCCGCTCTGCGCGACCACCTCCACGTCGAGGTCGCCGTCGTCGACCATGCGCGCCAGCACGCGGTAGATCTGCTGGTGGGTCGCGTGCCAGAAGTAGCCGAAGGAGCGTTCGAAGCGCCGGGTCAGCTCGAGGCCGGAGCCGGGCTTCTCGCTCAGGGCGACCAGGAGTGCGTGTTCGAGGGCCACGCGCCGAGGATGGCACGGCTATGCAACGAGTTGCAAGAGCCTCGGAGAAATTAGTGACACCAAAAGTGTCACGGTCGTTGCCGTCGGCTCGTGGCCGCTGTCAGGATGACCGGCATGACGCAGACCCACACGCAGGCGCAGGACGACGCGACCACGCCGGAGACCTCGAGCGCCGGGGACGGCTCGTACGCCCTGGGCCGCGGCACAGGTCCGCTGCGCGGGGTCAAGGTCGTCGAGATCGCCGGGATCGGGCCCGGCCCGCACGCCTGCATGATCCTGGCCGACCTCGGCGCCGACGTGATCCGGGTCGAGCGCGCCGGCGGCGGCACCTTCAACTTCGGCCAGGCCGACCTCGTCAACCGCGGCCGCCCCAGCGTCGCGCTCGACCTCAAGAATCCCGACGCCGCCGAGACCGTGCTGCGGCTGGTCGAGCAGGCCGACGTGCTCGTCGAGGGGATGCGTCCCGGTGTCACCGAGCGCCTCGGGCTCGGCCCCGACGACTGCCTGGCCCGCAACCCCCGCCTGGTCTACGGCCGGATGACCGGCTGGGGCCAGGAGGGCCCCTGGGCGCAGGCGGCCGGCCACGACATGAACTACATCGCCCTCGCGGGTGTGCTCCACGGCCTCGGCCAGGACCCGTCGCGCCCGCACTTCCCGGCCAACCTGGTCGGCGACTTCGGCGGCGGCTCCACCTACCTGGTGATCGGTGTGCTGGCGGCGCTGCTCGAGGCGCGACTGTCGGGGCAGGGCCAGGTCGTCGACGCCGCGATCGTCGACGGCGCCGCCCACCTGCAGACCATGACCGTCTCCTTCGCCGCCATGGGGATGGCCGGGGGTCGCGGCAGCGGGATGCTCGACGGGGGCGCGCCCTACTACGACGTCTACGCGACCTCCGACGGCGGCCACATGACGCTCGGCGCGCTGGAGCCGCAGTTCTGGGAGGAGTTCGTCCGGCTCTTCGGGATCGAGCTGCCCGACCGCGACGACCCCCGCAACTTCCCGGCCATCCGCCAGGCGCTGACGGCGCGGTTCGCCGAGCGTACGAGGGACGAGTGGGCGGCCGTCTTCGACGGCTCCGACGCCTGCGTCGCGCCTGTGCTCACCGTGGCCGAGGCGGCCGCGCACCCGCACGTCGCGGCGCGCGGGACGTACGTCGAGCACGGCGGCGTCCTGCAGCCGGCGCCCGCGCCGCGCTTCTCGCGGACGGAGCCGTCGTTGACCTCGACCCCGGCCGAGCTCGGCGCCGACACCCGCGGCGCGCTGGCCGCCTGGGGGATCGACGACGTCGACGCCCTCATCGCCGGTGGGGCGGCGGTCCAGCGTTGAGCGGGCTGGACGGGACTGGTGGGGCGGGCGCGGCGACCGGTCCAATCCGGTGACCGGACGCCCATGACACCTGCGGCCGTCGCGGGCTAACTTGCCCTCATCGCAGCCGCGGGGAGGGTGGCTGGTGGTGCGAGGGAGAAGTGCGTGCGCTGGAGGTCAGGCGCGGCTGCGGCCGTGATGGTGATGACGTGGGGCGCCCTGACGGGGTGCGGCGGCGACGGCGAGACGGCAGGTCGCAGCCCCGAGGTGGTCACCGGGCAGGTGGTCGACGGACCCGGCGGCGCGCCCGTGCCCGGCGCGGAGGTGGAGCTGGTGCTGCACCCGGCGGTGGGTGTCGGCGGTGAGCAGGCCGCGGAGGAGACCGCCGCGAGCGACGTCGCGGACTCGAAGGGCAGGTTCGCGCTGGCGGCCCCGGTGGAGGAGCTGACGCTCAACGCCGCCCCCGACGGGAGGGTGCAGGTCGAGCTGCGGGTGAAGGGGAGCGAGGCGGCCGGCACCATGGCGACCGTCCTGCTGCGCAAGGACGCCGAGACGGGTCGGACCGAGGTCACCACGACCTCCGACGTGGTCGTGGTGAGCCCCGCTTCCTGAGACTTCTGGGACCTGTGTGACGGAGTCGTCGCCGTGCTCGATGCCACCCGGACGTGAACGGACGCGTAGGGTGGCCACCAGACGAGTCGTCAAGTCTTGCCTCGACCGTCCCGCAGCCCCTCGTCGAGAGGCTCGGCCTCGCATCGCGAGGTACGCGGCAGCTCGCTGCCAACTCCGCCACCGGCGGAGGCGCGTTGGTGAGACACCAACCAGAGAAGATCACACATGAACTTCGCCGAACTCGGCGTTCCCTCCGTCCTGTCCGCGATCCTCGCCGAGCAGGGCATCACCGCCCCCACCCCGATCCAGGCAGCGACGCTGCCCGACTCGCTGGCCGGACGCGACGTCCTCGGCCGCGGTCGCACCGGCTCGGGCAAGACGTACGCCTTCCTCCTCCCGCTCGTGGCGCGCCTCGACGCCGCCAAGCTGCCGGCCATGCCGAACAAGCCGCGCGCGATTATCCTCGCGCCGACCCGCGAGCTCGTCACCCAGATCAAGGACTCCCTCGAGCCGATGGCTGCCGCCACCGGCCTGCGCGTCCAGACCGTCTTCGGTGGCGTCGGCCAGAACCCGCAGGTCAACGCCCTGCGCAAGGGTGTCGACGTCGTCGTCGCCGCCCCGGGTCGCCTCGAGGACCTCATGGGTCAGGGTCACTGCGACCTCTCCGCCGTCGAGGTCACCATCCTCGACGAGGCCGACCACATGGCTGACCTGGGCTTCCTGCCCGGCGTGAAGCGCATCCTCGACAAGACCCCGCAGTCGGGCCAGCGCCTGCTCTTCTCGGCCACGCTCGACGGCGCGATCAACGTGCTGGTCAAGCGCTACCTGAGCAACCCGGTCACCCACGAGGCCGACTCGGCGCAGTCGCCGGTCGCCAAGATGAGCCACCACGTGCTGCACATCTCCCGTGAGTCGCGCGTGCCGGTGCTCGTCGACCTGACGAGCGCCCCCGGGCGTACGGTCGTCTTCACCCGCACGAAGTACGGCGCGAAGGCTCTGGCCCGCCAGCTCAACAAGAGCGGCGTGCCCGCGGTCGACCTGCACGGCAACCTGTCGCAGAACGCCCGCACCCGCAACATGGAGGCCTTCCACTCGGGCCAGGCCATGACGCTGGTCGCCACCGACGTCGCCGCCCGCGGCATCCACGTCGACGACGTCAACCTCGTCATCCACGCCGACCCGCCGGCCGAGCACAAGGCCTACCTGCACCGCTCGGGCCGCACCGCCCGCGCCGGCGCCGAGGGCACCGTCGTGACGCTGATGACCGACGAGCAGGTGCGCGACGTGCGCGACCTGACCCGTCAGGCTGGCATCAAGCCGACCACCACCAAGGTTGCCGGCGCCGGTGACCCCATCCTGTCCAAGCTCGCCCCCGGCGAGCGCGTCCTGGTGAAGGGCGGCTACGAGGCTCCGGCCCCGACCCAGTCGCGCCCCTCCGGCGACGCGCCCAAGACCGGCGGCCGCAACCGCCAGCGCCGCAAGGCCGGCAACAGCCCCAACACCCGCTCCGGCCAGCCGAAGCAGGGCGCGGGCCAGGCTCCCTCGGGCCACGCCAACGGCAAGCCCACCAACGGCAAGGTCGCGGGCGGCAAGCCGTCCAACGGCAAGACCGGCGGCGGCCAGCGCTCGGGTGGCCGTTCCGGCGGCCAGGGCGGTCAGGGGCGTGCACGTCGTACGTCCGGTGGCGGCGGTGGTGGCAACCACAGCGCTGCCTCCTTCTCCAGCGGACGCCGCTGACCAGCACTCCAGCACCGGCGACGGGGCGCAACGACCACGTGTCGTTGCGCCCCGTCGCCGGTGGGGCGGGAACTCGTCGCCGTCCGGGTCCGTTGAACTCTCTCCGACGATCTCCGAGGATCTGCACGAGGAGCCGCATGACCGCTGACCTGCGTACGACCGTCCACACCCAGGCCGAGCGCCTGGTCGCGCTCGGGGTCCCCGCGCTCGCAGGGCTGAGCGAGGAGCAGCTCCGCGCCCTCCTCGCGCCGCTCGCCGAGCTCGACGTCGACCTCACGGCGTACGACGACGGGCCCGGCGCCGTGCCGTGCCTGGTCGTCCTGCCCGCCGCGGTGGTGCGTCCCGACGACACTGTGCCGCTGCTGCGCCTGGGCGACCGGCCGGGCTTCGTCGACCGTCACCACGGCGACGAGGGCCTGGCGCCCTACCGTCCGGTGCCGGGGCTCGACGTCCCCGCGGCGCCCTACCTGCTGCTCGGCTTCGACCGCGGGGAGGAGTTCCGCGACGTCGCGCCCGAGGACGCGCTGCCGGTGATCACCGCGCGAAACCGGACGCCGGTGACCGTCGAGGAGGGGGTCGCCGCGGTGCTCCAGGTGCCGACCGTGCTGGAGAAGAACCGCTGCTTCATGCTGTCGGGCTCGCGCAGGGTCGAGCGGGCCGGCGACCGCCGCGTGCCGGCCCTGTGGATCAGCGAGCGCGCCCCGAAGCTGGGGTGGTGCTGGGACGGCAACCCGCACAGCTGGCTCGGTGTCGCCTCGGCGGCTCGGCGGGTGGAGGCACCGCCCGCTCCGTAGGGTGGACTCGTGCAGATCGAGCGATGGCTACGGCGGGCCCTGTGGGACGTCGTGCCGCGCAACCAGCGCGAGACCGACGAGCGGTTGCGGCGGCGTCAGGCGATCACCGTGCTCGTCGTCCTGGTCGGGGCGGCGGTGCTGGGGTGGTCGGTCCGGCTCGAGCCCGGCGACAACCTCTTCTACGTCGGCACGCTGACGTTGGCGGTGGTCTGGGCGGTCGGCGCCTTCACCGCCGGCCCGCTGCACCTGGGGCGGATCGCCTTCCGCGACACCCTCGTACGCCCGGTGCTGACCCCGCTCGCCGTCGGCTTCTCGCTCGCGGCGCTCTTCGTGGTCGGGGCGCTGCTGGTGCGCGAGGTGCCGCTGCTCGCCCCGCTCGAGGGGCAGGTCGCCAGCGTGCTCGACTTCGCCGACCAGGGGTCGGTCCCGTTGCTGCTGGTGATCACCTGCGTGACCGGGCTGGCGGAGGAGCTCTTCTTCCGCGGCGCGCTCTACGCGGCCGTCCCGCGGCACCCGGTGCTGTGGAGCACGGTGGCCTACGTCGTCGCGACCGCCGCCACCGGCAACGTGATGCTCTCCTTCGCCGCCGGACTGCTCGGCCTGCTGTGCGGGCTGGAGCGGCGGGCCTCCGGCGGGATCCTCGGCCCGATGCTGACCCACGTCAGCTGGTCGCTGACGATGCTGCTCGTGCTCCCGCTGCTGATCGGCTGACCCTCCGCGGTCAGTCCTTGCGGTCGGCGAGCGCGCGGCGCACGGCCTCGCGGTAGTCCAGCGGCTCGATCGGCACGATCTCGAAGATCGAGTCGTCGGTGACGACCACCTCGGTGTCCATCGAGTCGATGAGGTTGCGGCCCGTCGTGACGTCGACGTCGGTGACCAGCGAGAGCCAGTACGACGACAGCCGCGGGGTCATCACCGGCACCGGCACGACGGGCAGCGAGACCCCGGACATCTCCTGGCTGGCGATCCGCAGCATGTCGCGGTAGGTCATCACCTCGGGGCCGCCGATCTCGAAGACCCGGCCGAAGGCGCGCTCGTCGTCGACCACGCCCACCAGGTAGCTCACCACGTCGTCGAGGGCGACCGGCTGGGTGCGGGTCGAGGTCCACTTCGGGACGACCATCGCGGGGAGGTTCTTGACCAGCTGGCGGGTCAGCTCCCACGAGATCCCGCCGTCGCCGACCACGATCGCGGCGCGCAGCACGGTGACCGGGACGCCGCCCTCGCCGAGCTTGCCCTCCACCTCGCGGCGGCTGCGCAGGTGCGCCGACATGCTGCCGTCGTGTCCGAGGCCGCCGAGGTAGACGATCTGGCGCACGCCGGCCTCCGCGGCCGCCCTGCCGAAGGCGACGGCTGCCTCGCGGTCGCGGGACTCGAAGTCCTCGTGGTCGAGGGAGTGGACCAGGTAGACCGCGACGTCGACCCCCTCCAGCGCCGGAGGCAGGCTGTCGGGGTCGCCGACGTCCGCGCCGACCGGGGTGCCGGGGCCGTCGTACGCCTCGGGGCGGCGCGTCATCGCCCGCACCTCGTGGCCCCGCTCCATCAGGGCAGGCACCAGGCGGCGGCCGATGAAGCCGGTGGCGCCGGCGACGAGGACGCGGGCGGGTGGGTCAGCGCTCATGCTTCGAGCGTAGGGGCCGGGTGGGAGTGGCGCGAGGGTCGTCGGGCGGGATGACCGACGAAAAGGCGCTTCCAGTGCGCCCACGAGCGCGAAAAAGAGGGTCAAGGGCCATTTGGCACCGTCTTTCCGCTCGGTCGGACGCTCCCGGGCGCCTCGCGCGGGAGTACGGTGGCCCCATGGACGAGGCGACCCAGGCCCTGAGCCCCGACGAGTGCTGGGAGTTCCTCCGCAGCGAGGAGTTCGGCAGGCTCGCGTTCCACCTCGGCGACGAGGTGCACATCGCGCCGATCAACTACGCGGTCGACCACCGGACGCTGCTCTTCCGTACGGCCCCGGGCAGCAAGCTGCTCGCCGTCGTGATGAACCCGGACGTGGCCTTCGAGATCGACGCGTACGACGAGCGCACCGCCCGCAGCGTCATCCTCCGCGGCAAGGCCCGCCTGCTGGAGGAGGACGAGGCGCACCGCGCGGAGAACGTCCCCCTGCGGCCGTGGGTCGACGCCGACGTGAAGTACAACGTCGTCGAGATCGCCCCGGACACCCTGTCGGGCCGACGGTTCGACCTGACGAAGCCCTGGACGCACCTCAAGCCGTAGGGCTGTTGCGTCGCTGACCCGCCTGCTGGTTGATCCGGCCGGCGGGTTTCTCTCGTGCCGTGGTGGGCGCCCAGTGGTCACTTGATGGCCGGCTCGTCGGCGTGCCTCGCCATTAAGTGACCACTGGACGAGCACCCAGCGCGCCTATACATACTCGGTATGCATACCTGCTATACATACTCAGTATCCACCGCGGCACGCTGCCGCACCCGTGAGGAGAGGGGGCTCGGATGTCGATCAAGCAGTCGATGCTGGCGTTGCTGCAGCAGGGTCCGATGTACGGCTACCAGCTGCGCAGCGAGTTCGAGGAACGCACCGGTTCGACCTGGCCGCTCAACATCGGGCAGGTCTACACGACACTCACCCGGCTCGAGCGTGACGGACTCATCGAGGTCGTCGACACGGGCCACGGCGAGGCGCGCGGTGAGGCGGAGGGCGCGACCGACGGCGCGGGGGAGCGTCAGGTCAGCTACCGCCTCACCGAGGCCGGTGCGAAGGAGGCCGACAGCTGGTTCACCAGCCCGGTGCCGCGCACCCAGCCACCGCGCGACGAGCTCGCCATCAAGCTGGCCCTGGCGGTGACGCTCCCGGGCGTCGACATCGGTCAGCTCATCCAGCGGCAACGCGCAGCCACCATGGCCGCCCTGCAGGAGCACACCCGCGCCAAGCGCAGCCAGACCGCCGACCCTGCCAGCGTCGAGGGCCTCGCGCTCGGGCTGGTCCTCGACTCGCTCGTCTTCGACACGGAGGCCGAGATCCGGTGGCTCGACCACTGCGAGTCCCGACTCCGCCGCGCCGCGGCCGCCCGCACCGCCACCCCGACCCAGGAGGAAGACCGATGAACCAGCCCGTGCTCCACCTCGCCGACGTCACCCGCGTGCACGGCGAGGGCGCCGTCGAGGTCCACGCGCTGCGCGGCGTCACCTTCGCGGTGGCCCCCGGCGAGCTCGTCGCCGTCATGGGCCCGTCGGGCTCCGGCAAGTCAACCCTGCTCACCCTGGCCGGCGGCCTCGACACCCCGACCAGCGGCAGCGTCGTCATCGAGGGCGTCGACCTCACGGCCGCGACGCTGGCCGAGCGGGCGCGCGTGCGGCGTACGTCGGTGGGCTACGTCTTCCAGGACTACAACCTGATCCCCGCCCTCTCCGCCGTCGAGAACGTCGCCCTTCCGCTGGAGCTCGACGGCGTCTCCCGCAGCACCGCTCGCGAGCAGGCGGTGGCCGCGCTCGAGAAGGTCGGGATCGCCGAGCTCGCCGACCGCTTCCCCGACGAGATGTCGGGTGGCCAGCAGCAGCGCATCGCCATTGCCCGCGCCGTCGTCGGGGAGCGTCGCCTGATCCTGGCCGACGAGCCCACCGGAGCCCTCGACACCGAGACCGGTGAGGAGGTGCTCCGTGTGCTCCGTGACTTCTGCGACGCAGGAGCCGCCTGCGTGATCGTCACCCACGAGGCGCGCCACGCCGCTTGGGCCGACCGCGTGGTCTTCCTGCGCGACGGCCTGGTCGTCGACGAGTCCGGCGCGCACGTCGGCCTCGGCGCCGGGGTGCTGTGATGGGGGGCTGGCGGTTCGCGCTGCGCATCGCGGCGCGTGACGTACGCCGGCACAAGCTGCGCAGTGCGCTGGTGCTGACCCTGGTGGCGCTGCCGGTGCTCCTCGTCTGCGTCGGGCTGATCCTGGTGAGGACCAGCGCCTACTCCACCGCCGAGAACGTCGACCGACACCTCGGCGCGGCCGACGCCCTCGTCCACGACTTCGGTCCGGAGGTCGGCGGAGTCACCCAGCTCCCCGACCCGCTCGACGGTGGCTGGACGACGCTGGGCGACGCGATGCCGGCGCCGCGCAACCAGACCGCGATCCAGGCGCTGCTGGGCCAGGACGCGCGTCTCGTCTCGCTCGTGCAGTCCAACGTCTCCGTACGCCTGGGGGATCGGGTCCTCCACTTCCCGGTGACCGAGACCAACCTCGCGGACCCGTTGACCGACGGTCTCTTCGAGGTCCTCGAGGGGCGTGCGCCGACCGGTCCCCACGAGGTCGTCGTCAACGAGGCGCTGGCCGAGCGTGGGCTCGGCATGGGAGCCGAGTTCGAGGTGCCCGGGATCGACGAGCCGGCCACCGTGGTCGGCGTCGGACGTGACCCGTTCAGCCGGCTGCAGGAGGTGGCCTACGGCAGTGCCGGCTCCCTCGTCGCCCCGGCGACCACCATGGAGGAGCGTTACGAGACTCCGCAGCAGTGGCTCGTCGAGCGCAGCGAGATCTCCTGGTCGGAGGTCAAGAAGCTCAACGCGCAGGGGCTGGTGGTCGCGTCGCGTGCGGTGCTGCTCGACCCTCCGCCGACCTCGGAGGTCGACCACCCGGCGCCGGAGTCCTTCGAGAACCAGGAGCGGGCCGCCATCCTCGCGATGATCGCGGTCATGGTCCTGCTGGAGGTCGCGCTGCTGGCTGGCCCCGCCTTCGCGGTCACGGCGCGCAACCACACGCGTACGCTCGCCCTCGTCGCCGCCTCCGGTGGCACGCCGCGGCAGGCGCGACGGGTGATCCTGGCCGGTGGTCTCGTGCTCGGCGGGCTTGCCGCCGTGGGTGGCATGTTGCTGAGCGTGCCCCTGGCCGCGGCGCTGGTGCCGCTGGCGCAGCGGGCGAGCTGGTCGTGGTTCGGCCCCTTCGACGTCCCGTGGCTGCTGATGCTGGCGGTCGCCGGATGTGGCCTGCTGGCAGCCGTCACCGCCGCGGCCGTGCCGGCCTGGCTCGCCTCACGGCAGGACGTCGTCGCGGCGCTGGCGGGTCGTCGCGCCGACCCGCCGCCCAGTCGGCGTTCGCCCCTCGTGGGGCTCGTGGTCCTGGGGGTCGGCGTCGTCGGCGCGGCCGTGGGTGCGGCGCGCTACGCGAACTACGGTCCGCTGCTGATGACGGCGTCGGTGGTGGTGGTCATGATCGGCATGGTCATGGTGGTGCCGGTCTTCGTGGCGGCGAGCGCGCGCCTGGCCGGGCGCCTGCCGCTGGCCGGCCGCTTCGCTGCCCGCGACGCCGCGCGACACCGTACGCGCACGGTGCCGGCGGTGGCCGCCGTCGCCGCCACGGTCGCCGGGGTGGTCGCGCTCGGGATCAGCGTGAGCAGCGACGAGGCGGAGAGTCGGGCCACCTACTCGCTCCAGCTCCCCGAGGGACAGGCGAAGGTCGACTGGTACCCGGAGTCGCTGCCCGGCGAGGAGGTGCGGGATCGCGACGAGGTCCTCGACGAGGTCAGGTCCGCCATCGAGGACACCGTCCCGGAGGTCGACGTCCACGAGGTCCGCGCGTTCGGTGCTCCGGGCCGCGGAGCCGACAACAACTGGTGGGAGGTCCGGCCCTCGAGCGGTGAGGAGGTGCTCCTCAACAACTCGAGCTCGGTCTTCGGAAGCGGCCTGGTGGTGGCCGACGACATGCGCGGGGTCACGGGGCTCGACGACGGGCAGCTGGCCCGCGCCGACGAGGCGTTGGCCGAGGGGCGGGCCGTGGTCCTGACCGACCGGGGCGTCCTGCCCGGCGAGGTCGACGTCGTCGAGACGGTCTGGAACGACGGGGAGGACGAGCGTCCGGGTGACTCGATCAAGGGTCTCGAGGCGCTCGCCCTGGAGGTCGACGGTTCGAGCAACGTGGAAGCCGTCGTCCCGCCTGTCGCGGTGGCTGCCGCCGGGTTGGCCGATCGTGTGGAGGTGGTGGGACTGCGTCTCGAGGGCGACCTCGACCGCGACACCGAGAAGCTGCTCGGTGAGACGGTCCGTGGTGTCGACCAGGCAGCCGAGGTCTACGTCGAGCGTGGCTACGAGCGCTCCGACGAGGTGGTCGTGATCCTGTGGGTCCTGGCCGTGGCCGCCGCGCTGCTCATGCTCGCCGGCACCCTGACCGCGACCTTCCTGTCGCTGGCCGACGCCCGCCCCGACCTGGCCACCCTGGCGGCCGTCGGCGGACCACTGCGTACGCGGCGGCACGTCGCCGCGGCGTACGCGCTGGTCATCTCCGGGCTCGGGGCCGTCCTGGGAGCCGCGGTCGGCTTCGTGCCGGGCATCGCGGTCAGTCGGCCGGTCACCACGAACACGTGGGCCGCACCCGAGCTGCAGGGGCCCTACCTGGACGTGCCGTGGCTGATGGTGCTCGGGGTCGTGGTGGCGCTGCCGCTGCTGGCGACGAGCGTGATGTGGCTCTGCACCCGCTCGCGGCTGCCGATGGTGGCGCGGATCGACTGAGGCATGCTTCATTCACAGCTGCTTCCTGCACAGTGGTCACTTGGTGGGTGCGCGACGGCGTGTCGCACCCACTGGGTGACCACTGGCGTTCAGCAACCGCTGACGCTCAGCGGCCGCGCTTCACCACGTCGGCGCGGGTCGCCTCGTCCATCGCCGCCTCGTAGGCAGCGACCAGCGAGATGATCGAGAGCGGCTTGATCCGCTCGACGACCTCGGTGAGGCGCTCGCGGGTCATGCCCGCCTCCTTGTACGTCGGCCACACCTGGGTGCGGAAGACGGCGAGGAGCTCCTCGGCGAGCTGCTCCCCGTGCCGCTTGTAGAGCTCCTTGCCCGCCTTCGCCGCCTCGACCGGGTAGCCGATCTCGAGCAGGCCGAGGCCGACGGAGAACTGGGTGAGGGCGACCTCGTAGCGACCGTCACCGGTCGGGTCGATGATCTCCATCTCGGCGAGCGTGGTCACCTCGTCGTCGCTCAGCTCGCGGCCCGCGCGGGCGTCGAGCTCGGCGCGGGTGAGCTGCACGGGACGGTCCGACATCCACGGCGCGCTCATCGTGCGCTGCAGCGCGATCTGCTCGGCGGAGGCGTCGTCGGGGATCGTCGCGACGTACTTCTCGATCGCGGCGAGCGTGAAGCCGTGCGCCTGCAGCTCCTGGACCAGCTCGAGCCGGGCGACGTGCTCGGGGGTGTAGTAGCCGGAGCGGCCGCGTCGCAGCGGGGGGGGACCAGGCCCTTGGTCGTGTAGAAGCGGACGTTGCGCACGCTCATGCCCACCCGGGCCGTCAGCTCGTCGAGCGTCAGCAGGTCGCGCAGCGCCTCGCGCGCCTCAGGGGTCGGGTCGATGTCCTGGTCGGTCACCGCACCTCCTCGTGGCGTCAGCCGAACCTGTCGGCGGGTCATGGTCTGGTGGTCAGTCTGGTGGGCAACCGGGGCGGAGGACGCACGGAGTGCGATGGATCACATCGCTCTCGTGATGATTGTGCGCCGGGTACCTTGACGACTGTGACAGCGATAGTGTCACAATCGGCTGACAATCACGATCCAACAAGGACGGTCATGGCAGAAGCATTCGTGTACGACCACATCCGGACGCCGCGTGGACGGGGCAAGGCCAACGGCACCCTCCACGAGGTGAAGCCGATCGACCTCGCGGTCACCCTCATGGACGCGGTCAAGGACCGCAACCCCGGCTTCGACCCCGGTCGCGTCGACGACGTCGTCCTCGGTGTCGTCTCGCCCGTGGGCGAGCAGGGTGCCGACATCGCCAAGACCGCCGCCCTCGCGGCCGGCTACCCGGACACCGTCGCGGGCGTCCAGCTCAACCGCTTCTGCGCCTCCGGCCTCGAGGCCGTCAACCAGGCCGCGCAGCGCGTCCGCTCCGGCTTCGAGGACCTGATCCTCGCCGGCGGTGTCGAGTCGATGAGCCGCGTGCCGATGGGCTCCGACGGTGGCCCGTGGGCCCAGGACCCGGCCACCTCCTTCAAGTCCGCCTTCGTGCCCCAGGGCATCGGCGCCGACCTGATCGCGACCGTCGAGGGCTTGACCCGCGACGACGTCGACGCGTACGCCGCGCAGTCGCACGCCCGTGCCGCGCACGCCTGGGAGAACGGCTACTTCGGCAAGGCCATCGTCCCGGTGACCGACGTCAACGGCATGGTCGTGCTCGACCGTGACGAGACCATCCGCCCCGGCACGACCGCCGAGAGCCTCGCCAAGCTCAAGCCCTCCTTCGCCCAGATGGGCCGCGACGCCGGCTTCGACGACGTCGCTCTGGAGAAGTACCACTGGCTGGAGAAGATCAACCACGTCCACCACGCCGGCAACTCGTCGGGCATCGTCGATGGTGCGGCCCTGGTCGCCATCGGCACCGAGCAGGTCGGCAAGGACCTCGGCCTGACCCCGCGCGCCCGCATCATCTCGACCGCCGTCTCCGGCGCCGACCCGGTCATCATGCTGACCGGCCCCGCCCCGGCTGCCCGCAAGGCGCTCGACCGGGCCGGGCTGACCGTCGACGACATCGACCTCTTCGAGATCAACGAGGCGTTCGCCGCCGTCGCCATGCGCTTCATGCGCGACATGGGCATCGACGACTCCATCACCAACGTCAACGGTGGCGCCATCGCCATGGGCCACCCGCTGGGCGCCACCGGCGCCATGATCCTGGGCACCCTGATCGACGAGCTCGAGCGCCAGGGCAAGCGCCGCGGCCTCGCCACGCTCTGCGTCGGCGGCGGCATGGGCATCGCGACCATCGTCGAGCTGGTCTGAGACCGGGACCAGAGAGGAACTGCACAAGATGAGCACCCAGACCGACTCCGCCGTCCGTTACGACAAGGACGCCGACGGCATCGTCACCCTGACGATGGATGACCCCAGCTCCAGCGCCAACACCATGAACGAGGCCTACACGCGGGCCATGACGGCCGTCGTCGACCGCCTCGCCGAGGAGGTCGCGGCCGAGGGCAGCGACGTCAAGGGCGTCGTGATCGCCAGCGCGAAGAAGACCTTCTTCGCCGGTGGTGACCTCAAGGGCATGATGCAGGTGACCAAGGCCGACGCCGAGCGCATGTTCGAGGAGGTCGAGGGCATCAAGGCGACGCTGCGCAAGCTCGAGACCCTCCCGGTCCCGGTCGTCGCCGCCATCAACGGCGCCGCGCTGGGCGGTGGCCTCGAGATCGCGCTGGCCGCCAACCACCGCATCGCCGTCGACGCCTCGAACGTCCAGATCGGCCTCCCCGAGGCCAGCCTCGGCCTGCTGCCCGGCGGCGGCGGTGTCACCCGCACCGTCCGCATGTTCGGCCTGCAGACCGCGCTCATGGACATCCTGCTCCAGGGCCCGCGCTTCAAGGCCTCGGTCGCCAAGGCGAAGGGCCTCGTCGACGAGCTGGTCGCCACTCAGGACGAGCTGATCCCGGCCGCCAAGGCGTGGATCCTCGCCAACGCCGACAACGAGGACGCCGCCAAGCAGCCGTGGGACCGCCCCGGCTACAAGATGCCCGGCGGCAAGCCGTCGTCGCCCGCCCTGGCCGCCTTCCTGCCGGCCTTCCCGGCGCTGCTGCGCAAGCAGCTCAAGGGTGCCGACTACCCGGCGCAGAAGGCGATCCTGAAGGCCGCCGTCGAGGGCGCCTCGACCGACTTCGACACCGCCTCGCGCGTCGAGTCGCGCTACTTCGTCTCGCTGGTCACCGGCCAGAACGCCAAGAACATGATCCAGGCGTTCTTCCTCGACCTCTCCGCGATCAACTCCGGCTCGCTGCGTCCGCAGGGTGTCGAGAAGTACGTCGCCAAGAAGGTCGTCGTGCTCGGCGCCGGCATGATGGGCGCGGGCATCGCCTACGTCTGCGCCCGCGCCGGCATGGAGGTCGTGCTCAAGGACGTCTCGATCGAGAACGCCGAGAAGGGCAAGGCCTACTCCGCCAAGATCAACGAGAAGGCCGTCTCGCGCGGCAAGCTCACGAGTGAGAAGTCCGACGAGCTGCTCGGGCGGATCACCCCGACCGCCGACCCGGCCGACGCCGCCGGCGCCGACCTGGTGATCGAGGCCGTCTTCGAGGACCCGGCCCTCAAGGCCAAGGTCTTCGCCGAGGTCATGCCGCACCTCTCGCCCGACGCCCTGCTCTGCTCCAACACCTCGACCCTGCCGATCTCCGGCCTGGCCGAGGGCCTGGAGGACGCCGCCTCGCGTGACCGCTTCATCGGTCTGCACTTCTTCTCGCCGGTCGACAAGATGCCGCTGGTCGAGATCATCCGCGGCAAGGAGACCTCCGACGAGGCGCTCGCCAAGGCGTACGACGTGGTGCTCGCGATCAAGAAGACCCCGATCGTCGTCAACGACAGCCGTGGCTTCTACACCTCGCGCGTCATCGGCGTGCAGATCAACGAGGGCCTGGCGATGCTGGGCGAGGGTGTGCACCCGGTCTCGCTGGAGCGTGCCGCGACCCAGGCCGGTTTCCCGGTCGGACCGCTGCAGATCTCCGACGAGCTCAACCTCGAGCTGATGGTGAAGATCCGCAAGCAGACCTTGGCTGCCTACGAGGCCGCCGGCGTCGAGGCTCCGAAGGACGGCGCCTACCCGGTCGTCGACAAGATGATCGAGCTGGGCCGTTCGTCGCGCCTGGTCGGCAAGGGCTTCTACGACTACGACGAGTCCGGCAAGCGCGCCGGCCTGTGGGGGCCTGGGCGAAGTCTTCCCGCCCGCCGAGGAGCAGATCCCGTTCGTCGACATCCAGGAGCGGATGCTCTTCATCGAGGCCCTCGAGACCGCCAAGTGCTTCGAGGAGGGCGTCCTGACGTCCGCCGCCGCAGCCAACATCGGCTCGATCTTCGGCATCGGCTTCCCGGCCCGCCTGGGTGGTGCGGCGCAGTTCATCACCGGCTACGAGGCTGCCGACGGCTCGATCGGCATCGACGCCTTCATCAAGCGCGCGAAGGAGCTGGCCGCCGCCTACGGCGACCGCTTCACCCCGAGCGCCTACCTGGAGGAGATGGCGGCCAAGGGCGAGGGCTTCCCCGCCTGATCGGCTGACACGTCACTGATCCGTCTCGAACGGGGAGGGAGCCGCGAGGTTCCCTCCCCGTTCGTCGTTCCTCCGCGGGACCGCCACCGGACGACGCCGCGCTGATGTCACGGGAGGCCGGGAAACGAACGGCTGAGGCCGGGTCACGCCGCCCGGAGGAACTTCACGGTGCGGTCCATCGCGGCCACGAAGGCCGGTCCGAAGGCGTGGCCGTCGTCGTACCAGACGAGGCGCGAGTCGACACCCGCCCTGCGCATCGCCCGCTGGGTCTCGCGGGCCCAGCGCGGCGGACAGGTGTCGTCGAAGCGGCCGTGCACGGCGAGCACCGGCGCGGTGATCCGGTCGAAGTACGGCCGCGACGAGACGCCGCGCCAGAAGTCCGGCGCCTGCTCCGGCCGGCGCCGTCGCTCGATGGCCGCGGCGCGGGCGTCGCCGTCACCGCGGATGAAGTGGTTGAAGTTCTCGCCCTCCAGTGACGAGACCGAGGCCCACGCCACCACCGCGTGGACGGCGTCGGGGGCGATCTCGGCGACCTTCTGCACCACCCCGCCGCCCATCGAGCGACCGAAGACCGAGACCCGGTCGTCGTCGACGGGCAGGTCGGCCCGCCGCAGCGCGTCGACCGCGGCGAGCACGTCGACGGCGTACCCCAGTCGCACGTCGGTGCCGCCCGAGGGGTCCGGGTCGGAGCCGGCGTGGCCGCGGTAGTCGACGTGCAGCGCGACGAAGCCCCGCTCGGCGAGGAAGCCGCGCTCGCGCGTCATGCCCTGCCCGCTCTCGTAGACCGCCGGGTCGATGTAGCCGTGGGCGAGCACCACCGCGGGGAACGGCCCCTCGCCCGTGGGCACGTTGAGCACCCCGGAGAGTCGCACCGGCCTCTCGTCGGCGCCGCGGCCGCTGCTGCGGGCGCGCCAGGTCACGTCGTACGAGGTGAAGCTCGCCGTGCGCTCCCGCACCGCCCCGAGGCGCAGGCGGTCGCCGACGTGGGTCTGCGCCGCGAAGCCGGGCACCGAGACGGGGTCGGCGACCGGGGTGGCGGACGGGCTCTGCGAGGGCGACAGGGACGGTGACGCGCTGACCGTGCCCGACTCGGAGGCCGACGGCGACGGGGTGGGCCCCGCCTCGGTCTCGGCGGTGTCGGTGCAGCCCGAGGCCAGGACCAGGAGCAGGGCGGCCGCGGCGAGTCGTCGGGTCATGCTCCAGTGTGCGCCCCTCAGGACTCCTGGCGCATCTTCGCCAGCCGCGCCAGCCGCGCCTGCAGCGCGGGGACGCGGTGGGCGTTGTCGCGCAGGCCGACGTAGGTGTCGCCGTGCACCCACAGCAGCGCGTCGTCGAGGCGGCGTACGGCGGTCGGCGGGTGCTGGTAGCCCATCCGCTCCGCGATGCTGGCGGAGTCGACCGAGCGCAGCACCTCGCCGAGCTCGACCAGTGAGGTGATCCCGAGCTCGAGCAGGAGCCCGCCGATCCACTCGTAGTGGTCGGTGCGCGACCAACCCGCGTCGGCGTACTGCCCGGCCAGGAAGGCGGCCAGCTCACGCGCGGTGATCCGCGGGTCGGCGCTCGGCTCCTGCGACGGCTCGGGCTCGGCCATCGACTCGGTCAGCCGCTCGCGGATGGTCGAGAACTCCCGGTCGGCCAGCTCCAGCAGGCCGGCCGCGAGCGTGAAGCGGCGGTCGAAGTCGGGCACGTGCTCGTCAGGGATGGTGCCCTTGTAGCGGATGTCGTGCTCGAACTCCGCCCACGCGTGCTGGAGCACGGTGCGCACCTGGACCTGCGCCATCCGGCCGGCCAGGTGCGGGTGCGCCTGCTCGTCCTCGTCCTCGAGCTCCACCTGGAGGTGGCGGCTGGAGTAGCCGAAGCGGCCCTCGCTCGCCGTCTCCTCGCCCATGTCGCGGTCGTCGTGGACGACCAGCTGCTCGTTGAGCACGTCGACCACCGCCTGGACGTCGCTGTGCACGTAGGTGATGACGCGCAGGCCGATCTGGTCGAGGATCTGGCGCAGCGGGTCGGTGAAGACCGGCCGCCCGTCGACCGTGCGCGCCGCCTTCGCGGCGAACGAGGTCATCGTCTTCGCCCGACCGGTCACGGTCAGGTAGTTGATGCCGGCGTCGTCGAGCATCGACCGCACGATCTGCACGAAGTCCTCGGTCGCGCGCCGCACCTCGGGCAGCTGCTCGGCGTAGCGGCGTACGGCAGTGCCGGGGTCCGCTGCATGGGCATCTGCGTCGCCGTCGGACTCCGCGCCCGGCGCGGCGTCGGCGGCCGCCCCGCGCCGCGTGGGCACCAGGTCGGCCGCGTCAGCGTCGGCGTGACGACGTACCCCTGCTCGAAGGTGCCGTAGGTCGTGGTGCGCTCGGGGTGCGTGGTGGCGAAGAGCGCGACGTAGGCGCAGAGCACCGCGTCGACCTGGTCCTCGGCGACGCGCAGCTCGCTCTTGCGCTGGGCCCGCTCCACGGTCGTACGCAGCCCGCGCCACGCCTCGCCGCCCGCCTCGCCGTCGAGCACGAGGCGGGGGTCGGCGCCGGAGAGCGACTCCATCAGGCCCATCAGGACGAGCAGCTCGGCGCGCAGCTGCTCGAGGCTGCGGCCCGACTTGGACTTGTACTTGAGCGTGCGGCCGAGCCGGAAGAGCGCGACCGTCGCCGGGTGCGGGTAGACCTCGATGGCGCGGCGGGCCCGGCCGGAGCGCGGGTTCATGTCGAGGCCGAGCCGGCTGGCGATCCGGGCGGCGCGCGGCCGCCCGGCGAACTCGGCGCGACCGGTGTTGGTGGGGTGGGCGCCGGCGTCGAACGGCGCGAAGTCCTTGTTGAGTGCTGCCTCGGCGGCGCGGTTGCCGGTCGGGTTGGTGACGATCAGCGGGGCGTCGACGGCGACCAGGCAGGGGCCTTCGGTGAAGGGCGCGAGCGCGGCCACGACCTCGTCGTCGGTGACGACCGTGGAGACGTGGACCAGCCGGCCCTCCGCGTCGAGCACGGCGAGGCCCGTGGGGTTGCGCTCACCCCAGGCGAGGTCGATTCCGACGAAGTGCATGGGGGCAGCCTTCCCTACCCGTGGTGATCACGGAACCTCGTGGCGGCAGGCAGCCGGGCGAGTCCGCCGAAACCGCTCCCGGCCCCGCCGAATCCGACGACAATCGAACGGTGACACCCACCGTCCCCGCTCCTGCCGTGCTCGTCGAGGACCTCCACGTCCGATTCGGTGAGGTCGAGGCCGTCACCGGCGTCGGCTTCGAGGCCCCGCCCGGCCGCGCCACCGCGCTGCTGGGCCGCAACGGCGCCGGCAAGTCCACGACCATGCGCGTCCTGGCGGGCGTCGTCCCGCCGACCAGCGGTCGCGTCGTCGTCGCCGGCATCGACGTCAGCCAGGACCCGCTCGGCGTGAAGCGCGCGGTCGGCTACTGCCCCGACGTCGGCGGCCTGGTGCCGCGCGCGACGCCGTGGGAGCACCTCCAGCTCTCCGCCAGCCTGCGTCGGATGACCGGCTGGGAGCCGCGGGCCCGCGACCTGCTCGAGCGCTTCGAGCTCGGCGACGTCGCGCACCGCGTCACCACCGGCTTCTCCCACGGCATGGGCCGCCGGCTCTCCGTGATCCTCGCTGCCTTCCACGAGCCCGACGTCCTGCTGCTCGACGAGCCCTTCGACGGCGTCGACCCGATCGGTGTGGAGGCGACCTTCGAGGTGGTCGCCGACGCCCGTGCCCGCGGCGCCTCGATCCTGCTCTCCACCCACCTGCGCGAGCTCGCCATCGAGACCTGCTCGACGGCGCTCGTGCTGCGTGGCGGCGCCCGCGTCGCCGACATGGACGCGATCGACCTGCGAGGGGAGGAAGGCGCCGATGCCTACCGCGCCCTCCTCGACTGAGCAGGCGGCGGTGGGGCGGACGTACGCCGTCTCCGCCTCCCCGTGGAGCCTCGCGGAGATCCGTCGCGCGGTCGCCGACACCGGCCACCTGCTGCGCTTCCGCTCCGGCACGGTGCGGCGCCCGGCGGTCATCCGCACCATCTGGATGGTCGTCGTCGCGCTGACCGCCGCCGCGGTCCTCGGCCCGCTCCTCGCGCCCGGGGCGGGCGCCGACGAGGGGCTGGCGCTCAACACGCTGATCATCCTGCCGACCTTCATGATCGGCTTCCTCGGCCTGACCGTCTCGGCCGCCGTCGCGTCGGGCGGTGGCCGTGAGCTGCTCTCGGGCGAGGACGCCGTCGCCTTCCCGGTGAGCCCCACGACCGACCACCTCGGTGCGCTGCTGATGGCCCCGCTCAACATCGGCTGGATCCTGCAGGCGTGGTTCCTGCTGGGTGCCACCACCTTCGCCCACGGCCTCGACGCCCTGCCGTGGCTGCTCACCATCGTGGTGCTGTGGCTGGTCCTCGCGACCGCGCTCGGGCAGGTGATCGCCTGGTCGGTCGAGTCGGTCCGGCGCCGGCGCCACGGCGTCGCCATCGTGCGTACGGCCGGGGTCGCGGTCGCCGTCCTGCTCGCCTGGTTGCAGCTGTCGGGCCACCTCAACGACGTGCTCGACCAGGTCCCGACGCTCGAGCTGGTCGTCGCCGGCCTCCAGGGCTTCAGCGTG
This sequence comes from Nocardioides daphniae, assembly GCF_004777465.1. Lineage (NCBI taxonomy): Bacteria > Bacillati > Actinomycetota > Actinomycetes > Propionibacteriales > Nocardioidaceae > Nocardioides > Nocardioides daphniae. The sequence goes on from NZ_CP038462.1 coordinate 267,914, forward strand.
GCCTGGGTCGTCGCCGTCACCTCCCTGCTCGCCCTCACCGCGGTCGCCCTGGTCCTCGGCGGGGTGGCCTGCCACTCGGCGGCGCGGCGCCAGACCCGTGACGCGCTGAAGGTGGAGACCCAGCACTTCGCGGCCCAGCCCACCCGCGCACGCTGTGGGGGATGCTCGTGCGGATCGACCGCGCCTCGGTCTGGCGGGCGGTGCCGATGCGGCGCGGCATGCTGGTGCTGGCGGTCGGCCCGGGCCTGATCGCCTTCGCCGGTGGCCTGACCTGGGAGAACGTGATCATCCTCCCCGGGCTGGTGGCCAGCGGTGGGGCGCTGCTGTACGGCGTCAACGCCTTCGCGCTCGACGGTCGCGGTGGCCTGTGGCGCGAGACCTTGCCGGTCGACCCCCAGCGGGTGTGGACCGCGCGCAGCTGGGTGATGGCCGAGTGGCTGCTGGCCGCCTCGGTGATCACCGTCGTGCTCGCGGCGCTGCGGGCCGGGGTGCCGACGGCCTCCGAGGTCGCGGCGGTGCTCTGCCTGCTCCTGGTCGTCACCGTCCAGGTGGTCTCGACCTCGATGCGGTGGTCGGTGACGCGTCCCTTCGCGGTCAACCTGCGCTCCGCGCGGGCCACGCCGGCACCGCCGACGGTGATGGTCGGCTACTCGGCCAAGCTGGCGCTGAGCACCACGCTGACCGCGATGGTCTTCTCCACGGCGTCGTGGGCCGCACCGTGGCACGTCGTCGTGCTGCTGGCGGTGCCGTTCCTGGCGTGGTCGGCCTTCCGGTGGTGGCGCGCCGGGCTGGTCTGGACCGATGCGTCCAGCCGCGCTGCGGTCGTCACCACCGTCGCTGCCTGACGTCTTACGATTCACCCATGCGCATCCCCCGTACCGCTGCTGCCGCCACGATCCCGCTCCTCCTCGCCCTCGCCGCCTGTGCGCCGGCCGAGGAGAAGAGCGCTGACCCCGCCCCCACCTCCGAGGCGGGTGACCCGGCGGAGTGCGCCGCCGACAAGGTGCTCACCGACGGCAAGCTGACCGTCGCCACCGACTCCCCGGCGTACGAGCCGTGGTTCGCCGGCAACGACCCCTCCAACGGCAAGGGCTTCGAGTCCGCCGTGGCCTACGCGGTCGCCGACAAGCTGGGCTTCGCCGAGGGCGACGTCACCTGGGTCAAGGTGCCGTTCAACAACTCCTACGCACCGGGCAAGAAGAAGTTCGACTTCGACATCAACCAGATCTCGATCACCGCCGAGCGCCTCGAGGTCGTCGACTTCTCCGAGGGCTACTACGCGCCCACGCAGGCGATCATCGCCCTCAACGGCTCGAAGGCCAGCAAGGTCGCCGACTTCGACGGGCTGGAGACCTTCAAGCTCGGCGCCCAGACCGGCACCACCTCGCTGACCGCGATCCGCGAGGAGATCGAGCCGACCGCCAAGCCGCTGGTCTTCGAGGACACCAACGCCGCCAAGCAGGCGCTGCTCAACGGCCAGGTCGACGCGATCGTCGCCGACCTGCCGACCGCGCTCTACATCACCGCCGTCGAGATCGAGGACTCCACCATCGTGGGCCAGTTCGCCTACGACGACGACGCGGTCGAGGAGTTCGGCATGCTCTTCGAGAAGGGCAACGCCCTGGTCGGCTGCGTCGACGCCGCGCTGGCCGAGCTGAAGGAGGACGGCACCCTGGCCGCCCTCGAGCAGGAGTGGCTCTCCGACACGGCCGACGTGCCGGTCCTCGACTGACCCTGACGTGAGCGACACGGGTACGCCGGCCCCCGCCGGCAGCGCTGCCTCCGGGCAGCCCACCGCCGGGCAACCCAGCGCCTGGCAACCCAGCGAGCGCGAGCTCGCCCGGCGCGTGGTCCGGCGTACCCTCCACCGTCGCCAGCTGCTCACCGCCTCCGCGGTGACGCTGGCCGTCTTCGGCTCGCTGGCCTTCGGGGTCACCCAGCTGCCCGGGTGGGAGCGGGTCCGCGAGACCTTCTTCTCCCTCGAGCACGCGCAGGAGTCGTTCCCCGCGATCCTGTCGGGCTTCTGGGTCAACGTGAAGATGTTCCTGATCGCCGAGCCGATCATCCTGGTGCTCGGCCTGCTGGTGGCGCTGGCGCGGCAGAGCCGCTCGGCCTGGCTCACGCCGCTGCGGCTCGTCGCCGTCGGCTACACCGACCTCTTCCGGGGCGTCCCGACGATCCTGCTGGTGCTGCTCTGCGGCTTCGGCATCCCGGCGCTCGGGCTGACCGGCGTCACCAACGACCTCTTCTTCTGGGCGCTGGTCGCGCTCGTGCTGTCGTACGGCGCCTACGTCGCGGAGGTCTTCCGCGCCGGCATCGAGTCGATCCACCCGTCGCAGTGGGCGAGCGCGCAGACGCTGGGCCTGAGCCGGGTGCAGGCGATGCGCCACGTGATCGTTCCCCAGGCCGTACGCCGCGTCGTCCCGCCGCTGCTCAACGACTTCGTGTCGTTGCAGAAGGACACCGCGCTGGTCTCGGTGATCGGCATCTTCGACGCGGTCTTCTCGGCCCGCGACTACGGCAACTACCACTTCAACTACACCGCGATGGTCGTCGTGGCCGCCTTCTTCGTGGCCCTCACGATCCCGCTGGCCCGCTTCACCGACCGGCTGCAGCGGCGCTACGCGGAGCGCGAGCGGGCGGGGGCACGATGAGCGATCCGTTGCTGCGGGTGCAGGGCGTACGCAAGGCGTACGGCTCGAAGGTCGTCCTTGACGACGTCTCCCTCGAGGTGGCGGCCGGCGACGTGGTCTGCCTGATCGGCGCCTCGGGGTCGGGCAAGTCGACGCTGATGCGTTGCCTCAACCTGCTGGAGGACGTCGACGACGGCACGATCGAGTTCGAGGGTCGCGAGATCTCCGACCCGCTGGTCGACCGGCGGGCCGTGCACGCCCGGATGGGGATGGTCTTCCAGGCCTACAACCTCTTCCCGCACCTGACCGTGCTCGACAACGTCACCCTCGCGCCGCGCCGGGTGCACAAGGTCCCGCGCCGCGAGGCGGAGGCCAGGGCCCGGGGGCTGCTGGAGCAGTTCGGCCTGGCCGACAAGGCCGACGTGCACCCCGACCGGCTCTCCGGCGGCCAGCAGCAGCGGGTGGCACTCGTACGCGCGCTGGCGACCGGCCCGGCGCTGCTGCTGCTCGACGAGATCACCGCGGCGCTCGACCCAGAGCTGGTCGGCGACGTGCTGCGGGCGGTGCGGGCGCTGGCCGCGGAGGGGACCACGATGGTGCTCGCCACCCATGAGATGGACTTCGCCCGCGAGGTCGCGACGCAGGTCTGCTTCCTCGACGGTGGTCGGATCCTCGAGCAGGGGCCGCCGGCGCAGATCTTCAGCGCGCCCCGTGAGGAGCGGACGCGTCAGTTCCTGGCCCGCGTGCTGGGCTAGTTCGCGCTGGCCGGCTCCGTCGGCGTGGTCGTGCCCGTCGGCGTGGTCGTGCCCGTCGGCGTGGTCGTGCCCGTCGGGCGGGATTGGACCTGGATGGTGATGGTCGACGCGGCCTCGGCAACCGCGAGCTGGGCGCGGGTCGAGCCGTCTCCGCCGAAGCGGAGCAGGTAGAGCGAGTCGGCCTCGACCGTCACGAAGAAGTTGGCGCGCCCCTCGGCGTAGTCGTGGCTGATGTGGAGCACCTCGCGCTCGCCGGGGGCGACGAGCGGGTCGTTGAGGGTCAGTCCCTCACCCTCGTTCACCAGGTCGGTCTCCCCGGCGACGATCTCGTCGGCCCACTCCTGGGCGGTCTTGCCCTCGGCGTCGACGGTGGTCAGCTGAGCCGCGCCCTGGACCTCCGAACCCTCGCCTGCTGCGGCCACGGGCTGCCCCTCGAAGGTGGTCCATCCGACCGGGAGGTGGAGCGTCACGTCTCCGATCACGGACGGCTCGGTCGAGAGGTAGGGGGAGAGCGTCGGCGCGGCCGTGGGGGAGACCGAGCCCGCGACCGAGCCGGTGTTGCTCGTCCGCGCCTCGCCGACCTCGACCACGACGTCGTCCGCGCCGCAGCCGGCCAGGAGGACAGCCAGGGCCAGGGCGACGCCCGCCGTCCCGGTACGGCTGACGGCGGTGCGGAACGGGCTGCGCATGGGGGTGCCTCCTGAGCGGCGGGACGTGACGGGGACAAGTCTCGCCGTTGCTGTGGACGCGCGGTGGCGTTTTGGGGCGTAAGCGTCTGACTGTTCGGTGGATCGGCGTGCGACCAGACCGGATCGGGGCTGGCGGGGGCAATTCTTGAAATGAACGGCCGTTCGATCATTTCAAGAACTACCCCCGGGAGGCTCAGCTCGGGGGCTAGGAACCCGACGCTCCTGTGGAGAGAGCCCGCGTCCGTCGCGTGATCGGTGGTCGGATGGCGCCATGCCCTCACGACCCGATCCGACCCGCGGCGAGGCCGTCCGCGTCGTCATGACCGACCTGGTGCTGGGCCACGGCATCCTCGGCCTCTCGATCCGGAGGGTGGCGTCGGGTGTGGGGATCGCCCCCTCGACGCTGGTCGCACAGTTCACCCACCGCAAGCGGCTCGTCACCTGGTTCTCGGCCACCGCCAGCCGGCGCCGGCAGCGGCAGATGGAGTGGCGCGCGGCCCGCGACGGCTGGGTCGGTCTGCTGCCTCGCGACCCCGAGAGCCTGGAGGCGGAGTCGATCTGGTCAGCGGTGAGCGAGCTCGGCCGCACCGACGACGAGGTGGGTGACGTCGTCCAGGGTCGGCACGAGGAGCTGTGCGACCTGGTCCGGGCGTTGGGGAGGGGCGAGGGCAGGAGCCTGGACTCCGACGACGTCGAGCTCGTGGTCGCGGGGCTCGACGGTCTCCGCCGCGCCATGGTGCGGCAGCTCGAGCCGATGCCCCTGGACCGGGCGTCCCGGCTCCTCGACCGGCTCGTGGAGGGAGTCGTCGAGCAGGACCGGCAGGAGGGGTACGTCAGACCATCTTCCTGATCACGCCCAGCGGGGCGACCTTCAGCACCGCGGCCAGCGGGGTCCACGGCCAGCCGGGGACCGCCGCAGACTTCTTCTCCTTCTCCACCGCGTCGACGATCGCGCGGACCCCCTTCTCGGTCGGGGCCATCAGCAGCCCCGGCTTGCGGGTGCGGTCGCTCATCTCCGAGACGATGAAGCCGGGGTAGATCACCGACACCTTGTACTGCGGCTTGCCGTGCATCTCCGTGCGCACGCCCTCGGCGAGGTGCGCGACACCGGCCTTCGTGGCTGCGTACGCGGTCATCGCCTTGGGCATGCCGCGCTTCGCGGAGACGCTCGAGACCATCACGAGGTGGCCGCCGTCCTGCGCACGGAAGAGCTCCATCGCCGCCTCGGCCTGGGCGAGCCCGGCGACGAAGTTGGTCATCGCCGTCTCCTTGTTGGCGTGGAACTTGCCGGTGCCCAACGGGGCGCCCTTGCCGATGCCGGCGTTGACGATGACCCGGTCGATGCGGCGACCCTCGGCGGCCGCCTCGGCGCGGAACGCCCGGAAGACCTCGAAGACCGCGTCGTGGTCGTTGACGTCGAGGGCCCGCACCGAGATGCGGCACCCGGGGATCGCGGCGTTGATCTCGGCGCGCAGCTCCTCCAACCGTTCCGTACGCCGCGCGCACAGCGCGAGGTGGTGGCCGCGGGCCGCGAACTGCCGGGCCATCTCGGCGCCGAGTCCGCTGGAGGCGCCGGTGATGAGGATCGTCTGCTGCGTCATGCGGGCGAGTGTGGCAAACCTCGACGCCCGGCGGTAGGTGGCGACCCCGGACGCGCCGGAAATGGACGAACCCGCCCGGTGGGCCGGGCGGGTTCGACGCGGGTGCGGGGTGCGGGTCAGGCAGCGACCGGCTCGCCCTGCACGGTGCGGTAGGCGTACGCCTGGGCCACCGCGGCCAGCGGGATGGCCACCAGCAGACCCACGCAGCAGGCGATGAAGCCGAGCAGGTAGACGCCGACGCAGGCCAGGGCGAAGACGAAGAGCGGGCCGGCGTTCTTCGAGGCCAGGCTGGCGCTGGCGCCGATCGCCTCGAACGCGTTCTGGTTGCGGTCGATGATGAAGAAGAGCGTGAACCACGTGAAGAACATGATCGCCAGGCCCGGCAGGATGCAGAGGACCAGGCCGATCGAGGTCGCCACCGACAGCAGGACGCTGGCGATGATCACCTGGAGCCAGTTGATGCCGCCGAAGAGGTCGGTGACCGTGCCGGTGCGGGTGATCGACAGGCCGGCCTTGACCAGCAACGCCTGCATGACCATCGAGGCGATCGACGAGAGCACCGAGAAGATCATGCCGAAGCCGGAGAAGCCTGCGGCGGCCGCGAAGTCTCCCGCGTCGTCGACCGTCACCGGGGTCGACTGCACCGAGTTGCCGATGGCGCTCAGGATGCCGGCGACCACGAGGCCGACGACGGTGATGCCGATCAGCACGCCCGCGTTGGCCTTGAACTTCTGCCACGCGTAGGAGAAGGCCGCGCCGACGCTGAACCCGCCGCCACTCGCGCCGCTGCCGTAGCCGTAGCCACCGCCGGGCGGCACCTGGCCGTAGGCCGGCTCGCCGTAGGGAGAGCCGTAGGGCTGCTCGCCGTACTGGGGCTGGTCGCCGTACTGCGGCTGACCGTACTGGGGCTGCCCGTACTGGGGCTGGTCGCCGTAGGGCGGCTGCCCGTACGGGGGCTCTCCGTCCGAAGGCTGCTGCGGCTGGTCACCGTAGGGCGGCTGCCCCTCCGGCGGGTTGCCGTGGGGGTCGTTGGGCTCGTTGCCGTGGGTCGACACGGTTCCTCCTCGCTAGTCCGGGCCCCGTACCCGGCTCTGCGCACACCCTAAAGCAAGGCGACCCCGTCCCATCGGCGTCAAACAGCAGGAAAGACGGCGAGAAAAGATACAGACAGGCTTGACTGTTTGTATGTTCCCGAGGCACAGTTCTCGGCATGAGCACGAATCCGACCCGCGTCCCGCAGGAGGAGCGCACCCGCGCCATGCGGGCGCGCCTCATGGAGGCCACCGTCGAGTGCCTGGTCGAGTGCGGCTTCTCGGGCACCTCCACCACGCTGGTCAGCCAGCGCGCCGGCGTCTCCCGCGGGGCGCAGCTCCACCACTTCCCGACCAAGAACGACCTCGTCGTGGCTGCCGTCGAGCACATCTCCACCACCCGCGGCGCCGAGATGGCCGCCGCGCTGGCGCACGCCCCCACGGGGGAGGGGCGTACGCGTGCGGTGCTGGAGCTGCTCGCCGAGCACTTCACCTCGCCGATCTTCGCCGCGGCGCTCGAGCTGTGGGTCGCCGCGCGCACCGACCCGACGCTCGCCGAGGCGGTCGGACCGCTCGAGCAGCGCGTCGGTCGCGAGACCCACCAGCTGACCGCCGCCGCCCTCGGCGTCGACGGCAACGCCCGCGGCGCCCGCGAGCTGGTGCAGGCCACGCTCGACCTCGTACGCGGCCTCGGCCTCGCCAACACGATCTCCGACGACGCCCGTCGTCGCGCCCGCATCCTCGACGCGTGGGCGACCACGCTCGACGCGCAACTCCTGAGCCCCGACCACAGCACCACCGAAGGAGCCTGAGCATGTCTGATCCCGTCCTCGACGGAATCCTGGCCGACCTGGCGGCCGAGGGCGACGCCCTCGAGTCGCTCGTCGCGCCCCTCGACGACGCCGGGTGGCGCACCCCCACCCCGGCCGAGGGCTGGGACGTCGCCACCACCATCGCCCACCTCGCCTGGACCGACGAGGTCGCCGTCAAGGCGGCCACCGACAAGGAGGCGTGGGACGCCGAGGTGATGGTCGCGATCATGAACCCCACCGGCTACGTCGACGAGATGGCGGCCAAGGGCGCCGAGGCGGCCCCGGCCGACCTGCTCGCCCGCTGGCAGGTGGCCCGCCCGGCGCTCGCCACGACGCTGGCGGAGTTTCCTTCCGGGGAGAAGCTGATGTGGTTCGGTCCGCCGATGTCGCCGGCCTCGATGGCCAGCGCGCGCTTCATGGAGACCTGGGCCCACGGCCTCGACGTCGCCGACGCGCTCGGTGTCACCGTCGAACCGACCGACCGGATCCGCCACGTCGCCCACATCGGCGTGCGCACCCGCAACTACTCCTTCAACAACAACGAGCTCGAGGCCCCGGCCGACGAGTTCCGCGTCGAGCTCACCGCCCCGTCGGGCGAGGTGTGGACGTACGGCCCCGAGGACGCCGCGCAGAAGGTCACCGGCTCCGCCCTCGACTTCTGCCGCCTCGTCACCCAGCGCGTGCACCGCGACGACACCGACCTGGTGGCCGTCGGCGACGACGCCGAGAAGTGGCTGACCATCGCGCAGGCCTTCGCCGGCCCGGCCGGCGGCGGCCGCGCAGCCCAGGGAGCCGTCGCATGAGTGACCGGCGCACGACCGACCCCGTCCTGATCGGCAACTGCTCCGGTTTCTACGGCGACCGTCTCTCGGCCTTCCGGGAGATGCTCGAGGGTGGCCCCCTCGACTACCTGACCGGTGACTACCTGGCCGAGCTGACCATGCTCATCCTGGGGCGCGACACCTTCAAGGACCCCAACCTCGGCTACGCCCGCACCTTCGTACGCCAGTGCGAGGACGCCCTGGGCACCGCGCTGGAGAAGGGCGTCAAGGTCGTCACCAACGCCGGCGGCCTCAACCCCGCCGGCCTGGCCGAGAAGCTGCGCGAGGTCTCGACCGGCCTCGGCCTGGACGTGAAGATCGCCCACGTCGAGGGTGACGACCTGCGCGCCCAGGCGGCCGACCTCGGCTTCACCGGTGCGCTGACCGCCAACGCCTACCTCGGTGGCTTCGGCATCGCGGCCGCCCTGAACGCGGCGCGCTGACGTCGTCGTCACCGGCCGCGTCACCGACGCCTCGGTGATCGTCGGCCCGGCCGCGGCCCACCACGGGTGGACGCTCGAGGACCACGACGCCATCGCCGGCGCCATGGTCGCGGGCCACGTCATCGAGTGCGGCACGCACGCCACCGGCGGCAACTTCTCCGGCTTTCTGAGCCTGCCCAAGGCCGCCCGCCAGCAGAAGATGGGCTTCCCGATCGCCGAGATCGCCGCCGACGGCTCCTCGGTCATCACCAAGCACGCCGGCACCGGCGGCGCCGTCACGGTCGACACCGTCACCGCGCAGCTGGTCTACGAGATCCAGTCCGGCCTCTACCTCGGCCCCGACGCCACGGCCGACCTCACCAGCATCGAGGTCACCCAGCAGGGCGAGGACCGGGCCGCGATCGCCCAGGTCAGCGGCCAGGCGCCCCCGGAGACCCTGAAGGTCTGCGTCAACGAGCTCGGCGGCTTCCGCAACTCCATGGAGTTCCTGATCACCGGCCTCGACACCGACGAGAAGGTCGCCTGGATCAAGGAGCAGGTCACCGAGGCCTGGGGCGACAAGGCGCCCGCCACGGTCGTCTGGTCCGAGGGCCCGCCGCCGGTCGACGACCCGGCCACCATGGCCGAGGCCGCCACGATCCTGCGCGTCATGTGCCTCGACGCCGACGCGAAGGTCGCCGGCAAGGGCTTCACCGCCCCCGCCGTCGAGATCGCGCTGGCCTCCTACCCGGGCTGCACGCTCGTCGGTCCGCCGGCGCCCGCGTCGCCCTACGGCATCTACCGCCCGGAGTACGTCTCCCGCGACAAGGTCGCGCACACCGTCGTGCACGCCGACGGCACCCGCGAGGTCGTCGCCGACCCGACGACGTACGGGACCGCTGACGTCGCCGACGCCGGGCGGACGACCGCCTCCGGCACGACGGCCGTGACCGCAGGGGAGACCGTCCAGCTCGGGCGGCTCGTCCACGCCCGCTCGGGCGACAAGGGCGGCAACGCCAACCTCGGCCTCTGGATCCCGCGCGACGGAGGGGCGGAGAGCGACGAGAAGTATGCCGCCCGCGTCGCGTGGCTGCTCGACTTCGTCACCCCCGAGAAGGTGCGCGAGCTCGTGCCCGAGGCCGCCGACCTCGACGTCGACGTCTACGCCCTGCCGAAGCTGGGCGCCGTCAACGTCGTCATCCACGGCTTGCTCGGAGCCGGTGTCGCAGCATCCACCCGCGTCGACCCCCAGGCCAAGGCCCTGGGCGAGTGGGTCCGTTCACGCCACGTCACTGTCGAAGGAGGACTGCTGTGACGGCAGTTGCCGAAGAACTCTCCACGGCCGAGGACCGCGAAGCCCTCAAGGCCGCGGCCGCGGAGTTCACCCGGCGCGAGATCGTGCCCCACATCCAGGAGTGGAGGACGCCGGCGCGCTCCCCCGCGAGCTGCCAAGAAGGCGGCGCAGGCCGGCCTCATGGGCGTCTCGATCCCCGAGTCGGCCGGCGGCGTGGGCGGTGGGCTGCTCGACACCGTCGCCCTGCAGGAGGGCATGTTCTCCGAGGGCGCCACCTCGGGCCTGATGTCCGCGCTCTTCACGCACGGCATCGCGCTGCCGCACATCATCGCCCACGGCTCCGACGAGCTCATCGACACGTACGTCCGCCCCACGGTCGCCGGCGACATGATCGGCTCGCTCGGCATCACCGAGCCCGGCGGCGGCTCCGACGTCGGCAACATCCGCACCACTGCTGTCCGCGACGGTGACCACTGGGTGATCAACGGGTCGAAGACCTTCATCACCTCGGGCACCCGCGCCGACTTCGTCACCACCGCGGTCCGCACCGGTGGCCCCGGCGCCGGCGGCGTCTCGCTGATCGTGGTGCCGACCGACACCCCGGCTTCTCGGTCGACCGCAAGCTCGCCAAGATGGGCTGGCACTCCTCCGACACCGCCGAGCTGTCGTACGTCGACGTGCGCGTGCCGCTGACCAACCTGGTCGGCGACGAGAACGCCGGCTTCTGGTACATCGCCGAGCAGTTCGTCGTCGAGCGCATGGCGCTGGCGATCCACGGCTACGCGATCGCCGAGCGCTCGCTCGCCCTGACGGCCGACTACTGCCGCCAGCGCGACACCTTCGGCAAGCCGCTCATCACCCGCCAGGTGGTGCGCCACAAGCTCGTCGAGATGCGTCGCCAGGTCGAGGCTGCGAAGGCCTACACCCCCTGGTGGCCGGGCAGTACGTCGCCGCCGGCGGCCCGAACGAGCAGATCATCGCGCAGGCCTGCCTCGCGAAGGAGACCGCTTGCAACGCCGCGACGTACGTCTGTGACCAGGCCGTGCAGCTGCACGGCGGCACCGGCTACATGCACGGCACCGAGGTGGAGCGCCACTACCGCGACGCCCGGCTCCTGCCCATCGGTGGCGGTGCCACCGAAGTCCTCACTGACCTTGCCGCCAAGTTGTTGGGATACGCCAAATGACCGAGACCACTGTTGACACCGCCGAGGCGCCCGAGGAGCTCACCGTCGAGGAGCTCAGCGTGGAGGAGCAGCGCCGCGCGCACCTGCTCTCCAAGCTCGCCGACCTCGACGAGCAGCACGCCAAGGCCGTCGCCGGCGGCGGCGAGAAGTACATCGAGCGCCACCACAAGCGCGGCAAGCTGCTGCCCCGTGAGCGCATCGAGCTGCTGATCGACGAAGGCACCGCGTTCCTCGAGCTGAGCCCGCTGGCGGGCTGGGGCTCCGACTTCACCGTCGGCGCCTCCACCGTCTGCGGCATCGGCGTCGTCGAGGGCGTGGAGTGCATGATCTCCGCCAACGACCCCACCGTGAAGGGTGGCGCGTCGAACCCCTGGACGCTGAAGAAGACCTTCCGTGCCGCGCAGATCGCCGAGGAGAACAACCTCCCGCAGATCTCCCTGGTCGAGTCGGCCGGTGCTGACCTGCCGACCCAGAAGGAGATCTTCATCCCGGGCGGCAAGATCTTCCGCGACCTGGCCCGCCCTCGGGTCGTCGCCAGCCCACCATCGCGCTGGTCTTCGGCAACTCGACCGCCGGTGGCGCCTACGTGCCCGGCCTGAGTGACTACACCGTCATGGTGAAGGAGCAGGCGAAGGTCTTCCTGGCCGGCCCGCCGCTGGTCAAGATGGCCACCGGTGAGGAGACCGACGACGAGGAGCTGGGCGGCGCCGAGATGCACGCCCGCATCTCCGGCCTCGCCGACTACCTGGCCGAGGACGAGCGCGACGCGATCCGCCTGGGCCGCCGCATCGTCGCCCGCCTGAACTGGAGGAAGGCGCGCCCGAGGGCGAGCGTACGTATGCCGAGCCGGCCTTCGACCCGGAGACGCTGCTCGACCTGATCCCGACCGACCTCAAGGAGCCCTTCGACCCGCGTGACGTCATCGTCCGCATCGTCGACGGAGTTTCCGCCGGGAACGAGGTCCCCTTCGACGAGTTCAAGCCGCTCTACGGCTCCTCGCTGGTCACCGGCTGGGCTCGCCTGCACGGCCGCGAGATCGGCATCCTGGCCAACGCGCAGGGCGTCCTCTTCTCCGAGGAGGCGCAGAAGGCGACCCAGTTCATCCGCTGGCCAACGCCAAGAACACGCCGCTGCTCTTCCTGCACAACACACCGGCTACATGGTCGGCAAGGAGTACGAGCAGGGCGGCATCATCAAGCACGGTGCCGCGATGATCAACGCGGTCTCCAACTCGACCGTCCCGCACCATCTCCGTGCTGATCGGCTCCTCCTACGGCCGCGCAACTACGGCATGAACGGACGTGCGTACGACCCGCGCTTCCTCTTCACCTGGCCCAACGCGAAGTCGGCGGTCATGGGGCAGCAGCTCGCCGGCGTGCTCTCCATCGTCTCCCGCGCGGCGGCCGAGGCGAAGGGCAAGCCGTTCGACGAGGAGGCCGACGCCGGCATGCGTGCCTTTCGTCGAGCAATGGTCGAGGAGCAGTCGCTGCCCTACGTCCTGAGCGGAATGCTCTACGCTACGACGGCGTCATCGACCCGCGCGACACCCGCACCGTGCTGGGGATCGCCTTCTCCGCCATGACACCCAGCCCATCGAGGGCACCGACCGCTTCGGCGTCTTCAGGATGTGACCAGGAAAATGACTGACAAGACCATCACTCGCATTCTCGTCGCCAACCGCGGCGAGATCGCACGCCGTGTCTTCACCACCGCCCGCCGCCTCGGCATCGAGACGGTCGCGTGCACTCCGACGCCGACGCCGGCCTGCCCTTCGTGGCCGAGGCCGACCAGGCGGTCCGCCTCCCGGGCAACACCCCGGCCGAGACCTACCTGCGCGCCGACCTCGTCATCGAGGCCGCCCGCAAGACCGGTGCCGACGCCATCCACCCCGGCTACGGCTTCCTCTCGGAGAACGCCGACTTCGCCCGCGCCGTGACCGAGGCAGGCATCGCCTGGATCGGCCCCGCGCCGGAGTCGATCGTCTCGATGGGCTCGAAGATCGAGTCGAAGAAGCTCATGGAGGCCGCCGGCGTGCCGGTCCTGGCCGACCTGGGGACCACGGCCACCGAGGCTGACCTGCCGCTGCTGGTCAAGGCCAGCGCCGGCGGCGGTGGCCGTGGCATGCGCATCGTCCGCGACCTGGCCGCCCTGGCCAGCGAGGTCGAGCTGGCGTCCGCCGAGGCGGCCTCGGCGTTCGGCGACGGCACCGTCTTCGTCGAGCCGTACGTCGAGCACGGCCGCCACGTCGAGGTGCAGGTCGTCGGTGACCACTCCGGCACCGTCGCGGTCTTCGGCGAGCGCGACTGCTCGATCCAGCGTCGCCACCAGAAGGTCATCGAGGAGGCCCCGGCCCCCGGCCTGAGCGACGAGACCCGCGCCGCGCTGCACGAGGCGGCCCGCAACGCCGCCGCCGCCATCGACTACGTCGGCGCCGGCACCGTCGAGTTCCTGGTGGACGCCAGCGACCCGACCCGCTTCTGGTTCCTGGAGATGAACACCCGCCTCCAGGTGGAGCACCCGGTCTCCGAGGCGATCTTCGGCGTCGACCTGGTCGAGGCGCAGATCGCCGTGGCCGAGGGTCGCCCGCTGGGCCACGTCGCCGAGGCGGCTGCTGCGAAGCCGAACGGCCACGCCGTCGAGGTGCGCCTCTACGCCGAGGACCCGGCCGCCGACTGGCAGCCGCAGTCCGGCACCCTGGGCGCCTTCGAGATCCCGGGCGTGCAGGTCGAGTTCGCCAACCCCGCCGCATATGGCCTGCGCCTGGACACCGGCTTCGTCGCCGGCTCCGAGGTCGGCACGCACTACGACGCGATGCTCGCCAAGGTGATCGTGCACGCCGCCACCCGTGAGCAGGCCCTGCGCCAGCTCGCCGGCGCGCTGGCCAAGGCCAAGCTGCACGGCCTGACCACCAACCGCGACCTGCTCGTCGAGGTGCTGCGTCACCCGGTCTTCGTGGCCGGCGACGTCTCCACCGACTTCTTCGAGACCCAGGAGCTCGCGAACCGCTCGTCGGGCGTCGACGAGACCCTCGTCGAGCGCTCGGCCTTCGCGGCGACCGTCGCCCTCATGGAGGCGGCCCGCGAGGCCCGCACCGTGCAGCGCGGCATCCCGGTCGGCTGGCGCAACATCGTCTCCGCCCCGCAGGTCACCGAGTTCGCGCTCGACGGCATCGAGGAGCCGGTGCGCGTGGAGTGGTACGGCGGCCGTGACGGCTACTCCGGCGACAGCGGCGCGGTCCTGGCCGCCTCGCCGACCGCGGTGACGCTCGAGCACGACGGTGTCGCCGTGACGTACGCCGTCGCCGTCGACGCCAGCAGCCTCACCGCCCCGGTGGTCCACGTGGACTCGCCGTCGGGCTACGTGAAGCTCACCAAGGTGCCCCGCTTCGTCGACCCGTCGGAGCAGGTCGCCACCGGCTCGCTGCTCGCCCCGATGCCCGGAAGCGTCATCTCCGTGGCCGTCGAGGAGGGCCAGCAGGTCACCGCCGGCCAGACCGTCCTGGTCATGGAGGCGATGAAGATGCAGCACACCATCACGGCACCCACCGACGGTGTGGTCGCCAATATCAGCGTGAAGCCCGGCAGCCAGGTCGGCGCCGGCGACGTCCTCGCGGTCGTCGAGGGTGAAGAAGGAGCAGAGGCATGACGGTTGCGTTCACCGAGCCCGAGGAGCGCGTCGCGCTGCGCGAGGCGGTCGCCAAGCTGGCCGGCAAGTACGGCCGCGAGTACGTCGAGAAGCAGGCGCGCGAGGGTGGCAAGACCACCGAGCTGTGGCAGGAGATGGGCCGCAACGGCTTCCTGGGCGTCAACATCGCCGAGGAGTACGGCGGCGGTGGCGGCGGCATGTCCGACCTGGCCGCGGTGCTCGAGGAGTGCGCCGGCCAGGGTGCCCCGCTGCTGATGATGGTGGTCTCGCAGGCCATCTGCGGCTCGATCATCGGCCGCTACGGCACCGAGGAGCAGAAGCAGCGGTGGCTGCCCGGCATCGCCGACGGCTCGATCACCATGGCCTTCGGCATCACCGAGGCCGACGCGGGCTCCAACTCCCACAACATCACCACCACCGCGAGCCGCGACGGTGACGAGTGGGTGCTGAAGGGCCAGAAGACCTACATCTCCGGTGTCGACGAGGCGCAGCTGGTGCTGATCGTCGCGCGCACCGAGGACGCGAAGACCGGCAAGCTGAAGCCGGCGCTCTTCGTGGTGCCGACCGACGCCGAGGGCTTCTCCAAGCAGGTCATCCCGATGGCCTGGTCGGCGCCCGAGAAGCAGTTCACCCTCTTCATCGACGACGTCCGGCTGCCGGCCGACGCGCTCGTCGGCGACGAGGACGCCGGTCTGGTGCAGCTCTTCGCGGGCCTCAACCCCGAGCGCATCATGGGTGCGGCCTTCTCCTGCGGCATGGCGAAGTTCGCCATCGACCGCGCCGTGGAGTACGCCAAGACCCGCACCGTCTGGAAGGCGCCGATCGGCTCCCACCAGGGCATCGCGCACCCGCTTGCCAAGGCCAAGATCGAGCTGGAGCAGGCCCGCCTGCTCTGGCAGAAGGCGGCCGCGCTCTACGACGCCGGTGACGACTTCGGCGCCGGTGAGTACGCCAACATGGCGAAGTACGCCGGTGGCGAGATCGCCTGCAACGCGACCGACGTCGCGGTCCACACCCACGGCGGCAACGGCCTCACCGTCGAGTACGGCCTCGCCAACATGATGGTCGCCGCTCGCCTGGGCCGGATCGCTCCGGTCAGTCGCGAGATGATCCTCAACTTCGTGGCCATGCACTCGCTGGGTCTGCCGAAGTCCTACTGAGGTCCCGCCCCTCCGGTCAGGGGCCACGGCCCAAGAAGTCCACGACGCCGCCCGTCCCGCTGAGCGGGGCGGGCGGCGTCGTGCGTGGCGAACCTCCGCCGTGGTGGCCCCCTCTGCCTCTCATTTCTGCACCGAGCGCGTTTGGGTCTCCCGAGCCCCGGGCAGTGATGGGGGGGCCGACACCATCGAACGAAGTGAGGGATCCACGTGCGACGCAGGTCCACGAGCGCCGCGACCACCGTCCTGCTGATGACGCTGGCCGCTGCCAGCAGCATCGACGACGACGACCGGGCGCCGCTGCAGGTGCTGCCCGACGGCGAGGACGCGCTCGAGACCCTCCCGGTCGCCTCCTGATCCACCCCGCTGCCGCGCTCCTTGGCGCGCAGCGACGGCGCCGTCCTGGCCATTTTTCTGGCCATTCTTGGTGTGACCCAGTTCACTGGGCCTGTGGCGATCCGTCCCCCGATGCGGGCCGAGGTGGCCGAGTCGTGGCACCGCTCGGCCGCCGCCGGCGTGCGCCCGGACGTCGACGAGGCCCCGATCACGCTCGACGTCGACCTGCTGCGGGACCACCGCGAGGCCCACCCGCTGGCAGCGGTCTTCCCGGCGCTCGACGACGTCCTCGGTCAGGCAGCCCGTGACTTCGACGCGGTGATGGCCGTCTCCGACGCCTCCGCCCAGCTGCTCTGGGTCTGCGGCAGCCCGTCGGCGCTGCGGCAGGCCGAGCGGATCGGCTTCGTCGAGGGCTCCAACTGGGACGAACGGCTCGCCGGGACCAACGCCCCCGGCGTCGCGCTGACCCTCGACCGGCCGGTCGCGGTGATCGGCCAGGAGCACTTCCGACGCTCGGTGCAGCAGTGGAGCTGTGCCGCCTCGCCGATCCATCACCCGACGACACGAGAGGTGCTGGGCGTGCTCGACGTGACCGGAGGGGCCGAGGTCGCCGCTCCGCAGACCCTGGCGATGGTGCGGGCCGCGGCCCGGATGGCGGAGAGCGAGCTGGCGCAACGGCTGCTGTCGGCCGGGCCGCCGGTGCCCGAGTCGCGGGGGACGTTGACCCTCCACGTCGAGGCGCTCGGGCGCAGCGAGGCACTGGTGACGGTGACCTCGGGCGGGCGGCGCCGTGAGCGGCTGCGGCTCAGTCCGCGGCACAGCGAGATCCTGGTGCTGCTGGCCTCCGCCCCGCGCGGACTCTCCGGCGACGAGCTCGCGGTCCTGCTCTACGAGGACGACCAGGGCACGTCGACGCTGCGCGCCGAGGTGAACCGGTTTGCGGCAGGTGCTCGGCGACGAGCTGCTCGCCTCGCGTCCGTACCGGCTGCGGGCCGAGGTGCACGGCGACTGGCTCGGCGTCGAGGCAGCGACGACCTCGGGCGACGTGGCCAGCGCACTGTCGGCGTACTCGGGCGAGCTGTTGCCCCGGTCGGTGGCCCCGGCGTGCAGCGGCTGCGCGACGCCCTGGCCGACGACCTGAGGACCCGGTTGATCACCTCCGGCGCGCCGACCTGATGTCGACCTGGACCCGTACGACGTGGGGGCGCGACGACTACGGGATGTGGCTGGCCCAGCGTGCCGTGATCGGGCCGGGGTCGCCGCTGCTGCCGCTGGTGGACGGCCAGATCGCCCGGCTCGACCGCGAGCTCGGCAGCCCGCGCTGACCTTCCCTCCGCTGAGGTCGTCGTGTGCCGCAGCCACCGCCGGTCATGACGCCCGCAGGAAGGCGAGGGCCCCGGCTGCAACGTCGACGCAACGTTGCACTTCCTAGCGTGTGAGCCACGTCACCGAGGCGCGATCCCCCCGGCGTCTCGGTGACGCTCCAACTCACCTCCCGAGGAGCCCGAAGTGACGATCCACGCAGCCCCTGGTTCAGCCGACTCGACCGTCGAGGTCAAGTCCCGTTACGAGCACTACATCGGCGGCGAGTGGGTCGCGCCGGTGAAGGGCCAGTACTTCGAGAACGTCTCGCCGGTCAACGGCAAGGTCTTCACCGAGGTCGGTCGCGGCACCGCCGAGGACATCGAGGCCGCGCTCGACGCCGCCGAGGCCGCAGCGCCGGCGTGGGGGCGTACGTCCCCCGCGGAGCGGGCGAACATCCTCAACAAGATCGCCGACCGGATCGAGGACAACCTCACCGACCTGGCCGTGATCGAGACCTGGGACAACGGCAAGGCGGTCCGCGAGACCCTCAACGCCGACCTCCCCCTCGCGGTCGACCACTTCCGCTACTTCGCCGGCTGCATCCGCGCGCAGGAGGGCGGGATCTCCGAGATCGACGAGACGACCTACGCCTACCACTTCCACGAGCCGCTGGGCGTGGTCGGCATATCATCCCGTGGAACTTCCGATCCTGATGGCGGTCTGGAAGCTGGCGCCCGCCCTGGCCGCCGGCAACGCGGTCGTGCTCAAGCCGGCCGAGCAGACCCCCTGGTCGATCCTCAAGCTCGTCGAGCTGGTCGGCGACCTGCTCCCGCCGGGCGTGCTCAACGTCGTCAACGGCTTCGGCGTGGAGGCCGGCAAGCCGCTGGCCTCCAACAAGCGGATCCGCAAGATCGCCTTCACCGGCGAGACCACCACCGGCCGCCTGATCATGCAGTACGCCAGCGAGAACATCATCCCGGTGACCCTCGAGCTCGGCGGCAAGAGCCCGAACGTCTTCTTCGACTCGATCGCCACCGAGCGCGACGCCTTCTACGACAAGGCGCTCGAGGGCTTCACGATGTTCGCCCTCAACCAGGGCGAGATCTGCACGTGCCCGTCGCGCGCGCTGGTGCAGCGCAGCATGTACGACCAGTTCGTGCCCGACGCCGTCGAGCGGGTCAAGGCGATCAAGCAGGGCAACCCGCTCGACGAGTCGGTGATGATGGGTGCCCAGGCCTCCAACGACCAGCTCGAGAAGATCCTCTCCTACCTCGACATCGGCAAGCAGGAGGGCGCCACGCTGCTCACCGGCGGCGAGCGGCTGGTCCTCGACGGCGACCTGGCCGAGGGGTTCTACGTGCAGCCGACGATCTTCGAGGGCAACAACGCGATGCGGATCTTCCAGGAGATCTTCGGTCCGGTGGTCTCGCTGACCTCCTTCGACGACGAGGCCGACGCGCTCAAGATCGCCAACGACACCCTGTACGGCCTGGGTGCCGGCGTGTGGACCCGCGACGGCTCGCAGGCCTTCCGCGCCGGACGCTCGATCGAGGCCGGCCGGGTGTGGACCAACTGCTACCACGCCTACCCGGCCCACGCGGCCTTCGGCGGCTACAAGCAGTCGGGCATCGGACGCGAGAACCACAAGATGATGCTCGACCACTACCAGCAGACGAAGAACCTGCTCGTCTCCTACAGCGCGGACAAGCTGGGCTTCTTCTGATGGACGACCGGGCCGTCGAGCGGGTCGGCCTCACCGACCAGGCGGTGGACCTCGTCCGCCGCCTGGTCGGCGTGCACGGGCCGGTCATGTTCCACCAGTCGGGCGGCTGCTGCGACGGGTCCTCGCCGATGTGCTTCCCGGTCGGCGAGTTCCGCACCGGCGACGCGGACGTCCTGCTCGGCAGCGTACGGGTGGACGCGGAGGGTCAGGAGTCGGTCGAGGTGTGGATGTCTGCCGCCCAGTTCGCCTACTGGAGCCACACCCACCTCACCATCGACGTGGTGAAGGGGCGCGGCGCCGGCTTCTCGTTGGAGGCGCCCGAGGGGGTGCGGTTCCTGATCCGCTCGCGGCTCTTCACCGACGAGGAGGCGGCCGCACTGGGCGGCTAGGGCGGGGGCCGGAGCCGCTCAGCCGTCGACCAGGTCGAAGAGCGCGATCGGCTCCGACGTGGGCGCCTTCGAGCCGCCGACCGGCTCGACGGTGATCCCGACCCCGGTCGCGTCGGCGGCCGAGCCGTCGAGCAGCAGGGTCTGGTTGGGCACCGGCTCCATCACGCCGGCCGGGACCATGTCGTCCTCCGGCGTCTGGAACCAGACCTGGTAGACCTTGCCCTCGGGCGGGGCGACCATGTCCTCGGTCATCAGCACGGCACGGTCCTCGCTCACCGAGCGTACGACCGTGGCGCGGCCCGCCTCACCGAGGTCGACGACGTCACGCTCGGCGTCGTCGGCGCTGATCACCTGCTCGGCGGCGGTCAGCGGCGGGGCCTCGGACTCCCACGGGCTCCACGCGCTGATCCCGACGCCGGCCGCGGCCACCACGGCGGCGGCAGCGGCGAACATCAAGGGCAGTCGGCGACGCCGGCGGGCAGCCAGCTCGTCGTGCGGCACGACCGGCGGCAGCGGGCGGACCCGGGCGATCGCGCCCAGCACGCCGTCGCGCAGCTCGGGCGGTGGACCCAGCGGCTCCAGCTCGGCCAGCAGCGCAGCAGTCTCGCGCAGCTCGGCGACCTCCTGCGCGCACGCGGGGCACTCGCCCACGTGGGTCTCGAAGAGGAGCCGCTCGTCGCGGTCGAGCGCGTCCAGGGCGTAGGCACCGGTGAGCAGGTGGATGTCGTTCATCGTGCCACCCCCAAGGCGTCGCGCAGGCGGATGAGCCCGTCCCGGATCCTTGTCTTGGCGGTGCCGAGCGGCACCTCGAGCATGCTGGCCACCTCAGTGTGCGTGTAGCCGCCGAAGTAGGCCAGCTCGACGGCCTGGCGCTGCGCCGGCGTCAGTTCGGCGACGGCACGGCGTACGCGGTGCCCCTCCAGAGCAGCCTGCGCCGCCTCGGCGGTCTGGTCGTGGTCGAGCGGCCGGGCGACCTGCTCCCAGACCTGTTCCCGACGGACGGCGCTCTCGCTGGCCCGGACCCGGTCGACGGCCGCGCGGTGCACGATCGTCATCAGCCACGCGAGGGCGGAGCCCCGGGTGGGGTCGAACCGCGCGCTCTGGCGCCACACCAGGAGGTAGGCCTCCTGGGTGACCTCCTGCGCGTGGCTGGGGTTGCGCAGCACCCGCACCGCCAGGCCGTACGCCTGGGCACAGGTGGCGTCGTAGAACTGGGCGAACGCCTGCTGGTCACCCTGCGCGGAGGCCCGGAGCAGGGCCGCCACGTCGGGAGACGCGCTCCCTCCGGAGCTCCCCGGCTCGGGGCCCTCGGACGGCAGGGGCCGGAGGTGGTCCACGTGAATCCTCTGGTCGTGCGGCGAGACGATGACTACACCTTGGCACCGGCGCTCGGGCTGTCGCCAGGTAGGCCCACCCAGCGGCCTAGGCTGGGCCGGTGAGTGGAACCCTCGTCGCGAAGGGCCTGGCCGGGGGCCACGGCCACCGCACCCTTTTCGAAGGACTTGACCTGACCGTCGCACCCGGCGACGTCGTCGGCGTGCTCGGCGCCAACGGCTCCGGCAAGTCGACCTTGCTGCGCGTCCTCGCGGGCCTGGACGAGCCGCTCGAGGGCACCGTCTCCCTCGCGCCGGCCGACGCCTTCGTCGGCTGGCTGCCCCAGGAGCACGAGCGGATCGACGGCGAGACGGTCGCGGCGTACGTCGCCCGGCGTACGGGCGCCGCCGAGGCGACCGCGGAGATGGAGCGCACCGCGGCGCTCCTCGGCAGCGACGAGCCCGGCATCGACGACGCGTACGCCGTCGCCTTCGACCGCTGGATGGTCTCGGGCGCCGCCGACCTCGACGACCGGCTCCCCGGGCAGCTCGCCGAGCTCGGCCTGGAGGTCGGCCCGGACGCCCTGATGACCGCGCTCTCGGGGGGTCAGGCCGCGCGGGTCGCGCTGGCGGCGCTCTTGCTCAGCCGCTTCGACGTGGTGCTGCTCGACGAGCCCACCAACGACCTCGACCTGGCCGGGCTGGCGGTGCTGGAGGGCTTCGTACGCAGCCTGCGCGCCGGCGTCGTCCTGGTCTCCCACGACCGCGAGTTCCTGGCCCGGTGCGCGACCCGGATCGTCGAGCTCGACCTCGCCCAGAACGAGGTCTCCGTGCACGACGGCGGCTACGACTCCTTCCTGGCCGAGCGGGCGGTCGCCAAGCGGCACGCGCGCGAGGCCTACGAGGAGTTCGCCGAGAAGAAGGCCGACCTCGTGGCCCGCGCCCGGACGCAGCGCGAGTGGAGCTCGCAGGGCGTGCGCAACGCGATGAAGAAGAGCCCCGACAACGACAAGATCCGACGCCGGGCGCAGGTCGAGTCGAGCGAGAAGCAGGCGCAGAAGGTGCGCCAGATGGAGACGCGGATCGCCCAGCTCGACGAGGTCGCCGAGCCCCGCAAGGAGTGGGTGCTGCAGTTCGACATCGCGGCCGCACCGCGCGGCTCCTCGGTGGCCGCGGTGCTGGACGGGGCCGTGGTGCGCCGGCGTCGGCCGTCGGGGGAGGAGTTCGTGCTCGGACCGGTCTCGCTGCAGGTCAGCGCCGGTGACCGGATCGGCATCACCGGCCCCAACGGTGCCGGCAAGACCACCCTGCTGTCGCTGCTGCTCGGCGAGGTCGAGCCCGACGAGGGGCGGTCGTCGCTCGGCGCCACGGTCGCCGTCGGCCGGATCGACCAGGCCCGCACGGGCCTCGACCACGCACTGCCGTTGGGCGACGCCTTCGAGGCCGTCATGCCCGACATGGCGCCCGCCGATGTGCGGACCCTGCTGGCGAAGTTCGGCCTGAAGGCCGACCACGTCGCCAGCCCGGTCGGACGACTCTCGGGCGGCGAGCGCACCCGCGCGGCGATGGCGCTGCTCCAGGCTCGCGGCGTCAACCTGCTGGTGCTCGACGAGCCCACCAATCACCTCGACCTGCCGGCGATCGAGCAGCTCGAGCAGGCGCTGGGGTCGTACGCCGGCACCCTGCTGCTGGTCTCCCACGACCGGCGGCTGCTCGAGAACGTCAGCGTCGACCAGCGCTGGCACGTGGAAGCCGGTCAGGTCACCCGGCTCTGACCGCGTGTAGGCGCGGCGTCCGGGCGCGTCAGCTGAGGTCGAAGAGCGCGATCGGCTCCGTGGTCGGCGCGGGTGACCCGCCCTCGGGCTCGACGGTGATCCCGGCGCCGATCGCCTCGCTGGCGTCGCCGTCGAGCAGGACCGTCTGGTTGGGCACGCGCTCCATCAGGGCCGCCGGCACCATGTCGTCGTCCGGGGTCTGCAACCAGACCTGGAAGACCTTCCCCTCCGGCGGCTCGACCATGTCCTCGGTGATGAGGACGGCGCGGTGCTCGCTCGCCGAGCGGACCACGGTGGCCCTGCCGGCCTCGCCCAGGTCGACCACGGCCCGGACGGCGTCCTCGGCCTGCAGCACGCGCTGGGTGGCGGTCGGTGCGGCCTCGTCGGAGGACCACGGGCTCCAGGCCACGACGCCGGTGCCGACGACCAGCGCAGCGACGGCGGCGACCAGGAGCGGGAGGAAGCGGGAGACGCGGAGACGTCGCGCGTGCGGGACCACGGGCGGCAGGGGTCGTACCTGGGAGACAGCGGTGAGCACGGCGTCGCGCAGGGTCGGGGGAGGAGTCGTGGCCTGTCCCTCGCCCAGGAGCGCAGCGGTCTCCCGCAGCGACTCGACCTCCTCGGTGCACTCCGGGCACTGCGCCAGGTGCTCCTTGAAGCGGGCCCGCTCGAGCTCGTCGAGCGCGTCCAGGGCGTACGCGCCCGAGAGCAGATGGATGTCGTTCATGATCCCACCCCCAGGGTGTCGCGCAGCCTGATCAGGCCGTCTCGGATACGGGTCTTGGCCGTGCCCAGCGGCACGTCCAGCAGGGTGGCCACCTCGGTGTGCGTGTAGCCGCCGAAGTAGGCGAGCTCGATCGCCTGGCGCTGCACCGGCGTGAGCTCGGCGACCGCGCTGCGTACGCGGCGCCCCTCCAGTGAGGCATGGACGGTCTCGGCGGTGTCGTCGTGGTCGACCGGTCGGGCTGCCCGCTCCCAGGTGACCTCGCGCTGGGAGGAGCTCTCGACCGAGCGGACGCGGTCGACGGCCTTGCGGTGCACGATGGTCAGCAGCCAGGCGAGCACGGAGCCCCGCGACTCCTCGTAGCGGGCGCTCTGGCGCCACACGTCGAGGTAGGCCTCCTGGGTGACCTCCTGGGCGTGGCTCGGGTTGCGCACCACGCGCAGGGCCAGGCCGTACGCCTTGTCGCCGGTGAGGTCGTAGAACCGGGCGAACGCGGACTCGTCCCCGCGCGCGGCCTGTCGCAGCAGGTGGGCGAGGTCGGGGACCGTGCCCACCCCGGAGGGCCCCGCGGCGGCGGGGTCCTCCGGGGGGAGGGGCCTCAGGTGGTCCACGTCAGTCCTTGGCTCTGGTCGTTCGATCGATCAGGGCATGAGCACCGTGTCGATGACGTACACCTTGGCGTTGGCGGTGGAGACGTTGCCGCAGACGACGGCCGCGCCGTCGACGGTCCACTCCTCGCCGGAGCCCTCGACCATCACCATGTCGCCGTTGAGCGTCTCGTGCTCGCCGCCGATGGCGTCGGGGCCGGCCGCCTTGCCGACCACGTGGTGGGTCAGCACCTTGGTCAGGGCGTCCTTGTCGGCGAGGAGCGCGTTGAGGTCCTTCTCCGGGATCTTGGCGAAGGCCTCGTCGGTGGGCGCGAAGACGGTGAGCTCCTCGGCCGAGTTGAGGGTGTCGACCAGGCCGGCCTGCTTGATGGCGGCGGTCAGGGTCTTCAGCAGCGGGTTGCCCGCGGCGGCGGTCGCGACCGGCTGCTCGGCCATCGTGGCGGCCGATCCGTCACCCTCGGTCGGGAGGGAGTCACAGGCCGGGCCGAAGGGCGCGTCGGCGGCAGGCGCCATCGACTCGTCCTCCATGGGCGTCGGGGTGGCCGACGAGCTGGTCTCGGAGCTGCTGGCGTTGTTGTCGTCGCTGTCGTCGCCGCAGGCGGAGAGCCCGAGAGACAGGGTGAGCGCGAGTGCAGCCAGTCCGGCGGTGCGGTTCGAGAGCTTCATGATCGTGCCTTTCGAGTGGAGGACGGAGTCCGTGGACCGGAGCTCCGGGGCCGTTCTTCGGGCCCTGTCACGTGGTCTTCGGAGCGGCCGCGGCATCGGATTGGGCATTGGACAAACCTTTTACAAAAAACTTGGTTCGCGCCTCAGGAGACGGTCACGGCGATCTCCTGGATGCCGCTCGACCCGCTCGGGAAGGGCGTCCGCCGGACCGACTCCTGCAGCGTCCCGTCCTTGCCGCGAGCGCGGCAGGCCAGGTAGTGCGTGCCCTCCTCGGCCTGCCACGGCAGGTACCACTGGCGCCAGTGGTCGTCGCCGACGTCGGGGCCCAGCTCGGCCGTGCGCCACGCCTGACCGTCGATGCGCACCTCGACGCTCTCGATCCCTACGTGCTGCGCCCAGGCGACGCCGCCGATCACCAGCTCGCCGGCCTTCTCGTCGGCCAGCGCCCTGGGGGTGTCGATGCGGCTCGAGATCCTGATCGGGGCGTCGGTCGCCCAGTCACGCTCGGTCCAGTAGGCCTGCTGCTCGTCGTAGGTGGTGAGCGTCATCCGGGTGATCCACTTGCAGGCGGAGACGAAGCCGTAGAGCCCGGGCACGACCATCCGCGCCGGGAAGCCGTGGGCCAGCGGCAGCGCGGAGCCGTTCATGCCGATGGCGATCATCGAGTCGCGGCCGTCGAGGGCGACGCGCAGCGGCGTGGAGATGGTCATCCCGTCGACGTCGGTGGAGAGGATCTGGTCGGCCGAGGTGCCCTCGATCCCGGCGCGCGCCAGCAGGTCGCCCAGTGGCACTCCGAGCCAGCGAGCGCTGCCGACGTACGGGCCCCCGACCTCGTTGGAGACGCAGGTGAGCGTGATGTCGCGCTCCGTCAGCGGCATCGCCGTCAGCTCGTCGAAGGTGAAGCTGACCTCCCGCTCCACGTCGCCGTCGATCGTCAGCGACCACTGGTCGAGGTCGACCCGCGGCAGCATCAGACGGGTGTCGATCCGGTAGAAGTCGCTGGTGGGCGTGCGCAGCGGGGTGATGCCAGGGACCGTCTCCTCCAGCCCACGGGGGAAGGGGCCCGCCGGGTCCGAGGCCGCCGGGAGCACGACGTCGGCGACCTGCTGCGCCCGGCGTACGAGCCACTCGCCACCGGCTGCGAGCCCTGCGGCGACCGCTGCGAGGCCGGCACCGGCCAGCAGCACCCCGCGGCGGCTCGGGGCGGACGAGGCGGCGGCGACAGCTCCCGTACGCGCGTCCAGACGCACCAGCCAGAGCAGGACGCCGGCGCCACTCACCGCGGCGGCGACGCCGGGGAGCAGGGCGGCGGGGCCAGCGCCCGGGCGTGCCACGGCCGCTGCTGTGCCGATGCTGGCCAGCACGACCAGGGCCACGGCGCCCACCGTGGGTCGGCGGCGCGCGACGACGCCTGCGAGAGCGGCCAGGAGCAGGACGACGGCGACCACGCTGCCCAGCAGGACTGCCTTGTCGGCGGTCCCGAGCTCAGCGACCGCCCACTCCTTCACCGGCGTGGGTGTCAGGTCGACGACGGTGGACCCGACCGCGTAGACCGGTGAGGCGTCGGGGACGGTCAGCGCCGCCACCAGGTGGGCCAGGGCGATCCCGACGCAGGTCGCGACGACTCCGTGGAGCGCGTGGCGGGCGGTGGCTCTCGTGGGTGTCTGCACACCCGGTGTTCGTGGCGGAGCGCCGGTCGGATGGGTCAGCGGCGGCGTGCCACCAGCAGCGCGACCAGCCGCCACCCGACGAGCGTGGCCAGGGTGAACCCGGTCGCCACCAGCACGAAGGCCAGCGCAGTGCCGTCGCCGGTCGCGAGCCGCAGCGCCATCCCGACCACCACGGTGCTCACCCAGACCACCAGGCCGGAGGTGACGGTCCACGGCACCTGGCGCAGCGCATGCGCCAGCCCGAGCCCGACCAGGAAGGGCCAGGCCACGTCGGCGACCTCGGTGACGCCCACGGCGCCGTCGTGGTGCGTACGGGCGCCCAGCGTCGCGAAGACCACGACCAGGACGGCGTCGAGCGCGAGTGTGCCGAGACGGCGTACGTAGGGGCTGCTCATGGGTCGATCCTCCCAGCCCGGCGAGCGCTTGTCGCGCGCAGGCGTGGCCGGTGGCGAGAAGTGGTGGCGGGAGGTGCGCGGAGATGGTGGCGAGAAGTGGTGTCCAGAAAAGGTGGACAGGGTCTTCCCCCGAGCGCGGCGGTGTGGGATCCTGCAGCGCCCTCTCGTACCCAGCCAAGGAGAACCATGAGTCACCTCGTCCGTCGCGTCGGTCCCCGCCACCGTGGCTGCGCTCTGCGCGCTCTCCCTCGTCGGGTGCGGTGCGGGCGAGAAGGCGGTCGAGGAGGCCAGCAACAAGGCGATCGAGAAGGCGCTGGAGGACGACGGGGCCAAGGACGTCGACATCGACTCCGAGGACGGCTCGGTGAAGATCGAGACCGAGGACGGCACCACCGCCTACGGCGAGGACCTGGACATGCCGGGCGGGTTCCCCTCCGACGTGCCGCTGCCGCTGGCCGACCGTTCGATCATCTCCGCCACCACGAACAAGAACGAGATGGCCGTGATGATGGCGCTCACGGACCCCGACCTGGCCGCCGAGGAGAAGCACCTGGTGGGCGGCTTCGAGGAGGCCGGCTACACGGTCAGCGACAAGGTGAGCAGCCAGGCCGAGGGCATGGAGATGCTCATGTTCACCGCCACCAAGGGCTCGACCCAGGTGAGCGTCAGCATCACCGGTGAGCAGGGCGGCGAGTCCAACGCGATGTACGCCGTCACCCAAGGCTCCTGACTTCTTGCCCGGGGTGACTTGCCCGGGGTGACTTGCCCGGGGTGACTTGCCCGGGGTGACAGGGTGACGCCATGAGCATCTTCCGTCCCGGGTGGGACGCCTTCCCCGCCAAGCTGTGGGACTTCTACGGCGAGTACCACCTCAACACGCTGACGACCCTGCGCCCCGACGGTCGTCCGCACGTCGTGCCGGTGGGCGTCACCCTCGACCCCGAGAACAAGTGCGCCTGGATCATCACGCGCGCCGGCTCGCGCAAGGTGAAGAACGTGGAGGCGGGGTCGGCCACCCCCCAGGGCGCGCGCGTCGCCGTCTGCCAGGTCGACGGACCGCGCTGGTCGACGATCGAGGGCCGGGCGACGGTCGTGACCGACGCGCCGTCGATCGCCCGCGCGGTCGAGCTGTACGCCGCCCGCTACCGCCAGCCCTCCGACAGCCCGACGCGCGTCGCGATCCGCATCGAGCTCGACCGGATCGTGCACGGCCCGATGCTGCTCGACGACCCGCCGACCCTCCCGGGGCGCTGACCCGCACCACTGCTCGGCCAGTGCTCGGAAAGCGCTCGACCCGGCCGCGGCCGGCCGCTACGGTGCGTGCGTGACCTCGACTCCTGGCGGCCTGGGCCGCAGCACCCAGCGCGCCATCGGTGCAGTGATCCTGCTGGTGGCCGGCATGGTCAGCCTGCCGTTCTCGGCGGCCTTCCTCGACCGTGAGGGCACCGAGAGCTGGATCCTCCCGGTGCAGTTCGCCGTGATGGCAGCGCTCGGCGCCGAGACCGCCGTCGTCCTGCCAGCGCTCGCGCGTCCGGGCGCCACGACCGTACGTCGTGCGCTCACCGGCGTCGGCTGGGGACTGCTGGCTGCTCTGGTCGGGGTGGCCGTCTTCTGGTTGCTGCTCAACGGCTTCGAGGGCGCGTGACTCCTGAGTGGTGCCCCCGGTAGGGCACGAAGAGCCGCGCCAGGAAGGCGTCCAGCTCCTGCGCCATCTCGTCGTCCAGGTCCGGGAACGAGAAGGTCGCCCTCCCGGTCCGCCGCGCACGGAAGCGGTCGGACGCCTCCGTCAACGTCTCGGGCCAGGCGTCGACGGCGATCGCGTAGAGGCTGACCTTCCTGGCGCTGCGTTGCACCGCCGCGAAGTAGTCGTGCGCCTTGGCGCCGGGCCACCGCAACGACGGCATCCCGTAGATCGACGACTCTTCCAGGTCACCGCGGTAGGGGGCGAGAGCGGCCCAGATCCTGGCCTCGACCGCGTGGAGGTCAGCCATGGGTCACCTTTCGGGGGTGGTCACGGCCGCAGCCAGGACCCGAGGTCGGCGTCGGTCAGCAGCTGACGCGCCTCGACCTCCTGCTCGTCGGGCACCATCACGCGCATCGGGATCGCCATGATCGACCCCTCGATCGCGCTCATGTTGCGGTCGGTGAC
Source organism: Nocardioides daphniae (assembly GCF_004777465.1). NCBI lineage: Bacteria > Bacillati > Actinomycetota > Actinomycetes > Propionibacteriales > Nocardioidaceae > Nocardioides > Nocardioides daphniae. The sequence continues at coordinate 297,013 of NZ_CP038462.1, forward strand.
CTGGTGCGGGATGCCGGCGTCCTGGAGCAGCGCCTCGATCATCCCCACCAGCGCCACGTCGTTGCTGCGGACCAGCTCCACCATGTCGACTCCTCCGCCGGGGGTTGATCAGCGTACGCCCCCGCCGGGAGCCTCAGCCCTCGACGACCGTCAGCAGCTGCGTGGCGCGGGTGAGCACGACGTACAGCGTCGCGCGGCCGGTGCTCGACTCGGACTCGATCTCCTCGGGTCGCACCACGACGATGCCGTCGAACTCGAGTCCCTTGGTGTCGACGCCGGTCAGCACGACGACGCGGTCGTCGCCGGACGGCGCCACGGAGTCGTCGATCGCGGCGCGCGCGCCCTTGGCGTCGGCCGCGAACTCCTCCCACGAGGCGAGCCAGCCGTTGACCTCGGAGCGGCGCGCGACCGGCACGACGATGCCGACGGTGCCGGCGACCCGGCCCGCGATCTCGGTGACGGCCTTGCGGACCGTCGCCTGCAGGTCGTCGCCGGCCGGCACCACGACCGGGTGCTCACCGGTCGAGCGGACCGCCTCGGGCAGGTCGGCGTCGAGGCCGACGCGCTTCGCGTACGCCTCGGCGTGGGCGTAGATCTCCGACGAGTTGCGGTAGTTCTTCGACAGGTGGAAGGAGTGCACCTCCTTGCCCTGCAGCGCCTCCGCACGGGCCTGCTCGGCCTCGGCGCGCACCGGCCACGACGACTGGGCGGGGTCGCCCACGATCGTCCACGAGGCGGTGCGGCCCCGGCGTCCGACCATCCGCCACTGCATCGGCGTGAGGTCCTGCGCCTCGTCGATGAGCACGTGCGCGAACGGGTCGTCGTCGATCCGGTAGGTCGGCGGGCGCCACGAGCGGCCGCCGGCGAACTCGCGGTCGGAGACGGTGGTGAGCTCCTGCAGGTCGCCGCCGACGTGGTCGTCGAGGCTGTGGTCCTCGTCCGTACGCAGCGGGACGTCGCCGATCAGGTAGCGCAGCTCGTCGAGCAGCGGGACGTCCTCGACGCTCAGGCTCGGGTCGCCGGCCCACGAGTCGAGCAGCAGCTTCTGCTCCTCAGCACTCAGCACGCCGTCGCTCACCCGGGCCAGCAGCGCGGGGTCGCGCAGCCAGGTCAGCACGTCGGCGGCGTCGAGCGGCGGCCACCACTCGACCGCGAAGTCGAGGAAGCGGCGGTCGTCGAGCATGTCGGAGTTGAAGAGCTCGCGCCCGCGCTCGCGGCCACGGTCGCTGCGCACCTGGCGCCACATGGCGTCGAGGAGCGTCGAGGCGACGCGGGAGATCTGGCGGTTGCGCTCGCCGTTCGACATCAGCTGGCGGCGCAGCTTGCCGAGCAGGGAGGGGTCGAGGCGGATCTTGGTGTCGCGCCAGAAGATCTCGAACTCGCGCGGGCTGCCGGGCGCCTGCTGGCGCGCGGTGCGGCGCAGCAGCTCGGCCATCCGGGCGGCACCCTTGACGTCGGCGACGGCCGGCACGTCGTGGCGGGTCGCACGGACCCCGTCGACGACCTCGCCGAGCGACCGCAGCGCGACCGCGGTCTCGCCGAGCGAGGGCAGCACGCGCTCGATGTAGCGCATGAAGACGCCCGAGGGGCCGACGACGAGCACGCCGCCGGACTCGTAGCGGCGGCGGTCGGAGTAGAGGAGGTACGCGGCGCGGTGCAGCGCCACGACCGTCTTGCCGGTGCCGGGGCCGCCGGAGATGGAGACGACGCCCTTGCCGGGCGCGCGGATCGCCTTGTCCTGCTCGGCCTGGATGGTGGCGACGATCGAGTGCATCGAGCGGTCGCGGGCCCGCGAGAGCTGCGCCATCAGGGCGCCCTCGCCGACGATCGGCAGGTCGGTCTCGACGGAGTCGTCGAGCAGCTCGTCCTCGACCCCGACGACGGTGCGGTGGTCGGCGCGCAGCACGCGACGGCGTACGACGCCCGACGGCTCGGCGGCCGTGGCCTGGTAGAAGACGGCGGCGGCGGGGGCACGCCAGTCGATCAGCAACGAGTCGCGGTCGTCGTCGCGCAGACCGATGCGGCCGATGTAGCGCGGCGCCGGGTCGAGCTCGGGGCGCAGGTCGAGGCGGCCGAAGACCAGACCCTCGTGGGCGGCGTCGAGCTGGGCGATCCGCTTGGCGGCCTGGAAGACCATGGCGTCGCGCTCGACGAGACCACCTTCGTGGCCGAGCGCGCCACGCCCGTGGCCCTCCTTGGCCAGCTGCTGCGCGGCGGTGGCGGACTTCTCCAGCTGGACGTACACCCGGTCGACGAAGGCCTGCTCAGCGGCGACCTCGCGCTCCACGATTTCCTCGGGCAACTCTGCTCTCTCCACTTCCACGACGGCGGTCACCGGCTCAGACAAGTGGACAAGACTACCCCCGCCCGCCCGGGGTCACGGGCGGGCGGGGGAGTCTGGGACGAGGCGGTCAGTCGAGGAGGCGATAGACGCCGACGTGCTGCGTCGGCGCCGGGCCCTTGCCCTCGACCTTCGCCTGCGTCTCGAGGCGTCCGGTGCCTCGCGGGAGCACGGCGTACTCGGTTCCCGTCCCCCCGTCCCAGAGGCCGAACTTGCTGCCGTCGCCGATCTGTCGGCCGTCGGCCAGCACGACGGTGGCGACGGTCTGCTTCTTGCCACGTGCCGTCGTCGAGACGACAGCCAGGGCGGGGCCGTCCTGCGCGATGCTGCTGATCACGCGGCCGTCGGCGGTGCTCGGGTACACCTCCTTGAGCTGCCAGAGGTGACTGTCGTGCAGGTAGGTCCGGTCCAGCGTGATGTCGGCGCCGGGCACCGGCACCACGTCGACGGTCGGGGTGTAGACGGCGCCCGCCAGCCGGGCATCGGGGTGGTCGGCGGGGTCGAGCGGGGTCTCGTCGTCCTCCGAGCGGGCCACCCAGACCCGTGCCTCACCCTTGAACGTGGCCGTGTCGTGGCTCATCCAGTTCAACGTCAGGCCGAGGTCGTCCTGCCCGCGGCCCTCGCCGTCCTGGCAGGCGTCGCCCGCGTCAGCCATGGAGCCGCTGCCGTCCCAGCCGGCGTGGATGACGGCGCCGGCCGGAAGGCCCTTGCAGGAGAACTCCACCGAGATCCGCCTGTGCGAGCCGTCGAAGGGAATGCGCAGGTCGAGCTGTCCGGGGTCGCCGACGGCGGCACCGATCCGCTCGGCGGTGGGAGTTCCGGCGCGGAAGTACTCACCGTGAAAGCCCGTCACCACGTCCTCCAGTGCGCTCGGGTCGGCCTCGTAGAGCGCCGCGCCGAGCCCCACGGCGCCGGTGTTGCTGGCGATCTCGACGGTGCCCTCCGTGCCGGGGGCGATCTCGACCCAGTCGGCGAAGTCGTCGCGGCTGGAGTCCCAGGCGGTGCTCTCCGGCACGCGCACCTGGACGTCCTGGTCGTCGGTCGCGGTGGCCCAGGTGAGGATGCGAGGGGTGTCGCTGGCCTCGATCTCCACCCTGAGCAGCCGCTTCGTGTTGCCCTCGAAGCCCTCCGCGAAGCGGTAGCTGTAGGCGGGGGTCTCCACCGTCGACGGCGCCTGCATCCCGAGGACCGTGCGGTCGGCCGCGTCCGGTCCGTCGCCGCCGAGCTGCGGCACGACCACCGCGGCGACCGCAGCGACGGCAGCGAGCGCCAGGCCACTGCGTACGCGGTTGCGGCGACGCCTCGACGAGTCGATGCGGTCGTGGACCTGCCGGGAGCGGGTGACGCCGTCGATGGTGCTGCCGAGGGCGTGGCTGTGGGTGTCGAGTGCGCGGCGGATGGCGTTGAGGTCGTTCATCGCTGCTCTCCTTCTCCGGAGGCGGTCGGGGTGGCGAACGCGTCGTCGGCCAGGGCCGGGTCGATGCGGAGGTGGGCGAGGGCCTTGCTGAGCTGGCTCTTCACCGTGCCCGGGGTGACGTGGAGGGCGTCGGCGGTCTCCTGGACCGACAGGTCCTCGTAGAAGCGGAGCACCACGACCGCCTGCTGTCGGCGTGGGAGCCGTCCGAGCGCCACCCACAGGTCGTGGGCCGAGTCGGAGTCGCCGTCGCGGTGCGGCGCGGGTTCGGGCATCTCCTCGCTGGGCCGCTCGCCGTTCCACTTGCGGCGCCACCACGACGCGTAGCTGGTGGCGAGGATCCGGCGGACGTAGGCCTCGTGGTGGCCGTCGATCTTCGACCAGGCGAACCACGCCTTGGTCAACGCTGTCTGGAGGAGGTCCTCGGCGAGCGCGTGGTCGTGGGTGAGCAGGTAGGCCGTGCGCAGCAGCGCCACCGAGCGGGTGGCCACGAAGTCGTCGAAGTCGACCTCGTGGTCCCGGGCGGCGCTTCCCGAGCGGGCCGACTTGGCGGCGAGTGTGGCTGTCATGTCTGTCGAGACCGTCTGGCCCCGCGGATCGGTTGCCCCTGCGTCGGAACTATTTCTGCGGTGCACGTCGGCCTCCCCCTGTGCGGCGCAATGTACGCGGTCGTGCGGGCGTCGCCTCGTGCTCGGGAACCGGGCGAGACAGGTGGGCGTCACACCCGGGAGGGATGCCCGTGAAGATGGTGGCGGTCCAGGACGAACCCGCCCGCTTGGAGGACGCGCTTCCGAAGGACAGGCTGGTCGGTCGTGGTCAGCGCTCGCGCTCGAGGGCACCGTGGTCAGGGTCGAGCCGCAGCACGGTGTGCGTCATGCGAGTGCGGACCCTGGTCACCGTGGAGACGAAGAGGCTGGCGCGCAGGTCGTCTCCTTTGACGACCCCCGGGCGCACGAGCGGGTCCTCGAGGTCGTCGTGGAGCCGACCTGGACCACGGACGCCGACGAGGAGGTCGTCATCACCCTCGGGGCCAGCGGCGACATCGACCCGGAGGAGTTCGTGGCGAGCCTTCGAGAGCGGGCGGGTCAGCCCTTCGGGCGGGACAGGAACGCCATCATCGCCTCGCGCGCCTCGTCGGAGGCGAAGAGGCGGGCGCTCAGCTCGGCCATGTCGTCGCCGTCGGCGTCGATGCGGGCCACGAGCTCACGGTTGAGCACCTTCTTGGTCTCGCGGATGCCCTGCGCGGCGCCGGTCGCGACCTTGGCGACCAGGCCGTCGACGTACGCGTCGAGCTCCTCGGCGGGCACGGCCTTGGTGACCAGGCCGTACGCCGCCGCGTCCGCCCCGCTGAACGTCTCGCCGCCGAGCGCGGCCAGGGAGGCCGAGCGGGGGTCCATGCGGTGGAAGACCGAGAGGCTGATGATGGCCGGCGCCAGGCCGAGCTTGACCTCGGTCAGGGCGAAGGTGGCCTCCGTGGCGCTGATCGAGATGTCGGCGGAGGCGACGATGCCGATGCCGCCGGCGCGCACGGCACCGAGGTTCTTGGTGATGACGACCTTGTCCATGGTCGCCACCAGGCGCTGGAGGGCGATGATCTTGCGGGTGCCCTCCTCCATGCCTTCGGTGCTCGCCTCCGACAGGTCGGCGCCGGAGCAGAAGACCTTGCCGCTGCTCTGGATGAGCACGACGCGCACGGCCGGGTCGGCCTGGGCGGCCTCCAGGTGGCCGAAGAGCTCGGTGACCAGCTGGCGCGACAACGCGTTGCGGTTGTGCGGCGAGTCGAGGGTGATGGTCGCGACCGCGTCGTCGACCGCGTACTGCACGAGGGTGGTGGGCGTCTCAGACATGGCGACGAGTCTGCCTTCTCCGACGCCGAAAGTGGTGAATGATCGTTAACTGATTCTGTGGCGTGGCTCACACAGCGTCCGACCAGGGACGCCCAGCGTTGCCTTGGTGCTGGACCGCGCCACTCGCGCCCGCGCGCCCGAACTAGCCTTGCGCCATGACTACCACCACGCAGACGACGCCCCTCAGGAAGCAGGTGAGGTGCGAGCAGCCCTCGCCGAGCTCCAGGGGCACGAGGCGTGGGCCGTGGTCAGACTGGCACGCAAGGAGCCCGGTGACCCCGACGTCGTCACCTTCATCGGCGGCCCGCGCAGCACCGTCACCTCGCTCACCGACGTCCCGCTCGAGGAGGGCCTCCCCGAGGAGGGCCGCCGCTTCGACCGCCTGGTCGCGGTTCCCTTCCACCAGGTCACCGAGCGCGGGTTCGCCGCCCACGACGACGGCACCCCGCTGGTCGTGGTCGACATCGAGACCGAGCAGCGCTTCTCCGTCGAGTCGGTCCTCGAGGCGATCACCGACGACGGCATCGAGTTCACCGACCGCGGCGGCTTCCAGACCTCCGACGACGACTACGCGAAGGTCGTCGAGTCGATCATCCGCGACGAGATCGGGCAGGGCGAGGGCGCCAACCTGGTCGTCGGCCGCCAGTACACCGCCGTCGTCGCCGACTGGAGCGCCGCCAAGGCGCTCACCGTCTTCCGTCGCCTCCTCGAGCGCGAGCGCGGCGCCTACTGGACCTACTGCTTCTTCACCGGCGACCGCTTCCTGGTCGGCGCCTCGCCCGAGCGCCACGTCTCCGTGCACGGCGGCGACGTGCGGATGAACCCGATCTCCGGCACCTTCCGCGTCGGCGGCCGCTCGGTGGCCGAGCTGAAGCCGGCCCTGCTCGACTTCCTCGCCGACGAGAAGGAGATCTACGAGCTCTTCATGGTCGTCGACGAAGAGCTCAAGATGATGTGCGACATCTGCGACCAGGGCGGCATGGTGCTCGGCCCGTTCCTCAAGCCGATGACCCACCTCATCCACACCGAGTACCTCCTCGCCGGCCGCTCCAGCCGCGACGTCCGCGAGATCCTGCGCGACACGATGTACGCCGCCACGGTCACCGGCAGCCCCGTCGAGAACGCGTGCAAGCTGATCAAGAAGTACGAGGACGGCGGCCGCGGCTACTACGCCGCCGCGCTCGCGCTGCTCGGCCGTGACTCCTCCGGCCAGCCCACGGCCGACAGCCCGATCGTGATCCGCACCGCCGACGTACGCCCGGACGGCGCGCTGACCGTGACCGCGGGCGCGACGCTGGTGCGCGACTCCGACCCGCACTACGAGGTGGCCGAGACCCACGCCAAGGCGGGCGGCATCCTGTCGGCCTTCGGCCTGGTGCCCGCAGCCGGATCCCCTTCCGCCGGCCTGGCCGAGCTGGCCCGCGACGAGGACGTGCTGATCGCGCTGCAGTCGCGCAACCGTCGGCTGTCGACCTTCTGGCTGACCGACCAGGCGGGCGCGACGCCCGACCCGACGCTGGCCGGCAAGCGGGTCGGGATCCTCGACGGCGAGGACGACTTCGTCAACATGATCCGCCACGTCCTGCGGGTGCTGGGCATGAGCAGCGAGGTCGTGCGTCACGAGGCCTGGACCGAGACGGCGCTCGACGACTACGACCTGGTCATCGTCGGCCCCGGCCCCGGCGACCCCCGCGACGGTGACGACCCGAAGATCGCGACCTTCCGCGCCGCCACCGAGCGCCTCCTGGCGCGCGGGCAGAAGTTCCTCTCGGTCTGCCTCGGTCACCAGACCCTCTGCCACGCGCTGGGCCTGGACCTCGGCTTCAAGGACATCGTCTTCCAGGGCACCCAGGCAACCGTCGAGATCAACGACCGGGTCGAGCGGGTCGGCTTCTACAACACCTTCGTGGGCCGCGTCGGCGACGCCGGCCTCCCCGAGGGCGTCACCGTGGAGGCCGACGCCGAGACCGGCGACGTCCACCTGGTGTCGGGCCCGCACTTCCGAGGCATCCAGTTCCACGCCGAGTCGATCCTCACCGAGCGCGGCTTCGACCTCATCAACGAGCTCGTCACCGACCTGCTCGTCGACTGATGGCCGCCGGACGCCGCCGCCTCGCCACCCTCGTGGCGGCGCTCTGCGTCTCGGTGGCCGCGCTCGCCGGCTGCAGCGACGGGGAGCCGCAGGCGGAGCGGACCGTCGGCCCCGCGCCCACCCCCACCGGCACGATCACCCCCGAGCCGCCTGCCCGGGGCGGGGGCGCCCGGCCGGTGCTCAAGGGCACCCGCCCCAACGTGGTGATGGTCCTGATGGACGACTTCTCGATGGACCTGCTGCCGACCATGGCCACCGCCGCCGAGCTGGCCGAGCGCGGCGCCACCCTCGACCACTTCGTGGTCGACTCGCTCTGCTGCGTCTCCCGGGCGAGCCTGATGACTGGCCAGCTGCCGCACCAGACCGGCGTACTCACCAACAGCTCCAAGTCGGCCGCCGGCGAGGGCCCCGCAGGCGGCTGGGCGGCCTACCGCGACTACGGCAACGACGCGCGCACCGTCAGCCTGCGGCTGCAGAAGTCGGGCTACACCACCGGCTTCGTCGGCAAGTACCTCAACGAGTACGAGTACGACCCGGGTGACGAGCTGCCGACGGTGCCCCCGGGCTGGGACCAGTTCAACGTGCTCTTCGGCTCGGCCTACGACGGCTGGGGCTTCGACAGCGTCGACATCGTCGACGGCCAGGTGGTCGTCCGTCACCACCCGACGCCGGCCGCCAGCGCCAGCGCGGAGGAGAAGGACGCGGTCTACGCCGGCCAGGTCATCGAGGACTACGCGATCGACTTCATCGAGGCGCACGCCGACTCCGACGACCCCTGGTTCCTCCAGGTCAACCCCTACGCCCCGCACAACCGCACCAACCCGCAGGGCGCATGGCCCGACGAGCCGGTCTTCCCGGCGGCCTTCCGCGACCGCCCCGGCGTGCGTACGCCGCGTGGCAACTGCGGTGCCGTGCCGTGCGGGCAGCTGCGGGCCCACGACGACCTGCCCGGCATCGACGACGACACCAGCGACAACGTGCCGCTCAAGGCCGACGGCACCCCCGCGCGCGCCTGGAACGACCGGTCGCCGCTGCGCCGCAAGGTCGCCACCCAGTACCTGCGCGAGCGCGCTCGGATGGTCCAGTCGGTCGACCGCACGCTCGCCCGGATCTTGGAGACGGTCGACGACGACACCGTCGTCATCCTGACCTCCGACAACGGCTTCCATCTCAGCCAGAACGGGCTGCGGATGGGCAAGGGCACCGCCTATGACACCGACGTGCGGGTGCCGCTCATCGTCGCCGGCCCCGGCATCGCGCCCGGCGAGCGCGCCGAGATCACCTCCAACATCGACCTCGCGCCGACGCTCGAGGAGTGGGCCGGCCTGCGCCCCGCGCCCTACCGCGCCGGCACCTCGCTGCTGCCTCCCCTGGCCGACCCGGCCCGGGCCGACCGCGACCTGGTCTTCCACGAGCACACCACCGACACCGTCGGCGACGACCCCGACCTGGCGTTCACCGGCGGCGAGCTGCAGCGGATCCCGAGCTACACGGCCGTGCGCAGCCGCACCGGCCTGCTGATCCGCAACGACCTCGACCCGCGGCGTCCCGGCCGCCAGACCGGCTGGGAGTTCTACTCCTACGCCGACGTCGGCTGGGAGCAGCGCAACGCGTACGCCGACCCCGAGCACGCCGACGAGGTCGCCGCCCTGACCGCGGCGCTGGAGGGCTTGGACGCCTGCCGGCGGGTGACCCGTGGGGCGCGGTGGCCGCGCGAGTGCCGCGACCTCGCCGCTGCTCCATGACGGGCCCGATGGCCCAGCGCGTCGTCGTGGTCGACCACCACGACTCCTACACCTGGAACCTGGTGCACCTCGTCGCCGGTGTCACCGGCGAGCTGCCGCACGTCGTGCAGCACGACGAGGTGACCGCGGCAGAGGTGCTCGCGTACGACGTCGTGGTGCTCTCGCCCGGGCCCGGCCACCCCGACGTGCCGGCCGACTTCGCCGTCGGCCGGGAGGTGCTGCAGGCTGCCACCCGTCCGGTGCTGGGCGTCTGCCTCGGCATGCAGGGCATCGTCACCGCCTTCGGCGGACGGGTCGAGCGGATCGCGCCGGCCCACGGCGACGTGGCCCGGATCCGCCACGACGGTCAGGGCCTCTTCGCTGGGCTGCCGCAGGAGTTCGACGCGGTGCGCTACCACTCGCTGGCCGCGCTCGCGCTGCCAGAGGTGCTCACCGCCACCGCGCACAGCGACGACGGCGTCGTGATGGGCGTACGCCACCGCACGTTGGCGATCGAGGGCGTGCAGTTCCACCCCGAGTCGGTGCTCTCGCACCACGGCGCGGCGATGGTCGCCAACTTCTTGCGCGCCGCCTCGGCGGTGGCGCGATGAGTCCGACGAACGCGAGCCCCGAGGAGTGGTTCGAGGAGGTCGCGGGCACCCACCCCCGCTGCTTCTGGCTCGACGGTGGCGGTGCGCGCGAGTGGTCCGGACGGCGCTCGGTGATCGGCCACCTGGTCGACGACGACGTCTCGATCACCTTCCACGCCGCCGCGGGCGAGGTGCGCCGGCACGTCAACGGCACCTCGACGGTGGTCGGTGACGACGTCTTCGACGTGCTGGCCCGCGAGCTGGCCGACGGACCCGACGACGCCCAGTGGTTCGGCTACCTCGGCTACGCCAGCCGCCGCGACCTGCCCGCACGCCCCGACCCGCGGCTGCCCGACGCGGTCTGGATGCGCCCGAGCGTGGTGCGCTCCTTCACCCACGAGGCCCCCGACCTCGCCGGACGTCATCACGAGCGGTCGCCCCAGGCGTCGCCCACGATGACGTCCGCGGGGGTGGAGCCGGTGCCCGACGACTACGCCGCCGCCTTCGCGCGCGTCCAGGACGAGCTGCACGCCGGCAACACCTACGAGGTCAACCTGACCCACCGCGCCACCACCCGCTCCGACCTCCCGCCGGCGCAGGCCTACCGCCGACTCCGGGCGCTCAACCCCGCGCCGTACGCCGGCTTCCTCCAGCACGACGTCGCCGACGCCCGCGCCTGGCTGCTCAGCTCCTCGCCCGAGCGCTACGCCCTGGTCACCGCCGACCGCACCTGCGAGACCAAGCCGATCAAGGGCACGACGCCACGGGGCGCCACCCCGGCCGCCGACGAGGAGTCGCGGGCGCTGCTGGCCAGCGACCCGAAGTTCCGTGCGGAGAACCTGATGATCGTCGACCTGCTCCGCAACGACCTCGGCATGGTCTGCGAGCCGGGCAGCGTCGAGGTGCCCGCGCTCATGCAGGTGGAGTCGTACGCCTCGGTCCACCAGCTCGTCTCGACCGTCCGCGGCCGCCTGCGCGACGACGTCTCCACGCTCGAGGCGCTGCGCGCGCTCTTCCCCGCCGGCTCGATGACCGGGGCGCCCAAGCTGCGCACCATGGAGATCGTCGAGGCCGTCGAGGCGACCCCGCGGGGGGCGTACGCCGGTGCGTTCGGCTGGCTCGCGGCCAACGGCCTGGCCGACCTCGGGGTGGTCATCCGCTCGCTGATGACGTCCGGCGACGGCGAGTGGACCCTCGGCACGGGCGGCGGGATCACCGTCCGCTCCGACGTCGCGGAGGAGTGGGCCGAGGCGGCGTGGAAGGCCGAGCGGCTGCTGCGCGTCTTCGACGAGTGACCCCGCAGAGAGGTGGTCTGGACCAGTCATCCCCAGTTCTGGGGACGAGGTCGGGTTCCCCTTACCGGTGCGTAACTTCGGTGGTCAACTACTGCGCACAGGGAGGGAAACCTGGAGGGAACAACCACATACTGCGACTCCACTCTCACGGGTGGTCGTCCGGATGCACGCCGCTGGGGGGTGGATCTCGTGCTGGGGACCGGACACGTCGCGTGGTGAGCAGCGCGGGACCAAGGGAGAAGGTCCCGCGCTGCTGCTATTTCCGCCATCTGCGCAGGTGAGCAGCTCAGGTGGTCGAGGCGACCGGCCCCGCGACGCCCGGCACCCACATCACCAGACGGGCGCCACCGCCCGGTGCCCGGTCGGCGCGCACCGCGCCGGCGTGCCTCTCGGCGGCCTGCTGCACGATCGCCAGGCCCAGGCCCGAGCCGGGCATCGAACGGGAGTCGTCGGAGCGGTAGAAGCGGTCGAAGACGTGCGGCAGGTCGGCCTCGTCGATCCCCGGCCCCTCGTCGTCGACGGTCAGCACGCCCTCGCGCAGCGCCACCGTCACGGTGCCGCCCTCGGGGCTCCACTTCACCGCGTTGTCGAGCAGGTTGGTGACGGCCCGCTCGAGGGCCCCTGCCTCGCCGCGCACGGTCCACGGCTCGAGTGAGACGTCGAAGGTCGCGGTCAGGGCACGACGGCGTACGCGCGCCAGCGCCCGCTCGACGACGTCGGCCAGGTCGACCTCGGTGATCGCGTGGGTGAGGTGCTCGTCGCGGGCGAGCTCGACCAGGTCGCCGACGAGCGTCGAGAGCTCCTCGAGCTGGCCGCGTACGTCGTCGAGCAGCTCCGCGCGCGCCTCGGCCGGCAGCCCGTCCCCGGCCTGGGTGAGCAGGTCGATGTTGGTGCGCAGGCTGGTGAGCGGCGTACGCAGCTCGTGCCCCGCGTCGGCGATCAGTCGCCGCTCGCGGTCGCGCGAGACCGACAGCGCCATCAGCATCTGGTTGAAGGCGGTGGTGAGGCGGGCGATCTCGTCGGCCCCCTCGACCGGCATCGGGCGCAGGTCCTGGGTGCGGGCGATCTGCTCGACCGAGCGGGTGAGGCGGCGCACCGGGCGCAGGCCGTTGCGGGCCACAGCCCAGCCGCCGATCGCGGCGATCACGACGCCGGCGCCGCTGAAGAGGAGGAGGACGACGCTGAGCTTGCGCAGCGTCCGGTCGGTGTCGGCCATCGGCTGGAGCAGGACCAGCGCGGCCCGCTGGCCCGAGGGCACGGCCGCCACCCGGTAGCGCACCCCGCCGGCGGCGGTGATCGTGCGGATCGACTCGCGCGAGCGGCCCTCGGCGACCCGCATCTCGGGGCGCCCCAGCTGCACGGCCGGGCCGGTGTCGGCGGTGAGCACGTTGCCGCCGGAGTCGACGAAGGCGACGCGCACGTCGGCGGCGCCGAGCATCCAGCCCGGCACCTCCTGCGCGGTCATCTCGGCCAGCGCCGGGTAGGAGGCGGCCTTGGTGGCGCGGTTGAGCAGCGACTGGTCGAGGGAGGACTGGATCTGCATGCGCATCACCACGAACGCGGTCGCGGCGATGAATGCCACCGAGACGCCCAGGATCAGGGTGGTCAGCAGCGCCACCCGGCTGGCCAGGGAGCGGCGGTAGTGGAAGCCCTTCCGCTCCCACCAGCGCTGGAGGGGAGTCATGCGTCCTTCAGGACGTAGCCGACGCCGCGCACGGTGTGGATGAGCCGTGCCTCGCCCTCGGCCTCGGTCTTGCGGCGCAGGTAGCCGACGTAGACCTCGAGGGAGTTGGCGGTGGTGCCGAAGTCGTAGCCCCACACCTCGTCGAGGATGAACGAACGTTCGAGCACCCGGCGGGGGCGGCGCAGGAACATCTCCAGCAGCGCGAACTCGGTGCGGGTGAGCTCGATCTGCCGCTCGCCGCGGCGGACCTCGCGACTGGCCAGGTCCATCGAGAGGTCGCCGAAGACGAGCACCTCACCGGCCTCGTCGTCGCTGGGGGCGACCCGGCGCAGCAGCGCGCGGAGCCGGGCCAGCAGCTCCTCCAGCGCGAAGGGCTTGGTCAGGTAGTCGTCGGCCCCGGCGTCCAACCCTTCCACCCGGTCGCCGACCGCGTCGCGGGCGGTGAGCACCAGGATCGGCACGTCGTTGCCGGCCTGCCGCAGCGCCCGGGGGTGGCCTCCAGCCCGTCGAGGCGCGGCATCATCACGTCCATCACCACGAGGTCGGGCTGCACGCTGCCGATCGTGGCCAGTGCCTCGGCACCGTCGCCGGCGAGCGCCACCTGGTAGCCGTTGAAGTCGAGCGAGCGGCGCAGCGACTCACGGACCGCCTTGTCGTCGTCGACGACCAGGACCGTGGGGCGCGGGGCGGCAGGGGCTGAATTCACGAGGCCACTGTGCCACCGGCCCCTGAGACGGTGCTTAGAAGTGGGCCCGGAAGTCGATCAGAAACGCGACGCGATCGCCCCGGCGCGCGCACCGTAGCTGCCGCCGAACATGCAGGCGTGCACCAGCAGCGGGAAGAGCTGGTGGATCGGCTGGCGCTCCTCCCAGCCATCGGCGAGCGGTGAGGTCTCGGCGTACGCAGCCACGGCCCGCGCCAGGTGCGGCAGCCCGAAGAGCGCGAGCATCGCCAGGTCGGTCTCGCGGTGGCCGCCGTGGGCTGCGGGGTCGATGAGGTGGACCTGGCCGTCGAGGCCCCACAGGCAGTTGCCGTTCCACAGGTCGCCGTGCAGGCGCGCCGGCCCCTCCTCGGGGACGAGGTCGGGCAGCCGCCCGACGAGCGCCTCGATCGCGGCGGCGTCGTGCTCGAGGATCGCGCCGCGGTCACGGGCCAGCTTGAGGTAGGGCAGCACCCGCCGCGTCGCGTAGAACTCCGCCCACGTCGGGGCGGTGCGGTTGGGCATCGGCAGGCGGCCGATGAAGCCGTCGACGTTCTCCGCGCCCACCGCGCCGTACGCCGTCGCCCCCGCTGCGTGCGTACGCGCGAGTCGGGCGCCGAAGTCGGCCGCCGCCTCCTGGGTGGCGCGACCCGGCTCGATCCAACGGACGATCAGGCAGTCGGTGTCGACCGCCAGCACCTCGGCCACGGGCACGCCGTCGGCGACCTCACGCAGCCAGGAGAGCCCGCGCGCCTCGGCCTCGAAGAAGCCCTCCGGCGGGCGCGGCAGCGTCTTCATCAGCGCCGTCGTGCCGTCGTTGAGGCGCAGCCGGTGGGCGGTGGCGATGTCGCCGCCCGCGACCGGGGCGGTGCTCACCACCGAACGGCCCAACAGGCCTTCGGCGCGCTTGGCGACGAGGGGGGCGCGGGTCATCGGTCGACGACGCCTGCCACCAGCTCGACCAGGTGTGCGCTCGTCCGCTCCACCATCGACAGCACCTCCCTGAATCCGTCCTCTCCACCGTAGTACGGGTCCGGGACCTCCTCGCCGGGAAACTCGGGATCGAAGTCGCGGAAGAGGCGTACGCGGTCACGCTCGGCCCCGCGCGTCACGTCGTCGTGGTTGCTGTGGTCCATGACCAGGATCAGGTCGACGTCGTCGTGCCAGGCGTGCTGGAACTGCTGCGCGCGGTGGCGGGTGGCGTCGTAGCCTGCGGAGGTCAGCGTCTCGGCCGAGCGCGGGTCCATCGACTTGCCGACGTGGTAGTCGGCGGTGCCGGCGGAGAAGACCTCCACCACGTCGTCGAGTCCGGCCTCGGCGATGCGCGCCGACGTCACCACCTCGGCGACCGGGGAGCGGCAGATGTTGCCCAGGCAGACCATCGCGATGCGGTAGCGGCCAGGGTGCAGGGGAGGGGGCAGCGTGGCGGTGGTGCTCATCAGTCGCGGTCCTCGACGAGGATCCCGGAGACGATCCGCTCGACCAGGGTGATGACCAGGGCGCCGCCGAGCGCCACCCAGAAGCCCTCGACGTGGAAGCCGAGGCCGACGCCGTCGGCGATCCAGCCGACCAGCATCAGCATGAGCGCGTTGACGACGAGCAGGAAGAGGCCGAGCGTCAGCACGATCAGCGGCAGCGACAGCAGCTTGACCACCGGCGCCACCACCTGGGAGACCACCCAGACGATCAGGGCGACGAGGGCGACCGGGACGACCTTGTCCTTGAGCTCGGTGCCGAAGGGCGAGTCGGCGCCCTCGAACCAGATGCCGTCGAAGAGCCAGGCGGCGACCGCGAGGGCGGCCATCGTGGCGAGGAGAGAACCCAGGAATCGCATGTCCTCACCCTAGGGGCCGCTGGGTGAGCGGCGCAGGCCTGAGTGCCCGGCCCTCCGCTAACGTCGACGGCTCGAGAGGGAGGTCGACGACGTGGGGAATCGAAGGAAGACGCTCAGCGCCTGGTGCGCGGTCGTGGCGCTCCTGGTGCTGGCCGGGTGCGGGGCCTCGGACCCAGGGGCCGAGGGCGGCGACAAGGCGGGGGAGGAGACGGTGAGCCAGGAGGCGGTCACCGTGGCTGACCTCACCGACGCGCCGTCCGCGGAGGTCGAGTACCCGACGATCAAGGTCCCCGAGGGGGCCGACCCGGTGCAGGTCGACTGGCTGGTGAAGCAGCTCATCGAGGTCACCGAGCGCTCGCTCGACGTCGAAAAGGTCTCCCGCGGCACCGAGGCCGACGCGGTGCGGTGGATCACCGAGCCCGTGCAGGAGTCAGCCGACTTCGACTACCCGGCGGCCTTCGAGAAGGAGCTCGGCACGGGCTACTCCTTCGTGCTCGGCAACCGCTTCGCGGCCGACGAGCAGCCGACCGGTCCGGTCCACGTGCTGGGGACGCGGTGGGAGTCCCGGAAGAGGGAGGGGTACGTCATGGTCCGCCTGTTCGTGGAGCAGGCGATCCCGTTCGACGAGGGCGTGGCCGTGGTGCGGCGCTGGTTCGGCATGAGCTCGCCCATGGACGCCGGCACGACCGGGCGCCCCGGCGTGCAGGCGTACATCAGGACGCTGGGCGTCGTCCGCTGCGCCTACACCGAAGAAGGGGCGGCGCGGCCGGGTGACGCCGGCGAGGTCTCCGAGCGGCTCGACGCCCTCAAGGAGCGTGAGGAGGCGGGTGGGCTCAGCGCGTGGGCCAGCGCCGAGGAGCCCGAGGGTCCCTCCAACGACCCCGCCGACATCAGCGAGGAGTGCGACGCGCAGGAGTGAGCGTGCGCTCGTCTCAGGTGAGCGCGACCGGGTCGGCCGGGTGCTCGGCGCGCGAGCTCTCCGCCAGCAGGATGCCGGCGACCACCGTCAGGCAGCCGATGATCGCCACCACCCCGAGCGCCTCCTGGTGCCACGCCCAGCCCAGGGCGGCGGCGCCGACCGGCTCCAGCATCGCGATGGCGGTCACCGTGGTCGGCGGGATGTAGCGCAGCGCCGCGAGCTCGACGCCGAAGGGCAGCAGCGTGCCCAGCACGATCACCGAGGTGACCACGCACCACAGCGGCACGTGCAGGTGCGACAGGTTGCCGAGCAGGGAGACCTGCTCGGTGAAGGGCGCGTCGACCAGCCAGAAGGGCTGCGCCACGTTGACGGCGATCGCGGCCACCAGGAACGACCAGAACATCGTGCCGACCGACGACATCGTCTGCTGGGCCGACTCCCCGAGCAGGAAGTACGCGGCGAACGCGGCCGCCGCGAGCAGCGCGGCGAAGATGCCGAGCGTGTCGAAGGAGGCGCCCTTCCAGACCTCGGTGGCGGCGGCCAGGCCGAGGATCGCCATGCCCAGCCCCCACCAGAGTCGCGCGGTCACCTGGTTGCGCTGCACGAACTTCGCCCACAGGGCGACCAGGAAGGGCGCCTGGAACTCCAGCAGCAGCGCCAGGCCGATCGTCAGCCGGTCGATCGCCACGAAGTAGAGGAACTGCAACGCCGCGACGCCGAAGAGGCCCAGCGCGACGACCAGCACGACCTCCCGGCCGCGCGGCAGGCGCAGCGCGCTGCGCCGGAAGAGGGCCGCCACCAGCAGGAGCGCGACGAAGGTCCCGGTGATGCGCAGCGAGGCCAGCTCGAGCGAGCTGATCCCCGAGCGCAGGGCCACACGGGAGACGCCGGAGTTGAGGATGAAGAGGAGGGCGCCGGTCACCACGAGTCCGACGCCGACACCGCGCTGGGTCGACACCGCTGCATTCTGACCCATCGGAGGGACGATCGGCCGCTCGCTGTGGCGCGCCCCGATAGGTTTTCGCAGGTGGAGGGTCTGTGGAGCGGCGGCATCCCGACGATGCTGGCCGGGGTCGGCGTCATCGCGGTGGTCAGCCTGCTCGTGGGCCTGCTGCTGCGGATCTTCCTTCCGCCCTTCACCGCGTGGTCGTTGGCGGCGCTGCTCGCCGCGGTGGCCTGCATCGGCGTGCTGACGCTGACACCGGCGTACGAGGTGCCGTCGGTGATCGCGGCCGAGGACCGGCCGACGAGCTGCTCCTTCGACTACGGCGGCCCCTCGCCCGAGGGGTTCTGGATCCTCGGCGGCGACCAGCGGCTGCTCAACCTGGTGGCCTTCGTGCCGGCCGGTGCGCTGCTGGTCATGGCGTTCGCGCGCTGGCGTGCGGCGCGCGTGCTGGTGCTGCTCGGCCTCGTCGCCCTGGTCGGCTACTCGGTGGGCATCGAGTGGCTCCAGCTCGAGGTGGCGCGGATCGACCGGGCCTGCGACGTCACCGACATGGTCGACAACTCCCTCGGCGCGCTGGTCGGCGTCGGGCTGGGCCTGCTGGTGGTGGCCGTGGTGCGGCCCTGGCGACGTGGGTGAGGCGTCACCTTAGGGTGTGACGATGGACACCCATCCCACGCCCCGTCCCGACGTCGCGGCGATCCCGCGCTACGTCCCCGGACGCCGGCCGACACCTCGGCCCGGGCTCACGACGTACAAGCTCTCCTCCAACGAGAACCCCTACCCGCCGCTGCCCGGCGTGGTGGAGGCGGTCGCCGAGGTCGCGCCGCGTTCGACGACCTACCCCGACCCCACCTGCCCCGACCTGTACGCCGCGCTCGAGCGCCGGCACCCGGGTCGCGCGCTGCTGGCCGGGACGGGCTCCGTCGCGCTGATCTTCCACACGCTCCAGGCCTACTGCCGCCCCGGCGACGAGTCGTCTTCGCGTGGCGCAGCTTCGAGGCCTACCCGATCGCGACCGCCGCCGCGGGCGACGGCCGTCGAGGTGCCGCTGACCGTCGACGGACGCCACGACCTGGACGCGATGCTGGCCGCGGTCACCGACCGCACCCGCGTCGTGATGGTCTGCACCCCCAACAACCCGACCGGCGCGACGGTGACGCAGGGCGAGCTCGTCGCCTTCCTGCGGGCGCTGCGCGACGACGTACTGGTGCTGCTCGACGAGGCGTACGTCGAGTTCGTGCGCGACGACGACCCGGTCGACGCCGCCGCGATCCTCGACGAGTTCGAGCAGGTCGTGGTGCTGCGGACCTTCTCCAAGGCCTACGGGCTGGCCGGCTTCCGGGTCGGGTACGCCGTCGGCGCGGCCGAGGTGGTCGACCCCGTGCGCGCCATCGTGCTGCCATTCGGGGTGACCGACGCGGCCCAGGCCGCGGCCCGCGCCGCGCTGGCCACCGAGGACGTCGCCCAGGAGCGGATCGCGGCGCTGGTCGCCGAGCGCGAGCGGGTGCTCGCCGGGATCCACGCGGCGGGGTGGAACGTGCCCGCCGCGCAGGGCAACTTCATCTGGTTCCCCGGCGACGCGACCATCGAGCCTCTGATGAAGGCGGCCGAGGAGCTGGGGATCGTGGTGCGTCCCTACCCGCCGGACGGTGTGCGGGTGAGCCTCGGGGTACCGGAGGCCAACGACCGCATCATCGAGCTGGCCCGCGCGGTCCGTCCGAGTTGTTGAGCGTTGAACTAAGGTGGCAGACATGAGCGACGACCTGAAGCCCACGTACACCAAGAAGGGCGAGGCCTTCGAGCGCGACATGGACTACATCGGCGACCGCATCCTCGCCGGTGACTCCTCCGCGGACCCCGACGACGCGGCGTACGGAGGACGGGCCGACGTGCGGGTGTGGCCTGTCGAGCCCGGGCGCTACCGCCTCGTCGCGGCGCCGGCCTGCCCGTGGGCCAACCGGTCGCTGATCGTGCGCCACCTCCTCGGCCTCGAGGACGTCATCTCCGTCGGGCTGCCCGGCCCGACGCACGACAAGCGTTCGTGGACCTTCGACCGCGACCCCGGTGGCGTCGACCCGGTGCTGGGCATCGAGCGGCTGCAGCAGGCCTACTTCAACCGTTTCCCCGACTACCCGAAGGGCATCACCGTCCCGGCGATGGTCGAGGTCGAGTCGGTCGCGGTCGTCACCAACGACTTCCCGTGGATCACCCACGACCTCTTCTTCGAGTGGAAGGAGTTCCACTGTGAGGGCGCGCCCGACCTGTGGCCGCCCGACCTCCGCGAGGAGATGGAGGCCGTGATGAAGCGGATCTTCACCGAGGTCAACAACGGCGTCTACCGCTGCGGCTTCGCGGGCTCCCAGGAGACGTACGACGCCGCGTACGAGCGACTGTGGACCGCGATGGACTGGCTCGAGGAGCGGCTCGCGACGCGGCGCTACCTGATGGGCGACGCGATCACCGAGGCCGACGTGCGGCTCTTCACGACGCTGGTGCGCTTCGACGCCGTCTACCACGGCCACTTCAAGTGCAACCGCAACAAGCTGACCGAGATGCCGAACCTGTGGGGCTACGCCCGCGACCTCTTCCAGACGCCCGGCTTCGGCGAGACGGTCGACTTCGAGCAGATCAAGGCGCACTACTACGTCGTGCACACCGACATCAACCCCACCGGGATCATCCCGGCCGGGCCCGACCCGGCGGTCTGGGAGACCGCGCACGGGCGCGAGTCGATCTGAGCCGGGTCAGCGCCCGCAGAGCCGGTCGACGAGGGTCAGCAGGTCGGGCAGCGACTCGGCGAAGGTGTCGCGTGACCAGGTGCCCGGCATCGACGCCTGGTGGTAGAGGCCGTCGCCGATCAGCATGATCGTCCGGGCGACCGCCTCGTCGCCCACCTCGGCGACGATCTCGGCGAGCCAGCTGCGGTGCAGGTCGTCCACGGCGGCCAGTGCTCCGGCGTGACCGGCCTGGGCCAGGCGCACGATGGCGCGGTAGATCGGGTCGAGCTCGTGGTCGACCTGCCACGACGTGCGTACGAAGTGCTTGGCGGCGCCCTCGGGGGCGACCCTCATTGCCCGGAGGTCGTCGGCGGTGACGGTCGCGAAGCGCTCCAGCACGGCCTCGGCGAGCGCGTCCTTGCTGGGGAAGTGGTAGAGCAGGCCGCCCTTGGAGACCCCGGCCTGGGCGGCTACCGCGTCCATGGTGGCGCCGCGCTCGCCCTCGAGCAGCAGGGCGACGTAGGCCTGCAGCACCTTGTCGCGAGCATGAGGGGGGCGGGCCATGCAGGGAGGGTAACCAACGCTGCGGGATTCCATAACTGCACCGTCTGGACGGTACAGTTTCTCGGTGACTGTCTCGACCCCCACCGCGCTCCCCACCTCCGGTCCCCCCATCGCCTCGGCCCGCCGTCGCTGGGCCGCCCTGGTCGTGCTGATGCTCCCGGTGCTGCTGGTCTCGGTCGACAACACCGCCCTCTCCTTCGCGGTGCCCTCCCTCGCGCGCGACCTCCAGCCCTCGGCGACCCAGCTGCTGTGGCTCGTCGACGCCTACCCGCTCGTGCTCGCCGCGCTGCTCGTGCCGATGGGGTCGGTCGGCGACCGGGTCGGACGCCGGCGGCTGCTGCTGGTCGGCGCGACTGGCTTCGCGCTCGTCTCGGCGGCAGCGGCCTTCGCCCCGTCGGCGGGCTGGCTCGTCGCGGCCCGTGCCAGCCTCGGCTTCTTCGGCGCGATGCTGATGCCGGCCACGCTGTCGCTGCTGCGCAACATCTTCACCGACGCCCAGGAGCGGCGGAAGGCGATCGCCGTGTGGGCGGCCGGCTTCTCGGGAGGTGCGGCGCTGGGTCCGATCGTGGGCGGCTGGCTGCTGGAGCACTACGAGTGGGGCTCGATCTTCCTGATGGCGGTGCCCGTCCTGGTGCCGCTGCTGCTGCTCGGCCCGGTGCTGCTGCCGGAGTCGCGTGACCCCGACCCGGGGCCGGTCGACCCGGCGGCCATCGTGCTCGCCGTGCTGGCGCTCGGTGGCCTCGTCTTCGCGGTCAAGGCTGCCGGCGCCGGCGACGGCCTGCTGGTCGTGCTCGTGGCGGCGGGCGTCGGCGTCGCCGCCGGCGTGACCTTCGTACGACGCATGCTCACCCGCCCGCAGCCGATGCTCGACGTGCGCCTCTTCCGCAACCGCGTCTTCTCCGGCGCGCTGGCCACCAACCTGGTCGCCGTCTTCGCCTTCGTCGGCTTCATCTTCTTCCTCAGCCAGCACCTCCAGCTGGTCGCCGGCCACTCCCCGATGGTGGCGGGCTGGCTGATGGTGCCGGGCCTGTTCACCACGATCGTCTTCGGGCTCCTGGCCGTGCGCCTCGTCGGTCCGCTCACGCCCGCCCAGGTCGTGGTGCTCGGCCTGCTGCTCAACGCCGCCGGCTACGCGGTGGTCGCGCTGCTCGGCTCCGAGGGCACCCTGCTCGCCCTGCTGGGTGGCTTCGTGATCCTCTCGGCCGGCGTGGGCATGGCCGAGACCATCTCCAACGACCTCGCGCTGTCGGCCGTGCCCCCGGAGAAGGCCGGTGCGGCGTCCGCGGTCTCCGAGATGGCGTACGAGGTCGGCGCGGTGCTGGGCGTCGCGGTGCTGGGCACGCTGCTCAACGTCGCCTACCGCACGGGCGTCGACGTCCCGTCCGGGCTGCCGGACGACCAGGCCGCGCTCGCGGGCGAGACCCTGGCCGGCGCGGTCGAGGTGGCGCAGTCGTGGCCCGGTGCCGTGGGTGAGGCCCTGCTGGCGTCGGCGGCGAGCGCCTTCGACCACGGGGTCCTGCTCACCGCCGGCGTCGGCGCGGTGCTGACCGCCGTGATGGCGCTGGTGGCGCGCCGGGCGTTGCGCGATTGAGCCGACTCCGCCTCGACTCCGCAGGAAACTCCGCCCCTCGACTCTGCAGGAAACTCCTTCCCCAGCGGGCGCGTACGTCGGCGTGTCCCGCCGAATCCCCGCGAGCTGCCTTCCGGGTCGAGGGGCGACCCGGCGTGCCCTCACCAGTCGGTGGTGTGGCACTCGTGGCTGGCGCTCTCCACCTGCAGCGTCGCGTGCTCCATCTGGAAGCGCTCGCGCAGCACCTGCGCCGCCGTCGCCAGCACCGCGTCGGCCTCACCCGGCGCGGCGACCAGGTGGGCGGTGGCCACGTTCATCCCCGAAGTCAGGCACCACACGTGCAGGTCGTGGACCTCGCTGACGCCGGGCACCTCGGCGAGCGCCGCCTCCACCTCGGCCGGCACGATCCCGGCGGGGGCGTGCTGGCCCAGCACCTGCACGACCTCGCGGCCCAGCAGCACCGCCCGCACCACCACGAAGGCGGCGATCGCCAGCGCGACGCCGGTGTCCCAGGCCGGGTTGCCGGTCCACAGCACCAGGAGGCCGGCGCCGATCACGCCGACCGAGCCGAGGGTGTCGGCCAGCACCTCCAGGTAGGCGCCCTTGACGTTGATCGACTCCCCGGCGCCGCCGCGCAGCAGCACCAGTGCGACCAGGTTGGCGACCAGCCCGAGCGCACCGACGACCAGCATCGGCCCGCTGGAGACCTCGACGTCGGCGCCGATCCTGGTGCGCGCCTCGTTGGCGATGAAGACGGCGACGCTGACCATCAGCAGCACCGTCAACCCGGCGGCGAAGACCTCGGCCCGGTAGGAGCCGAAGGTCCGCTGACCCGTCCGGTCGGGGCGCGTGGCGATCCGGGTGGCCGCGAGCGCGGCGCCCAGGGCGAGCACGTCGGCGGCCATGTGGCCGGCGTCCGAGAGCAGGGCCAGTGACTGCGCGACGAGCCCGGCGACCAGCTCGACCACGAAGAAGGTGGCGATCAGCACCAGCGCGGCCGTGAGCCGCCAGCGGTGCCGGGCGCCGGCGTGCGCGCCGATCCCGTGACCGTGGCCGTGCCCGGCCCCCTGTGCATGTGCGTCAGCCATGCCGACAGGGTAAGTTCAACGCATCGTGTGTCACGGGTCACACCCTCGATCCGGACGCACGCTGACCACGACAGTGGAGTGCGGCGACCCCGGGCTCCACGCCACGGCGAAGGGAGCCACATGTCCCAGCAACTCACCGGTCCGGACCTCGCAGGGGAGGGTCCGGACCCCCGCACGACGACGGCGTCGTCCGACGGGTCGACCAGTGGGTCGACGCAGGCCTTCGAGGAAGTCTTCGGCCCCACCCGCGACAACGAGCCGGAGCTGGTCCAGCTCCTCACCCCCGAGGGCGAGCGCCAGCACCACCCGCTCTTCGACCAGGACTTCAGCGCCGACATGCTGCGTGGCTTCTACCGCGACATGGTGCTCGTACGCCGCCTCGACACCGAGGCGACCGCGCTCCAGCGCCACGGCGAGCTCGGGCTCTGGGCCCAGCTGCTCGGCCAGGAGGCCGCCCAGATCGGTGCCGGTCGGGCGCTGCGCGCGCAGGACCACGTCTTCCCGACCTACCGCGAGCACGGCGTCGCCTGGTGCAAGGGCGTCGACCCGCTGCGCCTGCTCGCCATCTTCCGCGGCGTCGACCAGGGCGCGTGGGACCCGGAGGCCCACCACTTCGGGCTCTACACGATCGTGATCGGCGCGCAGACGCTGCACGCGGTCGGCTACGGCATGGGCATGCAGCGCGACGGAGTCGTCGGCACCGGCGACCCCGACCGCGACGCCGCGGTGATCGCCCACTTCGGCGACGGCGCCTCGAGCCAGGGCGACGTCAACGAGGCCTTCATCTTCGCCGCGTCGTACAACGCCCCGGTCGTCTTCTTCTGCCAGAACAACCAGTGGGCCATCTCGGAGCCGATCGAGCGCCAGTCGCGGATCCCGCTCTACCAGCGCGCCAACGGCTTCGGCTTCCCCGGCGTGCGCGTCGACGGCAACGACGTGCTCGCGACGTACGCAGTGACCCAGGCCGCGCTGCAGCGTGCCCGCGAGGGGCAGGGCCCGACGTTCGTGGAGGCGTACACCTATCGCATGGGGGCACACACGACGACCGACGACCCGACGCGCTACCGCCTCAACGACGACGTCGAACGGTGGAAGCTGCGCGACCCCATCAAGCGTCTCGAGGTCTACCTGCGCCGCAACGGCCTGGTCGACGACGCCTGGCTGGCGGAGGTCGGTGAGGAGGCCAACGAGCTCGGCCGCACCCTGCGCGAGGGCTGCAAGTCGATGCCCGACCCGAAGCCCGACGCGATGTTCGCGCACGTCTACGCGGAGGAGACCGAGGAGCTGCGCGCCCAGCGCGAGGGCTTCGCGGCCTACCACGCGTCGTTCGAGGGAGGGGCGGCATGAGCGAGCAGCTGCTGGAGCGGCCGGCCGAGCGGGTCGTCGAGCGGGTCACGCTCGCGAAGGCGCTCAACGCCGGGCTGCGGCGCGCGATGGAGGCCGACGACAAGGTCCTGGTGATGGGCGAGGACGTCGGCAAGCTCGGCGGCGTCTTCCGGATCACCGACGGCCTGCAGAAGGACTTCGGCGAGGACCGGGTCATCGACTCGCCGCTGGCCGAGTCGGGCATCGTCGGCACCGCCGTCGGCCTGGCGCTGCGCGGCTACCGGCCCGTGGTTGAGATCCAGTTCGACGGGTTCGTCTACCCGGCCTACGACCAGATCGTCTGCCAGGTCGCCAAGATGCGTTACCGCTCGGGCGGCAACCTGACGATGCCGATGGTCATCCGCATCCCGTACGGCGGTGGCATCGGCGCGGTCGAGCACCACTCCGAGTCGCCGGAGGCGCAGTTCGCGCACACGCCGGGCCTCAAGGTGGTCACCTGCTCCAACCCGGTCGACGGCTACTGGATGATCCAGCAGGCGATCGCCAGCGACGACCCGGTGATCTTCCTCGAGCCGAAGCGGCAGTACCACGCCGACAAGGTCGACCTCGACACCTCCGCGACCCCCGACCCGCTCTTCGCCTCGCGCGTGGTGCGGTCGGGCAGCGACGCGACGCTGGTGACCTACGGTCCGCAGGTGAAGGTGGCACTGGCTGCCGCGGAGGCCGCAGCCGCCGAGGGCCGCTCGCTGGAGGTCATCGACCTGCGCACCCTCTCGCCGCTCGACCTGGGTCCGGTCTACGACTCCGTACGCCGCACCGGCCGCGCCGTCGTCACCCACGAGGCCCACGTCAACCTGGGCATGGGCGCGGAGATCGCCGCCCGGATCTCGGAGGAGTGCTTCTACTCGCTGGAGGCGCCGGTGCTGCGCGTCGGCGGCTACGACACCCCCTACCCGGCCTCGCGGATCGAGGAGGAGTTCCTGCCCGACCTCGACCGGGTGCTGGACGCCGTGGACAGGAGCTTTGATCACTGATGGCTGACTTCTTGCTGCCCGACGTGGGTGAGGGCCTCACCGAGGCCGAGATCGTGGAGTGGAAGGTCGCCGTCGGCGACGTCGTCGAGATCAACCAGGTCATCGTCGACATCGAGACCGCGAAGTCGATCGTCGAGCTGCCGTCGCCCTTCGAGGGCACGGTGCTGGCGCTGCTCGCCCAGGTGGGCGACACGGTGCCGGTGGGGGAGCCGATCATCTCGATCGGTGACCCGGCCGCGTTGACCGAGGCGCCGGCGGGGGCTCCGGTGGAGGCGCCGGGCGCGGCCGCGTCGGGGGGCTCGCTGGGGAAGGAAACTCCTTCCGAGATGCAGATCGACCTCTCCAACCCCGCCGCGAGCGGTGGGTCGGAGGGCGAGTCGCTGGTTGGTCGCAACAAGGCCGAGCGGGGTCCCGTACGCCGCCCGCGCACCGGCTCCGCTTCTCCGTCGACCCTCGCCGGGGCCGCGACGCAGATGCAGGTGCAGGGAGCTTTCGCGCCCGGTGGCGCGCAGAGCCAGGAGGTGGTCAGCGCCGACGAGCCCGTCGTACCGGCGCCGCCCACCGCGGCGCCGCCGCCCGAGCCTGTCGCCTCGCCTACCGCCTCGGGAGCCGCGCAGGTCGCCTCGCCGCGGAAGGAAATTCCTTCCCGGCCGCTGGCCGCCCCCGCCACCCGCGGACTCGCCCGCGAGCACGGCGTCGACCTCGCGTCGGTGACGCCGACCGGGCGCGACGGCGTGGTGACCCGCGACGACGTACTCGGTGCCGTGGGTGCACCGTCGGCTCCGAGACGCACCAGCTCCGACCCGCGCGAGAGGCGCGAGCCGGTCAAGGGCGTGCGCAAGATGATGGCTCAGGCGATGAGCTCGTCGGCCTTCACGGCGCCGCACGTGACGGAGTGGATCACCGTCGACGTGTCGCGAAGCCTGCGCTACCTGGAGCGGCTGCGCCAGCGTCCGGAGTACGGCGACGTCAAGGTGACGCCGCTGCTGCTCCTGGCTCGGGCCTGCATGCTGGCGATGAAGCGGACGCCGGAGATCAACTCGACCTTCGACGACGAGGCCGGCGAGGTGGTCTTCAAGGACTACGTCAACCTCGGCGTCGCGGCCGCCACCCCGCGCGGGCTGGTCGTGCCCAACGTCAAGGACGCCCACAGATGCGGATGCTCGACCTGGCCCGTGCGCTCAACGGGCTGACCGCGACGGCCAGGGACGGGCGTACGCAGCCCGCCGAGATGGCCGGCGGCACGTTCACGATCACCAACGTCGGTGTCTTCGGCGTCGACGCGGGCACGCCGATCATCAACCCCGGCGAGTCGGCGATCCTCTGCTTCGGTGCGATCAACAAGCGTCCGTGGGTCGACGAGGAGACCGACGAGCTGGTGGTGCGCGACGTGACCACGCTGGCGCTGTCGTTCGACCACCGCCACGTTGACGGGGCGGCCGGGTCGAAGTTCCTGGCCGACGTCGCGTCGATCATGCGGGACCCGGCCAACGCGCTGCAGTTCTGACGCAGGCCACCGCCACCACGTCGGAAGTTCGCCCGGATCTGCCCCTCGAGGGCCGGTTTCGGGTCGAACTTCCGACGTAGTGGCCCCTCATCGCGGACCCTCTGAGAGGCTGCGCCCGTGACCGAACGCGAGATCACCAGCCCCGTTGACCTGTGCCTGCCCGACGGCACGCTCAACCCTGACGCGGTGGGGTGGACACGTACGCCGTTGCACCGCGCCAACCTGCGCGGCTGGGGGCGGGCGAAGCGCTGGGAGTACTGGGGCGTCGTCACGCCCACCCACATCATCGGCATCGTCGCCTCGACCCTCGACTACGCCGGCGTCCCGAGCCTGTACGTCCTCGAGCGCGCCACCGGCCGCGAGTGGACCGAGGACGGCATCGTCCCGCTCGGCCGCGGCATCGAGATGCCGGAGGTGAGCGGCGCCGGGCTGGTCGTCACCACCGGTGGCGGCGTCTGGATCCGGATCGACCAGGGCTCCAGCGGCACCGCGATCAGCGCCAGCGCCGGTGACATCTCGCTGGACCTCGACGTGCCGCTCGACCCCGGCCACGAGTCGCTCGGCGTCGTCGTCCCGTGGAGCGCGAAGCGCTTCCAGTACACCGTCAAGGACGTCGCCCGCCGGGTCTCCGGCACGCTCACGCTGGACGGGCAGACGTACCAGGTGGGCGAGGGCTCCTTCGCGGTGCTTGACCACGGGCGCGGCAAGTGGCCCTACTCGATGACCTGGAACTGGGCGGCGGCGTACGACCCCGCTCGCCGCGTCGGGATCCAGCTCGGCGGCAAGTGGACCGACGGCACCGGCTCGACCGAGAACGCGCTCTTCGTCGACGGCCGGCTCCACAAGATCAGCGACGACCTCCAGTGGAGCTACGACCGCAGCGACTGGCTGAAGCCGTGGCACGTGCTCGGTGAACGGATCGACGCGACCTTCAGGCCGTTCCACGAGCGGGTGTCGAAGACCGACCTGCTCGTGCTGGCCGGCGAGACCCACCAGTGCTTCGGCCACTTCACCGGCTGGGCCACCACCGACGACGGCGAGCGGGTGTCGCTCGACGGGCTGGTCGGCTGGGCCGAGGAGGCGCACAACCGCTGGTGACTGCGGACGTGACGCTGATCCGGGAGTCCTGAGGCCACCCGGTGGCCCGAAGACTCCCCGATGACCTCGCACCACAGAGCGCCGCCGCGATCCTGCTCGCCTGACCTGACACACTCACCCCATGTCCGACAAGACCCACAGCGACGACGCCCACGTCGAGCCCGGCACCCGCGACGCCGAGCAGGCCACTGCCGAGATGGTGAGCGAGGCTCCGGTCGGTCCCCGCAAGGAGGTCGTGATCGGGCAGGGCATCGCCTGGACCGCCACGTGGAGCGCCCGCTGGATCCTGATCGCGATCGCCCTGGTGATCGTCGGCGAGGTCATCGGCAAGACGTGGAGCATCCTGATGCCGGTGGCGCTCGCGCTGCTGGTCACCGCCGTCCTCGCGCCGATCGCCGGCTTCTTCGAGCGCCGGGCGAAGTTCCCGCCGTCGCTGGCCGCCGCCGCCACCCTGGTCGGTGGCGTGGGCCTGGTGACGTGGGGCATCTTCCTGATGGCGCCCTCGGTCGCCAGCCAGAGCACCGAGATCGCCGACGACGCGGTCAAGGGCATCGACGAGCTGCAGAAGTGGGTCCGGGACTCCAACCTCTTCAACAAGGACCAGATCGACGACTTCCTCGCCGCCGCGCAGAAGAAGCTCAGCGAGTCGGCCGACGTGATCGCCGGAGGCGTCCTCACTGGCGTCAGCGCGGTCACCTCGGCCCTGATCAACATGGTCGTCATCGCCTTCCTGGTCTTCTTCTTCCTCAAGGACGGCCGCAACTTCCGCCCCTGGGTCCGCAGCGTCACCGGCCCCTCGGTCGGCGAGCACCTGGTCGAGCTGCTGGGCCGCATCTGGGCCACGCTGGGCGGATTCATCCGCACCCAGGCGCTGGTGAGCGGCATCGACGCCGTGCTCATCGGCATCGGCCTGGTCGTGATCGGCGTGCCGCTGGCCGTGCCGCTCGCCGTGCTCACCTTCTTCGGCGGCTTCGTCCCGATCGTCGGCGCGATCGCCGCCGGCGCGATCGCGGTGCTGGTCGCCCTGGTCTCCAACGGTCTCACCGGCGCGCTGTGGGTGCTGCTGCTGATCGTGGCCGTCCAGCAGATCGAGGGCAACCTGCTCTCGCCGATGCTGCAGTCGAAGTCCATGAACCTGCACCCGGCGATGGTGCTGCTCTCGGTCACCCTGGGCAGCTCGCTCTACGGCATCGCCGGCGCCTTCCTCGCCGTGCCGGTCGCCGCCGTGCTCGCCGTGCTCTTCCGCTACCTGCTGGAGCAGGTGGACCGCACGGTGGCGCGGGGTGGCAAGACGCCGGAGCCGCGCCCCGACGAGGACGAGGAGGAGCCCTACAACCCGCTGGTCAACGTGGGCGAGAAGGTCGGAGCCCTGGTGACGAAGGTCCGTGCGCGTCGCGCCGACCGCCACGAGCGCGAGGCCTGACGCCGGCCCGGTCCGCAGCCGAGCGGCTGCGGCTCAGCCGACCCCGCCGTAGCGAGCCGCGCGTACGTCCGGAGCTCCCGGCCCGCGCGCGACGAGCGCGGCCAGCTCCTGCTCGAGCACCTGACCCATCCGCCGGCAGAAGGCCTCGGGCTCGTCGGCCGCGTCGGGGCGCTCGGCCACGATCCGGTCGACGGTGCCGCGCGCGTGCAGGTCCTGCGCGCGTACGTGCTGTGCCCTGGCCATCTCGGGCGCGTGGTCGGTGGTGCGGTGCACGATGGCGCTCGCGCCCTCCGGTGGGAGCGGGGAGAGCCAGGCGTGCTCGGCGGCCACCACCCGGTCGGCCGGCAGCAGCGCCAGTGCGCCGCCGCCGGTGCCCTCGCCGAGCATCAGGCAGAGGGTCGGCGCATCGAGGGTGACCAGGTCGGCCAGGCAGCGGGCGATCTCGCCGGCCAGCCCGCCGTTCTCGGCGTCGGCACTGAGCGCCGCACCCTGGGTGTCGATCGCGGTGACCAGCGGCAGGCCGAGCTCGGAGGCGAGCCGCATGCCGCGGCGCGCCTCGCGCAGTGCGCCGGGCCCCATCGGGTGGTCCGGGGTCTGGCCGCGACGGTCCTGGCCGAGGAAGACGCAGGGTGAGTCGCCGAAGCGCACGAGCGCGATCAGCAGGCCGGGGTCGGACTCACCCTGGCCGGTCCCGTTGAGCGGCACGACGTCGGTCGCGGCGTACTTCAGCAGTCGTCGGACGCCGGGGCGGTCGGGGCGCCGGGAGCGGGTGACCGAGTCCCACGCGTCGATCTCGACCGTCAGGTCGGCGTCGAGGTCGGGGTGCTGCTCCGGCGGGGTCGGGTCGGCGTCGGTGCCGCGCAGCTCGATGATCGCCAGCGCGCGGTGGACGATGTCGCTGATCTGCTCAGGCGGCACGACGGCGTCGACGATGCCCCGGGCGAACAGGTTCTCGGCCGTCTGGACTCCCTCGGGGAACGGCTCGGCGTAGAGCGCCTCGTAGACGCGCGGGCCGAGGAAGCCGAGCAGGGCGCCGGGCTCGGCCACGGTGATGTGCCCCAACGAGCCCCACGAGGCCATCACGCCGCCGGTCGTGGGGTGGCGCAGGTAGACGAAGTAGGGCAGGCCGGCGACCTTGTGCGCGGCGATCGCCTCCGCGATCCGCACCATCTGCACGAAGGCGACGGTGCCCTCCTGCATGCGCGTGCCGCCGGAGACCGGGGCACCGAGCAGGGGGAGCCGCTCGGCGGTGGCGCGGCGGATGGCCCGCACCAGGCGGTCGGAGGAGGCGGTGCCGAGCGAGCCGGCCAGGAAGCCGAACTCGCTGGCCAGGACGGCGACGCGACGCCCGTGCAGGGTGCCCTCGCCGGTGATGACGGACTCGTCGACGCCGGACTTCTCGGCCGCGGCGGCGAGCTGCTCGGCGTACGCGCCGGTCGCCGCGGAGTGGTCGGGGGCGCTGTCCCACGACTGCCAGGAGCCCTCGTCGAGGACCAGGTCGATCAGGCCGCGGGCGGTGAGGCGGGTGGTCATGCGGCTCAGCGTAGGGGGGGCGCCGACCTCTGGGCCCTGCTCGGGCCCGGGTCGCGGGAGACGGTCGTCACCTCTCGGTGGGCGGACAGTCGTCTCACGATGCGACATGGAGTGGTGGAGGACTGCCGCTTCTGACAAAGTCGAGTAAGTCACTCAATATTGATAGTAAACCGACCTGCGTGGTCTCGCTCCGGAAGGAAACTCCCCATGCCCCTGCAGTGGCTGCCCCCGCGTCGCTCGCGCCACCGTCGTACGAGGCCCCGTCTCACGGTCCGCCTCGCTGCCGCCATCGCCACCCTCGGGCTCGGAGCGACCATGACGGCCTGCGGCTCCAGCGGCGCCCAGACCACCGAGGACGGCAGGACGGTCATCCGCTACCAGTCCTCGGCGGGTGCGGTGACGATCCCGGAGATCGCGGCGGAGCTCGGCTACCTCGACAACATCGAGCTCAAGCTCGTCGGCGAGACCACGGGCGGTCCGGAGAGCCTGCGGGCGCTCGCCACCGACCAGGTCGACATCGCCAACGCCTTCCAGGGGGCGATCGCCAAGGTCGTCTCGACCGGCGCCCCGGTCAAGGCGGTCGTCGCTTCCTACGGCTCCGTCGGCGAGGTCAAGCAGTCGATCACGGTGCGTGACGACGGCAGCGTGAAGAGCGCGAAGGACCTCGTCGGCAAGAAGGTCGCGCTCAACACCCTCGGTGCCAACTGGGAGGCGGTGCTCGACACCTACCTCGCACAGGAAGGACTGACCCCGGCTGAGATCGAGAAGGTCACCCTGGTGCCGCTGCCCGCCAACGTGCTCGAGGCGTCGCTGCGGGAGAAGCAGATCGACGCGGCCTTCCTGAGCGGCCCCGCGCTCGAGATCGCCCAGGAGCGCCCCGGTCTCACGGTGCTCGCGACCGACCTCGACGTCGTCGGCCCCTACACCGGTGGCTCCTACGCCGTGCACGAGAAGCTGCTCGAGGAGAACCCGGAGGCGGCCGAGGAGCTCGTGGCCGGCATCGCCAGGGCGATCGAGTGGACCCAGACGCGCTCGGTCGAGGAGGTGCGGGAGTTCGTCATCGACTTCCTGACCGAGCAGGGCCGTGACGACGCCGTGCAGACCATCAAGTTCTGGCACGGCACCGGCATCCCGTCGGCCGGTGGCTGGCTGCGCGACAAGGACTTCTCGATCTGGCTCGACTGGCTCGAGGCCTCCGGCGAGGTCGACCAGGGCTCGGTGGAGATCGAGGACATCTACACCAACGAGCTCAACCCGTACGCCGACGAGGCGGCCTTCATCGACGGCTACGAGGCCGCGCAGGGCAACGGCGAGAGCGAGGAGAAGTGACATGAGCAGCAGGATCGAGCTGTCCGGAGTCCGTCAGACCTTCCAGGTCCGCAGCGACACCGACAAGCAGCTGCACGAGTTCGTCGCCCTCGACGACGTCGACCTGACCATCGCGGCGGGCGAGTTCATCACCCTCGTCGGGCCGTCGGGCTGCGGCAAGTCGACGGTGCTCGACCTGGTCGCCGGGCTCACCCGCCCGACCGCCGGCCGGCTGACCGCCGACGGCGTCGAGATCACCAGGCCCGGACTCGACCGCAGCGTCGTCTTCCAGCAGTACACGCTGCTGCCGTGGCGCACCGCTGCCGGCAACGTCGAGTTCGCGCTCGAGGCCAAGGGCGGGATGTCGAGGGCCGAGCGCCGCGAGCGGGCGCTGGAGGTGCTCGACCTGGTCGGCCTCGCCGACTTCGCCGACCGCCACCCGCACGAGCTCTCCGGCGGCATGAAGCAGCGCGTCGCCATCGCGCGCTCACTCTCCTACGACCCGCAGGTCCTGCTCATGGACGAGCCGTTCGGTGCCCTCGACGCCCAGACCCGCGAGCGCCTCCAGGAGGAGCTCATCGGCATCTGGAAGCGGCTCGGCACCACGATCGTCTTCATCACCCACGACATCGACGAGGCCGTCTTCCTGGGTCAGCGCGTCGCCGTCATGAGTGCCCGCCCGGGCCGCATCAAGGCCTTGGTCGACGTCGACCTCGACCGCTCCGGCGGCGCCGACGTCGACATCCGCTCCACGCCGCAGTTCGCCCACCACCGCCACGAGATCTGGACGCTGCTGCGCCAGGCCAACCGCCGCACCAGCACCGCCGAGGGAGTGACCAAAGTTGCCTAGTCTGCTGAAGGAACGCACCGAGCCGAGGCTCAACCCGCGCCAGGAAGCCTCCGCCGGGGTCAAGCACGTCTCGAAGTACCGCCGCAACGCCGCGCGCTGGGGACGCGGAGTCATCGGGGTCCTGCTGCTCGCCGCGGTGTGGGAGGTCGCGCCGCGCCTGGAGATCGTGCCCTCGTACGTCGTCTTCCCGCTCTCCGACGTCCTCGTGGCGTGGTGGGAGCTCGTCGAGAGCGGCCGGATCTGGGGCCACCTCGGGCCGAGCCTGCAGCGCTCGGCGATCGGCTTCGGGCTGGCGGTGGCCACCGCGATCCCGCTCGGCACCGCGATCGCCTGGTACACCCCGGTCCGCGAGCTGCTCACGCCCGTGCTCGAGATCTTCCGCAACACCGCGGCGCTGGCGATCCTGCCGGTGTTCATCCTGGTCTTCGGGATCGGTGAGACGTCGAAGGTCGCGATCGTCCTCTTCGCCTGCTTCTTCCCGATCCTGCTCTCGACGATCACCGGCGTCGCCACCGTCGACCCGCAGCTGCTGCGCTCGGCCAAGGTGCTCGGCCTCTCCCCGGTCACGACCTTCCGCAAGGTGGTCTTCCCGGCGGCCGTGCCGCAGATCTTCACCGGCATCCGGATGGCCGGTGCCGCCGCGATCCTGGTGCTGATCGCCGCCGAGATGATCGGCGCCACCGCCGGCGTCGGCTTCCTCATCACCTACAGCCAGAACAACTTCCTCTACCCGCAGATGTTCGCCGCGATCCTCACCACCACCGCGCTCGGACTGATCGTCAACGGCTCGCTGGTCGCGCTCGAGAAGCGCCTCTCCCGCTGGCGCGTCTGAGCCGCGCCCGAGCCGCGTACGCCCGTCCCCGCCGCCCCGCCACCCGTCGCCCCGTCCCACCTCTGAGAGGACCACCCCATGCCGAAGCCCACCCGCCACCTCGCCCTCAACGCGTTCCTGATGAGCGCGGGCCACCACGAGGCCGCCTGGCGCTCCAACGCCACCGAGCCCGACGACTACCTCTCCCTCGAGCACGTCGTCGCCCTGGCGCAGACCGCCGAGCGTGGCCTCCTCGACTCGATCTTCTTCGCCGACGTGCCGTTCCTCGGCCACCCGGACCGGCGCCCGTCGGAGTCGCTCGACCCGACCGTCAAGCTGGCCGCGATCGCGGCGGCGACCTCGCGTATCGGCCTGATCGGCACGGCCTCGACGACCGTCGAGGAGCCCTACAACCTGGCCCGCCGCTTCGCCAGCCTCGACCGGCTCAGCAAGGGGCGCGCCGGCTGGAACGTGGTCACCACGGCCACCGACCAGGTGGGCGCCAACTACGGCATCACGCAGTGGCCGGGCCACGACGAGCGTTACCGGCGGGCCGACGAGTTCGTCGACGTCACGCTCAAGCTGTGGGGCTCGTGGCGCGACGGCGCCGTGGTCGGCGACCGCTCCGAGGGGGTGTGGGCCGCCCCGTCGCTGGTGCGTCCGATCGACCACCACGGCGAGTTCTTCGACGTCGCCGGGCCGCTCACCGTGGGCCGCAGCGAGCAGGGCCACCCGGTGGTCGTGCAGGCGGGCTCGTCGGGGCCCGGGATCGCGCTCGCCGCGAAGTACGCCGAGGCGGTCTTCACCGCGCAGCGCACCATCGAGGACGGCCGCGCCTTCTACGCCGAGCTCAAGGCGGCGACCCGCAAGGCCGGGCGCAACCCCGACCACCTCAAGATCCTGCCGGGCATCGTCACCGTCCTGGGCGGCACCGAGGCCGAGGCGAGGGCGAAGGCCGATGCGCTCGACGACCTCATCGTGCTCCGCCACCCGCACGAGCAGCTGGCCCACGCCACCGGCCTCCCGGTGGAGCAGCTGCCGCTGGACGAGCCGCTGCCCGCCGCGGTCAGGGCGCCCGACGACAACACGGGCAGCCGCTACGCGCTCACCCTGGAGCTGGCCCGCCGCGACAACCTCACCGTGCGTGAGCTGCTGCGCCGCCTCGGCGGCGGCCGCGGCCACCGGGTCTTCGCGGGTACGCCAGAGCAGGTCGCCGACACCATCGAGCTGTGGTTCACCACCGGCGCCTCCGACGGCTTCAACGTCATGCCCGCGACGCTGCCCGACACCCTGGAGGAGTTCGTCGACCACGTCGTGCCGATCCTCCAGCAGCGCGGGCTGTTCCGCACCGCGTACGAGGGCTCGACGCTGCGCGAGCACTACGGGCTCCCGGTCCCCGGGCGCGAGGACGTCGCCGAGGTCTCCCGAGCAGGCTGAGACGCGGCCGGGCGTCCCGCGCGAGGAGTGCCGGCGCGGGCGCCCGGGGTCGTACGCTTCTCCGGTGCTGCTCCGCAACGTCCGCCCCGTCGCGCGGGGCCCGGGGAGGGCGTACGACGGCGAGCCCCTCGACCTCGACCTGCCCGGCGTCGGTGAGCCCGGCCAGGTCGTCGACGCCGACGGTGCGTGGGCCGTCCCCGGCCTGTGGGACGCGCACGTGCACCTCGGCCAGTGGGCGCTCGTCCAGTCGCGGCTGGACACCTCGGCGGCCGACTCGGTGGGGGCGGTGCAGGCGGGCGTACGACGTCGGCTCGCCCAGCGCCCCGGGCAGCCGGTCATCGGCTTCGGCCACCGCCCGACCGCCTGGCCGACCCTGCCGACGACCGCCGACCTCGACGCGGTCACCGACGTGCCGGTGGTCCTGGTCGCCGGCGACGCCCACCACGGCTGGCTCAACTCGGCCGCCCAGCGCGCCCTCGGCCTGCCGGAGCGCGACGAGGTGGTGAGCGAGGACGAGTGGTTCGACGTCTTCGGCCGCCTCGGGGAGACCTTCGGCTCCGAGCGCGTCGGGCCCGACGACTACGCCGCCACGCTGCGGACCGCCGCCGGGCTGGGGGTGACCGGCGTCGTCGACTTCGAGTTCGGCGACGGCCCCGCCGCGTGGACCGAGCGCTGGGCCGGCGCCGACGTGCTGCGGGTGCGCACCGCGACGTACGCCTCCGGCCTCGACGACGTGCTGGCCGCCGGGCTGCGCACCGAGGACGCCCTCGACGCCGCCGGCCGCCTCACCGTCGGACCGCTCAAGATCATCAGCGACGGCTCGCTCAACACCGGCACCGCGTGGTGCTGCGAGGCGTACGCCGGCACTCCCGCCCTGCCCTTCGGTGAGCCGAACCTGCCCGTCGAGGAGCTCACCGAGCTGCTGGCCCGTGCCCACGCCGGGGGCCTGCAGGCCGCCGTGCACGCGATCGGTGACCGGGCGGTCGGCGCCGCACTCGACGCCTTCGCGGCGACCGGGGCGCGCGGGTCGGTCGAGCACGCCCAGCTGGTGCGCCACGAGGACGTGCTCCGGATGGCCGAGCTCGGGATCCGCGCCAGCGTGCAGCCCGCGCACCTGCTCGACGACCGCGACCCCACCGAGCAGCAGTGGCCGGGGCAGGGCGGGCGCTGCTTCGCGCTGCGGTGGATGCGCGACGCCGGGGTCGGCCTGGCCTTCGGCTCGGACGCGCCGGTCTCCCCGCTCGACCCGTGGCTGGCGATGGCGGCGGCCGTCCACCGCAGCGCCGACGAGCGCGACGGGTGGCACCCGGAGCAGTCGCTGACCGCCGCCGAGGCGCTGGCCGCCAGCGTCGACGGCGTACGCGACCTGCGTGAGGCCCGTGACGTGGTGCTGCTGGCCGACGACCCGCTGCGGTTCGATTCCGGGCCGGAGGCGGCGGCGCAGCTGTTGGGAATGCGGGCAGGTGGTGGCGACGTACGTGGACGGTCGGGCGGTGCACCCGGCCTGAGCGCGCTCCGGAAGGAAACTCCTTCCGGAGCGAGGGAGCCCACGCTCACCCCACCAGATCCGGCGGGGAGTTTCCTTCCGAGGCGAGCCTCACCCCCAACGCGACTTCAGAGGCGAGCCTCACCCCCAACCCGACCCCCCGAGACGCGCCTCACCCCAACGCAATCGTCGCCCGCCGCACGAACTCCGGGTCGTCGAGCTCCTCGCCGTAGGCCTCCCGCAGCTGGCCCATCCGGTAGCGGACCGTCTGCGGGTGCACGAAGAGCGTGGCGGCCACGGCGTCACGACGCCCCTGGTGCAGCAGCCAGGCCCGCAGCGTCTCGACCAGCTTCTCGCGGGTCGACCCGCTCATCCCGGCCAGCGGCGCGAGCACCTGCTCGCGCAGGTCGCGCAGCGCGTCGGGGTCGGCGGTGACCACCAGGTCGGCCAGATGCGCCTCGGTGTCCAGCGTCGCCGAGCGCGACTCGCGCTCAACGCTCAGCGCCCGGCGCGCCCGCTCGTAGGAGCGCGCACCTCGAGCCACGGTCGCGTCGGACCGACCACGGCACCGTGCCCGGCCACCGCGCGCAGCAGCACCGAGCGGTGCGCGTCCGGCACCAGCAGCACCGAGCGCTGGCTGCGGCTGGCCGGGTCGTCGACCAGCAGCGAGCTGGGGGCGATGAGCCCGAGCAGCGCCGACCCCTGGGCCTCCGGCACCAGCACCGCGGTCAGCGTCTCGGGCGGCTCCCACTCCGCGCGGGAGGCGAGGGGGCGACCGCCTCGGGCGTCTGGCCCTCGACCAGCGCCCGGGCGAGCGCGTCGAGCATCCGCTGCCGGGCGCGGCCCGACTCGTTGGTCTCGTCGCGGTGACCGGTGGCGCTCTGGTCGGAGAGCTGGTCCATGTAGGCGAAGACGAGCTCCGCGTACGCAGCCACCGTCGCCGAGTCGACGCCGGCGCCGACCAGCCCCACGGCCATCTGCCGCCACGAGACCCGCGAGCCGACGCGGTAGGCGGCGAGCAGCGCCTCCATCGACCGTCCGGAGCGGGCCTCGCCGCGGCCCAGCTGGTAGGCGCCGTCCATCGAGGCGGCCGCCGGCCGGTCGCTGCGCCGGTCGCCGCGCGCGCCGAGCTGCACGAAGCCACCCAGCGCGAGGGCCACCGCGTCACGGATCACCTCGCCCATCGGTCCGCTGAGCGCGTTGGCGTAGGTCGGCACTTCCGCGATGATGGCGGCGACGGCTGCGTCGGCCACCGACGGCAGCTCGGCGGTCAGCTCCTCGACCAGGTCGGGGGGCAGGGAGAGGCGCGGCTCCTCGGGGTAGCGAGCCATGGAGTCTCCGCTGCTGGTGCTCATCGAGGTCAAGGTACGCCTCACCAGGCCTGGCTCGTACGCCGACGGGTGAGGCTGCGGCGTCCGTGCAGCCAGAGGGCGAGCGCCCCCAGCGGCACGGCCCACAGGGCCATCCCGGCGAGCGCCGCGACGGCGCGCCCGGGGGTCGCCCCGGCGCCGGCCACGTCGTGCGCCAGCAACGGCGGCGACAGCGCCACCAACGCCTCGGCCAGCCACGCCACCGGCCGCGGCAGGTAGCCCGCGACCGCCGAGGCGGTGATCGGGACGACCGCCCACCAGCCCAGCAGGGCCAGGGCTGCGCCGACCGGGTGGTCGACCGCGATCCCGACCATGGCTGCCAAGGTGCAGAGCATGGCTCCGGCGACGGCACCGCACAGGACGCCCAGCGCCACTTGGCCCGCCGCTGCCGGCCGGCGGCAGTGTCGGCCGCCGCGGCTGCGACCGTGCCGACCAGCAGGGCGACGGCACCGGTGTGCACGCCCGCGACCGAGGCGACGGCGGTGAGGCGGGCAGCGTACGAGCGGGAGCGGTCGGGGGTGAGGGCGAGCGTCGTCGGTCCGGCGCCACGGCTGGTGTGGGCGCCGGCGTGCAGGGCGGCGCCGACGGCGAGGACGAGTGCGGCGGCCGCGACCCCCAGCGCGACCGGGGCGCCGACGCGGGTCGCGAAGGGCAGCGCGCCGAGGCCGAACACGAGCCCGCCGAGCAGGCTGGCGACCAGTGCCGGGACCAGCCCGCCCTGGCGCAGGAGCCGGCGCACCTCGGCCCGCAGCACCACCGCCCAGGTCTGGGCGGGTGGGCGCAGGTCGGCGGGCAGCGGGGCGAGCGGGGTGAGGCTCACGCGGCGCCTCCCGAGCGGCGGGCGAGGGTGGAGAGGTGGGTCAGGCCGGGGGCGTGGTCGAAGGCGACCCGCCCTACGGCGGCGGGCTCGGCGTGCACGACGGCGCCCTGCCCCTCGCGCACGACCTGGAAGCCGCGCTCCTGCAGCGCCCCGACGACCAGCTCGAGGTGGTCGGACTCCACGTAGCTCATCGTCTCGTCCGCGGTCTGGAAGCTGGCCCGCGGCCCGGAGCACACGACGCGGCCGCGGTCGAGCATCACGACGTGGTCGGCGACGGGGGCGACGTCGCCGAGGCGGTCGGCGGTGATGAGCACGGCCCCGCCGCGGGTGGCGGTCGCCCGGACGATGCCGTGCAGCCACGCGGTCGAGTCGGCGTCGAGCCCGCGGGTGGGCTGGTCGAGGAGCAGGTGGTGCGGGTCGCCACTCAGGGCGGAGGCGATCCCGAGGCGCTGGCGCATCGCCGGGGTGCAGTCCTTGATGCGCCGGTGTCGGGCGCCGTGCAGCCCGA
This sequence comes from Nocardioides daphniae, assembly GCF_004777465.1. NCBI lineage: Bacteria > Bacillati > Actinomycetota > Actinomycetes > Propionibacteriales > Nocardioidaceae > Nocardioides > Nocardioides daphniae. The sequence continues at coordinate 336,849 of NZ_CP038462.1, forward strand.
CGCAGGCGAGCAGGTCGTCGACGCGACCGCGGGGGAGCCCCTGGAGCGCGCAGACGTGGGCGAGGTGGCTCTCCAGGGTGAACTCCTCGGGCAGCCAGTCGTCGGTGAGCTGCAGCCCCACCAGTGCACCGGGGCGCCGCGCCTCGGCCAGCGGGTGCCCGTCGATGAGCACGCGGCCGTGGTCGGGGCGTACGAGGCCCGCGATGACGCCCAGCGTCGTCGTCCTGCCCGCGCCCGTGCTGCCGACCAGGGCGGTGACGGCACCGTCGGGGACGCCGAAGCTGACGTGGTCGAGCGCCCGGTGGGAGCCGTAAGTCTTCGTCACGGAGGAGACGGTGATCATCGGCCTGCCTCGCTCTCCTCGCTCTGGTCGCGGTGGGGTTCGCGCAGTCGTCACCCGGGTGGAAGGTGCTCGGCACGCTAGTGAACGAACTCGCCCTCAGGGGTGTGTCTCATCGTGATCGGCGTCACGACGCTTGCCTATTTTGTTCAATAGAGACAGTTCTCGCCAGTAGGTTCACTGGATCTGGTCAGGAATCTAGCCCGGTGGGCGGTGCACCATGGAGGCATGCCCTCGACGATGGACCGCCCCGGACGCCTCCGCGACCGAGCCATCCGCCTGGTGGAGGCCGCGACCACCCCGTTGCTGCCGGCCGACTACCTCGACCTCTTCGCCCCGCTGCGCCCCGGCGCCGAGCTCCGCGGCCGCATCGTCTCGGTGCACCCGGAGACCGCCGACGCCGCGACGATCGTGATCAAGCCCGGCGCCGACTGGGCCGGCCACCAGCCCGGCCAGTACACCCGCATCGGCATCGACGTCGACGGCGTACGCCAGTGGCGCGCCTACTCGCTGACGCACGGCCCGCGCACCGACGGCCTGATCTCCATCACCGTCAAGGCGGTCGCCGACGGCGTCGTCAGCCGCCACCTGGTGCACGACTGCCCCGTGGGCAGCATCGTCCACCTCGAGCAGGCGGCCGGCGAGTTCGTCCTGCCCGACCCCGACGGCGGCAAGTTCCTGATGGTGACCGCCGGCTCCGGCGTCACCCCTGTGATCGGGATGCTCCGCAACCTCTTCCCGGTCGCCGACTCCGGTGCGGTGCACCTGGAGCGCAGCAAGAACTTCGACATCGTCGTCGTCCACGTCGCGCCCAGCGAGCCCGACTCGATCTTCCTGCGCGACCTGCAGGCGCTCGACGCCGCGGGCTGATCCGCCTCGTCGCCCGCTACGACGACGTGCACGGCGTGCTCGACGTCAACACGCTCGACCAGCTCGTCCCCGACCTCGCCACGCGTACGACGCTCGCGTGCGGCCCGTCGGGCCTGCTCAACGCGCTCACCGAGCACCACGAGCGTGCTGGCGTGCCGCTCGTCATCGAGCAGTTCCGCACCACCCGCGTCGAGCCCGGCGAGGGCGGCACGCTCCACTTCGCCAGGAGCGACAAGGAGCTGGTCGTCGACGGCGCCACGCCGATCCTCGACGCCGCCGAGGACGCCGGGATGCTGATGCGCTCCGGCTGCCGCATGGGCCTGTGCATGGGCTGCCTCATCCCGATGACCGAGGGCACCGTGCGCGACCTGCGCAACGGCGAGCTCACCACTGCCATCCCCGGCGAGTCCGGCACCGTCAAGGTCCAGACCTGCGTGAAGACCGCCGCCGGGCCCTGCCACTTCGATCACTGATCCAGACAGCCACCGCTGAAGGAGACACACGATGACCGTCATCCAGAACAAGAGCGACAACCCGATCGCCCACCTGTCCAAGGCGCAGATCGAGGAGCTCGGCCGCGAGCTCGACGCGATCCGCCAGAAGATCATCGACTCCCGTGGCGCCGACGACGCGGCGTACATCCGCAAGGTCATCAAGACGCAGCGCTACCTCGAGATGGGCTCGCGCGGCGTGCTCCTCTTCTCGGTCTTCCCACCGGCCTGGGTGCTGGGCACCCTCGGCCTGAGCGTCTCGAAGATCCTCGAGAACATGGAGGTCGGCCACAACATCCTCCACGGCCAGTGGGACTGGATGCGCGACCCGAAGATCCACTCTTCGACGTGGGAGTGGGACAACGTCACCCCGTCGGAGGCGTGGAAGCACAGCCACAACGAGGTGCACACACACCTACACGAACATCGTGGGCAAGGACAACGACCTCGGCTACGGCATCATGCGCGTCGACGAGGACCAGAAGTGGTACCCGATGTACATCGCGCAGCCGGCGTGGAACTTCATCAACGCCTGCTTCTTCCAGTACGGCATCGCGGCCTACGACCTCGAGCTCGGCAAGAACCTCAAGCGGTCGAAGGACAAGCGTCCCGCCGACTTCGACGACCAGGTCAAGCAGGTGCTGGTCAAGATCCGCAAGCACATGACGCGCGACTACGTGATCCACCCGGTGCTGTCGATCCCGACCGGCTCGTTCCTGCCGACGATCGCCGCCAACCTGGTCGCCAACTGGGCCCGCAACGTGTGGAGCCACTCGGTCATCATGTGCGGCCACTTCCCCGAGGGCGTCGAGACCTTCGAGAAGGACATGCTCGACGACGACGAGACCCGCGGCGACTGGTACATCCGCCAGATGCTCGGCTCGGCCAACATCTCGGGCTCCAAGGCCATGCACATCATGACCGGCAACCTGTCGCACCAGATCGAGCACCACCTCTTCCCCGACCTGCCGTCGAACCGCTACGCCGAGGCCGCGGTCGAGGTGAAGGCGCTCTTCGAGAAGTACGGCCTGAACTACCTCGAGCGCCCGCTGGTCCCGCAGATCTACTCGGCCTGGCACAAGGTCGTGCGCCTCAGCTTCCCCAACGGCTGGCTCGAGACCACCACCGTCAAGAACCTGCCCAAGCAGGTCGGCCTGCTGGCCAAGATGGTGACCGGCGACCGCAGGACGCGTCGCCTCCTGCAGCGCCACCTCGACAACCAGGCCCGTCGCAAGGCCGTCAAGGTCGAGAAGGCCGAGGTCGTCGAGGCGGCCTGACGCCACCTCGTACGCACGCAGCACGGAAGGTTCGAGTCACCAGGTGGCTCGGACCTTCCGTTGTTTCCACGCGGCCCACTGCCGGGCGCGACCACCGGCGTGAGAGGGTCGTGCCGCACGACGAGCACGAGGAGCGAGGGCGTCATGGGTGAGAGCACGGAGCAGGACCGGCAGGCGGCAGGGCGTACGCCCAGGCGTGCGAGCCCCGTCGCGAGCGTCGCGATGCTGCTCGTGGCTGGCATCGTGTGGTTCTTCCTGCACAACCTGGCCGACCTGCACTACGCCGTCGACCTGCTGCTCGCGGCCGTCGCCGGCGGCATCGCGGGCTTCGTCGTGCAGGAGGTCGCGGGCAGGCGCCGCGGCCAGGCCTGACCGAGCCCACCGGGGGAGCTCGTCGTCCATCCGGACGAAGTTCCCCATTCCGGGCGTCTGTGTCGGCGCTCGCGTCTAGCCTCCAGACGTCACGTCGGGTGCGTCATGGAGGTCGCATTGTCCCTGTCAGCCGCTTCACGACACTGGATCACGGCGCTGTCCGTCGGTCTGGCGTCCTTCGCCTTCTCGGTCCCAGCCGCCACGGCAGCACCCTCGGGTGGCGAGGGCGACGGGTCCTCCGTCACCCGCCTGCTGGCCACCGGCACCCGTACGACCGACGAGGCCGAGCGCCCCACCGACGAGGACCTCGCACCGCGCGACCGTGCCGCCCGCGTCGAGGCGGAGAGGCTCGACCAGCCCTTCGGTGACGAGCCCGAGGAGACCACGCCGAGCGAGCTGCTCGACGAGGCGGAGCGGGTCCACCGCGCCCTCCAGCGCCGCGACGTCGGGCGGGTCGCGAAGGCGCAGCAGGGCCTGACCGGGTCCTCCTCCATCTCCGGCACCGTCACCAACGCGTCCGGCGAGGGTCTCGAGCAGGTCTGGGTCGGCGTCTTCCGCGAGCACCCGGAGCTGGAGGAGTGGGAGAGGTGGGAGTGGCTCCCCGGCACCATGACCGGGGCCGACGGCACCTTCACGGTCGGCGACCTCGAGGCAGGCAACTACCGACTCAGCTTCTCGCCCTCCGACCCGTACGCGAGCGAGTACTACGACGACGCCCGGACGTGGCGCGACGCCACCACGATCACGATCGGCTCCGCGCAGGCCCTGACCGGGGTCGACGCCGAGCTCGCCCTCGGGGCCGAGGTGGAGGGTGTGGTCTCCGCCCCCGCCGGCAGCGACCTCTCCTCGGTCTGGGTCCACCTGCTGGAGTGGGACGACCAGGACCAGTTCTGGAGCCCGACCTTCTCCACCACCGTCTCCGACGACGGCACCTACCGCCTCTCGGGGGCGGCCGCTGGCGAGTACCGCGTGCTCTTCTCCCCGCAGAGCAGCGAGCTGCTCGAGCGAGAGTACTACGACGGGGTCGCCGACGTCGACGCCGCGACGCCGGTGACGCTGCGAGCCGGTCAGGTGCAGGCGGGCATCGACGCCGACCTCGTCCGCGCCTCGACGATCACGGGCCGCGTGCAGCTGCCGGCCGGCTTCTCCCCCGAGGACGTCAACGTGGTGGCCTACCGCGACGGCGAGGGCGAGGACGACTGGGAGTGGGCGGGCTCCACCATGCCGGCGCTCGACGGGTCCTACCGGCTTGCGCTCGAGGGCGCTGGCCGCTTTCGGGTGCGGTTCGACGGTCCCGACGGGATCGTCACCGAGTACTACGACGACGCTGACCTCTTCGACGACGCCACCGTGATCGAGGCCGCCCAGGGCGAGCAGGTCACCGGCATCGACGCGACCCTCGAGCAGGGCGCCAGCATCGCCGGAGTGGTCTCGGGGCCCGGTGGTCCCCTGCAGGACGTCACCGTCGCCGCCTACGAGGTCACCGGCGAGGGTGACGACCTCGACTGGGAGTGGGTGGGCTCGGCCGAGACCCGCGCCGACGGCAGCTACACGGTCCTGGGACTCGGGGCCGGGCGTCACCGGGTCCGCTTCATGGACGGGACGGGCCGCCACCTGTCGGAGTACTACGACGACGTGGCGAGCATCTACCGAGCCACCGACCTGACCTTGGCGCGCGGCGCGTCCCTCACCGGCATCAACGCGAGGCTGGCCGTGGCCGGCCAGATCACCGGCCGCGTCACCTCCGCCGACGACCCCGAGAGCCTCGAGGTCGTGGCCCACCGCCTGGTCCAGGACGAGGACGGCCCCTGGTGGTCCGAGGACGCCTACGCCTCCGTGGACGAGACCGGTGCCTACACCCTCGGCGGCCTGCCCACCGGTCAGTACCGCATCGAGTTCTACTCCTACGGCGACAGCGTCGGCGAGTTCTACGACGACGTCCCCACCCTGGAGGAGGCCCGGACGATCTCCGTCACCGCCGGCTCCACCGTGAGTGGGATCAACGCCAGCCTCGAGGTCGGCGGCGTCGTCACCGGCCGGATCACCGTGCCCGTCGGCACGGACACCGACGACCTCGCCGCGCGCCTCTACCAGTGGGACGCGAGCGACCCGGAGGACCCGTACTGGCGGCGTACGAAGACCGCGTGGGTCGACGAGAGCGGCACCTACCGCGCGTCGGGGCTGCGGGCCGGCGCCTACAGGGTCGAGCTCTCCGACGACTCCGGAGCCCTCGAGCCGGTGTGGTTCCGTGACGCCTCGACGGTCGAGGCCGCCCAGGACGTCGTGGTGGCGCACGGTCGGGAGACCACCGGGATCGACGCCACCCTCAAGCCGTGGGCCACGCTGTCCGGCGTGGTGACCGGCCCGGTCGGCGAGGACGTGGGCGGTGTCGAGGTCCAGGTCTGGGAGCACGGCGCCACGCCCGCCCAGGACGCGTGGTGGGATCCCGTCGGCCACGCCACGACCCAGGAGGACGGCTCCTTCACGGTGACCGGCCTGCGCGCCGGGACGTACGCCGTGGAGTTCCGCACCAACGGCCGGCTCGCCGGTGAGTGGTACCAGGACGCGGCCGACCGCGCGAGCGCGGCCGCCGTGCGGGTCGCCGCCCACACGGCCGTGACCGGCATCAGGGCCACCCTCGACCTGGGGTCGACGGTCCGCGGCCGCGTCACCTCGGCCAGCTCTCCTGTCGGCGACGTCCGCGTCTCCGTCCTGCAGGAGCGACGCTGGGACGACTTCTCCGAGTGGGAGCGGGTCTCCAGCTCCTACGTGGGCCAGGACGGCTCGTACGAGGTCGGCGGCCTGCGTGCCGGCACCTACAAGGTCGCCTTCGAGGACCAGGAGGGTGACCTACTCGACGAGTACTACGACGACGCCCCCACGATCGCGCAGGCCAAGGACGTGGTGGTCGGCACGCGCACGACGGTCCAGGGGATCAACGCCGACCTGGCGCGCGCCAGCACGATCTCGGGGACCGTGCGCGGCACCTTCGACGTCGACGGCCTCGAGGTCGTGGCCCTCCGCCTGGTGGACGGCGAGTGGGAGTGGGCGTGGAGCGCCTCGGTCCGCGAGGACGGGACGTACACGATCGGCCGCCTGGCCGCCGGCACCTACCGCGTGCTCTTCCGTGACTGGACCTCCGGCAACGTCTCCACCTACTACGGCGGCGCGCTCGACGTGGAGTCCGCGAGGGACGTCCGGGTGGGCGTCGAGCAGGCCCTCACGGGCATCGACGCCACCCTCGTCCCGGGCGGGAAGGTCAAGGGCTCGGTGACCGTGCCCGACGGCGTCCGCGTCACCGGCGTCAGCGTCACGGCCTACCGCAAGGTCGGCAGCGAGTGGCGGGCCGACGTACGCGCCGGCGTGAACGCGGACGGGACGTACGAGGTCAAGGGCCTCGCCTCAGGGACCTACCGGATCGGCTTCGAGCACGGCGACGACGCCGTCGTCGACGAGTTCTACGACAACGCCGCCACCGTCGAGCAGGCCAAGGACGTCGTCGTGGCCGACCGCGCCACGGTCTCGGGGATCGCCGCGGCCCTGTCGACGACCCCGCCGACCGGCCCGAAGCCGGAGGACCCGAAGCCGCAGGACCCTGCTCCGGCGCCGAAGGTGATCAAGCTGGTCAAGGCACCCAAGCTGTCGGGCACCGCCAAGGTCGGCAAGACCCTCAAGGTGTCGAAGGGCACCTGGAAGCCCGGGCAGGTGACGGTCAAGTACCAGTGGTTCGTGAAGCAGGGCAAGAGGTGGGTGGTGGTCAAGAAGGCCACCAGGCCGTCGCTCAAGCTGACCAGGACGATGAAGGGCAAGCAGGTGCGGGTCCGGCTGACGGTGAGCGCGAAGGGCTACAGGACGCTCGTCCACACCACCAAGGCCTCGAAGAAGATCAGGAAGTGAGCGGCCGGTGGGGCCGTGACGTCGTCGGCCCCCACCGGTCCCCGACGACCTATCCTCGACGCATGCGACCAGCCCCTCGTCCCGTCCCGCCCGTCGTCATGACCGGTGGGTCGAGCGACCGGCCGGCCGGCGGGGCGCGCTGACGTGGGCTGGATCCTCGTCGCCCTCGGGGCGCTGCTGTGGGGCGCCATCGGTCCGGCCACGATCGTGGTCGTCGGGGCGCTGCTGCTCGTCCCGCAGGTGAGGTCGCGGGTGCCGCGTCCCCGGCTCTCCTGGCGGGGCGCCGGCATCGGCGTGCTGGTCGCCGTCGTCCTGGCGGCGGTGGTGGTCGTCCTGCCCGACGGGACGCTGCCGGTGCCGAGCAACGGCGGACTGCTGGTCACGCCGGCGTACGAGGGTCGTCAGGTCGCCGCGAAGCCGCTCGACGGTCGACGAGCCGTCGCAGCACCCGTGGCTCGCCGACTCGCAGATCAACCGGCCCGGCCCGCTGGGTGACAACCCCGAGTCCGACAGCGCCTGGTACGGGCTGGAGAGCTGCCGCAGCATGCAGTTCGCCTCCAACGGGCGGCTCGTCGCGATCTGCCACGACCGCCGCGGGCCGCTGCTGCACGTGCTCGACCCGGAGTCGATGCGTCCGTTGGCCACCAAGCGCCTGCCCGCTGCGTCGCAGACCGACGACGCGGTCCGGGCCGACGCCTGCTCGGGCGCCCGCTTCTACCTCGACAACGGCGACCGCGCCGTGCTCGCCACCACCGACGGCCGGATCCAGGCGATCGGCACCGCCGACGCCGACGGCGAGCCCGACCTGACCGTCGACCAGACCTGGAACCTGGTCAAGCTCATCGGCGAGGACGACTGCCTGGTCCGGGCGATGGCCGACTGGTCGGGCCGCATCTGGTGGGTCAGCTACCAGGGCCGGGTCGGCATGCTCGACACCGTCGCCGGCGGCGCCAAGGTGCTCGACCTCGAGGAGCAGATCACCCAGCCCTTCAGCGTCGACGAGTCCGGCGTCTTCGTCACCACCGACCGCGCGCTCTACCGCCTCGTCGTCGACGACCGCGGGGCGGCGAAGGTGTCGTGGCGCACGACGTACGACCGGGGCGTCGAGGTGAAGTCGGGCCAGATCGCGCAGGGCTCCGGCTCGGGCCCGGCGCTGGTCGACGACAACCTGGTCGCGATCGCCGACAACGCCGAGCCGCGCATGCAGGTCGCCTTCCACGACCGCTCGACGGGCGCGGAGGTCTGCAAGTCGGCCGTCTTCGACGGTGGGGAGAGCGCGACCGAGACGTCGCTGGTCTCGGTGGGGTCCGGCGTCGTGGTCACCAACGACCACGGCCGTCGTTCGGTCGCCTCGACCCTGCTCGGCTTCACGCCCACCGGCGGGATGGCGCGCGTCGACCACGCCGACGGCGCGTGCCGCGTGGTGTGGACCAACCCGGTGGCGGCGGTGAGCACCCGTCCGGTGGTCTCGTGGGCCACCGGCCTCGTCTACACGATGGCGAAGCGGCCCTCGGCGTGGGGCGTCTCGGCGTGGTACCTCACCGCGCTCGACGTGCGCGACGGCAAGCGTGCCTTCGCGGTACGCACGGGCACCGGCGTCCTGCACACCCCGCGGCTGAGCTTCGTCGCCCTCGGCAAGGACGGGGCGGCGTACGTCGGCCACCGCAGCGGCCTGGTGCGGGTGCGCGACGCGGAGCGCGCCAAGAAGTGACGCGCTCCGCGACGGCTCAGAACTTCTTCGTGTAGAGCGTCAGGCTCCAGCCCTTGTGCTTGGAGACCGCGAGCAGGCTGACCCGCGACCGGCTGTCACTGGCGAACTTGAAGTCACCGAAGCGGTTGATGCCTGCGCGCACCCAGGCGCCGTTCTTCTGCCAGGCGACGCCGTTGAGCCCTGCGCGGTAGGAGACCAGGACCTTGCCGTTGGCGGTCATGTGCACGCCGGGGTTGAAGTACGACCACTCGTTGCGGACCCTCGGCTGCACGCCGCGCACGTCCCACGCGCCGCCGGGCTTCGCCTGGATTCCGGCGGTCACGGTGACCCACTCGGGCGGGTTCTCGGCGGAGTAGCCCAGGCCGATCATGGCGACCTTGCCGGAGTTGTTGCCGTCGATGTCCCAGGTGTTGCCGCCCGGGCTCTTCTTGGGCGTCACGGTCGGGGCGGCCCAGACGCCGTTGGTGCGGCGCACCGTGTACCAGGTGTCCTTGAGGCTCCCGCTGGTGTCGTACCAGGAGTCCATGTAGGAGACGGTCACGTTGCCGCCGTCGGTGGCGGTGTGGGTCGAGTTCATGATCATGTTGCTGGCGGTCGCGGCGACGCGCTGGGTCACGGTGCCCTTGCTGTCGAGGGTCACCGCCCGGAGGCGCCCGCCGAGGCTGCCGCCGCGCTCGACCCAGGTCGCGGTGACGAGGCCGGAGGTGCTGACGGAGGCGTCGCCGCCCTCGTCGGGCATCCACCGGGAGTCACGGGCGTACTTCAGGCGCGTCCAGCCGGCACGGCCCTTCCAGCTCACGAAGTGCACGGGGTGGCCCCAGGCCTTCGGGTCGTGTCCGTTCCACCACACGACGGTGTGGCCGTTGGGGGAGGTGTGGACCCTCAGGTGCGGGGGAGGCGGGGCGGTCGCGGTGATCCAGCGCCGGGCGACCTTGCCGCGGGGGCTGACGGTGGCGACCTGCACACCGGTGCGCCACTTCTTCCCCACCTTCTTCGCGGCGGTCCAGCCGACGACGGCGCGCCCGCTGCGGTCGAGGGAGACGGCGACCTGCCCGGAGATGCCGCCGTCGCCGACCTGCTTGCTCCAGCCGGCGAGGCGGACCGGCTTCGACCACTTCCCGCGCGCGGTCACGCGGCGGAACCACGGTCGTACGCCCTTGCGGCCGATCTCGGTCCACGCGACGATCCCGGCGCCCTTGCCGTTGCGGGCGATGTCGTAGGACTGGAACCCGTTCGGCGCGCTGACCAGCGCCTTGGGCCGCGACCAGCTCTTCACCTTCGGCAGGGCGCCGGCGCGCGGCGTCTCGACGCGGGCGGCCCGGTCGAGGTCCCGAGGCTGAACGACGGCAGGGGTGCTCCCCTTCCACCCGGGGCGCGAGCTCCGGTCGAGCGGCTCGTCGGCGGAGGCAGGGGCGAGCGGCAGCAGGAGCGCGAGGGCCGCGCCGGCCACCGCCGGGGCGACCCGACGGCGCCGCCGGGGTGGGAGGGGGACGGTGCCCGAGAGAGTCGACATGTGCGACATTGTCTCCTGACTCCTGCCGGCTGAACCGCCGGTCTGGACGGGTGTGTCGCGGCTGCGCAGGTGCGCTCTCAGCGCGGGTAGCGCAGCCCGACGGTCCGTTCGCTGACCTCCCACAGCTCGTGCTGCGCCGCGGGGTCGAGGGCGAGGTCGCTGGGGCGTACGACCTTGGGCAGGCCCCGGGCCTCCCCGCGTCCGCTCGGACCGCAGTAGGTGGAGCCGGGCAGGTCGGCAACGGTCGCCATCAGGATCGGCCAGGCGCCGTGGGCCGCGGGCTGCGCGAGCGCCTTGTGCACGGCGTCGACGATCGAGGCGCCGCCGCCGGAGGGCCGCCCGAAGCGGCCGTTGGCGAAGAGCGGCGTCGCGGAGTAGCCGGGGTGGGCAGCCAGCGCCTTGACCGGCAGGCCGGCCTGCTGCAGCCGGCGGTCGAGCTCGTAGGTGAAGAGCAGGTTGGCGAGCTTCGACTGGCCGTAGGCCTGCATCCGGATCTTCGGCGGCTCGGTGATCCGTGGCTCCCCGGTCGGGGCGGTGCGGGCGGCGCGGTGGGCCTGGGAGCTGACCGAGACGACACGTCCGTCGCCGGAGGCGGCGAGCTGTGGGAGCAGCATGCCGGTGAGCAGGAACGGCCCGAAGTGGTTGGTCGCCATCTGCAGGTCGAGGCCGTCGGCAGTGCGCTGCGGAGCCGAGACCATGACCCCGGCGTTGTTGACCAGGCCGTGCAGCGGGCCGAAGTGCTCGGCCTCGTGGGCTGCGCGGCGGACGGCCTCCATCGAGGCGAGGTCCAGGAGCAGCTCGTCGAGGTCGGCGTCCGGCACCTCGCCCCGCACCAGGTCGACGGCGCTGGCGAGGCGGCGGGCGTTGCGGGCGGCCATCACGACGCGGGCGCCGGCCGCGGCCAGGTCGCGGGCGACGTACTGCCCGATGCCGCCGGGGCTGGTGCCAGTGACGAGGTAGGTGCGACCGCTCAGGTCCGGGGTGGTCCCGGGGTGCCAGATCGTGGGGTCGCTGCTCATCGCGGTGACCCGACGCGGAGGCGCCTCACGGCGTCACGGCCATCGCCTCGAGGACCCGCTGGGCCAGCTCGACGTCGCCCTCGACGCCGATCTGGAGGCGCTCGGGGCCCCGACGCCCGCCGGCGACCAGGATGAACGCCTCGGGCTCGAAGGTGAGCCGCACGTCGGCGGCGTCGGGCACCTCGGTCAGCTCCTCGCCGCGACCGGTCGTTGACCACCCAGGCGCGGGGTGCGCGACCCTCGACGTCCAGGCGCAGGGTGGTGCCCGGGGCGGCCTTGGCCCGCTTGGCCAGGACCAGTCCGAGGGAGTCGGAGAGGTAGTCGACCGTGTGCCTCGCCCCGGGGGTGTCGAGGTGGCCGGGGAGGTCGACGGCACGGCGTACGTCCTGCTCGTGCATCCACAGGTCGAGGGGCCGGTTCTTCCACAGCGTGGTGCTGGTCCAGCCGATCGCGCCGAACGGGTCGCGCGCCGGCGCCTCGGGATCGGGGGTGCCGTCGGCCAGCAGCGCGGTGTGGGTCGCGGTGGCCGACTCGCGGATCTCACGGATCAGGTCGTCGTGGGAGCGGTCGCGTCGCGCGACGACGCCCTGCTCGGTGAAGACCCCCATGAAGCCGCGCGCGTGCGGCACCTCGCCGAGCTCGACGTCGTCGTGCGCGCCCCCGGAGAGCAGGTGCTCGAGGTGGGCGGTGTGGGCGGCGACGTCGCGCACGGTCCAGCCCGGCAGGTCGGTCGGCAACGACCAGGCCGACTCGGGCAGGTCCTCGAGCAGCAGCGTGAAGTCGGCGATGGCGCTCCACCAGATGTCCACGTAGGGCGTCAGGTTGGTCATGCGCACACCCTAGGGGCGGGCGCCGACAGGGGACAGATGGCAGCGCGATCGAGCCGCTGCGACCGGGCGAAGCGGTACGCGCTCGACGGTCGTCGGGTCCAGCGCTTCCGTCAAGCAGCAGCGGGTGGGTGGTGGTCGCCGAGCAGCGTTCGCGTGACGCCCAGCACCGCGTGGTCGGCACCGGTCCGCCGTCGCTGACGCGCGCTCACCACCCGCAGGCGAGAATCGTCGGGTGAAGGTACGCGCCCCCGAACTCACCGGCCGAGGCTGGCTCAACACCGACCGTGACCTGACGATCGGCGAGCTGCGTGGCCGCTTCGTCCTGCTCGACTTCTGGACGTTCTGCTGCATCAACTGCCTGCACGTCCTCGACGAGCTGCGGCCGGTGGGGAGGAGAAGTGGGCCGAGGAGCTGGTCGTCGTCGGCGTGCACTCGCCGAAGTTCGTCCACGAGGCCGACCCGGACGCGCTGGTCGCGGCGGTCGAGCGCTACGGCGTGCACCACCCGGTGCTCGACGACCCCGAGCTCACGACCTGGTCGGCCTACACGGCGCGCGCCTGGCCGACGCTGGTGCTGGTCGACCCGGAGGGCTACGTGGTCGCGCAGTACGCGGGCGAGGGCCACGCCCACGCCATCGACGCGCTGCTCGCCGACCTGGTCCCGCAGCACCGTGAGCGCGGCACGCTCCAGCCGGGCGACTCGCCCTACGTGGCCCCCGAGGTGACGCCGAGCGACCTGCGCTTCCCGGCCTCCGTCGTACGCCTGCCCGACGGCCGCCTGGCCGTCGCCGACGCCGGCCACGACGAGGTCGTCCTGCTCGGTGCGGACGGCGAGGTCGTGCAGCGCATCGGCGGCTTCTCCGAGCCCAACGGGATCTGCGTGCTGCCTGCCGACGTGGCGGCCGAGGTCGGCTACGACCTGGTCGTCGCTGACACGGTGGGCCACCGCCTCGTCGGCGTCGAGCTGGCGTCGGGCGGGCTGCGTACGCTCGCCGGCGACGGCCAGCAGTGGATGGGGGGCGACGGCACCAGCCGCCTCTCCAGCCCGTGGGACGTCGCCTGGTGGCGCGAGCGGGTGTGGGTCGCGATGGCCGGCATCCACCAGCTCTGGACCTTCGACCCGCGCACAGGCGCGGTCGAGGTGGCCGCCGGTACGACCAACGAGGGGCTCCTCGACGGCCCGCTCGAGCAGGCGTGGTTCGCGCAGACGTCGCGACTCGCGGCCGACGGTGAGCGGCTGTGGCTGGCCGACTCGGAGACCTCGGCGCTGCGCTGGGTCGAGTTCGAGGATGGCGCCGGCACGGTGCACACCGCGATCGGCACCGGCCTCTTCGACTTCGGCTTCCGCGACGGCGCGGCCGACCAGGCGCTGCTCCAGCACCCGCTCGGCGTGGCCGTGCTGCCCGACGGCTCGATCGCGGTGGCCGACACCTACAACGGCGCCGTACGCCGCTACTCGCCCACCACGCGCGAGGTGACGACGGTGGCGACCGGCCTGTCGGAGCCGAGCGCGCTGCTGCTCAGCGAGGACGGCCAGGCGCTCGACGTGGTCGAGTCGACCGCCCACCGGATCAGCCGGGTGCCGCTCGGCGGCGTGGTCGAGGTGGAGGCGTTCGCGCACCGGACCCAGCGCCCGGTGACCGAGATCGGCGCGGAGCTCGACCTGGTCGTCGACTTCACCCCGCCGCCCGGCCAGAAGGTCGACGACCGCTTCGGGCCGCCGTCGCAGCTGCTGGTCAGCTCGACCCCGGAGGCGTTGCTGCGCGAGGGCGGCGGCCGCGGCACCGACCTGACCCGGCGCCTCGTGCTCGACCCGCGGGTCGGCGAGGGCGTGCTGCACGTCGCGGCCCGGGCGGCGTCCTGCGACGCCGACGGTGGCGAGGGCGCGGCCTGCCGGATGCACCAGCAGGACTGGGGCGTCCCGGTGCGGGTGGCTGCGGCGGACGGAACGGCCGAGGCCGTGCTGCGCCTACCGCTGGGCGGCTCTGCCTGACGCCTGCCGCAGCCTGCGGTCCAGACCGCGCGTCAGGGCGTACGTTTCGTGCCCCGCGCGAGGGGGCACGGTCCGTCCAGAGCGTGCGGCACGGGCCGCACCACACCCGGGAGGTAACACCATGGGACTCGGACTCGGAATCGTGCTGATCGTCCTCGGACTGATCTTCGGCCTCGGGGTCGTGAACATCCCCGGACTCGACGACTACGTCGCCACCGAGACGCTGGGCTGGATCCTGGTCGCAGCCGGAGTGCTGTCGATCGTGCTCGGCCTGATCATGAACAAGCAGCGTGGCGAGACGCGCCACGTCGAGGAGCACCACGTCGACAACCGTCGCGACGTCGTCTGACGCTCGTACGCTGCGCACCCGCGCACGACAGCTCCCGGAACCGGCCTTGGGGGGACGGTTCCGGGAGCTGCGGCGTTCAAGGGGGCTGTTGCGTTCAGGGGGCGTCAGCGAGGTGACCACACCAGTCGCACGTCACCGTCCTCGGCCACCGACCAGACGTGGACCCGCAACCGCGTCCGCACCCACTCAGGCACCCGCAGTGCCGCCGTGACCCCTAGCTCCGGGACCACGACGCCGAGGATCGAGTCGCTCGCCTCGTCCGGGACGCGGCGAAGGAGTTGCCCGTAGAGGGTGTCGACGTCGAGGCCGACGGAAGACGTGCGGCCTTTCGCCTCCGCGTACAGGGTCTGACCGCGACGCGTCGCCGTCACGTCGACGTGGTTGACCTCCCTCTCGACCGCCCAGCCGTCAGCCTCCAGGTGTGCGCAGAAGGCCGCCACCACCCGTGCTTCGTCGCCGCGCATCGTTGCCCCCGTCCGGTGTCCTTGGCCGATTGTGTCAGCCGTGGCTCTCTCAACCGAGGTTCTCGAGATCGGCGGTCCCGTCGATCTGTGCGAGGACCACTGCGGCGCTCTCCACGAGTAGCCGTCCCGCCTTGCGCGAAAGGTCGAGGGGTGCGGGTGGAGTTGGTGTGGACACCTCCGCGGCGGTCGAGATGGCCACCTCCACCTGCCCTCCGGCGGCGAGGTGCGCGCGAACCAGTGCGTTGATGCGCAGGCTGGTCCGTTGACGCGGCCCGGGGTTCCGGTAGTTCGACGTGAGTCGTCGCCGTAGGTTGTCGGATTCTCCGATGTAGACCTGGGGTCGCTCCCTGATGCCGGTCAGGGTCAGGGAATAGATCCCAGGCATTGCTGGGACGGGGCGGGGGAACAGGAGCTTGTCGGAGGGGTCGAGGGTTACTGCGCCCAAGCGGCTCCACCTGAAGGTGACTCGAACGTCCACTGGGGCCCCGACGGGTGCGAGCGGTGGCGATGGACAGGTGGCTTCCCCACGCCGGGGAGCCGACGAATGTGTGGGATCCGCTGGGATACGCGAGCGGTCGGCGTAGGTGCCCCCCACTCGTCCGCGGGCAAAGACGACCGTACGGCCCGCCATGTCGACCGCGCGGACGTGCCACCCGCTCCTCCGCCACGCGAGTGACTGGACGTGTGAGCTGTTGCCCCACCACGTGCGTGTCGTCCTTGCCGACGGAGGCAAGGAACCCACCAGGGTGTCGATGAAACCGAAGGTGAGTTCAACCTCTGACTCGTGCGCAGGCACGTCTTCGAGGAAGCGTCCCATCGCGTCGTACTTGGCCATGGACGGATCGTGGCAGAACCAACATCGGTGATGTCGCCATCTCGCGCAACGCGGTCCGTGCGAACACCTACTGTTCATGGGTACGCGCTTCGTCAGGAGAGATCACCCATGACCCAACTCATCGCCTACTACGAGGATGAGCCCGTCAAGCTCAAGAGCCAGGTCGAGGTGACCCAGTTGCCGTTGTCCTCGGCCGCTGATGCGCGCTCATCGGAAGGCATCGTGCGCCCCAAGGTGATCTACGTCCGGGCCCCGAGCCATGGTGCTCCGTTCCTTATCCCCTTCGGCCAGTACGACGAGTGGTCGCTGAGGGACCGTTACAACGAAGCCATCAGAATCATGAACGAGCTCGGTGCCGCCACGATCACTTGCGAGACGTTCCGAGAAGTGAGTGCAATCCGCAAGGCCGGCGGCAAGCTCTTGAAGTTCGGCAACGCATCTGCTGAGCAACGCAAGGTCGAAAACAGCGGATTCGACTACAAGTCCCTCGGCACCGGTAGCCCGCCGCGTGACCCACGCCCGCTGCGCTGGCCCGACGAGCCCGGTTTCTCGGCAGCCGTCAACAGTGTGCTCAACAATGGGGCGACCCAGGTGACCATCAGCATCAAGAGCAACCGGTCGCACTCCGTCGACAGCGGACTGGGCCTGTCGTTGAAGAAGTTCGGGTTCGACCTGGGAGCCAGCTCACAGAAGAGCGCAGCGACGAGCCTGCGAATCGAGGCGAACTTCCCGGCATTCAAGAAGAACTGGAAGTAGGGACCTCTGACCGCCGTGAGTCGAAGACGCCAGCGGAAGGTTCGAGTCACCAGGCGGCTCGAACCTTCCGCTGAACTGCTACGACGCGATCGTCGCTGAGCTGAGCAACGCCTCGCGCAACTGCTGCCGCGCTGCGGAGTAGCGGCTGCGCGCCGTCGAGGCGTTGAGCCCCAGCAGCTCGGCCGCCTCGGTCACGGTGAAGCCGTCCCAGTGGATCAGCATCACGAGCTCGCGGTGGGCGGCGTGCAGGCGCAGCATGGCGTCACGGACCGCGGTGGTCTCGCTGGGGTCGGCCACGTGCTCCTCGGCCGCCGGCGTGACCTGCGCCCGGAGCCGGTCGGCCAAGGCGTTGCGTCGCCCGGCGGAGCGCCGGTGGTTGGCCAGCACGTGGGCGGCGATCGTGAAGAGCCACATCCGCCGCCGTTCGGGCGCCTCCGGCATCGCGTCGACCCGCCGCCACGCCTGGAGCATGGTCTCGGCCAGCAGGTCCGCGGCGTCCTCGCGCGGGTGCGTACGCCGCCGCTCGAAGTAGCCGAGCAGGTCGTCGGCCGTGCCCTGGAGCGCGGCCCGCATCTGCGCGGACTGGTCGGTGGTCACTCGTCGCACCGCCAGCCCTGGCTCGAGACGACCAGCTCGGTGGGCACGCCGGCGGCGTCCATGTGGGCGTCGAGGTCGCTCCACACGATGCGGCCGACGGCGCTGATCTCGAGGTCGTCGCCGGTCAGTCGCGGCGGCTCCGTGGACGGCACGGCCGCGATGGCCTCGTCGGTGTCGATCGCGGCGTAGTCGTAGGAGGCCAGGAAGGCGGTGGCCACGTCGAGCGCCTACTCCTGCTCGGCCGCGGAGTAGCTCCGCGACAGCGGCTCACCGTTGGCCTGGCCCCCGTCGACGAGCGCGGGCGCCACGGAGAACTCCATCTCGCAGGCGCTGCCCGACTCGGTCGCCCACGGCACCCACGCCGGTGTCGGCAGCAGCCCGCTCGCCGCGGCTCCCACCACCCCGACCCCGAGGAAGACGCTCGCGGCCGCAGCGGCGACCCCCACTCGTACGCTGCTGAGTCGCCGCACCGCCGGCGCCGGCTCGGTGGCGAGGACGAGGGCGCGGAGCTCGGCGCGGAGTGCGTCCGTACGTCGTGTGGTCGCCGGCGCGGAGTCGGCGAGCAGGTGGTCGAGGTCCATGGTCAGGTCCTTCCATGCAGGGATGCGTCACCCCGTACATGTCCGCCAGGTGCCGATTTGTCCATCGGGGGTTGATTCTTGTGCGGGTGGCTCGTGCTCAGCCGTCGGCGCGGAAGGCGAATACGACCCTCAGTTCTGCTTCATCCAACTCGTGAGCCTTTCGGGCGTGCAGCGCCACGTCGGCCTTCAAGGTGTTGCCGCGTAGGGACGCACGGCAGAAGATCCTTCTGCCCTCCGCTTCCGCCCGCTTGACCAACGGAAGAAAGTTGGCGGTCTGCGTCGCCGAAAGAACGCCAACCTGCTGGCCGTCGATGTCCACCGCCACGAGGTCCACGGTCGAGCGTGGCCGCACCTCGGTTGCTGACCGGAGCGAAGCAGCTACCACCATTTCGGTGCCGTAGCGATCCAGCAGGTCGACGAGGTGCTCCAAGTACTGCTCTTCCTTGGTGACCTGAATGGTGGAGCCGGGCGGCAGCATCACACAGTCGGCATCGAAGAGGTTGGGGCACGCAAGGTGTTCTGGATCTGGGAGCGAGAGCGTCACACGCGCCCACGTCTCGCGGCCAGCAGCGCGAAGCCACTGTCGTGAGGCCACCACGAGTTCGCCACCCGGCAGCGCTGCGATGTGCTGGTGGTACCTCTCGGCGTCGGGGCGTTCCATGTAACCGACGTGCAGATCGTCGACGAACACGGCTACGGCGTTGTTGTCATGAGGGTTCGAGGGGTCTGGAACGAGAACTGCCGGGAGTCGGATCTCGGCTCCGTCCTCGGACAACTTGGCGTGGCGGGAGAAGAGTCTCCGGAGGTCGGCCGCTCGGTACCACTCTCCGGCCACTTCGAGCTGATGCGTGCGAGGTGACCAGGCACCTTGACCCTGACCAGTCGGTGCAGGGGGTCGGTGATCTGCGTTGGTCTTCCCCTTCAAGGGACGCAGATGGCCGGAAGAGGTAGACGCTGGACCGTGATCCCGCTGGATCGACGATTCGATCTGGTCGCGAAACGAACTGTCGGAGAGGGCCCCGTTGGTGTCACTTGCTCGGCTCTTCCGCACCCCCAGCCAAATCAAGAGGACCAGCAATGCGAGACCGAGCAGAGATTCCATGCGGAAGATCGTGCCTCAGAGCCATGCGGGGCCGCGGCCTTTTGGCTGAGAGCCCTCCCCGTGCCAAGAAGAGACTCCGTCGGCAGGTGAAGTCTCAGCGCGAGCGCATCCCACTAGCTGGAGTTCTCCAGCCGCCAGGCGACTGCAGAACTCCACCTACGGGTGTTCGGGGCTGATCCAATGCCGCCCCACCAACGCCGAAGGGCCGCATCCCCACGGGTGCGGCCCTTCATTGCGTCGTACGTCAGATCAGAACGCAGCCTCGTCGATCTCCATGATCGAGTTGTCGGTCGCCTGGGCGATCGCGAGCTCGGAGGAGATCTTCGGGAGGTTCTGCGTGGCGAACCAGGACGCAGCGGCGACCTTGCCCTCGTAGAACGCCTTGTCCTTGGCGGAGACGTCGCCGCCGAGCTTGGCGAGCGCGACCTCGGCACCCTTGAGGAGGAGCCAGGCGCAGACGACGTCGCCGAGGACCATCAGCACGCGGGTGGTGTTGAGGCCGACCTTGTAGATGTTCTTGATGTCCTCCTGCGCGGACATCAGGTCGTTGATCATGTGACCGACCAGCGCGTTGGCGTCCTCGAGGGCCTTGGCCAGCAGGCCACGCTCGACCTTGAGGCGCTCGTCGGCGTCGGCGGAGCCGATGAAGGCCTCGATCTCCTTGGCCAGGTGGCCCAGGGCGGCGCCCTGGTTCTTCACGATCTTGCGGAAGAAGAAGTCCTGGCCCTGGATGGCCGTGGTGCCCTCGTACAGCGTGTCGATCTTGGCGTCACGCACGTACTGCTCGAGCGGGTACTCCTGCAGGAAGCCGGAGCCACCGAAGGTCTGGAGCGACTCGGTGCCGAGCAGCACCCACGAACGCTCCGAGCCGTATCCCTTGACGATCGGGAGCAGCAGGTCGTTGACCGCGACGGCGAGCTTGGCCTCGGGGGAGTCGGAGCGACCCTCGTGCTCGGCCAGGTAGACCTCGTCCTGCCAGGTGGCGGTGTAGAGGACCAGCGAGCGCATGGCCTCGGCGAACGCCTTCTGGGTCATCAGCGAGCGGCGCACGTCGGGGTGGTGCGTGATGGTGACGCGCGGGGCGGTCTTGTCGGCCGACTGGGTGAGGTCAGCACCCTGGACGCGGGACTTCGCGTACTCCAGCGCGTTGAGGTAACCGGTCGACAGGGTCGCGATGGCCTTGGTGCCGACCATCATGCGGGCGTTCTCGATGACGTCGAACATCTGCGCGATGCCGTCGTGCACCTCGCCGACGAGCCAGCCCTTGGCGGGCTCGCCGCCACCGACCTGCGGGTCGCCGAAGGTGACCTCGCAGGTGTTGGAGACCTTGATGCCCATCTTGTGCTCGACGTTGGTCACGTAGATGCCGTTGCGCTCACCCGTGAGCTCGCCGGTCTCGTGGTCGAAGTGCCACTCGGGCATCCAGAAGAGCGAGAGACCCTTGGTGCCGGGGCCGCCAGCGCCCTCGACGCCCTCGGGGCGGGCGAGGACCAGGTGCATGACGTTCTCGGTCATGTCGTTGGTGGCGGAGGTGATGAAGCGCTTCACGCCGGTGACGTTCCACGAGCCGTCCTCGTTGGGGGTGGCCTTCGTGCGGCCCGCACCCACGTCGGAGCCGGCGTCGGGCTCGGTGAGGACCATGGTGCAGCCCCACTGGCGCTCGACCATGATCTCGGCGATGCGCTTGTCGCGCTCCACGCCGTTGGCGTTGTTCCAGATGACGCCGGCGAACGGTGCGCCAGCGGCGTACATCCACACGGGGGCGTTGGCGCCGAGCACCATCTCGCCCAGGGCCCACACGATGGACGGCGGGGCGGGGGTGCCACCGAGCTCCTCGCGGATCTGCAGGCGCCAGAACTCGGAGTCCATCCACGCCTGGTACGACTTCTTGAAGGAGTCGCCCAGCGGGGCGGCGTTGGTCTTGGGGTCGAAGACGGGCGGGTTGCGGTCGCTGTCCTCGTACGACGCGGCGAGGTCCTCGCGGGAGAGGCGCTCGACCTCGGCCAGCACCTCACGAGCGGTGTCGCCGTCGACCTCGGCGAAGGGTCCCTGGCCGAGGATCTCGTCGCGGCCGAGCACCTCGAAGAGGTTGAACTCGATGTCGCGCAGGTTGCTCTTGTAGTGGCTCACTGCCCCACCTGTTCCTATCCGTTCGAACCGCGCCTCGGTGGCGGGTCTTGTCCGTGAATCGACGGGCGGCTTACGCGGGGATCCCTGCGGTGCTACCAGTCAGTAACTTAGATTGTGCCTTGAGAATCGCCCCCGCGCAACACGCAATCCGGTGATGTGTGCAACTCGACGCACAGGGTTGCGCCGTGGCGCGCGACACGTCCACCCCTGCGCGCAGCCTGAGCGGGCGCTGCGCTTGACTGAACCAAACTCATCAATGTTTACTATTTCGGGTTAGTTAGGCAATACAGGTTTCGCGATACGGATGGGCACATGCGGCAACTGATCGTCCTCGGACTGGTGGGCTTCCTCGCCCAGTTGATCGACGGCTCCCTGGGCATGGCCTACGGGGTCACCTCCTCGACGCTGCTGCTCGCCGCCGGAGTCGCTCCCGCGGCGGCGTCGGCCGCCGTGCACTTCTCCGAGATCGGCACCTCGCTGGTCTCTGGCTTCAGCCACCACAGGCTCGGCAACGTCGACTGGCGCACGGTCGGGATCCTGGCTGGCCCCGGCTTCGTCGGCGCCTTCCTCGGCGCCACCCTGCTGGTGAACCTCGACGGCGAGGTGGCCAAGCCGATCGTGGCCTGCATCCTTCTTGCCCTGGGCTTCTACGTGGTGTGGCGCTTCCTGGTGCTGGGTGGGCGTCGCCCGACCTTCAAGGGACGCCCTTCCGCGGGCTTCCTCGCCCCGATGGGTCTCTTCGGAGGCGCGCTCGACTCGATCGGCGGCGGCGGCTGGGGCCCGGTCGGCACCACCACCCTGCTCTCCTCGGGCCGGCTCGAGCCCCGCAAGGTGATCGGCTCGATCGACACCTCGGAGTTCGTCGTCGCCGTCGGCGGGTCCCTGGGCTTCCTCGCGGGTCTGGGTGCGTCGAACATCGAGTGGGGCTACGCCATCGCGCTGCTGGTGGGCGGCGTCTTCGCCGCGCCGCTCGCCGCCATGCTGGTGCGCCACCTCCCGGCCCGGATCCTCGGTGTGGCGGCCGGCGGGCTGATCATCTCCACCAACAGCCGGACCCTGGCGCTCTCGTTCGACGCGACCTCCACCACCGTGTGGACCCTGATGGCCGTCGTCTTCGTGGTCTGGATGACCGCCCTGGGTGTCGCCATCCGCAACGAGCGCCTCTCCCGGCGCGCCGCGCAGCCGTCGACCGTCGGCGAGTTGGACGACGACGTACGCGTCCCAGCCGCAGGCTGATCTGACACACTGACCCCATGCGCGTCTCCGCCAAGTCCGACTACGCCCTGCGTGCCCTCATCGAGATGGCCGCGAGCAACGACGGTCGTCCCGTCAGCGCGGAGGAGCTGGGTCGTCGCCAGGAGATCCCGCACGGCTTCCTCCAGGCCATCCTCGCCGACCTGCGCAAGGCCGGCGTCGTGGTCTCCCAGCGCGGGCAGTCCGGCGGTTGGCGCCTGGCTCGTGAGGCCAGCGCGGTCTCCGTCGCCGACGTGATCCGCGCCGTCGACGGCCCGCTCGTCTCCGTCTACGGCCTGCGCCCCGAGTCGGTGCAGTACAACGACTCCGCCGAGGTCCTCCAGCACGTATGGATCGCCGCCCGCCGCTCGCTGCGCGACGTCTTCGAGCAGGTCTCGATCGCTCAGCTCGCCACCGCCGAGCTCCCCGACGCGGTCACCTCGCGGACCGCCGACGAGGACGCCTGGCAGCCGCACTGATCCGTCAGTCGGCCTTCGGCCTGGTCGTGAGCCAGGTCAGCAACGGACGCAGCGACTCCCAGTCACTGCGTACGCGCTCCACCAGGTCGGCGCCGATCGCGTCGGCCTCGAAGCCGTAGGGGCGCCCGACGAAGAGCTGCTTGTGGCGCAGCAGCTCGATCCGCGGGTGGTCAGCGGTGAAGCCTCGGGGTGCGGTCTTGAGGCGGTCACCGCCGACCTCCCAGCCGTCCTTCTCGTACTTCTTCAGCAGCCGCGCCAGTGCCGGCCCGTCCTTGTCGTCGGCCATCGCCTCACGCACCGCTGCCAGCCGCGGACCCGACGCCTCGTAGAAGCCGGCACCCACCCGCGTACCGCGGGGGGAGAGCTCGAAGTACCAGC
Organism: Nocardioides daphniae; assembly: GCF_004777465.1. Lineage (NCBI taxonomy): Bacteria > Bacillati > Actinomycetota > Actinomycetes > Propionibacteriales > Nocardioidaceae > Nocardioides > Nocardioides daphniae. The sequence goes on from NZ_CP038462.1 coordinate 360,065, forward strand.
CCGTCGCCGGGGCCACCGCCACGAACGCGCCCTGGTGGGTCTTGTACGGCGTCTTGTCCTTCGCGAAGCGCACGTCGCGGTAGGGCCGGAAGATCTTCGCGGTGCCGAACTGCGGCTCGAGCGCCGCCATCAGCGCCTCGAACGGGCGACGTACGGCGTCGCGGTAGACGCCCTTGTGCTCCTCCCAGAACGCCTTCGAGTTGTCCATCTCGAGGTCGTCGTAGAAGTCGAGCGCTGCGGTCGGGAAGCCGTTGAAGTCCACGGCAGTCACGCTACGCGGGGGCTCAGAGCTCGCCGCTGGTGAGGCGGTCGAGGGTCGCCATCCCGGTCACGCCCGTGCCCTCGTCGGTGGGCAGGTCGACGCCGCGCTGTCGCTCGCGCGCCGCGAAGAGGGACGAGAACCACATCGTGTAGACGGCGGCGGCGCGGGCGTGGGGGTCGATCGGGTGGGCGAAGGAGGAGGCCGAGGAGCTCAACCTCGCCTTCTGCCAGGTCGAGGTCGGCTCCGCCCGCAAGGACGTCGAGAAGTGGTTGGGCGCTCCCGACAAGGAGTCGATCGACGACGACGGCCAGACCGAGCTCGAGTGGCCGTCAACCAGGACAGCTACTTCGTGTGGTTCGCCGACGACAAGGTGGCGCAGTTCTCCGCGAGCACGCCGCGCGAGACGGACGTCTGCGCGGACTGACCTGCGTCCGAAGCGTGCACGCGGTGGGTTGAGGTCATCAGGTGCCCGCAATCCACCGCGTCGTTGTCTCCACCGCAATCCGCGCGGGACAGTGATCAACTCTGGACAGTTTCCGAGTTTTCCGCGTGTCGGCCCGGTGTTCGCGTTCGAATGCTCGTCCGTGACGAGGCGCGCTCGATCCCCCGGGCGCATCGACAGAAGAAGGAAGACCGTGAGCACCCACACCCCTCAGGATGACCCCCAGGTCGGACCCCGCGACCGCTTTCGCGCCATGGGAGGTGCGCTCGGCCGTCGGACCCCCCTCGTGGCTGGTGCCCTGGCCCTGGTCCTCGCCTCCGGCACCGGCGGCGCCATGGCAGGGAGCCTGATCACCAGCGCCCAGATCGAGGACCGCACGATCAAGGCCCGCGACCTGGCCACCGGCGCGGTCAACACCCGGGTGATCGGTGACCGGACCGTGCAGGCCAACGACCTCACCCTCGCTGCCCGTGCTGCGCTGCGCGGTCAGCCCGGCGCGCCCGGCTCGACGTGGCTCTCCGGTGTCGGCGCCCCGGCCAGCACTGCTGGTGCGAAGGATGGCGACTTCTACCTGGACACCCGCAGCAACGACGTCTACACGCTCGAGGGCGGCGCGTGGGGCTTCGTGGTGAACATTCGCGGCGTCCAGGGCGACACCGGTCCGGCCGGTGCGACCGGTGCGAAGGGCGACAAGGGTGACAAGGGCGACGCCGGTGCGGCTGGTCCCGCGGGTCCGGTCGGTGCCACCGGCGCGAAAGGCGACAAGGGTGATGCTGGCGCGAAGGGCGACACCGGCGCCACGGGTGCGACGGGTGCGACTGGTCCCGCGGGTCCGGTCGGAGCCACCGGCGCCAAGGGTGACACCGGCGCGAAGGGCGACAAGGGTGACACCGGCGCGAAGGGCGACAAGGGTGACACCGGCGCGAAGGGCGACAAGGGTGACACCGGCGCGAAGGGCGACAAGGGTGACACCGGAGCTGCCGGCGCGACGGGCGCGACCGGCCTTACGGGCGCGGCTGGCGCCGCCGGCAGCGTGTGGCTCAGCGGCTCGACCGCCCCGGTGGCCGGTCAGGGCGAGGACGGCGACTGGTACCTCGACACCGCGACGGGGCAGGCGTACCAGAAGGACGCCGGCGCCTGGACCTTCCGCGTGAACCTGCAGGGCGTACGCGGCGAGAAGGGCGACGCCGGTGACGACGGCCTCGACGGGGCGACCTGGTACGCCGGAAGCGGCGCGCCCGACAACGCCCTCGGTGCTGAGGGCGACCTCTACCTCGACGACGCCACGAGCAACGTGCACCGCAAGGGCGCGTCGGCCTGGAGCCTGCTGACCAACATCAAGGGACAGAAGGGTGACCCGGGCGTTGCTGGTCCGGCCGGCGAGAAGGGCGACAAGGGCGACAAGGGCGACCCCGGAGTTCCTGGTCCGGCCGGCGAGAAGGGGGACAAGGGCGACACCGGCGCGACCGGCCCCCAGGGGCCCAGCGGCTCCGGCGGGGACTACATGAGCCGCAACGCGACTCCGGGGACGACGGTCGCCGTCGTGCTCGCTGGTACCGACCTGCCGTTGCCGCAGGGTGGGATCGCGCGCAACATCGCCACGTCTGGTTCGGCCGCGCAGCACACCGTGATGAGGTCCGGCACCTACCGGGTCTCCTACCAGGTGGACATCACCAGTTCCACGTTGCTCAGCACGAGGGTCCTGGTCAATGGCCTGCCGGTGGACTCCTTGAACCTCAATGGCACCACCTCCCGGGCGTCCTTCTCCCAGGAGGCGTTCGTCACCCTGGCGGCGGGCGACACGCTGAGCCTGCAGGCGTACGGCCTGCTCGGTGCGATCGTCCTCCAGGGCTCGACCAGCCTGCTCATCCAGCAGGTGGAGTGACGCCTGAAATCGGATGATGGCGGAGGGTTCGGGTCACCTGGTGACTCGGACCTTCCGCCATCTTCACGTCGATCTGGAGCGGACGACGAGACTCGAACTCGCGACATCGACCTTGGGAAGGTCGCGCTCTACCAACTGAGCTACGTCCGCAACACCGGGCTGGGCCCGGCTGCTCGGAATGCTAGCCGATGCGCTCCAAGGTCGGGTGCTTGGGCGAGACGGTGTCGCCCGACGAGCGCCCCGTCAGCCGGCGGTGGATCCAGGGTCCGAGGAACTCCTTGGTCCAGCGCGCGTTCTCGACGAGCGCTTCCTTGCGGGTGAGCACCGGTGGCGGGGCGACCTCGATCCGCTCCAGCGTGTGGCCGATGTTGAGTGCATCGAGCACCTGCATCGCCATGTACTGGTGGCCCGCCGCGTTGAGGTGCATGCGGTCGTCGTCCATATGGGTGACCAGGTCGACGCCGCGCATCCGCCACATGTCGACCACGGTCACGTCGTGCCGGTCGGCGATCTCGCGGACCCACTCGTTGAAGATCGCCATCCGGCCGCGCACGGGGCCGTAGATGCCGCCGGCGCCCGGGTCGAAGAGCGTGAACATGACGACCCTTGCGCCGGTGCGCCGCAGCTCGACGATGGCTTCGTCGTACGCGCGTGCGAGCGCGTCGATGTCGACCTTCGGCCGCAGCACGTCGTTGCCGCCGCCGTGGATCGTGACCAGGTCGGGGGCGAGGTCGACCGCGCGCTGGACCTGCTCGTCGATGATCTGGGGCAGCTTGCGCCCGCGGATCGCCAGGTTGGCGTAGCGGAAGTCGTCGTCCAGGGTGGCCAGGTGCTCCGCCACCCGGTCGGCCCAGCCGCGCAGGCCGTTGGGTCGGGTGGGGTCGTCGTCGCCGACGCCCTCGGTGAAGGAGTCGCCCAGGGCCACGTAGCGCTTGAAGCTCATGGGTCCCATTCTCGGGTGTCGACGCAAGCCCGCGCGCCACGGCCCTCGCGGGTAGGGTGCCACCGTGCTGCTCTCAGACCGCGACATCAAGGCAGAGCTCGACGCCAAGCGCATCGGGATCACCCCCTGGGACCCGGAGATGCTCCAGCCGTCGAGCATCGACATCCGCCTCGACCGCTTCTTCCGCGTCTTCGAGAACCACCGCTATCCGCACATCGACCCGGCCGCCGACCAGTCCGACCTCACCCGGATGGTCGAGCCGGAGGGCGACGAGCCCTTCATCCTGCACCCGGGCGAGTTCGTCCTCGGGTCGACGTACGAGGTGTGCTCGCTCCCCGACGACATCGCCGCGCGCGTCGAGGGCAAGTCGTCGCTGGGCCGCCTCGGCCTGCTCACCCACGCCACCGCCGGCTTCGTCGACCCGGGCTTCTCGGGCCACGTCACGCTGGAGCTGGCCAACGTCGCGACGCTGCCGATCAAGCTCTACCCGGGCATGAAGATCGGCCAGCTCTGCTTCTTCCGCCTCACCTCGCCGGCGGAGCACCCCTACGGCTCGGAGAAGTACGGCTCGCGCTACCAGGGTCAGCGCGGCCCGACGCCGTCGCGGTCGTACGCGAACTTCCACCGCACGAAGATCGGCTGACACTTCTCTTCTCGCCCTTGCGCGACACCCCCCGGCTCAGGTTAGGCTTACCTAACAGATCCGGGCACTGTCCGGCCCCCGAACTTCCCCGGGTCGCTCCGGTTGCCACGCCACGCGGCCCGGGGGGACGACCTACAAGTCGTCGCGAGAGCGAGAAGGTCATGAGCGCCGCCACCGAAGAGACTGCCGTCGAGCCGCTGCCCCTGGTGCTGACCGAGGTGGTCGTGAGCTCCGTCGAGCGGCTCTCGCCCAGCTTCGTACGCCTGGAGCTCGCCGGCGACGGCCTCGCCGACGTCGGCCAGCCCGTCGACGGTGACCCGTGGTGGGACCAGCGCTTCAAGCTCGTCGTGCCGCACGAGGGCGGCGCCCTCTCCGACGTCTCCCGCGCCGACGCCAGCTGGATGGCGACCTGGCGGGATCTTCCGGTCGAGGAGCGCGGCCACATGCGGACGTACACCGTGCGCGAGGTGCGCGGTGAGGGCGTCGGCACCACCGTCGTGGTGGACGTCGTCGTCCACGAGGGCGTCAGCGGGCCTGGAGCCGACTTCGCGACCGCTGCCCGCGTCGGCGACCGCGCGGTCGTCATGCTGCCGCGTCGTGGCGTCCCCTTCGGGGGCATCGAGTTCGTGCCCCCCGCCGGGGCCGAGCTGCTCCTGGTCGGCGACGAGACCGCCGTGCCCGCGATCTGCGCGATCCTCGAGCACCTTCCGGCCGGCACCACCGGCGCCGCCTTCATGGAGGTGCCGTACGCCGCCGACGTGCTCGGCTGCACGGCCCCCGACGGTGTCGAGGTGACCTGGTTGGCCCGCGAGGGGCGACCGCACGGCGAGGCGCTCACCGCGGCCGTGACGGCGTACGTCGGTGGCAGCGGCACCCCGCTCGACGAGCCGTCCGAGGTCGACGAGGGGCTCTGGGAGACCCCGACCTGGTCGTCCTCGGGCGAGGAGGTCGAGGGCGTGGCCGACACCGCGGAGCTCTACGCCTGGATCGCCGGCGAGGCCGGCACGGTGACCAGCCTGCGTCGCTACCTGGTCAAGGAGCAGGGGCTCGACCGCAGTCAGGTGGCCTTCATGGGCTACTGGCGGCGCGGTGTCGCGATGAAGTCCTGACTCAGGCGACCTGCTTGAACGGGTCGTGCTCGGCCAGCAGACGGTCGATGCGCGCCTGGTCGAGGCGGTGGTGCACGGCCTGGTTCTCCTGGTTGTCGCGCACGACCTTGGCGAGCGTGAAGGTCGAGGAGACCAGGAAGAGCGACGTCATCCCGAGGAAGGCGCGCGCCCACGGGTCGAGGGGGAGGAAGAGCACTGCCCATGCGACGCCGAGGAGGGCGACGTGAAGGCGATGACGGCCTGCACGAAGAAGGCCTGGGTGTTCTTGGCGGAGGGCGAGTTCTTGTCCATGCGCACCACAGTGGCCCGCCGGCGCAGGCCGGCAGATCCGTGCAGGTACTCATTCGCCCTGGGTGGGCCACCTCAGACGAAGAGGTGGCCCCCGCGGGTTCCTCGACACGGCGGGGGGAGGGGATGCGTGTCGAGTCCGCGGGGGCCGTGGCGCTGCGTCTCCGGGGTCGGCGGTCGTGGGGAGTCCGCCGCGGTGACGCGCGCCGTCCGGGGTCCCCCTGCTGGGGGAGGCGGGGTGGGCCTTGGGTCAGACCTTGCGCAGCTCGTGCTTCATGACCTTGCCCGTGGAGGTGCGCGGGAGGCCGTCGGCGAAGACGATGTCGCGCGGCACCTTGTAGCCGGCGATCCACTCGCGGGCGTGGCGACCACCTCGGCGACGGTCAGCTCGGCGCCGTGCTCGGTGATGACGAAGGCGCGGGCCGCTCGCCCCACTTCTCGTCGGGCACGCCGACCACGGCGACGTCGACGATCTGCGGGTGGCGCAGCAGCGCCTGCTCGACCTCGACGGTGGAGATGTTCTCGCCGCCGGAGATCACGATGTCCTTGGCCCGGTCGCGCACCTGGATGTAGCCGTCGGGTGCATGACGCCGAGGTCGCCGGTGTGGAACCAGCCGCCGTGGAAGGCCTCCTCGGTGGCGTCGGGGTTGCGGAAGTAGCCGAGCATGATGTTGTTGCCGCGCAGCACGATCTCGCCCATCGTCTCGCCGTCGGCCGGCACGTCGTTCATGTCGAGGTCGACGACGCGGGCACGCTCGGCCTGGACCATCCCGACGCCCTGGCGCGAGAGCAGGTTGGCGCGCTCGGAGGCGGCCAAGGTGGGCCAGCCCTCCTGGTGCTCGCAGATCGTGAAGGGGCCGTAGCTCTCGGTCAGTCCGTAGACGTGGACGACGTGGATGCCGATCTCCTCGAGCGCCGCGATCACGGTCGGGGCGGGCGGGGCGCCGGCGGTGGTGATGCGCAGCGGGCGGTCGAGGGCGTGGGCCTGCTCGGCGCCGGCGATCGTGGTGCAGACGGCCGGGGCGCCACAGATGTGGGTGGTGCCGAGGTCGTCGATCGCGTGCCACACGGCCTCGGCGCGCACCTCGCGCAGGCAGATCTGGGTGCCGCCGGCGGCGGTCACGGCCCAGGCGGTGCACCAGCCGTTGCAGTGGAACATCGGCAGCGTCCACAGGTACTTCGACTCCGGCGTGAACTGGTTGTGCACGACCGAGCCCATCGACGCCAGGTAGGCGCCGCGGTGGGAGTACATAACGCCCTTGGGGGTGCCGGTGGTGCCGGAGGTGTAGTTGATCGAGATGACGCCCTGCTCGTCGGCGACCTCGTAGGGCAGCGGCTGCTCGACGGGGGACGCGACGTACGACGCGTAGTCGCCGGTGACCTCGGCGCTGCCGGAGGGCGCCAGGCCCGACTCGGAGTCGTTGACCTCGACGACCTTGCCCAGCGCCGGGACCAGCTCGCGGATGCCCTCGACGCGCTCGACCAGCTCGGTGTCGACGAGCAGGACCCGCGCCTCGCAGTGGTTGAGGATCTGGGCGATCTCGGGGCGGGTCAGGCGCGTGTTGAGCGCGACCAGCACCGTGCCGGCCAAGGGCGCGGCGAAGTGGGCGAAGATCGACTCGGGCACGTTGGGGGTCAGCACCGCGACCCGCTCGCCGGGCGCGACGTCGCGCTTGAGGGCCGCCGCGAGCGACTGGACCTCGTCGGCGAACTCGGCGTACGTGTAGCTGCGCCCACCGTGCAGCACCGCGGTCTTGTCGGGGAAGACCTCGGCGGAGCGCTCGAGGAAGCGCAGCGGGGTGAGGGCGGAGTGGTTCGCGGGCGTGGTCGACACAGGGGGCTCCGTGGGGGTACGGGGAAACGTCAACGGTGGCGGGCGGGAGACCTGCTGGGGGACAGGTCTCGCGGTGCCACGCGCGCGGCAGCGTCGACGCGCGTGGGACGAGCGTACGAACGCAGCCCCCCGGACCTCCAGCGAGTTGCGCCGAGAAGTCCGAGGGCTGCGACGAGTGGTCACCAGGGCAGGTCCGTGTCCGCTGCCGAGTGTGCAGAAGATGTCGGTAGCACCCGGCTGAGCGGCATCCTCTGCACACTCACCACTGCACTCACCTCTGCACTCGGGGCCAGAGCAGGTGCCGCCCCGCGGCAGTGAGTGCCGACGTACGCAGCAGCTCGTGCCAGGCGTCGATCCTGCGGCGGTCACTGGCTCGGCCCAGGCTCCGGTCGACGTCGGCCAGCACCTCCTCGGGGCGACGCAGCAGGTCGACGGCGGAGTAGCCACGTCGTACCCAACCTGCAGCCTCCAGGTGCCGGGAGCGCCGCAGGTCCGAGCGCTGGCGCGCGACCTCCAGGTGGTGGTGGCCGTCGTACTCGTGCAGCACCCGAGTGCCGTCGAGCCGCAGGTCGCCCCGGGCGACGAAGTGGCCCTGTGCGTCACGCACCTCGAACTGCGGCGTCACGTCGGCGCCCACGCTCCGGTGGAGCTCGCGCAGCACCGTCTCCCAGGGCGACTCGGAGCGGGCGTCGGCCCTCGACAGCAGGCGCCTGAGGCGTGGCGCGCCGGGGCGCCCCCGCAAGGCCACCTGGTCCAGTGCGGCGGATGTGACCAACCGTTGGTGCAACGCGGAGTCGAGCGCCATGAGGGCGTCGAGGTCGCCGAGGTCGCGGCACAGGGCCAGTACGACGTCCGCGGCGGGTGCCACCGGGAGTCCCTGCGCCATGAGGGGCGTCCCGCTCTGGTGGGATCTGGTTGCCCGCAGTCCGCGACGACGTACGGGGTGGGCGGCAGGCGGCAGGGCGACCACCGTGACCAGGTCGTCGGGCAGCGGGGGCAGCCAGAGGCCGAGCAGGCGAGCGGCAGTGACGTGGGTGAAGCAGGCGTCCGGGGGCAGGACCCCTAGCCAGGCCCGGAGAGTGGCCAGCTCGGGCGCCGGGGCGTCCTTGCGGCGGTGGGCTCCGCGGGTCACGCGGAGGAAGGCCACCCCTGCCCGTTGTCCGCTGCGCGTCGTACGCATCTCCATACGGGCAGGCTGGCCTGCGTGAGGGGTCGCCGGTGGTGGCCCGGGCTCGCCGTGGGGAGAACGGTGCTCTGTGTGTGCCCGGCGGCCTCCGATTCACCCACGAGTGTGCAGAAGATGTCGTCGGGGCTTCGCTGAGCGACATCATCTGCACACTCGCCAGAACGCAGAAGGCCGCCACCCAGGTCGGGTGGCGGCCTTCTGCGTCTGACGGATCAGAGGTCGAACAGCGACTTCGCTCCGTGGATGTCGGCGTCCGTACGCGGCGTGTGCGCCTCGCCGTTGGAGACCGGCGCCGCGGGGGCGGCCGGCGCCTCGCTAGGTGCCTCGGTGGCCGGTGCCTCGGCCGCGGGTGCCTCCTCGACGGGTGCCTCCTCGGCCGGAGCCTCAGCCGCGGGTGCCTCCTCGGCCGGCGCCTCCTCCACCGGAGCGGCGGCAGCAGCGGCCGGGGCGGCAGCAGCCGGAGCTGCAGGAGCCACGGTGCCCGGGGCGACCTGGACGGCACCGTCGGGCGCCTCGATGTCGAAGAGCGACGAGGCGTTGTGGATGTCGACGTCCGTACGCGGCGTGCTCACCGCACCCGAACCAGCCACCGGGGCGGCTGCGGGAGCAGCGGCCGCAGGCGGAGCAGCCGGAGCAGCCTCGGTCGCAGCGGGCGTCTCAGCCTTCGGAGCCTCAGCCTTCGGAGCTTCAGCCACGGGGGCCTCCGCCGGAGCAGCGGGAGCCTCATCAGCCGGAGCGGCAGCCGGAGCGGCAGCGGCAGGGGCCACGGTGCCGGCGGCGACCTGGACCGCGCCGTCGGGCGCCTCGATGTCGAAGAGCGACGAGGCGTTGTGGATGTCGACGTCCGTACGCGGCGTGCTCACCGCACCCGAACCAGCCACCGGGGCGGCTGCGGGAGCGGCAGCCGGGGCCGGAGCAGCTGCGGCGGGAGCCGGAGCCTCCGCAGCAGGCGCCTCGGCCTTGGGGGCCTCAGCCTTCGGAGCCTCGGCGGCGGGAGCAGCAGGAGCTGCCGGAGCCTCCGTCGGGGCCGCGATGTCGAAGAGCGACCCGCCGGCGTTGAGGTCCTGCGCCGGAGCGGCGGGAGCGGCAGGCGCAGCCTCGGTCGTGGCCGGCTCGGCCTTCGCCTCGGCCGGGGCCGCAGCCGGAGCCTCGGTCGGGGCGACGTCGAAGAGCGACCCACCCGCGTTGAGGTCCTGAGCCGGGGCAGCCTTCGCCTCGGCCGGCTTGGTCTCGGCCTTCTCCTCCGCCGCCGGAGCCACGTCGAAGAGCGAGCCGGAGCCCAGGTCAGCCTTCGCCTCGGCCGGCTTGGCCTCGGCCTTCTCCTCAGCGGCCGGAGCCACGTCGAAGAGCGAGCCACCGGCAGCCGGAGCAGCCGCAGCGGGCTTGGTCTCCTCGGGAGCCGGGGTGTCGAAGAGCGAGCTCGACGCCTTGGCGTTCGCGCCCACCTCGTCCGGGGCGGTGACGGTGTTCTCGGTCTGGGTGACGTCCCCGACCTCGGGCTCGTCCTTGACCTCCTCGTCGCCCTTGGCGGTCGACTTGGCGGTCGCGCCGGCAGCGGCAGCCTCCTGGGCCGCGCCGCGTACGGCCTTGGTCGCCTGCTCGCCCTTGACCGAGGCCAGCAGCATCTGCGCGACGTCGAGGACCTCGACGGCCTCGTCGGCACGGCCAGCAGCCTGCTCGGCGGTCAGGCCGTCGGCCAGCATCACGCGGCAGAAGGGGCAACCGACGGCGATCTGGTCGGCACCGGTGGCGACGGCCTCCTGGGTGCGGTTGACGTTGATCCGCTCGCCGAGGGTCTCCTCCATCCACATGCGGGCACCACCGGCGCCACAGCAGAAGGACCGCTCGTTGGCGCGCTCCATCTCGACGTACTCGACGCCGGGAAGGATCTCGAGCAGCTCGCGCGGCGGGGTGTACACCTGGTTGTGGCGACCCAGGTAGCACGGGTCGTGGTAGGTGATCGAGCGCTTGGCGGCGCCGACGCCGTCCTTCATCGGGGTCAGCTTGCCCTCGCGCACGAGGCGGTTGAGCAGCTGCGTGTGGTGGATGACCTCGAGCTCGATGCCGAAGTCCTTGTACTCGTTCTTCAGCGTGTTGAAGCAGTGCGCACAGGTCGAGACGACCTTCTTGACCTTGAACTCCTTGAACGTCTCGACGTTCTGCTGGGCCAGCGACTGGAAGAGCATCTCGTTGCCGGCGCGGCGGGCGGAGTCACCGGTGCAGGTCTCGCCGTTGCCCAGGACGCCGAAGGAGATGCCGCCGATGTTGAGCAGCTCGGCCACGGCGCGCGTGGTCTTCTTCGCACGGTCCTCGTAGGCGCCGGCGCAGCCGACCCAGAAGAGCCAGTCGACCTCGTCGAGCGACTCGATGGTCTCGCCGACGACGGGCACGTCGAAGTCGAGGTCCTTGGCCCAGTCGAGGCGGGCGTTGGGCGACATGTTCCACGGGTTGCCCTTGCCCTCCAAGCCCTTGAAGAGCTGGTTGAGCTCGGCCGGGAAGTTCGACTCCACCAGCATCTGGTAGCGACGCATGTCCATGATGTGGTCGACGTGCTCGATGTCGACCGGGCACTGCTGAACGCAGGCGCCGCAGGAGGTGCACGACCAGAGGACGTCCTCGTCGATGACGAAGTCGCCGCCCTCGGGGTTGTAGAACCAGTCGGTGACCTCGGTGGTCGAGCCGGAGGCAGCGTCCTGGTCGCCCTTCCCGATCAGCGAGCGGTTGACGACGCCGGCCAGGGCCGGGTCCTTCTCCAGCAGCGCAGTCGCGGCCTCGGAGCCCTCGCCACCGGCGTTGATGTAGGGCGCCTTGGCGTAGGCGTGCTCACGCAGGCCCATGACGAGCAGCTTGGGGGAGAGCGGCTTCTCGGTGTTCCAGGCGGGGCACTGCGACTGGCAGCGGCCACACTCGGTGCAGGTGGTGAAGTCGAGGATGCCCTTCCAGGAGAAGTCCTCGATCTTGCCGACGCCGAGGACGGTCTCCTCGTCCATGTCGTCGAGCGCGTCCAGCGTGAACGGCTTGCCGTCGACGACGAGCGGCTTGATCGCGCCGAGCGCGGTGCCGCCGTCTTCCTCACGCTTGTAGAAGATGTTGAACCAGGCGGTGAAGCGGTGCCACGCGACACCCATGGTGAGGTTGCTGGAGATCACCATCAGCCAGATCATCGCGGAGACGATCTTGATCATCGCGATCGTGTAGATGACGTTCTCGAGGCCCTGCTCGCTGTCGGGCCAGAGCCCGGAGAAGAGCTGCGAGACGGGGAACTCCCAGCCGCTGATCTCCTTGTCGGTGTGGTTCTGGAAGAGCTTGTACTCGGCGCCACGGATGAAGAGGATGGCCGACGACTCGAGCAGCACCATGAACTCGACGAAGTACGCCTGCCACATCGTCGAGCCGAAGAAGCGGCTGCGGCGGCCGTTGGCCGACGGACGGTTGCGCAGGCGGTAGATGATCAGCGGGACGATCGCCAGCGTGCCGAGGAGGCCGAGGAACTCGGCGATCCAGGTGTAGAGCGGCCAGTGGCCGAAGATCGGGAGCGCGAAGTGCGAGTCGAAGAGCTGCCCGTACGCACCCATGACCGCGGTGGCCAGCACGATGAACGCGGCGAACGCGAACCAGTGCAGGATGCCCACCCACGTCCACTGGAGCATGCGCGTGTGGAGCACCGTCTCCTTGAGCATGGTGAGCAGGCGACCCGTGGGGTTGCCGCTGCGGTTGTAGGCCGGCTGACCGATCTTGATGACGCTCAGCATGTGCCGGACGGCCATCACGGTCATGGCGACACCCACGACCGTGAAGGCCAGTGAGATGACGATCGCTGCGATCTGCATGGTGGGGGAGCTCCTCGTTCGGGCGTGACACGCACCACGAACTCTATGTCGGGGGTCCGACAGTCAGTTCGGTGGCGCGTGGGATGGATACTACCCAGCGGTAACCTTTCTGCGTCATCATGTGGCGATGACCACGCCACCGGTTCGCCCACGCGCCCTCACCCACCAGGCCGTCGCCCTCGCCGTGAGCCTCCTGGACCAGGTCGGCGTCTCCGGCCGGCTGCCCGGCTCCGCAGTCAAGGTCGGGACGCCGATGGAGGTGGTCGGCGACACCAGCACGACGTACCTCTACCCGTTCGGCACCTCCGGTGAGGAGGGCGCCGCCCCCTACCTCCTCGTGCACAACCTGCCGCTCACGTGCGGCGTCGTACGCGTGCCCGAGGGCGAGACCGGTGCCGGTGCCTGGCGCATCGAGCTCGACAAGCCGGTCGCCGACTACGTCGCCTCGGGCGGCCTGCGCGAGTTCACGGTCACGGACTGACGCCCCGCAGCCGCCGCGACAGCAGCTCCGCCGTGCGTACGACGGCAGCCGCGATCCGCGCCTGCTCGCCTGCCGCGACCTCGTCGGGGTAGGTGACCGCCAGCCCGGCCACCGGCAGGTGGTTGTGGTCGAGCACCGGCGCGGCCACCGACGCCAGGCCGGGGGTGACCTCGCCCGACTCGGTCGCCCACCCGCGCTGCCGCGTCTCCTGCAGCAGCGGGCGCAGCGCGCTCAACGACTGCGGCCCCACGCCGGTCCGGTCGACGAAGGCGTCGCGGTCGGGGTAGAGCGCCCGCACCTGGGCGGCGGGCAGTGCCGAGAGGATCGCCCGTCCGCTCGCGGTGAGGTGGGCGGGCAGGCGTACGCCGACGTCGGTGACCAGCGGCGGCCTACCCGGCGCGCGCTCCTCGATGACGTAGAGGACGTCGCGCCCGTGCGGCACGGCCAGGTGGGCGCCGTGGCCGACCGCGTCGACCAGCGCCGCGAGCGGGCGGCGGGCCAGCCGCTGCAGCGGCTCCTGCCGGGTGAAGCCCGAGCCCACCTCGAAGGCCGCGACGCCGAGCCCGTAGCGGTGGTCGTCTGCCAGGTGGACGACGAATCCTTCCTCGATCATCGCCGTGAGCAGGTGGTAGGCGGTCGAGCGCGGCAGGTCGACCGCGCGCATGATCCGCTCCAGCGGCACCGGGTCGGCCTGCGTGGCGAGGAAGCGCAGGACGCGGAGCGTACGCGTGGCGGCGGGGACCTGGCTCATGCGCCGAGTCTCGGATCCGAGACGCCCGGCGTCAACGGTGACCCGCCGCGCCCGGGCGCCCGACGCACGATGGAGCCATGCAGACCACCACCCCCCACGTCCGGGTCGGCACCGGCCCTGTCTCCTTCACCGAGCTCGTCGCCGTCGCCCGCCACGGCGCCGGCGTGACCCTGGCCGACGACGCCGTCGCCGCGATCGAGCGGGCCCGCGGCGTCATCGACACGCTCGCCGAGGCCGAGACCCCCTCCTACGGCGTCAGCACCGGCTTTGGGGCGCTGGCCACCCGGCACATCCCCGTGGAGCTGCGCGCCCAGCTGCAGCGCTCGCTGGTCCGCTCGCACGCCGCCGGCTCCGGGCCCGAGGTGGAGCGCGAGGTGGTCCGCGCGCTGATGCTGCTGCGGCTGTCGACGCTCGCGACGGGGCACACCGGCGTACGCATGCCCACCGCGCAGCTGATGGCCGACCTGCTCACCCACGGCATCACCCCGGTCGTGCGCGAGTACGGCTCGCTCGGCTGCTCCGGCGACCTGGCGCCGCTCTCGCACTGCGCGCTCGCGCTGATCGGCGAGGGCGAGGTGCGTGACGCCGCCGGCGAGCTGATGCCCGCGGCGCAGGCGCTGGCCGCCGCCGGGCTGGAGCCCGTCGAGCTCGCCGCCAAGGAGGGACTGGCGCTGATCAACGGCACCGACGGGATGCTCGGCATGCTGGTGATGGCGATCAGCGACCTCGACCTGCTGCTGCGCACCGCCGACGTCGCTGCGGCGATGAGCGTCGAGGGGCTGCTCGGCACCGACCGGGTCTTCGCGCCCGACCTCCAGGCCGTTCGCCCGCACCCCGGCCAGGCGGCCTCCGCCGCCCACCTCCTCGCGCTGCTGGAGGGCTCCGAGGTTGTCGCGTCGCACCGTACGCCGGACTGCACGCGCGTCCAGGACGCGTACTCGCTGCGCTGCTCGCCGCAGGTGCACGGCGCCGCCCGCGACACCGTCGACCACGCCCGGCTGGTCGCCGAGCGCGAGCTGGCCTCGGCCGTCGACAACCCGGTCGTGCTCGGCGACCGGGTCGAGTCCAACGGCAACTTCCACGGGGCACCGGTGGCCTACGTGCTCGACTTCCTGGCGATCGTCGCCGCCGACGTCGCCTCGATCTCCGAGCGGCGCACCGACCGCTTCCTCGACCCGGCGCGCAACCACGGGCTGCCGCCCTTCCTGGCGCACGACCCCGGCGTCGACTCCGGCCACATGATCGCCCAGTACACCCAGGCCGCGATCGTCTCGGAGCTCAAGCGGCTCGCGGTGCCGGCGTCGGTGGACTCGATCCCCTCCAGCGCCATGCAGGAGGACCACGTGTCGATGGGCTGGTCGGCCGCCCGCAAGCTGCGTCGCAGCGTCGACGGCCTGACCCGCGTGGTGGCGATCGAGGTGCTGACCGCTGCCCGCGGCCTGCAGCTGCGGGCACCCCTGCGGCCGGCGCCGGCGACCGGCCGGGTCGTCGAGCTGCTGCGTGAGGCGGGCGTCTCGGAGCCGGGTCAGGACCGCTGGCTGTCGCCCGAGATCGAGGCCGCGGTCGACCTCGTACGCTCGGGTGCGGTGCTCCGCGCAGCCGGCACCGGGGGCACCGGTGGCGCCCCGCTCGGCTGAGCCGGGGCGAGCACCGACTGGCCGAACCACTCCGGCACGCGGCGGGCGACCGCCGGGAGGGCGTCGACCTGGACGCGTCCGCTGCGCAGCGCCTGCGACCAGCCGAGGTCGCCGCGCCAGACGTGGGTGAGGTCGCGCAGCGAGACCCGCACCGTGGCGGTCACCTCGTGGCCGGGGTCGACGTCGCACGACTCCGCCCCGCCGTTCTTCACCACCAGCCACCAGTGGCGACGGCGCGGGGGCAGGTCGATGAACTCGAGCAGCACGCAGGTGGTGCCCGGCGGCCAGAGGTGGGTGGGCACCGTGCGCTGCACGTCCCACATCAGCAGGTGCGGGTCGAGGTCGCCGTCGCCGACGTCCTTGATCCACCGCTGCCCCCACATGCCCAGGTGCATGACGGCGGCGTGCAGGTCGCGGCCGCACTCGGTCAGCTCGTAGCCGAGCTCGGTGCGCGCCACGATGCCGACGCGCTCGAGGGAGCGCAGCCGGGTCGCCAGGAGAGACGGTGACATCCGGGGCACTCCCCGGCGCAGTTCGTTGAAGTGGGTGCTGCCCAGGAGCAGCTCACGGATCACGAGGACGGTCCACCGCTCGTCAAGGAGCTCCATGGCCTTGGCGACGGGACAGAACTGGCTGTACGTGGCCATCCCTCATCCTGACCCCGGCGCGACGGGTCGCGCCAGAGCCAGGATGGGGGAGGCGGGCGTCCTCAGGCGCGGTGGGTGCCGTGCGAGCCGGTGCCGTCCGACGTGTCGTCGTGCGGCGTACGGTCACCGGTCTCCTCGGCGACCGCCTGCTCCTGCGCCACGTCGGGGTCGGCCACGCGGTGGGTGCCGGCGGTGCCGTCGGGGTCGAGCTGGTCGGCCTCACGGAGCCGGTCCTCGTGGCGGGCGGCCTGCTGGAGGTAGTCGGTCTCGGCGTGCTTGGCCCGCTCCTCGGCGTGCTCCGCCTCGCGGCGCAGCTTCTCCGCCTTGAGCTGCTCCTCCTTGGCCCGCAGCTCGGCGTCGGGCAGGACCTGCGCCTGGCGCTCGGCGTGCTGACGCAGCTCGGCAGCCCGCTCCCTCCGCTCGGCGTCGGCCTTCTGCTGCTTCTTCCTGTTCGCGAGCCAGGCGATGACCGCGACGAGCGCGAGCACCACCACGACGGCGACGACGATCCACACGATCTCTGCAGTGTCCATTCCTTCGCCGTACCCCGCCCGGGAGCGCCCTAACCAACGGCGGTACAGATCGTGAACTGGAGGCCGCGCCCGTCGCGGAGCAGCGTGGGTGGTCCGAACCACTGGACCACGCATGGGGGACCACCATGGACACCACCACCTACACCCTCGACACCGCGCTCATGGAGCGGCACCGCGCGATGTGGGCGACCGGCGACGACCCGCGGGTGGCCGCGAGGTCGTCGCGCCGCTCGGCGAGGTGCTTGTCGACGCCGTGGACGTACGCTCCGGCGAACGCGTCCTGGACGTCGCGGCGGGCACCGGCAACGCGGCCGCCCGGGCCGCCCTCGGGCCCGGTCGGCGACCGCGAGCTCCGCGGGCAGCGAGGCGAGCTCGCCGGCCGCGACGGCGGCAGCGTACGCGTCGTGGGCGGGCTCGCTCTCCCACAGCTGCACGGCCGCGACCTCCTCGGGCGTCCGCAGCCCGCCGTACGCCTCGGACTCGAGGCAGCCGGGCAGCGCACGGGTCGCTCGTGCCTCCGCGACCAGGCGCGGGTGCTCGGAGGTGGGCAGGTGGAAGCGCTGCAGGATCCGCAGGTGCACGGGTGGTCCTTCGACGTCGGGAGGCGTGGGCTCCCAGCCTGATCGGGAAGCGCGTCCTGCCAACGGCGGCGTTCTGCCTGCCGGAACGACCCAGCCCAGTCGACTCAGCCCGGAGGGTTCAGCCCAGCGCGCCGAAGATCCTCCGCGCCAGCGGCGCCGGCACCAGCTTCATCGCGCGGTCGAGCAGCGGGGGGAGGCCGCGTACGGCGGCGATCGGGTCGCCGAGCGGCTGCCCCGGCACCGAGCCCAGGGTCATCATCCCGATCGTCGAGGCGGTCAGCGACGCGGTCAGCGCCTCCACGTCGATGGCGCCGCTGAGCTTGCGCAGCGTGAGGATGCGGTCGATGGCCGTCGAGACGGCCTCGTTCCACCGGGCCATGTTGTCGTGCAGCATCCGGGCCATCGCCTCGTCGGTGTGGGCGGCGGCGATGATCGCGCTCAGCATCGCGGCCGAGCCGTCGGTGCGGGCCTTCTCCGCCATCGTCGCCCCCACCCGGTAGAGCTCCTCGAAGCTGCGCACCGAGGTCAGGTCGGCGGTGTAGTCGCCGATCATCGTCAGCGTGGCCCGCTCGTAGGCCTGGTGGAGCAGGCCGTCGACGCCGCCGAAGTGGTAGTGCACCAGGGCCGCGTTGACCCCCGCCTCCCGGCGATGCCGCGGGCGGTCAGCCCCTTGGTGCCGGTGGTCGACGTCAGTCGCACCGCCGCGTCCATCAGGGCGGTCCTGGTCTCGTCGCTGCTCATCGGGGTCCTTGTCGTACGTCGGGTCGTGCGGGGGACAGGTCGCGCGGTCCGAGGCCGGCGGCGTCCGCCACGAGTTGTAGCACCTGCGCCACACCGGGCAGACGCATCCACCATCCCACCCAGGCCCACACGAGGGTGGTCTGCTCGAGCGCGCGGGCGAAGGCGGTGAGCCCGGAGTCGGTGCCGTGGCCGTCCTCCCAGGTCATCCGTCGCAGCGGTCGGGGCGAGCTCTCGGCAGCCCTGCGCTCCAGCCCGGTGGGGTGCAGCGCGTCGAGGGTGGCGCCGGTCGCGGCGCAGAGCTCGCAGGTCTCGCTGACCCACAGCGTCGTCGGGGCCGGCACGTAGGGTCGCCACCGCGGCAGCCAGTTGCGCACCCGGGCGCGGTAGGCGGCGTACGCGGGCCAGCGCGCGCTGAGCGTGCGGTGCTCGTGGCGCTCGGCGAGCACCGCCGAGAAGCTGACGGCGAAGACGACCGCGACCCACAGCAGCGCCGACCCGGAGGACAGGGCCAGCAGGGCCAGCAGCCCGGTCATGCCGAGCTGCATCGGGTTGGCGACGTACGCGTAGGGGCCGGTGGTCACCAGGCGTGCCGGTGGGTCCCAGGGGAACGGCGTCCCGCCGGCCCTGCCCAGCTCGACGACCGCCGAGAGCGCCGGGACGGCGAGGAGCACCGCTGCGGTGAGGAGCATCGAGCGCACCGGCAACGAGTGGTCGACCACGTCGCGCCACCCCAGGCCGTCAGCCTCCAGGGCGAGGTGGGGGAGGAGCCACAGGAAGGTGGCGCCGAAGAGGGCGGCCTGGAGCCCGACGCGCGCCCACAGGCAGCGACGCGCCACGGTCAGGCGGCCGATCACCAGCGCCGGGACGGCCGTGACCGCCAGCAGCAGCGCCTCGCCGACCAGCCAGGAGTCGCCCAGCTCGAGGCCGTGGATCATGCTCACCGCCATCAGGTCGACCCAGGCGAAGCCGACCAACCAGGCCCACCACGGACCGCCGGCGACCACCGGCAGCGCGCCCCACGCCAGGGCCCAGCCCAGGGAGACCTCCATCGGCATCCCGCCCAGCGCGGTCGGGGTGGGGCCGAACTCCCACCACTGCTGGTGCTGCTCGACCAGGAGCAGGCTGACCCAGGCGGTCAGGCTCGCCAGGAAGGCGGCCGGGGCGCGGGTCGCGAGCTCCGCCCGCCGGGAGACGGCCATGACGAGGACCAGCACCAGCGGCACGAGCAGGACGGCGTTGCTGAACCAGGCCACCAGCGTCCAGCCGAGGATCTCCACGGGTCAGTCCAGCCCGGCCAGGAACGCATCGGCCCCGGCGGTCATGAAGAGGTCGCTGACCGGACCGAACCAGAAGGCCGGGTCGAGGTCGCGCTCGAAGGTGATCGCCACCTCGGCGCGGCACCCCGCGTCGGTCTGCTCCCAGCTCAGGCGCCCCTCCTGCAGCGTCACCCAGCGGGTGGTGCGGGCGTCGTCGGCGGTGACGTCGAAGAGGATCGTGTCGTCGGCGCGGGCGCGGACCACGGTGCTGATGCCACCCATCGGCATGGCGAGCTCCCACGTGTCGCCGACCGCCAGGCCGGTGCCCTCGGCCGACTGCGGGGTGGGGTACTGCGCCAGGCGCAGCAGCCAGCCGCGGTCCTCCTGGTCGAAGGCGGGGCCGCGCTCGAGCCCCTCGGCGAACTGGGCGCAGTCGTCGGCGACGACGCGCTCGGCGCTCACCTCCTGCACCGGGTTGATGCGGGTGCCGGGCAGCGCCCCCTCCAGCGCGGCCAGCAGCACCACCCCACCCAGGGCCATCCGGTGGCCGATGCTGCGCGCCGCCTTGACCAGCGCCCAGATCCCGAAGGCCAGTCCGTAGACCAACGGGCTGACGATCAGCACGCAGAGCGCGCCCTCGTGGAGGAAGGCGGAGACCAGGAGCAAGGTCACCGTGATCACCTGGAAGAGCTGCGCGCCGCTGTCGTCCGACGGCATCACGCCGACCACCACGGCCAGCAGCACCGGGACGCCGACGAAGAAGAGGGCGGTGTCGAGGCGGCCGATGGCGCCGGCCAGGAGGGTCGCGGCCACGGCCACGGGGATGGCCGCGGTCAGCATCAGGGTGAGCCGGGCCCGGAACGGGCTGCTCCCGGCGGGCGGCTCCTCGTGGTCGGGAGCAGGGTACGGGTCGGTGTCGAGGTCGCGTGTCATGGGTTGACCATATGTTTAAAACATATGTTCAAACAAGTGGAACGCTCGGACTCGCCCCTACCCGTCTCGGATCCGAGACGCACGGCGCTGGCGACTCACTTCCCCAGCCGCCGCCGGAGCGGTTGCATGGCAGGCATGACCAGCAACCCGCGCCTCCCGATCCACGCCGCCACCGGCACCGAGCTGAGCGCCCGCTCCTGGCAGAGCGAGGCCGCGCTGCGGATGCTGATGAACAACCTCGACCCGGCCAACGCGGAGCGCCCCGAGGACCTCGTGGTCTACGGCGGCACCGGGCGTGCGGCGCGCAGCTGGGAGGCGTACGACGCCCTCGTGCGCACGCTGCGCACGCTCGCCGACGACGAGACCATGCTGGTCGCCTCGGGCAAGCCGGTCGGGGTGATGCGCACCCACGAGTGGGCGCCGCGGGTGCTGATCGCCAACTCCAACCTGGTCGGCGACTGGGCCAACTGGGAGGAGTTCCGCCGGCTCGAGGAGCTCGGGCTGACGATGTACGGCCAGATGACTGCGGGGTCGTGGATCTACATCGGCACCCAGGGGATCCTCCAGGGCACCTTCGAGACCTTCGCCGCGGTGGCTGACCGGCTCGCGGCCTCTGGCCGCTTCCCGCACAGCCACGGGACGCTGGCCGGCACGATCACGCTGACCGCCGGCCTCGGCGGGATGGGCGGGGCGCAGCCGCTCGCCGTCACCATGAACGACGGCGTCGCGATCTGCGTCGAGGTCGACCAGTCGCGCATCGAGCGCCGCATCGAGCACCGCTACCTCGACGTGCAGGCCGACTCGTTGGAGCACGCCCTCTCCCTGGCCGAGGCGGCCCGCGACGCGCGGAAGCCGCTGTCGATCGGCCTGCTCGGCAACGCTGCCGAGGTCTTCCCGCGGCTGCTCGAGATGGGTGCCCCGATCGACGTGGTCACCGACCAGACCTCGGCGCACGACCCGCTCTCCTACCTGCCGCTGGGCGTCGACGTGGCCGACTGGCACGAGGAAGCGCGCCGCGACCCGGCCGGCTTCACCGAGCGGGCGCGGGCGTCGATGGCCGCCCACGTCGCCGCGATGGTCGGCTTCCTCGACGCCGGCGCGGAGGTCTTCGACTACGGCAACTCGATCCGCGACGAGGCCCGCAAGGGCGGCTGCGCGCGCGCCTTCGACTTCCCCGGCTTCGTGCCGGCCTACATCCGGCCGCTCTTCTGCGAGGGCCGCGGCCCCTTCCGGTGGGCGGCGCTCTCGGGCGACCCGGCCGACATCGCCGCCACCGACCGTGCCGTGCTCGAGCTCTTCCCCGACAACGAGCGGCTGCACCGCTGGATCACCATGGCCCAGGAGCGGGTCTCCTTCCAGGGGCTGCCCGCCCGGATCTGCTGGCTCGGCCACGGCGAGCGCCACCTGGCCGGCCTGAAGTTCAACGAGATGGTGCGCAGCGGCGAGCTGAAGGCCCCGATCGTGATCGGGCGCGACCACCTCGACTGCGGCTCGGTGGCCTCGCCCTACCGCGAGACCGAGGCGATGAAGGACGGCTCCGACGCCATCGCCGACTGGGCTGTGCTCAACGCCCTGGTCAACACCGCCTCGGGCGCCAGCTGGGTCTCCTTCCACCACGGCGGCGGCGTCGGGATGGGCCGCTCGCTGCACGCCGGGCAGGTCTGCGTCGCCGACGGCACCGACCTGGCCGCGCAGAAGCTGGAGCGCGTGTTGACCAACGACCCCGAGATGGGCGTCATCCGCCACGTCGACGCGGGCTACGAGCGGGCCGAGGAGGTTGCGCACGCCCACGGCGTACGCGTGCCGATGCGGGAGTCGTGAGGGCACCATCCGCGCCAGCGCCACGGCCCCGGGCACGGCAGAAGGGCCGCACCCGGGGGGAGTGCGGCCCTTCTGAGGGGGGTGGTCTTCTGACGACCCGATGTTCTGCGACTACCAGACCCTGCGGGAGCTACCGCCGATCGGGACGAAGTTCAGGATCAGGCCCACGACGATGAGGATCAGGCCGATCGTGACGAGGATCGACGGGCCGGTGATGAGCCCGAGGATCAGCAGAATGAGACCGAGTACGACCATGGTTCTCTCCTTGGAAAGGTCAGGTGCGCCGGCGGGGACGCCAGCGCTTGACGAGAAGCCTCCCCGTCGCCGAACCGTTCAAACCTGCGACCTTCGAACGACTTCCCATACCGCATATCGGTCAACTCCCGCCACTGTTTCCCGCTCGTGGCTGCCGAGCGACTGTTGACCCCCGGCGGAGGGGGTGCGAGCCTCGTCGGCGGGAGGAAGAACAATGAGGGATCACGTACGCGCGCGCCAAGCGTTCGCGGCCGTCGCCACTGGTGTGGTCGCGGCCGCCGCGCTCCTGCTCACCCCGCACGCCGGGTGGGCGGAGCCGGGCGCCCAGGTCACGGTGAGCAAGGCCCGGGTCTACCTGGGCGAGAAGATCGAGGTCGTCGGCACCGGGTTCGAGTCGCAGGGCAGGGTCGCGGTCAAGGTCTGCGGCGCCCCCGACGCGTCCGGCCGCCTGGCCTGCAACAAGGGGATCGAGGAGGTCCGCGTCTCGGCCACCGGACGGGTCAAGCAGGAGCTCAAGATCACCGACCCCGCGGGCCCCTGCCCGTGCACGGTGGTGGTCGACTCCCCGAACGGCCCCCCGGTCAGCACCCGGATCGAGCTGGTCGGCTACGCGGTCGCCAAGACCGTCAAAGCGCCAGAGATCGTCCTGGACGAGGCCACGATCGAGAAGCCGACAGGCATCACCCACCTCTTCGGCATGCCCCCGAAGGCGACGCTGAAGCTCAAGCTGCGCAACGCGGGAGCCTCTGCCGCCCAGCCGACGCTCGACCTCGGGTGGCGCCAGGGCGATGACGACCGCGTGGCGATCACCGACTCCGGTGCCCCCGTCATCGAGCCGGGCGAGTCGGTCGAGTTCAGCATCCCGGTCACCTTCGGCGCCTTCGCGCAGGGTGAGCACTCGGTCTCCGGCCAGATCGTCGTGGGTGACCTCTTCACCCCCGTCGAGGCCTCCACCAGCGTCGGCCCGTGGGGCCTGTACGCACTCGCGGTGGTCGCGCTGGTCGGAGGCGGCGTCCTGCGACTGCGTACGACGTCGGCCCCCGCCGCGCGCCCCGCCCGCAGCCGCGTCGAGGCTCCGAGCCGTCCGTCGCGCCCGTCCCGCCCGGCGCCGGCCCGCACGGTCCCGACGCCGCGCAGCTCGTCCCGCAGCTCGTCGCGCAGCTCCTCGAGCCGGCGTCGCAGCTCCGAGCCCGAGTACGTCGGACCCCCGCGCCTCGAGTCGACCCCGATCACGCCTCTGGCGACGCCGCCGACCGGCCCCACGCCCGTCCAGGCGCCGGAGCCGTCGAGCCCGCTGGGTCGCCTCAGGGCGGCCGGGCCGCACGCGCCGCGCACCGACACGATGGTCGAGGAGGCCCCGGCCCCCGTCGTACCGCGTCAGCAGCCGGCCGTGCCGCCGGCGCCGACGGTCCCCAGCCACTCCGCCAACCCGGACCGGGACAAGGCGCGGGTGGCGGAGGCACTGGCGGCGATCAAGCAGCGCAACGACGCCCTGCCGGCCCGGTTGCCCGACAACGACCTGCCGCCGCCGCCGGCCCGTCGCGCCGAGCGGGGTGGCAAGCGCGCCGCCCGTCCGGAGCGCGGGCAGGGCTGGATCACCCGGCGCTGAGCCACCCGGAGAACGCCGAAGGCCCCCGGAGGACCGGGGGCCTTCGGCGTTGCTGGGGGCGATCAGCCCTGCAGCGCGGTGATCGCCTCGTGGATGGCCAGCGTGCGCTTGGCCGACTCGACGTGGAGGTTCTCGACCATCTTGTTCTTGTAGGTGACCACGCCACCGTCGGAGGACTCGAAGGCCTCGATCAGGCCGCGGGCGTCCTCGACGGCCTCCTCGGAGGGGGCGAAGGCGGCGTTGGCACCCTCGACCTGGCCGGGGTGGATCAGGGTCTTGCCGTCGAAGCCCATCTGACGGCCCTGCTCGCACTCGGCGAGGAAGCCCTCGGTGTTCTTGACGTCGTTGTAGACGCCGTCGATCACCGCGATGCCCGCCGCGCGGCCCGCCAGCAGGGCGGTGTGCAGCGACGGGAGGATCGGGGCGCGGCCGGGCACGTGCTCGGCGTACAGCTCCTTGACCAGGTCGTTGGTGCCGAGCACGAAGGCGCCCAGGCGCGGCGACGCCTGCGCGATGGCAAGGCAGTCGAGGATCGCGATCGGGGTCTCGACCATCGCCCAGAGCTTGGTGTGCTCCGGGGCGCCGGCGGCCTCCATGGCAGCGACCAGCTGCTGCACCTCGGCGGCGCTGTTGACCTTCGGCACCACGATCGCGGCCGGGCCGGCCTGCGACGCGGCGACGATGTCGTCGTCGTGCCACTGGGTGCCGATGCCGTTGACGCGGATGGTGACCGTGCGACGGCCGTACTCGCCGGACTTCACGGCGGCGACGGCCTTGCCGCGGGCCTCGACCTTGGCGTCCGGGGCGACGGCGTCCTCGAGGTCGAGGATCAGGCCGTCGCACGGGATCGACTTCGCCTTCTCCAGCGCGCGCTCGTTGGACGACGGCATGTAGAGGACGGACCTCAGGGGGGTGAACTCAGTCATCTCGGTTCCTTGTGTCGTGGGGGCGCGGCTGAGTCAGTCGAGCACGATCGCGTCGTACTTGGCCTTGAGGTCGGGGTCGATCGCGGCGAGCTCCTCGGCCAGGTCGACCATGACCTTGCACTGCTTCACCGAGGCGTCGTCCTCCATCTTGCCGTCGAGCATGACCGCGCCGGTGCCGTCGCCCATGGCGGCGATGACGCGGCGGGCGTGCTTGACGTCCTCGACGGAGGGCGAGAAGACCTTGTTGGCGATCTTGATCTGCACCGGGTGCAGCGACCAGGCGCCGACGCAGCCCTCAGGAAGGCGTTGCGGAACTGGTCCTCGCAGGCGACGGTGTCCTTGATGTCGCCGAACGGGCCGTAGTAGGCGTAGATGCCGTGCATCGCGCAGGCGTCGACCATGCGGCCCATGGTGTAGTGCCACAGGTCCTGCTGGTAGATCGTGCGGGCACCCTCGAAGTCGTAGCCGCCCTCGGCCAGCGGGGCCGCGTCCTGACGCACCAGGTAGCCGGGGTGGCCGCCGCCGACGCGGGTGGTCTTCATGCGACGGTCGGCAGCCAGGTCGGCCGGGCCGAGGGAGATGCCCTGCATGCGCGGGGAGGCGCCGCAGATCTCCTCGACGTTGGCGACGCCGCGAGCGGTCTCGAGGATCGCGTGGATCAGGATCGGCTTGGTGATGCCGGCCTTGGCCTCGAGCTGGGCCAGGAGGCGGTCGACGTAGTGGATGTCCTCGGCGCCCTGCACCTTCGGGACCATGATCACGTCGAGCTTGTCACCGATCGCGGGGACGAGCGTGGTGAGGTCGTCGAGCACCCAGGGGCTGTCGAGCGAGTTGATGCGGGTCCAGAACTGGGTGGGGCCGAAGTCGACGGACTGGCCGATCTTCACCAGGCCCTCGCGGGAGATCTCCTTGTTCTCGGCCTTGACGGCGTCCTCCAGGTTGCCCAGGAGCACGTCGACCGTGCCGACCATGTCGGGCACCTTGGCAGCCATCTTGGGGTTGCCCGGGTCGAAGAAGTGGATCGCGCGGCTGGGGCGCGCGGGGATCTCGCGGACGGGGGCCGGAGCACCGACGGCGAGGGGGCGAAGAAGTCCTTGGCAGTGCGCATGCGCCGGAACATAACAGCGCAGCAGTACCCGTCGGTATGACGGACCCCACGGTGGACGGTCCCGAGGTGTCAGAGACCCTCAGCGGCGCCGCCACCAGCGCCGGGGAGAGGGCGCCGACGGGGCACGGTCCTGCTTCGCCTGCTCGGCCAGCAGGGCCCGCTGCGCCTCGCGCCGGGCCACGCGTCGCTCGCGCCAGCGTACGACCTCGGCGTCGACGTCGCGCTGCCGCGTGACGACTGGGAACGCGGGGGCGTTGCCGACCGGTGGGGTGTAGAGCGCACGGCGTACGGAGGCGTTGAACTCCTCCACGGCCGTGCGTACGCGGCCCTCGTCGGAGATGCGGTCGAGCTCGCCGTCGAGCTCGGCGTCGGCCTTGCGGACCTGGAGCGCGGGCGGCAGGACGCCGGTGACCTGCTCACGCTCGACGAGCTTCTTCACCCACCAGTCGGGGTCGTGCTCGGTGCCCAGGCCCTCCAGCGGCTTGCCGAAGCCGGGCAGGTCGTCGAAGTCGCCGCGCTCCTGCGCGACGCGGATCTGCTGCTCGACCCAGTGGGTCTGGTGCTGGATCCGGGCGGCCGCGGCGGACCGTCCGGTGCGCTCGTCGCGCTCCGGCTCGCGGGGTCGGCGGTCGGGGCTCTCAGCCATCGCCTCCGACGATAACCACGCGGGCCAACCGTCGTCACACGGTCACGGGCTCCTCGGCGCCCGCCCCCTCGAAGACGTGCTTGGGGGCCAGCAGCAGCAGGCCGGCGGCGACCAGTCCGGCGACCGAGCAGATCGCCCACACGGTCATGTAGCCCTCCAGCGAGGCGTGCCCTGCCTCGGCGTCCTCGATGGACCCGGTGGAGGCCAGCGCGATGGCGAAGATCGAGGAGGCGATCGCGCCGCCGACCGTCTTGGTGCCGTTGGTCATGCCGGTGGCGAAGCCGGTCCGCTCGGGCGGCGCGGCAGCGGCTGCGGCCGCCGGCAGCGCAGCGACGAGCATGCCGGAGCCCGCCCCGGCCACGCCCATGTTGACCATCGCCTGCAGCACCGTGTCGTGCAGCGGCAACCAGAGCGCGTACCCCAGCGCCACCAGCAGCGCGCCGAGGACGAGCGCGTTGCGCGCGCCGAGCCAGCGCGACCACAGCGGCAGGCTGAAGGCACCCGCGGCCATCGAGAGGACGTACACCGCGATCAGGTAGGAGACGGTCTGGGTGTCGACGCCGAGGCCGTAGCCCAGCTCCTTCGGCGTCTGCGCGAAGGTCGACAGCGGGATCTGCGCGCCCAGCACCGAGAAGCCGAAGAGGAACGCGGTGACCTGGATCGGCCACTGGTTCGGCGAGGCGAGCAGGCGTACGTCGACGAGCGGCTCGTCGAGGCCGCGCGAGTGACGGGTCAGCGGCACCAGCAGGAGCAGCCCGGCGACGACCAGCAGCCAGGCGATCGGCGAGGCCGGCCCCTCCAGACGGACGGCGATCAGGCCGGCCATCACCAGCGCCAGGGAGGAGGTGATGAGCACGAAGCCGCGGACGTCGAGACGCCCTGAGGCGGTCGGCGGCAGGTCGGAGATGCCGAACCAGATCATCACGAAGCAGAGCGTCACGACCACCGCAGGGATGCTCAGCAGGGCCGGCATCGAGAGGCGCTCGGCCAGCGCGCCGCTGCTCAGCGCCGCGACGATCACGCTCACCTCGAGGACGCCGACCAGGATCGCCGCCGCCCGGCGGGTCAGCAGCCCCTGGCGCCCGGTGCCGGCGGTGAGCCGGTAGATGATCGCGACCTCGATCGGCAGCCAGACCACGTAGGCGCCCTGCACCGCCCAGCCGATCAGGAAGGTGGTGAAGGAGGGGGCGAAGGCGACGATCCACGACCCGAGCGCGGTGACCGCGGTCGAGAGCAGCAGCACCTGCTTGTGGCCGATCAGGTCACCGAGGCGCGACAGCAGCGGCACGCAGAGCGCCGAGACGATCAGTTGCGCGGCCTCGAACCAGTTCAGGTCGCCGTCGCTGATGGAGAGGTGGTCGGCGATCTGGGTGTAGATCGGGGTGTAGAACCCCTGCAGCATCCCGCTCGCGAACTCCACCGCCGCCAGGAAGCCGACGACGGCCACCAACCCCTGGACCGTCTGCTTCTTCATGGGGCATGTGTACCGGAGAGGCGTGGTCCGGGTCAGCAGAAGGGGCGAACGCAGGTCAGTCGAGCGACTCGATGAAGCGCTCGTACCAGCGGACGCCCTCGGCGAAGTCGGCCACGCCGATGCGCTCGTCGAAGGAGTGGATCGACTCGCGCTGCGCCTTGCTCATCCGGAAGGGCGCGAACCGGTAGACCCGCTCGCAGATCTCGGTGAAGAAGCGGCTGTCGGTCGCCCCCATCAGGACGTAGGGCGCGGTGACGGCGTCGGGGTAGACCTCGGCGACGACCCGCTCGACGAGCGCGAACGCCGGCTCGTCCTCGTACAGCGAGATCGGGCTCGGCTCGGCCGACTCGGCCAGGTCGAGGTGCACGTGGTCGTCGTGGATCGCCTTGGTGAGGTGCTCGCGCACGCCCGCGACGGTGTCGCCCGGCATGATCCGCACGTTGACGCCGGCCTTGGCCGTCGAGGCGATGACGTTGAGCGCCGGCGAGCCCGACAGCGTGGTGACCGCGACGGTGGTGCGGGCCAGTGCCGCGGGCTCGGCGCCGGCGGCGACCAGCGCTCGGGTGAGCAGCGGTGCGAGGCGGGCGGCGTTGGCCATCAGCGGGCGCAACGCGGCCGGGGCGTGCGGCGCGAGCCGGGCGAAGAGCTCGATGGTCGGCGCGGGCAGCCGGGCCGGGAAGGGCGACTTCTCCAACCGCATGACGGCGCGCGCGATCCGCGCGGTCGGGCCCATCTTCGCGGGCATCGACGCGTGGCCGCCGCGGCCCTCGGCGCGCAGCTCGAAGGAGGTGCTGCCCTTCTCGGCCACGCCGACCACCGCGACGGGCCGGGTGACGCCGGGGAAGGCGTCGTGGGCGACCGCGCCGCCCTCGTCGAGGACGAGCCACGGGCGTACGCCGCGCTCCCGGAGCACCGCGGCGGCGTCCTGGGCGTCGGTGCCGAAGACCTCCTCGTTGGCGCCGAAGGAGAGCCAGACGTCCTGGGCGGGGGTGAAACCGCGCGCGAGCAGCTGCTCGACCGCCTCGCAGATGCCGACCACGCAGCCCTTGTCGTCGAGGGTGCCGCGGCCCCACAGGAAGCCGTCGGCCACCACGCCGTCGAAGGCCGGGTGGGTCCAGGTGGCGTCCTCGTCGACGGGCACGACGTCGAGGTGCGCCATCAGCACGACCGGACGCTCGGCCGACGCGCCGCGCCAGTGGAGGAGCAGGCCGTGGTCGCCGACCCGGGTCAGCTCGAGGTGCGCGTGGAGCAGCGGGAAGAGCTCAGCGAGGGCCTCGGTCTGCCGATGGAAGGCCTCGGAGTCGATCAGGTCGGCGTCGCGGTGCGACACCGTCGGGATGCGGACCAGTCGCTGCAGCTTGGAGATCGCGCCGAGGTCAGCGCCGGAGTCAGTCACGTGACCCATTGTGCGAGCACGAGCTCGCCGCGTCGACCGCCGCGCCCCGCCGACCGAAATTGTCGACACGACCAGTAGGATTGTGTCAGCCGACCCGCCCGCCCACCGACGAGAGGTCTGCCCTTGCTGCTCGTGATCGCCGCGCTGTTCCTCCTCGCGGCGGTCTGCCCGTGGGCGTTACTGCGAGCGGGTCGTCGAGCTTTCCTGCCGATCGCCGCCGTGCCCCTGGCCGGGACGGTGTGGCTGGCGACGTACGGGCCCTCGGTCGCCGAGGGCGAGGTGCACACCCAGGTCGTGCAGTGGGTGCCCTCGATCAACCTCGAGCTCGCCTTCGCGATGGGCACCCTGCAGTGGGTGCTCGCGATGATCGTGCTCGGCATCGGTGCCGTGGTGCTGGCCTACTGCCGATGGTACTTCCACGACGACAGCGCCGGGGTGCCGCGCTTCGCGGGCGTGCTGGTCGCCTTCATCGCCGCGATGCTCGGCCTCGTCCTGGCCGACGACCTGCTCCTGCTGTACGTCTTCTGGGAGCTCACCACGGTCTTCTCGTTCCTGCTGGTGGGCCACGACCCCACCCGACGCAGCGCCCGCCAGGCCGCGATCCAGGCGCTGATGGTGACCACGCTCGGTGGCCTGGCGATGCTGGTCGGAGCCCTTGCGCTGGCCCACCAGGCCGGCACGATGCGGATCAGCGAGATCCTGGCCGACCCGCCCAGCGGCACGCTGGTCACCGTCGGCGTGATGCTGCTGCTCGTCGGCGCCCTGTCGAAGTCGGCGCTCTTCCCCTTCCACTTCTGGTTGCCCGCGGCGATGGCCGCGCCCGCCCCGGTGAGCGCCTACCTGCACGCGGCGTCGATGGTGAAGGCCGGCGTCTACCTGGTCGCACTGCTCGCCCCCGCCTTCGCCGACGTGCCCGGATGGCGCCCCACGCTCGTCGGGCTCGGCCTGCTGACGATGCTCATCGGCGGCCTGCGGGCGCTGCGGCAGAACGACCTCAAGCTGCTGCTCGCCTTCGGCACCGTCAGCCAGCTTGGTTTCATGGTGCTGGTCCTGGGGCTCGGCACCCGCTCGGCGATGCTCGCCGGCTTGGGCTTGGTCGTGGCGCACGCGCTCTTCAAGGCCACGCTCTTCCTGGTCGTCGGCCTCATCGACCGCACCACCGGAACCCGCGACCTGCGCAAGCTCACCGGCCTCGGCCGCCGGATGCCGTGGGTCGCCGCGGCCGCCGCGCTCGCCGCCGCCTCGATGGCCGGCATCCCGCCGCTGGTCGGCTACGTCGCCAAGGAGAGCGTCTTCGTGGCGCTCGTCGACGTCGCCGACTACGGCGAGGGCACCGGCATGGAGGGCGTGCTGGGCTGGCTGCTGCTGGTCGGCGTCCTGCTGGGCTCGGTGCTCACCGTCGCCTACTCCGCCCGCTTCGTCTGGGGTGCCTTCGCCGACCGCGAGGTCACCGAGGAGGTGCGGGTCACCGACGTGCCCGTCGGCTTCGCGGCCGGCCCGGTCCTGCTGGCCGCCCTCGGCCTCGTCGCCGGCTTCCTCGGCAGCGCACTGACGTATGTCCTCGCGCCGCACGCCGAGCTCCTCCCGGAGGGTGCCCACCATGCCGAGCTCTCGCTGTGGCACGGGGTGGGGCTGCCGCTGGCCGCGACGGTCGTGGCGCTGGGGGTGGGTGCGCTGCTCTTCGTCGCTCGCGGCCCCGTCCAGACCCTCCAGGGCGCGCTGGCGCTCGACGTCTCCCTGGAGAACGGCTACCGCGCGACCATGCGCGGCCTCGACCGCTTCGCCGTCGAGCTGACCGCCGTCGTGCAGCGCGGTTCCGCGGCGGCGTACCTCGGCATCACCCTGCTCGTCGTGGTCCTGGTGCCGGGCTCGACGTTGCTGCGCACCTACGACTCCATCGACGTGCGGCTGTGGGACACCCCCTACCAGGCGGTCGTCGGCGGCGTGATCATGCTCGCCGCGGTGATGGCCACCCGCTCGCGTCGCCGCCTGCGCGCGGTGCTGCTGGCCGGCGCCACCGGCTACGGCACCGCGGCGCTCTTCGTGCTGCACGGGGCGCCCGACCTGGCGCTGACCCAGGCGCTGGTCGAGACGCTGACCGTCGTGGTCTTCGTGCTGGCGCTGCGCCGGATGCCCGAGTACTTCACCGACCGGCCGCTGAGCGCACGCCGCTACTGGCGGGTGGCGCTGGGTGCCTCCGTCGGCCTGGTCGCCGCCGGTTTCATGCTGGTCGGCGCGAGCGCCCGCATCCACGAGCCCGTCTCCGCGGCCCTGCCGAGGCTGGCGGTCGACTACGGCGGCGGTGCCAACATCGTCAACGTCATCCTCGTCGACACCCGCGCGTGGGACACCTTCGGTGAGATCGCCGTCCTGGTCGCCGCCGGCACCGGCGTGGCCAGCCTGATCTTCCTCGACGTCCGTGGCACCGGCATCCGCCGCGTCCACGAGATCCCCTTCCCCGAGGGTGTCTCCAAGCAGCCGACCGCGCCGGGCCGCCGGGTGTGGCTGCCCGCGCCGCGCACCATGACCCCGGACAAGCGCTCGATCATCTTCGAGGTCATCACCCGGCTGCTCTTCCACACGATCATCGTCTTCAGCGTCTACCTGCTCTTCGCTGGCCACAACGCGCCCGGCGGCGGCTTCGCCGGCGGCCTGACCGCGGGCCTGGCGCTGGTCCTGCGCTACCTGGCGGGCGGGCGCTACGAGCTCGACGAGGCCGCCCCCATCGACGCCGGCAAGGTGATCGGTGCCGGGCTCGCCTTCGCCGCCCTGGCCGCCGTCGTCCCGCTGGCCTTCGGAGGCACCGTCCTGCAGTCCGCGATCGTCGACCTCACCGTGCCGCTGATCGGCAAGGTCCACCTGGTCTCCTCCGCGCTCTTCGACGTCGGCGTCTACCTGGTCGTGCTCGGCCTGGTCCTCGACCTGCTGCGCGGCCTCGGCTCGCAGATCGACCGGCAGATCGTGAAGGTCCAGCGCGCGGCTGCCGAAGCAGCGGCCGAGGCGGCCGAGGGGAGTGCCCGATGAGCGCCACGACGACCGTCGAGACCCTGGTCCGTGCCGCCGGCGGCGGAGGCGGCACCGTCGCCCCCACCGGCGACGTCAACCTCACCCTCGTCGCGATCTCGGCCGGCCTGATCGGCTGCGGGGTCTACCTTCTGCTCGAGCGCAGCCTCTCGCGGGTGCTGGTCGGCCTGGTGATGATGGGCAACGGCGTCAGCCTCGGCTTCCTGGTCGCCGGGGGACCGGCGGGCGAGGCGCCGATCGTCGACGGCGACGCGGGGACGTACGTCGACCCCCTGCCGCAGGCGATGGTGCTCACCGCGATCGTGATCATGCTGGCGACGGTCTCGTTCGTGCTGGCGATGGCCTACCGCTCCTGGCAGCTCGCCGGCCACGACGACGTGCAGGACGACGTCGAGGACGCCCTCATCCGCCGGATGGCCGCCAAGGACATCGAGTCCGACTCCTTCCGCGCCGAGACCACCGAGGACGTCGAGCAGCTCGACCTGGCCTCCGACTTCACCGTCGCCGAGCTCGCCGAGGCCGCCGAGGCGGCCGAGCGGGCCGAGGCCCAACGGCTCCTGGCCGAGCAGCACGCCGCCGAGCAGGAGGCCGCTGCCCGCTGGGCCGAGGAGAAGGCCGCGCAGGAGCGCGAGGCCCAACGGGCCAAGGGCGAGAAGCACGCCGGCCAGAGCGACCCGCACGACCAGCATGACCAGCCCGGCGACGAGGAGGACGAGAAGTGAACTGGCTCGTCCCCTTCCCCGTCATCCTGCCGCTCCTGGGCGCCGGCCTCTCGCTCGTGCTCTCGGGGCGGCCGCGCCTCCAGCGCTGGCTCAGCGTCGCGGTCCTGCTGGCGATGGGCGTGGTCGCCGCGGTGCTCATGGTCCAGGCCGACACCTCCGGTCCGCAGACGCTGTGGGTCGGGGCGTGGCCGGAGACCGTCGGCATCGTGCTGGTGGCCGACCGCCTGGCCTCGCTGATGCTGCTGGTCAGCGCCGTCGTGACGCTGGCGGTCCTCGGCTACTCCATCGGTCAGGGCATGGTCGAGGACGAGGAGTCGGCGCCGCTGGCCGTCTACCACCCGACCTTCCTGGTGCTGGTGGCCGGCGTCGCCAACGCGTTCCTGGCGGGCGACCTCTTCAACCTCTTCGTCTCCTTCGAGATGCTGCTCTTCGCGTCCTACGTGCTGCTCACCCTCGGCGGCACCGACGCGCGCATCCGCGCCGGCACGATCTACGTCCTCGTCGCGCTGCTGTCGTCGTCGCTCTTCCTGATCACCCTGGCGGTGACCTACGCGACGACCGGCACCCTGACCCTGG
Organism: Nocardioides daphniae; assembly: GCF_004777465.1. Lineage (NCBI taxonomy): Bacteria > Bacillati > Actinomycetota > Actinomycetes > Propionibacteriales > Nocardioidaceae > Nocardioides > Nocardioides daphniae. The sequence continues at coordinate 393,604 of NZ_CP038462.1, forward strand.
CGCACCTGGGGGAGCGGCTGGCCCAGGTCGACCCCGACGTGTCGCTGATGATCCAGCTGCTCCTGCTGACGACCTTCGCGATCAAGGCGGCGGTCTTCCCGCTGTCGTTCTGGCTGCCCGACTCCTACCCGACCGCGCCTGCCCCGGTCACCGCGGTCTTCGCCGGCCTGCTGACGAAGGTCGGTGTCTACGCGATCCTGCGCATGCAGATGGTGCTCTTCCCCGACTCGCCGCTGACCGACCTGCTGCTGTGGGTGGCGCTGCTGACGATGCTGATCGGCATCCTCGGCGCCATCGCACAGAGCGACATCAAGCGCATGCTCTCCTTCACCCTGGTCAGCCACATCGGCTACCTGGTGCTCGGCATCGCGGTCAGCGGCCAGCACGGCGTCGCCGGCACCATCTTCTACGTCGTCCACACATCACCGTGCAGACCGCGCTCTTCCTGGTGGTCGGGCTCGTGGAGCGCCGCGCCGGCTCGACCTCGCTGCTGCGCATCGGCGGCCTGGCCCGGATCGCCCCGCTGCTCGCGGTGCTCTTCTTCGTCCCTGCGATGAACCTGGCCGGCATCCCGCCCTTCTCCGGCTTCATCGGCAAGGTGGGCCTGATCCAGGCGACCATCGACCTCGGCACCCCGCTCGCCTGGGCGCTGGTCGTCGGCGGCGTGCTGACCAGCCTGCTCACCCTGTACGCGGTCGCGAAGACCTGGTCGGTCGTCTTCTGGCGCACGCCGGAGGAGGCGCACGAGGCGCTGGTCGAGCTCAACGCGCTCGACGCGCAGCCGTCGCTGTCGCGGCGTACGCGTGCCACCGAGCACCGCGGCCACCTGCACACCCCCGACGGCGTGGTCCCGGCCGCCAACATCGCGGAGGCCCAGCAGGTCACCGACGCCGACGTCGACGAGATGGACTTCCACCAGCTGATCGCCACCGACCGTGACACCAAGCACCTGCCGATCAGCATGCTCGGCCCCGCCGCCACGCTGGTCGCGGTCACGGTGGCGCTGACCGTGGTCGCCGGCCCGCTCTACGCCTACAGCGAGCGGGCGGGCGCCGACCTCGTCGAGGGCCGCGCCTACGTCGAGGCCGTGCTGGGCGGTGACGACCGATGAGCCCGCAGATGCGCACGACCCGCAGCGGCAAGCTCCGCCCGGCGCGCTACCGCGCGATCCAGCCGTGGCCGATGCTGTGGCTGGTCCTCTTCTGGGTGGGCCTGTGGGGCACCTGGTCGCCCGGCATCGTGCTGCTCGGCGTGGTCGTCGCCGCGCTGGCGTCGTACGCCTTCCCGCTGCCGCCGGTCTCGATCGGCGCGCGCGTGCGGCTGCTGCCGCTGGCGTGGCTGGTGCTGCACTTCCTGTACGACGTGGTGAAGGCCAGCGTGCTGGTCTCGATCGTGGTGCTGCGACGCCGACCGGTGCGCAACGCGATCGTCACCGTCGACCTGCAGTCCGACTCCGACTTCGTGCTGACCGCGGTGGGCGCGATGCTCACGCTGGTGCCGGGGTCGATCATCGTGGAGGCGCGACGCTCCACGCACACCCTCTTCCTGCACGTGCTCGACGTCGACGACGTCGCCGGCGCGGAGGCATTCCGTCAGCAGGCCCTGGCCGTGGAGGAGCGCTTCCTGGCCGCCTTCGAACCGATCCCGGAGGAGGCGCGATGACCCCGATGGGTGTGGTCCTGCTGGTCTCGGCGGCGCTGCTCACCGTCGCTGCCGTGCTGGTGGTGGTGCGGATGACCGTCGGCCCGACGATCCTCGACCGCTCGATGGCCCTCGACGTGCTGATGTCGGTGATGGTCTGCGCGGTCGCGCTCAAGTCGATCCAGCGCGAGGAGACCTGGTCGTTGCCGATGCTGCTGGTGCTGGCGATGGTCGGCTTCGTCGGCGCGGTCTCGATCGCCCGGTTCGCCAGCGGCACCGAGGACGAGGAGGCGCGTGACGACGACGACGCCCGTGAGGGGGAGGAGCGGTGATGGACGGAGTCGACGCTGCTGCCGTGATGGACGTCGCCTCGGCGGTGCTGCTGCTGGTGGGCTCGGTCTTCGCGCTCATCGCCGCCATCGGCGTGGTGCGCCTGCCCGACCTGCTCAGCCGGATGCACGCCGCCACCAAGCCCCAGGTGATCGGCCTGATGCTGGTGGTCTCCGGGTTGGCGCTGCGCCTGCGTGACCCGTCGGTCCTGGCGATCCTGCTCTTCGTGGTGATCCTGCAGATGGCGACCAGCGTGGTGTCGAGCCACATGGTGGCGCGGGCCTCCTTCCGCGCCGGCCACGTGCGGAAGGACCTGCTGGTCGTCGACGAGCTGAGCGACGAGCTCACCGACGGGTTGGACCACCGCGGCGCGCCGTAGCCCCGCACCTCACCACTGACCACGGTGGACGACCTCGTCCACCGGCCTGCGCGGCCGCCGGGTGGGCGAGCCGCGCCGCGGTGCCTCGGCCGGGTGGCCGATCGCCACGGCGCCGATCGGGGCGTACGCCGCCGGCACGCCGAACTCGGCACGGAAGGCCTCGACCTGCTCCACCGGGATCCCGAAGAAGCAGGCGCCCAGCCCCTCGTCGACGGCGGTGAGCAACACCATCAGCGACGCCATCCCGGTGTCGACGAACCAGTACGGCGCGACCCAGCGGCCCTCGTCGCGGTCGGTCCAGCCCTTGTCGGGCTCGGCGTAGCGGTCGAGGTAGGCGTCCTTGTGGGCCAGCGGCACCACGATCGCCGGAGCGCTGCGCATGCCGCGCAGCCAGGCGTTGTCGGCGTCGGGGTCGGGCGAGGTGGCGCGCCAGAAGCGGGCGACGTCGTCGGGGGTGTCGAGGCGCAGGAAGGCCCAGCCCTGCGAGAAGCCGGCGCTCGGGGCGCGGGTCGCGTGGTCGAGCATCCGGTCGAGCGCCGCGGGCGGCACGGGCTCGGCGGTGAACGAGCGGACCATGCGTCGGCGGCGTACGACCTCGCGGAACTCCATGCGCCCATCCTCGCCGATCTCGGATCCGAGACTCCGGGCGTGGCCCCGGTCGTTGACCGACGGGGCGGCGGAGGGTTGGCTGTGCGCATGAGGTCGAGGCGCATGGGGTCAAGCGCATGAGGTCGAGCGCATGAGGTTCGAGGCGATGTGGAAGGACCTGGCGCCGCTGGGTCGCGCGGCGCACGGGGGCTACTTCCGCCAGCCCTTCACCGCCGTCGACCACGAGCTGCGGCACTGGTTCCGCACGGCCGCGGAGGACCGGTCGATGACCGTCGAGGAGGACGACTTCGGCAACCTCGTCGCCTGGTGGGGCGGTGTCGCGACCGCCGAGCGGCCCGGGCTGCTGACCGGCTCGCACCTCGACTCGGTGCTCGACGGAGGGGCGTACGACGGCCCGCTCGGCGTGGTCTCCGCGTTCGCCGCGGTCGACCTGCTGCAGGCGCGCGGCGTGGTGCCGATCCGCCCGCTCGGGGTGGCCGCCTTCGCCGAGGAGGAGGGGTCGCGTCGGGGTGGCCTGCCTGGGCTCGCGGCTGGCCACCGGCGCCTGGTCGTGGGAGGAGGCCCGCAAGCTGCGTGACCGCGACGGGGTCTGGCTGCGCGACGCGATGGCCTCGGTGCTGGCCCACCCGGGTGGCACCGACGCCGACCACCTCACCCGCCGTGACCCGCACGAGCGGCGACGCGCGTGGGTGGCGCGCGTGGCGGCGTACGTCGAGCTCCACGTCGAGCAGGGACGCGACCTCGTCGAGCGGGGGGCCGCGGTCGGGCTCGGCAGCGGGATCTGGCCGCACGGGCGCTACCGCTTCGACTTCACCGGGCAGGCCAACCACGCCGGGACGACCCGGATGGAGGACCGCCACGACCCGATGCTGACCTATGCGATGACCGCCCTGGCGGCCAACAAGCAGGCGCGGCTGGGCGGTCACCGGGCCACCTTCGGCCGGATCGAGGTGGCGCCCAACGGCACCAACGCCGTGCCCTCGCGGGTGACCGCGTGGCTGGACGCGCGCGCCGCGACGACGCCCGCGCTGCAGGAGCTGGTGGCGACCGTCAGCGACCAGGCCGAGCAGCGGGCCGGGCGCGACGGCACCGCGCTGGTCGTCACGCCCGAGTCGGTGAGCGCGGAGGTCACCTTCGATGCGGCGCTGACCGAGCTGGCGGGGGAGGGCCACCGGTGGCCGGTGATCCCGACGGCGGCCGGCCACGACGCCGGCGTGGTGGCGCAGGCCGGGGTGCCGACCGCGATGCTGTTCGTCCGCAACCCGACCGGGATCTCGCACTCGCCCGACGAGCGCGCCGAGACCGAGGACTGCCTGGCCGGCGTCGAGGCGCTGGCCGACGTGCTGGAGCGGTTGCTGCGGTGAGCGGCGTGGGGCGGTGAGCGAGGCGTACGTCCTGGAGCGGGCGTGGGTCGACGGCGCGGTGCGCGACGACGTGCTGGTCGAGGTGGCCGGCGGGCGGTTCAGCCGGGTCGAGACCGAGCCCTCGGGGGAGGGCGACACGTCCCGGGCGGGCGCGACCCGGATCGAGGGGCTGGTCCTGCCGGGGCTGGCCAACACGCACAGCCACGTCTTCCACCGCGCGCTGCGCGGGCGTACGCAGCGGGGGCGCGGCAGCTTCTGGACGTGGCGCGAGCAGATGTACGACCTGGCCGCGCACCTCGACCCCGACCAGCTGCACGCGCTGGCGCGGGCGACGTACGCCGAGATGGTCGCCGCGGGTATCAGCTGCGTCGGCGAGTTCCACTACCTGCACCACCGGCCCGACGGTGGGCCCTACGACGACCCCAACCTGCTCGGACATGCGCTGGTCGCGGCGGCGGTCGACGTCGGCCTGCGGATCACGCTGCTCGACACGGTCTACCTGTCGGCCGGGTTCGGCCAGCCGGTCGAGGGGGTGCAGCGGCGCTTCAGCGACGGTGACGTCGACGCGTGGGCGACGCGGCAGGCGGCGATGCAGGCCTCGCTCGTGCCCCGGACAGACTCGCGCAGCGGCACCGCCATCCACTCGGTGCGGGCGGTGCACCGAGACCAGCTGGCCGACGTCGTGGCGGCCGGGGTCGGGCGGCCGCGTCACGTGCACCTGTCGGAGCAGGTCGCCGAGAACGAGACCTGCATGGCGGCGTACGGCGCCAGCCCGACGCACGTGCTGCACGCGGCGGGGGTGTGGGGGCCGCTGACCAGCGCCGTGCACGCGACCCCCTGACGGCGGGCGACATCGCGACCCTGGGTGACTCGCGGGCGTTCGTGAGCTTCTGCCCGACGACCGAGCGTGACCTGGCCGACGGCACCGGGCCGGCGCCGGCGCTGCGGGCGGCGGGGGCGCGGTTGACGTTGGGGTCGGACAGCCATGCCGTGATCGACCTCTTCGAGGAGATGCGCGCGGTCGAGCTGGACGAGCGGCTGGCGACCCGCACCCGCGGCCACTTCACGGCCGCCACGCTGCTCGAGGCGGCGACCACCACCGGGCACGGGAGCCTGGGGTGGGACGACGCGGGCGCAATCGCGGTCGGCCACCGTGCCGACCTGGTGGTGCTCGACACCGCCTCGCCGCGGACGGCGGGCACGGGCGCCGACGAGCACACCGCGGTCTTCGCGGCGACGGCCGGCGACGTACGCCGCGTGATGACCGACGGGGTGTGGCGCTTCACCGGTGACCCCGGCGAGGTGGCCGCCGTCGGGCAGCGGCTGGACCGGGTCATCGCGCAGGTGTGGGAGGGCGTCGGATGAGCACGACTTCCATGAGCACCGTCGTCACCGGGATCACCGAGCTGGTCACGAACGATCCTGCGCGCGACGGGCTGCTCGGCGTGGTGGCTGGGGCGGCGCTCGTGGTCGCGGGCGACCGGGTGGCGTGGGTCGGCCCGGAGGCCGAGGCGCCGGCGGCGGACCTGCGCGTCGACCTGGGCGGTCGCGCCGTGGTGCCGGGCTTCGTCGACTCGCACTCGCACATGGTCTTCGCGGGTGACCGCGGTGAGGAGTTCGCGGCCCGGATGGCCGGGGAGCCGTACGCCGCCGGTGGCATCCGCAGCACGGTGGCGGCGACCCGGGCGGCGAGCGACGAGGTGTTGACGGCGCAGGTCGCGCGGCTGGTGGCGGAGATGCGACGGCAGGGCACGACGACGGTCGAGATCAAGAGCGGCTACGGGTTGAGCGTGCGCGACGAGGCGAGGAGCCTGGCGGTGGCGCGGCAGTTCACCGAGGAGACGACCTTCCTCGGGGCGCACGTGGTGCCGACGGGGGTGACGCCGGAGGCGTACGTCGCCGAGGTGACGGGTCCGATGCTCGCCGCGGCCGCCCCGTGGGCGAAGTGGATCGACGTCTTCTGCGAGACGGGTGCCTTCGACGTCGACCAGGCGCGTGAGGTGCTGGCCGCGGGGGCGGCGGCCGGGCTGCGGGGGCGGCTGCACGCCAACCAGCTGTCGGAGGGCGGCGGGGTGCAGCTGGCCTGCGAGCTGGGGCTGGTCGCGGTCGATCACTGCACGTACCTCTCGGAGGCCGACGTCGCCGCGCTCGCGGGCTCGGGCACGGTGGCGACGCTGCTGCCGGGTGTGGAGTTCTCGACGCGGCAGCCCTACCCGGATGCGCGGCGGTTGCTGGCCGCCGGCGTACGCGTGGCGCTGGCCACCGACTGCAACCCAGGCTCGTGCTTCACCTCGTCGATGCCGTTCTGCGTGGCGTTGGCGGTGCGGGAGATGGGGATGACGCCGGAGGAGGCGCTGTACGCCGCCACGGCCGGCGGTGCCGCGGCGCTCGACCGCGACGACGTCGGCTGGTTGGGGGTGGGGTCACAGGCGGACTTCGCGGTGCTGGACGCGCCGAGCCACCTGCACCTGGCCTACCGGCCGGGCGTGCCGCTGGTGAGCCAGACGTGGGTGGGCGGGCGGCCGGCCTGACCGTGTCCCTGCGTGCTTTGCCGTTACCGCGCTGAGTCGAGGATGCGCCGGGTGGTGGCTCGGTCCGGGGTGGAGGCGTTGACCGCGAAGTCGCCCGCGTAGGCGCACCCCGACCAGGACTCGCCGCCCTGCCCGTCGTCGCCGGCCGTGATCACGTCGGGTCCCACTGCCGCGTCGAAGGTCGCGGAGCCGTAGAACGCGACGCCGACCGCGTCCGGCGCACACGGGTCTGTGCCGGGCGGTGCCCACCGTTCGAACTGCCACTCGCAGTCGTCCATGTCGAGCCGCTGCCAGTCACCCGGCACGTCGACCTCGACGCTTTCGTAGGCCAAGGTCTTCCACCCTCCGGGCTCGACCCGGTCGTCGACCACGCGTGCGTGGGGCTCGCGCACCTCCCACCAGACCAGCGCGGCGACGAGCAGCAGCCCGCCGAAGACGCAGACCCCTGCGACGATCGCGGTCCGACGTAGGGCGCGGGTCTTCTCCATGCACGTACGACGTCGCGCGCAGGCAGGTGGTTCCCGCGGGTGGAGCCGGGTCGGTCAGATCGCGGCAGGTGTCAGGTCGGTGGTGCCGTGGCGGTCGCGTCGGAACCGTTGTCCGTGGGGTGAGGTCCACTCGAAGACCCCGTTGGCTGGGGAATCGAGGCGCCAGCCGGTGTGGGTCTTGAGCCGGTGGTGGCCGCGACACAGGGTGGCGAGATTCTCGGTGACGGTGTGCCCTGGTTGTGGTCTGCCTTCGGCTGTCGCGTCGTGGTCGAACGGGACCACGTGGTCGACGTCGCAGCGGCGGCTGGGCCGGGTGCAGTGCGGGAAGACGCAGGTCTCGTCGCGGAGCAGCACCTGCCGGCGGAGCCGGTCGGTCGGTTCGTAGCGCTCAGTCGCGAGGGAAGAGTTGAGGTCGACCACGGGGAGGATCCGCACGTCGGTGTGGGAAGTGCCGACCCAGCGACGGACCTGCTCGAGCAGGACGAGTCGCTGGCGGTTCTCCAGGTGGCCGGTCGCGCCGAAGGAGAGCGACCCGTCGGGCTCCACGTTGGCGGTGAAGTGCAGCTGCAGGTCGACGCGGCGCGCGGTGGTCCGCTCGACGGTGCTGTCGCCAGCACCTGCGCCGGCGAGGTCGAGCGCGGTCTGGTGCCGTGCCAGCTCGCCGAGGGCGAGCGAGCGGCGTACGTCCAACGACTCCTCGCAACCTGCCGCCTTCAACCCCGCCGCACCCGCCGCGACGGCCTGCTCCAGGTCCAGGGCATCGGCGATGTCGAGCTCGGCGTGGACCTGCATCGTCTGGGCGAACGGATCGCGCTCGCCGACGATCGTCACGTGGCGGGTGTCGGAGGGCGCGTCGTCGTCCCCAGCGGTCGCGAGGCCGTAGAGCTTCATGGCTCGTTCGATGAGCCGGTCGATCGCAGCGCGACCCATCTTCTCGATGAAGGGCGCGACCTGGGAGTCGATCCACGCGACGCCTTCGGCAGGCAGCGCCGGGTAGGCGTGGATCGTGGCCTCGGCGACGAGCCGGGCTCGCCATACCGGCACCTCCCCGGCCGTCAGCCGTGCCCAGAGCTTGGGCAGGCGGTGGGCCAGCTCGAGCGCGTGTCCGATCAGCTTCTTCGCTGCGTCGGTCGACAACCCCAGCGCGCCGCCCAGCTCGGCGACTGCGTACTCGTTGACCTCCGGCGTCCCGTCACCCGAGATCGGCTCGAAACCGACAGGCGAGTGGAAGACCGCGGCGTCCGCACCGTCCTCCCGGGCCGGGTGCGCAACCGCCCACTCGTACGCGATCACCATGACGTCTGCCTCGGCGCGACGGACGGCCGCACTGCGCTCACGCGCCAGTGCAACCAGGTCGCGGGGAGTCGCCATCGATTCGAACATACATTCGATTCTAGGGGGCTGTCCGCGACTGCGACAGCCACCATATGGGTGATCCACCGAAGCTCGCAGAGGGTGGTCCGCCATCACATCTGAGGTACCCACCACCCACATCTAGGGCATCACTCCGATGTCCGCCCCTACCTCAGGCGACGAGTCTCGAGTCATCGAGGCGCACCGGCGCCGAGCAGGAAAGGGAAGACGATGGAGATGAACGAGACCACCTACCGCGTGGAGATCAACGACCGCGCCCGCCGCATCCGCGAGTCGTGGGGCACTCGGCGCCAGCAGCGCAAGGTGGCAGCCGCCCGCCGCTGGCAGGGACCGCTCCGTGGCGCAAACGAGATGCGCTGAGGCCGCGGCCCCGTCAAGATGGAGGACGTGTCAAGCAGTCGTAGCGCCCCGTTGGTCGGACGCGTGGCCGAGCTGGAGGACCTGGAGTCCCGGCTCGGCCTCGCCATGTCCGGCCCGGCCGACCCCGAGACGCGCGCGCTGCTGCTCGGGGGCGACGCCGGCGTCGGCAAGACTCGCCTCCTGACCGAGCTGCGCGACCGGGCCGTCGCGCGCGGCTGGCACGTTGTCGCCGGCCACTGCGTCGACCTCTCCGACGCCGCCCTGCCTTACCTCCCCTTCAGCGAGGTCCTGGGCCGTCTGGCCGCCAGCCACCCCGAGGTCGTCGAGGCGACCGCAGCCGACCATCCCCTGCTGCGCCGGCTCGAGCCCGGGCGACGGGTCAGGTACGCCGACGGCGACGGCGGCGAGAGCCGGCTGGAGCGCGCCGACCTCTTCGAGGGCGTACGCGTGCTGCTCGCCCGCGTCGCCGAGGTCGCCCCGCTGCTCGTGGTCGTCGAGGACGCGCACTGGGCCGACCAGTCCACCCGCGACCTGCTCACCTACCTCTTCAGCCGCGACGTCGGCGGCCCGCACGCCCTCGTCGTCTCCTACCGCCGCCGACGACCTGCACCGCCGTCACCCGTTGCGCCGTCAGGTCGCCGAGTGGTCGCGGCTGCGGGTCGACCGTTTCCAGCTCGACCCGCTGGACGCCGGCGAGGTCCGCGACCTGGTCCGCGCGCTCCGCCCCGCGCAGCTCACCGGCGCCGACCTCTCCGAGGCCCAGGTCGCCGACATCGTGGCCCGCGCCGAGGGCAACGCCTTCTTCGTCGAGGAGCTGGTGGGCGCTGCCGCGACCTGCGACGGCGTGCCCGGCGAGCTCGCCGACGTGCTCATGGTGCGCCTCGACGGGCTCGACGACGACGCGCAGCAAGCCGTGCGTACGGCCGCGGTCGCCGGCCGGCGGGTCACCCACGGCCTCCTCGCCACCGTCTCCGGCCTCGCTCCCGAGCGGCTCGACCGCGCCCTGCGCGAGGCCGTCGAGCGCCACGTCCTCGAGCCCGGCGGCGGAGACTCCTACTCCTTCCGCCACGCCCTGCTGGCCGAGGCCGTCTACGACGACCTGCTCCCGGGCGAACGCATCCGGCTGCACGCCGCGTACGCCCGGTGCCTGGCCTCCGGCGACGTCGTCGGCACCGCGGCGGAGCTCGCCCGCCACGCCCGGCTCGGCCAGGACCTGCCGACCGCCCTGGCCGCCTCGATCGAGGCCGGCGACGAGGCGATGCGCGTCGGCGGGCCCGACGAGGCCGCGCTACACTACCAGCAGGCGCTGGAGCTGGTCGACCACCCGTCGCTGCGCGACGCCGACGTCGACCGGGCCGACCTCACCATCCGTGCCGCGCGGGCCCTGACCGGTGCCGGCCACACCGAGCGCGGCAACGCGCTGCTGCGGGCCACGATCGCCGCGTTGCCCGCCGACGCCTCCGCCGTCGACCGGGGGCTGCTGCTCTCCGAGCTCGCGATGGGACTCTTCCTGGCTGATCTCGGGGACGAGGACGTCGCCCTCGCCGCGGAGTCGGTGGAGCTGCTCGCCGGCGGCAGCGAGGTGCAGCTCGCCCGGGCCATGTCGACGCAGGCGCGGATCCTCTCGGGGCACCGCCGCGAGGCCGAGGCGCGGGAGGTCGCCACCACCGCGCTGGCGATGGCCCAGCGTCTCGACATGCCGCGGTTGAGCACCGACCTGCTCACCACCATCGCCGGGCTGCGGGTCTACCAGCTCGGTGACGACGTGCGCGACGCCTTCTCCGAGGCCGTCGTCCATGCGCGGACCACCGGCGCGGTCAACGCCGAGCTGCGGGCGCTCTACGGCCTCGCCCGGCTGCACCAGGACCGCGCGGAGTTCGACGAGGCGATCGCCGTCTTCGACACGGCCCGAGCGCGGGGGATCCAGGCCGGCACGCGCTGGGCGCCGTACGCCTTCGACGCGCTCGTGATGACCGTCCAGGTCCTGCTGGCCCAGGGTCGCTGGGACGAGGCACTGGCCCGGCTCGACGCCGAGGAGCGCGCCCCGTCGGCGCTGCTCGACGGGGTGCTGCGGATGCTCCGGCTGCTCGTCGCGGCCCCTCGGGGCGAGGAGGGCGCGCAGGCCGAGGGGGCGGCGCTGCACCGCTTCTGGCAGGAGGAGAACGTGGTCGGGCTCCACGTCGCGGGGGCCGAGCTCGAGCTGGCCGAGCAGCGCGCCGACGCCGCTGCCGCGTTGGCGACGTACGACGAGGTCGTCGACGTCATCGGCACCACCTGGCGCGAGCTCTTCCAGGCGCGGCTGCGTCTGGCTGCCCTGGCGCTCGGCGTGCTCGGCACCGCCGCTCGCCAGCAGAGCGCGGTCGAGCGCGCCGTCCACGGGGAGCGCGCTGCCCGCCTGCTCGACGACGGACTGCGCGTCTGCGCCAACGACCGCGCCCAGGGCGTGGTCCTCGGGCCCGAGTCGCTCGCCTGGGAGAAGCGGCTGGTCGCCGAGCACCTGCGCTGGCGGTGGATCGCCCAGTCCGAGCCGCCCTCCGCCGCCGAGCTGCGGGAGGCGTGGGAGGAGGCGGTGGCCGCCTTCGAGGCCTACGGCGCCGTGCACGAGCTGGCCCGCGCCCGAGCACGCCTCGTCGAGGTGCTGCTGGCGCAGGGCGAGACCGCCGCGGCCGGAGCGCTGCGCGACCAGGTCGCCGCGACCGCGCGCGAGCTGCGTACGCCTGCCCTCCTCAACGGACTCGGCGTCGCGCCCGGCCGGGGGCCCCGGGAGGCGCGACCGGCCAGCGCGCTCACCGCGCGCGAGCGGGAGATCCTGGCGCTCGTCGCCCAGGGGCGCAGCAACGGCGAGATCGGCAGCCAGCTCTTCATCGCGACCAAGACGGTCAGCGTCCACGTCTCCAACATCCTGGGCAAGCTCGGGGCGACCTCCCGCACCGAGGCAGCCGCGGTGGCGCGCCGCGAAGGCCTGCTCGACTGAGCTGGCCGGCTCGTCCCCGGGATGCTCGTTTCGGAGGCGTCGGGGTCGCTGCGGCACAATCGCCGGGTGGTCGACACCTTCCGCTGCACGGCAGCCGCCCGCGAGTCCGGAGAGCCGATGGTGGGCACCGCGCCGACCGACGCGACCTACCTGCTCGTCGAGTACGCCGGGGCCTGGGGCCGCAAGGCGCTCGCCGAGTCGCGCCTGCCCGACGCGGTGAAGGCCCACCTCGACTCCGAGGCCGGGGTGCGGGTCCTGCTCGTACGCCGTCACGGCGGCCTCAGCGGGCCGGGCGTCCGGGTCTTCGCCGTCCAGGTCGAGCCTGCGTCGACGCGCATCGAGACCACCGTCCTCGACGACGCCGAGGCGCTGCTGGGCGTCGACGTCGCACTCCTGGCCCGCGGCGAGCTGCCCGGCTGGGAGGCGTACGACGGCGAGCTGCACCTGGTCTGCACCAACGGTCGGCGTGACCTCTGCTGCGCCGAGCTGGGCCGCCCGGTGGCCGCCGCGCTGAGCGCGCGCTGGCCCGCGTCGACCTGGGAGGTCACCCACCTCGGCGGGCACCGCTTCGCCCCGACGCTGCTGAGCTTCCCGAGCGCCGTCTGCCTGGGTCGCCTCGACGCCGAGTCGGCCGTGCTGGCCGTCGAGGAGCTCCAGGCCGGCCGCCACCCCGTCGGCTTCACCCGGGGCCGGGTCGGCGTGCCCGAGGCCGCCCAGGTCGCCCAGGTGCACGTCGTCGAGCAGACCAGCCTCGACCGGCTGGGGGAGGTGCGGGTGCTCGGTGAGGACCGCGGCCTCGTCCGGGTCGACGCCGACGGCGAGCAGTGGCAGGTCGCGGTGAAGGCGTCGAGGTCGGCGCCGCGGCGGCAGAGCTGCGGCGAGACCTTCGAGAAGCCCGCCACGGTCCACGAGGTCCTGGCGGCAGGGCCGGTCGCCTGATGCTCGACCGCCTCCGCGCCCTGCGGATGGATACCACGCCCGTGCGCGAGCACCGCGACTTCCGCCTGCTCCTGGTCTCCGGCACCGTCTTCCTCTTCGGCGCGATGATCACCTACGTCGCGATCCCCTACCAGGTCTACGCGCTCACCGGCTCCAACCTGATGGTGGGCATGATCGGTCTGGTCGAGCTCGTCCCGCTCGTCGTCTTCGGCCTGTGGGGCGGCGCGCTCGCCGACCACTTCGACCGCCGGCGGCTGCTCATCACCGCCGGACTGGCCCAAGCCGTGCTCGTGGCCGTGCTCGCCGTCAACGCCTTCCTCGACGAGCCGAAGATCTGGCTGATCTTCGTGCTCGGCGCGCTGCTGACCTCTGCGAGTGCCCTCCAGCGCCCCAGCCGCGAGGCGCTCATGCCACGCACCGTGCGGCACGACCAGATCGCTGCTGCCCAAGCCCTCACCTCCTTCGGTGCCCAGATGGCGATGCTCGCCGGACCGCTCGTCGGCGGCCTGCTCATCGCCTACGTCGGCATCGGCTGGTGCTTCGTCATCGACGTCGTCGGCATCACCGTCGCCGCCCTGATGTTCGTGGCGATGAAGCCCTACCCCCACACGGTCGAGACCACCCCGCCCAGCCTCCGCTCGATCGCCGACGGCATCGCCTACGGCGTACGTCGTCGCGACCTGCTCGGGACGTACGCGGTCGACCTCGCCGCGATGTTCCTCGCGATGCCCGTGGTGCTCTTCCCGGCGCTGGCCGAGGAGGTCTACGGGGACCCCGAGGTGCTAGGGCTGCTCTACGCCGCCGGCACCGTCGGCGCCGTCCTGGCCACCGTCACCTCCGGCTGGATCACCCGGGTGCACCTGCACGGGCGCGCGATCGTGGTCGCCGCGATGGTCTACGGCGGCTTCATCGCGTTGGCGGGACTGGCTCCGAACCTCTGGGTCGCTCTCACGTTCTTCACCCTGGCAGGGGCCGCCGACATGATCCGGGATCTTCCGCGGCACGGTGTGGAACCAGACCATCCCCGAACACATGCGCGGGCGGCTGGCCGGGATCGAGATGCTCTCCTACTCGCTCGGCCCGCAGATGGGCCAGGTGCGCGGCGGCTTCGTCGCCGACGCGTGGAGCCCGCGTGCGGCCGTGGTCAGCGGCGGGCTCGCGTGCGTGGGTGGCGTCGCCGTCACGGCGCTCTGGCTGCGCGACTTCTGGACGTACGACGCCCGCACCGACGAGCACGCCGTCGCCGAGCGCGAGTCGCGGATCCGGGTCGCGCAGGGCTGAGCTCGCGGCTGAGCGCGCTGGGCTGAGCTCGCGGCCGAGCGAAAGTGCACACCTGACGTCGGGGTTGTGCCGCGCAGACGCCGGGGTGGAACAATGGCCGCGACCTGCACGACGCCGAGGAGCCCAGACGTGACCGACCGCCCCACCCCGATCGGGGAACGCCCCGTCCTGGCCGGCCTGCTCGCCCTCACCGGCGTCGCGGTCGTCGTCGGGCTGCTGGCCGGTCTCACGCTGCTGACCGGCACCAAGATCCTCGGGATCGGCGGCGGTGGCGGTGGCTCCGCCTCCGGCCAGGCGTCGGCGGGCGAGACCCTCTACCTGCCCGACCCGGTGGAGACCTCCGGCCCCGACGGCCCGCTCATCACCCTCGACGTCGACCCCACCTCGGCGCCCACGGGCGACGAGGACGAGGCCGAGGAGAAGCTGTCGGAGGAGGAGCGCGAGAAGCAGCGCAAGAAGCGCGAGGCCGAGCGCGAGAAGATCACCCTCTCGGCCGGTCAGTCGTCGGTGTCGGCGATGCAGCGCATCGACCTCACCGGCACCTACCCCGCCGGCAGCGGCGCGATCCTGCAGGTGCAGCGCTTCGAGAACGGCGCGTGGGCCAACTTCCCGGTCACCGTCTCGGTGAACAACGGCTCCTTCGGCACCTACGTGATGACGGGCCAGAGCGGCGAGACGCGCTCCGGGTGCTCGACACCGACTCGGGCAAGGCGTCCAACGTCGTCACCGTGACGATCGGCTGACCTAGACGCCCGCGGCGCGCCGCCGCACGTCGACCTGGTGCGTCCACCAGCCGACCCACCCGGTGCCGAGCGTCATCACGACGCCGAGGATGACGGCGACGACGCCCAGCGGCGCGACCGCGGCGATGGCGCTCACCAGGAGCGGCCCTCCGCTGATCCCGACGTCGCCCATCAGGCGCCACCCGCCGAGGAACTGGGCCCGCCCCTCGACCGGCGCCACGTCGGCACCCAGGGTCATGTTGATGCCCGAGCTGAGCCCGTTGCCGGCCGCCATCAGCACCATGACGGCGGTCATCGAGACGATGCCGCCCGCCAGCGGCAGCACGAGTAGGGAGAGCGCGCCGGCGACGATCACCGGCAGGGCGACGACCATCCGGCCGTAGGTGTCCATCAGCCACCCGCCCGGGTAGACGAAGGCGATGTCGACGAGCGCAGCCGCCGCGAAGACCAACGAGGTCTCGGTGGGGCTCATCCCGATGTGGTCGGCCCACAGCGGGAAGAGGCTGGTGCGGAAGGCGCGGCAGGCGCCGATCAGCAGGATCGCGGAGCCGAGCGTGAGCAGCGTACGCCGGTGGGCGACGAGCACGCTGACGACCGACAGGTGACCGGTGCTCTGGGCGACCTCACGGCCGTCCTGCCCCAGGTCCGGCATGAGGCGGGCCATCAGCGCGCTGGAGGCCGACATGGCCGCGCCCAGCACGAAGGCCGCCGGGAGGCCGAAGAGCGCCACCGCGCCCGCGCCGAGCAGGGGGCCGAGGAAGAGGCCGACCCGGTGGCTGCCGCCGAGGCCGGCCATGGCGCGGGCCATCATCTCCTTGGGCACCGCGTCGATCATGAAGCCCTGGCGGGCCAGCAGGAAGGCTGACCAGCTCAGCCCGCTGACGATGATCGCCAGCGAGAGGCCCCACAGGGTGGGGGTCAGGGCGGCGGCCAGCATCGCGGCGCCGTCGACGAACCCGACGATCATCAGGGTGCGGCGCTCGCCGATCCGGGCGATCAGGGCGCCGGCAGGCAGCGAGCCCAGCAGCATGCCCAGGCCCAGCAGCGCCACCACGGTGGCCGCCGTCGGCACGTCCGCGCCGAGCGCGCGGGCGTGCAGCGCGATCATCGGCGCGATGGCGCCGTGGCCGATCGAGTTGACGATCGTGGGCCCGTAGGCGACCAGGGCGACGTCGCGGATGCGGAAGTCGGGGCTGGTCGTCACCCGGTCATTGTTCCTGCGGGGTGGGTGGCTGTCGGCGGGCGGGGGTCCCGCCACTGGTCACCTGGTGGCCGCGCACGGGCCGGTGACGGCCACCAAGTGACCACTGTGGGCCTGGAGAGCCAGCAGGGGCCCGTGACCACCGTCACCCGGAATCTCCTTCTGAAGCGGAACAACACCCTCCGTCCCTTCGTTGGAACCCATGAATGAAGTTGAGTCGACTGCACTCAACTAGTTTGCTTCTCGACGTGCGACCGACGCAGAATGGGGAGCACCAAGGCTTACCCGGCGCCCTGCCGGGTCGTTACAACGGAGGTAAAGCAATGGCACGTGCTGTCGGAATCGACCTCGGTACGACGAACAGCGTCGTCGCCGTCCTCGAGGGTGGCGAGCCCACCGTCATCGCCAACGCCGAGGGCGCCCGCACCACCCCGTCGGTCGTCGCGTTCGCCAAGTCCGGCGAGGTCCTCGTCGGCGAGGTCGCCAAGCGCCAGGCCGTCACCAACGTCGACCGCACCATCAAGTCGGTCAAGCGCCACATGGGCACCGACTGGAAGAACGCGATCGACGACAAGTCCTTCACGCCCCAGCAGATCAGCGCCTTCGTGCTCCAGAAGCTGAAGCGCGACGCCGAGGCCTACCTCGGTGAGCCCGTCACCGACGCGGTCATCACCGTCCCGGCGTACTTCTCCGACGCGCAGCGCCAGGCCACCAAGGAGGCCGGCGAGATCGCGGGCCTCAACGTGGCGCGCATCGTCAACGAGCCCACCGCCGCGGCCCTGGCGTACGGCCTCGACAAGGGCGACGACCAGACCATCCTCGTCTTCGACCTCGGTGGCGGCACGTTCGACGTCTCGCTGCTGGAGATCGGTGAGGGCGTCGTCGAGGTCAAGGCGACCTCCGGCGACAACCACCTCGGTGGTGACGACTGGGACCACCGCGTCGTGCAGTGGATGGTCGAGAAGTTCAAGAACGCCAACGGCGTCGACCTCTCCGCCGACAAGATCGCTGCCCAGCGTCTCGAGGAGGCCGCCGAGAAGGCGAAGATCGAACTCTCCTCGTCGTCCGAGACGCACATCCACCTGCCCTACATCACGCACGGCGAGTCCGGCCCCCTCCACTTCGAGGAGAAGCTGACCCGCGCGGAGTTCCAGAAGATCACCGCCGACCTGCTCGAGCGCACCAAGGCTCCCTTCAAGAACGTCCTCAAGGACGCCGGCGTCGCCGTCTCGGCGATCGACCACGTGGTCCTCGTCGGTGGCTCGACCCGCATGCCCGCCGTCACCGAGGTCGTCAAGGAGCTGCTCGGCGGCAAGGAGCCCAACAAGGGCGTCAACCCCGACGAGGTCGTGGCGCTCGGCGCCGCGCTCCAGGCCGGTGTCCTCAAGGGCGAGGTCAAGGACGTCCTGCTCCTCGACGTCACCCCGCTGAGCCTCGGCATCGAGACCAAGGGCGGCGTCATGACCACCCTGATCGAGCGCAACACCACCATCCCGACCAAGCGCTCCGAGGTCTTCACCACCGCTGACGACAACCAGCCGTCCGTGGAGATCAAGGTCGCCCAGGGTGAGCGCCAGATGTGGGCCCAGAACCAGCCCCTCGGCAACTTCGAGCTGACTGGCCTCCCGCCGGCCCCGCGCGGCGTGCCGAAGATCGAGGTCACCTTCGACATCGACGCCAACGGCATCGTCCACGTCACCGCGAAGGACCAGGCGTCGGGCAAGGAGCAGTCGATGACCATCTCCGGCGGCTCGGCCCTGAGCAAGGACGACATCGCCAACATGGTCGCCGAGGCCGAGAAGTACGCCGAGGAGGACGCCAAGCGTCGCGCCGCGGTCGACGCCCGCAACCAGGCCGACTCGCTGGTCTACACGACCGAGAAGTTCATCGCCGACAACGGCGAGAAGCTCCCCGAGGACGTGAAGACCGAGGTCACCGCTGACGTCGAGGCCCTCAAGGCCACGCTCGCCAACGAGGAGGCCGACGCCGACGAGATCAACGCCGGTGTCGCCAAGCTCAACGAGTCGAGCCAGAAGATGGGCGCCGCGCTGTACGCCGCCGCTGAGGCCGAGCAGGCCGCTGCGGGTGGCAACGACGAGTCCACCGGGGCCGAGGACGCCGACGTCGTCGACGCCGAGATCGTGGACGACGCCGAGGGTGACTCCAAGTGACTGACCCCCACGAGTCCGACGTGAGCCAGGACGTTCCCGGCGCCGACCCCGCCGCTCCGGCGGCGGGGTCGGACCAGGACGCCCCGGCCGGTGCGCCGGAGGTCGACGGCTTCGAGGTCGACGGCCTCGAGGCTGCCGACGTGGAGGCCGACGAGGAGGTCCTTCCCGCCGACCCGGCTGCCGCCGTGCAGGCCGAGCTCGACGAGCGGACGGGCGACCTGAAGCGGCTCCAGGCCGAGTTCCTCAACTACAAGCGCCGGGTCGACCGTGACCGGGAGCTGATCGCCGAGAACGCGACGTACAAGGCGCTGACCCCGGTGATCGAGGTCCTCGACACGGTGGCCCGGGCCCGCGAGGCCGGCGAGGTCGAGGGCGGCTTCAAGGCCGTCGTCGACCAGCTCGAGCAGGCGGTCGTCAAGGCGGGCCTGGTCCGCTTCGCCGACCCGGGTGACCCGTTCGACCCGACGCTGCACGAGGCGCTCAGCAACATGGGCCCCGACCCCGAGGTCAGCGTCACCACGGTCAAGCACGTGGCTCGTGCCGGCTACCGGATCGGCGACCGCGTCGTGCGGGCCGCGCAGGTCCTGGTGGTCGAGCCGGCCGACGGCTGACCCAGCACCACCCAGCAGCACCGTTCCACCCGCAACTGCGGAGTTGATGCGCCCCGCCCCGGCGTGTCGGCGCATCAACTCCGCAGTCGCAGCAGCAGCACCCACAGACCTCAGGAAGGAGGGCGAGCAGATGGCAGCCACCGACGGCATGCGCGCCGACTGGGCGCAGAAGGACTTCTACGCGGTCCTGGGAGTCAGCAAGACCGCTGACGCCGCAGAGATCAAGAAGGCCTACCGCCAGCTCGCCCGCGAGAACCACCCCGACTCCAACCCCGGCGACGAGGCCAAGGCCGAGAAGTTCAAGGCCGTCGCCGAGGCGTACGACGTCGTCGGCGATCCCGAGAAGCGCAAGAAGTACGACGAGATGCGCTCCCTCTACGCCTCCGGCGGCTTCGGCGGTGGCTTCGGCGCAGGGCACCAGGGCGGTTTCGACCTCAACGACCTCTTCGGCGACCGCGCCGGCCGCGGCGGTTCGGGTGGCTTCGGGGACGTCTTCTCCGACCTCTTCGGCGGCGCCCGCCAGCGCACCACCCAGCGCCCGCGTAAGGGCCAGGACGTGGAGACCAGCGCCACCATCAGCTTCACCGACGCCATCGACGGCGTCACCATCTCGCTGCGGCTGACCTCCGACGCTGCCTGCGGCACCTGCCGCGGCACCGGCGGCAAGCCCGGCACCAAGCCGCACGTCTGCAACGTCTGCGACGGCGCGGGCACGATCAACACCTCGGCCGGGGCGTTCTCGATGAACGAGCCCTGCCCGGCGTGCGGCGGCCGTCAGCTGCTGTACGACGAGCCGTGCCCCACCTGTGGCGGCACCGGCCGTGGCTCCTCAGCGCGCACCATCCAGGCCCGCATCCCGGCCGGCGTCAAGGACGGCCAGAAGATCCGGCTCAAGGGCAAGGGCGGCTCCGGCGAGAACGGTGGCCCCGCGGGCGACCTCTTCGTCACCGTCAAGGTCGGCAAGCACCGGATCTTCGGTCGCTCCGGCGACAACCTGACCCTCGACGTGCCCGTCTCCTTCGACGAGGCCGCGCTCGGTGCCGAGGTCAAGGTGCCGACCCTGGGCGGCTCGCCGGTCACCCTGAAGATCCCCGCGGGCACGCCCACCGGGCGCACCTTCCGGGTCCGCGGCAAGGGCGTCACCCGCCGTGACGGCACCAAGGGCGACCTGCTCGCCACCGTCGTGGTCCAGGTGCCCACGACGCTCGATCCGGCTGCGCGCGCGGCCGTTGAGGCCTACCGTGATGCCACGGCCGGCCGTGGCCTGAGGACGAACCTGTTCGAGGAGGAGTGATGAGCGGCTTCGGAGTGCCCTCGCCCGACGCGGCGGTCTACGTCATCTCCGTCGCCGCCGAGCTGACCGGTCTCCACCCGCAGACGCTGCGGACGTACGAGCGGATGGGCCTGATCACCCCCGGCCGCACCGGCGGCGGTGGGCGTCGCTACTCCCACCGCGACATCGAGCTGCTCCGCGAGATCGCCGAGCTGACCGGCGCCGGCATCGGCCTCGAGGGTGTACGCCGCATCCTCGAGCTCGACGCCCGGGCCACCGCACTGGCCGAGGTCAACGCCGACCTGATGGCCGAGCTCCGCGCCACCCGCGAGGCGCTGCGCGAGGCCCAGGCCGCGCTGGCCGCCCGCTCGAGCATGCCCGGCAGCCGGGTTCCGGCGCTGCGGCAGAGCAGCAACGAGTCGTCGCTGGTGGTCTGGCGCCGCCAGCGCTGACGTCGCTGACGGGCCGGCCTGGCTGGCCGGCCGACTCAGGCCTGCCGCATCCCACCGCGCTGCACGTGCGTCAGGTGGAGCGCCCCGTCGAGGAGCGCCCCGCGGCCGTCGGCCCCGCGCAGGTCGGCCCCCAGCAGGTCGGCATCGGTGAGGTCGACCTCTCGCAGGTCGGCACCGATCAGCAGGGCGCCGCGCAGCGAGGCGCCGCGCAGGTCCCGGCCGCGCAGGTCGGCCCCGGCCAGGTCGGCGCGCGCCAGGTCGTCACGCTCGGCCCACCGCTCGGCGGCGGCCCGGCAGACGGCGTCGAAGAGCGGGCGTACGCGGTCGCGCAGCTCGTCCAGGTCGACCGCGAGCAGGTCGTCGACCTCGAGGTGCGTCAGCGCCACCACCTCCTCGACCAGCGGGTCGATCGCGGCGGCGTACGCGTGCCCCGCCCAGTGCCGCCGGTCGCCGTCGAGCAGCGCCACCACCTCGTGGAGCTGCTTCACCACCGACAGCACCGCGGCCATCTCGCCGAGGTTGGTGCCGTTGCGCCACCCCTTCCCGCCGTAGGTCACCTGCGTGACGTGCTGGCCGGCCCCGAAGCAGTCGAAGCGGACGCAGCCGGGCCAGCCCCGGGGGACGAGCTGGTCGTGGATGCCGCACCGGTCGTCGTCCGTCAGGTGGTGGCAGGGGACCCCGCCCGGCTTGTCCGCGCCGAAGCCGTCCGACCGCGAGTAGGGGAGCAGGACGCAGCACAGCCCGGAGCACTGCGAGCAGTCGGCCTGGAGGACGGGCAGGTGCATGCGGCCATCCTCGCAGTCGCGGCGCGCGGCAGGCTCGGGCTGTGGAGGCTCAGGCGTCGAGGGACTTGACCGTCCCGTAGTCCTTCAGCAGCGGGTAGGGACGCACCGGGCGGACGGCGCCGCCCTCGGCCACCTGGATCAGGTGGTCGGCGATCGTGCGGGCGGAGACGCCCTTCACGATGTAGGCCCACGCACCCTCCTGGAGGGCGGCCTCGGTCATGTAGGTGGCGCTGATCGCGGAGCAGACGACCACCTTGGTGGTCGGGCAGTCCTCGTAGATCAGCGGCAGGATCTCCAGCCCACCGATCTCGGGCATGTGGAGGTCGAGCACGACGATGTCGGGCTGCAGCGCCTTGACCATCTCGATGGCGGTCTCGGCGTCGCCGGCGTCACCGGCGATCCGGAAGCCGGCCGACTCGAGGGCGACCCGCAGGACGAAGCGGACCTCCTCGTCGTCGTCGACCACGACGACCGACACCTGGTGGCCGCGAAGGTCGCGCACCATCGCGGGCTTCGGCTCGGGCGCGACCGGCGCCTCGACCGGCGTCGGCTCGGGCGTCGACTTCTTCGTGCTGCGGAACAGCTTCACCTGGGTCCTCCTCTCCCTCGGAGAACGGCCATCTTTTCACGTGGAAACGCTCCGCGTGGCAGGAATCGGACGGTACTACCCGTTCTTGGGGAGATCGCGTCTAGACGTCCTCGCGGTGACGCGTCGAGGGGTCCCGTTCGCCGCGTACGGCACGGTTGTCGGCGATGCGCTGGAGCATCGCGTTGTAGGCCTGCAGCTCGGCGTCGTCGTCGCGGTCGGCCCGCCGGTCGGCCTGCTTCGCGCGCCGCGTGTCGTCGCGGAACCACTGCGCCAGCAGCACGATCGCGACCAGCAGCAGCGGCACCTCGCCCATCGCCCAGGTGAGCCCGCCGCCGAAGGACTGGTCGGCCAGCAGGTCGGTCGCGTAGGGCCGGTCGATCGTCGAGTAGTAGTCGGCGCCGATCAGCTGCGTCGTGCTCATCACGGAGATCGCGAAGAAGGCGTGGAAGGGCGCCACGGCGATCAGCAGCCCGAGCCGACCCAGGTGCGGCAGGCGACGCGGCAGCGGCGAGGAACCGATCAGCACCTCGTAGTAGAGGAAGCCGGCGAGCAGGAAGTGCAGCTCCATCAGGGTGTGGCCCAGGTGGACCGACATCAGCCAGTCGTAGATGCCGGTGAAGTAGATGGCGTAGAGGCTGCCCACGAACATCACGGTCGCGAAGGCGGGGTTGGTCACCACGCGCGACCACCGCGAGTTGAGGAAGGCGACCAGCAGCTGGCGTGGTCCGTCGCCGCCGGGGGAGTCCGGCCCCGGCAGTGCGCGCAGCGCCAGCGTGATCGGCGATCCCAGCACCAGCAGCACCGGCGCCAGCATCGACAGCACCATGTGGCTGCTCATGTGCACGCTGAACATCACGTGCGACCAGACGCCCAGGCCGCCCATCGTGGCGAAGGCGACGGCGACCAGGCCGACGTACCACGCCAGGGTGCGTGCCCACGGCCAACTGTCGCCGCGGCGGCGGAGCGTACGCAGCCCCAGCAGGTAGCCGACCGCCCCGAGGCCGACGACGGCCAGGCCGAGGCCGGAGAGCTGCCAGGTGGTGAGCATCCCGACGAAGGAGGGCTCGGGCGGCATCGGTCCGCCGAGCAGGCGCTCGGCCTTCGAGGAGTAGGGGGTGCCGACCGGCGGCGGGGTGCGCGACAGTGCCACGCCCAGGCCGACGGCCGCCGACATCGCGGCCAGCTCGATCCCGGTCAGCGCCGTGAAGCCGCGCCACGACGGGGCCGTGCCGGTGACGGCGCGCCGCAAACGCACGGCGACGACGCCGAGCAGCGCCAGCACCACGACCTTGGCCAGCGCCGCGCGACCGTAGCCGCTGGTGACGAAGCCGGCCAGGCCGTCGAGGCGGACGTACGCACTGATCAGCCCCGAGGCCGCGACCAGGCCGAAGCACCACGCCGCGAGTGCGGAGAAGCGCCGGGCGGCGCGGACGCGCAGCTCGTCGTCGGCGCGCAGGTGCCACCAGAGCGCCAGGACGCCGGCGCTCCACACGACCGCGGCGAGCACGTGGAAGCCGATCGCCACCACGGCGGTGGAGTGGCTGCCCGACGAGGCGGAGTGGCCGGTCAGCAGGGTCGGGACCAGCGCGGCGAGCGCGAGCAGGAGGGCCAGCGCCGCGCGCCAGGCGGTGGTGACCAGCAGGGAGCCCACGGCGAGCGCCGCGAGCAGCCCGAGCTGCCACGCCAGCGAGACGCCCTGGGAGAAGTCGGTGAGCAGGGTGCTGACGTCGCCGGGGCCGACGCGGCCGACCGGGACGGCGAAGATGTCGGAGGCGGTCAGCCAGATCTCGGCCAGCGTGAGCAGCAGCCACGTCGTGGCCGACCAGCGCGCGGTGCCCACGGCCGTACGCTGCAGCCCGCCGAGCCCGTCACGCAGCTTGACCGCGGTGAGCAGTGGGACGACCAGGCCCGCGACCGTGACCACGGCGGCGGCGTCACCCAGGAACAAGACGACCGGCAGCGCCCAGGCGGTGAGGGCGCCGGCGTACGGCAGCCCGGGCAGCGGCGACTCGACCCCGCCGGCCAGGGCCAGGACGAGCGCCATGACGCCGAGGCCGAGCAGTGCGACGAGTGCGCCCGGGCCGACCGGGCCGAGCATGCCGGGGGTGGTGCTGCGGGGAGCGGGAGTGCTCATCGATCCCTGCGCTGACGCTTCATCGCCCGCGCCCCCAGCGCCCCGCCGGCCAGGAGGAGCACGAGCACCAGCAGCACGCCGCCGGCCACCAGCCAGGAGACGGACCAGGTGCCGTCGGTGCCGTCGGTGCCGTCCGTGCCCTCGTCAGCCGCGTCGGCCGCGTCGGCGCTCGGGTCGGCCGACGGCGTCGCGTTGGGCACGCCCACCTCGGAGCCCTCGCCCTCGAGGGTGAAGCGCACCTGACCGGTGATGGGGTGCCCGTCGGAGGAGATCACCCGGTAGGCGATCGTGTGCTCGCCGGCGGCCCGGCCGCGCTCGACCGGCTGGCGCACCTCGTCACCCTCGACGGTCGCCTCGCCGCTCTGGAGCCCGGCGCCGTCGGGGCCGGTGACGACCACGGTGGCAGGCGTACGCACCTCCTCGCTGAAGGTGAGCACGACCTCGGTGGGCAGCTCGGTGAGCGAGGTGCCGTCCTCGGGGCTCGACCCGGTCAGCCCGGCGTGGGCCAGGGCCGGTGCGGCACCGAGCAGCACGGTCGCCGCGGCGGCGACGACGGCGACGACGGTGGCGCCGACACGGGGGCGCGCGGAGGGACGGCGGGTGCGGGTCATCGGGTCTCCCGGTGGTGGGGCTGGGCCTTCGGCCCATGCTACGGAGGCCGGGGCACCGCCCACGCCCTGCACGAGCGACCGCCCGCCGCGTTGTGGCCGCAGCCACACGCGACGGGCGGTCCCGTGCTGTCAGGAGGGGTCAGGTGCTAGGGGCTCAGCAGCCGCCGTACGCCTTGCCCTTCTTGAGGGCGATCTTGCTGGTCGGGCGCTCGCCGTACTTCAGCGAGTAGCTGCGGGCCCAGTCGAGCTGGCCCTTGGCGCTGTCCATGGTCCTGTTGCCGTCGCCGACGAAGGTGAGGCGCAGGGTCATCGGGCCCTTGGGCAGCGCGGCCTTGTCGCGCACGGTGCCGACCGGGTTGCCGTTGACGAACCAGGTGATGTGCTTCTGGGTGACCTGCACGGCGACCGACACGGCACCGGAGGGGAACTTGCCGATCGTGCGGCCCCACTTGGTGCCCTTGGCGTTGCGGACACCGAAGGTGAAGGGCGAGTTGGGGCCCTTCGACTCGCCGAGGATGATGCTGGCCGTGCCGCAGGCGCGGGAGGCCTGGGCGACCGGGACGAGCTCGTAGCGCATCTTGTACTTGCGGCCCTTGCGGGAGTTCTGCGTCGTCACGCCACGGACCTCCCAGCGGCCCCAGCGGTCGGAGGCGCCGTTGAGGGTCGCGGTCGTGGTGCCGTAGGTGCCGTCGGGCGCGCTGGCGTAGCCGTCGCTGGCGAAGAGCATGCCGCCGTTGCGCGTGGTCACGCGGCCGGTGCCGGTGCTGGCCTCGCTCCAGGTGCCCTTCGACTTGGTGCCGAGCAGCGGCGGCGAGGAGAGCGACTCGCCGAACTCCCACTCGTAGCGGAAGCGCGGGTCGCGGCCCCAGCCGTAGCGGGACCAGGCGTGCTGGCGGCTGCCGCCGTGCGATCCGCCGGCGGTCGGTACGCCCGGGGCGAGGCCCGCGGCGACGGCCGAGGCGGCGACGGTGGCGCGGCGGTGCGGGAAGGTGCCCTCCTTGATGCGGGACGCCTTGGAGGTGACCCGGTGCGGGAAGGAGGCGTGCCAGCCGATGGCGTCGCCGTTGAGGGTCCACTCTGAGAGGCGGACGCGGTAGAAGTCGCCGACCGCGCGGTGCGTGGTGGTGAAGGTGGCCAGGCCGTAGGCGTCGGAGGTCGCGGTGGCGACGTCCTGCCAGCTCGTGGGGGAGACGCGACGCTGCAGCGTCATCGCGCGGCCGGCGAGCACGGCCGACGGGAGGTCGCGGTAGCCGGTGTAGGCGCGGCCCACGGTGTCGGCGAGGAAGGTGAGCTGGCCACCGACCCTGGCGTCGGAGGTCTGGGTGAGGATGACTTCCTGGGCGCGGGCGCTGGTGTCGCGCGCCGGGCTGGCGTAGTTGCCGGCCTTGACGCGGTACTTGAGTCCCCACATCGCCGAGGCGGGGGCCTGGACGGCGAAGGAGCCGTCGGCGTTGGTGTAGCCGTTGGTGCCCGGCACGTCGATCCAGTCGTCGCCGGCGCGGCCCATGTGCCGCTGCACGACGAGGGCCCGGCGGCCCGAGACGCCGACGTGGCCGTCGAGCGTGAGGCGCGAGCCCCCGACGAACTGGCCGTTGCCGGGCGTGATGGTCAGCGTCGGGTCCGCTGCTTGGGCGGGGGAGGCCTGCAGCAGGGTCGCGGACAGCACGGCTGCCGCGACGGTCGAGGTGATGCGGAGGACGGTCTTCACGTGGGGGGTCCGTTTCCCTGTTTCGAGAGGTGCGGTCCTCTCCAGAGTAGGACCAAATTTGGGTATGTACTCCATTTTGATGAAGAACAAGTGACCTGCAGCACGCCACTGAGTTGAGTGGAACAGACTCAACTTTTCTGACGTTGAGATGTGTGGGCCGCAAGGACGGTCCACAGTCCTCGCCACGGCTCGCGGGTGCGGGAGACTGCCACCAGATCCCCCGCCGGGACGACACAGGAGGACACCGTGAGCCAGTTCGGAGCCGACAAGTTCACCACCCGCAGCCGTGAGGCCATCGAGGCCGCGCAGCTGGCCGCCACCACCGGTGGCAACAGCCAGACCGAGCCGATCCACCTCCTGGTCGCGCTGCTGCGCCAGGAGGACGGGGTCGCCCGCAGCCTCGTCACCCGCTCGGGCGTCGAGGTCGCCGCAGTCGCGGCCCGCGCCGAGTCGGCCCAGGCAGCGCTGCCCAAGGCGACCGGCAGCACGGTCCAGCAGCCCGGGGCCTCCGCCGCCCTCACCCGGGTGCTCGCCTCCGCGCTCGACCTCGCCTCCTCGATGAAGGACGACTACGTCGCCAGCGAGCACCTGCTGGTCGCCCTGGCGACCGTCGAGTCGAGCGCCGCGAAGGTGCTCACCGACGCCGGCCTGACCGCCGACGGCCTGCGCGAGGCGGTCACAGCCGTGCGCGGCAACCGCCGCGTCACGAGCCAGGAGGCCGAGTCGACGTACGAGTCGCTCGAGAAGTTCTCCGTCGACCTGACCGCCGCCGCCGAGGAGGGACGCCTCGACCCCGTCATCGGGCGCGACGCCGAGATCCGCCGCGTCATCCAGGTGCTGAGCCGGCGCACCAAGAACAACCCCGTGCTGATCGGTGAGCCCGGCGTCGGCAAGACCGCCGTCGTCGAGGGGCTCGCCCAGCGCGTGGTCGCCGGCGACGTGCCCGACTCCCTCAAGGGCCGGCGCGTGCTGAGCCTCGACCTGGCCGCGATGGTGGCCGGGGCGAAGTACCGCGGCGAGTTCGAGGAGCGGCTCAAGGCCGTGCTCGAGGAGATCAAGCAGGCCGGCGGCCAGGTGATCACCTTCATCGACGAGCTGCACACCGTGGTCGGCGCAGGTGCCGGCGGCGACTCCGCGATGGACGCCGGCAACATGCTCAAGCCGATGCTGGCGCGCGGCGAGCTGCACATGATCGGCGCCACCACCCTCGACGAGTACCGCGAGCGGATCGAGAAGGACCCGGCCCTGGAGCGCCGCTTCCAGCAGGTCTTCGTCGGCGAGCCCAGCGTCGAGGACACGATCCAGATCCTGCGCGGCATCCAGGAGAAGTACGAGGCGCACCACGGCGTGCGGATCACCGACGCCGCGCTGGTGGCGGCCGCGACGCTGAGCGACCGCTACATCACCGGCCGCCAGCTGCCCGACAAGGCGATCGACCTGATCGACGAGGCCGCGAGCCGGCTGCGCATGGAGATCGAGTCGTCCCCGGAGGAGATCGACCAGCTCCGCCGCAGCGTCGACCGCCTCAAGATGGAGCAGTTCGCGCTGGAGAAGGAGAGCGACGACGCCTCCGTCGAGCGCCTCGCCCACCTGCGCAGCGAGCTCGCCGACCAGGAGGAGGAGCTGCGCGCGCTGGAGGCCCGCTGGGAGCGGGAGAAGGCGTCGCTGGAGGGCGAGGGCGAGCTGCGCAAGATGCTCGACGCGCTGCGCATCGAGGCCGAGCGGCTGGTGCGGGAGGGCGACCTGGCCAAGGCCAGCGAGATCCAGTACGGCCACATCCCCGAGCTGGAGAAGCAGATCGAGGCGGCCGCCGCTGCCGAGACCGACCAGGCCGAGACCGAGAAGCTGGTCGGCGAGGAGGTCGGCGCCGAGCAGGTCGCCGACGTCGTCGAGGCGTGGACCGGCATCCCGACCGGACGCATGCTGCAGGGCGAGACCGCCAAGCTGCTGGAGATGGAGTCGGTGATCGGCGAGCGCCTGATCGGCCAGGCCGAGGCGGTCAACGCGGTCAGCGACGCGGTGCGTCGTTCGCGGGCCGGCATCGCCGACCCGAACCGCCCGACCGGCTCCTTCCTCTTCCTGGGCCCCACCGGCACGGGCAAGACCGAGCTGGCGAAGGCGCTGGCCGACTTCCTCTTCGACGACGAGCGGGCGATCATCCGCATCGACATGAGCGAGTACTCCGAGAAGCACTCGGTCTCGCGCCTGGTCGGTGCTCCTCCCGGCTACGTCGGCTACGACGAGGGCGGGCAGCTGACCGAGGCCGTACGCCGTCGCCCCTACAGCGTCGTGCTGCTGGACGAGGTGGAGAAGGCCCACCCCGAGGTCTTCGACATCCTGCTCCAGGTGCTCGACGACGGTCGCCTGACCGACGGCCAGGGGCGCACGGTCGACTTCCGCAACACGATCCTGATCCTCACCTCCAACCTGGGCTCGCAGTTCCTGGTGGACCCGCTGCTCGACGCAGAGGTGAAGAAGGAGCAGGTCATGGGCGTCGTGCGGGCCTCCTTCAAGCCGGAGTTCCTCAACCGTCTCGACGAGATCGTCACCTTCTCCGCGCTCTCGCAGGACGAGCTGACCCACATCGTCGACCTGCAGCTGGCGCTGCTGGAGAAGCGGCTGGCGGTGCGTCGGATCACCATCGACGTCACCGACGAGGCACGCTCCTGGCTGGCCTCGACCGGCTACGACCCGGCCTACGGCGCCCGCCCGCTGCGCCGCCTGATCCAGACCGCGATCGGCGACCCGCTGGCGCGGATGCTGATCGCCGGCGAGGTCGCCGACGGCGGACGTGTCACGGTCGCCCGCGGCGACGACGGCCTCGAGCTGACCGCGGCGCGCGACTGAGGGCGTACGCCTGGCTGGTGGGCAGGCCCCCTGCGGAGATGAACGGTCGTTCGATCATTCTCTGCAGGGGGTCGACCCCGGTCCGGGGCGCGGCCTGCGGCCGTCCGGCCGAGTTGGCTCCCCATGATGGAATGACCGCGTGAGCAAGCCAGAAGCACTGCCCCGTCCGCCCCAGGTGACCATGCTGGGTTGGATGATCCTCGTCGGGTCCGTCTTCGTGGTGGTCAACATCTTCGAGACCCTGACGGGCCTCCGCTCCCTCGAGACCCGCGAGATGGTCGAGGACTACCTCGGCTCGGGGCCGGGCGCCGACCTCGGCTGGAGCGTCGAGACCGGTCTCGGCGCGCTGCGGATCACCGCGATGGTCGCCGCGGTGGCGGCAGCCGCCTCGGCGGTGCTCGGCTGGTTCGTGCTCAAGCGCAACACCGGGGCCCGGATCGCGCTCACGGTGCTCGCCGTGCCCCTCTTCCTCGCCGGCGTCGTGGCCGGCGGCTTCATGTCGTCGCTGGTCGCTGCCTCCATCGCACTGCTGTGGATGCAGCCGTCGCGCAACTGGTTCAACGGGATCGCGCCGCCGCCCCCGACCCCGCTGGGTCGCGACGACTCCGGCGCCCGCAACCCCTTCGCCCCCCGGGAGGAGGGGCCGCGTACGCCGCAGGTCACCGGCGCTCCTGACGAGCCGACCGACGCCCGCCCGGTCGACGGCTTCGGCGACCGCCCCACCTGGGGTGCCCCGGTCGACCGGCCGGCCGAGCAGCCGGCACCGCCCGCCGCACCGACCAGCCCCTACGGACACGCGCCCGGCACGCCCTACGGCGCCCCCGTGGCCACGGCTCCGCAGCAGCAGCCGCAGTACGGGCAGCCGCAGTACGGCCAGCAGCAGTGGGGCCCGCAGCCGCCGGCAGGCAAGCGTCCCGCGGCCGCCCTCTGGGCCGCCCTGCTCACCTGGCTCTTCGCCGGCTTCGCCTTCGTCTCGTCGGCCTTCGCCGTGGTGGCCCTGATGGTCAACCCCAGCCAGATGGATGCCGAGATCGACCAGGTCCTCAAGGACGTCGAGGGCCAGCAGGGCGCCGAGGCCATCACCTCGGACATGCTGATCGGCACGATGATCGTCTTCGGCGTTGGTCTGGCGATCTTCAGCCTGGTCGCGATGCTGGCCGCCGGGCTCGTCCTGGCCCGCCGCAAGCAGGGCGCGATCATCCTGATGATCACCTCGGCCTTCACCGCCGCCTTCTGCGTGCTCGGCACCCTCGCCGCCGCCCAGGTGCTCCTGCTGCCCCCGGGCCTGGCCGCGATCGCCGTCCTGGTGCTGCTGCGACGCCCCGAGGTGCGCGCCTGGCTCGGCAACCGCTGAGTCGCTGACGGGGGACCGCCCCGGTCGCTACGGTGGCGGCTCCGCACCTGAGGAGTCCCCATGAAGCGCAGCCGCCCCCTGCTCGCGGCCACCGTGGTCGCGCTCGCGACCTCGCTGGCGGCCTCCGGCTGCAGCCAGGTCGTGGACCTCTTCACCGGGGACGACCCGGTCTTCGACTCGGCCCTCCCGGCCGACGAGCGCGAGGTCCCGGGGCCGGCGTACGTCCTCGACGCCGACCGAGCCCGCCTCGCCACCCCGAGCGGGTCGGTCACCCTGGGCGCCCTCTCGGCCGGCGCCTGGACCCGCGACGGCCACTTCCTCGCGGTGGGGGCTGACGACCTCCGGCTGGTCGCCCCGACCGGTCGTGTGGTCCGCACCGTCGAGCGTGACCCCGCGGACCCCGAGCTGGGCGACCTGCGCTGGGACAGCTTCTCGCTCACGCCCAACGCTGCGTCCTTCCTCTCGTACGCCGCCCCCTTGCGCATCGAGCTCTACGCGCCCGACCTCACCGGGCACCGCGTCATCGACGTCCCGGCGGACGCGATCGCGACCGACCAGCTCGACCCCGGCTCCGTCTCCGACGCCGAGCTGCACCTGCACGGCGACCCGATCACGCTCGACGGGGTCACCTGGGTCGAGTGGAGCATCAACTCCGAGGA
Organism: Nocardioides daphniae; assembly: GCF_004777465.1. Classification (NCBI taxonomy): domain Bacteria; kingdom Bacillati; phylum Actinomycetota; class Actinomycetes; order Propionibacteriales; family Nocardioidaceae; genus Nocardioides; species Nocardioides daphniae. The sequence goes on from NZ_CP038462.1 coordinate 425,012, forward strand.
CGACACCAAGACCGACCACGGCGTCCTGCGCATCACCGGCGAGGGTGAGGACCTCGAGGTCACTGAGGTGCTCCGCAACGAGCCGGTCGTGCGGCTCCTGCCCGCCCACGACGGCTCCGCGCTGCTGGTGCTGCGCCAGCGCAACGGCAGCAATGAGGACTGCGGTGGTTGCGTGGTCGAGCAGGACCTCGTCGAGCTCGACCCGGCCACCGGCGAGGTCGCCGCCGAGTACGGGATGCCGCCCGGCTACGACAGACACTGGCGGGTCGACGCCGTCGACAAGGTCGGCGACACGGTCGCCGTGCGGTTCGAGCGCCGCATCCGTGAGGTCGAGGAGGACCTCGCCGACGACGACGTCGAGGACCAGGACGTCCACGAGCTGCAGCTGTGGACGTACGACGGCGAGTGGACCCACGTCCAGGCGCAGGACGGCACGGCGGTGCGGTGGCTCGAGGGGGGTGCGCTGGTGCGCACCGTGCTGCCCGGGGCGGGGCGCTCCGAGGCCGGCGCCTACCGGTTGCACTGGCTCCCCGACGGGGTGGAGACCGTCGACGACGCGGGCGCGGAGCTGCTCTTCGACGGCCGCTCCGACCGCCGGTGCGAGCGCTTCGAGGAGCGCAGCTGGTGCCCCGCGGCGATCACGCCCGGGACGCTGCTGCCGCGAGGATGAGGTAGGCGGCGCCCGGTCGGCGCCGCCCACGGCGATCCCCCTGTTTGGGTGATTCGTCGGCTCGTCCTGGCTGCCTACTCTTCTCGCGCCGAGGTGGGCCCGGCGTTCGGGGGAAGCCGGACCTGCCTCCGGCTGCGGTCAGGCGCGCAGGTCGGCGGCGCCCAGCCGCCGTAGCCCCTCCTCGAGGACGCTCTCCTGCTTGCAGAACGCCCACCTCACCAGGTGACGGCCGGCCTCGACGTCGTCGTGGAAGACGCTCGTCGGGATCGCCACCACCCCAGCCCGCTCGGGCAGCGCCTCGCAGAAGGCCATGCCGTCGGCCCAGCCCAGGCCGGAGACGTCCGAGAGCGCGAAGTAGGTGCCCTGCGGCATGTAGGTCTCGATCCCGAGCCCGTTGAGCCCGGCGACGAGGTGGTCGCGGCGCGCACGCAACGACGTACGCAGTGTGGCCGGGAAGTCGTCCGCCTCGTCGAGCGCGACGGCCGCGGCAGGCTGCAACGGCGCACCGGAGGTGTAGGTGAGCCACTGCTTGGCCGTGGTCAGCGCGGTGACCAGGTGCTCGGGACCGGTGGCCCAGCCGATCTTCCAGCCGGTCAGCGACCACGACTTGCCCAGGCTCGACAGGGTCAGCGTGCGCTCGGCCATCCCCGGCAGGGTGCAGAGCGGGACGTGCTCGGCGGCGACGTCGAGCACCAGGTGCTCGTAGACCTCGTCGGTGACCACGACCAGGTCGTGGGCGATCGCCACCTCGGCGACCACGTCGAGCTCGGCGCGGGTCAGCACCGTGCCGGTCGGGTTGTGCGGGGTGTTGAGCAGGATGAGCCTGGTCCGCGGCGTGACCGCGGCCCGCAGCGCCTCGGCGTCGAGCCGGAAGTCGGGGGCGCGCAGGGTGACCGGTCGGCGTACGCCCCCGGCCATCTGGATCATCGCGACGTAGGAGTCGTAGTAGGGCTCGAGCACGACGACCTCGTCGCCCGGGTCGACCAGCGCGAGCAGTGCGGCGGCGATCCCCTCGGTCGCACCGGTGGTGACGACGACCTCGCTGGCGGGGTCGAGGGTGATCCCGTAGTGGCGCCACTGGTGGGCGGCGACCGCCTCGCGCAGTGCCGGGATGCCGATGCCGGGGGCGTACTGGTTCTGCCCCGCCATCAGGGCGCGCTCGGCGGCGTGCAGCGCCAGCGCCGGGCCGTCGACGTCAGGCGCGCCCTGGCCGAGGTTGACCGAGCCGCTCCGGGTGGCGAGGGCCGACATCCGGGCGAAGATCGTCTCGCCGATGCCGGCGATGCGGGACGCGGGAGGACGCATGGCAGCGAGCGTAGCGCCGGCGGGCGAACGGCCGGGTCCGTCGCGGGACCGGCCGCCCGGCGCCGTCGGCGGGGTCTGGGATGATCAGGGCCATGTCTGACGCCACGCACCCCACCGACCCGACGCTCGCCGCCGACATCGACGCCTGCTGCCGCCTGAGCGGCGAGTTCACGCTCCGCTCCGGCCAGGTCTCCCACGAGTACTTCGACAAGTACCTCTTCGAGTCCGACCCGGCGCTGCTCGCCCGGGTCGCCGACCAGATGGTCGCGCTGGTGCCCGAGGGCACCGAGCTGCTCGGTGGCCTCGAGCTGGGCGGCGTGCCGATCGCCACCGCGCTGAGTGCCCGCACGCTGCACCCGACGCTCTTCGTCCGCAAGAAGGCGAAGGAGTACGGCACCTGCAAGCTCGCCGAGGGCCCGGACGTGGCCGGCAGGCGCATCACGCTGGTCGAGGACGTCATCACCACCGGCGGTGCCGTGCGTGACGCCGTGCGCGAGTTGCGCGCTGCAGGCGCTGTGGTCGAGGTCGTCATCTGCGCGATCGACCGCTCGCCCGAGGGCGAGAACCCGCTGGCCGACGTGGGCCTCGAGGTGCGCCCTGTGCTGACCAAGGCCGACCTGGACGCTGCGCGGGCTGCCGCCTCCTGACGCCCCTGACGCAACTGTCGGGTTGATGGATGGAGTCGCCGAGCGAGCCCTCATCAACCCGACAGTTCTGCGTCGTGGGGGTGTGTCGTCAGTGGCGGTGGCGCCGCTCGCCGTCGACGTCCTGACCCATGATGTCGCGGTCGGGGCCACCGTCCTGCGGGCCGATCTCGGCGCCGGGGGCGTTGGTCCGACGGTGGCGGACCCACTCCCACGCCATCGGGATGAGCGAGAAGGCGATGATCGCGAAGATCGCGTAGTCGATGTTCTCGCCGAGCGCCGGGAAGACGGTGCCCAGGAGCGCGCCGAGCAGGGTGATCGAGACGACCCAGGCGACTGCGCCGACCATGCTCCACTTGAAGAAGCGGCCGCGGTCCATCTGGGTGACGCCGGCGACGACGGTGATGTACGTGCGTACGAACGGCACGAAGCGGCCGATCACCAGGGCCTTGTTGCCGTGCTTGTCGAAGAAGGCAGTGGTCTGGTCGAAGTACTTGCGCTTGAGGACCTTGCCGTCACGCTCGTAGAGCGGCGGCCCGATCTTGCGCCCGATCTCGTAGCCTGCCACGTTGCCGCCGAAGCCGGCGACGACGAAGAGCGCCATCCCGATCACCAGCTCCAGCCACACCGGGCCGGGGAAGATGTCGATCCCGGTGTCGGGGTGGGCCAGGAAGATGCCCATCGCGAAGAGCAGCGAGTCACCGGGCAGGAACGGGAAGAAGAGCCCGCACTCCACGAAGATGATGAGCAGGCTCAGCCAGAAGAGCTCGGCCCCGAACTGCGACAGCAGCCACTCGGGATCCATCCACTTCATCCCGAACAGCATCGGTTCGAGCATGACGGACTGCAGGTGATGAAGGGGGCTCACGCGCGTCAGCGTACTTGTCCCCGCCTAACCTGACGGAATGGACGACACCGTGGACACCGTGGACGTGAGCAGCCAGGAGCGGGCTCCCTACGACCCGATGCCGCACGGGCAGCCCGAGGTGGGGGTCGGGCCGTGGCCCGGCGGGCGCGAGGAGTGGCCGAACGGCGCGCAGTACGACGTCGAGCTGCTCGAGCACGGCGACCGCCGCAACGTCGTCGACCGCTACCGCTACTGGTCGGTGGAGGCGATCGTCGCCGACCTCGACACCCGCCGGCACACCTTCCACGTGGCCATCGAGAACTGGCAGCACGACTTCAACATCGGCACGATCGTGCGCACGGCCAACGCGTTCCTGGCCGCCGAGGTGCACATCGTCGGCAACCGCCGCTGGAACCGTCGCGGCGCGATGGTCACCGACCGCTACCAGCACGTGCGGCACCACGAGGACGTGCCGGCCCTGGCTGCGTACCTCCACTCCCTCGAGCAACCGGTGCGGCTGCTGGGCATCGACAACCTGCCCGGCAGCGCCCACCTCGAGACGATGGAGATGCCCGAGCGGGTCTGCTTCCTCTTCGGGCAGGAGGGCCCGGGGCTCTCCGCGCAGGCGCACGCGGTGGTCGACGGCACCTTCTCGATCGCCCAGTTCGGCTCGACGCGCTCGATCAACGCGTCGTCGGCGGCCGCCATCGCGATGCATTCGTGGATCCGGGAGCACGCCGACCTCTCCGGCGAGGACGCCTGGCGCGGCTGAAGCTCCGCTGTGTGACTGCGCCCTGTGACTCCGCTGTGGGCGAACGCCCCTCCCGGTTGTCAGCGGCTGCCGCCACGATGACGTCATGGACCTCCTCGTGCTCGGTGGCACCCGTTTCGTCGGACGGGCGCTGGTCGCCGACGCCCTGGCGCGTGGCTGGCGGGTGACGGCGCTGCACCGCGGCGTCACCGGCCGCCTCCCCGACGGTGTCGAGGTGCTGACCGCCGACCGCACCGACGGCGCAGCCCTCGCGGCGGCCGCCGACGGGCGTACGTGGGACCTCGCCATCGACACCTGGGCGGGGGCGCCGCGGGTGGCCACCGCGACCGCGGCGGCGCTGCAGGGCCGGGTGGGGCACCTCGGCTACGTCTCGAGCGAGTCGGTCTACGTGTGGGGCGAGCACGTCGACGAGTCGTCCCCGGTGGTCGACTCCGACACGCGGCTCGGCGACGAGGCCGCCTACGACGTCGCCAAGCGCGGCTCCGAGCTGGGGATCGTCGCCCACTTCCCGCACGCGGTGCTGGCCCGTGCCGGCCTGATCCTCGGCCCCCACGAGGACATCGGCCGCCTGCCGTGGTGGCTGGGCCGGATCGCCGCCGGCGGTGAGGTCGTGGCGCCCGGGCGCCCGGACCGCCCGTTGCAGTCAGTACGTCGACGCGCGCGACCTCGCTGCCTTCCTCCTCGACGCGGTCGCCGGCGACGTCGCCGGGCCCGTCGACGTGGTCTCCCGCTCGGGCCACGCCACCACGCGGACGTTGCTTGAGGCCTGCATCGCCGCCACCGGCTCGGATGCGACCCTGCGCTGGGTCGACGAGTCCACGCTCGCTGCGGCCGGGGTGCAGCCGTGGATCCAGCTGCCCTGCTGGGTGCCCGAGTCGGGGGAGTACGCCGGCTTCCTCGAGGGCGATCCAGCGCGCGCCGCGGCCCTGGGGCTGCGCTGTCGCCCGGTGGCGGAGACCGTCGCGGACACCTGGGCGTGGATGCAGACCGAGGGCGTGGCGCCGCAACGGCCCGACCGTCCCGTGCACGGTCTGCCGGCCGAGCTGGAGCGGGAGCTGCTCGGATGAGGGGCGCACTCGCTGCCCTGGCCCTGGTGCTCGCACCCGTGCTCGCCCTCGGCCCCGCCGTGGCCGTGCCGGTGCCGTCCGCGGAGGCGAAGCCCCGCACCCTGCGTGTGGGGCCCGACCGCGCGCTCACCACCCCCAGCGCGGCCGCGGCGGTGGCCCGCGACGGGGACACCGTGCTGATCGACGCAGGCGTCTACTCCGGTGACGTCGCGACCTGGCCGCAGGACGACCTGACGTTGCGTTCGGTCCGGTCGGGCAAGGCCGTACGCGCGCACCTCAAGGCCGCCGGTCGCCACGCCCAGGGCAAGGCGACGTGGGTAATCTCCGGCGACCGCGTACGGGTCGAGGGCATCGAGTTCTCCGGCTCCGTCGTGCCCGACCGCAACGGCGCCGGGATCCGCAGCGAGGGCACCGACCTGGTGGTCGTGCGCAGCTGGTTCCACCACAACCAGATGGGCCTGCTCACCGTCGCCGACGACCGGAGCGACATCGTGGTGCGCGACTCCCGCTTCTTCCGCAACGGCGCGGGCGACGGCCTCAGCCACAACCTGTACGTCGGTGCCGTGCGCTCGCTGACCGTCACCGGCAGCTGGCTGTGGGGTGCCTCCGTGGGCCACCAGCTCAAGTCCCGCGCGGCCCGCACGACGCTGCTCGCCAACCGCTTCGACGACGCCGACGGCACCGGCTCCTACTCGGTCGACCTGCCCAACGGCGGCGACGCGCTGCTCGTCGGCAACCTGGTCGTCCAGGGGCCGCGCTCGCAGAACACTGGCCTGGTCTCCTACGGGGCCGAACGGCTCACGCACTCGTCGCGGCGGCTGCGGCTGGTCAACAACACCTTCGTCAACCGCCAGCAGGTCGGGACCTACCTCCGCCTCGCGGCGGGCTCGGGTGCGGTGCTCCGCAACAACCTCTTCCACGGACCCGGCGCCCTCGCCGACCGGCCGGTGGACGCCCGGGCCAACCGCCGCGTCGGCCCGCGTGCCTTCCTCGCCGCCGGACGCGGCAACTTCCGGCTGCGCAAGGGGTCGGTGGCCATCAACCGTGGCGTCGCCGTGGGCCGGGGGGCACGGGCGCGCTGGGAGTACGCTCACCCCGCGCACCGCGTACGCCGACCGGTGAAGGGTCGCGTCGACCTCGGCGCGTACGAACGTCGGTAGCGTGAGGCCATGATCGGCACGCCCGGCGGCACCCCCGAGAAGCCGGCCCTCTTCTTCAGCGGGCCGGAGGAGTTCCGCGCCTGGCTCGAGGCCAACCACGCCACGGCCCCCGAGCTGTGGATGGGGCTGCGCCGCAAGCACGTCGAGAACCACGGGCTGACCTGGGCCGAGGCGGTCCCCGAGGCGCTCTGCTTCGGGTGGATCGACTCCGTCTCCCAGGGCATCGACGCCGACACCCGACGCCAGCGTTGGACCCCGCGTCGCCGCGGCAGCAACTGGAGCAAGGTCAACGTGGCCCACGTCGAGCGGCTGCTGGCCGAGGGCCGGATGCACCCGGCAGGGATCGCCGCGTACGAGCTGCGCAGCGAGGCGCGCACCGGGATCTACTCGTTCGAGAGCGAGGTCGCCGACGAGCTGCCCGCGCCGCTGCTCGCCCGTCTCCAGGAGGACCCGGTCGCGGCCGCGTTCTGGGCCGGCGCCGGCCGCTCCTACCGCAAGGTGGTGGTGCACTGGGTGACGTCGGCCAAGCGGGAGGCCACCGTCGAGACGCGGATGGCTGCCCTGGTCGACGACTGCCGCCACGGCCGGTTGGTCAAGCACCAGCGGTACGGCGGCGAGCCGGCGTGGGCGCGCCGGTTGCGCGCCGAGCTGGGGCTGGGCGACAGCGACTGAGGTCGAGCCCCCAGCCCTGTCCTCACCCCAGGGCGCGTAGGTGGCGCAGGTGCAACCAGACGCCGACCGCGAGGATGCCGAGCGGCCCGATGAGCGGGACCAGGAAGGTCACGATGACTCCGCAGACCACGTGCGGCACCCACGGCACGACCTTGAGGGCGCCGAGGACGACGACGTACAGCGCGACCACGATCGCGACGTAGGTGTCGACCATCAGCACCGTCTCCATGCCGCCCAGCCTCTCAGAGGCGGGGCGGAGGTGGTCCGCCTGCCCCCGGAGGGGTAGGAGGCGCCGGGCCGGATGGCGACTAGGATGCGAGCCGAGCAGGTCCTGTCTACCGAGGAGATCCCATGCCCATCGCCACCCCCGAGCGCTATGCCGAGATGCTCGACGCCGCGAAGTCCAAGTCCTTCGCGTACCCGGCCATCAACGTCAGCTCGTCGCAGACCCTCAACGCTGCCCTGCAGGGCTTCGCTGAGGCAGGGTCGGACGGCATCATCCAGATCTCCACGGGCGGCGCGGAGTACCTCTCCGGCCCGACCGTGAAGAACATGGTCACCGGCTCCGCGGCCTTCGCCGCCTACGCCGCAGAGGTCGCGAAGAACTACCCGGTCAACATCGCGCTGCACACCGACCACTGCCCCAAGGACAAGCTGGACGGCTTCGTCCGCCCGCTCGTCGCCCTCTCGGCCGAGCGCGTCAAGCGTGGCGAGAACCCGCTCTTCCAGTCGCACATGTGGGACGGCTCGGCCGTGCCGATGGACGAGAACTTGGTCATCGCCGAGGAGCTGCTCGCTGCCTGCGCCGCGGCCAACATCATCCTCGAGATCGAGATCGGTGTCGTCGGTGGCGAGGAGGACGGCATCGTCGGCGCGATCGACGAGAAGCTCTACACCACCCCCGAGGACGCCCTGGCCACCGCTCGCGCGCTCGGCGTCGGCGAGAAGGGCCGCTACATGACGGCCCTGACCTTCGGCAACGTGCACGGTGTCTACAAGCCGGGCAACGTCAAGCTGCGTCCCGAGATCCTCAAGGCCGCCCAGGAGGCCGTCGCCTCCGAGCTCGGCCTGGCCGAGGGCTCGAAGCCGTTCGACCTGGTCTTCCACGGCGGCTCCGGCTCGACCGAGCAGGAGATCTCCGACGCGGTCGACTTCGGCGTCGTGAAGATGAACATCGACACCGACACCCAGTACGCCTTCACCCGCCCGGTGGCGACGCACATGTTCCAGAACTACGACGGCGTCCTCAAGATCGACGGCGAGGTCGGCAACAAGAAGATGTACGACCCGCGCTCGTGGGGCAAGGCTGCCGAGGCCGGCATGGCTGCCCGCATCGTCGAGGCCTGCCAGAATCTGCGCTCCGCCGGCACCACCCTGGGTGCCTGAGCCCCAGACGTACGACGGACGGCCGGTTCCCCTCGGGGAGCCGGCCGTTCGGCATGTCAGGGTCCGTGCGCTGCGCGGCTGACCTCAGCCCGGCTCGTCGAAGTGGCGCGGGCGCTCGAAGAAGAGGACGGCCACCAGGCCCAGGGTGAAGGCCACCGGCAGGGCCCACAGCGACTGGGCGAGCGCGGCGGAGTAGTCGACGGCCAGCGCGGGGTCGAGCGGCCCGGCCGCCCGCACCGCCTCTCCTCGCCGTTGGGGGTGGGCAGGTCGTAGGCCTCCAGTCGCCACTCGATGACGAGGGCCGCGACGGCGGCGCCCAGAGTCGAGGCGACCTGGCGGGTGCTGTTGTAGACGCCTGACCCGGCTCCGGCCTGGTGCATCGGCAGGTTGCGGTTGGCGGTCGCGGAGAGCGGACCCCACAGGAAGGCCGAGCCGACGCCGAGCAGGCTGATCGCGGCGACGGCGACCCAGACGGGAGTGGTGGCGTCGAGCGCCAGGGCCAGTGCGGCCGTGGCCACGACGGCGCACGCGAAGCCGAAAACGGTGAGCGTACGCGGGTGCTCGCGGTCGGTCAGCCCGCCGACGAGGCGCGCGAGCACGATCGAGCCGACGGCGAGCGGCGTCATCAGCATGCCGGCCTGGAAGGGCGTCCACTCACGCACGGACTGGGCGTAGAGCATGAGCGGGAAGCCCATCGTCATGAACGAGAACGAGACCGTGGCGATCGCCAGGTTGGCCACCGAGAAGTTGCGGTCGCGGAAGAGGCTGAGCGGGAGCAGCGGCTCGGCCCGGTTGCGCGACTGCCAGAAGACGAAGAGCGCCAGCAGGCCGACGCCGCCGATGATGAGCCGCCACACGGTGACCGGGCCGTCGATGCGGCCCCAGTCGTACTGGTGGCCCTCCTGGATGCCGAAGACGAGCCCGAACATGCCGCTGCCGAAGAGCAGGACGCCCAGCCAGTCGAAGCGGTGCTGGTGGGTGGTCAGGTCGGGGAGCAGCCGGGTCGCGGCGACGAAGGCGACCACGCCGACCGGCACGTTGATGAAGAAGATCCACTCCCAGCCCCACGCCCCGACCAGGAAGCCGCCGAGCAGGGGGCCGACCATGGTGGCCACGCCGGCCGTCGCGCCCCACAGGGCCATGGCCTGGCCACGGTGGGCGGCCGGGAAGATCCGGGTGATCATCGCCATCGTCTGCGGCGACATCAGGGCGGCACCCAGCCCCTGCACGGCGCGCGCCGCGACGAGGCTGGTGACGTCGTCGGCCAGCCCGCACCACAGCGACGAGGCGGTGAAGACGACTAGGCCGACGAGGTAGATGCGCTTGGGGCCGTACCGGTCACCGAGGCGGCCGGTGATCAGCAGCGGCACCGCGTAGGTCAGCAGGTAGGCGCTGGTCACCCAGATCGCCTCGTTGACCTCGGCGCCGAGGTCGGAGATGAGCGCAGGGGTCGCCACGGTGAGGATCGAGGCGTCGACCATGATCATGAAGAACCCGAGGACCAGCGCCCACAGCGCCGGCCACGGATTGTCCAGTGTCTCGTCGAGCCCGTCCCTCGCCCTGACGTCCCCCTGCGCCCGACTCACGACTCAGCCCAGCAGGGCGTCGTACGCAGCAGGGCTCGAGTCGCGCAGGAACTCCGAGCAGCGCTCCCACTCGCCGGTCTCGCCGATGGCGCGGGCGGAGAGGGCGAGCAGCGCGAGCGCGCGCAGGAAGCCGCGGTTGGGCTCGTGCTCCCACGGCACCGGGCCGTGGCCCTTCCAGCCGTTGCGGCGCAGCATGTCGAGCGAGCGGTGGTACCCGACGCGTGCGTAGGCGTAGACCGTGACGTCGTCGGCGCCGGCGTCGCGGGCCTGCTCGGCCAGCGTCGCCCAGGCGACGGGGGACTCGGGGTGGCTGCGGACCACCGCAGCAGGGGTGGCGCCGCCCTCGAGCTCGGCGGCAGCAGGGTCAACGGGGAGGTGCGTGGGCGGGGGTCCCGCCATCAGGTCGACGTGAGGCATGCCGACAAGCCTGCCACGGCGCTCCGACAACCGGGCGAGGGCGACCGGGACGAGCCGCTCACCGGGAGGGCGCCCCCGTCCCTTCAGGTCGGCGAGCAGCAGCGCGCTCGCCGCGGCCAGCAGGCACAGCGCGAGCGGGACGACCACGGCGAAGCCGAACTCGAGGTAGCCGAGCGTGCCCAGCACGCCGCCCACGAAGAAGAGGCCGACGAGCAGGGAGAGCACGCCGAGCTTGCGGACGTCGGCGACCACCGGGTCGAGGTCGTGGCGCCGGTGGCGGTAGGCGAGCTTGCCCAGCTCGATGCCGATGTCGGTGACCATGCCGGTCACGTGCGTGGTGCGGATCTGGGCGAACGAGATCTTGGTGATCACCGCGTTCTGCATGCCCATCGTGAAGCACAGCACCCCGATGAAGACGAGCTCGCGCCGCTCCCACGTCAGCTGGTCGGCGAGCAGCCCGAAGCAGCACCAGGAGTGCTTCGAGGACCGGTACAGACGGTCGCGGCGCACTAGGTTGCCTTGGGTGACCACGCGTACGACGCCCGAGGGCGTCCCCGACCTTCCCCCGCTGCACCCGCCTGGACGCTGCTGACGACGCTCGTGCTGGGGGTTGCGGGTCTGGCGCTGCCCGCCGGGTTGGCCCAGGCGTACCCGTCGGGCCTGGAGATGGTCGACGGGGTCGTCCAGTACTCACCCGAGGCGCCGGGGGCGAAGCTGCGCGGCGATGGCGGCACCGGCGGCATGGTGGCGTTGAACGACATTCCTGCCGGCAGCGACGAGAAGCGCCAGTTCGTCGTGGGCCTCTTCTTCTTCTGCACCGACCCGGGCGTCGAGGCGGAGCTGACGGGCGTACGGGCGGTACCACGGGCCGGCACGCCGGAGATCCCGACCTCCGGTGTCGTCCGGCGATTCGAGCCCGGCACCGTCCAGCCCGGGGAGTACCGGCTGGCGGTCGGCTACTACTTCGGCTCACCTGCAGATGACATGGACGACGTCGGCACCTGGCATCCGCTGCGTGGGGCCGACGTGACCGGCACCTGCCGCGAGGAGGAGTTCGACGCCTTCGAGCACGGTGGCGAGGAGGTGGTCGCCCTCCTGGAGGTGGGCGCCGAGGGAGCCGACGTCGACCGCTTCGAGCTGGAGGCGACCGTCGACGGACGCCCCCACCGCCTGGTGATCGACGGCGGGGTCACGATCTGCGGGACCGAGGTCCGCGGCGACGCCTACGACCCCGACAACTGCGACAGCGACGACTGACGTCAGCGACCGAGAGCAGCGTACGCACCTTCTCCGCGCCCAGCGCCACGACGAGCGTGGGCAGGCGCGGACCGCGGTCGGCGTCGACCAGCAGGTTGTAGAGCAGCTTGAAGAAGGCCTTCTGGTCGGCCTTCACCTCGTCGGTGGGCGCCGCGTCGACGGTCAGGCCGTGGGCCAGCTTCGGCACGCCGTAGATCACCGTGGTCACCTCGTTCTGGGTGAGCTCGTCGGGCAGGTGCTCCACCAGCAGGTCGACCCAGCGCTGCTCGTCGGGCGACAGGGCGGCCAGGCGCTCGGTGTCCGGGGTCTCGCGCACGGTCGTACGCTCCTCGGCCGGCACGAACTCGGCCGTCCACTGCATCGCCTTGTCGAGGCGTGGCTCGAGGTCGGCGACCGAGTCGTGCGGGAAGCCGACCGACGAGATGACCTGGCTGATCAGCTCGGCCGACCCGGCGGTCACGTCGGCGACCGACGAGAGGGTGCGGAAGGGGACGTTGACGGCGCTGACCGGCAGCGGGCCGGCCGCGGTCGCGGAAGCCCGCTCGTGGGCCAGCACGGCGACGTCGCGCTTGGCCGGGTCGGCGGCCTTCTTCGTGAGCGCGTCCCACTCGTCGTACAGCCGCACGACCTCGGGACCGAAGTCGATGCTGAAGGTCTGCTTGGGCGCGCGACGGACGTACAGCCAGCGCAGGATCGACGGCTCGAGGATCCGGAGCGCGTCGGCCGCGGTCGGCACGCCGCCCGACGACGACGACATCTTCTGCATGCCGGCGAAGCCGACGAAGCCGTAGGCGACGAACGAGGGCGCGCGGCCGCCGAAGACCTTCACGACGTCCTTGCCGACGGTGTACGACGACCCCGGGGTCGCGTGGTCGGCGCCGCCCGGCTCGAAGTCGACGCCCCTCGTAGGTCCAGCGCATCGGCCAGTCGACCTTCCATACGAGCTTGCCCTCGTCCTGCGTGGCGACGTTGGTGACGCCCTCGAAGGAGCAGGCGGTGCAGGCGTAGGCGAGGTCGGTGGTCTCGTCGTCGTACGACAGCAGCGTCGTGGTGTCACGGCCGCAGCCACGGCAGTAAGGCTTGTAGGGGAAGCGGGAGAGGTCCTCGCCGCCGGCCGGGGTGGCGACGGCCTCGACCGTCTCCTCCTCCATCGTCGACTCGGGCGCCTCGACGCCCTCCTCGGTGCCGTCGAGCGCAGGTGCGGCGGCCTTGGTGCGGTAGCGGGCGAGCACGGACTCGATCGCGTGGCGCTCCCGGATGGCGAGCAGGATCTGGTCGCGGTAGGCGCCCGAGCGGTACATCTCGGTCTGGGAGATCTCCTCCATCTCCACGCCGAGCTCGGCCAGCGCGGCGCGCAGCGGGGCCTTGAAGTGCTCGGCCCAGGAGGTGTGGCAGTCCCACGGGTCAGGCACGGCGCTCAGCGGGCGGCCGATGTGCTCGGCCCATGACGGGTCGACGCCGGCCGGCACCTTGCGGAAGCGGTCGTAGTCGTCCCAGCTGTGCAGGTGACGGGTGCGTACGCCGCGGCGGCGCAGCTCGTCGGCGACGAAGTGCACCGTGAGGAACTCGCGCAGGTTGCCCAGGTGGACCGGGCCCGAGGGGGAGGCGCCCGACGCGCAGGTGACCAGGTCGCGGCCGTCGGCGTGACGGACGGCCTCGTCGGCGGCGCGGGTCACCCAGTCGGTCGGGGGCTGGTCGCCGCGACCCTTGCCGCGGCCCCGGCCCTGCTTCTCGCCCCGCTTCGCGCCCTGCTGCTCAGCGGACGGCTGTGCGTCGGGGGTGGGCTGGGGCTGGGCGTCGGAAGGCACGACCGTACTCCTGGGGTCAGAGGGGCTTGCTGCGCGTCGAACGCTACCCGCCGGGGCGGGCAGCCGCCGAATGAGATCTTGGCGGAGCGACGCACGCTCGGGAAAGACGCGCTGGAGAAAGAGATGTGGCCGCAGGAACATCCCCCCACGGTGTCCTGCGGCCAACATCCGAACGACGGCGGGGACCCCCAGGTTCCGTGCCGCTGCGCAGCATCATGCCACGTGTCGGACCGACCGCGCGAGACAAGCGGCCACTGGCACTAAGATGCCGACATGTCGAACGGGCAGATCGGGTCCTCGCTGGGCCTCACCGAGGAGACCGAGCGGTTCTACCGCGAGGTCATGGGGGCCGACGGTTCACGCGTGGAGCAGGCGGCAGCGCTCCTCCTGATCACCGTCGAGGAGTTCGAGGAGAAGCTCCAGCCCCTGGTCGACATGGTGTGAGCAAGATCACAGACGGAGTGCTCTCCGTGCTTCCTCCTCGGCAGGCGGTCGGCGTCTACCTCGAGCGCCACGCGGCGGCCATGGTCGACTCCGCCAAGCTGATCGCACGGGCCACGAGCGCGCTGCGCTACGTCGAGGACCAGCCCTCCCGGGCCATCGCCGGCGGCGAGGTGCTCAAGGCGGAGGTGGTCACCGGGGCCGCGCCCGTGGAGCTGATGGAGGCCTGGATCGCCTGAAGCGCGGGCGAGGTCATGCTGATGCGCCCCGACCAGTGGCGGCTCCCCAGCGAGCCCACGATGGCAGCCGCGTCGAGCCGGGCCGCCGCGCAGGGCCGCAGGGTCCGGGCGATCTACCCGGTGCGCGCGCTGCACCAGGCGCGTTCCACCCTGCTCGACCGGGCCGCGGCCGGCGAGGAGATCCGACTCCTGCCCGAGGTGCGCAGCCGGTTGGCCATCGTGGGGGACGACCGGGCGCTGATCCCCGAGCAGCCGGGACTGACCAACGTACGCGCGATCGTGCTGCGCGACGCCGCCATCGTCGCCCCGCTGCGGCTCTACTACGAGGAGCTGTGGAACCAGGCCGTCGCGCTGCCGGTCTTCGACGCCCACGACGTACGCCAGGACGCCCGCCGGCTGCTGCTCTCCCAGATGGCGGACGGCGCGCGGGACGAGCAGATCGCCCGCACCCTCGGCATCGGGCTGCGCACGGTGCGCCGCCGGATCGCGAGCCTGATGGAGGAGCTCGGTGCCGAGACCCGCTTCCAGGCCGGGGTCGAGGCCGTCCGCCGCGGCTGGATCTGACCTCGGACCGTGCTGCGAGAAATGATCGAACGGCCGTTCATCCTTCGCGACCCTCGTGGCCCGTCCGGAATTGTGCTCAGCCCTCGGGCAGCAGCATCCGGAAGGCGGCGCGCTCCAGGCGCCAGCTGCGCTCGGTGTGCGGTCCGCTCAGCTCGCCGTCGGCCGACGTCCAGAACTTCTCGCCGGTGATCCGCACGCTCTGGCCGTGCAGGTAGCTCACGTCGTCACGCTCGGGGTGGGCGCCCCGGGCCAGCGCAGCCACGTAGGCGACCCGGGCGAGCGGGCCGGTGGCCGTGGAGACCATGACGTCGATGCGGCCGTCGCTCACGTCGGCGTCGGGGGTGAGCTCCGCGCCGCCGCCGACCGAGGCGCCGTTGCCGAGCGCCACCATCAGGACCTCCTCGTCGGAGACCGTCTGCCCGTCGACCTCGATGCGCACCCTCACCGGCTCGGTCGCCGCGGCCTTGATCGCGCCGAGCGGGTAGCCCAGCTTGCCGAGGTTGACCTTGCCGACCCCTGCCTCGCCGAGCTTCTCCTTGAGCTCCGCGCCGTACCGCGCGGCCTGGGCGCCGGCCCCCAGGTGGACGTTGTTGACGACCACGGTGCCGTCGTCGGCGACCACCAGGTCGACCGGGCGGGCGGTCGCCGCGACCAGGGCGCGGGCGGCCGCGTCGGCCTCCAGGGGCAGCTCGACGCCGCGGGCGAAGTCGTTGCCGGTGCCCAGCGGCAGCAGTCCGAGGGTGGCGCCGGACAGCTCGCCGCGGTCGTGCAGCGTCTGCACGACGGCGTGCAGGCTCCCGTCGCCGCCGGCGACCACGACCGTACGTCCGCCGGCCCGGCCCAGTGCGTCGTCGAGCTCGTCGAGGGACGAGGTCGCGACGACCTCGACCTCGTACGCGTCGCGCAGCACCTCGAGCGCGGCCTCGAGGTTCTCCTCGTCAGCGGTCCCGGCGCCCGAGTTGGTGATGACCAGCAGTCGTTCCATGACGAGAAGGTAGCCCAGTGGAGTTTTGGTAGAGTCTGGGCGCAAGAGCTCCGGTCTTGTACCGGGGCTGTTTCTGTGTAACGACGAGAGGGGCTGCGATGCCCGCGATCATGGTTCTGGGCGCCCAGTGGGGCGACGAAGGCAAGGGCAAGGCGACCGACCTGCTCGCCTCCACCACCGACAACATCGACTACGTCGTGCGGACGAGTGGTGGCCACAACGCCGGCCACACGATCGTCGTCAACGGGGAGAAGTTCGCGACGCACCTGCTGCCCAGCGGCATCCTCACCCCCGGCGCGACCTGCGTCATCGGCAACGGCGTCGTCGTCTCGCCCGAGGCGCTCTTCCGCGAGCTCGACCTGCTCATCGACCGCGGCGTGGAGCTCGCCCCGCTCATCGTCAGCGCCAACGCGCACGTGATCGCCTCCTACCACTCGACGATCGACAAGGTCACCGAGCGGTTCCTCGGCAAGAACCAGATCGGCACCACCGGCCGCGGCATCGGCCCGGCCTACGCCGACAAGATCAACCGCGTCGGCATCCGCATCGCCGACCTCTTCGACGAGGGCATCCTGCGCGAGAAGGTCGAGGCGGCCCTCGACACGCGCAACCACCTGCTGACCAAGGTCTTCAACCGTCGCGCGATCGAGGTCGACGCCGTCGTCGAGGAGCTGCTCTCCTACACCGAGCGCCTGCACCCGATGGTCGCCGACACCTCGCTGCTGCTCAACCGGGTGCTCGACGAGGGCAAGACCGTCCTCTTCGAGGGAGCCCAGGCGACGATGCTCGACGTCGACCACGGGACGTACCCCTTCGTCACCTCCTCGAACCCGGTCGCCGGCGGCGTCTGCGTGGGCGCCGGCATCGGCCCCACCCGCGTCGACCGCGTCATCGGCGTCATCAAGGCCTACACGACCCGCGTCGGTGCCGGTCCGTTCCCGACCGAGCTCTTCGACGCCGACGGTGAGGCGCTGCAGCGCATCGGCGGCGAGATCGGTGTCTCCACCGGTCGTACGCGGCGCTGCGGCTGGTACGACGCGGTCATCGCGCGCTATGCGACCCGCGTCAACGGCCTGACCGACTTCTTCCTCACCAAGCTCGACGTGCTGACCGGCTGGGAGAAGATCCCGGTCTGCGTGGCCTACGAGGTCGACGGCCAGCGGGTCGACGAGATGCCGATGACGCAGACTGAGTTCCACCACGCCAAGCCGGTCTACGAGTACCTGGACGGCTGGACCGAGGACATCTCCGGCTGCCGCTCCTTCGAGGACCTGCCCGCCACCGCGCAGGCGTACGTCAAGCGCCTCGAGGAGCTCTCCGGGACCCGCATCTGGGCCGTCGGCGTGGGCCCGGGCCGCGAGCAGACGGTGGTCGTCCACCCGGACTGACGTCGGAGTCCGGCTGACGAGTCCTTGCCAGCGGCGCTGGCGTCGTACAGGGTGTGCCCCATGTCACACAGAGAACTGGGTCAGCTCACCGTCGCCATCACCGGCGGCGCCCGCGGCATCGGCGCCGCCGCCGCACGCCAGCTGCGCGACGCGGGGGCGCGCGTGGTCATCAGCGACCGCGACGAGACGTTGCTCGGTCGGACGGCCGACGAGCTGGGGGTCCTCGGGCACCCGCTCGACGTGACCGACCCGGAGCAGTGGGAGGCCTTCGCCTCCACGGTCGGCCGCATCGACGTGCTGGTCAACAACGCCGGGATCATGCCGGTCGGGCTCTTCACCGAGGAGCGGCCGGGCGTCACCGAGCAGGTCTTCGCGATCAACACCATGGGGCCGATCCACGGCACCCGGACCTTCGCGCCGCGGATGATCGCGCAGGGCGGCGGCCACATCGTCAACATCGCCTCCGCCGTCGGCCGCGTCGCCCTGCCCGGTGGGGCGACCTACTCGGCCTCGAAGCACGCCGTCGTCGGCTTCACCGAGGCGGTCCGCGAGGAGCTCGCGCCCTACGGCGTCGACGTCTCGATGGTGCTGCCCGTGATCGTGCAGACCGACCTCTCCCGTGGCGTCTCCTCGACCCGTGGCGTGCCGGAGACGAAGCCGGAGGACGTCGCCGACGTGATCGTCGACGTGATCCGGCGGCCGGTCGCCGAGGCGTGGGCCCCGTGCTGGGGCCAGCCCGTCGCGAAGGTCTCCTCGATCCTGCCGCGCCGGATGAAGGACCTCGCCTCGCGCGCCTTCAAGGCCGACTCCGTGCTCACCGGCGCCGACGCGAACGTCAGGGCGGCGTACGAGGCGGACGTGCGCGGGCGCTGAGCTCTCGCTCGCTGAGACGCCCGGTCCACGCCTGTGCCGGTCGCTACGGTGCCGAGCGTGACTTCTCGGACGAGCCTGCCGTTCCTGCTGACGACGCTGGTCGCTGCCCTGCTGGTGCCGGCGGCGCCGGCGGGTGCGGCGAGCGCTGACGGGACCCGGCACCCCCACGTGCAGCCCGGACTCCCGGACAACAAGGCCGTGACCACGCCGGGCGGCACCTTCGCCTCCCTGGTCCCGCTGGTCAACCGGACGCGCACGAAGCAGACCGCCTGGGTGACCTTCTCCCGCACCTGCCTGGTCGGCGGGAGCAAGCAGGAGGTCCTGGTCAGCCAGCAGAAGGTCACCGTCCCGGCCGACAAGAACCCCACGGCCACGGGGGCCTACCCGGTCCGCTTCGTGAAGGCCGCGGTGCCGGTGCCCCAGGAGTGCGCCGACGGGCTGGAGGTCGGCGACCAGATCGGGTGGACGTCGGTCAACGTCACCACCGACCGCCCCACCGCGCCCGGGGGAGCGGTCTACGAGCTCCTCCACTGGGGCAGGCCGCTCACGCGGAAGAACCGTGAGTTCAACCTCAAGATCCACGCGAAGGCGCCGAAGCCGCGCAGGAACTACGAGCTCCACCACGCCTACCCGGTGAAGTACGCGAAAAAGTTCGCTGCGCTCGGCCTGCCGGTGCACGACCCGCGACACTTGCGCTGGTGGTGCGACAAGCCGAACCAGGAGGGCGGCTACCGCTCGCGGGTCGGGGCGTACAACGCGGCGTGGAAGAAGTTCTTCGCCCGGAACAAGAAGCCGTCCCTGACCAAGGTGGTCCTCTTCCGCCGGGACCTCGAGCGCCCGACGAGGTTCAGCTACCACTGTTGACGGCGGTCCCACGGGCCCTCGCGCTGGCGGAGCGGTCGACGACCAGGCCCTAGAATCACCCCACGTGAAGACCCTCGTGATCGGTACCGGCGGCCGCGAGCACGCGCTCGCCCTGGCTCTCTCCCGTGACCCGAGCGTCACCGAGGTGCACGCAGCCCCGGGCAACCCGGGCATCGGCGCCTTCGCCATCCTGCACCCGGTCGACCTGATGGACGGCGACGCCGTGGCGGCGCTCGCCACCTCGATCGGTGCCGACCTGGTCGTCGTCGGCCCCGAGGCCCCCCTCGTCGCAGGCGTCGCCGACGCCGTCCGCGCCGCCGGCGTGGCGGTGTTCGGCCCGTCGGCCGCGGCCGCGCAGCTCGAGGGCTCCAAGGCCTTCTCCAAGGAGGTCATGGCCGCAGCGGGCGTCCCGACCGCCGGCTCGCGGACCTGCACCACCGCCGACGAGTACGCCGCCGCGCTCGACGCCTTCGGCGCCCCGTACGTCGTCAAAGACGACGCGTTGGCGGCCGGCAAGGGCGTGGTGGTCACTCTCGACCGTGCGGAGGCGCTCGCCCACGCCGAGGCCTGCGGCCGGGTCGTCATCGAGGAGTTCCTCGACGGCCCCGAGGTCTCCCTCTTCGCGGTCTGCGACGGTGGTACCGCCCGCCCGCTGCAGCCCGCCCAGGACTTCAAGCGGATCTTCGACGGCGGCCAGGGCCCCAACACCGGCGGCATGGGGTCGTACTCACCGCTGCCGTGGCGCCGGCCGACCTCGCCGAGACCGTGATGGCGACCGTCGTGCAGCCCACCCTCGACGAGATGGCCCGCCGCGGCGCCCCCTTCGTCGGCTGCCTCTACGTCGGCCTGGCGCTGACCGCCAGCGGCCCGCGGGTGATCGAGTTCAACGTCCGCTTCGGCGACCCCGACATCCAACCCGTGCTGGCCGTCCTCACCTCCCCGCTGGGTGAGCTGCTCAAGGCGGCGGCCGACGGCGAGCTCGACCGCGTCGCCGCGCCCACCTTCTCCGCCGGCGCCTCGGTCACCGTCGTGCTGGCCTCGGCTGGCTACCCCGAGTCGTCCTCGAAGGGCGACGTCATCACCGGCGTCGAGGATGCCGGCCTGATGGCTGACGTCGACGTGATCCACGCCGGCACCGCCACCGACGACCAGGGCCGCCTGGTCACCGCCGGCGGCCGCGTCCTGGCCGTCCGCGCGCTCGGCAGCGACGTCGCCGAGGCCCGCGCGAAGGCGTACGCAGGCGCCGAGAAGATTTCGTTCGACGGCCTCCAGCGCCGCTCGGACATCGCAGCCGAACCGTTGGGCGTCATCGAGGGCGCCTCACTCAAGGAGTCTGACCGCTGATGGCCACCGTTCCCAACGTCCTGGCGACCCGCTACGCCGCCGCCGACCTCGCCGCGATCTGGTCGCCCGAGCACAAGATCGTCCTGGAGCGTCAGCTCTGGATCGCCGTCCTCAAGGCGCAGAAGGACCTCGGCATCGACGTGCCCGACGGCGTCGTCGAGGCCTACGAGGCCGTCGTCGACCAGGTCGACCTCGGCTCCATCGCCGACCGTGAGCGGATCACCCGCCACGACGTGAAGGCGCGCATCGAGGAGTTCTCGGCGCTCGCCGGCCACGAGCACATCCACAAGGGCATGACCTCGCGCGACCTCACCGAGAACGTCGAGCAGCTCCAGCTCAAGCAGAGCCTCGAGCTGCTGCGTGACCGCGCCGTCGCCACCCTGGCCCGCCTCGCGCGCCTGGCCACCGAGCACGAGACCACCGTGATGGCCGGCCGCTCGCACAACGTCGCCGCGCAGGCCACCACGCTGGGCAAGCGCTTCGCCACCGTCGCCGACGAGATGCTGATCGCCGTCCAGCGCATCGAGGAGCTGCTCGCCCGCTTCCCGCTGCGCGGCATCAAGGGCCCGATGGGCACCGCCCAAGACATGCTCGACCTGCTCGACGGCGACGCCGACAAGCTCGCCGAGCTCGAGCAGCGCGTCGCCGCCCACCTCGGCTTCGACCACGTGCTGACCTCGGTCGGCCAGGTCTACCCGCGCTCGCTCGACTTCGAGGCGCTCTCCGCCGTCGTGCAGCTCGTCGCCGGCCCCTCCAACCTGGCCACCACGATCCGCCTGATGGCCGGCATCGAGCTGGTCACCGAGGGCTTCAAGGAGGGCCAGGTCGGCTCCTCGGCGATGCCGCACAAGATGAACACCCGCTCCTGCGAGCGCGTCAACGGCCTGGCCGTCATCACCCGTGGCTACCTGTCGATGGTCGGCGAGCTCGCCGGCGACCAGTGGAACGAGGGCGACGTCTCCTGCTCCGTGGTCCGCCGCGTGGCCCTGCCCGACGCCTTCTTCGCCGCCGACGGCCTCTTCCAGACCTTCCTCACCGTGCTCGACGAGTTCGGTGCCTTCCCGGCGGTCATCCAGCGCGAGCTCGACCGCTACCTGCCCTTCCTGGCCACCACCAAGGTGCTCATGGACGCCGTCAAGAATGGCGTCGCCGCGAGGTCGCCCACGAGGTGATCAAGGAGGCTGCGGTCGGCACGGCGCTCGCGATGCGCAAGGGGCAGGTCGAGAACGACGTCTTCGAGAAGCTCGCCGCCAGCCCGGAGCTGGGCCTGACCCGCGAGCAGATCGACGCGCTGGTCGCCGACCCGATCACCTTCACCGGTGCCGCGGTCGCGCAGACCCAGGCCGTCGTACGCCAGGTCGCGGCGCTCGCCGAGAAGTACCCGGCCGCGGCGGCGTACGCCCCCGGCGCCATCCTCTGACGCCTGCCCTTCGGCGCGGTCAGTCCTCGACGCCCCGTCCCCAGGTCACCGTCTCGGTGACCGCGGGCGGGGCGTCGTCGCGCAGCTGGGGGTCGGGCGTCGCGCCCAGCGCACCGTTGACCGTCGAGAAGGCGTGGCGCAGGGCGACGTACGTCGTGAGCGCGAAGACCTGCCGGTCGTCGAAGCCGACGCCACGCAGCGCCGCGACGTCGTCCGGGCCGGTGGCGCTCGGGTCGAGGACGACGGCGCGCGCCCACGCGGCGAGCACGCGCAGGCGCTCCGGCAACGCCTCCAGCTCACCCTTCAGCACCGCCAGCGCCGTCTCCTCGTCGGCGAACCGGCTCAGCCGTCCGCCCCAGGCCAGCGCGCAGTAGCTGTCACCGCGGGCCGCCGCGGTGGCGCAGACCAGGACGCCGCGCTCGACCGTGGTCAGCCCCGCGATCTCGGCGGTGCGCACCAGCAGGCTGGTGAAGGAGTCGTTGGTGGCGGGGTCGTGCGCCCAGAGCCGGGACAGGTTCATCACGAAGCCGTCCTGGTCGACGTCGGCGGCGTAGAGCGCCTCCACGTCGGGTGAGCCGGGGGGTTCGCTGAGGAAGGTCATGCTCCATTGGAAGGCCGTCGGGGGCGGCGGGGCAACGGTCCGACGTGACTCTCGTCGCGTCTCTCCCCAGTTTGAGGGACGGTGCTGGATGGGGATGCTGGACCAGTCCTGACCCTCGAGCTCCAAGGAGGGGCGCCACACGCGCCGCACACCACATGGGAGACCACAAGCAACACCGTCCGGGGCCGCAGCTGACGCCCGACCCCGAGCTCGGCCCCGGCGCCTCCGGCGACCCGGACGAGCGCCACCCGGCGCTGGACTTCCCGCCCGTCGACACCGACGAGACCGGCGGCGGCTTCGACCGGGTGGTCTTCGGCGTGACGGCCGCGATCGTGCTGGCCTTCCTCGCCTGGGGCGCCACCGACACCGAGGGGCTCTCCTCCTGGTCGTCGAGCGCGCTCGGCTGGGTGATCGAGCACACCGGCTGGCTCTTCATCCTGGTCTCCAGCGGCTTCGTGGTCTTCGTGCTGTGGCTGGCGATCGGCAAGTACGGCAACATCCCGCTCGGCCGTGACGACGAGGAGCCGGAGTTCCGAACCACCTCGTGGGTCGCGATGATGTTCAGCGCCGGCATGGGCATCGGGCTGATGTTCTGGGGCGCCGCCGAGCCGCTGGAGTACGTCCGCAACGTCGTCCCGGGCACCGACGGCGACCACGCCGTCGAGACCGCGATGGCGCAGACCCTCTTCCACTGGACCCTGCACCCTTGGGCGATCTACTGCGTCGTCGGTCTGGCGGTCGCCTACGGCCTCTACCGCAAGGGCCGCGTCCAGCTGATCAGCGCCGTCTTCCGCCCGCTGCTCGGCAAGGCCGTCGACGGCCCGGCCGGCAAGGTCATCGACATGCTCGCGATCTTCGCGACCCTCTTCGGCTCGGCCGCCTCGCTCGGCCTGGGCGCCCTGCAGATCGCCGAGGGCTACCGGATCGTCTCCGGCGGCAGCCAGGTCACCAACGCCTTCCTGGTGCTGCTGATCGTCGGGCTCACCGTGTGCTTCATCGCCTCGGCCGTCTCCGGCGTCGCCCGCGGCATCCAGTGGCTGAGCAACATCAACATGGGTGCTGGCCCTGCTCCTGGCGCTCTTCGTCTTCCTGGTCGGCCCGACCGTCTTCGTGCTCAACATGGTGCCCACCGCGCTGGGCGCCTACGTCGACCAGATGGGCGTGATGGCCGGCCGCACCGGCGCCGAGGGCCCCGAGGTCGCCTCGTGGCTCGGCTCCTGGACCGTCTTCTACTGGGCCTGGTGGGTCAGCTGGACCCCCTTCGTCGGCATGTTCATCGCCCGCATCTCGCGCGGCCGCACCATCCGCCAGTTCGTCTCCGGCGTGCTGCTCGTGCCGAGCGTGGTGAGCCTGCTCTGGTTCGCGATCTTCGGTGGCGCCGCCATCTTCGAGACGCAGAACGGCGCCGACCTCGGCGACAACTCCACCCAGGTGCTCTTCCGGCTGCTCGACCAGTACCCGATCGCCGAGGTCACCAGCATCCTGGTGATGGTCCTGGTCGGCATCTTCTTCGTCTCCGGCGCCGACGCGGCCTCCATCGTGATGGGGTCGCTGTCGGAGCGCGGCGCGGTCGAGCCCAAGCGGCTCAACGTCATCTTCTGGGGCTCCCTCACCGGCGCCGTTGCCGCGGTCATGCTGGTGATCGGCAACAACTCCGGCCAGGGCGGCGACGCGGCCCTCCAGGGCCTGCAGAACGTCACGATCGTGGCGGCGCTGCCGTTCGTCGCGGTGATGATCGGCATCTGCGTCTCGCTGGTGCGCGACCTCAGCCGCGACCCGATCGTCGTACGCCGCGCCTACGCCATCTCGCGCGTCGAGGAGGCCGTCGTGCAGGGCCTCACCGACCACGGCGACGAGTTCGCCCTGGCGGTCGTGCACGACGAGGCGGGCACCAACCCGGTCGTGCCGGCCGAGGTGGACGAGCCCGGCGCGGCCGTGGTGGCCGAGGGGGTCGCCGACGTCCCGGTCGACGTCACCCGCGACAGCGAGGCCGCCGGGACCGTCGATGACGGTGACGCTGCCGGCGACAAGCAACCGGTGGCCTGAACCCACCCGCGGACGACGAAGGTCCGGCCCCCGAACGGGAGCCGGACCTTCGTCATGTCGGGGGCCGGATCAGTCCTGGCGCAGCGAGCGCACCGGCGACAGCCAGCCGTCGTACGCGCCCGTGGAGCCCGTGCCCCAGAACGCCTTCAGCGGGGAGAAGTAGCGCGGACGCGGGCTCGGCGGCAGCGGCTTCGGCTTCTTGGGCAGCTTGATGCCCGGAGGTAGCCGACCTTCATGGAGCCGTTGTTCTCGTTGGCGGCCACCCACGTGATCGCCTTGCGACGGACCGAGATGATCTTGGTCTTCTTCTTGCCGATCCGGATCTGCTTGTCCGGGTTGGCCTTGTCGGCGTGGCCCCACGCGAAGTCGACGAAGAAGTCGTTCTTGTTGACGACCTTGACCTTGCCGGGACGGTTCTTGATCTTGGTGACCGAGACGTTCATCTTCGGCGACGGCTTCACGACCACGGTGAGCGTGCCGGGCACCAGCGTCTCGAATCGTCGCGGCCCAGTACTTGAAGGTGTAGGTCCCGGCCGACTTGGCGTCGGCGAGCAGCACGGTCATGCCCAGCAGGTCACCGAACATCACCTTGCCCTCGAGCACCTCCTGGATGCGGCAGACCTCCAGCACGTCGCCGTCGGGGTCGGTGTCGTTGGCGAGCAGCTCGGGCAGGGCGATGGTGTTCTCGTACATCGTGATCGTGTCGTCGACGACCACCGGCGGGGCGGCGTTGGCCGGGGCGGCCAGTGAGAGCGCCCCCAGCGTCGAGGCCACCAGACCGGTGGCGAGGAGGGCGGCGAGGCGTGAAGTCAGTCTGCGCATGGGGAGGAAACTAGCGGCTGGCGCCGACGCTCCGCAGGCGTATCGCCAGTCGTCCCCGGGGGCGGGCCGGCGGCTGTGGACTGTCCGACGGGGAGCGCTCAGGTCCGCACGACGCCGAACGGTGGTTAGGCTCTGGGCGTGGCCGACCTCAACATTCCCGCTGCTCCCGCGATCGACGGCACCACCCACCTGCACAGCGGCAAGGTGCGCGACCTGTACCGGATCGACGAGGGCGAGCACGCCGGCCGCCTCCTCATGGTGGCCAGCGACCGGATCTCGGCCTACGACCACGTCCTCTCCTCGACCATCCCCGACAAGGGCGAGATCCTCACCCGGATGTCGCTGTGGTGGTTCGACCAGCTCTCCGACCTGGTGCCCAACCACGTCGTCTCCACCGACGTGCCCGACGCCGTCGCCGGGCGGGCGGTGATCTGCGAGAACCTCGACATGTACCCCGTCGAGTGCGTGGCCCGCGGCTACCTGACCGGCTCCGGCCTGGCCGACTACGAGGCCACCGGCGAGGTCTGCGGCATCGCGCTGCCGGCCGGCCTCGAGGACGGCTCCGGCTGCCGTCGCCGATCTTCACCCCCGCCGCGAAGGCCGCCGTGGGCGACCACGACGAGAACGTCTCGTACGCCGCCGTCGAGGGCGTCGTGGGCGCCGAGCGCGCCGCCGAGCTGCGTGACCTGACCCTGGCGATCTACGCCCGCGCCGAGGAGGTCGCCCGCGAGCGCGGCATCATCCTGGCGGACACCAAGTTCGAGTTCGGCGCCCGCACCGACGGCACCACCGTGCTCGGCGACGAGGTCCTCACCCCGGACTCCTCGCGCTTCTGGCCTGCCTCCGACTGGCAGCCGGGCCTGATCCAGCCGTCGTACGACAAGCAGATCGTGCGCAACTGGCTGACCTCCGACGCCTCGGGCTGGGACCGCTCCTCCGACACCCCCCCCCGTCGCTCCCCATCGAGGTCGTCGAGCTGACCCGCTCGAAGTACGTGGAGGCGTACGAGCGCCTCACCGGCCTCACCTTCTGACCGAGGTCGCCCAGCTGGCTGAGCGAGCTCGAAGAGCGCGTCCAGGCGCTCCCAGAACTTTTTCTCGATTTCTTTCCTCCAGGTGCATCCGTGCGGGGCACAACTGCGGAGAAGAGGGCAACAGGGCGCCACGGTGGCGCCCGGACGATCGAGAGGAAGTCCCATGAAGCGCCTCACCGGTTCCATCGCAGCCCTCGCCACGGCCGCCACCGTCTTCGCCACCGTCGGCCCGGTCAGCCCGGCCAACGCCGCCCCAAGGAGCGTTCGCTCGTCAAGGTCCTCACCTCCGACGGCAACCACTTCGACAAGAACCGCAACGACTTCGACATCGTCACCGAGGCCGCCCTGGCCGTGGTGAAGGCGAAGCCCGAGTCGCCCGTCGCCCTGCTGGCCGACGGCAGCGTCAAGCTGACCGCCTTCATCCCCAACGACGAGGCCTTCCGCCTGCTCGCCCAGGACCTGACCGGCAAGCGCCTCAAGTCCGAGAAGCGGATCTTCAACACCCTGGTCAAGGTGGCCGGCGTCGACACCATCGAGCAGGTCCTGCTCTACCACGTGGTGCCGGGCGTGAAGATCAACAGCAAGGCGGCCCTCAAGGCCAACAACGCGGTGCTCACCACCGCGCAGGGCGGCACCTTCAAGGTCAAGGTCCGCGGGGGCAAGAAGCCGCAGATCAAGCTGCTCGACCGCGACCCCAACAACCGCAACCCGCGCGTGATCCTGTCGAAGGTCGACATCAACAAGGGCAACAAGCAGATCGCGCACGGCATCGACCGCGTGCTGCGCCCGATCGACCTCTGACCTGGTCGACCGCTCGAGTCGTGAGGTCGAGTCGTGAGCACCGCACTCGGGCCCCCGGGCCCGACCTCGGTCGCCGGCCGTCCCGGGACGCAGAGCGTCGCGGGGCGGCCGGCCACGACGCCGCTCGCCACCGTGCCTCCTCAGACGCCCCGGGCGCTGACCGACAGGCTGTACGGTGTCGGCGTGAGCGCCCGAACCGACGAGCGGACGGTCGTCGACCTGGCTGCCGGGCTGCGCGACGGCGACCGTGACTGCCTCGAAGAGGTCTACCGCCGCTGGTCCCCGCTCGTGCACTCCGTGGCCCTTCGCGCGCTCGGCGCCCACCACGAGGCGGAGGACGTCACGCAGCAGGTCTTCATCTCGGCCTGGCGCAGCCGCCACCCTCCCCCGACCGCCAGCCCTGCCGGCCTGGCTGATCGGATCACCCGCCGCCGGGTGGCCGACCGCGACGGGCCGGACGCCCGAAGGTCGCCTCCGGCTGGTGAGGCGCGTCCGCCACCGACGAGGCCCTCGCTCCCGACGCGACGGGCGCGTGGTCGACCGGCTGTGCTCGCCCAGGCAGGTCGACGACCTGGGTGAGCCGCGGCGTACGATCCTGCGACTGGCCTTCCACGAGGACCTCACCCACGAACAGATCTCGACCCGGACCGGGCTGCCGCTCGGCACCGTGAAGAGCCACCTGCGACGCGGGCTGGTCCACCTACGACGGACGCTGGAGGAGGTGCGTCATGAGTTCGCCTGAGCACGACCACGTCGCGACCGACCTCCTGGCCGCCCTCGCCATGGGCGACGACCCGGCCGAGCTCGGCCCTCGACGCCGACGCGCGCGACCACCTCGCCTCCTGCCCCAGCTGCACCGACGAGGTCGCGGCGCTGCGCGAGACCCTCGAGCTGATCGCGGCCGGCGGCGGTACGACGCTGACGCCCCCGCCCCCCTCGGTCTGGGAGGCCGTCAAGGCCGAGATCGACCGCCCGGCCGGTGCGCCGGCAGCGGCGCCCGCCCCGGTGACCTCGCTCGCCAGCCGCGACGCGGCGTCCCGACCTGGCTGGCCACCGTCGCCGCCACGGTCGCCCTGGCTGCCGGGGTCGGCCTCGGCGCCTGGGTCGTCCAGCCCGACGAGAAGGACGACGCCACTCCGCAGGCGCAGGTCCTGGGCGAGGCCCCCCTGGCCTCCCTCGACGCGGCGGCGGAGGACCGCGGTGCTGCGGTCGTACGCCGTGCCGACGACCACCTCGTCCTGCACGTCGAGGCCAGTGACCTCGGCGGCCCCGACGGCACCCGTGAGGTGTGGCTGATCAACGTCGACGGCAAGCGGATGGTCTCCCTCGGGCTCCTGCCTGTCGGGGAGGCCGGCGACTTCGACTTCCCCGAGCGCCTGCTCGACCAGGCTACCGGATCGTCGACATCTCCTTCGAGCCCGACGACGGCAACCCGGTGCACTCCGGGACGAGCCTGGCGCGCGGCGAGATCGCCTGAGCCACGCGCTCCGGGTACTCCCCCGTGTGGTGCGGACCACTACATTCGCTCCATGACGAATCTCGCGTCCCTGTCTCGGACACCGCCGCCCGTTACGGCGACCGCACAGCTCGTGATCGGCGACATGCGCCTCAGCTATGCCCAGCTCGACCAGTACTCCACGCTCTGCGCGAGCCTGCTGGCCGCACGCGGCATCGGCCCGGGCGACAAGGTGGCGCTGACCTGCCCCAACCTGCCCTACTTCACGATCGCCTACTACGGCATCCTCAAGGCCGGGGCGACCGTGGTGCCGCTCAACGTGCTGCTCAAGGGACGCGAGGTCGCCTACCACCTGGCCGACTCGGAGGCGAAGGCCTACTTCTGCTTCGAGGGCACGCCCGCTGCCCATGGGGCAGGAGGTACGCCGGGTTCACGGCCACCGACTCGTGCGAGCACTTCTTCGTGATCACCGCCCAGATGGGTGCGCCGTCGCCGATCCCCGGCACCGACACCATGGTCGGCGCGATGGGGGGCGCTGCCGCTGACTTCACCGGTCCGGAGCTGTCGGGCGACGACGGCGCGGTCATCCTCTACACCTCGGGCACCACCGGCCAGCCCAAGGGCGCCGAGCTGACCCACACCAACATGCTCTCCAACGCGCTCGCCTCCGACCGGCTCTTCGGGGCCGACGCGGAGCACCCCGACACCTACCTCTGCGTGCTGCCGCTCTTCCACTCCTTCGGGCAGACGGTGATCCAGAACAGCGCCATCGCCTTCGGCGGCACCATCGTGATGCTGCCGCGCTTCGAGGCCGAGGCGGCGCTGCAGCTGATGGCCGCGGAGAAGATCACCTTCTTCGCCGGCGTCCCGACGATGTACTGGGGCCTGCTCGGTGTCCTCGACGACTCCGGCGTCGACGTGAAGGCGCTCGCCGAACAACTGCGCGTCGCGGTCTCCGGCGGCGCCGCGCTGCCGGTCGAGGTGCACCGCGAGTTCGAGCGGCGCTTCGGGATCACCATCATGGAGGGCTACGGCCTCTCGGAGACCTCGCCGGTCGCGAGCTTCTCGAAGTTCGGCGAGCCGGTGCGCGTCGCTCCATCGGCCCGGCCATCCCTGACGTCGAGATGAAGCTGATCAACCCCGAGCCCGGCCAGTGGGACGAGGTGCCCGAGGGCGAGGTCGGCGAGATCGCGATCAAGGGCCCCAACGTCATGAAGGGCTACTACAACCGCCCCGAGGCGACCGCCGAGGTCATCCGCGACGGCTGGTTCCGCTCCGGCGACCTGGCCCGCGTCGACGAGGACGGCTGGTACTACATCGTCGACCGGACCAAGGACCTGATCATCCGCGGTGGTTACAACGTCTACCCCCGCGAGATCGAGGAGGTCCTGCTCACCCACCCCGACGTCTCGCTGGCCGCCGTGATCGGGGTCCCGCACGACAGCCACGGCGAGGAGATCAAGGCCGTGGTGATCCGCAAGCCGGGGGCCACGGTGACCGAGGACGAGCTGCTCGCCTGGGGCAAGGAGCAGATGGCGACGTACAAGTATCCGCGCATCGTCGAGTTCCGCGAGTCGCTGCCGATGACCGCGACGGGCAAGATCCTCAAGCGCGAGCTGTGAGCCGCTGACCGTAGGCTGCGCGCCATGGCCAAGTCCTTCGGCATCGCGCTCGGCGTCCTCATGCTCATCTCCGGCGCCGTGTGGACCTTCCAGGGACTCGGCTGGATCGGCGGGTCGGCGATGAGCGGTGTGGAGATCTGGGCCACCATCGGCCCGATCGTCGCGGGCCTCGGGCTGGCGCTGGTCATCGTCGCGGTCAAGGGCCAGCCCAAGTAGCCGGCGCCGGGACCTGAGTGGCGGACGTCATCACCAGTGGTCGCGGGAGCGACCGTTGGTGATGACGTCGCCCGGAGGCGGATAGACTCGCCGCGGAGATTTCCCCGCGCGCACAGGAGCAGCCCCGTGGCCACAGTCGTCGTCGACGTCATGCCCAAGCCCGAGATCCTCGACCCCCAGGGGAAGGCCGTCCTCGGCGCCCTCCCGCGCCTGGGCTTCGGCGGCGTCACCGACGTACGCCAGGGGAAGCGGTTCGAGCTCACCTTCGAGGGTGAGGTGACCGACGAGATCCTCGCCGAGGTCGCCCAGATGGCCGAGACCCTGCTCTCCAACCCGGTGATCGAGGACTTCGAGGTCCGCGTCGAGGCGGACGCCCGATGAAGGTCGGTGTCGTCACCTTCCCGGGCACGCTCGACGACGTCGACGCCCAGCGTGCCGTCCGCATCGGCGGCAACGAGGCGGTCGCGCTCTGGCACGGCGACCACGACCTCAAGGGTGTCGACGCGGTGGTCCTGCCCGGCGGCTTCTCGTACGGCGACTACCTGCGCTGCGGCGCCATCTCGCGCTTCTCGCCGGTGATGACCGAGGTCATCGAGGCGGCTGGCAAGGGCATGCCCGTGCTCGGCATCTGCAACGGCTTCCAGATCCTCTGCGAGTCGCACCTGCTGCCCGGCGCGCTGATCCGCAACGACCACCGCAAGTTCGTCTGCCGCGACCAGAAGCTGCGCATCGAGAACAACACCACCGCCTGGACCTCGGCGTACGCCCAGGGCCAGGAGATCACCGTGGTGCTGAAGAACGGTGAGGGCAACTACATCGCCGACGAGGCGACCCTCGACATGCTCGAGGGGAGGGGCGCGTCGTCGCCCGCTACCTCGACGTCAACCCCAACGGCTCGGCGCGCGACATCGCGGGCATCACCAACGAGCGCGGCAACGTGGTCGGCCTCATGCCGCACCCCGAGCACGCCGTCGAGGCCATGACCGGCCCCGGCACCGAAGGGCTGGGCTTCTTCACGAGCCTGGTCGAAGGAGTCTTTGCGTGACCCGCACCACCACCGCGGCTGCGACCACGACGACGGTCACGCCGCGCCGCTTCTTCCTGTGGATCTCGCGCGCGGAGGCCGTCACCTGGTCGCTGCTGCTGCTCGGTCTCTTCCTCAAGTACGGCACCGAGACCACCGACCTCGCGGTCAGGGTCTTCGGCATGGCGCACGGCGTCGTCTTCATCGCCTACTGCCTGACCAACGGCCTGCTCTGGGTCGACCAGAAGTGGAAGTTCGGCCAGCTGGTGCTGGGCGTCCTGTGCGCCATCCCGCCCTTCGTGACGCTGTGGTTCGACCACCACGCCGAGAAGAAGAACCTCGTCTCCGACGAGTGGCGCCTGCGTGAGCAGGAGCCCCGCTCGATCCTCGAGAAGGCCGCCGCCTTCGTCATCCGCAAGCCGGTGCTGGGCGTCGTGATCGGCGTCGTCGCCGTCATCGTGCTCACTGGTGTCGCCCTGCTGATCGGCCCGCCCGGCGGCGAGCACTGACGCCTGCGCGGCAACGCAGCTCTGCAGCACAACGAGGCCCGGTCCACCCGCTCACGCGGGGGCCGGGCCTCGTTCGTCTGGTTGCCTGCTGGGTTGTCGGTGTCGCTGGGACGCCTCGCGTCGTCGGCTCGCGCGCTTCGGAAGGAAACTCCGCCCGAGTCGCGGTGCGCTGAGCGTACGACCGCGCGAAAGGCTGCTGAGTTTCCTTCCGAGTCGCGGCGGCGCCGCGCCCGAAACCCCGAACCAGCTCGGGTCAGCGCACCCGGCGTACAGGTAGCGCCAGACGACGGGGTTGGCGATCCCGGTCTGGGTCATCTTGCGGCGCTTCTGATAGCTCTTCACCGCCGCCTTGGTCTTGCCGTCGTAGATGCCGGTCGGCACCTCCTTCGTCACGCCGGTGGCGACCAGCGCGCGCTGCAGGCGACGGACGGCGTTGCTGGCCGAGCCGACCTTCAGCACCGGGCGGGCGCCGAGGGAGTGCATCCGCACCCAGTTGCTCTCGGAGAACGTCGTGGAGGTGGGCAGGCCGTTGGCCTTCTGCCACGCCGCGACCCCCGCCTGGGTGCGCTTGTTGTACTTGCCGTGCATGCGCCACGGGTAGTGGCCCTGCTCCTTCAGGGCGCACTGCAGCGCCTGGACCCGACCCTTGTACGTCGTGCCCGGCTTCAGCGCGGGGTAGGAGCCGAACGAGGTCTTGATCCCGTTGCAGCGCACCTCGGTGCCGGGGTTGTTGCCCTTGCCCAGGTCGAGGTAGTTGGTGTCGATGTTGATCGTGACGTTGCCGTACTTCTCGTCGTGGCCGCCGAGGTACTGCTTCATCCGGCCACCGGGACGCCAGCCGTCCTCACGGATGTAGTCGGTGGAGGTGTTGGCCTTGCCGTCCCAGCGGGCGATCCAAATGAACTTGGGCAGCTTGAACTTCCCCGGGCGCTCGACGCGGGCGTCGTCGACCATCTTGATGCCGGAGCTGGCGCCGGAGTACATGCCCGAGACGTAGCCGAGCTGGTGGATCCGGTTGACCCACGCCGAGACGAAGGCCAGCGCCGACTCGCGGCAGTGCGTGTTGGAGAGGGTGAAGCCCTCGAGGTCGTACCAGAGCGTGCTGCCGTGGCGCAGGCCCAGCGCCTCCGCGTCGGCGGCGTTCTTCTCGGCTTCCCGGGCGCCCTGCTTGCGGGCCTTGCCGTAGCGGCCGTCCTTGCCGGGCGTCGGGTCGATCTTGAAGTCGTCGTCGTACCGCGGGAAGCGGTCGAGGCACGAGGCCTGCGGGCCCAGCGCGATCGGCAGCAGGCGCCACCCCTTGCGGAGCTGGGTCGAGATCCAGGTCGGCGTGAGGTTCGGCTGGTCGCGGCAGGCGCGGGAGTCGCCGGAGATGTAGATCCCGACGGCGAGGTAGGGGGAGTGGTTCAACCAGGCGTCCATCTTCGCCTGCGTCGGCGCGAGGCACTGGTCGAAGCCGTAGCCACGGAAGTTGCCGGGGGTGACGGGGTTGGTCACCGTCTTCTTCGCGGCCGCCTTGGCCGCGACGACCGGGGT
Source organism: Nocardioides daphniae (assembly GCF_004777465.1). Lineage (NCBI taxonomy): Bacteria > Bacillati > Actinomycetota > Actinomycetes > Propionibacteriales > Nocardioidaceae > Nocardioides > Nocardioides daphniae. The sequence continues at coordinate 458,384 of NZ_CP038462.1, forward strand.
CGCGGGGGTGGCTGCGGGCGTCGTCGTGGTGAGCAGGGCGGCGCTGAGCGCCAGCGTCCCTGCGGCGGCGCCGAGGCGTCGTACGAGGGTGCGTGCGGGGTGTTGCGAGGGCATGGCTGACTCCGGTGGTACGAGGGGAAGTTCTCGCACGATAACCCCACGAGTCACACGAGTCACAGACTTGGGGTCTAACTACAAACGTGTAGTTTTCGCAGGTCAGGGGTGCAGCGGGTTCCGGGCTGCTTCCTCGCGGGTCAGCACCATGGCCCCGAAGTCGCTCGCCGCCTGCGCCAGCAGCCCCGCGTCGGGGGCCTGCGTCAACCACGCCTCGAGGTCGGGGTGACGGACGAGCCATCGTTGCGGAGCGACGCCCTCGACGTGCCAGCCGGAGAGGTCGCTGGCCCGGTCGAGGTGGTCGGTGGTGAGGAGCTGCACGGCGTGCGGCGCCGGCACGTACGACGCCCACAGGTGCCGCCGGGTGCGCCAGGGGCTGTTCCCGGTCAGGTGCAGGTGGGCAGAGGTGGTGGCGGCGCAGTGCCCCACGAACCCGACGTCGAGGTGGGCCGCGAACCGCCGCAGCGCGGCCTCGAGCGCGTACGCAGCCCGCACGCCGCCACCGCTCGGGTCGCCGTCCCGGGGTGCCGTGCCCCAGGTCACCCTGCCCAGGCTGCCCATCGTCACCACGTCGCGCACGACCTCCGGCCCTGACTCGGTCCCGACCTCGGTGGCGTAGGTGAGGAGGTCGCACTCGCTGCGGCGCTCCAGCTCCAGCTCGATGGCCTCGCGGGTGTGCTCCGGGTGCGTGGGCACCATGGCGCAGTCGCCGATGCGCCCTGCCGCAGCGGCGTCCACGAGCGTGGTCACGTGGTCGAGCCAGGCGGCGTGACCAGCCGGTGCTGCCGACCAGCGAGGCTCGGGGACCCGGGCGTCGTTGAACGGTCCGGCGGAGACGGGTGGGTCGATGGTGAACCCCGCCAGCGCGACGGGGACGGAGAGATTGCGAGGGCCACTCCGCGACGCCGGTGCGTCGGTGGCGACGACCGATCCGTGCAGACCGCGGCTGTTCAGGCGCTCGGCGAACGAGCGGAGCGTGGCCATGGCGGCGACCGGCCGGGAGGCCAGGGTCAGCAGGGCGAGCGTTCCCCCGACGGTCGGGTAGGCGGTGCTGCCCTGGGCCAGGCTCGGCTCGGCGGCAATGGCTTCCTCGGTGGCGCGCCAGGACTCATGCCGGTCGAGCCCGTCGAGGTGGACGCGGAGCTCGGCCACTCCGAGCCTCTGCTTGCCGCGGCGCAGGGCAACGCGGGCGGCGACGGACGGCTCGTCGATGGTGACCGGCATGGCACTCCCTGCGGGTTCGGGGCCGAGGTGACGGGTGCCCGCATCGTGGCACAGGAGGCCAGTTCCCGCGCCTGACCTGCTGGCTCGAAGCAGCGAGGCCCGATCCGTGAGGGCAACGCCGACGTGCTCTTCGCCATGACCTTCGACACCCAGGAGTCGTGGGCCGCGTACGGCGCCCACCCCGCGCACGTGGCGGTCGTCGAGGAGCACGTGAAGCCGGTGCTGGAGTCGAAGGTGTTCATCCAGAGCGCAGGCCCGAACTTCCTGTCCTGAGCGCCGGGTAGATTGCTCCCTGTGGCCGAGACTTCCCGCACCCCCAGTCAGCTCGACACGGTGGCCGTCGCCACCCAGGACCCGGAGCGCGAGCAGCCGTGGTCCGACCTCGGCCTGAAGGCCGACGAGTACGCACGCATCCGCGAGATCCTCGGGCGTCGCCCCACCAGCTCCGAGCTGGCGATGTACTCGGTCATGTGGAGCGAGCACTGCTCCTACAAGTCGACCAAGGTGCACCTCAAGCAGTTCGGTGAGATCCCGCAGGAGAACCCCGGTCGGCAAGATGCTCGCCGGCATCGGCGAGAACGCCGGCGTCATCGACATCGGCCAGGGCTACGCGGTCACCTTCAAGGTCGAGTCGCACAACCACCCGTCGTTCGTCGAGCCCTACCAGGGCGCCGCGACCGGCATCGGCGGCATCGTGCGCGACATCCTCGCGATGGGCGCCCGCCCGGTCGCCGTGATGGACCCGCTGCGCTTCGGCCCGCTCGACGAGCCGACACCCACCGCGTGCTGCCGGGCATCGTCGCCGGCGTCGGCGGCTACGGCAACTGCCTGGGCCTGCCCAACATCGGCGGCGAGGCCGTCTTCGACCAGACCTACCTCGGCAACCCGCTGGTCAACGCCGGCGCGATCGGCGTCCTGCGCCACGAGGACCTGCACCTCGCCAACGCCACCGGCCTCGGCAACAAGGTCATCCTGTACGGCGCCCGCACCGGCGGCGACGGCATCGGCGGCGTCTCGGTGCTCGCCTCCGAGACCTTCGACGAGGGCGGCCCCGCCAAGCGCCCCAGCGTCCAGGTCGGCGACCCGTTCATGGAGAAGCTGCTCATCGAGTGCACCCTCGAGCTCTTCGCCGCGGGCGTCGTCTCCGGCATCCAGGACCTCGGCGGAGCGGGCCTCTCCTGCGCCACCTCCGAGCTGGCCTCGGCCGGTGACGGTGGCATGCACGTCGAGCTCGACCTCGTACCGCTGCGCGACTCCACGCTCGCTCCCGAGGAGATCCTCATGAGCGAGTCGCAGGAGCGGATGATGGCCGTCGTCACGCCCGACAACGTCGACTCCTTCATGGAGATCTGCCGCAAGTGGGACGTCGAGGCCACGGTCATCGGCGAGGTCACCGACACCGGCCGCCTCGAGATCGACTGGCACGGCGAGCGCGTCGTCGACGTGCCTCCGGGCTCGGTCGCCCACGACGGCCCCGTCTACGAGCGCCCGTACGCTCGCCCCGAGTGGCAGGACGCGCTGCAGGCCGACGCTGCCGAGGCGCTGCCGCGGCCCGCGTCGGGTGACGAGCTCAAGCAGACGCTGCTCACCCTGGTCGGCAGCCCCAACCTCTGCGACAAGTCCTGGATCACCGACCAGTACGACCGCTACGTGCGCGGCAACACCGTCTCGGCGCAGCCCGAGGACTCCGGCATGGTCCGCGTCGACGACGAGACCGGCCTCGGCGTCTCGCTCTCCACCGACTGCAACGGTCGCTACGCCAAGCTCGACCCCTACACGGGCGCCCAGCTCGCGCTGGCCGAGTCGTACCGCAACGTCGCCACCGGCGGCGCCACCCCGCTGGCGATCTCCGACTGCCTCAACTTCGGCTCGCCGGAGGACACCGGCGTGATGTGGCAGTTCGCCGAGGCCTGCCGCGGCCTCAAGGACGCCTGCCTCGAGCTCGGCATCCCGGTCACCGGCGGCAACGTGTCGCTCTACAACCAGACCGGCGAGACCGCGATCCTGCCGACCCCGGTCGTCGCCGTCCTCGGCGTCATCCAGGACGTCGCGCAGCGCACCCCGAGCCACTTCCGCGCGGCCGGCGAGCAGGTCCTGCTGCTCGGCGAGACCCGTGAGGAGCTGTCGGGCTCGGAGTGGGCCCACGTCGTCCACGGCCACCTCGGCGGCCTCCCGCCGAAGATCGACCTGGCGGCCGAGAAGGCGCTGGCCGACGTGCTGACCACCGCCTCCACCGAGGGTCTGGTCACCTCTGCCCACGACCTCTCCGACGGTGGTCTCGCGATCGCCCTGGCCGAGGCCGGCTTCCGCCACGGCATCGGCGCCACGGTCGACGTCTCCGGGGTCGCCGACGACGCCTTCGTCGCCCTCTTCTCCGAGTCGGCCGCCCGTGTTCTGGTCACCGTCACCGACGAGCAGGCCGAGCGCTTCACCGCGCTCGCCGCCGAGCACGGCGTCACGGTCACCGCGCTGGGTCGTACCGGCGGAGACGAGCTCGTCGTCGAGGGCGCCTTCTCGGTGCCCGTGGCCGAGGTCAAGGGCGTCTGGTCCGCCACCCTCCCCGCCGCGCTGGGCTGAGCCGGCGTGGAGCCGCTGCAGGTCGTCGTCCCGTCCGCCCCGCTCGCCGAGGCGATCGGGCGGGTCGACGGCGCCGAGGTGTCGGTCTGGGACGGCACGGGTGCGGCGCCGTCGCGCGCTGACCTGTGGGTGCCGGCGTACGCCACCAGCGCCGAGGTCGTCAGCCGCGCCGGCGACATCGACCACCTCGGCGTCGTGCAGCTGCAGTCGGCCGGCTACGACGGCGTCCCCGAGCGGCTGCCCGCCGGCGTGACCCTGTGCAACGGCAGCGGGGTGCACGACGACGCCACCGCCGAGCACGCGGTCGGCATGATCCTGGCGGTGCTGCGCGGCACCGTCGAGGCCGTGCGCCACCAGGACGAGGGGCGCTGGGTGAAGATGCCCGGCCGCCAGTCGCTCGCCGACGCCCGGGTCCTGATCCTCGGCTACGGCTCGATCGGCCGCGCGCTCGCCGAGCGGCTCCTCCCGATGAAGGCTCGCGTCACCGGCGTCGCCAGCCGCCCGCGCACCGACGACCTGCTCGACCAGGTGCACGGCTTCGGCGACCTGCCGGCGCTGCTGCCCAACCAGGACGTCGTCGTGCTGCTGGTGCCGCACACCGAGCGCACCGAGAAGATGGTCGACGCCGCCTTCCTGGCGAAGCTGGCCGACGGTGCCCTGCTGGTCAACGTGGCCCGCGGGCTCGTCGTCGACACCGACGCGGCGCTCGCCGAGGCCGGTCGCCTGCGCTTCGCCCTCGACGTGACCGACCCCGAGCCGTTGCCCGACGGACACCCGCTCTGGTCGGCGCCGGAGGTGCTCATCACCCCGCACGTGGCCGGTGGAACCACCGCGATGCTGCCGCGGATCGCGGCGCTGGTGCGCAGCCAGGCCGAGCGGCTGGTGGCCGGCCAGGAGCCGCAGCACGTCGTGCACCGCAGCTGACCCGCTGACCCCCGCCGGCGCCGCTGGCACCGCCCCCGTGTCGCCTGGGCCACAGTCGGCCCCCGGCTCCGGCGTTCGCCGGACGCAGGCACTGCCCGCGACCTAGAGTCCGTGCGTGAAGGCTGTGAGTCAGTACCGTCGTCCCCTGAGCGCCCTCGTGGCAGTGCTCCTCGTGCCGGCCTCCTTGGGGCTCGTCCCCGGTGCCGCAGCCGCCGAGCCCACCGCCCCACCTGCCGCCCCGTCCGCGGCCCCGTCCACGGCAGGGGCCGACGTCGAGCTGACCGCGGCAGCGCCGCTGCTCGACGCCCCGGTCAACGGCCCGGAGGCACTGCGTGAGCTGGGTGACCAGGTCGCCGTGGCGGCCGCGCGCAACGAGCTCTCGACGACCGAGCTGCGTACGCTGCTGCGCACGGACGAGACTGCCTGGGTCGCCCGGGACGGAGCCGTCTACTACGTCGACCCGGCGCCCGAGACGCTCGACGCCCAGCCGGCGTCCGCCGAGCGCATCGCGCCGCTGGCCGGCACCTTCTCGCTCAACAGCAACCCCGGCGCCGCCCTCACGATCCTGCTCGACTTCGACGGCGCCACCGTCACCGGTACCCAGTGGAACGCCAGCAACGGCGTACTCGCCGGGGCGCACCCCGCCTGGGACCCGGCCGGCAACGGCCCCGCCTTCAGCGACGACGAGCTGGTGAAGATCCAGCAGGTGTGGGCCATCGTGGCGGAGGACTACGCCCCCTTCGACGTCAACGTCACCACCCAGGACCCGGGCCAGGACGCGATGGTGCGCAGCTCCTCCTCCGACGGCGTCTACGGCACGCGGGTCCTCGTCAGCCCGAGCGACGACGCCTACGCCAAGATCTGCAACCGCCAGTGCGGCGGCGTGGCCTTCCTCGGGGTCTTCGACCGCGTCGGCACCTACACGCAGCCCGCCTGGGTCTTCCCGCAGGCCCTGGGTGACGGCGCCAAGTACGTCGCCGAGGCCGCCAGCCACGAGGCCGGGCACAACCTCGACCTCCAGCACGACGGCACCTCCACGCTGGGCTACTACGAGGGGCACGGGATCTGGGCCCCGATCATGGGCGTCGGCTACGGCGTCCCGCTGAGCCAGTGGAGCCGCGGCTCCTACGTCGACGCCGACAACCCCCAGGACGACGTCGCGATCCTCACCGGCTACCTGGGCGCGCGGGCCGACGACGCCTCCGACGCGGTCATGGCCGCCTCCCCGCTGCCGACCGGCCAGGCCCTGATCGGTTCGCGCGACGACGTCGACTCCTACCTCCTCGGCTCGTGCCCCGCCGGCTCCGTGGTCGAGGTCGCGCCGAGCGCGCTCGCGCCCAACCTCGACGTGAGGGCCGTGCTGTACGACGCCACGGGCGCCCAGCGCGCCGTCTCGGCGCCCGCGTCCGGTCGAGGCACGATGTTCAGGGCGACCGGGCTGGACACCGCCCTGGTCGTGCCCGAGGCCGGTCACGGCTGGGTCGTGACGGTCGAAGGCGCCGGGCAGGGGGAGTGGGCGTCCCTGGGCTACGACGACTACGGCAGCCTCGGGTCTTACACCGTGACCGCCCCGGGCTGCACGGTCGAGGGCACCACGGGCGTCCCCTCCGAGCCGACCGGCCTCACGACGGGCACGGCAGGGCTCGACAGCGTCACCCTCACCTGGAGCGAGCCTGCGGAGCTCGCGGGCGGTCCGGTGACCGCGTACGTCGTCACGCGCTCGGGCTCGTCCGAGAGCCACACGCTGGCCGCCACCGCACGCAGCCACACCTTCGCGGGCCTCGCGCCCGAGACCTCGTACACACTCTCGGTGCGCGCGGTCAACGCGGCGGGTGCGGGCCAGTGGGCCTCGGTCACCGCGACGACGCAGGCGCCTCCGCCCGTCGCCCCCAGCGCCCCTCGGAACCTGGCCGGCAGCCACAACCAGCAGGACGGACGTCTCGAGGTCACCTGGAGCGAGCCGGCGGACTCCGGGACCCAGCCCGTCACCGGCTACGCGGTGTACCTCAACGGTGTCCATCTGGGGCAGCTGGGTGCCACGGCGCGCGGCGCCTACCTGACCCGTGACGGTGGATACCCCGACGGGACGTACGTCGTCGGCGTCGCCGCCGTCAGCGCCGCCGGGCAGTCCCCGACCGCCCAGGTCACCATCACCGTCGCGAGACCGGTCGCGCCGTCGAACGACGCCGTCGCCGCGGCCGAGGTCATCGCCGGGGTGAGTGGGTCGGTCGTCGGTGACAACACGTCTGCCACTCGTGAGGCGACCGACCCCGTCCCGTACGGAACCGGGGCCGGCGGCTACTCGGTCTGGTACGCATGGACCCCGACGTCGACCGGTTGGGTGAGCATGTCGACCTCCGGCGGTGGCGCCGGCCGCAGCACGACGCTGAGCGTCATGCAGGGCGACCCCGGGTCGTGGTGGGAGCAGCCGGGCGCCAACTACACGTACGGCATGCACGCCTCCATCTGGTTCAAGGCGCAGGCCGGTACGCGGTACCTGGTCGCCGTCGACGGGTACAGCCGTGCAGGCGGCGTCGGCCCCTTCACCCTGACCTGGGACCAGGCCCCCGAGGTGAAGCCCGGAGTCCCGCGCAACGTGAAGGCCCGCGCCGTCCTCAACTCTGCCCACGTCACCTGGGACGCGCCGGACGGTGGTCCCGGAAGCGGCCCGACCGACTACGTGGTGAGGGCCAGTCCCGGTGGGCAGGAGTGCTCGACGTTCCAGTTCCCCTTCGACGTCACTCGCCTGCAACCGAGTGCACGGTGAGCGGGCTGACGAACGGCCAGGCGTACACCTTCACCGTCACCGCGTCGAACAGCGCCGGCAGCACCACCTCGGCGCCGACGGCGCCGGTCACGCCGCAGGCCGACACGACGCCGCCGCGGATGTCCGAGGTGACGGTCACCCCTGACCGGGTCTCGCTCTTCGGCGGGACCGTCACGGTGACGATGCGTGTCACCGACGAGGGCTCCGGCCTGCAGGGCTCGCCGAACTTCACGTTCAGCGGCGGGGGCGGCGGCCTCGGCAGCATGACGCGGATCTCCGGCGACAAGTACGACGGCGTCTACCGCGGCACGTACACCTTCGCCGCGCTCAGCGCGCTGGGCACGCGGACGCTGTCGGTCTACCCGCTGCGTGACGAGGCGGGGAACTCCACGTTCTTCGTCGACGGGCCCTCGGTGGTCGTGGGGGCTCCGGGCACCCCGGCCGCCCCGACCGCGACGGTCCGCGACGACCGTCGCGTCGCACTAGGCTGGGTCGCCCCGGACCAGGACGGCAACGTCATCGACTCCTACGAGGTGGAGCTGGTGCCGACCGGTGAGGTCTTCACGACCACGAGCACGTCGTACGTCCACGCCCTCGGCAACCGTCCGGCCAGCCAGCCGGTCAGCTACCGGGTGCGCGCGCACAACGCGGGCGGCTGGTCCCGGTGGAGCCCCGCCACCCCCAGCCTCGTGGTGCCTGCCCTGGCGCCCGACACGGTCACGGGCGTGCAGGCCACGCGTGGCGACCGGCAGGCCACGGTCTCGTGGGCTGCCCCGGATGACAACGGTTCCCCGATCACGGGCTACACCGTGTCGGTGCGGGCTGGTGGCCAGGAGGTCCGGACGGTGACGGCGGCTGCGGGTCAGCGGTCTGCCACGGTCACGGGTCTGGTCAACGGCACGAGCTACACCTTCACCGTGGCGGCGTCGAACACGGTGGGTTCGTCGGCGGCTTCGCTGCCGTCGGCGCCGGTGGTCCCGGCGGGTGTCCCCGCTGCACCGGCCGCGCCGTCGGTGGGGCGTGGCGATGCCGCCGTGACGGTGACGTGGGTCGCCCCGGATGACAACGGTTCGCCGATCACGGGCTACACCGTGTCGGTGCGGGCTGGTGGCCAGGAGGTCCGGACGGTGACGGCGGCTGCGGGTCAGCGGTCTGCCACGGTCACGGGTCTGGTCAACGGCACGAGCTACACCTTCACCGTGGCGGCGTCGAACACGGTGGGTTCGTCGGCGGCTTCGCTGCCGTCGGCGCCGGTGGTCCCGGCGGGTGTCCCCGCTGCACCGGCCGCGCCGTCGGTGGGGCGTGGCGATGCCGCCGTGACGGTCTCGTGGGCTGCCCCGGATGACAACGGTTCGCCGATCACGGGCTACACCGTGTCGGTGCGGGCTGGTGGCCAGGAGGTCCGGACGGTGACGGCGGCTGCGGGGCAGCGGTCTGCCACGGTCACGGGTCTGGTCAACGGCACGAGCTACACCTTCACCGTGGCGGCGTCGAACACGGTGGGTTCGTCGGCGGCTTCGCTGCCGTCGGCGCCGGTGGTCCCGGCGGGTGTCCCCGCTGCACCGGCCGCGCCGTCGGTGGTGCGTGGCGATGCCGCCGTGACGGTGACGTGGGTCGCCCCGGATGACAACGGTTCGCCGATCACGGGCTACACCGTGTCGGTGCGGGCTGGTGGCCAGGAGGTCCGGACGGTGACGGCGGCTGCGGGTCAGCGGTCGGCCACGGTCACGGGTCTGGTGAACGGGACGAGCTACACCTTCGTGGTGAGCGCGGTGAACGCGGTGGGCTCGTCGGCGGCCTCGCTGCCGTCGGTGCCGGTGGTCCCGGCGGGTGTCCCGGACGCACCGGCCGCGCCGTCGGTGGTGGGCGGCGATGCCGCGGTGACGGTGTCGTGGGCCGAGGTCCCTGGCAACGGGGACCCGGTGACGGGCTACGTGGTCCGGGCGTACGCCGGTGGTGCGGTGAAGAAGGTCGTCGAGGTGGGCGCTGGCGTCACGTCGACGACGGTGACGGGCCTGGTCAACGGCACGAGCCACACCTTCACGGTCACCGCGGTGAACGGAGTCGGCGCCTCGCCGGAGTCGGCCGCCTCGGCGGCCGTCACCCCGGTGGCCCCGCCGAAGCCCGGCCCCAAGGCCAAGGCCCCGAGCCAGATGGCGCCGCCCAAGGTGACGGTGCGCGGCAAGAACGCGGTCCTCCGGTGGAAGGCGGCCAAGGCCAACGGCGCCAAGGTCACCAGCTACCTGATCGACATCGCGCCCAACAAGCGGGTGAAGGACCGCGTGGTGAAGGGGTCGGCCCGCCAAATCACCCTCAAGAAGCTGCGGCCCGGCACCTACCGGGTGCGGATCGCGGGCTCGCAACGCTGCCGGCACGTCGAAGTACAGCCGCTGGGTGAAGATCCGCATCCGCTGACGTGTTCGTCCGGCCCGGAGGGGCCATCACGTCGGAAGTTCGCGTGGTCTGCGCTCCTGCGGCGCAGAAATCGGTCGAACTTCCGCCGTGGTGGCTCCAGACTGGCCGCGTGCTGACCCCCGACGCCTTCCGCGCCCTCGCCCGGTCCTCCCCGTGGCGCTGCTCGACCGCGCACTTCACGCACCGCGGCGACGGGACCGGCGAGGTCGAGGCGTGGCTGGAGCGCCCGGGGACGGTGACGGTCCGCGACGAGCACGGCACCCACCGGTGGGTGGACGACCCCGGGAACAGGGGCCAGGTGGTGGTCGTGCGGGCCTACGAGGAGATGCCCGGCCGGTACCCCGACGACGACCCGGTCGCCGCGGACCTGCACCCCCCGGCCGTCCGGGCCCGCGACCTCACCCCGATCACCCGCGACGACGGTCTCGTCCTGGTCCGCCCCGACGACGAGTCCTGGCCGGGTGCCTGGCAGCCCTACTTCGACCCCGACGACCCGATGTACGGCAACTACCGCTGGGTCGCCATGCTCGACCCCCGTGAGCTCGCCCGGGGCGTCGAGGTGAGCGACGTGCGCGAGGTGCGGCACCACGGACGTACGGCGTGGGCGGCGCGCTGCGTGCCTATCGAGGGGTACGACCCCAGGTGCGGCTGCTGCGAGCATGTGTGGAGCGAGGTGAGCGTGCGCGCCGAAGTCGAGGCCGGCGGCCCGGAGCCGCGGCCCGGCACCGTCTTCCCCGAGGCGTACGACGTGGTGCTCGACCACGCGACCGGCTTCGTCGTCCACCTCGTCCCCGTCGGGGAGAGCTCGCGCGACGACCTGGAGCTCGACGTGCAGATCCACTCGGCCAGCTGAGCCGAGTGGATCTGCCTGGCTTCAGTCGGCCCGGCGCATCGACCGGACGCCCACCACGATCCCCAGCGCAGCGACCACGCCAGCCCCGGCGAAGCCGGAAGCCACGGTGTCGAGCGCGAACTGGCCGGCGAAGAGGGCACGGACCCCCTCGACGACGTAGGTCAGCGGGTTGAGGTCGGAGGCCACCTGCATCCACCGCGGCGCGCCCTCGACCGGCAGCAGCACGCCGGCGAGCAGCAGGACCGGGAAGAGGAAGGTCTGCTGCACGGTCCAGAACATCCAGTCCTGGCCCTTCGAGGCGAGCGCCAGCGCGAACGACAGCGCCCCGATCCCGATGCTGAAGAGCGCCAGGATGAGCAGCCCCACCAGCACCCCGCCGACGTGCAGGTCGAAGCTGAAGGGCGTCACGACCGTCAGGATGATCGCGGTCTGCATCAGCATCGGCACGACCTCCTTCAGGGCACGGCCGACGAGCAGCGCCGGCCGCCCGAGCGGCGAGACCAGCTGGCGCTCGTGGGAGCCCGACTGCATCTCCTCCATCAGGTTGGCGCCGGTGAAGCTGGCGCCCATCAGGCAGGTCATCGCGACGATGCCCGGCACGAACCACTGCAGCGCCGAGCCCTCGGCCAGCTCCGGGAGCAGCGGCGCGAAGAGGGCCAGGAAGACCAGTGGCTGCACCATCGCGAAGAGCACCGACATCGGCTCGCGCCAGACCGGCTTGAGCTCGCGGGTCATCACGTTGAGGGTGTCGCCGAAGAAGTTGCCGCGCGGGGCGGTGCGGTCTGCGGTCAGCGTGCTCATGCCGCCACCTCGTCCTTCTGGTCGGTCTGGTCCTGGTCGGTCGTCGCGCCCTCGTGGGCGTCGCGCAGGCTGCGCCCGGTGAGCTCGAGGAAGACGTCGTCGAGCGTGGGGCGGGCGACCTCCACGCTGCGTACGGGCAGGCCCTGACCGGCCAGGTCGACGAGCAGCTCGCCCACCTCGGCGTGCGCCCCCTGCGAGCGCAGGCTCACCACGTCGTCGACCTGGTCGAGGGTGGCGCCGCGACCCACGCGGGCCATCCGTTCGGTCGCGCGGGCAGCCGCGTCGCCGTCGTCGAAGCCGAGCACGACCAGGTCGCGCAGCCCACTCTTGAGCCGCGAGGCGGAGTCGTCGGCGATCACCCGACCGCGGTCGATCACGACCACCCGCTCGGCGAGCGCGTCGGCCTCCTCGAGGTAGTGGGTGGTCAGCACGACCGTGCTGCCGGTCTCCTGGTGCAGCCGGCGCACCAGCTCCTGCAGGTTGGCGCGGTTCTGCGGGTCGAGCCCGGTCGACGGCTCGTCGAGGAAGAGCACGCGCGGCAGGTGCACGAGCCCCATCGCGATGTCGAGGCGACGTCGCTGGCCTCCGGAGAGGGTGGAGACCTTGCGGCGCGCGACCTCGGTGAGGTCGAGGTCGTGGATGAGCTCGTCGGCACGCGCGTGGGCGTCACGGCGCGAGAGGCCGTACGCCCGTCCCTGGCTGATCAGCTCGTCGCGGCCGAGCTGCTGGAGCCCGGCGCCGTTGCCCTGGCCGACGTACCCGATCGACCGGCGCACCTCGCGCTGGGCGGTGACCACGTCGTGGCCGGCCACGTGGGCGGTGCCCGACGTCGGCGGGACGAGCGTGGTCAGCATGCGCAGAGTGGTGGTCTTGCCGGCGCCGTTGGGGCCGAGGAAGGCGACGAGCTCGCCCTGCCCGATCTCGAGGTCGAGGTCGTCGACGGCGTGCACGGTGGTCCTGCCCGGACCGTTGAAGTGACGGGTGAGTCCGCGGGTCACGATCGCGGCACCCTCGTGGAGGTGGGATGAGGTCGTTGTCATGGGATCGACGCTAGGGATGATTCAGGTCAGTTCCTGGCCGCAATCAGAACCAGTCTCGATCTCATGAGCACCACCCACCGCATGCTCCGCCTCCTGTCGCTGCTGCAGACCCACCGCTACTGGCCCGGCGGCGAGCTCGCCGACCGGCTCGAGGTCAGCGCCCGTACGCTGCGCCGCGACGTCGAGCGGTTGCGCGAGCTGGGCTACGAGGTCGACGCCGTACGCGGTGTCGCCGGCGGCTACCAGCTGCGGGCCGGTGGGTCGATGGCGCCGCTCCTGCTCACCGACGAGGAGGCGGTCGCGGTCGCGGTCGCCCTGCGGGGCGCCGCCGGGGTCGCCGCCGCCGTGGCGGGCGGGCCCGACTGGGCCCTGCAGGCGCTCACCAAGGTGGTCGGACTGATGCCGCCGCACCTGCGCCGGCGGATGGACGCCGTGCGCTCGCAGACCGACACCCCGGAGCCCTGGTCGGGCACGCCGGTGATCGACGCCGGCGTGTTGGGCACGATCGCGCAGGCCTGCCGCGACGACGAGCCGTTGCGCTTCGGCTACGCCGCCCGCGACGCCGAGCCGAGCCACCGCTGGGTCGAGCCGCACCGCCTGGTCGCCCTCGGGCGCCGGTGGTACCTGGTGGCGTACGACCGCGACCGCCAGGACTGGCGGACCTTCCGCGTCGACCGGATCAGCGCGCCGGAGCCGACCGGTCAGCGCTTCCGCCCGCGCGAGCTGCCCGCGGGAGACGCCGTCGAGTTCGTCCGCAGCGGCATCCGGAGCACGCAGGTGCACCACGAGGTGCGGGTGCGGATCGACGCCACCCCCGAGCAGGTCACGGCGGTCGTGGGGCGGTGGGGCAGGGTGAGTGCCGTGGGCGACGGCGCCCTGCTGGAGATGGACGCCGACTCCCTGGGCTGGCCGCTCATGGTGCTGGGCGAGGTCGGCGCCGACTTCACCGTGGAGTCACCTCCGGCGCTGGCCGAGGCCGTCGCCGAGGTGGCCGCCCGCTTCGGCCGGGCCGCTGGATAACCTCGAGGCATGCCTCCCCGTCTCCGCGCCGCCACCCGTGACGAGGTCGCCGCGGCCCTCGCCGGACGTACGCGCGCCGACCTGAAGCTGCTCACCAAGCACTACATGGCGGTGCTCAACGAGCGGGCGCCCGGGCACTCCGTCGAGGTGCGCGTGCCGCCCTTCGCGGCGGTGCAGGTCATCCCCGGCGTCCGCCACACCCGCGGCACCCCGCCGGCCGTGGTGGAGATGGACGCGGAGACCTGGATCGCGCTGGCCCGCGGCGAGCTGTCGTGGGCCGAGGCGGAGTCGTCGGGCCGGGTCGTGGCCAGCGGCCAGCGGGCCGACCTGACGCCCTACCTCCCGCTCGGGTGACGCTGGTGCAGGATGTGCGCATGCAGATCAGCTCGCTCGGCTTCCGCACCGACATCGCGATCCTGGCCGCCGCCGGCAGCACGGTCACCGACTGCGGCACGCACCTGCTGGTGACGACGCCGGACAACCCCACCTATCACTGGGGCAACTTCATGCTGCTGCGCCGGATGCCGCTGCCCGGCGGCGCGCGCGAGGTCATGGGCGCCTTCGACACCTGGTTCGCAACCGCGCGTCACCGGGCGATCGGCATCGACTCCCCGGTCGAAATCGACGTCACCGAGTTCGAGGCGGCCGGGATGACCAAGGACGTCTCCCACGTGATGACGGCCGAGCGCCTCGTCGCCCCCGAGCGTCCCTTCACCGGTGGCGGCATCCGGCCCCTGACGCCGGACGAGTGGCACATGGGGTCGACCTCGACCTCGCCGTCTTCGCCCCGGACGACCGGAACAACCAGCGCCCCTTCGTCGAGGGGAAGGCCCGTCAGGAGCAGCGCCTGGTCGCGGCGGGGCTGGGGGAGCGGTGGGGCGTCTTCGTCGACGGGCGCCTGGCCGCCAGCGTCGGCCTGTACGACACCGGTGACGGCGTCTTCCGCTTCCAGAGCGTCGCCACTCACCCGCGTCGGCAGGGTCAGGGGATCGCCTCGACGCTGCTGCACCGGATGGCCGAGCGCGCGGTCGCGCGTGGTGCCCGCCAGCTGGTGATGGTCGCCGACCCGACGGGTCCGGCGATCAGCCTCTACCGCCGCCTCGGTCTCGAGACCACCGAGGTCGCGATCGAGCTCTACCAGTCGCTGCCGGGCCAGATTGCCTGACGCTCCGCTCGGGGCGTCCCGGGTGGGTCTCGGCGAGGGACACGCGTACGCCGCCGCTAGGGTGGAGCGCATGACTGACGCGTTGCGTGCCCGCATCACCGAACTTCTTCCCGGCCTCCGCCGCGACCTCGAGGATCTTGTCCGGATCCAGTCCGTCTCGGCCGACCCGGCCCGCGCCGGCGAGGTCCAGCGCAGCGCCGAGGCCGTGCGTGACCTCTTCGCCGCGGAGGGCTTCTCCGCCCGCATCGTCTCGGGCAACGAGGACGGCTCCGCCCCGGCCGTCATCGCCCGCAAGGAGGGTCCGGCCGGCGCCCCGACCGTGCTGCTCTACGCCCACCACGACGTGCAGCCGGAGAATGACCACGCCGACTGGGACTCCCCGCCGTGGGAGCCCACCGAGCGCGGCGACCGCCTCTACGGCCGCGGCACCGCCGATGACAAGGCCGGCGTCATCACCCACCTGGCGGCGGCGCGCGCCTTCGGCGACGACCTCCCCGTCACCCTCGTCCTCTTCGTCGAGGGCGAGGAGGAGATGGGCTCGGAGTCGCTGCCTGCCCTGCTCGCCACCTACAAGGACGAGCTCGCCGCCGACGTCATCGTCATCGCCGACTCCGGCAACTGGGACATCGGCGTGCCGGCGCTCACCACGAGCCTGCGCGGCCTGGTCCGCCTCGACGTCGAGGTGCGTACGCTGACCCACGCGGTCCACTCCGGCATGTGGGGCGGCCTCGTCCCCGACGCGATCATGACGCTGAGCCGGCTCATCGCCTCCTGCTTCGACGACGCCGGCAACTTGGTCATCGAGGGACTCAAGAGCAGCCCGGCCGCCGACGTCGACTACCCGGAGGAGCGTCTGCGCGCCGAGTCGGGCGCTGCCCCCGGCATCGAGTGGATCGGGTCGGGCCCGGTCGTGGAGCGCCTCTGGACGCAGCCGGCCCTGTCGATCACCGGCTTCGACGCGCCGAAGGTCGAGGGTGCGTCCAACACGCTGGTCCCGGCGGCCCGCGCCCGTTTCAGCCTGCGCACCGCCCCGGCGGACACCTCCGCCAACGCCCTGGCGGCGCTCCAGGCCCACCTGGAGAAGCACGTCCCGTGGGGCGCGACGCTCAGCACCACCGTCGTCGACACCGGTGAGGCCACCCAGATCGAGGCCACCGGACCGGCGTACGACGCTGCTCGCGCCGCCTTCACCGAGGCGTGGGAGGGCACGGCTCCCGTCGACATGGGCGTCGGCGGGTCGATCCCCTTCATCGCCGAGTTCCTCGACGCCTTCCCGCAGGCGAGCGTGCTGGTGACCGGTGTCGAGGACCCTGACACCCGCGCCCACGGCGCCAACGAGGGCCTGCACCTGGCCGAGTGGGAGAAGGTCCTGCTGGCCGAGACGCTGCTGCTGCGCAACCTCGGTCAGCGCTGACCGACGGACAACGCACGAGGCCCCCGCCGGGACGGCGGGGGCCTCATGCGTTCGCGTGGACGTCAGACGGTGAAGGTCTGCTCGGACGCGGGGCCGCCGTTCGACGCCACGATCGTGGTGTCGAGGGTCGTGGGCGTGGAGCTGCTGGTCTCCAGGGTGAGGGCAACCGGGACGCTCATCGTGCCGCCGCGGCGGCGGCGTTACGGCCGAAGAAGTTCGGCGGAAGGGTGAGGACGGCGGTGGGCGTGCCGTAGCCGGTCACGGTCATGCCGGAGAAGCCGTTGGCATCCATGCCCGCAGCGGAGATGCGGTTGATGTTGGCGCCGGCGAGCTCGAAGGTGAAGACGATGCCGATCGTGTCGGCCGTGCCGGTGTTGGTCAGGGTGAACCCGGGGACGTTGATGTTGGCGCCGGCACGCGCCGGGGTCGGCAGCGCAGTCGTCGACATGTCGGGCAGGGCCACCGGCGGCGGCGACGTGGCGAAGGCCGGCGCCGCGGTGGCGACCGTCACGGCAGGCACGGACCAGGCCGCGGTACGGATGACAGCGCGGCGGCTGGGAGTGGCGTGGGTGATGAGAGGTTCCTCCGAGAAGTGACGGGAATCTCACATATATTCTCTAGCCTGCTAGTCGCGGCTACTTTTGCGGGACGAGTTGTCTTGGAATCGGTTTGTTCGCACCGGTGAAACGCAACGAAGCCCCCGCCGGGGGGCGGGGGCTTCGCGGGTTTGCTGCGCTGGTGGGATCAGACGATCTCGAAGGTGCCCAGCGTGTAGTCGGCGCCGGCGATCGCGCGGAGCTCGGACGCGTACGGGGTGGCGTTGGTCGGGGCGCCCGACGCGTTGCGTCCCTGCAGCTGCGAGGCCGGCGGCTGGAGGGTGAGGGTGACCGCACCGGTCGGGTTGCCCGCCGGGATGGTCAGACCCTCGGCGCCGGAGCCGGAGGCCGTGAGCGAGAGCGGGGCAGCGAACGGCGTCTGCGGGATGGTGAGGTTGGTGATCGACTCGCCCGTGAAGGAGCCGGCCAGGGTGGTCCGGGAGACCGAGGTGCCCTCGACCGTGGCCGGGTTGCCCAGGATCAGGCTGCCGAGGATGCCGGCAAGGCCTGCCGGGATCGTCACGGTCGACTGGGTCTGGACGGGGGCAGCGGTCTCGCCGACGGGGATCGTCGCCGGGATGGTGGCGGTCACGTCGACGGTCACGATGTTGACGGGGTCGGTGTTGACCGTGCCCAGGATGACCGGGTTGAACTGGAACGACTTGGTGACGGTCTGGTACGTGACCTGCGCCGGCGACGAGGCGGCGAACGCCGGGGCGGCGGCAGCAACCGTGACGGCCGGGACCGACCAGGCGGCGGTCCGGATGACTGCGCGCCGAGTGGGCTTGATTTCAGGCATGGTGGAATTCCCTCCCAATAGCTTTGATGTCCCAGACCGGGTCAGCGCCGTGGCGCCGCTCCCTCCCGATGTGTGACTTAGTGCACTCCCGTGGACATTAGGGCAGCGACACTCCGAGGCTACTGATCCGTAGATTCCTTCTCGGATCGTGAGATTCGTGGACTTTCTCCACGTGCGCCGGCGTGCTGGGTCAGGCGCGGGGGAGCAGCACGCTGAAGGTGGTGCCCTTCCCCAGCGTCGACTCGCAGGTGATCCGGCCGTCGTGGCGCTCCACGATGCTCTTGACGATCGCCAGTCCGAGGCCGGTGCCGGGCAGGGCGACCGCCGCCGGGTTGGTGGAGCGGAAGAACTCGCTGAAGAGCTGCTCCTGGTCGCGCCGGGAGATCCCGATCCCGCTGTCGACCACGTCCAGGCGGACCTGCCGCTTGAGCGCCCGCAGGCTCACCGTGACCCGGCCACCCTCGGGCGTGTACTTGATGGCGTTGCTGACCAGGTTGGAGACGATCCGGTCGATCCCGTCGCTCTCGGCGAGCACCTTCAGGCTCTCGTCCGGGGCGTCGACGACCACGTCGAGCTCCTTGCGGTTGATGGTCACGCGCATCAGGTCCACGGCGTCCAGCACTGCGGCGTGCAGGTCGATCGGCGAAGGGTCGAACGCTGCGTGCGGGTCACCGGCGCGGGCCAGGACGAGCAGGTCGTCGACGAGGCGCTGCATCCGCGCCGCCCCCCGCTCGACGGCCGCGATCGAGTTGCGGGCCGACGGGGTGAGCTCCGGACTCGCCTCCAGCATCTCGGTGTGCCCGAGGATCGCGGTGAGCGGGTTCTTGAGCTCGTGGGAGAGCGTGGCGATCAGGTTGGACTTGTAGGAGTTGAGCTCCCGCAGCTCGGCGACCAGCTGCCGCTCGCGCTCGAAGGAACGGGCGTTGAGCAGGGCGCGGCCGAGGTCGTGGCCGATGTCGAGGGCGACGCGTCGCTCGACCTCCGACCACTCCGTACGCAGCTCTCCGTGCCGCGTGAGCACGAGGTTGCCGAGGCACTCCTTGCCCGCGCCGAGCGGGATGAAGAGCATCGACGTCACGTCGATCGTCTTCATGAAGCTGTAGATCTGCTCGCGCTGCGCGTCCGTGAGGATGTCGGGGGTGATCGACGAGCGGCCGATCGCGGCGACGTCCTGGGAGGCCCACATCATCCGCGCCGCCGGTCGGGCGATGCGGCGCAGGTCCTCGGAGAGCCGGATCTCCGCGCCGTTGGAGGCGTGGATGGCGCCCTGCCCGTCGCCGCCCTCGTCGAAGGTCTGGATCCACATGCCGAAGGCGTCGAAGCAGCGGGTGACCGCGCTCTGGATGACCTCGATGATCCGCTCGATGGAGAGCTCGGAGCTGGCCTGGCGCACCACCAGGCGGGCGGCGTCGGCCAGGCGCACCTGGGCCGCGAGCTCGGAGCGCTCGATCAGGTTGAGCACCGCCGGCCGGGTCTGCTCGACGAAGCTCGCCAGGTCCTCGCGGACCGCCTGGGTGGGGCGCATCCGGTTCTCGGGGCTGTCCACGGAGATGAGCGCCCGCAGGCGCCCGCCACCGTCGTACAGCGGGGCGACCAGCACGTCGAGGGGGTGCCAGCGGGTCGGGTCGTCGGTGGCCTCGACCTCGCTGGAGATCCAGGCGAAACGCTCGGCGTCGAGCTTCAGTCGGTCGTGCGGGACGAAGCGCCACGGTCCCCACTCCTCGGCGTCGACCAGCTCGGCGTGCACCAGGTCGACCTCGACGCGGTGCCCGCGCAGGGCCGACTTCGCCTCGTCGCTGCCGGCGACCGCGACGGTCTCGAGGACCCCGTCGACGTGGGCCACGCTGATGGTGGCGACCTCGAAGCCCATCAGGTCGGTGACGCCGGCCAGGATGCTGTCGAGCGTGTCGACGACAGCAGCGTCGATGCTGCGTACCGGCATCCCGCCCCCCCGTTTTCCCTGCGTCGTGCCCGAGTCTTCCCTGCGCCGTGCTGCGCCTCCGCGTGCGAGTAGGACGCTTGTATCACTTCGTTCCTCGTCAGCGTAGCGGTGAGCCCATGGACCGAGATACCTAATTTGGGTGATCCGCCCCTCAAGTTTTGCCCGCCGTCCACCCGCGCGGGAGGTGGGCGCCGCGTACGTCGTGTCCGCGCGCGGTCCGGAGGCGAGCGCGGCCGGCAGTCCGCCGTACACTTTGGGCGTGGGCCAGGCCAGCAACATGCGCAAGGGCGGCGACGGGCGACTGTCGGCCGCCATCGACCCCCAGGACCAAGGTCCTCAGGACGCCTGTGGTGTCTTCGGAGTGTGGGCACCCGGCGAGGACGTCGCCAAGCTCACCTACTTCGGCATCTACGCGTTGCAGCACCGCGGCCAGGAGTCGGCCGGCATCGCGGTCAGCAACGGCAAGCAGATCCTCGTCTACAAGGACATGGGCCTGGTCTCTCAGGTCTTCGACGACGCGACCCTCGACTCGCTCAAGGGACACGTGGCCATCGGCCACGCGCGCTACTCGACCACCGGCGCCAGCACGTGGCACAACGCCCAGCCCACCTTCCACCCGACGCCCAACGGCTCGCTCGCCCTCGCCCACAACGGCAACCTCACCAACACCGCCGACCTGGCCGAGCTGCTCGCCGAGGGTTCCGACCCCGACCAGCGGATGCCGGCGTCGACCAACGACACCAGCGTCGTCACGGCCCTGCTGGCCGACCACCCCGACATGACGGTCGAGGAGCGTGCCCTCGAGCTCCTCCCGCAGGTGAAGGGCGCCTTCTCCTTCGTCTGGATGGACGAGCACACCCTGTACGCAGCGCGCGACCCGCAGGGCATCCGCCCGCTGGTGCTCGGACGCCTCGAGCGCGGCTGGGTGGTCGCCTCCGAGACCGCTGCCCTCGACATCGTCGGCGCCTCCTTCATCCGCGAGATCGAGCCCGGTGAGCTGGTCGCCATCGACGAGTCGGGGCTGCGTACGAACCGCTTCGCCGAGCCCGCCCCCAAGCACTGCCTCTTCGAGTTCGTCTACCTGGCCCGCCCCGACACGCTGATGAACGACCAGCGCGTGCACTCGGTGCGCGTCGAGATCGGCCGCCGCCTGGCGCGCCAGTTCCCGGCCGAGGCCGACCTGGTCATCCCGGTGCCGGAGTCGGGCACCCCGTCGGCCATCGGCTACGCCGAGGAGTCCGGGATCCCCTACGGCGTCGGCCTGGTCAAGAACTCCTACGTCGGCCGCACCTTCATCCAGCCGTCGCAGACGATCCGCCAGCTCGGCATCCGCCTCAAGCTCAACCCGCTGCGCGACGTGATCGAGGGCAAGCGCCTGGTCGTCGTCGACGACTCGATCGTGCGCGGCAACACCCAGCGCGCGCTGATCCGCATGCTCCGCGAGGCCGGCGCCCGCGAGGTGCACGTGCGCATCTCCTCCCCGCCGGTGAAGTGGCCGTGCTTCTACGGCATCGACTTCGCCACCCGCGCGGAGCTGATCGCCAACGGCCTCACCACCGAGGAGATCCGTCGCTCGATCGACGCCGACTCGCTCGGCTACATCGACCTCGACGACCTGGTCGACGCCACCACGGTGCCCAAGCAGAACCTCTGCCGCGCCTGCTTCGACGGTGACTACCCGATCCCGCTGCCCGACCCGACCCTGGGCGGCAAGAGCGTGCTCGAGCAGCCGCAGCTCAGCCTCGAGCTGGGCGGGACGGCCGGTGACGTCGACGGACTGGCCACCTCCCTCGCCGGTGGCGGTGCCGCCGACGCGCTCGAGCGCCCCTGACGTACGCCCTCGTGACCGCCGCCGTGACCCCAGCCGTGACCCCAGCCGTGACCCCAGCCCCAGGAGCGCCCTCGTGACCGACGCAACCAACGCCTACGCCGCCGGTGTCGACATCGAGGCCGCCGACCGCGCCATCGACCTGATGAAGGAGTGGGTCGAGAAGGCCCGCCGTCCCGAGATGCTCGGTGGCCTGGGCGGCTTCGCCGGCCTCTTCGACGCCTCCGCGCTGACCAAGTACAAGCGGCCGCTGCTCGCGACCTCCACCGACGGCGTCGGCACCAAGGTCGCCATCGCGCAGAAGATGGACGTCCACGACACCATCGGCCACGACCTCGTCGGCATGGTCGTCGACGACCTGGTCGTCTGCGGCGCCGAGCCGCTCTTCATGACCGACTACATCGCCACCGGCAAGGTCGTCCCCGAGCGCATCGCCGCGATCGTCAAGGGCATCGCCGAGGCGTGCGCGCTGGCCGGTACCGCCCTCATCGGCGGCGAGACCGCCGAGCACCCCGGGCTGCTGCACCCCGACGAGTACGACGTCGCCGGCGCCACCACCGGTGTCGTCGAGGCCGACGAGCTCCTCGGCGCCGACCGGGTGCGCGCGGGCGACGTGGTCATTGCCATGGAGGCCTCGGGCCTGCACTCCAACGGCTACTCCCTGGTGCGCCACGTCCTGCTGAACACGGCCAAGTGGGAGCTCGACCGCCACGTCGACGAGCTCGGCACCACCCTGGGCGAGGAGCTGTTGGTCCCCACGCGGATCTACGCCAAGGCCTGCCTCGACCTGGCCAAGCGCACCGAGACCCACGCGATGTCGCACGTCACCGGTGGTGGCCTCGCCGCCAACCTGGAGCGCGTCATGCCGAAGACCATGACGGCCGTCATCGACCGCGCCACCTGGACCCCGCAGCCGATCTTCGACCTGGTCCGCCAGGTCGGCAGCGTGCCGCAGCCCGACCTCGAGGCGACCCTCAACCAGGGCGTCGGCATGGTCTCGCTGACCGCCCCCTCTGACGTGGACGCCGCGATCGCCGGCTTGGCGGAGTTCGGCATCCGCGCCTGGGTCGCCGGTGAGGTCCGCGAGGCCGCCGGTGACGCCGAGGCGGGCCGCGTACGCTTGGAGGGTCAGCACCCCGGCTGGTGACGCCTCACCACCGAATTCACCACTGAACTCACCACTGGGGCAGCACGAAGCCCGAGATGGTGGCGTTGAGCTGCAGCTCCTGGTCGGTGAGGGCGACGGTCATCTCGCCGAACTGGTGGGAGAACCACCCGCCGTTGATCCGCGCCACCTCCTTGAGCTCCTCCCCGGTGCGCGGGTCCACCGCGGTGATGACCATCGGCGTGCTGGAGGCGACGAGCACGTTGTCGGGGTGCTCGTACGACACCCGCGCCACCCCGGAGGGGGCCACGAAGTAGGTCACGTCGCGCGACCAGGCGCCGCCGTAGGGGTCCTGCGTGAGGGCCTCCTGCCAGAGCGTCCTGCCGCTGTCCAGGTCGTGCGCACGGACGGCGTAGCCCGACTCGAGCGTGCCGTCGGCCAGCGACTCCTCGACGCGGTCGCGCACCAGGAGCACGTCGTCGGTGCGCCCCAGCTCCACCCGGTCGGCGTCGGTCGCAGCCCCGAACGCCAGCGGCACCGGCTCGCCGGCGGGGTCGACGAGCTCCGGGAGGTCGGCGTGGGTGTGGTGGTCCCGCAGTGCCTGGCAGGTGGCGTCGTCGGCGGCCACCGCGGCGCCGTCGTCGAGGCGCCGGCACACGACGCGGCCGGTGTCGTCCACCAGCGCTGCCAGCTCGTCGTCGACGGCGAAGCTGATCCTCGGGGAGAGGGACGTGAGGTCGAGGTCCTCGGCGACGACCTCGACCTTGCCGGTCGAGAGGTCGAAGACCGCCAGGCGGTTGCACGTACGAGGGTCGTCGGGCGCGGGCTTCCTCGCCGAGGCGACGAGCAGCGGTGCGCGGCCGCCGGGCGAGACTGCGGCGAGGCCCCAGCACCACCGCAGGGCCCTGTCCAGCTGCATCGTCTGGATCGTGCCGGTGCGGGCGTCGACGGCCTGGGTGCCCATGTAGGTGAAGGTGGTGCCCCAGCCGATGCCGTTGCGCTGGAACGCCCGGGTCAGCCAGTGGTGGTCCCCGGTGGCCTCCGGCTTGAGGTTCAACCCCGGAACGGTCCACGCCCGCTCGAGCGTCGGCGCCGGACCGGGATCCAGCACCTTGGCCAAGGGGCCGCTGCAGCTGCTCAGCAGGACTGCGCCG
The DNA here is from genome assembly GCF_004777465.1 of Nocardioides daphniae. Classification (NCBI taxonomy): domain Bacteria; kingdom Bacillati; phylum Actinomycetota; class Actinomycetes; order Propionibacteriales; family Nocardioidaceae; genus Nocardioides; species Nocardioides daphniae. The sequence goes on from NZ_CP038462.1 coordinate 482,122, forward strand.
GCCGCGGCGACGACGGCCACGAGGAGCCGGGGAGCGAGCACCGGCGTACGGCGGGTCATGGTCGGAGTATGGCAGCGGACAGGGGCGCCGGGGGAGGGCTTCGTCACCCCGAGGACGGGAGTGAGCGGGCGGTTCTTGCGCTGTCAGCGAATTTCGCACCGAAACCGGCGTGAATACCGACCTGGGTGTGCGGGAACAGCCAAGCAGCCGGTAACGTTGCCCCCACGAGAGTATCCAGACCAGAGACCGGGTGCCGCGGCGTTCGCGCCAAGAGCCCCGGCCAAGCGTGCGAGGGGGTCGGACCCTATGGGGCGCGGCCGAGCTAAGGCTAAGCAGACGAAGGTCGCTCGCGACCTGAAGTACCGCACTCACGAGACGGACTTCGGGGCGCTGGCCAAGGAGCTGCACGGTGGTGACACCGGCACAAGACAAACTGAGCAGTCGGCGGACGATGCCGACGACTGGTCTGACTACGCTGACCCTCAGCGCGATTGACTGGGGGGCGTGACCGCACCGATCCCATCGGCTCTCGCCGTCAGGACCCGTGCGACCACGCCCCGCCCGTCTTCACACCCTGTGTCGACGCCCGCTGTGGCGCGCCTCAGGGCAGGTGGATGCCTCGCAGGCGTCCCACCGCGTGGATGCGCTGTTCGGCCACCCGTTCGGCTGCCTCGGCAGTCGTCGTGCCGTCGCTGGCTGCCCTGTCGAGGATGGCCAGCGTCGTCGCGAAGATGCCGTGCGCCCGACGCTTGGCGCGCTCGAAGTTGAACCCTTCGAGCTCGTCGGCGACCTGGATGACGCCGCCCGAGTTCACGACGAAGTCGGGCGCGTAGAGGACTCCGCGCTGCGCGAGCACCTCTCCGGCCTCCGGGGTGGCGAGCTGGTTGTTGGCTGCCCCGCAGACGACGCGCGCGCCGAGGTGCCGCGCGACGTCGACGGTGAGCGCTCCGCCGAGCGCGCACGGGGCGTACACGTCGAGCGAGCCCGCGTCGCCGGCCAGCATCGACTCGGTCGAGCTGGCCACCGAGACGCCCGGGTGCAGGTCGAGGATGCGGTCGAGCGCGGGCTGCCACACGTCGGTGACGACGACCTTGGCGCCCTCCTCGACGAGGTGGCCGACGAGGTGCACGCCGACCTTCCCGACCCCGGCGACGCCGACGGTGCGACCCTCCAGTGAGGGCTGCCCCCACAGGTGCGACGCCGACGCCCGCATGCCTTGGTGCACGCCGTACGCGGTGAGCACCGACGAGTCGCCGGCGCCGCCGTGCTCGACGGTGCGGCCGGTGACGTACGACGTCTCGCGCGCGACCACGTCCATGTCGGCGGAGAAGGTGCCGACGTCGCAGGCGGTGTAGTAGCGACCGGCCAGCGCCTCGACGAAGCGGCCGTACGCCCGCAGCAGCGCCTCGTTCTTGTCGGTGCGCGGGTCGCCGATGATCACGGCCTTGCCGCCGCCGAGGTCGAGGCCGGCGAGCGCGTTCTTGTACGTCATCCCCTTCGACAGCGCGAGCACGTCGCGCACCGCGTCGTCGGTGCTGGCGTAGGGGTGGAAGCGGGTGCCGCCCAGGCCGGGGCCCAGCGCGGTCGAGTGGATCGCGATGACGGCGCGCAGGCCGCTCTCACGGTCGTGGGCGAAGACGACCTGCTCGTGGTCGGTGTCGGCGAACAGGTCGACGGGGGCGTCGGGCATCAGGACTCCTGACGGTCAGGGCCACGTGGATGGTGTGGCGCGTGGTGGCGGGACCACGAGGGTGTGTGGTCCACGTCACTCAGCCTAGTGCGCGCCCGCCTCGCCCGACGACCGCATCAGGACCAGGTCGCCGTGGGTGCCGTAGCCGAGGATGTCGCCCCCGGTCGGGGTGCCGTCGAAGGTTGCCATCAGCCAGCCGTCGGCGGTCGGCACCACCGTCGGCCAGGGCAGGTTCGAGGGGTAGGGCGCGTCGAGGGTGCCGACCTCGCGCAGCTGCTCGTCGAGGACGACGAACCGCTCGCGGGCACCTGCCCGGCCGTCGCGGCCGTCGCTGGCCAGCACCCGCAGCTGTCCGTCGACCTCGAGCCACGTGGTGCCCTCGGTCGCGCGGCGAGCGGCGTCGTACGCCGTCACCTCGAGCGCGTCGAGCGAGGGCCCGGCAGCGAGCACGGGGTGGAAGACGAAGTACTTGCGCGCGCTGACGTAGCCGACCCGCCAGCCCGTCGCGTCGCGGCGCAGGTGCGGGTCCCAGACGCCGACCGAGCGGAAGCCGTCGGTGGGCAGCGCAAGGTCGCGGGCGGGCAGCAGGTGCTCACCGTTGAGCAGGTCGGCGTCGGTCTCGGCCAGGACCACCCGCACCGGCCGGGTCGCCCTGTCGAAGTCGCCCCACGTGCTGGTCGCCACCAGCCACCGCCCTCCGTCGCGGACGACGTGGGTCGCGTGGTCGCCGTACGCCCCCACGCGCCCGGCCGCGTCGCGTCGGGAGAAGAAGAGGTCGGAGAGGTGCACGAGCTCGAGGGTGTCGGGGTGCAGCCGCCACAGGCTCGTGTGGGCGGTGTCGAAGAAGCCCGGGCCGGCCGAGGTGGCGCTCAGCACGAGGTGCCCGTCGAGGAGCACCGGCGTGCCGTCGGTCTCGGTCACCCAGCGCACGTCACGCAGGCCGAGCTGGCCGAAGCCGCCCGCCACCACGTCGCGCAGCACCCCGTCGGTGCCGGGCGCCCCGGCCTCCAGCGCCGACAACCAGCCCGCGTCACGGACGTCGCAGCGTCCGACGACGTCGTACCGCGCGTGCGCCTCCCACGTGCCGTCGGTGCCGGAGAAGAGGGTCAGGTGGGTGCCGGTGAGGGTGAGCGCCAGCGCGTGTGGGCGGTGGGGGAGGCGCCCACGGCGTCGGCTGACGTGGGTGCTGGTCTGCTCCCCGGTGGTCACCTCGAGGCCGACGGCGCCGGTGACCGGGTCCCACCAGGCGGTGAACCGGTCGCTGCCGCTGGCCAGCACGAGGTCGACGCGTGCCTGGGCGGCGACGTGCGGCGCGACGGCAGCGCGCACCGCTGCGTACGGCGCCGGTCGCGGCAGCGCCCGCAGCACCCCGGGCGGCAGCGGGGTCGCCGAGCGGGGAGCCACCAGGTCGACGGGTCGGCGCCGCGCGACCTCGGTGAACTCACCGAGCACGGGCCTGCTCCGGGGTGGCGATCAGCACCGCGTCATTCTGGCAGGTGGTCGGTCGCCGGACCGTCGTGGCGGGCTCCGGGCCGGCGCCCTGTTGGCCGACGCGGTGTCGAGAGTTGGCGCGGCGTTCACCCGGGACCATGCTCGAGTTTCTCTTCGGCCGCCACGATCAGTGCGTTCAGCAGATCGTTCTCTCGGGTCGTACGAAAGCATCGAAGTGACCATCCTTCCCGCAGCGGGGAGGTCGTCGAGGGACGACCTGCCCGTGCTCCCGCGCCGCATCTCCCGGCGTCCGGTCGGCTCCGACCGGGCGTTCGAGTGGGGCGCCCGCGCCGTCGGCGCGACCGTGCTCGTCGTCACCGGCGGCATCGGTGCCTTCCTCGCGTGGCAGTCGGTGCCGACCCTCCAGCGCTACGGCTGGAGCTTCTTCACCGAGCAGGCGTGGGAGCCGGAGGCCGACGTCGTCGGCATGGCGGCCGTGCTGCTCGGCACGGTCCAGGTGGCGGCCGTCGCGATGGCGATCGCCTTCCCGCTCTCGCTGCTGACCGCTCTCTACATCAGTGAGTACGCCCCCGCGCGGATCCGCGCCACGCTGGTCTCGCTCGTCGACCTGATGGCCGCGGTGCCCTCGATCATCTACGGGATGTGGGGCTACTTCCTGGTCATGCCTCACGCCGCGGAGCTCGCGCTGTGGCTGCACCGCACGTTCGGCTGGATCCCCTTCTTCGCGGTCGACTCCGACCCGGACGCCGCCGTCTGGGACACCTCCCGCTACATCAGCTCGGCCTTCTGCGCGGGCATCGCGGTGGCGATGATGGTGATGCCGATGGCGTGCGCGGTGATGCGCCAGGTCTTCTCCCAGACCCCGCCCGGGGAGAAGGAGGCGGCGCTGGCCCTGGGCGCCACCCGCTGGGGCATGATCCGCAGCGTCGTGCTGCCCTTCGGCCGCGGCGGCATCATCGGTGGCACGATGCTCGGCCTGGGCCGCGCCCTGGGCGAGACCATCGCGGTGCTGCTGATCATCTCGCCCGACTTCGTGATGAAGGCGAGCGTCCTCGAGGTCGGCACCAACACCGTCTCGGCACTCATTGCCGGTCGTTTCGGCGACGCCAGCCAGGCCCAGCTCTCCGCCCTGCTCACCGCGGGCTTCGTGCTCTTCCTCATCACCCTGGTCGTCAACACGCTGGCGGCCGTGATCGTGAACCGGAGCCGCTCCGGGGCCGGGACGGACGCCTGATGACGATCCTCACGCCGCCCGGGCCGGGCCCCGAGGCCGCTGCTCCCCCTCGGCAGCGACGCGCGAGGGCCTGGTCCGTGGCACCACCCACCTGCCCACCCGCGACGAGGCTGCCCCGGCGCCGCTGCCGCGCCCCGGCCTCGGGCGTCCCACCGCCGAGGAGCGGTTCGCCGTGCTGGGCGCCTGGGTGGCCGCCTTCGCGATGGCCTTCCTGACCACCCAACGGCTCCTGCCGCTGGGTGGCGTGGCCTGGCTGCTGGTGGCCTGGTTCGTGCTCGGGCTCGTCCTCTCCGGCGTCACCGCCGCGCTCGTCGGGCGCAAGGTCGACGTCCTCGACCGCGTGGTGCAGGGCGTGGTGACCTCCGGCGCCCTGCTGGTCGGTGCGGCCCTGCTGTCGGTGATGGTTTTCGTGGTGCTGCGGGGCTGGGGGCCGTTGACCCACCTCAACTTCTACGTCCACGACATGGCCGGCGTCGGGCCCCGCGACGCCCTCGACCGGGGCGGCGTCGTGCACGCCGTCGTCGGGTCGCTGGTGCAGATGGGCATCGCGATCCTGGTGACGCTGCCGCTGGGCATCGGCACGGCGGTCTTCATGACCGAGGTCGGCGGGCGGCTCGCCCGGGTCGTCCGCACGATCGTCGAGGCGATGACGGCGCTGCCCTCCATCGTCGCCGGCCTCTTCGTCTACACGGTCCTGGTCGTGACGCTCGGCTTCCCGCGCTCCGGCCTGGCCGCCGCGATGGCGCTGAGCGTGATGATGCTCCCGATCATCGCCCGTGCCGCCGACGTGGTGCTGCGCGTCGTCCCGGGCGGCCTGCGCGAGGCGAGCCTGGCGCTGGGGGCCAGCCGCTGGCGCACCGTGTGGCACGTCGTCCTGCCGACCGCCCGCCCGGGGCTGGCCACCGCGTTGATCCTCGGGGTGGCCCGCGGGATCGGCGAGACCAGCCCGGTGCTGCTGACCTCGGGCGTCGCCAACTTCACCGTGCTCAACCCCGGTGACGGGGTGATGAACTCCCTGCCCCTCTTCATCTTCACCGGCGCGCGAAGCCCCGAGCCGATGATGATCGAGCGTGCCTTCGGCGCCGCCACGGTCCTGCTCGTCCTGGTGCTGGTGCTCTTCGTCGCCGCCCGTCTGGTGGCCCGCCCCCGTCGGGCCGCCGCCCGCCCCGGCCTCGTACGCCGCTTCGCCGGCCTGCGCCTCACCCTTCCTCGTCGTGCCCGCTCCCAGGAGGACTCGTGACCACCCCCACCCCTCGTACGCGGTCGCTCGCCGCCCGCGCGCTGCTCACCCTCGGCCTGCTCGTCGGCGCCGTCGCGGGCCCCGCAGCGATCGCTGGCGCGACCCCGACCACCGGCATCGGGAACGACCAGCGCCCGGGTGCGCGGCCGGCGTACGCCCAGATCGAGGGGTCGGGGTCGACCTGGTCGGAGGTGATCGTGCAGCAGTGGATCTCCGACGTCGACTCGCTCGGCATGAAGGTCACCTACAACGGTGGCGGCTCCTCGCAGGGCCGCAAGAACTTCGCCCAGAACGTCACCGACTTCGGCATCTCCGAGATCCCCTACCCGGGCGTCGACGAGTTCGGCAACGCCGACAACGCCGGTGGGCGCGAGTTCGCCTACCTGCCCGTGGTGGCCGGCGGCACCGCCTTCACCTACCAGCTCAAGATCGGCAACGAGCTGGTCCGCAACCTGCGGCTGTCGGGGGAGACGCTCGCCAAGATCTTCACCAACAGGATCACCAACTGGAACGACCCGGCGATCACCAAGGACAACAACGGTCGGAAGTTCCCCTCGCTGGCGATCACGCCGGTGGTCCGCTCCGACGGCTCCGGCACCACGGCGCAGCTGACCACCTGGATGGACGCTGAGCACGCGGGCCTGTGGCGCCCGTTCTTCGGGCGGTCGGGCTACACCTCGTACTTCCCTAAGAAGGGCCGGATGATCGGCCAGGCCGGCTCCGACCAGATGATGAACTACATCTCCGGCTTCGCCGGCAACGGCTCGATCGGCTACGTCGAGTACGCCTACCCGCTCAACAAGAAGTATCCGGTCGTCAAGGTGCTCAACAAGGGCGGCTACTTCGTGGAGCCGACGCAGTACAACGTCGCCGTCGCGCTGACCAAGGCCCGGATCAACCAGGACCGGAAGTCCAAGGACTACCTGACGCAGATCCTCACCGACGTCTACCGCTCGACCGACAAGCGTGCCTACCCGCTGTCGTCGTACTCCTACATGATCATCCCGACCGGGTCGAAGGACCAGCGGATGACGACGTCGAAGCGCCAGACGCTCGGCGACTTCCTCTACTACTCGCTGTGCGAGGGGCAGTCGAAGGCCGGTCCCTACGGCTACTCGCCACTGCCGCTCAACCTGGTGCAGGCCGCCTTCACGCAGGTGGGGCGGCTCCAGCAGGCCGACCCGGGCGTCGACCTCAGCAACCGCTCGGTCAGCAAGTGCAACAACCCGACCTTCACCGGCTCCGACCTCAAGCGCAACAAGCTCGCGGAGATCGCACCCCAGCCCGCCGCGTGCGACGCCGTCGGGCAGGGCCCGTGCGGCACCGCGACCGGCACCGGCAAGCCCAGCACCGATGGGGGTGGTGGCGCGAGCGGCGACGCTCCCTCGCAGGGCGGCGGCAACGTCCCGTCCGGGGGAGGCGCCACACCGGGGGAGGTGCCGGCCGGGGGAGACGTCGGCTCCGGCGTCGACCCCACGACCGGCGAGGTGGTCGGGGGCGCCGTGGTCGGCGACGTCGCGGTGAGCGCGACCCCGACCGAGCTCACGGCCGCACGGCCCGGCGACGCGACCCCCTTCGCGTGGCTGGCCCTGGCCCAGCTGCTGGCGCTGGTGCTGCTGCCCGGACTCCTCCTGGCCCGACGTGGGCGTCCCTCCGCGGGCGGTCGTCGATGAGCGCCGTCGCAGGGCCGCGCGCCCGGCTGCGCGCGCTGGTGGCCGGGCTGGTGCTGGCCGCCTCGGCGGCGGTGGGGCTCGCTCCGACCCCTCCGGCCCAGGCCGCCGAGGACGGCTGGAGCGCGACGAAGAAGCTCGAGCGCACGTTCGTCAACGGCGCCCGCACGCTCACCGTCGACGAGCGCGACGTGACCGTCCGCGTCGACCGCACCACCAACCTGCGCGGGCGTGAGCGCGTCGCGATCAGCTGGAGCGGCGCGCACCCCACGGGCGGCCGCTCGGCCAGCCCCTTCGGCGAGGAGGGGCTGCTCCAGGAGTACCCCGTCGTCGTCCTGCAGTGCCGTGGCGTGGAGAAGCCGAGGGCCGGCCAGGAGAAGCTCTCGCCCGAGACCTGCTGGACCTCCAGCCGGATGCAGCGCAGCCAGATGCTGCCCGCAACCAGCGCCCCGTGGCTGCACGACCTGCACGCCTCGCCGGAGCAGCGCGCCCTCAAGTCGGGCCTGGTCCCGGTGCCGGAGAAGTGCGAGGACGCCGCCTCCTTCGCCACCCGTACGACGCCCTTCCGCGCCGCCGACGGCACGACGTACGCCTCGTGCACCGCCGACACGATGGCGCCCGAGGCAGCGGTCGGGGCGGCCTTCCCGCCCGCCGAGGTCGCCGCCTTCACCGACGGCAACGGCCGCGGCGAGGTGCAGTTCGAGGTGCGCAGCAACGTGGAGAACCAGTCGCTGGGCTGCTCCACCGAGGTGGACTGCTCGATCGTGGTCATCCCGATCCAGGGGCTGAGCTGCGAGGGGCCCGACCCGGAGTGCCGCAAGGGCGGGCAGTTCGCCGCGGGTGAGTCCAACTTCGCCGGGCGCGCCATCGACCTGGCGGTCGCGCCGCACCTGTGGTGGGCCGAGTCCAACTGGCGCGGCCGCTTCTCGGTGCCGATCAGCTTCGGCCTCCCGCCGGACGCCTGCGACGTGATGGACGACCGCGCCCCCACCGGCTTCTACGGCTCCGAGCTGCTCAGCCAGGCGGCGCTGCAGTGGTCGCCCGCCTACTGCCTGCGCAAGGACCGCTTCAAGTTCCAGCACAACCGGATGGCCGACGGCGCCGCCTTCGCGCTGATGGAGAACGGCCAGGCCGTCGCCGCGCTGGTCTCCGGCCGTCACGAGACCACCGGCGCCGACCCCGTCGCGTACGCCCCGACCGCGGTCACCGGCTTCGCCGTCGGCTACGTCGTCGACCGCCCCGGCAACGCCGGTGAGGTGGGGCAGCTCAAGCTCAACGCCCGCCTGGTCGCCAAGCTGATCACCCAGTCCTACCCGGCCAGCGACCGGGGCCGCTCACGCCCCGGCCTGGAGAAGAACCCCGTCTCGATCAACCTCGACCCGGAGTTCCGGGCGCTCAACCCCGGCCTCGACCAGATCGCCCGGGAGTCGGCGGCGACCCTGCTGTCGCTGTCGGAGGAGAGCGACGTGATCACCGCGCTCACCTCCTACGTCGCGCAGGACCCCGACGCCCGCGCCTTCGTCGCCGGCACACCCGACCGGTGGGGCATGCGGGTCAACCCCGCGTACGAGGACATCTCGCTGCCGCGCGCCGAGTGGCCGCTGCTCGACGACTACGTGCCGCCGACCAACCAGGAGTGCTACCAGCAGAACCCGGCGCCCTACCTCGGCCAGGTCGCGGCACCGGTCACCTCGCTGCGCAAGATCGCCGAGGCGGTCCTCGACGGCTGGCCCAACGTGCAGACCAAGTGCGAGCGCGCCACCACCTCCGACCCCTGGAAGATCGGCCGCGTCGACCGCCAGGGCGTCGGCACCCGCTTCGTGCTCGGTGTCGTCGGCCTCGGTGACGCCGCCCGCTTCGGGCTGCGCTCCGCCTCGCTGGCGACCAGGGGTGGCACGTACGTCGCCCCGACGACCTCAGCGATGAACAGGGCCGTCGCGCTGGCCACCCCCGCGGACGACGGCACCTCGCCCTTCGCGATGGACATGGCGACGCTGGTCAAGGCGCGGCAGGCCTACCCCGGCACGCTCGTCGTCTACACGGCCGCCCGGCTGCGGGGCGTCGGCAAGGCCGACGCCGCCAAGGTCGCCCAGTTCATCCGGGTCTCGACCTCCGAGGGTCAGCGGGCCGGCCGCGGCAACGGCGACCTCCCGTCGGGCTTCGTCCCGATCCTGGCGCAGGGCACCACCGCGCGGCTGCACGCCCAGGCCCAGCGGGTGGCGCGCCTGGTCGAGGCCCAGGGCGGCGCCCCGAAGAGCTCGCAGGCGCCGGCGCCCACCACCGGGGGACCGGGCAGCGCGCCCACCGGAAGCAGCGGCGTGCCGGACCAGGCCCTGCCGGAGGTCCCGCTGGCACAGGCCGACACCCCGAAGGCGGACGCACCGGGGGAGCAGGTGGTGACCATGCCGCCGACCGCCCGGGTCTCCTCCGGCGTCGCCTCGCGCCTGCTGCCGCTGCTCCTGGTCGGTGCCCTGCTGGCCGGGCTCGTCGGCGCCGGCAGCCGACTGCTGCTCACCGTGCGGGGGCAGCGATGACGACCCTCGCCGAGCCGGGTGCGACCCAGTCGTCGGCAGGGTCGTCGGCAGGGTCGTCGGCAGGGTCGTCGGCCGCGCCGTCGCAGCCTCCCACCCAGCTGTCGCCTCCCGCGGAGCGGACCGCCCTGGTCGTCTCGACCGCAGCGACGGTGCTCCTGCTGGTGACCGCCTGGGCGCTGACCCAGATGCTCTTCCTCGGCGCGCTCAGCCAGCAGCGGGCCCAGGCCACGCTGTACGACGACTTCCGCGCCCAGCTCGCCGCCGCCACCGCCCCGGTCGGGCCGGTCGTCGATGTCGGCGAGCCGGTGGCGCTGCTGCGGGTGCCGCGCCTGGGCATCGAGCAGGTCGTCGTCGAGGGCACCGCCTCGGGCGACTTGCTGCGGGGCCCCGGCCACCAGCGCAACACCGTGCTCCCCGGCCAGGTCGGCACGTCCGTCGTCGCCGGCCGCGCGACGACGTACGGAGGCCCGTTCGCCACCCTGGGTGAGCTGACGGCGGGGGACGCCGTGGTCGCGGTCACCGCGCAGGGCACCACCAAGTTCCGGGTGAGCGGCGTACGACGTGCCGGCGACCCGCTGCCGCAGCCGCGTCCCGACGGGGCCGCGCGCCTCGTCCTGGTCACCGCCGAGGGGCAGGGGCGGTTGGGTGCGCTGTCGCCGGGCGAGGTCATCCATGTCGACGCCGAGGCGCAGAAGGGCCTGGGCGCCCCCGCGGGCCTGCCTGCCGCGGTGCCCGACTCCGAGCAGCCGATGGGCACCGAGCAGACGGCGTGGCCGTTGCTGACCCTCTGCCTCGGACTTCTCGTGGCGATCACCACCGGGGTGGTCGTTGCTCGCCAGCGCTGGAGTGCAGCGCTGGTCTGGGTGGTCGCGGCTCCCGTCGTGATCGCCAGCGCATGGGTCACCACCGACGTGGTGATGCGTGTGCCCAACCTGTTGTGAATCCAACCAGATGCATCACCTGAGCAAAGGAACCCAGATGTCCGTTCGCAGGTTGTTCGCCGGCGTGGCCGCCACGTCGGTCCTCGTCTCGACGGCGGCCCTCGTGGCGCCGGCCCAGGCCGACCCCGCCTTCACCCCCGTCGCCAGCGACGTCGTCGGCGCCGGCTCCGACACCTCCATGTACGCCCTGAGCTACCTGGCCGAGGGCCACGGCGGCCTCACCGGCTACAACGCCGGGCGTACGACGGGACGCCTCGTCTCCTTCGACGCCAAGACCGTCGACGCGACCGGCACCCAGACCAACTCGGCCACGGTGACCCTGGTCCAGGGCGCCAGCCCGATCACCCGTCCCAACGGATCGGGCGCGGGCAAGAGCCTGCTGCACGGCGCCGGCAACAACCCCGACGTCGACTACGCCCGCTCCTCCTCCGGCCTCAACGCCGCGGAGAAGTCGGCCAACCTCCAGGCCTTCCCGTTCGCCAAGGACACCCTCGGCATGGCGGTGGCCGCCACCTCCAACGCCCCGGTGACCCTCACCCCGGCCCAGATCGTCGGCATCTACGCCGGCGACATCACCGACTGGAGCGCCGTCGGCGGCAAGGCCGGCACCATCGTCCCGCTCATCCCGCAGGCCGGCTCCGGCACGCGCTCCTTCTTCGAGGGCGAGCTGACCACCATGAACAGCGGCGTGAAGGTGACGCTGAGCAAGGCGGTCAAGGAGGTCCAGGAGCACGACGACTCGCCCGTCAAGGACGACCCCAACGCCGTCGCGCCCTTCTCCGTCGGTCGTGCCGGCCTGCTCGGCACCCTGCGCGTGACGAAGGGCTTCGAGGCCGCCCGCGCCCTCTACAACGTGGTCCGTCAGGCCGACGTCGCCAAGCCCGAGATCACCTCGATCTTCGGCCCGACCGGCTTCGTCTGCTCCCCGGCCGCCGCACCCCTGATCGCCGACGCCGGCTTCGAGCAGCTCCTCAGCCAGGCCGAGGGTGGCGCCTGCGGCGTCGCGACCCAGGACGCGCCCAGCCTCGCCACGGCGCTCGTGGAGACCAGCACCACCGTCGCCGCGGTCTCCAAGGTCGCCGGCGCGCTGGAGATCACCGCCACCGTCGGTGGCGGCGGTGCACTGAAGCCGCAGGGCCTGGTCGAGTTCACCGTCGACGGTCGTGACGCTGGCACCGCGCTGCTGAGCGGCGGCAGGGCCACCCGCACCGTCACCGGCCTCTCGGCCGGCACCCACACGGTCAAGGCCACCTTCGTGGCCGACGAGGGCACCGTCTTCTCCGGCTCGGTGAGCAGCGAGGGCACCTTCACCGTCGCCGGCCCCAAGGCACCGGTCCTGGTGAAGTCCAGCCTCAAGGAGACCTTCAAGGCCACCAACGCCAAGGGCAAGCGCGCCAAGGGCGCCGTGGTGGTCACCCTGGCCAACAAGAAGAAGGCGACCGGCACGGTCGTCATCCGCGACGGCAAGAAGGTCGTCGCGAAGGGCAAGGTGAAGAACGGTCGCGTGACGCTCACCCTGAAGAAGCTCGCCAAGGGCAAGCGCACCCTCGTCGCCACCTACACCGGCCCCACGTCCGTGAAGGGCTCGACGCTGCGCTTCGTCATCCGCCAGCGCTGACCCTCACCGGCGCCGACCCGCGCCACCCCACCGGGCGGGTCCGGCCGGCCACGAGCCGCGCCGGGCCCGCCCACCCGCACCCCACCTCGTACGACTGCAAGGACGCACCCATGACGCTCGACGACCGCACCACCGTCCTCCCGCCCGTGCCGCCGCAGGCGCCTGCCGCCCCCGGTGCGCCGCTCGACGGTGCTGACGGACGCTCGCTGGCCTCCCTCGAGGCGCGTGAGGTCACTGCCTGGTTCGGCGACCGGAAGGTCCTCGACCGGGTCTCGCTCACGATGCCCGCGGGGCGGATCACGGCGCTGATCGGGCCGTCCGGCTGCGGCAAGTCGACCTTCCTGCGCATCCTCAACCGGATGCACGAGCTGGTGCCGTCGGCCGCGCTGGCCGGTGAGGTGCTGCTCGACGGCGACGACCTCTACGACCCGCAGTTCAAGCTGACCGATGCCCGCCGTGCGGTGGGGATGGTCTTCCAGAAGCCCAACCCCTTCCCGGCGATGTCGATCCGTGAGAACGTCCTGGCCGGCCTGAAGCTGACCGGCACCAGGGCCTCGCGCAGCGACAAGGACGACCTCGTGGAGCAGTGCCTGACCCGCGGCGGGCTGTGGAACGAGGTGAAGGACCGGCTCGACGCGCCCGGCGGCGGGCTCTCCGGTGGGCAGCAGCAGCGGCTCTGCATCGCACGCTCGCTGGCCATCAGGCCGAAGGTGCTGCTGATGGACGAACCGTGCTCCGCGCTGGACCCGACCTCCACTCGCGTCATCGAGGAGACGATGAAAGAGTTGGCCCAGGAGGTCACCATCGTCATCGTGACGCACAACATGCAGCAGGCCGCGCGGGTCTCCGACCAGTGCGCCTTCTTCCTCGCTGCCCACGGCACCCCCGGAGTCATCGTCGAGCACGGTGACACCGAGGCGATGTTCTCCCGTCCGCGCGACCAGCGCACCGCCGACTACGTGCACGGTCGGTTCGGGTGAGGGCTGGCGTCGCCCTCACGGTGGTGGCCGCGCTCGTGGGGCTCGGCGCCACCGGCGTGCTGGCCCAGGAGTTCCTGGCCGACCGCTCGGCCTCGGTGACCGGGCAGCAGGTCCGGGCGGGCGCCGCCCTGCCCGTCACCCCGCAGGTGAGCCGTCCGGTCGCCGCCTCGCGCGGCGGGAGGGGCCGGTTGCCCCAGGTCGACGCGAGCTGGGCCGCACGGGCCGCGCAGGCCACCGGGATCCCGGTGCCGGCCGTGACGGCGTACGCCCGGGCGACGCTCGCTGCCCCGAAGCGCTGCGAGCTCGGCTGGACCACCCTGGCCGGCATTGGCTGGGTCGAGTCGCAGCACGGCACGATCGGCGGTCGTACGCTCGGCCGCGACGGCCGCTCCTCCTCGCCGATCCTCGGCCGGCCCTCGACGGCGGTGAGGGCCTGGCGGCGATCCGCTCCACGGCGCAGACCGCCGCGCTGCACGGCAACCCCACCTGGGACCACGCCATGGGGCCGATGCAGTTCATCCCGTCGACCTGGAGCCGGTTCAGCCGCGACGGCGACGGCGACGGCGTGAAGGACCCGCACGACATCGACGACGCCGCCGCGTCCGCTGCCGCCTACCTCTGCTTCGACGGCCACGACCTGACGACCTCGTCGGGCTGGAACGCCGCGATCTTCTCCTACAACCACGACAACGGCTACGTGAACGCGGTGTACGCCGCGGCGAACCGTTACGGGCTCGCCGTCCAGTGAGCTGACTGGAGTTCTGCAGTCACCAGATGACTGGAGAACTCCACCGAAGCTGATGGGAACCGGTTCTCCACAGCGACCAGTGGCGCGCCAGCGGGACAGGGCTCGCGGAGGCCACGCTGGCCACATGTCGCTGCCGCCCGAGCTCCTCGCCCTCGCTGGTCCCCAGGACGGGGTCGTGAGCCGCGCGCAGCTGGTGGCTGCCGGGCTGGGGGACCACGTCGTACGTCGGCTCGTGCGCCGTCGACTGCTGGCGCCGGTCCACCGCGGGGTCTTCGTCGACCACACCGGCACGCTCACCTGGCGCCAGGCGGCGTGGGCCGCGGTCCTGCTCACAGCGCCGTCGGCCCTCGACGGCTGTCCGCGCTGCGCGCCTCGGGCCTGCGGACGGCCAGCACGGACGGGCCGATGCACGTCGTGGTCGCGGAGGAGAGGCGGCTGGTGCCGCCACCCGACATCGTCGTACGACGCGGGCGTGACCTCGGGCCTCGCGTGCTCTGGGCAGCGAGCCCGCCTCGGCTGCGCACGGAGGAGGCGGTGGTGCTGGTGGCTTCACAGGCAGTCGATGACCGTACGGCTGTCGGCGTCCTGACCGATGCCGTGCAGACGCGTCACACGACGGTGGAGCGGTTGCGTGCCTCCTTGGCCCGACGGGATCGGTGGTCGCGCCGGCCCCTGATGGAGGACGTGCTCGACGGACTGGAGCACGGGGCGGACTCCGTGCTGGAGCACGCATACCTGCGGCGGGTCGAGGGCCTCCACGGGTTGCCGCGCGGCGTACGACAGGTCTCGCTGGCCGGCCCCGACCGGTGCGACGTGCCGAGCGGCAGCAGGTCATCGTCGAGCTCGACGGGCGTGCGTACCACTCCGTTGCGCGCGACCGGTTCCGCGACCTCGAGCGGGACGTCGCCTCGACCCTGGCCGGGCACGTGACGGTCAGGCTCGGCTGGGGTCAGGTGCTCGGGGCGCCCTGCGACACAGCGCGGCGGGTGGGGGAGCTGCTGGGTGTACGCGGCTGGGCCGGGACAACGCGGCGGTGCGCGCGGTGCAGCGGGTGACGCGCCTCTGACTGGAGTCCTGTGGTCACCAGGTGACTGGAGAACTCCACCGAAGCGGCTCCGCCGGGCTGAAATGCCGAAGGGCCCGACCGGAGTCGGGCCCTTCGGTGCTTGTGGGCAGGGGCGGGGTCGAACCGCCGACCTTTCGAGTTTCAGTCGAACGCTCGTACCAACTGAGCTACCTGCCCAAGCGGGTGAAACCATACATGAGCCCGCGGAGGTTGCGAAAACGCGGTCGGCCCCGTTTGGGGAGTTGATCGAGCGGCCCCTATGCTGTGAAGCGTTGCTAGCCCCCATCGTCTAGCGGCCTAGGACGTCGCCCTTTCACGGCGGTAGCACGGGTTCGAATCCCGTTGGGGGTACGACCCGGAAGCGGTCAGGGCCCCCGATTGGGAAGTCCGGACGGGGATGGGTTAGAGTTCCACTCGCTTCGCAAGGAGCAAAACAGCAAGACAAGCAAGGCCCTGTAGCGCAGTTGGTTAGCGCGCCGCCCTGTCACGGCGGAGGTCGCGAGTTCGAGTCTCGTCAGGGTCGCCAGCCTCAAGGCCCGCTCTTCGGAGCGGGCCTTGAGTCATTTCTGGCCGGCTTCCGGCACCCGGCGGCGTACGTCGTCGTGGGACGCCCTGACTAGGCTCGCGGCGTGGAGTTCACCGACGTCACCGCCCGGGAGTTCGACGCGCTCGTGGAGGAGGCCCTGGACGCGGTTCCGGCCGAGCTGGCCGGCCTGGTGCGCAACGTCGTCGTCCTGGTCGAGGACGAGGCGCCCGACGACGACCCGGACCTGCTGGGCTACTACGACGGGCTCGCGCTCACCGAGCGGCCGGCCAACCACTCAGGCGCGCTGCCGGACCGGATCCTGCTCTTCCGCCGTCCCCTGATCGAGATGTGCGAGGACCGCGACCACCTGGTGGAGGAGATCGGCATCACCGTGGTGCACGAGATCGCCCACCACTTCGGGATCGACGACCGGCGGCTGCACGACCTGGGCTACGCCTGAGGGAGCCTCAGGAGGCGTGGGCGCGGCCGTCCTCGTGCTGCGACCACGAGGTGGGCTGCTCGCCGTCGGCTTGGCGCAGGAACTCCGTCAGCAGCCAGTGCTGGAGCTCCACCTGCTCCGGCGTACGGGCCAGGGAGAGCAGGCGCTGGTTGCGGCAGAACGAGTCGGCCAGCTCGAACATGTCGAACATGGTGCGGAAGATCTGGCTGGAGCGCGGGGAGGCCACGAAGGTCAGGTCGGCGCGGTCGCCGCTCTTGAGCAGCGCGGCCGACATGCTGTGCAGCGAGGACGGCGGGAACTGCTTCTCGAACGTGGCGAACATCTGCGAGAGGTCGCCGGCCAGCGGGTAGTCGTGGTCGTGCGACAGCGCCAGCAGGCGCAGCTCGCGGCGCAGGTTGCTGTACTGGGTGATCGTGCTGAGGAAGAGCGGGACGTCGACGTCCTTCAGCTGGACCGACATCGAGTCGGGCAGCGGCGTCCACTCGGAGTCGGGGTCCTCTACGCCGTCGATGATCCCCGGCGGGTAGTGCTCGTGGACGGCGCGGGCCGGCTCGAACCAGACGACCTTGCCGCGCATTTCCACCGACGCACCCCAGGCGGTCGACGACATGGCGACCAGGGCCAGGCCCCGGCCGTTGGTGGTCAGGAAGGCGTCGTCGTCATCGTGGTCGACGTGCTCGCGGAACGGGTCCGACGGCAGGACGGGCGGGCGCCGGGAGCCGTCGTACACCTCGATGCGCGGGTGGTGGACGGTGCCGCGCACGCGGACGCTGAGCGGGCCCTCGCCGTGCAGGATCGCGTTGGTGACCAGCTCGGAGACACCCAGCTCGGAGCACTCGACGAGGTCGTCACGCCCGAGCTCCCGGCACACTTGGACGACCCAACGGCGCGCCGCGGCGACGGACGTCGGGGATGCGTCCAGCTGGAGTGCTTCTTTGTTGAGCGGCACAGAGGTCCTCGGGCAGTTCGGGGTGTGGAACGCTGCGGCTGGTCAGGCCAAGCATGGCCCATCTTCCCCTCCCGAGATGGGGGCAAACCTCCGGGCCGCCTCCTTTGTACCTGAAGGAGACCCGTTCCTCACGTGTGACAAGCACTACGGGGTCAGGAACTTGGGTGGCACGTCTGTTTGGGGTGAGACTGGGAACTTAACGTGTGCTCGCCAGTCTCAGGAAAGGCACCATCGCATGGCCACCCCGACCGACCACCGTCCGGATCGTCACCGTGTCGTCGTGATCGGCTCCGGGTTCGGGGGGCTCTTCGGCGCGAAGGGTCTCAAGGGCGCGGACGTCGACGTCACCGTGATCGCCAAGACCACGCACCACCTCTTCCAGCCGCTGCTCTACCAGGTGGCGACCGGCATCCTGTCGGAGGGCTCCATCGCGCCGCCGACCCGCGAGGTCCTGGCGCACCAGGAGAACGCGAAGACCTTGCTCGGCGAGGTCATCGACATCGACCTGGAGAAGAAGCTCGTCACCTCCGAGGTCCTCGGCCGCCGCACCGTGACCGAGTACGACTCGCTGCTCGTCGCCGCCGGCGCGACCCAGTCGTACTTCGGCAACGACCACTTCGCCACCCACGCCCCGGGCATGAAGAGCATCGACGACGCCCTCGAGCTGCGTGGCCGCATCTTCGGTGCCTTCGAGATGGCCGAGCTGGGTGCCAGCAAGGGCGACAACGTCGACCACCACCTGACCTTCGTCGTCGTGGGCGCCGGCCCGACCGGTGTGGAGATGGCCGGCCAGATCGCCGAGCTCGCGCACCGCACGCTCAAGCACGACTTCCGCGCGATCAACTCGCGCTCCGCCCGCGTCGTCCTCGTCGACGCCGCGGCGCAGGTGCTGCCGCCCTTCGGCGCCAAGCTCGGCGAGAAGACCAAGAAGGAGCTCGAGAACCTCGGCGTCGAGGTGATCCTCGGCGCCATGGTCACCGACGTCGACGAACGCGGCCTCACCATCGCCTTCAAGGACGGCCGCACCGAGCGCATCGACTCCGTGGCCAAGATCTGGGCCGCCGGCGTGCAGGCCTCCTCGCTCACCAAGACCCTCTCGGAGCAGACCGGCGCACCGCTCGACCGTGCCGGCCGCATCGCGGTCAACCCCGACCTCACGCTCCCGGGCCACCCCGAGGTCTTCGTGGTCGGCGACATGATCAGCCTCGACAACCTGCCCGGTGTCGCGCAGGTCGCGATCCAGGGCGCGAAGTATGCCGCCAAGGAGATCGACGGACGCCTGAAGGGCAAGGCGCCGCAGGGTCCCTTCAAGTACTTCGACAAGGGCTCAATGGCGATCATCAGCCGCTTCCGGGCGGTCGCGATGATCGGCAAGCTGCGTCTCAGCGGCCTCATCGCCTGGCTGATGTGGCTCTTCATCCACCTGCTCTACATCACCGGCTTCAAGGGCCGCATCACCGCGCTGCTGCACTGGGCGATCTCGTTCATCGGCCGGGGTCGCTCCGAGCGCACCACGACCGTGCAGCAGATCTTCGCGCGTCAGGCGTTGCAGCGGCTCGAGGGCGGCGCGGCCGACCTGGTCTCCGAACCGGGGGAGTACGACGCCAACCGGCTCGAGGAGGACCGTCGCGCCGAGCTCGAGCAGCAGGCGGCCGAAGAGGCCCGCCTCACCGACGCCAACGAGCGGGGCGCCAAGACCCGCTGAGCCGGCGAGGGTGCATGCTGGGGGCAGGACCGCACGATCCCAGGAGGCCTCATGAACGGCACGTCCCTGACCACGCTCGTCGACGAGCTCCTCGCCGCCGCGGGTGAGGCGAAGGCCGGCCGCAGCGCGCGGACCCTGCACGGGGGGCGCGAGCACGAGCTGCGCCAGACCGTCATCGCGCTGAGCGGCGGCAAGAGCCTCGGCGAGCACGACAGCCCGGGCGAGGCGACGCTGCAGGTGCTGCGCGGCCGCGTACGCCTGCACGCCGGCGGCGAGACCTGGGAGGGCGCGGCGGGCGACCACCTGGTGCTGCCGCTGGTCCGCCACGACCTGGAGGCCGTGGAGGACTCGGCGGTCCTGCTCACCGTCGCCGTGCTGGGGCACGCCGACGACGAGTGAGCAGGCCGACGTACGTCAGTCGTGCTGGTGCAGCTTGGCCGCCTCCTCGGGCGGCAGGTCGCGCACCCAGCGCGGCAGGATGAAGAGGCCCTCGGCCTCCGCGCAGACGCCCTGCTCGGAGGTGATGGTGCCGGCGGTCCAGGTCTTGACGCCCTCGGTGCGGTCGTACCAGGCCTCGATCCGCAGCGGCGTGTTGAGCTTGGTGGGCAGCTTGTAGTTGATGCTCAGGTTGGCGGTCAGGCCCGGGCGGCCGCTACGGACCGCGATCTCGCCGAGCGCCTGGTCGAGCAGCATCGCGATGACGCCGCCGTGCATGTGTCCGGGCGGCCCCTCGTAGAGCGCGCCGGGGGTGAAGTCGGCCCACAGCCGGTTGCCGTCGTCGGAGTAGGTGAAGTGCAGCGGCATCGCGGCGGCGTTGCGCAGTCCGACGACCGTGTTGCCCCAGCCGGCCACGCCCATGGGGCCGGTGCAGTGCTCGCCGTGGGTGCCGGGGATCTGGTCGGCGGCCAGGCGGGCGGTGATGGCCTCGATCTCTGCCTGCGCGGCGGCGATCGCCTCGGCTCCGGCGTTGGTGCGGAGCGTGGCGTCGGCCAGGTCCCGGACGCTCTGGGTGAAGGTGGTGTAGAGCTCGGGGGAGACGCTCTGGGGGGAGTCAGACATGGGCTCGATTCTAGGTCGCGGCACGCCTGGGCCCTGCCTCCGCGAGCTCCACTGCAAGCGAGATCACACGCGTACGCCGTTGCTGCACGCTCCTGTCACACCCGGGCCGGTATTCGGGTGGAGTCCTGTCGGTGGCCGGTGGTCTCATGAGGACATGGCTCCCGTTGAACTCGTCGCTCCCGACCCGCGTCTGCACCGTTCGTGGACGGAGGTGGTCGCGGAGTTCGGCGGCGTCGGCGCCACGATGCACGGGTCGGGCTGGCTCTTCGAGAGCTTCGAGGACGTCTCGCTCGCCCGGCTCGAGCGGCTCGTCGAGCAGCTGCGACGCGACGGGGAGGGCCTGCCGTGGACGGGCGGGGTGGTGAGGTGCGACTACCTGTGGATCGTCGAGGGCGACGAGCTGGTCGGCTTCCTGGCGCTGCGGCACTCGCTGACCGACGCGCTGCGTCGCGACGGCGGCCACATCGGCTACGCCGTACGTCCGTCCCGCCGCGGCGAGGGGATCGCGACCCGGGCGTTGGGGCTGGCGCTGGAGCGGTCCGCTGCCCTGGGGCTCGACCGGGTCCTGCTCACCTGCGACGACGACAACGAGGCGTCGTGGCGCACGATGCTCAGCCACGGCGCGGTGCTGGAGGACGTGGTCGACGGCAAGCGGCGCTACTGGATTGCGACCGGGCGGTGAGGGGGCGCGCGGCGCGGGGATTGTCGATCCATGAAGTCGAGTAATAAGATCGACTAAAAGTTTTCCGGTTCGAGGAGTGGATCTGTGACATCTCGTGACGTCGCGCACTGCAGTCGCCCCAAGATCGTCGTGGTCGGGGCCGGCGCGGCGGGCACGCTCGCTGCGATCCACCTGTTGCGCACCGCCGGTCGTCGCTCCACCGGGATCGACATCGTGCTGGTCGACCCGGCCGACCGCTGGGGTCGTGGGACCGCTTTCGGCACCCCCGACAGCGCCCATCTGCTCAACGTCGTCGCCGCCGGCATGAGTGCGCTCCCGGAGGACCCCGGCCACTTCGTCGCCTGGCTCGACCGGGAGCTGCCCGAGGCGGTCGACCCCCACTCGTTCCAGCCGCGCCGCAACCTTGCGCTCTACCTCGACGACACCCTCGCCGACGCGCGCGCCTCGGCCCCGCTGGCCGGGCTGCACCACGTCCGCGCCTCGGCCACCGAGGTGCGCCGCACCGCCTCCGGGGTCGCCGTGCGCACTGACGACGGCCGCGAGATCGAGGGCCAGGCCCTCGTCGTCGGCACCGGCCTGCCGACCGTCGGCCACGCCTGGGCGCCGCAGGCGCTGAAGGACAGCCCCTTCTTCGTGCCGGACCCGTGGGCGCCGGGCGCGCTCGACGTCGTACGCCGTGACCGCACCGGCCCCTCCGACGTCCTCATCGTCGGCACCGGCCTCACCATGGTCGACGTCGTGCTCAGCCTCACCGGCCCCGACGCCCGCCCCGACCGCGCGCTGCACGCCATCTCGCGCAGCGGCCGCCTGCCCAAGGCCCACCTGCAGGTGCCCAAGCTGGCCACCATCCCCGACATCTCCGACTGGGGCTCGTCGCTGGCCGAGATCCGCGCGGCTGCCCTGCGCCACGTCGAGGGCGTCCAGGCCTCCACCGGCGACTGGCGCCCGGCGATCGACGGCCTCCGCTTCCAGGTCGCCGCGCTGTGGGGCCGGATGAGCGAGGAGGACCGCCTCGAGTTCGTCCGCACCGACGCCGGCGCGTGGAACGTCGCCCGCCACAAGATGTCGCCGTCGAGCAACGCCCGTCTGCACGAGCTGTGGCGCGACGAGAAGCTGGTGACGACTGCGGCCGAGGTGCTCGAGGTCGAGCCGCTCTCCCGCGGTGGCCTTGCCGTCACTCTCTCCGACGGCCTGCGTCGCGAGGTCGGCTGGGTGGTCAACTGCACCGGTCCGCAGACCGACGTCCGGCTGCTGAAGAACCCCTTCCTCGACGACCTGCTGCGTCCGCGCGCGGGAGCGGCGCTGGCGACGATTGCGACCGCAGGCATGGGCGTACGCACCGACGAGGGCCGCCTGCTCGACGCCAACGGCTACTCCGACGCGCCGATCTGGACCCTCGGCGCCCTGCGCCGCGGCGAGCTCTGGGAGTCGACGGCCGTGCCGGAGATCCGGTCCCAGGCGCTGGCCGTGGCCACCCAGGTGCTCGACGCGGTGGCTCCGCTGCCCCGCAGGCTCGAGGACGGCCGCGTCGTCGGGGGCCACCACCCGGTGGCACGGCCCCGCGACCCGCTTGGCCTGCCGCTGTCGACGACGGCGGAGGCCGCGGCGTCGTACAACGCCGGGCTGGAGCGGCTGATGCTCCTCCAGGACGGTGCCGAGGACCTGATCCGCGAGGCCACCGAGCTCGACCCGACCTTTGCGCTCGCCCACGCGGCGCTGGCGATGCTGGGCCATGAGTCCGGGGCGCACACGGACGTGGCCGCCTCCCTGTCGGCCGCGCAGGAGGCCGTGCTCAAGCGCGGCGACGACCGCGAGGCCTCGCTGGTCGACGTGATCACCCGTCGCGTCTCTGACGTCCGCAACTCCGGCGCCCGGGCGCTGATGAGCCACGTCGCCAACTATCCGCGTGACGTGCTCGCGGTCTCCGCAGCGGTGCCGACGATCGCCTTCTCCGGCGTCGTCGACGTGCAGCGCGAGGCGTGGGACCTGGTCGAGGGGTTGGCGCCGGCCTACGGCGACCACTGGTGGTACATCTCGCTGCTCGCCTTCACCCGCCAGGACCAGGGCCGCTTCGACGAGGCCGGCCTGCTGGCGGAGTCGGCGCTCTCGTGCGAGCCGTCGTCGGGCCACGCGGTGCACGCCCAGACCCACGTGATGTACGAGACCGGTCAGCACGACGCCGGTCGCGTCTGGCTCGACCACTGGGTGCAGGCGAGCGGCCGCTCGGCGTCGCACCGCGCCCACTTCGCGTGGCACTCGGCGCTGCACGACCTCGCCCTCGGTGACACCGAGGCGCTGCGGGGTCGTTACTACTCGCAGCTCGCGCCGCCGACAGTGACGGGCGTCCGTTCGCTCATCGACTCCGCCTCCCTGCTGTGGCGCTGGCGGGTCGCCGTCTCCGACTGGGACACCGCCGCGTCGGGGCTGGCCGTGCCGCCGGCCTTCGTCGGCGAGACCCCGCCCCCGCCGATCGCGCCGGTGCTCGACGTGGTCGACGAGGCGTTGCTGCGGGCGCCGCAGACGCCGTTCGTGGCGCTGCACGCCGCCTTCGCGATCGCCGCGACGGGTGACGGTGACCGGCTGGAGGCGCTGCGCCACCACTGCGTCGGCTCCGGTGACCCGGTCATCGAGGGCATCGTGCTGGCCGTCGTCGAGGGGCTGCAGGCCTTCCTCCGCCAGGACTGGACGACGGCCGCCGCGCTCCTCGCCGACGTGCAGCCGATGCTGGTGCGCGCCGGGGGCTCGGCCGCGCAGCGCGAGATCGTCGAGGAGACGATGCTCCACGCGCTGGTGCGCGCCGGTCGCCAGCAGCAGGCGAGCGACCTGCTGCACTCCCGCCTGGACCGCCGCCCGTCGCCACTTGACCAGCGCCGTGCGGCCACGTTGACGCCGGGAGCGCTCAGCGTCTGACGTCGTACGCCGCCCCGTCAGGGACGAGGGGCGGGCGCGCTCAGGCGCCACACAGGTCGGCCGGTTAGGCTCCGTCGCGGCGACCCCGCCCCGAGACCTGTCGACTGACCAGCGTGGCTGGTCGTGAAGGAAGAATCCCGTGCTGCTCGTCCTCTTCGGAATCGCCGCCCTCGTGGTGGCCGGCCTCATCACCCTGCCGCTCGCGAAGAGCGCCGGCCCCGGCCGCGTCGCTGCCTTCGCCGTGCTCGCCCTCGTCGGCGTCACCGGCGTGCTCTTCCTCGACCACGAGGGCCTGCTGCCCGGTGCCGAGGACGCGGACGCGAAGGACCAGGCCGCGCTCGTCTCCGAGCACGGTGAGGAGACCCGCGACCGCATGGTGACCGAGCTGGAGAAGGCCGCCGGCGTCAAGGTCCTCCAGGCGCCCAGCGTCGACGCGCTCGCGGAGACCAGCAGCCCCACCATCTGGCGCCTCGAGCAGGGGCTGACCCTGCTCTGCGTCACCAGCGACTTCCCGACGATGGCCGAGATGGCCTGCTACGGCCCCGACGCGATGGTCGGCGAGGGCGTGACCGTCGTCGGCGCCGAGGGCGCTGAGCACGCCGACGAGGACCACGCCGAGGAGGACCACCTCGACGAGTCCGGCGAGGTCGACCCCGAGACCGAGTCCGGCGCAGCCGGCTGACCGAGAGGCACGCCATGACCTACGAGAACGTCACCCTCGACCCGACCGCCAACGTCTACTTCGACGGCGCCTGCGTCAGCCACACCTTCTTCCTCGCCGACGGCACCCGCAAGTCGGCCGGCGTCATCTTCCCGTCGACGCTGGAGTTCGGCACCGAGGCGCCCGAGGTCATGGAGCTGCACGGCGGCTCCTGCAAGGTGCAGCTGCCCGGCAGCGAGGAGTGGACGACGTACGCCGCGGGCGAGTCGTTCTCCGTGCCCGGCAACTCGTCCTTCGGCATCGAGGTCACCGAGACGCTGTCCTACGTCTGCCACTACGGCTGACGCCGCACGCACACGAACGGGGAGTGTTCGGGCCACCAGGTGGCTCGAACACTCCCCGTTCTGCGTCGGTAGGCCCCGTGGGACTCGAACCCACAACCAACGGATTAAAAGTCCGGAGCTCTGCCAATTGAGCTAGAGGCCCGAGGTTCCATTCTTTAATCGACGGAACGTAACTACCGTGAGGCGGAGCCTACCGGTGTGGGTTCGCCGGTGGGTTCGCTACTCCCACGGACCGACTCTGAACGTGCTGGGAGCCCAAGCGGGTCCGATTCGCAGACAATGTCACCCTCTACCTCGCGCGACACGAGGACACCGAGGTCAGTGACCCGCATTGTGCGGTGTCTGGTGGCAGGCTTCGTCCATGGCACTTGAGATGGGGCTGTGGCGGGCGGATGGAAACAAGTTGGATCGGATCAAGCCAACGGCCATCGGACTGGAGTCTCAACTTGAGGCGTACATCGAGTCGGATCCCGCGATCCTCGGTGTCAGCCTGCTCGTGGTGGGACGTCAGGTAGCCACGGCGCACGGCGGCTACATCGACCTCCTCGCTGTGGACGAGACCGGCACGGTGCACGTTCTTGAACTCAAGCGTGACAAGACTCCACGCGATGTCACGGCCCAAGCCCTCGACTACGGGTCGTGGGTGTCAGCGCTGTCGCACAGTGACATTGTGGCGATTTGGAACGCCTACAAGCCCCACCAGCCGTTCGAGGTGGCGTTCGCTGAGGCGTTCGGCGGCGCGCCTCCCGAGGACCTGAACGCCTCGCAGGTGTTCACCATCGTTGCAGCTTCCGTGGACGCGGCAACCGAACGGATCGTCCGGTTCCTAAACGAGGGCTACGGGATTCCCATCAACGTGGTCTTCTTCCGCCACTTCGAGGATGGCGGCAACCGATATCTCGCCAGGACGTGGTTGGTGGACCACGAGGTGCAGTCGACGAAGAGTGGCTCTGCGGGCAAGCAGGTCAAGTCCAAGGAACCATGGAACGGCCAGGACTGGTACTGCTCGTTCGGGGACGACGGGACCAGTCGCAACTGGGACGACGCCGTCGAATACGGCTTCGTGTCTGCCGGTGGCCAGTCGTGGTATTCCCGCACCCTGAAGAACCTGCCTGTGGGCGGCAGGGTGTTCGCCTGCATTCCCGGCAGCGGGTACGTCGGCGTGGGCACCGTGACCGGCGCCGCTGTCCGCTTCGATCAGTTGAATGTGGACACTGACAACGGACCCGTCCGTTGACTTCACTGCCGCTGCGTGGCGATTACTCCCGGCCTGGGGACGAGGATGACGACGTCGCAGAATGGGCGGTCCCCGTCGAGTGGGTCCACACTGTCCCAAGGCGGGCGCCGTGTGGCAGAAGGGGATGTTCGCGAACCAGAACTCCGTCGCCAAACTTCGTCAAGCCTTCACCATCGAGCGGGTCAGTACGGCGTTCGGTCTCGACGACGACTGATGTGGGAACCCAGCAGTTTCCGGGCGGGTGTACCCCTCGAGGCATCCCCCGGCTCGCCGTGCTGCCGTACTCGTGCGCCAAGACGGTCAGCGATGGCCGGGGTGCTTGGGCGGCAGCAGCGACCAGCCGTCGACGCTGGCAGTGCGCCCACGCCACAGGGGAACACGCTGGGCTGACTCTCCGGGCGACGAGATCTTGGCGTGGGCCAGGTGGAGCCAGCGCGCGCGTTGGACGGCGGGATCTCGGTCGAGCCAGTTCGTGTGGTCGATTGAGTGCTGAGACGGATCCGCCGTGCCCAAACCGTGTCGCAGGAATCCGGCGTGCGAGCCCATGTCGGTGTCGTAGGCAGCCAGTTGCTCGTCCAAGGTCTTCAGGTACTCGGCGACGGTGATGATCGTGCCGAGCACCTGTAGCCCGCCAACAGCAATGACACGCGCCAACCGGCCGCAGCCAGGGACTCCAAATGCCCGAGCAAGGGATCGCAATTGTCGTCGTCATGTCTGAACCACGCGGTCATCGGGTCGGTCACGACTCGATTGTGCTCGTTTCCAGCTCATGGCGCGCACGATCAAGTCATCCCGCTACGGAAACATCGCCTGCCTCGGTGACGAACCAGACCTCGATGGCCGCTGCACGAAGAGAGGAGGCGGTTTCCTCGTAGAGCCGCTGGTAGACCGGGAAGTCCGGGAAGCACATCACCGAACGGCTCTCGGGCTCCCGCGTGCGTAGTCGCATTGCTGGGACGAGTGCGTGGGAGTACCACTTCTTGGCCTGCTCGACCGGTGTCGTCGGCTTCACGAGTCCCTTCTTCGGGCCAGTGACGTAGAAAGGAGACGGGAAACCCTTGACCTCGACCCCGAGGCGCTCGTCGCCCCGTTCGGCGATGACATCGACGCCAGGCTCGCGAGTCCTGGTGTTGGCCGCCCGGACGATGTTCCAACCGTCGTTCTTGAGCCACTCGACGAGTAGGGACTGGGTGTGTTCCTCGGAGTGCCACTCGAACCCCGGTTCGTCCGGTCCGGGACCGGCTCCGCCGGTCTCTCCTGCGCTCCCCGCGCTCATTTGGCGAGCCGTTGGGGCCGTCTGGTCGACGCGCCACTTTTCGATCTCATCGTCTGTCGCTCGGCGAAAGACGCCACGTTCGACTCTGGCGAGGAACGGCTCTCGACCCGACGCCCATGAACGGTTGCCGACGTTCCAGGATGCGTTACGCATGTGCACGCGAAGAGTGTTGTCGTTCGTTCCTGGGTAGTGGCGAGCAAACCAACTGATGGCTTCCTGCGACGAGAAAGCATCCGTCTGTGTCGCAGCGTACTCCCTCAATCGTCCCCACACAGTTCCGGTCGCGTTGGTCATGAAGGCAGAGTGGCACGTCCGCGGGCCAGTCGGCTTTGTGTTTCACGACCACATGCCGCCGTCCAGTGGCTTCGCGCCGTCGGCACGGCAGACGCCTCGCGTTTCCCTCAGGGGTGACCGGCGTTCGAGTGCCTGCACAGCGGCGGCACGTGGCTACCGGCCGCCGTCGAATGCGGTCAGCTCGGCAGAGTCAGCGGACCCGAGCCCAGCCCGGGTGGCATCGGCAATCCGTACTTGCGGGACAGGTGGACCGTCTGGCCATATCGAACTGACGTCTTGGCCAAGGAGGCGAGAACGGTGCTGTTGATGCCTGCCGAGGTGACCACCCCGATGGCGGGCATCTTTGCCACGACCTTCTGGATCGGCACGTGCTGCCCGTTCCCCATCTGCTTGAGAAGCCGCTCGGTGGCCGCTGCAATGCGGTGGTCGTTGCGGAACTTCTCACTCCACCTGACACGACCCGCGCCAGCCTTGAAAGCGTCGTTGGCCCCCTTGACAGCACCAGTCTTGGGGGCTTGGGCAACCCATGCCTTCGTCAGCATTCGTTCGAGGTGATGCCGCTCCGATTCCTTGGTGGGATCAAGACCGTAGGCGTGCGACGCGCGGGTCGCGACCGCCGTGGACAGGGCGTGCATCACGACCAGGTCGGCCCCGATCGCAGCGACGGAACCGGCCACGGGGATGAAGGTGAGCGCCCCCATCGCGCCTCCCTCCACCGCTCCGATGGCACGAGCTTGGAGGGAGAACCTGCGGGTGAATCCGTCCAAGTGCTCAAGGTCGAGAGCTGCGAGGTCCGCCACGGATCCGACCTCGCGGCCGGACGCACGGTGGTAGTCGATCACCGTGGCCGGGTTGGTCAGCTCCTGGACGGTCTCGGTGACGAGCTCCAGTAGACCGAGAACTCCCTTCACAGTTGGCTCCAGCGCCGCGCCAACCACGAAGCCGCCGGCAGTCTTCACCACGTCGGGCGTGTGGTCGCTGATGTATCCGCCAGCCGTCGAGGCGACCTCCTTTGCCTTGGAGGAAGCTGCCCCCACTGCGTGGTCAACCTTCGGCGGAAGACCGCGTCGGCTCGTCTTGCGCTCCCAGAAGACGTGGAGGTCGCTCCATGCCTGGGTTTCGTAGGTAGACATGTCGCTGCGGTTGTCCATGGTCGGTACATAACCACACGGATGCAGGGGAGTTCTGGCAAACAGCTGTCCCAACGACTTGGCGACGGAGGACGACACCAACAGCCGCTCCCTGCGTGCTGGGCTGAACCGCCTTCCGCGAGCGGAGCCCCGTCACGGGAAGCGCCACACCACCCCCGCGGCGCCGCCCCCACGGCGTACGGGCTCGGCCACGGCGGTCGTGCGCCCGCGGCGGTCGAACTCGATCGCGGTGGCCGCCCCGATCTCGGGCGAGCTGGTGAGGCCGTCGCCGACCGGTACGAGGGTGTGGCCCAGCGCGGTCAGCGGGGCGCCGTAGCGGGCGATGAAGGCCGGCTCGGCGGCCACGTTGGCCGTGTTGCGCGGCGTCGCGCGCGGCGCCGCGATCGCCTCGGGGATGCTCATGCCCAGGTCGATCCGGTTGACCAGCATCTGCAGCACGGTCGTGATGATGGTCGAGCCGCCGGGCGAGCCCAGCGCCAGGAACGGCTTGCCGTGACGCAGCACGATCGTGGGCGACATCGACGAGCGCGGGCGCTTGCCGGGCTGGATCCGGTTGGGGTCAGCCGGGTCGTAGACGGTCGAGAAGTCGGTCAGCTCGTTGTTGAGGATGAAGCCGTGGCCGGGCACGACCTGCCCCGACCCACCGGTCTGCTCGATCGTCAGCGTGTAGGCCACGACGTTGCCCCACCGGTCGGAGACGGTCAGGTGCGTGGTCGAGATGTTCTCGGTGTCCGCGTCGAGCTCGCCCGCCCGGCCGCGGCGTCGCACTCACCGTCGTACGAGGTCACGTCGCCCGCCGGCACCGGCTTGGGCAGCGCGGCGTCGGGGTCGATCTCGCAGGCGCGCTCGTCGGCGAACCGCTGGCTCAGCAGGTCGCGGACGGGCACGTCGACGTACGCCGGGTCCCCGACGTACTTGCCGCGGTCGGCGAAGGCCAGCGCACCGGCCTCCAGGTAGTGGTGCAGCGCCTGGGTCTCGCCGAGCCCGCCGACGTCGAAGCCCTCGAGGATGTTGAGCGCCTCACCCACGGTCGTGCCGCCCGAGGAGCTCGGCGCCATCCCGTAGACGTCGTAGCCGCGGTAGCCCACCCGCGTGGGGCGCTGCTCGACCACGCGGTAGTCGCGCAGGTCCTGCGTCGACATGAAGCCGGGCGGCACCGGCAGTGCCGTCCCCGCACTCGTACGCGGCTCGCGCACCACGTCGACCATCAGCTCGGCCAGCGCACCCCGGTAGAAGGAGCGGACGCCCCGGGCGCCCAGCATGCGGTAGGTCCGCGCCAGGTCGGGGTTGCGCAGCGTGCTGCCGACCTGCGGGGCGTCACCGCCGGGCAGGAAGAGCTCGCTGGTGGCCGGGAACGCCTCGAAGCGCACCTTGTTGTCGAGCGTCTGCTGGCGGAAGGTCTGGTCGACGACGAAGCCGCGCTGGGCCACCTTCACCGCGGGGGCGAGCGCCTTGCGCAGGCTCATCGTGCCCCACTTGTCGAGGGCCCGCTGCCAGGTGGCCGGGTGCCGGGCACGCCGACCGAGACGCCGCTGGTGACCAGCTCCGGGTGAACCGGTAGGGCTGGCCGGTGGCGGGGTCGATGAAGGCGTCGTTGGGCATCGCCGCGGGCGCGGTCTCGCGACCGTCGATCGTGGAGACCCGCCTGGTGCGGGCGTCGTAGTGCACGAAGTAGCCGCCGCCACCGAGGCCGGCGCTGTAGGGCTCGGTGACGCCCAGGGTGGCGGCCGCGGCGACGGCGGCGTCGGTGGCGTTGCCGCCCTTGCGCAGCACGCCGAGGGCGGCGTTGGTCGCCTCCGGGTCGACCGTGGAGACGGCACCGCCGAAGCCGCGCGCGGTGGCGACCTTGGGTGGCTCCTGGCCGGGCGGGTGGTGCGGGCCGTGGCGCCCGTGGGCGTCGGCGGTGACCGGGCTGAGGAGCAGGCCTCCGAGGCCCAGCGCGCAAGTGGCGGCCAGTGCGGTGCTGCGGGTGCGGACGGACGTCGACATCGAACTACCTCCCGAGAAAGTGGCTCGTCCACCGTCCCTCAGCCGGGTCGACCTGTCCACCCCCTGAGGCGGCTTGCGCCGCTCCCACGTGGCGAGGGGGGGGGGGGTCAGTCGTCGTCCATGTTGCGCGCGGTGCGGATGTCGTCCATCAGCTCGTGGATCCGCTCCCACTCGGCCTTGTCGACGGGGTCGTTCGACAGGCGCAGGCTGGCCAGGTACTGCTCGATGGCGGAGTTGGGCTCCGAGGCGTTGACCCGGTGCGGGTTCTGGGCCATCCAGTCGGAGAAGCCCGGCGGCTCGCCGTGCTCGCCGACGTAGATCGTCCACGCGAGCATCTGGTGCTGGGCCTCCTTGCTCCAGCCCTTGCCCCAGTTCTCGTAGTTCTCGTTGGCCTTCTCGCCGGCCTCGATGAGCGCCTTCAGCACGCCGTAGATCTCGCTGCCGACCGGCACCTTCTCGATCGCCTTGCCGACCGCCGCGTCCATCACCGCGACGAACACCGGCCCGTAGTCGACCTCGGTGCCGTTGAGGTCGAGCACACCCAGCAGGTAGCCGACCTCGTTGGCGATGCCGCGGTCGCTGGTCTCGCCGCGCGACGCGATCAACTGCTTGATGACGTCGTTGACGTCGACCCGGTCGCCCAGCTGCTTGAAGATCCGGGCGACCTCCTCGTGGTCCACGGTCGAGTAGTTGCTCGCCAGCATCGAGATGAACTCGGGGTTAGTGAAGTGCGTGGCCATCCGGTCGAGCAGCTCGTCGTGCAGCGGGGTGTTGAGCCCCTCGTGCACGGAGTGGATGAGCGCGGCGGCGGCGTACGGGTGCTTCTGCTCGACAGCGGCGGCGAGGATGTCCTGCCAGACCTGCTCCTTGATCCGCCAGGTGTCCTGGTGGAAGGGCCCGTCGTCGTGGTTGGACCAGCCGTCGCTGATCAGCCCCTCGGCGATCCACTGGGCGGTCTCCGGGTCGATGGTGTTGAGGAAGGTGGCGAGCCGGTCGGGGTCGATGTCGCTCGACCAGGCCTTGGCCATCTCCTCGAAGCCGCCGTACCTGCTCTGCAGCAGCCGCTCGGCGGTGTCTGGCGTGGGGTTGTTGGCCTCGTACTTGCTGTTGTTCATCCGGTCGAGGAAGGCCAGGCCGATGACCTGGAGCCGCGAGTCGGCGTAGTCGGAGCCGAGGATCATGCCGAAGCGCGGCGCGGAGCCGTCCGGGGAGCGGCGAGGTCGGAGGCGAACTTCACCACGGTCGCGTCGTCGAACTGGGTCAGCCCCGCCGCGATCGCGTCGTTGAACTTCTCCAGCGACCTCGCCCAGTCCGCGGGGACGCCCTGACCGTCGAAGAGCGGGTTCATCGACTGGTCGATCTTGTCGTAGAGCTCGTTGAGGCCGTCGGGCCCCAGCGCCTCCACCAACGCCCTCGTGTAGTGCGGGTCGCCGTGCTTGCCGCCCATCCGCTCGAGCAGGGCGCGCACCGCGGCCGGGTCCTCGAGGTAGGGCTGGTCGCCGAGCAGCTCGTCGAGGGCGGCGAGGTCGTCGGCCGCCTCCTGGGCACCCTCCGCAGCATCCTGCGCCGCCAGCTCGGCTATCTCGGCCTTGCGCTTCTCGGTCGCGAGCAGCATGGCGTCCATGGCGCTGAAGTCGAGCGTACGAGGCATGGAGCCGGTGGAGCTGTAGTGCGCGACCTCCTCCGGCGTCACCTTGACGATGAGCGCCTCGTCGACGGCCTTGCCGGTCTGGCGGGTGGCGTGCGCCAGCCACTGCTTGGTGAGGCTGAACGACCGCGTCAGGTTGGTCTGGTCGACCCGGCGGGTCTCGGCGGCGGCGCTGATCGCCCCGGTACGGATCTGGTCGATCTCGTCGCGGATGCCCCGGTTGAGCGGGCTCCCGTCCTTGGGCTTCGCGCCCTCGAGGTTGCGGGTGCGGGCGCGGTCGGCGGCCCGGACGGCGTCGTCGTACGCGGTCTCGGTGTCGTCCCACTTGCGGTTCATCGAGGCGACCTGGTCGATCGCCTCCTCGTAGTCGGCGGCGAGGTCGCGCAGGGCCTGGGCGGCGGCGCGGAACTTCGGCGCGAACTTCTGGAGCTGGCCACCGAGCGCCGTCATCTCGCCCTTGATCGACGCCGCGGCGTCGCCGGTCCACGACTGGCCGATCTCGTCAGGGGTGGCGGAGAGGGTGGTGCCCTTGGCGGCGACAGTTTCGGCGGTGGCGTCCATCGTGCGCGCGGTCGCGCGCAGCTTCTCGGGGTGGACGTCGAGCTGGAAGTGGTCGGTCACGCCGCTCACCCGCTCGTGGCGTGGTCGCCGTCGAGCCGGTCGAGGTCGACCTCGAGCTGGTTGGTGTTGCCGGCGATGATGCGGGCCGAGTCGATGCACTGGTCGAGGAAGGCGCGCCACGACACCCGGAAGGCGTCGGCCCCCGGGTCGATGGCGCCGGAGAACTCTCCGGCCCCGGCCGTCATCTGCTGGCTCAGGCCGTTGATGGAGCCGCGTACGCCGGACAGCTCGTCCTCGGCCTTGTGGAAGCGCTTGACCACCTTGGCGGCCGCTTCCTTCGACATCGTGATCGCCACGGCGGGGAACATACCGCGCGCGAGGGCCGGTGAAACCTCCTCCGTGCCAGAGGTGGACGCACGCGTCGCGGCGCAATCGGCCCCGACGCCACGCCTCGCTAGGCTGCCGGAGGAAAAGTCTCATGAGCGCCGTTGCACCACAACGGCGGAACCCCCGGAAGGGAACCCTCTTGTTCACCACCGTCCTTGCCCTGGTGCTGCTGCTCGCGGCCGTCGCCATGTTCGCCGCCGGGAAGTCGAAGGGGAGCGGCCGCAAGCTCGCCGTCCTCCCGCTGGTCGCCGCCGTCGTCCTGCTGGGCCTCGCCTGCACCACGATCATCCAGGCCAAGAACGTCGGCGTGCTGACCACCTTCGGCAAGCCGACCCGGTCGCTCTCCTCCGGCCTGCACGTCAAGGCGCCGTGGCAGAAGGTCACCGAGCTCGACGGCACCAAGATCACCAACAAGTACACCGGCGACGAGCGCATCGAGGTGCGCATCGGCGACGGCACCACCGCCGCGGTGGAGACGGCGATCCGCTGGTCGATCGTGGCCGAGAAGGCCGACGAGATCTACGCCGACTACCGCAGCGACGACGTCAACGAGAACGTCCGCGAGGCGCTCGTCGAGACCGTCTTCAAGAACGCCATCAACGCGGTCTTCGGCCAGTACAACCCGACCGCCGAGCTGGTCACCGTCGACCCCAACTCCGACAAGCGGCTCAACTTCGTGCCCGACTACGTCGGCTTGGCCGCCGAGGTCACCGAGTCGATGAAGAAGCGCGTCGCCGACTCGGGTGGCTACGTGAAGATCGAGTTCGTCACGATCTCCGGCATCTCGCTCTCGCCCGAGACGCAGAAGAAGATCAACGAGTTCCAGGCCGAGGTCGCCCGCACCCAGGTCGCCCTGCAGGCCGAGCGCACCAACCGCGCCCAGGCCGCCGCCAACAAGGCGCTGTCGAACTCGGTCAGCGACAACCCCAACGTCCTCGTCTCGCGCTGCCTCGACACCCTGCAGATGATGGTCGAGAACTCCCAGCCCGTTCCGGCCGGCTTCAGCTGCTGGCCCGGCTCCGGCTCCAACCTGGTGCTGGGCAGCGGCAACGCCAAGAACTGAGCCGCCCACACCTGACGCGACACCCTGACGCGACACCGCCCCCGGACCGACTCGGTCCGGGGGCGGTGTTGCGTGGCGCTGGTGGAGCGCTGCCCCACCTGGTCTGCCTCAGATCTGCGGCTTCTCCGGCAGCTCGCGCTGGCGGATCTCCTTGACCGCTTCCTTGGCGGCCTCCCGCCATGCCTCGACGGCGCTGGCGACGGCTGCCACCTGCGACTCGCGGTTGGCGGCCAGCTGGGTCCAGCCGGGCGTCTCGACGAGCATGCAGCCCGGGGTGCAGGCGGCTGCGGCGTCGGCCGCCGCCCGCACGGTGGCGGCGTGGGTGGTCAGGGCGGAGACCAGTGCGGCGACCTCCTCCTCGACCTCGGGCGGCGTGCCCACGCCGGTGAGCTGGCCGGCCATCGACTCGCGTGCGCCGGCGGCGGCGCTGAGGGTGGCGTACGCCTCCCCGGCGGTGCCGGCGCTGTCGAACGGGCCGCCGGCCATGAAGTTCGCGAGGCTGGTGTCGAGGCCCTCGAGGTCGGTGGCCAACCCGTCGACGATCCCCTGGGCGGTCTTGACGGCCTCGATGTCGTCCTGCTTGGCGGTGCGGGCCGACTCGGTCTGGGTCTCCCAGGTGGTCCACGCCTCGGCAGCGGCGGTGA
Source organism: Nocardioides daphniae (assembly GCF_004777465.1). Classification (NCBI taxonomy): domain Bacteria; kingdom Bacillati; phylum Actinomycetota; class Actinomycetes; order Propionibacteriales; family Nocardioidaceae; genus Nocardioides; species Nocardioides daphniae. The sequence goes on from NZ_CP038462.1 coordinate 516,841, forward strand.
CCATGGCGTCGGCCTTGGTCAGGGCCACCTTGAGGTCGGTGCCGCCGTCGGGCATCTCGTCGGCCTTGCGCTCGACCTGGGTGCTGATCGCCTCCCACTGGTTGAGCGTGGCGGGGCGCAGGCGCGTCATCTTGGCCAGCGCCTCCTGCACGGCGGCGTGCCGCGCGATCCCTGCGGTGTCGACGTCGGAGCCGTCGAGGCTATCCACGGCACCGCTCAGCGACGCGGTCCCGGTCCGGGCCCGCTGGCCGATGTTGCGCAGCTGGGCGATCCGGGTGGCGGCGGCGAGGTCGGCGGTGAGCCGCTTCGTACGCCGCTGGCCGCTCGCAGTGGCCGCGTCGCCGACGGTCGTGTCGATCTCCTCAACCAGCGCGGGGCCGGGCAGGCCCTCGGTGCTGCCGCCCGCGGTCCTGATGTCGGCCTCCACGCCGGAGAGCGCCTCGAGGCCCGACCTGAGGTCGCCGCGGGCCTCGCCCCAGGCGCCGTACTGCTCGTCGGCGATCCCGGTCAGCCCCTGGGCGGCGCGGGAGACCTCGAGCTGGGCGGCGACCGCGCGACGGACCGCGTCGCCGAGCTTGGTGCCGCGGCCGTTGGCGGTGGCGCGGGTGTCCTCGAGCAGCGTGGTGGCCTGCTCGAAGTCCTTGCCCGCCACGGCCAGGTCGTCGGTCGACTCGGCGGAGACCAGCTTGGTCGAGGCGTTCATGAAGGCGCCGTGGGAGGCCTCGAAGGCCTCGCGCACCGGCTCGTCCTGGCTGCTCTGCCACCAGAACCAGCCGCCGCCGAGCAGGGCGGCGACCAGGGCCAGGGTGAGCACGACGGCCAGGCCGCGGCGCGACCTGCGGGGCGCCTCCTCGGTGTCGTACGCCGTCGGCGTCACCGCGGTCTCGGTGGCCGTGGGCGCTGCCGCCGTCGCTGTCGACACCGACGACGCCGCGGGGACGAACGTGGTGGTCGGGGCCGGGACGGGGACGGAGGTCGTGGCGGGCTCGAGCGGCGCGGGGGCCGCAGGCGCGCTGGGCTCGGCCGTCGGCCAGGCGTGGCTGCTCGGGGTGGCGGCCAGGTCGAACTGGGTCGCGTCGGCATCGGCGGGCTCGTCGTCCGAGTCCGGCGCGTAGGCGGTGTCGGCGTCGGAGCCGTCGAGCTCGGCGATCGCCTCGTCGGTGAGGGCAGGACGCTCGTTGGTGTCGCCCAGGGCGCCGTCGGCGGGGTCCTCAGCGGGAACATCGGTGGGGTCCTCGGCGGCGTCGTCCACGGGGTCCTCGTCGAGCCACCAGGCCGCGGGGGCCTCGGCCTGCGGCTCCTCGGCCTGCGGCTCCTCGGCCTGCGGCTCCTCGGTCGGCGGCTCCTCGGTCTGCGGCTCCTCGGCGGCGGCCTCGGGCTCGGCCTCCGGCTCCTCGGCGCTCGACGACGTCATCAACCGGTCGGGCACGACGAAGGAGGAGTCGATGCCGGGCGCTGCCGGCGTCTTCTCGGCAGGCGTCTCGGTCGGCGTCAGGTCGTCGGGACGGGACAGCAGGGAGCCGGTCGCGAGCGGCGCGTCGGGCGTACCGGCGTCGGGGCCGCGGTTCCAGGCGGGCTTGAAGAGGCCGGTGTCCCACAGGCCCGGGGGGATCGCGATCGTCGCGGTGTCGTCGGCACGCGGGGCTGCCGGGCACGCGTGGTCGCCGCCCGCCGTCACTGCGCCGCAGTCCGGGCAGGTCTCAGTGCGGCTGTCCTTGTTGTCCATGGGTCCTTCCCCCGTACTTCCCAGCTGACTGGGGTGAAAAATACCCGCGCCCCGCTCCCGGCGGGGGACAAGTGCTCCAGATATTGCCAACTCGCCGCGGCTGCGGAGACCCGGTGGGCACCTCGCGTCGATGGGACGAGGGTGCCACTCCGTCACACAAAGTTCACCAAACGGCTGGGATTTCACGCTCAGGGGGACTGTTGCGGAGCGCCAAAGTTGGTACGCTCCTTCACGCAAAAGGTGCAAGTTCCAGCTGGTAGACGCCTGCGGAGTTTGTGATCCAACGGCGTTCCCTTCTTCGGGCCCGAAAGAGTCTGCAAGTCGGAGCGACGTGTCACCGCATCTGATGTGGGTCCGTCGAGGTGACGGACTCTCGCCCCGACTAAGGAGTACAAGAGCAATGGCTCAGGGCACCGTGAAGTGGTTCAACGCTGAGAAGGGCTTCGGCTTCATCGCGCAGGAGGACGGCGGCGACGACGTCTTCGTGCACTACTCGGCGATCCAGTCGCAGGGCTACAAGTCCCTCGACGAGAACCAGAAGGTCGAGTTCGACGTCACCCAGGGCCCCAGGGCCCCCAGGCGGAGAACGTCCGTCCCCTCTGATCCCGTAGGACGCACCTGTCCTCGATCAGTGCCGAGGCCTCGCCCGACAGGGCGGGGCCTCGGTCCATTTCGCCCCCGGCGACGGCCTCCGAAGGCCCACTTTCCTGAATCTGTCAAGGGTCACTGTGGGGGGTTCTCTCCACCCTCAGATGGGGGAGATTTCGGGGATTCGTCGTTTATGGGAGGCATGTCGGGGCAGGCTTGTGGCTGGAAGACGCGGTGGTCATCTGGAAGACTCGGTGACTCGTCAGCACGCGTACACACGGGTCAGAGAGCATGGAGGAGGTCCAAGGGTGATCGATCCCTTCGACGTCACGCTCGAGGACGGCGACCTCATGGGCGAGGTCGAGTTGACGACCAACCTCATCGTCGCCGCCAGTGAGTCCGACGGCCCGCTGAGTCGGGACGAGATCGACCGCTTGCTCGGAGTGGTCCCGATCCCGCGCCAACGCTGACGGCACCCCCACAGCACTGCAACCCCTGCCCGGTCTCCGGGCGGGGGTTGTCTGCTTTCCGCGGGTTGCCGCCCTTGAACTTGATACCCCCTGGGGGTATACAAGAGTCATGGCCCACGGATACCTCAGCGACAAGCGCGCCCACCTCGCCCGCCTGAAGCGGATCGAGGGTCAGGTGCGCGGCCTGCAGCGCATGGTCGAGGAGGAGCAGTACTGCATCGACATCCTCACCCAGGTCTCCGCGGTGACGAAGGCGCTGGAGTCGGTCAGCCTGGCCCTGCTCAACGAGCACATGAACCACTGCGTCGTCTCCGCCGCCCGAGCCGGTGACGAGGAGGCCGGCGCCAAGATCGACGAGGTCATGGCCGCGATCACCCGCCTCGTCAAGTGACGGCCCCACGCACGGAGTCCACGCCACCGAGCCCACCCCACCCACACCCCACTCACCAACCACCTCTTCAGGAGCACCCCATGAGCACCGCCACCTACACCGTCTCCGGCATGACCTGCGGCCACTGCGTCGCCTCCGTCAAGGAGGAGGTCGGCGAGGTCCCCGGCGTCACCGACGTCGAGGTGGTCCTCGAGACCGGACAGCTGACCGTGACCTCCGACGAGCCCGTCGACGCCGCAGCGGTCTCCGCCGCCGTGGCGGAGGCCGGCTACCAGCTGGTCTGAGGGGGGTGACGACGATGAGCACGCCGCTGCGCCTCGCCGCCTTCGCCGCCGCGCTCGTCGTCGTCTTCGGGCTGGCCTTCGGCGCAGGCGCCCTGGTCGACGACGGCAGCCCCGAGCCCGACCGGCCCACCCACACGCCCACCCAGGGCCCCACCCCGTCGATGCCTGAGGAGAGCCACGACCATGTCGACTGACACCTCCACCGAGCTCGAGATCTCCGGCATGACCTGCGCCTCGTGCGCCAACCGGATCGAGCGCAAGCTCAACAAGCTCGACGGGGTCGAGGCCACGGTCAACTACGCGACCGAGAAGGCCCGCGTACGCCACCCCGACGGCCTCGACCTCGACGTGCTGCTGGCGACGGTCGAGGCCGCCGGCTACAGCGCCGCGCTGCCGGCCCCGCCGGAGCCCGCGCCCGGCGAGGTGGTCGGGGGAGGGGCCAGCGTCGACCGCCGTGACCTCGAGCTGGAGCAGCTGCGCCAACGCCTGGTCGTCTCGGCGTTGCTCAGCGTGCCGGTGATCCTGATGGCGATGGTGCCTCCGCTGCAGTTCACCCACTGGCAGTGGGCCTCGCTGACCCTGGCCGCACCGGTCGTGGTCTGGGGCGCCTGGCCCTTCCACCGGGCGGCCTGGGCCAACCTGCGCCACGCCACCGCGACCATGGACACCCTGGTCTCCGTCGGCGTGCTGGCCGCCTTCGGGTGGTCGCTCTACGCGCTCTTCCTCGGCAGCGCCGGAGACCCCGGGATGACCCACCCCTTCGAGCTCACCATCGAGCGCGGCGACGCCACGATGAACATCTACCTCGAGGTCGCCGCCGGGGTCACCACCTTCCTGCTGGCCGGGCGCTGGTTCGAGAAGCGCGCCAAGCGCCAGTCCGGCGCAGCCCTGCGCGCCCTGCTGGAGCTGGGGGCCAAGGACGTACGCCTGCTGCGCGACGGCGTCGAGACGCTCGTGCCCGTGGGGGAGCTGCGGGTCGGCGACGAGTTCGTCGTACGCCCCGGCGAGAAGGTCGCCACCGACGGCGAGGTCGTCGACGGCATCTCCGCGATCGACACCTCCACCGTCACCGGGGAGTCGGTGCCCCGCGAGGTCGGCCCCGGCGACGCCGTGACCGGCGCCTGCGTCAACGCGCACGGCCGCCTCGTGGTGCGCGCCACCAGGGTCGGCGCCGACACGCAGCTGGCCCAGATGGCCCGCCTGGTCGAGGACGCGCAGTCGGGCAAGGCCGAGGTGCAGCGGCTCGCCGACCGGGTGTCGGGGATCTTCGTGCCGCTCGTGCTGCTGCTCGCCGCCGGCACCCTCGGCTGGTGGCTGGGCTCCGGCGCGGGCGCCACCGCTGCCTTCACGGCCGCCGTCGCGGTCCTGATCGTCGCCTGCCCCTGCGCGCTCGGCCTGGCCACCCCGACCGCGCTGCTGGTCGGCACCGGCCGCGGCGCCCAGATGGGCATCCTGATCAAGGGGCCCGAGACCCTGGAGTCGACCCGCCGTGTCGACACCGTCGTGCTCGACAAGACCGGCACCGTCACCACCGGCGTGATGTCGCTCGTCGACGTCGTCGCCGCGCCGGGGGAGGACGTCGTACGGCTGCAGCGCTGGGCCGCGGCCGTCGAGGCGGGCTCGGAGCACCCGATCGCCCGGGCCGTCGTCGAGGGCACGCCGGAGCCCGCGGCGGCCACCGCCGTCACCGGCCTCCCCGGCCTCGGAGCGCGGGGCGTGGTCGAGGGCGTCGAGGTCACCGTCGGACGTGCCTCGCTCTTCGCGACCGTGCCCACCGAGGTCGCCGAGGCCGTCGCCGCGGCGGAGGGCGACGGACGTACGCCCGTGGTCGCGGGCTGGGAGGGCGTCGCCCGCGGCGTGCTCGTCGTCTCCGACACCCTCAAGCCGGGAGCTGCCGAGGCGGTCCGCGCGCTGCGTGACCTGGGCCTGCGTCCGCTCCTGGTGACCGGCGACAACGAGGGGGCCGCCCGGGCGGTCGCTGCCGAGGTCGGCATCGACGAGGTGGTCGCCGGCGTCATGCCGAGCGAGAAGGTCGACGTGGTCGAGCGGCTCCGCGCCGAGGGCCGGGTCGTGGCGATGGTGGGCGACGGCGTCAACGACGCCCCCGCGCTGGCCTCCGCCGACCTGGGCCTGGCGATGGGTGCGGGCACCGACGTCGCGATCGAGGCGAGCGACCTGACGCTGGTCCGCGACGACCTGGCAGCGGCCGTCGACGCCGTCCGCCTGTCGCGCCGCACCCTGGCCACCATCAAGGGCAACCTCTTCTGGGCCTTCGCCTACAACGTCGCCGCCCTGCCGCTGGCCGCCGCCGGGCTGCTCAACCCGATGCTGGCCGGAGCGGCGATGGCCTTCTCGTCGGTCTTCGTGGTGACCAACTCGTTGAGGCTGCGCCGCTTCCGCTGACGGCCAGGTCGCCCCCCGGGTGTGCTGACATCCGGGGCCATGGGCTGTCACAGTGCTGCCATGGCGGCCATCGAGCTCTCCCAGATCGTCAAGACCTTCGGGCGGGTCCGCGCCCTCGACTCCTTCGACCTGCGGGTCGAGAGCGGCGAGGTGCACGGCTTCCTCGGCCCCAACGGCGCCGGCAAGTCCACCGCGATGCGGGTGCTGCTCGGCATGATCCGGGTCGACTCCGGCACCGCCCGCCTGCTCGGCGGCGACCCGTGGAGCCAGGCCGCCGAGCTGCACCGGCGGCTGGCGTACGTCCCGGGTGAGGTCGCGCTCTGGCCCAACCTCACCGGGGCGAGGTGATCGACCTGCTGGGGCGGATGCGGGGCGGGCTCGACGAGAGGCGCCGCGACGAGCTGATCGAGCGGTTCGAGCTCGACCCCACCCGCAAGGCGCGCGCCTACTCCAAGGGCAACCGGCAGAAGGTGGCCCTGGTCGCCGCCCTGGCGGCCCGCGTCGAGCTCTACCTCTTCGACGAGCCGACCGCCGGGCTCGACCCGATCAAGGAGGCCGAGTTCCAGTCGTGCGTGCACGAGATGCGCGCGGAGGGGGCCACCGTCCTGCTCTCCAGCCACATCCTGGCCGAGGTGGAGGCGCTGGCCGACAAAGTGACGATCATCCGCGAGGGCCGTGCCGTGCAGTCCGGCACCCTGGCGGCGCTGCGCAGCCACACGCGTACGACCGTGGTCGCCGAGACCACCCGACCCGCCGCCGAGCTCGCCTCGCTGCCGGGCGTGCACCACCTGCAGGCCGCCGACGGTCGGCTGCGGATGGAGGTCGACAGCGCCGAGCTCGACCGGGTGCTCCGCAGCCTCGCCGACCTGGGCGTGGTCGCGCTGCAGGCGCACCCGCCGACGCTGGAGGAGCTCTTCCTGAGGGAGTACGGCGACGAGGTCGCCTCGTCATGAGGGGCGCGGACACTGCCCCCGCGGTGGCCGGCCCGGTCGCGGGCACCTGGCCGCTGGTGCGGCTGCTGCTGCGCCGCGACCGGATCCGCCTGCCGGTCTGGCTGCTGGGGATCACCGCGGTCACGGGCGCCTCGGCCAACGCGGTCGTCGGCTTCTACGACACCCCGGCGAAGCGCGCCGGCTACGCCGCCACGGTGCAGGACAGTGCGGTCTCGCGCCTCTTCGGCGGGATCCCGCGTGACGCGGACACGATGGGCGGGATCATCTCGATCGAGGTGACCGCGGTGGCGGCGGTGGCGGCCGCCTTCATGGTGATCTTCCTGGTGGTGCGTCACACCCGCGGCGAGGAGGAGTCGGGGCGTGCGGAGCTGCTGCGCGCCACGGTCGTGGGCCGCCACGCCGCGTTGACGGCGACGCTGCTGGTCGCGGTCGGCGCCTCCGCGGTACTAGGGGCGCTGCTCGCCGCGATCCTGCTGACCGCAGGCGTGTCGGTCGACGCGGCGGTGCTGTTCGGCGCCGGCATGGTGGGCACCGGGCTGGTCTTCACGGCGGTGGCCGCGGTGGTGGCCCAGCTGGCGGGGCGGGCGCGCCGGGCACTCGGGCTGGCCTCGGGAGTGGTGCTGGTGGCCTTCCTGGTGCGTGGCTACGGCGCGATCGACGAGACCTGGTGGACCTGGGCCTCGCCGTTCGGCTGGCAGGACGAGCTGCGGCCCTTCGGCGACGAGGCGCGCTGGTGGCCGTTGGGCGTCTCGCTGCTCACGGCGGCCGTCGTGGGGGCGCTGGCGGCCTGGCTGGCGGCCCACCGTGACTTCGGGGCCGGGCTCCTCGCCGAGCGTCCCGGGTCGGCCCGGGGGTCGGCCTCGCTGGGCACCAGCGTCGGGTTGGCGTGGCGCCAGCAACGCGGCCTGTGGCTCAGCTGGGTCGTCGGGCTGGTGGTGCTGGGGGCGACCTTCGGCGGCATGAGCCGCGAGGTGCGCACGATGATCGCCTCCAACCCCGAGATCGCCGAGGTGGTACTGGGGGCGATCGACGACGTGGTGCTCGGCTACCTGGCCTACGTCGTCAACTTCACCGGCGTCGTGGTCGGGGCGTACGCCGTGGTCTCGGCGCTGCGGATGCGCCACGAGGAGGCCGGTGGCCAGACCGAGCTCGTGCTCGCCACCGGGGTCTCGCGACTGCGCTGGATGCTGGGGTGGGTCGTGGTGACGTGGGGTGCCACCGTGTCGGTGCTGGCCCTGGCCGGGCTCGCCACGGGCCTGACCTACGGGCTGGTGGACGACGACCTCGGCCAGGTCGACGACCTCTTCCGGGCGACGCTGGCCACGGCGCCGGCGGCGCTGCTGCTGGCCTCGGTGGTGGCCCTCCTGCACGGGTGGCTTCCCCGGTGGGCGGCGTGGGCGTGGCTCCCTGTGGTCTGGGCGGGCATCCAGGCCTACCTGGGTGACCTGCTGGACTTCCCGGAGTGGGTGCGCGGCCTGTCGCCCTACCACCACCTGGCCCTGCTGCCGGCCGAGGAGCTCGCCCTCACCCCTGCGCTGGTGCAGCTGGGGATCGCCGTCGTGCTGACGGCCGTCGGCGTGGTGGGACTGCTGCGCCGCGACCTCGGCTGACAGACTGGCCGCCATGGCCAGCTCGACGAACCAGAGCTCCGACATGCTGCCCGACGTCATCGCCGCCGGCGCCGTGGTCGTCCGCAAGGGCCCGGTCCGCAGCGACGGCACCCGGGAGCGGCAGGTGCTGCTCGTGCACCGCCCCCGCTACGACGACTGGTCCTTCCCCAAGGGCAAGCGCGACCCCGGTGAGCACGTCACCGCGTGCGCCGTGCGCGAGGTGCTCGAGGAGACCGGGCTGCGGGTCCGCCTCGGCGTGCCGCTGGCCGACCAGCGCTACCGGGTGGCCGGCGACCGGATGAAGACCGTGCACTACTGGATGGGCCGCGTCGTCGGCGACGACGACCTGTCGGGCTACGCCGCCAACCGCGAGATCGACGCCGTCGAGTGGGTCGACTGGTCGCAGGCCGAGCAGCGCATCTCCTACCGCCGCGACCGTGAGGTGCTCGCCGATGCCTGGCAGCACCGCCGCGCGACCACCCCGGTCGTGGTGCTGCGGCACGCGGTCGCCCTGGCCCGCAAGCAGTGGGACGGGGACGACCGCCTCCGTCCCCTGCTCCCCGAGGGCCACGGCCAGGCAGCCGAGCTGGTGCCGGTGCTGGCTGCGTACGGGGTGAAGGAGGTGGTGACCTCGTCGTCGACCCGCTGCCGCCAGACCGTCCAGCCGTACGCCGACGCGAGCGGCCGCAGGCTCCGCGCGGTCGACGTGCTCAGCGAGGAGGACGCGACGCCGCAGGGGGTCGCCGAGCTGCTCGACGAGGTCGTCCGGGCGCGACGCCCCGCGGTGGTCTGCACCCACCGACCGGTGCTCCCGAGCGTCTTCGAGGCGCTCGGCCTCCAGCCGGTCGCGTTGGAGAAGGGCGGCTTCGTGGTGCTCCACCACCGCCGCGGTGAGACCTGCGCCACGGAGATCTTCGCCTCCGGCTGAGGAGTTTCGCGAACGCCCGGCCTGCGTTCACCTCGCGTTCACCCACAGCCCCGCGACCGGTCACCTCGGCACTCCACGATCGTCTCGTCAACGTATGAGAGATCCAGGAGATCCGAAGTGAACCGCACTTCTCTGCGCCGTGGAATCGTCCCCGGCCTCGCCGTCATCACCCTCGCCCTCACCGGTTGTGCTGCCGGCAACGAGAGCGACGCCGCCTCCGAGGGTGACCTCGCCGGCACGCTCAACGGTGGTGGCGCCAGCTCGCAGGAGGCCGCCCAGAACGCCTGGCGCGCCGGCTTCCAGGAGCTGAACAGCGACGTCACCGTCAACTACGACCCCACCGGTTCGGGTGGCGGTCGTGAGGGCTTCACCTCGGGCGCCTTCGCCTTCGCCGGCTCCGACTCCTACCTCACCGACGACGAGGGTGAGCTGAGCGCCGCCAAGGAGCAGTGCGCCGCCGACCCGATCGAGATCCCGAACTACGTCTCGCCGATCGCGGTCATCTTCAACGTCGAGGGTGTCGACGAGCTCAACCTGACGCCGGCCGTCATCGCCGACATCTTCAACGACAAGATCAAGAAGTGGAACGACCCGGCGATCGCCGCGACCAACGAGGGCGTCGAGCTCCCGGACGCCAACATCACCGCCGTCCACCGCTCCGACGAGTCGGGCACCACCGGCAACTTCACTCACTACCTCTCGGTCGTGGCCGAGAAGAGCTGGACCCACGGCGAGGTCGAGACCTGGCCGATCAAGGCCGGCGAGGGCGCCAACGGCACCTCGGGCGTCGTCTCGGCGGTCACCAACGGCAAGAACTCCATCGGCTACGCCGACGCCTCGCAGGCCGGTGACCTCGGCACCGTCAACGTCCAGGTCGGTGACGACTTCGTCGGCCCGACCGCCGAGGCGGCGGCCAGGATCCTCGAGGTCTCCCCCCGCGTCGAGGGTCGCGCCGACTCGAGCCTCACCTTCGACCTCGACTACGAGACCGACGAGGCCGGGACCTACCCGATCGTGCTCACCTCGTACCTGATGGCCTGCCCCACCTACGAGGACGGCAAGACCGCCGACCTGGTCAAGGGCTACCTCAGCTACGTCCTGAGCGACGAGGGACAGAAGGCCGCCGCCGACACGGCCGGCTCCGCCCCGCTCTCGGCCGACTTGGCCGACGAGGCACGGACGCTGGTCGAGGGCATCAAGGCCCGCTGACCCACGTGGCACATCCCGAACGACCCGAGGGGATCCCGCACCGGCGACTGCCGGAAGCGGGGTCCCCACTGGGCCGCTCGGACCAGAAAGGAAACCAGTGACCATCCTCGCCCCCTCCGGAGCCACCCGTGGCGCCGCGTCCTCGGGCGCCCGCCGCAGGGGTGACGTCGTCTTCGCCTCCCTGGCGCGGGCCGCAGGCATCCTGATCGTCGTCGCGCTCGCCGGCGTCGCGCTCTTCCTGACGCTGGAGGGCGTCCCCGCGGTCACGGCCCCGGCGGAGCGGATCGGTGCCGACAACATCGTCGTCTACGTCTGGCCGCTTCTCTTCGGCACGCTGCTCGCCGCGACGCTCGCGATCCTCGTCGCCGCCCCCCTGAGCATCGCCCTGGCGCTGGTCATCTCCCACTACGCCCCGCGCCGCGTCGCGAAGCCGATCGGCTACCTGATCGACCTGCTCGCCGCGGTGCCCTCGGTCGTCTACGGCCTGTGGGGCATCGAGTTCTTCGGCCCGCGGCTCGCACCGGCGTACGAGTGGCTCGCCGAGCACCTCGCCTGGCTGCCGTTCTTCGCCGGCCCCGCCACCTCGACCGGCCGCACGATCCTGACCGCCGCGCTGGTGCTGGCGATCATGGCGCTCCCGATCATCACCGCGATCTGCCGCGAGATCTTCTCCCAGACCCCGACGCTGCACCAGGAGGCCGCGCTGGCCCTGGGCGCGACCCGCTGGGAGATGATCCGGATGACGGTCTTCCCCTACGGCCGCTCGGGCATCATCTCCGCGATCATGCTGGGCCTGGGTCGCGCGCTCGGCGAGACGATGGCGGTCGCCATGGTCCTGTCGGCCACCGGCGTCGTCACCTTCAACCTGATCTCGTCGGTCAACCCCTCCACGATCGCCGCCAACATCGCCCTGAGCTTCCCCGAGGCCTCCGGGGTGAAGGTCAACGTGCTGATCTTCTCCGGCCTGGTCCTCTTCCTGGTCACCTTCGTCGTCAACTTCCTCGGCCGCTGGATCGCGGCCCGGGGCAACGTGGAAGGAGGTCGCTGAGATGTCGACCCCCACCCAGAGCCCTGACCTGCGCGGCCTCGGCCCCGCGGACACCGACGTGGTGGGCGAGCAGCGTTCGTTCACCCCGCTGGCCCGACCGCAGCTGCCCCGGTGGGCACCACTGCTGGTCGCCGTCGGCGCCGTCGCGGTCGGCTCCCTGCTCACCGTCGTCCTCAGCTGGGGACCGCTCGCCGCCGCCCTGGTGGCCGCGCTCGTCTTCCACGTCGCGATGCCGGTGTGGTCCAACGTCGTCGAGGGTGGCCGCAGGGCCAAGGACCGCGTCGCCACCCACGTCATGTGGTCGGCCTTCGTGCTGGCCATGTTTCCGCTGGTCACCCTGCTGTGGCAGGTCGTCAGCAACGGCTTCCCGGTGCTGTCGGCGGAGTTCTTCACCTACTCGATGCGCAACGTCGTCGGTGAGGGCGGCGGCATCTACCACGCCATCATGGGCACGCTCATCATCACCGCGTGGGCGACCGCGATCTCGGTGCCGATCGGCGTCCTGGCCGCGATCTACCTGGTCGAGTACGGCGAGAGGTCGCGCCTGGCGCGCTGGATCACCTTCCTGGTCGACGTGATGACCGGCATCCCCTCGATCGTGGCCGGACTCTTCGCCTACGCCCTCTTCGTGCTCTTCTTCGGCCCCGGCGTCCGGATGGGCTTCGGTGGCGCCGTCGCGCTGGCGGTGCTGATGATCCCCGTCGTCGTGCGCTCGACCGAGGAGATGCTCAAGCTCGTGCCCAACGAGCTGCGGGAGGCGTCGTACGCCCTCGGCGTGCCGAAGTGGCGCACGATCACGAAGGTCGTCCTGCCCACGGCCATGGCCGGCATCGTCACCGGTGTGACGCTGGCGATCGCCCGGGTGGCCGGCGAGACCGCGCCGCTGCTCATCATCGCCGGCGACACCGACTCGACGAACCTCAACGCGTTCGCCGAGCGGATGGCCACCCTGCCGGTCTTCATCTACTACAGCTACATGCAGCCGGGCGTGCCGGCGCAGTTCGGCCAGGAGCGCGCCTGGGGCGCGGCCCTGGTGCTCATCGCGATCGTGATGGGCCTCAACCTCCTCGCCCGCGCCGTCGGCAAGTACTTCGCCCCCAAGACCGGTCGCTGACCGCAGAAAGAGACACCGCACCATGGCTTCCAGCATCGACGTCAGTGACCTGAACATCTACTACGGCGACTTCCTCGCGGTCGAGGGCGTCAACATGTCCATCCGCGCCAAGTCGGTGACCGCCTTCATCGGCCCCTCCGGCTGCGGCAAGTCGACCATGCTCCGCACCCTCAACCGGATGCACGAGGTGCTGCCCGGCGCCCGCGTCGAGGGCAAGGTGGCCGTCGACGGCCAGGACCTCTACGACCCGTCGGTCGACCCGGTGCAGGTGCGCCGCCAGATCGGCATGGTCTTCCAGCGGCCCAACCCGTTCCCGACGATGTCGATCTACGAGAACGTGCTCGCCGGCAACCGCCTCAACGCCAAGCGGATGAAGAAGTCCGAGGCCGACGACATCGTCGAGAAGTCGCTGCGCGGCGCCAACCTCTGGAAGGAGGTCAAGGACCGCCTGAACAAGCCCGGCATGGGTCTCTCGGGTGGTCAGCAGCAGCGTCTCTGCATCGCCCGCGCGATCGCCGTGGAGCCGCAGGTGCTGCTGATGGACGAGCCGTGCTCGGCGCTCGACCCGATCTCGACCGCCGCGATCGAGGACCTCATCCTCCAGCTCAAGGAGGACTACACGATCGTGATCGTCACCCACAACATGCAGCAGGCAGCCCGCGTCTCCGACGAGACCGGCTTCTTCAACCTCAAGGCGGCCGGCGAGCCCGGCCACCTGGTCGAGTTCAACTCGACCCAGCGGATGTTCGCCAACCCCGACGACCCGTCGACCGAGGCCTACATCTCCGGCCGCTTCGGCTGAGCCACACCCCCCGACGCAACTGTGGAGCTGATGGGCCGACCCGTCGGGCGGGGGCTCATCAGCTCCACAGTTCTGCGTGGGGCGACGCTGCGTCAGCGCTTGACGATCCGGATCTTCTTCGTCACCTTCGACGCCTTCACCGTCGTCGACCCGCCGTAGGTCACCGTCAGCGTGTGGCGTCCTCGCGCCAACGCCTTCAGCTTGAGCACGACCTTGCCGGACTTCAGCGTGGCCCTGCCGACGACCTTCTTGCCGACCTTCACCGTGACGGTCCCGGTGGGGGTCGTGCCGGTCGCGGTGACCTTGATCGTCACCTTGACCCGGGTCTTCGCCGTCCTGCTGCGGACCTTGGCCGGCGCGGTGACCGTGGTGCGCGAGGCCACCGGCGTCGGCTTCGGCGGCGGCGTGACCACCGGGGGAGCCGGCTTCGGCACGGTCACGGCAGCCGAGGTCACCGTGCCCGGCGTGTGGCCGGCGAGGGTCGCGGTGGTCACCACCGACAGCGAGCGTCCGGCGTCGTCGGCCGTGACGACGTACGTCGTGGCGGTGGCGCCGGTGATCGGCTGTCCGTCGCGCAGCCACTGACGGCTCTGCGTGACCCCGGCGAGGCTCCAGGTGACCTCGGGCGCGGTGAGCGTGCCGCCGACCTCGGCGGTGCCGGTCGGCGCGGCGGCGCGCTCGGCCGTCGGCGCGTCACCGAGCAGCACCGTCAGGCCCGGGCTGGCCGCGGTGGCGTCCCGGTGTCCGCGCAGCGCGCCGGTGAAGCGGACCGATATCCGCGCCCCCAGGTCGTCGGCGACGAGCTCGTACGTCGTGCCCTCGGCGCCGGCGATCGGCCTGCCGTCGCGCAGCCACTCCCAGGTGGTGGTCACGTCGGTGCGGCTCCACGCCGGGGCGGTGAGGGTCAGGGTCTCGCCGACCTTGGGCGTGCCGCGCAGCACGGCCGCCGTGCGGACCGTCGCCGGGTCGCCGAGCACGACCGTCATGCCGACCGACTGCGTGGTGCCGGGCGTGTGGCCCGGGCGTACGGCGGTGACCTGCGAGGAGATCGAGCGTCCGAGGTCGTCGGCGCCCACGGCGTACGTCGTCGCGGTGGCGCCGGTGATCGGCTCACCGTCGCGCAGCCACTGCACCGAGGTGCTGACGCCGGTCAGCGACCAGCCGGGGACCGAGGTGGTGAGCTCGGTGCCGACCTTGCCGGTGCCGGAGAGCACGGGCAGCGAGCGAGCCGTCGGGGCGTCGCCGGGCTGCACCACGACCGGGGACGAGACGACCACGGACGTGTGGTGGCCGGCCCGGTCGCCGGTCACCCGGACGGAGAGCTCGCGACCGAGGTCGTCGGCGACCGGGGCGTACGTCGTCGCGGTGGCCCCGGCGATCGGCTCACCGTCACGCAGCCACTCCCGCCTGGTGCTGACGCCGGTCAGGTCCCAGGTCGGGGGGGTCATGCCCACGCTCTGGCCGACCTTGGGCGTGCCGGTGACGGTGGGCGGGGTGGTCGCCTGCGGGGCGACGCCGCGCACGACGGTGACGGCGTTGCTCGCCGTGACGGTGGGCTGGCGACCGACGGCGGTGCCGGTGACCCGCAGCGTGAGGGCCTTGTCGAGATCGGCCGCCACGACCGGGTAGGTCTCGCCGGTGGCCCCACTGATCACGGTGCCGTCACGCAGCCACTGGTAGGTGGCGGTGACGTCGTCGCGGTCCCAGGTGGCGGGGGTCGAGGCCAGCGTGGTGCCGACCGCGCCCGTGCCGGAGACGACCGGGGCGGTGACGACCTCCGGGCCCTGCCCGGGCAGGCCGACGACCGGCAGGCTGGTCGTGGTGCCGACACCGAACTCGGCCGAGGTCCCGGTGACGCGCACGCTCAGCGGGCGGTCGACGTCGTCGGTGGTCACCTCGTACGTCGTGCCGGTCGCCCCCGGGATCGCGACGCCGGAGCGCAGCCACTGGTAGGCGTCGTCGACGTCGACGCGGTCCCACGTCGGTGCGGTCACGCGCAGCTCGGTGCCGAGGACGCCGGCGCCCTCGACCTTCGGGGCCACGGTCGCGGACGGCGGGCCGCCCACGGTGAAGGAGCGCCAGCCGCTGTCGCCGAGCACCTTGTTGGCGGTGTCGAGCGTCTCGACGCGCCAGTCGTAGGTGGCGCCGACGACCAGGCCGGTCGGGGCGAAGGCACGGGCGTACGTCGACGCGACGGTGGTCGAGGTGCTGCCGGCGCGGCGGTAGGAGACCCGGTAGCGCGCGGCGCCGGGGGTGGTCTGCCAGCGCAGGGTGAGGGCGCGCGGGCCGACGACGGCGTCGACGCCGGGGGAGACCAGGTCGGGGTTCTGCGGCAGGACCCGGAAGGAGCCGGGCTCGCTCCAGCGGGTGTAGTTGCCCGACGGGTCCTTCAGGCGCACGCGCCACCGGTAGGGGCTGGTCGACGGCGCCAGCGCGGGGAAGCCGCGGCCGGTCGTCCAGGCCGGGCGCTTGCTGCCCTGCGTCTTCTCGACGAGGTTGCCGGGGGAGAAGTTGGCGTCGTCGTTGGCGGCGACCTGCAGCTCGTACGAGCTCGCGAAGGGCTGGGCGCGCCAGGTGAAGGGCACGCTGCGGGTCACCTCGGCCCCCCGCACCGGGCTGAGCAGCGGCACGGTCGGGCTGAGCTTGGTGAAGCTGCGCGTCTGCGACCAGCCGAGCCGGTTGAGGTGGTCGTCGATCGCCTGGACGCGCCAGTAGATCGGTCCCTCGGGGTAGATCTTCCCGGTGGAGGTGTAGGTCGTCTGGTCGACGGTGGCCTCGTCGATGAGGGTGGTGAAGGTTGGCTCGGTCGCGACCTGCAGGCTGTAGCTGCGCGCCGACTGGGTGCTGGTCTCGCCGGTCTCGCCGTAGACGGTGGCGCGGTTGGTCTCCAGGTAGTCGGTCCAGGTGAAGGTGACCTCGGTGGTGGTGACCTCCTCGCCGACCTGCGGCGCCTCGAGCTCGACCTTGGGCGAGGCCTTGCGGAAGGCGTGGCTGGCCGGGTTGATCGTCGAGCGCGGGTCCGGGCCGCAGCGGCCGTCGGCCTTGCAGGGCTGGATGAACCAGTAGTACGCGGTGCTGGCCTGGCTGTCGGGGAAGGCCTTCGCCTTCTTGTACCGGGTGTCGGGGGTCCAGCGGGTGTTGCTGGTCGGGACGGGGTCGTCGAGCGTGCCGGTGGTGAAGTCACCGTCGCGGGAGACGTGGACGCGGTAGTCCGAGGCGTACGGGACGTCGGACCAGTCGAGGACGGGCGTCGTCGGCACGCTGTCGCACCAGTTGGTGGGGCTGGTGGTCAGCGACTTCGCGCAGACGTCGCCGTCGTCGAGGCCGGAGCCGGTGAGCGCCAGCCGCTGCCCGCGCACGGGCGGCAGGGCGAGGACCTCGGAGGTGGCGGTGGGGCCGGTGCCGAGGAGGAGGCCCTCCTTGTCGTAGGCCCTGACCCGCCAGGTGTAGCTGCCCTCGGCGAGGAACCTGGTCGACATGTCCGTCGCCGCCGGGAAGGTCCAGTCGGTGGTCACCACGGGGGCGGTGGTCGTGGCACCCATCTCGACCCGGTAGTGGTGGGCGCCGGGCAGGGGCGCCCAGCTGAAGTGCGGGGCGTCGAAGGTGGGCGGGTTGACGACCGGGGTCAGGGGAGCGGGGCCGGGCTCGGGCTCCGTGGGTGGCGGCAGGAGCCGGAACGAGGTGCTGGTCGCCATCGCGGCGCCCTTGAGGGAGTCGACCGCCGTGACGCGGACCCGGAAGAGGGTGCTCTTGTCCACCTCCAGGGTGGCCGGGGTGTACGACGTCGAGTAGGTGGTCTCGGTCTCGACGGCCTCGCCGGTCTCGTCGAAGAACTCGACGCGGTAGAAGCTGGTGGTCTCCACGGGGTCCCAGGAGACCGTGGGCACGGTGACCTCGGCCCCGGTCCTCGGGCTCAGGATCTGCATGCCGCCGTTCGGGCCGCCGTAGCGGAAGGGCTGCGCCTCGGAGAAGATGCCCTCCACGCCACCGGCGTACGGGGTGTCGAAGGCGCGGACCTTCCAGTAGTAGAGCGCGCCGACGGTCGTCGGCATGCAGTCGCCGCCGGTCGGGGTGTAGGTGGTGCCGAGGGTGGTGCACTGCACGGTCTCGCGCGAGGTGAAGGTGAAGTTGGGGTCGGTGCTCAGCCACACCTCGTAGTGCGAGGCGTTCCGCACCGGCGTCCACTCGTAGTAGAAGTCGCCGGTGACGGTGACCTCGGCGCGGGCGGCCGCGGAGGGGTGGACCGGCTTCGGGGTGTCGCGCCAGACCCGGTCGAACTCGTAGTGGTCGCCGTCGGAGAGGTCGGCCCACGGGGAGGGGTTGTTGTCGGCGTCGACCGCGCGCACCCGCCAGTAGTACTGGTCGTTGCCGAAGGTCGTCGGCGGGGAGAAGCGGGTGCCGAGGACCTGCGCCGGCACCTTCTCGGGGCTGGAGAAGTCGTGGTCGTCGTCGACCTGCAGCTCGTAGTGCTTGGCACCGGGCACCGGCTCCCAGTCGAGCACGACGTCGGTGACGTCCTCGTCGTTGGCGGGGCTGGTGATCTGCGGCGCGGGCAGCGCGTGGACCGTGTAGCTCCGGGTCGCGGAGACGTTGGTGAGGATGTTGGCGGCCAGCGTCGCGCGCACCCGCCAGTGGTAGGTGACCTCGGGGCTCTGGTTGTCGGGGACGACCAGCGAGGTGGAGGTGGTCGTGTACGACGTCGCGCCCACGAAGTCGCGCTCGTCGTCGACCTCGACGGTGTAGCTCTTCGCGCCGGGCACCGGCTCCCAGGTGAGGAGCGGCGGCTCGTCGGGCTGGGCCAGGTGTGCCTCGTCGACGGGGGAGGACAGGGTCGGGCCGGCGACGGTGCCGACGGCGAAGGAGGAGCGGGACCACTCGCTCCAGCCGGTGGCGTCCTTGGCGCGGACCCGGACGTGCTTCTCGCCGGCCGTCAACGGCTCCAGCGGGATCCAGACCGTGTTGGTGGTCGCCGTGCTCGCGTCGGGGGAGCTGAAGTCGGCCGCGTCGTCGACCTGCACCTCGTAGCCGGTCGCGCCGGGCGAGCCGGTCCAGGTCAGCTCGGGCGACTCGTTGCTGGTGCCGGTCGGCCCGATGATCGTCGGCGCGGCAGGTGCGGCGAGGGCGGGTGCCGCGCCCAGCGCGACCGAGGCGACCGCGAGCGAGAGGGCGGCCAGCCCCACGCTGCGTACGGACCGTGCGGGCGGGCGGGTGCGCCTGGGCGCGGTGACGGACGTGGACATGGACGAGCCCCCTGGACGTGCTGTGACGAGACGTGCTGTGACGAGACCCGCCCACGCTAGGTCTCGCCGGTGCGGCATGACCCGGGAATGCGCCTCGTGTGGCCCGAACGGGCCATGCCCCGTGTCCGTCAGGGCGGGGTCGGCGGGCTTGACGACGACGAAGGCCCCCGGCAGGAGCCGGGGGCCTTCGTGGAGGTCGTACGCAGGTCAGGGCAGGAAGAAGTGCAGCACCCAGTAGGAGATGGCGGCGACCGA
Organism: Nocardioides daphniae; assembly: GCF_004777465.1. Lineage (NCBI taxonomy): Bacteria > Bacillati > Actinomycetota > Actinomycetes > Propionibacteriales > Nocardioidaceae > Nocardioides > Nocardioides daphniae. The sequence goes on from NZ_CP038462.1 coordinate 535,862, forward strand.
GGCAGCCATCGGGAAGGTGAGCACCCACGCCCAGACGATCGTCTTGGCGACGCCCCAGCGCACCGCGGAGAGGCGCTTGGTGGCGCCCACGCCCATGACGGCCGAGGTGATCGTGTGGGTGGTCGAGATCGGCGCCTCCCACACGTATGCGGTGGTGTAGAGCACCGACGCGGCGACGGCCTCGGAGGCGAAGCCGCGGGCCGGGTCGAGGTGGATGATGCGGCGTCCGAGGGTGCGCATGATCCGCCAGCCGCCGGCCCAGGTGCCCAGCGAGATCGCCGCGGCGGCCGCGAAGATGACCCAGAGCGGGAGGTCGGAGTCGGGCGAGACGAACGAGCCGGCGACCAGCGCCAGGAAGATGACACCCATCGTCTTCTGGGCGTCCTGGAGGCCGTGGCCCAGGGCCATGGCCGCGGCCGAGACGGTCTGCGCGATCTTGAAGTTGCGCTGTGCCTTGTGCGGGTTGGCCCGGCGGAAGATCCACATGATCGCGAGCATCACCGCGAAGCCCAGCGAGAAGGCGACCAGCGGCGAGACCAGCATCGGGATGACGACCTTCTCCAGCACCGTCTTCCAGTTGACGAAGACGCTGGCGGCCAGCGCGGAGCCGACGAGGCCACCGATCAGGGCGTGCGACGACGACGACGGGAGGCCGAAGTACCAGGTGATCATGTTCCACGCGTTGGCGCCCAGCAGGCCGCACATCACGATGGTGAGCGCGTGCGCGCCCGTGCCCGGGTCGATCGTGTCGGCCACGGTCGTGGCGACCTTCTGTCCGAGGAACGCGCCGACGAAGTTCATGACCGCCGCCATGCCGAGCGCCACGCGCGGGGTGAGTGCGCGCGTCGACACCGAGGTGGCGATCGCGTTGGCGGCGTCGTGGAAGCCGTTGGTGTAGTCGAAGATCAGGGCGACGACGACGACCGCGATGACAATCGCGAGTTCCATCCGGTCAGGACTCCTTGACCGCGATCTGCTCCACCGTGTTGGCGATCTTCTCGAAGCAGTCGATCGCACCCTCGAGCGAGGTCACGATGTCCTTGAGCTTGAGCACGTCCATCGGCTGGTACTTGCCCGAGAAGAGGCTGGCCAGGATGCGGCGGAAGCTCTTGTCGCCCTGGTTCTCGAGACGGTTGATCTCGATCCAGTACTCCGACAGGTCGGACATCGACTTGAGCCGCGGCATGGCCTCGGCGGTCAGCTCGGCGCAGCGCTGGATGACCTCGACCTGGTTGGAGAGCTCGCTCGGCAGGACCGAGGGCTCGTACAGCAGGATCAGGTCGACCGCCTCGTCCATCATGTCCATGATGTCGTCGAGGCCGGAGGCGAGGGCGTAGATGTCCTCCCGGTCGAACGGCGTCACGAAGGTCTGGTTGACCTGCTTGATGATGGCGTGCGTGGTCTCGTCGGCGGCGTGCTCGGCGTCCCGCATGCGGGAAGCGACGGCCTCGCGGTCGGCGCCGTCGGCGAGCATCTCGGCCAGGAGGCCGGCGCCGACGACGATGTGACGGGCGGACTGTGCGAACAGCTCGTAGAACGAGCTGTCAACGGGACGGAACTTCAAACCCACGGAGTACTCCTGGTGAGGAGGAAGAGAACGTCCGTCATGCTACGGGCAACGAGAGCCGCCGACGCAACTCGGGCGCTCACCTCCGTCGGCGCTGGCGCTCCACCAACCGCTCCTGGAGGTGGATCGTCCCCTGGTGCCGCGTCCAGGTGCCGTCGGGCGCGAGGTGCCACGCGTCGGCGTCGGGGGCGAAGGCCATGTCGAGCACGTCGTCGACCCGCTCCAGGTGGGCGCCGTCGGGCAGGCGTACGAGCACCTCGACGCGGCGGTCGAGGTTGCGGTGCATGACGTCGGCCGACCCGATCCAGACCCGGCGCTCCCCGCCGTTCTCGAAGGAGTAGACCCGGCTGTGCTCCAGGAAACGGCCGAGCACCGAGCGCACCTCGATGGTCTCCGACAGCCCCGCGACGCCGGGGCGCAGCGCGCAGATGCCGCGGACCAGCAGCTGCACGCGTACGCCGGCCTGCGAGGCCAGGTAGAGCGCGTCGATGACCGCCTCGTCGACCACCGAGTTGGCCTTGAGCCGGATGCCGGCCGGCCGCCCGGCGCGGTGGTGGTCGATCTCGGCGTGGATCTGCTCGACCAGCCCCGAGCGCACCGTGCCCGGCGCGACCAGCAGCTGCTCGTAGCTGGCGTTGCGGGAGATGCCGGAGAGGTTGTTGAAGAGGTGGGCGACGTCCTCGCCGATCGCCTCGTCGCTGGTCAGCAGCCCGAGGTCCTCGTAGAGGCGGGCCGTCTTGGGGTTGTAGTTGCCGGTCCCGATGTGGGTGTAGCGCCGGATCCCGTCCGGCTCCTCGCGCACCACCATCGACAGCTTGCAGTGGGTCTTCAGCCCGACGACCCCGTAGACCACGTGGCAGCCGGCCTGCTCGAGCTTGCGGGCCCAGCGGATGTTGGCCTGCTCGTCGAAGCGCGCCTTGATCTCGACGATCACCAGCACCTGCTTGCCGGCCTCGGCCGCGTCGATGAGGGCGTCGATGATCGGGGAGTCGCCGGAGGTGCGGTAGAGCGTCTGCTTGATCGCCAGCACGTGCGGGTCGGCGGCGGCCTGCTCGATGAAGCGCTGCACCGAGGTCGCGAACGAGTCGTAGGGGTGGTGCAGCAGGACGTTGCCGTGCTTGCGCACCGCGTCGAAGATGTCGACGGGGGAGGAGGACTCGACCTCGGCCAGCTGCGGGTGCGTGGTCGGTACGAAGGTCGGGTACTGCAGGTCGTCACGCGGCAGGTCGGCGATCGCGTGCAGGCCGCGCAGGTCGAGCGGGGCCGGCAGCCGGTAGACCTCCGCCTGGGAGACGCCGAGCTCGGAGACCAGCAGGTCGAGCATCCGGGAGTCCATCGTCTCCTCGACCTCGAGCCGCACCGCCGGGCCGAAGCGACGCCGCAGCAGCTCCTTCTCCAGCGCCTTGAGGAGGTTCTCGGCGTCGTCCTCCTCGACCTCGAGGTCCTCGTTGCGGGTCACCCGGAAGGTGTGGGTGGCGACGATCTCCATGCCGGGGAAGAGGCGCTTGAGGTGCTCGCCGATCACGTCCTCCAGCGGCACGAACCGCTGGTTGCCGACGGAGACGAACCGGGTGAACGTCTGGGGCACCTTCACCCGCGCGAAGTGCTCCGTGCCGTTCTTGGGGTGGCGCACGATGACGGCCAGGTTGAGCGAGAGCCCCGAGATGTAGGGGAAGGGGTGGGCCGGGTCGACGGCCAGCGGCGTCAGCACCGGGAAGACGCGCTCCTTGAAGAACTTCTTGCAGAACTTCTGCTCCTCCTTGTCGAGCTGGTCCCAGCGCACCAGCTCGATGCCCTCGCCCTGCAGGGCGGGGATCAGGTCGGCGAAGACCTCGCACTGCCGGCGCATCAGCTGCCCGGCCTCGTTGAGGATCGCGTCCAGCACCTCGCGGGGCCGGAGCCCGGAGGCCGCCCGCACGGCCACGCCGGCGGCGATCCGGCGCTTGAGGCCGGCGACCCGGACCATGAAGAACTCGTCGAGGTTGGAGGTGAAGATGGCCAGGAAGCGAGCGCGCTCCAGCATCGGGAGGGCAGGGTCCTCGGCGAGCTCGAGGACGCGCTGGTTGAAGCGCAGCCAGCTCAGCTCGCGGTCGAGGAAGCGCTCCTCGAAGGCCTCGACCGCGGCCAGCTCGGAGTGGTTGGGCACGTAGGGCGGGTCGACGTCGAAGGTCTCCGACGGGTGCATGAGGGCATCGGACTCGACCGGCCCGTCGTCGAGGGACTCACTGGCCTGCGGGATCGAGAGCGACATGCGCTCCAGTGTGGCACCGCTCGGTGAACGGAGGGTGTCCGTTCGTCCTGCTGTCTCACGGAGCCGTCATCGCTCCAGCAGGAGCGTCACCGGACCGTCGTTGACGCTGGTCACCTGCATGTCGGCGCCGAAGACGCCGCGCTCGACGCGGGCCCCGAGCCGCTCGAGCTCGGCGCAGACCGCGTCGTACGCCGGCTCGCTCACCGGCCCGGGGGCAGCCGCCGTCCAGGTGGGGCGGCGCCCCTTCACCGCGTCGCCGTAGAGGGTGAACTGGCTGACCACCAGGACCGGCGCGCCGAGGTCGGAGGCCGACCTCTCGTCGCGCATGATGCGCAGGTCCCGGATCTTGCGGGCGGTCCAGGCGATCTCGTCGGGGCCGTCGGTGTGGGTCACGCCGAGGAGGACCAGCAGTCCGGGCTCGTCGATGGCGCCCACGGTCGTCCCGTCAACTACGACCGATGCGGAAAGAACACGCTGCACGACGGCTCGCAACTGAAGAATCTCCTGTCTGATGTGCGATTGACGGGCGGTTGCCCTTGGTTGGACCTGCTCACTCTGCCACGATGAGGCATGCCCTCACCGCTCCTGGTCACCGTGGCGCCCACCGGCGCCGAGACGTCGAAGTCCGACTGCCCCGCGCTGCCCACCACCCTGGAGGAGCTGGTCGCCACCGCCCAGGAGTGCGAGGCGGCGGGCGCGGCGATGGTGCACGTGCACATCCGCGACGACGACCACGCGCCCACGCTCGACCTGGTCCGGCTCAAGGAGACGGTGGCGGCGCTGCGCAGCGAGACCGACCTGGTCGTCCAGCTCTCCACCGGCGGCTCGGTGCACGACCCGCTGGAGGACCGGCTGCGCGTGCTCGACGCCGAGCCCGACTCCTGCAGCCTGACGATGGGCACCACCAACTTCGGCGACGACGTCTTCATGAACCCGTGGCCCTTCGTCGTCGAGCTCTACCGCCTCGCCCAGGAGCGCGAGGTCGTGCCGGAGTTCGAGCTCTTCGACCTCGGCCAGGTGCACGCGCTGCGGCGGCTGCTCGACACCCACGGGCTCCCAGCCGGCGGCAAGGTGCACGTCGACCTGGTGATGGGGGTCCCCGGTGGCATGGACGGCACCGCCTCAGCCCTCGTCGCCGCGGTCCGCGACCTGCCCGCCCAGGTCACCTCCTGGTCGGCGACCGGCATCGGCCGCTCCACGCTGCCGGTGATGCTCGCCTCGCTCTCGGCCGGCGGCCACCTGCGCGTCGGCATGGAGGACGTGCTGACGATCAGCCGCGGCGTGCCGGTCGAGTCCAACGCCCAGCTCGTACGCCGCGCGGTCGCCGCGGGCGAGCTGGCGCAGCGTACGCCGATGACACCCGCGCAGGCGCGCGACGCGTTGGGCGTGCGACCCCGCTGAGTGCGTTCGCCTGACGACCCCGGCGCCGGGAGCCTAGGGTTCGACGTGTGACGGGCGGGCGCGGCTGGATGGTGCGGCAGGGGCTGCTGCTCACCGTGATGATGCTCGCGGCGCTCTACTCGGTGGCGCACTCGGTGGCGATGGTCAGCGAGTGGGGGCTCGGCTGGGACGCCCACGCCTACTACGTGATGTGGGAGCACGGCCCCTACGACGCCCCGCCCGGCTTCCTCGACGCCTTCAACTACAGCCCGGCCTTCGCCCAGTTGCTCTGGCCGCTGACCCACCTGCCGTGGCCCCTCTTCCTGGGGCTGGTGATGGCCGGCTCGGTGGTGGCGCTGTGGTGGCTGACCCGCCCGATGCCGGTCGTGCTGCGGGTGCTCATGCTCGCCATCTGCTCGGTGCAGGTGACCTCGGGCAACATCGACTGGGTGATCGCGCTGGGTGCGGTCGTCGGCCTGCAGCACGGCGGCGCGTGGGTCTTCGCGGCGCTCACCAAGGTCGTCCCGACGCTGGGGCCGCTGTGGTTCGTGGCGCGCGGCGAGTGGCGGCGCCTCGGGGTCTTCATGGCCACGCTGGCGGTGGTCGTCGCCCTCTCGTACGCCCTCTCGCCGGGCCTGTGGCACGACTGGATCGACTTCCTCGGCGACCACGCCGACCGGCGGCCCGGGATGGCGACCGACCTGCTGCCGCCGCTGTGGGCGCGGGTCGTCCTCGCGGTCGCGATCACCGTGCTGGCAGCCCGCCGGTCGTCACCGTGGCTGCTGCCGGTCGCGATGGTCGTGGCCGCCCCCGTCCCGGGGACCGGGTCGTGGGCGCTGCTCGCGGCAATCCCGCGGCTGCGCCGCTGGACGGCCGAGCCGGTCGCGGCTGACGTCCCGGCCACGCCCGAGCCGATCCCGGCCCGGACGACGGATCAGTAGACGAGCGCCTGCACGCCGTCGCCGAGGACCTCCTCGGCGAAGCCCGCCGCACCCGCGATGCGTACGCCGTCGAGCAGGTCCGCCTCGACGATCCCGCGCCGCGCCGCGCACTGCGAGCAGACGGTGAGGCGGCCACCGCCGATCACCGCGTCGCGCAGCTGGGCCAGGGGAGTGGCGAGGTCGAGGGCGAACTCCTCGGCCTTGCCGGGCAGGCCCAGCCAGGCCGCCTCCCCGGTGAGCCAGAGGGAGACGTCGGCGCCGGAGGCGACGGCCGCGGTGGCGACCGTGAATGCCTGGTTGAGGCGCTCGGCGTCCTCGGTGCCGCAGGTGACCTTGATGACGAGTGGGCGAACCATGGCCCCAGACTAGGATGGCGCCCATGGTGTTCCAGCTCCCCGACAACCTCCACCCGAACTGCGGACCGATCGCGTGGCTCCTCGGCACGTGGCGCGGCAACGGCCACGGTGACTACCCGACGATCGAGAAGTTCCAGTACGGCCAGGAGCTGATCTTCACCCACGACGGTCGCCCGTTCTTCCACTACATGGCGCGCTCCTGGATCACCGACGACGAGGGCAACAAGGTCCGCGAGGCGGCGATCGAGACCGGCTTCCTGCGCTGCCCCGAGCAGGGCAAGATCGAGCTCCTGCTCGTGCACAACACCGGCATCTCCGAGATCTGGCACGGCGAGGCCGCCGACGGGAAGATGGAGCTCACCACCGACGCGGTCATCTCCACGCAGACCGCCAAGGCCGTCACCGCCGGCAAGCGCCTCTACGGCAACGTCAACTCCGAGCTGATGTACGCCTACGACATGGCCGCCCAGGGCCAGGCGCTCCAGCCCCACCTGTGGGCGCGGCTTCAGCGCGCCTGAGGGAGTACGCCGTGGCCGACGAGCTCGCCAGCAAGCTGCGCACCAGCGGCTACCGGATGACCCCGCAGCGCCAGCTGGTGCTGGCGGCGGTCGAGGAGCTGGGTCACGCGACCCCCGACGAGGTGCACGAGCACCTCGGCGGCGCGGTCAACCAGTCGACGGTCTACCGCAACCTCGAGGTGCTCGAGGAGCTCGGGCTGGTGCGCCACACGCACCTCTCCGACCGGGCGCCGACCTACCACTCGGCGCGCGCCGCGGAGCACTTCCACCTGATCTGCCGGAATTGCCAGCAGGTCACGTCGGTTCCACTGGAGCGGGCCCAGGGCTTTGCCCGGCAGCTGCGCGACGAGTTCGGCTTCGTCGCCGACGTCGGCCACACGGCCGTCTTCGGCCAGTGCGAGGACTGCACCCAGTCAGCAGCACAGTCAGCAGCACACGCCGCGCACGACCACCCGCACTCCCACTGAGCACCACGACCGAGCCACTGAAGGTGACCCGATGACCAGCCCCAGCCCGTTCCTCGACCTCCCCGGTGCCGTCGCCGCCGACGGCGTGGACGCTGCCGTCGCCGGCCACTACGGCTCCTTCAACGTCGAGCAGCGTCGCCTGGTCTCCGGCGACGGCTTCGTCGACCTCTCCCACCGTGACGTCCTGCGCGTCACCGGCCCCGACCGACTCACCTGGCTGCACTCCCTGACCTCGCAGTTCTTCGAGGGGCTCGCCCCGAAGGTCTGGACCCAGGCGCTGGTGCTCAGCCCGCAGGGCCACGTCGAGCACCACTTCGTCGGCGTCGACGACGGCGAGTCCTTCACCGCGCACACCGAGCCCGGCCGCGGCGCCGAGCTCGTGCAGTGGCTCGACCGGATGCGCTTCATGATGCGCGTCGAGGTCACCCTGGTCGACGACCTCGCGGTCTGCTGGCGTCCCGGCGCGAGCGAGGAGCACGCGGGGACGTACGACCTCGTGCCCCGCGACCGCCTCGCCGCCTACGCCGAGGCAGCCGGCCCGGCAGCCGGGCTGATGGCGTACGACGCGCTCCGCATCGCCCGCGGCGAGCCGCGCCTGGGCGTCGACACCGACCACCGCACGATCCCCAACGAGGTGGGCTGGATCCCGTCGGCCGTCCACCTGGAGAAGGGCTGCTACCGCGGCCAGGAGACGGTCGCGCGCGTGCACACGCTGGGCCGTCCGCCGCGGCGCCTGACGATGCTCCACCTCGACGGCTCGGAGAACAGGCTGCCGGCCCCCGGCAGCGACGTGCTCCTGGGCGACAAGGTGGTCGGCTTCGTCGGCTCTTCGGCCCGCCACCACGAGCTGGGTCCGATCGCGCTGGCGATGCTCAAGCGCAACGTCGCGACCGACGTCGAGCTGCGGGTCGACTCGATCGCCGCCTCGCAGGAGGTCGTGGTCGACCCCGAGGTCGGCCTGCACGTCCGCCCCAAGCTGCGCTGATCCCGCTCGGCCCGCGCCCCGGCGCTCAGTCGCGCGTGTACATCACGTGCGTGTCGACGTCGGCGTGCGTGAAGCCGAGCTTCGAGTACGTCCGCACCGCCGCCGTGTTGTCGGCCTCCACGTAGAGGATCACCTCGGTGACGCCGGAGTCGGCGAGGTGGTGCAGCCCGGCCAACGTGACCAGCCGACCGATGCCGCGTCCCTGCGCCTCGGGGGCGACCCCGACGACGTACACCTCACCGAGCGTCGCGGAGTGCTTCTTGGTCCAGTGGAAGCCGAGGGTGCCGCGGCCCGTGGTCGGCGCGGCGATGATCAGCCCTGCCGGGTCGAACCACGGCTCGGCCATCCGTCGCGCCATGTCGACCAGGTCCATCGACCCCTGCTCGGGGTGGTCGGCGAAGGCGTGGTGGTTGACCCGCAGCACCTCGTAGGAGTCGCCGCTGCGCTCGCCGAAGGCGTGCAGCTTGACGTCGTCGGGCACCTCGAGCGGCGGCAGCGGCTCGGCGTCCTCGCCGACGGGGCGGCGCATCACCCAGAGGTCACGCGTACGACGCCACCCGACGTGGGTGGCCAGCGCCTGGGCGCCGGGGTGGTTGCCGTGGCTCCACGCCCGGTCGAGCTGGGGGTGCGCCTCGAGCGCGTCGGTGAGCAGCGAGAGGCCCAGTCCGTGACGGCGGGCCGGCGGGTCGACGACCAGGGTGAGCTCGGTGCCGCGGACGAGGTAGAACGCCCCGTCGCGCTTGACCGCGCGCAGCTGGTTGTCGCGCAGGGCCATCGTGGTGGCCTCGTCGAGGGGGGAGGCGCCGTCGGCGGCGGCGGCGCGCTCGGCGATGGCCTCGATGCTGGGCATGCCGAGCAGCCTATTGCCTGGGGCGGCCACGGTGGCTCAGGCGGACTCCGACGCGGCGGCCTCGGCGGCGTCGGCGTCGGTGTCGGGCTCCTGGCCGCGGTCCTTCTGCAGGACGAAGCGGTAGCCGACGTTGCGCACCGTGCCGATCAGCGTCTCGTGCTCGGGGCCGAGCTTGGCGCGCAGGCGTCGGACGTGGACGTCGACCGTCCGCGTACCCCCGAAATAGTCGTAACCCCAGACCTCCTGCAGCAGCTGTTGGCGGCTGAAGACACGTCCGGGGTGTTGGGCCAGGAACTTCAGGAGCTCGAACTCCTTGAAGGTGAGGTCGAGCGTGCGACCTCCCAGGCGGGCTGTGTAGGTCGCGTCGTCCACGACCACCTCGCCGCTCCGGATCACGTGCGCGTCCGGGTCCGCGGCCTCCCGCTGGGCCGACAGGCGCCCGATCGCGAGACGGATGCGGGCCTCGAGCTCGGCCGGGCCGCAGGTGTGCAGGACCACGTCGTCCATGCCCCAGTCGTGGGCCACGACGGCGAGCCCGCCCTCGGTGACGATCAGGAGCACCGGCACGTCCGACCCGGTGGTGCGGATCAGCCGGCAGAGGTCACGCGCGTGGGCGAGCTCCTGGCGGCCGTCGACCAGGACCAGGTCGGAGTCGGGAGCCTCCAGCAGGGCGCTGCCCTCGGCCGGGAGGATCTTTACGTGGTGGCCCAGGAGGGCCAGCCCGGGCAGCACGTCCGACGACGGCTGGAGGGCGCTGGTGAGTAGCAGCAGAGTGCTCACGGCTGCCTCCTCACTTGTGGACTGTGGGTGAGAATACTTGTCATGGAGACCTCGCGTGGCCACTCGGACCCATCTGAAGGGGTCGGCATGGGACAGATCACACTGCGCTACTGGGCCGCTGCCAAGGCCGCTGCAGGCGTGGAGAGCGACGTCCTGAGCGTCGACGGGCCGCTCACGGTGGCCGCCGCACGCGAGCGCGCACTGGTTCTGCATGACCACGATGCGGACCTCGCCCGGGTCCTGGCGGTCTGCTCGGTGCTCGTCGACGACCGCCCGGTCGGTACGAAGGACCCCGGCGCGGTGAGCGTGCCGGTGGGCAGCAGCGTGGAGTTCCTGCCGCCGTTCGCGGGGGGCTGAGCGCGCCCGGTTGCTTGCTCGGGGCTCCCCTGGTCGGGCCCACCCGGTCGGCTCAGCGCGCCGCCCAGTGCTGCGCGACGTCGGCGGCGGTCAGCACCTTGTCGTGGATCGAGACCGCGTCGATGCTCCCGCGGAACGAGACCGCGCTGCCGTAGCCGAAGAGGTTGGTGTCCACGGTGCCGCTGCCGATCCGCCAGTGGCCGGAGCTGATCAGGATCGTGCCGCCGGCCGTGCCGGAGCCCGAGGTGACCGGCACCCCGTCGACGTAGATCGTGAAGGCCTGCCGCCAGCCCGAGCGGGGCGCCGCGGTGACCACGACCTGGTGCCACTGGCCGTCGTTGTAGGCGCGCGGGGTGGTGAGGGTGGCGCGGGAGAGGCCGGTCCACTCGCCGACCAGGAGCTGGCCCTGCTGGTTCATGAGCAGCGTCCGGTCGGCGGCCGACGAGGTCGGGCCCGTGCTGCTCTCGAAGCCCACCAGGTAGCCGCCGGTGGTCGAGGTGGTGCGGAACCACAGCTCCACCGAGTAGGCGTTGGGCACGCCGATCGGGTTCTGGTTGAGGATGGCGCGGCCCCCGTTGAAGGTGGCCGACGTGCCGGGGTTGTTGGGCAGGGCGCCGGCAGTGCCCATCTGGACGGTGCCGGCGGTCGCGCCACCGGCGTACGTGTCGGAGCGGTCGTCGAGGTTGTTGCCCGTCGCCTCGTCGAGCAGCCAGAAGCCGCGCGGCGAGTCGCTCATGACCGCCTGGACGTAGGGGAGCATCCACTGCCCGGCCGACCAGGTGTTGCCGGAGTTGCGGGTGCGCGCGGAGAAGGCGGCGTTGGCCGTGCCGAGCACCGTGGTGCCCAGCACGCAGAGGGCCATGGTCCCGGCCAGCGCGCGCACGCTGCGGGAGACGAGCTCGGGCTGCTTCGTGCTGCTGCCGTCGCCGCTGGCGGCCGCGGGCGTACGCCGCCACTCGCGCACGAGCCGGAGCAGCGTCCACCGCGGTGGCTCGCCGTCGACCTTGCGGCCGGCGAGCAGGAAGGCAGCCGTGGTCAGCAGCAGCCAGAGCCCCAGCAGCACCCAGCGGCCGGTCTCCAGCCACAGCAGCGGGAGGCCGACGTAGGGGACGAGCAGGATCGCCCGGGCCTCGAGGTGCTGACGGCCGATCGGGGTGAAGTCGGTGGTCTCGTTGGCGTCGCCGGCGGTGGTCCAGCCGCCGTCGTCACGCTTCTCGACGACGCGGTGGACGAGGATCCGCTCGGTGTCGGTGCTGGGGTCGTCGAACATGTAGACGCGCCCGACGGCGACCTTCTCGCCGTCGACGAAGGGGCGTCCCAGCGCGACGTCGCCCATCGAGATCGTCGGCAGCATGGAGCCGGACTTGATGACGTAGGGCTGCCAGCCGATCAGGGCGGGGGCAATGGCGATGGTGACCAGGGTCAGCAGCATCGCGCGATAGACGCGAGAGGCGATGACGACGGTGAAGAAGGCCCACTCACGGGACGTCCGGGCAGAGGGCCGAGCCATCTCTCACCCTTTCGGTGACGGGTCTGTCGGTGACGGAGGTGGTGCAGGGGAGTGCAGGGGAGTGCAGGACGGGCGGATGTGGGCGGCGGCGGACCGCCGCCCACCCCCCGATCAGTTGTTGTTGCGCATCTCCCACTGGATGTCGATACCGGTGGACTTGCCCTGGAGCTGGTCGACCTGCGCCTGGGTCATGCCCGCGGTGTCGAAGCGCCAGCTGATCCGGTAGGTCTTGGTGTGCACGCCGGCGGGGACGGCCCAGCCGCCCAGGGCGTTCTCGAAGCTGTTGACCGCCGCGAGCTGGGTGAGGGTGACCTCGGGGACGACCGGCTGGCCGCTGGGCAGCTCCTCGGGCTCGAAGCCGGTGCAGTTGGCGAAGGTGCCACCGGTGCCACCCTCGACCTTCACCTTGACCCTGTTCTCGAGGTCGGAGCCGCTGGAGAGCGGGTTGATCGTGTAGCCCTTGACGGTCGACGGGACGCTGGCGTCGGCGGTGAGCTTGATGCAGGCAGCTCCGCTGTCACCGGGCTTCATGGCCGTGACCTGGAAGCGAGAGGTTCCGTTGTCGTCGTCGGTCAGCTTGATGGAGCCCGTCGCCCAGTTGTTGCCGGAGTTGCGGGTCTGGCCGGTGAACGCCGCGTACGAGGCCTGGTAGACCAGCGCGCCGGCCGCGAGGACGGCGACGGGGGTGGCCAGCGCGGCCATGACCTTGCGGGACTTCTGCATGGGACTTCCTTCGAGGGGTTGGGTGATGGACGCTGCGCACGGCGCAGCGTCTGGTGAACCCCCGCCCATTTCTGAGGCGATATCCTCAGGGCCTCGCCGAAGCGGCCGACGGGCGATCAGGGATTCGTCTTTACTCTTCGAGGGTAGGACCCTCCTGCGCAGGGCGTGGAAGAACGAAAAATTTCCTGCAACAAAGTGAATCCGGTCCTTCAGTTTGCGTCCGGAGGAATGCATTCGACTCGAGGAGAGTGCGTTGACGACGGGACAGTGGGTCCTCCTTGCGAGCGTTGTGCTCGCGGTCGTCTTTGGCCTGTGGCGCGCGGCCACCGACGGCCGGTTCCGGGGGACGCACCAGGTGCGTGGGGTCCAGCAGGTCGATGTCGCCGGCTCCGCCGACGCGACCGTCGACGCGACCTCCGGGGCGACCGCCGACGCGCCGAGCCCGGGCACGGCCGCCGACTCCGTGGTCGCCGGCACCCCCTACGCCGACCGGCTGGGGGAGAAGGGGACGCTGCTCCAGTTCTCCAGCGCCTTCTGCGCGCCGTGCCGGGTGACCCGCCGCACTCTCGAGGAGGTCGCGGCCGTGGTCCCGGGCGTCGCGCACGTCGAGGTGGACGCCGAGTCGCACCTCGACCTCGTACGCCGTGTCAACGTCATGCGGACGCCCACGACCCTGGTGCTCGACGCAGCCGGTCGTGAGGTCACGCGAGCGGCCGGAGCCCCGACGAAGCAACAGGTGCTGAGCGCCCTCGCGCTCCTCGACTGAGGCGCGAATCTCGCATTTTGGGCCGCTTGTCCACGATCTGAGACCTCGATTCGCTCGGTCCGATCCCGTTCCCTAGTCTCGTCCCCATGAGCTCGACCTGGTTGACGAAGCGACGCGCAGTGGATCACTGCCGCGTGCGCTCGTCCCTCTGTCGAATGTCCTGAGGCTGACGCCACCCCTTTTGTCGATCAATTAACTCGACTAAGGTTCCGGGTGTCGGCCCTCCGCCGGTGTGACTGCTGTCGCGCCCTGCAGGAATCCCTTCACCAGGAACAGGACCAATGAGCTCTCACGACACCACTGTGCCCCGGGTCGATCCCCGTGGCCCCCAGTTCGGCGCCGTCATCACCACCGTCGTCCTCGGAGTCGTCCTCGCGACCGCGCCCAGCACGTTCGCGGTCGCCCTGCTCGCCGTCCAGGCGGCACTCTTCGCGAGCGGCGCACTGCTCGGCGTCAACCGCACGCCGTACGCCTGGCTCTTCCGCACCGTCGTACGCCCCCGCCTGGGCGCCCCGACGGAGTGGGAGGACCCGGCTCCGCCGCGCTTCGCCCAGACCGTGGGCCTCGGGTTCGCCCTCGTCGGCCTGGCCGGCTTCCTCCTGGGGGCCGACCTGGTCGGCCTCGTCGCCACCGGCTTCGCCTTGGTGGCCGCCCTGCTCAACGCAGCCTTCGGCTTCTGCCTGGGTTGCGAGATGTACCTCCTGCTGCGCCGGGCCGCGTCGCCCCGCACGGCCTGAGCGCACGCTCCACCGCAGCACCCACGCACACCATCCCTGGTCACCGCACCACCCATCCCGAAAGAGAGAAGCACCAGCCATGAGCCGCGAAGACTCCCTCGTTTCCGTCCAGTGGGTCGAGGACAACCTCGGCGCCGACGGCATCGTCCTGATCGAGGTCGACGAGGACACCGCCGCCTACGACAAGGGCCACATCCCGACCGCCATCAAGCTGGACTGGACGAAGGACCTGCAGGACCAGGTCCGTCGCGACTTCGTCAACAAGGAGGGCTTCGAGAAGCTCCTCTCCGAGCGCGGCGTCAGCAACGACGACACCGTGATCCTCTACGGCGGCAACAACAACTGGTTCGCTGCCTACGCCTACTGGTACTTCAAGCTCTACGGCCACAAGAACGTCAAGCTCATGGACGGTGGCCGCAAGAAGTGGGAGCTCGACGCCCGCGAGCTGACCAAGGACGTCCCGACCCGTCCCGCGACCTCGTACGTCGCCCAGGAGCAGGACCGCTCGATCCGCGCCTTCCGTGACGACGCCGTCGCCGCGATCGGTGTGCAGAACCTGATCGACGTGCGCAGCCCCGACGAGTTCGCCGGCCGCCTGATGGCTCCGGCCCACCTCCCGCAGGAGCAGGCGCAGCGCGCCGGTCACATCCCGACCTCGCTCAACGTGCCGTGGAGCAAGAACGCCAACGACGACGGCACCTTCAAGTCCGACGACGAGCTGCGCAAGCTCTACGACGAGGTCGGCATCGACGACTCCAAGGACACCATCGCCCTGTGCCGCATCGGTGAGCGCTCGTCGCTGACCTGGTTCGTGCTGCAGGAGCTGCTGGGCTTCAAGAACGTCAAGAACTACGACGGCTCGTGGACCGAGTACGGCTCCCTCGTCGGCGTTCCGGTCGTTCTCGGCGACGAGCCGGGTGTCGCCTGATGTGCGGCGCGGTTGAGGGCGGCCTGTCGCTCGACGGCGTCAACGTCGCCAAGGAGGCCGTGATCCAGGGCCAGGTCACCCGTGACGGCGAGCCCGTGGCCACCGGCTACGTGCGCCTGCTCGACAAGACCGGCGAGTTCACCGCTGAGGTCCCCCTCTCGGCCACCGGCCACTTCCGGTTCTTCGCCGGTGAGGGCGTCTGGACGCTCCGCGCCCTCGCCCCAAAGGCCGAGCCGGTCGACCGCAAGGTCCACGCCCAGGTGGGCTCCGTGGCCGAGGTCGCGATCGCGGTCTGACCCACCCGCCAGCTCCATCCAGGACCCCGTCCCGCCTCGAGCGGGGCGGGGTCCTGTGCATGCATCGTCCTTCTATCGGCCTACCTCCTCCGGTGGAAGCGCAGGTCGCCGTTGGCCATCCGACTCATGTCGTAGCCGGGATCGTGCGCGAGGTGGTGATGGTGGGAGCAGAGGAGGGCGGCGTTGTCGAGGTCGGACGCGCCGCCCTCGCCCCACGGCACCAGGTGGTGCGCCTCGGCCCACGTCCCGGGGATGTCGCATCCCTCGGCGCGGCAGGTCGTGTCGCGCAGCAGGAGTGCGCGACGTTGGGCCTTCGAGAAGAGGCGTGAGGCCCGGCCCAGGTCGAGGACCTCGGAGTCGGTGCCCAGCACGGCCGGGATGATCCGGGCGTTGCAGGCCAGCCGACGTGCCTGGGCGGCGGTGATCGTGTCGTACCCGTCGCCGGGTACGCCGCTGCCGAGCGTCGCCACCCCGAGCCCCGTACGCAGCGCCTCGAACGAGATCGTCACCGTCAGGTTCGTGGCGTCGCCGCCATGGATCGGCAGCCGCCTGGGGTCCAGCGTCTCGAGCAGCTGCCCGAAGGCTTCTGCCAGCCGCCGCGGGTGGCTCACGGCCCGGCGGCCCGACGTGCGGTCCTCGCTGTCGGTGAGCCGCGGGTTGGTGAACGCGTGCAGGTAGGTCGCCAGGCGTGCCGCCACCGCGTCGGGGAGCAGGGCGGAGAGCCGCGTCGTACCGTCGCCGACGGCGCGCAGCCGCAGGCGCTGACGCTCGACGGCGTACCGCTCTGCCTGCTCGAGGCGCCGGCGCTCTGCCTGCTCGAAGCGGTCCGGGTCGACCAGCTCGAGGATGCGACGGCCGAGCGCGACCAGGTCCCTCGGGTCGTGCTCCTGCGAGAGTCGCACCAGCTCGGCCTCGGCCTGCGCGACGACGGCCTGCTCGATGCCGTCGGGAAGCTCTGCCATCGCGTGCGCGATCACCCGTGCCTGCGGCAGGTTGGTGCGGCCCTCACGCAGCGCGCCCGCCAGCGCCGGCAGGTCGCGGTCGAGCGCCTCGGCCAGTCGCAGGTCGGCGGCGGCGTCGCCACGGCGTACGTGCCCGTGGTGCGCCAGCCAGGTCTCGATCGAGCGGAAGCCCTCGCCCTGGGCCACGTCGCCGGCCGCGGCCATGACCCGCAGCCGCAGCTCGGCCGCGCGCGACTCCACCTCCAGCAGGGTCAGCAGCGCGCTGGCCTTCTCGTCGGTGCTCATGAAGGTCGGGTTGACGTCGGCCACCGACTTCAACGACGAGCTGATCGACGCCGCGACAGCGCTCACCGGATGCACGGACTCCACCTCCACTCCACAACGACGGTGCGCCACGCTCGCGGCGCCTGCTGGTCGTTGCTCCTGGAGGCCCGGACCTGCCGGACGATCACGTCACCCTCGCAACTGGCCCCGCCGTCTCCGGATGCCACCGCCGAAGCGGTGACCCGGTGTCATGGGCGAGGACCTGCCACGACACTATTCGAACACCGGTTCGAATGACCATCTCCCAAATCGGGGATTCGCCGGGCGTCGTCGTCACCGGCATCGAGACTGTCTCGCGTGCCGGACTGACTGCCCGCACTTCGGGACGAATGACCGCGTTGAAGTCTAGTCTCCTAGTTGTCTTTCAGACGTGACGCTGATCGTCACCTCGCAGCCCAGGAGTCCGCATGAACTACCGTCCCGAGACCCTCGCCGTCCACGCCGGCCAGGAGGTCGCCGACCCGGCCACCAACAGCCGCGCGGTCCCGATCTACCAGACCACGTCGTACGTCTTCAACGACACCGAGCACGCCGCGAACCTCTTCGCGCTCGCCGAGCCCGGCAACATCTACACGCGCATCATGAACCCGACCCAGTCGGTCTTCGAGGACCGCGTCAACCAGCTCGAGGGCGGTGTCGGTGCGCTGGCCGTCGCCTCGGGCTCCGCGGCGATCACCTACTCGGTGCTCAACCTGACCTACGCCGGCGACAACATCGTGGCGCTCTCCACCTTGTACGGCGGCACCTACGCCCTCTTCGCCCACACGCTGCCGCAGTTCGGCATCGAGGTCCGCTTCGTCGACCCGACCAAGCCGGAGGAGCTGGCCAAGCACGTCGACGAGAAGACCAAGCTGGTCTTCGGCGAGACCGTCGGCAACCCGAAGATCAACGTCGCCGACCTCGACGCCTGGTCGGAGGCTGCGCACGCGCAGGGCCTGCCCTTCATCGTCGACGCGACCGCCTCGACCCCCTACCTGGTGCGCCCCTTCGAGCACGGCGTCGACGTCGTGGTCCACTCCGCCACCAAGTACATCGGCGGCCACGGCACCTCCATCGGCGGCATCATCGTCGACTCCGGCAACTTCGACTGGGCTGCGCACGCCGAGCGCTTCCCCGGCCTCACCGGGCCCGACCAGGCCTACCACGGCGTCGTGTGGACCGAGGCCGTCGGCAACCTCGCCTTCATCATCCGCGCCCGCACCGTGCTGCTGCGCAACACCGGCGCCGCGATCACCCCGCACAACTCGTGGCTCTTCCTCCAGGGCCTGGAGACCCTGCACCTGCGCATGGAGCGCCACTCCTCCAACGCGCTGGCCGTCGCCCAGTGGCTCGAGGCCCACGACCTGGTCGCCTGGGTCTCCTACCCGGGCCTGGAGTCCAGCGCCGACAAGGAGGTCTACGACCGCATCTCGACCGGCAAGGGCTACGGCGGCCTGCTCTCCTTCGGCCTCAAGTCGGGCCGCGAGGGCGGCAAGAAGTTCATCGAGGCGCTCAACCTCTTCAGCCACCTGGTCAACATCGGTGACGCGAAGTCGCTGGCCGTGCACAACGCCACCACCACGCACTCGCAGCTGACCCCCGCGGAGCTCGAGGCGGCCGGCGTGCCGGAGGACCTCGTACGCCTCTCCATCGGCATCGAGAACGTCGACGACCTGATCGCCGACCTCGAGCAGGCGCTCATCGCCAGCAAGTGACCTGACCCGCGGCGCCCGCGCGCCACGGCGTACGACGGCCCCTCCTGCCTCCTCGGCGGGCGGGGCCGTCCGTGCTCAGCCTGCGTCCGGCTCCGCGTCGGGCTCCGTGTCAGGGCCCTCGACGGGCATCGTCACCTCGAAGCGGGTGCCGGTGCCGGGACTGCTGGCGAGGTCGATCTGCCCGCCGTGCGCCTCGACGATCGCCTTGACCACCGAGAGGCCGACGCCGATGCCCTGCACGGCCTGGTCGGTGGCGCTCGCCGTGCGGTAGAAGCGCTCGAAGACGTGGCTCTGCTCGTTGGCGCTGAGCCCGGGACCGGTGTCGACGACCTCCAGCACGACCATGTCGGCGCGCTGGTGCAGGCGTACGGTCACGGTGCCGGGGGCGGGGGTGTACTTCACCGCGTTGCCCACGAGGTTGTCGACGACCTGCGTGAAGCAGTCGGGGTCGAGCGTCGCCTTGATCCCCGGCTGCACGTCGACCTCCAGGTCGAGCCCAGCGGTCTCGGCGGCGGTGCGCAGCGGGGTGAGCGCCGCCTCCATCAGGTCGACGAGGTCGACGGTGCGGGTCTTGAGCTCGACGGCCTCGCTGGAGCCGGAGGCCTGCAGCAGCTGCCCCACCCGGCTCAGCAGGACGTGGGCGTTGCGCTGGGCGACGCGCAGCATCTTGAGCACGGTGACGTCGGCCGGGTCGATCTCGTCCTCGATGAGCTCGTGGTAGCCGATGATCGACGTCAACGGCGTACGCAGCTCGTGCGACACCGTGGTCAGGAACTCCTCGCGGGCACGCACGGAGTCCAGGACGTCGGTGACGGGGATCCCGACGATCACGTAGCCGAAGCGGTCGTGCTGGGTGCGGTGGATCTGGCGCGAGGAGAGCAGGTAGGCGACCTGGTCCTCGGGCGGGCCGAACCACGCGAGCTGCGCGTCGAACTCCTCTCCACGGTGCGCCCGGGCGAGCACGAACTCCTCGGGCGGGACCGGGGTGACCCGGTCGGGGGCGTAGTAGTGGACGACCGGCTCGATCGTGCCGTCGGTCTGGATCCCGGCCAGGTCGCCCAGCCGCCGGGCGTCGGGGTTGTCCCAGATCCGCTCGCCGGCGTCGTCGTAGGCCACGATCGTGACGTCGATGATGTCGAGCAGGGTCTGCGTCAGCAGCAGCTGGTCCTCGTTGGCGTCGAGGGTGGCCCGCAGGCGGTTGGCCTGGGCGGTGAGCCGGTCCTCGCGGCGGTCGCGCTCGAGGGCGAGCTGGCGCCCGCCGAGCAGCAGCCCGAGACCCAGCAGCGCCAGCGGCAGGTACTGCACCCACAACGGCCCCTCGCCCTGCGGGACGACGTCGCCCAGGTAGAGGAGCTGCATCACCGTGACCAGGGCCGCGGAGGCGATGAAGGCACCCGGCCAGCCGAACTCGAAGACCAGCCACAGCAGCGGGAGCACCACCACCAGGGCGGCCGTCGGCAGCACCGGCACGATCTCGGTGCCCATCAGCACCAGGGCGACGAGGGAGACGAGGGGCAGCGAGAGCCGCCAGCGGTGCGACAGCCGGCCGTGTGCACCAGCCACTTGGTGCCCGCCAGCGCGGCGAGCAGCACCAGTCCGGCGGGGGTGCGCCACCCACGCTCGCGGGGTCGTCGAGGAGCAGCACGCCCGAGGCGACCAGCACCGCGATGACCAGGGTCGAGATCGGCCAGACCATGGTGGTGGCGCGGGAGGTGGGTGGCAGGGCCAGCAGGTTGCGGGGAGGCTGGGGGGCAGTGGGGGTCAGGCTCAGCACCTCCTCGGTGTCTGGGGAAGGGCCCGGTCGGTGTCCCAGTGTGTCGTGCCCCACCGACCTGTTCAATCCGCCGGGCCGGAGTGTCCACGCCTGCACCCTGGCGACCGGGCCGAGGGGGCGGACGTGGGACCATGGAGCGTGACCGGCCCCTTGACTACGTCGAGACGCAGCGGGTCGTCCTCTTCTCCGAGTGCGACCCGCTGCGTCTGCGTGGCGGCGGCCGTCTCGACCACGTCGAGGTGGCGTACGAGACCTACGGCGAGCTGTCGCCCGAGCGTGACAACGTCATCTTCGTCTGCCACGCGCTGACCGGTCACGCGCACGCCGCGGGCCTCCACCTCGGCGCCAAGAAGCGCGGCTGGTGGGACAACATCATCGGCCCCGGCAAGCCGCTCGACACCGACCGCTTCTTCGTCGTCGCGCCCAACATCCTGGGTGGCTGCTCCGGCACGACCGGCCCGCTGTCGACCAACCCGGCGACCGGTGAGCCCTACTACCTCGACTTCCCGCTGCTGCACATGAGCGACCTCGTCGCCGTGCACCGGCGGCTGATGGGCCACCTCGGCGTCGAGCGGCTGTACGCCGGTGTCGGCGGCTCGCTGGGCGGCATGCAGATCCTGCAGTGGGTCATCGACGCCCCGACGAGGTCGAGCGGGCTGTGCTGGTCGCGGCCTCCTCGCGGCTCTCCACGGAGAACATCGCCTTCTCGTCGGTCGCCCGCACCGCGATCATGAGCGACCCGGAGTTCCACGACGGTCGCTACGTCGAGCACGGCACGGTCCCGCGGCTGGGCCAGAAGGTCGCCCGGATGATGGCCCACATCACCTACGTCTCCGACCAGTCGCTCGACACGAAGTTCGGCCACCGCCGCGACACCGTCGGCGACGGGATGAAGCTCGAGCCCGACTTCGCCGTCGAGCACTACCTGCAGCACCAGGGCGACGTCTTCCTCGACCGCTTCGACGCGCTCAGCTACCTCTACCTGACGCGCCTGCTCGACTACTTCGACCCGTTCGCGGACAGTTGGACGGCCGAGCGCCTCGCGTCCACGCGTACGCAGTTCCAGGTCACCTCCTTCGACTCCGACTGGCGCTTCGACACCCGGCAGTCGCTGCGGATGGTCGAGCAGCTGGAGGCCTGCGGCGTGAAGGTCGACTTCGCCGAGCTCCCCTCACCCTTCGGGCACGACTCGTTCCTGCTGACGCCTCCGGGCTACCACGACCGGATCGCCGCCTTCCTGAAGGGCTGAGCCCGACACGTTGAGCCCGGCACGCTGGGCCCGGCGGGACCTTCTCGCTGGGACTTCGCGTTCCGCCACGATCGTCGGCGGCCGCTGACACAATCGCGGCTGTCGCGTCGCCGATCCAGGAGTGAGTGTGTCGTCTCGTCGTGTGTTGGCCGTAGGTGTGGCCGTCGGTCTGCTGGCCCCCGTGGCCTCCCTCTCCCGGCGAGCGCGACGGAGGCCGCGGCCCCGAAGCCGCTGACCGCGTCCGTCGGCGCGGCGGTCGCGGGGGAGCGGGTCACCTTCACCGCGAAGCGCCCGACCGCGAAGAAGTTCCGCACGCTCAAGGCCACGCAGCAGCGCAAGGCCACGATCGTGCTGCAGCGCCGTGACGGCGCCACGTGGCGCGCGGTCGGCCGCGTGAAGCTCGGCGCGAAGAAGAAGGTCACCTTCGCCTCGGCCGTGCCCACCAGCGCGAAGGGCAGCGTGCGCTACCGCGTCCGCGCGGTGCTGGGGAAGAAGACGTACGAGGCCGGGGCGCTGACCCTGAAGGTCGTCAGCGCCCCACGCAGCAGCTCACCACGCGCCCGAGCAGCAGCGACGCCGACGTCGCCACGACGTACGCGAGCACCCTCACGCCGGTGCGTGCCGGGCGCAAGCTCACGGTCGAGCGCTACGTCGACGGCACCTGGTCGACGGTCGCGGAGACCTCGGCCAAGGGGGCCAGCGCGGCCCTGACGGTGGCTGCCGCCCGCTTCCCGGCCTGGTACAGGGTGCGCGCCGCCGCCCACAACGGCATCGCCTCGGTCGCCACCGCTCCGGTGCGTACGACGCTGAACCGCCGCCCCGTCGAGATCGCGCACCGCGCCGGTGCAGCGCTGGGCCCGGAGCAGACGCTCGGCGCCATGGAGGCCTCGCTGACCGCCGGCGCGACCGCGATGGAGGTCGACGTGCAGCTGACGAAGGACGCCGTGCCGGTCATCGTGCACGACCAGACCTTCGCCCGCACGACCAACGTCGCGACCGTCTTCCCGGGGCGCGAGGACGACCCGGTCGGCACCTTCACGTGGGCCGAGGTGCAGCAGCTCGACGCCGGCAGCTGGGCGGGCCCGCAGTGGGCCGGCGAGGGCATCCCGAGCCTGGACGAGCTGCTGACCGCGCTCGGCGGCCGCGCCCACCTGGTGCTGGAGGTGAAGTTCTGGCCGTTCAACCAGGGCACGCCCGAGGAGCGTGCCGCACTGCGCGACGTGCTCGACGCCGAGCTGGTCGCGGGAAGGCTGGGCGAGCTGGCCGGGGCCGGCAAGCTGACGGTGTCGTCGTTCAACCACGAGTTCCTGCAGCCGTTCGCCGAGGCGCACCCCGACGTGCCGGTGGGGGCGCTGACCTTCTTCCCGCCGTCGGCGACGCAGGTGGCGCAGTGGGCCACCTGGGCCGAGGAGATCCACGGACAGTTCGCGCTGACCACGTGGCAGGACACCACGGCCGCTCGTGCTGCCGGCCTCACGACGAGCGTGTGGACCCTCGCGACCCCCGATCAGTACCGGGTGGCGCTCGCCTCCGGCGCGGAGGCGCTGATCACGGACAACCCGGGGCTGCTGGCCTCGGTGCTCGAGCCGCCGGCTCCGACCAGCTGAACGCGTTGACGTGAGACGCCCCCGCCGAGGAAGGGTGGGGGCGTCTCTGCGTCACGCCACGACGGTCGCGGCGGCGGTGGTGGGGCAGGGGGTGGCGTCAGCCAGCGCCTCGTCGTCGTAGGCGAAGGCGGGTGCCGTCTTCGCGATCTCGACTGCGGGCGCCGTCCACCCGTCGCTCCCGCAGGCCAGCGTCTGTCGGGTGAGGACCGACGTGGTGTCCATGGGGGCTCCTTCTCTCGGTGACGCGCGATGACCACTCGAGGGATCAGGTCGGCCAGCCGTGCGCGGAGCGGCGCACATCACGTCGCCAGCGCGACGAACGGTAGGTCTGGGACGACGAGCGGTCATTCCGGTCCAGTCCATCCCCGCTGGACGTCCCCAAGGCGCGGCCCTCCACGGCCCGGCCTTCGCGCGCCCCCCACTCGCATCGGTCTGCGCGACGCTGGCCTCCGGCGAGGCAGGCAGGCAGGGGAGGCGTGGTGGAGCGGTTCGAGCTGTGGGAGCGCGCGATGGTCGACACGGCGGCGCGGTGGCGGCACCTGGCGACGCTGCTGGAGGAGTCCCGAGAGTCGACGCGCCGGTGGTCGGGGCCGTTGGCCGTGCTGGGGGCGATCGTCGGTGACGAGCTGGGCGCACGGGCCGCTGCAGCGTCGCGGTGGGAGAGCGGCATGCGGGGGCTGGTCCACGACGTACGCGGTGTGGAGGCGCAGGTCGTCGCCGACCTGTCGCGGTTGGCGCGGCGGGTGCTGCGGTGAGCGCGGAGGCGGCGGCGCTGGCCGCCGAGCTGGCGGCGGCCGGCCACGCGTCGGGCGTGGCCGCGGTGCGGCTGGAGGAGTTTGCCCAGGAGGCGGAGCGGCGGTGGCCGCCGGGGGTGTGGCGGGGGCAGGCCTGGACGACGTACGCCGCGCAGGTCGCGACGGCGGCGAGCGAGACGCGTACGTCGGCGCGACGCTGGCGACGGGTGGCGGAGGAGCTGCTGGTGCTCGCGGAGCGAGTGACGGCCGGCGAGGTGTCGGTGGACGAGGCGGGCGAGCTGGTCGCGGGCCTGGCCGCCGGAGGCTCTTTGTCGACAAAGAGCTCGGGTGGCGGCGAGGAGGTCGACGAGGTCACGCGCCGGGACCGGGCCCACCGGGCCGCGGTCGCCCTCGACGCGGCAGCCGGGCGTACGCGGCGTGCTGACGGCCTGCTCGACCCCGACGAGGAGGTCGTCTGGCGCAACGCCCGTTCGGTCGACCGGATGCTCGACCGGACCCCGGGGGCGACCGTGTGGGCCTACGACCCCGACGCCTTCGACGGCGACGGTGCGGTCGTGGTGGGGGTCGGCGACGTGCGGGAGGCCGACCACCGCGTGGTCCTGGTGCCGGGGGTGGGCACCGACGTACGCGACGTCGGGGTCCAGGTGGAGCGGGTGGAGGCGGTGGTCGCTGCCGCGGAGCAGCACGGCCCGGCGGCCGGGTGGTTCTGGCTGGGGTACGACGCCCCGGACGCCGTGACCGACGAGGCGGCCCGCACGCAGGCCCGCGCGGAGCAGGGTGGGGAGGTGTTGGCGCGCGACGTGGCCGGGTTGCGCGCCGCACTCCCCGACGGGCCCGGCGAGGAGGCCCGGTGGACGACGCTCGGCCACAGCTACGGCGCGACCACGACGTCGTACGCCGCCACCCACGGCGCGCTCGACGCCGATGCGGTCGTCCTGGTGGGCGCGCCCGGGGCGGGGGCGGCCGAGCAGGCCTCCGACCTGGGCGTGGACGAGGTCTACGTGGGGCGTGACAGCCGCGACGTCGTCGCCACCCTCGGTGGGGAGGGGCGGGCCGGGCGTGAGGGGGTCGGCCTGGGCCTCGACCCGGCGTCGGAGCAGTTCGGTGCCGTGCGGTTCCGCGCCGAGCGCCCCGACCGGGGATGGACCCTGGGGGGGGCGAGGCCCACTCCGGCTACTTCACTCCGGGCGGTGAGTCGTTGGGCAACATCGGTGCCGTCGTGGCGGGGGAGGTTGACCGGGTGGAGCTGGCCGCGCCCGCGGGCGACCCCTGGTGGGGTCGCCCGCGGGATCCGGAGTGGCGTCGTGGGGTGGAGGGCTCGCCGTGACCGGTCAGGCCCGCAGCGTCTGCGTGGTGGGGGAGCGGTCGGGAACGGTGAAGGTGGCGGTGATGGTCCCGGTGAAGGAGCCGACGTTGACGGAGTTGTTGCTCCACGTGAGTGTGAAGACGACCGGGAACGCGGCGCCCTGCCCGGCGGCGATCGAGACGTAGCGGGTGTTGGCGGCGGTGTCCTTCGTCCACGAGGCGGTGGTCGGCCAGCCGGTGGCAGAGATGGTCAGGGCCGGCACAGCCTCGGCGCCCATGTTGCCCTGTGTGGGGTGGAAGTACGCCTCGGCCATGCGCAGGACGAGGAGCGACCCGGTCGGTGCCGAGGTGGCCGTCGTCGAGATGGTCATCGTCTTGCCCGACGTCGACACGGAGCCGCTGAGGGTGGGACTGGGGGCCAGGCCGGAGCCGGCGAAGGCCGGAGCTGCGGTGCCGACCACGATGGCCGGGGCGGTCCAGGCGGCGGTCCGCAGGACGGCGCGGCGGCTGGGGATGTACGGGGTGTGGCTCGCCGTACGGGCGCGTGCTGCAAGCATGAATGTTCCTTGAGGGAGAAGAGATGTCGGCCCGATGGGGCCCTGCTGAATGCGCGGTGGGGGTGACCGGTGCGCGCGTGCATTCGAGCAATCGAGGAAGGGGCGTCCAGGCGGAAGTGGCGTGCTTTTACGCGCGGTTGAGTGAGTTACCCAATCCGGCATAAGCAGTTCAGTTTGAACGGATTATGTCCGTCCCCAGCGCAGCATGACCCGTTGGGAGGGGGTGGCTAGACCACGGCAGCTCGGCTCCGGACAGGTCGGAGCCGAGCTGGTGGGTGGTGAGGGGTCAGGCGTTCGACAGCACGATGTTGAGCGTGGCGTCCCGGCGTTTGCCGTATCAGACCGCGTCGAGGGCCTGGGTCTCGCCCCCGTCGGCCAGCGCCGTGGTCGGCGAGAGGGCAGTGAGGCTCGACGCGGCGAGGAGGGCGGCGTACGCGAGGGTGCGGCGAGGTCCGCGGGGGTGGAGCGTTCGCCGGTGACCCGATGTGGTCACGTGCGGTCCTTCGGGTGGCGGGGGAAGGGCGCGCTGGGGGACGCGCCAGCCGTGCAATGTGTGGTCGGCCGGGGCTACGGGACGAGTGTCGACGTAGGTCGTGGTGGTGGACCAACCCGGAGTCCCGACGATGGCCATGGGCGTGGGTGCTGCCGTCGAGTAGCCGTTCGGCAGGCCGATGAGGATCTGCAGTCCGTCGGTGGCGAAGGTGTGGGAGTTGGTGACCGCGAGGGTCCCGGAGAAGTGCTTCGCCGTCGCGCCTTGCGTGATCTCGGTGGTGGGGAGCTTGCTGAAGGTGAACGCCCACGAGAAGACATGCCCAACAAAGCAGAGAGTTGCCGGCTCGTAGGTGCAAAACACTCCGATGCGTCGCTTGTCTCCACCGAGCGGCGTGCATGCTGCGCGACTTGGCCGAGTTGGACACAATCGCCCGATGCAGACTTCCGTGACGACGTACGCGCGCCTCGCGCTGGCCGTCTACGTGCTGGCCCTAGCCGTGGTGTTGTTCCAGCCGACGCCGGAGATTGCCTCGGGCACCGTCCTGAGCTTCGAGGACGTCCTGGTCCGGTTCGGGATCCCCGAGACGCTCGTCGGCTCCGGGCGCGTTGAGTTCGTGCTCAACGCGCTCATGTTCGCCCCGATCCCGTTCCTCGGGGCGTGGGTCTTCCCGTCCCTCCGCTGGACCGACTGGGTGGCCTACACCTTCCTGGCCTCGTCGGCGGTGGAACTCACCCAGGGCGTCCTCCTCAATGCCAGGACGGCCCAGTTCGTCGACATCGTGGCGAACACGCTGGGTGGAGTGCTCGGGGCGGGGGCTGCTGCGGTCTTCGCGACGCTCTTCGTCGGAGCCTCGTGGATGCCCCCATCGAGGGATGGTGCAACCGTTCGGACGTCATCACACTGAGTCCACGAGCGCAGGCTCGAGGGTTTGGAGGGGCCCTGACCACGGAAAGGTGCCCCGATGTCCTCCAGCCCCGCCGCTGCTTGACAGCCCCTGCCCCCAGACGTCGCCGACTGGATGGGCATGTGTGAGTCCTCGGAGCCCGAGGAGCGACCCGGGCTGTTCGTCTTTCCGGCGCAGCGCAGCTGGCGAGAGCGGCTGCGGGAGGCGCTGGACGAGTGATGGATCCCGTCGAGGCTCAGTCGCGCGCGCGCAGCACCACGAAGGGTTCCGCCGCCTCCACGCCGATGTGGCTGCCCCAGAAACGTGCGCGCTCTTCCAGAGCCCTCAACGATCTCGGGTGGGGGTAGTCGCGCAGCTCGGTCTCGTACTGGTCCATCGCCTCGAGCTTGCGTTCCAGGGTCTCGGACACGTCGACGTACCAGTTCGGCTGGAAGCCGCTGTCCGGCAGGGGCCAGGCCCATTCGGTCGATGACGGGGTCTCGAAGGCAAGGATGCGCTTGAGCCATGGCGTCGAGTACGGCCGGCATGCGGTCCAGGTGGCGCGCGACACGATCCCGTGGTCGGTGTTCACGTCGACGGGCGTGTGGGTGTACACGGTCTCGGGCTGGAGGTCGAAGACGAAAGGCTCGAGGGTCTGGGTGACCTCGATCAGCGGCACGGCGTCGAGGCGCTGGTCCGGCATGTCCAGGAGCCGGATCGACGCGAAGCCGATCTTCTCCGCGCTGCGTCGGGCGGAGTCGCGCAGGGTCTGCTCAGCACCCTGCTCGTAGCGCGAGGAGGCGCCCTCTGACATCACCAGCGCGTGAACCTCGTCGCCCCGGGCCACGTGCTTCGCGAGTGTGCCTCCAGCGCCGAGGATTTCGTCGTCGGGGTGGGCGGCGACGACCAGGACTACGGACATCAGCGGGTCTCCTCGGGGCGGGGGCCATGGCCCAGGGACCAGGCGACCCAGGCGTCGGAAGGTTGGTCGAGTCGCGCTCCGACGCTCAGGCCGGCGCGGGCAGCCCACTCGTGGGCGTGGAGATGGGGGTGCACGCTGGTGCCGACCTCGGTGATCAGAATCGTCCCGCTGCCGGTGGCAACGGTGAGCCCGGTACGGTCCACCGCTACGACGGTGCCAGGGGCTGCCGGGGAGTCACTCGACCCAGGCGGAGTCGAGCGCCACAACGTGAGGCGCTCACCCTCTAGATGGGTGAACGCGCCAGGGTAGGGATCCGTCTGGGCGCGGATCCAGTCGTGAATCTCCTGGGCGCTGCGGCGCCAGTCGGTGACACCCATGAGGGGCACCCGCTTGGGCAGCAGGTTCGCCCTCGACTCGTCCTGACGACGGGGCACCACCTCGCCGCGCAGGAGCGGACCGAGGTTGTCGGTCAGCATCGAGGCGCCCAGGGCCGCGACCCGCTCGTAGACAGTCGCGCAGGTGTCCTCGGGGTCGATGGGCGTGCTGCGCTGGTCGACCACACCGCCCGTGTCGACGCCGGAGTTGAGCAGCATCATCGTGTTCCCGGTCTCGCGCTCACCACGGATGATCGCCCAGTTCACCGGTGCCCGGCCGCGGTTGTGCGGCAGGAGGGAGGCGTGGAAGCCGATGCAGCCATGTGTGGGCAGCTCCAGCAGCTCGTCGTGGATCAGACGCGTCCACCCCACAACCGCCACGAGGTCAGGGGCGAGAGCGCGGATCGCCGCCACCGATTGAGGAGCGTTGACGTCCTCGACGAGGACCACAGGGATCTGGTGCTCCGACGCACGTGAGGCGATGTCCACGGTGCCGGACACCTTGGCCCCCGCTTCAGGCGTGAGGGTCACCACCCCGGCGAACTCGCACTCAGGAGAGGCGAGGATGGCATCGAAGGCGGCGAGGCACTCGTGCACCGCACCGATCAGGACCACGCGACCATGTGACACACGCGGAGCCTAGCGTCGGTGAGACCGCGGTTACGTGGTGGCCCGCTGCGTAGTGCACCATGTGTGTCGTGAATCGGCAGGGGAGGCGACACACCGTGGGGGCGTTCGAGCGACTCGTCGCGGGCGCTGGACTCGTCGTGAGTTCCCCCGCAATGGCCCTCAGTGCTGTGGCCATCAAGGCCAGCTCTCCGGGCCCCGTTCTCTTCCGCGCTGAGCGGGTGGGGCACGCCGAGGTCCCCTTCACCATGTACAAGCTGCGCACCATGCACCAGGGGGCGCAGGCTGCCGGTTCCATCACCGGAGGCCGCGATCCCCGCATCTTCCGCGCGGGTCAGGTCCTGCGCTCGCTGAAGCTCGACGAGATCCCGCAGCTGGTCAACGTGGTGCGCGGCGAGATGAGCTTCTTCGGGCCGCGGCCCGAGGCGGTGGACGTCGTCGAGAAGCACTACGCCCCGTGGATGATGGAGTCGCTGGAGGTGCCTCCGGGCATCGTAGGTCCGGGCAGCCTTGGCTACTTCCTCGAGGAGGATCAGCTGCCGGACGATCCGGCCGAGGCCGAGCGTCACTACGCAAGCGTCCTGTTGCCGCGCAAGATCGCTCGTGAGCTGGTCTACGTCCGGCGACGTACGTTGGCCTACCGCCTTGAGCTCCTGCTGCGCACCCTGCTCGGCATCGTGAAGTTGCGAGGCCTCCTCAGCGGTGCCGCCGAGCGCGAGGAGCGCGCGGCAACCGAGATCCTTTGCAGTCTCGGCGAGCTGCCGGCCGAGCCGACCACCCTGCCGGTCTCGGGTGACCGCGGTGGCGACGACCATGACCCGAGGTGAGTGACTCCGTGACCGACTTCCTGCCCTTCGCCCTGCCCGACGTGGGTGAGCCCGAGATCGAGGCGATGGTCGAGGCCGTCAGGTCCGGTTGGGTGTCGTCCGGCCCCAAGGTGAAGGAGTTCGAGGCCGCGTTCGCCGCGGCCATCGGCGACGGTGTCGAAGCGGTGGCCCTCAACTCGGCCACGGCAGGACTCCACCTGGCTCTCGAAGCCATCGGTGTCGGTCCGGGCGACGAGGTGCTCGTCCCCACGTGGACCTTCACGGCCACGGCCGAGGTGGTTCGCTACCTGGGCGCGACCCCCGTGCTCGTCGACGTCGACCCCGTGACCCTCAACATCGACCTCGCCGACGCGGCCACCAAGGTGACTCCCGCGACGCGCGCAGTCATGCCGGTGCACTTCGCCGGTCTCCCGATCGACCACGAGGCGATCACCGACTTCGCAACGACCCACCGCCTG
This sequence comes from Nocardioides daphniae, assembly GCF_004777465.1. Lineage (NCBI taxonomy): Bacteria > Bacillati > Actinomycetota > Actinomycetes > Propionibacteriales > Nocardioidaceae > Nocardioides > Nocardioides daphniae. The sequence continues at coordinate 566,085 of NZ_CP038462.1, forward strand.
GCCGTGGTCGAGGACGCCGCGCACGCCTTCCCCGCGTCCCACGCAGGCGTCAACGTGGGCGCCGGCCGGAGCGAGGCCACCGTCTACAGCTTCTACGCGACCAAGACGATGACGACGGGAGAGGGCGGGATGCTCGTCACCCGCGACCCGGCGCTCGCCCAACGCGTTCGGGTCATGCGTCTGCACGGGATCAACCGCGACGCGTTCGACCGCTACCGCTCCGACAAGCCGGCATGGCACTACGAGGTGGTCGCACCCGGTTACAAGTACAACCTCACCGATCCCGCGGCGGCGATGGGTCTGGTCCAGCTCGGGCGGGCCGGCCAGATGCGCGACCGTCGTGCCGAGATCGCGTCCCTCTACGACGCTGCCTTCGCCGACCTCGACCTCGAGCTCCCGTCCTGGGGCGGCGAGGGAGTGGGTCACTCCTGGCACCTCTACGTCGTACGCCTGCCGCAGGGGAGCGACCGCGACGCGTTCGTCCGCGCGATGGCCGAGCGCGGAGTCGGGACCTCGGTCCACTTCATCCCTCTGCACCTCCAGCCGTACTGGCGTGACCTCGGCGGCCATGCGCGCGACGACTTCCCCGTGGCCGCACGGGAGTTCGATCGGGTGGTGAGCCTGCCGATCTTCTCGAGCATGACGCCCGAGCAGGTGCAGAAGGTCATCGCGGCCGTGACGGCGACGCTCGGCGGGAGGCGAAGTCGGGTGAAGATCGGCCTGCTGACGCAGTGGTACGACCCCGAGCCCGGGCCTGCCGCGCTCCCGGGAGCGCTGGCGCGTGGGCTCGTCGCTCGCGGCCATGACGTCAAGGTCGTCACGGGCTTCCCTAACTACCCGACCGGTCAGGTCGCCCCCGGCTACCGGATTCGGCCGCGCATGGTCGAGGAGCTCGACGGTGTCGAGGTGACGCGGGTGGCGCTCTACCCGTCGCACGACGACTCCGTGCGCAGCCGGGTCACCAACTACGGCTCCTTCGGGGCGTCCGCGGCGCTCATGGGTGTGCGCAAGGCGTTCGCCGGGATCGACGCGCTGTGGGTCAACTACTCCCCGGTGACCGTCGCCGCGCCCATGCTCGCCCAGTCGTGGTTCCGCCGCACCCCCAGCGTGGTCCACGTCCTGGACCTGTGGCCGGACACGCTCACCGCCACCGGCTTCGCCGGCTCCGGCATCGCCTCGAGGGCAGCGGTCGTCGGTCTCAACGGCCTCTGCAACGCCATGTACCGGGCCGGGTCCAAGGTCGCCTACGTCTCGCCCGGCGTGGGTGAGAGGTTGCGCGAGCGCGGCGTGCCGGAGTCCAAGCTGGCCTACGCGCCGCTCTGGGCCAACGAGTCCCTCTTCACGCCGCGCGAGCGTCAGACCGAGCGAGGATTCGGCGTGACCGAGCATGACCGCGTCCTGCTGTACGCGGGCACCCTCGGCCGCGCCCAGGGTTTGGAGCCGCTGGTGCGTGCCGCTGCGCGGCTGCGTGACGCCGGGCTGGTGTGCCTGGTCGCGGGGTCCGGCACCGAGGAGCAGCGTCTACGTGAGGTGGCCGACGAGATGGGGGCCACCAACGTACGGTTCCTCGGACGTCTCGCACCTGAGGAGATGCCGACGCTGATGGCGGCGGCGGACGTGCACTACGTCTCCCTCAACGACGACCCCCTGGCTCGGATCACGATGCCGAGCAAGCTGCAGGCCACGTTGGCGGCAGGAGGGTCGATCATCGGCATGCTGTCGGGCGACGCGGCTGACGTGGTCGCCGACTCCGGCGCAGGCTGGGTCTGCCGGCCCGACGACGTCGAGGGTCTGGCCCGGGTACTGGCCGAGTTCGTCGCCGAGGAGCCCGCTGCCGTGGCGGCCCGGGGCGTCGCTGGCCGCGCCTATTACGAGGCCCACTTCTCCCTCGCCCGCGGGGTCGAGCGCATCGAGTCTCTGCTGACTGAGGCGGCGGGGGTGGCGTCGTGACCACGTTGCACAGACTCACGGCGGCCGACGTGCCGGCCGCGGCCGAGCTGCACCGCCGCTCCTTCCCCTCCTTCTTCCTGAGCGAGCTGGGGCCTGCCTTCCTGCGTGAGTTCTACCGGGGCTTCCTCGCAGAGGGGGCCGTGACCGTGGTCGCGCGGGACGAGACCGGACGTCTCGTCGGCGTCGTCGTGGGCCACGTCAACCCGTCCGGCTTCTTCCGCCGGCTGCTGGTGAAGCGGTGGTACGCGTTCGCCTTCGCGAGTCTCTCCCTGGTCGTGCGCCGTCCCTCGGTCGTACCGCGCCTGTTCCGGGCCCTGACTTACCGTGGGCAGGGTGGTGAGGAGCAGCCGCGCGGCGCTCTTCTCAGCTCGATCTGCGTCGAACCGGCCATGCAGGGCACCGGAACGGGACGCCTGGTCCTCGAGGCGTGGCTGCGAGAGCTGGAGTCGCAGGGCGAGACCCGTGCCTACCTGACCACCGATGCCGTCGACAATGACAGCGTCAACGCCTTCTACGTCCGATCCGGGTGGCGGCTGTTCTCCAGCTACGAGACACCTGACCAGCGCAGGATGAACTGTTACGTCTGGTCGGCGAACACGTCAGGCGACCAGAGCGATGATCCATGCACAAAGGGGAATGAACAGTGAGTTCGACCACCGAGGGCCCGATCCTCGTCACCGGAGGCACCGGCTCGTTCGGATCCACGATGGTCCGTCGCCTGCTCCAGACCGACGTCGAGGAGATCCGCATCTTCAGCCGCGACGAGGCCAAGCAGGACGCGATGCGTCGCGAGCTGGCTGACAGTCGCGTCCGCTTCTACGTGGGCGACGTCCGCGACTCCCGCGGCGTCGAGGACGCGGTGCACGGGGTGCGCCACATCTTCCACGCAGCGGCCCTCAAGCAGGTCCCGAGCTGCGAGTTCTTCCCGCAGCAGGCCGTGATGACCAACGTCCACGGCAGTGACAACGTCATCCGCGCCGCCGAGCGTGCCGGTGTGAAGTCGGTGGTGTGCCTCAGCACCGACAAGGCCGTCTACCCGGTCAACGCCATGGGCATCAGCAAGGCGATGATGGAGAAGGTCGCCCAGTCCTACGCCCGCAACTGGTCCGACACCGGCACGACCGTCTCCATCACCCGCTACGGCAACGTCATGTACAGCCGCGGTTCGGTGATCCCGGTCTTCGTGCAGCAGCTGCGTGACGGCAAGCCCTTGACGCTGACCGACCCCGACATGACCCGCTTCCTGATGTCGCTCGAGGACTCGGTCGACCTGGTCCAGTACGCCTTCGACAACGCGCGTCCCGGTGACATCTTCGTCAGGAAGGCGCCGGCCTCGACGGTCCGCGACCTGGCGCTGGCGGTGGCCTCGCTCTTCGGCAACGACAACCCGGACATCCGCGTCATCGGCACCCGTCACGGCGAGAAGCTGTACGAGTCGCTGCTGGGTCGCGAGGAGCGCCAGAAGGCGGAGGACCGCGGTGACTACTACGCGGTCCCGCTGGACGCCCGAGGCCTGGAGTACGAGCTCTTCTTCGACGAGGGCGACGCCGACCTTCCCGACGAGGACTACCACTCGCACAACGCCGAGCGCCTCGACGTCGAGGGCGTCAAGCGCCTGCTCCTGACGCTTCCGGAGATCCGGCGCGAGCTCACCGTCGCCGGCATCGACCCGGAGAACGCACTGTGACCGCTGCGCGTCGCATCGCGATCACCGGAGGCTACGGCTTCCTCGGCTGGCACACCGCTTGCCGGCTCCGGGCCCTGCACCAGGTCGAGCCCGTACGTCTGGGGCGCGACGACTTCGCCGACCCGGCCCGCCTCGTCGAGGCGCTGCGCGGCGTCGACGCAGTGATCCACATCGCGGGCGTCAACCGCGCCGACTCCGACGAGGCGGTCGAGCAGGGCAACGTCGATCTGGCGACCACGCTCGCCGCCGCCATGCGTGAGGTCGGCACTCCCTTCGACGTGGTCTTCGCCAACTCGATCCAGGCGCAGTTGGACAACCCCTACGGTCGCGGCAAGGCCGAGGCCGCGCGGATCGTCCAGGAGGCCGCCACCGAGCTGGGCGGCCACTTCGCCGACCTGCTGCTGCCCAACCTCTTCGGCGAGCACGGCCGACCGGGCTACAACTCCTTCGTGGCGACCTTCGCCCACGAGGTGGCGGCCGGCCGGGTGCCCACCGTCACCGGTGACCGCGAGATCGAGCTGCTCCACGCCCAGGACGCGGCCGCCGCGCTGATCGAGGCGCTGGGCAGCGACGTCTCCGAGGTCGTACCGGCCGAGGCCATCGGCATCGGCGAGGTGCTGCGGTTCTTCCTCGAGACGCACGAGCTGTACGCCACGCGCGGCGAGGTGCCTGACATCTCGACGCCGATGCGCCGCAACCTCTTCAACACCTACCGCGCCGCCGCCTTCCCGGACATGTGGCCCATCTCCCCGCAGGTGCACGGTGACAACCGCGGCGACCTCTACGAGACGGTCCGCGCCCACGGCGGCACGGGCATGGCGTTCATGTCGACGACGCTCCCGGGTCAGAAACGGGGTGAGCACTACCACCTGCACAAGGTGGAGCGCTTCATCGTGGTGAAGGGGGAGGCGGAGATCGAGCTGCGTCGCCTGCTGCATGACGACGTGGTGACCTTCCGCCTGAGCGGCGACAAGCCGTCGTTCGTCGACATGCCCGCCCTGTGGGTGCACAACATCCGTAACGTGGGGGACACCGAGTTGGTAACGATGTTCTGGGCAGACCAGCTGCTCGACATGGACAACCCGGACCAGTTCCCCGAGACGATTGCCCAGGAGGCAACCGCATGAAGGTCATGACCGTGGTCGGCACCCGCCCGGAGATCATCCGGCTCGCCGCCGTGATCAAGCGGCTCGACAACACCCCCGGCATCGAGCACGTCCTGGTCCACACGGGTCAGAACTACGACTACTCGCTCAACCAGGTCTTCTTCGACGACCTGGGCCTGCGGGCTCCGGACCACTACATGGGCGTCGACACCTCGAGCCTCGGCAACGTCCTGGGTGGCGTCCTCGTCGGCACCGAGAAAGTGCTGCTCGAGGAGAAGCCCGACGCCATGCTGGTCCTGGGCGACACCAACTCCTGCGTGGCCACGGTGATGGGCAAGCGGATGCGGATCCCGACCTACCACATGGAGGCCGGCAACCGCTGCTTCGACGACAACGTCCCCGAGGAGACCAACCGTCGCCTCGTCGACCACGTCGCCGACTTCAATCTGCCCTACACCGAGCACGCGCGCCGCAACCTGCTCACCGAAGGCCTGCACCCGCGCCAGATCCTGGTGACCGGGTCACCGATGCGTGAGGTGCTGGAGGAATTCCGCGACCAGATCGACGCCTCCGATGCCCTCGACCGCCTTGGTCTGACCTCGGGGGAGTACTTCCTTGTCAGCGCCCACCGGGAGGAGAACGTCGACCTCCCCGAGCGCCTGGAGAAGCTCTTGGAGTGCCTCGTGGCGGTGCGTGACCAGTTCGACAAGCGTGTCGTCGTCTCGACCCACCCCCGCACCCGCAAGAGGCTCGAGGCCCTCGACAGCGAGCTCGACCTGAGCAACATCGACTTCATGGAGCCCTTCGGCTTCCACGACTACAACAAGCTGCAGCTCGAGGCGGCGTGCGTGCTGTCGGACTCCGGCACCATCTCGGAGGAGTCGTCGATCCTGGGCTTCCCGGCCATCACGCTGCGTGACTCGATCGAGCGCCCGGAGGCCCTCGACAGCGGTTCGATCATCATGACCGGCCTGGACCGGGACGACGTCGTACGCGGCGTCGGCATCGCGATGGCCGACGGCACGGTTGTCTCGTCACACCCGGCCGGTTACGAGATCAACGACACGAGCAACCGGGTGGTGCGCTTCATATCGTCGACAGCGGGGCGTCATTCTCAATGGGCGGGGTTGCGGAAATAGCCGAGCACGCAGGAGACGGGCGCAGCGACGCCCGGCGCGTCTCCGTTTCGTTTGCCGCCAAGCTTGGCAGCGCGCCCCTAGTCGCGGGCTGCTGGTTCCTGGCCACCTATTGGGTTCTGGACACGGTGGGTGTGTCAGGGTTCGCAACGTTTTCCATCATCGCCGGTTTGGCAGCTGTGCTCCCGTTCCTCGACCTTGGTCTGGGCGTCGCGGCCATGGACGCCGCCGCGCACCAGCGGCAGGACCTTGACGACGTGGTTGGCACCACGACCGGTCTCCTTGCCAAGGTCGCCGTCGGCGTGCTGGTCGTCGCCACAGTGGGCGGGGCTGCCGGTGCTTTCCCTCCGATTCTAGGAATCGAGGGCTCCGGGTCCACGTCTCTGGCCGTCTGGCTGGCGCTCGTCGCCTTCGCGCTGTCTCTTCCGATGAACGTGGGCCCGCGATTGCTTACTGGACTGGGCCTGAATCACTGGATGGTGGGTTTCCAGACCATCTCGGTCCTCGTCATGCTGGCTCTGGTCTTCTTGGGCAGGACCGTGGGCGGCGGCCTACCGGTCTTCGCGATGGCCCCTTTTGGGGGCGTCCTCATCTCCAACTTGCTGGCCTGCGTGGTGGTCGCACCGCGGATAGGGACGTCCATCCCTGAGGTCGTCCGCAAGGTGGCCACCGGCAACTACCGTAAGGTCGCTGTCGCTGGCGTAGCCGGACCGATGTTCCTGATCACGCTAATCCTTCCGGTCGCCTACCAACTCGATCGGATCATGCTTGCCCACGTCAGTGACTCGGCGAGCGTCGCAGAGTACGGGGTGCTCTATCAGCTCTTCGGTCCAGCGCTGGGGTGGTGGGCACAGCTGCGATGGTCTTGTGGCCAATCTTCGCTGGGGCGAGGGCCTCGGGCAGGATGACATCCACCCGCTGGCAGCGCACCTTCTTCCTGTTCGCGCTGGGCGGCTTGGCCGCCAGCGGTGTCTTCGTCGTCGCCGCGCTCCCGGTCTCCAGCTTGATCTCAGGGGGTCGCGTGGACGTCGGGTGGTCGCTGGCTTGGGCCTTCGCCCTGCTCTTGCTGGTCCAGACGTTGCAGTACCCGGCTGCGATGTTTCTGACCACACCCCAGGGTCTGGTGTTCCAAGCCTGGCTGCACGTGGGCATGGTCGCGGTAAACGTGCCGCTCTCGCTGTACTTGGCTCACGTTTGGGGTGCCTCGGGTCCTGTCTGGGCTTCTGTGTTCACCGTAATACCCATTCTGACTGTCCCGATGACGGTCAGGACCTTGAGGCTTCTGAAGGGTTGAACGCGTAGTTGCGGGGGCGGCGGAAGCCGTCCGCTTCGCGGGGTACGGAACTGAGCAGGTCGCGGCGCCACAAGGTGCGGTGGAGCGCGGCATACATGCGACGCTCCTCGGGGCGGCGTCGCAGGAGCGCACGGATCCACCGCAGCCCGACCCCCAAGCGCTGGACGGCGATCAGGAGGTGACCCGTGCCAGGAAACTCCCTCTCCCAAAGCAGACGCTCGCTGGTCATTGCCTCATCGAGCGTCTGGAAGTCCAAACCGCGAGTCATGACGCCGCCGGCGTGAACGACGCGCGCCTTGAGCGCAAGTCCCACAGAGATGCCCAAGTGGCGGGCGCTTAGGGACAACGCTCGATCCTCCTCGTAAAGGAAGAAGCGCCGGTCGAGTCCGTCGAGTCGGCGCCAAGTCTCCGCGGTCATAGCGATGACGGCACCGCTCCCACCGAACTCGGGCGGGAAGGGCACGAACCGCCCGTCCTGAGCGCTGAGCTGGCTGACGAAATGGGTCTGCCTGCGGAGCCCACGCTTCCATCCCAGCCCGATCCAGCGCGCTAGCAAGGACCGGGGCGAGAAGGTCGTCAGCGCGATGTGCGGTGCTACCGGGCCATGCGGCGTCGTCAACTGCATGGGGTAGACGATGGACTCGTCACGGGCCGCCAGCGCGCTGAGCTCGGCCAGAGAACCCGACTGGTACACGACGTCGCTGTTGGAACAGACGAAGACGAACTGCTCGTCCGGCACGGAATCGAAACCTTGGTGGAGTGCCCAGGCGTAGCCGGCGTTACGAGGGGCCGCAATGTGGATCGCTCCGTGGCGCAGGCAGAGCTCCACGGCGGACTGGCCGGGGGAGGTGTCAACGACTCGGGCCTCGGCAGCGGACTCGCTAGCAATGCTCTTCAGGCATTGGTCAAGGTCGTCCAGACCGCTGTAGAACACCACGGCCACTACGGTCTTCATGACGTCACATCCTTTGACTGACTTCTGCTGGGTATCCCATGGGCCGCGAGCAGCACTGCGAAGAACACCGCCCCCACCGGCGTCTCGATCATGGGTTCGATCATGGAATGGATTGTGATCGCGACCAGCGGAGCAGCCGCCACTGTCCACCGTCGCAGCGGGCGGGGGCACAGGACGACCATCAGCACAAGGGTGCCGACGAGTCCGACCTGGATAAGCCAGGCGAGCACGAAGTTGTGCGGGTAGGCGATTGCCGTCCGTGCCAGCATGTCGCTAGTTCCGCCCCCTGGCCCAAGACCGAAGATGAGGCTGGTCTCCCACTGGTCAACTGCGAACGACCAGAGGTCCGTGCGTCCGGAGGTGTAGTCGGTGTTGACGCCGGGCTGGGTGAAGCGCCGGAACCAAAACCATTGTTGTTCGGCTGCGACGAAGACGAGCACGGTGCCTGCGAGAAGTGCCGCCAGCGGCTTCAGCGCGGCCGCCACCCCACCTTTTCTCTCCAGGAAGAAGAGCAGCGCCAAGGCAGCCACCTCACCAATAAGGGCGCCACGGGAAGCCAGCGCGAACGGGCCGCGAGCAACGGGAGAGACATGAGCAGTAGAAGCCGCGAACGCGCACGCCCGGCGCTGAAAGCGGCGACGCCCGCCGCAGCCGCGAGTCCCGCCGCGTAGTTGCTGGTGCCGATAGCGGACTCGAAGACGCGGGCCCGCGAGTAGCCGGCGGTGTCGGCCAACACGGCACCTAGCGCCTCCATCGCCCCGGGTAGCACGGTCGCGACCAAGCCGGCGGCAGCGAACACCGGTGTTGCCGTGTCGGGCCGGCCCGGCAGCATGCGCAGCAGCAGCAGGTATGCCGGAAGAGTGATAAGCGCGACTGCCGCCACCACGGCTGAGGGCTCCGTAGGCGGGATCGTGAGCCAATATCCCCCCACGAGCGCCGTAACCGTCGCCAAACCGAGGGGGAAAGTCGTCCGTCTGCGAATAGTTAGGTTGGCGAAGAACACGCCGCCCGCGAGTGCCATCCCCGTCCACACGACGCCCGGGACGCCGGCGGTGACTGTGAGGGCCTGAACCGCTGAAGCCGCGACAAAGAAGTATGTAAGGCGATGGCTGCCGGCCGCTGCGCTAAAGAAGGTGGCCAGTGTGACAAAACCCACCACCGCCGCGTCTGGGCCGAAGGAGTCCAGCAGCGGTACGCCTAACAAGAGGGGGATGAGCCCTCGGTGAGGTGAGGTCACAGTCGGTGGAGGAGCCTCGCGTGTCCCGCTCATCGTCGACCTTTTACATCAGAACGCCGCTCCCGCACCAGCTCGTCGGCCCACGTGACGCCCGCTGCAGACCAGTAGTGGTCGGTGTTGGCGCCTATTGCATCCACCGGCAGGGCCATGACCTCACACAGTGTTTCGAGCAGGGCCTCGGCCCCTACCCCACCCGCGACGAACGTGCCAGGGTCGTCGGCGAGCCACTCGGCCATCGCTGTTCGCGGATGGACGACGACCAGGGCACCACACGCGCGGGCCTCGAACGCGGGTAGACCGAAGGACTCGATCGTGCTGGTGATCACCACTGCGTGGGACGAACGGAAGAGCGCGGCCAGTTGCTCGGAGGCGAGCTGCTGGTGACTGAAGGAGTCAGAATCCAGATGGAGCCCGACAACGTGGACCTCAGTGTCGGAAAATTGGCGTCGAGCGGCGTCGACCAGATCCCGCGCAATCTCCGGATGCTTGTGCGCGTTGCTTCCGGTGAGCACGGTGATCCTGCGTTCACGGGGGCCCTCCCCGGGTTGGTGGACGCCGGAGATTCCTTGGGGAATGACGATCGAATCCGCGCCGGTAAGGCCCCTCCACAGTTCGACAGACTCGCGGGAGACGCAGACCGTGGTGTCGGCGAAGCGGTGGGTCGCCCGGATGATCCCGCGCATGACCTTGGCCCGGAAGCCGTGCATCGCGACGCCTTCCGGGTGCAGGTACAGGATGTTCTGGATTACGTTGACGACCCGTGCGCCCCGGCCGGTCCTGCCCACTCGTGCGGCACCACCACCACGTCCGCCTTGGCTCGGCGGCTCCACGAGCGCATGCGCGCGAAGTCGCGCGCCAAGCGGGCGAACCCCACCCGGGGCGCGACTTCGATGAGTCGGGAATGCTCGGGCCACGAAGCCCTGCCGTCCCATCCGGTGGGGACGACCGCCCAGAGGTCCACTCGAGGGTCGTTCTGAAGCGTCTCAACCAAGCCACTCATGAAGGTAGAGCCGCCCCCACTGGCGCGCGCGAAAGATGTGAGGAGCAGAAGGACGCGCGTGGTTGGTGCGACGTCCGGGGTTCTCACTGGTGGTCAGCCAGCGCTGTTGATCATGCCGGCGCCGACGGTCACGCCGGTCGCCTCGTCGATCAGGATGAAGGAGCCGGTGGTGCGGTTCTTCGAGTATTCGTCGACCAGCAGCGGCACGGTGGTGCGCAGCTGGATGCGGCCGATCTCGTTGAGGCCGAGCTCCTTGGTCTCCTGGTCGCGGTGCAGGGTGTTGATGTCCAGGCGGTACTGGATGTCCTTGACCAAGGCGCGGCCCGTGCGGGTGGTGTGCTTGATGGCGAGCTTCTGGCGCGGACGCATGGGCTCGTTGGTCATCCAGCAGACCATCGCGTCGATGTCCTGGCTCGGCTTCGGGGCGTTGTTGACGCGGGCGATCATGTCGCCACGGCTCACGTCGACGTCGTCCTCGAGGCGCACGGTGACCGACATGGGCGGGAATGCCTGGTCGATCTCCTTGTCGAAGAGGTCGATGCCGGCGATCTTCGAGGTCATGCCGCTGGGCAGGACGATGACCTCGTCGCCCTTCTTCAGCACGCCGCCGGCGACCTGGCCGGCGTAGCCGCGGTAGTCGTGGAACTCGTCCGACTTGGGACGCACGACGTACTGCACGGGGAAGCGGACGTCGACGAGGTCGCGGTCGCTGGCCACGTGCACGTGCTCGAGATGATGCATGAGGGTCGGACCCTCGTACCACGGCGTGTTCTCGGAGCGGTTGACGACGTTGTCACCCTGCAGCGCCGAGATCGGGATGACCTCGAGGTCGGGGATGTTGAGCTTCGTCGCGAACTGCTTGAACTCGGTGTGGATCTTGTCGTAGACCTCCTGGTCCCAGTCGACGAGATCCATCTTGTTGATCGCCAGCACCAGGTGCGGCACCCGGAGCAGGCTCAGCAGCACAGCGTGGCGACGCGACTGCTCGGTGAGACCGTTGCGGGCGTCGACCAGCACCAGGCCGAGGTCGGCGGTCGAGGCGCCGGTGACCATGTTGCGCGTGTACTGGATGTGGCCGGGGTGTCGGCGATGATGAACTTGCGCTGCGGCGTCGCGAAGTAGCGGTAGGCCACGTCGATGGTGATGCCCTGCTCGCGCTCCGAGCGGAGGCCGTCGGTCAGCAGCGAGAGGTCGACGTAGTCGTCGCCGCGGTCGGACGACGTCTTCTCCACGGCCTCGAGCTGGTCGGCGAAGATCGACTTGCTGTCGTAGAGCAGGCGACCGATGAGGGTCGACTTGCCGTCGTCCACCGAGCCGGCGGTGGCGAAGCGGAGAAGGTCCATCTGAGGCTTCTCGGTGGTGATCTCCGGGTTGAGTCCAGCGGTGGCCATCAGAAGTAGCCTTCCTTCTTGCGGTCTTCCATGGCAGCTTCGGAGAAGCGGTCGTCACCGCGGGTCGCCCCGCGCTCGGTCAGTCGCGCCACCGAGATCTCCTCGATGATCGCGTCCAGGGTGTCGGCCTCCGACTCCACGCAACCGGTCAGCGTGATGTCGCCGCAGGTGCGGAAGCGGACGGTGCGCTCGGTGACGACCTCCCCGTCGCGCAGCGGGTTGAGCGGGTCTCGCTCATCAGCATGCCGTCGCGCTCGAAGACGCGGCGCTGGTGGGAGAAGTAGATCGAGGGGATCTCGATCTCCTCGCGGCGGATGTAGTCCCAGATGTCCAGCTCGGTCCAGTTGGAGATCGGGAAGATGCGCATGTGCTCACCGGCGTGCAGGCGGCCGTTGTAGAGGCTCCACAGCTCGGGGCGCTGGTTCTTCGGGTCCCACTGGCCGAACTCGTCGCGGTGGGAGTAGACACGCTCCTTGGCGCGGGCCTTCTCCTCGTCGCGGCGACCGCCACCGAAGGCGGCGGTGAAGCCGTTCTCCTCGATCGCGTTGAGCAGCGTCGGGGTCTGCAGGCGGTTGCGCGACGTCTTGCCGTCGTCGATCACGATGCCGCGGGCGATCGCGTCGTCGATCGAGGCCACGACGAGCTTGACGCCCAGGCGCTGGACCCAGCGGTCGCGGGTCTCGCCGACCTCGTCGAAGTCGAGGCCGTTGTCGATCTGGAGGATCGGGAACGGGATCTTGGCCGGGTAGAAGGCCTTCTCCGCCAGGCGGAGCATCACGATGGAGTCCTTGCCACCGGAGAACATCAGGACCGGCTTCTCGAACTCGGCGGCGACCTCACGGAAGATGTGGATCGACTCCGCCTCGAGCTGGTCCAGCTGACTCAGCTGGTAGTCGGCGTGCGTCTGGGTCATGGTGATTCTTCGGGACCTCTCCTTGGGACAGCAGCGGCCATCGTAGCCCTGCCGTTGGATCGAGATGAAACGCGTCTTGGCGCAGGGCTAGGGGTGGTTGCCCGCGTCGCTTCCACCGTCGTGGCCGGGCTCACGGCCGACGTCACGCTGCGGTGCTGCCCCGGCGCCCGCCCCGCGGCCCCGCAGGCTCTCGGGGTGGAACTCCGGGACGTCCAGCTCCTCGACGGTCGGGGCGCCCATCATCGGCAGGCCGACCGAGCGGCGGATCACGCCCCACACCAGCGGCACGAGGACGACCATGGCGATGCCGACGTACGCGACGAGCATCGGGTTGGTCTCGTCGGCGCCGGCGCCGAGGGGAGCCCAGCCCGCCTTGTCGAGCAGCGCGATGCCCGACATCGTCAGCACCACGACGATGCCGCGGCGGGATGAACGACTGGCGGATGCGCGGCGCCAGCTTGGAGCCGAGGATCGTGCCGGGCACCGAGCCGAGCACCAGCGGGACCGTGATGCCCCAGTCGAGGCCGTGGATCGCGATGTTGGAGATGGCGGCGGCCAGGACGAGCGGCACCGCCTGCACCAGGTCGGTGCCGACCAGCTTCACCGCACTCAGGCCGGGGTAGAGCATCAGCAGGCAGATCATGATGACCGAGCCCGAGCCGACGCTGGTGATGCCGACGAGCAGGCCGCCGGCCACGCCGACCAGGAAGGTCGGGAGCGGACGGATCTTCGGGTCGTCGTCGCCCACGAACGTGCCGCGGCGCACGCGCAGCAGGTTGAGGTAGAGGCGGCCGGCGTAGGTCGCGGCAGCGAGCAGCAGCGCGAAGCCGATGCAGAGCTTGAGGGTCTTGTCGAGGTGGTCGGGGGAGTCGGTGAACCACGACACCAGGTAGGGCCCGAGCAGGGCCGTGGGCACCGAGCCGAGGATCAGCCACTTCGCCAACTGCATGTTGGGTGAGCCCTCGCGCTTGTGCACGATGGCGCCGCCGGTCTTGTAGACCGCAGCCGCGGTGAGGTCGGCAGTGACCACCGTGGCGGTGTCACCGACGCCCAGGAAGATCAGGGCGGGCGTCATCAGGGCGCCACCGCCCATGCCGGTGAGGCCGACGACGATGCCGACCACGAAGCCGGCGATCATCACGGAGAAGAACGACCAGGTGATCCAGTCGACGAGGGTGAGCGCGTCCATCGGTCCTCAGTCCCGGGTCAGCGGCGGGATGCCCGCCTGGAGGAGGGACGTGATCCGCTGGGCGGCGACCTGGGCCCGCTCGCGTCCACGCTTGTAGGGGTCTGTGATGTCGTGCTCCGGCGCCCGCGGTACGCGGTACTGCCCGGCCCACTCGATCAGCTCGCGGCCGCGCAGGTCACTGCCCTGCACCGTCTCGGCCCACTGGGCGAGGGTGAAGATCTTGCGGAAGGCGCGGGGGTGCCGCTCCACCAGGTGGTCGGCGTGGCTGGCCTCGGCGGTGAGGATGAGGTCGGCGGCGTCGACCGCGTCCTCGCTCACCGCAGCGGCCCGGAAGTGCCCGTTGGTGACGCCTTGGGGCAGGAACTCCGAGATCACGGCGTCCATCGAGCGCCCCACCTTGGCGTCGGTGCCGATCGAGGCGAACTCCACCGCGTCGCCCACGATCGACTGCGCCGTGAGCTCCATGAAGGGGGAGCGGCAGACGTTGGCGGTGCAGACGAAGATCACCGAGAGCCGGTCGGCTGCGCGGGCACCGCGCCGCGACGGCGTGGGGTCGGCGAAGAGGGACGGGGCAGCCGGTGCCGGGGCGGCAGCGACCGGGAAGGGCTCGACCCGCGACCGGCTACCCGACGTACGCACGTCCAGCAGCCCGCTCTCGGCCAGCGCGTCGATGACGTCGTCGAGGGCGTCCTCGACGGAGCGTCCGGTCGTGTCGACGACGACGCTGGCGTCGTCAGGGGCCTCGTAGGGGGAGGAGATCCCGGTGAACTCCGGGATCTCGCCACGCCGGGCCTTGGCGTAGAGGCCCTTGCGGTCGCGGCGCTCGCACTCCTCGACCGGGGTCGCGACGTGCACCAGGAAGAAGGCGCCGCCGGCCGACTCGACCATCTCGCGCACCTCGGTGCGGGTCTCGGCGAAGGGGGCGATCGGGCTGCAGACCGCCAGCCCGCCGTGGCGGGCGATCTCGGCGGCCACCCAGCCGATGCGGCGGATGTTGGTCTCGCGGTCGGCCTTGCTGAAGGAGAGGCCGGCGGAGAGGTTGCGGCGCACCACGTCGCCGTCGAGCGAGGTGACGGTGCGCTGGCCCTGCTCGAGGATCCGGTCCATCAGGGCGCGGGCCAGGGTCGACTTGCCGCTGCCGGAGAGGCCGGTGAAGAAGAGGACGAGGCCCTGCTCGGCGGGCGCGGGGCGGTCGCGCCGCACCACGGCGGCCACGCCGGCCGGGAAGTCGGTGAGGGTCGGCTCCTCCGCACGGGGCGGGATCGGCCAGACCGCGTCGCCACCGGCGTACGCAGCGACCACGCGCTCACGCAGGCGCGCGTCGGCGGCGGGGTCGCCGTGTGAGGCCAGCGGCACGGCCACCACGACGGCGTCCGGCAGCTCGGCGGCGGCCGCGAGGGTGGCGCGGACCAGGGCGACCGGCGAGAGTCTGGGCGTGCCGGCGCCGGTGAGGGCCAGCAGGACCAGGGCGCCGCGGTGGCGCAGGCGGCCGATCTCCTCGGTGGTCAGGGCGTCGTCGACCGGGATCCAGCTGCGACCCGGGTAGGACGAGCGGGCCTGGGCCGGGCTGAGGTGCAGCCGGCGGAAGGGGCCGTACTGGGCGTGGGTCAGCGCGACCAGGGAGCCGTCGGCCTCGAGCCGCGCCAGCGGCATCCCCTCGGGGTCGACCAGCTCGACGGCGCGGCCCTGCAGCTCCTCGGGGAGGTCGAGGGTGACGAGGGCGTCGGCGTCACGCGGGTCGTCGAAACGCGTACGCGGTGCCAGGGCGCCACTCAGCAGGAGCTCGAGGTCGTCGAGCTCCCTGGGCGACGGGCAGTGCTGCGGAAGAGAGGAGGACACAGGCGCCATCATCGCAAGGTCTAGCAACTCAGTGAAGCAACACCTCTTCCTTGGACGCGTCGCGTGGCTCACGCACGCTCACAGGCCCGGGGTGACCTGTCTCACCCATGAACTGCTTGCAATTGCTAGCACGTGCTAGCACCATGGAGACATGCCCAAGGAGAAGCCTGCCGACAAGCCGGAGAAGACCTCCGTGCTCGGCAAGACCGCAGCGACGGCCAAGGCCGGCGTCGCGGTCGGTGTGGGAGCCGGGGCCCAGGTGGGCGCCGGGGTCAGCAAGGTCGGTGACTTCCTCAAGGAGCAGCGCCAGGCCTCGCGGCTCTCGCTGCGTCAGCTCGCCGACCTGGCCGGGGTCTCCAACCCCTACCTCAGCCAGATCGAGCGGGGCCTGCGCAAGCCGTCGGCCGAGGTGCTCCAGCAACTCGCCAAGGCCCTGCGGATCTCCGCGGAGCAGCTCTACGTGCAGGCCGGCCTGATCACGCCCGACAGTCCGGCCGCCACCCGGACCAGCGTCGAGGTCGCCGTCCTCGCCGACCACCGACTCACCGCCAGCCAGCGCCAGTCGCTGCTGGAGATTCACGCCTCGTTCGTCGCGCTCAACGGCACCGGCGACCTCGCGGATCCCGCCTCGGAGCCCGAGCCTGTGCCCGAGCCTGAGGCCACCCCCGGCGAATGAACGCCACCCCATTCGTACGACCCGCTGGAGGGGCGGGACGTCACCCAAGGAGAGGAACCATCATGGCCACCACGACCAAGATCGACGTCAAGGCCGTCCGCGACGAGGCCGGCCGCGTGTTCTACGCCGGCGTCGGCGTCAACGACCTGGCCGTCGCCACGGTGCTCGACACCGTCAACGACGTGACCAAGAAGGCCACCGACCGCTTCACCGGCGTGCAGGGCGCAGTCGAGACCCGCGTCGCCGCCGCGAAGAAGATCGACCTGGCCCCCAAGGCGCTGTACGCCCAGGCCACCGGCCTCGTCGGCACCGTCACCAAGGACGCCAAGGCAAAGCTCGCCGGTCTCGAGACCGAGGTCAAGGGCGCGCCCACCAAGGCCAAGGGCCTGCTCGACCAGGGCGTCGGGACCTTCACCACCCAGTACGCCGAGCTCGCCAAGCGCGGTGAGGTCGTCGTCGACCGCCTGCGCAAGCAGGAGAAGGTCGCCGGCGCGGTCGGCAAGGTCTCGCTCGTCTCCGAGCGCGTGGAGAAGGTCACCGAGATCGTGACTGACCGCGTCGAGAAGGTCACCGACAGCGTCACCGACGCCGTCGAGATGATCACCGAGTCGGTCACCGAGACCGTCGCCCCCGTGCGCAAGATCGTCCGCCGCAAGGTCGCCGAGGTCGAGGAGACCCTCGAGCTCGTCGTCGACGACGTGGCGACCAACGTGGCCGAGGGTGCTGACGAGGTCAAGGCTGCCGTCACGGAGCCGAAGGCCCCGGCCGCGAAGAAGGCCCCGGTCAAGAAGCCGGTCGCCAAGCCCGCTGCCAAGCCGGCCGCGAAGAAGGCTCCGGCCACGAAGGCGCCCGCCAAGGCGGCACCGGCTGCGCCGGCCGCCACGAAGGCGCCCGCCAAGAAGGCTCCGGCCAAGAAGGCCCCGGCCGCCAAGAAGGCTCCCGCCGCTGCTCCGGCTGCCCCCGCCACCCCGGCGGCGCCGAAGACCGACGCCTGAGTCGTACGCCTGACACGCGAAGCCCCCGGTCCCGGCCGGGGGCTTCGTGCGTTCCGTGGCCGGGCCGGGTCAGTAGGCTGCAGGGCGTGGACATCTTCAGCCTCCAGAGCAACGTGCTCTTCATCGGCTTCCTGATCGTGCTCTGCTTGAAGGGCTTTGCCTTCGTCACCGCGATGACGTTTCCGGCCCCGGCCTACGAGGCGAGCTCGAAGTTCACCAAGGTGGGCTGGGGCATCATCCTCGGGCTCGGCCTCGCCGCCCAGCTGATCATCTGGAACCCGATCGGCATCGTGAACATCCTCTTCCTAGTGGCCGCCTGCGTCTTCCTGGTCGACGTGCGCCCGGCGCTGCGGCAGATCACAGGACGCTGAGAACGAGGGCGTTGACCCCTGCCGTCGGGTAGCCCGCCGCGGCGTCCGGGACTTCTGGACCCCCTCGAACTCCGGCGGTCGGCGTGAGAGGATGCTCCGCGTGCCGGGCCGCCGCACGCGGCCCTCGACAAGGGGGAGTTGGACTCCAGTGAATGACTGGATGTCGCGAATGCAGCGTCACAAGACCTTGGTGGTGACCACGTTCGACGTGGTCGTCTGGATCCTCGCCTACGTGGCGTGGACCGTGATCCGTCTCGAAGGAGAGGTGAGCGGACGCTACTTCGGAGCCGCCCTCGCCCTCGGTGTCACCGCTGCCGCCCTGCACCTCGTGCTCGGATTCCCGCTCCGGCTGCACCAGGGCCGCTCCAAGCTGGCCAGTCTCGAGGAGGCCGTGCGACTCGGCTTCGTCACCACAGCTGTCGGCCTGCTGATCTTCGTGGCCAACTTCGGTCCGCAGTGGGTGCCGAGGTCGATCCCGGCTGGCGCCGGCCTGCTCACCCTCATCACCTGCCTCTTCGGTCGAGCCCTGTGGCGCCGGATGAAGGAGCGGGCCCGCGAGCGCGAGGAGATCGAGGGCACCACCCGCGTCCTCCTCGTCGGGGCGGGGGAGTCGGCGTACGACCTCGTCATCTCGATGCTGCGCGACCCCGCCAAGCTGTGGCGCCCCGTCGGCATGCTCGACGACGACCCCGCCAAGCGCCACTACCGGGTGCGCGGTGTGCAGGTGCTCGGCACGACCGACCAGATCGCCGAGGTGGCCGAGGAGACCGGCGTCGACACCCTGGTCATCGCCATCCCGAGCGCGGACGCCGAGACCGTCGCCCGCTTCAACCTCGCCGGTGTCGAGGCGGGTCTCAACGTCAAGGTGCTGCCCGCGCCGACCGAGATCCTCGGCGAGCACGTCGGCATCCGCGACCTGCGCGACATCGACCTGAGTGACGTGCTGGGCCGCAACCAGCTCGACACCGACATCGAGTCGATTGCCGACTACATCGCCGGCAAGCGCGTGCTGGTCACCGGCGCCGGGGGGTCGATCGGCTCCGAGCTCTGCCGCCAGATCCACCGCTTCAAGCCGGCCGACCTGATGATGCTCGACCGCGACGAGTCGGCGCTGCACGCCGTGCAGCTCTCGATCCACGGCCGTGCCCTGCTCGACTCCGACGACGTGATCCTCAACGACATCCGCGACATCGACGCGCTGCGCGAGATCTTCCAGGCGCGCCGCCCGGAGGTCGTCTTCCACGCCGCGGCGCTGAAGCACCTGCCGATGCTCGAGCAGTTCCCCGCCGAGGCCGTCAAGACCAACGTGATCGGCACCCGCAACGTCCTCCAGGTCTCCCGCGAGGTCGGCGTCGAGCGCTTCGTCAACATCTCCACCGACAAGGCCGCCAACCCCGCCAGCGTGCTGGGCTACTCCAAGCGCGTCGCCGAGAAGATCACCGCCCAGGTTGCCAAGGAAGCGCTCGCCGACGGTGGCGGCGCCTACCTCTCGGTGCGTTTCGGCAACGTGCTCGGCAGCCGTGGCAGCGTACTGACCGCGTTTGCCTCGCAGATCGCTGCGGGAGGGCCCGTCACGGTCACCGACCCCGAGGTCACCCGCTACTTCATGACGATCGTCGAGGCCTGCCAGCTCGTCGTCCAGGCCGCCGCCATCGGCGAGCCCGGCGAGGCCCTGGTGCTCGACATGGGTGAGCCGGTCAAGATCCTCGACGTCGCCCGGCAGCTCATCGAGCAGTCCGGCCAGCCGATCCGCATCGAGTTCACCGGCCTGCGCGAAGGCGAGAAGATGCACGAGGAGCTCTTCGGCGACGACGAGCCGACCGACCAGCGTCCGCGCCACCAGGCCGTCTCGCACGTGCCGGTGCCCGGCGTCGACGACGACGCCGTCGACGCACTGCCGCTGGCCGGGCCTCGCCAGAAGATCATCGACGAGCTCGCCGGTCTCTGCTGACCACCCGCTGCCTCTCCCATGCGGCGGCCAGCATGCGGCCGCCCCTCCGTCGCTGTGCTCCGTAGGGCAGGATGCATCTCGCTGATGCGCCAGTAACACCGAGTTACGCTGTGGGAGTCCGCCTTTCGGGGGCGCAGGTAGAGGGAGCAGAAATGGCACTGGAGTCCGAGCAGCGACCGTGGGGGTCCTGGCACGTCATCGACGACGGCAAGGGCTACAAGGTCAAGCGCATCCACGTGAACCCGGGTGAGCGCCTCTCCTACCAGACCCACGCGCACCGCTCCGAGCACTGGGTCGTCATCTTCGGCATGGCCACCTGCACGGTCGACGGCGAGACGATCGTGGTCGGCCCCGGGCAGTCCGTCGACGTCACCGTCGGCGCCCCGCACCGCATCTCCAACATGCACGCCGAGGAGCTCGTGATCATCGAGGTCCAGCACGGCGCCTACACCGGCGAGGACGACATCTGCCGGCTCGAGGACGACTACGGTCGCGACGAGGCAGCTGCGCAGGCGGCTCGCTGACGTCCTCACAGCGCTGTGCTGCGCTCAGGCAACGGTGAGGTGACGGCGCAACGCCGTCGCCGCGTCCTCGCTGACGAAGCCGGTCGCCGCCAATCGCGACAGGTCGAGCAGGCTGCGCGACGGGCGAGGGGAGAGGTCGGTGCGGTCACCGACGTACGCCTCGGTCGTCGTGGGGGAGATCCGCTCCGGGTCCGCGCCGACGAGCGCGAAGACGTCGCGCGCCACGTCGTACCACGAATGCTGCGGGCCCGAGTTGGTGACGTTGTACGTGCCCCACGGCGCCCCGGACTCGAGCAGGTGGCGTGTCGCACGGGCCAGCTCGCCGGTGAAGGTGAGGCGACCGACCTGGTCGTCGACGACGCTCGGCTCCAGACCCTTCGCCGCCAGGCGGCTCATGGTGGCGACGAAGTTGCTGCCCTCGCCGACTACCCAGGACGTGCGGACGACGAAGTGGTGCGGGGCCGCGGCCACAGCCAGGTCGCCGGCGGCCTTGGACTGGCCGTAGACGCCGAGCGGGGAGAGCGGCGACTCCTCCGTCCAGCCGTCGGCCGGAGCGTCGTCGGCGCCGTCGAAGACGTAGTCGCTCGAGTAGTGCACGAGGGTGAAGCCGTGCTCGCGGGAGAGCTCGGCGAGACGAGCGGGAGCGACAGCGTTGGCCGCCCAGGCCACGCGACGTCCGTCAGGGGTCTCCGCCGCGTCGACGGCCGTGTAGGCCGCTGCGTTGAGCACCACGTCGTACGCCCGCCAGTCCCAGGCCGCCACTGCCTCGGCGTCGGACACGTCGAGCTCGGCACGCGTCACCACCTGGGCGTCCGGGAACTCTGCGGCGAGCGCGCGCCCCAGCTGGCCGGCGCCGCCCAGGACCAGGGTGCGCTGGCGAGGGATCGCGGTCGCCGGGTCGAGGTGTGGGTTGTGCTGGTCCTTCTCGGAGATCTCCGACTCGGAGAGCGGGATCGGCCAGTCGATCGCCACCGTCGGGTCGTCGAGCGCCAGCGCCGGGTAGGCGATGCCCGCGCGCCAGTGCTGGTTGACCAAGTAGGTGTAGGCGGTGCCGTCGGTCAGGGTCTGGTAGGAGTTGCCGACCCCCCGCGGCACGAAGGCCGCCACCGACGGGTCCATCTCGAGGGTGAACGTCGCCCCGAACGAGTCGCCCTCACGCATGTCGACCCAGGCCGCGAAGATCCGGCCGGTGGCCAGCGAGATGAACTTGTCCCACGGCTCGGTGTGGATGCCGCGGGTGACGCCCCGGTCGGTGTTGAAGGAGACGTTGTTCTGCACCGGGCCGAAGTCGGGCAGCCCTGCGGCCACCATCTTCTCGCGCTGCCAGTTCTCCTTGAAGAAGCCGCGGGCGTCGGTGCGCAGGTCGAGGCGGACGACCAGCAGCCCGGGGATCGGGGTGGTCTCGACGGCAGGGAGCGGGGTGCTCATGCGGGTGCCTCAGTGTCCCTTCGCCGCGTACGCAGCCTCGGTCGCCGCCTTCGCCGGGCGCCACCACGCCTCGTGGGCGCGGTACCAGTCGACCGTGCGGGCCAGGCCCTCGGCGAAGTCGGCGTAGCGCGGCGCCCAGCCCAGCTCGGTGCGCAGCTTGGTGGAGTCGATCGCGTAGCGCAGGTCGTGGCCCGCGCGGTCGGTGACGTGGACGAAGTCGTCGGCCGGGCGGCCGAAGGCCTCCAGCAGCATCCGCACCACGGTGAGGTTGTCGTGCTCGCCGTCGGCGCCGATCAGGTAGGTCTCGCCGACCCGGCCGGCGGTGAGGATGCGCAGCACCGCGGCGGAGTGGTCGTCGGCGTGGATCCAGTCGCGCACGTTGGCGCCGCTGCCGTAGAGGCGCGGCTGCCGGCCGTCGATCAGCTCGGTGACCTGGCGCGGAATGAACTTCTCCACGTGCTGCCAGGGGCCGTAGTTGTTGGAGCAGTTGGACAGCGTCGCCTGCACGCCGAAGCTGCGCACCCACGCCCGGACCAAGTGGTCGGAGGCGGCCTTCGACGCCGAGTAGGGGCTCGACGGGTTGTAGGGCGTCGCCTCGGTGAAGCGCTCGGGGTCATCCACGCCGGGATCGACCAGCGGGAGGTCGCCGTAGACCTCGTCGGTCGAGACGTGGTGGAAGCGGGTGCCGTGGCGGCGCACGGCCTCCAGCAGCGTGAACGTGCCGACGATGTTGGTCTGCACGAAGGGGCTCGGATCGTGCAGCGAGTTGTCGTTGTGCGACTCGGCCGCGAAGTGCACGACCGCGTCGTGCTCGGCGACCAAAGGGTCGACCGTGGCGGCGTCGGCGATGTCGCCCACCACCAGGCTCACGCGGTCGGCGGGCAGCCCTTCGATCGAGGCGCGGCTCGCGGCGTAGGTCAGCTTGTCGAGGACCGTCACCGCCACGTCGGTCTCGCGCACGAGGTGGTGCACGAAGTTGGAGCCGATGAATCCGGCGCCGCCGGTGACGAGGACTCGTTCCATGGGGCAGGAGTCTAGGGTGCGACGGCCCGAAGCTCGCCCGTGGCTCAGCGCCGGGCGGTCAGGGTCCAGGAGGTGATGCCCGGCAGTGTGGCGAGCTTCCAGCGCGAGGTGCCCTTGGCGTCCGTCCAGCCGGTCGGGAGTGAGGAGGCAGAGAAGCCCTTCGGCCAGTGCACCGTCACCTGGATGTTCTCCGGACGCACGGTCGGGTGCGGGTCGACGTCGAGGCGGTACCTCATCCGGTCGCCATCGACGACGGCGGCCTGCGGCACGTCGTACGTCAGGCGCAGCGTGACCTTCTCGTCCGAGTCGAGGACCACCTGGTGAGCCACGACGCCACGGCCGAAGTGCTTCTCGGGGTCGGCCTCCACCGACTCCTCGCCCGACGGGTCGACCGCGACGGCGTCGACCAGCTCGGCACCCTTGGGCAGGAAGGAGGCCACGGTCATGTCGAGCGTGGGGTTGGTGTAGGCGTTGTCGTCGCCCGGGGCCTGGGGCGGGTTGAAGTTGTGGACCTCTGCCTCCAGCGTCACGCGCGCCGAGCCGTCCTCGCGCAGGCGGACGTCGGAGCGCAGCGTCTTCTGCTGGAAGTAGTCGGCCTTCGAGCCGACCATGTTCTGCGTGAAGACGCCGACGTAGTCGTGGTCGGTGTCGGAGAGGGCGCCGTCGAATCCGAGCGGCGACATCGCTGCCGCAGCGTCGTCGTCGCGCAGGTAGAACGCCAGGTGGCGCCCCTTCGCCGACTCGTTGAGCGCGCGCATCGTGCCGACGAAGTCGACGCCGGAGAAGATCCGGTCCATGAAGGCGGGGATGAGGGCCTTGTTGAGCCGCTTGCGGCGACGCTGCTCGTCCTGGGCGAAGTTTCCGTAGTCGCCGGCGGTCAGCTCGACCAGGTTGTCGGACGTGACGGTGCCGACATTCTTCACCTCGAGCGGGCCGGTCACAGCGACCATCTGGGCCAGCGCCTGGACGTCGAGCACGACCAGGCCGTCGGAGTCCATCCGCGTGATGATGTCCCAGGCGCGCAGGGTCTCCTCGCCGCCCACCGGCCACGACGGCGCAATGCTGGCGTGGGTGATGCGGCGGGCGCCGTCGGCGGCCAGGGTGTTGCCCTTGACCGGCCTCCAGTGCAGCTGCTTGAAGAGGGGCCGGGCTGACAGTGAGTCGCGGACCCGGCCGCGGACCAGCTTGCCGTCGTCGAGGTCGACGTGGGAGAAGGTGAGCATCGAGCCGCCGGAGTACTTCATCTCGGCGGGGTTCATCATGGCGATCACATAGGTGCGCTTGCCGTCGCCGCCGAGCATGTCGGGCATCTGGGCGAGCAGCGGGTCGAGGCGGTCGAGCCCCTTGACCACCGGCTCGACCTTGGCCAGCGCGGTGTCACGGGCGTCGGCCGTGGTGTCGCCGACGAGGGCGTTGGTGCCCTTCACCTCGTGCAGGTGCTCCTCGGCCGACCGCATCCGGTCGCTGATCCTCTCCATGCTGGTGAGGGCGGTGTCGAGCACCTCGAGGTTGACGCTGCCGCGGTCGAGGAGCTCGGAGTCCTCGCCGGAGACCTGCGGGTAGACCTCCTCGGCCGTCTCCATCGAGGTGGTCAGGTCGTCCATCGCGGAAGCCAGGTGGCGGGCGTCGCGCACCCCCGACCCGACGACCGGCATGACGCTCCAGATCCGCGCGCCGACGCCGTCGGTCGTGTCGGTCACGTCGTCGACGTGGCCCCGGGCCTTGGCGACGTGCTTCCAGCCCTGGTCGGCGTCGCTGGCCTTCAACGCCTCGACGGCACGGGTCAGCTCGTCCTGGGCGGCACGCGCGTCGGTGGGGACGTTGCGCAGCGGCAGGGCCAGGAGGGCGAGGACGACCAGAAGGAACCCGAACGCACCGAGCGAGAACAGCAACCAGCGGCGTCGTACGTAACTCACCGAGCCATGGTGCCAGAGGACCGGTGACATCCCTCCATTCGGAAGACTGGCACAGAAGACTGGCACAGGTGCCCGCGCGTGGCAAGGAACACCCTAGGGTTGCCCTCATGCGTGGAATCATCCTGGCCGGTGGCACCGGCAGCCGACTGCACCCGCTGACGCTCGGGGTGAGCAAGCAGATGATGCCGGTCTACGACAAGCCGATGATCTACTACCCGCTCTCGACGCTGATGCTGGCTGGCATCCGCGAGGTGCTCATCATCACCACCCCGCACGACGCCGAACCGTTCCGGCGCCTCCTCGGCGACGGGTCGCAGTTCGGCGTCGAGATCACCTTCGCCACCCAGCCCAGCCCCGACGGGCTCGCGCAGGCCTTCGTGATCGGCGCCGACCACATCGGCGACGACTCCGTGGCGCTCGTGCTCGGCGACAACATCTTCTACGGCACCGGGCTGGGCACCCAGTTGCGCCGCTTCGACGGCATCGACGGTGCGGCGGTCTTCGGCTACCAGGTCGCCGACCCCACGGCGTACGGGGTCGTGGAGTTCGACGCCGACGGCCGGGCGATCTCGCTCGAGGAGAAGCCGACGCACCCGCGCAGCCGGTACGCCGTCCCCGGCCTCTACTTCTACGGCAACGACGTGGTGTCGTACGCCCGCGACCTCACCCCCAGCGCCCGCGGCGAGCTGGAGATCACCGACCTCAACCGGCGTTACCTCGAGGAGGGGCGGCTCCAGGTCGAGGTGCTGCCGCGCGGCACCGCCTGGCTCGACACCGGCACCTTCGACTCGCTCAACGACGCCAGCAACTTCGTGCGCACCATCGAGGGGCGGCAGGGCTTCAAGATCGGGGCGCCCGAGGAGGTGGCGTGGCGGATGGGCTTCATCGACGACGCCGGGCTGGCGATGCGTGCCGAGCCGCTGCGCAAGTCGGGCTACGGCGAGTACCTGCTCGGGCTGCTGGACTGACCCCGTAACGCTTTCGGGGCCGACGGCGAAGTAGGGGCATGGACACAGAACGCGCACCGACCCGCATCGGCGCAGACCCCGACGCCTTCGAGGCGTTCTACCGGGAGCACCTCGCCTACGTCAGCCGCTACGTCGCGCTGCGGACCACCGACCCGCACACCGCCGCCGACCTGACCGCCGAGATCTTCTCCCGGTCGATCGTCGCCGCGTCGAGCTATCGCCGCAGCAGCGGACCGCCGCGGGCCTGGCTCACCGGCATCGCCCGCAACGTCGTAGCCGACCACGCCCGCTCCGCGGCGCGGGAGAGCGCAGCGTACGGCCGGCTCCAGGGGCGCCGACTCCTCGACGAGGACGCCACCGAACGGATCGTCGACCGGATCAGCGCCCACGCCCGCGGCCGCGAGCTGCTCGCCCGTCGCGACCCTGCCCGCCGGGCAGCGCGACCTCGTCGAGCTCGTCGCCGTCGACCAGCTCCCCCTCGCCGAGGCCGCCCAGGTCCTCGGCATCAGCGCGGGCACCGCCCGCGTCCGCTGGCACCGCGCCCGCCGCGCCCTGCGCGACGCCGTGCCCCCCTTCCTGCTCCCGCCCTGGAGGCGTCGTCATGAACCAGCCCACCGACCGCCCGCTCGACTCCTTCGAGAGCTCACTGCTCACCGAGCTCCGCGCCCAGGTCGCGCTGCACGAGGCCGCCGACCCGTCGCCGTCGCGGCGTACGAAGCGTCGCGTGCTCGGCGTCAGCCTGGGCGGCGTCGTCGCTGCCGGTGTCGCCGCACTCGGCATCTCCACGCTCAGCACGCCGGCCTGGTCGGTCAGCGAGAGCAACGGCGAGCTGACCGTGAAGGTCAACCGGCTCGAGGGTGGGGCCAACCTGGAGCGAGAGCTCGCCAAGCACGGAGTCAGGGCCGACATCAACTTCCTGGAGCCGGGGATGAAGTGCGCCGGGGGGCGCTTCGTGCCGGCGCCTGCACGCAAGGGCACCCAGCTCTCGGTCGGGGGCGAGAAGTTCGAGGTCAAGCTGGATGCCGGCGTCGTCGACAAGGACGAGACCTTCGTGCTCTGGGCCTCGGTCCAGCAGTACGAGAATGGTGAGCGCGCCTCGGTCGAGTTCGACGTCGCGGAGGGAGCGGTCGCGCCGTGCCGCCCGGTGGCTGACTCGCGCTGGGACGACGAGGTCGACCCCGACATGGGGGCGCCGATCCCGGACTGATCCGGGAGAGGAGTCAGCCCAGGTCGGCGGCCACCATCGCCGCCACCACCTGCTCGAACGTGCGCGTCGGCGCCCACCCCAACCCCCGGCGCGCACGGCTCGCGTCACCCACCAGCTCGGTCGCGTCGGTCGGACGGAAGAACGCCGGGTCGACGCGCACGTACTGCTCCCAGGCGTCGACGCCGGCCGCAGCGAAGGCAGCCGCCACGAAGTCGCGCACCGTGTGGCTCACC
Source organism: Nocardioides daphniae (assembly GCF_004777465.1). Lineage (NCBI taxonomy): Bacteria > Bacillati > Actinomycetota > Actinomycetes > Propionibacteriales > Nocardioidaceae > Nocardioides > Nocardioides daphniae. The sequence continues at coordinate 593,074 of NZ_CP038462.1, forward strand.
CCGGTCGCGATGACGTAGTCGTCAGGCGTCTCGGCGTGGGCCGCCCGCAGCAGCGCGTCGGCGTAGTCGGGCGCCCAGCCCCAGTCGCGGCGAGCATCGAGGTTGCCCAGCACCAGCTCGGTCTCCCTGCCCCGGGCGATCGCCGCCACGCCGGCGGTGATCTTGCGGGTCACGAACGCGGGCGGACGCCGCGGCGACTCGTGGTTGTAGAGGATCAGGCTGCTGGCGTGCAGGCCGCGGGCGCGGGCCTCGCCGACGCCCCTGTGCGCGGCCGCCTTCGCCTCGCCGTAGGGGTTGGTCGGTGCCAGCGGCGTCGACTCGTCCTGCGGGCTGACGGCCGGCGACCCGAAGAGCTCGGCGCTGGAGGCCTGCACGAACCGGATCTGGTGACCAGCGTCGGCCATCTCCTCCGCTGCCTCCAGCAGCGCGATCGCCGCCTCCGCGTTGACCGCCCACGACAGCTCGGGCTCCGACCAGCTGCGCGCCACCGAGCTCATCGCCGCCAGGTTGACCACCAGGTCGGGCCCCAGCTCGTGGAGCAGCGTCCGGGTCGACTCGTGGTCGGTGACGTCTCCGGCGTGCAGCACGACGCCGTCCGGCACGTACGCAGTGTCGTCGTCGGGGCGTACGAGCCCGTGCACCTCCACCCCGTCGGCCAGCAGCAGCTCGGCCAGGTAGGTGCCGTCCTGCCCGGCGACGCCGGTGACCAGCGCGCGGGAGATCACGTCACTTCCAGCCGTCGCGCAACGCGGAGATGTCGGCGTCGACCATCATCCGCACCAGCTGCTCGAAGTCGACCTTCGGCTCCCAGCCCAGCACCTGCTTGGCCTTGGAGGCGTCGCCGACGAGCGTGTCGACCTCGGCGGGGCGCAGGAACTTCGGGTCCTGGCGGACGTACTTCTCCCAGTCGGTGACCCCGACCTGGTCGAAGGCGATCGTCACCAGGTCGCGGATCGAGTGACTGACCCCCGTCGCGATCACGTAGTCGTCGGGCTCGTCCTGCTGCAGCATCAGCCACATCGCCTCGACGTAGTCGCCCGCGTAGCCCCAGTCGCGGCGCGCGTCGAGGTTGCCCAGCACCAGCTCGTCGGCCAGCCCGAGGTGGATCTTGGCAACCGTCTTGGCGACCTTGCGGGTCACGAACTCCTCGCCCCGGCGCGGCGACTCGTGGTTGAAGAGGATGCCCGAGCTCGCGTGCATCCCGTAGGACTCGCGGTAGTTGATCGTCATGTAGGCCGAGACCTTGCTGACGCCGTAGGGCGAGCGCGGCCACAGCAGCGTCGTCTCGCGCTGCGGGGTCTCCTGCACCTTGCCGAACATCTCCGAGCTCGACGCCTGGTAGAAGCGCACCCGGCCCAGGTCGTCGCCCGCGTGCAGGCGCAGCGCCTCGAGCATCGTCAGCACGCCCTTGCCGGTGACGTCGGAGGTGAGCGCGGCGTTCTCCCAGGAGTACGCGACGAACGAGATCGCGCCCAGGTTGTAGACCTCGTCGGGCTGCGACACCGACAGCGCCCGCATCAGGCTCGACATGTCGGTCAGGTCACCGTTGTGCAGGTGTACGTCGGGCACCAGCTCGGTGACCAGCTCGCGGCGCGGGTTGTTCTGGCCACGGACGATGCCGTGCACCTCGTAGCCCTTGGCCAGCAGGAGCTCGGCCAGGTAGAGGCCGTCCTGGCCGGTGATCCCGGTGATGAGGGCGCGGGGCTGGGAGGAGGACGAACCAGACATGGGCGCAAGTGTGGCAGGCGCGGCGCGGGGGCCGTCGACAAGTAGGGTCGCCCCCATGAAGATCCTGGTCACCGGCGGCGCCGGCTACATCGGCTCGCACACCGTGCTCACCCTTCTGGAGCAGGGCCACGACGTCGAGGTCGTGGACAACCACGACAACTCCTCGCCCGAGGCGATCCGCCGTGTCGAGCGGCTCGCCGGGCGCCAGGTCACGCTGCACGAGGTGGACCTGCGGGAGGAGGAGCGGCTGACCGCCCTCCTCGCCGACAGCGGCTTCGACGCCGTCATCCACTTCGCCGGGCTGAAGGCCGTGGGGGAGTCGGTCGCGAAGCCGACGCTCTACTACGGGACCAACCTCGAGTCGACCCTGTCGCTGCTGCGCGCGATGGCCGCGTCGACCACCCGCACCATCGTCTTCTCCTCCTCGGCCACCGTCTACGGCGACCAGGCGCCGGTGCCGAACGTGGAGTCGTACGAGCCGTTGGTCGCCACCAACCCCTACGGCCAGACCAAGGTGATGATCGAGCGGATCCTCTCCGACCTCGCCGCCTCCGACGAGTCGTGGCGCGTCGGGCTGCTGCGCTACTACAACCCGGTGGGCGCGCACCCGTCCGGCCAGATCGGTGAGGACCCGGAGGGCATCCCCAACAACCTCACCCCGTTCATCTCGCAGGTGGCGGTGGGGCTGCGGGAGCACCTGACCGTCTTCGGCGACGACTACGACACCCCCGACGGCACCGGGCACCGCGACTACATCCACGTGATGGACCTGGCGGAGGGCCACGTCGCCGCGCTCGACCACCTCGCCGCGACGCCCGGCATCGGCGCGCGCGCCTGGAACCTCGGCACCGGCACCTCCAGCTCGGTGCTCGACGTGGTGGCCGCCTTCGAGCGAGCCAGCGGCGTCGAGATCAAGCGGGTCGTCGGCCCGCGTCGCGGTGGCGACCTGACCTACTCCTACGCCGACGTCTCGCGCGCCGAGGAGGAGCTGGGCTGGAAGGCCACCCGTGGGCTCGAGCAGATGATGGCCGACCTGTGGCGGTGGCAGTCGGAGAATCCGCGGGGGTATCGCGGCTGAGGGTTGTTGGGCTCGCGCTGGGGGCGGAAATTCCTTCTGAAGCGTGGAGCCCTCGACTCGGGCGGAGTTTCCTTCGTTGTCGAGTGAGCGTCAGGCTCAACGAGCCACAGCACGCCCCCAGCTTCCTTCCGGGTCGAGGGTGCTGTGCATGACGGCGTACGCCGGCCCGGCGGAACGGCCACGCTGTGGCTCATGGACGTGGTTGATGCGCTGCGGCAGCTCGGGGGAGTTGCCGTGTACGAGGAGCTGGCCGGCGTGTGCACGGAGTGGCAGGTCAGGCGCGCCGCCACGGACGGACGAATCGTCAGGCTCCGCCGCAACCGGTACGCCCTCGTCGACACCGATGCGCACGTGGCGGCTGCAGTGGCTGCCGGGGGCGTCGTGTCTCACCTGAGTGCTGCTGCTGTGTGGGGATGGAAGCTGAAGCACGAGCCGGTCAGGCCTTGGGTGACGCTGCCGCGCACACGTCGACGACCGATCGACAATCTGGAGATCAGGTGGGCGGACGTACCGGACAGCGACGTCACCCGTCACGTGACACGACCGGCGAGGACGGTCGTCGACTGTGCGAAGGCGCTGCCGTTCGACGAAGCCCTCGCCGTCGCCGACTCCGCCCTGCGCGGCGGCGAGGTGAGCCGTCGAGAGCTGCTCGAGGCGGTGAGGCGCAGCAGTCGGAACCGTCGGACCAAGGCGTTGGAGGTCGTCGAGGCCGCTGACCCCCGCGCCGCCAACCCGTTCGAGTCCGTCGTACGCGCCATCGCCAGGGACGTGAGGGGGCTGACGGTGGTTCCCCAGGTTCAGATCCCTCGAGTGGGCAGGGTCGATCTGTGCGACGAGGAGCTGGGCATCGTGATCGAGGCGGAGTCGCACGAGTTCCACAGCAGTCCGGCCGGGCTGCGCAAGGACGTCAGCCGTTACACCGAGTGTGCTCGCCAAGGACTGGTCGTCGTCCGCTTCGTGTGGGGCCAGGCGATGAACCAGCCAGAACAGGTGCGTGAAGCATTGGTCGAGGTCGTCGCCCGGCGACGTCGTGATCTGGGGTTCGCCGCGTGATCGCCCACGCTCACGATTCGGAAGGCAGCTCGCGGTGCTGCGCGAGCCGTTGCGCCTGGCCACCTCTCGACTCGGGCGGAGTTTCCTTCCGGGGCGCGGCCCAGAGCCCCCGCGCAAGCGGCCTACCCACTATGCGGTAGTCCACCATTCGACCGGCGTTGAGACCTGGGTCACACGTCCCTACTGTGTGGTAACCACAGCCCTCGAGCCCGCGTCAGGACCCGCCATGAGCCTTGCAGACGACCACGCCCGCACCGCACCGCCAAGTCGTCGCGGGGTCCTCCGCGCCGTCGCCTGGACCGCCCCGGCGATCACGCTCGCCGCGGCGTCGCCGGCCTTCGCCGGGTCGGGCACCCAGCCGGTGGTGGCCGCGAAGTCGTCGCTCTTCTGGCGTCCCGAGGGCGCCGAGATTCCGTCCGGCGAGACCTTCTACTGGGGATTCATCCCTGCCGGGTCGCTGATGTGGATCACCCAGCTCACCAACCCCGGCCCGGCCGTGGTCGAGAACGTCCAGCTCAACCTGGCCGTGCCGGCCGACGCCACCGCCAACAAGGAGTTCACGGTCCTCGACGCCAGCAAGCTGGCCGTCTCGCCGGCCGTCTTCGCCACCACCCAGCGCGCCGCCGACGGCCGCCTCGTGGTCACCCTCCCGCAGCTCCCGGCCGGCGCGGCCCACACCGTCACCGTGGCCATCAAGCCGCCGGACTCGGTCCCGCGCGGCTCCACCCCGTCGTGGCCGCTCACCGTCACCCCGCCGGCGGGCGGGACGACGATCTCGGTGCCGATCACGTCGTACGCGCAGTTCATCGCCTCGACCAAGGCGTGAGTCCCGGCGCCGTCGTCGGGAGCGGGCGCTCTAGGCTGACGCCCGTGAGCGACTCCGAACTCCTCGTGACCAGCGCCGACGGCGTCGTCACCGTCGTCTTCAACCGCCCGCAGCGCCACAACGCCTTCACGAAGGCGATGTACGCGGAGATGCGCGCCCTCTTCGAGGACCTGGCGCACCGCCCCGACGTACGCGTCGTGGTGCTGCGTGGCGCCGGCGGCCGTGCCTTCGCCGCGGGCAACGACATCGGTGACTTCCTCGACGAGGCCGACGCGTCGGCGTACGAGGAGTGGATCGGCGAGATGCTCGCCGCACTCTTCGAGCTCCCGCAGGTGACGATCGCGGCCGTCGACGGCGTCTGCGTCGGCGGTGGCCTGGCCGTCGCGACTCACTGCGACATCCGGATCGCCACGCCGGAGTCGCGCTTCGGCTACCCGATCGCCCGCACGCTCGGCAACGCGCTCTCCGCGCCCGTCCTCTACCGCTGCGCCGCCGCCTTCGGCGAGGGCGTCACCCGCACGATGCTGCTGACCGGGCGCCTGGTCGACGCCGAGCGGGCGTACGCCGTGGGCGCGCTCACCGAGGTGACCGAGGACCTCAACGCCGCCATCGACGCCCTGGTCGGTGAGATCACGGCCGCGTCGGCGACCACCCAGCGTGCCTCCAAGCGCCAGCTCAACGCGCAGGTGCGCGCCAACGAGGTGCAGCCCGACTTCGACCGCCCGATGCTGGGCGAGGTCTACTCCGGCGCCGACTTCAAGGAGGGCGTGCGCGCCTTCATGGCGAAGGAGAAGCCGAAGTTCGGCGCCGACGGGCAGCCCGCCTCCTGAGCGCGCCGTACGCTGACCGGGTGAGCGCCGACGACGACTGGTTCGAGCGGCGTACGCACGCCTGGCGCGACTGGAGCCTCGACGAGCTCCACGCCGCCAAGGGGGCGACCCGGGTCAGCCTCGTCGTGCCCGCCCGCAACGAGGCCGCCACCGTCGGCGACGTGGTCACCCGCTGCCGCGAGGTGCTGCTGGAGACCGCCGAACTGGTCGACGAGATCGTCGTCATCGACTCCGACTCCACCGACGCGACCTTCGAGGTGGCCTCCGACGCCGGCGCCGTCGTGCACCGCGCCGCCGAGATCCGCCCCGAGCTCGGCAGCCACCGCGGCAAGGGCGAGGCGATGTGGAAGTCGCTCTTCGTCACCTCCGGCGACGTCACCGTCTTCATGGACGCCGACCTCGTCGACTGGGACACCCACTTCGTGCCCGGCCTGCTCGGCCCGCTGCTCACCGACCCCTCGGTGCAGCTGGTCAAGGGGTTCTACGAGCGGCCCGGTGAGGCGGGGGCGTACGAGGGTGGTCGCGTCACCGAGCTCGTCGCGCGGCCGCTGATCGCGCTGCTCTTCCCGCCGCTGGCCGGGCTCGTGCAGCCGCTGGCCGGGGAGTGGGCGGTGCGCCGCGACCACTTCGCGCAGCTCTCGGTGCCGACCGGGTACGCCGTCGAGCTCGCCGCACTCGTCGACACCTGGCGTACGCGTGGGGTCGACGCGATCGCGCAGGTCGACCTCGGTCGTCGCGCCCACAGCCACCAGCCGCTGCTCGACCTCGGTGCGATGGCCACCCAGATCCTCACCGCCGCGTGGGCGCGCTCGACGCACAGCCACCACGCCGACCAGGTGCCGCTGACGCAGTACCTGCCCGGTTCGGGAGAGGCGGGTGCGACGCCGCACCGGCTCGAGGTCCCGGTGGTCGAGCGGCCTCCGGCCGTCGCCTGGCTGTGACCGTGGCCGTGGGGCGCTGCGGTGTCGTCGGTGCCCTCGCCTAGGGTCGTGCCGTGACCCTGAGACTGCGCGCGCACTCGTTCGCCGACGACGAGACGCTGATGATGGCCATCGTCAACCGCACGCCTGACTCCTTCTACGACAAGGGCGCGACCTGGGCCGAGGACGCCGCGTTCGAGCGCGTCGACCTGGTCGTTGCCCAGGGCGCCGAGATCGTCGACATCGGCGGCATCAAGGCCGCCCCCGGCGTCGAGATCAGCGCCGCGGAGGAGAAGGCCAGGGTCGTCGACTTCGTCGCCCGGGTCCGCGAGACCCACCCCGGCCTGGTCATCTCGGTCGACACCTGGCGGGCCGAGGTCGCCGACGCCGTCTGCGCCGCGGGCGCCGACGTCATCAACGACGCCTGGGGCGGCGCCGACCCGGAGCTGGTCGACGTGGCCGCCGCCCACGACGCCGCGATCATCTGCACCCACACCGGCGGGGTGCAGGTGCGGACCCGACCGCACCGCATCGAGTACGACGACGTGGTCGCCGCCGCGGTCGCCGACACGACGGCGTACGCCGAGCGCGCGCTCGCCGCGGGTGTCGCGCGGGAGTCGATCGTCATCGACCCGGCCCACGACTTCGGCAAGAACACCTTCCACTCGCTCGAGGTGACGCGTCGCCTGGGCGAGCTGGTCGACACCGGCTGGCCGGTGCTGGTCTCGCTGAGCAACAAGGACTTCGTCGGGGAGACCCTCGACAAGCCGGTCGGGCAGCGCCTGACCGGGACCCTGGCCGCCACCAGCGTCTGCGCCCTGGCCGGCGCTCGGGTCTACCGGGTGCACGAGGTCGTCGAGACTCGTGAGACGGTGGACATGGTGTGGAGCATCGCCGGGCGCAGGCGTCCGGCACGAGCGATACGGGGGCTGGCGTGAGCACGGACATCCGCGAGGTCGGCCTGGAGCCGATGCCCGGCACGGGCCGGCGGATCGTCGTGGTGCCCCCGGTCCCGGCGCTGCTGGAGGAGTACGGCTCCTCGACCGACCCGGTCGCCGAGCTGCGCAGCGCCTGCGTCGCCGCGGTGGCGTGGCTCGACAGCCGGGTGCGGATCATCGCCGCCGACGACCTCGCCCGCCGGGTGGGGGAGTCGCTGACCGGCCGTCCCTCCGACGAGGAGGCGACCGACGTCCTGGTGCTCGCCAACGGCAGCGCCCGACGCTCCGAGAAGGCCCCCGGCCACCTCGACGAGCGGGCCGCCGCTTTCGACGCCCACCTGGGCGAGCTGCTGGCCGCGGGCGACGCCGCCGGCCTGGCGGCCGTGGACCACGACCTGGCTGAGGCACTCCTCACGTCGGGGCTGGAAGTGTTTCGTACGTTGTCCGACGAGGGCATCGACGTGCAGAGCGTTCAGATTGATCACGCCGAGGATCCCTTCGGCGTCAGGTACTGGGTGGTGAGGTGGCAGTGCGCGTCCTGATGAGCAACAACGTCCCGGCTGGACCGGACGAGGTCGACGACGAGGCGTTGGTCCGGGCGTACGCCGCGGAGCCGGCCGCCGACGGACTGTGGGTGCGGGTCAACATGGTGGCCAGCGTGGACGGGTCCGCCCAGGGCACCGACGGCGTCACCGACAGCATCAACAACGCCTCCGACAAGCGGGTCTTCGACGCGCTGCGCTCCTACTGCGACGTCGTCGTCGTGGGGGCAGGCACCGCCCGCACCGAGAACTACGGCCCGGCCGGCAAGCCGCTCGTCGTGGTCTCCCGCACCGGCGAGATCAACGACCGCCTGCTGGCCGCGCCGCGTGGCTCGGTCATCCTGGCCACCGTCGAGCACGCCCCCGGCCTCCCGGCCGCGCGTGAGGCGCTGGGCGACGAGAACGTCATGATCCTCGGCAGCTACTCGATCGACTTCACGGCCCTGCGCCGCGAGCTCGCCGCCCGTGGCTGGACCCAGATCCTCGGTGAGGGCGGCCCGCACGTGCTGCGCGACCTCCTGGCCGTGGGCGTGGTGGACGAGCTCTGCCTCACGATCGTGCCGCGCGTCATCGCTGGCCAGCACCTGCGCATCGTCGAGGGCCAGCCCCTCGACGTGGCCCTCGACCCCGTGCTGCTGCTCGAGGAGGACGGCACCCTGATCGGGCGCTGGCTCGTCAAGCGCTGAGGCGGGTCACTCGCGGGAGGCCAGCAGTCGAGGCAGCTCCACGCCGACCAGTCGCGGCTTGCCCGGGCAGGCAGGTGGACCACCTCGGTCATCGTGGCCAAGGAGTAGGGGCCGTCGGGGCCCTCGCCGTCGACCTGGTCCCGGAAGCCGACCCACCCGAGATCGGCTCCAGGCGGGTTCAGGAGCGTCTGGCGCACCGTGGTGGTGGCGACTGCCAGATGGCCGTCCTTCACCTCGATGATGCGCAGACGCTCGTCGGCCCGCGGCCACGGCGTGAACTCGAGCAGCGTCGGCCTGGATTTTCCACCGTAGGTGAACGAGTCGAGGACGGAGCGCACCCGGCGGCTCTCGGCGTCGATGGAGAGCCCCTTGGCCTTGCCCGTCACCCACCAGCGGTGCAGTCGCTCGACGACAGCCTGCACACGGCGTACGACCTTCGGGTCGGTCGTAGGGGACACCGCACCGTCGGCCGGCGACGGCAGGACGGTCGCGGGCAGTGGGATGCCCGCCGAGACCAGCCACGGAGCCGTCGCCGCCGAGCGGGTGAAGAGCACCAGGCTGGTCTCGTACTTGCCCTTCTTCTGCTTCGCGGCGCGGTCCTTGCGACGGTTGCGCGTCGCGTCGGCCGGCATCGGCATCTCGAGTCCGTCGACCTCACCCAACGCCCACATCGGATAGGAGTCGAAGGTCGGCGACCACACCCGCTTCCCCGCAGTGGCCGGCCGGGGTGCGCTGCTGCGCTTGCGCGTGAGACGGTCGTACGTCGTCGCGTAACGCGCGCTCTCCAGCCACGGGCCCTCGACCGCACTCTCCCAGGCATCAAGGTCCGACTTCGGGAAGCGCGAGGCCTGCTCGGCCGTGACCCGTCGGTCGTGGTGGTCGGCGACCACGTCGTCGAGACGGTCCAGGGGGATCGCGGTCTTCTCGGGGGTCTCGACCGCGGCTGTCATCGGCAGGGCGCACCCGCTCAACGACAGCGCACCGACGCAGACCACGGCAGCGAGGCGAGGCATCGGGACGGTGGCCCGGTCGTCGGCTCCGCGTTGCGCGGGGACCTCGATCCGCTCGGAGGGGAGTGCGCCGGCACCGCGCTGGCGTCGCAGGAGCCACCAGCCGACCAGTGCCACCAGACCCACGAGCATCAGCGAGATCGACACCCAGAAGAGCCCGGCCACCCGGAAGCCCAGCGAGAGGGTGGGCACCTGCGTCGCGTCCTGCGTCAGGACTACGACCCCGACCGGGTCGTCGGCGAGCGGGACGACAAGCTGCTGCTCACCCTCACCGCGACTGCGCACCTGCCAGATGTCGAGGTCGGCCAGGTCGGCTGCGCGCAGGGTCTCGCCGTCGTCGTCGACCGCGCCTCCCAGGCCACCCAGGAGGCCGGGCCGCAGGTCCTGGACCTCGTAGTGCGTGGCGGTGGCCGCCATGTCGTCGACGTCGACCCGGTGCGCGGCACCCATGAAGACGTCGCCCTCGGCACGGGCGCGCACGACGAGGTCGACGTTGCGAAAGGCTGAGACCACCGGGTCGGTGGTGACCAGACGCCCCTTGGCCTCGGGGACTGGCTGCGAGACGACGTCGACGGTGTCGTCGGGGCCGGAGAGCGCCGCGCCGGCCGCGCCGACGACGAGGAGGAGCAGACCGAGCGTGAAGAGGACAGGACTGAGTGGACGTCGCATGAATTGAAGACCCCCGAGAAGAGCGACTGGACCTGTGCAACGTAGCGACGCGCGGTGCCCGTCCGTCAGCGTTGTCCACAGGGCCGGACAGGCTCCTCCGAAGATCAGTCGACTGCTACGAGGCTGCTGCCCAGCACCCGCGGGCGGGCGGCCGACGGGAAGTCGACGACGGTGGTCAGCCGGTGCGGCGCAGGGGTCATCACCGTGTGCCGGAGCACCACCAGGTGTCCACCGGACACCTCCACCAGCCGCGCCGTCGCGACGTCGACCGCGGGCAGCACCCAGATCCCCGAGCTCGACACACCCGACTCGAGCAGACGGGCGCGAGCGCGCTTCGTACGGCGGTCGAGGTCGAGCCCCGCGGCGTCGCCGGAGGACCAGAAGGCGCCGACCTTGGCGGCGTACTCGTCGGCGCGCCCCTGCAGGATCGTGTTGGCCGGGATCACGCGCTCGACGGTCGCGGGCAGGTCGCCACGCAGCCGCACGCGCGCCTCGGCCACCCACGGCGACCGGAAGCTCTCCCGGCTCATCAGGCGCACCCGGGTGGGCGACGTCATGCCGACCAGGCTCCACATCGGGTACGACGCGAACTCCGGCGCGAAGGCCGCGCTCGCCTCCGGCACCAGGGTGCGCGCCTCACGGATGGTCATGCCGGTGCGAGTGACCTCCTCGCCCTCGGGCTGCGTGGGCGCCGGGCCCGGCACACCGCACGAGGTGAGAACGAGCGTCACCGGCAGCAGCACCATGACGACGACGATCTTGCGCAGGCTCCACGCCGGCGTCGGGGAGGGCGGGGTCCTGACGGTGGCACGCTCGACCGGCTCGACGACTGCCTCGACCACCGGCTCTACGACCGGTTCCTCGACCGCCGCCAGCGCCGGCGCGGCGAACGACTCGACCTCCGGCGCAGGCGCAGGGGTGCGGACGAGCGTACGCACGGCCGCAGGCAGCGCGGTGCCGCGCAGCGCCAGTGGCTGCTCGGGCGCCGCCCCGGCCTCGGGCCCCGGGTCGCGCACCAGCGCCAACGCGCGCGGACGGTCGACCACGGGCGCGTCGAGCAGGGCGTCGCTGGGGACGAGGTGCAGCGGGGTGGACGTACGGTCGTCGGGATACTTGGGCAGCGCCAACGGGGCCGGGGGCTCGGCAGCGGCGTCGCCCGACGACGGACCGGGGGAGCCGCCGGACGGGGCACCACCCTTGCCGCGCCGCCCGGCGACGCGGCCGAGCAGCCAGGAGCCCACGATCAGCAGCACGCCCACCACGGCGACGGCGACCTGGGTGAGGAAGGCGCCCCCGGCGTGCGCCCCGATCGCGACCGTCACGCGCGCGTTGCCACGCTGCGGCACCGCCACCACGTCGACGGGTCGGCCGTCGAGCTCGACCACCAGCTCGGCGCTCTCGGCGTCGGTGACCTGCTGCTGCCAACCGACGAGGGAGTTCGGGCGCAGGCGCTTGCGGGTCGCGCGCGGGCCGTCGGTGACGACGCCGCCGACGTTGCCCAGCGCCAGCCGGGTCACCTCGAAGTAGCGGGTGCCCGACAGCAGGCTCTCGGTGTCGACCCGGTGGCTGCTGCCGAGGAAGATGCCGCCCTCGGCCTCCGCACGCACCAGCAGGTCGATGTTGACGAAGTCGGTGATCTCCGGGTGGGTCCGCACCGCCACGCCCTTGGCGCGCTCGGGGACCTGCTTCTCGCCGATCATGATCGTGTCGTCGGGGCCGACGAAGGCCGCCGCAGCGGTGCCGAAGACGACGAAGAGGAGTCCGACGCAGACCAGGAGCACGCGCAGGCCGCCCACAGCGCCTCCCTCGGTCGACTGGCTCGGTCGTCAGGGCGACGTCGTACGCCGCCCACGGCAACGTAGCCGATCGGGGATGGCGCGACAGGGATATGAGACGGGCACGTGGCCACGCGCGCCCGACGGTCCCTATACTCCTGACCGCGTGGTCCCTCGGCCGTCATGGCCGAGTGCATCGATCCCGGACTGGGGCGTACGGACCTTCTGCAGCGACTGGCTGCAGATGCCTCGCCCTGCCCTCGTCCACTCCCTCCGGAGGATCTTGATGCGTCGTTCCCGCCCCGCCCTGCTCGCTGCCGTGCTCCCCGCCGCGCTCCTGGGCGCCTCGCTCCTCGCCGGCTGCGGCTCGGAAGAGCCCGCAGCCGACACGGCCGGGTCGGCCAGCGGCTTCCCGGTCACCGTCCGCAACTGCGGCGTCGACGTCACCGTCGACTCAGCGCCCCAGCGGATCGTCACCATCAAGTCGACGACCACCGAGCTCGTGCTCGCGCTCGGCCTCGGCGACAAGCTGGTCGGCACCGCCTTCCTCGACGGCCCGATCCGTGAGGACCTCGCCGCCGCGGCCGACGCCGAGCAGATCTCCGACCAGGCGCCCAGCCAGGAGGCCGTCCTGGAGCGTGAGCCCGACCTGGTCTTCGCCGGCTGGGAGTCCAACCTGGCCGCCGACACCGCCGGTGAGCGCGACACGCTCGCCAAGCTCGGGGTGGCGTCGTACGTCGCTCCCTCGGCCTGCCAGAGCGCCGACGCGCCGGCGAAGATGACCTATGACCTGCTCTTCGAGGAGTTCGAGGAGGCCGGCCGGCTGCTCGGCGCCCCCGGTGCTGCCACCGATCTCGTCGAGTCGCAGCAGGCGGCGCTCGACGAGGTCGGCCGCGTGGCCGACGGCACCACTGCGCTGTGGTGGTCGTCGGGCGTCGACACCCCCTTCGTGGGCGGTGGCACCGGCGCCCCGCAGATGGTGATGGAGCGCGTGGGCCTCACCAACGTCGCCGGCGACGTCGAGAAGACCTGGACCCCGATGGGCTGGGAGGCGATCGTCGACGCCGACCCCGACGTCATCGTGCTGGTCGACGCCGCCTGGAACACCGCCGACCAGAAGGTCAAGGACCTCGAGGCCAACCCGGCCACCGCACAGATGAAGGCGGTCAAGGAGAAGCGCTACCTGGTCATCCCGTTCGCCGCCGGGGAGGCCGGGGTCCGCTCCGTCGACGCGGCCGCCGACCTGGTCGAGCAGGCCCGCGACCTGGGTCTCGCGGTGGAGTGACCCGATGGCCCTGCTCACCCCCACGCCCACGCGGACGTCATCACCTCCGGTCGCCCGGAGGGTCGGCCGCGACGACGTCCGCTTCTGGGCGCTGTGGCTGCCGCTCCTGGTCGTCGCGCTGGTCACCTCGATCGGCGTCGCGGTCACGATCGGCCCGGCCGACCTCGCGGTGGCCGAGGTGTGGCAGGTCGTCGGGGCCAAGGTCGGGCTCGTCGACTCCGACGTCAGCCTGATCCGTACCGGCATCGTGTGGGAGCTGCGGCTGCCACGCGTGCTCACCGCCGCCGCGGTCGGGGGAGGGCTGGCCCTCGCCGGCGCGGTGATGCAGGCGCTGACCCGCAACCCGCTGGCCGACCCCTACCTGCTCGGGCTCTCCTCGGGCGCCTCCACCGGCGCCGTGCTGGTGCTGCTGCTGGGCGTCGCCGCGGCGCTCCCGGTGGCCGCCTTCGCCGGCGCGCTGGCCGCGCTGGTGGTGACGCTGCTGGCCCGCAGCCTCGGCGAGATCACCCCCAGCCGGACCGTGCTCGCCGGATTGGCGGTCTCCTCCTTCGCCGGCGCGGTCACCTCGCTGCTGATCTTCTGGAACGCCCGCGGCGACTCCTTCCGGCAGGTGCTCAACTGGATCCTCGGCTCGCTGGCCGGCGCGGACTGGAGCTCGGTCGCCCTCACCTGGGTGGTGCTCGCGGTCGTCGGGATCCCGCTGGCCCTGCGCGGCCGCGTCCTGGACGCCTTTGCCTTCGGCGACACGGCAGCCGCAGCGCTCGGCGTCGACGTCGGGCGTACGCGGTGGGTGCTGCTGGTGGCCACCGCACTGCTCACCGGGGCGATGGTGGCGGTCAGCGGCTCCATCGGCTTCGTCGGGCTGGTGCTCCCCAACGCCGTACGCCTGGTCGTCGGCTTCGACCACCGCCGGCTGCTGCCGCTCACCGTGCTGCTCGGCGCGGTCTTCATGGTCTGGGTCGACACCGCCGCCCGGACGCTCTTCGACCCGCGCGAGATCCCGGTCGGCATCATCACCGTGCTGGTCGGGGCGCCGGTCTTCGTGCTGGTCCTGCTGCGTCACCGGGGGCGGGCATGAGCCGCCAGCTGGTCGTGGCCGGGCTGTCGCGCCGCGTCGGTGACGCGGTGTTGCTCGACGACGCCGGCTTCACCGTGCCGGCCGGGCAGGTCGTGGCGCTGGTCGGGCCCAACGGGGCCGGCAAGTCGAGCCTGCTGCGCGCGATGACCGGGGTCGCCGACCGCGGCGCTGCCAGTGGTCACTTAATGCTCGACGGGGTCGACCTGCTCGCGCTCAAGCGTCGCGACCGGGCCCGGCGGATGGCGCTGGTCGAGCAGGAGCTGCGCGCCGAGTTCAGCCTCACCGTGCGCCAGGTCGTGGCGCTGGGTCGGATCCCGCACGAGTCCGGGTGGGCGGTCGCTGCCGGTGACCCCGCCCTGACCGACGCGGCGATGGCGCGGGCCGGGGTGGCCGATTGGGGTGACCGGCTGCTCTCCAGCCTCTCCGGGGGTGAGCAGCAGCGGGTGCAGCTGGCGCGGGCGCTGGCCCAGGAGCCGGAGCTGCTGCTGCTCGACGAGCCGACCAACCACCTCGACGTCCGCGCCCAGATGGACACCCTCGGCCTGCTGCGCGAGGTCGCGGCGACCGGCGTGAGCGTGGTGGCCGCGCTGCACGACCTCAACCTGGCGGCGGCCTACTGCGACCACGTCGTGGTGCTCGCCGGCGGCCGGGTGCAGGCGGTGGGCGACGTGCGCCGGGTGCTGACCGCGGAGCTGGTGGAGGCGACGTACGGGGTGGGGGCCGACGTGCTGACCCACCCGCGCACCGGGCGTCCGCTGATCGCCTTCTCGCCGTCGGGGGCCACCCCGGCGGACGTTCTCGGGGCCGACGCCGCCTCGCAGGCGTGAGCCCGCGCCGGTCGCGCCGAACTTCCGCCGTAGTGGCCCCTGTCTCGCCCGCGACCCCGGCCTAGACTGCGGGCACAGCAACGAGGAGGTGCGCCGTGGGGCGCGTGGGTTACGTGGTGCCGGTGGACGCGGTCTCGCCGCGCGAGGCCGTCGACCTGGCCCGCCTCGCCGAGCAGGCCGGCTTCTCCGGCGTGATGGCGGCCGACATCTTCCAGCCCTGGCTGCCGAGCCTCGGCCAGGCCCCCAACGTCTGGCCGTTGCTGGGTGCGCTGGCCGAGCACACCACCGGTGACTTCGGCGCCGGCATGGTCGCCGCCGGTGGGCGCCAGCACCCAGCCGCGATCGCGCAGGCAGCTGCGACCCTGGCGGCGCTGCACCCCGGCCGCCACTGGCTCTCGCTCGGTGGCGGCGAGGCGCTGCACGAGCACGTCACCGGCGGCTACTGGCCGGAGGCGCCCGAGCGGATCGCCCGACTCTTCGAGGCCGTCGACCTGATCAAGCGGCTCTTCGCCGGGTCGCTGGCGGGGCGCGACGTCCGCTACGAGGGGGAGCGGTTCCAGCTGGAGTCGGCCCGCCTGTGGACCATGCCCGAGCGGGCGCCGTCGGTGCTGGTGGCGACGTCGGGCCCGGTCACCGCGCGCCGCGCCGGGCGGCAGGCCGACGGGCTCCTGGCCGTCGCCGTGCAGCCGGCCCAGGCCGCGCAGGTGCTCGAGCGTTTCCGGGAGGGGGCCCGCGAGGTGGGCAAGGACCCGGCCACGATGCCGGCCTGGCTCCACCTCAACGTGAGCTGGGCGGCGACCGACGACGAGGCCGCGGCTGGCGTCGTCGAGCGCTACCCGATGGCGGCGATGCGTTTTGCTCGCGGCGACCTGCGCTCCCCGCACGTGGTCGAGCAGATCGCCAAGCTGGTCCGCCCAGAGGACTTCCCCGGGCGGCTCCCGGTGAGTGCCGACCCGGCCGTGCACCTCGGCGAGATCAAGGCCTACCTCGACCTCGGCTTCGACCGGGTCTTCGTGCACCACGTCGGCGTCAACCAGGTGGCGTTCCTGGAGGCCTTCGGGCGCGACGTGCTGCCGTACGTCTGACTCCGTCGTCCCCGCCAGTGGTCACTTGGTGGCCGTGGCGAGCCGTTGCGCACCCATTAACTGACCACTGGCGGGTCACCGGGTCAGGCCGCCGCCGCGACCTCACGGCGGACGGCAGCCACGGACGTACGCCGGGCGCGGCTCGCCGCGACCGTGCTCAGCGCGACGCCGAAGACGGCCCAGGTCAGCAGCCCAGCGA
Organism: Nocardioides daphniae; assembly: GCF_004777465.1. Lineage (NCBI taxonomy): Bacteria > Bacillati > Actinomycetota > Actinomycetes > Propionibacteriales > Nocardioidaceae > Nocardioides > Nocardioides daphniae. Next base: position 609,603 of record NZ_CP038462.1, read on the forward strand.
CACCGGCCGCGCTGCCGGAGCCGTTGAGTGCCCAGTCGAAGAGGTCACCGGCCAGCGGCACCGGGAGCACGGCGTGCAGGGTACGCACGACGCCGGGCGCCGCGTCGATCGGCAGGAAGCCCGACGAGGCGACGACCTGGAGTGCGGTCACGGCGACGAGCACGACCCAGCCCGTACGCTCGCCGAACGCCGCCACGCACGCCTGGGTCAGCGCGACGAAGGCGACCACGACGGTCGGCGCGACGAGCAGTGCCAGGGCCCACGGGTGCGCCGGCGCGGAGCCGAGCCACGCGGCGCCGGCCAGCACCAGGGCGGCCTGGACGGCGACGACGACCAGTCCCGCGACGAGCCCTGCCGCCATCACCCGGGTGGCGCGGCCGGCGCGGGCGAGCCGGGTCGGGGAGAGCGCGGGGACGGCCAGGTAGGTGGTGAAGGCGCCCAGCCACAGCACGAGGGCGACCACGACCGGGGCGACGCTGTCGCGGGCCTCGATCGGGGAGGCGTCGTCGACGGCGGCCACCACGGGCTGGGCGATCGCCTCGGCGTCGGACTGCTGCTTCTCGGCGTCGGAGCGCGGCACGGCCTCGGCGCCGTCGCGCAGCCCCTTCGCCAGGTCGCCGATGCCGCCGCGCAGGCGGCTGGCGCCGTCGTCGAGCTGAGCGGTGCCGCCGGCGAGTTCGTCGGCGCCCTCGGCCAGCCGGCCGGAGCCGTCGCTCAGCTCGCGGGCACCGGCGGCGGCCTTGCCGGTCGCGCCGGTCAGCTTCTGCGCGCCACCGGCCAGCTCCGAGGAGCCGGACTTGAGGCGGCGCGACCCGGCGCGGGCCTCGCCCACGCCCTTCGACAGTGAGGCAGCACCTCCGGCGAGCTGGTCAGCACCGTCGGCGAGCTCGTCGGCGCCGGAGGCCAGCGACGTCGCGCCGGCCGAGAGGCGGCCGATGCCGGCGGTGAGCTCGGGGGCGGTGCCGGCGAGCGTACGAGCGCCGTCACGCAGCTGCGCCGAGCCGTCGACCAGCGCGTCGGCGTTCGCGCCGTCGGCGCCGAGGGCAGCCTCGGTCCCGGCGCAGAGTGCCGTGAAGGACGCGGCGGCCGGGGTGGAGCAGACGGTTCCCCAGCCGCGGAGCACCTGGGCCCAGCCGGCGACGCCGGTGGCGACCTGGTCAGCGCCTGCGGCCAGCTGGTCAGCCTGCCCCGGCAGGCCGCTGGTCTGGTCGTCGAGCGTGCTGAGTCCGTCGGCGAGGTCGCCCGCGCCGGTGGCCAGCGTCGAGGCGCCGTCGGCCAGGTCGCGGTTGCCCTGGGCGACCCGGTCGGCCCCGCCGCCGAGCTGGGCCAGTCCGCCGTCGAGCTGGGCTGCGCCCGAGGCGAGCGAGCGGGTGCCCTGGCTGAGGTCGGAGGCGCCCCGGTCGAGCTGTCCGAGCCCGGTGCTGAGCTCGCGCGCGCCACCCGACAGGGTGCCCGCGCCGTCGGCGAGCTCGCCCGCGCCACCGGCCAGGGCGCTGGTGCCGTTGGCCAGCTGGTCGGCGCCGTCGGCGAGCTGGTCGGCGCCGTCGGCGGCCTCGTCGAGGCGTCCGCCGAGCTCGCTGGTCTGGCCGTAGAGGCCGGCCAGGTAGGTGGTGGTGATCTGACGGCCGAGGCGCGCGGCGGCGACCTCGCCGACGTCGCGGCTGATCGCGCCCACGACGGTGCCGTCGGCGCCGTCGGTGCTGACCGTGATTTGGGCCTGCTCGGGCTCGTTGCGGGTCATCCCGGCGAGCGTCGCGGAGAAGTCCTCGGGGATGGTGATGACGGCGTGGTAGGTGCCGTCGGCCAGGCCGTCGGCCGCCGTCTCGGCGGAGGCCAGGCGCCACGCCATGGTGGCGTCGGCGTCCTCGTCGGGGGCGGTCAGACCGGCCGCGAGCAGGCGGCCGCCGGCGATGGTGGTCTTCTCCTCGCCCTTCCCGGTGGTGACGGGGGAGTCGAGGTTGACGACCGCCGCGGGCAGGTCGGTCGCGCCCTCGACCCGGTCGCCGACCGAGGTGAGCGCGACGCCGCCGACCAGCGCCGGCAGCAGCAGAGCGGCGACGAGCGCGCCACGGTTGCGGGGGGTGGGGATGCTCATGCGTGCGCCTTTCGGGGGGCAACGGTCGTGAGGACGAGGTGGCCGTCCGCCGGCACGGTGGGCGGGGCGTCGGAGCCGGCGACGACGGCGGTCCCGGCCTCGGTGAGGGCGGCGAGCTGGGCCCACCGCTCCTCGCGCACCTCGCGGGGGACGGCAGGGTGGTCGACGTCGTCGACGACGACCAGCGGGGTGCCGGCGGGCAGGTCGGCCAGCGTCCGGCTGCCCGGCCAGGCCGGGAAGAACCACGCCTGCGAGCGGACCTGCGCCGACTCCTCGGCAGCAGTCGGTCGAGCACCATCAGGGTGCCGCCGTGGGTGGGCATCCGGCCGGCGAGCGCGGCCAGCAGGGAGCGGCGCCACAGCCGGTCGTCGCCGCGGACGACGTGCAGTGAGCCCGGGCGTACGACCAGGTCGACGGGGGTGCCCAGCTCGCGGTTGTGCTCGTCGGTGATCTTGACGCCGACGGCGCGCACGGCGCCTCGCCGTGGGCGGCGACCCACTCCTCGTGGGCGACGTGGTGGGCCAGGCCCTCACCCTCGACGTCGAGGTGGGGGAGGGTGCGCTCGAGGGTCTTCGGCAGCCACCAGGCCTTGTCGCCGAGCAGCGCCATCACGGCCGGCACGAGCGTCATGCGCACGATGAAGGCGTCGACGAATACGCCGACCGCGAGCCCGACGGCCATCGGCTTGATGACGGAGTCGCCGTGCGGCACGAAGGCCGCGAAGACGGCGATCATGATGATCGCGGCGGCGGTGACGACGCGGGCGCTGGCGGTGAAGCCGGTGGTGATGGCGCGCTGGGCGTCGCCGGTGTGCACGTACTCCTCGCGCATCCGGGAGACCAGGAAGACCTCGTAGTCCATCGCCAGGCCGAAAAGCACGCCCATCAGGATGATCGGCAGGAACGAGATCACCGGGCCGACCTTGGCGACGTTGAGCGCCTCGGCGAACCAGCCGTACTCGAAGATCGCGGCGACGACGCCGAAGGAGGCGAGCACCGACAGCAGGTAGCCGACGGTGGCCTTGACCGGCACGGCGATCGAGCGGAAGACGATGGTCAGCAGGATCATCGACAGGCCGACGACGACCACGCCGAAGGGCAGCAGGGCGGCGCCGAGCTTGTCGGAGACGTCGATGGTGACGGCGGTCTGGCCGGTCACGATCACGTCGGAGACCTCGTACTCGTCCTCGAGCTCGTCGCCGAGGTCGCGCAGCGCGCGGACCAGGTCGGCGGTCGCGGGGTCGGTCTGCCCGGTCTCGGGGACCACCTGGATCACCGCCAGGTCGGCGTTGGGGTTGGGCGTGGCCATCGGCACCGACGCGACGCCGGGGACCTTCTCGATCTCGGCCTTGAGGTCCTCGACGACGCCGATCGGGTCGGTGCTGCGGATGATGTCGCCGGTGACCAGCAGCGGGCCGTTGAAGCCCGGGCCGAAGGCGTCGGCGACGAGGTCGTAGGTGACGCGCGGCGCGGTGCCCGGGTCCTTGGTGCCGTTGTCGGGCAGGCCGAGGGCGAGGTCCTTGGCGGGGATCGCGAGCACGCCCAGCACCAGGACGGTGACCGCGACGGTGAGCGCGGGGACCTTGGTCGCGACGCGCACCCAGCGGGCGCCGAGCGTACGCTGCGTGGCCGGGTCGGCGGTGGCGCGCACGGCCGCGCGGGACCCCGGCTTCGGGCGCATCTTCTCGCCCAGCGCAGCGAGGACCGCGGGCACCAGGGTGATCGCGACGACGACCGCGACGGCGACACCGGCGGCGGCGGCCAGGCCCATCACGGTGAGGAACGGGATACGGGCCACGACCAGACCGCAGAGCGCGATGACGACGGTGGCGCCCGCGAAGATGACGGCGCTGCCGGCGGTGGCGACCGACCGGGCGACCGACTCGCGCACGGCCATGCCCTGGGCGAGCTGGGTGCGGTGACGGTAGACGATGAAGAGGGCGTAGTCGATGCCGACCGCGAGGCCGATCATCAGCGCCAGCGTCGGGGTGGTCGAGGTGATCGTGGTGACCTTGGCGACGGCCAGCAGGCCGGCCATGGTGACGCCCACGCCGACGACGGCGGTGAGGATCGGGAGGCCGGCGGCGAGCATCGAGCCGAAGGTGATGGCCAGGACGACCAGCGCGACGACGATGCCGAGGCCCTCGGTGGGGCTGATCGCGACGGAGGTGGTGGTGAAGACGCCGCCGCCGAGGTGCACGTCGAGCTCGCTGCCCTCGGGCAGGGTCGCGGCCTCCTCGAGCGCGGGCACGGTGTCGGCGTCGAGCTCGTCGAGCTTCACGTCGAGCAGCACCTGGGCGAGGGCGTAGCGGCCGTCCTCGGCGAGGTTGTACTCGTTGCCCTTCGCCAGCGGGTCGACGACCGTGGCGACGTGGTCGACGCCCTCGATGGCGTCGAGCACGCTGCGTACGTCGTCGGCGTGGTCGGCGACCGTCTCGCCCTCGGGCGCGACGAAGAGGAGCTGTCCGCTGGTGCCCGCCAGGAGGGGGAAGCGCTCGTCGAGCTGGTCAATGCCGGTCTGGGCCTCGGTGCCGGGGATGGAGAGGTCCTCCTGCAGCTGGCCGCCGAGGGCGGCGGCAGCGCCGCCGAGGGCGGCGAGGAGCACGACCCAGCCGATGATCACCCAGCGGGCGGAGGCGGCTGCGGCACGACCGAGACGATAGAGGTAGGAAGACACGTTCAATACGTTACTGTATTGGATACAAAAGCGTATCGGTGGGAGGCTGTGACGGTGAGCACTCGTGAGCAGAAGGGGCGTGCGGTCGCACCGTCGCGCGCCCACCGCAGCAGGGAGAATACCCGCGAGCGCCTGCTCGAGGCCGCCGTCGACGTCTTCGTCGAGAAGGGGCTGAAGCGGGTCACCGTCGACGACCTGGTGCAGGCGGCCGGGTTCACCCGCGGCGCCTTCTACTCCAACTTCGACAGCGTCGACGAGGTCTTCTTCGAGGTCTTCCGCCGCCGGGCCACTGCGATGATCGACCACGCGCGCGCCGCCATCGCTGCTGTGCCCGACGAGGAGTTCGACGTCGCCTTCGTCGGTCGGCTGATCGACGAGATGACCGTGCCCGGCGACCCGTGGGTGGTGCTGCACGCGGAGTTCACGCTCTTCGCGGTGCGCAACACCGACGCCCGCGTCGTGCTCGACGCCTACTCCGAGACCATGCGCGCCGAGCTGGCCGACCTGATCGGGGAGGTGCTCCGTCGGCTGGGGCGCCGCCCGGCCGTGCCGCTGCCGCAGCTGGCCCAAGTGGTCTCGGCGCTGCAGATCCACTCGGCACTGCTGGCGCAGACCGGTGATCCGGTGCTGACCGACGGGACGCTGGGGGCGAAGGGCATGAGCGAGGAGCTCGTACGACGTCTGGTGCTGGGGTTCAGCGAGCCGGAGTGAGGCCCGGGGCTGAGCTCGCCCGCACGATTCGAGGGGTGGAGCACGTCACCATCTCGGTCTATGATGATCATCAATTGATCTCGATCGAGAGGGTGCCCATGAACACCGACCTGACCGGCAAGACCATCGCTGTCCTCGGCGGCACCGGACCCCAGGGGCGGGGCCTGGCTCGTCGTTTCGCCACGGCCGGCCTGAGCGTGGTGATCGGCTCGCGCGGCGCGGAGAAGGCGGAGAAGGTCGCGGCCGAGCTGGCCGAGGCGACCGGTGGTGCGGTGACGGGTGCGGCGAACGCTGACGCGGCTGCGGCGGGCGACGTGGTGCTGGTCGTGGTGCCGTGGGACGGTCACAAGGAGCTGCTCACCGAGCTGAAGCCGGTGCTGGAGGGCAAGATCGTGGTTGACTGCGTCAATCCGCTGGGTTTCGACAAGCAGGGTCCGTTCGCCCTGCAGGTCGAGGAGGGCTCGGCGACCCAGCAGGCCGCGGCGATCCTGACCGAGTCGACGGTGGTGGGTGCGTTCCACAACGTGAGTGCGGTGTTGCTGGAGGACCCGGAGGTCGAGTCGATCGACTGCGACGTGCTGGTGCTGGGCGACGAGCGCGAGGCCACCGACCTGGTCCAGGCGCTGGCCGACACGGTCCCGGGGATGCGGGGGGTCTACGGCGGTCGTCGTCGCAACGCGCACCAGGTGGAGGCGTTCACGGCCAACCTGATTGCGATGAACAAGCGCTACAAGGCGCACGCGGGGGTCAGGGTCACCGACGTGTGACCGCTGAGCCGCTGACACGCGTCGGCCCCCTCGCACCCCACGGGCGAGGGGGCCGACGTACGTCTCACGCCTGGTTCTGCGGCGGCAGCTCGGCGATCAGCGGGTGGTCCTTGTCGGTGACGTCGGTCTTCGCCGCGCCGCCGGGGGAGCCGAGGTCGTCGAAGAAGTGCACGTTGACGTCGTAGTACTCCTTCCACTCCTCGGGGGTGTCGTCCTCGTAGAAGATCGCCTCGACGGGGCAGACCGGCTCGCAGGCACCGCAGTCGACGCACTCGTCGGGCTGGATGTAGAGCATCCGCTTGCCCTCGTAGATGCAGTCGACCGGACACTCGTCGACGCAGGCGCGGTCCTTGACGTCGACGCACGGCTGGGCGATCACGTAGGTCATGGGGACTCCTTCTGTTGGGCTGCACGGGTTCGGGAGGGGATGAGGACGATGCTGACCAGGGCGGTGCCGACCCACAGGGCGGCGTTGACCCAGACGGTCAGGCTGAAGGCGTCGGCGTAGTCGACGCGGTCGGCGAAGAGGGCGAGCAGCGAGGTGGCCAGCGAGCTGCCGGCGGCGAAACCGAGGAAGCGCAGCAGCACGTTGAACGACAACGCACTCCCGGTCTCTGCCAGCGGCACGGCGCGCAGCACCAGACCCGGCATGGCGGCGAAGGTGAAGCCGCTGCCGAAGCCGGCGACGGTCATCACGCCGGCGACGGCCCACACGGAGCCGTGGCCGAGGGCGTACGCGGTCACGGCGACGCAGTAGAGCGCCGCACCGCACGGCAGCACCAGGTCGAGGCCGATGCGCCGACCCAGCGTGAGGCTGACCCGGCTGCCGACGAAGCTGAGCACGGCGTACGGCACCAGCACGAGCCCGGCCACCGTGACCGGCTGCCCGAGGCCGAAGCCGGTGGAGGTCGGCAGCTGCACCTGGATCATCACCAGCGCCAGCATCATGTAGACGGCCGTGCCGGCGGTGACGGCGGAGATGTGGGCGGGCAGCGCGGCGCGGTGGGTCGCGAGCCGCAGGTCGACCAGCGGCTGGGGGTGGCGCAGGGTGGCGCGCACCCACGAAGCCAGCACCGCGACGCCGGCGGCGACCATCGCCCACACGGCGATCGAGGTCGCGCCCAGGGGCGGTGCCTGGGTGAGGGCGAGCAGGAGCAGCAGGGTGCCGCCACCGAGCAGCGCGGCGCCGGCCCAGTGCACGGAGTCGCTGCCGGTCGTGGAGGCGTCGGGGAGGGTGCGCCACGCGAGCGCGAACGTGACGACGGTGACGGCGAGGGCGAACCAGTAGGCAGCCGCGATGCCCGCGGACAGCGCGATCCACGCGGAGAGTGGATAGCTGATCCCGGCCCCCACGGTGGCGGTGACCGAGAGCAGGGCGAGGGCGCGCGGCGCCGCCTCGGCCGACAGCGCGTCGCGCGCGGCAGCGAGCGAGAGCGGCAGCAGGCCCATCCCGACGCCCTGGAGCAGGCGGCCGACGACCGTGCCCGCGAATCCGGTCGGCAGGGCGGTGACGACCAGGCCGAGCGCCACGACGCCGAGGCTGACGAGGATGACCGTACGCCGTCGCCCGGTGCCCCCGAGCCGGCCCAGGACGGGCGTCGCCACGGCGCCGACGAGCATGGGGCCGGTCAGGATCCACTGCGCCGAGCCCAGCGAGACCGCGTGCTCGGCGGCCACCATCGGCACCAGCGAGCCGCCGAGGCTGGTGATCACCGACGTGGTCGTCGTCAGCAGCACCAGGCTCGCCAGCAGCAGGGGCGAGGGAGTGTCACGGCGCCGACGGCCACCCCTGGGGGCGGGCCGCGGCGCCGTGGTCACGGGCTGGGGAGTGGGGTCGAGCTCAAGCATCCACGGTCCACACGTCCCCACCGTCGATCAGCGCCTGCAGGTCGCCCGGCTCGCCGGCGGTGACCAGCTGGTCGCGCGCCTGGTCGTCGTACGTCGCTCGCTCGACCTGGCGGAAGATGCCGATGGGCGACTGGTTGAGGTAGCCGGAGTCGGTGAGGCGGCTGATCGCGAAGGCCAGCGTGGGGTCGGGGTTGTGCGCGTCGTGGACGAGGATCTCCTCGGGTGCCGCCTCGGAGACCTCCGCGACCCGGACGCCGCCGCGGGCGTCGCGCACCAGGCACTTGTGGCCGAGCCCGTCGTCGAGGGTGGCGCCGAAGCGGATCTGCTCGCCGTGGACCAGCGGGATGATCGCGTCGGCCTTCGTGTCGGGGTTCTTGATCGCGTCGAAGGCGCCGTCGTTGAAGATCGGGCAGTTCTGGTAGATCTCCACCAACGACGTGCCGCGGTGCGCGGCGGCGGCAGCGAGCACCGAGGTGAGGTGCTTGCGGTCGGAGTCGATCGTGCGCGCGACGAAGGTGGCCTCCGCGCCGAGCGCCAGCGACACCGGGTTGAAGGGGTGGTCGACCGACCCCATCGGCGTCGACTTGGTGACCTTGCCGGTCTCCGAGGTGGGGGAGTACTGGCCCTTCGTCAGGCCGTAGATCCGGTTGTTGAAGAGCAGGATCGTCATGTTGACGTTGCGGCGCAGTGCGTGGATCAGGTGGTTGCCGCCGATGGAGAGCGCGTCGCCGTCTCCGGTGACGACGAAGACCGACAGGTCCTCCCGTGCCGTGGCGATGCCGGTGGCGATGGCGGGCGCACGGCCGTGGATCGAGTGCATCCCGTAGGTGTCCAGGTAGTACGGGAAGCGCGACGAGCAGCCGATGCCGGAGACGAAGACGATGTTTTCCCGGCGCAGGCCGAGCTCGGGCAGGAACGACTGCACGGCCTTGAGCACGGCGTAGTCGCCGCAGCCGGGGCACCAGCGCACCTCCTGGTCGGAGGTGAACTCCTTCGCGGTCTGCTTCTCGCCCTCGGCGATCCGCGGCACGCCCTCGGTGCCGGTGCGGACGGGGAACGGCAGTTCGGTGGTGGTCATCGCAGGGCCTCCTCGGCAACGCGCAGGTCGGTGGGCTCGGCTGACTCGGGGGAGGGGGACTCGGTGATGCCGAGGTCGGCGAGGGCGTCGAGCAGGATGCCCTCCATCTCCTCCGCGCCGAAGGGGGTGCCGCGTACGTTGGTGCGCGACTCCGCGTCGACCAGGAACTTGCCGCGCAGCAGCAGGGCGAGCTGGCCCATGTTCATCTCCGGGACCACGACCTTGTCGTAGCGCCGCAGGATCTCGGCGAGGTTGGCGGGGAAGGGGTTGAGGTGGCGCAGGTGCACCTGCGCGACGTCGAGGCCGCGGTCGCGCACACGTCGTACGCCGGCCCCGATCGGACCGTAGGTCGAGCCCCAGCCGATCACCAGCATCCGGGCCTTGCCTGACGGGTCGTCGACGACCAGGTCGGGCACGACGACGCCGTCGACCTTGGCCTGGCGGGTCTTGACCATGAACTCGTGGTTGGAGGGCTCGTAGGAGATGTTGCCGTGGCCGTCGCCCTTCTCGATGCCGCCGATGCGGTGCTCGAGGCCGGGGGTGCCGGGCACCGCCCAGGGGCGGGCCAGCGTCTCGGGGTCACGGACGTAGGGCCAGAACTCCTGCTTCTCCTCGCCGTCCTTGCCGACGGAGGTGTGGTTGAGCTCGGTCGCGAAGCTCGGCTCGATCGGCTCCAGCGCCGACACGTCAGGCAGCGCCCACGGCTCGGAGCCGTTGGCTAGGTAGCCGTCGGAGAGCAGCATCACGGGGGTGCGGTAGGTGACGGCGATGCGCGCGGCCTCGACCGCGGCGTCGAAGCAGTCGGCGGGCGACTGGGCGGCGACGACAGGCAGCGGCGCCTCGCCGTTGCGGCCGAACATCGCCTGCAGCAGGTCGGCCTGCTCGGTCTTGGTGGGCAGGCCGGTCGAGGGGCCGCCGCGCTGCACGTCGACGACGAGCAGCGGCAGCTCCAGCATCACGGCCAGGCCCATCGCCTCCGACTTCAGCGAGACACCGGGGCCCGAGGTGCTGGTGACGCCGAGGTGGCCGGCGTACGAGGCCCCGAGTGCGGCGCCGATGCCGGCGATCTCGTCCTCGGCCTGGAAGGTCGTCACGCCGAACGACTTGTGCTTGCTCAGCTCGTGCAGGATGTCGCTGGCCGGGTGATCGGGTAGGCGCCGAGGAAGACCGGCAGGCCGCTGAGGCGCCCGGCGGTGACCAGGCCGTACGACAGCGCCAGGTTGCCGGTGATGTTGCGGTAGCGGCCGCGCGCGACCTCCGCAGGCTTCACCTCGTACGAGACGGCGAAGGCCTCGGTCGTCTCGCCGAAGTGGTAGCCGGCCTTGAAGGCGGCGATGTTGGCGTCGCGGATCGCGGGCTTCTTGGCGAACTTGGTGGAGACGTAGTCGATGGTGCCCTCGACGGGGCGGCCGTACATCCACGACAGCAGGCCGAGGGAGTACATGTTCTTGGAGCGGGCGGCGTCCTTGCGGGAGAGGCCGAACTCCTTGACCGCCTCGACCGTCATGCCGGTGAGGTCGAGCGCGTGCACCTGGAAGTCGGCGAGCGAGCCGTCCTCCAGCGGGTCGCTGGTGTAGCCGGCCTTGGTCAGGTTGCGGCTGGTGAAGTCGTGGGTGTCGACGATGACCACGGCGCCGGGGCGCAGGTCGGCGACGTTGGCGCGCAGCGCGGCGGGGTTCATCGCGACGAGCACGTTGGGGTGGTCGCCGGGGGTGAGGATGTCGCGGCTGGCGAAGTGCAGCTGGAAGGACGAGACGCCGGGGATGGTGCCCTGGGGGGCGCGGATCTCGGCGGGGAAGTTGGGGAAGGTGGCCAGGTCGTTGCCGAAGGCCGCGGTCTCCTGCGTGAAGCGATCACCGGTCAGCTGCATCCCGTCGCCGGAGTCACCGGCGAACCGGATGACGACGCGCTCGACCTGCTCGACCTTCTTCTCGGGAGTGACAGTCATGGTGCTCCGATGCTCGAGGAGAATCCCTAATAGTGATAATCAATCTTACGGATGACTGTCCCTGCGTCAAGTGATCCAATGGCCTGGGTCACATCCCCTCCTTCACAACCATGCATATGATTGCTATGGTCATGGTCCGAGAGGTCGTCGTCGCGACGAGCCGACCGAGCCGGGCAATCCGATTCCTGGGTGAGGAGACCTGATGGCAGTGGAGAAGCGGGCGTCGAGCACCTACATCGACTCCACCTGGGTGGACGGCGCCTCGGGCGAGTCCTACGTGTCGATGAACCCGGCGACCGAGGAGCCGCTGGGGGAGACCGTCACCAGCTCGGTCGAGCAGGTCGACGAGGCCGTCGCCTCCGCGAAGCGCGCCTTCCACCCCTCCTCGGAGTGGCGCTCGTGGACCCCGCAGATGCGGGCCGACGCGATCAACCGGTTCGCCGACGTCCTCGAGCGCGAGCTCGAGTCGATGTCGCGCCTCATCGCCTCCGAGGTCGGCACCCCCGTCGCTGCCTGCCGCTCGATGCAGGTGGGCGGCCCGATCGACGTGCTGCGCTGGTATGCCGAGATGGCCATCAAGGGCCCGCGCGGCGGCTACGAGCAGGCGCTGCCGCTCTACGACAAGCCGGTCGCCTCCGGCAGCCTGCTGCACTACGAGCCGGTCGGCGTGGTCGCGGCGCTGTCGGCCTACAACTACCCCCTCAACCTGCTGGTCTGGAAGCTCGGCGGCGCGCTCGCCGCGGGCTGCACGACCGTGGTGCTGCCCTCGCCGCAGGGCCTGTGGAGCACCCTGCGGATCTTCGAGCTGCTCGACGAGGTCGGCCTCCCGCCGGGCGTGGTGAACCTGGTCACCGGTGGCCCCGAGATCGGCGTCCACCTGACCGGGCACCCCGACGTCGACCTGGTCTCCTTCACCGGCTCCGACGCCGTCGGCGCCAAGGTGATGGCCCAGGGCGCGCTCGGCTCGATCAGCAAGGCCGTGCTCGAGCTGGGCGGCAAGAGCCCCAACATCATCCTGCCCTCGGCCGACCTGCCCGCCACGGTGGCCGCCTCGATCCTGCGCTTCGCCCGCAACGCCGGGCAGGGGTGTGCGGCGTGGAGCCGCATCCTGGTGCCCGAGGAGAAGGTCGACGAGTTCTGCCGGCTGGCCGACGAGTTCATCGCCACCATCAAGGTCGGTGACCCGATGGCCGAGGACAGCGTCGTCGGGCCCGTCATCTCCGCCGCCCACCGCGACAAGGTCGAGGGCTGGATCGACGAGCTGATGGAGCGCGGCGCGAGCTGGGGTGCCGGCGGTGGTCGCGTGGAGGGCCTCGACAAGGGCCACTTCATGAAGCCCGGCCTGCTGCGCGACGTCGACCCCGACGACCCGCTGGCCGACACCGAGTTCTTCGCCCCGGTCGGCATGATCTTCGGCTACCGCGACGTCGACCACGCGGTCGAGCTGGCCAACAACACCCGCTACGGGCTGGCCAGCAACGTCTTCGGCCCGCTCGACGAGGCGATGCAGGTCGCCCGCCGGATCCGCGCCGGCACGGTCACGATCAACGGCGGCTCCGGCATGCGCCCCGACGCCCCTTGGGGTGGTCCCGGCCGCAGCGGCGTCGGCCGCGAGCTGGGCGAGGACGGCTTCGCCGAGTTCTTCGAGGTCAAGCACATCCAGTACGCCCTCGCCGGCATCACCCGCCCGCCGGGCACCTGAGCCGGCCATCCCCCAGCAGAGAGACCAGAACGAAGTGGAGAGCAGCATGGGACGTTTCGACGGCAAGACCGCCCTCATCACCGGTGGGGCCCGCGGTCAGGGGAAGTCGCACGCGCTGCGGCTGGCCCGGGAGGGCGCCAACATTGCGATCCTCGACCTGGCCGGCCAGCTCGACTCCGTCTCCTACCCGATGTCGACGGCCGAGGACCTGGCGTCGACCGAGCGCGAGCTCAAGGACCTCGGCGCCGAGGTGCTCGCCATCGCGTGCGACGTACGTGACCAAGAGGCCGTTGAGGCCGCGGTCGCCGCGACCGAGGAGCGTTTCGGCGGCATCGACATCGTCCTGGCCAACGCCGGCATCATGGCCAGCTACGGCGCGAAGAAGCACGACATGGCGGCCTGGCACGACTCGGTCGCGACCATGCTCAACGGCGTCTACTACCTCCTGCGCGCGGTCACCCCGGGCCTGATCGAGCGCGGCCGCGGCGGCGCCATCTGCATCACCGGGTCGACGTCGAGCTATATCGGCGTCGCCTACAAGGAGGAGATGCTCAACCCGGGCCAGATGGGCTACGGCGCCGCCAAGACCGGTGTGCTGTCGCTGATGCGCAACTTCGCGATGGTGCTCGGCAAGCACGGCGTACGCGTCAACACCGTCATCCCGGCCGGCGTGAACACGAAGATGATCAACAACGAGTTCTTCGCGGCCGACCTCGCCGACGACGCCCCGGGCGGCTGGATGGCCAACGTCATGGAGCGCGGCCCGGTGGAGCCCGAGGAGATCACCAACGCGGTCACCTGGCTCTGCTCCGACGAGGCGCGCTTCGTCACCGGCCAGACGCTGGCCGTCGACATGGGCACCTTGCTCCTCTGACTCAGCTCCTCTGACCCCTGGTCCCACACCCTCCCCCCACGCAACCCGGAAAAGAGAACGTCATGGAATTCGGCATCCTGATGGGCGACCAGCCGGTCTCCACCTCGGCCGAGGAACACCTCGACCTCATGCTCCGCAAGGTGGAGGCCGCGCAGAAGGCCGGCTTCACCTACCTCACCATCGGCCAGCACTACCTGTACGACGGCTTCCGCTGGTTCCAGCCGGTGCCGATGCTCGCGCGCCTCGCCGCTGAGCTCGACGACCACGTGAAGATCGGTGCGACGGTGCTCGTCGGCCCGCTGCACCACCCAGTGCAGTTGGCCGAAGACCTGGCGACCCTGGACGTGGTGACCCGCGGCAAGCTGGTCGTCGGCATCGGCACGGGCTACCTGCCGCACGAGTACGAGGTCTTCAACAAGCCCTTCAAGCAGCGCTACTCGCTGCTCGAGGAGCTGATCGAGGTGATGACGAAGGTCTGGACCCAGGACCGCGTCACCCACCACGGCAAGTTCTTCGACATCGAGGACAGGCCCACCCACCTGCACCCGATCCAGAAGCCGCGCCCGCCGATCTGGCTCGGCGCGATGAAGGAGATGGGCGTACGCCGCGCAGCTCGCCACGGTGATGTCTGGACGATCACGCCGCAGCAGACCATCGAGCAGGTGGAGGAGCTGGTCGGGGCCTACCTCGACGAGCGGGCGAAGTACGACCTGCCGCTCACCAAGTTCCCCCTGCGCCGCGAGCTCCACCTGGGCTCCGACCCCGAGGACGCGCTGCACAAGTTTGCCGAGGTCGCCCGGGTCAAGTACGTCTCGTACGCCGACCAGGGCATGCAGCTGCTCGACAAGGAGCGCGTGGAGCGCGAGTTCCTGGACAACGTCAAGGACCACGTCCTTCTCGGCAACGGTGAGCAGGTGCGCGACCAGATCCGCGACATCGCCGGCCGCCTCCCCGTCGGCCCTCTGCTGGTACGCCCGCACTGGCCCGGCATGGACGCCAAGCAGACCGAGGCCTACCTCGAGGAGGTCGGCCGCGAGGTCGTGGAGCCGCTGAAGGACCTGGAGAGCATCGGGTTCGACGAGCTGGCGGTGCCGCAGCCTGCGTGAGGTTGCTGCTGTACGACGTCGAGGGGCCGCCCGGGGGACCGGGCGCCCTCTTTGTTGCGTGTGAGCCCGTGCGTGCATGACATGACGTGATCGGAAGAGATCGAGGGACACCGAGGGGGATCGATTGGTTGGCGCGGTCGACGCCCGGTAGATCGCCGACTGAGGTTCCATCTTCTGGCAAATCTGTGTAATCTGAGATCTGTCAGACTGGAAAGACTGCGCACTCGGAGGTTAAACAATGCCACACCGTATTGAGATCGACGACGAGGTGTACGCCGAGTTGGAGCGGCATGTCCAGGGCTTCGAACAGCCCAACGACGTGCTCCGCCGACTCTTGCTCAGGGGCGCTGGATCGCAAGCTGCGGTGGTTGCCCCAAGCAGGAAGGGCAAGCTCTTGCCGCTGATCCAGGCGGAGCTGGTCGCCGCTGGCGATGTTCTGGTCCATGAGCGAAAGCGGAAGGGTGACAAGTTCGAGGCTGTCGTGACTCAGCAGGGATGGTTGGACATAGGGGGGCGTCCTTATCAGGCGCCGTCACCGGCCCTAGGCGACTTGGTCGGGTCGCAAATCGACGGATGGCGCAACTGGACGCACGTCAAGTCAGGAAAGACACTTCGGGAGTTGCGGACCGAAGCAGGATTCTGACGTCGAAAGGGTCCAGGGCCACCCCACGCGTGGCTTGTTGTTTGCTGTTCCACCCCGTTCAAGCCACCCGCGCGTCGTAGTAGGGGGCCATGGTCCGTTGGATAGTATCGAGATGCTGAGCGGTCCGACGCTGCTCACCCGGGTCTGCTGAACGATCAGGGGACTTCTGATTACGCTGCCTGATCGGCGGCCTTGGTCATGATGAGTTCGAACTCGGCCGGGGTCAACCGTCCGAGGCGTTCTTGGCGTCGTCGGCGGTGATAGGTCCGCTCGATCCAGGTCACGATCGCGATCCGGAGTTCCTCGCGGGTCTCCCAGCGGCGTCGGTTCAAGACGTTCTGTTGCAGCAGCGCGAAGAACGATTCCATCGCGGCGTTGTCACCGGCTGAGCCGACTTGGCCCATCGATCCGACCAGGTGGTGACGCCACAGCGCCTGCTGCAGCTTCCGACTTCGAAATTGCGATCCTCTGTCCGAATGCAGCCGGCACCCGGCCACCGACAGGCCCTCGACGCCGCGTCTGGCGACGGCGTTGTTGAGGGCGTCGACGGCGATCTTGGACTCCATCCGGTCACTGATGGAATAGCCAACGATCCGGTTCGACCAGACGTCCTTGATCGCACAGACGTAGAGCTTGCCTTCGCCTGTGCGGTGCTCGGTCAAGTCCGTGAGCCACAGCTGATTGGGCCCGGCGGCGGTGAAGTCGCGGCGCACGAGGTCGTCGTGCGCGGGCACCCCCGCCTTGCCCTTGGTGCGGCGCTTCTTCTTGCCGAAGACGCTCCACCAGCCGTTGTCGGAGCAGATCCGCCACACGGTGCGCTCCGATACGGCGTGTCCGGCGTCGGTGACCTCGTCGAACAGGAACCAGTATCCGAACTCGGGGTCGTCGTGGTGGGCGTCGAAGATCGCGTTGGCCAGATAGGCCTCACGCAACTCCGAGTCGGTGACTGGAGCGGCCAGCCACCGGTAGTAGGGCGAACGTGCCAGACCGAGGACCTGCAAGGAGACCTCGGCCGGGATCCCGCTCGCCGCGAGGTCTCTCACGAGCGGGTAGAGCCTTCTCCCGGGAGGTGCGCCTGAGACAGATAGGCGGCCGCGCGACGCAAGACCTCGTTCTCCTGCTCCAGGCGCCGGATCCGACGTCGTGCCTCGCGCAACTCGATAGCCTGGTCCTTGGTGACGCCGGGCTTGATCCCGTCCTCGATGTCGGCCTGCTTGAGCCACTTCGACAACGTCACCGGGTGCACACCAAAGTCATGCGCGATCTGCTCGAGAGTCTCGCCCGGACCACGATCCCGGGCCACCCGGATCACGTCTTCCTTGAACTCTTTGGGATACCTGCCAGCCACAGTGGACATCCTTCCAGCCAAGACCCTCGTCCTAGCCGTTCTGGAAGTCCCCTATACGTTCAGCAGACCCACCGCTAGCCAGTGGACTCGTCAATCCCGCCGCTGCCGATAGAACACTCGGCCCGTCAGATTCTCGACCATCTCGTCCAGTTCGTCTGATGAGGGGCGCCTATCCTTCCACGCACGCAGGTCTTGGGGTCGGAGCTTCTCTGCGCGCTTCCGATCAAGTCCGTAGTACTGCACTTTTTCGCTGGTGAGGGGGTCTGGCATGCGGAGGCGCACGTGGTGTGGCTCTGTGGGAACGAGCAGTTTGACCTTTAGGTATTCCAAGGGCTTGACCGCGCGGACATCGAGCGGCGAGAGGCCGTTCCTATTGCACGCGATGACTTGCTCAACCAGATCTCGCAGACGCCAATTCGTCCAAGTTCGCTCGCCTCGCCCCTCGGCGCCTCTCGCGTTGACCGACTTGTTGCTCGGCTTGGAAGACGTCCGCGGCTTTGGCTCGTAACTCATCTCGACAACCCCCAGGTGCCTAACGTGATTGTGTCTGTTCCACATCAATATCATCGGTCGGCGTCCGACCAACACGAAAATTCTGCGCATCACGGCACTTGATGCCACGACGCTTCGCTGCGCGACCCACTCGCGGCGAAGTGACGCACGTCAGCCTCACCTAGCCGCGCAACTGTCCCGCCGGATCTCGATATTCAGTACGCGCGTCTCGGCAGAGAATGTGCTGCGTACTTTTCGAAATAGCACGGTGTTGTCTGGAGTGCGCATCGACGGACGATGGCGCGGGGAGTGCTTCCGTCGCGCGGCGGCGCTCGTTCTGAGTTTACCTCCAGTCGACGTCGCGGTCGGCCGGGGCGAGGGGGTCGAAGACAGAGAAGTCCAAGCCCAGCACCCAATCCTGGACCAGGACTCCGTGAGCTGCCCGAAGGAACTCGGCTGCGGCTACCCAGAAGTCGGTCCAGATGGTTTGGTTCCGATACCGCTCCTCAAGGTTCCGGGGCGACACAAGAACGTAGTCGGCCGTCCTCGCATCATCGTCGACTTGGATGGAGAGGAGATCGTGCGATCTCAACTCTCTCGACGAGAACTCGAACTCTTCCTCCCGATGGCGAGTGATTCGATTCATCACGATCTCGAACGGCACGGATGGCTGGGAGGTTGTCCAATCGCCCAAGCGGTAGCCGACGTCGGCGGAAGGGCAGCCTATGGTCCACGGACCGAGCAGCTGCGTATGGGTCTCGGGAGCTGGCTGCGACAGGCCCTGGAGGCCGGGCAGCACGTGGCTGCCCGCGTCATTGTGGGTGAAGTGACGCTGGTTCGTAGTTGGTCCGGCCGCCACCAGGCCGAGACAGCGCCCACCAACGCCATCGGCCGCCCGGTTCCCCGGGCGGCCGCTGCGCAGCGTACGAAACCTCAGGCGTCGACCGGGCGCTTCAGCATCAGCCCGGCGCGGTGGGCGATGTGCACGACCTCGTCGCGCTGGTTGTAGCCGCGGTGCTCGAAGGTGACGATGCCGGAGTCGGTGCGGCTCTTGGACTCGCGCTTGCCGAGGATGGTGGTCTCGGCGCGCAGGGTGTCGCCGTGGAAGACGGGCTTGGGGAAGTCGAACTTCGTGTAGCCGAGGTTGCCGAGCGTGGTGCCCATGGTGAGGTCGTAGACGATCATCCCGCCGATGAGGCCGGCGGTGTAGAGGCTGTTCATGAGCCGCTGGCCGGTGGGGTGGTTGTGCTTCATGTATTCCGCGTCCAGGTGGAGCGGGGCGGGGTTCATGGTGATCGAGGTGAACAGGACGTTGTCCATCTCGGTGACGGTGCGGGACCAGGGGTGCTTGAACTCCTGGCCCTCCTCGAACTCTTCGAACCACATGCCGGGCATGGGGTGCTCCTCTCGTGCGGGTGGTGCCGGCGGCGCCGGCGGGGGATGGGTCAGGTCTGGTCGTTGAGCGTCGTCACGACGACGGGTCGGGCGGGGTGCATCCCGATGAGCAGCAGCATGCTGAGCGCACTCACCGCGAAGCAGAGGCCGAAGCCGGGCACGAGGCTCCCGGTGAGGTCGGCGAGCGCCCCCATCAGGAACGGGCCCGCGGCGCCGGCGTGAAGGAGAAGAGCATCGACATCGAGCTCAGGCGGGTCGCGTCCTCCGGCGACGTCGCCTCGTCCTGCACCTTCACCAGGGCCAGGCTGCTCGCGCCGCCGATGCCGAAGCCGGCCAGCAGCAGACCGGGCAGCGCCAGGCCGGCCGGCGAGATGGTCAGCAGCAGGGTGCCCAGGGTCGACGTCACCATCACGACCGCGAAGACGCCGCGCCGACCCCGGATCCGGTCGGTCAGCGCCGTCAGCCCCAGGATCGAGATCAGCTGCACGCTCTGGAAGAGCACCAGGTAGAGCGCGGCCGTGTGGGCGTCGATCCCGTGCTCGATGAAGAGGCTCGGCAGCCAGGCGATCACGCCGAAGCCCAGGAACATCGGGACGACGTAGACCGCAGTGACGAACCACGCGCGCCGCTCACGCAACGGCAGGGAGACCCGTTCGGCCGGACCGCTGCGCTCCGGCATCCCGGCGCCTGCGCTGCGTACGGCCGCCAGCCCCAGGACCAGCAGCAGCGCCGCGCCGCCCCACAGGCCCAGCGCCACCCGCCACCCGCCGAGCTGGTCGGTGATCGGCTGCGCCGTGCCGGCCGCCAAACCGACACCGAGCGCCATCGACGTCGAGTAGACGCCGGTCGCCAACCCGCGGAAGCGCGGCAGGTAGTGGGCGATGAAGGCCGGCACCAGCGTCGAGATCGCGCCCAGCGCCCCGCCGATCAGCGCCGCCGAGGCGATCAGCGGCAACGCCGAGTCGATCCACAGGCGCGACAGCTCGGCCACCCCGAGGAAGGCCATCAGCGAGATCATCGACCGGTCCGCGCCCAGCCGGGTGGTGAGCGCGTGGCCCATCGGCGCGCAGACCGCCATCGCCAGGATCGGCACCGAGGTCAGCAGGCTGGCTGCCGTCTTCGTCAACGACAGGTCGTCGCTGATCGCCGGCACCAGGGGAGGGGTCACGCCGAAGACGGCGCGGATGTTGACGCCGATCAGCACGACCAGCGTCAGCGCGAGCCACGTCGAGAGCCGGCGCCCCTGGCTGCTGGCAGGCGCCAGCTCGACGCGGGCGAGCGCGGGCTCGGAGGTCATGGTCGTCAGCCCAACGCTGCGACCGGGCCGCCGATGGCCGTACGAGCCGGGATCAGCTCCTTGCTCAGGTCGACGCCCAGCCACGCGGTCAGCACGCCGTCGCGGCTCCAGGTCGCGCGCAGCAGCGAGCCGTCCTCGGCCTTGTCGATGGCCAGCACGTCGTCCGGGGCGTGCACCCCGACGTACTGGAGCTTGCGACCGAACTGGTCGGACCAGAAGTAGGGCACCGGGTCGTGCTCGGGGCCGGTGCTCCAGTCGAGCAGGCTGGTCGCGGCGGCGGTGGCGACCATGGCGGCCTCGTCCCAGTGCTCGACGAGGCGGTGGGAGTCGCTGTGTGCCGACCAGCGCTGCGCCACGTCGCCCAGCGCCACGACGCCGGGGACGTTCGTACGGCAGCGGGTGTCGGTGAGGACGCCGCGGTCGAGCTCGAGGCCCGAGCCCGACAGCCAGGCCAAGTCGGGGCGTACGCCGATGCCCGTCACGACCACGTCGGCCGGCAACACCGTGCCGTCGTCGAGGTGGACGCCGTCGGCCTCCACCGAGGTGACGCCGGTCGAGGTGCGCAGGTCGATGCCCTCCCACCAGGCGCGGGTGGCGGCGCCGACCTCGTCACCCAGCACGCCGGCCAGCGGCTCCGCGCCGAACTCCACGCAGGAGACCACGCAGCCCGCGGCACGGGCCGCCGTCGCGACCTCCGCGCCGATCCAGCTTGCCCCCACCACGACCACGCGGGCCCCGGGCACGAGCCGCTCGCGGAGGGCGAGCGAGTCGTCGAGCGTACGCAGCGTGAGCTGCGGCCCGTCGCCGGGCAGGCGCAGCGGCGCCGCGCCGGTCGCGATGGCGAGGGCGTCGTACGCGATCGCGTCGGCCTCGTCGCTGCCGGCGTTGACCATGACCGTGCGCGACTCGGTGTCCAGCCCGGTGGCCCGGGTGCCGAGGCGCAGGTCGACGTCGAGCTTCGCGGTGTCGAAGGGGAGCGGGGCGTCGTCGCGCTCGCCGGCCAGCACCTGCTTGGAGAGCGGTGGGCGGTCGTAGGGTGCGACCTCCTCGGCGCTCAGCACCGTGATCGAGCCGCGGAACTTCTTGCGCCGCAGCACCGCGCAGAGCCGGGTGGCGGCGAGCCCGCCGCCGACCACGACGACCCGGCCGTGCTCGAGGTCGAGGGCAGGCGTCGAGCCGGGGTCACGGCGGTCACGAGGTCACGCCTTCTGCTTGGTGTAGTGCTCCGCGAAGAGCGGGGTGTCGCCCAGCAGGCGCTCGCCCGGGGTGAAGGTCACCGGGATCGTGTGGAAGCCGGCGTTGGTGCCCTGGTCGGGGTAGCGCACGACGTTGTCGAGGTCGACCTCGTAGTCGCCCATCCGCGACAGCACCTGGCGGATCATCTCGCGGGCCATCGCCTTGCCCATGTGGGAGCCGGCGCAGCGGTGGATGCCCAGGCCGAAGGCCACGTGGCGGTTGGGCCAACGGGTGATGTCGACCTCGTCGGGGTTCTCGAACTGCTTGGCGTCACGGTTGGCCGAGGCCCACGAGACCAGCGCGCGGTCGCCCTTGCGCACCGGGCAGCCCTGGAACTCGGTGTCCTCCATGATCGTGCGGGCCAGCGCCTGGGTGGGGGAGAAGACCCGCAGGAACTCCTCGACCGCGATGTCGACCATCGACGGGTCGTCGATCAGCCGCTGGCGCTGGTCGGGGTTCTGGTAGAGCCAGACCAGCGACTGGGTGACCAGCGAGGCGGTGGTGCCGACGCCGCCGGAGATCACCAGCTCGAGGATCGAGTAGACCTCGTCGTCGTCCATCCGGCGCCCGTCGACCTCGGACTCGATGAAGTGGGTGGTGGCGTCGTCGCTGGGGTTGGCCCGGCGGTGCGCGATGTGCTCACGCACGGTCTTGCTCACCCACGGCACGGCCACCTCGGCGGCGTGCTGGTACTCCGGCGACCCGGGGGCGGCGGCGACCAGGGTGTGCATGGCGTCGACGTAGTTCTGGTACTGCGAGGGGTCCAGGCCCAGCCAGTCGAGCGTGACCGAGGCCGGCACGCTGGCGACGATCGCCAGGTCGGCCTCACCCTTCTCGATGATCGTGTCAATGAAGCCGGTGACGTAGTGCTTGATCACGGCGTCGAGGTTCTCGACGGCCGCGGGGGCGGTCACCTTGTTGACGGCCTTGCGGTAAGGCCTGAAGTGCGGCGGGTCGAGCTCGATCGGGATGTGGAAGGCGGTGGGCGCCTTCGGGATCGTCACCGAGAGTCCGGGGCCGCCGTACTCGTCGTGGCGGCCGGAGGAGAACAGGTCGTCGTTGCGCGACGCCTCGAAGACGGACTGGTAGTCAGCCAGCACCCAGTAGCCCCCATGGGCCTCCGTCCAGGCCACCGGCGACTCCTCGCGGAGCTTGCGGTAGATCTCCACGTGGTTCTCCGCGTGCTCGGCCGAGTGGTGGTCGAAGTGGGTCACGGGGCAGCGCGGCTGGTCAGACATGTCCGTCATTCCTCCTGGGGGCCAAGGGGTTCCTTGGGTGAGCAGGATCATGATAATAGTTATACCCAGCATGGAGTCAAGGAAGATCGTCGTCAGGAAACCGTCGGTCCTCACCCACACTCCCCAGCCGGCACCGACGGTGCGAAGTTCAGGAGGAGCCACCATGAAGGTCGTCGCAGATCTCGACAAGTGCCAGGGACACGGCCTCTGCCGCATGTCCGCCCCCGACGTCTACGACGTGACCGTCGACGAGGGCCAGGTGATCGTGAAGTTCGACGGGGAGATCCCCGCCGAGCTCGAGGACGCCGCAGCGCTCGGCGTCGACTCCTGCCCCGAGATCGCCCTCACCATCGAGGACTGATCCGCCGGTGACCCGTGACCCCGGCCTCCCACGCGGCGCCGGGGACCGGGACGGAGCCAGGCACGCGGTCGGCCTCTTCGCCTTCGTGCTGCTGGCCACCTCGGTGGCGGTGCCGACCGTCGTCGGGCTGCTCGCCGTCGAGCTCGAGGGAGACCTCGGGCTCGACGACGCACGTCTGGGCCTGGTCGTCTCCGCCTTCTGGGCGGTCACCGCGGTGACCGCGCCGCTCGCCGGCCGCTGGGTCGACCACCGCGGGTGGCGGCTCGGTGCCCTGTGGGGTGCGCTGACGACCGCGACCGGGCTGGTCCTGGCCGTCGCGCTCGTCGACACCTGGACCGAGCTGCTCGCCGTGCTCGCGCTCGCCGGCGTCGGCTATGCCTTCGCCTCGCCCACCAGCAACATCGTGGTGATGTCGCTGGTCGCGCCCGGCCGCCAGGCCTCGGTGCTCGGGCTCAAGCAGACCGCCCCGCCGCTGCTGATGGCCGCCGCCGGTGCCGTGCTGCCGGCGCTCGCGCACGCCCGGGGGTGGCGGACCGCAACGGCCACCGTGCTCGTGCTGCCGGTCGCCGCGCTCCTGCTGGGCTCGCGGCTGCCCCGGCCGCGACCTCCCGCAGCGTCCGCGGTGGGGGCGAGCGGGCTGCGTACGCCGGGGGAGCGCAGGCGCGCACGTCGAGCCCTCGCGCCGCTGGTCGTTGCGGCGGGGCTGGGTACCTTCTCGGTCGCCACCCTGACCGGCTTCGCGGTGGTGACCCTGGTTGCGGCCGGGCACGGTCCGGTCGTGGCGGCAGGCGTGGTCTCGGTGGGCAGCCTCGTCGCCGTGGTGGCCCGCGTCGCCGCGGGGCGCTTCCTCGACGGACGCCCCGCCTCCGACGTGCGCCCTCTGCTGGCGGTGATGGGCGCGGCGGCCGTCGCGCTGCTGCTGGTCGCGCTCGGCAGCTACGGCCTGGGGCGTGCGCCCGGCCCCGGCCCGTGGCAGGTGCTGGTCGTCGTCGGGGTGGTCATCTCGCTGGTGGCCGCCTGGACCTGGCCGGCACTCCTGCTCATCGGCGTGGTGCGCGGCAGCGAAGGAGCCGGCGCCGCCAGCGGACTCATCCAGCTGGGCAGTGGCATCGGCTCGGCCGTCGGGCCTGCCGTCTTCGGCCTGCTCTCGAGCGTGGGCGGCCGGGGGTGGGCGTGGGCAACGATGGGTGTGCTCACCGTCGTCGCCGCGTCGCTCGTACGACGCCCGCCCAGCCCCCGGCCTCCTGGGGGTGGACCTACTTCGTGAAGGCGCCGGCGTCAACGGTCATCGTCGTGCCGGTGACGTAGCGACCGTCGTCGCTGGTCAGGTAGAGGATCGCGTTGGTGATGTCGTCGCACTCGACCCACGGCACGGCGAGCGAGTTGAGCCCGATCATCCCGGACCGCCTTCTCCTCGGTGGGCTCCGTCGTCGGGCACGAACATCGAGTAGGTGCCCGGGTTCTTGACCATGATCGTGGCGACGTTGGTCGGGTGCACCGTGTTGACCCGGATGTCGTAGGGCGCCAGTTCGTTGGACATCGTGCGCATCAGGCCGACGATGCCGTGCTTGGCGCTCACGTAGTGGGCCACGTGCTGGATGCCCTTGAGGCCGCCGATCGAGCTGGTGAAGACCATCGAGCCGCCCTCGCCCTGCTCGATGAGCTTCGGGATGGCGACCTTGGCGGTGTGGAAGACGCCGGTCAGGTTGACGTCGATCATGTCCTTCCACATCTCCGACGACAGCTCCCACGACTTGCCGTAGGTCGCGATGCCGGCGTTGGCCAGGACGATGTCGATGCGTCCGAGCTCGGCGACGCCCTCGTCGAAGGCAGCCTGCAGGCCGTCGAGGTCGCGTACGTCGGCCTTGCGCGCGACGATGCGGCGACCGGTCGCCTCGACCTCCTTGACGGTCTGCTGGAGCTCGTCGTCGGTGGCGAGCGGCTAGAAGGGCGTCACGGTGTCGATCTGCTCGCAGATGTCCACGGCGATGATGTCCGCCCCCTGCTCGGCCATCCGGACGGCGTGGTTGCGTCCCTGGCCGCGGGCGGCGCCGGTGATGAACGCGACCTTGCCTTCGAGTCGACCTGTCATTGGTGGCTCCATTCCATGCGCATGATTGGACCATTGATGATCCACGTCACATCTGGACGGCGTCAACCCTTGCGGGGCGGTAGCGCCTGGGTCCGTCCTGGAGATGGTCGAACGTTCGTTCATTCCGGGAGGCCCCCGGGGGAGGCTCGTCGCCGGAGTGGAGGGGGTGACAGGACTCCATTCTTAGTGATAATAGTGATCACAGTTGTTGGTGACCCCCGCCGCGCTCCCACCCTCCAGGAGGAACCCCCATGGACTTCGACGTCGACGAGACCCACGAGGACATCCGCAAGGGGGTCCGCGCGTTGTGCGCGAAGTTCCCGGACGAGTACTGGATGGAGCAGGACGAGAAGCACGAGTTTCCGTGGGACTTCTTCAACGCGGTCGTCGACGGCGGCTGGCTGGGGCTCACCATCCCCGAGGAGTACGGCGGCGGCGGCATGGGCGTGATGGAGGCCTCGATCGTCGAGCGCGAGATCGCCGCCTCGGGCGCCGGCATGGGCGGCTGCAGCTCGGTGCACATCGGGATCTTCGGCTTCGAGCCGATCCTCCAGCACGGCAGTGAGGACCTGAAAAGCGCTTCCTGCCCCGCGTCTCCACCGGTGACCTGCAGATCTCCTTCGCGGTGACCGAGCCCGACGCCGGCACCGACACCACCAACCTCACCACCTTCGCCAAGAAGGTCGACGGCGGCTGGCTCGTCTCCGGCAAGAAGGTCTGGATCTCCAACGCCAAGCAGGCCGAGCGGATGCTGCTGCTCGCCCGCACCACCCCCAAGGACGAGTGCCAGAAGAGGACCGACGGACTCACCGTCTTCTTCGCCCCGATCGACCGCGACAAGGTGACGATCCGGTCGATCCCCAAGATGGGCCGCAACTCGGTCGACAGCAACGAGCTCTTCATCGACGAGCTCTTCGTGGCCGACGAGGACGTCGTCGGCGAGGTGGGCAAGGGCTTCCGCGTCATCCTCGGCGGCCTCAACGCCGAGCGCGTCGTGGCGGCCAACGCGATGCTGGGCATCGGCGAGGCGGCCCTGCGCCGCGGCACGCAGTACGCCAAGGACCGCGTCGTCTTCGGCCGCCCCATCGGCCAGAACCAGGGTCTGGCCTTCCAGCTCGCCGAGGCCAAGATCCGGATCGAGGCGGCCGACGCCGTGCTGCAGAAGGCGACCTGGATGGTCGACAACAACCACCCGGAGGCGGGCGCGCACGCCAACTACGCCAAGTGGCTCTGCGCCGAGGCCGGGTTCTACGCCGCCGACGTCGCGCTCCAGGTGCACGGCGGCATGGGCTACAGCAAGGAGTTCCACGTCGAGCGCTACTTCCGCGAGGCCCGCCTCATGCGGATCGCCCCGATCAGCCAGGAGATGGTCCTCAACTACGTCGCCGAGCACGTGCTCGGGCTGCCGCGCAGCTACTGAGGTGACGGCCATGACGCAGACGCAGACGAGTCAGTCGCAGGCCCCGTCGCTGGGCGAGCGCGCCCTGCTCCACTTCGCCGCCACCGACCTGCTCAACCGCTACCAGGCGCTCGTCGACGCCAAGGACCTGGCGGGCCTCGCCGACGTCGTCACCGACGACGTCGAGATGGTCCGCGTCCAGGGCTCCGGCCGCGGGCGCGAGGCGTTCCTCGACGTCTACCGGGCCTTCGTGGCCTCCGACGTCGACGTCGCCCAGCACATGGTGAGCAACGTACGCGTGTCCCCGCTCGACGGCGAGGCGCAGCGCGTCGACGCCTGCTTCTGGGTCGTCACGACCCACGAGGCCGGCGGCGCCCGCCAGGTCTGGGGCCGCTACAGCGACGACATGGTGCCCACCGGCGACGGCTGGCGGCTCTCGGCCAAGCGGATCCGGGTGGTCCGCACCGCCGTCGTGCCCGAGGAGGCGTTGATGCCCCTCGACGCGACGTCGTTCGGGCCCCTTCCTGACTGAGCCTGCCTGAGCCTGACTGAGCCCAGCACCTGATCGAGGCCAGCTCGTCCGGGCGTGGCCTGACCGAACGACCCCTGACGCAGGAGAGACAGTGACCACGCAGACGACAGCTTCCGCGACCTCGACCGGCCTCACCCTCGAGGAGCGGGTCCGCCGGCTCGAGGACAAGCAGGCGATCCACGAGCTCGTGCACCTCTACGGGTTCGTCATGGACGAGCGCGACATCCCGGGCCTGTCCAGCCTCTTCACCCATGACGCCCACCTCGGCTCGGCCGACGGGGTCTTCGACGCCGACGGGCTGGAGACGATCGCCCAGACCTACCAAGGCCGCTACGACGCCCTGGGTGCCACGCACCACTTCATCCACTCGGTGCTCACCCGCCTCGACGACGCCGACCCCGACCGGGCCGAGGGCCTGGTCAGCGGCCACGCCGAGGTGGTGCGCAACGGCGAGACGATGGTGGTGGCGCTGCGCTACCACGACGTCTACCGCCGCACCGAGGACGGCTGGCGGATCGCCGACCGCGTCATGGGCTACATGTACTACCTGCCCGTCACCGACTACGTCGAGACGATGAAGAGCGACGACCGCAGCCTCGTCTACGGTGACCCGCGCCCGGCCGACTGGCCGTCGGTGCTGCACGGTCACGACCTCGACTGGCTGCGGGCCTTCTACTCCGGGGGCGAGGGATGAGGACCGGCGGGCTCGGGGACGCCGGGACTCCCCAGGGGCGCGACGACGTGGTCGACGTCGTCGTGCTCGGCAGCGGCTGCGCGGGCATGACCGCCGCGCTGAGCGCTGCCGACCACGGGGCCGAGGTCGCGCTGCTGGAGAAGGCTGACGTGCTGGGTGGGACCACCGCACTCTCCAGCGGCGTGGCCTGGCTCCCCGCCAACCGCCACCAGGCTGCGTACGACGTCGAGGACTCCCGCGACGACGCGCTGGCCTACCTCGAGTCGCTCTCCCACGGCTTCATCCGACCCGAGATGGCCGAGGCGTTCGTCGACACCGTCGACGAGATGCTCGACTGGGCCGAGGAGCGCACGCCGCTGAAGATGCGGCTGGTCGCGGGCTACCCCGACTACCACCCCGAGCACCCCGGCGGGAAGCCCGGCGGTGGCCGCTCGACCGAGCCCGAGCTCTTCTCCTTCCACGAGCTGGGGGAGTGGGCCGACCGCTTCCTCGGCTTCCGGCGCTCGATGTACGTCGGTGAGACGCCCGTCGGTGGCGGCACCGGCTTCCTCGAGCCCGAGGAGGAGCAGCGTCGCGCCGACGAACGCCTCGAGGGCCTGGGGCGCGGCATGCTCGGGGCGCTGCTCAAGGGGCTGCTCGACCGCCGGGTCCAGGTGCACACGGGTGCCGAGGCCACCAGCCTGCTGACCGACAACGGCCGCGTCGTCGGCGTCGAGCTCGCCGACGGCCGGCGGGTCAACGCGCGGCGCGGCGTGGTGCTGGCCACCGGGGGCTTCGAGCGCGAGCCCGACCTCGTTCGCGCGTTCCTGCGCGGCCCGATCAGCCACTCGCCCGGCGCGCCGACCAACACCGGTGACGGGCTGCGGATGGCGATGCGGCTGGGCGCCCAGCTCGACGTGATGCGGGAGGCCTGGTGGGTGCCGGTGGTGACGCTGCCGGGCCACGAGGGGGAGCAGTACTCCGGCCACGGCGTGCAGCTGGTGCAGCGCGAGCGCACCCTGCCACGCACGATCATGGTCAACGCCCAGGGCCGCCGCTTCACCAACGAGGCGGCCAACTACAACGCGCTGGGCGCGGCCTTCCACGTCTTCCACCCGACCCGCTTCGCCTACGAGAACCAGCCCGCCTGGGCGGTCTTCGACCAGGGCTTCGTCGAGGCCTACGGGGGCTACGGCGTCCCGCCCGGTGGTGAGATGCCGGCGTGGATGACCCGCGCCGACACCGTCGCCGGCCTGGCCGAGGCGATCGGCGTGCCCGCCGACGAGCTCGACGCCACCGTGGAGCGCTGGAACGACCTCTGCGCGCAGGGCCGCGACGTCGACCACGGGCGCGGGGAGTCGGCGTACGACGGCTGGTGCGGCGACCGCGCCCACTACCCGGGCGCCGCCGCGACCCTCGGGCCGCTCGACCGTGGTCCGTTCTACGCCGTGCCCGTGCACTCGAGCTCGCTCGGCACGAAGGGTGGCCCGCTGACGACGCCCGACTGCGAGGTCGTCGACGTCGACCGCGAGGTGATCCCCGGCCTCTTCGCCGTCGGCAACGTGATGGCTGCGCCGACCGGGATGGTCTACGGCGGTGCCGGCGGGACGCTCGGCCCGGCGCTGGTCTTCGGGTATCGCTGCGGGCTGGCCGTCGCCAAGGCCTGACGCGCGCCAGTGGTCAGTTAGTGGCCTTCAGGCGCGGGAACACGCCCACCAACTGACCAGTGGCGCAGGCGGGGCGCCGCGGATCGGCAGCCGGATCACTTGATCGTGTGACCTAAACCATATATACAGTGTTCATCAATAGGGGACGCCCCACCCGAGGGTGCGCCCCCGAGCCGAGGAGATCCCATGACTGACCGCTCTGCCGTCGAAGACCTCGCCAACCGTTACTCGCTCGCCTACGACACCGCCGACCTGGACGGCATCGAGGCCGCCTTCACCGAGGACGCGACCTTCTCGATGAAGATCGCCGGCAACGACCCCATGTCGTTCGGCCCGCGCGCCGCGATCATGGACCTGATGCGCAACTCGCTGTCGTCGCAGACCGACCAGCGCCGCCACGTCAACAGCAACCTCATCGTCGAGGGCACCGAGGACGGCGTCACGCGTACGAAGCACTACCTCACCCTCCTGGCGACCGAGGACGGCCAGATCAGCCTCCTCTCCGCAGGGCTCTACTCGGCCGAGATCGTCGAGGAGGGCGGGACGCTGCGCTTCCGCAAGCTCCACCTCGACCTCGACAAGGCCTACTGAGCCGCCACCGCCCCCTTCCATCCCGAGGACCACGCATGAACCAAGGACTCATCCCCGCCAAGTGGGCGCGCCTGACCCCGCGCGGGCAGGCGATCTACGACGCCGCGGACGACCGCCGCGTCACCTGGGGCGACTTCGACGAGCTCGTACGCCGCCTCGCCAACGGCCTCCTCTCGCTCGGCCTCACCAAAGGCGACAAGGTCGCGATGCTCTCGCGCAACTGCGTCGAGTTCCAGGCGCTCTACTTCGCCGCCGGCCGCGTCGG
Source organism: Nocardioides daphniae (assembly GCF_004777465.1). Lineage (NCBI taxonomy): Bacteria > Bacillati > Actinomycetota > Actinomycetes > Propionibacteriales > Nocardioidaceae > Nocardioides > Nocardioides daphniae. The sequence goes on from NZ_CP038462.1 coordinate 639,637, forward strand.
CCTGGTCACCCAGCCGCTCAACTGGCGCCTGGCCACTCCGGCGCTCGTCCAGGTGGTCAAGGACGCCGGCCCCAAGGTGCTGATCACCCAGGGCGAGTTCGCCGAGGTCGCCATCGCCGTCGAGCGCGAGGTCGACCTGGTCGCCTCCCTCTCCTTCGGCGAGGGCTCGACCGGCAGCTTCGACGAGCTGGTCGCCCGCTCCTCCGACCTCGAGCCCGACCAGTCCGACAAGGTGGGGGAGGACGACCCGTTCTTCCTGCTCTACACCGGCGGCACGACCGGCGAGTCGAAGGGCGCGCTGCACACCCACCGCAGCGCCGCGGCCGGCATGCTCAACCAGACCGTGGCCGAGCGCATCGTCCCGACCGACGTCTACATGCTGACCGGGCAGATGTACCACATCCCGATCGTGCTGGCGATGAACTACCTCAAGCACGGCTGCCCGCTGGTGCTGATGAACTTCGCGCCCAAGCTCGCCCTCGACCTGATCGAGAACGAGAAGGTCTCCGCCTTCCTGGGTGTCACGACGATGCTCAACTGGATGATGGCCGAGCCCGACTTCGCGAGCCGCGACCTCTCGAGCCTGCGCAACATCCAGTACGGCGGTGGCCCGATGCCGTCACAGATCGTGCGGCAGGCGCTCGACTCCTTCCCGTGCACGCTGATCCAGGGCTACGGGCAGACCGAGGGCACCACGATGACCTTCCTGTCGCAGGAGGACCACCTCGACGCGATCAACGGCAAGCACCCCGAGCGGCTCAAGTCGTGCGGGCGTGAGGGCTTCGTGACCAGCGTCCGGGTCGTCGACCTCGACGGACGCGACGTGCCGAAGGACAACCGCACTCCCGGCCAGATCATCGTGAAGAGCCCGGCCAACATGGTCGGCTACCTCAACCGCCCCGACCTGACCGCCAACACCCTGCGCGACGGCTGGATGTGGACCGGCGACGTGGCCACCTGGACGAGGACAGCTACGTCTTCATCGTCGACCGGGCCAAGGACATGATCATCTCGGGCGGCGAGAACATCTACTCCGTGCAGGTCGAGGAGGCCATCGCCTCCCACCCGGCCGTGCTCGAGTGCGCCGTGATCGGCGTGCCCGACGACGAGTGGGGCGAGACCGTCAAGGGCTTCGTCGTGCTCAAGCCCGGCATGGAGGCCAGCGAGCAGGAGATCATCGACCAGGCCAAGCAGAGTCTGGCCAGCTACCAGAAGCCGCGCTCGGTCGAGTTCGTCAGCGAGCTGCCCAAGGCGCCCACCGGCAAGATCCTCAAGCGCGACCTGCGCAAGCCGTACTGGGAGGACCAGGAGCGGAATGTCTGACCCCAGCCCGATCGACCCCACCGACACGGACTACGCCGACCGCGTCGGCCGCGAGTTTCCCGGGGGCGAGTACACGCTCGCCCCCTGGCGCACCTGGCTCGTGGCCGACACCCTGCTCGACGACCCCTGGGACGAGGTCCCGCACCCGGTCCTGGCCTGGATGGCCGGGGTCGCCGGGTCGGGCCTCACCTGGGACGACCTCTTCGCCTGGTTCGACGCCAGCGCCGAGGACGGCCCGATGTTCGGCGAGCACGAGACCACCCTGCACCGACCACTCGAGGGCGGGGCGACGTACAAGGTCTCGGGGCGGATCGTCTCCGTCGAGCGCAAGGTCGGGCGCCGCGCCGGCGCCATGGACGTGGTCGGCTACGAGCTCGACCTGCACCTGCCCGGAGCCGGTGGCAACGGCGGTGGCGAGCACGTCGCCCGCTGCTACAACTCGATCGTCTTCCCCAGGAGGTCGGCATGACCACGCTCGCTGACGTGGAGGTGGGCACCGTGATCCCGCCCCTGGAGCTCGTCGTCGACGGGGAGAAGATGAAGGTGATGGCGGCGCTGCTCGCCGACCCCAACCCGATCCACTTCGACACCCGTGCGCTCGCCGCCCTGGGCATGGACGAGCGTCCGGTCAACCAGGGCCCGCTCAACATGGGCTACCTGCAGACCATGCTGGCCCGCTGGGCCGGCGGTCGTGACCGGCTGCTCACCTTCCGGGTGCGCTTCCGCGGCAACGTGCTGGCGGGCGACACCGTACGCGCGCAGGGCACGGTCGCCGAGGTGCGTGACACCCAGCGTGGCCGGGTGGCCACCTGCGACATCAGCCTGGAGGTCGTCGGCGGCGACGTCGCGCTCTCCGGGACCGCCGACGTACTCCTCGAGGAGGCACCGTGACTCTCGTCCACGAACCGTCCGAGGGGCGGCTGCAGTTCCAGCTCGCCTACGGCGACACCGACACCGTCGGCATCGCCTACTTCGGCATCTACTACCGGTGGATGGAGCGCTGCTACTCCACGTGGCTCTACGCGCTGGGCATCCGTAGCGGCCAGATGGCCGAGGACCTGGGCGTCGTCACCGTCGGCATCAGCTCCGGCTGCCGCTACGTCGACACCGTCGAGGTCTTCGACGAGATCACCTGCCAGGCGGTCGCCGAGAAGATCGGCACGAGCTCCTACGCCGTCGGCTTCGAGTTCACCCGCGGCGACCAGCTGGTCACCAAGGGGCAGATGGTCTTCGCGGTGCGTGACCCCGAGACCTTCGGCAAGGCGCCGATCCCCGAGCGGCTGCTCAAGGCGCTCGGCGAGCTGCCGACGCCGCGGTTCGAGATCCAGGTCTGACGTGGTCGCCCCCGACGCGGTTCAGCAGCTGCTGGACCGCGAGCAGCTGCGCGACCTCGTGGCCCGCTACGCGCTGACCGTCGACGACCACGACCTGGTGGGGCTGGAGGCGATGTTCCACCCCGAGGCGGTCTTCGACCGGGACGGAGTGGTGGCCCACGGGTGGCCCGAGATCGCGGCGGTCCTGGGGGCGTCGATGCGCGGCTTCCGCCGGATGCTGCACACCCCGCACGCCGCGGTGGTCGAGCTGACCGGCCCCGACGAGGCGGTGGGTGCCTCCAGTGGCCACGCGGAGCTGGTGACCCGCAGCGGCGTGCTGCTGGCTGCGTACCGCTATGCCGACGCCTTCGTGCGCCACGAGGGGCGCTGGGTCTTCTCGCGGCGGGAGGTGCGCTTCCTGTACGCCGCCTCGGCCGTCGAGTACGCCGCGACGCTGCCGCACGAGGACCGGGTGCGCTTTCCGGGGGAGCCCGCTCGCGAGTCCTATATTCGACCGAATGATACGCAGGGTTATTGACACAACGCTGATCATGATATTCACTCATCTCACGTGATGTGACGCAGGCCACTGGGCTTGGGTGAGAGGAGAAATGTCGTGTCGGAGACCGGTGCTTCCACCCCGTCGTCGTCCCCCGTCCTCGTGGTCGGGGCCGGCCTCTCGGGGCTCTCCACCGCCCTCACCTGCGCGCTCAACGGTCGCCCCGCGATCGTCCTCGAGGCCGCCGAGCTGGTGGGCGGCGCGGCCGCCTATTCCGGCGGCCAGGTCTGGTGCGGCGACAACCACGTCGCCCGCCGCGAGGGCATCGACGGCGACTCCAAGGAGCTCACCGAGACCTACATCCGCGACGTCGCCTCCCACCTCGCCCCCGAGGTCCTCGACGAGCGGGCGCTGCTCCGTTGGATCGAGACCTCGCCGAAGGCGATGGAGTACTTCGAGCAGAACGACGCGATCCGCTGGACCGTCATCCCCGGCCTCGCCGACTACCACAACGAGGCGAAGGGTGCCCTGCCCCAGGGCCGCTACCTGACCAACGAGGTCGTCGACGGCTCGGTGCTGGGGGAGTGGCGCGACAAGCTCCGCTACAGCCCCTACTTCCCGGTGGGCCGCACCTACCGTGAGCTGCTCGAGAAGGGCAGGCGGGCGACGTACGTCGACGAGTCCGGCGACGAGAAGAGCGCGACGAAGCACTCCCACGCCGGCCTGCCCGCCTTCGGCCTCTCCGACGGCACCGAGTTCGAGAAGGTCGCCGACTCCGACCCGCTGACCTACGGCACCGGCGTGGTCGCCGGCTTCCTCAAGAAGGTCGTCGAGCACGAGCTGGTCGAGATCCGCACCGAGCACCGGGTCGTCGAGCTGCTCACCGAGGACGGCGCCGTCGTCGGCCTCAAGGCCGAGACCCCCGACGGTCTGGTCGAGCTGCGCGGACCGGTCGTGCTGGCCACCAGCACCTACGACTGGGACCCCGAGCTGGTCGGCGAGATTCTCGGCCTGACCGAGGAGGACTGGGGCTCGGTCGCCCCCGAGACGCTGCGCGGCGATGGCATCAAGCTGGCCCGCCAGGTCGGCGGCGACATCGCGAAGATCCCGGCCAACGCGACCCCGATCCTGCCCGGCTGGCGCTCGCAGGTCGGCACCGGCTTCGGCTACGGCCCGGAGTACGCGATGCCGCACTCGATGATCGTCGACCGCCACGGCAACCGCTTCTGCAACGACTCCTACTGGGTCGACATCTGCCGCCGGACGCTGGACCCCGACGACACCCACCTGCCCTTCTTCCTGGTCTGGGACGACCAGCACCGGCAGAAGTACGGCCTGGCCGCGACGCCGCCCGGCGGGGAGTACCCCGAGGGCTGGGTGCAGTCGGCCGCCACCCTCGAGCAGCTCGGTGAGCAGCTCGGCATCGACGGCGAGCAGCTGGCCAGGACCGCCGAGCGGTTCAGCGAGCACGCCGAGAAGGGGGAGGACCCCGACTGGGGTCGCGGCACCGTGGACTACGTCAACAAGTTCGCCGGTGACCCCGACAACTCACCCAGCCCCGTGCTGGGACCGATCGTCCAGGCGCCCTTCCACGGCATCCGGCTCCGCTTCGTCGGCACCGGCATCGGAACCTCGGGCGTCCGGATCGACGGGGACGGACACGTCCTCGACGAAGGCGGGAAGCCGGTCCCCGGCCTCTTCGCCGCAGGTTCGGTGGCGGCACTGACCACCACCGGCACCGCCTACAACTCGGGAATCGCGCTCGGGCGCGGACTGACGCTGGCCTACCTGGTCGGTCATGAACTGTCAGGCGCCCCGATCGCCTGACCTTCCGGTCCGCCGACCCGGCGGCCCCGATCCGCACGACACATCTGGAGGAACCCCATGGGGAGTGGAGCGTTGAAGCGCAAGGCGCTGCTGGCTGCTGTGGCCATGACGACGGTGCTCGGCACCGCCGCCTGCGGCAGCGGTGACGGCGGCGGCAGCGACGGCGACGGAGGCATCGCCGACACCATCAAGATCGCCCAGGTCCAGGACCAGACGGGTGCCGTCGCCTACGCCGGACTCGGCGCGTCCGAGGGCGCCGAGCTCGCCATCGACGAGATCGAGGAGCAGGGCTTCCTCGGCGACGGCGTCAAGATCGACCTGGAGAAGTTCGACACCGCCGGCGAGATCGAGCGGGCCTCGAGCGAGATGAGCAAGGCGATGGGCGACCGAGGCATCTCGGCCATCCTCGGCCCGGTCTCCACGCAGCAGGCGGCCACGGTCGCCCCGCTCGTCGGCCGGCAGAAGGTGCCGACCGTCTTCACCCAGGCAGGTGGTGCCGGCGTCGTGATCAACGACTACACCTTCCGCGCCACCCCGCCCATGGAGTCCTACTACGAGTCGGTCATGGACTACCTCGAGGAGAAGGGCGCCAAGAAGATCTCGATCCTCTACAACGCCACCTTCCCGACCTTCGCCCTGCTCGGCGAGGACGACGTGCCCGCGATGGCGAAGGACCGCGGCATGGAGGTCGTCCAGTCGCTGCCCGTGCAGATGACCACGCAGGACTTCACCGGCCAGGCGCAGCAGGTCGCCCGCGAGGGCAGCGACGCCCTGGTGATGCTGCTCATCGCCCCGCAGTCGGTCACCGCGCTGGGCCAGCTCGAGGACGCCGGCTACGACGGCCAGGTCGTCGCCACCTCGGTCCAGGCGGCCGGCAACATCAAGGCGGCCGGCGACTCGGCCGACGGCCTCGTCTACCCGGTCCCGTTCTCGGTGGCCATGGAGGGCGAGTCCTCGCAGGCCTTCACCGAGGCCTTCAAGAAGAAGTTCGACAAGGAGCCCAACCCCTACGCGGCCGACGGCTACGACGCCATGTGGTGGATCGCCCGCGCGATCAAGGCCTCCGGCGACTCCTCGCGCGAAGGCATCCGCAAGGGCCTGGAGCAGGTGGCCGAGGAGGGCTTCACCGGAGCGATGGGCGACCTGACCTTCGACGGCAACGACGCCCGCATCGACGGCGTCCTGGTCCAGTGGAACGGCGGCAAGGAGTCGCTGGCAACCGCTGGGTGACCCTCGGGTGCGGCCCGCGTCGTACGTCGTGCGTCGTGCGCGCGGGCCGCACCTCACCCCCCGCCCCTCCCTCCCGAGAGGAATCCCCCCGTGCAAGATCTGCTGAACGCAGCCACGCTGGGCTCCATCTACCTGCTTTTCGCGCTGGGGATGGCCCTCGTCTGGGGCACCATCGGCATCCTGAACTTCGCCCACGGCGCCACCTTCATGTTCTCGGCCTTCGTCGGCCACCTGGTCTCCCGCGAGACCGAGCTGCCCTTCCTCGGCGTGATCGGAGTCGCCGTGGTCACCGGAGCGGTGATCTCGACGCTCACCCAGCTGCTGGCCTTCCAGCCGATCCTGAAGCGGTCGAAGAGCCAGCACCACGCCGAGATGCGCATCCTGATCGGCGGCATCGGCGTCGCCGCGATCCCGCTCGCCCTGGCGCAGCGCGAGACCCGCTCCAGCCCCTTCGGCTTCACCTCGAGCTACAAGGCCGAGGTCTTCGAGATCCTCGGCCTGCGGCTGACCACCACCTCCGCGGTGATCATCGTCGCCGGCCTGGCGATGGGGATCGGCCTCACCCTGTGGCTGCGCCGCTCCCGCCAGGGCCTGGCGCTGCGGGCGATCGGCGTCGACGCCGAGACCAGCTCCGGGATGGGCGTCAACCGCACCGCCCTCGCGCTGGGCACCATGGCCGTGGCCGGCGCGCTGGCCGGGCTGGCCGGAGCACTGCTCACCTTCCACCTCGGCGCCATCGCCCCCGAGACCGGTGACCAGCTGATCATCAAGGCCTTCGCCGTGATCGTGCTCGGCGGGCTCGGCTCGATGCTCGGCACCGTCATCGGCGCCTACGTCCTGGCCTCGGCCGAGACCTTCGTCCTCTACATGAACTGGGGCACCTGGGTCGACGCCGTCTCCTTCGGACTCATCTTCCTGATCCTGCTCGCCCGCCCCCAGGGGCTCCTCGGACGCAAGGAGGTGCGACGCACATGAGCGACTGGTACTACATGAACGTCGTCCTGATCCAGACGACGCTCACCACCCTCCTGCTGGCCCTCAGCATCCAGGTGCCGCTGCGCTTCGGCGTCTTCTCGTTCGCCGGCATCGGTGCCTTCGGCATCGGCGGCTACGGCGGCGCCATGGCGATGGTCCACCTCGAGTGGTCCACCTGGCCGTCGGTGCTGGTCGGCACCCTCGCCGCGGGCGTCGCGGTCTTCCTGCTGGGACTGGTGGTCCAGCGGCTGACCGGCCTCTACATGGGCATGGCGACCATCGCCTTCACGCTGATCGTCTCGGTCGTCGCGGTCAACGGCGGAGACCTGACCGGCGGGGCCGGCGGCCTCTACGGCGCGCTGGGCGAGATCACCATGACCCACATCGTCGTGGTCGTCGTCGCGGTCATCGCCCTGCTCGCCTTCACCGAGGCCCGAGGCCTGGGTCGCCGCATCGACACCGTCCGCGAGGACCCGGAGCTGGCCAACGCGCTCGGCATCGACGTGGCCAACTACCGCCGTCTCTCGTTCCTCGTCTCGGGCCTGCTCGGAGGCCTGGCCGGCGCCATCACCACCCTGCTCCGGTCGACGATCACCCCCGCCGAGGTCAACTTCCACCTCGTCATCGTGGCGCTGACCGCCATCGTGGTCGGCGGTGCCCGCTCCTGGCTGGGAGCCCTCATCGGAGCCGTCATCTTCGTCTGGCTGCCGACCTGGCTCTCCTTCGTCCAGGAGTGGGAGAAGGTCGCCTACGGCTTCATCGTCGCCGCGGCCGCGATCTACCTGCCCAACGGTGTCCTGGGGGTCGCGAAGGACCTCCTGCACCGCTTCCGAACCCGAGAGGAACGGGCCCGCGTGGCGGCCCTCCAGGAGACAAGGTGAGCGTCATGACAGAGACCGCAGTGAGGCAGCGCACCGCGCTGCTCGAGGTCCAGGACGTCGCGGTCCACTTCGGCGGCGTCAAGGCCGTCGACGGGATCTCGCTGGAGATGCACCCCGGCAAGATCTACGGCGTGCTCGGCCCCAACGGCTCGGGCAAGTCGACCCTGCTCGGCGCGATGACGCGGCTGACGCCGCTCACCCGCGGCCGCTTCGTCCTCGACGGTCACGACTACACGAAGGCCGCGGCGCGCAAGGTGCACCACATGGGCATCGCCCGCACCTTCCAGACGGTCCGCCTGCTCGACGACCGCTCGGTGCGCGACAACATCCTGCTCGGCCAGGACACCCTCCCCAAGGAGCGCCGCAAGGAGGCGACCGCCCGGGTCGAGGAGGTCATGGAGCGCGTCGGCGTACGCGAGGTGGCGCGGATGCGGCCCGACGAGCTGTCCTACGGCATGCAGCGTCGCGTCGAGTTCGCCCGCGCGATCATCGGTCGCCCTCGCCTGCTGCTGCTCGACGAGCCGACCGCCGGCATGAACAACACCGAGCGCGCCGAGATCAGCGAGCTGATGAAGCAGCTCCTCGACGAAGGTGTCACCCAGTTCATCGTCGAGCACGACGTGCAGATGATGGTCGACACCTGCGACCACCTCTTCGCGATGAACTTCGGGAAGCTGATCGCCGAGGGTGACCCCCGCGAGGTGGTGCGGCACCCCGACGTCCAGGAGGCCTACCTCGGGAAGGGAGCGACCCATGCTTGAGGTCACCGACCTGCACGTCAACTACGGCCCCGTGAAGGCGGTGCACGGCGTCTCCTTCTCCGCCACCGCCGGCCGGGTCACCCTGGTGCTGGGCGCCAACGGCGCTGGCAAGTCGACCAGCCTCCGCGCGGTCGCCGGCTTCCACAAGCCCGCGTCGGGCTCGGTGGTCCTCGAGGGCACCGACATCACCGGCACCTCGGCGCACCGCGTCGTACGCCGTGGCATGGTGCTGGTGCCCGAGGGGCGCAAGATCTTCTTCCCGCTCACGGTCGAGGAGAACCTGCGCATCGGCGGGTACGCAGCCCCCCGCGGAAACCTCGACCAGGGCATCGCCGAGGTCTACGAGAAGTTCCCGATCCTCGGCGACCGCTGTCACGCCCAGGCCGGCCTGCTCTCGGGCGGAGAGCAGCAGATGCTCGCCTTCGGACGGGCCCTGATGTCGCGCCCCAAGCTGATGCTGATGGACGAGCCGTCGATGGGGCTGGCGCCGACGATGGTCGAGAAGGTGATGTCGAGCGTGCGGTCGATGGCCGACGCCGGCATCGGCATCCTGATGGTCGAGCAGAACGCCGAGGCCGGCCTGCGGGTCGCCGACGACGTCTTCGTGGTCAGCCGCGGTGAGACCGTGTGGAGCGGCTCGGCCGAGGAGGCCCGGGGCAACAAGGCGATCGTGCACGCGATGCTCGGCGAGGCCGCGCTCGATGCCTCCTGAGACGACCGGCCCCCGGCCGGGCGAGAAGGACATCGAGGACCTGGCGAAGGCCCGGATGACGACCGCCGACCAGGCGGAGCTCTTCGAGGCCCAGACCGAGTGCGTCCTCTCCTTCAACCAGGACGGGCTCCCGACCGCGGTGGTGATGAGCTACCAGGTCGACGAGCAGGGGCACTTCTGGTGCGCGACCGTCGAGGGCCGCCGGCAGGTGCGCGGGGTCGACTCCGACCCGCGCGTCGCGCTGGTCGTCTCGAGCACCGGCAGCGGACTGACCGGGCGTCGGATGGTCGCCGTGCGGGGCACCGCGACGGTGCACCGGGACCGCGAGGTCGTGATGGACTGCGTACGACGCCTCGCCCCGCGGCTGGCGCCGGAGGACCCCGACGCCTTCGTGCGGCTGCTCGACAGCCCGCAGCGCGTGGTGATCGAGGTCGTGCCGACCCGGGTCACCGCGTCGCACGACTCGACCCGCCTGGCTGGCGACGGACGGGGCGGACGCGGCTGAGCTCCGCCCCTTCGACCGGCACGACACGAAACGGAGGAGCCCGGTGGAGCAGAAGAAGGACCTGAGCCTGGGGGACTGGCTGGCCGAGGTCGCGGCCGACCCGCGACGCGGCGCCGCGGAGGTCGTCGTCGAGGACGAGCGGGTCGACGCCCGTGCCCTCGACGCCGACGCGAGCCGGGTGGCCTCTGGCCTGCTGCGCCTGGGGCTGACGCCGGGGGACCGCGTCGCCGTGCTGACCCCGGCCTGCGTCGGCTCCCTGCAGGCCTGGTTCGGGATCGCCCGCGCCGGGCTGGTCGAGGTGCCGCTCAACCCCGCGGCCGGGTCGGTGGCGCTGGCGCACTGCCTGGTCCGCTCGCGCGTGCGGGCGGTCGTCTGCGACGCCGAGCTGGTGCCGCTGCTGCGCAGCGCGCTGGCCGAGGTGGGCCCTGGTGGGGAGCGTGCGGTCGTCGAGCACCTGGTCCTGATGGGGGAGGGCAGCGTCGTCGGAGCGGAGGTTCCGGGGCTGCGTACGCACGCCTTCGCCGACCTGCTCGCCGCGACGCCGGGAGAGGTGGCGGGCGAGCTGCCCGTCGTCGACCCCGGCAGCACCGCCGTGGTGCTCTACACCTCCGGCACGACTGGGCCGCCGAAGGGCGTACGCCTGACCCACCGCGCCAACGTCAACCTGGCCCGGCACACCGTCGAGCTGATGGGCTACACCGCCGCCGACCGGCTCTACAGCGTCTTCCCGCTCTACCACTCCAACGCGCGCTACTGCTCGGTGATGGCAGGGCTCGAGGCCGGCGCGGGGGTGCTGCTCCACCGCCGCTTCACCGCGTCGGGCTTCTGGCAGATCTGCCGGCGCGAGGGGATCACGGCCTTCAACTACCAGGGCGCGATGATGAGCATCCTGGAGAAGCAGCCGCGGTGGGACGACGACTGTGACAACCCGGTGCGGGTCGCCTTCGGGGCGCCCTGCCCGGCCGAGATCTTCGAGGTCTTCGAGGAGCGCTTCGACGTTCGGCTCACCGAGATCTACGGCAGCACCGAGGTCTCGCTGGTCTGCGAGATGCCGCCGCAACGGCGCCGCGTCGGCACCGCCGGCCAGGAGTCGCCGCTCTACCGGGTGGCCGTGGTCGACGAGCTCGACCAGCCCGTGCCCACCGGCACCCCCGGTGAGATCGTCGCGCGGCCGAAGGCGCCGGGTTGGATGTTCTCCGGCTACGAGGGCGACCCGGCCGCGACCGTCGAGGCGTGGCGCAACCTCTGGTTCCACACCGGTGACCGCGGGGTGCTGGACGAGGACGGCTTCCTCACCTTCCTCGACCGGGTCAAGGACACCGTGCGTCGACGCGGCGAGAACGTCTCGACCTGGGAGGTCGAGCGGGTGATCGCCGAGCACGACGGCGTCGCGCAGGTCGCTGCGTACGGCGTGACGTCAGAACTGTCGGAGGAGGACGTCATGGTGGCTGTCGTGCCGGCGCCCGGCGTCGAGCTGGATCCGGCGGCACTGGTGGAGCACTGCGACGGTCGTCTGACGGCCTTCGCGGTGCCCCGCTACGTACGCCTGGTCGAGGAGCTGCCACTGACTCCGAGCCAGCGGGTGGAGAAGTACAAGCTGAAGGCCGAGGGAGTCGTCCCCGGCACCTGGGACCGGGAGGCGCGATGAGCACGGATCGAAGCAGCAGCCGCGGCGCGGCGTTGCCGGCGCACCTCGAGGGCTACGAGCGGTTCCGGTTCGAGTCGCTCGCCTCCGGCGTGCTGGTCGTGACGATGTGCCGGCCCGAGAAGCTCAACGCGATGGACCAGCAGTGGTTCGCCGAGCTGACCCGACTGATGCGCAGCCTCGGCAAGGACGACGACACCCATCGGGCCGTGGTGCTGACGGGGGAGGGGCGCGCCTTCTCGGCGGGCGGCGACATCGACATGTTCCACGCGCTCGACGGTGACGTGCACCGCGTACGCCCGCACCTGCTGCGGGTCTACGAGGCCTTCCACGCCGTCGAGAAGTGCGCGATCCCGGTGGTCGGCGCGGTCAACGGCATCGCCTTCGGCGGCGGCACCGAGCTCACCCTGGCCTGCGACGTCGCGTACGCCGCGACCTCGGCCCGCTTCTCCTTCAAGGAGGCGTCGGTCGGGCTGATGCCCGGCTACGGGATCGTGCGCGGGCCGGACGTGATCGGGCGCCACCGTACTCGGCTGCTCGCCCTGAGCGGTCGGACGGTCGACGCCGCCGAGGCCGAGTCGATGGGGCTGGTGGCCCGGGTGCTGCCGGACGACGAGCTGGTCGAGGCGGCGGTCGGGCTGGCCGAGGAGATCGCGGCCAACTCACCGTTGGCGGTGCAGGTGGGCAAGGCGTTCCTCAACCGCGGCACCGAGGTCGGCTACCCGGAGTCGGTCGAGGCGATCGCGCTGCTCTTCTCCACGCCGGAGCATCGGACGGCCGTGGAGGCCTTCCGCGCGCGTCGTTCTTCCTGACGGCTTCTCGTGGGAGCGTTGCCAGTAACCCCCGTCACCGGTATTGTTGATCATGAACCACATCAATAGGTCGTAGGAAGAGGAGCTCACGTGGGCAGCATCGAGGTGGCCGAGCGCCGCGACGTCGTGTGGATCACGATCAATGCTCCTGAGCGGCGCAACGCCTACGACCTGGACATGGCCCGGGCCATGATCGACGCCGTCGAGGAGGCGGCCGAGGCGCGCGCGGTGGTCATCACCGGCGCCGGCGGCAGCTTCTGCGCCGGAGGAGCCCTCACCCAGCTGGGTGAGCCCGACCCGGTCCAGCTGCGACGGCTCTTCACCACCTCGCTCAAGCTGCTCGATGCGATCCGCGCCTGCCCGCGCCCGGTGATCGCCGCCGTCGACGGCGCTGCCGCGGGTGGCGGCAACGAGCTCGTGGTCGCCTGCGACTTCGCGATCGCCACCGAGCGGTCGACCTTCGGGCAGACCGGACCCAAGGTCGGCTCCGCGCCGGTCCTGGGCGCCACGAACCTGATGGCCGTGCAGATCGGCGAGCGTCGCGCGAAGGAGATGGCGATGCTGTGCCGTCGCTACTCCGCGCTGCAGGCGCTCGAGTGGGGCCTGGTCAACGAGGTCGTGGCCGACGAGGGGCTCGACGCCGCCGTCGACCGGTGGCTCGACGAGATCGACGCCCTCAGCCCGCGCTACCTGGAGATCGCCAAGACCAGCAGCAACCAGTGGTGGAACCTGTCCAAGGACAACATGGCCGCCAACCTCGGCGCGCTGATCCAGGCGATCGGCAGCGACGACATGCTCGAGGGGGCGCGTGCCTTCCTCGAGAAGCGCAAGCCCGACTTCCGCGGTGCCCGCCGGGCCCGGAACTCCTGACGAAGGATTGACCCAGTGACCTTCCGCTACTACCGCGACCTCACCCCCACCTTCTCCGACCGGTCGCAGTGGGCCCTGCCCACCGTGCTGCGCCACCACGCCGCCGAGCGCCCGGACGCCGTCTGGCTCGACGCTCCCGAGGAGTCGGCCACCTGGACCTACGCCGAGATGCTCGCCTCTGCCGAGCGGGTCGGGCGCAACCTCCTCGACCAGGGCGCCGAGAAGGGTGACCGCGTCGTGCTGGTCGCCCAGAACTCGTCGCGCTTCGTGCGTACGTGGGTGGGCAGCGCCGTCGCCGGCCTCGTCGAGGTGCCGATCAACACGGCGTACGAGCACGACTTCCTGGCCCACCAGGTGCGCACCGTGGAAGCGAAGCTGGCCGTCGTCGACGACGTCTTCGCCGAGCGGTTCGTCGCGGTCAAGGAGGCAGCTTCGGACATCACCAAGTTCTGGGTGATCGACACCGGCCAGCAGGACAAGGCGATCGAGATCCTGCGCGAGGCCGGCTGGGACGCCGCGCCGTGGGACGAGCTGGAGGCCGAGCTGCCCGCCGGGCGCAGCGTCGAGCTGCCCGACGTGCAGCCGCAGGACCTGGCCTCGGTGCTCTTCACCTCCGGCACGACCGGCCCCTCCAAGGGTGTGGCGATGCCGCACGCGCAGATGTACTTCTTCGCCGACGAGTGCGTCTCGCTGGTGCGGCTGACCCCGGACGACGCCTGGATGACGGTGACGCCGCTCTTCCACGGCAACGCGCAGTTCATGGCGGCGTACCCGACGATGGTCGCGGGCGCGCGCTGCGTGATCCGCTCGAAGTTCTCCGCGAGCCGCTGGGTCGACCAGATCCGCGAGAGCCGGGTGAGCGTCACCAACTTCATCGGCGTCATGATGGACTTCATCTGGAAGCAGGACCGGCGCTCCGACGACGCCGACAACCCGCTGCGCGTGGTCTTCGCTGCGCCCACGGCGGCGACGTTGGTGGAGCCGATGAAGGAGCGCTACGGCATCGAGGCGTTCGTCGAGGTCTTCGGCCTGACGGAGACGTCGGCACCGATCATCTCGCCCTACGGCGAGTCCCGGCCCGCGGGCGCGGCAGGCCTGGCGGCCGACGAGTGGTTCGACGTCGCGCTGGTCGACCCGGAGACCGACGAGGAGGTCGCGGTCGGCGAGATCGGCGAGCTGGTGATCCGCCCGAAGGTGCCCTTCATCTGCTCGATGGGCTACTACAACATGCCCGAGAAGACCGTCGAGGCGTGGCGCAACCTGTGGTTCCACACCGGTGACGCGCTGCGACGCGACGAGGACGGCTGGTTCTACTTCGTCGACCGCTTCAAGGACGCCCTGCGCCGCCGCGGCGAGAACATCTCCTCGTACGAGATCGAGACCTCGATCCTGTCCCACCCGGCCGTCGTCGAGACCGCGGTGATCGCTGTGCCCGCGTCGACCGAGGCGGGGGAGGACGAGGTGATGGCCTACGTGATCACGCAGAGCGAGGTGACGGCCGAGGAGCTGTGGGAGCACTGCGACGGCCGGATCCCGTCGTTCGCCGTGCCGCGCTACCTGCGCTTCGTCGACGAGCTGCCCAAGACCCCGTCGCAGCGGGTGCAGAAGGCCAAGCTGCGCGAGCTGGGCGTCACCGACGACACCCACGACCGTACGCCCGAGACCCGCTGAGGAGCCCCCGTGCACCCCTACCGCTCGATCCTGTTCGTCCCGGCGCACAAGCCCGCGTGGGCCCACAAGGCGCTCGCGTCGGGGGCGGACTGCATCGTCATCGACCTCGAGGACTCGGTCCCGGCCGACCTCAAGGAGTCGGCGCGGGCGACCGCGCGGGAGACGTTGGCGGCGCTGCGGCAGGAGTCGTCGCGCGTGGGCCTCTTCGTGCGTCCGAACGCGCTCGACACGAAGATGGCCGGGGCTGATCTGGAGGCCGTCGTCGGGCCCGACCTGACGGGGCTCTTCACGCCGAAGATCCGCAACGCCACCGACGTGGTGCGGTGGGAGACGCTCATCGACTGGTTCGAGGCCCGCAACGGCGCCGATGGCCTGGAGATGATCGTGCCGGTGGAGATGGTCGACGCGATCAACAACGCGATCGAGATCGCCGGGGCGTCCCCGCGGGTGGGCGCGATGATCGGCCCGACGTCGGAGCACGCCGACATCGCGCGCGCCGTCGGCTACCGCCAGTCGCGCGAGGGCAGCGAGACGCTCTACCTGCGCAGCCGCATCCTGCTGGCGTGCCGCCAGTTCGGCCTGCACCCGCTGACCGGCCTGTGGGAGGACCTCGAGGACCTCGACGGCCTGGCGAAGTTCGCCGACTACGGCCTGCAGCTCGGCTTCCGCGGCCAGATCCTCATCCACCCCTCCCACGTCCCGGTCGTGCACGACGTCTACACGCCGTCGGACGACGAGGTCGCCTACCACGAGGAGCTCGTCGAGACCGTCGAGAAGGCGATTGCCGACGGCCACGGCGCCGTGCGCTTCCGCGGCACCCACGTCGACATCGCGCACATGGAGAAGGCGAAGGAGTGGCTCGCGCACGCACGGCTCGTACGCGGTGAGGGGTGAGGCGGCCGGCACCGGCCGGATCGCCTAGCGTGCACCCATGGGCACGTACCTGGCGATCTACCTCGGCGCCGCCGAGACCGGCTCGGGCGATGAGATCAGTGCAGAGCGGCAGTCTGAGTTCATGGCTGCGTGGGCCGCGTGGGCCCAGGCGCACGTCGATGCGTTGATCGATCCCGGCGCGCCGCTCTTCAGGAAGAAGGTCGTGACGTCGACGGGTGCCCGGGAGTTCACCGATGCCAAGGTCGGTTATGCCCTCGTCGAGGCCCCGTCGCACGACGAGGCCGTCCGGATCTTCTCGGAGCACCCGCATCTCACGCTCCACGACGGCAACTCGATCGAGGTCCTGGAGTGTCCTGCGATCGAGCCTGGATGAGGGGCGGTTCCCTCGGCTCCGCCTCGCACATGTCCGTGCGAGCGTGCTGAATACCCAACGTGGGGCTGTGCATTCGAAAGTATGTTCGAAAGAATGAGTGCATTGGCAGACACCAGGGGGCCCGATGCATCTCATGACCGACACAGCAGTCGCGGTCAAGGAGATGCTCAAAGCTGTCGCAGACGTGAACCCGACCTTCATGCCGGCCGACGAGAAGGCCGCCACCCTCCTGGCGTGGCTCGAGATCGAGTCGCAGGTCGCTGAGCTACGACTCCGCGTGATGTCGGCCGCGGGCGACGTGGCTGAGTCCGAGGGGTTCCACTCCACCGGCACGTGGCTCGCCCACCACGGACGGGTGCGACGTGCCGACGCCATGGCAGACCTTCGCCTGGCGGAGGCGCTCGATCGCGGCCTCCCGGTGCTGGCGAGGGCCCTGCGTGAGGGAGCCGTGAACCTCGCGCAGGCTCGCGTGGTCGCAGGCGCCGTGGGGGAGCTGCCCGACCGTGTGGGTCAGGACGTCGTCGCGCTCGCGGAGGCTGAGCTCGTCCGCCTCGCCGCCGACCACGACCCCAAGGAGCTGGCAGTCCTGGGCCGTCGCATCCTCGAGGTCGTCGATCCCGAGCGCTTCGAGGACGAGGAGCGCCGGCGTCTCGACGACGCCGAGAAGCGCGCCCAGGAGAAGCAGCGTCTTCGGATCCGCGCCGTCGGCGACGGGACGACGCGGATCTCGGGCGTCGTGCCCGACGCGGTCGCCGCGCGACTTGCCACCTACCTGCACGCCTTCACCAACCCGCGGCTCGCCGACGGCGCAGTCCGCAGGACGAGCGACGAGCAGTCCGACGTCGAGAAGAACGGGTTCGGTCACGGGGTGAACAGGCCGCGTCAGCTGGCCGAGGCCTTCGCCCAGCTCCTCGAGACCGTCGACCCGAAGCGACTCCCGATCCACGGCGGAGACGCCACCAACGTCACCGTGACCATCTCCCTGGAGGCGCTGACCTCCGGCCTCGGCGTGGCCGCCCTGGACAACGGTGTCCCCGGAGACGGGTTCGACCGCATCACCGCCCGCGAAGCCCGGCGCCTCGCCTGCAACGCCCAGATCATCCCCGCCGTGCTCGGCAAGGACTCCGAGATCCTCGACCTCGGCCGTTCAACCCCGCTCTTCTCCAAAGCACAGCGCCGCGCGCTGCTCCTGCGAGACCAGACCTGCCGCGCCGAAGGATGCTCGATCCCCGGCACCTGGGCCGAAGCCCACCATCTGGTCCCGTGGTCACAGGGAGGCGACTCCGACCGACACAACGCCGTCCTCCTCTGCAGCCGTCACCACCACCGGGCGCACGACGCTGCGTACGACATGACGCGGTTGGCCAGTGGGGACTACCGCTTCGCCCGGCGGACGTAAGCCGTCCGCGGCTTCACCTGCGCTGACGCCACTGCTTGAGCATGAACCCTGCGGCGAGCGCTGCAGCGCTGCCGGCTGCCATCGCGACAGTGCGGGCCGTCGTGGAACTGGCCGTAGGCGCGGGCTCCTCCGCCTCGACCGAGGGCGGTGCCGCGCGCGGTGCCTCGGCCGGTGCCTCGGGTGCACGATGCTCCCCGCCGTGAGCTCGGCGCGTCTCCATGTTTCCCCGCAGCACAGCCAGTACGGCCTCGCGCGGCGTCATGCCCTGGTAGACGATCAGCATCGTCTCGGGGCGTAGGACCGAGGTCCACGATCCGCGCTGCAGGGGCGAGCGGCTCAGGTACTGCTGGTAGCGCTCGGCCTCGAGCTGGGCCTTCCCGGCCTCGCGGTCGAGCCACTCCAGGAAGATCGGATCCTCCATGGCGTCCATCCACCCACTGAACTGCGGCCGTCCGCCGGGCGCAAGGGGTGGAGCCACCACAGACAACAAACCGAAGGGCCGCCTGAACATGTCAGGCGACCCCCGGGTCACGGTGCTGCAGCCGCCTCAGCGACCGCGTCGGCTCAGGCGTACTGGATGAGCTTGGTCTCCAGGAAGGCGCTCAGGCCCTCCACGTTGCCCTCACGGCCGAGGCCGGACTGCTTGTAGCCGCCGAAGGGCTGCACGACGCACATGCCCCACGTGTTGACCGAGATCTGACCCGTCCTGACCTGGCGGGCGATCTTCTCCGCGAGCTCGACGTCCGAGGCGTACACCGCACCGGAGAGGCCGTAGTCGGAGTCGTTGGCGATCTGGATTGCCTCCTCGACGGTGTCGAGGGGATCACGCAGACGACCGGTCCGAAGATCTCCTCCTGCGCGATCCGCATGTCGTTGCGGACGTCGGCGAAGATCGTCGGCGGGACGTACCAGCCCTTCTCCAGGTCCTTCGGGCGCTCACCACCCGTCACCAGTCGCGCGCCCTCCTCGACGCCCAGCTTGATGTAGCCCTCGACGCGCTCGCGCTGACGCTCAGCGGCCAGCGGGCCGATCACCGTGTCGGGCTCGCGCGGGTCACCCACCTTGACGCTCTCGAAGATCCCCTTCAGCGCCTCGACCACCTCGTCCTGGCGGTGGCGCGGCACCACGATGCGGGTGATTGCGGCACAGACCTGGCCCGAGCTGCCGATGCCGGCGAAGGCCAGCGTCGGGAGCACCTGGTCGAGCGGGATGTCGTCGGCGATGATGCCTGCCGACTTGCCGCCCAGCTCCAGCGTCACGCGGGCGATGCGCTCACCGGCGAGGCTCATGATCCGGCGCCCGGCAACGGTGCTGCCGGTGAACGAGATCTTGTCGACGTCCTTGTGCTTCACCAGGTGCTCGCCGACCTCGCGGCCACCAGGCAGCAGGCTGATGACACCCTCGGGCAGACCCGCCGCCTCGAGCGCCTCGGCCAGGATCATCGTGCTGACCGGGCCCTCGGGCGCCGGCTTCAGCACCACGGTGCAACCAGCCGCCAGCGCCGGGCCGATCTTGAGCGACGCCGTGGCGACGGGGCCGTTCCAGGGGATGATCACCGCGACGACGCCGATCGGCTCACGGACGAGCTTGCCGCGGCCGTCGGCCCAGGTGCGCTCCTCCTCGAACTCGAAACGCTCGTGCAGCGTCGAGGCGTCGCCCCACATCTTGATCGCGTTGTCGTGGAACGCCTCGCTGACCGCGGCGGGGGCGCCGATCTCGGCGGTGAAGGCCTCGATCATCTCCGGCAGGCGGCTCTCGACCTCCTTGCCGACGCGGGCCAGGATCTCGGCGCGCTCGGCCGGCGACATGTGGGGCCACGGGCCCTCGTCGAACGCCTTGCGGGCGGCCGCGACGGCCTTGTCGATGTCGGCCTCGCTGGCCTCGGGGACGGTCGCGATGACCTCCTCGGTGATCGGCGAGACGACGTCGATCTTCCGGTCGGTCGCCGGCTCGACCCACTGGCCGCCGATGAAGAGCTTGTCGAAGCTACGGATCTTGCTCATGAGGTACTCCCGATCTCTGCTGACTGGGGCTGCGCTGACTGGCTCGCGGGCGAGCCGGGCGGCAGGACCTTGCCGCCCAAGGCCTCGACCAACCGGATGGGATCGAAGAACTCGGTGAGCTCGGCGATCTTGCCGTCGGTCACGGTCACGGTGGTGATGTACGTGTTGCGGTAGCTCGCACCGGTGGCGCGCATGGTGGCGTCGGAGGTGTAGCGGACGACGTACTCCCCGGGGACCTCGGTCGCCCGGATCCGGTAGCCCGAGAAGTTGAGCGCCCCGACCATCTGCGGCAGCGCCGAGAAGTAGTCGTGGATGGCCGTGCGACCGGCCACCTCCTCGGGGACGCCCGCGGGGGCGTACGGCAGGACGAGCCGCCCCTCCTCGTGGAAGAGGGGCGCCACGTCGTCGACCGCCAGGGTGCCCACGGCGTCGAGGTACGCCGTGATGACCTGCTTGTCGTCAGTCGTCACGGTGATCAGTCGTCGTAGACGATGACGCCGCGGACGTTCTTGCCGTCACGGAGGTCCTGGAAGGCCTGGTTGATGTCCTCCAGCCTGTACTCCTGGGTGATCAGCTCGTCGAGCTTGTGCTCACCTCGGCGGTACAGGTCCGCGATCAGGGGGATGTCGTTCTGGGCGTTGGTCGTGCCGTAGAGCGTGCCCTGGATCCGCTTGCCCGACATCGCGAAGGTGTAGAGGTCGAGCTGGATGTCGCGCTGGTTGACCGGCGCCGCGGAGGTCAGCACGAGCGTGCCGCCACGGTGCGTCATTTCCTGCGCGGGCTGGATGAACTCCGGCGTCAGCACGCCGACGGTGATGATCACGACGTCCGCGCCCTGGCCGTTGGTCAGGTGGGCCACGATCTCCTTGGCCTCGTCGAGGCCGGCGGCGGTGTGGGTGGCGCCGAGCTGCTTGGCGAGGTCGCGCTTGTGCTCGGTCGGCTCGACGGCGATCAGGTTCTTCGCGCCCTTCTGCCGGGCGCCCTGCACGGCGTTCATGCCGACGCCACCGGTGCCGATCACGACCACGGTGTCACCGAGGGTGACCTCGCCGGCGTAGACCGCCGAGCCCCAGCCGGTCGGGACGCCGCAGCCGATGAGCGCGGCGCTCTTGAGCGGGATGTCCTTGTCGATCTTGACCAGGGCGTTGGTCGGGACCGTGACGTAGGGGGCGAACGTGCCCAGGTAGGACATCGCGCCGACGCCCTGGCCGCGGGCGTGGATGCGGTGCGTGCCGTCGGGGGAGGTGCCTGCGAGGACGCCGGCGCCGAGGTCGCACATGTTGGCGCGGCCGCTCACGCACATCTTGCACTTGCCGCAGCTGGGCAGGAAGGAGAGGACGACGTGGTCGCCGACCTCGAGGTGGTCGACACCCTCGCCGACCTCGGTGACGACGCCGGCGCCCTCGTGGCCGCCCAGGATCGGTGCCCATCCGAGCGGGATGTCACCGGTGTCCAGGTGGTCGTCGCTGTGGCAGATGCCGGAGGCCGCCAGCTTCACGGTGGCTTCGCCCCGCTTCGGCGGGTCGAGCTCGATCTCCTCGACGGTCCACCCCGAGTTGGTGCCGGGCTCCCACAGCAGTGCGCCGGGAATCTTCATGGTGCTGTCCCCTCAATACGTCGATCAAACGAACTGTTCGATTGATGAGTATGATTTTTGACACAGCGCCAAAGTAAAAGCAAGGGGTGATTGAGACCTGTTCCCGAAGAGTGGATGCCCCCCGTCAGGAACGCGCGGATTCCTCGTCCGGTCGTCCCGGAGGGTGGACGTCGAGCTCGCGGAGGGCTCCGACGGAGGCCTCGATGACGGCGGTGAGCTGCTGCTCCGGGTCGGCGAGCCAGGTCTCGTACGCTGCCAGCGCGACGCCGAGGCCGACGTACCCCAGGAGGCGGGGAGCGACGTCGTCCGGGCTGCCGCCGAGTCGCCGAGCGGCGTACTCGGCAATGACGCGACGCCACTCCGCGTAGCGCAGCGCCGAGTGCGCCTGGAGTGCGGGTGTCTCGAGGATCAGGCGCATCCGCTCCTCGTGCGAGGGGGAGGCGTCGTCGGGGAACCGGTTGAACTCGACGATCGCCCGGCCGATCGCCGCGCGCAGGTCCAGATCGGGCGGCGTCGCGCGGAAGATCTCGCGGAAGGCCTCCAGGGAGCGGTCGAACTGGCCCCACGGGATGTCGTTCTTCGAGCGGTAGTAGCGGAAGAGCGTGCGTCGGCCCACCCCACCTCCGCGGCGATCGCCTCCAGGGTCGTGGCGTCGAAGCCGCGCTCCCGGAACAGGGTGAACGCCGCCTGCTCGATCGCGGCATGGCTCGTGACTTCTGGTCGTCCCACCCTTCCATTATGGCCACGAGTGCACTTATGGTGTGGACCAATCACATTTTCTTCTGGAAGGAGTGCAGATGAACCCGGAGAACACCACGGCCCAGGCCGCGGAGCAGGCCGAGCTGACCGCGGAGAGCCTGATCGAAGAGGTCTCCATCGACGGCATGTGCGGCGTGTACTGATGCTCGACGAGGCCTGGACCCTGTCCCCGGCGGTGGCGCTGCGACCGGAACCCTTCGGCGCGCTCGCCTACCACTTCGGCAACCGCAAGCTGACGTTCCTCAAGCGGCCTGAGCTGGTGACGGTGGTCCGGGCCCTCGGCGAGGCGCCCGACGTGCGCTCGGCCCTCGTCGCCGCCGGCATCCCCGAGCAGCAGCACCTCGTCTACGCCGAGGCCCTCGCCGGCCTGGCCCGCACCGACATGATCCGTCCTCGCCCGGAAGGAGCGGCCGCATGACGCTGGCACCTGAACGACCCCTCGGTGGCACGCTCGTGGAGCAGTTCGAGCTCGGCCTCGACGCCCCGATCTGCCTCACCTGGGAGCTGACCTACGCCTGCAACCTGGAGTGCGCGCACTGCCTCTCCAGCAGCGGCCGCCGCGACCCCCGCGAGCTCACCACCGAGCAGTGCGAGGCGGTCATCGACGAGCTGCAGCGGATGCAGGTCTTCTACGTCAACATCGGCGGTGGCGAGCCCACCATCCGCCCCGACTTCTGGCACCTGCTGCAGTACGCGGTGGACCACCAGGTCGGCGTGAAGTTCTCGACCAACGGCGTACGCCTCACCCCCGAGCGCGCCGCCTTCCTGGCCTCCCCGGCCTGCAACGGCTACGTCGACGTGCAGATCTCGCTCGACGGCGCGACCGCCGAGGTCAACGACTACGTCCGCGGTCCCGGCTCCTACGACACCGCGCTGACCGCGCTGCAGAACCTGCAGGACGCCGGCTTCTCCGACGCCAAGATCAGCGTCGTCTGCACCCGGCAGAACATCGGCCAGCTCGACGAGTTCAAGGCGCTCGCGGACCGTTTCGGCGCCACCCTGCGCCTGACCCGGCTGCGTCCCAGCGGCCGCGGCGCCGACGTGTGGGACGAGCTGCACCCGCTGCCCGAGCAGCAGCGCGAGCTCTACGACTGGCTGATGGCACACGGCGAGAACGTCCTCACCGGCGACTCCTTCTTCCACCTCGCCGCCTTCGGCGAGGCGCTGCCCGGCCTCAACCTCTGCGGCGCCGGTCGCGTCGTCTGCCTGATCGACCCGATCGGCGACGTGTACGCCTGCCCCTTCGCCATCCACGACAACTTCCTGGCCGGCAACCTGCTCGCCGAGGGCGGCTTCCAGACGGTGTGGCAGACCTCCGAGCTCTTCACCGAGCTCCGCTCGCCGCAGACCGGTGGCGCCTGCTCGTCGTGCACCTTCTTCGACGCCTGTCGCGGTGGCTGCATGGCCGCGAAGTTCTTCACCGGCCTCCCGCTCGACGGCCCCGACCCCGAGTGCGTCCAGGGCTACGGCGAGACAGCGCTCGCGGGCGAGCGCACCATCCCGGCCGCCAGCCAGGACCACTCGAAGGCCAACCCCACCCGCAACCAGCCGGTGATGCTCACCCTGAGCCGCCGGCCCGAGACGCTCACCCTGCCGAGCGCCCCGCCCGTCTCGGCCTGCGCCGAGAACCCGTTGGCCGGCTTCACGCCGCCCACCACCTGACCTGACCCGCCCTGAATCCGGCCCCAAATCCGGCCCTGATCCCCAGGAGACCCCCATGTCCAACAAGCCCGAGTGGCTGAAGAACCCGTGGAAGCAGAACCCGTGGTTCGAGTCCGTCGCCGTCGCCCAGGAGCGCGCCCGCAAGCGGCTGCCCGCCCCCGTCTACGGCGCCCTGGTCGCCGGCTCCGAGCGCGGCCAGACCGTCGGTGACAACCAGGCCGCCTTCGCCGAGATCGGCATGGCGCCCCACGTCGCCGGCCAGCAGGCCGAGCGCTCCACGGCGACGCGCGTGCTGGGCCACGACGTCTCGCTGCCCGTGCTGATCAGCCCCACCGGCGTCCAGGCCGTGCACCCCGACGGTGAGGTCGCCGTGGCTCGGGCCGCCGCCTCCCGCAGCACGATCATGGGGCTCTCCAACTTCGCCTCGAAGTCGGTCGAGGAGGTCGTCGCCACCGGCGCCACCACCTTCTTCCAGATGTACTGGACCGGCAACCGCGACGTCGTCGTGCAGCGGATGCAGCGCGCCCAGGACGCGGGCGCCGTCGGCCTGATCGCCACCCTCGACTGGTCCTTCTCGATGGGCCGCGACTGGGGCAGCCCCGAGATCCCCGAGAAGGTCGACCTCGCCACGATGGTGCGGATGGCGCCGCAGGTGGTCACGAAGCCGCGCTGGCTGTGGGAGTTCGGCCGGACCGGCCAGATCCCCGACCTCACCGCCCCCAACCTCGCCCCGCCCGGCGGGGAGGCGCCGACCTTCTTCGGCGCCTACTACGAGTGGATGACCACGCCGCCCCCGTCGTGGGACGACGTGGCCTGGATGCGCGAGCAGTGGGCGCAGATCAGCGGCGGCAAGCCCTTCATGCTCAAGGGCGTCTGCCGCGTCGACGACGCGCTGATGGCCCGTGACATCGGCGTCGACGCGATCTCGGTCTCCAACCACGGCGGCAACAACATCGACGGCACCCCGGCCGCGATCCGGGTGCTCAAGCCGATCTGCGACCACGTCGGCTCCGACATCGAGGTCGTCATGGACGGCGGCATCCGCCGCGGCTCCGACGTCGTGAAGGCGGTCGCCCTCGGCGCCCGCGCGGTGATGATCGGTCGCGCCTACCTCTGGGGCCTCGCGGCCAACGGCGAGCAGGGTGTCGGCAACGTGCTCGACGTGCTGCGCTCCGGCATCGACTCGGCCCTCATGGGCCTGGGCGTCTCCTCGATCCACGAGGTGACCCCCGAGCACCTGCTGGTGCCCGAGGGCTTCCACGTCGCGGCCGGCGTGCCGACGGGCGGGAGCCACGTGGCCCGGAAGCCGGAGGCCTCGCAGCCGGTCGCCGTCGGCGGCTGACCATGCTCTCCAGTGCGACCTCGCCGGAGACGGCCAGCGCGAGGCTCGTCCTCGTGCCGGTCGGCTCCACCGAGCAGCACGGCCCCCACCTCCCGCTCGAGACCGACACCCTGATTGCGACCGCGGTCGCCCGGGGCCTGGCCGAGCGGCTGGGCGGCACGGACTCCGGCGTCTGGGTGGCGCCTCCCGTGGCCTACGGCTCCAGCGGCGAGCACCAGTCCTTCCCCGGCACTGTCTCGATTGGCACCGAGGCGCTGCGCCTGGTGGTGGTCGAGCTGGTGCGCTCGCTGCGTACGTGGGTGCCGAAGGTCGTGCTCGTCAACGCGCACGGCGGCAACCTGATGGCGTTGCGGGCGGCGGTCGACCAGCTGGTCGCCGAGGGCCACGACGTCGCCTGGATGGCCTGCGCGACCGAGGACGTCGACCTGCACGCCGGACGTACGGAGACCTCGTTGCTGCTGCACCTCGCCCCCGACCTCGTACGCAGCGAGCTCGCCGAAGCGGGCGACTGCCGGCCGCTGGGCGAGATCCTGCCCGCGCTGATCAGCGGGGGAGTGGCCGCCGTGTCGCCCAACGGCGTGCTCGGCGACCCGGCCGGCGCCACCGCGGACGAGGGGCGGGCGGTGCTCGAGACGATGGTCGCCGACCTGGCGGGACGCCTGACTGAACGCCTGGCCGAGGTGGCTGGATGAGTCGCACGGCCCTGGTCACCGGCGCCGCCCGCGGGATCGGGGCGGCCACGGTCGCCCGCCTGGTCGCCGACGGCTACCGGGTGATGGCGCTCGACTCCTGCGCCGGCCACCCGATGGCCACCCCTGAGGACCTCGACACAGTGGTCGCGGCCCACGGCGACCGGGTGCTGGGGCGGGTGGTCGACGTCCGCGACCGCGCAGCGTTGCACGGAGCGGTCGACGAGGTCGTGGCGACCTGGGGCCAGCTCGACGCGGTGGTCGCCGCCGCCGGGATCATCCACGGCGGCCAGCCGCTGTGGGAGACCCCCGACACCGTGCTCCAGGACCTGTGGGACGTGGTCGCCAAGGGCGTCTGGAACACCGCGGCCGCCGCGGTGCCGGCGATGCTGGCCGGGCCTGACCCGCGGCAGTGCCGCTTCGTCGCCGTCGCCTCCGCGGCCGGCACCCACGGCCTCTTCCACCTGGCGGCCTACAACGCCACCAAGCACGCGGTGGTCGGCATCGTGAAGGGGTTGGCCGCCGACCTGGCCGGCACCGGGATGACTGCGAGCGCGGTCTCGCCCGGCTCGACCGACACCCCGATGCTCACGGCGACCGCGGCGCTCTACGACGTGCCGACCGACGAGCTGGTGCGCCACCAGCTGATCCGGCGGGTGATCGACCCGAGCGAGGTGGCCGAGGCCATCGCCTTCTGCGCCTCGCCCGCGGGAGGCGTGGTCAACGGCACCGTGGTGCACGCCGACGGAGGGTTCAGCGCGTGACCGACGGAACGGCCGGCGCGGTTGCCGTCGGGCTTCACCGTCGAGCTCGACCCCTCGGTGCGACAGCTCGACGAGGGTCGACTCCTGGTCGGCGGGTCGCCCCTGACCGCCATGCGCCTCTCGCCGACCGCCCACGCGATGCTGCGTGGGCGCCGACTCACCGTCTCCGACGACGGGTCGGCCCGCGTGGCCGACCGGCTGCTCGCCGGCAACCTGGCCCAACCCGTGGCGGGCCCTGTTGCTGACCCGTCGAGCTCACCGTCGTCGTGCCGGTCCTTGACCGCGCCGAGCAGCTCGACCGCTGCCTGGCCGCCCTGCACCCGTTGCCGCTCGTCGTGGTCGACGACGCCTCCCACGACCCGGCCGCCGTCGCCGCGGTCGCTCGGCGCCACGGCGCCCGGCTCGTCGCGCTCACCACCAACCTCGGCCCGGCCGGGGCCCGCAACGTCGGCCTCGCCCACGTCGACACCGAGGCCGTCGCCTTCGTCGACTCCGACGTGGAGGCCACCGCCCACGACCTGCTCACCCTCGCCCGCCACCTCGCCGACCCGGCGGTCGCCCTGGTCGGGCCGAAGGTCGCCGGCCACGCGCGCAGCGGCCGCCCGCGGTGGTTCGAGCGCTACGACGCGGCGGCCTCCTCGCTGAGCCTCGGGCCGCGGCCCTACGCCGTACGCCCAGGCGCCGGCGTCGCCTGGCTGCCGAGCGCCTGCCTGGTCGCGCGGACCGCCAGCCTCCGCGACGGCTTCGACGCCTCGATGCGGGTGGGGGAGGACGTCGACCTCGTCTGGCGGCTCGTCGAGTCCGGCCACCGGGTGCGCTACGAGCCCGCGGTGGCGGTGCGTCACGACGTACGCACGTCGGTGCGCGGGTGGTTGGGGCGCAAGGTGCTCTACGGGTCGGGCGGCGCGAGCCTGGCCGAGCGGCACGGGGGCCACGTCGCACCGGCCGTGCTCTCGCCGGGGCTGGCCGTGGCCGGCGCCGCGGTGCTGCTCCGGCGTCGCTGGTCAGCGCCGGTGGCGGCAGCCGCGCTGGTGCACGCCGGCGTCACGGTCGCGAAGGTGCTGCCCGGCGACGTACGCCGTCGGGACCGCGCTGGCGTCGGTGCCGTGCTCGCCGCCCGCGGCCTGGGCTGGGCCGTACGCCAGGAGTCGGCGCTGCTGCTGCGGCACTGGTGGCCGCTCACTGCGTTGGCCCTGCCTGTGCCCGCCGTGCGACGCGCCGTCGCGACGGCCCTGGTCGTCGACACCCTGGTCGCCCTCGGCGAGACCCTCGATGATGACCTCGACCTGCCGGCCCTGGTGGGGGGCGGCGTCTCGACGACGGCGCCTACGGCTTGGGGCTGTGGCTGGGAGCGCTGCGGGCCCGGTCGACCGCGGCGCTGAGGCCGCGGCGACCGGGCCGCCGGTGACCTGCTGACCTAGCCCTGGCGCCGGGCGAGCGCCTCGGCCACCAGGTCCATCCCCTGCGCGGCCCGGGCAGCACGTTGGGGAAGGTGAAGAAGCCGTGCATCTGGCCGGGGACGACGTGCTCGGTGACCTCGACCCCGGCGGCGCGCAGCTTCTCGGCGTACGCAGCCCCCTCCGACCGCAGCACGTCGTGCTCGGCGAGCAGCACGAGCGCCGGCGGTACGCCGTCCACGTCCCCGTGCAGGGGCGCCGCGCCGGGGTCGGTGCGCTGGTCGCGGTCGGGCACGTAGTGGTCCCAGAACATCTCCATCGCCTCGCGGTTGAGCATGGTGGCGTTCTGCGGGTCGAGGTAGGAGTCGGTGGCGAAGTCGGCGTCGGTGACCGGGTAGACCAGCACCTGGAAGTCGATCTGCGGGCCGCCGTCGCGGGCGACGCGCTGCGTCAGTGCGGCGGCCAGGTTGCCGCCGGCTGAGTCGCCCCCGACGACGAGCTCGCCGCCGTCGGCCAGCTCGCCGCGTCGGGCGTCGACCCACTCCAGGGCCGCCCAGCCGTCCTCGAGCGCGGTGGGGAAGCGGTGCTCGGGCGCCTTGCGGTACTCGACCAGCACGACGGTCATCCCGGTGCGGTCGGCGAGCTGGCGGCACAGGGTGTCGAAGCCGCTGAGCGTGCCCACCACCCAGCCGCCGCCGTGCAGGTAGACGAAGACGCCGCGGGCGCCCTCGGGGCGGAAGACGCGGGCCGGGAAGGCGCCGTCCTTGCCCTCGATCTCGACGTCGTGGACCGACTCGAGGTCGGGCCCGGCGCCGAAGAGGCCGTCGAGGCCGGCGTTCATCTCGCGGGCCTGCTGCGGCGACATCTCGTGCAGTCCCGGGCCTCCGGCCTTGGCCGCCTCGGTCAGGAACGCGGTCGTCGCTTCGTCGAGTGCCATGTCTGGGTCCCCTCTGGGTGGTGGCCCGGCTCTGTGACCGGGATCACGGGCAGGTTAATGATGAGCATGGATAAATGTCCAGACCTCCGAGGGGTGCCAAATTCATGAGAACCATGCATATGGTCTAGTCCTCATTCGAACGGATCCCTGAGGAGGGACACATGACTTCGTCAGTTGACTCGGCAACTGAGCTCGACGTCCTGGTGGTCGGAGCGGGCTTCTCCGGCCTGCACCTGCTGCACCGGCTGCGCGGTGACGGGTTCTCCGTCCGCGTCGTCGAGAGCGCCCCGGAGGTCGCGCGGCACCTGGTACTGGAACCGGTACCCGGGCGCCCGGTGCGACGTCGAGAGCGTCGACTACTCCTACAGCTGGGACGACGAGCTCCAGCAGGAGTGGGACTGGACGGAGAAGTACCCGGCCCAGGGCGACATCCTCGCCTACCTCAAGCACGTCGCCGACCGCTTCGACCTGCGCAAGGACATCGACTTCGAGACCACCGTCGCCGGCGCGGAGTGGGACGCGGAGTCGGCGCGGTGGACCGCCCGCACGGAGGACGGGCGGACGTACGTCGCGCAGTACCTGCTGATGGCAGTGGGCTGCCTGTCGGTGCCGAAGGAGGTGGACCTGCCCGGCGCGGACCGCTTCTCCGGACAGGTGCTGCGCACCTGGAACTGGCCCGAGGACGCCGACCTCACCGGACGCAGCGTCTGCGTGGTGGGCACCGGCTCGACCGGTGCGCAGGTGGTGCCGGCGCTGGCCGAGGTGGTCGGTGACCTCACCGTGGTCCAGCGGACCCCCAACTTCGTCATCCCCACCCGCAACCGCCCGCTCGCCGACGGCGAGCTGGAGGCCGTCAAGGCGGAGTACCCCGCGCGCCGCCAGCGCAACGCCAGCCACCCGGCCGGCGTCTTCCGCTCCGACAACCCCAAGACCGCCTTCGAGGTCGACGAGGGCGAGCGCCACGCCACCTTCCAGGAGCGCTGGGAGGGCGGCGGGATCAACTTCCTCGGCTCCTTCTCCGACCTCATGTTCGACCAGGCCGCCAACGACGCGGTCTGCGCCTTCGTGCACGAGAAGATCGAGGAGATCGTCGACGACCCCAAGGTCGCCGAGCTGCTCAAGCCCGACTCGTACCCGCTGGGTGCCAAGCGTCCGGTCATCGCCACGGACTACTACGAGACGTTCAACCGCGACAACGTCCACCTCGTCGACGTGCGTGAGAACCCGCTCGAGTCCTTCACCGAGACCGGGCTGGCCCTGGCCAACGGCGACCAGCACGAGTTCGACACCCTCGTCCTGGCGACCGGCTTCGACTCCTTCACCGGTGCCTTCACCAAGATGGACGTGCGGGGCCGCGACGGCCTGCAGCTGCGTGAGG
This sequence comes from Nocardioides daphniae, assembly GCF_004777465.1. Taxonomy (NCBI): domain Bacteria; kingdom Bacillati; phylum Actinomycetota; class Actinomycetes; order Propionibacteriales; family Nocardioidaceae; genus Nocardioides; species Nocardioides daphniae. Next base: position 669,855 of record NZ_CP038462.1, read on the forward strand.
TCTGGCAGGCCGAGGGGCCCAAGACCTCGCTGGGGCTGTCGTCGGACGGCTTCCCCAACCTGCTCATCGTCGCCAACGCGGGCAGCCCGTCGGTGCTGGCCAACATGGTCGCCGCCATCGAGCAGCACGTGGCCTGGATCGCCGACCTGCTCACCCACATGCGCGAGCGCGGCCTGCGCACCATCGAGGCCGAGCCGCAGGCCCAGGAGAAGTGGGTGGCCCACGTGGAGGAGGTCGCCAACATGACGCTGTGGCCCAACGGCGACTCCGGCTCCTGGTACCGCGGCGCCAACATCGCCGGCAAGCCGCAGATCTTCATGCCGTACGCCGCCGGTGTCGTCGAGTACGGCAATGCACTGCAGGAATCAGTCGACAACGACTACGCGGGCTTCGTGCTCGCCTGAGAGGGGTTCTCCGTGTTCCACATGGTCGTCACCTACAACCAGCCCCAGGACACCGTCGCGTTCCTGGACCACTACCGCAGCTCGCACGCCGTGAAGGCGAGCCGGATGCCCGGCCTGCAGAACTACACGTGGGGCGTCGTCGAGCCGCTCGACGGCTCGGAGTCCGACACCTACCTGGTCGCGCAGCTCTCCTTCGAGAGCAAGGAGCAGCTGCTCGCCGCGATGGCCTCACCCGAGGGGATGGAGGCCAGTGCCGACATGGGGGAGCTGCCGCACGACGGCTTCGCGATGCACACGTACGCCGACGCCTAGGCACACGAGAAGCGGCCGAGGAGGGGATTCCTCCTCGGCCGCTTCGTCGTCGGTGGTGGTGGCCGGTCAGGCGCCGGTCCAGCGGGGCTCGCGCTTCTCCACGAAGGCGAGCGCGCCCTCCTTGGCGTCCGCGGACTCGCGGACCGGCTGCACGAACTCGTGCTGGCGCTCGAACATCTCGTCGATCTCCCAGTCCTGGGAGCGGACCAGGACCTGCTTCGACGCGGCCAGGGCCAGGGGTGCGTTGGCCGCGACCTGGTCGGCCAGCTCGAGGGCGACCTCCAGCGCGCGACCCGGCTCGGCCAGGCGGTTGACCAGGTGGACCTCCGCCGCTGCGGGCGCCGGCCACATCTCGCCGGTCAGCACCAGCTCCATCGCCAGGTGGTAGGGGATCCGGCGCTGGAGCCGCATCAGCCCGCCGGCCGCGGCGGTCAGCCCACGCTTCACCTCGGGCAGCCCGAACTTGGCGGCGCTCGACGCGACCACCAGGTCGCAGGCCAGGACGATCTCGAATCCGCCAGCCAGGGCGTAGCCCTCGACCGCGGCGATCAGCGGCTTGCGGGGCGGCTGCTGGACCAGGCCCGCGAAGCCGCGGCTCTCCACGACCGGACGCTCGCCCCGGGCGAACCCCTTGAGGTCCATCCCGGCGCAGAAGGTCTGGTTGGCGCCGGTGATGACGCCGACGCTGAGGTCCGGGCGGCTGTCGAGCAGGTCGAGGGCGTCGGCGATCTCGTGAGCCATCTGCAGCGACATCGCGTTGCGGGCCTCGGGACGGTCCATCTCCATGACCAGCACACGGCCGCGCTCGGTGACCTTCAGCTCGGGGCTGGCTCCCGCGGCGCTCATCGCGGCGACATCCGGATCGCGCCGTCGAGACGGATCGTCTCGCCGTTGAGGTAGGGGTTCTCCACGACCTGCTGGGCCAGCATCGCGAACTCGTCCGGCTGGCCCAGGCGAGCAGGGTTGGGCACCTGGTCGCCGAGCCCGTCGCGGACCTCCTGCGAGAAGCGGGCCAGGATCGGGGTGTCGAAGACACCCGGGGCGATCGTGTTGACCCGGATGTTCTTCGTCGCCAGGTCGCGCGCGGCGACCAGCGTCATGCCGACCACGCCGGCCTTGGCGGAGGCGTACGGGATCTGCCCGACCTGTCCCTCCCACGCCGCCACCGAGGCGGTGAGCACGCAGACGCCGCGCTCGCCGTCGACGACGTCGTTCGCCGCCATCCGCGCTGCGGCCAGCCGCAGCACGTTGAAGGTGCCGACCAGGTTGATGTTGATCAGCTGCTGGTAGAGCTCGAGGTCGCCGGGCGAGCCGTCGCGGTTGACCAGGCGGACGGTGCCGCCCTTGCCGGCGCAGTGCACCAGTGCGCGCAGCGGGCCGTGCTCCTCGGCGGCGTCGAGCGCGGCGTCGACCTGGACCGGGTCGGTCACGTCGCCACGGGCGAACGTGCCACCGATCTCGGCGGCGAACTCGCGCCCGAGCTCTTCGTTGAGGTCGAGCACCACCACGTGGGCGCCGGCCTTGGCGAGACGGCGCGCGGTCGCGGCGCCGAGCCCGGAGGCACCGCCGGTGACCAGCGCCGAGGCGTGGGTGAGGTTCACGGGATCTCCTTCAGAGTCGTTCGATGATCGTGGCGTTGGCCATGCCGCCCGCCTCGCACATGAGCTGGAGGCCGAAGCGCTGGTCGTTGTCCTCCAGTGCGTGCAGCATGGTGGTCATGAGCCGGGCGCCCGAGGCGCCGAGCGGGTGGCCCAGCGCGATCGCGCCGCCGCGGGGGTTGACCTTCTCGGGGTCGCCCTTGCAGTCCTTGAGCCAGGCCAGGGGGACCGGCGCGAACGCCTCGTTGACCTCGACGTGGTCGATGTCGTCGATGGTCAGGCCGGAGCGGGCCAGCACCTTCTCCGTGGCCGGGATCGGGCCGGTGAGCATCAGCAGCGGGTCGCTGCCGACGACGGCCATGGTGTGGATCCGGGCGCGCGGGCGCAGGCCGAGCTCCTCGGCCTTCGCGCGCGACATGACCAGCAAAACGCTCGCGCCGTCGGTGATCTGCGAGGAGTTGCCGGCCGTGGTCGACCACGTGACGTGGGGGAAGCGCTCGGAGAGGGCGTCGTCCTCGAAGACGGCCTTGAGCCCGGCCAGCTTCTCGGCGGTGGTGCCGCGACGGATCGTCTCGTCGGCGGTGACCTCCCCCTGCGGCGTGGTGATCGGCACGATCTCGCGCTCGAAGGCCCCGGCGTCCTGCGCGGCGGCCGCGCGGGCGTGGGACTGCGCGGCGTACTCGTCGAGCTCGGAGCGGGTGAGGCCCCACTCGGCGGTGACCAGCTCGGAGGCCACGCCCTGGGAGACGAGCCCGGGGGCGAAGCGCTCGGCGATGCCGGCGCCGTAGGGGTCGGCGCCCATCCGGGCGGAGCCCATCACGACGCGGCTCATCGACTCCACACCACCGGCGACGACGATGTCGGCCTCGCCGGAGAGGATCGCCTGCGCGGCGAAGTGCACCGACTGCTGGCTGGAGCCGCACTTGCGGTCGATCGTGGCCGGCACGTGGGCGGGGAAGCCCGCTGCGAGCCAGGCCATGCGCCCCGGGGTGGCCGACTGCTCGCCGACCTGCGACACGCAGCCGATGATCACGTCGTCGACGGTGCCGGGGTCGACCTGGGGGGAGCGGGCGAGCAGGGCCTGCAGGGTCTGCGACAGCAGGTCGACGGGATGTACGTCGGCCAGGGCGCCGCCCGCCTTTCCGCGCCCGACGGGCGTACGGACGGCGTCGACGATCACGGCGTCACGGGGGCTGTTTCCTTGCGTGTGGGGCATGGCTATTGCTTATCATGATTGTCATGACTGTGTCCATGGACAGGTGACATGCGCCACACTGGCCACGCCGACCGGTGGGCAGACCTCGAAGGAACGGCACATCTGCGAATTCCTTGACATGGTTTCGATGAGAAATCTAGGATAATGATTACAACCAAGGAGGTGATTCCGTGACGGACCAGTACGCGGAGATCCGGCAGCTCGCGGCTCAGGTGGCCCGAGGGTCTACGAACCCATGGCGGAGTCGCTCGACGTCAACCGCCCCACTGCCCAAGGATGAGCGGCGTCGACTCGGCGACCTCGGCTTCCTGGGGATCGCCCACCCGGAGAAGTACGGCGGCTCCGGCGCTCCCCTCGAGGAGGCGCTCGTGGTCATCGAGGAGATCGCGAAGGTCTGCCGGCCGGCAGCCTTCCAGGTCTTCGAGGCCAACACCGGTCCGGCCCAGGTGATCACCCACCTCGCCTCGGAGGAGCAGCGTGAGCGCTGGCTCCCCGACATCATCAGCGGCGAGAAGACCATGGCGGTCGGCATCTCCGAGCCGACGCGGGCTCGGCCGCCACCGACATGCGCACCACCGCCAAGGAGGTCGGCGGCAAGCTCGTGATCAACGGCTCCAAGCGGTGGATCTCCAACGGTGGTGAGGCCGACCAGTACCTCCTCTACTGCCGCCTCTCCGACGCCCCCGGCGGCAAGGGGATCGGCGCGGTCGTCGTGGAGAAGGGCACCCCCGGCTTCAGCTTCGGCGCCAGCGAGCGCCTGATGGGCTTCCGTGGCATCCCCTCGGCCGACCTCTACTTCGACAACGTCGAGGTGCCGCTCGAGGACGTGGTCGTCCCGGCCGGCTCCTTCGGCAAGCTCTTCGGCGTCTTCTCGATCGAGCGCATGGGCAACACGACCATGAGCCTCGCCATCGGTCAGGCGGCCCTGGACAAGACGCTGCAGTACGTCCAGGAGCGCGAGCAGTTCGGCAAGCCGCTCATCGACTTCCAGTCGATCCAGGTGATGCTCGCCGACATGGTGCTGCAGGTCGAGGCCGCGCGCCTCCTGCGCGACCGGGCGGCGGCGTCGGCCACGGAGACCGGGATCCCGGACCCCCTGCAGGTGTCGTTGGCCAAGTGCACGGCCAACGAGATGGCCAAGCGCGTCACCGACCTGGCGATGCAGATCCACGGCGGCAACGGCTACACCGAGGAGTACGGTCTCGAGCGTCTGCACCGCGACGCGCACGGCTGGGCGATCGCGGGCGGCACCCCGACGATGCAGCGCATCCGGATCGTCTCCGAGGTGACCGGCCGCAAGTTCGACCAGCGCCGCTGACCCGTCGCCAGGCGCCGACAGACACATTCGAGAAGGGACTCATCGTGGAAGATGGGCAGTTGTTCGACCTCGGTCCGAGGCACCGTGAGGTCCGCGAGGTCGCGCGGGAGGTGGCCGCGAAGGTCGAGCCCTTCGCCGCCGAGGCCGACGAGGCCGTCACCGTGCACCAGGGCTGCCTCGACGCCCTGCGCGCCAGTGGCCTGGCGCGCTACGTCGTGCCACGGGCGTACGGCGGCCACGACGAGGTCCTCGACCCGCTGACCATCGCGGTGGTGCGCGAGGCGCTGATGTACTCCTCCGCCCACCTGGACTCGATGTTCGGGATGCAGGGCGTGGGCAGCTACTCGCTGTCGGTGGGAGGCTCGGAGGAGGTCAAGCAGGAGTGGCTGCCCAAGGTCGCCGCCCTCGACGCCATCGCCGGCCTCGCCCTGACCGAGCCCGACGTGGGCTCCGACCTGCGTGCGGTCACCACCACGATGGAGGTCGACGGCGACGAGCTGGTCGTCAACGGCCGCAAGTCGTTCATCACCAACGGCGGCGCCGCCGACTTCTACTGCACGATGGTCCGTGAGGGCGACGGGTGGTCGATGGTGCTGGTGCCGGCCGACACCCCCGGCCTCACGGTCGAGCGGGGCGCCGACCTGATGGCCCCGCACATCCTCGGTGAGCTCACCTACACCGACGTCCGCGTGCCGGCCAACCACCGCCTCGGCGTGCCCGGCAAGGCCTTCTCGCTGATGCTGCAGACCCTGGCGGTCTTCCGGATCACCGTGGCGGGCTCCGCCGTCGGGCTGGCCCAGGCCGCGCTCGACGAGGCTAAGACCCACGCCATGGAGCGTGAGCAGTTCGGCAAGCCGCTGATCGAGCTGGGTGCGGTCTCGCAGAAGCTCGCCCAGTCGTGGACCGACGTCGAGGCCGCGCGTGCCTTCGTCTACCGGGCCGCGGCGCTGGCGAAGAGCGACCCGTTGGGCCACCTCGACTACTCCTCGATGGCCAAGGTGCACGCCACCGAGGCCGCGGCCGCCGTCGTCGACCGGTCGCTGCAGACCATGGGGCGCTTCGGCCTCGTACGCGGCTCCAAGATCGAGCGGCTCTACCGCAACGCCCGACCGCTGCGCGTGTACGAGGGCGCCACCGAGGTGCTGCTCGACTCGCTGGCCCGTCGCCTCGCGAAGGGTGCGCGCTGATGGACCTCCAGCTCGAGGGCACCGTCGTCCTGGTGACCGGCGCCAGCCGTGGTCTCGGCGCCGCCATGGCGCTCGCCCTGGCCAAGGAGGGCGCGACTGTGGTCGCCGCCGCCCGCTCCAAGGACAGCCTGGCCGAGGTCGCCGCACAGGGGGAGGGCCGCATCTCCGCGGTCACCGTCGACATGCGCGACGAGGAGTCGGTCCGGGCCCTGGTGCCCGAGGTCGTCGCCCGCCACGGCCGCATCGACGGCCTGGTCAACAACGCCGGCATCGCGCCGGCCGGCAAGTTCGCCACCCAGGACCCGGAGGTCTGGAAGGACGCGATGGCCGTCAACGTCATCGCCCCGATGCTGCTCGCCCAGGCCGCGGGCCAGCACATGATCGAGCAGGGCGCCGGCCGCATCGTCAACATCGCGTCGACCACCGGCGTACGCGGCAAGCCCTACCTGGTGCCCTACTCCACCTCCAAGGGGGCGGTCGTGCGCTTCACCGAGGCGCTCGCCGCGGAGTGGGCCCCGAAGAACGTGCAGGTCAACTGCATCGCCCCCGGTGCCTTCGTCACCGAGGCGCAGAAGGCGGTCACCGAGTCGCCGGAGCTGCACGCCAAGCGCATCGCCAAGATCCCGGCCGGCCGGATGGCCGACCCTTCCGAGATCGTCCCGCTGACCTGCCTGCTCGTCTCCCCGCTGTCGTCCTTCACCACCGGCGCCGTCTTCGTCGTCGACGGTGGCGAGTCCGGCAAGCTCTGACCCCCTCACCCGTCCTGGGAGGACCCCCGTGATCATCGACGCCCACACCCACGTCTGGCCCGACAAGATCGCCGAGATCGCCCTCGGCGGCAACCGGGTCGAGGGCCTGGAGGCGCGCGGCGACGGCACCGTCTCCGGGCTCACCCGCGACATGGCGGCCAGCGGCGTGCAGGTGAGCTGCTGCCTGGCGATCGCCAACGAGGCGCGTCACGTCGACTCGGTCAACCGGTTCGTCGCCGGCCTCGCCGACGACACCCACGTGCCCTTCGGCACCGTGCACGTCGAGCTCTCGGTCGAGGAGAACCTCGCCAGCCTGGAGCGCCACGGCGTCCGGGCGGTCAAGATCCACCCGCTCTTCCAGAAGTACGCCCTCGACGACCCGCGGCTGTGGGAGATCTTCGAGGCGTTCGGCAGCGACTACGCGGTGATCACCCACGTGGGGGAGGGCGGCGACGCCTTCACCAACTCGCTCTCCAACCCCGGCATGATCAAGGCGATCACGCAGCAGTTCCCCGACCTGCGCCTGATGGCCTGTCATTTCGGCGGCTACAAGATCCTCGACGACGCCGAGGAGATGCTCGCCGGAGCCGACGTGGTGCTGGAGACGTCGTGGCCGCCGACGCTGGCCACGCTGCGCCCGAGCGGGTGCGCGACCTGATCCGCAAGCACGGGGCCGAGCGCATCGTCTTCGGCTCCGACTGGCCGATGACCAGCCCGGCCGAGGAGATCCGCGCCATCGAGGCGCTCGGGCTCACCGACGACGAGCTCAAGCTGGTGCTCGGCGGGACCCTGGCCAGCGTGCTGGGCGACCGGCTGCCGCAGCACTGACCTCGTACGACGTGGTGGCTCAGGCCTGGCCCCACACGATGGGGGCCTCCATGACCTCGGGGAACTTCTTCTCCGCGTAGCGCACGTACTGGCGGATGTGCTCGTGCATCGCGGCAGCAGCGGCCGCCGGGTCGCGCGACTCGATGGCGAGGTAGATCTCGCGGTGCGCGGCGTGGACGGCCTCGCGGCGGTACTCCGGGTACTCGATGCCGATCGCGGAGCCGTCGAGGATGCCGAGCAGGGCGTCGACCAGGTAGCCGAACATCGCGTTGCCAGAGCCGTGGGCCACGATGTCGTGGAAGCGCTTGTTCTCCTCGAGGAAGATCGCCTGGTTCTGGAGGTTGGCCTCCATCGTGTCGATGCTCTCCTTGAGCGCCTTCAGGTCGTCGTCGCTCATGCGCTCGGCGCACAGCTGCGACATCATCGGCTCGAGGCCCAGCCGGGCTTCGGCGATGGTGCGGAAGGGCGCGTCGGAGAACTGCAGCAGCAGGGTCAGCGAGGTCGCCAGGCTGGAGGCGTCCGGCTGCACGACGACGGGGCCGCCACCGGGGCCGGGCTTGAGCGTGATGACGCCCTGCAGCTCGAGGAAGCGCAGCGACTCACGCAGCGTGCCGCGGCCGACGTCGTACTTCTCGAGCATCAGGCGCTCGGGCGGCAGGCGGTCCCCGACCACGTTGCCGCGCTCGTTGATGTCGGCCACGATGCGCTGGGCAACGAGCATGGCGGTCTTCGTGGGCCGCAGCGGGTTGGCACTCATCGGGGGAATCTCCCTTGTGGCACGGCTGCCGTCGATGGTCGGAATGGACAGATCATATTCATCTTCTGGGCTCCGGGGCCTCCATATGAACCCGTGCCCTGTGCTTTCCCCTGTGCTTTCCCCTGTGCTCTCCGTCGCACGCCTCCGCCGGCCAGGAAGCGTACGCGGTCACGTCAGCCTCCGCTGACGACGCCGCGCGCGGCGAGGTCGGCGACCTTGTCGGCCGCGATCCCCAGCTCGTCGAGCAGCACCTGCCGGGTGTGCTCGCCGATGGCCGGGACGCCGTCGTAGGTCGGCCCGTCGTAGTCGTTGACGTGCAGGATCGGGCCCGGCATCAGGGCGGGCCCGAGCACGGTGTGGGCGAGGTCGACCAGGGTCCGCTCGGAGAAGTGCGGGTCCTCGGTCACGTCCTTGGCGTCGTTGACCGCAGCAGCCACGACCTCGTGCTCGTCGAGGATGGCGAGCGCCTTGTCGCGGGGGTAGGACTTCACCCAGTCGATGACGATCTGCTGCATCGACTCGTTGTTGGCCATCCGGGCCGTGTTGGTGGCGTAGCGCTCGTCGTCCTTGAGGTCCGGTCGGCCCATGGCGTCGAAGAGGCGCAGCGCGATCGACTGGTTGGAGGCGGCGATGGAGAGCCAGCCGCCGTCGGCCGCCTCGTAGATGCCGCGCGGGGAGGCGGCGCCTGAGGCGTTGCCGTGGCGCTGCATGATCTCGCCGCTCGCGGTGTAGTTGAGGACCGCGTCGCCGAGGATGAACATCAGGGGCTCGTAGAGCGCCACGTCGACCTCGGAGCCGTGGCCCGAGAGCTCGCGGCGGAAGAGCGCCATCGCGGTGCCGAAGGCGGCGGAGATCCCGGCGATGGAGTCGGCGAAACCGAAGGGCGGCGCCGTCGGCGGGGTGTCCGGCCAGCCGTTGAGGAAGGCGTAGCCACTGGCCGTCTCGGCGACGGTGCCGAAGCCGGGGCGGGCGCTGTAGGGGCCGGTCTGGCCGAAGCCGCTGACGCGGGTCATCACCAGGCGCGGCTGCTCGGCGCTGAGGTCGGACCAGCCCATGCCCCAGGCCTCCATGCGACCGGGGCGGAAGTTCTCGATGACGACGTCGGCGCTGCGGATCAGCTCGCGGGCCACCTCGCGGCCCTCGGTCTGGCGCATGTCGATGCCGACCGAGCGCTTGCCGGAGTTGAGCCGGGAGAAGCCGATGGCCAGGCCGTTGTGGGCCGGCTGCCACTGCCGGGCGAAGTCGCCGGCGGTGGGGTCCTCGATCTTGACCACGTCGGCGCCGAAGTCACGCAGCATGCGGCCGGCGGTGGGGGCGGCGTACATGGAGCCGAGCTCGACGACGCGCACTCCCGCGAGCAGGCCTGCGGTGGCCTGGGTGGATCCCTGGGGTGTCTGGCCAGCCATCTCGCCGTCCTCCTGACGTCGCACAATCGATGAATATGAATCGTAGTGTTTTGACTGGAGTGACGCAAGAGGTCAGACATGCAAGAGGTCAGACACTGCGACGGTACTCGCCGCCCACCTCGAAGAACGCCTGCGTGACCTGGCCCAGCGTGCAGACCCGCGCGGCGTCCATCAGCACGGCGAAGACGTTCTCGCCGCTGGTCGCGGCCTGCTTCAACCGCGCCAGCGCGGCCTGCGCCTCGTCGGCGTGCGCGTCGCGGAAGCTGCGTACGCGGCTCAGCTGCGACTCCTTCTCGGCCTCCGTCGCCCGGGCCAGCTCGACCGGCCCGATCTCCTCGCTGTGCTCGCCGAGGAAGGTGTTGACGCCGACGATCGGCAGCGAGCCGTCGTGCTTGCGGTGCTCGTAGAGCATCGACTCGTCCTGGATCCGGCCGCGCTGGTAGCCGGTCTCCATCGCGCCCAGCACGCCGCCACGCTCGCTGATCGCGTCGAACTCGGCGAGCACCGCCTCCTCGACGAGGTCGGTGAGCTCGTCGACGACGTACGAGCCCTGGAGCGGGTTCTCGTTCATCGCCAGCCCCCACTCGCGGTCGATGACCAGCTGGATCGCCATCGCCCGGCGCACCGACTCCGTGCTCGGCGTCGTCACCGCCTCGTCGTAGGCGTTGGTGTGCAGGCTGTTGGCGTTGTCGTAGACGGCGGTCAGCGCCTGCAGCGTGGTGCGGATGTCGTTGAAGGCCATCTCCTGCGCGTGCAGCGACCGTCCGGAGGTCTGCACGTGGTACTTCAGCTTCTGGCTGCGCTCGCTGGCGCCGTACTTCTCCTTCATCGCGACCGCCCAGATCCGCCGGGCGACCCGGCCGAGCACCGTGTACTCCGGGTCCATGCCCGAGGAGAAGAAGAACGACAGGTTGGGCGCGAAGTCGTCGATCGCCATGCCGCGTGCCAGGTAGGCCTCGACGTAGGTGAAGCCGTTGGCCAGCGTGAAGGCGAGCTGGCTGATGGGGTTCGCCCCGGCCTCGGCGATGTGGTAGCCGGAGATCGACACGGAGTAGAAGTTGCGCACCCCGTGCTCGATGAACCACTCCTGGATGTCGGCCATCATCCGCAGGCTGAACTCGGTGGAGAAGAGGCAGGTGTTCTGTCCCTGGTCCTCCTTGAGGATGTCGGCCTGCACGGTCCCGCGGACCTGCGTGAGGGCGTACGCCGCCAGCTCCGACCGCTCGGAGGCGTCGGGCTCGCGGCCCTCGCGCTCGCGGAAGCGGTCGACCTGCTGGTCGATGGCGTGTTGAGGAAGAAGGCGAGCACGGTCGGCGCCGGCCCGTTGATCGTCATCGAGACCGAGGTCGTCGGGTCGACCAGGTCGAAGCCGTCGTAGAGCGCCTTCATGTCGTCGAGCGTGGCCACCGAGACGCCGGAGGTGCCGACCTTGCCGTAGACGTCGGGGCGCGGGTCGGGGTCGCGGCCGTAGAGCGTCACCGAGTCGAAGGCGGTGGAGAGCCGGGTCGCCTCGGAGTCGCCGGCCAGCAGCTTGAAGCGGCGGTTGGTGCGGAACGGGTCGCCCTCGCCGGCGAACATCCGGGTCGGGTCCTCGCCCTCGCGCTTGAACTCGAAGACGCCGGCGGTGAAGGGGTAGTGGCCGGGCAGGTTCTCGCGGCGCCAGTAGCGGACCAGGTCGCCGTGGTCCGTGGTGCGCGGCAGGGCGACCCGGCGGATCGCGCTGCCCGAGAGCGACTCGCGCACCAGCCGGGTGTGGATCTCGCGGTCGCGCACCCGGACGACCCGCTCGTCGCCGGCGTACGACGCGACGACGTCGGGCCACTCGTCGATCTGCCGGCGCAGCGCGGTCGGCAGCGCCTCGCGGGCGGCCGCGGCCAGGTCGGCGACCTCCTTCTGCGCCGCGCCCATGTCGTCCAGCCCGTCGAGCTCGGCCGCCACCGCGTCGAGTCGCTGCGCCCGACGGGCCGCCCCGGCGAGCGACTCGGTCTCGGCGTGGAAGCCGCGGACGGTCGCCGCGACCTCGGCCAGGTGCCGCACCCGGTCGCCCGGGACGACCTGCCGCAGCCGCGACGAGTGGCGTACGTCGACCCGCGGCAGCGCGCCTTCGCCGACGGTGAGGCCGTGCGCGGTGAGCCCGTGCTCGACGAGCAGGTCGCGCAGGTGCTGGTAGAGCGCGGTGACGCCGTCGTCGTCGAAGGTGGCGGCGCTGGTGCCGAAGGCCGGCATCTCCTCGGGGGCGGAGCCGAAGGCCTCGCGGTTGCGGACCAGCTGGCGGGCCACGTCGCGCAGTGCGTCGGCGGCCCCGCGGCGCTCGAACTTGTTGATCGCCACGACGTCGGCGAAGTCGAGCATGTCGATCTTCTCGAGCTGCGAGGCCGCGCCGAACTCCGGCGTCATCACGTAGAGGGAGGCGTCGACGAAGGGCACGATCGCGGCGTCGCCCTGGCCGATGCCCGGCGTCTCGACGACCACCAGGTCGGCGCCCGACGCCTTGAGCACGGTGATCACGTCGGCCAGGTGCTCGGGCACCTCGTGGGCGCCACGGGTGGCGAGCGAGCGGAAGAAGACCGGCCGCTCGCCGTCGGTCGACGGGCCGAGCGCGTTGCACCGGATCCGGTCGCCCAGCAGCGCCCCACCCCCGCGGCGGCGCGTCGGGTCGACCGCGACCACGGCGATCCGCAGCCGGTCACCCTGGTCGCGACGGAAGCGGCGTACGAGCTCGTCGGTGAGGCTCGACTTGCCGGAGCCGCCGGTGCCGGTGATGCCCAGGACGGGCACCGTCCGGGCCTGCGCGGCCTCGCGCAGGGTGGCGAGGTCGGCAGGGAGAGCTGGCCGGTCTCGGCACCGGTCAGGGCGCGCGCCACGGCGGCGCGGTCGCCCGCCAGCACCTGCGCGACCTCGGCCGGGGCGATCGCCCACGGGTCGACGTCGCAGTCGGCGACGACGCTGTTGACCATGCCGACCAGGCCGAGGCGCTGGCCGTCGGCGGGGGAGAAGATGCGGACGCCGCGCTCGGCGAGCAGGGCGATCTCCTCGGGCACGATCACTCCGCCGCCGCCCCCGACGACCTTCACGTGGCCGGCGCCAGCCGCACGCAGCTGCTCGACGAGGTAGGTGAAGTACTCGACGTGGCCGCCCTGGTAGGAGGAGACCGCGACGCCCTGGGCGTCCTCCTCGAGGGCGGCGGCGACGACCTCGTCGACCGACCGGTTGTGGCCGAGGTGGACGACCTCGCACCCCTGGGACTGGAAGATCCGCCGCATGATGTTGATCGAGGCGTCGTGGCCGTCGAAGAGGCTGGAGGCGGTGACCAGGCGGACCGGGTGGGTCGGCACGTGCAGGTCGGGCTTCCCGGTGGTCGGTCGTGCGGCCGGGGTGGGGCTGCTCATGAGGGGGCTCCGAGATGTGTGGATGTCCTAGTAATTGGATGGTAGGACGTCCAAGCAATTTTCGGAAGGGCCCCGGATGCGGCGCCGCAGGGCGGGCGTCAGGCGGAGACGTGGTCCCCGGACGCAGCACGCAGCGCCGCCAGCAGCTCGGTCAGCCGGGCGGCGTCGCCGGCCTCGATCCCAGGCTGGGTGAAGACCTCGGCGTTGAGCCGCTCGGTCGCCCGCTCGACCACCTCGCGCCCCGTCCCGGTGATCGAGGCGAGCACCACCCGACCGTCGTGCGCGCCGCGCTCGCGGGCTGCGTACCCCTGCTTCACCAGGCGCGCGACCGCGCTGGTCACGCTGGTCGGGTGCACCTGCAGCAGCGAGCCCAGGCGGGTCATCGGCATCGCCCCGTCGTGGGTGAAGGAGAGCAGGCGCAGCACCTCGTAGCGGGCGAAGCTCAGGTCGAGCGGACGCAGCACGGCGTCGATCCGCTCCATCAGCAGCTGGTGCGCGCGCACCAGCGAGGTGACCAGCTCCATCCCGTCGGCGGCGTCCTCCCAGCCGTGCGCGACCCACTGGCGGCGCGCCTCGGTGATCGGGTCGCGCTGGCGGGGGTCGGCGGAGGACATGGGGGAAGGGTAGCCACCGGCGACGTGCGCAGGGCCCCCGTACGGTGGTGGCGTGAGCGGCTACTACGACCCGAGGCCCGCCACGCGCCCGCGTTGGCAGGTCGCGGCAGCCTGCAGCGGCGGCTTCGTGGCGCTGCTGTGGCTGCTCGAGCTCCTCGACTCACTGATGGCCAACCAGCTCGACGCCTCCGGCATCCGGCCCGGCACCAGCGACGGCCTGATGGGCGTCCTCTTCGCGCCGCTGCTGCACGGAGGCTTCGGCCACCTCATGGCCAACACCGGGCCGTTGCTGGTGCTCGGCTTCCTGCTGGCGCTGGCCGGCATGTCGAAGTGGATCGCGGTGACCGCGACGGTCTGGCTGATCGGCGGCGTCGGCACGTGGCTGACCGGCGGCCTCGGCACGGTCCACATCGGCGCCTCGGGCCTCGTCTTCGGGTGGCTGGTCTACCTGGTCGTCCGCGGCTTCGTGAGTCGCCGGCCGTGGCAGATCGTGCTCGGCGTGCTGGTGTTCGGTGTCTACGGCTCGATCCTGTGGGGCGTCCTGCCGGGCGCCTCCGGCGTCTCCTGGCAGGGCCACCTCTTCGGCGCCCTCGGCGGGGCTGTCGCCGCGCTCACGCTCGAGCGTCGACCGCAGCGACGGGCGTACGACGTCCACTGACGCTCACTGTGGCTACCGGGTGGCGCGGCGCAGCGCCGGTAGCAGCTCCTCAAGGGCGGCGATACTGCGCTCGGCCGCGTCGACCAGGGCGGCGTCGACCGGGGCACTGTCGACCGGCGCGGCGGGGGTGTCGCCGCCGGCGCCGGGGCGCAGCGGCTCGGTCGCCCGGGCGAGCGCCCGGTCGAACTCCGCCGTCGGGGTCTCGGTGTCGCCGCGCAGCCAGCGACGCAGCACCACGTTGTGGGCGGTGATGACGGCGTTGGCCACCAGCTCGGCCTCGAGCTCGGCCTCGGGGCCCTCGCCGAGCTCGGCGCTGATGGCGGCCAGGAAGGCCCGCTGGTAGGCGCGGTGCCCCGCCGTCTCGCGGGTCCGGATCGCCGGCACGTTGCCCGACAGGCGGTAGCGCACCCGGGCCCGCTCACCCTCGGCCAGGTAGTGGTCGAGGACCACCCGGGCGGCCTCGGTGACGCGGACGTGCAGCGGGTCGCTCTCGGCCAGCCGCTTCTCGACCAGGCCCAGCAGGCCGGAGTGGTCGGGGAGGACGGCGTCCTCCTTGGCGCGGAAGTGACGGAAGAACGTCGTACGCCCGACGCCGGCGCGCTCGACGACGTCGTCGACGGTGGTCTCCTCGAATCCCTGCTCGTCGAAGAGGGAGAAGGCGGCGTCGACGATGCGGGCGCGGGTGGACATGGGGGTGGTCCGTCCTAGGGTCGAGGCGGGGCAGGGGTCAGGGCCCAGAGTAGAGGTCGGAGATTTCAGTTACCGGCCGGTACTGAGTACCGTTCCACACGGTACTGAGTCCCAACGTCGGAAGGCAAGCGCATGCAGAAGGTCGGAGTCGTCGGTGGCGGCTTGATGGGGTCGGGCATCGCCGAGGTCAGCGCACGCGCCGGTCTCGACGTGGTCGTGGTCGAGTCGAGCGCCGCGGCAGCGGAGGCCGCCAGGGGCCGCATGACCAAGTCCCTCGAGCGCGCCGAGAGCAAGGGCAAGATCGACTCCGCCGACGACGTGCTGGCGCGCGTGCGCTTCGAGACCGACCTGACCGTGATGGCCGACCGCGAGCTCGTCATCGAGGCCATCGTCGAGGACGAGGAGATCAAGACCCAGCTCTTCCGCGACCTCGACAAGATCGTCGAGAGCCCCGACGCGATCCTCGCCTCCAACACCTCCTCGATCCCGATCATGAAGCTCGGCGTCGTGACCTCGCGCCCCGAGAAGGTCATCGGCATCCACTTCTTCAACCCGGTGCCCGTGCTCAAGCTGGTCGAGCTCGTGCCCTCGATCGTCACCGACCCGGCCGTCACCGAGCAGGCCCGCGCCTTCGTCGAGGGCCAGCTCGGCAAGCAGGCCATCGACTGCCAGGACCGTGCCGGCTTCGTCGTCAACTCGCTCCTGATCCCGTTCGTCCTGTCGGCGATCCGGATGTTCGAGTCGGGCTTCGCCTCTGCCGAGGACATCGACCGCGGCATGGTGCTGGGCGCCGCCCACCCGCAGGGCCCGCTCGCCCTGGCCGACCTCATCGGCCTCGACACCACCAAGGCCGTCGCCGAGTCGCTGTACGCCGAGTTCAAGGAGCCGCTCTACTCGGCCCCGCCGCTGCTCAACCGCATGGTCGACGCCGGCCTGCTGGGCCGCAAGACCGGCCGCGGGTTCTACACGTACAGCTGATCCGCCACTGAGCCACCGCGCGTTGGGGGCATGGTCCAGACTTGGGCCGTGCCCCCTTCCGCATCCCTCACCGACCTGCTCGCCGCCCGTCACAGCGCCCGCGCCTTCACCGACCGTGAGGTGCCGCGCGAGGTGGTCGACGAGGTGCTCGCCAAGGCGCAGCGCACGCCGTCGTGGTGCAACACCCAGCCGTGGCAGGTCCACGTGCTCTCGGGGGCGGCCCGCGACCGCTTCTCCAAGGCGCTCGCCGAGACCGTGCTGACCCAGACGCAGTCGGCCGACCTCGGCCTGCCGACCTATGCCGGGGTCCACGCCGAGCGGCGCCGCGAGTCCGGCTACGCCCTCTACGAGGCGCTCGGCATCGAGCGCAGCGACCGCGACGCCCGCGCGCTGCAGTCCTTCAAGAACTTCGAGTTCTTCGGTGCCCCCCACGTGCTGGTGCTGACCACGGACGCCGAGCTGGGGACGTACGGCGTCCTCGACTGCGGCGGCTGGGTCGCGGTGACCACGCTGCTCCTCGCCGAGGCCGGCGTGGGATCGATCGCCCAGGGCGCGATCGCGATGTACTCCGACGCCGTGCGCGACTTCCTCGACCTGCCGGCCGACCGTCAGGTCGTCTGCGCGATCTCCTTCGGGTACGAGGACGGTGACGACCCCGTCAACGCGTTCCGCACCTCGCGTGCCCCGATGGGCGAGGTCGTCCAGCACCTCACCGACTGAGTCGCGGACGCCGGTCCCGGCGTGCAACAATCCATGCGCACGGATTTGTGGCGCATCACTTCCAGGGAGGAACACCCATGAGCACCGACCGCATCGTCGTCGTCGACGGAGCACGTACGCCCACCGGAAGCTTCGGCGGCGTCTTCAAGGACGTCCCCGGCTACGAGCTCGGTGCGGCCGCCACCGTCGAGGCCATGCGTCGCGCCGGCGTCGAGGGCACCGACATCTCCGAGGTCGTCACCGGCTGCATCGGCCAGGTCGGCCCGGACGCCTACAACGCGCGTCGCGTCGGCGTCGCCGCCGGTCTCCCGGAGAGCGTGCCCGCCTTCACCGTCAACCGCCTCTGCGGCTCCGGCCTCCAGGCGATCTGGTCGGCCGCGCAGCAGATGCGCTGGAACGACCTCGACTTCACCGTCGCCGGCGGCAACGAGTCGATGTCGCGGATGCCCTTCTACGACTTCGGCGCCCGCAACGGCTACCGCCTCGGCGACCGTGAGCTGAAGGACGGCACCGTGCTGATGCTCACCGACCCCTTCAGCGGCATCCACATGGGCGTCACCGCGGAGAACGTCGCCGACAAGTACGGCGTCTCCCGCGCCGAGCAGGACGAGTTCGCCGCCGAGTCGCAGCGGCGTGCCGCCACGGCCGAGGCCAAGGCTGCCTTCGCCGAGGAGATCGTGGCCTACGAGGTCGGCGGTCGCCGCCCCTTCACCGTCGAGGTCGACGAGCACCCGAAGCCCGACACCACGGTCGAGACCCTGGCCAAGCTGCGCCCGGCCTTCAAGAAGGACGGGTCGGTCACCGCCGGCAACGCCTCGGGCATCAACGACGGCGCCGCCGCCGTGGTGCTCACCAAGGAGTCGGTCGCCGCCGAGCGTGGCCTGAAGCCGCTCGTCGCCCTGGAGGCCGTCACCACCTCCGCGATGGACCCGAAGCTGATGGGCTACGCCCCCTGCGGCGCGATCAGCCAGCTGCTCGAGAAGACCGGTCTCAAGGCCTCCGACATCGACGTGGTCGAGCTCAACGAGGCCTTCGCCTCGCAGGCCGTGGCCGTGCGCCGCGACATGGGCTTCACCCCGGAGCAGGTCAACCCCTACGGCGGCGCGATCGCCCTGGGCCACCCGGTCGGTGCGACCGGCGCGATCCTGACCGTCCGCATCGCCAAGGACATGGTGCGCCGCGACCTCGAGACCGGCATCGTGACCATGTGCATCGGCGGGGGACAGGCGCTGGCGGCGCTCTTCCGGAGGATCTGATGGTCGACCAGCAGGTCACCTACGAGGTGGTGGCCGGCGTCGCCCGGATCACCCTCAACCGCCCCGCGGCTGCCAACGCCATCGACATGGCGCTGGCCGTCGCGCTGCGGCAGGCGGCTGAGCGGGCGCACGACGACGCGAAGGCCGGGGCCGTGCTGCTGACCGGTGCAGGAGCACGCTTCTGCGCCGGGGGCGACGTGCCCTCCTTCGCCTCGGCCGACGACCCCGGCGGCCACCTGCACGCCCTCGCGCTGGAGGCCGACGCGGCGGTCCGCACGCTGGAGGCGTTGGAGAAGCCGGTGGTGGCGGCCGTGCAGGGTGCCGTCGCCGGCGCCGGGCTGGCCGTGATGCTCTCGGCCGACCTGGTCGTGGCGCAGGCCGGCACCAAGTTCGTCTTCGCCTACCCCGGGGTCGGGCTGACCCCCGACTGCGGGGTCTCGTGGCTCCTGCCGCGCGCCATCGGCCAGCAGCGGGCGCTCGCCTTCGGGCTGCGCAACGCCCCCGTCAGCGCGGAGACGGCGCTGGAGTGGGGGTTGGTCACCGAGGTCGTCGACGACGCGGCGACCACGGCGTTGGAGCGGGCCGAGGGGTTCGCGGCGGGGCCTGCGTACGCGTTGGGGCAGGCGCGCCGCCTGCTCAGGGCCGGCTGGACGACACCGCGCGAGGAGCTGGGCGCGATCGAGGCGCGGACCATCGCCGACGCCCTCGTCGGCGACGAGGCGCAACCGCTCGTCGCCCGGTTCGTCTCCCGCTGACCTTCTCCCGCTGGTCGGTCGGCGTGGCCATACTGGGGCCATGCCCAACCCCTCGCTCGGACGCCTCCGCCTGGTCGCCCAGGGGCTGGTGACCCGTCCGTGGGCGACGCCGACCGAGGCGGTGCGTGCCTTCGGCGCGATGCAGGGCCAAGACCTGCCGGGCGTGCTGGCCTCGGCCGCGCTGCGTACGACCTCGGGCGCCGCCGGTGACGTCATCGCCGCGCTCGACGCGGGGCGGCTCGTCCGTGGCTACCCGATGCGGGGCACGGTCTTCCTGATGACCGCCGACGACGTCACCTGGACGACCGAGCTCTGTGCCGCCCCGGCGATCCGGGCGGCCCGGTCGCGCCGCCCGCAGCTCGGCCTCGACGACGACCACGTCGAGCGGGCCCGGTCGGTCGCGGTCGAGGCGCTGTCCGAGCACCCGCTGTCGCGCACCGAGCTCGTCGCCCGCTGGAGCGAGGCGGGCCTGCCGACCGCCGAGGGGCGCGGCTACCACCTGCTCGGCGCGCTCATCCACGACACCACGCTGGTCTACGGGCCGTGGAACGGCACCGACCAGGACGTGGCCCTGTCGGAGACCTGGCTGCCGACCGGGCGCACGCTGGCGGAGCGCTTCAACGGCGACCGGGTCGCGGCCGTGGCCGAGATGCTGCGGCGCTACCTGCTCAGCCACGGACCAGCGACGGTCCGCGACTTCGCCTGGTGGACCAAGCTCACGCTGAGGGAGATCCGCGCCGCGTTGCCGGCGGTCGAGGGGGACCTGGAGCGTGACCCGGGCAGCGACGGGGAGCCTGCGTACTGGCGTCCGGGCCTGGTCGAGGAGGCGCGGGAGCTCGGCCGGGCGAGCGCCGCGCCGTTGCTGCTGCCGGGCTTCGACGAGTTGGTCCTCGGCTACGCCGACCGGCTCTTCGCGTTGACGCCTGACGAGCACGCCGCGCTGGTGCCGGGCAACAACGGGGTCTTCCGCAAGTCGGTGGTGCGCGGTGGCCGGGTTGTCGGCACGTGGGCCCGCGCCGGCCGCTCCTCCCGCCGTACGCTCGAGCTCACCGACTTCACGCCCCACTCACCGCGGCAGCGGGCCACCCTCGAGCGACTGTTCGCTGCGTACCCCTTCGTCAGCCCCTGAGCGCCGGACGGGCCAGCGGAAACTCCACGACCTCGTCGGCCACCGCCGCCAGCAGCGCCCGGTCGTGGGAGACCGCCAGCACGCCCATCCGGCGCCGCGCGACGTGGTCGCGCAGGTGGCTCCACAGCAGCGCCTGGGTGATGGCGTCGAGGCTGGCCGAGATCTCGTCGGCCAGCAGGTAGGACGGCTCGGTGACCAGGGCGCGAGCCAAGTTGACCCGCTGCAGCTCGCCGCCGCTCAGCTCGTGGGGGTAGCGGTCGAACCAGGCCGACTGCACGAGGTCGCCCTCGGCCAGCGACCGCTCGGCACCGTCGGGGCGGGCCTCGTCGAGCACCCGGCCGATCTTCCAGCGTGGGTTCATCGCGCGCTCGGGGTGCTGCAGCACCAGCTGCACCGGCCGCGGGCCGGCGATCGACGCGAGCGCTGCGCCGTCGACCTCTACGGTGCCGCGGGCGGGGACGTGCAGGCCGGCGAGGACGGCGGCCAGCGTCGACTTGCCGCAGCCGCTCGGGCCGAAGAGGCCGCGCACCTCGCCGGGAGCCAGGGTCAGGTGGTGGCCGGCGAGGATCCAGGGGCCACGGCCGTGCCGCGCCCACAGGTCGGTGCCGATCAGCACGCGACGTCCGCCATCTCCAGGAGCGCCGCGGCGGCCGGGACCGGCGCGTCGAGCAGCCGGGCGGCAGGCAGGGCGAAGCCGTTCTGCGGGAGCGCCTGCCACAGCGCCCGGCTGTAGGGGTGGCTCAGTGCGGAGCCGTCACCGGTGAACGCGCCGACCGGTGCCTCCTCCAGGGTGCGACCACGCTCGACGACCACGACCCGGTCGGCGACGGTGAGGGCGCCGGCGATCTCGTGGGTGATGAGCAGGACTGCGCGGCCGGCGTCGGCCAGGTCGCGCAGCCGCTGCAGGACCGCAGTGACGCTCTCCAGGGCCAGGCCGGGCGTCGGCTCGTCGGCGATCACCAGGGCCGGGTCACCCATCAGGGCGATCGCGGTGAGCACCCGGCGGCCCATGCCGCCGGAGAGCTGGTGGGGGTGCAGGCGCAGCACCGAGGGGTCGAGGCCCTGGGCGACGACGGCCTCCAGCGCGACCTGGCGGGTCCGGCGCGGGACACCGGCGAGCCGGGCGGCGCGGCGCACCTGGGCGCCGACGGTGGCGGTCGGGTCGAGGTGGCTGAGCGCCTGGGGGAGCAGGGCGATCCCGTGGCCGGCGAGCCGGCGGCGGGCGGCGAGGTCGACGTCGGTGCCCTGCCAGGTGACGCGGCCGGTCTCGGTGGCGTTGGGCGGCAGCAGGCCGAGCACGGCGTGGCCGAGCAGGCTCTTGCCGGCGCCCGAGGCGCCGACCAGCGCGACGACCTCGCCGGCGCGCACGTCGAGCGACATGTCGGCGACGGCCTGCACCTCGCGGCGGCGCAGGCCACGGTCGTACTGGGTGAACGAGACGGCCAGGTGGCTGACCTCGAGCAGGGGCTGGTGCTGGGAGCGGTGGTGGTCACAGGTGGGCACTCCTCGGGTCGACGAGCAGGCGTAGGTCCTCACCGATCCGGTCGATCAGCTTCACGATGACCAGGAGGGCGAGGCCGGGCAGGGCCGCGAGCCACCAGTGGCCGCGAGAGAGAGCGCATCGAGTCGGAGAGCAGGATGCCGATCGCGGGCTGGCCGGGGTCGATGCCCAGGCCGAGGAACGACAGCGCCGCCTCGTGCAGGATCGCGTGCGGGAACATCAGGACGACACCCACCGAGAAGTGCGGGACGAGGTGGGGGGCCAGGTGGTGGCGCGCCACGTGGGCGCGGCTGTGGCCCAGGGCGCGCGAGAGCGCGACGTAGTCGGCGCCGGTGGTCTCGCGGGCCTTGGAGACCAGGACGCGGGTCAGCCGCGGCCAGTGGGTCAGGCCGACGGCCAGGATGACGGCCTGGGTGCCGCCGCCCAGCGCGAAGGCCAGCAGGATCAGCAGCACCAGGTGGGGCAGCGCCAGGAAGAGGTCGACGAGCCAGTTGACGACGGCCGCCGCCCAGCGACCGCCGACCGTGGCCACCAGCGCCAGGACCAGTGCGATCGCCCCGGACATTAGCGCCGCCACCGTGCCGACGACGAGGCTGAGCCGCAGGCCGACCAGGGTCCGCTGGAAGAGGTCACGGCCGTAGGCGTCGGTACCGAAGAGGTGGTCGAGGGAGGGCGCCTGGTGGCGCTGGGCGAGGTCGGTCACGGCGGCCGGCCCGGCGGCCAGGGTGCCCGCGACGGCGACCGCCACGACGGTGAGCAGGGCGACGACCAGGCTCACGGTCGTACGCGTGCGCCGGTCGCCCCAGCGCGGGGCGGCGGTCGGGGCCGGGCGGGTGGCGGCGTCGGTGCTCATCGCACCCCCTCCCGGGCGTGCGGAGCGACGGCCCGGTGGGCCAGGTCGCCGAGCGAGTTGCCGATGAAGACGAGCAGGGCGGTGAAGAGGGCGACACCCATCAGCAGCGGGACGTCCTGGCGCAGCGCGGCGGTGGTGGTCGCCTGCCCCAGGCCGGGGTAGGTGAAGACCTGCTCGGCCAGCACGGCGCCGCCGATCAGCTCACCGATCGAGGCGAACTGCAGCATCAGGGCGGGCCCGGCGGCGTTGCGGGCGACCCGGTGCAGGACCAGGCCGGCGCCGCGCTCGCCCTGCGCGCGGGCGAAGGCGACCTGGTCGCTGGCCAGCACCTCGATGGTCTGCTGGCGGGTGTGCAGCATGACCGGCGAGATCCCGACGACGCTCAGCGTCAGGGCCGGCAGCACGAGGTGGTGCAGGCGCTCGAGCAGCGTGACCTCGCCGGGCAGCGCGCCGATCGGTCCGGCGCAGCAGACCGGAGTCCACTGCAGCGACACTGAGAAGACGTAGAGCAGCAGGAGGCCAACCCAGAAGGTCGGTGCGGAGGCGAGCGTGTACGCCCACCACGAGAGCACCCGGTCGAGCAGGCGGCCGTGGGTCGCGCCCGCGACCAGGCCCATCACGAAGCCGAGGACGCCGGAGAAGATCCAGGCCAGCGCCAGCAGGGCGAGGCTGGCGACGAAGCGGTCGGCGATGACGTCGACGACGGGCTCGCCGAAGACCACCGAGGTGCCGAGGTCGCCCTGGGCGAGGTTGCCGGCCCAGGCGGCGAAGCGCTGGACGGGCGGCTCGTCGAGGCCCCAGCGCTCCGCGATCTGGTCACGCTGCTCGGAGCTGATGACCGCGGTGTCGGCCCCGACGTAGGCCTCGATCGGGTCGACCGGGGAGCTGGTCATGAGGACGAACGTGCCCACTGCGACGGCGACCAGCAGGCTGGCCAGGCGCAGCAGGCGGCCCAGCACGGTGAGGACGACGCGGCGGGTGCCCGACTCGCCGGCGGGGGCGGGGTCCGGCGCGGAGGAGGCGGCCACGGAGTCGCCCGAGGTGTCGAGGAGGCTCACGAGTGCCACCGGCCCGCGGAGGGGCGCGTCGCCTGCGGCGGACGGCGGTGGGGCATCGGGTCTCCTTGTTGCCAACGACTGGCAATAAGACTAGGCCTTCTGTGGTCACCCTGTGCAGTCGGGGCGAAGATTTCACTACGGAGTGTTTGAAAAACAGCAGGAGTCTGCTCGTCGGCAGGGGCGGGCAGCCGGGAGGGCGACGCCGACCCTGAAGGGAGGGAGGGGTCAGCGTCGCCCGGCTCGGGGGTCGGGGCAGGAGTGCGGGGTCGTCCGGTGCGTCCCCGGGGCGGCGGTGTCGGACACCCTCTCCGGCGCCGCCGCCCTGGTTGACACGGCCGGTGGTCCGCCAGCGGCCACCCGGTGGGTGGTCAGCTCTGCCGCCGGCAGGACTCCGAGGCTCGAGGTGGTCATGCGGCCACCTCGATCCCCGTCGGCCGCCTCCTGAGCCACCGCGCGTGCCAGCCGGACCTGGTCGAGCGCGTGGTGGTCAGCCTCGGGCCCGGCAGCTGCATGGGCCGGGCAGCCCTCCCGCGAGGCGCGGAACGCCTCGAGGAAGTCGTGGGCAGGACGCCGCTGGTGCGGGACACCCTCCCAGTGTGCCCGTCGGACGGGGAGGAAGCCACCGACCAGACGGGGTATTGGTGCACCGGTGTGGAGGGCCGCGGTGAGCGTGTCACCTGGTCGCCCCGAGCGACCGTGCGGCCTCCACACCGATGCGACAGCTGTGCGCTGCCGCCCTCGCCGCCGTCGCGGCGAAGCTCGGTGTCCTCCGGGGGCGTCCGTGGTCGGGAACCCCGTCCGACGCCACCGGGAACCTGGGGTGACGGGCGCGGCTGCGTCGGACGAGGATCGCTCCCTGCGTCGCGGCCGGGACCAGGCCGCGCAGGGCGCGGCTCCGGTCCGAGGTCGCGGGCGGGGGGAGGGTCATCGGGACGGGCCCTTCGGGAGGAGGAAAGGTGCGGCAACCTCGCGCACGGCGGGAGGGCGCCTGCGACACTGCAGGTCGACACACGGTCACGGCTCGCGCGACGAACGCGGCCCGTGGCGCCCCGAGTGGGTCAGAATTGGCCCACGTCCACGAGGTCGTCGGAAGTTCGGCGGCCCGACCGAGCAGGAAGGGACTGCGCGCGGCGATCGGCTGGGCAGGCAACTGATGTACACGATCAAGCACGCCTCCGAGATGCTCGGGGTCAACGTCGCCACGCTGCGTGCGTGGGAGCGTCGCTACGGCATCGGCGCACCCCAGCGCACCGATGCCGGCTACCGGCTGTACGACGACGACGCGCTGCGGGCGCTCGGGACCATGCAGGCCCTGGTGCAGGAGGGAATGGCCCCGCGTCAGGCGGCCGAGGAGACGCGTCGCCGTCTCGACAGCGAGGCACCGTCCGCCCCGCCGGCTCCGGGTGGCGCGCTCGACGGTGCTGGGCCCGGGGACGGGGCCGAGGAGGCGACCGAGCGCCTGCTGCTGGCGGCCGAGCGGCTCGACGTCGCCGCGGTCTCGCGCCTGCTCGACCAGCGCTTCGCCCACGTCGCCCTCGAGACCGTCGTCGACGAGTGGCTCATGCCGGCGATGCGTGAGCTCGGACTGGCCTGGGCGTCGGGGCGGGTGACCGTCGCCGGTGAGCACATGGTCGCGCACGCCGTCGTGCGGAAGCTGTCGGCCGCGTACGAGGCTGCGGGGGCGGACGGGATCGGCCCCCGCGTCGTCGTCGGCCTCCCACCGAAGAACCGCCACGAGATCGGGCTGCTCGGCTTCGCGGTCGCGGCCCGGCGGGCCGGGCTGGCCACCACCTACGTCGGCGCCGACCTGCCGGTGACGGACTGGCTCGCCGCCGTCGAGGCCCGGCGTCCCGTGGCCGTGGTGCTGGCCGCCAGCATGACCCGCGACCTGGGCCACCTCGACTCGGTGGTCACGGCTCTGCACGACGCACACCCAAACCTGCTCGTCGCCGTCGGCGGCGGGCTCCAGGAGCGTACGCCGGAGTCGTGCCTGCGGCTCGGGCACCGGGTCGGCGAGGCTGCCCGCGAGCTCTCGCGCCGCGTCGCCGGCTGACGTCGCAAGGCGACACGCGGGACGGGTTGTCCGGAGTTCGCGCATCTGGTCCGCGTCGCCAGATCTGTCGCTACTGTCGGAAGCCAGACGGGTGCCCCACGCAACGCGCCCGGTGAGCGGGGGAGGGCCCTCACGTGCTGGTCCTGTCGACTCTGCTCTGCGCCGCGGTCTCGGCCCTGTTCCCGGTCGTCAACGCCGAGGTCTACGTGGCCTCGATCGCCGTGACCAGCGGCTCCAGCGTCTGGCTGGCACTCGCCGCGGCCGTGGGCCAGATGGTCGGCAAGTCGATCTGGTACCTCGCCGGCCTGGGCGGCACCCGGATCCCGTGGATCGCGACGAAGCTGGCCCGGCCGAAGTGGCAGGCGCGGCTGGAGAAGTGGCACGCGCGCACCGACGGTCGCCCGGTCGCGACCATGATGCTCTTCTTCGTCTCCGCGCTCACCGGCTTCCCGCCCTTCGCGGTGCTGTCGGTGCTCGCCGGGGTGCTGCGCCTGCGGCTCTGGGTCTTCCTGGTCGCCGGCACCGCCGGCCGGTTCCTGCGGTTCTGGGCGGTGGCCAGCTCGGGCGACCTGCTGGTGCAGGTCGCCCTGTCGCACTGACCGTCAGGTCAGCGCGGAGCCATCCCCTCTGTCAGCGCGGAGCCATCCGCAGTGCTCCGTCCATCCGGATGACCTCGCCGTTCAGGTAGTCGTGGTCGATGAGCGACAGCGCGAGCTGGGCGTACTCGTCGGGGCGGCCCAGGCGCTGCGGGAAGGGCACGCCGGCGGCGAGCGACGCGCGGAACTCCTCCGAGACGGTGGCCAGCATCGGGGTCTCGATGATGCCGGGGGCGATCGTCAGGACGCGGATGCCGAACTGGGCGAGGTCGCGCGCGGCGGGCAGGGTGAGGCCGACGATGCCGCCCTTGGAGGCGGAGTAGGCGGCCTGGCCGACCTGGCCGTCGTAGGCAGCGACCGAGGCGGTGTTGATGATGACGCCGCGCTGGTCGTGCTCGAGCGGCTCGGTGGCGGCGATCTTCTCGGCGGCCAGGGTCATCACGTTGAAGGAGCCGAGCAGGTTGACCTGGACGATCTTGGCGAAGAGGGCCAGGTCGTGCGGGCCCTTGCGGCTGAGGATGCGGGCCGACGGGCCGATGCCTGCGCAGTTGACCACCGTGCGCAGCGGCACGCCCGCACCGGCCGCGGTGTCGACCGCGCCCTGGACCTGCTCGGCGTCGGTGACGTCGACCGGCACGTAGGAGATGCCCTCGACGGCCGGGGCGTTCTCGATCGAGGCCGGGAGGTCGAAGGCGAAGACGGTCGCGCCTCGCTCGGCGAGGGCAGCGGCGGTGGCGGCGCCGAGGCCGGAGGCTCCGCCGGTGACGATCGCGGCGGTGTCGTTGACCTGCATGGTGATTCCTTCTCGGGTGTGACGCGGGGGCCCGGCGGTGTCTGGCTGTGCGGTGTCTGGCTGCGGTGGTGCGTGCTGAAGTCTGGCGGAGGGCGTCCGGGGAGGGCGTACAGGGAGGGCGTACGAGGTGGGGCTCAGGCCTCCGGGCCGGTGATCGCCGCCCGGCGCGCGGTCGAGCGAGCGGCTGATGACCATGCGCTGGATCTGGTTGGTGCCCTCGAAGATCTGCATGACCTTCGCCTCGCGCATGTAGCGCTCGACGGGGAAGTCGCGGGTGTAGCCGAAGCCGCCGAAGACCTGCACGGCGTCGGTGGTCACCTTCATGGCGTTGTCGGTGGCGACCAGCTTGGCGATGCTCGCCTCGCGGCTGAACTCCAGCCCCGCGTCCTTGAGGCGGGCGGCGTGCAGCGTGGTGGCGCGGGCGGTCTGCACGGCCGCCTCCATGTCGGCCAGCAGGAAGGCCAGACCCTGGTGGTCGATGATCCGCTCGCCGAAGGTCTCGCGCTGCTGCGCGTAGGCGACCGCCTGGTCGAGGGCGCCCTGGGCGAGGCCGGTGGCGACGGCGGCGATCCCGAGCCGACCGGAGTCGAGGCCGGCGAGCGCGATGCGCAGCCCGTCGCCCTCGGCGCCGAGACGGCGCTCGACGGGCACCCGGACGTCGTTGAAGAGCATGGTGGCCGTGGTCGAGCCGGTCAGCCCCATCTTCTTCTCGGGGTGGTCGGCGCTCAGGCCGGGGGTGTCCGCCGGGACCAGGAAGCAGGAGATGTCGTTGCGTCCCTCGCCGGTGCGCGCCATCACCTTGTAGAAGTCGGCCTCGCCGCCGTGCGTGGTCCACGCCTTCGCGCCGTTGAGGACGTACTCGTCACCGTCGAGGCGGGCGGTGGTGCGCATCGCCGCGGGGTCGGAGCCGGCGTGCGGCTCGGAGAGGCAGTAGGCGCCGAGCAGGTCGCCGCCCAGCATGTCGGGGAGCCACTGCTGCTTCTGCTCGTCGGTGCCGAAGGTGGCCAGGCCGAAGCAGGAGAGGGCGTGCACGCTGACGCCTACGCCGACCGACGACCAGACCGCGCCGATCTCCTCGAGCACCTGGAGGTAGACCTCGTACGGCTGCCCGCCGCCGCCGAGCTCCTCGGGGTAGGGCAGGCCCAGCACGCCCATCGAACCGAGCATCCGGAAGACGTCGCGCGGGAACGTCTCGGTGGCCTCGGACTGCGCGGAGCGGGGCAGCAGCTCCGTGGTCGCGACCTGTCGCACGAGGGAGAGCAGGTCGCGGGCCTCCGTGGTGGGCATGGTCCGGCGTGCAGGCATGGTGGCTCCTGGATGAGGTGTGTCAGTCAGGTGTCGACGGACCGGGCAACTGTAACGAGAGTCCCTCGCAGGCCGTGCCGTCCCACGGTCCGTCGCGGGCGTGGCGCAGGCGGAACGCGCCGTGGAATGCTGGCTCCCGCCCCGTGTACCCTTTCGTCAGACTTTTTCGTCGGGCGGTACGCCCGTGGGCACCCCCGTCGGACGTCCCGACGTGAGCGACAGGAGACATCAGTGAGCGACCTGACCGGCAAGACCATCGCTGTCCTCGGCGGCACCGGACCCCAGGGCCGCGGCCTGGCGCGTCGTTTCGCCACCGCTGGCTTGAGCGTGGTGATCGGCTCGCGTGGCGCGGAGAAGGCGGAGAAGGTCGCGGCCGAGCTGGCCGAGGCGACCGGTGGTGCGGTGACGGGTGCGGCCAACGCGGACGCTGCCGCGGCGGGTGACATCGTGCTGGTCGTGGTGCCGTGGGACGGCCACAAGGAGCTGCTCACCGAGCTGAAGCCGGTGCTGGGCGGCAAGATCGTGGTCGACTGCGTCAACCCGCTCGGTTTCGACAAGCAGGGCCCCTTCGCCCTGCAGGTCGAGGAGGGCTCTGCCACCCAGCAGGCGGCCGCGATCCTGACCGAGTCGACCGTGGTGGGTGCGTTCCACAACGTGAGTGCGGGCTGCTGGAGGACCCTGAGGTCGAGTCGATCGACTGTGACGTGCTGGTGCTGGGTGACGAGCGGGAGGCGACCGACCTGGTGCAGGCGCTGGCGGACACGGTGCCGGGGATGCGCGGGGTCTACGGCGGTCGTCGTCGCAATGCCCACCAGGTGGAGGCGTTCACGGCCAACCTGATCGCGATGAACAAGCGCTACAAGGCGCACGCAGGCAGGCGTGAGAATCACCGACATCTGAGGCGCCCTACTTCGCCCGAACGCCCGTTGCCCGCGCGCGCCGACGACTAGGTTTGCCCCGTGCGCAACGAATGGTTGGCTGTCTCGGCCGCAGCTCTGGTCATCGGGGCCACGGCTCTCTTCTTCGGCAGCCACCTCACCCCGCGGCCCACGGGCGACGGGGCGATCCTGCGGCTGGTGCACGCCGACCCCGACGCCTGGACCACCGCTGCGGTCGTGCTCATGGTCGCGTCGACGGGACTGCTCTTCGGGGTCTCCAGCATGACCCCGCTGGTGCGCGGCCGGGGCGTCGTCCCGGGGATCGTGGGCCTGCTCCTGCTCGCCTTCGCGGCCGTGGTGCTGGCGGGATTCGCGATGCAGCTGGTGCTGCTGCGGGCGCTCAGCGTGGAGGGCGGCGTGGACGCCGACTCGATGGCGGCGGCCATGCGGGACCCGCTGCAGCAGGGCATGCTCAAGGTCGGCTTCGGTGCCTTCTACGTCGGTGAGGTGATGCTGGCCCTGGCCTTCCTCCGCTCGGCCACCACGCCGCGCTGGGTCCCGGCCCTCTTCCTGCTGCACGTCGCGGCGATGGCCGTCGCCGTCGCGGCCGACATCGGCTTCCTCGAGGACCTGCCGTCGATCCTGATGGTGGCCGCCTTCGTCGGGGCGGCGATCTGCGCCAACCGGGGCGAGATCGCCGAGCAACGAGCCACGCGTACGCGGCGGGGCTGACCCCGGCTAGCGTCGAGGCATGTCGCACCGCATCTTCACCACGAGCGTCGCCTCGGTGCATCCGCACTACGTGGCGAAGGTGGAGAGGAAGGGGCGCAGCGTCGCGGAGCTGCACGAGGTGATCGCGTGGCTGACCGGGTTCGACGAGGCCGCCCTGCAGCGCCACCTCGCCGCGGGCACGACCTTCGAGGAGTTCTTCGCCGCTGCCGACCTCAACCCGGCTGCCGCCCTCATCACCGGCAGCGTCTGCGGCGTCAAGGTCCAGGAGGTCGACGACCCGTTGATGAAGCAGATCCGCACCTCGACAAGCTGGTCGACGAGCTGGCGAAGGGCCGTCCCATGGAGAAGGTGCTGCGCAGCTGAGCCCCGCCCCTGTGGTGGACTCCTGCCCGTGGATCTGGGACTGCAGGGCGCCGGCGCGCTCGTGACCGGCGGCAACCGTGGCATCGGACGGGCCACCGCGGCCGCGCTGGCGGCCGAGGGGGCGGAGGTCGTGCTGCTCGGGCGTGACGAGGTGTCGCTGGAGGCGGCCGTGGCCGAGACCGGGGCCGTCGGCCACGTCGTTGCCGACACGACCGACGACGCGGCGGTGCGCTCCGCCGTCGCTGCGGCGGTGGCGATGCTCGACCGGCTCGACGTCGTGGTCAACTGCGCCGCTCCCCGCGCCGCGGCCGGAGCACCGACCGGCCTCGACGACCTGGACGAGACCGACGTGCTGAGCCACGTCGACACCAAGGTGCTCGGCTACCTGCGCGTGGTCCGTGCCGCTGCTCCGCACCTGCGTGAGCGCGGGGGACAGGTCGTCAACATCTCCGGCACCAACGCCCGCGTGACCGGCAACGTCGGTGGCTCCATCCGCAACATCGGCGTGGTTGCGCTGACCAAGAACCTGGCCGACGAGCTCGGACCCGACGGCGTCAGCGTCGTCTGCGTGCACCCCGGTCTGACGGTCACTGAGCGCAACGCCGGGGACGCGGCGTACGCGGAGCAGGCCGCCGCCTCCAACGCGCTCGGCGTCGCGCAGACGGCCGCCGACGTGGCAGCCCTGGTCACCTTCCTGGCCTCGCCGCTCGGTCGGGTGGCCAACGGTGCAGTGGTGACCGCGGACGGCGGGCGTCCGGGCCACATCTGGGCCTGAACCCGCCTGTGACCCGTGTGGCGCCGGGGACTTCTGCGATTTCGCGGGCGGCCTGCCGATGGGAGGCGTACCGTCGGAATCACCACCTGGACCAAGGAGTCACCATGCGGTATCTCGACCTGCCGGAGCAGACGCGACTGTCGCTGTTGCGCGGCTTCGTCGAGCGGTCGTGGCACGCACCGAAGCTCTCCGCCGAGGAGGCAGCGATGCTGCACGCGCGCATCGGTGACCCGCAGGCGTACGAGGACGGGTTGCGCCTGCGCGCCGTGCTCGACGCCGTGCACGCAGCGGGCGACTTCGCGGCCCTCAACGCGGCGGAGAACGCCTACGACGACGTGGCGACCGAGCTCAACGCCCGCTACGGCGACGGTCTCGTGGTGCTCAGCACCGAGGCCGAGGAGCTCGGGCTGAAGGGCTTCCGTGGCCAGGGCTTCGAGACCCGCTCGAGCGTGCTCGTGGGTGAGGAGCGCGCCGCCAGCTGAGGCTGGCCGCGTCGACGCCGCTCAGGGTCGCCAGTCAGGCGGCGGGTCCTCCCCGACGAGGCCGTCGACCGACTCGCGTAGCAGGTCTGCGTGCCCCGTGTGGCGTCCGTACTCCTCGACCAGGTCGCAGACCAGGCGCCGCAGGCTGGCGTGCCCGCCGCGCCCGTCGTCGGCCTGCGTCGGCTGGTCGATCCCCCGTCCGCCAGCGCTGCCTGCAACCGCTCGCGCGACGCCGCGACCGCGTCGTCGTAGAGGGCGTACAGCTCGGCCGCCGACTGCTCGCCGGCTGAGCGGAGGTCCCAGTCAGGGGTGGAGTCCCAGTCGGCGGTGTTCCACGGCGGGCCGGGGTCACGCCCGAAGGCCTTCCAGGTGAGCTGGATGCTCTCCACCGCCGCGAGGTGCTTCAACAGGCCGCCGAGGGTGAGGCTGGAGGCGCCCACCGTGGCAGCCAGCCCCGCGTCGTCCAGGCCGGAGGCCTTCCAGCGGAAGGTCCACCTCAGCCGGTCGAGCATGCCGAGCAGGTGCTCGACGTCGCTGCCTGCGGTGGGTGGCTCCCACGGGGGCGGGGCGGACTGGTCGGGCGGGTCCTCGGGCTGCTGGCTCATGCCACTCACCGTAGGACCGCGCGCCGACAACTCGCCAGCGTCAGTCCTCGCCGTCGGCCGACCGCGGTGTCCGGTCCCGCAACCACGTGGTGGTGCCCGGCGCCAGCCCCTTCAGCTTGGGGCGCTCGAGCACCGGTGTGACGACCAGGGCCGCGTCCTCGTCCTCCAGCGACCACTTCAGCGCGTGGTAGACCCGCGACAACGACTCGGTGCTCTCCACCAGGACGAGCCCCGGCCCCGCCACCCGCAGCTCCGTCCACGGGCCCTCGAGCCGCGCCACCTCGTCGTCCGGCAGGGGAGCGGCGGTCCACGCGAGGAAGACGGTCATGCGCACATCCTGCCGCCAGCACCCTTGCGGGGGCGCACCTGGCGACCGAAGATCGAGGGACGACCCACCCCCAGGGTCCCTTCTCGGAGGAGGACGCATGTCCCACCAGGTCACCACCGCATCCCCGCCGGCCCCCGGCGGTCGGCGGAGCTCGCCGCTCAGCATCGCCGTCTGGATCGGCGTCGCCCTCGTCGGCGCCGTCTGCTGGAGCGTGCTGGCGCTGTCGCGCGGCGAGGAGGTCTCCGCGCTGTGGATCCTCTTCGCGGCCCTCGCGTCGTACGCCATCGCGTACCGCTTCTACGCGCGCTGGATCGCGCGCCGGGTGCTGGAGGTCGACGCGACCCGCGCCACCCCGGCCGAGCGGCTGGAGAACGGCCGCGACTTCGACGTCACCGACCGCCGCGTCCTCTTCGGCCACCACTTCGCCGCCATCGCCGGCGCCGGCCCGCTGGTGGGCCCCGTGCTGGCCGCGCAGATGGGCTACCTGCCCGGCACGATCTGGATCATCGTCGGCGTCATCCTGGCCGGCGCCGTGCAGGACATGGTCGTCCTCTTCTTCTCGATGCGCCGCGACGGCAAGAGCCTGGGGCAGATGGTCCGCGAGGAGATCGGCGTGGTCGGCGGCATCGCCGCCCTGATCGCCGTCTTCGCCATCATGATCATCATCCTGGCGGTGCTGGCGCTGGTCGTCGTCAACGCGCTCGCCGAGTCGCCGTGGGGCGTCTTCTCGATCGGCCTGACCATCCCGATCGCCCTCTTCATGGGCTTCTACCTGCGCGTGCTGCGGCCCGGTCGGGTGATGGAGGTGACCGCGATCGGCGTCGTGCTGCTGATGCTCGCGATCATCGGTGGCGGCTACGTCGACGACTGGGGCTGGGGCGAGGCGCTCACCCTCTCGAAGGAGCAGCTGACCCTCGGCCTGGTGGTCTACGGCTTCGTCGCCTCGATCCTTCCGGTCTGGATGCTGCTCACCCCGCGCGACTACCTGTCGACCTTCATGAAGGTCGGCGTGATCGTGCTGCTCGCCATCGGCCTCGTGCTCGCCGCCCCGACGCTGCAGAACGACGCGGTCAGCTCGTTCGCGCTCGACGGTGACGGCCCGGTCTTCGCGGGCAAGCTCTTCCCGTTCGTCTTCATCACGATCGCCTGTGGTGCGTTGTCGGGCTTCCACGCGCTGATCTCGTCGGGCACGACCCCGAAGATGGTCGCCAAGGAGCCGCAGGTGCAGATGATCGGCTACGGCGGCATGCTGATGGAGTCGTTCGTCGCCATCTCCGCGCTGATCGCGGCCAGCGTCATCGACCCCGGCCTCTACTTCGCGATCAACTCACCGGCCGGCGCCACCGGCCTCGACGCGGCGACCGCGTCGGAGTTCGTCGCCGGGCTGGGCTTCACGATCTCGCCCTCGGACCTGCAGGCCGCTGCCGCGTCGGTCGAGGAGGGCACGTTGATCTCCCGCACCGGTGGCGCACCGACGCTGGCCTTCGGCATGTCGTTGGTCTTCACGGAGGCGTTCGGGGGCGGGCTGGCCGCCTTCTGGTACCACTTCGCGATCATGTTCGAGGCGCTCTTCATCCTCACCGCCGTCGACGCCGGCACCCGGGTGGGCCGCTTCATGCTGCAGGACACCATCGGCAACATCTGGCCGAAGTACGGTGACCTGGCCTGGCTCCCCGCGTCGTGGTCGGCGAGCGCGGTCGTCGTCGGGCTCTGGGGCTACATGCTGTACGTCGGTGTCACCGACCCGCTCGGCGGCATCAACCAGCTCTTCCCGCTCTTCGGCATCGCCAACCAGCTGCTCGCGGCCATCGCGCTGACCCTCTGCGTGACGCTGCTGATCAAGCACGGCAAGGTGAAGTGGGCGTGGGTGCCGGGCATCGGACTGGCGTGGGACCTCATCGTCACCATGACGGCCAGCTGGCAGAAGGTCTTCTCCGACAACCCCGCCATCGGCTACTTCAGCCAGCGCACCCGCTACGCCGACGCGCAGGAGGCCGGTGAGCTGCTCGCCCCGGCGACCGACCAGTCCCAGATGGACCAGATCATCTTCAACTCGACCCTCAACGGCACCCTCCAGGCGACCTTCGCGCTGCTGGTGCTCGTCGTGGTGCTGAACGCGTTCTGGATCTGGGTCAAGGCCATCCGTGCGGGCGGGCTGCCCACCACGGAGGTGCCGAAGGTGGAGTCGCGGATCGTCGCCCCGGCCGACTTCTTCGCCACCGCCGAGGAGCGTGAGGCGATGGTCCGCTGGGAGACCGAGCACGGCCACCGGGAGCGCGTGGGGGCGGGTGACGAGCGATGAGGGGCGTGCCCGACCTCGTACGCGACGCCGTGGGAGGGGTGCGGTGGTACCTGCGCCAGGCCTCCGGCGAGGCGAAGTGGGACGAGTACGTCGACCGGTGCCGCGCCGAGGGACGCACCCCGATGACGCGGCGCGAGTTCGAGCGGCACCGCGACGCCCACCGGGAGGCCTCGGCCCGTACGAGCTGCTGCTGAGGCGTCTCGGGGGGCTCGACGCAGCGGCGCGGCGCCAGTAGCGTCGAGAGGCATGAGCGCCCGACCCGTACCCCTCGTCCTGTCGACGGAGCCCTTCACCACCCCCACGCAGGTCGACCTGCCGGACGACGTCGTCGTGGTCCTGCTCCGCCACGAGTGCGTGACGATGGAAGAGATCGTCGAGATCTTCGACGGCGGCTTCACCGTGCTGTCCGGGCTGGAACCGATCGGTCCCGGATTCGCCTGCTACGACGGCGACGTGAGTGCCACCTTCGACCTCACGTTGGGGTTCCCGGTCGGCGTGCACGCCCAAGGGCTGCCGGCGGACCTGCCGGACGGTGTGGAGCACGGCAAGTTCCCGGACGGGCCGGCGTGGGTGGTGAGCCACCGCGGGGCCTACGACGGCCTCCCCGAGGCGTGGGCCGGGCTCCTGGCCGCGGTCGGCGCTGAAGGTGCCGAGGACGGGAGCCGGTTCGTCGAGATCTACGTCGACGACCCGTCCCGGACCGCGCCGGAGGAGCTGCGCACGGACCTCGTGCTCCTGCCGGCGAGCGCAGCGAAGCTCTGACCTCGGGGGCCGTTGCTCTCCTGCTGGAGATGCCTCACCAAGGATCTGACGAGCCCGAAGCACACCCCCACTCGCCCTTCTCGGCCTCGGGCGAGCCCAGCTACTGGGACCGCTTGGCCGCCGAGCTGCAGCAGGTGCGCGCCTCGTTGGGGAACCCGTCGTACGTCGAGATCGCGCAGCGCATCACCGACCGCCGGGTCGCCGCGGGAGTCCGTCCGGAGGCCGCCCGGGTGGCCCGGACGATCGTCTACGACGCCTTCCGCACGGGCCGCAAGCGGATGGACCGGCGCTGCACCGCGAGATCGCCGACGCCCTGGGCGCGAGCGCGGACGAGGTGGAGGAGTGGATGCAGCGGGCCCGCCGCCCGGCGTTGGTGATGATCGGCAGCGTCCTGCTCAACATCCTCGGCCGCGAGACCGTCCACCTCCTGGGGATCCCGCTCTACCTCGACATGCTCGGCACGGCGGTCGCCGCCTTCACCCTCGGGGTCTGGCGCGGCGTCGCCGTCGCGCTGGTCACCAACCTGATCGGCGTCGTCGTCTCCGGACCGGCGTCCCTGCCCTTCGCCCTGGTCAACGCGACGGGTGCGCTGGTGTGGGCCCTCGGCGCCCGTCGGTGGGGCTGGGGTCGGACCCTGCCCCGCTTCCTCGGGCTCAACCTCGTCACCGCCGTGGCCTGCTCGGCGGTGGCGGTCCCGATCCTGCTGGCGCGTTACGCCGGCTCGATCGGCCACGGGCAGGACGTGCTGACCACCCGGTTGATGACGCTGACCGATCAGTTCGTCTTCTCGGTCAGCGCCGCCAACCTCATCACGTCGTCCGGCGACAAGTTGATCAGCGGCTTCGTCGCGCTCGTCATCGTGTCGGCGCTGCCCGCCTCCTACGGCGGGGCAGCGGTCTGGTGCTGGCCGAGCCCGGCTCCACGTCCCCGGTGCGGGGAGCCTGACTCAGCCAGAGCCCTCGACCCAGGCTCCTCCAAGTCAAGGTCACTCGACGGCCACGTGTGGGACGTCGCGGGGAGTCCGGACGGTTCCCGAACACGGGTCGGGGTGAGGATGGGGGCATGACCGACACCTCGCGCCCCCGCTGGTTCACCGAGACCAAGGACGGCCACTCGCAGTGGTACGTCGACCGCTTCCGCACGCTCGCGGCCGAGGGGGCCGACCTCCTCGGCGAGGCCCGCTTCGTCGACATGCTCGTGGAGCGCGGGTCCCGCATCCTCGACGCCGGGTGCGGTGCCGGACGGATGGCCGGCGCGCTCACGGCCATGGGCCACACGGTGTGGGGCCTCGATGCCGACCCCGTGCTCATCGAGGCGGCCGAGGTCGACCACCCCGGGCCGACGTACGCCGTCGTCGACCTGAGCGAGCTCACGCTGGCCGACGTCGGCGGCGAGCCCGTCGACCTGGTGGTCTGCGCCGGCAACGTCATGGTCTTCGTGGCCCCCGGCACCGAGCGCACGGTGCTCGAGAACCTCTGCGCCGTCGTACGCCCCGGCGGTCGCGTCGTGGTCGGCTTCCGGCGCGACGAGGCCTACCCCTTCGAGGAGTACGACGCCGACCTCGCCGACCTGGCCGAGCGCGGCGTGGCGCGGGTGGAGCACCGCTTCGCGACGTGGCACCTGGACCCGTTCGAGGCCGACTCGGACTTCGCGGTGACGGTCCTGCGGGTGGGCTGAGGGAGCCACGGACCCCGCACGGAGGGACGGAGCTGACGGACAGGGCTCACCTTCACGCCCCCCACGGCCGCGAGGGTGAGCCCACCGTCGCAGACGATTGAAGACGACAGTGCGGGAACCCGTCCAGCCCGGCAGGGAGGTCCGGACGAACCCGAACAGACTCCCCACGGAAGCCTCGGACAGCGCCGTTCAGGGTTAGCCTCGTGCCGGTCCGTCCTGCCGGGACGGTGACTCTCGGGAGTGTGGACGTGTCTGACGTGAGGACCTCGGACGAGGTGGTCCTGCGGTTGCAGGCGCTGCGGCGCAGCGCCGGGGAGCCGTCGTACGCCGAGATCGCCCGCCTCGTCGCGCGGGTGCGTACGGCCAGGGGAGTGGCGCCGAGGTCGCGATGCCGGCCCGCACCACCGTCTACGACGCGTTCCGCCTGGGGCCGCCGACTCGACCGCGACCTCGTCGCGGACATGACCGAGGCCCTCGAGCTCGAGGCCGCCCGGCTGGGCGCCCGCGCCGTCGCCGTCAGCGAGCAGGTCCCGGACGAGTCCGAACAGCTGCCGGAGCCAGCGTCCGCGGAGCACCAAGGGCCGACCCGGCGCCAGCGGAGCGCCCTGCTCGTCGTCTGCCTGCTGGTCAACCTGGCCGGCATGGCCTTCATCGACGCCCTCCGCATCCCGGTCTGGCTGGACATGATCGGCACGGCCGTCGCCGCCATCGCGCTCGGCCCGTGGTGGGGGGTGCTGGTGGGCGTGAGCAGCAGCGGCCTGGACGGTCTGCTCACCGGCGCAGCCGGCTTCTGGTTCACCCCGGTCACCGCGCTGGGTGCGCTGATCTGGGGATACGGGGCGCGGACCTTCGGCATGGCCCGGACCACGGGCCGCTTCCTGCTGCTCAACCTGGCGGTGGCCTCCGCGAGCACGGCCCTGGCCGCGCCGATCACCTGGCTGGTCTTCTCCGGCTACACGCCGCACGACTCCTCAGCCCTGACCGCGAGCCTGGTCGAGCACCTGCCGTGGCTGCTGCTGGCCGCCTTCGTGTCGAACCTGGTCTTCTCCGTGCTCGACAAGATGATGACCGGCTTCATCTCGCTGGCGGTGGTGGACGCCCTCACCCAGCGCTGGCCCTGGCTGGCGGCGGCCCTGCGCCGGTGAGCGCTCGGGTCAGGCCGGTTGAGTACCCGTGCGGAGGTCACCCGGCGCCGTGGGGGCGCAGACTGGCCCCATGAGCGCTGACCTCGCTGCCCCCGGCCCCGTGCCGACCGTCCCTGCCCGTGCCGGTTCCCGTGCGACGGCGGTGCTGCTGGCCGCCGTGGTCCTGGCCCTCGTCGCCGCCGCGACGTGGTTCGCCTGGCTGGGCTGGGACGACGAGTACCACGTCGTCGACGGCGAGCAGCAGGGGCCGTACCGCGCCTGGCAGGTGGTGGGCGCGGGACTGACCCTCGTCGTGGCCACCGCGCTGGCCCAGCTCCGGGCGCGCACGGGGTGGGCGGTCATGGTGCTCCCGGCGGCCGCGACCCTCGGGTTCGCGGTGCCGTGGTCGGTGCACGCGGCGGCCACCGACGACAGTGGTCTCTTCCTGGTCGGCGCCGTCCTGCTCGTCATCGGTGCGGGCGTCGGGCTCTCGCTGGTGGCGATGGTGACGTACTTCCTCCAGCGCGCCGTGCATCCCACGACGCAGGGCCCCGTACGCCGGAGCTGAGGCGCGCGATGGAGTTCGAGTTCACCGGTGAGCTGGTCGAGTGGCGCGGACCTGCGCCCTACCACTTCGTCGACGTACCCGAGGAGGTCAGCGTCGACATCAAGGCGGCCGCGCAGGGGCTCGAGTACTGGGGACAGGTGCCGGTGGCTGCCCGCATCGAGGGCCTGGAGTTCACGACGGGGCTCTTCCCGCGCGACGGTCGCTACCTGCTGCCCGTGAAGGACGCCGTACGCAAGCCGCTGGGCCTCAAATTGGGTGAGGTGCTGCGGGTGGAGATGTCGGTGGGGCGGCGCTGATCTCGCGCCTCGATCTCCCCAGTTCGGGCGATGCCATTCGAACACAGGTTCGAATAGGTTGGAGTCATCCACTCGGGAGGTGACCCATGCAGACCAGTGACCAGCACCCGTCGACGCATCCGTTGACCACGGTCGTGGGCCTGCTGCGTGAGCAGGTGAAGTCGGTCGGTGACCTCGAGCCGGTCTTCATGGTGACGCGCGACAAGGCCGACGTGCTGGGCGAGCTGGTGGCGCTGGAGTCGCAGGTGGCTGAGCTGCGTCTACGGGTGATGGTCGCGGCAGGAGACGTGGCCGAGATGTCGGGAGACCGGTCTGTGGCGTCCTGGCTGGCGCGTACGCAGCGACTCCGGCGGGGTGACTGCGCGGCGGATGCCCGACTGGCCGACGCGTTGGACCGTGACCTGCCCGTGCTGTCGCACGCGCTGCGGGAGGTGGCCGTCAACCTGGACCAGGCGCGGGTGATCGCGCACGCGGTGGGGGAGCTGCCTGACTCGGTGGGTCGGGAGGTGGTGGCGCTGGCCGAGGCGGAGCTGGTGCGACTCGCTGCGGTGCACGCCCCGAAGGAGCTGGCGGTGCTGGGGCGCCGGATCCTGGAGATCGTCGATCCCCAGCGCTTCGAGGACGAGGAGCGTCGTCGGCTGGAGAACGCCGAGAGGCGCGCGGCCGAGCGCCAGCGGCTGCGCCTGCGCGCCGTCGGTGACGGGCCGACCCGGATCTCCGGCGTCGTGCCGGACGCGGTGGCCGCCCGGTTGGCGACCTACCTGCATGCCTTCACCAACCCCCGGTTGGCCGACGGGGCGGTGCGCGGTTCCGCAGACGACGCGAACGCCCACAGCGGTACGCAGCGTGGCTTCGGCAGTCCCGTCAGCCACCCGCGCCGTCTCGCCGAGGCGTTCGGCCAGCTGCTGGAGACGCTCGACCCGGCGCGTCTGCCGGTCCACGGTGGCGACGCCACGAACGTGACGGTGACGATCTCGTTGGACGCGCTGCGTACGGGGATCGGGGTGGCGACGCTGGGCAACGGCGTCCCGGGCGACGGCTTCGACACGATCACCGCCGCGCAGGCGAGGCGGCTGGCGTGCAACGCCCGGATCATCCCGGCCGTGCTGGGTGCGGAATCGGAAGTCCTTGACCTGGGCCGCGGATCACGGCTCTTCTCCAAGGCGCAGCGCCGGGCGTTGCTGCTCCGAGACGTCACCTGTCGCGCGCAAGGGTGCGACATCCCCGGCACCTGGTCCGAGGCGCACCACCTGGTGCCCTGGAGCGAGGGCGGCGCCAGCGACCTCGACAACGCGGCCTTGCTCTGCTCCCACCATCACCACCGCGCGCACGACGCCGCGTACGACCTGACGCGTCTGGCCAACGGGGATCTCCGCTTCCATCGCCGCAGATAGCCGATGAGCAGGTGGGTTGCTCAGGGTTGATCGCGTGCGACCTCGATGCCTCGCGCCACCACCCCGACGAGGAAGAGGTAGGCGCCCGGTGCGCCGAAAAAGACGGCGCCAAGCCATGCAATGGTCATGACCTCGAGCCGCATCCCGTCGAAGGTGAGTCCCGCGACGGCCAACAGGATCGTCCCGCCCACGAAGTAGAGCAGCGGAGGCGGTGTGTTGACGGGTCCCTTTGGCATGGGCGGAGTATGCCAGCGTTGGCGCCTCCGTAATGGTTTCGTTCTCAGAGTGGCCCGAACGCCTGACGCACCTCCACCTCGAGGTCCAGTGTCTCGAGCACGGTCAGCAGTTGCCGCTCCTCGTAGCGGAAGTGCGACTCCATGATGGCGGCGATCCCTTCGAGGTGACGGTCCAGCTCCGTGGGCCCCGCTGCTCGATCGACTGCTGCCTGCAGGCCGGTGAGCAGGTGGGCGATCATCGAGTGATCCTGCTCCAGGTACCTGATGGTCTCCGCCAGCTCGGGATGCTGCGCCACGATGGCGGGGAACAGCGCCCGGTCCTCTCCCTCGTGGTGGGCTGTCAGAGCCGCGCAGAACCCGTGACAGAAGAGCAACAGCTCGCGTGCTGCTGCGCCCTTCTCGGCAGTCGGGTCAGCCACGGCGGCGCGCGTCACCGCCAACGCCTGCCTCAAGCGGTCGTGGACCAGCCGCATCTCATGGCTCCAGGCCACGAAGCGGGTCCTGTCGAGCCGCATCTTCTCGCCCTCAGTCACAGGAGAGCGAAGGGAATGATCGACTCATGGCGACCTCCTTCGGTTCGGCGCCTCCATGCCTGACACGGTCTGTCACCGACACGCGACGCTGCCCGCAGGCTAGCCGATCGCGAGCGGGGCGTCAGCCGGTGAGCTTCGCCTTCACGTACGCCACGATCGCGTTGGCGTGGCCGTGGCCCAGGCCGTGGTCGTCCTTGAGCCACGCCACGACCTCCATGTGGGGGTGGTGGTCGAGGCGGTCGGCGGCGAGGTCGAGCCACGCCTGCACGGGGCGCCCGTAGGTCTTCTCGATGCTCGGGAAGTACGACGCCGGGCCCTTCGGCTTCTCGCCGTCGGCGATGACGGGAGCCAGCACACGGTGTTCGGTCATGGGCGTCACCGTAGCGAGCCGCGGGCCCGGCGTCAGCCCGCGAGCAGGGCCGCGTACGACGAAGGCCCGCCACCGCGACTGCGGTGACGGGCCCTCGTACGAGCAGGAGCGATCAGCCCTTGGCGGCCTTGCGGGCGCGCGACGCGGTCTTGGCGCGCTCGCCGGCGTTGAGCACGACCTTGCGGATGCGCACGGTCTCGGGGGTGACCTCGACGCACTCGTCCTCGCGGCAGAACTCCAGGCACTGCTCCAGCGACAGCTTCTTCGGCGGGATCAGCTTCTCGAAGTTGTCAGAGGTGGCGGACCGGATGTTGGTCTGCTGCTTCTCCTTGGTGATGTTGACGTCCATGTCGTCGGCGCGCGAGTTCTCGCCGACGATCATGCCCTCGTACACCTCGGTGGTCGGGTCGACGAACATGGTGCCGCGCTCCTGGAGCGAGGTCATCGCGTACGCCGTCGCCGCACCGGCGCGGTCGGCGACCAGCGAGCCGTTGTTGCGCGAACGGATCTCGCCGGCCCACGGGCCGTACTGCTCGAAGACGTGGGCCGCCATGCCGGTGCCGCGGGTGATGGTCATGAACTCGGTCCGGAAACCGATCAGGCCACGCGCCGGGACGATGAACTCCATGCGGATCCAGCCGGTGCCGTGGTTGGTCATGCCCTCCATGCGGCCCTTGCGGTTGGCGAGGAGCTCGGTGATCGGGCCGAGGTACTCCTCGGGGGCGTCGATCGTCAGGCGCTCGATCGGCTCGTGGACCTTGCCGTCGACGAGCTTGGTGACGACCTGCGGCTTGCCGACGGTGAGCTCGTAGCCCTCGCGACGCATCTGCTCGACCAGGATGGCGAGCGCGAGCTCACCACGGCCCTGGACCTCCCAGGCGTCGGGACGCTCGGTCGGGAGGACGCGGAGCGACACGTTGCCGATGAGCTCGGAGTCGAGGCGGTCCTTGACCAGACGGGCGGTGACCTTCGAGCCCTTCACCTTGCCGGCCAGCGGCGAGGTGTTGGTGCCGATGGTCATCGAGATCGCGGGCTCGTCGACGGTGATCAGCGGCAGGGCCACCGGGTTCTCCGCGTCGGCCAGCGTCTCGCCGATCATGATGTCGGGGATGCCCGCGATGGCGACGATGTCGCCGGGGCCCGCCGTGGTGCCGGGGACGCGCTCGAGGCCCTCGGTGACCAGCAGCTCGGTGATCTTGACGTTCTTGACGGTGCCGTCCCCCTTCATCCACGCCACGGTCTGGCCCTTGTTGAGGGTGCCCTGGTGGATGCGCATGAGCGCGAGCGGCCGAGGAACGGCGAGGAGTCCAGGTTGGTGACGTGGGCCTGGAGCGGCGCGCCCTCGGTGTAGGTCGGGGCGGGGATGGTCTCGAGGATCGTCTTGAAGAGCGGCTCGAGGGTCGCCGTCGGGAGGGTCGCGTTCTTCGGGCTTCTCGAGCGAGGCGATGCCGGCCTTGCCCGAGGCGTACACGACGGGAAGTCGAGCGCGTCGGCGGAGTGGCTGTCGTCGAGCAGGCCATGAAGAGCTCGTACGTCTCGTCGACGACCTCGTCGATGCGGGCGTCGCCGCGGTCGACCTTGTTGACGACCAGCACGACCGGCATGTCGGCGTTGAGCGCCTTGCGCAGCACGAAGCGGGTCTGGGGAGCGGGCCCTCGGAGGCGTCCACCAGCAGCACGATGCCGTCGACCATCGACAGGCCGCGCTCGACCTCGCCACCGAAGTCGGCGTGGCCGGGGGTGTCGATGATGTTGATGACCATGCCGTCGGGCGCGCTGGGGCCCGAGTAACGCACGGCGGTGTTCTTCGCGAGGATCGTGATGCCCTTCTCGCGCTCCAGGTCGCCGGAGTCCATGACGCGCTCGGCCACGTTCTCGGCCTCCCGCTCCGTGAAGGCGCCGGCCTGGCAGCATGGCGTCGACGAGCGTGGTCTTGCCGTGGTCGACGTGGGCGACGATGGCGACGTTGCGCAGGTCGTTCCTGCGGAGGTCAGTCATGAGGTCGTGAGATCACTTCCGTTGTGGGAGGGGTCCGGGTCGATGCCCCGGTGGGGCCGACCGACGGCGGCGCACCCACTCGGGCGAACCCCGAGGCAGCACACGTCCGGACGCGTAGCCGGAACCAGTCTACGGCCTAGTGAGGAAAGGTTTTCCTTCCGTGCGCGTGTGCTACGTCTCGCCTAGGCTCGCCCGCATGAAGTTGACCCCTGTTCTCGAAGACGCCTTCAACGCCCAGATCACGCTGGAGTTCCACGCGTCCTTGGTCTACCGCCAGCTCGCCATCGAGATGGAGCTGCACGACCTGCCCGGCATGGCCGGCTGGCTGCGCGCCCAGGCTGACGAGGAGATCGTCCACGCCAACAAGTTCATCGACCACGTCGCCGACCGCGACAACCACCCGCGCATCGGGACGCTCGGCGCCCCCCAGGTCGAGGTCTCCTCGGTGCTCGAGGTCTTCAAGGCCGCGCTGGCCCACGAGCAGAAGGTCTCGGAGTCGATCCGTGGCCTCTACCGCCTGGCCGAGTCGGAGGGTGACCTCGACTCCGCCCGCCCTGCTCAACTTCTTCATCGAGGAGCAGGGAGGAGGAGGCGACCGTCCGCGAGATCATCGGCCGCGTCCAGATGATCAACGACGACGGCCCCGGCCTGCTCCGTCTCGACGCCGAGCTGGCTGCCCGCCAGTCGGCGGCACCGAGGCGGCCTGAGCGTGCGGGCCAGGCTGGGCCGCCCCGACCTGGCCCGGTGGGCCCACCTCGCCGACGTGCCCGTCGCCGAGGAGGGGTCCGCGTTGCGTGTGACGTGGCTGGGGGTCAGCACGGTGCACGTCACCGACGGGACGTCGTCGCTGCTGACCGACGGCTTCTTCAGCCGCCCGCCAACCTGCTGAAGGTGGGGCTCGGCCGCTTCGCCCCCGACGCCGCCCGGATCGACGAGGCGCTGCTGCTGGCCGACGTCGACCGGCTCGACGCGGTGCTGCCCGTGCACACCCTACGACCACGTCATGGACTCCGCGACGGTGGCGCTGCGTACGGCCGCCGTAGTCGTCGGCGGCAGCTCCACCGCCCAGGTCGCCCGTGGCCACGGCCTGCCCGAGTCGCGCATCGTCACCGCCACCCCCGGCGAGCCGATGACCTTCGGCTCCTTGGAGGTCACGCTCGTCGAGGGGACCCA
The DNA here is from genome assembly GCF_004777465.1 of Nocardioides daphniae. NCBI lineage: Bacteria > Bacillati > Actinomycetota > Actinomycetes > Propionibacteriales > Nocardioidaceae > Nocardioides > Nocardioides daphniae. The sequence goes on from NZ_CP038462.1 coordinate 714,573, forward strand.
CTGCCCGCCCGACCGCTACCCGGGTGTCGTCGAGGCGCCCGTGCCGCGACGGACGGGCGTACGTGCCTACCGCTGCGGCGAGGCGTGGTCGACGCTGGTGCGGCACCTGCCGAGCGGCCGTCGGCTCTGCTCGTCCAGGCAGCGCCGGCTGCGTGCCGGGTGCGCTCGAGGGCCACAGCGCCGAGGTTGCCTACCTCGGGGTCGGCCAGCTCGGCGTACAGGACGAGGCCTACACGCAGACCTACTGGGACGAGACCGTCGGTCGCGTCGGCGCCGAGCGCGTCGTCGTGGTGCACCACGACGACTTCTTCCGCCCGCTCACCGCCCCGATGCGGGCGCTGCCGTACGCCGGCGACGACCTCGGCGTCACCATGGAGCGGCTCAGCCGGTACGCCGAGCGCGACGGCGTACGCATCTCGTTCCCGACGCTGTGGCAGCGCAGCGACCCCTGGTTGGAGAGGTAGGAGGAGACGTGCTCGCCACCCTCACCGGGCTCGGCCTCTCGGCCGCCGCCGGACTCAACGCCTACATCCCGTTCCTCGTGGTGGCGCTCGTCGCGCGCTTCACCGACGTGATCACGCTGCCCCAGGGGTGGGCGTGGATCGAGTCGCCGTGGGCGATCGGCGTCGGGGTCGTGCTGCTGCTGGCCGAGGTCGTGCTCGACAAGATCGCGATCGTCGACTCGTTCAACGACGCGGTGCAGACCGTCGTACGCCCGGCCAGCGCGGGCATCATCGTCGCCGCCACCACGGCGGCGCAGGACTACGAGACCGCGTCGACCTTCATGCAGGACAACAGCTGGGTCGGGATCGTCCTCGGCGTGGGTGTCGCCCTGCTCGTGCACAGCGGCAAGGCGAGCGTGCGGCCGGTCGTCAACGCCGGGACGCTCGGCACCGGCGCCCCGGTGGTCTCGACGGCCGAGGACACGGCCAGCATCGGCCTGTCGCTGGTCGCCGTGTTCCTGCCGATCCTGGTGCTGGTGGTGCTGCTCGGCCTGGCGGTCCTGGCGTTCTGGTTCATCCGCCGACGAGCGGCCAGACGAACGGTCAGGCGAGGGCGCGGTCCAGCGCAGCCTTGACGTGCAGCGACGTGGAGGCGAAGACCGGGAGCTCCACGTCGGACTGCTTGACCAGCAGCTCGAGCTCGGTGCACCCGAGGATCACGCCACCGACACCGGCGTCCCAGAGGGACTCGATGATGGCGATGACCTCGCGACGCGACGCGTCGGTGACCTTCCCGTGGACCAGCTCGTCGTAGATGATCCGGTCGAGGGTGTCCTGCTGCTCCTCGGTGGGCACCCGGACGACCAGGTCGTGCGAGGCGATGCGGTCGGTGAAGAAGGTGCGCGAGGTGGAGAACTTCGTGCCGATCAGGCCCACCGACTCGAGGCGGTGCTCCTTGGCGGCCTCGGCCACGACGTCGGCCAGGTGCAGGACCGGCACGGAGACCGAGGCCTGGACCTGCTCCGCGACGCGGTGGAAGGCGGTGGTGCACATGACGATGAACTCGGCACCTGCCCGCTCGACCGCCTGGGCGGCCCGGGAGAGGACCGCGGCGACGCCGTCCCAGTCCTCGGCCTGCTGCATCTCGGTCACCTCGGCGAAGTCGACCGATGCCATGACGCTCTTGGCCGACGAGAGGCCGCCGACGCGCTCGGTGACGCCTTCGTTGAGGAGCTGGTAGTAGACGGAGCTGGATTCCCAGCTCATGCCGCCGATGAGTCCGATGATCTGCACGGGCCACAGTCTGGCAGGCGCGACGGCTCCGTGGGGCGCTGGCCCCCGGGAATTCTCGCCCTTAGCCCCGTACGTCTCGCTGAGTGAGAGCAAGCCGGCCGATTCAGGTGCCGATCAGTCCTGCGTGACCCGGTGCACCTTGTGGTTCGCGGCCTGGGCGCGCGGGCGTACGACGAGCTCGTCGACGTTGACGTGCGCCGGGAGGGAGGCGATCCAGCGGACCGTCTCGGCGATGTCCTCGGCCACCAGCGGGTCGGGGACGCCGTCGTAGACCGCGTCGGCCGCCGACTGGTCGCCGCCGTAACGGACCAGCGAGAACTCGGGCGTGTGCACCATGCCGGGGGCCACCTCGGAGATGCGGACCGGCTCGCCGCACAGCTCCAGGCGCAGGGTCTGGGTGACGGCCTTGGCGCCGTGCTTGGCGGCGACGTAGCCGGCACCGTTCTCGTAGACCACGCGCCCGGCCACCGAGCCGAGCGTCACGATGAGGGCGTCGCCACTCGCCCGCAACGCCGGGAGCAGGGCCTGGGTGACCCGCAGCAGGCCGACGACGTTGACGTCGAACATCTGCTTCCACTGCTCGGGGTCAGCCGACTCGACCGGGTCGTTGCCGAAGGCGCCACCGGCGTTGTTGACCAGCACGTGCACCACCGGGCCGCAGGCCTGCGCCAGGGCCGCGACGGAGTCGGCGTCGGTGACGTCGCACGCCACGGCGGTGCCGCTGATCTCGGCGGCGACCTCGGCGATGCGCTCGACGCGACGGGCGGCGCAGACGACGTGGAAGCCGTCGGCCGCCAGCGCCCGGGCGGTCGCGGCGCCGATGCCGCTGCCGGCGCCGGTCACGACGGCGACGCGCGTGCCCGACTCGGTCACGCTGGCCGGGACGCTGGTGGGAACGTTCTCGGGGGTCATGCACCGCATTGTTCCACCGGCGGTGGCAGGATCGGCGCCCGTGACCATCATCGCGGCAGCAGACGGATCAGCACTCGGCAACCCGGGACCGGCGGGCTGGGCCTGGTATGTCGACCCGACCCACTGGGCCTCGGGCGGCTGGCCGCACGGCACCAACAACATGGGCGAGCTGATGGCGGTGCTCGACCTGCTCCAGCAGACCGCCCACCTCGACGAGCCGCTGCACGTCATCTGCGACAGCAACTACGTCATCAACTCGATCACCAAGTGGATGGCCGGCTGGAAGCGCAAGGGCTGGAAGAAGGGTGACGGCAAGCCCGTCATGAACGTCGACCTGATGAAGGCGCTCGACGCCGCCATGCAGGGCCGCCAGGTCACCTTCGAGTGGGTCAAGGGCCACTCCGGCCACCCGCTCAACGAGGAGGCCGACGCCCTGGCCAACGCGGCCGCGGTGGCGTACAAGGAGGGCCGCACGCCCGAGGCCGGTCCGGGGTACCCCGACGCCACCACCGACCACCCGGCTGCGCAGGTCAGTCAGGCGAGCCAAGCCAACCAGCCGGTCGCCGAGGAGGACCTCTTCACGGCCCTCGAGGAGCCCGAGCAGCCGGAGCAGCCCGAGGGCGACGCCGTCAGCGAGGTGCTCGCGTACGAGCGGGCCCTGCTCTCCGACGAGGTGCGCAACGACCCGGTGAGCCTGGCTGCCCACCTGCACGCCGACTGGAGCCTGGTCGGCGACTCCGGCCACGTCTGGAGCCGTGAGGACTGGCTCGACAGGGTCGCCGCCGTCGGCCCTGTCGAGGTCGAGGTGCTGCGCGCCGAGCAGGTCGACGACCACACGGTGCTGCTGGTGTGGCGTGGCCACGACGCCTCGGGGAGCGCCGTGCACAGCACCTGGTGGGTCCGCCCGGGGCGGCGGTGGGTGCAGCGTTTCCACCACGTGTCCCGCACCTCTGGTTAGAGTGGGTGACCCCCTCGCGACCGAGACGTGAGGGAACCGACGCGGCACGGCCACGCACCGGGGACGAAGGGTCCCCGGGGGTGGTGCTCCGCGGCCGTGCGCCGGTGCACGAGTGGGAGGGAAGAACCATGACAGTTCGGCAGTTGGGAGGGGCGCTCGGCGCCCTCGGTGGCCTGGTGTGGATCCTGCGCTGGGTGGTCTCCCCGGGTGACGGGGCAGCAGACCTGATGAGATGGGCCGGACTGACGTTCGTGCTCCTTGGCCTCGTGTGCGTGGGTCTGACCCTGGTCAAGGGGTCGGCGCTCTGGCTCGACGCCGTCGTCGGCTTCGCGGCACCGGCCCTCTTCTGGGCGGTCTACGAGGTGCTCCGCGGCGAGCTGGGCAACGCCTTCCTGCTGCACGCCGTGCTCGGGGTGGTCTGCCTGCTGGTGGGCGCGCTGACCTACGTGCGCGGCCGACTCGCGAACGACGAGTACGACGACGACTACGAGGACGAGTACGAGGACGGGGTCACTGTCTGAGCGGCACTGCTTGAGCGGCACTGCCTGAGCGGCACTGCCTGAGCGGCACTGCCTGAGCGGCACTGCCTGACAGGGGCGTGACGTCGCGTCCCACGGCTGGGGAAGAATGGGGGACCGGTCCCGGTTGACCCCCATGGACCCTTGACCGATCGGAAGGACGTGGCGTGCACCGTGTCGCGATGATCAGCCTGCACACCTCGCCGTTGGACCAGCCCGGGACGGGCGACGCCGGCGGCATGAACGTGTACGTCATCGAGCTCGCCCGTCGCCTCGCCCGGCAGGGCGTCGGCGTCGACATCTTCACCCGCGCCACTTCCTCCCGGCTGCCTGCCGTGGTGGAGGCCGGCGACGGGATCCTGGTGCGCCACGTGGCCGCCGGGCCCTTCGAGGGGCTCGACAAGCACGAGCTCCCCGGCCAGCTCTGCACCTTCGCCCGTGAGGTGCTCCGCGCCGAGGTGATGCACCCGGTCGGCCACTACGACGTCGTCCACTCCCACTACTGGCTCTCCGGACAGGTCGGCGCTGGCGCGCGACCGGTGGAACGTGCCGCTGGTCCACTCCATGCACACCATGGCCAAGGTGAAGAACGCCGCGCTCGCGGTCGGCGACAGCCCCGAGCCGCTGGCCCGCGTCATCGGCGAGGAGCAGGTCGTCGAGGCCGCCGACATGCTGATCGCCAACACCGACCTCGAGGCCGACCAGCTGGTCTCCCTCTACGGCGCCGAGCCGCACCGGGTCGACGTCGTCCACCCCGGCGTCGACCTGCGGGTCTTCACCCGGCGCGACCAAGGCCTCGTACGCCGTGAGCTCGGCCTCCCCGAGGACGCCTCGGTGCTCCTTTTCGCCGGGCGGATCCAGCCGCTCAAGGCGCCCGACGTGCTGCTGCGTGCGGTGGCCGTGCTGCTGGAGCGCGACCCCTCGCTGCGCTCGCGGATCGTGGTGCCCGTGGTGGGTGGTCCCTCCGGCAGCGGTCTTGAGCACCCGGAGTCGCTGGCCGTCCTCTCCACCGAGCTGGGCCTCGACGACGTGGTCCGCTTCGTGCCGCCGGTCGACCAGGCCGAGCTGGCCCGCTGGTACTCCGCCGCGACCCTGGTCGCCGTGCCGTCGTACAACGAGTCCTTCGGGCTGGTCGCCGTGGAGGCGCAGGCCTGCGGCACCCCGGTGGTCGCGGCGGCCGTCGGCGGCCTCACCACCGTGGTCCGTGACGAGGCCAGCGGCCTGCTGGTCGACACCCACGAGCCGGAGGACTGGGCGCACGCGCTGCGCCGCGTCGTGGTCGACGACGAGCTGCGCGCCCGCCTCGCCGCCGGTGCCGTCGAGCAGGCCTCGAGGTTTGCCTGGGAGCGCACCGCGGAAATGACCCTGAAGTCCTACGAGCAGGCCCGCTCGATGATGCGTACGGAGGTCTCCCTGTGACCACTCCCGCCGGTGTGCCGGCCGACGGCCCCGAGTTCGACGCGCCCCGTGCCGACTTCGACCAGGAGGCGGCGCAGGTCGTCCGCGACCACCTGAAGGCCTCCGAGATCGAGTTCACCGAGGAGACCCCGGGCGTCTTCTCCTTCGCGCTGCCCGGCGAACGGAAGCTCCAGACGCCGGTGCGCGTCGACGTCGGACCGCACGCGCTCGGCGTGCACGCCTTCGTCTGCCGCAACCCCGACGAGAACCACGCCCGCGTCTACCGCTGGCTGCTGGAGCGCAACCTGCGGATGTACGCGGTCGCCTTCGCCGTCGACCACGACGGCGACATCTACCTCGACGCGCGGTTGCCGCTCTCGTCGGCCACGCCCGACGACCTCGACCGGCTCCTCGGCTCGGTGCTCACCTACGCCGACGAGTCGTTCAACACGCTGCTCGAGCTCGGCTTCGCCACCTCGATCCGCAAGGAGTGGGAGTGGCGCAGGGCCAACAACCAGCCCACCGCCAACCTGGAGGCGTTCCGTGGATGGCTGGAGTCGGGCGAGGAGCCCCAACCCTCCTGAGCCCCAGCCCTCCTGAGGGTCAGCCGGCTCACCGCACCCGAGGCGTACGCCGTGCCACCAGCACCCCGGCGATGCACAGCGCCCCGCCCACGAAGGTCAACGCTGCGGGCACCTCGTCGAGCAGGATCCAGGCCATCAACGCGGTCAGGAACGGCACCAGGAAGGTCGACTGCGAGAACGGCCCCGCGTCCGCATGGGTGAGGGCGTAGGCCCAGCAGACGAAGGCGATCGCCGACGGGAAGATCCCCAGGTAGACGATCCACCACAGGGTGTCGGGGGAGGCGTCCCCGAGCTCGCGCACGGTCGGCACCAGCCACGGCAGGCAGACCGCCCAGCCGACGAGGGCGTACCAGAACGTGAGCTGCAGGGCGGGCAGCCCGGCGAGCAGCCGCTTCTGGGTCAGCACGCCGATGGCGAACGAGAACGCCGCGACCACGGCGAGCAGCACGCCCACCACGTCGCCCTCCGGCGTGCTGGAGGAGGCGTAGGCGATCAGCACCACGCCGCCGAAGCCGACCGCCATGCCGAGCAGCAGCCAGCCGGTGAGCCGCTCGCCCAGCAGCGCGGTGGCCAGCAGGCCGACCAGGATCGGCCCGACCTGCACCACCAGCGCCGAGGTCGCGGCGTCGATCCGGCCACCGGCCTCGTTGAGCGCCAGGTTGTAGAGCCCGAACCAGGTCGCCCCGCCGAGCGCCACCAGCGGCCACTCGGCGCGGGTGGGCAGTCGGCCGGGCCGCCCGCGCAGCAGCACCAGCAGGGTCAGCAGCATCACCGACAGCCGGGCCAGCGCGAGCGGGCCGGGCGAGATCGTGCCACCGAGGTGCCGGATCCCGACGAAGGCGCTGGCCCACAGCAGCAACGTCGTGACGGCGGCGAGCAGCGGGAGCCAGGGGCGTGAGGTCACCCGTGCAGGCTAGGGGCTCAGAGGTCGAGCTTGTAGCCCAACCCTCGCACCGTCACCAGGTACTGCGGCTGGCCCGGGTCGGGCTCGAGCTTGGCGCGCAGCCGCTTCACGTGCACGTCCAAGGTCTTGGTGTCGCCGACGTAGTCGGAGCCCCAGACCCGGTCGATCAGCTGGCCGCGGGTGAGCACCCGGCCGGGGTTGCGCAGGAACATCTCCAGGAGCTCGAACTCCTTGAGCGGGAACTTCTGCGTCTCGCCGTTGACGGTCACCACGTGGCGCTCGACGTCCATCCGCACCGGGCCCGCCTCGAGGGTGTCGGGCACCAGCTCGGGCTCCTGGCCGCGGCGCAGGACGGCGCGGATCCGAGCCACGAGCTCGCGGGGGGAGTAGGGCTTGGTCACGTAGTCGTCGGCGCCGAGCTCCAGCCCCACCACCTTGTCCACCTCGTCGTCCTTGGCGCTCACCATGATCACCGGGACGCTGGAGGTGGCGCGGATCTGGCGGCAGACCTCCGTGCCCGGGACGCCGGGCAGCATGAGGTCGAGGAGCACGATGTCGGCCCCGTGGCGGTCGAACTCGGCCAGGGCCTCGGTGCCGGTGGCGGCGATCGCCACCTCGTAGCCCTCCTTGCGGAGCATGTAGGCCAGGGCGTCGCTGTAGCTCTCTTCGTCCTCGACGACGAGTACGCGCGTCATGAGATCGTGCCTTCCTGCTGGTCCCCGACGGTCGGGGCCTCTGCGGTGATGATGCCTGAATCGGCGTTGACGTGGCGGGGGAGGACCAGGGTGAACGTCGACCCCTGTCCCTGCACCGACCAGACCCGGACGTCGCCCCCGTGCGTGGCGGCGACGTGCTTGACGATGGAGAGGCCCAGGCCGGTGCCCCCGGTGGAGCGGTGCCGGGCCGGGTCGACCCGGTAGAACCGCTCGAAGATGCGGTCGATCTCGTCGGTGGGGATGCCGATGCCCTGGTCGACGACGGAGATCTCGACGGTGCGCTCCAGGCCCTTGGTCTCGACGACGACCGAGGTGCGCTCGCCCGAGTAGGCCACGGCGTTGGAGACCAGGTTGCTGACGGCCGCCGCGACCAGCTTGGGGTCGCCGCTGACCGAGAGGCCGGTGTCACCGCGTACGACCAGGGAGATGCCCTTGCTGGCCGCGTCGAGGGCGGAGGTGTCGACCGCCTCGGCGACGACCTGGTCGATGCGGACCTCGGAGCGGGTCTCGACGAGGTCGACCGCCTGCAGGCGGGAGAGCTCGATGACCTGCTGGACCAGGCTGGCCAGCCGGTCGGACTCGACCCGCATCCGGCTCGCGAAGCGGCGCACGGCCTCGGGGTCGTCACTGGCGTCCTCGACGGCCTCGGCCAGGATCTTGATGGCCCCGACGGGGGTCTTGAGCTCGTGGCTGACGTTGGCGACGAAGTCCCGGCGCACGGCCTCGACGCGGCGCTCGCGGGTGCGGTCCTCGAGCAGTGCCAGGACCAGGCGTGAGCCCAGCGGGGCGACCCGGGCGTTGACCATGATCGGCGGGGCCAGCTCGCGCTCCAGGGTCATCTCGCTCTCGCGGATCTGGCCGTCGCGACGCACCTGCCGGACCAGGTCGGCGAGCTCGGCGATCACCAGCTCGTTGCCGCGCACCAGGCCCAACGCGTACGCCGGGGCCGAGGCCTTGAGCACCGTGTCGTGCTCGTCGACGACCACGCCCGAGCTGCGCAGGGTCGAGAGGACGGTGGCGACGCCGGCGGGCAGCACGGGCGGCTCGGGGGTGAGCTCACGGTGCTGGAGGCGGTCGCTCACGTGCCACGCCATGACGCCGACGGCGCCGACGACGACGCCGATGAGCGCCGCCAGCGATGCCTGCAGGGTGGGGTCCACAGTCGTGATCGTACGGGGCGCCACGCGCCTGCCCTGACCGAGGAGACGCAGGTCAGACAGTGTTCACCGGGCGTTCATCCCAGATCGCCGGGAGGTCATCTGGCCTGCCTACCGTGGCCCCCATGCGCGAGGCATTCCACGACGAGCTCGAGTCCGTCTACTCCGACCTGTCCGCCATCTGCGGCCAGGTCAAGGTGTCGGTCGAACGAGCCACCCAGGCCCTCCTGACCGGCGACGCGACCTTGGCCGAGCAGGTGATCACTGCCGACGCCGACATCGACCACCGCCGCGAGCGGGTGGAGGACCAGGCCTTCGCCCTCCTCTCCCTGCAGGCGCCGGTCGCGGGTGACCTGCGGATGGTGGTGGCGGCCCTGCGGATGGTGAGCGAGCTCGAGCGGATGGGCGACCTCTCGGTCCACATTGCCAAGATCGCCCGGCTGCGGGTGCCCGAGGTGGCCGTCCCGGTCGACCAGCGCTCGACCGTGGTGCGGATGGCCCAGATCGCCGAGGGCATGGTCGACAAGGTCGTGCGGATCATCGCCGACCGCGACACCGAGGGGCCCGAGGACCTGCGCCTGCAGGAGGAGGAGATGGACAAGCTGCGCCGCTCCCTCTTCACCGCGATGCTCGGCGACGACTGGCCGCACGGGGTCGAGGCCGCCGTCGACCTGGCCCTGCTGGGTCGCTACTACGAGCGGATCGCCGACCACGCGCTCTCGGTCGCCAACCGGATCGTCTTCGTCGTCACGGGGCAGGCCGCCGCGGTCTCCTGACCTCCAGCAACGCCGAAGGGCCCGTACGCACCTGCGTACGGGCCCTTCGGCGTGACGTGTGTCAGCCCGCCGAGGTCAGCGACCCTGGTTGGCGACGGCCGCGGCAGCAGCCGCAGCGGCCTCCGGGTCGAGGTACTCGCCACCGGGGACGAGGGGCTTGAGGTCCTCGTCGAGGCGGTAGACCAGCGGCATGCCGGTGGGGATGTTGAGCCCCGCGATGTCGTCGTCGCTGATGCCGTCGAGGTGCTTGACGATGCCGCGCAGCGAGTTGCCGTGGGCAGCGATCAGGACCGTCTTGCCGGCCTTGAGGTCGGGGACGACCTCGCTGTCGTAGTACGGCAGCATGCGGGCGATGACGTCCTTGAGGCACTCCGTGCGCGGCAGCTCGTCGCCGAGGTCGGCGTAGCGGGCGTCGCCCACCTGCGAGAACTCGTCGTCGTCGGCCAGCGGCGGCGGCGGGATGTCGAAGGAGCGGCGCCAGAGCATGAACTGCTCCTCACCGAACTCCTCCAGCGTCTGCTTCTTGTCCTTGCCCTGGAGGGCGCCGTAGTGGCGCTCGTTGAGCGCCAGCTGCGCTTCACCGGGATCCAGTGGCGGTCGGCGGCGTCGAGGGAGAGCGCGGCGGTGGTGATCGCACGGCGCTGCAGGGAGGTGTGCACGACGTCGGGGAGCACGCCGGCCTCCACCAGCAGCTCACCTCCGCGCACGGCCTCGGCTCGGCCCTTGTCGGTCAGGTCGACGTCGACCCAGCCGGTGAAGAGGTTCTTGGCGTTCCACTCGCTCTCGCCGTGGCGGAGCAGAACGAGGGTGTAGGCCATCAGTGGCCGCCCTCGGAGTGGTCGTTGCCCGACTCGCACCGCTCGAGGCCGCGGTCGAGGCCGGCGACCTCGGCGTAGGGGCCGCAGTTGTTGACGACGGGCAGCTTCATGTCGGTCGACTCGCCGTTGGAGAAGGCGATGGTGACGGGCAGGAACGTGCCGGCCTCGACGTCACCGGTGACGACGATGGGGGAGTCGCTCGTGGCGAGGCTGTGGAAGCCCTGCGGCGCCAGCTCGATCTCGGCCACGTCGGCGACCTGGGCGCCCTCGGCGGTCACGCCGGTGACGGAGACGGTCTCCTCGGTCGAGTTGTTCGCGAAGGAGGCGACCATGACCGCCTTCGACTCGCCGTCGGTGACGACGACGCCGGCGAGCACGTCGACGGTGGCCTCGCGGCTGTTGGCACCGACGCCCGGCGTGTAGTCGCGGTCCGTGGCGTAGTCGAACCCACAGGAACTCAGCACGGGCGCGAGGACGAGTGCGATGGAGGCGAGCGCAGTCGTACGACGAGAGGGCTTCTGCATGGCTGACAGGGTAGCGAACGTGTGGCCCGGCGCGGCTTCGGGGCGGGGTTTGCGGACGCCGTACCGCGGGTACCTAGCAGCGGGCAGTTACGTCGCGCCCCGTGTCACCCACTGTGACACCCCCCGTGCACGAGGGGTGACAGAAGGGGTGACAGGGGGAGTGGCGGCAGCGGTGCCCCGGGGTCGTCAGGGCACAGATGCGCCCCCCTGTCAAGGGGGTCGCGGCGGCGAAAAGTGCCCCTGACCTGCGCAAACGCCATTTCCCGAAGTGATGTGACGTGTTACACTTCGGGCCGGAAAGGGGAACTGAATACATGACTTACACCGTCGGCGAAACGGTCGTCTACCCGAACCATGGGCTGCAGTCATCGAGGACATCGAGATGCGGACGATCAAGGGGGAGGACCGGCAGTACCTCGTTCTGAGGATCGTGGCCCAGCAGGACCTGGTGGTCCGTGTCCCGTCCAACAACCTCGACCTCGTCGGCGTGCGCGACGTCGTCGACCGTGATGGTCTGGACCGGGTCTTCGACATCCTCAGGGCCTCCCACGTGGAGGAGCCCACCAACTGGTCGCGTCGCTACAAGGCCAACCTGGAGAAGCTGCACAGCGGTGACGTCATGAAGGTCTCCGAGGTCGTGCGCGACCTCTGGCGTCGTGAGCGTGACCGTGGCCTGTCCGCCGGCGAGAAGCGGATGCTGGCGAAGGCTCGTCAGATCCTGGTCTCCGAGCTGGCCCTGGCCGAGAAGACCAACGAGGACAAGGCCGAGGCCATCCTCGACGAGGTGCTCGCCTCCTGAGGCGGTCCCTCACCCCGACAGCGTGACGACGAGGCCCCCACGGTTCGCCCGTGGGGGCCTCGTCGACTCCCGGGCAGCACGCGCCCCCGCGCGGGGGCATACGGTGGAGGCGCCATGAACCAGAACTCGGACGACACCCTCAGCTCGCGTGACCTCCTCGACCTCGAGGACCTGCACCCCCTGGGGCTGCTCCTCGACGAGGGGCGAGGCTCACTGCCGTACGCCCTCATCCACGGCGAGGCGCTCGTCGCCTGCGCCGCCTGGGGCCTGGGGGAGTCCGGCGTGCAGCCGGTCGACACCGGCACCAGCTGGGAGGAGATCGCCGTCGCCGGTGAGCCGGTCGTGCTCCACGACCCGCTCTGCCCGATGACCCCGGCCGACTTCATCGCCGCCTGCGTGCTGCGCGCCGTCACCGAGGACGTCGTGGTCGTCGCCGTCCGACCCGTCACCGACACCGTGAAGACGGTCGACGACGGAGCCGTCGGCGAGACGGTCGACCGTGAAAGCTGCGTGCGCTGGCCTCGCCCGTCGTGCTGCCCGCCTCGGTGGTCGCCGCCCTGCCGTCACTGCCCAGCGTCCACTTCGAGGAGCTGGTGCCGATGCTGCGCGAGCACTTCCGGGTCGAGCTCGTGCCGGCGCCCGCGCAGGCCCGCCGCGTCGCCGATGTCGACGACGTCGCGCTGCTCGAGGCCCTGACCCAGCGCTGACGGTGCTGCCCCAGCGCTGATGGTCAGCTCGACCGCAGCAGGTGGGCGGCGAGCGCGACATCCTCGGGGAAGGTGACCTTGAGGTTGCGCGCCGTCGACGGCACCGCCGCGATGCGTACGCCCTCGGCCCACCGCTCCACGCAGCTCGCGGTGTCGGTGCCCTCGAAGCCCTCACGCTCGGCGCGGGAGTAGGCCGCCAGCAGCAGCCCGGCGCGGAACGCCTGCGGCGTCTGGACGCCCGCCAGTCCGGTCGGTGCCGACCGGGCGTCGGCGGTGACCAGCCCGGTCGCAGGGACCACCGGGATCGCCCCGCCATGCTCGGCCGCGGCCGCCACGGTGGCGCTGAAGAGCGCGGCGCCGACCAGGGGGCGGGCGCCGTCGTGGATTGCGACGACCTCGATCTCGCCGGCCGCCACCCACGGCGTCAGGGTCGCCAGGGCGGCCCGCTCCGAGGCGTGGCGGGTGGCGCCGCCGGTGACCAGGGCGACCTCCGGAGTGCCGGACGACTCCGGGTCGGCCGGCAGGTGCGGCACCAGTGCCTCGGTCACCTGCGCCTCCTCGCCCGGGCGGGCGACCACGACCACGCGGCGTACGCCTGGGGTGGCCAGCGCGGCGCGCACCGAGTGCACGAGCACCGGGGCGTCGAGCAGCGGCAGCAGCACCTTGTTGACCGGCACGCCGTCGAGCTGTGCGCCGACCCGGGAGCCCGACCCTGCGGCCAGGATGACGATCGCGCTGCTGGGGGCGCTGGTGGGGGCGCTGGTGGGGGCGCTGAGGGGGGCGCTGAGGGGGGCGCTGCTGCTCATGGCGGACAGGTTATCCGCGCACGACCCCGATCCGTTTTCACACCTGAAACACGGGTGCACCCTCCCGGCAACGTCGCCTTCCTAGTCTCGACCCCCTTGACGGAAGGAAGTCGGATGACCGACGAGACCTGGCAGGCGGTGTGCGACTTCGAGGAGATCGAGGTCGACCGTGGGGTGGCGGCGCTGGTGCACGGGCAGGCGATCGCCATCTTCCGCACGGCCCTGGGGGCCGTGTACGCCCTCGCCAACCAGGACCCGTTCTCCAAGGCCTCGGTGCTGGCGCGCGGCATCCTGGGGCGTCGGGGCGGCCTCGACTTCATCGCCTCGCCCGTGAGCCGCCACTCCTTCGACCTGCTGACCGGGCAGTGCCGCGAGGACCCGTCGATCCAGGTCGCCGTCTACGACGTGCGCGTGGTCGACGGCGTCGTCGAGGTCGGGGCGCGCCGGGAGCGCACCCCCGTCGAGCGACCCGTCAGGCAGGCGCGGCGGGCGCCGACGGTCCGACGACCAGAGCTGCCGCAATGGCCGCCACGCCTTCGCCGCGTCCAGTGAGGCCCAGCCCGTCGGTGGTCGTGGCGGTCACCGTCACCGGTGCTCCGGCGGCGGCGCTCAGCGCCGCAGCGGCCTCCTCGCGACGCGGCCCCAGGCGGGGGCGGTTGCCGATGACCTGCACGGCGACGTTGCCGATCTCGTAGCCGGCGGCGCGCACCCGGCGAGCGGTCTCGGTGAGCAGCGCGCTGCCCGCGGCGCCCGCCCACTCGGGGGCGGACGTACCGAAGTTGGAGCCCAGGTCGCCGAGGCCGGCGGCCGAGAAGAGGGCGTCGCAGGCGGCGTGGGCGGCCACGTCGGCGTCGGAGTGACCCTCCAGCCCCACCGTCTCCTCGGGCCAGTGCAGGCCGCCCAGGTGCATGGGCTCGCCCTCCACCAGGCGGTGCACGTCGGTGCCGATCCCGACGCGCGGCAGGGGGAAGGGGACGTCGAAGGCGTGGCGGTGGGTCACGGAACGATCATGCCTGAGGAAGAATCGCCGCATGACCTCGACGCGGACCTCGATGCGCACCCCGACGCGCCGCTGGGCAGTGGCCGGCGTCGTCACCGGTGCCACCGGTGTCGCCGCGAGCCAGCTGGTCGCCTCCCTGCTCTCGGTCCGGGAGTCGCCGCTGGTGGCGGTGGCCGAGGTCGCGATCCGCGCCACCCCCGGCCCGCTGGCGAGTCGGGCGATCGAGGTGCTCGGCTCCTCGGCCAAGCCGCTGCTGGTCGGCACCATCGTCGTCGCGCTGCTGGCGTTCTTCGCGGTGGCCGGCTGGCTCTGGGCCCGCCGGACGTGGGCCTCGGTGCTGCTCTGGGTCGGCCTGGGGGCGGTCGGCCTGGGCGCGGTCGCCCTGCGCAACGGCACCGCCCCGTCGGAGACGCTGCCCGTCCTCACCGGCGTCGCGGTCTGGCTGGTCGCCATGCAGGTCTTCGCATGGGTGCTGGCGGAGCCGGCCCCCTCCGCCGACGAGCCCTCCTCCGACGAGCCGGTCGCCGACGCGCCCGGTCGCCGCGGCTTCCTGGCCGCGGTCGCGACCGTCGGTCTGCTGGGTGCCTGCTCGGGCGTCACCGCCCAGTTCCTCGAGCGCCGCAAGGCCGCCGTCCTCGACCGCCGCCGGCTGCTGCGGATCCCCGGGGTGACGCAGCGTACGACGCCGGCGCGGGCCCGCATCGGAGTGCCGGGGGTGACCCCGTGGCGCACCGAGAACGACAACTTCTACCTGATCCACACCGCACTGGCCGTTCCGGCCATCGACCCCGCCAACTGGCGCCTGCGGATCCACGGCATGGTCGACCGCGAGATCGTGCTCACCTTCGACCAGCTGATCGCCCGCAACCTCCAGGAGGAGTGGATGACGCTCAACTGCGTCTCCAACGAGGTCGGTGGCCAGCTGGTCGGCAACGCCTGGTGGAGCGGTGTGATGACGCGCGACCTGCTGCGTGAGGCCGGTCCGCTGCCCGGCGCCGACGCGGTGCTCCAGACCTCCGACGACGGCTGGACCTGCTCGACCCCGCTCGACGCGATGACGGACGACCGCGGCGCGATGATCGCCGTCGCCATGAACGGTGAGCCGCTGCCGCTGGAGCACGGCTTCCCGGCCCGCACGATCGTGCCCGGGCTCTACGGCTACACGTCGGCCTGCAAGTGGGTGGTCGACCTCGAGGTGACCCGTTTCTCCGACGTCCAGTCCTACTGGACGGAGCGTGGGTGGGCCGAGCAGGCGCCCGTACGCCTGGCCTCGCGCATCGACGTGCCGCGCTCGGGCGACGAGGTGCCGTCGGGCCGCCTCGCCGTCGCCGGTGTCGCCTGGCAGCAGACGGTCGGCATCTCCGAGGTCCAGGTCTCCGTCGACGGGGGCGCGTGGACGCCGGGTCGGATCGCCTCACCCAGCACCGACGACACCTGGGTGCAGTGGGCCGCCGACGTACGCGTGGAGCCCGGCGAGCACCGGGTGCGGGTCCGTGCGGTCAGCAAGGCCGGCGAGGTGCAGACCGGCGTCGAGCGCAACCCGCTGCCCGACGGGGCGTCGGGGTGGCACGAGGTCTCGTTCACCGCGGTCGACGACGACCCGCTCTGACCGTGAGGGTTGAGCTCAGTCCTCGTAGACGTAGGTGAGGCCGCCGGACTTCGTCAGCCAGGCCTTCTCGAACTGCGCCCGGTCGTAGGTCCGGCGCACGCCCGCGTTGCTGCTCGCGGCCGGGTCGTTGACGACCACGTCGCCCTTCGCGGTGAAGCCGACCAGGACCATCAGGTGGCCGGCGGTCGAGGAGATGGGGGCGCCGCGCAGGCCGCCCTTGGCGAAGGCGACCGAGACGATCAGCGGGGTGCCGGCCTTGATGAAGGGCTCGGCGGCGCGCAGGTCGGCCAGCCGGGTCACGTAGGTGCGGCGCAGGTGGCTGCCGGCGTGGGCGGCGTTGAACGCCCAGTTGCCGGTGCCGCGGTAGCCGTGGTCGTAGGTCTGCATAGCGGTCCAGTCGACGACGGCGTCGGCGTGGCCGCTCTTGAAGGCGTGGCCGGCTGCCGGGTTGGCGCCGTAGTGCTCGAGCACCATCGCGGTGGAGGTGGGGGAGCACCACGCCTCGCCGCCGTTGCCCCACTCGGGGTGGTGGCCGCGGTGGGTCATCTGCGAGTAGCGGGGCACGTCGATCACGGTGCCGACGACCTTGCCCGGCTTCGAGGTGGTGGTGCGGGCGACGACCTTGCTGGTCATCGCGCCGACGCGGGTGACCTGCGGGCGGGCCGGGGCGCCCTTGCGGCGCATCAGCACGACCTTCACCTGCCAGCCGGTGGCGCCGGCCGAGGAGTTCGCCTTCACGGTGTCGACGGCGACGCGGGCGAGGTCGTCGCCCTGCGCAGCGAGGCTCGTGCGCTTGAAGAAGGTGTTGTCCTTGGTCCAGCGGGCCACGGTGTCCCAGCTGCCGGTGGTGGTGCGGGTGCCGGACTTCGTCCGCAGCCGCACCTGCACCTCGACCAGGCTGCGGCCGGGCGTCTTCGCCTGCCACGAGGGGATCAGCTCGGTGAAGGCGAACTTCTCGTCCACCCACGGCGACGTCCAGGTGCCGACGTCGTACGTCGTGGTGCCCAGCTTGCGGGTCGCCTTCGGGTAGCGCAGGCGCACGGCGTCACCGGAGACGACGGCACCGGAGCGGCTGCCCCGGGCGAAGTCGGCGGCCAGGTCGAAGGAGGTGTGGCGGACCTGGGTGGTCTCGGCCTTCTTCCTGGCAGCCTGGGCTGACTGGCCTGCCTGGGCGGCGGGGACGCTCGAGACGGCCAACGTCACGCCGAGGGCGCAGGTCAGGAGCGTGGCAAGGGAGTTCCGAGAGGTTCGCAGCAGAGGACGCACCGGTCGACCATAAGTCACATCTGCCACAGCAGTCACAGGAACGGGTGCGGGCGTCAGCCGCGGAGCGACGATGCGCGCGCCGCGCCGCGGCCCCTCTAGACTCGCGGGCGTGAGCCTGCGCATCTACGACACCGCGACCCGAGAGGTCCGTGACTTCGTCCCCCTCGTCGAGGGCAAGGTCGGTCTGTACGTCTGCGGCCTCACCGTGCAGAGCGAGCCGCACGTCGGCCACGTCCGCTCGGGGGTCAACTTCGACGTCCTCCAGCGCTGGTTGCGCGTGCTCGGCAACGACGTCACGTTCATCCGCAACACCACCGACATCGACGACAAGATCCTCGCCAAGGCCGCCGAGCAGGGCCGTCCTTGGTACAACCTCGCCTACGACATGCACCGCGAGCTGACGAAGGCGTACGCCGCCCTCAACGTCGCCGCCCCGACCTACGAGCCCGCGGCCACCGGTCACGTGCCGGAGATGGTCGAGCTGATCGAGGCGCTGATCGAGCGCGGCCACGCCTACCCGGCGGCCGACGGCTCGGGTGACGTCTACTTCGACGTCCGCTCCTTCGCCGACTACGGCGCCCTGACCCGTCAGAAGGTCGAGGACATGGAGGCCGCCCCCGACGCGGACCCGCGCGGCAAGCGTGACCCGCGCGACTTCGCGCTGTGGAAGGGCTGGAAGTCGGCGACCGAGCCGCGTACGGCGTCGTGGCCCTCGCCCTGGGGACGCGGTCGCCCCGGCTGGCACATCGAGTGCTCGGCGATGGCGGCCAAGTACCTCGGCGACGCCTTCGACATCCACGGCGGAGGCATGGACCTGCGCTTCCCGCACCACGAGAACGAGCAGGCCCAGTCGCGCGCGGCCGGCCAGGGCTTCGCCTCCTACTGGATGCACAACGCCTGGATCACCACGGCCGGCGAGAAGATGAGCAAGTCGCTCGGCAACTCGCTCACCATCCCCGCGGTGCTGCAGAAGTACCGCGGCATCGAGCTGCGCTACTACCTGGTGCAGGCGCACTACCGCAGCCACGTCGAGTTCTCCTTCGAGGCGCTCGACGAGGCCGTCACCGGCTTCGGCCGCATCGAGTCGTTCCTGGAGCGGGTGGACGCCGACGGGCGGGCCGCGGGCGGCGTCACGCTCGCCGACCTCCCCGACGCCTTCGTCGCCGCGATGAACGACGACATCGGTACGCCGGCGGCCGTCGCGGTCATCCACGACACCGTCCGTGCGGGCAACAAGGCGCTGGCCGACGGCGACGACGCCACCGCGCAGCGCGCCGCGAAGGAGGTGCTGGCGATGCTCGACGTCTTCGGCCTGCACCCCGCCGACCCCGCCTGGGCGCAGGGTGCGGGTGGCGACACCGACCGACTCACCGAGGCGGTCGACGCCCTGGTCGCCGGCCTGCTCGAGCAGCGCCAGCAGGCCCGGGCCGACAAG
Organism: Nocardioides daphniae; assembly: GCF_004777465.1. NCBI lineage: Bacteria > Bacillati > Actinomycetota > Actinomycetes > Propionibacteriales > Nocardioidaceae > Nocardioides > Nocardioides daphniae. Next base: position 733,196 of record NZ_CP038462.1, read on the forward strand.
GACTTCGCCGCTGCCGACGCGATCCGTGACCGGATCAAGGCAGCTGGCATCGAGATCGAGGACACTCCGCAGGGGCCGCGCTGGTCGCTGGGGCAGTCCTCCACCCACTGAACGCGAGGACTCTCCAATGGCAGGCAACTCCAACCGCAAGGGCGCGATCCGCAAGCAGAAGAAGGGCGCGACCGTCGGCACCGGCGGCCACGTCCGTCGCGGGCTGGAGGGCAAGGGTCCGACGCCCAAGGCCTCCGAGCGGCCGTACCACAAGCAGTACAAGATCAAGGCGAAGCAGGAGAAGGTCGCCGCGACCAAGCCCCGTCGCGCCCCGAAGTCGACCGACGCCGAGTGGGCCGCCGGCCGCAACTCCGTCGTCGAGGTGCTGCGCGCCCAGATCCCCGTGACCGCGGTCTACGTCGCCGAGGGCGCGAGACGGTCGTCTGCGGGAGGCCTTCAAGCTGGCCGCCGAGCAGGGGCTGAACATGCTCGAGGTCACCCGCGGCGAGATGGACCGGATGACCGGCGGCGCCGTCCACCAGGGACTGGCCGCGCGATTGCCCGCGTACGAGTACGCCCACCCCGACGACCTGCTCGAGCGTGCGACGGACAACGACGAGGTGCCGCTGATCCTGGCGCTCGACTCGATCACCGACCCGCGCAACCTCGGTGCCGCGATTCGTTCGGCCGCTGGCTTCGGCGCCCACGGCGTCCTGATCCCCGAGCGTCGTGCCGCCGGCATGACCGCCTCGGCGTGGAAGACGTCGGGGTGCCGCCGCCCGCATCCCGGTCGCCCAGACCGTCAACCTGGTCCGCCAGCTGAAGGCCTACCAGGCGGCTGGCTGCATGGTCATCGGCCTCGACGCCGAGGGCGACGTGACGCTGCCCGAGCTCTGCACGCCCGAGGGCCTGGCAGGCGGCCCGCTGGTCGTCGTGGTCGGGTCGGAGGGCAAGGGGCTCTCGCGCCTGGTCACCGAGACCTGCGACCAGATCGTCTCCATCCCGATGGTCAACGACCTGGAGTCGCTCAACGCGGGTGTCGCCGCCTCGGTGACGCTGTACGCGATCTCCAGGCCCGCGGCTGACGCCAAGACCGGCTGCGTAGGTCGACCCGTGCCCCGTCCCTCCAGGCCCCAGGTGGTGCGCTGGCTGGTGCTGCTGGCCGTGTGGCTGGTGACGGCGGTCGTGGTCGGCTCGGCGCTCTTCTTCAACTCCAGCCGCAACGTCCCGCTGGCCGGGCACGACGCCGAGGTGAGCCCGACGCTCAGCGGGCACGCGGTCCTCGAGACCGGCCCGGTGCTGCCGGACGTGCGCTTCGACCTGCCCGGTCGCCTCGGCGTCACCATCGTGCTCGGCAAGACCGATGCCGAGTCGACCGAGGAGCTCTTCGCCCGCTACGCGCTGATCGCCTCCAACGTTGAGCCGCAGGTCGCCGGCGTACGGGACGCGGTCGTCGAGCTCGCCCTCGCCTCCGCGTTGCGTGGCCTGGCTGCTGGCTCGTTGCCGGTGATCGTCCACCTGCTGCTGGGGCCGGCTCGTCGCCGCGACCTGTGGGAGGACCTGCGCACGCTGCGTCCCCGCCCCGTGCTCGCCGTCGCGCTCGTGCTCGCCGCGATCGTCGCGCTGTGGCAGCCCTGGCTCGACGAGGAGCCGGAGGTCGCGCGCACCCGCTCGTGGATGCCGCTGCAGGAGTTCCTCGGCGACGAGGTGCCGGTGCCCGAGCAGGCCCGGCGCGTCGAGGTCAGTGCCGACAGCACCGCCACCGGCACCCAGCGCCTGATCGGGAGCGCGCTCGACACCTACGCCAAGTCGCAGGTCTTCTACGACGCCGCTGTCGAGAAGGCCGCCGACCTCGAGGTGCGGGAGCCGGCCGACGACGAGACCGTCGCGCTGCTGGTCTCCGACCGCCACGACAACGTCGGGATGGACCGGGTGGCCGGGCGGTCGCCGACCGCGCCGGCGCGACCACCTTCCTCGGTGGCGGCGACGACACCTCGACGGGCAAGGCCTGGGAGGCATTCTCGCTCGACTCGATGGACAAGACCTTCGGTGACATGGAGCGCTGGTTCGTCACCGGCAACCACGACCACGGCTCCTTCGTCGGTGACTACCTGGTCGGCAAGGGGTGGACCGAGCTCGACGGCGAGGTCGTCGAGGGGCCCGGTGGCGGGACGTTGCTCGGCTTCCCGGACCCGCGCAGCAGCGGGCTGGGCAGCTGGCGCGACGAGAAGGGGGTCTCCTTCGCCGAGGCCGCACAGACCGTCGCCGACGTGGCCTGCGACTCCCAGGAGGCGGGGGAGCGGGTCAACACCCTGCTCGTCCACGACGCCAACCTCGGGAAGGTCGCGCTGGAGCTGCGCTGCGCCGACCTGGTGGTGGGCGGCCACACCACGTCCCGGCCGGCCCGACCGCCGTCGAGGGCGAGGACGGCCAGCTCGGCTACACCTTCACCAACGGCACCACGGGTGGGGCGGCGTACGCGATCGCGGTCGGCAGCAAGCCGCGCCGCGACGCCTCCATGACGCTCGTGACCTACGACGGGGCGGGCCGCCCGGCCGGAGTCCAGGTCGTGCGGCTGCTCACCGACGGACGCTTCCAGGTCGACCCGTACGCCGCGCTCTCCCTGCCCGAGGGCGTCTGAGAGGTCGCGCTCCTCGGCCGAGCTGGTCCAGACCGCGGTGGCGCAGGGCGAACGCCCGTACGTCGCTGTGACCTCAGTCACACGGTTTGCGTGCGTTGGCGAAGCGTTGTCGCCGAGGTCTGCTCCTGAATCGCCGGATCCGGCATCGTATATCTCCAATAATTGGTAGGGATCCCCAATTTTAGGGACACTCGAGAACAGTCTCTGCACTCGTTGCCTTCCAGGGAGGCACCCCCATGCGACGCATTCTCGTACTCCTCGTCATCGCGGGCCTGGCAGCCCTCTCCGTCGGTCCGGCCCACGCGCTGCGCAAGGCCACCAACGGCAACGACGTGATCCGCGGCAACGCCAAGGCCAACACCGTGCGCGCCTTCGGCGGCCACGACCGGGTCTCCGTCCTGGGGGGCCGCGACCTCGTCTACGCCGGCTCCGGCAACGACTCGATCTGGGGCGGCCCCGGCGGGGACCGGCTCCACCTCGGTGACGGTACGGACCGTGGCTACGGCGACGCGGGCAACGACCTGCTCCTGGGCCAGGGCGGCAACGACCAGCTCTGGGGTGGCGGCGGACGCGACGCCGTCCACGGCGGCCCGGCCAATGACCGGATCCACGGCGGTCCCGGCGACGACGACGTCAAGATCGGTGCCATCCGTGGCCTCACCGGCTCTGACGGCCACGACCAGATCTTCGGCGAGGCCGGCAACGACTACCTGCTCGGTGGGCGTGGCAACGACAAGGCCTGGGGCGGCGACGACAACGACCTCTTCTACCTCGGCCAGGGCGATGACCTGGGCCACGGTGACGCCGGCAACGACGACCTCTACGGCGACGCGGGCAACGACGAGCTGCACGGCGACGCCGGCAGCGACATCATCTTCGGCGGCTTCGGCGACGACCTGGTCCTCGGTGGCGACGGCAACGACAACCGCCGCCGCGCCGGCAAGCCCAACGAGCCCGGCGGCCTCTACGGCAGCGAGGGCAACGACCGCGTCTACGGCGGCAACGGCAACGACCACGTCTCCGGCGGCCCGGGCAACGACCGTGTCTACGGTGGCGCGGGCGACGACGAGCTCGACGGCGACATGGGCGCCGACCTGCTGGTCGACGACACCGGTGACGACGACAACATCACCGGCGACGAGGGCAACGACGTCTTCTACATGGGCCCCGGTCGTGACCAGGTCTACGGCGAGGAGGGCGACGACGTCATCTACGTGCACAACGACGGTGACGCCGACCGCATCCACTGCAACGACGGCTACGACCGCGTCTACTTCGTCGGCTCGCGCGACGCCAACGACGGCATCCAGCTCTACGGTGGCGCCATCGACTGCGAGGTCGTCAAGGTGATCCCGCGCTCGGCCGCCCCCAGCGACTGGCCCTACTGAGCGGGCGACTCGTCCGGCACCAGCCCGGCGGCGCGGGCCGGGGCTGCGTACTCCTCGGCCAGGCTGGCCACCGTGTGGTGCGCGTTGAGCCCTGACGGGTTCGGCACCACCCACAGCTCGGCGCTGCCGAGCGGCTCGGGCTGACGGCCGGTCGTGGCCCTGGGCCGTCCGAAGGCCTGCCGGTAGGCGGTGATCCCCGCGACCGCGACGACCCTGGGCCGCACCCGCTCGACCAACGCGGCCAAGGCCTCGCCGCCCTCGCGCAACTCGTCCCGGGTCAGCTCGTCGGCGCGGGCGGTGGCACGACGTACGAGGTTGGTGATGCCGATGCCGCGCTCGCGCATCGCGTCGCGGTCCTCCGGCGTCATCCCCGCCGAGGGGTCGATGCGGCGGTCGATGATCCCGGCCAGGTGCAGCGCCGGGTAGAAGCGGTTGACCGGGTGGGCGAAGTGGGTCTGCGTCGCAGCGGTCCACAGCCCCGGGTTGATGCCGACGAAGAGCAGGCGTACGTCGTCGCCGAGCAGGTCCGGGACCTCCGTGTCGCGGTAGGACTCGAGCTCAGCGCGGGAGAAACGGGCCATGGCGCGAGGGTAGTCACCCGGTGGAACCGGTCGAGCACGGCTATCGTCAGATCACCATGACCATCTCTGCGGACACCGCCACCGTCGCACGCACCGCCGTCGCCCGCACCGCCGGGCTCCTGCTGGTCGCCGGCCTCGCCCTCGGGACGCTGGTCGCCTGCGGCACCGACGAGGCCACCACCGAGCCGGACGACACGGGCGCCCCGTCGCCCAGCGAGTCTCAGTCACCCACCGGGTCGCCGAGCGACGGCGAGGCTGCCTTCACCGAGGTCGCCACCTTCACCGACACCCGGATCAAGGTCCGCGAGGCCGGGGGCGCGACCGTCCCCCTCGCCAGCTCCGCCGACGTCAAGGCGTGGCTGGCGCCCGCCAAGGCACCGGCCTCGTTGATCCACGACGTGCAGGAGGCCGTCGAGCGCGAGCCCGACAAGAACCTGCAGGGGGCCGTGCTGTGGGTGGGCTGCGACGCCCCCTCCGACTGGACGGTCGTGCCGGTGGGCGACTCCTACGAGGTGCGGGTCAGCCCGCCCAAGCATCAGACCCAGTGCCTGGCCCCGATGACCTGGCTCGCCCTGGTCGCCGTCGACTGACGGGGTCGGCGTGGGCGTCTGGAACACGTTCGTCGAGGGCGACAACCTCGAGGTGATGGCCGGCCTCGAGCCCGGCTCGTTCGACCTGGTGTGCAGCGACCCGCCCTACAACACCGGCTCGCTCTTCTCGTACGTCGACGACTTCCGCGGCCCGGACGGGGGCCGTGCCGGGCGCCACCAGGCGTGGGTCGACTTCATGCGCCCGCGGCTCGAGGCGGTGCGTGAGCTGCTCGCCCCCTCCGGCGCCGTCTTCCTGAGCATCGACGACAATGAGCAGGCGCGGTTGCGGCTGCTGATGGACGAGGTCTTCGGCGAGCAGAACTTCCTCGCCCAGGTCGTCGTCAACCTCAACGCCAAGGGCCGCCAGCTCGGCAGCGGCTTCGCCACCAACCACGAGTACCTGCTCGTGTACGCCCGGGACGCCCGCGCCTGCGTCCTCGACGCCCGCACCCCCGACACCGTCGACCCCGACGACTTCCCGCAGACCGCCGACGACGGCCGCGCCTTCCGGCACCTGCCGCTGCGCAACACGAACAAGAAGTTCAACCCGGTCTCCACCCCGACCATGCACTTCCCGCTCTGGGGCGACCCGGTCAGCGGGCGGGTGGCCAGCGAGCCGTTCGACGGCGGCCAGGAGATCACCCCGGTCTTCGGCGACGGGCGACCGGCGGTGTGGCGGTGGTCGCGGCCCCTGGTCGACGCCCGCCCCGACGACCTGGTCTGCCGGGAGATCCGTGGCAAGCACGGTCCGCGCGTCGACGTCTTCCAGCGCGACTGGCTCGAGGCGCCGGGCGGGCGCCGCAAGAAGCTGCGCACGATCTGGCTGGCCGAGGAGGTCGGCTCCACCGACACCGCGGTGGCCGAGCTGAAGAGCGTGGTCGGCCACGTCTTCGAGTCGCCCAAGCCGACCGGGCTGGCCCGCCGGATCCTGCGCACGATGCCGGCCGACGCGCGCGTCCTCGACCCCTTCGCCGGCAGCGGCACCACCGGCCACGCGGTGGCGCTGCTCAACGTCGAGGACGGCGGCTCTCGCACCTGCCTGTCGATCAACGTGGCCGAGCCGGTCCGGCCCGGCTCCAACGCCGCCCTGGCCGGGCTGGCCACGGTCGCCGACATCACCCGCGCCCGGCTGCGGGCGGTCGCCGAGCAGGTGGGCGGCGGTCTCGAGGAACGCTGACGGCCCGCGGTCAGCGGGCGAGCGACGTACGCAGCTCGTCGACGACCGAGTCGACGACGGCGACGAGGTCCCCGGCGCTGGCCTCGGCGACCCGCCGCTGCCGCTGGTAGCTGGCGCCGGAGCGTACGACGTCCTCGACGCTGCGCAGCTCGTCCACGCAGTCGAGGCGCCGGGCCACCGGTTCCAGCCGCTCGAGGGTGTCGGTCAGGTCGTCGGTGACGAGCCGCTCGCGGTTGTCGGCGTCGAGGATCACGATGGCGTCGAGGCCGTAGCGGGCCGCACGCCACTTGTTCTCCTGCACGTGCCACGGCGGCATCGTCGGGACCTCCTCGCCGGCCGCGAGCCGGGTGTCGAGGTCGACCACCAGGCAGTGCACCAGCGCCGTCAACGCGCCGAGCTCCTCCACGGTGGAGACGCCGTCGCAGACCCGGGTCTCGACGGTGCCCAGGTGCGGCGCGGGCCGGATGTCCCACCGGATCTCATCGATGTGGTCGATGACCCCGGTGGTGAGCTGGTCGTCGGCGAACGACTCGAACTGCTGCCAGGTCTCGAACTGGAAGGGCAGCCCGGCGGTCGGCAGCTGCTGGAACATCAAGGCCCGGTTGGAGGCGTAGCCGGTGTCGACCCCGCCCCAGATCGGCGAGGAGGCCGACAGTGCGAGCAGGTGCGGGTAGTGGTTGAGCAGACCGTTGAGCACCCCCATGACCCGCTTCTCCTCGGGCAGCCCGACGTGCACGTGGACGCCCCAGATCAACATCTGCCGGCCCCAGTACTGGGTGCGGTTGATCAGCTCGGCGTAGCGGTGCCGCGGGTGAGCTCCTGCGCGGTCCAGTCGGCGAAGGGTGGGCGCCGCCGCCGAAGAGGTCGACCCCCATCTCGTCGGCGACGGGCAGCAGGGCGCGCAACGTCGTACGCATCTGGTCCATCGCCTCGGCGGTCGTGCCGCAAATCCCGGTCACCACCTCGACGGTTTGCGCAGCATCTCGCGGTGCAGCCGCTCGGGGTGCGGCAGGCCGGGCTGGGCTGCCGCGAAGAACTCGCGGGCCGCCGTTGACCAGGTCGCGGGAGGTGCGGTCGACCAGCGCGAGCTCCCACTCGACGCCCAGGGTCGGACGGGGGGAAGGGGTGAAGTCGATGCGCACCCCACCACCCTAGGCGCGGGCGGGTGCGACGGGTTGAACGCAACTGGCACCATGACGCAGGTGCCCCAGTCACCACCCGAAGTGGACGTGAAGGAACTCAACCTCACGATCGACCTGTGCCTGCGCATCGGCGAGATGCTGCTCTCCAACGGCGCGGGCGCGGCGGACGTGACCGCCACGATGCGGGCGGTGGCCCAGCACCTGGGGCTGCGCCGCCACAGCGACATCGACGTGACCTTCACGCAGGTCTCGATGAGCTACCAGTACGACGCCGCGGAGCCGACGCTGGTGATGATCCGGCAGGTCGCCCAGCGCACCATCGACTACGACGACCTGACCAACGTCGACCACCTGGTCCGTGACCTGCTGGCCGCGAGCTCGACCTCTACCTGGCCCGCACCCGGATGGCCACCATCGTCTCGGTCGCGCCGCCCACCCGGCGATGGCTGATCACCGTCGCGACCGGCGTCACCTGCGCCTCCGTCGTCGGCCTCTTCCTGGGCGGCAACTGGCTGGTGGTGCTCAGCGCCTTCGTCGCGGCCATGGCGATCGACCAGGCCCAGCTGCTGCTCGCCCCAGCGGCTCCCGCTCTTCTACCTCCAGGTCGTGCGGCATCATCGCCAGCCTGATGGCAGTCGCGGTCGCGGCCCTGCCGCTCGACGTCGATCCTCACTGGTGGTCACGGCCAACATCGTCATGCTGCTCGCCGGGGTCGGCTTCATGGGTGCGCTGCAGGACGCCCTGTCGGGCTTCTACCTGACCGGCACGGCCCGGATCACCGAGGCGATCATGGCCACCGTCGGCATCGTCGCCGGCGTCAGTGGCGGCCTCTCGTTCGGCGCGATGGTCGGCCTCGACATCGGCACCTACGAGCCGGGCCGCTCGGGGTGGCAAGGGCTCGGCGTGCTGATCCTGGGCTCGGCGCTCTGCTCGGCCGCCTTTGCCTTCTCGGTGTACGCCCCGCGCCGGGCCGCTCCCCATCGCGGTGATCGGTGGTGCCTCCTCGCGGCCTACCGGCTGGTGGTGGAGGCCGGGATGGAGCGCCCGCTGGCGGCCGCCGTCGCGGCCTTCTTCATCGGCGTCGTCAGCTACTCGGTCGCCGGCCGGGTGCGGGTCCCGCCGCTGGTCGTGGTGGTGCCCGCGGTCGTCCCGCTGCTGCCGGGCCTCACGATCTACCGCGGCCTCTCGCTCCTGCTCAAAGGCGGGGAGGCGACCTCGCTGGGCCTGCTGGCCATGGTCACCGCCGCCTCGGTCGCGCTCGCGCTGGCCGCCGGCGTGATCCTGGGCGAGTTCGTCGCCCAGCCGGTCAAGCGCGAGGCGCGCCGCCTCGAGCAGCGGCTCGCCGGTCCGCGCCTGGTCGGTGTCTCCCGGGCTCGGTCACGCGCCAGCGAGCGGGAGCGCCGGCGGCGACTGGGGCCGCGTACGGAGTCGGAGGCCTGAGCCCGAGGTCTGAGCCCGGCCCGCCGGCTCAGCGGGCGTCGAAGCGCTTGCTGAGCCTGGCCGCGACGTCCTGGTAGCGCGCGCCGACCAGCTTGGCGAGCGTGTGGACGACGTGGGCGTCGGCCCCGACCAGCACCCGCGGCTTGCCGGCCAGCATGCCGCGCAGGATCACCCGGGCCGCCTCGTCGGGGGTGGTGCGGGCGAGCTGCTCGTCGAACTTGCGGGCCAGCTCGGACTGGTCCTCCCCGGGGGCGCAGCGACCGTTGCGGGCAATCGCGGTCTTGATGCCGCCGGGGTGCACGACGGTCACGTGCACGGGGTGGCCGGCGACGAGCATCTCCTCGCGCAGCGACTCGCTCAGCCCGCGGACCGCGTACTTCGAGGCGTTGTAGAGGCTCTGCGACGGCATCGACACCAGCCCGAAGAGCGACGAGACGTTGACCAGGTGGCCGTCGCCGGAGGCGATCAGGTGGGGCAGGAAGGCTCGGGAGCCGTGCACGACGCCCCAGAAGTTGATCGCCATGATCCACTCCATGTCCTTGGGCTCCAGGTCGAGGAAGTCGCCCGACAGGGAGACACCGGCGTTGTTGATCACCGCGTCGACCCAGCCGTAGTGCTCGACCACGGCGTCGGCCCAGGCGTGGACCGCCTCCGCGCTGGCGACGTCGACGACCTCGGTGTGCACCGACTTCGCGCCGACCTGGCTGGCGAGCAGCGCGGTCTCGGCCAGGGACGGCGCGTCGATGTCGCTCAACGCGAGCCGCGACCCCTGCTGCGCGCACCGCAGGGCCAGCGCGCGGCCGATCCCCGACCCGGCTCCGGTGATGACGACGACCTTGCCGCTCAGACTCCTCATGGGGCGCGACAGTAGCGCCCCCGGGCCGAGACCGGCGACGTCCTCGCCGGGACGTGGGACGATGGGTGGATGGCGACGAACGACAAGGACGCCGGCACCGGATCGGCGGTCGACCTCACGCTCGAGGAGTGTCACACGCTCCTGCACAGCCAACCCGTCGGACGGGTGGGTTTCCAGACGCCCGACGGGCCGCGGATCGTCCCGGTCAACTTCAGCGTCGACGACGCGGGGGCGATCGAGTTCCGCACCACCTCCTACTCGGAGCTGGCGTCGTACGCCCCGGGCGCGGCCGTGGCGTTCGAGGTCGACGAGCTCGACCCCGAGCACCATGCCGGGTGGAGCGTGGTCGCCCTCGGCACCTGCGAGCGGGTGATGGAGAAGGACGGTGCGGTCTTCGGTGCAGCGTCGGAGCCGCGTACGACGCCGTGGGCCGGCGGCCGCCGCCCGATGCTGCTGCGGATCCCCTCACCGACGCTGAGTGGACGCCGGGTCGGCCCCGGTCAGGCGGGCCACGAGGTGCACCATCCCGACGCCCGCCCCGACGCCCGCCCCGACGCCCGCCCCGACGGTCGGTGAGCCGACCGGAGGGTTCGGGCTCGGCTTCCTCGTCAGGGCACAATGGGCGCACGATGTCCGCGCCCCCTGCTGCCACCCCTGAGCCCACCGCCCAGGCCACCCTGGCGATCACCTACCCCGAGCACCTCCCGGTCTCCCAGCGGCGCGACGACATCGCCGAGGCGATCCGCGACCACCAGGTCGTGATCGTGGCCGGCGAGACCGGCTCGGGCAAGACGACGCAGCTGCCCAAGATCTGCCTGGAGCTCGGCCGTGGCCGTCGCCGAGGGCGCGGCGACCGGGCCGCCGGCGGACTCATCGGCCACACCCAGCCGCGCCGGATCGCGGCCCGCTCGGTCGCCGAGCGGATCACCGAGGAGCTCGCCGCCGACGGCATCGGCGAGGGCCTCGGTGACGTGGTCGGCTACCAGGTGCGCTTCACCGACCAGACCTCGCGCTCGTCGCGGGTCAAGCTGATGACCGACGGCATCCTGCTCGCCGAGCTGCAGCGCGACCGGATGCTGCGCAAGTACGACACGATCATCATCGACGAGGCCCACGAGCGCAGCCTCAACATCGACTTCCTGCTCGGCTACCTGCGTCGGCTGCTGCCGAAGCGCCCCGACCTCAAGCTGATCGTCACCTCCGCCACCATCGACGTGGAGCGCTTCGCCGCGCACTTCGCGGCGCCCGACGGGACGCCGGCGCCGATCATCGAGGTCTCCGGGCGGACGTACCCCGTCGAGGTCCGCTACCGCCCGCTGATGGAGCTCGGCTCCACCGACGAGGAGGGCGAGCCGGTCGTCCGCGACCAGACCGAGGCGATCGTCGAGGCCGTGCGCGAGCTCTCCGCCGAGGGGCCCGGCGACGTGCTCGTCTTCCTGCCCGGCGAGCGCGAGATCCGCGACACCGCCGATGCCTTCGAGTCGCTCAAGTCCGACCGGCTCGAGATCGTGCCGCTCTACTCGCGGCTCTCCGCCGCCGAGCAGCACCGCGTCTTCTCCTCGCACCCCTCGACGGTGCGCCGCGTCGTGCTCGCCACCAACGTCGCCGAGACGTCGCTGACCGTGCCCGGCATCAAGTACGTCGTTGACACCGGCGTCGCGCGCATCTCGCGCTACTCGGTGCGCACGAAGGTGCAGCGGCTGCCGATCGAGCCGATCAGCCAGGCCAGCGCCAACCAGCGCTCGGGCCGCTGCGGCCGCGTCAGCGAGGGCGTCGCGATCCGGCTCTACTCCGAGGAAGACTTCGAGGGCCGCCCCGAGTTCACCGACCCCGAGATCCTGCGCACCAACCTGGCCAGCGTCATCCTGCAGATGACCTCGCTCGGCCTGGGCGACATCGCCCGCTTCCCGTTCGTCGAGCCGCCGGACAAGCGCAACGTCACCGCCGGCGTCCAGCTGCTCGAGGACTGGGTGCCTTCTCGACGAAGGCCAGCGACCAGCGTCGCCTCACCAGCTGGGCCAGCGTCTGGCCCGACTGCCGATCGACCCCCGTCTGGGCCGGATGATCCTGGAGGCGGATCGGCTCGGCTGCGTGCGCGACGTCATCGTCATCGCCGCCCCCTCTCGCTGCAGGACCCGCGCGAGCGCCCGGCCGAGGCGCAGGCGCAGGCCGACCAGCTCCACGCCCGCTTCAAGGACAAGACGTCGGACTTCCTGACGTGGCTCAACCTGTGGCAGTACCTGCGGACGCAGCAGCGTGAGCTCTCCTCGTCGGCCTTCCGGCGGATGTGCAAGCGGGAGTACCTCAACTACCTGCGGGTGCGCGAGTGGCAGGACTTCGAGTCGCAGCTGCGCCAGGTCTGCAAGGAGATGAAGGTCGACCTCGGCCAGGCCCGGGGAAGCCACGACGTCGCCGAGGACGGCGAGGGCGGGGCGGCGTACGACGCCGACGGCATCCACCAGGCGCTGCTCGCCGGGCTCCTCTCGCACGTCGGTGCCCTGGAGGAGCGCGAGCGCCCGCGGCCGGGCGCGAAGCCGACCGAGCGCCGTGCGATGCGTGAATACCTGGGGGCGAGGGGGTCGCGCTTCGCGATCTTCCCCGGCAGCGCGTTGAAGGGGGCCAACCCGGCCTTCGTGATGGCCGGCGAGCTGGTGGAGACGTCGCGGCTGTGGGCCCGGCAGAACGCCGCGATCAACCCGGAGTGGGCCGAGCGCCTCGGCGCCCACCTGGTGAAGCGCAGCTACTCCGAGCCGGCCTGGTCGAAGAAGCGGGCCGCCGTGACCGCGCTGGAGAAGGTGACGCTCTACGGCGTCCCGCTGGTCTCCGACCGCCCGGTCAACTACGGCCGCATCGACCCCGAGGTGTCGCGCGAGCTCTTCATCCGCCACGCGCTGGTGCAGGGGGAGTGGGGCGAGCTGACCTCGGGGCGGCACAAGTTCTTCACCCGCAACAACGAGATGCTGGCCCAGGCCGAGGAGCTGGAGCACCGTGCCCGGCGCCGCGACATCGTGGTCGACGAGCACACCCTCTTCGACTTCTACGACCAGCGGATCCCGGCCGACGTCGTCTCGGGGGCGCACTTCAACGCGTGGTGGAAGGACGAGCGCCGCAAGCGGCCCGAGCTGCTCACCTTCGACCTGGAGATGCTGACCAACCAGGCCGCCGACGAGGTCGCGGCGAGCGACTTCCCGACACAGTGGCACGGCGAGGCGCTGACCTTCCCGATCAGCTACCACTTCGAGCCGGGGGCGGCCGACGACGGCCTCACCATCGAGGTGCCGGTGGCGACCCTCAACCAGGTCGAGGCCGACGACTTCTCGTGGCTGGTGCCGGGGCTGCGCGAGGAGCTGGTCGTCAACCTGATCCGTACGCTGCCGAAGCCGCTGCGGGTCTCGTTCGTGCCCGCACCCAACACGGCCAAGGCGTTCCTGGCGGCCGTGCCGCCGGGGAGGAGCCGCTGCTGGACTCCCTGGAGCGCTTCCTGCGCGCGACCACCGGCGTGCACGTGCCGCGCGAGGCGTGGGAGCTCGACAAGCTGCCCGCACACCTGCGCCCCACCTTCAAGGTGGTCGCCGACAACGGCAAGGTCGCCGCGACCGGCAAGGACCTCGACGCCCTCAAGGCGCCACTGCGGCCGAAGTTCGCTGCCGCGATGGCCGAGGTCGCCCAGGACACCGGCGTCACCGCCACCGGTCAGACGTCGTGGACCTTCGGCACGATCGAGAGCTCGTTCACTCAGCGTCGGGCCGGCCACGAGGTACGCGGCTTCCCGGCGCTCACCGACGAGGGATCGACCGTGGGGCTGGGTGTCTTCGGCTCCGCGGAGGAGGCCGCTGCCCGACACCGTCTGGGCGTACGCGCCTCCTGCTGCTCGCGCTGCCCAGCGCCGAGCCGCTGCTCAGCGGACTCTCCAACCTGGAGAAGCTTGCCCTGGCGTCGTCGCCCTACCCGACCGTGCAGGAGATGGTCGAGGACCTGCGGGCCGCCGTCGTCAGCGACGTCGTCGACGCGCGCCCGGTCGTGCGCGACCAGGCGGCGTACGACGCGCTGCTCGCCGTGGCTCGCACCGAGCTGGACCGGATGCTGCCCACCGCCTTCGCCGACCTGGCGAAGGTGCTGGCCGCGTGGCGGGAGACCGAGAAGGCGCTGTCAGGTCGGGCGGACCTGCACACCCCCCTGCCGGCGCTCACCGACATGAAGGCGCAGCTCGAGCGGTTGGTGCACCGCGGCTTCCTCGGCGAGGCCGGCGCCGCGCAGTTGCGGCACTACCCGCGCTACCTGGCCGCGATCGTCCACCGCCGGGACAAGCTCGCCGCGCAGGTCGCCCGCGACCGCCAGCTCATGGACCAGGTCGCCGACCTCCAGGACTCCTGGCTCCATCAGGTCGCCGCGCTGCCCGCCGGGCGTCCACCGAACGCGAACCTGCGCGAGGCCCGCTGGATGCTCGAGGAGTACCGCGTGCAGCTCTGGGCGCAGCACCTGGGCACCTCGATGAAGGTGAGCGACCAGAGGATCCGCAAGGCGCTGGGCTGACCAGTGCTGGCCTACGTCCGCCGGTGGAATCTCAGGTCGCCGTTGGCGAGTGTGGTGAGGTCGTACGCGGTGTCGTGGGCGCGGTGGTGGTGTCGGCTGCAGAGGAGCGCTGCGTTGTCGAGATCGGTGACCCCGCCGTGGGCCCAGGGGACGAGGTGGTGGGCCTCGGACCAGGTGCCGGGGATGTCGCAGCCTTCGGCGCGGCAGGTGCCGTCGCGCAGGGCGAGGGCCCGGCGTTGGGCCTTGGTGAAGAGCCGGGAGGCGCGTCCGACGTCGAGGACCTCGCCGTGGGTGCCGAGGACGGCGGGGATGATCCGGGCGGTGCAGGCCAGGCGTCGGGCGTGGGCGGCGGTGATGGTGTCGAACCCGTCACCGGGGGTGGCGTTGTCGATCGTGGCCACACCGAGGTCGCGCTTCAACGCCTCGAACGGGATGGTGACCATGACGTGCGTGGCGTCGCCACCGTGGATGGGCAGGCGCGTGGGGTCGAGGGTCTCGAGGAGCTGGGTGAAGGCCTCAGCCATGCGGCGGGGTTGGGTGACCCGGGCCCCGAACCCCGCAGGCTTCTCGTCCTCTTGGTCGGTCGCGTTGGCACGTACCGCCCCGTCGGCCAGGCGCGGGTTGGTGAAGGCGTGAAGGTAGGTCCCCAGCCGGGCGGCGGTGGCGTCGGGCACGACTGCGGTGATCCGGGTGGTGCCGTCGCCCAGGGCCCGCATCCGCAGGCGCTGCCGCTCGCTGGCGTGCTTCTCGGCATCGGCCAGCCGGCGGGCTTCTTCGTCCTCGAACCGGTCGGGGTCGACGACCTCGAGGATCCGGCGGCCGAGCTTGGCCAGGTCGCTGGGGTCGTGGTCGGCGGCGAGCTCGACCAGCTTGGCCTCGGCGGCCTCGATCACGTCACAACCGACCCGGTCCGGGATCGCCTCGACGGCAGCCGCGATCACGCGGGCCTGCGCAATCGTCACCGGCCCTCGCGCACACCCGCCGCCAACGTCGGCCGCTCCCGGTCCAACGCCTCGGCCAGGCGCAGGTCAGCGGCGGCGTCGGCGCGACGTACGTGCCCGTGGTGGGCCAGCCAGGTCGCGATCGACCGGAATCCCTCGCCTTCGGCCACGTCGCCCGCGGCGGCCATCACCCGCATCCGCAGTTCGGCGGTGCGCGACTCGACCTCCAGCAGCGACAGCAGCGCACTGGCCTTCTCGTCGGTGCTCATGAACGTCGGGTTCACGTCGCACACCGACTTCAGCGACGCACTCATCTCCTCGGCGACCTCGTTCACCGGATGCATGACCCACCTCCTCGACAACGACGACGAGCACCACCACACGTGGCACCCACTCGTTCGCTGCTCCTGGAGGCCCGGCACCCGAGCTATCACGTCACCCTCGCAACTGGCCCCACCGTCTCCGGCTGCCCCTCGAGAGAGGCCCGGTGTCCTGGGAGGAACCTGACACCCACATTATTCGAATGTGTGTTCGAACAGCAGTCCCAGAATGGGGTATCCGCACGGCCTTCGGGGACCCGTCACGACCTCACCCGCTGCGGCGTACCGTGGGGCGCATGAGTGACAGCCCCGCCGCACGCCCTCACCACCGCCCGGTGGTGCGCACCGACGCCTTCTTCGAGGAGATGACCGGCAGCGACCCGGCGCAGGTCCGCGAGGCGGGCGAGCTGGCCGCGACGATGCTCGTGCGCGGCGTACGCCGTGAGGGCGACGAGGTGCTCATCGACCGCGTCGTGCGCCTCGCCGAGACCGAAGGGCTGGAGGTGCTCGCCGACATCTGGTCCGGGTCGCCGAGCGACTCGCTGGCCGGCACGCTGTGGCGGCTCTACCTGCTGACCACCTGGGTGAAGGGCAACCCGCGTCGGGTCGCCGAGGAGTTCCGCGCCGGTCGCGGGACCGCCCAGGCCGCCGGCGTCGTGGCCGGCGTCGCCGACCCGCCCGGCCCCGAGCAGGTGCTGGTGATGGTCGACGAGGTGCTCCACGGCATCGTGCGCGGCGACTTCGTCGACGTGCTCCACCGCACCGCCGCCTTCGCCCACGTCGTCGCCACCGGCCGCGCCCACCTCGGCCACGCGAGCCACGACGAGACCGTCCGGATGCTCCAGCTCGCCGAGCAACTCGAGGCCGCGTCGCGCCTCGAGTCGCGTGGCGCGCTCGTCTGAACCAGCGGCCAGCATTCCCGCTGGTCCGTGTGAGAACGAACTCGCGCGAGGGGCTCGCGGCCTCACCGACCGCGGCATAGACTCTCCACGTGCGCCGGGCTGCTGAAGCCCCGGGTCCCAAAATTAGCCGCTACGAGCGGCCACGCGCCGAGAGGTGCTCTCGGCCCGGCGCACCCCACTCCTCCCGCGGCACCGCCGCTACGCTGCCGGGCATGGGCCCTCTCCGCACCTCTGTCCAGCGTCTGGTCCGTCGAGCGATCGCGTCGTCCTCGCCGACCGTCCGCCGCATGCCGAGCGGCCGCCCCGCGCGCTACGTCCAGCCGGGCGGGCGCGCCCGTCCGCAGCCCACCCAGGAGCGTCCCGTCGTGCAGTACGCCGTCGAGGTCGACGGCGAGCCCGACCCGGGCGAGGTCGTCTGGGGCTGGGTGCCCTACGAGGACGACCCCACGCGCGGCAAGGACCGCCCCGTGCTGCTCCTGGCGCACCACGACTCCGAGTGGGTCGGACTCATGCTCAGCAGCCAGGACCACACCCGCGACCCCGAGCGTGAGGCCCGCCACGGCCGTCACTGGATGGACGTCGGCGCCGGTGGCTGGGACCGCGAGGGTCGCCCCAGCGAGGTCCGCCTCGACCGGCTGCTCCGCCTCGACGACGCCTCGATCCGGCGCGAGGGCGCCGCGCTGCCCAGGCCGGTCTTCGACCAGGTGGTGGCCCGCGCCAAGCAGTTCCACGACCTCGGATGAGCCGACCTCGGCGGCGTCGGCCACTCACCCGACGGTCGGTAGGCTGACCCGGCGACACACCCCGCGCACCTCCGTGCGCGCTCGGCCTGAAAGAGATGATCCCCGCCCCATGACGACCCGCCGCCCTGCCCTGGTCCTGGCCTCGCTGCTCACCTCGCGCTCACCGCGAGCGCCTGCACGAATGGCGAGAAGGAGCCCACCGGCGGGCCCAGCGGCACCCCGAGCCCGACCATCGCCGCGGAGCCGGACAACCTCAGCTTCGGCGTCTTCGGGACCGAGGCCGAGATGGTGGCGTGGGACTCGGTGCTCCGCGACTTCAACGACGGCAACCGCAGCACCCGGGCCAACCTGGTCGAGTGGACGTCGCAGAAGGCGGGGCGTGACGCGCTGGCCAGCGGCGACCCCGAGCAGGTGCCCGACGTCTTCCTGCTCTCGCGCACCGACCTGCGCCTCGCGATGGACGAGGAGCTGACGCGCCCGGTGAGCGAGCTGCTCGACGAGCGCGGCGTAGACTTCGGCGACAAGTTCTCCCGCGACGCGGTGGAGTCCTTCAGCCTCGACGGCGACCTGCAGTGCATGGCGTACTCGATCTCGCCGACGGTCATGTTCATCAACGAGAAGTTCGTCGACTTCGACGCGATGACCGAGCGTGGCCTCGACGTCTCCTCGCGCTGGGACCGCTGGCGGATGCCGCAGTTCGCGGAGGCGGCCCGCTTCGGCACCCGTCCCGTACGCGGCGTCTCCGGCGTCCACATCGACGCCACGGTCGAGGGGCTCGCCCCCTTCATCCTGTCCGCAGGCGGCTCGCTCTTCGACGACGACAAGCAACCGACGTCGCTGAACTTCTCCTCCGGCGAGACCCGCGAGGCGCTCGAGGAGGCCCTGCCGGTGCTGCGCGACGCCAGCATCACGTTGCCGGAGGACAAGCTGGCCAAGCGCTCGGCGCTCGAGTGGTTCAAGCGCGGCAAGGTCTCGATGATCGCCGGCCAGCGCGCCCTCGTCCCCGAGCTGCGCCGCGAGAAGAACCTGCAGTTCAACGTCATGCCGATGCCCTACCTGGGCAGCGCCGCCACCGTCGGTGACGTGCACGGCCTCTGCATCTCCGCCGAGACCGAGCACCCCGGCCAGGCGGCCGACCTGATCGCCCACCTCGTCGGCGACAAGGCCACGGTCGAGGTCACGAAGGCCGGCGCGATCGTGCCCGCCAACCTGACGGTGGCCGCCTCCGACGACTTCCTGCAGAAGGGCCAGATGCCGGCCCGCTCGCGGGTCTTCAACTCCGCGATCCGCGGCATCGAGTTCCCGCCGCTGGTGGCGTCGTGGGACGAGCTCGAGAAGGCGGTGCGTCCGTTCGTCCGCCAGCTGCTGCTCGACCCGGGCGAGATCGACCTCGAGGCGATCACCGAGAAGATCGACGAGGCCTCGCGCACCGTGCTGAGCCCCGAGACCCTCGAGCCGAGCGAGAGCCCCGACGACCAGGAGTGACGCCCGCCGTCCGGCGGACGCCGGGTGAGGCTCAGCCCTCGGGCTGAGCCTCGTCCGTTCCGGCGACCTGTTCCGCGACCGGCTCGTCGGCGCGCAGCGTCGCGTCGACGAGTGCGTCGAGCACCAGGTCGACCTGCCAGCGGCGCGCGCCCAGCGCCATGAGCTGCTCCCGCAGCTGCGCAGTGAGCGCCTCGGGTCGCGGGTCGACGGCGGCGTCCACATCGCGCGGCGTACGTAGTCGGGGGTGATGAGGTTCTCCACGGGGAGGTGGTGCTCCTCGGCGATCGCGAGCGTCGCGTCGCGGGCCGCCTTGTACCGGCGGTCGGCGACGGGGTCGCGGTCCGCCCACGCCTTCACCGGCGGCGGGCCGTCGCCCCGCAACGTACGCGGCGGCAGCTCGTCCTCGGGGATCTGCATCGCGGCGGCGATCGCGTCCATCCACCGGTTCGCGTAGCGCTCGGCGCCACGACCGTGGAAGCCGCGGGTCGCCAGCAGCGCGTTGCGGTTGGCCGGCATCGCGGTCGCGGCGGCGACCAGTGCCGCGTCGGGGATGACCCGGCCGGGCGTCACGTCGCGGGTGCGCGCGATTTCGTCGCGGGTCTCCCACAGGGCCCGCGCCACCGCCAGGGCACGTCGTCCGCGCAGCTTGTGCAGGCCGGAGACGCGGCGCCAGGCGTCGACACGCACGGTCGGCTGGAAGTCGAGCAGGTGGGTGAACTCCTGCTGGGCCCACTCCCACTTGCCGGCCTTCTCCAGCTCGGTCTGCATGTGGTCGCGCAGCTCGACGAGCACCTCGACGTCGAGGGCGGCGTACTCCAACCACGGGTTGGGGAGCGGACGCTTGGACCAGTCGGCAGCCGAGTGCTCCTTGCGCATCCGCAGGCCGACGACCTCCTCGACCAGGGTGGCCAGGCCGACGCGGGGCATGCCCAGCAGGCGACCGGCGAGCTCGGTGTCGAAGATCGTGGTCGGCTCGAGCCCGACCTCGCGCAGGCAGGGCAGGTCCTGGGTGGCGGCGTGCAGGATCCACTCCGCGTCACCGAGCGCCTCGGCCAGCGTCGGAAGGTCGGAGTCGAAGGCGATGGGGTCGATCAGCCAGGTGCCGGAGTCGCCGCGGCGCAGCTGGATCAGGTAGGCCCGCTGCGAGTAGCGGTAGCCCGACGCACGCTCGGCGTCGAGGGCGACGGGGCCGGAGGCGCCGGCCAGGGCCGCGCAGGCCTCCTCGAGGCGGGAGGGGGTGTCAACGACGTCGGGGATGCCACCGCTCAGCGTGAGCAGGGGAGCAGGCGGCGGGGGAGTGGCCTCGGCATCCGGGGCCTTGGCATCCGCGTCCTGGGCGTCCGTGTTCTCCGCACCCGTCGGGTCCGGCTCCGTCGGCGCGGTGCCGGGTGCGTCGTCAGGGGTCATGGGGTCGTGTTGCTCCGCTGTCCACGTCGTTGGGGGAAGGCGGTGACGCCTTCGGGCACCGGCGGGAGGCCGACTGCCGTACAGAGAAGTTCACCCCATGCCTCGACGTGGGCGCGCAGGGAGGTCTGGTCGTCGTCGATGTCGGGCGTCCAGGAGGCCCTGATCTCGACCTGCGCGGTGGCCGGCTCGTCGGCCATCCCGCCGAAGCTCTCGGTGGCCACCCGGGTGACGGTGCCCGACGCCGCGCGCCAGGTTGCGCCGTGCGCGGTGAGGGCGTCGGTCAGCCAGGTCCAGGCGACCGCGCCGAGCAGCGGGTCGATGGAGAGCTCGGGGTCGATCTGGGCCCGGGAGTAGGCGACCAGGCGGAAGGTGCCCTCCCACGTGTCGTTGCCGGTGGGGTCGTGCAGCAGGATCAGCCGTCCGGTGCCGACCTCGTCCTCCTCGACCTCGACGTCGGCGGTGATGGCCGTCGCCCACGGCGCGATGCGCTGCGGTGCCGGCATCTCCTCGACGGCGACTTCGGCGCGCATCGTGGCCGAACGCATCTGGTCCAGGGCCCTGAGGAACGCGGCGGGGGGTTCCTCGACCCCCTGCCCGCGGCGAGTCTCCGAGTACGCGACCATGGGCCCACGCTAAGTCACGGTCTCGTCGGTGATGTGCCAACACGCCGCCTGACCTGCGATGATCGCCGGGTGAGCCCGTCCCCCGCCGCCGCCGACAGTGTCTTCCTCGCCGCCGCCCGCGGAGAGGCGGTGAGCCACACCCCGGTCTGGTACATGCGACAGGCGGGTCGCTCGCTGCCGGAGTACCTCAAGGTGCGTGAGGGCATCGGCATGCTCGAGTCGTGCATGGACCCCGACCTGGTCGTCGAGATCACCATGCAGCCGGTGCGTCGCTACGGCGTCGACGCCGCCATCTTCTTCTCCGACATCGTGCTGCCCTTGAAGGCCGTCGGTGTCGACCTCGACATCAAGCCCGGCGTCGGGCCGGTCGTCGCGGAGCCCGTACGCACCCTCGCCGACGTCGAGCGCATCCCCGACCTCACCCCGGAGCACGTCACCTTCATCACCCAGGCCGTGCAGGGCCTCGTCGGCGAGCTCGGCGCGACCCCGCTGATCGGCTTCGCCGGCGCCCCGTTCACCGTCGCGTCGTACCTCGTCGAGGGCGGTCCGTCGAAGGACCACGCCAAGACCAAGGCGATGATGCTCGGCGCCCCCGACGTCTGGGACGCGCTCATGCGCAAGATCGCGCAGATCGCCTCGGCCTACCTCAAGGTCCAGGTCGACGCCGGCGCCTCCGCCGTCCAGCTCTTCGACTCGTGGGCCGGCGCGCTGACCCCGCAGGACTACACCGAGCACGTCATGCCGCACTCCTCGCGCGTGCTCGCCGAGGCCGGCGAGCTGGGCGTGCCCCGCATCCACTTCGGTGTGGGCACCACCAACCTGCTCACCCTGATGGGTGAGGCCGGCGCCGACGTCGTCGGCATCGACTGGCGTACGCCGCTCGAGCGCGGCATCGAGCTCGTCGGCGACCGCGCCGTGCAGGGCAACCTCGACCCGACGCTGGTCTTCGCGCCGACTGACGTGATGACCGCCCGCGCCGCGCAGGTGATCGAGGCCGGTCGCTCCGCCAAGGGCCACATCTTCAACCTCGGCCACGGCGTCATCCCGAGCACGAACCCCGACCAGCTCAAGAAGCTGACGGACTTCGTGCACTCCTACCCGCTGGGCTGACCGCTCACCCGGACGGTGGCCGCGGCTCGCCTCCGCCTGGAGGCAGAGCACGAGGTCGCGCACCGGCGCCGACAGCTGGTGGCTGCGGTGCTGCAGCACCAGGCGTACGGCCGTGCGGTCGTCGCGCAGCGGGCGCGTGGTGAGCAGCCCCGCGGTGTGCAGCGGGTCGCCGACGACGCTGAAGTCGGGCAGCAGGGTGATGCCCAGGCCGTCGGCGACCATCAGCTTGCCGAGGTCTGCGCCGTCGGTGCTGTGTGCCCGCGGCGGCAGCTCGCTGCCGAAGAGCCGGCGGCTCCTTGCTGGTGGGGGTGGCGAGGGGATGAGTGAGAGGCAGTGCCTGTCACCCGGCAGACAGAAGCGCGCGTGGGACGACCGGGCTGCCTTGCGCCCAGCATAAGTCTAGTGTTTTGATTGACAAACGCGAGAGAGGTCTCGCGTCTGGCAGCACACGCTGGACCGACCCCCACGGAGGACCTGAGCATGACCACCACCGAGCGCGCGCCGCTCCAGTTCGCCTGCTGGGTGCCCAACGTCAGCGGCGGCCGCGTCGTCAGCAACGTCGAGCAGCGCACCGACTGGAGCTACGACTACAACGTCGAGCTGGCCCGCACCGCCGAGCGCAACGGCTTCGACTACGCGCTCACCCAGGTGCGCTACCTCGCCTCGTACGGCGCGGCGAACCAGCACGAGTCGACCTCCTTCTCGCTCGCGCTGCTGGCAGCCACCGAGCGCCTCAAGGTGATCGCGGCGGTCCACCCCGGCATGTGGCAGCGCGGCGTGCTGGCCAAGTTCCTCACCACGGCCGACCACATCTCCGGCGGCCGTGCCGCGGTCAACGTGGTCAGCGGCTGGCTCAAGAACGAGTTCACCCAGCACGGTGAGCCCTGGCTCGAGCACGGCGAGCGCTACCGCCGGGCCGAGGAGCTCATCCAGTACCTGCGCGAGGTCTGGACCGCCGACTCCGCGGAGTTCTCCGGCGACTTCTACCGCCTCCACGACTTCGCGATGCGTCCCAAGCCGCTCGACCTCCCGGGCCGCCCGCACCCCGAGATCTTCATGGGGGGCAACTCGACCGCCGCCCGCGGCATGGGTGGACGCGTCGCCGACTGGTACTTCATGAACGGCAACAGCTACGACGGCGCCCAGGAGCAGGTCGAGGAGGTGTCCGCGCACGCCGCCGCTGCCGGGCGCACCGTGAAGTTCGGCCTCAACGGCTTCATGATCGCCCGCGACACCGAGGCCGAGGCCCACGGCGTGCTCGAGGAGATCATCACCCACGCCGACCGCGAGGCCGTCGAGAGCTTCGGCGAGGCCGTGAAGCAGGCAGGTGCCTCGACAGCGGACCGCAAGGGCATGTGGGCCGACGCGAAGTTCGACGACATGGTCCAGTACAACGAGGGCTTCCGCACCGGACTCGTCGGCACGCCCGAGCAGGTCGCGACCCGGCTCCTGGAGTACCGCCGCCGCGGCGTCGACCTGATGCTCCTGGGCTTCCTGCACTTCCAGGAGGAGGTCGAGTACTTCGGCCGCGAGGTGCTGCCGGTCTACCGCGAGCTCGAGGCCCGTGACCTGGCCGTCCCGGCGGTCGCGTCGTGAGCCTCGCTCCCTCCGCCCCGTCGGAGACCCGTGTCCCCGTGCTCAGCGCCGAGACCGCCCGCGCCGAGGCGACGCGACTGCGCGACCGCTTCGCCGTGGGGGCTGTCGAGCGTGACGCGCAGCGGATCCTGCCGCACGAGCAGGTGCGTGAGCTCGCCGCCTTTGGGCTGCTGGCGATCACCGTGCCGGCTGCCCACGGCGGCGCCGACCTGCCGGTCGAGGTCGTGGCCGAGGTCGTCCGGCTGATCTCCGAGGGTGACCCCAACCTGGGCCAGATCCCGCAGAGCCACTTCGCCTACGTCAACTCGCTGCGGCTGACCGCGGCGCCCGAGCAGCAGGCGTACTTCTTCGGCGAGGTGCTGGCCGGGAAGATGTTCGGCAACGCCCAGTCCGAGCTCGGCACCAAGCACGTCCGCGACTACCGCGCGACCCTGCGCCCCGTCGGCGAGGGGGAGTGGGTGCTCGACGCCGACAAGGGCTACTGCACGGGCGCCCTCTTCGCAGACTGGATCCCCGTGCTCGCCCACCTCGACGTCGACGGCCCGCTGCACGTCGCCTGGGTCGAGCGGCACGCCGCCGGCGTCACCGTCGTCGACGACTGGGACGGCGTCGGCCAGCGCACCACGGCGAGCGGGGGCGTACGCCTCGTCGACGTCGCCGTGCGCAGCGACCGGATCACGCCCTTCCACGCGACCTTCGACGGCCGCCCGCAGACCTACGGCTCGTACGCCCAGACCCTGCACGCGGCGATCGACGCGGGCATCGCGCGTGCCGCGCTCACGGAGGCGGCTGCCTTCGTGACCACGAAGTCGCGGCCCTACCCCGACGCCGGGGTCGAGCGGCACGCGGACGACCCGTTGGTCGTGCAGGCGTTCGGCGAGATGGAGGTGGCCGTACGCGGCGCCGAGGCCCTGCTGGCCGAGGCGGCGCGGGCGGTCGACCGGGCCAACGCCGACCTGACTGCCGAGACGGCCGGTGCCGTCAGCCTCGCCCTGGCCGCCGCCCGCGCGGCGTCCACCCGCGCCAGCGTCGAGACCGCCAGCCGCCTCTTCGAGGTCGCCGGCACCCGCTCGGCCCTGGGCCGGCTCAACCTCGACCGGCACTGGCGCAACGCCCACACCCTGCACGACCCGGCCGCCTGGAAGATCCAGCACCTGGGCCGCCACACGCTCGACGGGGTCCTGCCCCCGAGCCACGGACAGATCTGACCCGAGGAGAGACGCACCATGAGCAAGCTCAAGTTCCACTGGTTCCTGCCGACCAACGGTGGCGACAGCCGCGACGTCGTCGGCGGTGGCCACGGGGTCGACGCGACCGCCTCGTCGCGTCCCGCGACCGTGTCCTACCTCGGTCAGATCGCCCGCTCGGCCGAGCAGCTCGGCTTCGAGGCGGCGCTGACGCCGACCGGCGCCTGGTGCGAGGACGCCTGGGTGAGCACGGCGATGCTCAGCAGCCTCTCGGAGCGGCTGAAGTTCCTGGTCGCCTTCCGCCCCGGCCTGGTCGCGCCCTTCCTCGGCGCGCAGATGGGTGGCACCTTCCAGAACCTCTCCGGCGGCCGCCTGGCCGTCAACGTCGTGGTCGGCGGCGAGGACCACGAGCAGCGGATGTTCGGCGACTTCTCGACCAAGGACGAGCGCTACGAGTCGGCCGGCGAGTTCCTGCACATCGTGCGTGCGCTGTGGGCCGGCGAGACGGTCAACTTCACCGGCAAGCACCACTCCGTGGAGAACGCGACGCTCCACCAGATCCCCTCGCCGGTGCCCGAGGTCTACTTCGGCGGGTCGTCGCCGGCGGCCGGTGACGTCGCTGCGAAGTACGCCGACGTCTACCTGACCTGGGGCGAGCCGCCGGCCGCCGTCAGGGAGAAGGTCGACTGGATCAAGAAGCTGGCCGCGAACGAGGGCCGCCAGCTCAAGTACGGCATCCGCCTGCACTCGATCGCCCGCGACACCTCCGAGGAGGCCTGGGCCGTGGCGAGGCGGATGCTCAACGGCATCTCCGAGGAGCAGATCGCCACGATCCAGGCGGGTCTGGCGCGCAGCGCCTCGGTCGGCCAGAAGCGGATGCTCGAGCTCAACAAGGGCTCGAAGGAGCACCTCGAGGTGCACCCCAACCTGTGGGCCGGAATCGGCCTGGTCCGCGGCGGGGCCGGCACCGCGATGGTCGGCTCGCACGCCGAGGTCGCCGACCTCGTCGAGCAGTACGTCGACGCGGGCATCACAGAGTTCGTGATGTCGGGCTACCCGCACCTGGAGGAGTCCTACCACTTCGGTGAGGGCGTCCTGCCGGAGCTGACCCGCCGCGGCCTGTGGGAGCACCCGGCCCCGGTCGGCCCGGGGAAGGCTGCCGTCCCGTTCGGTGGCGTGGCGGTGCTGCGATGAGCACTCCCCGCACCGTCGTCCTGGTCGGCAACCCGAAGCCTGCCTCACGCACGCTCGACGCTGCCCTGCTGGTGGCCCGCGCGCTCGACGGCGAGCCCGACCTGGTCGTCGACCTCGCCACCTGGGGCCCGCGACTCCTGGACTGGTCCGACGCCGAGGTCTCCGAGTTGGTCGCCCAGGTCAGCGCGGCGAAGCTGCTGGTCGTCGCCAGCCCCACCTACAAGGCCTCGTTCACCGGCCTGTTGAAGGTCTTCCTCGACCGGGTCGCCGGCGACGGCCTGGCCGGGACCGTCGCGGTGCCGCTGATGCTCTCGGCAGCCCCGCGCCACGCGATGGCCGCCGAGACCTTCCTGCGCCCCGTGCTCACCGAGCTCGGTGCCACCGTTCCCGGAGCAGCGCTGAGCGTCGTCGACAAGGCCTACGACGACCCCGCGGCGTACGAGGCGTGGCTCGCCGCCGTGCGTCCCGTCGTCGCCGCGCTGCTCGACCCGATCGCGACCCCCGTGGCCGGCTGACGCCCGCCCCCTCGAGAGGAACCCCATGACCCAGCACCAGAACGCCCGCCCGCAGCAGAGCACCGACGTGACCGACCAGCGCGCGCTGCGCGACGCGTACGGCACCTTCCCCTCCGGCGTCGTGGCCGTCGCCGCCCGCGTCGGGGGACAGCTGGTCGGCATCGCCGCCAGCTCGTTCACCTCGATCAGCGTCGAGCCTGCGCTCGTCTCCTTCTCGATCGCCAGGTCGTCGCAGACCTGGCCGGTGCTGCGCGAGGCAGGTGAGATCGGCGTCAGCGTGCTCGCCGACCACCACGACCTGCTCTGCCGCCAGCTCGCCGGGCCGGCCGACCAGCGCTTCGAGGGCCTGCGCCTGCGCACCTCGGCCGCCGGTGCGGTGCTGCTCGACGAGGCCGTCAGCACCTTCACCACGACCATCCACTCCGAGCTGGAGGCGGGCGACCACCTGATCGTGCTGCTGGAGGTGTCGGCCGTGGAGTCGGCCGGCGACCGTGAGCCGCTGGTCTTCCACCGCAGCGGCTTCCAGCGCCTGCACCGTGACGACCTCGACCCGGCGACGCTGTCGGGTCGGATCAACGGCGAGCCCGTCGAGGGCGACCGGGACGCCGACGCCGCCTGACCCGGGCCGAACCGCCCGGCGGGGGCGTGGCACATTGGGAGGCATGGCCCTCCCCGCTGCTGACGCCCCGTCGTCGTGGTCGGAGCCGGCATCGCCGGACTCGCCGCCGCCCGCCGCCTGGCCGACGTCGGCCGCCGCGTGCTGGTGCTGGAGGCGAGCGACCACCTCGGTGGCAAGCTCCGCACCGCCGAGGTCGCGGGCGTCACCGTCGACGTCGGCGCCGAGGCGATGCTCAACCGCCGCCCCGAGGGAGTGGCCCTGGCGCACTCGGTGGGCATCGAGCTGGAGCACCCCACCGTCGCCTCGTCACGGATCTGGACCCGCGGAGGGCTGCGGCCGCTGCCGCGCTCGCTGATGGGGGTGCCGCTCGACCTCGAGGGGCTCGAGGCCTCCGGCGTGCTGAGCGAGGCCGGCCTGGAGCGGGTCCGTCAGGAGCCCACGCTGCCGCCGACGGTGGTCACCGACGACGTCTCCGTCGGCGACCTGGTGGCCGCACGGTTCGGCGACGAGGTGGTCGACCGCCTCGTCGAGCCGCTCCTCGGTGGCGTGTACGCCGGTGACGCACGCCGCCTCTCGGCGCGCGCCTGCGTGCCGCAGCTGGTCGCCTTCGCGGAGCGCGGCTCGCTGCTCCAGCAGGGCTCCGCCATCCCGACGACGTACGACGTGCCGGTCTTCGCGGGCATCTCCGGGGGCATGGGGTCGTGGCCGGCGCTGCTGGCCGAGGCCCCGGGGGTCACGGTCCGCACGGGCGCGACGGTGCGCGAGCTGCGGCGTACGTCGACCGGCTGGGAGCTGGTCGTCGGACCGACCACCGCGCCGGAGGTCGTCGAGGCCAGCGGCGTGGTCCTCGCCGCGCCCGCCGCCCCCACCGCCCGGTTGCTCGCCGAGGTCGCGCCGGCCGCCAGCGCTGCGCTGGCCGGGCTGGAGTACGCCTCGATGGCCGTCATCACCTTCGCCTTCGCCCTCGACGACGTCGCCGAGCTCGACGCGACGGGCTCCTCGGGCTTCCTCGTCCCGCCGACCGAGGGGCGCCGGATCAAGGCCTCCACCTTCTCCTTCGCCAAGTGGGGCTGGGTGCGCCGCGCGGGCGAGGCCGCGGGCGTCGCCCACCTGCGTACGTCGTTGGGTCGCCACGGTGAGGAGGCCACGCTGCAGGCCAGCGACGACGAACTCGTCGCCTGGTCGCTCGGCGACCTGGGCGAGGCCACCGGGCTGCGCGCGACGCCCGTGGACGTGCACGTGCAGCGCTGGGGTGGCGGGTTGCCGCAGTACGCCGTCGGCCACCTCGACCGCGTCGCCACGGTGCGTGCCGGCCTGCCGAACGGCGTGGTCGTCGCGGGAGCTGCGTACGACGGCGTCGGGATCCCGGCCGTGATCGGCTCGGCGCACCGCGCCGTCGCGCACCTGCTGGAGTCGTGACGCCGGAGTCGTGACGTCGAGTCGCGACAGCGGTGTGGCCACGCCCACGTGGGGTCGCAGCCGCGGGACGGGCACAATGGCAGGCATGAGCGAGCAGTCCGCCCCTGAGAAGGCCAGCCAGTCCAACGCCTCCCGCATCAACGAGCTCAACGACACGATCCGCTACACGATGTGGTCGGTCTTCAAGCTCCGCGACGTCCTCGGTGACGCCGACCGTGGCGCCGAGGCGGCCGAGGTCGAGGAGCTCTTCGCGACGCTGGCCGGTGAGGACGTGAAGGTCCGCGGCACCTACGACGTCTCCGGCCTGCGCGCTGACGCCGACGTGATGATCTGGTGGCACGCCGAGGACTCGGTGCAGCTGCAGTCCGCCTACAACCGCTTCCGGCGCACGGCGTTTGGCTCGCGCCTCGAGCCGGTCTGGTCGCAGATGGCGCTGCACCGCCCGGCCGAGTTCAACCGCAGCCACATCCCGGCCTTCCTGGCCGACGAGACGCCGCGCAAGCACATCTGCGTCTACCCCTTCGTCCGCTCCTACGAGTGGTACCTGCTGGAGGACGGCGAGCGTCGCCGCATGCTCGCCGAGCACGGGCAGATGGCGCGTGGCTACGCCGACGTGCGGGCCAACACCGTCGCGTCGTTCGCGCTCGGCGACTACGAGTGGATGCTGGCCTTCGAGGCCGACGAGCTGCACCGGATCGTCGACCTGATGCGCCACCTGCGCGCCTCGGACGCCCGCAAGCACGTGCGCGAGGAAGTGCCGTTCTACACCGGCGCCCGCGTCGAGGTCAGCGAGCTGCTCGACCTGCTGCCGTGACGGGACTGCGCTGATGGCCGGGGGCGCCGTCGACTTCGCGGTGCCCGCGGAGGCTGCGTACGACTTCCTCGTCGACCCGACGCAGCGGCCGCGCTGGCAGTCGTCGTTGCGTGCCGTCGAGCTGCGCGACGGGTGGGAGCCCGGTGACCCGGTCGAGGCGGGGTTGCGCTGGGTCGACGTGACCTGGCCGGGGTTGCGGCCGCGGATGACGTTGACGCGGGCCGAGCGGCCCGGGCTGTGGGCGGAGTCGGGGGAGTGGGGCGCCTTCTCGGCGGACCTGACGCTCACCTTCACGCCCAGGGCCGCGGGCTGCCGCGTGCTCGCCGACTTCGAGGTGCGCGCCGCCGGCCGCTGGTCGCCGCTGGGGCGGGTGGCGACGGTCGCGGGCGTACGCCCGGTGCTCGCTGACCTGCGCCGGGCGGCGCGGATCCTCGGCGCGGCCTGAGCGGCGCTCAGCCCTTCGGGTGCAGGGTGATGCTGAGCGAGTTGATGCAGTAGCGGTCGCCGGTCGGGGTGCCGTAGCCGTCGGGGAAGACGTGGCCCAGGTGCGAGCCGCAGCTGGCGCAGCGCACCTCGACGCGCTTCATGCCGAACGAGTTGTCCTCGATGTACTCGATGGTGTCGGTCACCGGCTGGTAGAAGCTCGGCCAGCCGCAGCCCGAGTGGAACTTGGTGTCGGAGACGAAGAGCTCGGCGTCGCACGCCCGGCACGAGTAGGTGCCGGTCGTCTCGGTGTCGGTGTACTCGCCCGTGAACGCGCGCTCGGTGCCGGCCTCGCGCAGCACGTGGTACTCCTCGGGGGACAGCTGCTCACGCCACTCCGCGTCGGTCTTCTCCACCTTGTAACCCATGGCTCCAGCGTACGAGGCGGGGGAAGCGCGGCCCCACTAACTGTCGGCGGTCGCTGGTTGTGTTGACCCATGGAAGCGGCCACCCACACCACCGACGCAGCACTGCTACGTGAGCTGGGTGCTCACCGGCAGCTGATCGCGGCCGCTGAGTCCGAAGAGCTCGAGCTGGTCTACGCGTGGGTGGTCAGCCACCCAGCACTGGGCGAGGGTGGCGTGCTGACGGCTGACGAGTTCCCGGGCGGCGACGGTACGCCCGGGGTGGCGGCGTTCACCGCCGAACCGTTGGCGGGGGTGCTGCGGGTCTCGCCGGCGGCTGCGCAGGCGTTGCTGGCCGACACGGTCGACCTGGTGCACCGGTTGCCGCGGTTGTGGGACCAGGTGCAGGCCCTCGAGGTCGCGGTGTGGAAGGCCCGCCGGATCGCGACCGCGACGCGGAGTCTTTCGTTGGAGGCCGCGCGGTGGGTGGATCGGCAGCTGATCGGCGCTGCGGGGTCGATCGGCGCGGCGGCGTTGGACCGGTTGATCGCGCTTGCGGTCGCCCGGGTCGACCCCGAGGGCCAGAAGGAGAAGGAAGCCGCCGAGCGTGCGAAGTGGGACGTGGACCTGACCCACCCGCGGGGCTGGGCGGGCACCAGCCAGCTGACCGCCGTCGGCGACACCGTCGCTCTTGGTGAGGTGAGGGACCGGATCAGCGCCGACGCCGATGCCCTGGCTGGCGCCGGGGACGCTGACGCGGGGTGTGCGCGGCGGGTGAAGGCGCTGGTGTCGCTCGCTCGCGAAGGTGTCGACCAGCTCGCGTTCGGGTTCGGCGCCGCCGACGCCGCTGCGTCCAAGACCGGTCGCGGGGCGCCGGGGCAGGCGCTCAAGGTGTACGTCCACGCCTCGTTGGCGGACCTGGCCACGCTGAGCCAGATGGGTGATGACAGCCAAGCCGGCGCAGAGATGGCGGTCGCCGAGGTGGAGCGGCTCGGACCGATCACCACCGACCTCCTCAAGCAGTGGCTCGGGGTCACGAGGGTGAGCGTCACTCCGGTCCTCGACCTCGCCGACACCACCTGGAGCCCACGGCACGACCCGCCGCCACGGATGCGCGACCAGGTGGTGCTGCGGCACCGCGGCTGCGTCTTTCCGTTCTGCGGCCGCAACGCCCGCTCCGGCGACCTCGACCACGTCGCTCCTTGGGCCCCCGACGACCATGCAACTCCGGGGACCACCCCCGACAACCTCGCCCCGCTGTGCCGACGCCACCACCGCGCCAAGACCGACGGGCGCTGGCGCTACGTCGTACTGGCCGAACCAACAACCGGCCCGGATGACAGACCGGGCCACCCACCCGACCACCTCTGGACCGGCCCCCACGGCCAGACCTTCCTCGTCACCGGCGGCCGGACCATCGCCCTCGGCGACCCCTGAGGCTCTCGCACGCAGGGAAGTCGGTGCACCCCTCGGGGCGGAGAAGCCGAGGGGCGCACCGGGTCAGTGAGGGCTCAACGTGCGTTCAACGTGGCTTCAGTGGTCGTGCCCGTGGTCGCCCGCGGCGTCGGCCGCGACGCCCGTGGTCACGACGAGCTCGACGGCCGGGTGCGGCAGGTCGAGGCGGCGTACGACCTCGGCGCGCTCCAGGTCGACGACCACGAGCTCGTTGGTCAAGGCGTCGCTGACGTAGGCGTACGACCCGGCGACCTCCAGCACGGGACCGGGCTCCTGCCAGTCGTCCTTCTCGCGCCACGGCTTGATCGCCTGGATGCGGGCGACCTCCTTGCCGGTCTCCTCGTCGAGGACCCGCAGGGTGCCGTCGTACGTGAGGACCACCGCCTCGCCGTGCGGTCCACGGCCGAGCGAGCGGAACCAGTACGAGCTGCCGAGGTCGGCCGTCCGCAGGGTGTCGGTGCGGGTGTCGAGGAGTCCGACCTGCTCGGGCCGCTCGAGGTCGGCGTCGGGGTCGACCTTCCAGTCGGTCAGGACGACGGGGGAGTCGGGGTGGCCGGCCAGGTTGCCGGTGCGGACGTACGGCCGGTCGACCTCCACCTTGCGGAACTCGCCCTTCCGCAGCACGACGGGGCCGTCCTCGCAGCCCAGCACGACGACGACGTCGTCGCCGACGATCGGGGCCGCGGTCGCCTCGCCGTGGACGCCGGGGCACGCGTCGGTCTCGGCGACCACCTGGCCGTCGCGGATGACCTGCGCGCTCGACCGCTCCTTCTCGGTGCCCTGGGTGGTGAGCAGCGAACCGTCGGCCAACGTCAGGGCCACGCCGTGGTGGGGAGCGTCGGTGCGGTGCTCGGCGTAGGCGTCCGGGTCGGTCAGCTCGTCGGTGTCGACGACGCTGATCTCGCCAGTTCCGTCGGCGAAGAAGGTGGTGCGGCCGGCGTGGGGGACGACGTGGCCGGCGCCCTCAGCCGCGCGGACCTGGTCGAGGAGCCCGGGCGTGAAGGTGCGGAAGTGGGCGTGGTCGCCGTGCTGGTCGGCGCTCAGGCCGGTGTCGTAGAGGCGGAATCCCGCGTCGCCGGCGATCGCGACGTGCCGGCCGTCGCCGGTCTCGGAGAGCCGCACGAAGGCGTCGTCCTCGACCGCGTCGAGCGTCTCTCCCGTTTCGGTGTCGAGGAGCAGCAGTCCCTCCGTGTGCGCGACCAGGGCGCGGGGGACCAGCTTCCTGACCTCGGTGGACTCCGCCCCGGCGGCAGGGCGGTCGCGGGCGGGATCGGGTGAGTCGGTGGTCGTGCCGCAGCTCGTCAGCAGGGCAAGGGCGCAGAGGCTGGGGACAAGGACATGGCGTGTACGTCGGTGGTTTCATGGGCCAGAACCGTACATGACAATGAGAATCATTCTCAATAGGGGTGGGAGTCAGTGTGGTGCGCGCGCCCGGGAGCCACTGTCGGCCGGTACCTCTAGCGTGGCCTCCATGGCGAAGACGACCGAGGCATACGTGCAGGCTGGCGAGCGAGAGGTACGCGTCTCGTCGCCCGAGCGGGTGATCTACGAGGCCACCGACGCGACCCCGGAGGACGAAGCTGCAGGTGGCGCAGTACTTCGCCGACGTCGAGGACGGGCTGATGCGCGCCCTGCGCGACCGCCCCACCGCGATGGAGCGCTGGCCCTCGGGGTGGCGTGAAGGGATGCAGCTGGCCACCGGCCCGCAGGACAAGGACGCCGACGGCTTCTACCAGAAACGCGTGCCACGCGGCGCTCCCGACTACCTCGAGACGGCCCGCATCACGTTCCCGTCCGGCCGCACCGCCGACGAGATGTGTCCGACCGAGATCGCCGTCCCCGTCTGGGCCGCCCACATGGGCACGCTCACCTTCCACCCGTGGCCGGTCCGCCGTGACGACGTCGACCACCCCGACGAGCTGCGCATCGACCTCGACCCGCAACCGGGCACCGACCTGCGCGACGCCGTCCGGGTCGCGCTGGTCGCCCAGGAGCTGCTCGCCGACCTGGGCATGACCGGCTTCGTGAAGACCTCGGGCAACCGCGGCCTCCATGTCTACGTCCGCATCGAGCCGCGCTGGGAGTTCGCCGAGGTCCGCCACGCCGCCATCGCCTTCGGCCGTGAGCTCGAGAAGCGCGACGACGGCGTCACCACCGCCTGGTGGAAGGAGGAGCGCGGGGAGAGGATCTTCGTCGACTTCAACCAGAACACCCGTGACCGCACCATCGCCTGGCCTACTCCCTGCGCCCGCGGCCCGGCGCGCCGGTCTCGACGCCGCTCGACTGGGACGAGCTCGCCGACCTGACGGACCCGGCGCAGCTCAACCTCTTCACCATCCCCGAGCGGCTGGCCGACCGCGGCGACGCGTGGGCGGCGATCGACGACACCGCGTACTCCCTCGAACCGCTGCTCGAGAAGTGGGCCGAGCATCCCGTCGAGCTCAACTTCCCACCCGACCACCCCAAGATGCCGGGCGAGCCGCCGCGCGTGCAGCCCTCCAAGAAGGTCGCCTCGCACTGGGACGAGGAGGGCAACCGCATCGAGTGAGGCGTGACGTGGTCGACGTCACACCAGTTTCTCCAAAGGTCCGCGCGCGCCCGGATCGGGACGTACCTTGTGAGAAACCTGCTCGTAACAACCCGTGGGGGGCGGTCCGATGAGGCAGCAGCACAGCAGCGCACGCAGGGTGCGACGTGGGGGAGTGGCCTTGGCGGTGGCCACCCTCGTCGCGTTGACGGCGTCGGCCTGTGGTGACGACGACGGCAAGGGGGCTGCGAGCGCAGAGGCCTCCGGCTCCTCCGTGAAGGTCTTCATGGTCGACGACGACGGCAATCTCGTCGGCGTCGAGAAGGAGGTCGACGGGGCCGAGCAGATGCGGCCGCAGGGCCGTGCGCTCGCGGCCGTCAAGCTCCTCGTCTCCACGACGACCGCCAAGGGCGACAGCCCGCTCAGCCACTGGGGTGGCCGATGTGCCGCCGGCGCCAAGGTCGAGGGTCTGGAGGAGGAGGGCCGGGTCATCAGCGTGCGCGTCAACGGTCCCGCCGGGGTCATGTGCTCGCGCTCCGGCGCCGAGCTCACCCAGCAGCGCCAGCAGCTGGCGTGGACCGTCATCGAGAACATGGGCGCCGACCCCAGCACCCCGGTCCGCCTCTACGGGCCCAACCGTGCCGTGATGTGGGAGGACGTCGTGGCGAGCGAGAAGGTCCTCGCCGACTGAGCACCTGACGGTTCGCGGGGCCTTCCGGCCCCGGCGAGGTCGTCGACCCCCGGCGTCCTGCGGTGACTTCCGCAGGAACGTTGGGGGGTCCTTCGTTTGAATCCAGTTAAAGTCGAGTAAGTTGCTCGCATAACTCACGGTTCGTTCGAAGGAAGTGCGTCATGGGCCCCGTCATCGGCTACGTCCCCGGTGTGTTCGACCTGTTCCACATCGGCCACCTCACCATGCTGCGCCACGCCCGGCAGCACTGCGACGTACTGGTCGCCGGAGTGGTCTCCGACGAGGTCTGTCTGGCCGGCAAGGGGGTGCAGCCCACCGTGCCCGAGGCCGAGCGCGCCGAGATCGTCGAGGCGATCGGCATCGTCGACGCCGTCTACGTCGAGCGCTCCCTCGACAAGGCCGAGGCCTGGGCGCAGGTCGGCTTCAAGCGCCTCTTCAAGGGCGACGACTGGCGCGGCACCGCCAAGGGCGACGCGCTCGAGCGGCAGATGCGCGGCCTCGGCGTCGAGCTCGTCTACTTCCCCTACACGATGCACACCTCCAGCACCGCCCTGCGCCGCAAGCTCGGTGTCCCCGGCGAGCGCGTCTCGTGAGCGCCCCCACGGCTGAGCGCACGACGGCCCCGCCGACGCCTGCCACCGGCGTACGCGTGGACGACGCGGGCGTCCTGGTGCCCGGGGCCCCCGGCCCGTTGGTCCTGCGCGTCGACGGCACCTACGTCTGGTCGTTCACGCCGGCCCGCGACGGACGCCCCGAGCGCGACGGCCTGCTCGTCGCCTGGCCGCCCGTCCTGCGCCCCTACCTGAAGGGCCGCGCCCGGGTCACCGTCACCGACGTGCCGGGCTCGACGGTGCTCCACGACGCCGAGGTCTCGTTCGGCGGCGGCGCCGGTCCGGTCGCCATCGTCGACTCCTCGGGCCACCCGCTCTGCGTCGACAAGGTCGGTCACCTCACCCGCTCCTTCGCCGACACCGCCCACGAGGTCCGCGAGGAGATCCTCCTCGGCACCCAGCGCGCGCTGCGCGACCTGCGCGAGGGCGCCGGCGTCGAGGCCTACCTCAACTACGGCGCGCTGCTCGGCGCGGTCCGCGACGGCGCGATGATCGCCCACGACTCCGACACCGACGTCTGCTACGTCTCGAAGCACGAGTCGCCCGCCGACGTCATCGCCGAGTCCTACCGGGTCGAGCGCGAGATGCTGCGCCGCGGCTGGAGCCTGCTGCGCATGTCGGGGGGTGACATCAAGCTGCTGCTGCCCCTCAGCGACGGCCGCAACTGCCACATCGACGTCTTCGTCGCCTTCTGGGTCCGGGGCACCTTCTACCAGCTCGGCAACCGCTCGGGGCAGCTCGAGCGCAGCGCCGTGCTGCCGCTGTCGACCATCGAGCTGCACGGCCACACGTTCCCCGCGCCCGCCGACCCCGAGGCGATGCTCGCCTTCGTCTACGGCCCCGGCTGGCGGGTGCCCGACCCGTCGTTCACCTACGCCGACCCCCGGGCAGGCGTACGCCGCCTCGACGGCTGGCTGCGCGGCTTCCGCACCCACATGGGTCGCTGGACCGAGTTCCACATCGGCCCCGGACGCCAGGTCCGGCTCCGGCGCAGCCCGTTCGCGGTCTGGGTCCGGCGCCAGGTCGGTGCCGGCGATCCGATCGCCGACATCGGCGCCGGCGCGGGCTGCGACGCCCTCTTCTACGGTCGCAAGGGTCACCCGGTACGGGCGTACGACTACTCCCGCGTCGCCCGTTCGCGGGCCAGGGGGCTGACCCAGCGCAACTGCGTCGCCGCGCGCATCGACAAGCTGATCCTCGGTGAGCTGCGGACCGTGCTGCTCACCGGTGCCGAGCTGGCGCGCGACCCGCACCACCTCACGGCCCGCCTGGTCCTCGGAGCGCTGGAGGACCACGAGCGCGACAACTTCTGGCGGCTGGCCCGGATGGCCCTGCGCGGCAGCGACCGGTCGCTCTTCGTCGAGTTCAGCGCCCGGGTGCCGGGCGTCGTGGCCGACGACGGCAGCCGGCTCGACACCCCCGGCCCGGACCACCTGGTGCACCGGCTCTCGCCGCGCACCGTACGCCGCGAGGTCGAGGCCGCCGGCGGTGTCGTCGAGCTCGTCGAGATCGCGCCCGGTCTCGACGTCACCGAGGCCGAGGACCCGGCCGTCTGCCGGATGCGGATCACCTTCCCGCGCACGCCGTCACCTCCGCCGTCACCTCCGCCGTCACGCCGACCCCCGCAGCACTGCCCGAGAGGACCCAGCCATGAGCACCAGTCACGCAGCCCCCGCCAGCCCATCGCCCAGAAGGTCGCCGGCCGCGTGGCCTGGGCCAAGGAGAAGGCGCGCCGCGCCCGCGACCAGCGGCTCGGAGTGCACGCCCGCCTGGCCGCCCTGGAGGCCGAGGTGCAGGAGAACCGCCACCTCAACCGCCGCATCACCGAGCTCACCGACGTGGTCGGCGAGCTCCTGGTGCCGCTGCACGCCCGCGACGAGGAGCGCGTCGCCGAGGTGCTGGCGGCCTACCGCAGGAGCATCTGAGCGCTGCTCACTTCTCCCTGCTCATTTCTCCCAAGGCGCCGCGACCGGGAACTGGTGCTCCATCGCCTCGGTGAGCATGGCCGAGACGGCGTCCTCGTCGAAGGCGGAGTCGTGGTTGTCGGCGATGCAGAAGAAGTCCAGGTCGCGGCGGCGCAGCGCGCGCAGCTGACCCTGGACGTTCTGGTGGCCCAGGTCGACGTAGGCGTGCTCCGCGGTCGCGGGGAACGCTGCGCCGGTCAGCAGTCCGTAGTGCTGCGCGAACGACGACAGCAGTGACAGGTCCGTCTCGGAGCGGAAGGGGGCGTACGTCGTCGCGCGGTGCTCGACGGGGAAGCGCTCCTCGATCTCGGCCAGGACCGAGCGGCGCATCGGGTGCGGGCTGTGTGCCATGGTGTGGGTGAGGTTGACCCCGAAGGTCTCGCGCAGCAGGCGCTGGTTGTTCCACGCCGCGTGCAGGTAGGCCAGCTCCTCCGAGCCGGGCAGCCCGACCGGGCGCAGCGCCTCGAAGGTGGCGAACGCGCCGGCCGCGGAGAAGAAGAGCTCCGGTCGCAGCGGGCGGC
Source organism: Nocardioides daphniae (assembly GCF_004777465.1). NCBI lineage: Bacteria > Bacillati > Actinomycetota > Actinomycetes > Propionibacteriales > Nocardioidaceae > Nocardioides > Nocardioides daphniae. The sequence goes on from NZ_CP038462.1 coordinate 771,006, forward strand.
CCAGCATCACGTCGTCGTTGACGTAGAGGAAGTGCTCGGCCAGGTCGGGCACGTGGTGCAGCCGCGACTCGATCGCGTGCGACGAGAAGGTCGGCAGCGCGTCGGCCGGGAAGATGTCGCGGTGGTCGACCAGCGCGATCTTCTCGTGGCTGGTGTCGAGCCACGCCGGCACCTGCCCGGCGGTGACCAGGTGGATGCGGCGCACCCACGGCGCGAAGAGGTGGAGGCTGCGCATCGACCAGCGCAGCTCGTCGCGGCTGCGGTAGCGCGCGGCCCCGCTGGACGACTCGGTCGTCGCGGCCCCGGTACGCCCCGCCAGCCGCTCGGCGCGCGCCGCCTGCCAGGCGGGATCGTCACCGTCGACCCAGGTGTAGACGACGTCGACCTCGACGCGGGTGTCGTGCACTGTCGGCAGCATTGTCGCCGGGATCGCGCGCACGCCCACGCCCCACACCTCGGCCTCGACGGTCTCGGTCTCGGCGGGGAGTCGCGGACCGAAGCGCGACGGGCCGGGCGCGATCAGCGCGCCGGTGGCGTCGGGCTGCCAGAACTCCACGCGTACGCCCTGACCGGCGAGCAGGCCGCGGTGGCCGCCGCGACCGGGCCACGGCTCGAGGTGCAGCGCGCCGCTGCCGGAGCGGCGCAGCGCCTCGGCCATCGCCTCGACGGTGCCGCGGCGCTCGGGCCAGCCGTTCTCCTCCGGCTCGAGCAGGCTCAGCCACACCGGGGGAGCGGCGTCGACCAGCGCGGTCAGGAAGTCGGCGCGCCTGTGCGACGGCACCACGACGACGGCGGTCGGGTCGTCGCCGTGCGGCGGCAGGACGCACCAGGTCGCCCCGGCGGCGGCGCGACGGGCGGCGCCGGCGGCGTGCTCGAGCGCGGTGCGGCGGGCCTCGACCGGTGTGATCCCCACGGCAGAGTCGCCGACGGCCAGCTTGCCGATCGGGCCGACGGTGCGCCCGTGCAGCACCTTGCGGGGGGCCAGCGGGTCGCGACGCCGGGCGACGGCGCGGTGGAAGACCTCCACCCACTCCAGCGCCAGCGTGTCGGCCGACCACTGCTGCGCGGAGAGGCGCGCGGCGGCGCCCATGGTGCGGCGTACGTCGTCGTCGAGCGCGAGGTGGCGCATCGCGGCGGCCAGCCCGGCGCGCGACTCCGGCGGCACCAGGTAGCCGTCGACGCCGTCGGTGATGATCTCGCGCGGACCGGCTGGCACGTCGTAGCTGACGACCGGGACGCCGGCGGCCATGGCTTCCTGCAGCACCAGGCCGAACCCTTCGGCGCGCGAGGTCAGCAGGCCGACGCTGCCACGCGCCCACTCGGTGGGCATGTCGTCGGTCGAGCCTGGCAGCTCGACGCGCCCGGTGAGGCCGCGACGGCGTACGAGCGCCTCCAGCGAGGCCCGGCGGGGGCCCTCGCCCCAGATCCGTAGCCGCCAGTCGGGCAGCTCGTCGGCGATCGAGGCGAAGGCGTCGACCATCTGCTCGAAGCGCTTTTCCACCGAGAGGCGACCGGCGGCGACGAAGACCTTCTCCTCCAGCGTCGCGCGGGGCGCGGGCGTCGGCGGGAGCGGGTTGGGCATGACGACCATGTCGGGCGCGGCGCCGCGCAGCTGGGCGGCGAGCCAGTCGTTCATGGAGCCGGTCAGGGAGGCGACGACGTCGGCGCGCGGGGCGAAGGTCAGCAGCGCGTCCATGTCGTAGACACGGGTCGAGGACGCCCGGTGCTCCTGGTGGACCACCGCCACCGACGGCGGCGCGAGCTGCACGACGGCGGCGAGCAGCTCGGGGATGGTGGTGACGAGGACGTCGACGTCGACCGTCGGGAGGAACTCCTGCAGCACCACGTCGGTGAGACCGTCGTACGTCGCGTCCCAGCGCCGCGGGACCAGCGTCGCCTCGCGCTGCGCCAGGGTCGCAGCCTGGGCCGGGGTGGCGACGCCGCGGCGCAGGGGTCGCGGCGCCTCGGGGTCGCGGACGTCGAGCAGGTGGGTGACGGTGACCCGGGGGTCGACCTCGTAGTGCGGTCGGTCGGCGGTGCGCAGCAGCGACAGCAGGGTGACGTCGTGGCCCTCCGGCAGCGCGGCGAGCGCGTTGGCCTGGGTGATCACCGAGCGCTCGGTGCCGGCGCCGCCGTCGATGGTGTGCACGACGAAGCCGATCCGCAGCCGCTTGGGCGTGCGGGCGCGCAGCTGGCCGGCGGCGCTGCGCAGCCGCCCGGAGAGGCCTGTCACAGATCGGTCGTGAGGTGGCGGACCTCGTGCTCGATGAGGTGCAGCACCGGGACGCCGAGCTTGCGGCGGGCGCGCGAGGTCCAGTCGACGTGGAAGAACTCCGAGACCAGGTGCGGGCTGGTCAGCACGATGGCCTCGCTGGCGTCGACCTGCTTGGTTCGAGGCGAGCGCGCCGACCGGCTCGGAGTCGAAGACGACGCCGCGGGCGGTGGCCCCGGCCGTACGCAGCGCCGCGAGGCTGCGGGTCAGCTCGCCCTCGGCGGCCTCCTCGCTCTCCTCGCGCAGCTTCTCCAGGTCGAGGTCGTTGACGACCGCCGGGGCCGCCAGCATCTCGCCGGCGCCGAGCGAGCCGAGCGCTGCCTCGATCCGCGCCGAGGCGTCCTCGAGCGGGATGAGCACGTGGTAGACGACCTCGTCGGCGATCTGGTCGTGGAGGCCGAAGATCTGGGCGGCGTCGGCGGGACTGACCTCGTGCTCGGCCAGGACCACGACGTCGTAGGTGCCGATGCCGTCGTCGATCGGTTCGTTGCTGCTGGTCTGCTCGGTCATGACGGGCTCCCTCAGTCGTCGGTGCCCAGAATCCTAGCGAGGTCGTACCTGACCGGTTCGTCCAGTTGCTCGTAGCCGCACGAGTGCGGATCGCGGTCGGGGCGCCACCGCTGGAACTGCGCGGTGTGGCGGAAGCGACGACCCTCCATGTGGTCGTACTTCACCTCCAGCACCCGCTCGGGACGCAGCGGCGTGAAGGCCAGGTCCTTGCCCGCGCTCCAGCGGCTCTGGGTGCCCGGGACGCGGTCGGGGTTGGCGATCGCCCACTGGCCCCACGGGTGCTCGGAGAGGTCGCAGACAAGGTCGGCCAGCTCCTCCATCAGCTCGGCGCGGCGGGCAGCGGTGAAGCTGGCCGCGACGCCGACGTGGTGGAGCTGCAGGTCGCCGTCGACGTCGTCGTACAGCCCCAGCAGGAGGCTGCCGAGCAGCGGCTTCTCGGGGGTGGAGGTCTTGTGCTCGCGGTAGCCGGCGAGCACCACGTCGGCGGTGCGCACGTGCTTGACCTTCACCATCGTGCGCTTGTTGGGGGTGTAGACGGCGTCGAGCGGCTTGGCGACGACGCCGTCCAGCCCGGCGCCCTCGAACTGGGTGAACCACTCGGTCGCCTCGTCGACGTCGTCGGTGGTGCGCGACAGGTGGCAGCGTCCGCCGAGCATCGACCCGTCGCTCCCGGTCGTGGGGGAGAGGTGGGCCAGGGCCTCCTCGAGGGCGGCGCGCCGCTCCGCGAACGGACGGTCGAGGAAGGAGTCGTCGCCCAGCGCGAGCAGGTCGAAGGCGACGAAACCGGCGGGCGTGGTCTCCGAGAGCATCGTCACCCGCGACTTCGCGGGGTGGATCCGCTCCGAGAGCGCGTCGAACTGGAGCCGCTGCTGCCCGTCGTCGGTGGGCAGCGCGACGAAGAGCTCGCCGTCGAGGACCACCCGCTCGGGCAGGTCGCGCAGCACCGCCTCGACGACCTCGGGGAAGTAGCGGGTCAGCGGCTTGGTGTTGCGGCTGGCGAGCTCGACCTCGTCGCCGTCGCGGAAGACGATGCAGCGGAAGCCGTCCCACTTCGGCTCGAAGCTCATCCCTCCACCCGTGGGCACCTTCGGCGCCGAGGTGGCGAGCATGGGGAGCAGGGGCGGCATCACGGGAAGGTCCACGCTGGCGAATCTAGTCCTGCGGCCACAGGTAGGGTGTGGCCCACTTCACGGCGTGTCAGCAACCGATCCCTGAGGTGTCCCCCCGTGCCCCACCCTGCCGCCTCCGCCCCCGCGGACGAGCCGGCGCGCCCGAGGTTGGTGCTGGTCTCGGGGTCGGGGCGCAGCGGTACGAGCTCGCTCGCGGGCAGCCTGGCCCGGCTCGGCCTGCGCGTGCCCGGGCCACAGGTGCCGCCGTCGCAGACCAACCCGCGGGGCTTCTACGAGCCGCAGTGGGTGACCGCGTTCCACAAGGGCTACCTGCGCGAGGCGATCGTCTCCAACATCGACAGCCGACCCGAGGCGCCCGCACGGGTGGCCGAGGTGGTCGCCTCCGGCGAGGCGCACGCCCGCCTGCGGGAGTGGCTCTCGGGCCAGCTCGAGCACCCGATGCTGGTGGTGAAGGACCCGCACGCCTTCTGGTTCGCCGAGGTGTGGCGCGACGTCTGCGCCGAGCTCGGCGTCGACCTCAAGTGGCTGACCGCGGTGCGGCACCCGGCCGAGGTGGTCGGGTCGCGCGACCTCGCCTACCGCCAGGACACCCCCGAGCACGTCCGCCGGGCCAAGGAGACCTCCAACGTCGCCGGGTGGGTGCATGCGGCGCTGCTCACCGAGCAGGTCGGTCGGACTGCCGGGCCGCACGGCCGGGCGTTCGTTCGGTACGACGACCTGCTCGACGACTGGCGCACCGCGCTGGTGCCGGTGCAGGAGCAGCTCGCCCTGCCCTTCACCGCCCGCCTGGCCAGCCGTGAGCGTCACCCGGTCGACGACTTCCTCACCCCGCAGCTGCGCCACTCGCAGCTGACCTGGGACGACCTCTCCACCCCCGACTGGCTGCGCGAGATGGCCGAGGAGGTGTGGGAGCTGCTCGGCCGCCTGGTCGCCGAGCCCGCCGACCCGGTGGTGCTGGCCCGGCTCGACGAGATCCACGCCGACTACGACGCCCGCTACGCCGAGGCCGTCGCGCTGACCTTCGACCACACCGAGGCCGCACGGCAGGCGCGAGCACGCGTCGTACGCGCGCAGATGCGGGAGCGGATCGCCGTCGTGCGCGCCGACCTGCGCCGGACGCGGGCTGAGCTGCAGTACGCCCGTGGTCGCGAGGGCAGCCCGCGGGCGCTGGGTGGGTGGATCGGGCGCAAGTGGCGTTCGCTGCTCCACTAGAGTGCGGGGCGGTGGGCTGGTCCCACCGTTCCCCGGTTGGTCTGCCGGCAGGGCCCGCCTGACTTTGAATCAGGACTAGCGACGTAGGTTCGACTCCTACCCGGGGAGCAAACGCGCAACTGGTCGATGGATGTCGATCAGGAGGCGTGGATCTGCATCCATCGACCAGTTCGTACGGTCGGCCGTCAGGCGCTGGGTCTCAGGCGCTCAGCCGCTCCCCGCTCGCGGTGTCGAAGACCGCGACCTGCCCCGGCGTCGGCACCAGGCGTACGGTCTCGCCCTTCGTCAGCTTCATCCGGCCGGGCACCCGCGCGACGACCTGGTGCAGCACGGTCTCGGCGCCGGTCGCGGCGGGCGTCGCGTAGAGGTAGGCGTCGGCGCCCAGCTCCTCGCTGACCGTCACCGTGACCGGGTAGCCGGGCTCGCCGTCGGCGGCCAGGCGCCAGGCCTCGGGGCGTACACCGATGGTCACCTCGCCCGAGGCCCTCGCGATGGTCTCGCGCTCGACCGCGAACTCGAAGCCGTCGACCTCGACACCGGTGGCGGTGGGGCGGCCCGACATCAGGTTCATCGCGGGGGAGCCGATGAAGCTGGCGACGAAGAGGTTGGCCGGGCGGTCGTAGAGCGCGAGCGGGGTGTCGACCTGTTGGAGCACGCCGTCCTTCATCACCGCGACCCGGTCACCCATCGTCATCGCCTCCACCTGGTCGTGGGTGACGTAGACGGTGGTGGTGCCGAGGCGCTGCTGGAGCGCTGCGATCTGGGTGCGGGTGGCGACGCGCAGCTTGGCGTCGAGGTTGGAGAGCGGCTCGTCCATGCAGAAGACGCGGGGCTGGCGCACGATCGCCCGCCCCATCGCGACGCGCTGGCGCTGGCCTCCCGACAGGGAGCGCGGTTTGCGGTCGAGGTGCTCGGTGAGGTCGAGCATCTCTGCCGCCTCGGCCACCCGCTGCGTGCGCTCGGCCTTGGGGACGCCGGCGAGCTTGAGCGCGAAGGCCATGTTGTCGCCGACGCTCATGTGCGGGTAGAGCGCGTAGCTCTGGAAGACCATGGCGATGTCGCGGTCCTTCGGCGGCACGTCGTTGACGACCTGGCCGTCGATCCGCACCTCGCCGGAGGTCACCTCCTCGAGCCCCGCGAGCATCCGCAGGGAGGTCGACTTGCCACAGCCGGACGGACCGACGAGCACCATGAACTCGCCGTCGCCGACCTCCAGGCTGAAGTCGTCGACGGCCGGCCGCGGGCTGCCGGGGTAGACCCGCTGCGCGTGGTCGAAGGTCACTGTTGCCATGGTGTTCGCCTCTGGTTCTTGGTAGCGCTTCCACACCTTTCTCACGGCGGTGCGGTCGCTGCGGTTCTCGCATACTTGCAGGCCGCAGCGGGAGGAAGCAAGGACTTCTTGACACGGATTGTGATCCCTGTCACGGTGAGAACGTAACAGGAGTGGAAGCGCTCTCACGCCGTTCGACCTCAAGGTCCACGACGAGTGCCTCCGCGTCAGTGGCCCGTCCGGGCCCGGAGCCCAGGGAGAGAACGTGCGTACAAGGACCAATGGACGGGGCAGGCGCCTGCGCCCCGTCGCTGCTGCCACCACGGCGGCGCTGCTGGCACTGACCGTCGTCGGCTGCTCGTCTGACGACTCGGCCGACGACGGCACGGTGGAGCTCACCATCGCCACCTTCAACGAGTTCGGCTACGAGGAGCTCATCAAGGAGTGGAACGCCGACAACCCCGACATCCAGGTGAAGCAGAAGAAGGTCGGCACTTGGGACGATGCCAAGGAGAACCTCTTCACCAAGCTCGCCAGCGGCTCGGGGCTCAGCGACATCGAGGCCATCGAGGGTGACGCGATGCCGGCGATCCTGGCCGAGTCCGACGCCTTCGTCGACCTCACCGACCCCGAGCTGGAGGGCCGCTGGCTCGACTGGAAGGCCGAGGCCGCCACCAACGCCGACGGCCAGATGATCGGCTACGGCACCGACGCCGGCCCCGAGGGCATCTGCTACCGCGCCGACCTCTTCAAGAAGGCCGGCATGCCGACCGACCGCGCCGAGGTCGCCAAGCGCTGGAAGACATGGGACGACTACTTCGCCGACGGCAAGGAGTTCATCTCCAAGGTGAAGGGCACCGCCTGGTACGACTCCAGCCAGGGCACCGCGCAGGCGATGCTCAACCAGGTCGAGAACCCCTTTGAGCAGGACGACAACACCATCGACGTCGAGAACCCCGAGCTCGCCGAGGTCTGGAAGGCCGTCACCGGCAACGTCGACCTCTCCACCCGGCTCTCGCAGTGGGGTGACGACTGGGTCGCCTCCTTCCAGAACGACGGCTTCGCCACGATGGCGTGCCCCGGCTGGATGCTCGGCGTGGTCTCGGGCAACGCCGAGGGCGTCGAGGGATGGGACTTCGCCGACGTCTTCCCCGGCGGCGGTGGCAACTGGGGCGGCTCGTTCCTGACGGTCCCCGCCCAGAGCGACCACCCCGAGGAGGCCAAGGAGTTCGCGGCGTGGATCACCGCGCCCGAGCAGCAGGTCCGCGCCTTCGAGGCGATCGGTGCCTTCCCGAGCCAGGTCGACGCGCTCGACGCCCCCGAGGTGCTCGAGGCGAGCAACGAGTTCTTCAACGACGCCCCGGTCGGCGAGATCCTCTCCAACCGCGCCGAGGCGATCACGGTCCAGCCCTACAAGGGCCCGAAGTACTCCGACATCCTCCAGGCCTTCCAGGCCGCGGTGACCCGCGTCGACGACGGCTCCACCAGCGCCGACAAGTCGTGGCAGACCTTCCTGGCCGACGTCGAGCGGTTGGGCTGACCCACCTCCCATGACCACCCACCCCAGCGCTGGCGCCCTTCGGACCGAGGACACCCCCGTGCCCCTCGGCCCGGAGGGCGCCGCGCCCGTACGCCCGACCTGGCGCCAGCGGCTCAACCGCGCCGACGCCAAGTACTCCGGCTACCTCTACGTCGCGCCGTTCTTCGTCGTCTTCGCCGTGGTCGGGCTCTTCCCGCTGGCCTACACGGCGTACGTGTCGGTGCACGAGTGGAGCCTGATCGGCGGCAAGGGGGAGTTCGTCGGCCTCGAGAACTACCGCGAGGTGCTCGACAACCCCTACTTCCTCAAGTCGCTGGTCAACACCTTCAGCATTTTCCTGCTCTCCTCGGTGCCGCAGGTCCTGATCGCGCTGGTGCTGGCCGGCCTGCTCAACAGCGGCCTGCGCGGCGCGACCTTCTGGCGGATGAGCATCCTGGTGCCGTTCGTGGTGGCTCCGGTCGCGGTGGCGATCATCTTCGGCAACCTCTTCGGTGACCGCTACGGGCTGGTCAACGAGGTGCTGGGGCTGGTCGGGATCGACCCGATCCGGTGGCACGTCGACCGGTTCGCCAGCCACGTCGCGATCGCGACGATGGTCAACTGGCGCTGGACCGGCTACAACGCACTGATCCTGCTCGCGGCCATGCAGGCCGTGCCCAAGGAGCTCTACGAGTCGGCGGCGCTCGACGGCGCCGGCCGGGTGCGGCAGTTCCTCTCGATCACCGTGCCGATGATCCGACCGACCATGATCTTCGTGGTGGTCACCTCCACGATCGGTGGCCTGCAGATCTTCGCCGAGCCCCGGCTCTTCGACGACACGATGGGGCAACGGCGGCAGCGACCGGCAGTTCAGCACCGTGACCATGCTCGTGTACGACTTCGGCTGGCGCCTGCGCGACCTCGGCGCCGCCTCGGCGACGGCCTGGATGCTCTTCCTGGTCATCGTCGTGGTCGCCGTCGTCAACTTCACCCTCACCCGGCGGCTCTCCGGGGTCGGGGGCCGACGATGACGCGCCGCCCGGGCTTCCTGGTCTACGGCCTGCTGGCCGCCTTCGTCCTCGGCTCGACCTTCCCGCTCTACTGGTCGTTCCTCTCCGGCTCCCGTACGCAGGCCGAGATGTCCGGTGGTGACCCGCCGCTGCTGCCCGGCGGGCACTTCCTCGACAACGCGGCCCGCGTGCTCGACACGGTCCCGTTCTGGAAGGCGATGGGCAACAGCCTGCTCGTCTCCGGGGTCACCGCCACGTCGGTCGTCTTCTTCTGCACGCTGGCCGGCTTCGCCTTCGCCAAGTTCAGCTTCCGCGGTCGCACGCCGCTGCTCGTCTTCGTGATCGCGACCATGGCGGTGCCGACCCAGCTCGGCGTGGTGCCGCTCTTCATCCTGATGGCCAAGCTCGGCTGGGCCGGCACGACCTGGTCGGTGATGGTGCCGTGGCTGGTGACGGCCTTCGGCGTCTTCTTCATGCGCCAGTACCTGGTCGACGCCGTGCCCGACGAGCTCGTCGAGGCCGCCCGGATGGACGGCTGCTCGAGCTTCCGGACCTTCCTCAGCGTCGGGCTGCCCGCCGCCCGGCCGGCCGCCGCGATCCTCTGGCTCTTCACCTTCATGCAGGTGTGGACCGACTTCTTCTGGCCGCTGATCGCGCTCAACTCCGACAACCCGACCCTCCAGATCGCCCTCAACCAGTTGCAGAGCGGGTACTTCAAGGACTACAGCCTCGTGCTCGCCGGCACGACGCTCGCCAGCATCCCGCTCCTCGTCCTGTTCGCCTTCACCGGACGCCAGTTCGTGTCCGGCATCATGCAAGGAGCGGTCAAGGGATGACCTCCACCCAGCAGACCAGCCAGCAGACCAGCCAGCAGACCAGCCAGACCGATCAGCAGGCCAGCCGCACGGGCGCCGAGACCCGCCGCTTCCCCGAGGGGTTCTGGTTCGGGGCGGCCACCGCGTCGTACCAGATCGAGGGGGCCGTGACCGCCGACGGCCGCACGCCGTCGATCTGGGACACCTTCTGCCGCGTACCGGGCGCCGTCGCCTCCGGCGACACCGGCGACGAGGCCTGCCAGCACTACCTGCGGATGCCTGACGACGTCCGGCTCATGAAGGACCTGGGGCTCGACTCCTACCGCTTCTCGATCGCCTGGCCGCGCGTGCGTCCCGACGGGGGAGCGCCCCACCAGGCGGGCCTCGACTTCTACCGGCGCCTCGTCGACGAGCTGCTCGAGGCCCAGATCACGCCGTGGGTGACGCTCTACCACTGGGACCTGCCCCAGGCGCTCGAGGACGCCGGCGGCTGGCTGGCGCGCGACACCGCGCACCGGTTCGTCGACTACGCGCTCACGACGTACGAGGCCCTGGGTGACCGGGTGCCGGTGTGGACGACGCTCAACGAGCCGTGGTGCTCGGCCTTCCTGGGCTATACCTCCGGCGAGCACGCGCCGGGACGGCAGGAGGGGGCCGCCGGCCTCGTCGCCGCGCACCACCTGATGCTCGCGCACGGCCAGGCGACGGAGGCGCTGCGGGCGACCGGCACGAGCTCCGACCTCGGGATCACCCTCAACTTCACCGTCGCCGACCCGGCCGACCCCGGTTCGGCGGCCGACGTCGACGCCGCGCGCCGGATCGACGGGCTGCACAACCGGCTCTTCCTCGAGCCGGTCCTGCGCGGGGCCTACCCGGCCGACGTGCTGGCCGACACCGAGGCGCTCACCTTCGAGGGGCGCGGCTGGCAGGAGGTCATCCGCGACGGCGACCTGGAGCGCATCCACCAGCCGCTCGACCTGCTCGGGGTCAACTACTACGAGGGCCAGGCTGTCTCCGCGACCCCGTCGGCCGACGGCGGCGGGCCGCGACCCGGCCCGGGCGGGCGACCGGTGCACAGCCCGTTCCCGGGGTGCGAGTCGTTCTCAACCGTCGACCGTGGGCTGCCGCGTACCGACATGGGCTGGACCGTGCAGCCGGAGGGACTGACCCGGCTGCTCGTCCGGCTCCAGGAGTACGGCCTGCCGCTGCACGTCACCGAGAACGGCGCCGCCTACGACGACGAGGTGGTCGACGGCCGGGTCGACGACTCCGGGCGCACGTCCTTCCTCGAGCAGCACCTGGCAGCCGTGCTCGACGCGGTGGACGCCGGGGCGGACGTACGCGGCTTCTTCTACTGGTCGCTCCTCGACAACTTCGAGTGGGCGCACGGTTATCGCCGGCGCTTCGGCATCGTGCACGTCGACTACGACACCCAGGTGCGCACGCCCAAGGCCAGCGCCTTGCGCTACGCCGAGATCGCGCGGCGCCGGAGCCTGCCGTGAGCAACGCCGGGTGCCGCCGGCGGGGTGTCGTAGCGTGAGCCGCGTGAGGAGCGCGCCCGAGTCCGTCGACCCGCGCGGGGCCGTCACCCTGGACCAGGTGGCGAGCGCGGCCGGTGTCTCCCGCGCCACGGCGTCTCGGGCCATCAACGGCGGCAACCGGGTCTCCCCGGCTGCGCGGAGCGCGGTCGAGACGGCCGTGCGTGAGCTCGGCTACCGCCCCAACCTGGCCGCCCGCAGCCTGGTCACGCGTCGTACCGACTCGATCGCCGTCGTCGTGCCCGAGCCCGACGAGCGGGTCTTCGCCGACCCCTTCTTCGCCCGCACGCTCAGCGCGGTCAACCGGGTGCTCGCCGAGAAGGACCTCCAGCTGGTGCTGCTGCTCGCGCGCCCCGGGCGGGACGACGACCGGCTGCTGCGCTACCTCGGCAACAGCCACGTCGACGGCGTGCTCGTCGTCTCGCACCACCGCTCCGACGGCCTCTCGGACCGGCTGGCCGCGCTGCAGCTGCACGCCGCGTTCGTGGGGCGGCCCTGGACCCATGCGGACAAGCTCTCCTTCGTCGACACCGACAACGTCGAGGGTGGCCGGCTCGCCACCCAGGTGCTGCTCGAGCGGGGTTGCTCGCGCATCGGCACCGTCTCAGGTCCCGCCGACATGACGGCCAGCCTCGACCGGCTCGAGGGGTGGCGCAGTGCGATGAGGGAGGCCGGCCAGCCGCTCGACGTCGTCGAGCAGGGCGACTTCACCGAGGAGGGCGGGGCGCGGGCCACGCGGGCGCTGCTCGAGCGCCACGGTGACCTCGACGGCCTCTTCGTCGCCTCCGACCTGATGGCCGCCGGCGCGCTGCGGGTGCTCGCCGAGGCCGGGCGACGGGTGCCCGACGACGTGGCGGTGGTCGGCTACGACGACCTTGGCGTCGCGGAGCGTACGACGCCCCCGCTGACCACGGTCTCCAACCCGACCGGTGAGCTGGCGACGCGCGCCACCCGGATGCTGCTGGAGTCGTTGGCCGGTGGGGAGCCGGCCACGCCGATGCGGTTGATCGTCACCCCGACGCTCGTACGCCGCGCCAGCGCGTAGCGGCGGTCCTCACTCGTGGCGGAAGGTCGCGACCAGCTCCTGCAGCTGGGACGACATCCGCGACAGGTCGGCCACGGCGCCGTGCAGCTGCTGCACGCTCTCGGTGGTGTCGCGGGAGGCGCCGGCGACCCGGTCGACGGTCCGTGCGATCTCGGTGGATCCCGTGGCGGCGTCGGAGACGTTGCGGTTCATCTCGCGGGTGGTGAGCGTCTGCTCCTCGACCGCGGCCGCGATGGTGATCTGCGAGCTGTTGATGCGCGCGACGATCGTGCCGATCTCGCTGATCGCGTCGGCCGCACCGGAGGCGTCGGACTGGATGGCGCTGACCCGCTGGGTGATCTCCTCGGTGGCCCGGGCCGTCTCCTGGGCGAGCTCCTTGACTTCGTTGGCGACGACGGCGAAGCCCTTGCCGGCCTCGCCGGCACGGGCGGCCTCGATGGTCGCGTTGAGGGCCAGCAGGTTGGTCTGCTCGGCGATCGAGGTGATGACCTTGACGACCTGGCCGATCTCCTGCGACGAGACACCGAGCTTGGCGACCGTCACCCCGGTCGCCTCGGCGGCGTGCACGGCCTCGGTGGCCACGTCCGCGGCGTCGCTGGCGTTGCGGGCGATCTCCTGGATCGAGGCGCCCATCTGCTCCGACCCGGCCGCGACGGTCTGGACGTTCTGCGAGACGGCGTCGGCAGCGGCGCTGGCCGTCTGGGCCTCGGCCGAGGTCTGCACGGCGGAGGACGAGATCGAGTCGGAGGTCGCGGCGATCTCCTCGGCGGCCGAGGCCACCGTGGTCGCCGAGGCGGCCATGGTGGAGACGATGCCGCGCAGCGCGCCCATCGTGGTGTCGAACGACTGCGCCAGCTGACCGATCTCGTCACGACGCTCGATCCCGGGGGAGGCGGTGAGGTCGCCACCGGCGACGGCGTCGAGGGCGGTGACGAGGCGGTCGACCGGGCGGACGATGGAGCGCGCGACGGCGCGGCCCATGGCCACGGCGGCCAGCAGCGCGAGGAGCGCGGCGACCACGACGCGGCGTTGGGCCTGGGCGGCGACCGAGTCGGCGTGCGCGGCCAGGTCGGCGGTGCGCTGGTCGACCGAGCTGGCCAGCGCCTCGGTGCTGTCGAGGAGCGCGGACCACGCCGCGTCGAGCTCACCCTCGTTGAGGGCCGTGAACGCCGCGCGCATCGCCCGGGGCGTGGTGGCCCGGCCGAGCTGCTCGGTCCAGTCGTCGGAGACGGCGAAGAAGGTCTCCCACTCACCCTCGATCCGGTCGAGCAGGACCCGCTCCTCCTCGCTCAGGGCGTCCACGTCGAACTCCGCCAGGAGCTCGGCCACCTGGTCACGCACCTCGCGCAGGCCGACGACGTTGTAGGCGTCCGGCGCGGTGGCCGCGGCGGGGCTGGTCGTCGTGGCCTCCGCGAAGATGAAGCACTGCCACCCGTTCGCGTCGGTGTCGAGGTAGCGCAGCTCGATCACGTCGTCGCGCATCGCCGCCAGGCGCTGCTGGTCGTCGGCCACCTCCGACTGCTTCTGCACGGCCAACCCACCCGTGCCGGCCACGACGGCGAGCAGGAGGCAGAGGGCGCCGAAGGCGGCGGCGAGCCGTCGTCCGATCGACATGTCGCAGAACAGTGTGCGCATGGAGGTGCCTCGCTGTCGGGAAGTCCGCCGCGGGAGCGGGAAGGTGGAGCTGACCCGCGTCCCATCGGCGCTCCCGCGGTCGACCTGAGTGCTTCGCGGTCGGGCCGCGTGGGACGCCTCGACGGCGCCTGCCACCTTGTCGGCGACCGGGTCTAGGGTTGGCGGTCATGGAGAACGTCACCGTCATCGTCCTGGCCGCTGGGGGCGGCACCCGGATGAAGTCAAAGACCATGAAGGTCCTTCACCCGGTTGCCGGCCGTTCCATGATCGGCCACGTCCTTCGCGCCGTGCAGGCCGTCGAGCCCGAGCGCGTCGTCGCCGTGGTCGGCCACCAGCGCGAGCAGGTCGGCCCGCACATCACCGAGCTGCTGCCCGGCGCCCTGCTGGCCGTGCAGGAGACCCAGGACGGCACCGGCCACGCGGTCCGCGTCGCCGTCGAGGCGGCGGCTGCCGGTCCCGTACGCGGCACGGTGCTGGTCTCCGCCGGTGACACCCCGCTGCTGCGCGGCGAGAGCCTGCGCGAGTTCGTCGAGGAGCACGCCGCCTCCGGCCGCGCCGTCTCCGTGCTGACCGGTCGGGTCGCCAACCCGTTCGGCTACGGCCGCATCGTGCGGGACGCCGACGGCGGCGTCGCCGCGATCGTGGAGGAGAAGGACGCCACCGACGAACAGCGACGGATCGACGAGATCAACTCCGGGATCCTGGCCTTCGACGCCGACTTCCTGCTGGGCGCCCTGCCGCGCCTGACCAACGACAACGCCAACGGCGAGTACTACCTCACCGACACCGTCAAGATCGCCCGCCAGGACGGCCTGTCCGTGGGTGCCCACATGGTCGACGACGTCTCACAGACCGAGGGCGCCAACGACCGCGCCCAGCTGGCCGAGCTGCACCGCCAGCTCAACGCCCGCACCGTCACCGCCTGGATGAAGGCCGGCGTCACCGTCATGGACCCGGCCACCACGTGGATCGACGACGACGTCGTGCTCGAGCGGGACGTCACCATCCTTCCGAACACCCAGCTGCTGGGCGCCACGGTCGTCCGTGAGGACGCGGTCGTCGGCCCCGACACCACGCTCAAGGACTGCGAGGTGGGCGAGGGTGCCCGCGTCGTGCGTACGCACGCCGAGCTCGCCGTCGTCGGCGACGGCGCCACCGTCGGCCCCTTCTCCTACCTGCGGCCCGGCACGCAGGTCGGCGCGACCGGCAAGGTCGGCGCCTTCGTCGAGACGAAGAACGCCGTGCTCGGCGAGGGGGCCAAGGTGCCGCACCTCTCCTACGTCGGCGACGCGACGATCGGGGAGGGCACCAACATCGGCGCCGGTACGATCTTCGCCAACTACGACGGGGTCAACAAGCACCACACCGTCGTCGGCAAGCACGCCCGCACCGGCTCCAACAACACCTTCGTGGCGCCGGTGACGATCGGCGACGGCGCCGCCACCGGGGGCGGCACCGTGGTGCGCCAGGACGTCCCGCCGGGAGCCCTGGTCGTGCCCGGCGCGACGCAGCGCGTCATCGAGGACTGGGTGCTCGAGCGCCGCGAGGGCACCGCCCAGGCCGACGCCGCCCGCTCCGCCCGCTCCGAGTCCACGGACTGAGGCCACCCGCGGTGCGCTCGGTGTGGCGTGCGCGACTTCCGGGGGCGTCCTGCGTCGCCCCGGCTTGGGGTCGAGCCACGACGTGGTGAACACTTGGCGAAGGTTGTCTGTGCGTCATCGGCCGAGGAGCTGCCAACGTGAGCGGAATGAAGCGAACCCCCGAGAAGAACCTCATGGTCTTCAGCGGCCGGGCCCACCCCGAGCTGGCCAACGAGATCGGTGACATGCTCGGCAGCGGCCTGGTCCCGCAGTCGGCCTACGCGTTCGCCAACGGCGAGCTCTACGTGCGCTTCGAGGAGTCGGTGCGTGGCTCCGACGCCTTCGTGATCCAGTCCCACACCGCTCCGATCAACGAGTGGCTGATGGAGCACCTGATCATGGTCGACGCCCTCAAGCGCGCCTCCGCCAAGCGGATCACCGTGGTGATGCCCTTCTACGGCTACGGTCGTCAGGACAAGAAGCACCGCGGTCGCGAGCCGATCTCGGCCCGTCTGATCGCCGACCTCTTCAAGACCGCCGGCGCCGACCGCCTGATCACGGTCGACCTGCACGCCGACCAGATCCAGGGCTTCTTCGACGGCCCCGTCGACCACCTGATGGCGCTGCCGATCCTGGCCGACTACGTCAAGGAGAAGTACGGCGCCAAGCAGCTCGCCGTCGTCTCGCCCGACGCCGGCCGGATCAAGGTCGCCGAGCGCTGGTCGGCCCGCCTCGGCGGCGTCCCGCTGGCCTTCATCCACAAGACCCGTCGCACCGACCGCCCCAACGAGGTGGCCGCCAACCGCGTCGTCGGTGACGTCGAGGGCCGCATCTGCGTGCTGACCGACGACATGATCGACACCGGCGGCACCATCGTGAAGGCCGCGGAGGCCTGCATGGACGCCGGCGCGGCGGGGGTGGTCATCGCCGCCACCCACGCGATCCTCTCCGACCCCGCCGTCGACCGCCTGAAGAACTCCCCGGCCGTCGAGGTGATCGTCACCAACACGTTGCCGATCCCCGAGGACAAGCAGTTCGACAAGCTGACCACGCTCTCGATCGCCCCGCTCATCTCGCGCGCGATCCGCGAGGTCTTCGAGGACGGCTCGGTCACGTCGATGTTCGACGGCCACGCCTGACCCTCCCACGGTGCCACGGCGGGAGCCCCCGACGCCTCGGCGTCGGGGGCTCCTTGCTGCTCGGGCCGGAAGCTGCCTCAGCCGGCGTCGAGCAGGGTGTTGACGTGGGCGGCGACCGTCTCCAGGACCGCCACCGCCTGCTCGTCGTTGCGGCGCACCAGCCAGTCGAAGGTCAGCCCGTCGATCACGACCGCCAGGTAGCGCGAGACCTCCTCCAGCGCCGGCGACTCGCTCGCGCCGGGGACGTTGGTGCGCAGGTGCCCGGCGATGACGCCGGCGTAGTGGTCGTACTGCGTACGCCCCACCTCCGCGAGCTCGGGGTCGCGCAGGCAGTGCTGGGCGACCTCGTAGGTGAGCTGGTGCTCGTCCGGGTGGGCGGTGACGTGGGCCCAGTAGGCCATCAGGCTCGTGTGCAGCGGGTCGCTGCCGGGCTCGACCGTGTGCAGCGCCTCGCGCGCCATCGCCGCGGTCCGGTTGACGAGCGTACGCACGACGTCCTCCAGCAGCGCCCGCTTCGAGTCGAAGCAGTAGTGGAAGACGCTGAGCGAGGCCCCCGCCTCGGCGACGATCGCGCGGGTCGTCGCCCTGCGCACGCCCTCCCTGGTCATCACCGCGATCGCGGCGTCGACGAGCTGGGCGCGGCGGTCCTCGACGGGCATACGGGCCATTGCCTCACCGTACCGCGAAGGTCGGGGAGGTTCCGCTGACGGGCCGCACCGTGCCGAGCAGCGACCTGGCGTCGCCGAAGTAGCGGATCCGGTAGGAGCCGGCCGGGGTCCCGCGCGGCACGTCCCAGGTGATGGTGATCCGCGAGGCGCTGATCCCGTCACGCCTCCACCGGAACCGGGTCTCCCAGTCGCCGTCGTCGGCGACGCGCTGCCACGAGGCCCCGACCTTGCGCTCGACGGTCAGGTAGGTGCTGCCGTGCCGCAGGTGGTTGTTGGGGTGGGCGCCGGAGAACTCCACCTGCACGCGCTGCCGACGTCGTACGCCGCGGACGGCGCCGTGAGCACGTCACCGAACTTCTTGAACAGGTGCGGGTCGTCGACCACCACCTTGCCCTGCAACGACGGGACCTGGCCGGCCGAGCGGTCGCGCTCCTTGGCGCCGAGCGGGGAGTGGTCCCCGCCTTCATGTGCGCGGCCAGGCCGTGCACGGTCTGCACGAAGGCGGGAAGCTCGTAGCGCCCGAAGAGTGTGCTGGCGCCCTCGTACTCGCCGGCGTCGTACTCCTCGGGGGTGGTCACGTAGTGCGCGTAGGCGTTGGTGTAGCCCTGCACCAGGACCTTGTCGATGCCGACGCCCATCACCTCGGCCACCGCTCGCCGCAGCCGCAGGCCGGAGACGATGGTGACCTCGGCGGGCATGCCCACGACGTACAGGTCGCCGATGCGGACCAGCTGCACCGGCAGCTTCTGCTGGACCAGGTCGAGGGCGCCGACCGGCAGCAGCACCTCCTTCGGCGCCTGGCAGGCCTTGAGGCTGGGGGAGGCGGTGTAGAGCGCGTCGGCGACCACCTTGACCAACGGGTTGCCGCCGTCCTTGCCCTCCTTGAAGATCGGCAGGCCACCGCCGCCGTCCTCGGTGCTTCCAGCCGCGAAGGCGGCGCCGAAGGCCGCCGGGCAGGTGCGGTGGTCCTGGCCGTCGGGGGTGAACTGGCCGTCGACCAGGGTGTCGGCGAGGTCGACGTGGACCAGGCGTGAGTCGACGCCCCCGACCAGGCGCCGGGTGGGGGAGGTGAGGGAGCGCTGGGCGGCGCCCACCATCCGCGTGCCGATGATCCGGGTGTTCTCGAACTGGTCGGAGGTCGGTCCGGTGCCGGGGCGCAGGTCGAGGTTGGGCGACATGTCGCCGGAGTTGGTCTGCGCGAAGGAGGCGACGAAGTCGGGGTCGGCCGAGTCGTCGAGGTAGTCGACCCCCTCGTGCTCGTGCTCCCACAGGTAGCCGGCGTAGCCCTTGTTGTCGGGGCTGACGAGCTGGTTGTCCGTGCTCATGGAGGTGGCGTGCACGGCGAACCAGTTGAGGACGCCGTCGAGCCTGCCGTCGCGCAGCACCTGCAGGGTGGTCGAGGCGGTGTCGGTGCCGCCGGCGGAGAACTGGGCGCGGTCGGCGGCGGGGTTGCGGTCGTACGCCCGCTTCGAGCGGTTGGCGCTGGCGTTGCCGAGCTGCGTGGTCGCCACGCGCAGGTCGGCCGGCGCGAGGTCGGCCTCGGCGCGCTCGGCGGCAGCGACGATCCCGTCGACGGTCGCCCGGAAGGTCTTGTCGTGGTAGCCCAGCGTGGTGATGTTGTAGAGGTTGTGGTGGCTGAAGCCCCCCGGCCCGGCGTGGGTGTGGGTGGCCGTGAGCATCACGTTGGCCTCGCGGTAGCGGTCGCCGAAGCGAGCCGTCAGCCGCGCCAGCACGGCGTCGCGCACGCTCTGGAAGATCATCCCGACGTCGGCGTTGACGTGCAGGACCCGGCGGTCGGTGGCGCGGTCGACGATGACGAAGGCGCGCGCCCGCTGACGCATGTGGAGGCCGTTGGAGGTCTGGCCGAGGTCGGCGTAGCCCATCATCCCGGCCTCGGCGGGCTCGCCGGTGACGTCGGCGATGCCGCGCCCGACCAGATAGGGCTGGGCCGCGACGCTGGCGGCGTTCGCGCTGGTCGCGCTGGTCGCGGGGCTCTGGAACGCTGCGACTGGGGCGGTGGCGGCGAGGACGAGCCCGCCGGTCAGGGCGACGGCGGCGGCTCGGAGCCTGCCGGTCCGGGGGGTACGGGCAGGGCGGGGGCGAGGGCTCACGGGGGACTCCTGGGTCGGCGTACGCCACACTCTGAGGCGTGGGTCACATCGATGGCAAGGGGTCTGGGACAAATGACCTGATCTTGGGGACGGTGCCCGGCTCCGGGATTTCGACATCCGGTCGGCCGCCCGCCTAGACTGCTCGGGTTGCCCCGGCGAGGGAGCTCGACTCCGTGATCGACGTGGCAGGTTCGCGACGCCGTGCCTGACCATGTCATGCGCGGCGTTTCTCGTCTCCGGGTGATCGACCAGACCGGCCGCGGACCTCGCGGTCACGCTGCGAGAAGCTGCCACCACACAGGAGAGTGACATGTCCGCTGAGAAGCTGAAGGCCGAGAAGCGCACCGAGTTCGGCAAGGGCGCCGCCCGCCGCCTCCGTGCCGCCGGCCAGATCCCCGCCGTCGTCTACGGCCACGGCAACGACCCGATCCACCTGGCCCTCCCCGGCCACGCCACGATGATGGCGCTGCGCCACGGTGGCGCCAACGCGCTGCTCGACCTCGACATCGACGGTGACCACCAGCTCACGCTGGCCAAGGAGGTCCAGGTCGACCCGATCCGTCGCGTCATCGAGCACGTCGACCTCATCGTCGTCGTCCGCGGCGAGAAGGTCGTCGTCGAGGTCCCCGTCCTCGTCGTCGGCGAGCCCGGCCCCGACGCCCTGGTCGTCACCGACTCCGCGACCGTCCAGGTCGAGGCCGAGGCCACCCACCTGCCCGAGCAGATCGAGGTCAGCGTCGAGGGTCTCGCCGCCGGCACCCAGATCCACGCCTCCGACCTCGAGCTGCCCCAGGGCGTCACCCTGGCCGGCGACGGCGACGTGCTGATCGTCAACGTCACCGCCCAGGTCACCGCCGAGGCCCTCGAGGCCGAGCTGGCCGAGTCGCCCGCCGGCCAGGCCGAGGCCGAGGCCCAGGCGACCGACGAGGCCGCCGGCGAGGCTGCTGCCGAGTGATCCCCCGGGCGTGACCACCTCGGTCCGCCCACCCGCCACGGCGCCGCAGGAGGTCCTCCTGCGGCGCCGTCGGCGTTCCTGCGCCGGGCGTCAGCCACGTCGGCCGGCGCGTGGTCGATACTGGTCCCCATGAGTTCTGAGGTGTGGCTTGTCGTCGGCCTGGGCAACCCCGGCCCGGAGTACGCCGGGCACCGGCACAACGTCGGCTACATGGTCAACGACGTGCTGGCCGAGCGGATGGGGTCCGGCTTCCGGGCGCACAAGACCGGCCGCGCCGACGTCGTCGAGGGACGCCTGGGCACCCCCGGCAATCCCGGCCCCCGGGTCGTGCTGGTGCGCCCCAAGAGCTACATGAACACCACGGGCGGCCCGGTCCAGGCCGTCGCGAAGTTCTACGGCGTGGAGCCCGACCACGTCATCGCCGTCCACGACGAGCTCGACATCGCGTTCGGCACGTTGCGGCTGAAGAAGGGCGGCGGCGACAACGGCCACAACGGGCTGCGGTCGATGCGCTCGTCCCTGGGCACCGGTGACTTCTACCGCGTACGCGCGGGCATCGGCCGTCCGCCCGGTCGCCAGGACGTCGCCGACTTCGTGCTCTCGAACTACTCGACGGTCGAGCGCAAGGAGCTCCCGATCCAGCTCGTCGAGGCCGCCGACGCGGTCGAGAGCCTGATCACCGAGGGCCTCGAGAAGGCGCAGTCACGCTTCAACTCCTGACCTTTACCCGATATCAGTGAGAGGTCCGAAAACAGTCACCCAATATCGGGCATGTGGCAGTAATCCCTCCCCTCTAGTGTCTTGAGACAGCAAGAGGGGTCGCGTCACGTTTGGCGGCGTGAGTGCGACATCAGGGTCATGGGGGACAGACGTGAGCATTCTCGAAGCGCGTGCACCCGTCACGTCGCGCGGGTTGGACCGCGCCCGGCGGACAGAGGGCGGCAAGCGCCAGGACAGGTCAGCAGCACACACCCGACGGCGTGACCGGTGGAAGGTCGAGCTGGTCCTCTCGGCCGTCGTCATGGCGCTCGTCGCCTGGGCGGTCCGGGCCACGGTCGACGTCGCGCTGACCATGGTCGCCGCCTCGCTGGTGGTCCGTCACTGGACAGGTCGGGCGCTGGTGCGTCCGGGGCTGCCGCGGGTCGGGGTCGTCGTGCGGGAGACCGCGACGCCGTTCTGCCTCGCGGCGGTGGTCGTCGCCACCGGACTGTGGAGCCGGGCCGACCTGGTCGCCGCCGGAGCCATCACCCTGGCCGGCGCAGCGGTGGCGCTCGTCGCGGTGGCCCAGCGTCGTCTCTTCCCCACCCCGCAACGGGTCGTGGTGGTCGGGTCGACCGTGGGTGTCGCCGAGGCGGCCACCCGCTGGGCACGCAGCCGGGAGGTCGACGTCGTGGGCAGTCTCGTCGTCGACGCCGATCGGCCCCACGTGCCGCGACCGCGCACGGGCCTGGTCGAGGGCTTCCTCGACCTGTCCAAGGAGATCGAGGCCGCCGAGCTCACCCGTGCCGACCCGGACATGGTCCTGGTCGTCCCCGGTCCGGGCATCGACGCCGAGTGCATCCGCCGCGTCGGGTGGGCCCTGGAGGGCACCCCCGCGTCGCTGGCGGTCCAGTCGCACCTCGACGGCATCGCGCCGCACCGCCTCGAGCACACCTCGTACGCCGGTGCCGGCCTCACGCACATCACCTCCAGCCGCCCCGCGCGCCTGCCGATGGCGGTGAAGTCGGTGCTCGACCGCGTGGTCGGTGCGCTGATCCTGGTCGCGGTCGCCCCGCTGCTGGGCGTGCTGATCCTGGCGATCCGGTCCACCTCCCAGGGGCCTGGCATCTTCCGGCAGATTCGCGTCGGCCAGGACGGCTCGCTCTTCGAGATGTACAAGCTGCGCACCATGGCGACCTCGGCCGAGGCCGACAAGGCGAGCCTGATGGCGGCCAACGAGGGGAGCGGCGTCCTCTTCAAGATGACCGCCGACCCGCGGGTCACCCCGTTGGGCCGGGTGCTGAGGAAGTTCTCGCTCGACGAGCTGCCCCAGCTGGTCAACGTGGTCAAGGGCGAGATGTCGCTGGTCGGCCCCCGCCCGGCGCTGCCGGAGGAGGTCGCGCAGTACACCTCGCTGCAGCGTCGTCGGCTCGTCGCCAAGCCCGGCCTCACCGGTCTGTGGCAGGTGTCGGGTCGCTCCGACCTCAGTGGCGAGGACACGATCCGCCTCGACAACCACTACACAGAGAACTGGCGCCTCACCGACGACGTCGCCATCCTCGCCCGCACCGTCAACGCGGTGCTCGGCTCCAAGGGAGCCTACTGACCCGATCTGGCCCTGGTCCGGCCCAGATCCGTTGCCGCAAGGCCGGCGCCCCGCGAGCGGGACGCCGGTCTTGTGGTGTCTCAGACGCCGCGACCGAACTTGTGCAGCGTGTTCAGCACCCGCGCCGGCGTGACGACCCGGGCGGCCACGAGGGCAGCGACGTACGCCCGCCACTGCGTCGGGTCCTGGCGCACGGCCTTGCCCGCCCAGGAGAGCGCGGCGCGGCGGTCCGGGCGGCTGGCCTCGCCGAAGGCGATCTGGCCGTAGACACGGCCGACCCCCTTGCGGTCGGCGACGATCTCGGGGTGCTGGGCCATCATCCAGTGCAGCGAGGAGACCTTGGTGTCCCAGGTGCGGGTGAAGAAGGACGCCGCACCCCACGAGACCACGATGAGCGGCTCGTCGACGTGCACGATGTCGCCCTGCTTCACCGACCGGAGGAGGAGGTCCCAGTCCTCGTTCTGGCTGCCCGGCACCTCCTCGTCGACCAGCCCGATCCGGTCGAGCAGCGCCTGACGGTCGAAGAGCAGCGCGGAGGAGTGGAGCATCGACATCCGCGAGCGGGTGAGGTGGGCCAGGGTGATGCGCTCGGTCCCGGCGAGGCGCGGCGTGCGCTGGCCCTCGAAGTCGACCTCCATCGCGGTGGTGACCAGGTGCGGGGTGCGCCCCGTGCGGGCCCGCTCCGCGGCGATCGCCTCAAGCTGGCGGCGCAGCTTGGCGGGCTTCCACCAGTCGTCGTCGTCGCAGAAGGCGACGAGCTCGCCGCGGGAGGCGAGGATGCCGGAGTTGCGCGCGCCGGCGAGCCCGGGCGTACGAGTGTTGCGCACGATCCGCACCGAGCGCCCCGGTGCCTCGCGCAGCAGGGACTCCTCGGGGTCGGACTGGTCGAAGACCACGACCACCTCGACGTCGCCGGGGTGGTCCTGGGCGAAGACGGCGTCGATCGCGCGGCGCACCAGCTCGGGCCGGTCGCGGGTGGGGATGACGACGGAGACCAACGGGTGACTCATCGACTCCTCCGGACGAGGCGCCTGGCCGCGGTTGGGCCCCCTGCCGTTCGCTCCACGTCATTCGAGCGATGGGGCGGCGCGCGCTGCTTATCATAGGGGGCGTGGCGGGGTCTGCCCGAGGATCTCGCACCACATGACTGGGGGACGTCTGTGAGCAGCAGCAACGCGCCGGCAGGATCGGTGGACCTGTCCTACTACGGCCAGGTCATCCGGCGCCGTTGGAAGCTGGCCGTGCTCGGACTGCTCGTGGGCATCCTGGCCGCGGTGGCGCTGCTGCAGGTCCAGCCGCAGCGCGCCACGTCGTCTCGGTCAACGTGAACCCCATCACCGACAACGCCTTCAGCAGCTCGCGGCCCGCCTCCGACCTGCTCGTCCCGGAGACCGAGCAGGCG
Source organism: Nocardioides daphniae (assembly GCF_004777465.1). Classification (NCBI taxonomy): domain Bacteria; kingdom Bacillati; phylum Actinomycetota; class Actinomycetes; order Propionibacteriales; family Nocardioidaceae; genus Nocardioides; species Nocardioides daphniae. The sequence continues at coordinate 795,122 of NZ_CP038462.1, forward strand.
ATGGCGCGCTCCACCACGGTGGTCCGCAACGTCGCCGAGCTCTCCGACGGCGACCTCACGGCCGCCCAGGTGCGGGCCAACATGGTGGCGACGCTGCTGCCCGACAGCACCGTGGTGCGCATCGACTACACCGCGTCCACGCCCCGGGAGTCGGCCGACGGGGCCGTGCTCGTCGCCAAGGAGTACCTCACCTACCGCTCGGCCGTGGCCGAGGAGCGCATCGACCAGGCGGTGCAGCAGCTGGAGAAGCGGCGCAAGCCTCTGGAGGCGAGCCTGGTCGACGCCAACCGGGCGGTCTCGGCGGCCCAGACCGGGGCTGACCGGGCGGCAGCCGAGGCGCGCCTCCAGTCCGTCACCGCCGACCTCACCTCGGTCAACAGCCAGATCAACCAGCTGCGGGCGATCAGCACGAGCGGCGGCACGATCATCAGCGAGCCCGACCCCCAGCGCGCCGTGGTCTCGCCGGACCGGGCCGCCATCCTGGTCGCCGGAGTGCTGGGTGGGCTGCTGCTCGGGCTCGTGCTCCCGTTCATGGGCAACGCCTTCGACCGCCGCGTCCGCAGCGCCCACGACGTGGCGCGGGCCGGCGGCGGTGGGGTCGTGGCCACCCTCGACCAGCCCCGCGCCGTGGTGCCTCCGGGCGACGAGGACGCCGACGAGATCCGCGCGCTGCGCGAGCGGCTGCTGGCCGTGGTGGTCGCCGAGCGTCCGGTGCTCGTGGTCGCCGACGTGGGTCCTGCCGACCACCTGCCGTCGGACGTCGCCACCAACCTCGCGGTCCTCATCGCCGACTCCGGCAAGGCCACGACGCTGCTGCTGCCGAACTACCCCGACGAGTCGCTGGCCCAGGTGGTCAGCGCCCTCGGCCTGGTGGAGGGCGGTACGCCCAGGGGGCGCGCTGGTTCCACAGCCGGGTGGTCGCCTCGCTGGTGGTCGCCGTCCCGGCGCCCGACACCGACCGCGTGTCGGCCGCCGACATCGTCGCTGGCCTCCTCCAGGACACCGCCCGCCGCAGCGCCGTCACCGTGGTGGGCCTGGCGCCGGGCAGCCACTCGATCCGGCTGACCGCCGCCCGCCTGGCCCACCAGGTCGTGCTGAGCGTCGCCAAGATGTCCACGCGTGCCGAGGATCTGAACGGCGTCGTCACCGAGCTGGGAGCGGTCGGGGCGCCCGTCCACGGCAGCGTCCTGGTCCACTCGAAGCGCGTGCTGAGCGCCGACGTCTCGCTGCTGCGTACGCCCACGTCGGACGTCGTCCCCGTGGCAGCCGCGCAGCCGGCGGAAGAGGTTCCGGAGGTCGCCACCGAAGGTGCAACCGACCCGGGCCACGAGCAGCACCGGGCTCCCGGGGCCCACGCCGACGAAGGTGGCCACTTCAACCCCTTCACCTCGTGGTTCGCCCGCGGGGACCACGCGGAGCACGGGGAGCACAAGGAGACCTCTGCGCCCGTCGAGGTGGAGTCGGACGTCGCCAGCAATCACGTCGCCAGTCACGACTCCCCGGTGGCAGAGGCTGCCGAGAGCGAGCCCGTCCAGCGCGAAGCTGTCGAAGACGAAGCTGCCGAGGACGACGCTGTCGAGTCGGAGGCTGCCGAGGCGGTGGATGCCGGGGCGGAGACCGACGGCGCCGCGGCCGACGAGGGCGAGGTCGAGCAGGACCAGGAGTCCGAGGCCGACGGCCCCGTGGACGAGGAGCTGGTGGACGAGGAGCTGGTGGACGAGGACCCGTCAGAGGCGGACCCGTCGGCAGCCGGCGTCGCCGACGACGGCCCCTCGCCGGACTGGTTCGGTCCGCCGTCAGCAGTTGGGCCGGGTGGCCGGCCGTTGCGCGGCGACCACCCATGAGTCGCCGTCGCGGACCAGGGTGAGCACGTTCCTGGTCCGCGGCTTCGGCGACCTGCTGTTGGGGACCTCGTCGCCGTTGCGGTCGACGATCCTGATGGCGGAGTTGTCCACGCAGGCCCGGACGACGACGGTGTCGGGATCCTTGGTGGCCCGCACGACTTCCTGGTCGACCACGGTGGCCTCGCCCTCGACGCGCCAGCCGTTCTCCTCGTACTCCGTGAGGGTGTTGACCAGCTCGGCCAGCGCCGCACCGGTGATGCCCTCGAACTCCTCGGGGTCGTCGGTGTCGGCCCTCGACGGGTCCCCGAGCGCGTCGGTCAGCGCCTCGTAGTAGTCGGTGCTCCCTTCGCCGACGGCCTTCACCGTCGCTGCCGGGAGGGTGCCGGGGTCAACCTTGCTGCCCGTTGCCGTGGGGGCTGCCGTGGGGGAGGGCGTCGCGGAAGCCGAGGCCTTCGGCGCCGGGTCGTCCGCGGCCTCCTCGTCGGAGCCCGAGCACCCGGTCAGCGCGAGCCCCAGGGCCAGTCCGACGGCCAGCGCCGACACGGTCTGCAGGCGGGCGCCTCGGCCCGGACGAGCAGGGAGCAACACCCTCATACGACAACCCCGTTCACTGTTGCTGACACGTCCGGCACCTCGCCGTCCCGACCGTTCGGGACCCGGACCGGGCCAGCGTCGCACGGGTCCGGTTGTTGCGCGAGGCGCTCGTGGAACAAAGCCTTACCGAATACTCGGCAAATGCAACTCCGTCCCGGCTTTTCGTCGGAGCCCGCCCATAGCATCGCAACCGTTCCCTTGGCGAGGGGACCAGGCAGGAGCCCTCCGGGCCGATGCCAGTCAGTGCATCAACCGGGGGTCAAGTGTTCACTGTCAAGCGTGCCGTTGCGGCCGTCCTCACCGTCGTCGTCCCACTCGCGGCCGTCCCGTGGATCTCCGGATCCACGGCGGTGGCCGCCACACCGATCGCGAGTGCGGTGATCGGCACCAGCGTCGACACGGCTGCCGGCTCCTGCTGGGAGGTGAAGCAGAAGCGACCGTCCGCTGCCAACGGCAGCTACTGGCTGCTCACCCCGGCGATGTCGAAGCCGGCCCAGTTCTACTGCGACATGACCACCGATGGCGGTGGCTGGGTTCTGGTCGGCAAGGGTCGCGAGGGCTGGACGACCGACTACCTCGGCACAGGCGACGCGGCGGAGCTGCAGTCGCCCACGACGGTCCCGATGTCGTCGGCCACGCACCAGCTCCCCTCGCCGGTGATCGACCAGCTCCTCAACAACAAGCGCGTCGACCAGCTCTCCGAGGGCGTCCGCGTACGCCGCGCGACCAACCGGGACGGCACCTCGTGGCAGGAGGCCCGCATGCGGTTCTCCCGGAAGGGCCGCTGGACCTGGACCTTCGGCGCTGAGCACCCGCTCGCCGGATGGCAGCTCGGCACCTCGATCGGTTTCTCGGGGACCACGCCCACCTTCGGCATCGGTCAGTCGCTGTCGCGGATGGTCAACACCACCGACTCGTCCAAGCGCTTCATGATCGGGTTCGGCTACGGCACCCAGGTGGCGGGCTACACCGACCCCAGCAGCCACCTGTGGGCGGCGACCAACGGCGCGGGCGGCGCACTGCCCTACGCCCAGGTCTACCTGCGGCCGCGGGTCACCTCGACCGACGCGGGCTTCACTGCGATCCCCGACAGCGGCACCCCCAGGATCGAGCAACCCGAGGGCGTCGACTCCAACGCGTTGCCGTCGTCGTGGGGTGTCTCCGGCCTCAAGGGCAACACCGCCTCCGAGGGCAACGTGGAGGTCCAGGCCTTCACACAGTCCGGCTCGCGGATGTACGTCGGTGGCAACTTCCGGTACGTCCAGCGCGACGCCGCCGGGAGTGGTCAGGTCGAGCAGTCGTTCCTGGCCGCCTTCGACCTGGCCACCGGCGAGTGGGACCCGTCGTTCCGCCCGGTGCTCAACGAGCAGGTCAACGCGCTGGCCACCCTGCCCGACGGCAGCGTCGTGGCCGGCGGCAGCTTCAGCGAGGCAAACGGGGCGCCTGCGACCGCGATCGTGGCCCTCGACCCCCTCACCGGGGCGACCAAGCAGGGCTGGAACCTCAAGCTGGAGAACCGAATCACCGGCGGCGTGCTGCGGGTCCGCTCGCTCGACGTCACCAACGGCAAGCTCTACATCGGTGGCGCCCTGACGCACATGTCGGGCGGGCAGTACCCCAACCGGGCGATCTACACGAAGAATGCGGGCCGCGTCGACGCCGCGACCGCGACGCCCAGCGCCGACTGGAACCCGGAGTTCAACGGCACCGTGATCGCGATGGACGGGTCGGACGACGCCGCCCGCCTCTACGCCGCCGGCCACTTCAGCACCTCGAAGACCTCCGCCGCGCTCCGGGTCGCTGCCGTCCTCACCGACGACGGGGCCCCGCTGGCCACCCCGGCCTGGACGCCCACGTGGAGCTCCACCGGGGCCAACTACCAGCAGGCGATCCGCCAGGTCGGCGACAAGGTCTTCTCCGGCGGCTCCGAGCACGCGCTCTTCCAGTACGACACGAGCACCTTCTCGCGCCTCTCGGGCAACATCACCAAGCAGGGGGGCGACTTCCAGTCCGCCGACTCCGACGGCGAGCTGCTGCTGGCCGGCTGCCACTGCGGCCAGTGGACCTACTCCAACGCCTACACCTGGTCGAGCATCGGCACCGGGTGGACCGAGGCCGACGCGATCCGGTGGGTCGGCGCGTGGGACGCCTCCACGGGGGCGTACGTCCCGAGCTTCAACCCCAGCTTCACCCTGCGCCTCGACTCGGGCATCTGGGCGGTCAAGACCGACACGGCCGGCAACTTCTGGGTGGGCGGCGACATCGTCAACGTGCGCACGGCCAACGGGCGTGCCTTCTCGGGCGGCTTCGCCCGGTTCCGTCGCTCCGACTCCACCGCCCCTGACGCGCCCAGCGGCCTCACGGTGGCCGACGGGACGGCGGACACGGCCACCCTGACGTGGAACCCCGTCACCGACCCCGCCGGCGGCGTCCGCTACGAGCTCCTGCGCGACGACCGCACCGTCGCCTTCACCACCGAGGCCGGCACCCAGCTGACGGTGCCTCGCGTGGTCGGGGGTCGTTACTTCGTCCGGGCGGTCGACCGCAAGGGCAACGTGAGCGCCTCGTCCCCGGTCCTGGTGATGCCGGCCGAGGTGCCCAACCAGGCACCCGTCGCCGCCTTCGCCAGCACGACCAAGGACCTGACGGTCGACCTCGACGCCTCCACGTCCACCGACGACCGTGGGGTCACCTCGTACGCCTGGACGTTCGGCGACGGCGAGAGCGGCACCGGCGCGACGACGAGCCACACGTACGCCGCGGGCGGCAGCCACGAGGTCACGCTGACGGTCACGGACGCCCAGGGGCTGACGTCGTCGGTGAGCCGGACCGTCGAGGTCAAGGCTCCCGACCCGCAGGTGATCGCGCTCGGCTCCGCCTGGCACTGGTACTACCAGGCGGCCGCGCCCGCGGCGACGTGGCGCAACCACGACTTCGACGACGCCGCGTGGAGCTCGGGCAACGGGACGTTCGGCTGGGGAGCGCCCACGGTGGCCACTCGGATCGACGCCGCCTTCGCGTCCGAGACCGACCGGCCGGTCACGGCGTACTTCCGCAAGTCCTTCCAGGTCGACGACCCCTCGCGCGTCGTCAGCCTGCGGCTGGACACGGTGGCCGACGACGGCGCCGTGGTCCACGTCAACGGGGTCGAGGTGGCCCGGCAGAACATGGGGACCGGCGTGGTGGGACATACCACGTACGCCCAGACGGCGCGCCGCTACACGGCTGCGGCAGCCGATCCGCTCGTGGTCGAGGTGCCTCTTGGCCTCCTCCGTGCGGGCACCAACGTCGTGGCGGTGGAGACGCACGTCAACTACCGCAGGACGCCAGACCTGACCTTCGACCTGAAGGCCACCCTGGTCGCCCGCTGATGGAATCCATGGGTCGAGGAGAAGAGGTACCGAAGATGAGTCGACGACTGACGCGCATGGCCATGGCCGCTGCGCTGGCGGTCCTGGTGGCCGTACCGGGGGCAGGAATCGTCGCTCCGACGCAGGCGGTCGTGGCGACGGCAGGAGACCCGGCTCCGGCCGCGGTCATCGGCAGTGCCCCCGAGCACGCCGCCGCCTCCTGCTTCGAGATCAAGGAGCTGCGTCCTGCGGCCCCCGACGGGGTGTACTGGCTGTACACGCCCCGGCTGACCCAGCCGATGCAGTTCTACTGCGACCAGACCACCGACGGCGGTGGCTGGGTGCTGGTCGGCAAGGGCCGCGAGATGTGGAGCCTCAACTACAGCGGGCAGAACGGTCTCGCCGCCGACGGCAACACCTCCACCGCGATCCGCAGCCCCGAGCCGGGCGCCACGCTCAACAGCGCGACCCAGCTCGACGTCCGCACCGTCGACGGCCTGCTCAACGGCGCCGACGTCAGCACGCTCTCGATCGGCAACACCGGCGACGGGGTCAGGATCCGACGGGCCCTGAACGCCAACGGCCTCGCGTGGCAGGAGGTCCGGACCAGGTACCGCAGCATGAAGGGATGGTCCTGGAGCATCTTGGGCGCCGAGCACCCGCTCAACGGCTCGACCATCGGTGGGCTCACCTTCACCAACGGCAACAACGCCAGCTACGGCATCTCGACCCTGGTCAACCGTGTCATCACAGGCGGTGGCCAGGCGCGCGGATGGCGCTACGGCTTCCGCTACGGGAGCCTGATCACCGGCCAGAACAACAACACCAGCTACCTGTGGGCCCCCACCAACGGTGGCGGCGAGGCCGCGCCCTACGCCCAGGTCTACCTGCGCCCGCGCGTCACCTCCTCTGCCTTCGAGGCGGTCCCCAACGGCGGCACGCCGGTGCGCGAGATCCCCAAGGGCCTGCGCGACACCGCCGACGTGATGCCCTGGGGCGTCAACGGGACCCGCGGCAGCACCTCCTCGGAGTACAACAAGGAGGTCCAGGCGTTCGCGGAGTCGGGCAACGTGATGTTCGTGGGTGGCAACTTCCGCTACGTCCAGCGCGACAGCGGTGGCACCGGTCGGGTCGAGCAGTCCTACCTGGCCGCGTTCAACCGCACGACGGGTGAGTGGATCAGCAGCTTCCGCCCGCAGCTCAACGAACAGGTCCACTCCCTGACGGTGCTGCCCGACGGCACCCTGGTCGCGGGTGGTCTCTTCAGCCAGGCCAACGGCCAGCCGGCCACCGCCCTGGTCGCCCTCGACCCGGTCACCGGGGCCACGAGGAGCGGCTGGAACGTCCGCGTCGAGAACAGGGTGACCGGTGGGGGCCTGCGCATCCTCACCACCGAGTACCGCGACGGGTTCCTCTACTTCGGCGGCGCCCTGACCCACGTGGCCGGCGGCACCGCGCCGAGCACCTTCCGCTACGCGAAGAACCTGGCCCGGGTCGCGGTCCCGAGCTGGACCCCGAGCATCGCGTGGAACCCGGACCTCAACGGCACGGTCTTCGACGTCTCACCGTCGTCCTCGACGGCCAAGCTGTACGCCTCCGGCTTCTTCACCACGGCGGGCGCGCTGACGGCGACCAGCGCGGCGGTGGTCTCGACCGCCGACGCCAGCCTGGTCTCGGCCTCGTGGAGCCCGACCTGGTCGTCCACGAAGAGCTACCAGATGACGATCATCGAGGGCGACGACAACCGCTTCTACTCCGGCGGCTCCGAGCACCTGGTCTTCGGCTTCGACCGTGACACCTACGAGCGCAAGAGCGGCACGATCACCAAGAACTTCGGTGGTGACACCCAGTCGTCGGCGGCCTCGGACGACGGGCTGCTCTTCTTCGGCAGCCACTCCAACGAGTTCGTCTTCAACGACGCCTACCGGTGGCCCTCGATCGGCACGAGCTGGAGCGACGCGCACAACATCAAGTGGCTCGCCGTCTACGACTCGGCGACGGGTCGCAACCTGCCGGCCTTCAGCCCGACGCTCAACATGCGCGCCGGCAGCGGCATCTGGGACATCGCCGTCGACTCCGACGGCAAGGTCTGGGCCGGTGGCGACGTGGCCAGCGTGGGCACGCCCAACGGAACGCGCTGGTCGGGCGGCTTCGCCCGCTTCCCGCGCAACGACGCGACGGCCCCGGGCACCCCGGGCAACCTGCGCCGCGTCTCCTCGACCGCGACCACGGCGACGCTCGCCTGGAACGCCTCGTCCGGCACGCCGGCCCGCTACCAGGTGCTGCGCGACGACCGGGTGATCGGCTACACCACGGGCACGCAGATCACGGTCCCGCTGGGCAGCGCGAACCGGTTCTTCGTCCGGGCCGTCGACGCGGCAGGCAACGCCAGTGCCTCCACGCCGGTGCTCAACCTGGACGCGATCCCGGCCAACCAGCTGCCGACCGCCAGCTTCACGGCGACCGTCTCCAGCCAGACCGTCCAGCTCGACGCGGCCGCCTCGTCGGACCCCGACGGCGCGATCACCTCGTACGCCTGGACCTTCGGTGACGGCTCGACGGGCACCGGGGTCTCCCCGTCGCACACCTACGCCGCCGGCGGCACCTACACGGTGCGGCTGACGGTCACCGACGACGCCGGAGCCACCGCCGTCGCGGAGCGCAGCGTCACCGTCGAGGAGCCGACCACGTCCACCACCCGGGTGGTCCCGTTCGGGTCGGAGTGGAAGTGGCGCTACGAGAGCACCGCCCCGGCGGCCGACTGGAAGAGCAACCCCGCCACCTCGGCAGGGTGGACCTCGGGGGCCGGCACGTTGGGCTGGGGCACCAGTCCGCTCGGGACGAAGATCGACGACGCCTTCGCGACGACGTCCGCCCGTCCGCTGACGGCCTACTTCACCAGGACGATCGAGATCTCCGACGTCACCAAGGTCGTCGACCTGAAGATCGACACGTGGGCCGACGACGGTGCGGTCTTCTACGTCAACGGTGTCGAGGTGGCCCGGCAGAACATGCCGGCCGGCACCATCACGCACGGTTCCTACGCGGTCTCGGCCCGCCAGACCACGGTGGCCCAGGCCAGCCCGGTCCGGGTCACGATCCCGGCCAGCGCCCTGCGCAACGGCACGAACCTGATCGCGGCGGAGAGCCACGTCAACTACCGTGCGACGCCCAACATGTCGTTCGACCTCGCCGCTGACCTCACGGTCAACAACTGAGGTCCGGACGGCCGAGGAGAGACGAAGAGCAGGAGGCTGGGGATGAGGGAGCTGAGCGGGGTCCGTCGGGTGGCGGCGGAGTCCGTCTTCGCCCTCCGGCGGGCCTGGTACAGGACCCGCTACCCCAGCCTCACGCTCGGCAAGGACGTCCGCATCGTCGGACGCCTGCGGGTGCGGGGCGGCACGAAGGTCGTCCTGGGTGACCGTGTCCGCGTCCGCAAGCTCGTCCGGTTCAACGGGGGCGGGGTCGTCCACGTCGGCCCCGACACCCTGCTCAACGGCTGCTGGATCATGGCGTCGACGTCGGTGGAGATCGGCGCGCGGTGCCTGCTCTCCGACGGTGGCATCCTCGACACCGACTACCACAACCTCGACCCCGAGACCCGGCACGATCCGCCCACGGACCGCACCCGTGCCCCGGTCGTCCTCGAGGACAACGTCTGGCTCGGCACCGCGTCCCTGGTGCTCAAGGGCACGCGCGTCGGGTGCGACAGCGTCGTGGCGGCGGGCGCCGTCGTACGCTGACGTGCCACCCCGCGTCGTGGTCTCTGGCAACCCTGCCGCCATCGTCAAGAAGTTCCCCGCCGCCCCTCAGCAGGCAGCCCCTGATCCAGAAGCTTCAGAAGACTGAGCCAAAGGATGACGCCATGGATGATCGACAGAAGCTGGAGAACTACTTCGCTGAAGTGGACGCGAGTCAGGTCCGCCTGAAGTCCACCAAACCTTCCGACAGCAAGCTGCGGGTGGCCGCCAAGAGGCTGGTGCCCATGAGTCGCCGGAGCGCCGCCCGGATGGCGGTGACCAACGCGGTGCGCCCCTTCGAGCGGCGCAAGGCCGAGCGCATCGAGGCGACGACCCACCCGCTGCGCCTCCACCTCGGGTCCGGCGGCGAGCACAAGGACGGCTGGATCAACATCGACTGCGTCGGTGACCCGGTGGAGCTGGCCTGGAACCTGGTCCACGGCATCCCGTTCAGTGACGGCTCCGCCCAGGCGATCTTCCACGAGCACCTCTTCGAGCACATCCCGTTGCAGGCGGGCCTCGGCCTGATGGACGAGTGCTTCCGAGTGCTCGAGCCGGGCGGCATCCTGCGCGTCGGCGTCCCCGACGCGGGTGCGCTCATCCGCTCCTACGTCGGCGACGGGGAGTACGTCGACGCCCTGCACCCGGGCCGCCCGACCCGGCTGCTCGGCGTCCAGGAGCTCTTCTACTGGCACGCGCACGTGACGATGTACGACGACGAGACGCTGGCGACGGTCTTCCGTGCCGGCGGCTTCCCCGACCCGGTGAAGCGGAAGTACCAGGACACCGACCTGGAGAAGGCCCCGGACACCCCGACGCGCGCGTCGCAGACGCTCTACATGGAGGCCCGTAAGCCGCTGTCCTGACGGCAGAGGCTGCGCGCCGGGCTCAGGCTCGGGCCCGCACCTGGTCCAGCTTGAGGTGGCGCCGGTCGAGCACCAGGTAGGCGCCGAAGGCGACACCGCCCGCGGCGATGCCGACGGCCAGGGCGGGCGTGGTCTGGCCCAGGACGCTCGCCACCAGCAGCTGGGGGGCCGCCACGCAGACGGTCAACGCCGCCAGGACGCGCACGGCCGGGCGCCAGGGCAGCTTGACGTGCGTGGTCCGGCGGACCTGGACGGCGGCCAGGGCCGTGTCGAGCAGCATGCTCGCCGTCCAGGCCACCGCCGCGCCCTCGATGCCCCAGCGGGGCACCAGGACGAGGTTGGCGACGATGTTGACGGCCACGACCACCGACTTGTTGACCATCACCAGGCCGCTGCGACCGGTCATGATCAGCAGCGTCTGGATGTTGCCCGCACCGACGAGCACCAGCGCACCCACGCAGAGCAACGTCATCGCGGGGCGCGCGCCGTCGAAGTCGTCGCCGAGCCAGCCGAGCACGACGGGGGAGAAGATCGCCAGGGTCACGTAGACCGGGCCTCCCAGCAGCAGCGCCCACCCGGCGGTGGCCGAGTAGAGCTCAGAGAGCGTCGTACGGTCGCCCGACCCGACCAGGGCGCTGAAGCGGGGGCCGACGGCGATCCGCAGCGCCGTGACCACGATGAAGCCGGCGAAGACGAAGCGGGCGGCGGCGCCGTACATGCCGGCGGCCGCCGCTCCGGCCAGCGCACCGACGATCAGCACGTCGGCCCAGACCAAGGTCTGGTCGAGGCCGTTGGAGACGGTGCGCGGCACGGCGAAGGTGAGGATGCGGCGTACGACGTCGCGGGAGGGCAGCAGCCGCTCGGAGGGCGCCGAGCGGCGGCGTACGACGACCCACAGCGTCGCCAGCGAGACCAGCGCGCCGACCGCCCAGGGCAGGGTCCAGGCCGCGGTGACGGCCAGCGTGCCGGTGCCGAGCACGCCGGTGGCCAGGAGCAGCAGCCGCAGGCCGGGCACCAGGGTGCGGTCTATGACGGCGAAGGGGTAGACGGTGCCCAGGGCCCGCGTCCCGGCGACGAAGATCGTCAGCAGGACCGCTGCCACGAGGAACGGGGCCGCCAGGTCGAGGGTCGATCCGACCTCGTCGAGCGGCAGGAAGGTGGAGACGGCGTACCAGGCCAGGACCACGAGGCACGACCACGCCAGGCCGATGAGCACCATGCCCACCAGCGCCGGACGGACCAGCTCGGGTTGCTCCTGGCGGAGCCGGGGGAGCAGCCAGATCGCGGCCGTGTCGAGGCCGAGGGCGCCGATGCTGAGGGCGATCGTGAAGACCGCCACCATCTGCAGCACCACGCCGGAGCCGTCGGCGCCCAGCAGTCGACCGAGGAGGATGACGAAGGCGAATCCCAGCAGGGCGCTCAGCGCCGAGCCGACGAGCACGACGGCGGCACCCCGCGCGGCTCGACCGAGCTCCTGGCTCGGCCTCTCCTCCGTGGTGCTGATGGCGGCGCCCCTCCCCCTGACGGACCCGATGGATGAGTCACCCCCCACCGGGCCGCGACCGTGCCTATAGTACAAGCGCACTGACCCGCCCGCTTTGACTTGAGGTGCCCGTGAGCACAGTGGTGTCCCAGCCGTCAGGGGCCGACGCTGCCGTGCCGACCCGGCCCCTTCCGGCGTGGCCGCTGCTCTGGCTCTTCGGGCCGTTCCTGCTGTGGTGGGCGCTCGGGCTCTCCGACTCGATGTGGATCCCCGCGGCCGGGGTGATGGCCTACCAGCTCGTCTCCCGGGGGCACGTCCAGGCGCCGCGAGGCTTCGGCGTGTGGCTCCTGCTCATGGTGTGGATCACCTTCGCCACGCTCCGCGTCGCCTCCGGCGGCGACCTCATCGGGGGGCTCTACCGTCTGGCGCTCTACTACTCGCTCACGGTGATCTTCCTGTACGTCTACAACGCGCGTACGACGCTCACCGTGCGGAGGGTGACGGGCATCCTCACGCTCTGGTTCATCACGCTCGTCATCGGCGGCTACCTCGGGATCTTCTTCCCGGCGGCCGAGTTCACCACCCCGATGAGCAAGGTCATCCCGGGCGGGCTGCTGCAGAACCCGATGATCCACGACATGGTCGTCCGGCCGCTGTCGCAGTTCGACGACGGCTACAACCAGTTCGAGCCGCGCCCCAACGTGCCGTTCCTGTACACGAACAACTGGGGCAACGTGTACTCGATGCTGCTGCCGCTCGTGGCGGTCTACATGCTCGAGGTGCGCGGCACCAGGCGCTACTGGTACGTGCTGGCGCTCTTCCCGATCTCGGCCGTCCCCGCCCTGCTGACGCTGAACCGGGGGATGTTCCTGGGGATCGGCCTGACCATCGTCTACGTCGCGGTACGGCTGGCGCTCCAGCGGCACTACAAGGCGATCGTCGGGGTGCTGGGCCTGGGCCTGGTCGGCCTGGTCCTCTACAACGTGCTGCCGGTCGCGGAGCGGATGAACAACCGCCTCCCGCCCGAGGGCAACAGCACGACCACCCGGTTGAGCCTGTACGAGCAGGCCCTGGCGCTGGTGCCCGGCTCACCGATCTTCGGCTACGGGGCGCCGCAGCCACCCGCCAACCCCTTCGAGGCGCCGGTGGGCACCCAGGGCTACATCTGGATGCTCCTGGTCTCCTTCGGTCCGATGGCGGTCGTCCTCTTCGTGGCCTTCTTCCTGGTGGCACTGTCCAAGGTCTTCCGGCGGCACGACGCCCTCGGCATGGCGTTGAGCTCGGTGCTCATGGTCGGGCTGGTCGAGCACGTCTACTACGGCCTGCTGCCGCACGGGCTGGCGGTCATGCTGCCGGTGGCGGCGCTCGCCTTCCGGGGCGAGGAGGAGATTGCGCCACCGACGGGTCAGGGAGCAGTCCAACCCATCGAACGACCGAGCGCGGCCTCCAGCGCCGCGTTGTGAGGCGCGTAGAACTCGGCGAGCTCGGCACGCACCGCGTCGTCGTCGATCGCTGACGGCGCGATGCCGTTGAAGGCCTTGGTGTCGGGCAGCCGGTGCTGGGGCAGGCCCAGGAACTCGCAGACGGTGTCGAAGGTGCCCTGCACGTCGGCGTACAGGTCCTCGCTGCGCAGGACGAGCAGCTGCTCGCGGCCGAAGGTCGACCACCAGTTCTCGAGGGAGGGCAGGTAGATGCCGCGCGAGCGGTAGGTGTACCAGTCGTGCGCCTCGCTGTAGTAGGTCCGGTCGGCCGCCATCCGCTCCAGCTCGCCCTCGAGGCGGGTCGGCTCGGCGGCCAGCGCGTCGACGAAGCTCAACGGCTCGACGCCGTTCTTCCGGCGCTCGTGGTAGTGCGACCAGGCGCGCTCGACCGGGTCGCGGAGCAGGGCGATCGCCTTCACCTCGGGTGCGATCGCGTGGACCTCACCGGCCACCCGGTGGTCCCACAGGTAGTAGGGGGAGGCCTCGCCGCTGATCGGACGGTGGCCCAGGCGGCGCTGCATCCGCTCGCGGTGGGCCTCGGTGTGGAAGTGCGACCGGTACCACTCCGGGCCGCGGTCGAGCTCCTTGAAGAAGTAGTCGGTGCTCTTCTTGCCCCGACTCTGGGGGAAGAGCCCGAGCGCGCCGGGGTGCATGAGCAGGTAGTTGAAGAGCGAGGTGGTGCCGCCCCGCTTCGTCCCGATGATCAGGAAGTCGGGCGCGGGCCGCTGCCCCACCGTGGCCCGGGCGTAGGCGCGGGTCGTGACGTTGGCGCTGTCCTTGAGCCAGCGCGGTGACCGGTCCTTGATCGCGGAGAGGGCTGCCATGCGCAGATCCTAGGAGGATTCGGAGGTGCTGTGGAGGTGCTGACGGGTGACGCGCACCATGTCGTCGAGCTGGGGGCGGAGCATCCAGCTCTCCTGCCACCCGCCGTCGCCCAGGGCGTGGGCGAGCACCCGCTCGGCCAGGGCAGCCACGTGGATGGCGGTGAGCGTGGGCCACGCGGCGCGGCTGATGCCCAGCGCGCGCAGGACCGGGGCGGCGTCGGCCTGGGCCTTGAGCACCACCGCGCCGTCCCACCGGTCGCCGTGGGTCTCCTGGCGTACGCCGATCGCCCAGTGCAGGGCGTCCATCCCGGCGGGGGCGTCGAGCTCGCTGGTCTCCCAGTCCCAGACCCAGAGCGTCCCGGTGCCGTCCCGCGCGGCGTTCCACGGGGTGAAGTCGCCGTGCCACCGGTGGGCGGCGGGGAGCTCGACCTCGCTGGCGAGGGCGTCGGTGAGCAGGGCGCGGGCGGCGCCGACGGTGGCGTCCTGCGGGTGCGCCTCGGCCAGGGCGTGGAGCCGGTTGGCCAGCGCCCGGCACATCGCCAGCTGCCGGGCCGGGGCGCGGCGGGTGAGGGGGAGGAGGTCGTGGATCTCGACTGCCGTGGGGGGACGGCGGCGCGGGCCGTCGCCGCGTACGTCGGTGGGCAGCGGGGCGGCGACGACGACCGGCCGGTCGTGGTGCTCGCCCAGTGCGCGCAGTGCAGGCACCCGAGCGACCCTGACCGAGGTCGCGAGGTCGCGCAGGGCGGCGGCCTCACGTCGTACGCCCTCGACCGACAGCGGCTCCCAGGCAAACTTCGCCAGACCCAGCGGGTGTCCGGTGCTGTCGAGCAGCTGCAGCGTCGCCTTGCGGTTGGTGTTGAGGTTGACGCGCATCGCCGCGTGCAGGTCCGGCTCCCCGAGCAGCGTACGCAGCGTGGTCACCGGCGTGCAGGCGTCCACGCCGCGCCGCGCTTGGAGCGCGACCCGCTCGGAGACCAGGGGGAGCCCGGCCCAGCTGCCGACGGTGAGCGCGGTGCGCCGGGCGTGGGCACCGGTGGTGAGCAGGGCGCGGTAGTTGCCGACGGCGGCGGCCGCGAGCCGGCGCGACCCCTCGGGGACCAGGAGCCGGGCGTGGGCGACGGAGGGCACCGCTCGGTAGGCCTCGACGGTGTGCCACTGCTCGTCGCCGGGACTCTGCTCCGGGTCGTCGCCGGTGACCAGCCGGACGTCACCGGTCGCGAGGGCCGGGCGCCACAGCTGCTCGACGACCGCGGCGAGGGGGCCGGCGGGCAGCTCGGAACCCAGGTCGTACGCAGGCATGTGTCCCCTCCCTCCAGACGCACGAGAGCCGTGCTCGGCGCTCAGGGTAGCGCCGAACACGGCTTCGTGAGGGTGGGAGCTCAGACCCCTCGCATGCTGGTCAGGACTGGGGGACCCAGGTCTTGAGGTAGTCCAGCTGCATGGCGGTCTTGTCGCCCGACCAGTCGGTGCTGGCGTCGGGCAGGCCGCCCCACGTGCCACCGACCTGGAGGTTGATGCGGAGGTTCCACCGGTCACCCACGTCGTAGTAGGCGTTGTACCAGGTGGGGTTGGCGTTGGTGAACTCAGCGGTCTTGACGCAGTCGACCCACATCACGATCTTGCCCGGGGTCTTCTCGATCGTGTAGGTGTGCCAGCCGGTCGCCTCGCCCGGGAGCTCGGAGAACTTCTTGGAGCGCACGGACTGCTTGTGGGTCGAGCCGTACTCGGTGTGGATGGTGTGGTGCGCGGCGGCACGGCCGGCCTTGGCGTCGCTGCCGAGGGTCTCGACCAGGTCGATCTCGCCGGCCTGGCCGTCGGTGGGACGGAACCACAGCGGGGCGGCCCACATGCCCTGCTCGAGCGGCACCTTGGCGCGGACCTCGGCCCGGAAGGTCGAGGGCAGCGAGTACTTGCCGATGCTCTCCACGTAGCCCGAGGTGAAGTTGCGGGTGCGGTAGGTCTCCTTCTTCGCCTGGATGCGAAGGATGCTGTTGTTGACGGAGACGTTCTGCGCGCGCAGGTAGGAGTCCTCGTTGGACGCGTAGGTGTCGTTCTTGATGTTCCACACCTTCGGGTCGAGGGCGTCGAAGTTGTCGTTGAGCTCCTGCTTCCAGGCGCTCGACGGGACGCAGCCGGCCGGGGTCGGCGTGGGCGTGGGGGTCGGCGTCGGCGTCGGCGTCGGGGTGGGAGTCGGCGTCGGGGTGGGCGTCGGCGTCGGGGTGGGCGTCGGCGTCGGCGTCGGGGTGGGAGTCGGAGTCGGGGTCGGCGTGGGGGTCGGCGTCGGCGTCGGGGTCGGCGTCGGGGTGGGCGTCGGGGTCGGCGTCGGGGTCGGCGTCGGGGTGGGCGTCGGGGTCGGGGTCGGCGTCGGGGTCGGCGTCGGAGTGGGCGTGGGCGTCGGGGTCGGCGTCGGCGTCGGGGTGGAGGTCCCCGGCTTGGCCATGGCGACCTTGTAGACCGGGCTGCCGACACCCTCGCTGCCGACCAGCACGGACGCGCCGGTGCGGTCGACCTCGAGCGACTCACCCATGCGGCGGTCCGGCAGGACGCTCACGACGGGGGTCGAGCCGAAGCTCGAGTAGGTGAAGGAGTGGGTGTAGCTGCCGAGCACGATGGTCTTGCCGTCGGGCGAGAACGAGGCCGCGGTGATGTTGGCCGGTGCGTCGGCGATGCGGGTCAGCTTGTTGGTCGAGGAGGTCGAGAGCTTGGCGGGGGCCTGGTAGATGCCGGCGCTCTGCTCGGACTTGGTGACCACGTAGACCTGACCGGTGGTCGGGTGCACGAGGATCGCCTCGGCGTCACGCGCCCGGTCGGGGTAGGTGAAGTTGTAGCGGGTGGGCCGGACCTCGACCGTGCGGCCGTCGGTGGGCACGGAGCTCGGCTCGGTGAACCGGTAGAGCTGGATGCTGGTGCGGGTGCGCGGGTTGTCGCCCACGTCGCCGACCCAGATGCTGCGGCCGGGGCCCGACGAGATGTCTTCCCAGTCGTTGGCGGTGGCGTCGCGCAGCCGGTAGACGGCCCGGGTCTTGCCCACGCTGTTGATCGCGAAGACGCGGTTGGAGTCGCCGCTGTCATTGTGCGTCCAGAGCATGTCGCGGGCGTAGGTGCTGCGCGCCAGGCCGGAGGACTCGGTGATGCGCGAGTCGGTGAGGGTGCGCTCGACCGTGTGGGGGACCGGCTCGCTCGCTCGGAAGATGGAGGCCGAGGAGGTGCCGGAGTCGGTGAGGGCGGCGTTCGTCGGCATGGAGAAGCCGATCGTGAGTGCGGAACCAGCCAGAACAGTCAGCCCGAGTCCGCGGACAGCAGTGCCTTTGAGCACGTGCGTATCCCTTTCTGTGTGTGCTGGTGGCCGCACGCGGGGGAACGCGTGCGACAACCTCCGAGCGCGCATGACCTGGGACCATGCGCGGGCAGGGCGGGGGCCCTGCACGAGGCGCGAGGACGAGGTCCTTCGCGATGGCTCAGTCGCGGCGACGAGAGTCGGCCGCGAGCCGGGTGGAGTCAGCGGTGACTCTCGATGATGCCGCGGGAACTCAACGGCTTATACCCAATAAGGTAGATGACAATCTCCCTCCCGTGCCAATTGCTCCTACCCAATGAGAGGTATTCCACATGGGTCATCGGCGTGTTGGGCCGGTTTTCCGGGACAACGGGACCTAAGTCCGATCGGGCATAACCCGGTCGGGCTATGCCGACGGAACCCGCGTGTTCGTCGGCGCGGCGTCGACCGGTCGGCTGGGTAGGCTGACGCGGGTGAGCACAGAGAGCACTGACGCCCAGATCCCCGCCGTTGCCCGTTCCGACGACCACGCGTTCGCGGTGTGGGTGGCCGAGCAGGCCGGGCACCGACTGCTGCAGGTGCGCGAGCAGGGCCTCGAGGGCAAGGCGCTCAAGGACGCCGGAGACGCGGCGGCCCAGGAGATCATCGCGGCGCCTCGCCGAGCACCGCCCCGACGACCGCGTGCTCTCCGAGGAGGCGAGCGACGACCGGGTCCGGCTCGAGGCCGACCGCGTGTGGATCATCGACCCGCTCGACGGCACGCGCGAGTTCTCCGAGCCGCCCCGCGACGACTGGGCCGTGCACGTTGCCCTGTGGGAGAAGGGGGCAGGGGAGAAGGGCGACCTGACCGTCGGCGCCGTCGCGCAGCCGGCGCTGGGGGAGACGTTCAACACCGCCATGCCGTCGGTGGTCCCGCCGCGTACGTCCGCCCGCCCGCGCATCGCCGTCTCCCGGTCGCGTCCCCCGGCCTTCGTGGAGGCGCTCGCCGCCGAGCTCGACGCCGAGCTGGTCCCGATGGGCAGCGCCGGCGTGAAGGTGATGAGCGTGGTCCGCGACGTCGCCGACGCCTACGTGCACGCCGGCGGCCAGTACGAGTGGGACAACGCCGCCCCCGTGGCCGTCGCCCGCGCGGCCGGGCTCTTCTGCTCGCGCGTCGACGGCTCCGAGCTCGTCTACAACAAGGACGACGTGCAGCTGCCCGACCTGATCGTCTGCCGCCCCGAGCTGGCCGACGCGATCGTCGACTTCGTCAAGCGCCACGGCGTCGGCTGACCGGGACTCACCGGCCACCTACCGGCCACCGACCGCAGCACGAAGAAGAGCCCCGCCCGGAGTGATCCGGACGGGGCGCTTCCTGTTGCTGCTGCGTCAGTAGACGCGAGCGGTCATCACGAACTCGTTGGCGGCGTAGTTCTTGTCGCCCTTGACGATGAAGCGGTAGTACCAGGTGCCCTTGCGGCGGGGCAGCTTGATCTTGAACTGGCCCTTCTTGTTCGTCTTGATGGTGCGGAAGTTCTTGTAGCCGCGCTTCTCGCGCTTGGAGACCTTGATGAGGATCTTCTTCTTGGCGAACTGCGGCGTGACCTTGCCCTTGACGACGAAGGTGCGGGAGTTGCCCGAGGCGCGGACCTTGCGCGCCACCTTGACGGTCAGCGACTTCGAGGTGCTGGCAGCGTAGCTGTCGTAGGAGCTGGCCCCACCCTTGTAGAGGACCCGGTAGGTCGTGTTCTTGGCCGGCACGACGTCGGAGAAGCTGATGTAGCCGCTCGCCTCGACGGTGCGGATCGTCTTGAAGCCGGCGCCGGCCACGTTGGCCTGGAGCTCGACGTTGCCGTAGTAGACGGACGAGCCCTCCGAGGTCTTCACCGAGGCCTCGAGGTAGGGCTTGTAGCTGCCCTTGTACTCGATCAGGGTGCGCGAGGCGCCGATCTCGGTGACGGTGGTGTAGCTGGCGGCGTGGGCCGGGGCGCTGGCGAGGGCCACGGGGGCCAGGCCGAGGAGCGCGGCGGAGAGGACGCCGGCGACGAGGCGGGTGAGACGCATGAAGGGCCTTTCTGACGTGTGGTGCCCGAGACAGGAAGCGGGCCGGGTGCTTTCTACCCCGACTCGCGTCCGCCAACCGGGACCGACACACTGGTCCAGACCGCGTACTGCGAGTACGCCGCCGCAGGCGTCGGCCTCGCTCCCTCGCGGCCCGCTGGGAACCGCCCGTAGAGTGGACCGGCGCCCTCGCGCGTGGCCGGACGTCGCCGCTCGCGCGTGGGACCAGATCCGTGTGCGAGAGGACAGCGTGACCACCCCCCTTCGGCCCCTGACCGACCTGCCGAGCCCACTCGTACGCTTCTCCGAGCGGCTGCTGGGCGACTCCGTGCTCGGCCGGGCCACCGAGGCGGCCGCCACCACGCGCGCCCTCGACCTCACCGGTCCCGGCACCGTGCGCCCCTTCGTCGTCCACGGGCTCGCGCTCGCCGGGCGTACGGTCCTCGCGGTCACCGCCACCTCCCGTGAGGCCGAGGACCTGGTCAGCGAGCTCGGTGACCTGATCGACCCCAGCGAGGTCGCCCTCTACCCGAGCTGGGAGACGCTGCCGCACGAGCGCCTCAGCCCCCGCAGCGACACCGTCGGACGCCGCCTGGCCGTGCTGCGCCGCCTGCGCCACCCGGGCCGCGACGCCACCAATGGTCCGCTGCGCGTCGTGGTCGCCCCGATCCGCTCGGTGCTCCAGCCGCAGGTCAAGGGCCTGGCCGACATCGCGCCCGTCGAGCTGGCGGCCGGCGAGACCCGGGTCCTGGAGGAGGTCGTCGCGGGGCTCGCCGCCGCCGCGTACACGCGTGTCGACATGGTCGAGAAGCGCGGCGAGTTCGCCGTACGCGGTGGCCTCGTCGACGTCTTCCCGCCGACCGAGGAGCACCCGCTGCGCGTCGAGTTCTTCGGCGACGAGGTCGACGAGATCCGCACCTTCTCGGTGGCCGACCAGCGCACCCTCGACAAGGTCACCCGGCTCTGGGCACCGCCGTGCCGCGAGCTGCTGCTCACCGACGAGGTCCGGGCCCGCGCCGCGGCGCTGGGCGAGGCGCACCCGCAGCTGCTCGAGATCACCGACAAGATCGCCAACGGCATCCCCGCCGAGGGCATGGAGTCGCTCGCCCCGGTCCTGGTCGACGACATGGAGCTGCTCGTCGACCTGATGCCGGTGGAGACCACGGTCCTGCTGCTCGACCCCGAGCGTGCCCGCACCCGAGCCCACGACCTGGTCGCCACCAGCGAGGAGTTCCTCGGGCGTCGTGGGCGGCCGCGGCCAGCGGCGGCACCGCTCCCATCGACCTGGGCGCGGCGTCGTACCGCGAGATCGGTGAGGTGCGCGAGCACGCCCTCACCCGGGGCCTGGCCTGGTGGTCGGTCAGCCCGTTCGGCATCGACGACGGCGGCAGCGAGGAGCGGCAGGTCACCGACGTCGACGCCCTGGCCGGCGCCGTCGAGTCACGCAGCCTCGGCATGACCCCCGCCGAGCAGTACCGCGGCGACTTCGAGTGGGCGGTCCGCGACCTGCGCACGTGGCTCGACGAGGGCTACGCCGTCACCACCGTCCACGCCGGCCACGGCACCGCCCAGCGCATGATGGAGCTGCTCGGCGAGCACGACGTGCCGGCCTCGCTGGTCGAGGACGGCGAGCCCGCCGGGCCCGGCGTCGTCACGGTCACCTGCGGCCGGGTCGCGCACGGCCTCGTCGACCCCGGCACCCGCAGCGTCGTGGTCACCGGCGACGACCTCACCGGCCAGAAGTCGTCGACGCGCGACATGCGCAAGATGCCGACGCGGCGCAAGAAGCAGATCGACCCGCTCGAGCTCAAGGCCGGCGACTTCGTCGTCCACGAGAAGCACGGCGTCGGCAAGTTCATCGAGATGAAGCAGCGCGAGGTGCAGGGCGCCACGCGCGAGTACCTCGTCCTCGAGTACGGCGCCTCCAAGCGCGGAGCCCCGCCGGACCGGCTCTACGTGCCGGCCGACACCCTCGACCAGGTCACCCGCTACGTCGGCGGCGAGCAGCCCAGCCTGGACCGCCTCGGCGGCGCCGACTGGACCAACCGCAAGAACAAGGCGCGCAAGGCCGTCAAGGAGATCGCCGCCGAGCTGATCAAGCTGTACGCGGCGCGCCAGGCGACCAAGGGCTACGCCTACGGTCCCGACACCCCGTGGCAGCGCGAGCTGGAGGACGCGTTCCCCTTCGCCGAGACGCCCGACCAGCTCAGCACGGTCGAGGAGGTCAAGGCCGACATGCGCCAGACGGTCCCGATGGACCGCCTGATCTGCGGCGACGTCGGCTACGGCAAGACCGAGATCGCGGTGCGCGCCGCCTTCAAGGCCGTGCAGGAGGGCAAGCAGGTCGCCGTCCTCGTGCCGACCACGCTGCTGGTCACCCAGCACCTGTCGACCTTCACCGAGCGGATGAGCGGCTTCCCGGTGGTGCTCAAGGGGCTCAGCCGCTTCCAGAGCGACAAGGAGGCGAAGGAGGTCATGGCCGGCATGGCCGACGGCACCGTCGACGTCGTCGTCGGCACCCACCGCCTCTTCAACCCCGACGTGCGCTTCAAGGACCTCGGCCTGATCATCGTCGACGAGGAGCAGCGCTTCGGCGTGGAGCACAAGGAGGCGATGAAGCGCCTGCGCACCAGCGTCGACGTGCTCTCCATGAGTGCCACCCCGATCCCACGCACCCTGGAGATGGCGATCACCGGCATCCGGGAGATGTCGACGATCACCACCCCGCCCGAGGAGCGGCACCCGGTGCTGACGTACGTCGGTGCCTACGAGGACCGCCAGGTCATCGCCGCGGTGCGCCGCGAGCTGCTCCGCGACGGGCAGGTCTTCTACATCCACAACCGGGTGCAGTCGATCGAGAAGGCGGCCGGCAAGATCCGCGAGCTGGTCCCCGAGGCCCGGGTCGCGGTCGCCCACGGCCAGATGAACGAGAAGCAGCTCGAGCAGGTGATGCTCGACTTCTGGGAGAAGAAGTTCGACGTCCTCGTCTGCACCACGCTGGTCGAGTCGGGCCTCGACGTCTCCAACGCCAACACGATGATCATCGAGCGGGCCGACACCCTCGGCCTCAGCCAGCTGCACCAGCTGCGTGGCCGCGTCGGCCGCTCGCGGGAGCGGGCGTACGCCTACTTCCTCTACCCGAGCGAGAAGCCGCTGACCGAGACCGCCCACGAGCGGCTCGCGACCCTGGCGCAGCACTCCGACCTCGGCGGCGGCATGGCGATCGCGATGAAGGACCTGGAGATCCGCGGCGCGGGCAACCTGCTCGGAGGGCAGCAGTCGGGCCACATCGCCGACGTCGGGTTCGACCTGTACGTCCGCCTCGTCGGCGAGGCGGTGGCCGACTTCCGCGGCGAGGAGACCGACGAGCTCGACGAGGTGCGCATCGACCTGCCGGTCGACGCCCACCTGCCGCACGAGTACGTCTCCTCGGAGCGGCTGCGCCTGGAGATGTACAAGCGGCTCTCGGAGGTGCGCAACGACGACGACGTGGACGAGATCCGCGCCGAGCTCGTCGACCGCTACGGCACCCCGCCCGACGTGGTCGAGTCGCTGCTCGTCGTCGCCCGCCTGCGGGCCCGGGCCCGCCGCGCCGGCCTCACCGACATCGTGGTGATGGGCAAGAACGTGCGCTTCTTCCCGGTCAGGTCGCTGCCCGACTCCCGCGTCGTCCGGCTCAACCGGATGTATCCCAAGGCGAAGGTGCACAGCCAGACCGACGCCCTTCTCGTCCCGCGTCCGCTCGGGTCGGCCAAGGGAACTGGCGTGGTGCTGCTTGAATGGGCGCGAGGTGTCATCGATCACATCGTCGACCCGCCCGCCACACCGCCTGCCACACCGCCTGCCACACCGCCTGCCACGTAGGAGAGTCAGCCGTGACCCAGCCCCGCCTCCGTCGTCACCTCGTCACCGGCCTCGCGGCGGTGTCGATGCTCGGCCTCACCGGGTGCGGTGGCGCCGTGACCACCACGACCACCGGTCCGGGCACGGCGGCGCAGATCGGCGACGTCACCATCACGCAGGCCACCCTCGACGACACCACCGACGCGATCTGCGCCGACCTCACCCCGCAGCTCCAGCAGGACGGGCCGGTCGCGCTGATGCAGGTCAAGCAGTACGCGCTCAACCTGCTCACCGCGCGGGCCCAGGCCGAGCAGCTCGCCGAGGAGTACGACGTGGAGCCCGGCCCCGAGGTCGCCCAGGACCTCGCGCAGTGGAAGGCGCAGTCGGAGCGGGTGCCCGAGCGGCTGCGCGACGAGTTCGCCGCCGCGATGAACACCGAGGCCCTGGTCAACTCCGTGCTCGACGGTGCGGGCACCGCGGCGCTGGCGCGCGACGGCGTACGCAACCCGACGCAGGAGCAGGTCCAGCAGCGTGGCTCCGACCTCTTTGCCACCTGGTCGGACACCGTCGACGTGACCATCGACCCGCGCTACGGCGCCGTGGTCGAGGAGGGGCTCCTGCAGCCCGCCCGCACGTCGCTCTCGGTGCCGGTGAGCGCCCAGGCGGTGAAGGCGTGGGCGCAGGTCAACGACCGCGAGAACGCCTCGCCCGACTTCGTGGAGACCCTGCCGGAGTCGCAGCGCTGCGGCTGACCGGTGAGACTTCTCCCGTGAGCGTCGACCCCACCCACCCCGAGCCGCTCGTCGCCTTCGCCGACCTGATGCGGCAGCTGCGCAGCGCGTGCGCCTGGAAGGCGGAGCAGACCCACACCAGCCTGACCCGCTACCTGGTGGAGGAGGCGTACGAGACCCTCGAGGCGATCGAGCTCGGGGAGGCCACGGGAGACTGGTCGCACCTGCGAGAGGAGCTCGGCGACCTGCTGCTGCAGGTCTACTTCCACGGGGTCGTGGCCGAGGGCAACGGCGAGTTCACGCTCGACGACGTCGCGCGCGACATCCACGCCAAGATGGTGCGCCGCAACCCGCACGTCTTCGCCGGCGTCGATGCCGAGGGGCTGACGCCGGAGGCGATCAACGACCTGTGGCAGGCCGCCAAGGCGCGCGAGAAGGCCGAGAAGGCTGTGCAGAGCCAGGAGCCGGCGCGGGGCTCCGCGCTCGACCGCCTGCCGTCCGGGCTGCCCGCCCTGCTCGCCGCCGACAAGGTGCTCGACCGGACCGCCCGCGCCGGGCAGCCGCTGGATCTCACCGGCGCCGCCGAGTCGCCCGACGTCGGCGACCGGCTGCTGGCCCTGGTCGCGGAGGCCGCGGCCGAGGGCGTCGACCCCGAGCAGGCACTGCGCGACGCGCTGCGCCGCCGGCTTCCGCCCGCCTGAGCGCCGCCCCAACGGCCGTGGCTGCCCATCCAGCGACGGCCCGCAGGACGCGCCCGACGCCCCGGTTAGGCTGGCACCGCTCGTCCCACGTCACCCTTACAGGAGCAGTCACGATGGCAGCCATCGAAGCAGTCGGCGCACGCGAGATCCTCGACTCGCGCGGCAACCCCACGGTCGAGGTCGAGGTCCTCCTGGAGGACGGCTCTTTCGGCCGCGCGGCCGTCCCGTCGGGCGCCTCCACCGGTGCCTTCGAGGCGGTGGAGCTCCGCGACGAGACCCCCCGCTACCTGGGCAAGGGCGTCGCCAAGGCCGTCCAGGCCGTGATCGAGAAGATCGGCCCCGCCATCGAGGGCCTCGACGCCGACGACCAGCGCCTCATCGACGAGACGATGCTGCAGCTCGACGGCACCCCCAACAAGGCGAGCTTCGGCGCCAACGCGATCCTGGGCGTCTCCCTGGCCGTGGCCCACGCCGCCGCCGAGTCGGCCGGCCTGCCGCTCTTCCGCTACGTCGGTGGCCCGAACGCCCACGTGCTGCCCGTCCCGATGATGAACATCCTCAACGGTGGTGCGCACGCCGACACCAACGTCGACATCCAGGAGTTCATGATCGCCCCGATCGGTGCCGCCACCTTCGGTGAGGCGCTGCAGCAGGGCGCCGAGGTCTACCACCACCTCAAGGCCGTCCTGAAGAAGAAGGGCCTGGCCACCGCCGTCGGCGACGAGGGTGGCTTCGCCCCCAACCTCGAGTCGAACCGTGCCGCCCTCGACCTGATCGCCGAGGCCGTCGAGGCCGCCGGCCTGACCGTCGGCAAGGACATCGTCTTCGCGCTCGACGTGGCCGCCTCCGAGTTCCACGACAACGGCTCCTACACCTTCGAGGGCCAGCAGAAGTCGGCCGCCGAGATGTCGGCCTACTACGCCGAGCTCGTCGACGCCTACCCGATCGTCTCCATCGAGGACCCGCTGGACGAGGATGACTGGGAGGGTTGGAAGACGCTCACCGACACCCTCGGCGACAAGACCCAGCTCGTCGGCGACGACCTCTTCGTCACCAACGTCGAGCGCCTCCAGCGCGGCATCGCCGGCGGCCAGGCCAACGCCATGCTGGTCAAGGTCAACCAGATCGGCTCGCTCACCGAGACCCTCGACGCCGTCGACCTCGCGCACCGCGCCGGCTTCCGCAACATGATGTCGCACCGCTCCGGCGAGACCGAGGACGTCACCATCGCCGACCTTGCCGTCGCCACCAACTGCGGCCAGATCAAGACCGGCGCCCCGGCCCGCTCCGAGCGCGTCGCCAAGTACAACCAGCTCCTGCGCATCGAGGACCACCTCGGCGACGCCGCGCGCTACGCCGGCGCGGCCGCGTTCCCGCGATTCAAGGGCTGATCAGGGGACAATCGTCTCCTGATGACGCAACGACGTACGTCCCCCACACCAGGGGGTAGCCGGCGACCCGGCCAGCGGGGGGCATCCCCGCGGGCCCGGGTCGCCGCGCCGTCTCGCCACGACTCCGCCGGCGAGTCCACCGGCTCCGGCCCGGGCCGTTCGACGCACCGCGTGACGCCGCGCTCGACGCCGGGGCAGCGTACGGTCGCCAGCCGGCCGCCGCAGCCGCCGCGCACCCGCTTCACCAGCCGTGCCGGGATCCTGCTGCTGGTCGTGCTCGTGCTCGGCGTCTCGTACGCCTCCTCGCTGCGCGCCTACCTCGACCAGCGCGCCACGATCGAGGAGACGAAGGCCCAGATCGCGAAGTCGGAGAAGGCGATCGCCGAGCTGGAGCGCGAGAAGCGTCGGTGGTCCGACGAGGCCTACGTGAAGGCGCAGGCCCGGCAGCACCTCGGCTACCTGATGCCCGGCGAGACCGGCTACCAGGTCCTCGACGAGAACGGTGAGCCGCTCGACAGCGTGGCCGAGCTCGCCGACCCCGACGAGGTCATCAAGGAGAAGCCGGTGGCCTGGTGGGAGACTGTGTGGACCTCCGTCGAGCTGGCGGGCAACCCGCCGCCGGCGAGGAGCACGGCGCCGAGGATCATCGACGGCGTGAAGAAGAGCGAGCAGGAGAAGCAGTGATCGAGCAGGCTGACGTCGAGGCGATCGAGCAGCAGCTGGGGCGCACGCCCCGCGGGATCGCCGAGGTGGGTCACCGCTGCCCCTGCGGCCACCCCGACGTGGTGACCACCGAGCCGAGGCTGCCCAACGGCACGCCGTTCCCCACGACGTACTACCTGACCTGTCCGAAGGCGGCGTCGAGGATCGGCACCCTCGAGGGCAGCGGCCTGATGAAGGAGATGCAGGCGCGCCTCGGCACCGACCCGGAGCTGGCCGCGGCCTACCGCGCCGCCCACGAGCGCTACCTCGCCGCGCGCGCTGAGATCGGTGCGGCCGCCGGCCACGACGTGCCCGAGATCGAGGGCATCTCGGCGGGCGGCATGCCCGACCGCGTGAAGTGCCTGCACGTGCTGGCCGGCCAGTCGCTGGCCCAGGGCCGCGGCGTCAACCCGCTCGGTGACGAGGTCCTCGACCTCCTCGGCGAGTGGTGGGCCGACGGGTCCTGCATCGGCGCCTGCGACGCCGAGCCCGCCGCTGCTGCTGCGGAGTGAACGCGTGGCGACGATCGCCGCGATTGACTGCGGCACCAACACGATCAAGCTGTTGATCGGCGACCTGCCGCAGGTGGCCGTGCGCCAGACCCGGATGGTCCGCCTCGGCCAGGGCGTCGACGCCACCGGCGAGCTGCACCCCGAGGCGCTCGAGCGTGCCTTTGCGGCCCTCGACGAGTACGCCGTGCTCATCACCGAGCACGGGGTCACCCCTGACCGGATCCGCTTCTGCGCGACCTCGGCGACCCGCGACGCCTCCAACGCCGACGTCTTCGCCGCCGGCGTCGAGGCCCGGCTCGGCGTGAGGCCCGAGGTGATCCCGGGCGCGGAGGAGGCCGAGCTGGCCTACTCCGGGGCGATCCGCGGCCTGGCCGGCGAGGTCGCCCACCCGGTGCTGGTGATCGACATCGGCGGCGGGTCGACCGAGCTGGTCCTCGGCGACGCCGACGGGCCGGTGGCTGCGCACTCCGCCGACATCGGCTCGGTGCGGCTGGCCGAGCGCCACCTGCACTCCGACCCCTCGTCACCCGACGAGGTCGCGGCCTGCGTCACCGACGTCGAGCGCGCCCTGGACGCCGCCCGGGCGGCCGGGGTCGACATCGCCTCGGCAGCCACCGTCGTGGGGATCGCGGGCACCTGCACGACGATCGCCGCCGGCGTGCTGATGCTGCCGGAGTACGACGCCGATGCGGTCGACCACGCCGTGCTCCCGGTCGCCTCGGCGCGGGAGTTCTGCGCGGACCTGATCGCCGCGACCACGGCCCAGCGTCGGGCGCTGCCCTTCATGCACCCCGGCCGCGCCGACGTGATCGACGCCGGGGCGCTGATCATGGACCGGGTCCTCGAGCGGGTCAGCGTGGAGACCTGGACGGTCTCGGAGGCGGACATCCTCGAGGGGATCGCCTGGTCGGTGGCCAGACGAGTGAACTGACGCCCCACCGGGCAGGCTGGGCGGGTGACCGTCTGGCTGCCGCACCCGCTCACGGGTGAGCTCTTCGACTCGCCCGTGCCCCCGGGCACCGGGTGGCCGGAGGACCCGGCGCCCACCGGCACGTTGGTCGCGCGGTCGGCCGCCGGCGTACGACGTCTGGCCGCCGCGGCCGACCTGGCCGAGGTGGAGGCGCGGGTCAGCGTCTGCGCGGCCTGTCCGCGGCTGGTCGAGTGGCGCGAGACGAATGCCCGGGGGAAGCGGGCCGCCTTCGCCGACCAGCCCTACTGGGGGCGTCCGATCCCGGGCTGGGGTGACCCGGAGCCGCGGGTCCTGGTCGTCGGGCTGGCTCCTGCCGCGCACGGCGGCAACCGGACCGGCAGGGTCTTCACCGGTGACCCCAGCGGGGACTGGCTCTTCGCCAGCCTGCACCGGGTGGGGCTGGCGGTGCAGGCGACCTCGGAGCACGCCGGCGACGGACAGCGTCTCGTCGGCGCCCGGATGGTGGCCCGGGTGCGCTGCGCCCCGCCGGACAACAAGCCGACCCCGACCGAGCGGGACACCTGCGCCCCGTGGGTGCAGCGCGAGGTGGGGCTGGTGCTGCCGACCGTGCGAGCGGTCGTCGCGCTGGGGGCGTACGGCTGGGGCGGTGCCCTGGAGGCGCTGGCCGGGGCGGGCGTCGAGGTGCCGCGCCCCCGACCCCGCTTCGGCCACGGCGCCGAGGTCGTGATGCAGGGGCCGCACGGCCCGGTGACCCTGCTCGGCTGCTTCCACCCCTCGCCGCACAACACGTTCACCGGTCGGCTGACGGCTGAGATGACCGACGCCGTGCTGGCCCGGGCGCGCGACCTGGGGACTGACTCGGGGATCAAACAGTTGGACGGTTGACCCGCAGAGGGCGGACGATGGAGCGCATGCCCCTGAAGGGACTCCCTCCTCGCCGTCCTCGTCGCCGTCATCTGGGGCATCAACTTCGTCGCGATCGAGCTGGGCCTCGACGACGTGCCGCCGCTGCTCTTCCTGTCGCTGCGCTTCTTCGTGGTGGCTGCGCCCGCCCTCTGGCTGGTGGCCCGCCCGCAGGTGCCGTGGCAGCTGGTGCTGCAGGTCGGCCTCTTCATGAGCCTGGGTCAGTTCGGCCTGCTCTACACGGCGATGGCGGGGGATGCCGCCCGGCCTGGCCTCTTGGTGCCAGGCGCAGGTGGTGCTGACGGTGTCTTCGCGAGCGTCCGGCTGCACGAGATGCCGACCTCGCGCCAGGTCGTGGGGGTGGTCCTCGGCGTGATCGGCCTGGCCGTGGTGGCGTGGGGCCGCAGCGCGGCGACGCCGCTGCTCGGGCTGCTGCTGACCTTCGCCGCGGCCACGTCGTGGGCCTGCGGCAACGTGGTCGCACGCCGGGTCGGGCCGAGCTCCGGGCTGTCGATGGTGGTCTGGTCGGCGATCGTCGTGCCGGTCCCGCTGCTGCGGCTCAGCTTGGTCGTCGACGGGCCCAGCGAGGTGGCGCGGGCGCTCACCCACTCTCGCTGGCAGCGGTGCTCTCGACCGCGTACACGGCGGTGCTCGCCTCGTTCGTGGGCTACGGCATCTGGAACTCGCTGCTCGGGCGTCACCAGGCCTCCGCGGTCGTGCCGTTCATGCTGCTGGTGCCGGTCTTCGGGATGGGCTCGGCGTGGCTGGTCTTCGACGAGGTGCCCAACGCCGCCGAGGCCAGCGGGGGAGCGCTGCTGCTCGCGGGGGTGGCCACGGTCGCGCTGGCAGGGCGTCGTACGCGTGCCGCTGCGACCGCCGCGCCGGTCGCGGTGGACAATGGGCGGCATGACTGACGCCGGGACCCTCCACGCCATCACCGTCCTGGGCCACGACCGGCCCGGGATCATCGCCTGGACCACCGACCGCCTCGCCGCGCTCGGGCTCAACCTCGAGGACTCCTCGATGACCCTGCTGCGTGGCCACTTCGCCATGACGCTGGTCTGCGCGGGCGACGCCTCCGGCGAGGAGATCGCCGCCGCGCTGGCGCCCCTGGCCGCCGACGGCACCCTGACCGTCACGGTCGGCGAGGTCCCCGTCGAGGAGCCGCACGCCGCGGCCGGCAGCCAGTGGGTCCTCACGGTGCACGGCGGCGACCGCCCCGGCATCGTCTCGTCGGTCGCCGGCGTGGTCGCCGGGGTCGGCGGCAACATCACCGACCTCACCACCCGCCTGGCCGGTGAGCTCTACCTGGTGGTCGCCGAGGTCTCCCTGCCCGAGGGCGTGGACGGCGCGGCGCTGGAGGCCGACATCAAGGCGGCGGCCAGCGAGCTCGGCGTCGGCGCGACCCTGCGGGCCGTGGAGGCCGACGAGCTGTGAGCACCCCTGAAGGGTTCAACGAGCGCGTCGCTGCCTGGTCGGAGGACGAGCTCGGGGTCACCGGGCGCGTCCTCGACGTCGTGACCGCCCCGGCCACGGTGCTGTCCAGCGACGGCGCCGTCGTCGACCCCACCGCGCCCGAGATCGTCCAGCTCGCCGCTGACCTGGTCGCCACCATGCGCGTCTCGCCCGGCTGCGTCGGCCTGGCGGCCCCGCAGGTCGGGGAGGGCGTCAAGGTCTTCTGCGTCGACGTCTCGCAGCACCCCAAGACGCGCACGCACCACGGCACGTACGTCCTGTGCAACGCCGAGGTCGTCGAGTCGAGCCGCAACGAGAAGGCCCGTGAGGGCTGCATGAGCGTGCCCGACCTCACGGTGACGTGAAGCGCGCGAGCCGCATCCTCGTACGCGGTCAGCTGCCGGGCACGGGGGAGTGGGTCGAGATCCGCACCGACGCCTTCGAGGCCCGCTGCCTGCAGCACGAGATGGACCACTGCAACGGCTACCTCTTCCTCGACGGGTCGCCGGCGCGCACGCGATCTACCAGCGTCAGACGTATCTGTGATGCTGTGAGGCGCACGCCCCCGTGTCCCAATCGGCAGAGGAAGCCGTCTTAAAAACGGTTCAGTGTGGGTTCGAGTCCCACCGGGGGCACCCAGCCACCATCGGGCGGCGTCCCTTGCGGCATCCCGAAGGCGGTATGCGCCGAATGGGGTATTGCCGGGCCCGTGACGCGGTGATTGAGTCAGAGGTGCGTCCGGGTACGTGGGGTTCCGGGCGAGTCGCCGGGCGACCCCGGTGGGTCACTCAAGGGTCCAGTGCCCTCCCGGGGTCGCCGTGGACCACCACGCTCCCCGGGACGCCTCTCGTCAGGGGCGCAGCAGCACCTTGCCCCGACGGCCGGGCCGCGCGTTGGCCTCAGCCGCGCGGGCGATCTCGTCGAGGGGAAGGACTCCTCGGCCGTGAGCTTGAGCGTGCCGTCGGCGATCCGGGTCATGACCTCGGTGAAGGCGGCCTGGCGCGCCTCTCGGCTCATCGTGCCCATCACCTTGGTCAGCCAGAAGCCTCGCACCGTCTTGCCCTGGAAGAGCACGTCGGCGACGCCGAGCTCGACGGTGAGGGCGTCCATCGCGCCGAAGACGACGAGCTCCCCGCCCGGCGCCAGCAGGCTGAAGACCTGCTTCGAGCCCTTGCCGCCCACCGAGTCGACGCCCGCCCTGATCGGGGCGCCGCCGGTCACCTCGGCGACCTTGGCCCGCCAGTCGTCGGTGTCGGTGGCGACGACCCGGTCGATGCCGACCGCGGCCAGCTCCTCGACGGCGGCGGCACGGCGTACGAGGCCCAGGACGTTGATCCCGCGGGCGCGCGCCAGCGTCGCCACGTAGCGTCCGACCGCGCCGTTCGCCGCGTTCTGGACGATCCAGTCGCCCTCGGAGAGACCGAGCGACTCGAGCAGGGCGACGGCGCTGAAGGGCATCGCGAAGAGCTGGGCGGCCGCCTCGTCGGGCAGGTCGTCGGAGACCGGGATGAGCCCGGCGGCAGGTGCGAGGAAGTACTCGGCCCAGGTGCCGGTCGCGGAGGCGGCGACGCGCTGGCCCACCTCGACGCCCGTGACGCCCTCGCCGAGCGCGTCGACGACGCCGACCGCCTCGCTGCCGGCGCGTGCCGGGAGGTCGGGACGGATGCCGTAGAGGCCGGCCGCGGTGAGCAGGTCGTGGTTGTGCACCGCGGCCATCAGGGTGCGGACCCGGACCTCTCCGGGGCCCGGCTCGGGCACCGGCACCTCCTCCACGGAGAGAACCTGACCGGGGTCGCCGAACTTGTGCTGGACGAGTGCTCGCATGCAGGGAGTCTGGCAGCCGTCGCCAACTTAGGGCCACCGTCGACCGGGCGCCCCAACCCCCAATTTCAAGGGTGAAGGGTCGGCCGTCGGATCGCTACGGTGGCCCGACGGTGGATCGGGTCGGTCTCCGGGGGAGGCGCGCATGGGACGACGCACTGGATCAATGGCACTGACGACGGCACTCGCCGCAGCACTCGTGACGGGGCTGCTGGTCGGCGGCCCGACCGCAGCCGGGCAGGAGCCGGAGCCGCCCTCGGCCGCCCAGACGTGGCCGGGCGGTCGGACGGCCTCCGCCGTCGACGTCGCCGGCGAGCTGGGCACCGACGTCAGCGGGCTCTCCTTCCGCGCCGGCGGGAGTGCCGCCGCCGACGTCCTGTGGGGTGTCGACGACCGCGCCGGACTCGTCCACCGGCTGGTGCAGAGCTCCGGCAAGTGGCGGCCCGACCAGGCCGGAGGGTGGCGGGCGGGCAAGACCTTCACCTTCCCCGACGGGCGTGTGCCGGACGCCGAGGGCATCGTCGTCAGCGGCGACGACGCCTGGGTCTCGACCGAGCGTGACAGCACCGGCACCTCCCGGCTGAGCATCCTGCGGGTCCCGCTCGGCGGCAGCTCCGCCGCGCTGGGCCCGACCACCGAGTGGAGCCTGGCGAGGGAGTTCCCTGCGCTCGGGGCCAACTCGGGGCTGGAGGCGCTGGACCTCGTCCCCGACGCCTCCCTGGTCGCCCACGGCTTCGTCGACGAGGCGCGGGGGACGACGTACGACCCGGCGGCCTACCCGGGCAAGGTGGGTGGCGGCGTCTTCTTCGTGGCGGCCGAGGCGGCCAGCCTCAAGGGCCAGGTGCGGGGCTACGTCCTCCGGGCCGACGGCAGCGTGGTCCGGGTCGCCACCGTGGCCAACCCGCTCGGGCTCGTCCAGGCCCTGGAGTGGGACGCCGACGCGGGGCTGCTCTGGATCGTCTGCGACGACGCCTGCGACGGGCGCACCGCGACGGCCCGGCTGCGGAGTGGCCGCTTCGTGGTGAGTGCGACGTACGCCCGCGCCGCCGGCCTCCCCAACTACAACTTCGAGGGCTTCACGGTCGCGCCGCGCGCGCGATGCTCGGGAGGGGTGCGCCCGGTCTTCTGGAGCAACGACGCCAACGACCGTAGCCACGCGATCTGGGCGGGCACCCTGCCCTGCCCGGCGGCGCCCGCCCCCGACCCCGGCCCCGACCCAGGCAAGGTCGCCACCCGGCTCACCGCCACCGTTGCGCCGACCCAGGCCGGGCAGCGGGTGCGCGTCGTCGTGGGCGCCACCGCGGTCGGTGCCACACCCACCGGCCAGGTCCAGGTCTCCGTCGGCAGTCGGGTGAGGACCGGGACGCTGGCCGACGGGGCCGCGACCGTCTGGATGGGCGCCTTCACCAGCCCCGGCGTGCGGCCGGTCACGGTCTCCTACGCAGGCAACGACGGGACCTACGCCGCTGAGTCCACCGCCCGGCTCACGGTCGGCAGGGCCGCCACCCGGCTGCGCCCCGTGGTGCGCCGCGTCGCCGTCAACCGCGGCAAGCGGGCTCGACTGTCCGCCAGGATCACCGCCAACGGCCTGCCCACCCCGGGCCAGGTGCGGGTGCGCGTGAAGGGCCGCCTGGTGAAGGCCACCGTGCGTCGGACCGACGGCCGCCTCGTCGTGCGTACGCCCGCCCTGCGCGCCCGGGGCCGGGTCACCGTCACCGTCCGCTACCGGGGCTCCGCGGCCACCGCGCCGGCGAGCGCGACCTTCGTCGTCCGGGTGCGCTGACGCCGAGGGCCGGCGGGAACTCCCGTACGCGCCCGGACGTTGAGCACCACATCACCCGTAGAGTTGACGACAGCGAACGCGGTCAGCCAGACCACGTCCGAGGCCTCCGAGGAGAGACCAACCATGCGTAGCAACAACCCGGTGTTCAACCGGTCCGAGGCGTTCAACGGCTCGAGCGTCCAGACCCAGTCGCCGTACGGCCAGAGCCCGTACGGCCAGACCGCCCCCTACTCCGAGTACGGCGAGCCGTCCCAGTGGGGCACCGGCACGCCGACGCACCAGCAGCCCGCCCAGCGGATGACGATCGACAGCGTGGTCCAGAAGACCGGCATCACGCTGGGCATCACCGTGCTCGCGGCGATCGCCGTCTGGATCTGGGCCGGCGACCCCGCCACCTGGACCGCTGCCGAGGCCAACCGCGTGACCCTGGCTGCCATGGGTGGTGGCGGTCTCGCCTTCGTCCTCTCGCTGGTCAACTCCTTCAAGAAGGTCCCCAGCCCGCCGCTGGTGATGGCGTTCGCCGCCGCCGAGGGTGTCGCGCTGGGTGGATCATCAGCAAGTTCTTCGACACGATGTTCCCCGGCATCGTCAGCGGTGCCGTGCTCGGCACGATGGCCGCCTTCGCCGGTGTGCTCGCGGCCTACAAGATCTTCGACATCAAGCTGAGCGACAAGTTCAAGCGCGGCGTCACGGCCGTCATGTTCGGCATGGTGGCCCTGAGCCTCGTGGGCGTGGTGCTGAGCTTCTTCGGCGCCAACTTCCTGAGCTTCGACTCCGGCTTCGGCCTGGTCTTCTCGATCGTCGGTCTCGCCCTCGGTGTCTTCATGCTGATGATGGACTTCGACTTCGTCGAGCAGGGCATCGCCGCCGGCATCGACGAGCGCTACTCCTGGACCGCCGCCTTCGCCATGCTGGTCTCGCTGGTCTGGATCTACACCAACCTGCTCCGCATCCTGGCCTTCTTCCAAGAGGACTGAGCCTCTCCCGGGCCCCGGCTGCCCGGACACTCGACGCCCCGCTCCCGCCTCGGCGGGGGCGGGGCGTTCGTCGTCGCGCCGTGGGGTGGGAGGGGGAGCCCTCAGGCCACGTCGATCGGCGACGGGGTCTCCGCCTCCGGGGTGTGCGGGTGACGGCGGTGGCGCAGCTCGACCCAGCGGCCGCGGATGGCCCGGCGGTTGCTGGTGAGGTCGAGCGGGTCCAGCTCGGTGCCGGCGCGGTCCGCAGCCTCGACGGCGGCGGCCGCGGTCGGGCGTACGCCCTCACCGCGCTGCGCGCGGGCAGCAGCTCGTCGGGCTCGACCAGGCCGACGGCCGCCAGAGTCGTCGGGAGCAGCACGTCGGCGCAGGCGTGGTAGCCCTCGGGGGAGGGGAACTTGTCGGGCCCGAAGAGCTCGGCCGGGGCGGCCTCGAACTCGGGGCCGAGGATGTCGCCCAGAGACACCGTGCGGGCGCCCTCGTCGAGCGCGACGATCGCCTGGGCCGCGGCCAGCCGGCGCGACCAGTGACGCGCGACCTGGCGCAGCGGCGGCAGGATCGGGCGGATCGTGCCGAGGTCCGGGCAGGTGCCGACGACGACCTCGACGCCGGCCTGGCGCAGCCGGCGCACGGCCTCGGCCAGGTGTCGCACCGACGCGGCGGGGCGCACCATGTGGGTCACGTCGTTGGGGCCGATCAGGATCATCGCGACGTCGCAGGGGCCCTCGAGGACCTGGTCGACCTGGATCCGCAGGTCGGAGGACTGCGCCCCGACGACGGGGAAGGAGCGCAGGTGGACGCGGCGGTCGGCGGCGGTCGCCATGCCGGAGGCCCAGTAGGCACCGGGGGTGTGCTCGACCCGGTCGACGCCGTAGCCGATGGCCGCGGAGTCGCCGAGCAGCGCGATCTGGATCGGCGGGCCGGGACGGCCGCGACCGTAGAAGCCGGTGGCGTCGTAGACGGGCTTGGTGGCCCGCCCGATCATCTTGCGGGCCGCCAGGGCCTCCGCCACGAGGACGCCGTAGAGGGCTGCGCCGACCACGGAAAGGCCCCGGCCACCGTAGGCGGCGGCAGAGGCCAGACGACGTGCTGCGGAGGCTTTGCTCACGGGGGCCAGTCTACGGAGTTCACGCTTGCGCACTTGCCCCGGCTAGATTGGCGAACATGCAGTACGTGAACTCGCTCCTGGACCTCATCGGCAACACCCCGCTCCTGAAGCTGTCGACCTCGTTGGCCCCCGAGCTGCAGGTCGAGAAGTACGGCGAGCCGAAGGGGCCGCTCCTGCTGGCGAAGGTCGAGTACCTGAACCCGGGTGGCTCGGTGAAGGACCGCATCGCCACGCGGATGATCGAGGCCGCCGAGGCCTCCGGTGAGCTCCAGCCGGGCGGCACCATCGTGGAGCCGACGTCGGGCAACACCGGTGTCGGCCTGGCGATGGTGGCCCAGGAGAAGGGCTACAAGTGCGTCTTCGTCTGCCCCGACAAGGTCAGCGAGGACAAGCGCAACGTGCTGCGTGCCTACGGCGCCGAGGTCGTGGTCTGCCCGACCGCGGTCCCGCCGGAGCACCCCGACTCCTACTACAACGTCTCCGACCGCCTGGCCTCGCAGCCCGGCGCCTGGAAGCCGAACCAGTACGCGAACCCGAACAACCCGCGCTCCCACTACGAGACCACCGGTCCGGAGATCTGGGCGCAGACGGAGGGGAAGATCACCCACTTCGTCGCGGGCGTGGGCACCGGCGGCACGATCTCCGGCATCGGTCGCTACCTCAAGGAGCAGAACCCCGACATCCAGGTGATCGGCGCCGACCCCGCCGGCTCGGTCTACTCCGGTGGCGACGGCCGTCCCTACCTCGTCGAGGGCGTCGGTGAGGACTTCTGGCCCGAGACCTACGACAAGTCGGTCGCCGACCGCATCATCGAGGTCTCCGACGCCGACTCCTTCGCCTTCACCCGCCGCCTGGCCCGCGAGGAGGCGCTGCTGGTCGGTGGCTCCGCCGGCATGGCTGCCTTCGCCGCGAAGAAGCTCGCGGTCGAGCTGGCCGAGGAGGGCCGCGACGACGCCGTCATCGTCGTGCTGCTCCCCGACTCCGGCCGCGGCTACCTGACCAAGGTCTTCAACGACCAGTGGCTGGGCCAGTACGGCTTCGCGACCGAGTCGACCGCCGACGTCGAGCTGACCGTGGGCGACGTCCTGCGCGGCAAGCAGGGCACCCTGCCCGACCTGGTCCACACGCACCCGGGCGAGACCATCGCCGAGGCCATCCACATCCTGCAGGAGTACTCGGTCTCGCAGATGCCGGTCGTTCGCGCCGAGCCGCCCGTGGTGGCCGCCGAGGTCGCCGGGTCTGTCTCCGAGCGTGACCTCCTCGACGCCCTCTTCACCGGCAAGGCCAAGCTGACCGACGCCGTCGAGCAGCACATGTCGGCCCCGCTGCCGACCATCGGCTCGACCGAGTCGGTGAAGGACGCGGTGCACCTGCTCGAGACCGGCGACGCGGTCCTGGTCCACGAGGACGGTGCCCCGGTCGGCGTCGTCACCCGCCACGACCTGCTGGCCAACCTGGCCAAGGGCTGAGCGTGGGCCGCCGCCTGCTGGCGGGGTTCGTCATCGTCGCGCTGGTCGTCGGTGGCGTCGCCGGCGGCGTGGTGGCGCTCGTCCAGGGATTCCGGGGCGGCGACGAGGTCGCCCTCTCCGAAGGGTTCACCGTCGACGGGCTCACCGTGGAGGACGGCTGGTGGCTGGTGGCCTCCGACCCGTCCTCCACGCCCGGCGCTCCCCGCGAGGTGCTGACCGGTGTCCGGGTGCGCCACGACGGCCCCGACTCCCGTGAGGTGCGCTTCGAGATGCACTTCCACGCCGACGGGCAGCTCGTCACGACGGTCTCCTGCCGTGCCGCCGGCGAGGTGGCGCCCGGCGTCGAGGTGCCCGCGACCTGCCTGGGCACCCGGCTGCTGGTCCCCACGGACTTCGACCGGGTCACCGTCCGGCCGGTCGGCTGACGCGGCGTGGAGGTCTCGTACGAGGTGCTGGCGGCGCTGCTCGTGGCGGCGCTCGCCGCGGGCTTCGTCGACGCCGTCGTGGGCGGTGGCGGGCTGATCCAGCTGCCGGCGATCCTGCTCGGACTGCCCGGCGCGACGCCGGTGCAGATCCTGGCGACCAACAAGCTGTCGTCCTTCTGCGGCACCACCGTGGCCGCGGCGACGTACGCCCGGCGGGTGCGGCCCGACCCGCGCACCTTCGCGCCCCTGATGCTGGCCGCCTTCGTCGGGTCGGCGCTGGGGGCGTTGCTGGCCAGCATGATCCCCAAGTCGGCCTTCGACCCTATCGTGCTGGTCGCCCTGGTCGTGGTCGGCGCCTACGTCGTGGCCCGTCCGACGCTCGGGGCTGCCACCTCGCTCCGCTTCGCCGGCCACCACCACACGCTCGCGGCGCTGGTCACCGGACTGGTCGTCGGCGTCTATGACGGCGCGCTGGGGCCGGGCACCGGTTCCTTCTTCGTGCTGGCCCTGGTCAGCGTGCTGGGCTACAACTTCCTCGAGGCCTCGGCCAAGGCGCGGCTGGCCAACTGGGCCACCAACCTGGCGGCGCTGATCGTCTTCGCCTCCCAGGACGCGTTGCTGTGGGGCGTCGGCCTGGCGATGGGCCTGACCAACATGGTCGGCGGCTACCTCGGTGCCCGGATCGCCATCGGGCGCGGCGCGGCCTTTGTGCGGGTCTTCTTCATCGTCGTGGTCTCGGGCTTCGTGGTCCGCATCGGCGGTGGCCTGCTCGGCTGGTGGGGCTGATGGCTGCTCCGACCCGCTACCTCACGATCGCGCGCGACGGGGAGGCGGAGCTGGAGGTCAAGCGGAGCCGTTTCCTCTGCACGCTGCGTCGCGTCGAGACCGAGGAGGCGGCGCGGGCCCTGGTCGAGGAGATGCGCAAGGCCCACTGGGACGCGCGCCACCACTGCTCGGCCTTCGTGCTGGGCGCCGACGCGATGCTGCAGCGCTCCAACGACGACGGGGAGCCGGCCGGCACCGCCGGCGCGCCGATGCTGGAGGTCCTCCGCGGCGCGCGGGGGGAGGGCGTGAGCGACGTCGTCGCGGTCGTGACCCGCTGGTTCGGTGGCATCCTGCTCGGCGCCGGCGGGCTGGTCCGCGCCTACGGCGACGCGGTGCAGGCCGGACTCGCCGAGGTCGGCACGCTCGAGCGGCGCCTGCTCCAGGAGTGGAGCCTGGTCCTCGACCACGGCGAGGCGGGCCGGGTGGAGAGCGACCTGCGCTCGCGCGGCGTCCAGGTCCTCGACACGACGTACGACGCCCGCGTGCGCCTGCTCCTCGGCTGCGAGGACGGCGCAGCGCTGGGCGTGCAGGTCGCCGAGCTGACCGCGGGGCGCGGCGCGCTGACCCGCGCCGGCGAGCGCTGGGTCGACGTCAGGGCGTGAAGCGGGGCTGGTCGACCAGTCCGCCGAGGGTGATGGCCAGCTCGCGGGTCAGCTGAGCCTGGTCGCCCTCGGGCTCGGTGAGTTGACCGATCGCGGCCAGACAGAGGGTGCGCACGCACAGTGCGATCCACGCGTCCGAGCACGGCGGGTCGAACTCGCCGCTGAGGCGCCGCGCCGTGATGTCGGCCAGGATCGGCTCGTCGTGCACGGCCACTCGCGCCGCCTGCTCGAGGTGGGGGCGATGCTGAGGATGACGTCACGGTAAGCGGCGCTCAGCGAGATCGCCCGCGCCGCGAGGACTTCCATGGCCTCACGCCACGGCAGGGGCCGCATCTCGTCGAGGATCGTGGGCACCAGGTGCATCGCCGTCGTCCGCGCCATGGCCTGCAGCAGGGCGTCCCGGTCGGCGTAGTGGCGGTAGACCGTGGCCCGGGTCAGTCCTGCCCGCTCCGCCACCTCGGCGATGCTCGCCTGGGGGTTGTCCAGCATCGCTTCGGCCGCGGCCTTGAGAATGGCTTCGCGGTTGCGTCGCCCGTCGGCGCGCGCCGATCCCCTCGTGGACATGGGGTGAGGGTAGATCACCCCGTCGTCCACGAGGGAAACGGACGGGTGCACTCAGACCAGGCGGCCGACGTCGTGGGCCACGATCTTGTCCATCGCGCGCTCTGCGACCGCGGCGATCGTCATCGAGGGGTTGCAGGCAGCCGCCGTACCGGGCAGCAGGGCGCCGTCGAGGACGTACAGGCCCTTCTGGCCGAGCACACGACCCTCGAGGTCGCAGACGGTCCCCATCGAGGCGCCGCCGAGCGGATGCCAGGTCGAGGGTGACATGGCCGTGGTGTCGCCGAGGAATGAGGCGAAGCCCGCGATCTTCTTCACCCTGGCGTGGATGCGGGCAGCGCTCTCCCTGTCGCCGTTCTTGGGCCAGTGCAGAATCGCGTCGTCCTTCTCCGCGTCGTAGCGGAACTCTCCCCGGTCCTTGCTCACCCCGTAGCCCACCAGCATGGTGGTGGTGGGCCCCCACGACTTCTTGCTCGGATCGCCACCCGCCATCAGAGGTGGCAACGACGCCTGGATCACGGTGTTGGCGGTCGCCGGGTCCTCCCATGCCTTGGAGCCGTAGACGACGGGGCCGCCCTGCACCGGACCGAAGTCGTCGAAGAGGCTGGTCCACGTGTAGATCCGGTCGGCGTTGGTGCCCCAGTTGGAGCCCAGGGCCTCGGGAAGGTCGGTGATCTCGCCGCGAGCGGCCGACTTCAACAGCAAGCGGGTGGTACCGGTGCTTCCGGCGCCCATGATGAGCGTCGGCGTCGTGTAGACGACCTCCTCCAGCACCCTGCCGGTGGTGTCGGTGCGCTGGGCGCGTACCTCCCACGCTCCCGAGCGGGTGCGCGCGATGCCGGTCACGTTGTGCAGGGTGCGGACCTCCAGGAGACCCGTGGCCTCGGCAGCCCGGATGTAGGTCACGTCGACCGAGTGCTTGCCGCCGTTGTTGACACCGAGCGCGGCGTCGCCGTTGGTGTAGGTGGCCTTCATCTCGCCTCGAAGCTCGCGCAGTGCGTAGGACCAGTCGATGGGCATCGGGATCTTCTCGATGTCGTAGCCAGCGGCGAGCGCCTTCCTGGCGAACACCCGAGCCGCCTTGTAGTTGTCGCTGGAGACGAGGGCATCCGGCGCCGTCCGCAGTTTCAGCATGCGCTCGACCCGGCGGTAGTGGACACGGTGCATCCACTCGCGATCAAGCTCCTCGGGCAGTTCGCTGGCGAAGACTTCCGCGGACGGCTCCAGGCTCATCCCCTGGTAGGCCAACGACCCGCCGCCAAGACCAGCAGCGTTCATCACCGTCATGTTCTCGCCGACGACGCTCTCCAGCAGGCCCGTGTGCGGGGTCTCGAAGAGGGGGCGACCGAAGATCTCCGGCATCGACTCGTGCCACAGGGCCCGCTCGTCAAGGCTCGAGACCCGCGGAAAGGTGTCGGCGTCGGGCCCCGTCACCCACCGCTTGCCGCGCTCGAGCAGCGTGACTGGCACTC
The DNA here is from genome assembly GCF_004777465.1 of Nocardioides daphniae. Taxonomy (NCBI): domain Bacteria; kingdom Bacillati; phylum Actinomycetota; class Actinomycetes; order Propionibacteriales; family Nocardioidaceae; genus Nocardioides; species Nocardioides daphniae. Next base: position 836,830 of record NZ_CP038462.1, read on the forward strand.
CCGCGCGGGTGAGTCGCAGCGAGGCGACGCCGCCGCCGAAGCCGGACCCGATGACGATGACGCGGCGCTCCTCCCGGCGCAGCGGGATGTGGGCCGAGGCCGGTCGGGTGCTGGCACCGACGGTGCCTGCGGCGCCGACGGCGGCGCCAGCTGCCATGAAGGCGCGTCGAGACACCGACCTCGGTGCGTGGGCAGGGGATGCTGTGGGCAAGTGGGGCACGTGTCCTCCCGAGAGTGAGCGAGGTCCGCTCGCTGCGGCCCCGCGGCGGCGACCACCTCCCTCGATGGCGCTCGTGGAAAGTAAGACAGATGTCTCAGATGTGGGCACGGTCTGGTCCATCCCTCGGACGTGGGGTGAAGACAGGGCCGCACCCACCGCAGTGCCGAGAGGGTGTCGGTGGAGCTCAGCCGACGTCGCCGTCGAGGTAGAGCCAGCGTCCGGCGCGTCGGGCGAAGCGGCTGCGCTCGTGCATCCGGCCGTCCTGCCCGCCGGAGCGCCACGTCGCCACGAACTCGACCTCGCCGGTCTCGTCGTCGGGGCCGCCGTCGACGGTCTCGAGGATCTCCAGGCCGGTCCAGACGGTGCCCGGATCCCCGGTCACGTCGTCGGGCCGGGTGCGCGGGTGCCAGGTCGCGAAGACCCAGTCGTCCAGGCCCAGGGCGAAGGCCGAGTAGCGCGAGCGCATCAGCGCCTCGGCGGTGGGCGGTCGCTCGCCGCCGCGGTGGAAACGGCCGCAGCAGGCGTCGTACGTCCGTCGCGTCGCGTCGGTCCCGCCGCACGGGCACTCGGGTTGCAGCACGCAGCGAGCCTAACGTTCGGCAGGTTCGTGGGCGCGCGCCTCTGGGGTGGCTGGTGTGGACGGGCTAGGTTGGGAGTTGTGACGAGCATCGCAACCCAGGCCCCCGCTCCGCGCACCGTGGGGGAGCTCAGGGCCTCCGGCCACGTGCACACCACCCTGCGCGAGGAGCTGCGCGCCAACCTGCTCGCGCGGCTGCGCGAGGGCGTCGACCCGTGGCCCGGCCTGCACGGCTTCGCCGACACGGTGATCCCGCAGGTCGAGCGCGCGATCCTCGCCGGCCACGACATCGTGCTGCTGGGTGAGCGCGGGCAGGGCAAGACGCGGCTGCTGCGCAGCCTGGTCGACCTGCTCGACGAGTGGAGCCCGGTGATCGAGGGCTCGGAGCTGGGGAGCACCCGTACGACCCGATCACGCCGCAGTGGACCACCGCCGCCCGCGCCCAGGGCGACGCCCTGCCGATCGCGTGGGTGCACCGCTCCGAGCGGTACGCCGAGAAGCTCGCCACCCCGGACACGTCGGTGGCCGACCTCATCGGTGACGTCGACCCGATGAAGGTGGCCGAGGGCCGCCACCTCGGTGACCCCGACACCATCGCCTTCGGCCTGGTGCCGCGCAGCCACCGCGGCATCGTCGCGATTAACGAGCTGCCCGACCTGGCCGAGCGGATCCAGGTCGCGATGCTCAACGTGATGGAGGAGCGCGACGTCCAGATCCGCGGCTACCTGCTGCGCCTGCCGCTCGACGTGCTGGTGGTCGCCAGCGCCAACCCCGAGGACTACACCAACCGCGGCCGCATCATCACGCCGCTCAAGGACCGCTTCGGCGCCGAGATCCGCACCCACTACCCGGTGGAGCTCGCCGACGAGCTGGCCGTGATCCGCCAGGAGGCCCACCTCGTCGCCGCGGTGCCCGACGTGCTGCTGGAGGTGCTGGCCCGCTTCACCCGCGCGCTGCGCGAGTCGAGCGCCGTCGACCAGCGCTCCGGCGTCAGCGCCCGCTTCACCATCGCGGGTGCCGAGACGGTCGCCGCCGCGGCGCTGCACCGCGCCACCCGCCAGGGGGAGGACGAGGCGGTCGCCCGCCTGGTCGACCTCGAGTCGGCCGTCGCCGTGCTGCGCGGCAAGGTCGAGTTCGAGACCGGTGAGGAGGGCCGGGAGACGGAGATCCTGACCCACCTGCTGCGCACCGCCGTCGCCGCGACGGTGCGCGACCACCTGGCCGGGGTCGACCTGGGACTGCTGGTCGAGGCCATCGAGGACGGCGCCACCATCGCCACCGGCGCGCAGGTCAGCGCCCGCGACTTCCTGGAGGGGCTGCCGCGCCTCGGCGAGTCGGAGGTCTACGACGACATCGCTGCCCGCGTCGGCGCCCGTACGCCCGGCGAGGTGGCAGGTGCGGTCGAGCTGGCGCTGGAGGGGCTCTACCTGGCCCGCCGGATCGGCAAGGAGTCCGACGGGGCCGAGACGGTCTATGGCTGAGCATGTGACGTCGGAGGGGACGCCGGTGCGAGCCGGCGCGGAGGAGGACCCATGCACGTCGAGCTGAGGGAGGCGACCGCCGAGGACGCCAAGGCCATCCGAGCCCTGGTCGAGGTGGTGCTGCCCGCGACGTACGACCAGATCGACCCGGCGTACGCGACCCGCGAGCTCGAGAGCTGGCAGGTCGAGGACATCCCGGACGCGCTCGAGGACGGCGTCTTCGTCGTCGGCGAGGTCAACGGGCGGATCATCGCCCTGGTCTCGGCGACCATCGACGACCGCGACCGCTTCGTGATGACCACGCTGCACGTCCACCCCGACTTCCAGGGCCAGCGCCTCGGCAGCCGGCTGCTCACCGAGGTGGTCGATTTGGTCGACGACAAGGCGCTGTGGACCCGCTACCCGGAGGGCGACGACAACGCCGCCGCCTTCTGCGAGCGGCACGGCTTCGTGGCCGAGGTGGTCGACGACCCGCCGTTCCCCAAGCAGGTCTGGGCCCGGCTGGACCGGGACTGACCGGAGCGACCGGCGACTGGCGGGGAGAAGGGCTGACGAGATGAGCAGGTACGAGCGCTACCACGGCGGTGACCCCCTCGCGCCCCCGGTCGACCTCGGCGAGGCGCTGAGCGCGATCGGCGAGGACGTGATGGCCGGGGCCTCGCCGGAGCGGGCGCTGTCGGAGTACCTGCGCCGCGGCCCCCAGGGGCAGCAGGGGCTGGACGACCTGGCTGCCCGGGTCGCGCGCAAGCGCCGTGAGCTCCTGACGCAGAACAACCTCGACGGCACGCTCGAGGACGTACGACGCCTCCTCGACGAGGCCGTGCTCGCCGAGCGCGGGCAGCTGGCGCGCGACGTCGCGATGGACGAAGGCGACCGTGCCTTCCGCGAGCTCCAGCTCGACGCCCTCTCGCCCTCGACGGCCGCCGCGGTCACCGAGCTCTCCAGCTATGACTGGGCCAGCTCCGAGGCCAGGGCGAAGTACGAGGAGATCAAGGACCTGCTCGGGCGCGAGATGCTCGACCAGCGTTTCGCCGGCATGAAGCAGGCGCTGGAGGGCGCCACCGACGAGGACCGCGAGCGGATCAACGAGATGCTCACCGACCTCAACGCGCTGCTCGCCGCGCACGGCCGGGGCGAGGACACCACCGAGCAGTTCGCCGACTTCATGGAGAAGCACGGTGAGTTCTTCCCCGAGCAGCCGCGGACCGTCGACGAGCTGCTGGACGCGTTGGCGGCCCGCAGCGCCGCCGCGCAGCGGATGCTCAACTCGATGTCGCCCGAGCAGCGCAACGAGCTGATGCAGCTCTCGGCGCAGGCGTTCGGCTCAGCGGAGCTCGCCGAGCAGCTGGCCCAGATGGACGCCCACCTGCAGGCCCTGCGCCCCGGCGAGGACTGGGACGGGTCGTCGCGCTTCTCCGGCGAGGAGGGCCTCGGCCTGGGCGACGGGACCGGGGTGCTCCAGGACGTCGCTGACCTGGAGGCGTTGGCCGAGCAGCTGGCCCAGTCCTACAACGGCGCCCGGATGGACGACGTCGACCTCGACGCTCTGGCCCGTCAGCTGGGCGAGGAGGCCGCGGTCGACGCGAGGGCGCTGGCCGACCTCGAGAAGGCGCTGCGCGAGTCCGGCTACCTGGAGCGTGGGTCCACCGGTGACCTGCGGCTCAGCCCGCGGGCGATGCGCCAGCTCGGCAAGTCGCTGCTGCGCGACGTGGCGACCCAGATGTCGGGGCGCCAGGGGCAGCGCGACGTACGCCGCAGCGGCGCCGCCGGTGACCTCACCGGCTCGGCGCGGCCCTGGGAGTTCGGTGACACCGAGCCGTGGGACGTCAACCGCACGCTCACCAACGCGATCCGCCGCACCGTCGCCGAGGGCAGCTCCCCGGCCGGGGGCGTACGCATCGGGGTCGACGACATCGAGATCGCCGAGACCGAGGCGCGCACCCAGGCGGCGGTGGCGTTGCTCGTGGACACCAGCTTCTCGATGGCGATGGACGGACGTTGGGTGCCGATGAAGCGCACGGCGCTGGCGCTGCACCAGCTGATCCGCACCCGCTTCCGCAACGACCACCTGCAGCTGATCGGCTTCGGCCGCTACGCCCGGACGATGGAGATCGAGGAGCTCACCGGTCTCGACGCGCGCTGGGACAAGGGCACCAACCTGCACCACGGCCTGCTGCTGGCCGCCCGCCACTTCCGCAAGCACCCCGGTGCGCAGCCGGTGCTGCTGGTGGTCACCGACGGCGAGCCCACCTCGCACCTGGAGTCGGACGGGCAGGTCTGGTTCAACTACCCGCCGCACCCGGTGACGTTGGCCAAGACGGTGCGCGAGCTCGACAACGTACGCCGGCTCGGCGCGCAGACGACCTTCTTCCGGCTGGGGGAGGACCCCGGCCTGGCACGCTTCATCGAGTCGATGGCGCGCCGCGTCGACGGCCGGATGGTCTCGCCCGAGCTCGACGACCTGGGCGCCGCCGTGGTCGGCTCCTACCTCGGCTCCCGGGCCAGCGGCCGGCAGGGTGGCCGCTACAGCGACTTCGGTGGCTGGGGCGGCTGGGGTGGCCGTGGGGACTGGGTCGGTTGAGCGCGCCACGGCGACCGGCCGGGTGCCGCGGGTGCACGGCGTTCGCTGCCTCCGAGGTCGCGGCCGGGGTCTGGGACAGGCGACCCCTTCCCGACTGACGTGTTGTGGGTCACACTGACCCCATGGGAGAGGGTCTGGAGGGGACCGGAACCCGGATGCGACAGCGGCTCGTGCCTGCCCTGCGGGAGCTCGGGCCGCTGCTGGCCGGGCTCGCGCTGATCGCTGCGGTCGGCGTAGGTTTTGCGTGGTCGCAGCGACCCGGCGACCCGCCGACCACCGGTCGGGCCCCGGCCTCGACCACGGTCGTGGAGGCGCCCACCGGCGCCGTGCGCGGCGTGGTGGTCGGGCCGGACGGGGAGCCGGTGGAGGGGGTCGTGGTGAAGGTCGTCACGGCTCCGTTCGAGCCCTACTTCGCCGGGCCCAACCCGGCCTCCGCGGTCCCTGCGGGGGCGACGTGGAGCGGCATCACGGGGCCGGACGGGACGTACGAGATCACCCGGGTCACCCCCGGCCGCACCGCGTGGTCGTGTCCCCTGACGGCGGCGACTGGGCGACGTGGTGGGTGGGCGAGGCGGCGCTGGCGGACGACGCCGAGGACGTCCAGGTGGAGGAGGACGAGGTCCTGCGCCTGGACCTCACCGCGATGCCGGCGGCTCGGATCCGAGGGGCGGTGAGCGAGCCGTTCGCGACCGCGGGCGGCTCCCGCGGGGAGACCGGGGAGTCCGACGGGTCGGTCACCGAGGTGGTCGTCGAGCGCCAGACCGACGACGCCTGGGTCGAGGTCGCCCGGGTCCGCCCCGGCAGGGCTGGCCGGTACGAGGTCGACGGACTGGCGGCCGGCCGCCACCGGGTGCTGGTCGACAGCCCGCGGAGCGGCATCGTCCACGCCCCTTCGGCCACCTCGGAGGACGACGCCCGCGTGGTCGAGCTCGGCGTGGGTCAGGCCGCGGAGGTCGACGTCGTCGTGCCTCCGCCCGCGCTGGTCACGGGCCGTCTCACCACGTCGACCGGGCTGCCGCTGCCGGACCGGGAGATCCGCTTCTCGACCGGGTACCGGGTGGTCGACCCGCGCTTCCCCGCGCTGCCCACGACGACGAGAAGCGTACGCACCGACTCCGAGGGCAGGTATGCAGTGCGGCTCGGCACCGGGCTCTGGTCGGTGCAGACCGACCTGCGGTGCCGCGGGCCGCAGCAGCGGGAGGTGGACGTCGTCGCAGGACAGGACATGGCCAGCGACCTGGTCGAGGACGCCGTCGCCACGGTGTCCGGGCAGGTGACGGATCGCGCCGGGAGGCCACTGTCCGGAGTGGACGTCTTCCTGAGCACGCCCGGCTCGGTGTGCGGTCAGGCTGCCACGACGGACGCCGACGGACGCTGGACGCTCACCGGCGTCGCGCCGGGCCGGGCACGGATCGAGTACGCCGTCACCACCCGCGGGTCCCAGCTCCGCTACTTCCACCCGGGTGTGACGAAGCCCGGGCTTGCCACCCGCGTCGAGGTCGCGCTCGGCGCCACCGTCACCGGGGTGGACGCGGATCTTCCGTGACGTGAGGCGTCACCGACGCCAACGCGAGGAGAAAGGTCAGGGCGCTGGTGAGCGCCGCGGCCAGTGCGTACGTCCGAAGGCCCGGCAGGATGCGGTGGAGCGGCTCGAAACCGCCCACCAGCATCCACACGGCGAAGCCGCAGGTCAGCAGCGAGTTGGTGAGGGTCACGGTCAGCGCCCACGTCGCGGCGGGGCGGAGGAGTGAGGTGAGGCCGCTCGGGACGACCCACAGCGAGGCCAGCAGGTAGGGCGCGACGAGGAAGTAGAAGATCCCGAAGGCGCCCCCGGCCTCGATCTCGTGCTCCGGGGACACGGGCCGGGTGGGGGACAGGATCCAGGCGGCCGCGATGCCACCCAGGCGCCGAGGGTCAGGAGCGCAGCGGTCAGCGCCGCGGTGCGGATCATGCGCCCACTGTGGTGGGGCTTAGGCCGGCGTGGGTGTGGGCGCGGTGCGAGGAGTGTGAAGATCCGGCGGAGACAGGTCGCTCGTTCCGTGACGGTCGCGTCGGAAGCGTTGTCCGTGGGGTGACGTCCATTCGAAGACCCCGTTGGCTGGGGATTCGAGGTGCCAGGCGGTGTGGGTCTTGAGCCGGTGGTGGCCGCGACAGAGGGGCGCGAGGTTTTCGGTGACCGTCGAGCCGGGTTGTGGTCGGCCTTCGGCTGCGGCGTCATGGTCGAACGGGACCACGTGGTCGACGTCGCAGCGTCGGCTGGGGCGGGTGCAGTGCGGGAAGACGCAGGTCTCGTCGCGAAGAAGCACTTGGCGGCGGAGCCGGTCGGTGGGTTCGTAGCGGTCCGTCTCGAGGGTCTGGTTGAGGTCGACCACGGGCAAGACCCGGATGTCGGTGTGGCTGGTGTTGACCCAGCGGCGGACCTGCTCCAGCAGGACGAGTCGCTGGCGGTTCTCCAGCTGGCCGGTGGCCCCGAAGGAGATCGACTCGTCGGGCTCCACGGTGGCGGTGAAGTGCAGGTGCAGGTCGACGCGGCGGGCGGTGGTCCGGCCGACCGTCTCCTCGTCTGCACCCGCGCCAGCGAGGTCGAGCGCGGTCTGGTGCCGGGCCAGCTCGCCCAGGGCGAGGGAGCGGCGTACGTCCAACGACTCCTCGCAGCCGGCGGCCTTCAACCCGGCCGCACCCGCAGCGACGGCCTGCTCCAGGTCGAGCGCATCAGCGATGTCGAGCTCGGCGTGGACCTGCATGGTCTGGGCGAACGGGTCGCGCTCACTCACGATCGTCACGTGCCGGGTGTCCGACGCCCCGTTCTCGTCCTCGTCGATCGCGAGGCCGTAGAGCTTCATCGCCCGCTCGATGAGCCGGTCGACGGCAGCGCGACCCATCTTCTCGATGAACGGAGCAACCTGAGCATCGATCCACGCGACGCCCTCAGCGGGCAACGCCGGGTAGGCATGGATCATGGCCTCGGCCACCAGCCGGGCTCGCCATACCGGCACCTCCCCGGCCGTCACCCGCGCCCACAGCCGCGGCAGCCGGTGCGCCAGCTCGAGCGCGTGTCCGATCAACTTCTTCGCCGCATCCGTCGACAACCCGAGCGCACCGCCGAGCTCGGCGACGGCGTACTCGTTGACCTCGAGGGTTCCGTCGCCCGAGATCGGTTCGAAACCGACGGGCGAGTGGAAGATGGCGGCGTCCGCCCCGTCCTCCCGGGCCGGGTGGGCGACAGCCCACTCGTAGGCAATCAGCAGCGTGTCCGCCTCCGCGCGACGCACCAGCGCCGCGTTGGCACGCGCCAACGCGACCAGGTCACTGGGCGAGGTCATGGATTCGAACATACATTCGATTCTAGGGGTGGTGCGTGTGCTGGACCATCCCCTTGACCGGGTATCCGCTCCGATAGCGTGCCCACTCGACCCGGGGGAGGAGAGCCATGGCTGTGCACGACAAGACGGACGCGCTGGTGCCGTTTCCGGTGGCGTGGGTGGACGCGCCCCCCACTGTCTCGCGACGGCTCGTGCTCGGCAGCGGCGTCGGTGCTCTGCTCGGCGGCCTTGGGGCGGTGGCACTGCTCCTCGACGGCGAGTATCCGTTGGGCTTCACCACCGCCTTGATCGCCGCCTTCTTCGGGGCGTCCGCTCACATCTCTTCCAGGGCGTGGCGCTGGCCCGGCCGACGTCGCCCACTGGTCGACAGCGTCGACGGGATCGGTCTGCGCTTCCGTGCGGGGGCCGGCGGGTGGCGCTTCACCGTGGGCGCCATGGTGGCGGGAGTGCCCTTCGGCGTGGCGCTGGGCTGGGCGGCGTACCACGACCCCACCCCCACCGGCCGCACCTGGGTGGCCCTCGTCAACAGCCCGATCCTCCTCGGGTGGTGCCTGTTCCAGCTCTGGAACGTCGCCACGGGCTGCCTGCGGCGCGGCGAGGTGCTCCTGACGCCCGAGGGTGTCACCTACAGCGCGTGGGGCGACAGGTTCAGCCTGCCGTGGGACCGGGCCGCGCGCGTCGACGCCGAGCTGTCGCCCGGGCTCGGGCGACGGGCGGCTCCGGGGGTCCGCGTGACCAGGCGCCCGGGCTTCTGCACGTCCCACGAGAGGACCGCGCGAGGTTTCAGCAGCACGGCGACGTCACACCTGCCCGACCTCGTCGTGCGGGCCGACCAGGTGGAGGGCGATCCGGCGCTGCTCGCGCACGCCCTGGCCTTCTACGCCACCCATCATGAGCTCCTCGAGGAGCTCGGCGACGCCCGCGCCCTCGAGCGGGTGCGCTCCGGGCGCGCCGTCGCGCCCCACCTGGCCCGCTGAGGTCAGCTGGGGAAGGCGATCCCCGTCTTCGCGTGGCAGCGGTAGCCGTTCGGGTTCTTCGCGAGGTACTGCTGGTGCGGGTCCTCGGCGTAGTAGTACTCACCGGCGGGCGCGATCTCCGTGGTCACCTCGGGGAAGCCCTGGCGCTGGAGCTCCGCAGCGTAGAGACCGGTCAGCTCGCGCGCGACCTCCTCCTGCTCGGGCGAGGTCGTGTAGAGCGCCGAACGGTACTGCGTACCGACGTCGTTGCCCTGGCGCATGCCCTGCGTCGGGTCGTGGATCTCGAAGAAACGCTTCACCAGGTCGGCGTAGGAGACGACCGACGGGTCGAAGACGACGCGCACCGCCTCGGTGTGGCCGGTCAGGCCCGAGCACACCTCCTCGTACGTCGGGTGCGGCGTCGTGCCACCGGCGTACCCCACCGACGTCGACCAGACGCCGGGCACCTGCCAGTAGAACTCCTCGGCGCCCCAGAAGCAGCCGAGGCCGAAGACGGCGACCTCCATGCCTTCGGGCACCTCGTCGGTGACCACGGGCGTGTCGAGGACGACGTGCTGGCCCAGGGCCCACGGGCGCGACGCGCGGCCCGGCAGCGCCTGGTCGGGCGTGGGGACGGAGGACTTGAGGCGGCCGAAGAGCACGGGAACTCCAGACGGTGGGGGACGGGAAGAGCGGTTCGCCCAACGTAACGCTTTGATGGTCGTGAGGCTTCCCGCGTAGGCTCGCCGGTGTGACTGAGCAGCAGTGGGACTCCGCCGGATTCGAGACCAGGGCCATCCACGCCGGCTACGAGCCGGATGAGATGACCGGGGCGGTCATCCCGCCGATCTACGCGACCAGCACCTACAAGCAGAACGGTGTCGGTGGCATGCGCGGCGGCTACGAGTACAGCCGCTCCGCCAACCCGACTCGTACGGCGCTCGAGGGCGCGCTCGCCGCGGTCGAGCGCGGTGCCCACGGCTTCGCCTTCGCCTCCGGCCTCGCCGCCGAGGACACCATCATCCGGGCGCTCTGCCGCCCCGGCGACCACGTCGTCCTGCCCAACGACGCCTACGGCGGCACCTACCGCCTCTTCGACAAGGTCGCCAAGGTCTGGGGCCTGGACCACACGCCCGCCGTGGTCGCCGACCCCGAGGCCGTGCGCGCGGCGATCGAGCCCGGGCGTACGAAGCTGGTCTGGGTCGAGACGCCCACCAACCCGCTGCTCAACGTCGCCGACATCGAGGCGCTCGCCGCCGTCGCCCACGAGGGCGGCGCCCTCTTGGTCGTCGACAACACCTTCGCCTCGCCCTACCTGCAGCAGCCGCTCACGCTGGGCGCCGACATCGTCGTGCACTCGACGACCAAGTACGTCGGTGGCCACTCCGACGTCGTCGGCGGCGCGGTCGTCGTCAACGACGCCGAGGTCGCCGAGAAGATCGGCTTCCACCAGAACTCCATGGGTGCCGTCCCCGGCCCCTTCGACTGCTTCCTCACCCACCGCGGCCTCAAGACCCTCGCGGTGCGCATGGAGCGCCACTGCGACAACGCCGAGAAGATCGTCGAGTTCCTCGACGGGCACCCCGCCGTCGCCGAGGTCATCTACCCGGGCCTGGCGGCACACCCCGGTCACGAGGTCGCCAAGAAGCAGATGAAGCGCTTCGGCGGGATCATCTCCTTCCGGGTCGCCGCCGGCGAGCAGGCCGCCCTCGACGTCTGCGCCAAGGCGCAGGTCTTCACCCTGGGTGAGTCCTTGGGCGGCGTCGAGTCGCTCATCGAGCACCCCGGTCGGATGACCCACGCCAGCGTCGCCGGCACCGAGCTCGAGGTCCCTGCGGACCTGGTCCGGCTCTCCGTCGGCATCGAGACCGTCGAGGACCTCATCGCCGACCTGGAGCGCGCGCTCGGCTGACCTGCCGGCGCCGCCTCCGGCGAGTGTGTCGCCGCTCACCCGGTCGGTAACCTGACTCGGTGACCAACGACGAGGGACGCGAGCGGGCGCAGCCCGCTGGACAGGGTGCCACCCACGACAGCGCGGGGGAGCGGCTCGCGGAGCGTCTCACCCAGCAGCTGGCCCAGCAGTGGGCGCACCTGCGGGCCGAGCGCCGGGCCGAGAGGCACGCGGAGCTGGCGGTGCCGCCGGTGCGCCCCGGGGTCTCGAACTTCTCGCGTGCCCAGGTGCCGTGGGGCCTCGACCTCGCCGCGGCCTGGTCGTGGCGCTTCCTGGTCATCGTGGCCGCCGGCTACGTGATCCTGTGGACGGTCAACCGCTTCGCGCTGGTCGTCTTCCCGCTCGCGATCGCGCTGCTGCTGGCCGCCCTGGTCTCCCCGCTCGTACGGGCCGCCCGCAACGTCGGCATGCCCGCCAGCCTCGGCTCGATCTTCGGGGTGACGCTGACCTTCGGTGTCGTGGGTGTCCTGCTCACCTTCGCCGGGCAGCAGGTGGCCAGCGGCGCCACCGAGCTCGCCGGCGAGGTGGTCAAGGGCCTCGAGGAGATCCGTGCCTGGCTGCGCGACGGCCCGCTCCACGCCTCCGACAGCCAGATCAACGACTACATCGGCGAGGCGCAGGTCGCGATCACCGAGTGGTCGAAGTCCGACGCGCTGGGTCAGGCCGCCACCCTGGGCTCCGCGATCGGCAACGTGACGGCCGGCTTCTTCATCGTGCTCTTCGCGATGTACTTCTTCCTCGCCGACGGCGAGCGGATCTGGACCTGGATCGTCCGCCTCTCGCCCCGTGCCGCGCGCGAGCACGTGGACTCCTCGGGCCGCGTCGCCTGGGTCTCGCTGACCCAGTTCGTGAGGGCCACGATCATCGTCGCCTTCGTCGACTCGGTCGGCATCATGGCGGTGGCCTGGTGGCTCGACGTGCCACTGGTCCTGGCGATCGGCGTGCTGGTCTTCCTCGGCGCGTTCGTGCCGATGATCGGTGCCACCGTCGCGGGCGCCGTCGCCGTGCTGGTGGCCCTCGTCGACCAGGGCCCCGTCGCGGCGCTGCTCATGCTGGTCGGCGTGATCGTGGTGCAGCAGGTGGAGGGCAACGTGCTGCAGCCCTTCCTGATGGGCCGCTTCGTCTCTGTGCACCCGCTCGGCGTCATCATCGCGATCGCGATGGGCCTGATCCTGGCCGGGATCGGTGGCGCGCTGGTGGCGGTGCCGCTGGCCGCCGCGATCAACGCGGTCGTGCTGCACCTCGCGGGGCGCTCCGACCCGGACGAGATAGCCACCACCGACGCCGAGGAGGAGCTCCTCGAGCCAGACGAACCCGAGCACCGGCCCGACGACACCAGCGAGGCGACCTCATGAGCCAGCCCACCCTGCCCGACATCGACGACGTACGCCGTGCTGCCGAGACCCTGCGCGACGTCGCGGTCCGCACCCCGATGGAGGAGTCGCGCTGGCTGTCGTCGCTCGCCGGCGGCCCGGTGCACCTCAAGTGCGAGAACCTCCAGCGCACCGGCTCGTTCAAGGCGCGGGGGGCGTACGTCCGCATCGCCGGCCTGACGCCTGAGGAGCGCGAGCGCGGCGTTGTCGCCGCCTCGGCCGGCAACCATGCCCAGGGCGTGGCGCTGGCGGCCCAGCGACTCGGCATCGCCGCGCGGGTCTACATGCCCGAGGGGGCGCCGATCCCGAAGGAGCGGGCGACCAAGGGCTACGGCGCCGAGGTCGTCTTCCACGGGCGGCACCTCGAGGACGCGCTGGCCGAGGCGCGGGCGTACGCCGAGGAGACCGGTGCCGTGCTGATCCACCCCTTCGACCACCGACCGACGTCGGCCGGGCAGGGCACCTGCGGCCTGGAGATCCTCGAGCAGGTGCCCGACGTGAAGACCGTCCTGGTGCCGACCGGTGGGGGCGGGCTGCTCGCCGGTATCGCGCTCGCGGTCAAGGCGCTGCGCCCCGACGTACGCGTCGTCGGCGTCCAGGCTGCCGGGGCCGCGGCCTTCCCGGAGTCGCTGGCGTCGGGCCACCCGGTCGCGCTGCAGCAGATGCAGACGATGGCCGACGGGATCGCGGTCGGGCTGCCCGGCGAGGTGACCTTCTCCCTCGTGCGCGACCTGGTCGACGACGTCTGGACGGTGGGGGAGGAGTCGCTCTCCCGTGCCCTGCTCTCCCTGGTGGAGCGGGCCAAGATGGTCGTGGAGCCCGCCGGGGCGGCGGCCGTGGCGGCGTTGCTGGACGACCCGCGCCGGGTCGAGACGCCGGCGGTGGCCGTGCTCTCCGGCGGCAACATCGACCCCCTGCTGCTGGGCAAGGTGATCCGGCACGGCCTGGCGGCCGCGGGGCGCTACCTCTACCTGCGGGTCTGCATCCCCGACCGGCCCGGTGGCCTGGCCCGGCTCCTCGCCGAGATCGGCGAGATGGGGGCCAACGTGCTCGAGGTGACCCATGAGCGGATCTCGCCCAGCCTGGCGATCGACGAGGTCGAGGTGCGGGTGCAGCTGGAGACGCGCAGCGCCCAGCACGCCGAGGACGTCATGACGCGCCTGCGCGAGCGCGGCCACCGCATCCAGGAATGACGAACGGCGCCCGGGGTGACCCGGGCGCCGGTCGTGGTGGTGCGTGGGACGTCAGCCGGTGAACGGCACGGCGTCGGTGATCTCGATGTGGATCTCCTTGCCGTTCGGCGCGCTGTAGGAGACCTTGTCGCCGACCTTGCGGCCGTTGATCGCCTCGCCGAGCGCCGACTGCGGGGAGTAGACCGAGAGGCCCTCCTCCTCGATCTCTCGCGCGCCCAGCAGGAAGGTCTCCTCGTCGCCGAAGTCGACGAACTTCACGGTGACCTTCATGCCAGGCTCGACGACGCCGTCGTCGGGCGGGGTCTCGCCGACCTCCGCGCGCCGCAGCATGTCCTCGAGCTGACGGATGCGGGCCTCCTGCTTGCCCTGCTCGTCGCGAGCGGCGTGGTAGCCGCTGTTCTCCTTGAGGTCGCCCTCGTCACGCGCCGCGCTGATGCGGTCGATGATCTCCTGGCGCTTGGGGCCCTTGAGGTCGTCGAGCTCAGCCTGCAGCTTGTCGTAGGCCTCCTGGGTCAACCAGATGGTGCCTGCGCTCTGGGTCATGGATTCACTCCTGTGTGGACAAAAGCAAAACCCGCGGGGCTCGTCGTGAGCGTCACGACCGTTTCCCTGAGAGCCCTGCGGGTGTCAGATGTTCAGGCCACTGTAGCAACAGGGGGCACAACGGCGGCCTCGACGACGCGGACTGCGTCAGCGCCAGCGCTTCTGGCCCTCCGCGCGGCACCCGACCACGTCGGCGCTGGTCGCCGCGCGCTCCGTACGGACGGTGACCTCCTGGACGCCGTCGCTCCCGGTGAACACGAGCTCGCCGACGACCGACTTGTCCCTGGACAGCGCCCTGACCAGGCACTCCGCCTCGTCGACGTCGGTCAGGTCGACCTGCACCCGGACGTCGACGGCGTGGTCGTCGACGACGTCGTAGCCGACCAGCCGGGACTCCGCCGCCGGGTTGCCGTGGAAGAAGGCGGCCCAGGCGACCCACCCCAGGAAGGCGACGGCAATCGTGGCGCTGAGGCCGACGGCGGCCCACCTGCGGACGGGGAGGGAGTGCCGTAGCGGGCGTCGAGCTCAGCCTGGGTGGTCACGCTCCAAGGGTGCCATCCCTGCCAACCTGTCGGCCCGCGCCCCTAGACTCGGGCGCATGTCCGCAGGTCCCCGCGCTGGCTTCCGCCTCATGCACGTGCACGCCCACCCCGACGACGAGTCGAGCAAGGGGGCTGCCTCCACGGCGATGTACGTCGCCCAGGGGGTCGACGTGCACGTCGTCACCTGCACGGGTGGTGAGCGCGGCTCGATCCTCAACCCCAAGATGGACCGGCCCGACATCGCCGAGAACATCACCGAGGTGCGCCGCCAGGAGATGGAGCGGGCCCGCGACATCCTCGGTGTCCGCCAGGACTGGCTCGGCTTCGTCGATTCCGGCTGGCCCGAGGGCGACCCCAAGCCGCCGCTGCCCGAGGGGTGCTTCGGCCTGATGGACCCGGTCGTCGCGGCGGAGCCGCTGGTCAAGCTGATCCGCGAGTTCCGCCCGCACGTCGTCACGACGTACGACGAGAACGGCGGCTACCCGCACCCCGACCACATCATGTGCCACAAGGTGGCGGTCGAGGCGTTCCACGCCGCGGGTGACCCCGAGCGCTACCCGGGCACCGGGGAGCCGTGGCAGCCGCAGAAGCTCTACTACCACCACAGCATGAACCGCCCGCGCACCCAGGCGCTGCACGACGCGATGCTGGCGCACGGCCTGGAGTCCCCGTACGCGGAGCGGCTGCAGAAGTGGACGCCCGACCCCGCCTTCGACGCCCGCATCACCACCCGGGTCGAGTGCTCCGAGTGGTTCGGCGTGCGCGACCAGGCGCTGCTGGCGCACGCGACGCAGATCGACCCCGACGGCTTCTGGTTCTGGATCCCGCGCGAGCTGCAGCAGGAGGTCTGGCCGACGGAGGACTTCGAGCTCGTCGTGAGCCACGTCCCCAGCGAGGTGCCCGAGGACGACCTCTTCGCCGGCCTCCAGCCGGACGCCTGACACACTGGCGACATGCACGACCTCTTCAGCGCCGACCTCGTCACCTCCTTCCTCACCTTCGCCCAGGACACCCCGCGTCCCGTGCCGGAGGACGACGAGGTGAAGGCCGGCTTCGTCGCTCTCTTCCTCTGGCTCGGCATGTGCGTCGCGGTGGCGCTCCTCGGCTGGAGCCTCATGCGTCAGTTCCGTCGTACGACGGAGGCCAAGGCTCGTGGTGTCTACGGCGACCCGGTCGAGGGCGAGACCTCCGACTCCGAGGGTGGCCCGTCCGACCACTGACCAGGTCGTAGGTGTGAACCCCGGATGACGGGGGTACAGGGAGTCCATGATCTGGGACGTGATTGGTTTCCTCGTGTTCGGCCTCGTTGTCGGGGCCGTAGCTCGGCTCATCAAGCCGGGCAAGCAAGACCTGAGTTGGGTGGCCACCTTGGGTCTCGGTGTCGTCGGTTCCCTTGTCGGAGGCCTGATCGCCTCGCTCATCGGCAGCGGTGACATCTTCGAGCTCAACATCATCGGCGCGATCATCGCGATCGTCGTCGCGGTCGCCCTGGTGGGTACGGCCGAGGCGATGACCGGCAAGCGCGGCGCCCGCACCTGAGCCGCAGCGCCCTTCACACAGCACCACACCTCAGCACCACCATCCAGAGCCGTGAGGCACGTCACCCGACGTGCCTCACGGTTTTGCTGGTCCCGGCGCCGCAGCCGTGCCATACTTTTGTTTGTTGAATCCCGAAGGTGAGCCGCTCAGCAGCAGGCTCCCTTCCCCCTGATCCGGGGTGCAGTCGGCGGTCCCCCCATGCGCCGACTGCACCCCTTTCCAGCATTTCGGGGGCAGGTCGTGGCGCCCGGGCGTCCTCGCACGTAGGGCGCACGAGCGCCCAGCCGTCAGGCGCCAGACGTCAGGCCCCAGACGTCAGCGGGCGGAGTAGGTCGCCAGCGAGACGCCGACGTAGTGGGCCACGAAGGCCAGGATCGTGAAGGTGTGAAACACCTCGTGGAAGCCGAACCAGCGCGGCGACGGGTTCGGTCGCTTCGTGCCGTAGACCACGGCGCCGAGCGTGTA
Source organism: Nocardioides daphniae (assembly GCF_004777465.1). Lineage (NCBI taxonomy): Bacteria > Bacillati > Actinomycetota > Actinomycetes > Propionibacteriales > Nocardioidaceae > Nocardioides > Nocardioides daphniae. The sequence goes on from NZ_CP038462.1 coordinate 853,574, forward strand.
GAGCGCACCGCCGACGACCACCAGGGTCATCACGGCGATGCCCATCGCGCGGCCGTACTCCATGGCGCCGTCGATGAAGCCGCCGAAGAAGAAGACGGGCGCCCACCCAAGGGCGAGGTAGATCGGCGCGGAGACCCAGCGCGGGTGGTTCGACCACCACAGCTGCATCGCGACGCCCAGCAACGCACCGGTCCAGACGATGCCGAGCATCGTCCACCGGTCGGAGCCGTCGAGCAGCAGCACCGCGAACGGCGTGCAGGTGCCGGCGATGAGCAGGAAGATGTTCGAGTGGTCGAACCGCTGGAGGAACTTCTGGATCCGCGGCGACCACGTGCCGCGGTGGTAGATCGCCGACACCGTGAAGACCAGCAGCGCCGTCAGCGCGAAGACTGACGAGGCGATCCGCGTCGTGGTGGTCGGGGAGAGAGCGACGAGCGTGACGCCGGCGGCCAGTGCCACCGGCGCGGTGCCGGCGTGCAGCCAGCCGCGCAGGTGGGGCTTGACCTCGGCCAGCGTCTCCTCGACGCGGTCGTGCAGATGGTCCATGCGCACCCGGAGCGAGTCGTTCATGACCCCAACCTACGGGGCCGACGGGAATAGGTCCGCTTTTCGGGACCGGATCTCCTCAGGCTGGGGAAGAGGCATCGGTAGAGTCGAGAGCATGGCCAACTGGAAGGACGCCGTGCGGCGCGTGCTGTACCCGGCGTACGAGTCGCGCGTGGTGAAAGGGCTTCCCGAGGGCCGCATCCCCCAGCACGTGGGCGTGATGCTCGACGGCAACCGACGGTGGGCCCGGGCGGTCGGCGCGGACACCGCCAGTGGCTACCGCGCAGGCGCCGACAACATCCAGCCGTTCCTGGGCTGGTGCGAGGAGGTCGGGGTCAAGGTCGTCACCCTGTGGCTGCTCTCGACCGACAACCTCAATCGCCCGGCCGAGCAGCTCACCGGCCTCCTCACCGCCATCGAGGGCGCCGTCGAGTCGCTGGCGGCCACGGGCCGCTGGCGCGTGCACCCCGTGGGGGCGCTGGACCTGCTGCCGGCCGCGACGGCCGAGAAGCTGAAGGCCGCCGACGAGGCCACCCGCGACGTCGACGGGCTGCTGGTCAACATCGCCGTCGGCTACGGCGGGCGCCGCGAGATCGCCGACGCCGTCCGCTCGCTGCTGCTCGAGCAGAACGAGAGGGGCGCCACCCTGGAGCAGCTCGCCGAGACGATCGACGTCGAGCACATCGCCGAGCACCTCTACACCAAGGGTCAGCCCGACCCCGACCTCGTCATCCGCACCTCCGGCGAGCAGCGGCTGAGCGGATTCCTGCTCTGGCAGAGCGCGAACAGCGAGTTCTACTTCTGTGAGGCGCTGTGGCCCGACTTCCGCCGCGTCGACTTCCTGCGCGCGATCCGTGCGTACGCCGAGCGCGAGCGCCGCTTCGGCACCTGACGCCCGGCGGCGCCGCCGCGCCGACTCTTCACGTACGCGTAACGCACAGGCTGCGGCGTGTCTCCCCACCGGCGGGGGCGCGAGGCGTACGTTCCGAAGCATCGGCAGGTGGGGAAGCCAGCCGATGCCAGGAGGCCCGCTCGTGAGCACTCACGACTTCGTAGGACACACCGTGGAGGTCGGCGCGCGCCGCCCGCTGCCCGTGTCCGGGAGGGGTCGGCACTCCGGCCCCAGGGTTTCTTCCTGGCCCGACATGATCTAGGGCCGGGCGAGAGTGCGCGCGCGTCCTGTGAGGTGAATCCAGTGGCCGCGACCTCTCCTGACCAGCGTCGTACCTACGTCCTCGACACCAGCGTGCTGCTGGCCGACCCGGGGGCGATCCGCCGCTTCGCCGAGCACGAGGTCGTGCTCCCCGTCGTGGTGATCACCGAGCTCGAGGGCAAACGTCACCATCCCGAGCTCGGCTACTTCGCCCGCAGCGCCCTGCGGATGCTCGACGAGCTCCGCGTCGTCCACGGCCGCCTCGACGAGCCCGTCGCGGTGGGGGAGGAGGGCGGCACCCTGCGCGTCGAGCTCAACCACACCGACGCCACGTCGCTGCCCTCGGGTTTCCGGCTCGGCGACAACGACACCCGCATCCTGGCGGTGGCCCGCAACCTCGCCGACGAGGGTGCCGACGTGACCCTGGTGTCGAAGGACCTGCCGCTGCGGATCAAGGCCTCGGCCGTCGGGCTGGACGCCCAGGAGTACCGCGCCGAGGCGGTCAGCGCCTCCGACACCGGCTGGACCGGGATGCAGGAGCTGATGGTCCCGGCCGCCGCGCTCGACGAGCTGTACGACGACGGCGTGCTGGACCTCGACGAGGCGCGCCAGCTGCCCTGCCACACGGGGCTGGTCATGGTCTCCGACCGCGGCACCGCGCTGGGCCGGGTGGGGCCCGACAAGCAGGTGCACCTGGTCAAGGGGGACGCCGACGCCTTCGGGGTGCACGGCCGCTCGGCCGAGCAGCGGATCGCCTTGGAGCTGCTGCTCGACCCCGACGTCGGGATCGTCTCGCTGGGCGGCCGGGCCGGCACCGGCAAGTCGGCGATGGCGCTCTGCGCCGGCCTCGAGGCGGTCATGGAGCGCCGCCAGCACAAGAAGGTCGTCGTCTTCCGCCCCCTCTTCGCGGTGGGTGGCCAGGAGCTGGGCTACCTGCCCGGCTCGGAGAACGAGAAGATGGCGCCGTGGGCCCAGGCGGTCTTTGACACCCTGGGTGCGCTGGTCTCGCCGCACGTGGTCGACGAGGTCGTGCACCGCGGGATGCTCGAGGTGCTGCCGCTGACCCACATCCGCGGCCGCTCGCTGCACGACGCCTACGTGATCGTCGACGAGGCGCAGTCACTGGAGCGCAACGTGCTGCTGACCGTGCTGTCGAGGATCGGGGCCAACTCGAAGGTCGTGCTCACCCATGACGTCGCCCAGCGCGACAACCTGCGGGTCGGTCGTCACGACGGCGTGGTGGCGGTGGTCGAGAAGCTGAAGGGCCACCCGCTCTTCGCCCACGTCACGCTGACCCGCTCGGAGCGCTCGCCGATCGCTGCGCTGGTCACCGAGATGCTGGAGAACGTCTCGCTCTGAGCCACGCTCGCTACGACGTCATCACCCCCGGTGCCTCCAGGTGCCGGGGGTGATGACGTCGCGCAGCGGTGGTGCGGCAGGTGGCTCAGTCGTGCGTGTGCGCGATGTAGACGTCGCAGTGGGCCTTGGCGGCGACCTCGCTCGCGATGCTGCCCAGCAGGCGTCCAGGCCCTTGACCCGTCGGGTGCCGACCACGATCAGGGCGGCGTCGAGCGTCTCGGCCAGGGTCACCAGCGTCTCGGCGGGCTTGTGCCCGGCCACGCCCTGGCCCACGACGCTGAGGCCGGGGACGTCGCGCTGCAGGGTGGCGGCGGCGTCGGCAGCGATCTGGTCGGCCGCGAGCGAGGGCTCGAAGCCGCCTGGCTGGCTCCGCGTCGGAGGTGTCGAACACCGAGACGACGTGCAGGGTCGCGCCGAAGGCAGAGGCGATGCGTGCAGCGGTGGCCGCTGCCTCCTGGGCGGGGACCGAACCGTCGACACCGGTGATGATGGTCTGGGTCACGGTCGACGTGCCTCATCGTTGAGCGGCGCGGGGTGTGCGACGGCACGACCGTATCCGGGACAGCCTGTGCAGTCATGTCGAACGGCCGTGGATTGTGACGGTTGTGACCAAAGTGGTGCTTGGGAGCGGTGTGGCCACGACTTGTGTGACCGGCGTCCCGAATTCAGCGGTTCGGTTTGCACGCCTCCCGGCCTGCGTGCATGGTTGCAGTGGTCCCGTTCCGCCGCTGTCCCGAGCACGACGGAACGGTTCCGCACGTCAGCCCCCAACCCCCGCGAGAGCTGTGTCGAAACCCGAGAAGTACGTCCCCAAGCACCGCGCCCCCGGCAAGCACAAGGCCAGGCGCGACCCGTGGAAGACCCTGCGGTCGACCGGTGTGATCACCGGCGTCGCGGTCGCCGCGACCGCCGGTGTCGTCGGCGTCGGCGTCCTGGGCGACGACGCTCCTCCGGCCACGGCCGACCTCACTGCTGCCGACTCCGCCGCGACCGCCGGCTACCTGGCCGACCGCGACGAGGCCGTGACCCGCTCCGACCGTCGTCAGTCGACCGACCCGGCCAAGGCAGCCGCCCTCTCCACGGCGACCGCCACCGGCGTGGTGACCAGCCACTCCCGGCAGATCTCGACCGAGGACCCGCGCGGCCTCGCCCGCGCCATCATGGGTGAGTTCGGCTTCGCCGACTCGCAGTTCAGCTGCCTCGACTCCCTGTGGACCCGCGAGTCCAACTGGCGCTGGAACGCCGACAACCCGAGCTCGTCAGCGTACGGCATCCCCCAGGCCCTGCCCGGCTCGAAGATGGCCTCGGCCGGCGCCGACTGGGAGACCAACCCGGAGACCCAGATCCGATGGGGCCTGGGCTACATCGCCGGTCGCTACGGCACCCCCTGTGCTGCCTGGGGCCACTCCGAGAGCGTCGGCTGGTACTGACCGCGGCCGAATTGTGGACGTCGTCCACACGAATGGCTGAAAAGCCCGCGCTGCGGCCGCTCGACTGACTACCCTCCCAGAGGCAGTCGCACGGACTGCCGGTAGCCGGAGGTCAGCAGTTGTCGAACCGCGCGCAGGTCCAGGTCGACCCCACCCCGTCACGCCCGATGTCCAGGCGTCGGCTCGTCGGGACGGCCGCGTGGGCGGTGCCTGCGATCACCGTGGCCGCCGCGGCGCCCGCGTTCGCCGGGTCGGGCAGCGACTCCGTGCAGCTCGTGGCCGGCAGCACCGGTGTGGTGCCCACCAGCGACTTCGGCGTCGTCTTCAACGACCTCCGGTTCTCCGGGGCGTCACTGCGGGTGTGGGGCACGCCCGGCCGGGGGCGGCGCTGGTCCTCACCATCTCCTTCGTGCCCTTCCCGGGGCAGCCGGACGCCCAGGGCGGGCTCTTCGTGATGGAGGCGATCCCGGGCTGGTCGAGCACGCAGGTGGGCACCCCGGTGAGCTCTGCCGTCTTCACCTACGCCGGACCGCTCAGCAACGGCGCCACCGTGGTCATCCCGGACGGCACCTACGTCGGCACCAACTACGAGGGTGAGTACGGGACCTACCACCTCACCTTCTCGCTCGCGCCGCTCACGCCCGCGGTGGCCTCCTTCGCCTCGGGCCCGGTGCCCTCGGGTGGCGCGGGCCTGCGGGCCACCGAGCGCGTCAGTCGCGCGGAGCGCGCAGCCGCGCGCGGCTGAGGGACCACACGACGTACGAGAGGGGCTGCACCGCCTGGGCGGTGCAGCCCCTCACTCGTGGTCGCGCTGCGTCAGCGGCGTACGCGCAGGGTCGCCCGGCCCTTGCTGGGCGCGGCCTTCGCGGTGCCCAGGTAGGCGGCCACGGCCCGTCGCTGGCCCACCCGCACCAGACGCGCGGTGCGCGGACGGACCTTCAGGCGGGCAACGCCGTCGACCACCTTCGCGGTGCCGACGACCCTTCCGCCGACGGTGAACCGCACGCGGCCGCCGTCCGTGCCGCTCACCCGAGCGGTCAGGGTGAAGGCGCGCCCGGGGCGTACGCCCCGGGCCGGTGCCTGCACCCGGGTGCGCGTCGCAGCCCGAGCGCCACTGGTGTCGTCAGCGGTCTCGTCGCTGGTTTCGTCTGCGGGGTCGGCAGTGGGCTCGACCTCGTCGAGCAGCTCCAGGGGAGTGCCGCCGGCAGCCGGGGTCACGACGGGCGTCGACGGCACGGCTCCCGGGACGTCGGCCTCGCACCAGGTCACGGAGACGTCGTCGACGGCCCAGCCGTGGATGCCGCCGCAGTAGTCGGTGCCGAGGTCGAAGCGCAGCTTCACCGTGTCGCCGGGGGAGACGCCGGCTGCGGCCAGGTCGAGGACGGTGATGCCCCAGGTCGCGCCGAGGTCGCTCGCGTCGTAGCTGGACCAGGTCCGCTCGCCGACGAGGGGGTTGCTCCGCCCCGGGTCCGCGGGGTTGTCCGTGATGATGGTCGTCGCGGGTGCGTTGTGCAGCCAGCTGCCCGCGGCGGCGCGGTGAAGGGGCCGTCGTTGACGCTGACCTTCACGTTGCCGCCGTCGTAGTCGCCCTCGAGGCTCACCTGGTGGCGGAACCGGAGTCGCGGCGACAGCGCGTCGGTCGGGACCGTCACGGAGGGGGAGAGGAGCATGGAGTTGCCGGCCACGTTGCCCGTCTGGCACTCCCCCTGGGGGTTGGCGGCGAAGGCCACGGTGCCGGCGGATCCGCTGACCCGGGACGTGAGTCCCCACGCGACCGCCTGGCTGTCGGCAGCCTTCTGCACCTCGGCCGTCCAGCCCGCCGCGCCGCCGTCGAAGTCCTCGACGAGGCCGGTGACGGTGGTGGTCCCCGCTCCGCAGGCCGAGGCGATGTCGCCGGGCGTGAAGCGCATCCTGAAGTTGCAGCGCACGGCGACGTCGGTCCGCAGCTCCGTCGCCTCGATGACCTCGTCGAGCTGTTCGCAGTCGGTGGCGGTCAGCGGCGTGACGGAGGCGGCCGGCGTGGTGTCGGTCAGGGTGAGGGGCTTCAGGGGCTGCCCGACCAGGGTCTGGCAGGACTCGGCGAGCGCGTTGGCGAAGTCGGGGAAGCCGCTGATGGGGGTGAGGTGTGCGGTGTTGGCGCGCCACCAGACGTGGGCGGCGCGGTCGAGGCCGACGCCGGTGACCGTGTGGCCGTCGAAGGTGCCCCCGTCGACGAAGAGTGAGAATGCGCGGTTGGGGACGCCGGAGTTGTAGTGCACGCCGCCGCTGTCGCTGGTCGCGCAGTGGTACTGCGCGTCGGTCACGGTGGCGGGGTTGCCGGCGCAGCGGGGGTTCCACATGTCGCGCAGGCTCGAGATCGACGTGGTCTCCCCGATGAGCCAGCGGTGCCGGTCGGCCGGGAGGGAGGGATCCTTGAGGTGCACCGAGGCGGCCACGCCGGCCGGCAGCGACTTGAGGCGGGCGCCGTCGGCCTGGCTGACCATCAGGAACGGCACGGAGGTGGAGACGTTGAGGAGTGCTGAGGGAGCAACGGAGGTGTTGTTGCCGATGATCACCCCCGGGCGCCGGCGGCCACGAGGTTGTCGGCCTTCACCTGGTAGGTGCAGGTGCCCCGGTCGGCGTAAGCCCACTTGCCCGCCACCTGGGCGGGGTTCGTGAGAGTGGTGCAGGCATCGGTGGTGAGGGGGCCACTGGCGTTCGCAGCGTCCGTGGCGACGACCACCTTCACGGTTCCCTCGCCGGTGACGGCCGGCGCGCCGTTGCCGCGGGCGACGTACGTGCAGGGCCCAGCCAGCGAGCGGGGCGAGACGACCTGCATCGCCAGGCTCGGGCTGCCGGTGCCGCTCGGCAGCGCCACGCAGTCGTCCGTGGTGCGCACGGAGTGGTCAGCGCCGTCGTCCTCGCGCTGGTTGAGCAGGTCGACGACCTCGCCCCACACGTCGGAGTAGGACTCGTTGAGCGCGCCGGGCTGGTAGGAGTAGACGAGACCGGAGGTGTGCTGGGTGTAGGCGTGACCCCACTCGTGGGCGATCACGTCGTCGGTCTCCATGCCGGGGCAGAGGCTGATGTACGACCGGTGCCAGGCCGCGTTGGCGCATCCGGTGAGGCGGTTGTCGCGGATGTGCATCGCGGCTCCGGCGCCGTCGTAGCCGTCACGGCCGAAGGTCGACCTGAAGAGGTGGTAGGACTCGGCGGTCGAGTCGAGCAGGTCGCGCTGGGTCTGGGTGAGGCCTGCGGTCGAGTCGCCCTCGGCCCAGGTCGGGGCCCAGGTGTCATCGTCGAAGCTGGCGGTCGGGCCCGTGCCGGTGTAGGAGCCCAGGGTACGGGTCAGGCCGTGCACGTCGCTCCAGCGGTGCAGCGGCTTGAGTCCGCGGTCGGCCAGGATGAGCTGCTCGCGCAGGCCTTCGCCGCCGGTGACCGTGACCTGCCAGGCGAGGTGTGCCGGGCCGGCCTCCCCGAGGGGGGAGCCCACCTCGTACACGACCGGGGTGGCGTCGGCCTCGAGGCCGACAGTGCCGGAGGGGTTGCCCTCCTCGTCGGTCGGCGGGTCGAGACGGACCATCTCCATCGCGCGGCGCTCGGCACGGGCAGCCGTGCTGGCGGGCGAGGTGGGCACGGTGGCCGTCGTCAGGCCCGGTACGACGCGGCCGTTGACGCTGACCAGGTCACCGTCGGCGTCGACGTTGGCCTTGAGCGCAGCGCCCCAGACGGGGACGTCGCCGTGGCGCTGGGAGTAGGTGAAGGTCGAGCCGAAGGCGTCCTCGATCTCGTCGGTGAGGACGAGCTGGTCGGCGGGGACCCCGAAGAGGACGGCGTGCTCGTCCAGCCACGCGCTGGCCTTCGGGCTGCCGGCGCTCGCGGCGCGCAGCGACGGCCCCTGAGGCAGCAGGTCGGCGTCGGCGCCGCGCACCCGGACGAAGGAGACGCGGCCGGTGCGGTCGTCGCGCGTGACGTCGAGGGTCCCATGGGCGTCGGCCCGTACGCCGGCCTCGGTGCCGGGCTGGAGCGTCGTACGCCCGTCAGGCGACGCGGTGGCGGTGCCGGGCAGGCTCAGGAGTGCGGCTCCGAGGGTCAGTGCCCCCAGTGCTCCGGCGAGGCGTGGGCGCAGGGGCGACGTCGACCGTGACGAGGGCAAGGGGTCTCCTGGGGGTGAATGCTGAACGGCGTCCACAATCTAGGGGAGGACGCCGTCCCGCGCAGGAGAACTGCCTCAGGCGTGCGCGCGCTGCTCGTGCCCCTCGTGCTCCATCGCCGGGTTGGGGTGGTTGCGCTCCAGCGCCGCACCCTCGACGTCGACGTTGGGGACGATGCGGTCGAGCCACCTCGGGATCCACCAGGCGGAGTCGCCGAGCAGGTGCATGACGCCGGGGATCACCAGCATGCGGATCACGAAGGCGTCGACGAGCACGCCGAAGGCGAGCGCGAAGCCCATCGACCGGATCATCGCGTCGTGGCTGAAGATGAAGCCCGCGAAGACCGAGATCATGATGATCGCCGCCGCGGTCACCACGACCCGGCCGGCCTTCACGCCGTGCTGGACGGCGACCCGCGACGGTGCGTCGTGGACGTACGCCTCACGCATGCCCGAGACCAGGAAGAGCTGGTAGTCCATCGCCAGGCCGAAGAGGATGCCGATCACGATCACCGGCAGGAAGCTCAGGATCGGCCCGGGGGCGTGGATGCCGAAGAGGTCGGCCAGCCAGCCCCACTGGAAGATGGCGGTGAGCGCCCCGAAGGTGGCGAAGAGCGAGAGCACGAAGCCGAGCGCCGCGGTCAGCGGGACGAGGATCGAGCGGAAGGCCAGCACCATGATCACCAGCGAGAGTCCGACGACGAGCGCGAGGTAGCCGGGCAGCGAGTTGCTGAGCTGCTCGGAGACGTCGATGTTGCCGCTGGCGTTGCCGGCGACGCCGATCTCGATGCCGGTGCCGAACTGCCAGCCCATGCCTCGCAGCTCGTGGACGAGCTCCTCGGTGACCTCGCTGTTGGGGCCCTCTGACGGCACGACCTGGAAGGCGACCAGCTCGCGGGAGTCGGAGACGCCGACCGGCGCGACCGCCTCGACGGCGTCGAGCTCCAGGAGGGCGCTGCCGACCTCGGCCTGCGCCTCCATGCCCTCTGCGTCGGTCTCCAGGGTGCGGCGCATGTCGGCGACGACCAGGAGCGGGGCGTTCATGCCGGGGCCGAACTTCTCCTCGGTCACCGTGTGCGCGCGGTAGGCGCTGGAGTCCTCGGGCTGGCTCGAGCCGTCAGGGAGTCCCAGGCGCATGTCGAGGGCGGGGATCGCCAGGACCACCAGGACGCCGACCCCGAGCAGCGACTGCAGCACGGCGCGGGAGGTCTTCATCGGGGCGGTGCCGGACGTGCTGTGGCTGAGCGGCACGATCGTGCCGCGCTGGCGCTTGGGCAGGATGCGGTGCCCGGTCAGCGAGAGCAGGGCCGGGGTCAGCGTGACCGCGATCAGGACGGCGACCACGACGCAGATGGCGCCCACCGTGCCCATCAGGCCCAGGAAGCCGATGCCGGTGACGTTGAGCGCGGCCAGGGCGGTGACGACGGTGGCACCCGCGAAGACGACCGCGTTGCCGGAGGTGCCGTTGGCCAGGCCGATCGACTCGTGCAGCTCCATGCCGCCGCGCATCTGCGTCTTGTGGCGGTTGATGATGAAGAGGGAGTAGTCGATGCCGACCGCCAGGCCGAGCATCAGGCCGAGCACCGGGGTCACCGACATCATGTCGACGGTGCCGCTCAGGGCCATCGAGCCGGCGACGCCGACGCCGACACCGAGCAGCGCGTTGACCAGCGGCAGGCCGGCGCCCACGAAGGTGCCGAGCATGATGAAGAGGGTGAGGGCGGCGACGGCCAGGCCGACGGCCTCGCCGACGCCGAAGACCTGCGGGATCGTCTGGACGAGGTCGTTGGAGAGCTCGATGTCGACGCCCTCGACCTCGGCGTCGAGGAAGAGGTCGGCCACGTCGGCCTTCTCGTCGAGGTCGACCTCGATGATCGGCTTCTCGAACATCACGGTGCCCAGCGCGGTGCTGTCGTCCTCGGAGACCTGGCCGACGCCGGCGGCCATCTCGGCGACGACGGTGGAGTCCTCGAGCAGGTCACGGTTGGCCTCGAGCTCGTCGCGGCCCTTCTCCAGCTGCGCGGCGCCTGCGTCGAGCTCCTCGCGGGCGGCGTCGAGCTGCGCCTGCTGGGCGTCGAGCTCGGCGAGCTGGGCGGCGGGGGCCCCGGACGACTCCAGCAGTGCGCGGCCTCCGTCGAGCTGGGCCTGGCCGTCGTCGAGCTGCTTGCGCCCCGCCTCGAGCTGTTTCTCGCCCTGCCGGAGCTTGCGCTCACCGGCCTCGAGCTGCTTGCGGCCTGCGGCCAGCTCCTCGAGACCGGACTGCAGCGTCCTCTCGGTGGCGAAGGGGTCGATCGCCTCGCGTACGCCCGGCATCTCGCCCGAGCGCTCGAGCAGCGCCGAGATCTCCTTGCGCTGGGCCTCGGTGAGCGCCTGGCCGTCCTCGGCGGTGAAGACGACCATGGCGGCGCCACCGCTGGCGGCCGGGAACTCCTCGGCCAGGGTGTCGGCGACCTCGGCGGTGGGGGTGCCGGGGATCGTCACGTTCGAGGTGAGCGCGCCGCCGAAGGTCGCGAAGGCGCCGACGGCGAGCCCGAGGGTGAGCACCCACGCCACGATGACGAGCCAGGCGCGGCGGGCGGAGCACCGCCCGAGTCGGAAGAGGAGTTCAGCCACAGGAGGGTGCCTTCGCGGTCTGGAGAGTGGAGGGGCGGGAGCGACCAGATGATACGCAACGTCTCGTCTTGGGAAGCGTACTCTGGGGACCATGAGCGTGGCCGACAGTTCCAGCACTGCCCACCGGAGCGGGCCGGTGCGCAGCGACGACGCCCGCCGGGCGATCCTGGTGGCGACGGCTGAGCAGTTCCTGGCCAAGGGCTACGAGCGCCTCACGATCCAGGGGGTCGCGGCCGAGGCGAAGGTCGGCAAGCAGACCATCTACCGCTGGTGGACCGGCAAGGCCGAGCTGCTCGCGGAGTGCCTGGTCGAGGGGCTGCTCTGGGACGACGAGCTCACCGTCGGCGACACCGGCGACCTGGTGCGCGACGTCTCCGACTGGCTCGCGGGCCTCCTCGACGTGGGGCGTACCGGCGTCGCCGAGCTGTTGCGCTCCCTGCTCGGCGCCGCGGCCGGCGACGAGGCCCTGGCCACCCACCTCGACGCGCTGCTGCGCGGGCAGCTCGAGGGCGGCATCACGCGTCGCTTCCAGCTCGGCCGCGAGCGCGGAGAGGTGGCCGAGGAGGTCGACACGGTGCTGGCGACCGACCTGCTGCTCGGCCTGGTGATGGTGCGCACGCTGACCCGGCGCCCGTCGACGACGGCCGAGGTCGAGGCACTCGTACGCCGGCTCCTCGCCCCCTGATCCCTCGCCCCGGGCGAGCGGCGGTCGCTCAGCCCAACAGGCGCTTCTTCTGCACCTTGCCCATCTCGTTGCGGGGCAGGCCGGCGACGAAGCGGAACTCGCGCGGGCGCTTGTGCCCGGAGAGCTCCTCGCCGACGAAGCGGCTCAGCTCGTCGGCGAGGGCCGACTCGGCGTCGGCGTCGGCGTCGGTCGGCGTGTGCGGGGCGCGGGGCACGACGTACGCGACGATGCGTTGCCCCAGGTCGGCGTCAGGCTCCCCGACGACCGCGACCTCAGCCACGGCCGGGTGGCCGAGCAGCGTCGACTCGACCTCGCCGGCGCCGATCCGGTAGCCGGCCGACTTGATGAGGTCGACCGACTCGCGCCCGACGATCCGGATGCGTCCGTCGGGGGCGATCACCGCGACGTCGCCGGTGACGAACCAACCGTCGTCGGTCCACGACTCGGCGGTCGCCTCGGGGCGGTTGAGGTAGCCGGAGAAGAGGGTGGGGCCGCGCACCTCGAGACGCCCGACGGTCTCGCCGTCGCGCGGCACCTCGGCGCCGGACTCGTCGCGCAGCCGTGCCTCGACGCCGGCCACCGGGACGCCGACCCAGCCGGCCTGGCGGAGGCCGTCGGCGCGGGTCGCGACGGTGATCAGCGACTCGCTCATGCCGTAGCGCTCGGCGACCTCGTGACCGGTGAGCTCCTTGAGCCGCTCGAAGACCGGCACCGGCAGGGCCGCGCTGCCCGAGACCAGCAGGCGGGCGCTGCGCAGCGCCGCGGCGTCGTCGGGGGAGTCCGCGACGCGCGACCAGATCGTGGGGACGGTGAAGAAGAGCGTGGCACCCGCGCGGGCGGCCTCGGCGTACGCCGCGGGGGTGCCCTTGCCGGTGTGCACCAGGCTGCCGCCGACGCGCAGCGGTCCGAGCGTGCCGAGGATGAGGCCGTGCACGTGGAAGAGCGGGAGGCCGTGGGCCAGCACGTCGTCGGCGGTCCAGTCCCAGGCGTCGATGAGGGCGTCGAGGCCGGCGACCACGGCACGGCGCGACTGCAGCACGCCCTTGGGCAGGCCGGTCGTGCCGGAGGTGTACATGACGAAGGCGATCGCCTCGTCGTCGACCGGGTCCAGGATGACGTCGGCCCGGGCGGAGACGTTGACCCGGACCAGCTGCAGGCGCCCCTCGCCGGGCGCGGCGTCGCCCCCCAGGTCGGCCGAGTGGGCCAGCCACGCCTCGGGGGCGGAGTCGGCCAGGATGTGCGCGAGCTCGGCGTGGCCGGAGTCCGGCGGCACGGGCACGACCTCCACGCCCGCGAGCAGGGCGCCGGCGATGCCGACGACGGTCTCCAACGTCGGCAGCGCCAGCACGGCGACGCGGCGGTGCTCCTCGAGGTCGTCGGCCACCGCCGAGGCCGCGGCCAGCAGGTCGGGGTGGCTCAGCCGGCGGCCGGCGACCTCGACGAAGCGGGTGGGGTCAGCAGCGAGCAGGCCGGTCAGCATGGTTCGAGGATAGGTCGAACGGACCCGGCCGCCGCCGTCAGGGACGAGTCATCGACTCCACGTCGAGGGCGGCGTCGAGCTGCTCCTCGGTGAGCTCGCCGCGCTCCACGAAGCCCATCGCCAGGACGGTCTCGCGGATCGTGGCGCCCTCGGCGAGCGCGGTCTTGGCGACCTTGGCCGCAGCCTCGTAGCCGATGTACTTGTTGAGCGGGGTGACCACCGACGGCGACGACTCGGCGTAGCGGCGCATCCGCTCGGGGTTGGCGGTGATCCCGTCGACGCAGCGGTCGGCCAGCAGGCGCGAGGCGTTGGCGAGGATGCGCACCGACTCGAGCACGCCGCGCGCCATCACCGGCATCATCACGTTGAGCTCGAAGTTGCCGGCGGCCCCGCCCCAGGCCACGGCGGCGTCGTTGCCGACGACCTGGGCGCAGACCATCAGGGTCGCCTCCGGCAGGACCGGGTTGACCTTGCCGGGCATGATGCTGGAGCCCGGCTGCAGGTCGGGCAGGTGGATCTCGGCCAGGCCGGTCGTGGGGCCCGACGACATCCAGCGCAGGTCGTTGCAGATCTTCGTCAGGCCGACGGCGTACGTGCGCAGCACGCCGGAGAGCTCGACGAGCGAGTCGCGGGTGCCCTGGGCCTCGAAGTGGTTGCGGGTCTCGGTGAAGGGCTGGCCGGTGAGCTCGGCGAGCACCTCGATGACGCGGGCGGCGAAGCCGGGCGGGGTGTTGATCCCGGTGCCGACGGCGGTGCCGCCCAGCGGCAGCTCGCGGACGCGGGGGAGGACGGCCTCCAGCCGCTCGACCGCCAGGCGCACGGTGGCGGCGTACCCGCCGAACTCCTGCCCGAGCATGACGGGGGTGGCGTCCATGAGGTGCGTACGCCCGGACTTCACCACCCCGGCGAACTCCTCGGCCTTGGCCTCGAGCGAGGTGGCCAGGACGTCGAGCGCGGGAGCAGGTCCTCGACGACGGCGAGCGAGGCGGCGACGTGGATCGAGGTCGGGAAGGTGTCGTTGGACGACTGCGACGCGTTGACGTGGTCGTTGGGATGGACCTCGGTGCCGGCGGCGGTGGCGAGCGAGGCGATGACCTCGTTGGTGTTCATGTTGGAGCTGGTGCCCGACCCGGTCTGGAAGACGTCGAGCGGGAAGTGGTCGACGTGCTCGCCGGCGGCGATGGCGCCCGCGGCGGCCTCGATCGCGGAGGCGCGCTCGGCGGAGATGACGTCGAGCTCGCCGTTGACGCGGGCGGCGGCCTGCTTGACCAGGCCGAGGGCGCGCACGTGGCGCGGCTCGAGCGTGGTGCCGGAGATCGGGAAGTTGTCGATCGCGCGCTGGGTCTGTGCGCGCCAGAGGGCGTCGGCGGGGACCTGGACCTCGCCCATGGAGTCGTGCTCGGTGCGGAATCGGGTCATGCCACGACCGTACTCGGATTGGGCCAACCGTCGAGGGGGCAAGAGGCAGGGGTCCCCCACGACAGGAGTCCCCGTGAAGATCGCAGTCATCGTCGGAAGCACCCGCCCGAAGCGTCTCGGCAGCGCCGTCGGCGCCTGGGTGCTGGAGCAGGCCGAGCAGCACGGCGGGGCGGAGTTCACCCTGCTGGAGGTCGCCGACTTCGACCTCGGCACCAACTACGAGCAGAGCACCGACAAGAGCTACGAGGAGCCCTCCACCCAGCGGTGGAGCGACGTCGTCGACGAGTTCGACGGCTACGTCTTCGTCACCCCGGAGTACAACCACGGCCTGCCGGCGCCGATGAAGAGCGCCGTCGACCTGCTCTACACCGAGTGGGCCGGCAAGGCGGTCGCCTTCGTCGGCTACGGCGGTGTCGGGGCGGCGCGTGCCGTGGAGCAGTGGCGCATGGTGGTCGCCAACCTGGGCCTGCTCGGTGTGCGTCAGGCGCTGCACCTGCAGATGGCCGACGACTTCGAGGACGACCGTGTCGCGCCGCTGCCGAAGCGGACCGGGGAGATGAAGTCGGTGCTCGACCAGCTGGTCGAGCTGACCGCCACGCTGCGCGGCTGAGCCTGCGCGGGCGTTTCCCTCGTACGAGGCTGGGTACTGCTCCGAGTGGACGTCTATGAACCCGAACCACGAAGGAGCACACCATGGCTGACGCACGCAAGGTCGCATTCCTGACTGCCTCCGAGGGGGTGGAGCGGGTCGAGCTGACCGAGCCGTGGGCCGCGGTCGAGGGCGCCGGCCACACCGCCGAGCTGCTCTCGGTCGACGGTGGCACGGTCAAGCTCTTCAACCACCTCGACGCCGCGGAGGAGAAGTCGGCCGACGGCAAGGTCGCCGAGGCCTCCGTCGACGACTACGACGCCCTGGTGCTGCCGGGTGGTGTCGCCAACCCCGACGCACTCCGCATGGACTCCGACGCGGTCGCCTTCGTCCGTGACTTCGTGGCGAGCGGCAAGCCGGTCGCCGCGATCTGCCACGCGGCGTGGACGCTGATCGAGGCTGACCAGGTGCGCGGCAAGCGCGTCGCGTCGTGGCCGAGCCTGCAGACGGACATCCGCAACGCCGGCGGCGAGTGGGTCGACGAGGAGGTCGTCGTTGACGGCAACCTGATCAGCAGCCGCAACCCCGACGACCTGCCGGCCTTCAACCGCGAGCTGCTCTCAGCCCTCGGGAGTACGTCGTGACCATGGTCAAGGTGACGTCGCACGGCGCCGAGCTGCACGTCGACGACCTGTACGGAGACCGGCGACCGATCGTGCTGGTCCACGGCTGGCCGCTGTCGGGCGAGGCCTGGAAGCACCAGGTCGAGGCGTTCAGCGACGCCGGGCACCGCGTGGTGACCTACGACCGGCGCGGCTTCGGCCGCAGCGGGGTGGCGGCCGACGGCGCGTACGACTACGACGCGCTCACCGACGACCTCGAGGAGGTCGTGCGGGCCCTGGACCTGAGCGACGCGGTGGTGGTCGGCTTCTCGATGGGCGGTGGGGAAGCCGTACGCCTGGCCACCCGCGCGTCGGGACGCCTCGCCGGCATCGTGCTCGCGGCGGCCGTGCCGCCCTACCTGCTGAAGACCGAGGACAACCCCGACGGCCCGCTCCCACCCGAGGGCGCTGACGGGATGAAGGCAGGGTTGGCGGAGGACCGCGAGGGCTTCCTGCCCGGGTTCGTACGCGACTTCTTCCGCGCCGGTGACGACGTCGCGGTGAGCGAGGCCGAGGTGGAGGCGGCACTGGGGCTGGCGCTGCAGTCGGACCAGGACGCCGCGCTCGCCTGCATCGACTCGTTCTCGCGGACCGACTTCCGTGACGACGTCGCGGCCGTACGCCTGCCCACCCTCGTCGTGCACGGCGACGCCGACGGCATCGTCCCGCTGGAGGGGTCGGGCCAGCGGGCCCATGACGCCATCGAGGGCAGCAAGCTCGTGGTCATCAAGGGCGGGCCGCACGGGGTGAACGTGTCGCACGCCGACGAGTTCAACCGGGCGGTGCTGGAGTTCGTGAACTCGCTGTAGGGCGCGCGCCGACGCCCCCGCCCTCTGATCAGTGGGGGAGCGGGGGTGCGGCGAGATCCGTGGTGCCGTGGCGGTCGCGCCGGAAGCGTTGGCCGTGGGGTGAGGTCCACTCGAAGACCCCGTTGACGGGGGACTCGAGGTGCCAGGCGGTGTGGGTCTTCAACCGATGGTGACCGCGACACAGGGTGGCGAGATTCTGGGTGGTCGTCGGCCCTGGCTGTGGTCTGCCTTCGCCCGCGGCGTCGTGGTCGAACGGGATCACGTGGTCGACGTCGCAGCGTCGGCTGGGTCGGGTGCAGTGCGGGAAGATGCAGGTCTCGTCGCGCAGCTGAACTTGGCGGCGGAGCCGGTCGGTGGGTTCGTAGCGCTCAGTCGCCAGTGAGGCGTTGAGGTCGACCACCGGGAGGATCCGGATCTCGGTGTGGGAAGCGGCGACCCAGCGGCGGACCTGCTCGAGCAGGATGAGGCGTTGGCGGTTCTCCAGCTGGCCGGTGGCACCAAAGGAGATCGACTCGTCGGGCTCCACGTTGGCGGTGAAGTGGAGGTGGAGGTCGACGCGGCGGGCGGTGGTCCGCTCCACGGTCTCGTCCGAGGCGCCTTCGCTGGGTGATCCGACGCCGGCGAGGTCCAGTGCGGTCTGGTGCCGGGCCAGCTCGCCGAGGGCGAGGCAGCGGCGTACGTCCAACGACTCGTCGCACCCGGCCGCCTTCAAGCCCGCGGCACCAGCGGCGACGGCCTGCTCCAGGTCGAGCGCGTCGGCGATGTCGAGCTCGGCGTGGACCTGCATCGTCGTCGCGAACGGGTCGCGCTCACTCACGAGCGTCACGTGCCGGTTGTCGGAGGGCGCGTCGTCGTCCTCAGCGGTGGTGAGGCCGTAGAGCTTCATGGCCCGCTCGATCAGCCGGTCGATCGCAGCGCGACCCATCTTCTCGATGAAAGGCGCGACCTGCCCGTCGATCCACGCGACGCCTTCCGCAGGAAGCGCCGGGTAGGCGTGGATGGTGGCCTCAGCGACCAGCCTCGCTCGCCACACCGGCACCTCGCCAGCGGTGACCCGTGCCCACAACCGCGGGAGCCGGTGCGCGAGCTCGAGCGCGTGCCCGATCAGCTTCTTCGCCGCGTCGGTCGACAACCCGAGCGCACCGCCGAGCTCAGCGACCGCGTACTCGTTGACCTCCGGCGTCCCGTCCCCCGAGATCGGCTCGATCCCCAGCGCGCAGTGGAACGCGGCGGCGTCGCGCCCGTCCTCAGCGGCGGGGTGCGCGATCGCCCATTCGTAGGCGATGAGCAGCGTGTCCGCCTCCGCGCGCCGCACCAGCGCCGCGTTGGCACGCGCCAGCGCGACGAGGTCGCTGGGCGAGGTCACGGATTCGAACATGTGTTCGATTCTAGACTTGCGGGAGTTGGGTGACCATCCCCCAAACTGGGGGTTCCGAACGCCTCAGCAGTCAGTCAGCCGCCGAAGCTGGCGCCCCTCGCCGTCGAAGTTCGCCGGGGCCAACCACCGCTCGTTGCGCGCCTTGACCGCCGGCCACTCACCGTCGAGCATCGCGAACCAGTCGGTGTCGCGGTTGCGGCCCTTCGTCACCATGTGCTGACGGAAGTGCCCCTCGAAGGTGAAGCCGTAGCGCACCGCCGCCTGCCGCGACGGCTCGTTGAGGCTGTCGCACTTCCACTCCACGCGGCGGTGGCCCAGGTCCTCGAAGAGGTGCTCCAGGAGCAGGTGCACCGCCTCGGTGGCGGCGGTCGAGCGTGCCAGCGTCGCACCCCACAGCACGCTGGAGAGCTCCACGGCGCCGTGCTCGGGTACGCAGGGCCAGCAGGTCAGCATCCCCGAGGGGCCGGCGTCGGGCACCACGACGTACGTCGCCCCCGGTGGGTGGTCGAGGAACGGCTCGACGACGCGCGCGAACTCGTCGAGCGTGCTCGGCATCTCGGTGGCCCGGTAGGTCCAGCGCTCCTCGTCGCCCTCGCCGCACAGGGCGGGGAAGAGCGCCTCGGTGTGGTCAGCGCGGAGGGGCTCCAGCCGCACGGTCCGTCCGGTCAGGGTCGAGCGCCCCGGACGACCACTGGGGGTCCATCCGGGCACGGGCGCCCCGACCGGCTTCACTTCTCCAGCGAGCGGATGCGGATCCCGGTCACCGGCACGGTCACGGCGCCGGACGGGTCGGTGAAGAAGTCGTTGCCCTTGTCGTCGACCACGATGAAGGCCGGGAAGTCCTCGACCTCGATCTTCCAGACCGCCTCCATGCCGAGCTCGGGGTACTCGATGACCTCCTGGCTCTTGATGCAGTCCTGGGCCAGGCGGGCGGCCGGGCCGCCGATCGAGCCGAGGTAGAAGCCGCCGTGGGTGCCGCACGCCTCGGTGACGACCTTCGAGCGGTTGCCCTTCGCGAGCATCACCATCGAGCCGCCGGCCGCCTGGAACTGCTCGACGTACGAGTCCATGCGACCTGCGGTGGTCGGCCCGAACGAGCCCGACGCCATGCCCTCGGGCGTCTTGGCGGGGCCGGCGTAGTAGACCGGGTGGTTCTTCAGGTATTCCGGCATCGGCTCGCCCGCGTCGAGGCGCTCCTTGATCTTGGCGTGCGCGATGTCGCGCGCCACGACCAGCGGGCCGGTCAGCGACAGGCGCGTCTTGACGGGTGCTTGCTCAGCTCGGCGAGGATCTCGCTCATCGGCTGGTTGAGGTCGATCTTCACGACCTCGCCGCCGGCGATCTCCTCGGCCATGCCCGCGTCGGGCATGTACTGCGCCGGGTCGGTCTCGAGCTGCTCGAGGAAGACGCCCTCCGGCGTGATCTTGCCGAGCGCCTGGCGGTCGGACGAGCAGGAGACGGCGATCGCGACGGGGCACGAGGCGCCGTGGCGGGGCAGGCGTACGACGCGCACGTCGTGGCAGAAGTACTTGCCGCCGAACTGCGCACCGATGCCGAACGACTGGGTCAGCTCGAAGACCTGCTGCTCGAGCTCCTTGTCACGGAAGCCGTGCGCACCCATCGAACCCTCGGTCGGGAGGTCGTCGAGGTAGTGCGCGGAGGCGTACTTCGCGGTCTTGAGCGCGAACTCCGCCGACGTGCCGCCGATGACCACGGCCAGGTGGTAGGGCGGGCAGGCCGCCGTGCCGAGCGAGCGGATCTTCTCGTCGAGGAACTTCAGCATCGACGCCTCGTTGAGGATCGCCTTCGTCTCCTGGAAGAGGAACGACTTGTTGGCCGAGCCGCCGCCCTTCGCCATGAAGAGGAACTTGTACTCGGGCTTGCCGGAGGTCTGCGGCGTCGAGTAGATCTCGATCTGCGCCGGCAGGTTGGTGCCGGTGTTCTTCTCCTCGTACGTCGTCAGCGGCGCGAGCTGCGAGTAGCGGAGGTTGAGCTGGGTGTAGGCGTCGTAGACGCCGCGGCTGATCGACTCGGCGTCGTCGACGCCGGTGATGACGCCCTCGGACTTCTTGCCCATCACGATCGCGGTGCCGGTGTCCTGGCACATCGGCAGCACGCCGCCCGCGGAGATGTTGACGTTCTTCAGCAGGTCGAGCGCGACGAAGCGGTCGTTGCCCGACGCCTCGGGGTCGTCGATGATCTTGCGCAGCTGCTTGAGGTGGCCGGGGCGCAGGTAGTGGGAGATGTCGTGCATCGCCTCACTGGTGAGCCGCCGGCTCGCACCTCGCTCCCTCCCCCTTCAGGAAGGTCTGGCCGTCGACCTCGAAGGTCGAGACACCCTCCGTGGTGACCAGGCGGTACGGCGTCTGCTCCTCGCCGTTGGAACCGTGGGTCGGCAGGGGTCGGAGTAACGGAATTCAGGCCCTGTGCTCACGAGGGTCATCCTACGACGCGCACGGCCTGTGACGAGTCCCGGTGCGGGAGACCCTGGACATCCCTGCGGGCCCTCGCTAGTGTCTCCGGCGTCCACCACGGGAGCCTGCGGCAGCGGGCTGAGAGGGAGCTGGGGCCGCTCCGACCGTCGAACCTGATCCGGGTCATGCCGGCGAAGGAAGCGTCCAGGAGCTGATCATGGTTGTGCCTCGTTCCGTCCACCCTGCCCACACCCGCGTGACCGAGGGCGACCTCGGTGTCCCGGTCACCCGCATCCGCCTGACCAACGGCGAGACCTTCGACCGTTACTGCACCTCCGGCCCGGCTCGGACCCGGAGGTCGGTCTGCCACCCCTGCGCCGGGCCTGGATCGAGGCGCGCGGCGACCACGCAGCGTACGACCGTCCGGTCACCCAGATGCACCACGCGCGGCGGGGCGTCATCACGCCCGAGATGGAGTTCGCCGCGGCCCGCGAGGGGTGCGACCCGGAGCTCGTACGCAGTGAGGTCGCGGCGGGACGGGCGATCATCCCGGCCTGCGTCAACCACCCCGAGAGCGAGCCGATGGTCATCGGCCGGCGCTTCCTGGTCAAGGTCAACGCCAACATCGGCAACTCCGCGGTCACCAGCTCGATCGCCGAGGAGGTCGAGAAGCTGACCTGGGCGGTGACGTGGGGCGCCGACACGGTGATGGACCTCTCCACCGGCGACGACATCCATGCCACGCGGGAGTGGATCCTGCGCAACTCACCCGTCCCGGTCGGCACGGTGCCGCTCTACCAGGCGCTGGAGAAGGTGGGCGGCGTGGCCGAGCGGCTCACCTGGGAGGTCTTCCGCGACACCGTCCTCGAGCAGTGCGAGCAAGGTGTCGACTACATGACCGTGCACGCCGGCGTCCTGCTGCGCCACGTCCCGCTCACCGCCCGCCGGGTCACCGGCATCGTGTCGCGCGGCGGCTCGATCATGGCTGGCTGGTGCATCGCCCACGACCGGGAGAACTTCCTGTACGAGCACTTCGACGAGCTCTGCGAGATCTTCGCCCGGCACGACGTGGCCTTCTCGCTGGGCGACGGGCTGCGACCCGGCTCGGTGGCCGACGCGAACGACGCGGCCCAGTTCGCCGAGCTCCGCACCCTGGCGGAGCTGACCGAGAGGGCCTGGCGCCACGACGTCCAGGTGATGGTGGAGGGCCCCGGCCACGTGCCCCTGCACCTGGTCGAGGAGAACGTGGTGCTCCAGCAGGAGTGGTGCCACGGCGCGCCCTTCTACACGTTGGGGCCGCTGGCCACCGACGTCGCTCCCGGCTACGACCACATCACCTCGGCGATCGGGGCGGCCGCGAGCGCCATGCACGGCACGGCGATGCTCTGCTACGTCACGCCCAAGGAGCACCTGGGCCTGCCCAACCGTGACGACGTGAAGACCGGGGTCATCACCTACAAGCTGGCCGCGCACGCGGCCGACGTGGCCAAGGGGCACCCGCGGGCCCGCGACTGGGACGACGCCCTCTCGCGGGCACGGTACGACTTCCGTTGGCACGACCAGTTCGCGCTGGCGCTCGACCCGCCCACCGCCCAGGCGTTCCACGACGAGACGCTGCCGGCCGAGCCCGCCAAGACCGCGCACTTCTGCTCCATGTGCGGGCCGAAGTTCTGCTCGATGAGGATCAGCCGCGACGTGCAGGAGCGTTTCGCGCGCGCCGGAGGTCCCGAGCTCCTCGACCTGAGCCCGACCGTCCGCGCCGACGAGTGAGGCGCGGCGGGTCGAGGTGGCCGTCGATAGGGTGCGCCCATGCGCTACTCACGACTCGGCACCACCTGACTCGAGGTCTCGGCGATCACGCTCGGCTGCATGAGCTGGGGCGACAGGTCGCGCGGCTGGCACCCGTGGATCCTCGACGAGGAGCAGGCGCGCCCGCTGATCATTGCGGCCTGGGAGGCCGGGGTCAACGCCTTCGACACGGCCAACGTGTATGCCGCCGGCTCCAGCGAGGAGGTCACCGGGCGGATCCTCAAGGAGATCGCGCCGCGCGAGGAGGTCGTCATCGCGACCAAGGTGCACGGCCGGATGCGCCCCGGCGCCAACGGAGCCGGGCTGTCGCGCCGCGCCATCATGACCGAGATCGACGCCTCGTTGACCTGGCTCGGCACCGATCACGTCGACCTCTACCAGATCCACCGGTGGGACGACGAGACGCCGATCGAGGAGACGGTGGAGGCGCTGCACGACGTGGTGAAGGCCGGCAAGGCCCGCTACATCGGTGCCTCGTCGATGTTCGCCTGGCAGTTCGCCAAGGCCCAGCACGTCGCCGAGCGCAACGGCTGGACGAAGTTCGTCTCCATGCAGAACTACTACAACCTGCTCTACCGCGAGGAGGAGCGCGAGATGCTCCCGCTCTGCGCCGACCAGGAGGTGGGGGTGCTGCCCTGGAGCCCGCTGGCACGGGGCCGCCTGACCCGCCCGTGGGGCGAGGAGACGACGCGCTCCGAGGGTGACGCGTGGGGCCGCGACCTCTACCCGGACTCCGACCGGGTGATCGTGGAGAAGGTGGCCGAGCGCCGCGGCGTCTCCCGCGCCCAGGTGGCGCTGGCGTGGCTGATGGCGCAGCCGCAGGTGACCTCGCCGATCGTGGGCGTCACCAAGCGCACCACCTCACCGACGCCGTCGCGGCGGTCGAGCTCGAGTTCACCGCCGACGAGCTCGAGGAGCTGGGGGCTGCGTACGAGCCGCACCGGATCGCCGGCCACGGCCCGGCGACGGTGCACGCCTCGCGCTGACCAGGGTGGCCGCCGGAGGTCAGGCGGACTCCGCCTCGCTGCCGGACTCGTCGCCCGGCTCCTGACCGGCCTCCTTGGCCTCCTTGCGACGGCGACGCTCCTCGCGGGCCGCCTCCTCGGCGGCCTGCTCGGCGCGACGCTTCGCCTCGTAGTCGCGGCGCTGCTGCTCGGCGCGCTCACGCACCTGGCGCAGGAAGGCGTCGTCGTTGCCTTCGTCGACTGCCGCGGCGCGGCCGGGGCGGTCGTACTCGGGGAAGTGCGGCGTCGACCGCTCACCCGAGCGCGGGCGCGCGGCCTGCGGCTGCCCGGCCACCAACCAGGCGATCGAGCCGACGACCGGGAAGAAGAGGATCAGCAGGATCCACGCCACCTTCGGCAGGTTGCGGATGTCGCCGTCGCGGCTGGTGATCGCCTGCACCAGGCAGAAGATGCACAGCACGATCGGCAGCACGTAGAAGACGATGATCCGCAGCATGGCCCCTCCGACCTCGCCCCGGGTCGTACGCCCGGAGGACGCGCTCATCGTAGGGGCGCGGCGACCGCTGGGCGAGAGGATTCCAGAAGCCCGTCGAGGGGGTTCTGCTACGGTCCGAGGTGTCCACACGGGAGTCCGCGGTAGCGGGCTGAGAGGGAGCTGGGACCGCTCCGACCGTCGTACCTGATCCGGGTCATGCCGGCGAAGGAAGTGAGTTCCCACTGTGTTGTCACCTGCGTCGTCACCTGCGTTGTCACGCCTGTTCTGCCTCGTCAGCTGCCGCGACGACCTGGCCCTGCTGCCCGACCTGGCCCTGGCCGGCGTCGACGGCTTCCAGGTGCGCGACCCCGACGCCACCACCGCCGAGCTGCTCACCCTGGCCCGGGTGACGATCAGCGCCGTCCGCCCCCACGGTGCCCGTGTCGTCGTCAACGACCGCCTCGACGTGGCGCTCGCCGCCGGCGCCGACGGGGTGCACCTCGGCGCCGAGGACCTGCCGGTCGCCGACGCCGTCCGCCTGGCGCCGCACCTGTGGGTCGGCGCGACCTGCCGCAGCCTGCGGGCCGTCGAGCGGGCCGCGGCAGCCGGGGCGACGTACGCCGGCTTCGGACCGCTCTTCGCGACCGCGAGCAAGCCGGGGCTCCCCGCGCCCCTCGGACTCGAGGCGCTCACCCGCGCGACCGGCCCGCTGCCCCTGGTCGGGATCGGCGGCCTCGACGCCGAGCGGGCAGCCGCTGCCCGCGCCGCCGGGGCGCACGGGGTCGCCGTCATCGGAGGGATCTGGCGGGCCCCCGACCCACTCTCCGCCGCGAAGGAGCTGGTGAAGGCGGTCGGCTGATGCGGGTGCACGTGCTCGGCGGCGGGATCGTCGGCCTGGCCTGCGCCGACGAGCTCGTCGCGCGCGGTCACGACGTGACGGCCGTCGACCGGCGCCCGGGCAGCGGAGCCAGTTATGTGGCGGCCGGGATGCTCAGCCCCGGCGGGGAGGCGTGGTTCGGCGAGGAGGTGGCGTTCCGGCTGGGGGTCGAGGCGACAGCGCTCTGGCCTGCGTACGCTGCCCGCCTCGGCGTCGGCCTCGACGCCCGCGGCACGCTGCTGGTCGCCCGTGACGCCGCGGACGCCGCGGCGCTGCGCCGCCACCTCGACCTGCTCGACCGGCTCGGCCACCGCGCCGAGGAGGTGGCGGCGGACGTCGAGCCCGGGCTGGGCCGCACCAGCCTGGTCGCCCGCCTGGACGAGCGCTGCGTCGACCCACGCGCGGTGGTCGCAGCGCTGCTGGGGCGACTGGGCGGCCGGGTGGTCGCCAACCGGCCGACCGAGCCTCCCGACGCGGTGGTGGCGGCCACCGGGGCGCGGCTGCCGGCGCCCTACGACCACCTGGTGCGCGGGGTGCGCGGCGAGCTGGTGGTGCTCGCTCCGTCGCGCGTGCCCGGCCACGTGGTCCGTGCCCGGGTGGGGGAGGAGGTCTACCTGGTGCCGCGTCGCGACGGCCGCCTGGTCGTCGGCGCCACCAGCGAGGAGCACGACCGGCCCCCGGTGGTGACGGCCGGCGGGCTGCTCCGCCTGCTGCGGGCCGGCCGCACGCTGTGGCCGGCCGTGGAGACCGCCGCGGTCGTCGAGACGCTGGCCGCCGACCGGCCCGCCACCCCCGACCACCTGCCGCTGCTCGGCCCGGCCGCACCCGGCGTCTGGCTCGCGGCCGGGGCCTTCCGCCACGGCGTGCTGCTCGCGCCGCTGCTGGCCCGGATGCTCGCCGACCAGCTCGAGGGTGCCGCCACCGTGCGGGCGCTCGACCCACGCCGATTCATGCCCGACCACGATCCCGACCAGGAGGAGGAGAGATGCAGGTGACGCTCAACGGGACGACGGTCCCGACCGCCGCGACGACCGTGGCGGCGCTGCTCGTCGAGCAGTACGAGGAGCTGGCGCCCGGGTGCGTGCCCACCGGGTGCGCCGTCGCGCTGAACGGGGAGGTGGTGCCACGCTCCGCGCTGGCGCACGCCCGGCTCCGGCCGAGCGACCGGGTCGAGGTCGTCGGGGCGGTGGCGGGCGGATGAGCGCACCGGAGCTCCTGGAGATCGCCGGACGCACCTTCGAGTCGCGGCTGCTGCTCGGCACCGGCGGACTGCCGTCGCCCCACCTGGTGGCGCCGGTCCTCGAGGCGGCGCGGCCGGCCCTGGTCACGGTCAGCGTGCGGCGCACGTCGTCCACCGCGCCCGGCGGGCTGCTCGACGCGATCGCCCGCTCCGGTGCCGAGGTGCTGCCCAACACGGCCGGGTGCCTGGACGCCGACGAGGCGGTGCTGACGGCGGAGCTCGCCCGCGAGGCGCTCGGCACCGACTGGGTCAAGCTGGAGGTGATCGGTGACGACGTCTCGCTGGTGCCCGACGTGGTCGAGCTGCTGCGGGCGGCCGAGGAGCTGGTCCGCCGGGGGTTCGTGGTGCTGCCCTACACGAGCGACGACCCCGTGGTGGCCGCCCGCCTGCGCGACGTCGGCTGCGCCGCGGTGATGCCGTTGGGCTCACCGATCGGGTCGGGGCTGGGAGTGCTCAACCCGTTCGCGATCGAGGCGGTGGTGGCGGCCGTCGACGTGCCGGTCGTCCTCGACGCGGGCATCGGCACCGCCTCCGACGCCGCCCTGGCGCTGGAGCTGGGGTGCCATGCGGTGCTGGCGGCCAGCGCCGTCACGCGGGCGGCGGACCCGGTCGCGATGGCCCGGGCGCTGCGCCTCGGGGTGGAGGCCGGGCGCTCCGCCCGGCTCGCCGGCAGGATCCCGGCCCAGGCCGTCGCCCGCTCGGCCAGCCCGCTCGACGGGAGGATCGCATGATCTCGCGGCTCGTCCTGCTGACCGACCGCCGTCAGCTCTCCCCGCGCCACGACCTCCTCAGCGTGGTCGCGGACTGCGTCGCGGCAGGGCTGCGTACGGTCGTCGTGCGCGAGCACGACCTGCCGCCCAGCACGCGCCACGGCGTGATCGTGGCCCTCAAGGCCCTGCCCGGGCTGACGGTGATCTCGTCGCGGCTGGCCGACGAGGCCGCCGACGGCCTCCACCTGGCGGCCAGCCAGCCGGAGCCGCCCGAGGGCTGGTGGGGGAGGTCGTGCCACCGCGCGTCGGAGGTCGCCGAGGCGGGGGCGCAGGGCGCCCGGTGGGTGACGCTGTCGCCGTGGGCGGCGAGCCTCAGCAAGCTGGGCTACGGGCCGCCGCTTCCGCGTCAGGCGTACGCCGGGCACGCGCTCCCGGTGCTGGCGCTCGGCGGCGTACGCCCGTCCAACGCGGCCGCGGCCGTCGAGGCCGGCGCCCACGGCGTCGCAGTGATGGGTGAGGTGATGCGCGCCGACCATCCCGGGCGTGTGGTCCGCTCCGCTGCGGGCGCTGGCATGACGGGCCCGACACCGGGGACGCCCCCGGTGGTGCTGACGGTGGCCGGCACGGACTCGGGAGGTGCCGCGGGCGTCGCGGCTGACCTGACCACGTGGTCGCACCTGGGCGTCCACGGGGCCTGCGTGGTGACGGCCGTGACGGCCCAGGACACCACCGGGGTGCGGGCGGTGCACGCCGTGCCGCTGCCGGTGGTGGCGGCGCAGGTGGAGGCGGTGACCGACGACCTGGCCGTGGCAGCGGTGAAGACCGGGATGCTGGGCAGCGTGGACGTGGTCCGGCTGGTCGCCGAGCGCCTCGGGCACCTGCCGCTGGTCGTCGACCCGGTCCTGGTGGCCACGAGCGGCGCCGTGCTCGGTGGCGCCGACGTGGCCCGGGCGTACGCGGCCCACTTGCTCCCACGCGCCACCGTCGCCACGCCCAACCGCGACGAGGCGGTCGCGCTCTGCGGCGTCGAGGTGCCGTCGTCGGAGCTCGCCGAGCGCCTGGCCGACACCGGCTGCGCCGTGGTCGTCACCGGGGGACCGGAGTGGCGTGCGGAGGGGGCGGTGGCCGCCGACTGCGTCGACTGGCTCTGCCTGCCCGGGGGAGTGCCGCAGGCCGTCCGGCACCCGGTGGTGGCGACCACCCACGACCACGGCAGCGGCTGCACCTACTCCAGCGCGGTCGCCGCGGGCCTGGCTCACGGTCGGACGCTGGAGACGGCCGTGGCCGACGCGGCGGCGTACGTCACCGGGCAGCTGCGGCAGGGGAGCGGGTGGTCGTTGGGCCGCGGACGTGGTCCCGTCAGCCACCTGGTGCCCTGCGTGGGCGAGTACGGAGTGGAGCGGCGACGCCGGTCGCCTCGGTAGGCTGCCGGGCATGGACCACCAGCACGGCGACCCCTCCCGGCTGCGCATCTCCGACGCCGACCGGCACAAGGTCGCCGACGTGCTGCGTGACGCGGCCGCCGACGGCCGCATCGACCTCGACGAGCTCGAGGAACGCCTCGAGGCGACCTACGCGGCGAAGGTGTACGCCGACCTGGTCCCGATCACCCTCGACCTGCCGGGCCCGCACCTGCCCGCGCCCCAGACGTTCGGCGGGATCCCGGCGACGGCGGCCCCGGGCGGCGTGCCGCTGCCGGTGCACACCTCGAGCTTCGCGTTGATGTCGAGCGTGGACCGCAAGGGCGTCTGGCGGGTCCCCGACCAGCTGACCGCCTTCGCGGTCATGGGGGCGGTGACGCTCGACCTGCGTCAGGCCGTCTTCACGGCGCAGGAGACCGTGATCTACGCCCACACCCTGATGGGGTCGGTCGACATCCACGTCAACGCCGGCACCCAGGTCATCGTGGAGGGTCACGGCGTGATGGGTGCCTACGAGCAGGGGCGCGACCGGGTGCAGCCCGAGATCGGCCTGCAGTCACCGACGATCCGGGTGAAGGGCCTGGCCCTGATGGGTGCGGTGACCGTGACCCGCAAGCGCATGCCGGGGGAGCCGCGGAACCTCCGCAAGAAGCCGGGCCGCTGACGTCACGTCAACGGCCCAGCACTCCCAGGTTCTGCGTTCGTCGGTGACCCTCAGCCGACCTGGTCGGCCTCGTCCGCCATCTTCTCGGCGTGCGCCTGCTCCTTCGGGTCCTCCAGGCCGGGGATGCGTCCGGCGTGCTCGACGTCGACGGTGAGGTTCTCGCCGGTCGCCGGGTCGAAGAGGTGCATCTTGGAGGAGTTGACCCAGATCTGCGCCTCGTCGCCGTCGGAGATGCGGCTCGCGCCGTCGAGTGAGACGACCATCTGCGTACGCAGCGACTCGCCGTCGAGGTCCTTCTCGAGCTGCTCCAGCTGCTCACGGACCTCCGGCGGCGCCTCGAAGGGCACGTAGGCGTAGGCCTGGTTGCCCAGCCACTCCACCACGTCGACGGTCGCCGAGAAGGTGGAGCCCTCGCTGGCCTTGTCGCCGACCACGCTGGCGTCCTCGAAGTGCTCGGGCCGGATGCCAGCGATCAGCAGGCCCTTGCCCTGCGCCTTGTCGGCCTTGGCCTGCGGGATCTGCACCTCGCCGAACGGCAGCTTGACGGTCGTGCCGTCGACCTCGGCCGGCAGGAAGTTCATCGGCGGGGAGCCGATGAAGCCGGCGACGAAGAGGTTGCCGGGGTTCTCGTACAGCTCGCGCGGCGAGGCGAGCTGCTGCAGCACGCCGCGCTTGAGCACCGCGACCCGGTCGCCCAGCGTCATGGCCTCGGTCTGGTCATGGGTGACGTAGATGGTGGTGATGCCGAGCCGCTTCTGCAGCCGGGCGATCTCGGTGCGCATCTGCCCGCGCAGCTTGGCGTCGAGGTTCGACAGCGGCTCGTCGAAGAGGAAGGCGTCGGCGTCGCGGACGATCGCGCGGCCCATGGCGACGCGCTGGCGCTGGCCACCGGACAGGTTGCCGGGCTTGCGCTCCAGGTGCTCGTCGAGCTCGAGGGTCTTCGACGCCTCGCGCACCTTCTTGTCGACCTCCTTGTCGTCCGCACCGGCCAGGCGCAGCGGGAAGGCGATGTTCTCGTAGACGGTCAGGTGCGGGTAGAGCGCATAGTTCTGGAAGACCATCGCCAGGTTGCGGTCGCGGGGTGCGAGGTCGTTGACCCGACGGTCGCCGATCATCATGTCGCCGTCGGTGATGTCCTCGAGGCCGACGACCATGCGCAGCAGGGTCGACTTCCCGCAGCCCGAGGGGCCGACGAGGATCATGAACTCGCCGTCGGCGACGTCGATGCTGACGTCGTTGACGGCGGGGAAGCCGTCGCCGTAGCGCTTGACGATGTGGTTCATTGTGATGGCAGCCATCGGATCAACCCTTCACTGCGCCGGAGGTCAGTCCGGCGACGATCTTGCGCTGGAACAGCAGGACGATGATGACGATCGGGATCGTCGAGAGCACGGCGCCCGCGGCGAGCAGGGAAGCCGGTCGGTTGAACGGGTCGGCCCCGACGAAGAACGAGAGCGCGGCGGGGATCGGGCGGGCCGTCTCGGTGGAGGTCAGCGAGATCCCGAAGACGAAGTCGTTCCAGGCGAAGAAGAACGTCAGGATCGCGGCGGTGAAGACACCCGGGGCCGCGAGCGGGACGATCACCTTGCGGAAGGCCTGCCACGCGGTGGCGCCGTCGACCTGCGCCGCCTGCTCCATCTCCCACGGGATCTCCCGGAAGAATGCCGAGAGCGTCCAGATCGCCAGCGGGAGCGTGAACGACATGTAGGGGATGATCAGGCCGGGCCAGGTGTCGTACAGCCCGACCGTGCGCCACATGTCGAAGAGCGGGCCCACGAGCGAGACCACCGGGAACATCGCGATCACCAGCGCCATCGTGAGCACGAACTTCTTGCCCTTGAACTCCAGGCGCGCGATCGCGTACGCAGCCAGCGTCGCGATGATCACCGAGAGCAGCGTGGCGATCAGCGAGATGCCGATGGAGTTGAGGATGGCCCGCCGGAACTGGTCGTTGTCCCAGACGAGCTCGTAGTTGTCGAAGCCGACGTAGGCGTCCCCGGGCAGGAAGCCCGGCGACCCGGCGGCGACGGCGTTGGGGTCCTTGAGGCTGAGCGACAGGATCCAGGCGACCGGGAGCAGGCACCAGGCGAGGATCAGCAGGGCGCCGAGCACGACGCCGACCTTCTGCAGTGGCTTCATCTCTTCACTCCTGCCTGGCTGCGGCCAGGTCGACGCGGAAGACCTTCACGATCACGAAGGCCACGATGAGGACGGACAGGAAGAGCAGCACCGAGAGCGCGGACCCGATGCCCAGCTGGAACTGCTCGATCACCTGCCGGTAGGTGAGGAACGAGACCGACTCGGTGCCCTGGGCACCTGCCGTCATCACGAAGATGTTGTCGAAGATGCGGTAGGCGTCCAGCGCGCGGAAGAGGACAGCGACCATGATCGCCGAGCGCATGTTGGGAAGGATCACCTTCCACAGCCGCTGCCACCAGGTGGCGCCGTCGACCTTGGCGGCCTCCAGCATGTCCTCCGAGACCTGGGCCAGGCCGGCCAGCAGGAGCAGCGACATGAAGGGCGTGGTCTTCCAGATCTCCGAGACCATGATCGCGGCCATCGCCGAGCCGTACTCGCCGAACCAGTTGAAGTCGGAGCCGACGAAGGGCAGCCAGTCGTTGACGAAGCCGTTGGTGTTGGAGAAGGCGAACTGCCACGCGAAGCCCGAGACCACGGTGATGATGCCGTAGGGGATCAGGATCGAGGTGCGGATGATGCCGCGGGCGAAGATCACCCGGTGCATCACCATGGCGAAGGCGAAGCCGATGACCAGCTCGACCGCCACCGTCACCACCATGATGAAGACGGTGTTGAGGGTGGTGGACCAGAAGAGTGAGTCGGTGAGGGCCGTGACGTAGTTGCGGGCCCCCACGAAGCTCTTGTCGTCAGGTGCGGTGAGGCTGTAGTCGTACACGCTCAGCCAGATGGCGCGGACCATCGGGAAGGCCGTGACCAGCAGCATCAGGGCGATGGCGGGGCGACCAGCTTCTGGCCCAGCTTGTTCTCGGCGACGGCCCGGTCGGAGGCGTCGACGCGCTCCTTGCGAGCCTTGACGCGAGGAGCTGTCACTGTGCTCACAGGAGTCTCCTTCCGTCCAGGACGTCGGAGAGGAACGAGGCCGACTCCTTCGGGGTGGTGTCGGGGCTGACCGACGTCGGGGGGTGCCAGACCGACTGGAGCGCACCGGAGATCTGGCTGTAGAAGGCGCTCTGCGGGCGGGGACCGGCCGAGTCGACCGACTCGCGGAAGAGCGCCAGCAGGTCCTCGGGGTAGGCCTCCTTGAGGGCTTCGGCCTCGTAGACCGAGCCACGGGACGGGAAGAGCCCGGCCTCGACGGCCAACGCCTCCTGCGCGTCGGGGTTGGTCACGCAGAGCGCGGCCTCCTGGGCCATCTCCTTGTGGTCGCTGTAGGCGCCGACGCCGACCTGGATGCCGCCGATCGGCGGGCGGGACTCCTCGCCCTCGACGGTGGCCGGGTAGCGGGCCCAGCCGAGGTCCTTCATCGCGCCCTTGACCAGGGTGCCGTTGGCCTCGCCGTCCTCCATGTTCTTGTAGACGAAGGTCCAGTTGACCATGAAGGAGCCGTTGTCCTCGGTCGACGGACCCTCGAGCAGGCGGCCGAGGCTGGTGCCCTCGTTGGAGACCGAGAGGTCGTTCTGTGCGGCGCCGGAGTCGGCGAGCTGCTGGATCACCTCGGCAGCGGCGCGGCCGGCGTCGGAGTCGACGTCGACCTTCGCGTCGCGGCCCTGCTCGGTGTCGCTGACCAGGTCGCCGCCCGCGCCCGTCACGAGTGCGTTGAGCCAGACCACGTAGCCCTCGTACTTGTTGGCCTGGACGCCGACGGTGCCGTCGTTCTGGTCGGCCGCCTCGATGATCTGCTTCCAGGTGACGGGCTGCGTCATGTCGAGCCCGGCCTTCTCGGCGAGCGACTTGCGGTACCAGAGCACCTGGGTGTTGGCCCACTGCGGGACCACCACGACCTCGTCCTCCCAGGTGGCGGTGGCGGCGGCGCCTCGAGCACGTCGTCGTCGATGGCCCGGTCGGCCAGCTCGCCGGTGAAGGGCTCGAGCCACCCGGCGCTGGCGAACTCCGGCACGAAGATCGGGTCGAGGTTCATCAGGTCGGTGGACGAGTCCTTGGCCGCCAGGCGGCGGGCGAGCTGCGTACGCTGCTCCGTCGCGTTGTTGGGCAGCAGCTGCACCGAGATGTCGTAGTCGTCGGTCGAGCAGTTCTCGGCGATCGTGGCGACCGTCTCCTGCGCGTCCGGGTTGATGTACCAGTTCAGTGAGACCTTGCCGTCGTCCCCGAGCCGCAGGCCGCCAGGACGGACGACCCGAGCAGGACTGCGGCCACGGCCAGGCCCGCGCGACGCAGGCGTGGTGTTCCTTGACGTGGGCGGAAGCGTTGCGTTCGCATGACCCTCCTCGATGTGGTCTCCATCACATGTAGTCCTTGTGGGTCACTTGCCGCAACCCCCTCAGGCCTTGCGTTGTGCCTGACAACGTGTCTCCTGATGGGTTGTGGGGTGGATGGGACCGTGCTTGTGTCGACGCCATGAACTCTTCTCGGGAATCCCTGCGTCGTGCCGGGGCGGGGCTGTCCGCCCTCGCCTGCGCGTCCGTGCTCGCAGGCCAGTCACCTGCCCACGCGTCACCCGGCGCAAACGCGCGCAGCGCGACGTCAACCTCGGTTGCGGGGCAGGTGGCGGCCGCAGGCCGCGTGGAGGGGCCGACGCCCACCGGCGTACCGGCCTTCCAGACCGCCCGCAACCGGCAGGTCAAGACGCGCGTCATCGACTACGTACGCGTGTGCCCGGACTGCGTCTCCGGCAAGGAGGTGCCGCCGTCCTACCGGTCGAAGCAGGCGTCGGCGCGGATCCGGGTGACCGCCTCGACCTACAAGATCCTCGACCAGAACAACCGGTACGACTTCTACGCGGTCGACGTGACCTCGGAGATGCGCAAGCGCAAGGGTGACCAGGACTGGGGCTGGTACGACGTGGTCATCACCAGCGTCGGACGGACGAAGCTGCGCGGGACGTCGTACTCGGCGGGGCGGAACTTCGAGAACGTCGACCGCTGCAAGTCGTTCCCGGTGGACCTGGGTGTCAGCTTCTACGGCGTGAGCGCCGGGACGACGGTCGGCAACGTGTCGTTCTGCAACAAGGGCTCACGGATGCTGCACTCGAAGGTCGCCAAGGGGCGCAAGTACCACGCCACGGGGGTCTCGGGGATCCGCTCGGTGCAGGGGCAGCGCTACGTACGCGTGCCGCAGGGCAAGCTGCCGAAGTTCCGGGTACAGCTGGTCACAACAAGGACCGCTTCTTCTGCTACACGGTCTCCGACGGCACCCACTGCCGCGTCGACCACCTCATGCAGTCGAAGGGGCTGACGATCGGGACGACGCGGCAGAAGAAGTGAGCCCGACCGGGCTCACGTGATCACTGGGAGGTGGTCACTGGGAGAAGTTGATCGCGGAGAACTTCTTCATCTTGCTGAGCTGGTGCTCGGAGATGACCTGGCGGATCGTGCCGCTGCGCGAGCGCATCACCAGCGAGTGGGTGGTCGCGGCGCCGTTTGCTTTGTAGCGGACGCCCTTCATCAGCTCGCCGTCACTGATGCCGGTGGCGACGAAGAAGCAGTCGTCACCGGTGACCAGGTCGTCGGTGGAGAGGACGAAGTTGGGGTCGAGGTTGTGGCCGGCGTCGATGGCGCGCTGGCGCTCCTCGTCGTCGGTGGGCCACAGGCGACCCTGGATCACGCCGCCGATCGCCTTCATGGCGCAGGCCGCGATGATGCCCTCGGGGGTGCCGCCGATGCCGAGCATGAGGTCGACGCCGGTGTCGGGGCGGGCCGCCATGATCGCGCCGGCGACGTCGCCGTCGCTGATGAACTTGATCCGCGCGCCGGTGGAGCGGATCTGCTCGACCATCTCTCGTGGCGCGGGCGGTCGAGGATGACGACGGTGACGTCCTCGGGGCGGGTGCCCTTGGCGCGGGCCACGGCGCGGATGTTCTCCGGGACGGGGTTGCGGATGTCGACGACGTGGGCGGCC
Organism: Nocardioides daphniae; assembly: GCF_004777465.1. Taxonomy (NCBI): domain Bacteria; kingdom Bacillati; phylum Actinomycetota; class Actinomycetes; order Propionibacteriales; family Nocardioidaceae; genus Nocardioides; species Nocardioides daphniae. Next base: position 888,458 of record NZ_CP038462.1, read on the forward strand.
TCGGGGCCGGTGACCAGTTCTCCATGTAGAAGACGGCCGACGGGTCGTACATCGCGCCGCGCGGGGCGACCGCCATCACGGCGATCGCGTTGTTCATGCCCTTGGCGGTCAGCGTGGTGCCGTCGATCGGGTCGACGGCGACGTCGACCTCGGGGCCGGTGCCGTCGCCGACCTGCTCGCCGTTGAAGAGCATCGGGGCGTCGTCCTTCTCGCCCTCGCCGATGACGACGGTGCCGTTCATGGCGACCGAGGAGATCATCACGCGCATCGCGTTGACGGCGACGCCGTCGGCACCGTTCTTGTCGCCGCGTCCGACCCAGCGACCCGCTGCCAGTGCGGCGGCCTCGGTGACGCGCACCAGCTCCATGGCCAGGTTGCGGTCGGGCGGGGTGGGCGAGACGGAGGCGTCGACGTTCGTCATGGGGCGCATCGTATCGGGCGCGGGACGCCCCGCCGCGCCCGGCCGCGGGGCGTGAACGAGGTCCCGCTCACAGGGCCCGCCCACGGCGGGGAGGGGGCGGCGGTCGGGTGGGCGCCACCTGCGAGGATGGGCGCGTGAGTGAGAGTCCCGGTCGCTACCAGACCTCGATGGCAGGCATGGTCGGCGCGATGATCGTCCTGGTCGGATGCGTGCTGGCCTTCGTCGCCTTCCGCGAGACCAGCCGCGAGGTGCCGCAGGTCGAGCCCGAGGCCGTCGAGTGGCAGGCCGCCGTGACGGCGCTCGTCGACGAGGGGCGCGAGGTGGTGGCACCCGAGGTGCTCCCCGAGGAGTGGATCGCCACGAACGTCCGGATCGCGCCCAGCGACCCGCCCGTGCTCGAGCTCAGCATGCTCACCGACCAGGAGAAGTTCGTCGGGTTCCGCCAGGACGACGAGGACCTCGAGGACCTGCTCAAGACCTACGTCGACGAGAAGGCCCGGCCCGGCGACCCGTCGCGGTGACCGGCGACTTCGCCGGCGAGTGGCGCAGCTGGTCCGACGAGGGCGGCGACCACGCGCTGGTGCTCGACCACGGTGAGACCCAGCTGATGGTCTACGGCTCCGCCCCGCTCGAGGACCTGGTCGAGCTCGCCTCGATGCTGGTCGTGGCCGACCCGTCGGTGACCGAGCCGCGGGAGATGGGCACGCCGGTCCCGACCCCGTCGGGCTCCCCGACGCCGAGCTGACCTCAGTCGTCGGGTCGAGGCGTCGGGCTCAGTCGTCGGAGGGTGCGTCCTTGGCGATCGCGTCGTCGAGCCGCTGGCGCGCCCCGTTGAGCCACGCCTGGCAGGCCGTCGCCAACGCCTCGCCGCGCTCCCACAGCGCCAAGGACTCCTCGAGCGTGGTGCCGCCCTGCTCGAGCGTGCGCACCACCTCGATCAGCTCCTCCCGGGCCTCCTCGTAGGAGAGGTCCTGCGGGGCGGTCTCACTCATCGTCGGCTCCTGCGGTCTGAGGCTGGCTGGGGTGGGGCTGGCTGTGGTCGGGCTCGGTGTCGGTGGAGGTCGCGTGCACGCGGCCGTCGGCCAGCCGCACGGTCAGCGCGCTGCCCGCGGGCAGCGCCGTGACCGAGGTGACCACGTGGCCGTCGCCGTCCTGCACCACGGCGTAGCCGCGCTGCAACGTGGCCAGGGGGGACAGGGCACGCGCGCGGGCGCGGTGGTGGTCGACGTCGTCGGCGGCGCGGTCGAGCCGGTGCGAGAGCGTACGCCTGGCGCGGTCGCGCAGGGCGGCGACCTCGTCGGCCCGGGCGTCGAGCAGCGTACGAGGGTCGGCCAGCGCGGGGCGGGAGCGCAGGGCGTCGAGGGTGTGCTGCTCGCGCTCCACGTAGGCGCGGACCAGTGACCGGACGCGTCCGTGGGCCCAGACCACGCCGGCCAGCTCCTCGGCCATGTCGGGCACGACCTGCTTGGCGGCGTCGTGGGGGTGGAGGCGCGGACGTCGGCGACCAGGTCGAGCAGCGGCTGGTCGGGCTCGTGGCCGATGGCGGAGACCACCGGCGTACGCATCGAGTGGACCTGCCGGACCAGGCTCTCGTCGCTGAAGGGCAGCAGGTCCTCGACCGAGCCGCCGCCGCGGGCCACGACGATGACGTCGACGGCCGGGTTGGCCTCGAGGCGCTGGAGCGCGGCGATCACGGTGGCGGCGGAGTTCTGGCCCTGCATGGTGGCGTGGGCGACCTCGAAGCGGACCGCCGGCCAGCGGCGCCGCGCGTTGTCGAGGACGTCGCGCTCGGCGGCCGACTTGGGGGCGGTGACCAGGCCCACGCAGTCGGGCAGGAAGGGGAGCTGGCGCTTGAGCTCGGGGGCGAAAAGTCCTTCGGCGGCCAGCAGCTGGCGGCGGCGCTCGAGGCGGGCGAGCAGCTCGCCGAGGCCGACCATCCGGATGTCGCGGGCGACCAGCGAGAGGGTGCCGCGGTTGGCGTAGTAGCTGGGCTTGGCGTGCAAGACGACGCTGGCCCCCTCGACCAGCGGCGGGTTGAGGGAGTCGAAGAGGCTGCGCGCACAGGTGACGTTGACCGAGATGTCGGCGTGCGAGTCGCGCAGCGTCATGAAGACGGTCTGCAGGCCCGGTCGCCGCGAGACCTGGGTGACCTGGCCCTCGACCCAGACCGCGCCGAGACGGTCGATCCATCCCGAGAGCGCGTTGGCGATCGACCGGACCGGTGCCGGTTGCTCCAGGGAGGTCTCGAGTGCCACGCGGTGAGCCTAGTGGCGCGCTCCGACAGGACCGGACAGGCTCGGCACGTGACGGAGACGGGGAGGACCGTGGCGGACGGACTGGTGGCGCCGTTGCGCGCTGCGGGCTGCGTCTTCGCCGAGGACGAGGCACGGTTGCTGGTCGAGGCCGCTGGCGACGCCGGCGATGCTGCCGACCCCGACGCGCTGGAGGCCATGGTGGGCCGGCGGGTGGCGGGGGAGCCGTTGGAGCTTGTGCTGGGGTGGGTGGAGTTCGACGGGCTGCGGCTGCAGGTGGCGCCGGGCGTCTTCGTGCCGCGCCAGGGGACGGTGGCGATGGTCGACGAGGCCGTCGCGTTGCTGGCCGGGATCGAGCGGCCGCGGGTGGTCGACCTCTGCTGCGGCGTGGGCGCGGTGGGGTGCGCCGTCGTACGCCGCGTGCCCGACGCCGACGTGGCGTTGAGCGACGTCGACGCCACGGCCGTACGTCTGGCGCGCGCGAACCTTGACGCGCACGGTGGGGCCGGTGCGGACGAGCGTGAGCGTGTCGCCGTGGCCGGCGACCTCTTCTCCGGGCTGCCCGAGGGCTGGCGCGGACAGGTCGACGTGTGCACGGCCAACGCGCCGTACGTCCCCTCCCGCGCCGTCGCGTTCATGCCGCGGGAGTCGCGTGACCACGAGCCGTTGGCGACCGTGGACGGTGGGGAGGACGGGCTCGCCGTGCACCGTCGGCTCGCGGCCGTGGCGGGGGAGTGGCTGCGGCCCGGCGGGCACCTGCTGGTGGAGGTGTCTCCCGACCAGGTGGACGGTGCGCTGACGCTCCTCGCGGAGCGTGGCCTGGCCGTCCGGGCCGTGGCGTCGACGGACGACGGGCCGGTCGTGGTGGTCGCGACCACGCCGTTCGACCCGGCGCCTCCTAGACTCGGACCATGACCACCGACCTCGGCATTCCCCCGGTCCTCGACCCCGACGCCGCCAGGAGCGTCCTGCTGGCTGCTCCGCGCGGCTACTGCGCTGGCGTCGACCGGGCTGTGATCACAGTCGAGAAGGCGCTCGACCTCTACGGCGCACCGGTCTACGTGCGCAAGGAGATCGTGCACAACAAGCACGTCGTCGCGACCCTGCAGGACCGCGGCGCGATCTTCGTCGAGGAGCTTGACGAGGTGCCGGCCGGCTCGACCGTCGTCTTCTCGGCGCACGGTGTCTCCCCGGCCGTGCACGCCGAGGCCGCCGAGCGCAGCCTCAAGACGATCGACGCCACCTGCCCGCTGGTGACGAAGGTGCACCACGAGGCCAAGCGCTTCGCCGCCGACGACTACGACATCCTGCTGATCGGCCACGCCGGTCACGAGGAGGTCGAGGGCACCGCCGGTGAGGCGCCCGACCACATCCAGCTCGTGGAGTCGCCCGACGTCGCCGGCATCGAGGTGCGCGACCCGGCCAAGGTGGCCTGGCTGTCGCAGACCACGTTGTCGGTCGACGAGACGATGGCGACGGTGCGGGCGATCCGGGAGAAGTTCCCGCTGCTGCTCGACCCGCCGAGCGACGACATCTGCTACGCCACCCAGAACCGCCAGCTCGCGGTGAAGGAGATCGCCCAGGGCGCCGACCTGGTGATCGTGGTGGGCTCGCGCAACTCGTCCAACTCGGTCCGCCTGGTCGAGGTCGCCCTGGAGGCCGGAGCGAAGGCCTCCTACCTGGTCGACTACGCCCACGAGATCGACGAGGCGTGGCTCGAGGGCGTGGAGAACGTGGCCGTCACCTCCGGCGCCTCGGTCCCCGAGGAGCTCGTGCAGGGGGTGCTGTCGTTCCTGGCCGACCGTGGCTACCCCGACGCCCGCGCGGTGCAGTCGGCGGAGGAGTCGCTGATCTTCGCGCTGCCGCCAGAGCTGCGACGCGACATCCGCGCGGCCCAGCAGGCCGCCCAGGCCGCCGCGCAGCCCGACCAGGCGAGCTCCTGATGGCCCGCTACCTCGACGTCCACCCGGACAACCCGCAGGCCCGCACCATCGGCCAGGTCGTGCAGGCGCTGCGTGACGACGCGCTGATCGCCTACCCGACCGACTCCGGCTACGCGCTGGGCTGCCAGCTCGGCAACCGCGAGGGCCGCGACCGCATCCTGAAGATCCGTGACCTCGACGAGCGTCACCACTTCACCCTGATGTGCTCGGACTTCGCCCAGCTGGGCCAGTTCGTGCACCTCGACAACTCGGCCTTCCGGGCGATAAGGCGGCGACCCCGGGGCCGTACACGTTCATCCTGCCGGCGACCTCGGAGGTGCCCAAGCGCCTCATGCACCCCAAGAAGCGGACCGTCGGCGTGCGCATCACCGACCACCCGGTGGTCTGCGCGCTGCTCGGCGAGCTGGGGGAGCCGCTGCTCACCAGCACGCTGATCCTCCCGGGCGAGACCGAGGCCCGCACGATGGGCTGGGAGATCAAGGAGGAGCTCGACCACCAGGTCGACATCGTGATCGACTCGGGTGACGTCAGCGCCCAGCCGACCACCGTCGTGGACTGGTCGGAGGGTTACCCCGAGGTGCTGCGCGAGGGCGCAGGCGACACGTCGCGCTTCGAGTGAGGCGCGTCCCGGCGTGACGCTCAGCGGTCGTCGGAGCTGAGGACGCCGCGGCGGCGTCCCTCGAGGGCGATCAGGGCCAACGCCCAGCCGGCCACCAGCGCCACGCTGTGGTTGGTGAGCCCGGTGACGACCGCCTGGACCACCGCGTCGTCAGCGCGGGCGACGACCTGCGGCGCGGCGAGGCCGAGCAGCACGAGGACCGCGAGCATCAGCGCAGGCGGCAGCATCGCACCCAGCGAGAGCGCCGACTGCTCGACCCGGATGGCCAGGTAGAGGCAGAGGGTGATGAAGCAGAGGTCGAAGAAGAGGCTGAGGTGACCGCTCATCAGGTAGTCCAGCGCCACGGCGCTGAGCACCAGCGCGAACCCGAGGGCCACGACCTGGCGCCTGGGTTCGGTTCCGTACAGCCACGACGGCTGGTCTGGGGTCACGGGCCAAAAATAGGCCACGGTCACTCCCCGGCGACACGGCGCGCCGCAATCTGGCCCTCCGAGTGGGTTGGGAGACCCCGCGGCGCGGGGTTGTCGTCGAACTCGGGGGCAGCCAGCAGGCGGGGTGTGGTCTCGACCTGGGACGGCTCGACGAGGTCGCTTCGGACCACCCCGAGGTCGTTGAACTTGCGGGCGGTGACGAGGACGCGCCCCTCCAGCGAGCCGACCGCGCTGTTGTAGGACTGCACTGCGCTGGACAGGCTGCGGCCGACCTTGGAGAAGTGGGCGCCCATGGTGCCCAGCCGCTCGTGGAGCTCGCGGCCGAGCTGCTGCACCTCCGCGACCTGGGCGGCCACCGCCTCGTGGCGCCAGCCGTGGGCGACGGTGCGCAGGAGGGCGATCAGCGTGGTCGGGGTGGCGAGCACGACGTCGCGCGCGGCTGCGTACTCGAGGAGGTCGCGCTGGCTCTCCAGCGCGACGGAGAGGAAGGCCTCGGCGGGGAGACGAAGAGGACCACGAACTCGGGGCTCTCTGGCAGCGAGCGCCAGTAGGCCTTGGCGCCGAGCTGGTCGACGTGCGTACGCAGCTGGCGCGCGTGCCGGGTGAGGTGCTCGGCGCGGCGGGCGTCGTCCTCGGCGGCCGAGGCGTCGAGGAACGCGTCGAGCGGGACCTTGGAGTCGACGACGACCTGTCGTCCGCCGGCGAGGTGGACCACCAGGTCGGGGCGCAGGACGCCGTCGTCGAGGCGGACCTGCTCGGAGAAGTCGACGTGGTCGACCATCCCGGCCAGCTCGACTGCGCGGCGCAGGTGCATCTCGCCCCACTGGCCGCGGACCTGCGGCTTGCGCAGGGCGGTGGCCAGGGAGGCGGTCTCGCGACGGAGGGTCTCGGTGGTGCTGCGCATCGACTGGACCTGAGCGTTGAACTCGCCCTGCCAGGTGGCGCGGTCGTGGTCGATGAGGCGCAGGTGCTCGGCGAGCCGGTCGAGGCCCTCCTTGACCACGGCCTGGTCGCCGGCGCGTGCCTCGAGGAGCTCGGGCAGGAGGTCGTCGGCGGCGGGGGTGTGGGCGCGCGCCCACAGCCACCCGATCAGACCACCCAGGCCGAGGCCCAGGAGGAGTCCGACCAGCAGCGTCACCAGCGTCGAGATGTCCATGCGTCGATCATGGAGGAGGGCGCCGACATTTCTGGCTCACCACCTCCATTCGTCGTCCGGGTTGAGGTCCTCCAGCACCCACGACCCTCGGTCGACCCAGAAGAGGTGCGGGCGGGGCGCCGCCTCGTGGTGGACGTGGCCCACGAGGACGGGGCGCTGGAACCAGTGGGTGGAGACGAAGGGCGCCAACCACGACAACGCCTCGCTCACCTCCTCCGGACCGGTCTTCCAGGCGACCCGGCAGTCCAGGTTCCAGGCATCCATCTCGCCCCACGTCAGCACGGCGTGAGCGGTGGTGGTGCCGCCCATCGAGAGGGCGAGGTGCGGTGCCCAGTTGTGGCGCCACGGCTCGTCGCGGAACGGGTCGGCCTCAGGGTCGCCGTAGGCCGCACGCCAGTCCGGGATGAACTCGTACCACGGCTCGACGGTGGGTGTCGGCAGCGTGGGCGCTTGATCCGGAAGCACGGGAGGGGCCAGGGCGGAGAACCCGGCGATCACCTCGGCGGGGGTGTCGTCGCGGAAGTCGAACGACAGCACGATCTCGCTGAAGGAACCCGTGGCAGCACCCTAGGGTCAGCCGGGTCTGCCCGGGGCGCTGTGTCACCCGGCGCGCTGTGTCACCCGGCGCGCTGTGTCAGAGGTCGATGTCGGCGATCACGGGGGCGTGGTCGCTCGGCGTGCCCTCGCCGAGGGCGGGGTTGCGCTCGTCGACGTCGATGAAGGCGTGGGTCACCTTCGCGGCGACCGAGGGGGAGCCGAGGATGAAGTCGATGCGCAGGCCGCGGTTCCGCTCGAAGCGCTGCCTGTAGTAGTCCCAGTACGTGTACACGTCCGGGCCGGGGGCGTGCGGACGTACGACGTCCACGTAGCCATCCTCCAGGAACGCGCCGAAGGCAGCGCGCTCGGGCGGCGTGACGTGGGTGGAGTTGCGGAAACTGCTTGGGGTCGAAGACGTCCTCGTCGGTGGGGCAGACGTTCCAGTCGCCGACCAGGACGGTGTCCTCGGCAAGCCACGGCTGGGCCTGCTCACGCAGGCGACCGAGCCAGTCGAGCTTGTAGACGTAGTGCGGGTCCTCGGGCTTGCGGCCGTTGGGCACGTAGAGCGACCAGATCCGCAGTCCACCGCAGACGGCACCGATGGCCCGGGCCTCCTGGGTCTCGGGGTCACCGAAGCCGGGCATGGTGTCGAAGCCGACCTGGACGTCCTCGAGCCCGACGCGGCTGATCAGTGCCACGCCGTTCCACTGGCTGAAGCCGGCCGCGGCCACCTCGTAGCCGCGCGACTCCAGGCCCATCAGCGGCAGCTGCTCGACCTTCGCCTTCGTCTCCTGGACGGCCAGGACGTCGATGTCGTGGCGGTCGAGGAAGGATTCGACGCGGTCGATACGGGTCCGGATGGAGTTGACGTTCCAGGTAGCGATTCGCACCGGGCGAGCCTAGTCGTCGGCGGTCAACGCACGAGGAACGGCCGGACCGACTCCCGTGTGGCCTGGGCGGCCAGGCGTACGGCCCTCTCCTCGGGCACGTCGGTCAGCGTCACGTGCTCGTCGCCCGCCGCGGTGGTCGCGACCAGGGTGACCAGCCCGAGGCGGCGCTGGAAGATGTTCTGCTGGACGGCCCAGCCGATGATCCCGTCGATCTCCAGGACCGTACGTTTGCGGGCCGTCACGCCGTGCCCGGCGACCAGGTGGTCGTCGCTGAGCGCGTGGCCGAGGTGGGCGTAGGAGAGCTCGGCCAGCACGACGGCGATCGGCAGCCAGACGGCTGCGGGGAGCAGCAGCCACCACAGCGGCGCCTCGGTCTCGTTGAGCGGCAGGACGACCTGGTGGATGGCGACACCGGCCGCAGCCAGGAAGAGGGTGACCCACTGCTGCGCGACGTGCCGGCGGCGCCGGGCGGCCGGGCCGTGCGGGGTCAGCAGGACGCGCATCGGGTGGTGGTCGCCGAGGACCTGCCCGGCGACGTCCGCGGCGACGGGGGTCGGGCACTGCGGGAGGATCTTGGTGGTGCCGCCCTCACCGACGCCGGTGGCGAGGGTGGCGAGCTCGGCGCCCTTCACCGGACGCATCAGCAGCGGCTCGACGATCTCGATGCCACGCACGCGCTTCTCCTCGACGCTGATCGAGCGGGTGGAGAGCAGGCCCGCCGACATGTGCAGCGAGCCCTGGCCGCGGGTGAGCGTGAGGCCGAACCACTGCACGACGTAGCCGATGATCGAGATGAGCAGCCAGGCCACGACCGCGCCCAGCACGATGGCGACGACGAGGGCGGCGATGCCGACCTCCATCAGCGAGTCCCTGGTGCGCTCGACGTCGCTGGCGTCGACGGAGATCTCGAAGTCGTTGAAGAACTGCCCGAGGAAACCGATGGCGGCGGCGACGACGGCAGGCGGGCGACGTTGAAGGGCGCGAAGCGGACCCAGCTCCACTGGAAGCGGGCCAGCTCCTCTGCCGGCTCCTCGGCGGGCTCCACGGCCGGCACGGTTGGCGTCGACGCCCCATCGGGGGTGTCACCGGAGACGTCGTACGAAGGGCTCGGCTCCACCGGTGCCGTGGAAGGTGTCGACCGCTGGGTGAGGAGCAGGCGGCGCAGCTCCTCGGCCCGCTCGGTGGTCACGGCGTCGAGCTCGATGCGCTCGTTGTCGACCCCGGTGCCGATCTGCACCTTGCGCATCCCGAGGATGCGGTGCAGCACGGTGGCCTCGAGGTCCACGCTGCGTACGCGGTCGAGCGGCGCCGTCTGGGTGCTCCGGTTGAGCAGCCCGTGGCGGAGCTGCAGCTGCGACTCAGTGATCCGGTAGGAGGTGGTGAACCACGGGATCAGGCCGAAGACGGCCGCGAGGGCCGCGACCACGGGGATGCCGAGCGCCATCCACCAGCCGCCGAAACTCGACGCACCGACCGCGACGGCGGCGATCGGGACGATCGACTGGCGCAGGGCCGTGATCGGGTCGAGCAGCAGCTTGCGCTTGTCCAGGCGCAGCCAGCCGTCGTCCTCGGAGACCGTGACCCACGGTGAGCGTGCCGGCGTGGGCGGCGGGGTGGGGAACGGGTCGGGGGAGGGGGGGGAGCCGCGGTGAAGTCGTCGCTCACGTCGCGTCGCCCTCGGTGGCTGCGGTGATGGTGGTCAGGGTGGCGACCAGCTCGCGGGCCTCGTCGGCGTCGAGCCCGACGATGTCGACGCTGCCGGCCGAGGAGGCGGTGGTGACGGTGATCGAGGCCAGGTTGAAGAGGCGCATGATCGCGCCCTGCTGGGAGTCGACGGTCTGCACGCGGTTGAGCGGGGCGATGCGCGACTCGAGGTTGATCCACCCGTCGCGGGTGTGGATCGCGATGTCGTTGACCTCCCACCGGTGGACCCGGTAGCGGACGGTCGGCATCGCGGCCACCTCGACGAGGCTGCCGATGACGATGACCGCCACGATCGCCGTGGCCCACCACGGGCGCGAGGGCACCAGGAAGTAGACGGTGAAGGTGATCGCCAGGACGATGACGGAGCCGATCGCGGCATTGGTGCGCCAGTAGGCCACGGCGCGGGGGCTGACCCGGTTGGCAGGCTCGCGCAGGGCGTCGTGCACCGTGCGCGAGGCGTCGTGGTCAGCGTGGATCGGGGCGTCGTTCGTCACGGCGCAGAGCCTGCCACACCCCGCCGACAGCAGGGTGGGGGTGAGCGGGGACGTACGCGATGGGGCGCGGTTCCCGGCACATCCTGCGCCCCAAGATGCGAGTCGTTGCATCGCACGAACGCGCAGGCGAGAAGATCTGGCGCGGGGCATGGGCCGGTGGTTTGACTCGTATTCCCATCGTCGCTCCGCAGAGGAAGAACTCATGCACTTCCGCAGGATCACCGCAGTCGTCGCGGCCACCGCCGCAGCTGGCGCCGTGGCGCTGGCCGGCACCCCGGCCCTCTCCGCCGCGAAGGACTCCGTCGCCAAGGACAAGACGCCCTCCTTCAAGCAGTACGTCAAGCAGGCCCACCGCGACACCGACGGCCAGTTCATCGTCAACGGCGACGAGCCGGTCGCCAACCGTCGCGCCCTTCAGCAGTACTACTTCTCGATGACGGCCAAGAAGCTCAAGGCGCAGCGTACGAACGCCAGGTCGACCCAGCGCGCGCTGAAGGGCAGCGCCGGCAACCAGGGCCTCATCATCAACCGCTACGGCGGCCGCGACGACAAGTGGTCGGCCACGACCGCGCGCAACCTGACCTACTGCGTCAGCACGCGCTTCGGCACGCGGCAGTCGACGATCATCAACGCGATGGCCAACGGTGCGGCGATCTGGGAGGGCGCGAGCTCGGGCGTCAACTTCGTCTACGTCTCGTCGCAGAACGCCAGCTGCAACACCAGCAACCCCAACGTGGTCTTCTCGGTGGAGCCGACGAGCACCACGTCGTACATCGCGCGTGCGTTCTTCCCGAGCAGCTCGAAGAGCTCGCGCAACATCCTGGTCAACGCCTCGTCGCTGGTGAACTCCGGCTCCTGGACGCCGGCCAACATCATGGCGCACGAGCTCGGCCACGTGCTGGGCTTCCGCCACGAGCACACCCGTCCCGAGGCCGGCACCTGCTTCGAGGACAACAACTGGCGCGCGCTGACGCCGTACGACAACCGCTCGATCATGCACTACCCGCAGTGCAACGGCGGGTCGAGCAACCTGACCTTCTCGTCGTACGACCGGACCGGGGTGCGTGCCGTCTACGGCAGCTGATCCCGCTCGCCGGGCCCGTCGCGGGCCCGTGAGCCAGAGCCTGTGATTTAGAGGGCCACGGTCGCCGGACCTAGACTCGGCGACCGTGGCCCTCACCATCGGAATCGTCGGACTTCCCAACGCTGGCAAGTCGACCCTCTTCAACGCCCTGACCAAGAACGACGTGCTCGCGGCGAACTACCCGTTCGCGACGATCGAGCCCAACGTCGGCGTCGTCGGCGTGCCGGACGAGCGGCTCGCGAAGCTCGCCGAGATCTTCGGCTCGGAGAAGATCCTTCCCGCGACCGTCGAGTTCGTCGACATCGCCGGCATCGTGCGCGGCGCCTCGCAGGGTGAGGGCCTGGGCAACAAGTTCCTCTCCCACATCCGCGAGTCGGCCGCGATCTGCCAGGTCACCCGCGTCTTCCGCGATGAGGACGTCACCCACGTCGACGGTGAGGTCAACCCCGGCAACGACATCTCCACCATCCAGACCGAGTTGATCCTGGCCGACCTGGAGACCGTCGAGAAGTCGGTCATGCGGCTCGAGAAGGAGTCGCGCAAGAACAAGGAGCTCGTCGCGAACCTCGAGGCCGCGAAGGCTGCCCAGGCGGCGCTCGAGGCCGGTACGCCGATCATCGCGACCGACATCGACCGTACGCTGCTGCGCGAGCTGTCGCTGCTGACCGCGAAGCCCTTCATCTACGTCTTCAACTGCGACGCCGAGGAGCTCCAGGACGAGGAGCTCAAGGCGAAGATGCGCGAGCTCGTCGCGCCCGCCGAGGCGATCTTCCTGGACGCCAAGTTCGAGTCCGAGCTGATCGAGCTCGACGACGAGGAGGCCGCTGACTTCCTCGCCGACGCCGGTGTGGAGGAGCCGGGCCTCGAGGTCCTGGCCCGCGTCGGCTTCGACACCCTCGGCCTGCAGACCTACCTGACGGCTGGCCCCAAGGAGACCCGCGCCTGGACGATCCGCAAGGGCGACACCGCCCCTGAGGCGGCCGGCGTGATCCACACGGACTTCCAGAAGGGCTTCATCAAGGCCGAGATCGTCTCCTTCGACGACCTCGTCGCCGCGGGCACCATGGCCAAGGCCAAGGAGGCCGGCAAGGTGCGCATGGAGGGCAAGGACTACGTCATGGCTGACGGCGACGTGGTGGAGTTCCGCTTCAACGTCTGAGCCGCACGCTCGTGTGGAAGCTCCCGGTCGCCGGGCGGCCGGGAGCTTTCGCGTTGTGTGGGGACTGTCGGCCAGCCGTGGTCAGCCAACCGCTGTGTCGTGCGATTTGATCACCTCACGCGATTGACCCCCGGCGCGAGCGGGTGTGTATTGGACGCTGGGGCTGGTCCGGCGGCCCACGCCAGGGGCAGACATGGGTGGAGCGACGTACCTGACCGGCAATTACGCGCCGGTGGCCACGGAGGTGACCGCCACGGACCTCGAGGTCACGGGCGCGGTGCCGCCGGACCTCGCGGGCCGCTACCTCCGCACCGGGCCGAACCCGTTCGCGGCGCAGGCCGACACGTACCGCTGGTTCGCGGGCGACGGGATGGTGCACGGCGTCGACCTGCACGGCGGCCGACCGCGCTGGTACCGCAACCGGTGGGTGCGCAGCCCCGAGGCCAGTGCACACCTCAGTGCGGCCGACGTGCCCCACGAGGAGGGCGGCTGGTACCCGGGGTCGGGCAACACCAACGTGTTCGCCCATGGCGGTCGGATCCTGGCGGTGACCGAGGGGTCGTTGCCGTACGAGCTGACGGGCGAGCTGGACACCGTCGCGACGCGCAACTTCGGCGGCCCCCTCCCGGCCGGCATCAACGCGCACCCCAAGTTTGACCCGAGCACCGGCGAGATGCACGTGATGAGCTACGGCTTCGCCAACCCCGCGGTGCGCTACCACGTGATTGACCCGGCGGGGGCGCTCCTCAGCACCGTCGACATCGACCTCCCCGCCCCGGTCATGCTTCACGACATGGGCCTGACGGCCTCCCGAGTCGTGCTCTTCGACCTGCCGGTTCGACCCGGAGCTCGCACTGGAAGGCGTACGCCTGCCCTTCCGCTGGCGCCCCGACAACGGGGCCCGCGTCGGGCTCCTGCCCAGGGCTGGCACCGCGGCCGACGTCGTGTGGATCGACGTCGAACCGTGCTTCGTCTACCACCCGCTCAACGCGTACGACGACCGTGACCGTGTGGTCATCGACCTGGTGGTGCACGACCACGCCTTTGCCGACGACGACGAGCCCGTGGCCGACTGACCCCGCCTGGAGCGCTGGACGATCGACCCGGCCCGGGCGACGTGACGTCCGCCTCGGCCTAGCTGGAGGATTCCAGCCATCTGCTGGCTGAAATCCTCCAGTCAAGGGCGCTCAGGACCCTCCTCCTACGCTGACGGAAACGCGCACCCCAGGAGGATCCACATGAAGTGCCCCAATGATTCAGCGACTCTCGTGATGAGCGAGCGCCTCGGCGTGGAGATCGACTACTGCCCGGAGTGCCGGGGCGTGTGGCTCGACCGTGGTGAGCTCGACAAGATCCTCGAGCGTGCGGAGGCGGACGTGTCCCGTTCGACCCCCGCCCCGCCTGCGCCGCCGCAGAACGCGCAGTACGGCAACCGACCGGCGTACGACGACCGTCGCTATGACAACAGCGGCTACCAGCGCAAGAAGAAGAAGGAGCACTGGCTGATGGAGCTGTTCGACTGAGCCCTCTCAGCCTGCCGACTCCGCTGCCGAGATCGAGTCGGCGATCACCCGCGCGCACAGCTGCGGATCGTCGATCATCGGGACGTGGCCGGTGCCGGACAGCACCACGTGCCGAGCGCCCGGCACGACGCGGCGTGCTGTCTCACCGTTGACCCGCTGCGGGAAGATGCGGTCGTGCTCGGGCCACACCAGGTGATCGGGCACGGGGTCGGGTCGAGCGGGGCGATCGACTCCGTCGTCGACAGGATGTCGAGGCCGGCGGTGCACCGCAGCAGGTCGGTGGCAGCCACGGTCGCTGCCTCGGGGGTGAGCCGGTCGCCGCGTACGGCGATGTCGCGCATGCTGAGGCGTCGTACGAGGGCAGAGCGCATCACCGTCGACGTCACGGGCGCGCTCGCTCGGGTGAGCTGGCGTACGAATCGCAGCCTGCGCGCCGACCCCGTCTGGTCGCGGCCGCCCGGCATCCAGAAACCGGCCGGCGACAGCGCGCAGACCGACCGGGCCCGGCCGCGGCGGGCCAGCTCGATCCCCATCCAGCCGCCCAGGCTGTTGCCCGCGACGTGCACGGTGTCGAGCCCAGGTCGTCGAGGTGAAGTTCGGTGTCGTCGACCAGGGCGGCGACCGTGGCCCGTCCCTCCAACGCAGACCCACCGTGGTGGCCGGCCGCCGTCGGGGTCAGCACCTCGAACGGTCCTCGAGCAGCGGGACGACCTCCGACCAGGCGTTGGCGGACATCATCACGCCGTGGAGGAGCAGGAGCGGGGGCCGTTCGGGCATGGCAGTCCTTCGCAACGGGTCGGGGGAGCGCACACCTTGCCGCACTTGGCTGGGGCGCGCCAGCCCGTCTAGCGCCGGGAGGTCTGCTGGGCGGTGTTGTTGCCATCCATGCCGGGGCGCTCGCCACCGCCGCTGACGCTGCCGGTGGATGTGGCCCCGAGGCCTGGAGGGCGGAGCGTCGCCCCTTTGCGGTGCATTGTGTCTCGACGACGCGTAGGGAACAAACCGGGGGAGCGCGACGTACGAGGTCTTCGCCCTGAGTCGCTGACCCCGCCTGCACTCCGCGGCCTCACGTCCACGAGAATCGACCCGTGCCTCGACCCATCACGCTTCTCGTCGAAGGCGAGTCCGACCGGGCCGCCGTCGTCTCCCTGGCTCCCCGGTTCGGCGTCGACCTCGACGCCGAGCAGATCGCCGTCACCGTCATCGGTGGCGCCGGCAACTTCGGCCGCGCCATCGCCGAGGCGGCCGCCCAGGGCCACCGTGTCGGCGGCCTCTACGACGAGGCCGAGGAGCGCTTCGTGGCCGGCGCGCTCAACCGCCAGGAGGGCGAGGACCTGACGCGTCAGGGCTTCTTCGCGTGCCGCCCCGACCTCGAGCTGGAGCTGGTCCGGGCGATCGGCGCCGTCGAGCTGGCCCCGCTGCTGGAAGCCAACGGCGACCTCAAGACCTTCCGCAACTTCCAGGACCAGCCGAAGTACCGCGACGCCGACGCGCTCGAGCAGGCGCGCCGCTTCATCGGCGCCAACGGCTCGCGCAAGGCCAAGTACGCCGCGCTGATGGCCGAAGCCGTCGACTTCGGCTCGGTGCCCGAGCCGCTCGAGGGCCTCGTCAACTGGATCTGGAGCGCCTGACTCCGCCCGGTCGGGGTGCCGAAGGTCAGGAAGTGACCACGCTCGGCGGCAGGTCCAGGTCGGGCACGAGCTCGCGCAGCAGCTCTCGTACGCGGCCGTCGAGGTCGGCAAGCACGCGGCGTACGGTCGCCTCGTCCTGGCCACCCGGGTCGTCGACCGGCCAGTCGCGGTAGGTCACCCCGGGGACGTAGGGGCAGGTCTCCCCGCAGCCCAGGGTGATCGCCAGGTCGCTGGCCGCGATCATCTCGCGGGTCAGGTGCTTGGGGTGCTCGCGCGAGGTGTCGAGGCCCAGCGCCTCCAGCTCGACGGCGACCTCGGGGTGGATGTGCTCGCCGGGCTGGGTGCCTGCCGAGAGCGCCACGACCCGGCCCCGGGCGTAGTGCTCGGTGAGCAAACGCGCGGCGACGGAGCGGCCTCCGTTGCGTACGCACGCGAAGACGACCTGCGGGACGTGCGGCGTGGTCTGTGTGGTCATGCGGAGGCTCCTCGGGTGTCGGGGAAGAAGCGTCGGGCCCAGAGGCTGACGTGGACCAGCCCGACCAGGACGGGCACCTCGATCAGGGGGCCGACGACGCCGGCGAGCGCCTGCCCGCTGGTGACGCCGAAGACGGCGATCGCGACGGCGATGGCGAGCTCGAAGTTGTTGCCGGCGGCGGTGAAGGCGACCGTCGTGGCGCGCGGGTAGGTCAACCGCATCCGGTGTGCCACCACCATCGAGCCGGCCCACATCACCGCGAAGTAGATGACCAGCGGCACCGCGATGCGGGCGACGTCGAGCGGCTGGTTGGTGATCGTGTCGCCCTGGAGGGCGAAGAGGACGACGATCGTGAAGAGCAGGCCGTAGAGCGCCCACGGTCCGATGCGCGGCAGGAACGTGTCCTCGTACCACTCGCGGCCGCGGCGGGCCTCGCCCACGCGGCGCGTCAGGAAGCCCGCCGCCAACGGGATGCCGAGGAAGACCACGACGCTCCAGGCGATCAGCCACGGGGAGACGTCGAGGCCGGTCGTGGAGAGGCCGAGCCAGCCGGGCAGCAGGTCGAGGTAGAACCAGCCGAGCAGGGCGAAGGCCAGCACCTGGAAGACGGAGTTGACAGCCACGAGCACGGCCGCGGCCTCACGGTCGCCGCAGGCCAGGTCGTTCCAGATGATCACCATCGCGATGCAGCGGGCGAGGCCGACCACGATCAGGCCGGTGCGGTACTCCGGCAGGTCGGGCAGGAAGAGAGCCACGCCAGCGCGAACATGAGCGCTGGCCCCACCACCCAGTTGAGCACCAGCGACAGCGTCATCAGCCGTCGGTCGCGGGCCACGTGGCCGACCTCGTCGTAGCGGACCTTGGCCAGCACCGGATACATCATCACCAGCAGGCCGAGCGCGATCGGCAGCGAGATCGACCCGATCGTGATGCTGTCGAGGGCCTCGGCGATGCCCGGTACCCACCGCCCCGCGAGCAGGCCGGCGACCATGGCGAGCCCGATCCACGCCGGGAGGTAGCGGTCCAGCGTGGAGAGCCGGGTGGGTACGGCCCGTGCGGCGGTGCGGTTGGCGACGCTGCTCATGCGGCCGGCTTGGTGGCGCGGATGATGGCGCCGTGCATGCCCGGGGCGGCCTCGTGGGTGAACTCGACCTCGGCGTCGACGAAGCCTGCGGCGGCGAGCCCGTCGAGGTACTCCGAGCGCGAGAGGGCGCCGGCGATGCACCCGACGTACGACCCGCGCTCGGCGCGCTCGGCCGGGCTGAGGTGGTCCTCGGCGACGACGTCGGAGATGCCGATCCGACCGCCGGGGGTGAGCACGCGGTGCATCTCGGCGATGACCTGCGGCTTGTCGACCGACAGGTTGATCACGCAGTTGGAGATGACCACGTCGACCGAGGCGTCGGGCAGCGGGACGTCCTCGATGGTGGCCTTGAGGAACTCCACGTTCTCCGCGCCGGCCTTCGCGGCGTTGGCGCGGGCCAGGTCGAGCATCTCGTCGGTCATGTCGACCCCGTAGGCGAACCCCGTCTCGCCGACGCGGCGCGCGGAGAGCAGCACGTCGATGCCGCCGCCGGAGCCGAGGTCGAGCACGCGCTCGCCGGCGCGCAGGTCGGCCACGGCCGTCGGGTTGCCGCAGCCCAGGCTGGCGGCGACCGCCTCGACGGGGAGGGCGTCCTGGTCGTCGGCGCCGTAGAGCGCTGCGCCGAAGGAGTCGTCGACGGCGACGTCGTCGCTGCAGCACGAGGAGGTGCCGCAGGAGTCGTCGACGACCGTGAGGGAGTCGCCGGACTGGAGGTCGGCGTTGAGCTCGGCGTTGGTGGTCCCGCGGGTGACGGCGGTCGCGGCCTGCGCGTAGCGGTCGCGCACCTGCTCGCGGAGCTGGTCAGGGGTCGGGGCGCCCGCGGGGGAGTCGGTGGTGGTCATGGTGCCGGTCCTCTCGTCTCGCATCGACAAACGTCAATGTATCGAGGTTGGTCGATGCATCGACGTTTGTCAATGCGTCTGTCACACTGGCTGGCATGGCCACACGCACCGCCCTCCCTGTCGCCGACGAGACAGCCTGCTGCGCCGCCGTCACCGACGGCGCGCTCGAGGTCGACGAGGCCCAGCGGCTCGCGCGGCAGTTCAAGGCGCTGGGTGACCCGACCCGCGTACGCCTGTTGTCGCTGATCGCCGCCCAGCCCGAGCGCGAGGCCTGCGTCTGCGACCTCACCGATCCCGTCGGGTTGTCGCAGTCGACCGTCTCGCACCACATGAAGCAGCTCGTCGACGCCGGGCTGGTGCTGCGTGAGCAGCGCGGGCGGTGGGCGTTCTACCGCGTGGTCGACGAGACGCTGAGCCAGCTGAGCCGGGCGCTCGCGCCCTGAGCCCCGCTGAGCGGGGGCCCGGAACCTCCGCTCGGCTCACACGTGACCGCTGAGCTGCGCCAACCGGTCCGCGAGGGCGTCGACCATGGCGCTGGCCCGCTTCCCGGAGATCGCCGCCGTGCGGTCGCCGCCCTGGCTGGAGACCGGGAGCACGTCGACGGAGAGCTTCGCGCCCCCGGCCAACGCCCGCAGCTCGTCGACCTTGTCGCCGAAGGGGCTGCCGCTGCCGGGGGAGTAGTACCGCACGACCTCGTCCAGGTCGTCGGCGAAGAGGTCGGCCTTGGTCACGGCGATGACCAGCCAGACCGGCTTGTCACGGCGCACGGCCATCGAGGCGATCCGGTGTGCCGTGATCGCCCAGTCCTCGAGCTCGGCGGCGAGCTGCTCCTCGCGTGACGCGGTCGCTGCGCCGCTGGTCCCGGCGGTACGACGCGGGGTGGCGTAGCCGTTGGCCACCACGTGGATGACGCCGTCGACGGGCTCGTCGTGGAAGACCTCGTCCAGGGCGCCGAGCCGGGTGGCCGCATTGTCGCCCGGCACCACCAGGAAGCGGAACCCCTGCAACCGCGCCGAGCGTCGCGTACGCCGCTCCATCACCGCCGAACCGACCTCGCCGACCCCGGCCCCGGACGTACGCCGTGCGAGCCGGTCGGCCAGCTGCGTCTTGCCGACACCCGTCATGCCGGTCACGGCGACCGTGGGAAAGCGCCGCCGGAAGAGCCGGTGGACGCGCTCGGGGGCGGCTGACAGGCCAGCCAGCACGCCGCCCGCGATCGTGGCGCCGATCGCGGTGCGGCCGGAGCTGGGCAGGATCGTCCGGAAGGTGCTGGTGGTGCGGGACACAGGGCCTCCATGCCCGGTGGGGCGAGGTCGGTGCGGATGGTTCCTGGGAGGCAGAGCCTACGACCCGGTGTCGAGGTCAGGCGGTCGCCTTCGGGCGACGGCGTACGGCACGACGGATCGTCGAGCCGGGCTTGGAGGCCAGCAGCGGGTCCCAGACGTCGGTGATCTCGGTCAGCCGGGACTCGTCGACGAAGACCGCGCCGTCCTTGACCTCCTGCTCGAGGTCGCGCCCGAGGATCGTGCCGGCCGTCTTCATGCCGCCCCAGATCGTGGCGTTGATGCCGACCATGTGCTCGGTGCTCGCGCCACCCAGGAAGAGGCCGGGGATGTGGGTGGTGACCTTCGGCCGGAACGGGCCGAGGTTCTTGAGCAGCGGGGCGATGCCGTAGCAGGAGCCGTCCGAGGTCAGGGTGAAGCGCTCCTGGGTCATCGGCGTCGACGCCTCGCAGAAGACCATCCGCTCGCGCAGGTCGGGGATCATCAGCGAGGCCGTGTCGAGCACGCGCTCGGTGACGGCGGCGAGCAGGCCGTCCTTGGTGCCGAAGTGCACGTAGACCGACGCGGCGGAGATGCCGGCTCGGGCGGCGACGTCCTCGACCCGGATCTCTTCGGCGGCCCGTTCGGAGAGGAGCTGCTCGCAGGCGTCGAGGACCTGCGTACGCGTGCGCTCACGGCGCCGGGAGCCGCGCGCCGCGGGGTCGGTGTCAGGCATCGGTGCTGCCTCCGTCGGGCTCCTTGCGGCGGGCGCGCTTGCCGCCGGGGACCCGGTCGGAGCGCTTCACCCTCGGGGTCGGGACGGCGACCATCGCCTGGGCCGGGTGCTCCCCGCGGCGCAGGTGCTCGCCCTGCGCGGCGATCGCCACGCGGCTGTCGGACCAGGTGCCGGCCTCGGCCTCCCAGACGCGCTCGAAGCCGTGGCGCACCTCCACGTGCCAGCGGCGCCCGAACGCCACCCGGGCGAGCACGGCGAAGGGAAGCAGGACGGCGAGCAGGAGGAGCTCGACCAGGGAGAAGGCCAGCGCGGCGAGGGTCAGGACGACCAGGGGGAGGGTGATCACCAGGCCGACGAGCCAGACGGCGCACCCGATCGGGTCGTCGGCGTCGCCGTCGAGGAGCGAGGGAAGCTCGCCGTGGTCGGAGAGCTCGCCGCGGCGACGCCACGGGACCCACCGGCGCGAGACGCGCCAGACCCTCCCGTGCGGGTCGGTGACCTTCACCCGGCCACGCCCTCAGAAGGCACGGCTCTCCTCGGAGAGCCGCGGCTCCACGCGCTTGTCGGGGTGGTAGCCGGCCTTGTCGGCGTAGAAGGCCCGGATCCGGTCCATGTCGGCGGCCACGTCGCCGGTGAGCTCGATCGTGATGCCCAGCCCCGAGGTCTTCGTGGTGCGGTCGACGTAGCCGAGGGTGACGGGCATGCCGGTCTCGCGGGCGATCCGGTAGAAGCCCGACTTCCAGTGCGTGTGCGGGCCGCGGGTGCCGTCGGGGGTGACGACGAGGCCGAAGACCTCGCCCTCGTTGATGCGACGCACGACACCGCTGACCACGTCCCCGGGGTTGGCGCGGTCGACGGGGATGCCGCCCAGGGCGCGCATGACCGGTCCGGCCGGGCCCTTGAAGAGGCTCTTCTTGCCCATCCAGCGGATGTCCATGTCGAGACTCCAGGCGATGCCGAGCATCAGCAGGAAGTCCCAGTTGGAGGTGTGCGGGGCCCCGATCAACACGGTCGGGCGGGTGGGGCCGGGCTCGGTGACGAGCGTCCAGCCGCTCAACTTCCAGCCGGCACGGGCGACGAGGCGTCGGATCATGGGGTCACGCTAGGCCATCGCGGCGGGTCGCCTGCGCAGGCGTTCACGGCCGGGTGGGGCGCTCACGGTGAGACGGCACGCTCCTCGGCGTCGTGGCCGGGCTCGAAGTGGGCGGCGTCGGAGAGCCGCAGGGGCGTGAAGGGGCCGCTCGAGGCCGCCGAGCGCACCCGGGTCGTCACGCAGACGTGGTCGCCGCCGTCGTCGAGCACCGCGACCCGGTCGACCAGCATCCGGTTCGGGCAGGCGCGGATCACCGGGACCCCGTGCTCGTCGAGCTCGACGTCGAGCCCGGAGAACTTGTCGGTCTCCTCGCCGGTCTGGGTGCCGAAGCGCTCCGCCAGGTCGAGGTCCTCGGTGGTGAGGAAGTGCACCGCGAAGTGCGCGGAGCGCAGGCTGGTGCGGTAGGTGTGGTTGGCCTTCGACAGCCAGAACGAGTAGCCCTCGGCGTCGATGCTCGACTGGGCGTGGAAGCCGACCACGCAGCCGGCGAGGGTGCCCTCGGCTGCCGTGGTCACCACGACGAGGGGCGTGTCGACGGATTCCATCAAGGTGTCGAAGGGCGTGTCCACGCCTCCACGGTAGCCCTCGGACCCACCTCCCAAACCTGTCTCCTCGGCCGTCCCCACCGGTGAACGGGCGCGCCTGCTCTGGACGCGCCCGAGGCGCTTTGCTTGGCTGGGGCCATGGCTGACGAACCGGCGTGGGAGACCCAACCCGTCACCCCTGAGCGCTTCGACGACCTGGCCGACGTGATCAACCCGAACCGCCGTGACAACCACTGCTGGTGCCTGTCGCACCGGTGCACGGCGGGCGAGATCGCCGAGCTGGGGGAGACGCGTGAGGCGGCGATGCGCGCGCTCACCGAGGGCGAGCCCCAGGGCGTGGTGACCTACCGCGACGGGCTGCCGGTCGGCTGGTGCAGCATCGGGCCGCGCTCGCACATCACCCGGTTGACCCGGTCGAAGCTGATCCGGCCCCTCGACGACCTCGACGTCTGGAGCATCATCTGCGTCGTCGTCCGCGGCGGCCACCGACGCCAGGGCGTCACCGCTGCGATGCTCGAGGGAGCGGTCGCGTACGCCGCCGCCCACGGTGCGCCGGGCGTGGAGGCGTACCCCGTCGACCCCGAGGGGCGGATGGACCTGACCATGGCCTTCGTCGGCACCCGATCGATGTTCGAGCGGGCCGGCTTCGAGGTGATGGGCACGACCGACGCGGTGGCGAGCCGGATGCCGCGCCTGGTGATGCGGCGGATGCTGGGTTAGGGCTGCTCGAGGTCGTCGTCGGGGGTGACGCCGGCGACCTCCAGGGCACGCAGCACCTCGTACTGCCGCACCAGGAAGACCTTCTCGTCGAGCTTCTTGCGGCGCATCCACGTGGTCAGCTCGAGGTTGCCCTTCGAGGCGTTGCAGGAGCGGCAGGCCGGCACCACGTTGTCGAGGGTGTAGCGCCCGCCGCGGCTGATCGGGAGCATGGTGTCGCGCTGGAGCGCCAGCTCCTCGGCCCCGCAGTAGGCACACCCGGCCCACGCCTCCATGAGCGCGAGCCACTGGACGTCGGTGAGGTCGTTGACGCGGCTCGCGACCCGGCGGCGGCGACGACGGGCGTACGTCGCGGAGCGGCTGCGGGACGGGCTGCGGGTCGGCACGACGTGAGCCTATGCCGGGGCGCAGCTCAGCCCATGCCCTGGCCGATGATCCGCCACGGCGCGTCGGCGCTCGGGCGGGCGAGGCGGTAGCTCCAGGCCTCGACCCCGTCGAGGGAACCGTCGCCGAAGGGGCGTCGCTCCAGGTCGAGGTCGACCCCCACGCTGACGACCTCGACCCCGGCCGGCTGGCCCGACCACTCCGGCTGCTCGATGCGGGCCGGCTCGAGGCTCACGAGGGCGAGGGAGACGACGTGTCGCACCAGCTCGAGTCGCGGCTCGCCGGGTCGTGAAGGGCCAGAGCGGTGTCGCAGTCACCGGCATCGAGGGCGTCGACGTAGACCTCGACCACCCTCTCCGGTGCGGCGTCATCGGCCGGCATCGCGACGGACCGGTCCTGGTGGGGCGTCAGGACCCACCACCCCGCCAGTGCCACCCCGACGAGCACCACCACGACCGCGCCGGCCAGCCCCCACCTCTTCATGGCGACACCTTGGCAGAGCCGGCCGACATCGCGCCGCGACTCGCCTCAGGCGCTCAGCGGACGCACTCGAGGTGCGGGGCGCCGGGTCAGCCACCCGAGGGCGACGCCGACCACCACGCCGAGCAGGGTCTCCACCGCACGGTCGACCAGCAGCTCCCGTGGCGAGGTGGGGGCGACCAGGTGGACCATCAGCAGCGCCAGCGGGGTCACCACGACCAGCGCCAACGCGTAGTTGCGCCCGATCAGCAGCTCCGCCAGGCCCTGCAGCGCGATCACCACGGCGACCAGCGCCGGGGTCGGCAGCTCGACCGCCAGCAGCCCGGCGGCGAGCAGCAGCCCGCCGAAGGTGCCGAGCAGCCGTTGCACGCCTCGGGCCACCTGCTGCGACCAGTCCCGGGCCACCAGCGGGACGACCGCAGCGACCATCGCCCAGTAGGGGTGACCGATCCCCAGCGGACCGCTCAGCGCGGTGGCGGCCGTGCCGGCGAGCAGGCAGCCGAGGGCGCAGCGTACGACGTGCCGACGCGCCACCGACGCCCAGTCGGAGGGGCGCGGCGTGGCCGCCCACGGTGAGCTCGCGCGACGTCCACGCCACCAGGCACCGGAGGCTCCGACCAGCACCGAGAAGGCGGCTGACGCCGACGAGACCAGCAGCGCCGGCAGCAGGTCGCCGACCTCGGAAGGGGTCGAGGCGCAGGCGGTGAAGGCGAAGACCAGGAAGAGCGGGCCGGGAGGGTGCCAGCGCTGCGCGTCGGAGACGTACGACCCCACGGCCGCGACCAGTGCGGCGCCCGGCACGACCCACCACGCGCGGTGCTCGGAGATGCCCACGGCCGTGCCGGCCACCACCGCGCCGACGAACATCGCCATCAGGGTCACCTGGAGCCGCAGCCGGTGCGGAGCGACCTCGTTGCGGCCGTAGAGGGCGACGAAGGCGCCGAACGCGGCGAAGATCGACCACTCCATCCGCTCGGTCGCCAGGAGGAGCGCCAGCGGCACGGCGAGCGAGACCGACGCGCGCAGCGCCACCCGGTGGGCTCCCGCGTGCGGCCCCAGACCCAGGACCTGCTCGCGCAGCGAGGGGCGCGGAGCAGGATCGGTCACCCCACCATCATCGCTGCCCGGCGGGCCGCGTCGGCCAGCGGCCGCCGACGTGACGGGGCGGATGTGACCTGGACCCACCTGCCATGCTGCAGGGCATGCTCCGTGGACTCCTCTCGCTGCTGCTCATCCTGGCCGGGCTGGCCCTGACCTTCGTGTCGATCCCGTCGGTCTGGGTCGACCGCGACCTGCTCGACACCGAGCAACACACCGCTGCGGTGGCGCCGCTGATCGAGGAGCCGACGGTGCGCGACCAGGTCGCCGACGCGATCGCGACACCGATCAGCCAGCGCCTCGGGCTGGGGTCGCTGCTCGACCGGGCACTGCGCGAGGCGACCGTGCGGGCCGTGGAGACGGACGCCTTCGCCCGGGCCTGGACCGACGCCGTACGCCTGTCGCACCAGCACGCCGTCGAGGGCCTGCGCGACGAGGGCACCGGAGTCAACTTCGCCGAGGACGGCGTCGTGGTCGACCGGGCTGCCCTGGTGGAGGCGCTGCGTCCGCGGCTGGCCGAGGCCGGGCTGCCCTTCGCCGACCGCATCCCGCCCGGCGAGGGCAGCATCGTCCTGGCTCGTGGGCCCGAGGTGGCCCGGGCCGCCACGGTGGCCCGGTTGGCCGACGAGTGGGCCACGCCGATCGCCGTCGCAGCCGGGCTCCTGCTGCTGCTCGGGGTGGTCGTCGCCCGCCGCCGCGGACTCGCGCTGGTCGTCGCGGGCCTGGGTGTGCTCGCCGTCGCCGGCGTGTGGTGGTGGGGGATCAGCTCCGACGCCAACGGCGTGCTCTCGGTCGTCGACGACCAGCCCGCCTCCACCACGGTCCTGCTCTGGGACGCGCTGTCGGATCCCCTGCACGACCTGGTCCGGAGCGTCGCCCTGGGTGGCGGGGTGATGGCTGCCGCGGGCGTCGTGCTGGCCGTGGTCGGGGGCGTACGAGGTCAGCGCACCGCCGACAGGTGATTTCGTCGGTGCCGCGGGGCATGCTGGCGTGAGGCCGGGGCGTCCGTCCCCTGCGCAGGAGGCGTCGCATGTCAGATGGCTGGGTGGAGTCCGGTGGTCAGGTCGCAGGTGCCGGTGAGCTGGGGGTCCACTCGGAGGTCGGGCGCCTGCGGACCGTCATGGTCTGCGCCCCCGGGCGAGCCCACGCGCGGCTGACCCCGTCGAACTGCGACGACCTGCTCTTCGACGACGTGCTGTGGGTCGAGAAGGCCCGCGCCGACCACGCCGACTTCGTGGCCAGCATGACCTCGCGCGGCATCGAGGTGCTGGAGCTGCTCGACCTGCTGACCGAGACGGTGGCGATGCCGGCGGCCCGTGACTGGGTGCTCGACCAGCAGGTGCACCCGCACCGCGTCGGCGTCGAGCTGGTCGACGACGTACGTGCGTACCTCGAGCAGCTCGACCCACGCGAGCTCGCCCAGACCCTGATGGGCGGGCTGAGCACGCACGAGTTCCCCGGGGCCGGCAGCGCCGACCTGATGCGCCTCGTCCGGGACTCCTCGGGCGTCGCGGAATACCTGCTGCCCCCGCTGCCCAACCTGCTCTACACCCGCGACACCACCTGCTGGGTCTACGGCGGCGTCACCCTCAACCCGCTCTTCTGGGCCGCGCGCACCGAGGAGACGGTGCTGACCGCGGCCGTCTACCGCCACCACCCGCGCTTCGCCGGGCAGGTCACGGAGTGGTGGGGCGACCCGACGGAGAACTGGGAGCTCGCCACCGTCGAGGGTGGCGACGTGATGCCGATCGGCAACCGGACCGTGCTCGTCGGGCTCTCCGAGCGGACCTCGCGCCAGGGGATCAGCTCGCTGGCCACCGCGCTCTTCGCGCGCGGTGCCGCCGACCGCGTGATCGTGGCTGCGCTGCCGCGGATGCGCGCCACCATGCACCTCGACACGGTGCTCACCTTCGCCGACCGCGACTGCGTGCTGCTGCACCCCGACACCATGGACGACGTACGCACCTTCTCGCTGCGGCCCGGGCGCGGAGGCGGGCTCGACGTGCGCGCGGAGGAGAAGCCGCTGACCGAGGTGATCGCCGAGGCGCTCGGGCTGCCGCGGATGCGGGTCGTGGAAACCGGCGGCAACGACTACGTGCGCGAGCGCACCCAGTGGGACTCCGGCGCCAACATCGTCGCCCTGGAGCCGGGCGTCGTGATGGCCTACGACCGCAACACCCACACCAACGCGCTGCTGCGCGCCGAGGGCATCGAGGTGATCGAGATCGTCGGCTCCGAGCTGGGGCGTGGGCGCGGTGGCGGCCACTGCATGACGTGCCCGATCAGCCGGGACGCCGTCGAGCTGTGAACGCAGCGGCGCGGACACCCCGGAGGGTGCCCGCGCCGTCGACGTGCGTACGCCGGTGCCAGACCTGCGTCAGCGACCTCGCTGCACGAGCGCCTGGGTGAGCAGGGCCACCATCGCCTCGACCTGGATGTCGGCCGACGTGGTGACCTCCTCCTCCGAGCCGTCGAGGGCGCGGGCGGCCAGCCCGGCCTTGGAGTCGATGAGCTCGGCGATCCGGGTGTCGATCGTCTGCGCGGCGATGATGCGCCACGCGGTGACCGGCATCTCCTGGCCGATCCGGTGGACCCGGTCGATGGCCTGGGTCTGCTCGGCGTCGGTCCACGAGAGCTCGGCGAGCACCACGTTGGAGGAGACCTGCAGGTTGAGGCCGACGCCCGCCGCGGTGAGCGAGCAGACGACGATCTCGACGTCGGGGTCGTTGACGAAGGAGTCGATGGCCTTCTCGCGGGCCGCCGGGGTCTGGTTGCCGCGGATCGAGGCGTAGCCGATGCCACGGTCGGCGAAGACCTTCTCGCACATGTCCATCACGTCGACGTGCTTGGCGAAGACCACGACCTTGCCGACGCTGCGCGCCAGCTGGGCGGCGTAGTCGGCGGCCAGCGGGGCCTTGGCGGTGCCGATGCGGCGGATCATCGAGAAGACGTTCTCGCCGGAGTTGTCGTCGCTCGCCTCGTCGCGCTCCCACTCGGCGACCCGGCGCACCAGCTCCTCGTCGATCCCGGACGCCTGGTTCTCCGGGGCGCGGGCCGACATGACGCGGTCGTAGCGCTCCACCAGCCGGCGGGCCAGCTCGCGCTCGGCCGCCCGGATCGAGCGACCCGCCTCGTCGTCGAGCTCGACGGGGATGTCGGCGATGCGGCGCGCAGGGATGTCAGCGGCCACGTCGACCTTGCGGCGACGCACGATGCCCATGTCGATGACGGCCCGGCGCGCGGCCGGGTAGAAGGCCTTGTCCTCGGGCGTGAAGCCGGTCTCCTCGAGACGGGCCATCAGCTCGGAGAGCGGCTTCTTCTCGTCGGTCCAGCCGAGGAACTGCCAGATCGAGGTGAAGTCCTCGATGTCGTTGATCAGCGGGGTGCCGGTGAGCGCCATCATCAGCGGGCGCACGGTGCGGTTGCGGATCCGGTCGGCGATCTCCAGGACGTGCTGGGAGCGCTGCGACTTGCGGTTCTTGATGAAGTGGGCCTCGTCGACGACCATGCCCTTGAAGCCGATGTCACCCAGCCAGCCGACGTGGCGGTCGAGGACCTCGTAGTTGACGATCACGATGTCGGCGAAGCCGTCGATGTCGTGGCCGTCGCCGTGGATCACGGTGGTCGTCCGACGCGGCACCCAGCGCTGGGCCTCGCGGGCCCAGTTGGTCTTGACGACGTTGGGCACGACGCAGAGCAGCGGGAAGGCGTCGGCGGCCTGCGCGGCGAGCAGCGCCTGGGCGGTCTTGCCCAGGCCGGGCTCGTCGGCGAGCAGGAAGGTGCGGTGGCCGGCCTGCACGGAGGCGACCAGCCGGGCCTGGTGGAGCATCATCTCCTGGCCGTCGCGGGTGGTGAGCCCGGTGGGCTCGGGCATGTCGAGCACGGCGGGGGAGCCGTTGCCGATCTCGAAGGCCCGCAGCAGGGGGCCGATCAGCTCCCACGTGGAGAGGCGGTGCGTCTTCGGCTCGATGCGCTTGGCGGCGGCCTCGAAGTCGGGCCGCTGGAACGGGTTGGCCAGCTGGCGCGAGATGACCGACTGGGGCACCACGCGACGCTCACGGCCGGGCACGTCCGCGGCCGCGGTCTCGGGCTCCGCGTCGTCGACGAACTCGAGGCCGGCAGCCTCGACCATCTTCCGCTTCATCGTGCGGGCGGCCTCGCTGACCTCGGCGCCCTCGTCGAGGAGCATCAGCAGCGTGGTGTCCCGGGCAGCCGTCTTGGCCAGGATCGTCGCGACGCCGTCGAGACGCTTGAACTGCTCGGCCTTCGACGCGTCGCTGGACTCGGCGTCCTCCTTGATCCGCGCCCGCTCCTCACGCACGAGGAGCGCCACCACCTGGAATCGGGTGCGGGCGTGCGGGGAGACCTTGCCGCGCTGGGCCTCGTTCTCGATCTCGCGCACGGCGCGGGCGAGGACCGGGATGATCCCCTCGTTGTCGAGATGAC
This sequence comes from Nocardioides daphniae, assembly GCF_004777465.1. Taxonomy (NCBI): domain Bacteria; kingdom Bacillati; phylum Actinomycetota; class Actinomycetes; order Propionibacteriales; family Nocardioidaceae; genus Nocardioides; species Nocardioides daphniae. The sequence goes on from NZ_CP038462.1 coordinate 917,464, forward strand.
GGGTCTTGCGGGGCGCGACGGCCGCCGCGGTTGCCACCGCGTGATGCCGTCTTGTTCGAGCCGGCCAAGCAGTTCCTCCATGAGAGTGCCGTGACGGGGAGTCGTGGGGACCCCTCGCCAGGACGTGGTAGGCAGGGCCGACGCAGGCGTCGAGGCGGGCTCGTGAACCTCGCTCGAGGGTCCGCCTCGGTCGAGGCCCACCTCGGGAGAGCAGCGCGAGCGACGATCCCTCGGCGCCGCTGACTCCTTGCGGACGTCAGGTGGGGCGCCAGCCGCGGCTGTGCTGCGTACAGCGTATCGCTTCAGCCCCAACCCGGAGGCATCGCCCACATGCTCGTCGACGTGTGTCGGCTGGGGAAGCCCCGCGGCTGCCCGCGCGCCCGGGGAGGGGTCGCCTCAAGCGCGTACGCCGTCGCGTGAGCTCGCGGCGCACCATGGCGGGCAGCGCCTCGACGATGCGCCGCCAACGCCGCACCCGCAGCAGCCACAACGGTGTGGTCGTCGTCTGGTCGCCGTGGTAGGCGCGCAGCTCGTCGTCGTTGAGCATCAGGGCGTGCCACAGGAGCCCGGCCACTGGTGCGGGCGCAGGGAGCGGAAGCGGTAGACCCAGGCCATCCGCGGGTCGCTCGTGGTGGCCAGCCGCCAGTCGTCGATCTGCTCGGCCTCGGCGGGGTGGGTGGGGGCCGGGGAGTGGCCCAGCCGCTCGAGGAACGGGTCAGCGTCAGCACCGAGCCGGTCGCCGGGCGCAGTCGAGCAGGTCCTGCCCCGCCTCGCCGGTGAGCTGGGGGGCAGCCAGCCCGGTCAGGGCGTCGAGCGCAGCCATGTTGGTGGGCTGCCACGGGGCGCGGAGGTGGTGCAGCGCGGCGATGGAGGCGCTGGAGGCCAGGCGGTGGCCCAGACCTCGCGGCCTGCCTGGACGATCGGGACCCGGCGACGCCACAGCTCCTCGAAGACCTCGTCGCTGGCGGCCAGGAAGCCGGGGAAGTAGACGTGGGCGTCGATCCCCATCGGCCAGTGGTCGTTGAGCAGGTTGACCGAGTGGAACCGCATCATCTTGGGGCCGGTCATCTCCGCGTCTGCGCCAACCGGCGGCCTCCATCCCGGCGACGAAGGTGTCGACGTCGTCGGGGTGCATCAGCACGTCGATGTCGGCGGAGACCCGGGGCGCCCGCAGCCCGTGGTGGGAGAGCGTGGCGCCCTTGATCGCCAGCACCCGGGTGCCCGTACGCCGGGCGACGTCGGCGGTGAGGGCGTACAGCAGCTGCATCGCCTCGGCGCCGGTGACGCGCTCTGCGTCGAGCGAGCCGTCTGGGTGCTGGACCTCGGTGGCCGGCCCGGTCACCGGGCGACCTCCTCGACCAGACGCGCCTCGAGGAGCGAGGCGACGAAGGCGGAGACGTCTCCGGCGACGGTGTCGACCGGGGCGTCGAAGGCCTCGGCGACCACGCCGGTCACCTCCGCCAACGTGCGGCGGCCGTCGACCGCCGTCCAGATCTCGGCCGCCGGGCCGGTGAGGATGCGCGGCGGGTGGGCAGGGTCGTCCAGGTCGAGCAGCACCACGCGGTCGGCGTCGCCGACCTGGACCACCGTGTCACGGTGTGCCAGCGCCCCCACGGCCTCGTCACTTCCGGGTGAGGCGACGCTTGGGCTGCTGGTCACGTCGGGCCGCCTTGGTGACCGCCTTCGACTCCTTCTTCTCGGTCCGGGAGGCGTAGCCGCCGTAGGACCCGTAGGAGCCGTAGCCGCCGTAGGAGCCGTACGTGCCGTAGCCGAGGACCTTGCGCTTCTGCGGGACCCGGTTGACGATCACGCCGAGGGTCTTGGCGTCCACCCGGTTGAGGTGCTCCAGCGCGCTCTCGAGGTGGTGGTCCTTGGTCTTGCCCGAGGAGATCACGATCAGGGCGCCGTCGGTGCGGGCCGCGAGGATCGCGCCGTCGGTGACGGGCAGCAGCGGCGGGGCGTCGATCACGACGATCGAGTCCTGCGACAGGCGGGCGAGCAGGTTGCGCATGGCCTGCGAGCCGAGCAGCTCGCTCGGGTTCGGGGGCACGGGGCCAGCCGCCAGGACCCGGAGGCCGTCGTGGCCGGGGATGCGCTGGAGCGCGTCCTCGATACCGATCTTGCCGGTGAGCACGTCGGTGAGGCCGACGCCTTCGACCAGGCCGAGGCTGGCTGCGACCATCGGGCGGCGCAGGTCGCCGTCGACGAGGATGACCGGACTGGCCGGAGCGCTCGATCGCAGCCACGAGGTTGGCCGACACGGTCGACTTGCCGTCACCGGGCATGGGGCTGGAGACGACGATGATGCGCGGCGGGTTGTCGACGTCCATGTAGGTCAGGTTGGTGCGCAGCTTGCGGAAGGCCTCCGAGGCCGGGCCCTGGCCGATGATCCGGGTGTCGGCGTCGACGGCGAGCTGGGCGTTGCCGGAGTTGCCACGGTTGAGCAGGTCGGTCGCAGGGATCTGGCCGACCACGCTGACCGAGAACTTCTCCTCGATCTCGCGCTTGTTCATCAGGCGGCGGTCGAAGGTGCCGCGCAGGACGGCGTAGCCGAAGCCGAGCAGGAGGCCCACCAGGAGCGAGAGCGCCAGGTTGCGGACCGGGTCGGGCGAGACCGGCGAGCTGGGCAGGTCGGCCGCCTCGACGGGCATGATCCGCAGCGGCGCGGTGCCGCGGCCCTGCGGGTTCTGGATCTCCTCGACCGTCTCGGCGAGCGAGCTCACCCAGGCGTCGGCCAGCTCGACCGCACGCTCGGGGGTGCTGGCGCGGGCGGTGATCTGCAGCAGGACCGTGTCCGGGGGCTGGATGGCCTCGATGCTGTTGACCAGCGAGGCGGGCGACTCGGTGAGGCCGAGGTCGTCGATGACCCGCTCGGCGACCGCGCGGCTGCGCGCGATCTGGAGGAACGAGGTGGCCTTCGACTTCGCGAGGCTGTCGTTGACCGAGGCCAGCGACGTGTTCTCGTCGGTCGTCGACGTCGTCACGAAGCCGTTCGCGTTGGCGGCGTAGATCGGCGACCGGGTCGCCGTCCACAGCGCGCCCAGTGCCACGCACAGCACCACGATCGTCAGCACGCCGCGCCAGTGGTTGCGCAACAGCCGTACGTAGTCCTTCAGCTCCACGAATTGCCCCTCGGTCGAGAACGGGTCCCTCGCAGTCTACGGGGACGAAGGCGGGAGACGGGCCTCAGTGCACGGGCTGCCACCCCTACACTGCCCGGCATGGTGGAAATGAACGGCGCGTCCGACCTCGCGCCCGTGGTCCTGAGGGTGATGGGCGTGGTGGTCCACCTCCGGGCCACCGGTGGCCGCGCCGCGGAGCTCCGTGCTGACCTCGTACGCGCCTGGGAGCGCTGCCTGGAGGAGACGTCGGAGGCCCCGGCCGCCACCGTCGAGATCTGCCTGGACGACGACCCCGACCTGGTGGTGCGGGCGCGTGCCCGCGGCGCCGTCGCCGGCACCGACCTCTTCCTCGTGATGGACGAGGTCAGCAGCAGCCTCACCCAGACCACCCTCGAGCAGGTCGTGGGCACCCGGTGGCTGCTGCACGCCTGCGCCCTGGCCGACACCACGACCGGTCGCACGGTCGTCCTGGTCGCCCCCTCGGGCACCGGCAAGACCACGGCGTCGCGCACCCTGGGCCAGTCGCTGGGCTACCTCACCGACGAGACCGCGGTGATTGCGCTCGACGGGTCGATCGTCCCCTTCGCCAAGCCCCTCTCGCTGCTGGTCGACGGCAAGCGCCCCAAGCGCCAGGTGTCGCCGGCCGAGGCCGGCCTCGTGGTGGCCCCGCCCGACTGCACGGTGGTCGCGGTCGCGCTGCTGCAGCGCGAGTCGGAGCCGACCGAGGTGCGCGTCGAGGACGTGCCGATGGTCGAGGGCCTCTCGATCCTGGCCGAGCAGACCTCCTCGCTCCACCTGCTGGACCGACCCCTGCACACCGTCGCCAACCTCCTGAACGCGCGGCGGGCTGCGCCGTCTCGTCTACTCCGAGGCCGTCGACCTGGTGCCCGTCGTCAGCTCCTGGCTGCGCGGGCCCGACCCGGTCGCCGCCCCCGCCCTCGAGGAGGTCCACCGGTGAGCAGCTCCCTGGTCAACGTCCGCCGACTCCCGGTGATCGACGAGTACGTCGAGGACGGCCGCAGTGCGGTCCTGGTCGAGGGTCGCGCCCTGACGCTGTCGGAGATCGCCACCTACGTCCTCTCCCGGATCGACGAGGAGTGGACGGCGTACGACGCGCTCGTCGCGACCGTCGAGGAGGAGGTCGGCGCGCCGCCCGAGGGCAGCACCGGCGAGGCGCTCGAGCAGCTGCTGCGCGACCTGGCGGGCCACCACCTGGTCGAGCTCGACGAAGTCGGGTCGGACGCACCCGCCTGAGCGGCGGCCTCAGTCGAACCAGGACCGCCGCATCGAGTAGATCCATCGACGCCGCGGCCACTCCGAGACCGACCAGAGGGTGTCCGTCGCGGGCCAGTAGGTGAGGTCCTCGGGGCCCATCGGGGTGGCGAAGCGGTGCCGGCGCAGCCGTCCGGGCTGCCCGGTGAAGATCGCGCCGGGGGAGACCGGCCCCTGCGAGACGCTGATGTGGTGGCGCCCGCGGGCGACCACGTCGCCCTGCATCTGCACCCGCCCGGTCTCGTGGACGACGGGGCGTGACAGCCCGGACTCGTCGGTCTGCGGCAGCCACGTCTCCAGGTCGAGCTCGAACTGCGCGAGCCGGGTGCTCTGGCCGCCACGGCCGTACTCCCCGGCGAGCAGGCCGGGCGGGTTGGCCGCCCGGTCCAGCGAGAGGAACGAGTAGCGCAGCGGCACGTGGCCTTCGTCGGTGAAGGCCCGGTGAGCGACCCGGACCGGGAGCACGTAGTGGTGCCCGAAGGAGGAGACCCGGCTGCTGCCGTCCTCGTCGAAGACCCCGATCTCGTCGGGGCGGGCGTTGTCGTCGGCCACCCGCATCAGGTCGCCGACGTGGCAGGAGACGAAGCCACGTGCGGTCGCGGCGACGTGGAGCCACGGCCCGGCCCAGACGAGGCCGCCGGCGTGGATCTTCACCGGGCTCAGGGTCAGGCGCCCCTGGTCGTCGACGACCGGGTCGACCAGCAGCACGTGCCGGTAGCGCAGGGTGTCGAGGTCGAGGAAGGTCAGGCGCGACCCGCGCTTGATGCCGTCGACGGGCTTGGCGTACCAGGTCGTCACGACCACACGGCGCCCGGCCACGGTGCCCGTGACGTCGGCGTCGGCCGACGTGGTGATCCCCTGGGGCCACCAGACCGGGTCGGCCTGGTCGTGGGCGTCGAACGCGATGGCGCGCTGCACGGCGCGGCCCATCATCCGTCCGCGCCACGAGTCGGAGGCGGTGAACTTGAGGTCTCCCAGCAGCTCGGCCACGGTGGTCCGCCCGCCGAGGCGGTCGGCGAGCTGGTCGATCCGGTCGCCGTGCTCCTCGGAGCGCTCGAGGTGGACGCCCACCACGGGCCCGCCCTGGTCTCCCACCCGTCCTCCTCGCGCGTCAGGTGCGTCGGTCGCCACCCACGCTAGCGACCGGCCGCCGGCCGGGGGAGGATGGAGGCGTGAGGGCGATCTTCTTCGACGAGGACGACGCGCGTGCCGTGACGGCCCGGCTGCAGCGCGACGGCTACACCGCAGACCTGGTCCGCGAGCGGCTCCAGGGCGAGGACGACGACGAGGACCACCCGTGGGCGGTGGTGAGCGACGCCCCCGAGCTCGTGCTCGACCTGCTCGCCGACGAGTACGACGGCTGGCTCGACGTCGAGGAGCCCGAGGCCGCCCCGCCCGTCGTCCTGCCCCCGCTGCAGCTGCCGACGGCGCCCAAGCGGGTGAAGCGGCCGGACCTCCTCGGCGAGTAGAGCCGGACTAGGCTCGCGTCCATGACCTCCCAGCCGTCCGCGCTGCCCGCGCAGCGCCTCCTGCTCGTGCACGCCCACCCCGACGACGAGGCGATCGGCAACGGCGCCACGATGGCCAAGTACGTCGCCGAGGGCCGCCACGTCACGCTGGTCACCTGCACGGCGGGCGAGCAGGGCGAGATCCTGGTGCCCGAGATGGAGCACCTGGCCGCCGACCGCGAGGACGGCCTGGGGCCCGTGCGCCGCGAGGAGCTGGCCGCGGCCATGGCCGAGCTCGGCGTCACCGACCACCGCTTCCTCGGCGGCTTCGGCGCCTACCGTGACTCCGGCATGAAGTGGCACGCCGACGGCCACGCCGTGGCGGCCGACGAGATCCACGACAACGCGTTCTGGCGGGCCGACCTCACCGAGGCCGCCGACCACCTCGTCGCGATCATCCGTGAGGTGCGTCCGCAGGTGCTGGTGACCTACGACCAGTTCGGCGGGTACGGCCACCCCGACCACATCCAGGCGCACCGGGTCGCGACGTACGCCGCGTCCCTGGCCGCCGTCCCGTCGTACCGCCGCGACCTGGGCGAGGCCCACGACATCGCGAAGGTCTACTGGACCGCGATGTCGGAGTCGAAGATGCGCGAGGGCCTGCGGGCGCTGCGCGCCGCCGGTGACCACACCACCTTCGAGGGGATGGACCCCGAGGGCCCGATGCCGATGGCCGCGCCCGACGAGGACCTCGCCGCGGCGGTCGACGTCACCGCGTACATCGACCAGAAGATGGCCTCCATGAAGGCGCACGCCACGCAGATCACCGTGGACGGCCCGTTCTTCGCGCTCTCCAACAACGTCGGCTCCACGGCCTTCGGCATCGAGTACTACCGCCTCGCCAAGGGCACCCTCGGGCCGGTGGGCCCGGACGGCCTGGAGACCGACCTCTTCGCAGGTCTGTGAGCAGGGGAGCGGCGCTGCGCGGCGCCGCGGCCCTCGGGATGCTGGTGGCCGGCGCAGCGACGGCGCTCGCCGGGATGCTGCTGCAGGGGCGCTGGTGGGGGTTGGCCCTGACGGTCGTGGTCACCCTGGCGGCCACCTGGCTGCTGCCCGGCCGCTGGTGGGGCGCGACTCGCCTTCGTGGTCGGCTGGGTGGTGCTGGTGATGGTGGCGCTGCAGGGACGCCCCGAGGGCGACTTCCTGGTCGCCTCCACCGTGCAGGGCTACCTCTTCCTCGGCACCGGTGCGGTGCTGGCCTTTCTGGCGGCGCTGGGGCTGCGACACGCCGGCCCGGCGCGTGGCGACGAATCGGAGCGGCTGGACCCACCCTCCTAGACTCGCCTTCGTGTTTGCTTCGAAGCCCGAGTCCAGCTCGGCGCCCACGTCCGCCGAGGACTCCGAGGAGAAGGCAGGCGGCCGGGTGGTCGTCGGGGTCCTCCTCGGGATCGTCCTCCTGATCGGTGGCGCCCTACGCGGTCGCCCACCTGGTCACCGGCGGCAAGGTGCCCCGCGGTACGACCGTGGCCGGCGTCGCCATCGGGGCCACACCACCGAGGAGGCCGAGGAGCTGCTGCGCGACGGCCTGGCCGACCGGGTGGACCAGCCCCTCGAGCTGGTCGTCGGCGACGAGAAGCGCTCGGTCGTGCCGCGCGAGGCAGGCCTCACCGTCGACTACGCCGAGTCCGTCGAGGCGGCCGGGGGCGGCGACTCGTGGTCGCCGGAGCGGCTGTGGACGTACTTCACCGGCGGACACGACCTGGACGCGCGCGTCGACCTCGACGAGCCCACCTTCGACACGCTCCTCGACGAGCTCGGCGAGGAGTACGGCAACCCGCCGGTCGACGGCGAGGTGACCTTCGTCGACGGCAGGATCAGGACCACCGAGCCGAAGGCCGGGGAGGCGCTCGACCCCGAGGTCGCCCGCAAGGCCCTGCTGACCGCGTACCTCGGCCCGTCGCAGGTCGTCGAGCTCGAGCTCGACGAGCAGCAGCCCGAGATCGACGAGGCCGACGTGTCGGCCGCGCTCAACGACTTCGCCAACGCAGCGGTCTCCGAGCCGGTCGAGCTGGTCTTCGACGAGACCACGGTGCGGCTCTCGCCCAAGGAGTACACCAAGGCGATCGCCATGGAGCCCGTCGACGGCGCCCTCGAGCCGAAGCTGCGGCCCAAGCTGCTCAAGGCCGTCCTGGCCGACGCGCTCGCCGGCGACGGTGGCCCGGTCGAGGCGACCGTCGCGATCCGCAACGGCGCGCCCGTGGTGGTCCCCGACAAGCCGGGCGTGGCCTTCAGCCAGAAGGAGGTCAACGACCTCTTCCTCGACCTGGTGACCGCCGAGTCCGGCCAGCGCCGCGCGACCGTGGAGGCCGAGGTCGCCCGCTCCGACTTCCGCACCCAGGACGCCGAGGCGCTGAACATCAAGGAGGTGGTCGCCGACGTGACCACCCAGTTCCCCTACGCCGAGTACCGCAACATCAACATCGGCCGCGCCGCCGAGCTGGTCGACGGCACCGTGCTCAAGCCCGGCGAGACCTTCTCGATGAACGACACCGTCGGTGAGCGCACCCGCGCCAACGGCTTCACCGAGGGCTTCATGATCGCCGACGGCGTCTTCAAGGAGGACCTCGGCGGCGGTGTCTCCCAGATGGCGACCACCCTCTTCAACGGCGGCTTCTTCGCCGGCCTCGAGGACGTCGAGCACAAGCCGCACTCGTTCTACATCAGCCGCTACCCGGTCGGCCGGGAGGCCACCGTGGCCTGGGGCTCGGTCGACCTGAAGTTCCGGAACAACACCGACCACGGGGTGCTCATCGAGGCCAAGGTGACGCCGGCGACGCCTTCGAGCCAGGGCGTCGTACGGGTCCGCATGTGGTCGACGAAAGTCTGGGACATCAAGGCCGTCACGGGCAACCGCTACAACTTCACCCAGCCCAAGACGCGCACCATGACCACGTCGAACTGCGTGCCGAACACGGGCTACGGCGGCTTCGACATCGACGTGAAGCGGGTCTTCCGCAAGCCCGGGTCGAGCAAGGTCGTGCGCACGGAGAACTTCCACACCACCTACACGCCCTCCGACACGGTGGTCTGCAAGAAGCCCTGACGCCCCCAGCCAGAGCTCAGTCGGCGACCCGGTAGCGGTAGGCGTGGTGGGTGCTGAAGCCCGCCGCGCCCCACAGCTGCACGGCCGGGGCGTTGCTGGCGGTGACCTGCACCTGCGCCGTCGTCGCGCCGCGTGAGGCAGCCCAGTCGAGGGCCTCGGCCACCACGGCTCGCGCCAGGCCGCGGCGTCGGTGCTCGGGTGCGACCAGCAGGTCGTGCAGCGTGACCACGTCGCCGTCGAGGTGCGCCCGCAGGCTCGCCTCCTCGCCGAGGCGCAGCGCCGCGCGCGCCACCTCGGCCCCGAGCTCCTCCTCGTCGAGGGAGACGTCGTACGCCGTCGCCCGCCCGCGCAGCTGGCGCACGGCACGCGACACCGCCACGACCTGCACCAGCACCTCACCGACCGGGTCGAGGCCCCAGCCCAGGTCGGCCAGCTCGCGGTCGACGACGTCGTCGACGACCGCGGTCGCGTACGCGGCCTGCCCGCGCTGCGCGTAGAAGTCGCGGACCCGCTCGGCCGCCTGCACGGTCGGCATCCCCGGGTCACCGATCGCCAGCGCGGAGTTGGCACGGCGTACGAGGCGTCCCTGCGGGTGCTGGGCGTCGGGGACGAGCCCGGTGGCCCGCAGCACCCACTCGCCGAGCTCCTCGTGCTCGGTGCTGGGCCAGGCGTCCGAGCGCAGGTGCAGCTCGCGCGGCGGCACCCGCAGGCGCACCGAGGGCCGCGGCGGCACCGGCTTGCCGGAGACGATGTCGGCCAGGTGGATCGTCACCACCGTGCCGTCGGCCGTGCGCACCTCGCAGAGCCCGCGGCCCCAGGAGAGGCACTCGCCGAGGGTGTCGGTCATCGCCGGACCACCGGTGGGACCGGTCTCGCCGGGCAGCAGACGCCTGACGACGACCCGCTGGCCCACGACGTGGGGTCCCAGCCCGTGTGCGCCGGTCGCGGGGCTGCCGACATTGGGGGAGACTTGGGGGGTGTCGGGGGATTCGGCCACGTCCGGATACTAGGCTTCCACCATCTGCTTGAGCATTGCGAACCCGAGGAGGAACGGTGACCTACGTCATCGCCCAGCCGTGTGTCGACGTCAAGGACCGTGCGTGCGTCGACGAGTGCCCCGTCGACTGCATCTACGAGGGCAAGCGCATGCTGTACATCCACCCCGACGAGTGCGTCGACTGCGGTGCCTGTGAGCCGGTCTGCCCGGTCGAGGCCATCTTCTACGAGGACGACACCCCGGAGGAGTGGAAGGACTACTACGACGCCAACGTCAACTTCTTCGACGACCTCGGCTCGCCCGGTGGCGCCGCGAAGATGGGTGAGATCGACAAGGACCACCCGATGATCGCCGCGTTGCCCCCGCAGAACCAGGAGTGACCCGCGTGGCGCACCACGGGCGCGGAGCGGTCTCGGCCTCGTTGCCGGACTTCCCGTGGGACAAGCTGACCGAGCACGCCGCCCGGGCCCGTGGCCACGAGGGCGGCCTCGTCGACCTCTCGGTCGGCACGCCGGTCGACCCGACCCCCGAGGTGGCGCAGCAGGCGCTGCGCGACGCCGCGGACTCCCCGGGTTACCCGGTCACGATCGGTCGGGTCGAGACCCGGCAGGCGATCGTCGACTGGCTGACGCGCACCTGCGGCGTGCAGGGGATCGGCCTCGACGGCGTGCTGCCGGTGATCGGCTCGAAGGAGCTGATCGGCGCGCTGCCGCTGCACCTCGGCCTCGGCCCCGGCGACCTGATCGTGCAGCCGGCGCTGGCCTACCCGACGTACGAGGTCGGCGCGGCGCTGGTGGGCGCGGAGATCATCGCCACCGACAGCCTCACCGCCATCGGCCCGCGCACGCCCGCACTGCTGTGGCTCAACAGCCCCTCCAACCCGACCGGCCGCGTGCTCGGCGTGCCGCACCTGAAGAAGGTCGTGGAGTGGTGCCGCGAGCGCGGCGTCCTGCTGGTCTCCGACGAGTGCTACCTCGAGTGTGCCTGGGACGAGGACAACCTGCCCGTTTCGGTGCTGCACCCCGACGTCTGCGGCGACAGCCACGAGGGGATCCTCACCGTCCACTCGCTGTCGAAGCGATCCAACCTGGCCGGCTACCGCTGCGCCTTCGTCGCCGGGGACCCGAAGGTCGTGGGCGAGCTGCTGGCGGTCCGCAAGAACCTCGGCCTGCAGATGCCAGACCCGCAGCAGAAGGTGATGGCCGCCGTGCTGGCCGACGACGCCCACGTGGTCGAGCAGCACGCCCGCTACGCCGCGCGCCGCCGCGACCTGAAGGCGGCGCTCGAGGGCGCCGGATTCACCGTCGAGCACAGTGAGGCGAGCCTCTACCTGTGGACGACCCGCGAGGGTGACGAGACCTGCTGGGACCTCGTCGAGTGGTTCTCCGAGCGCGGCATCCTGGTCGCCCCGGGCGACTTCTACGGGGCTGCCGGGCGACGCCACGTGCGCATCGCCTTCACCGCGACCGACGAGCGCGTCGCCGCGGCCGTGGAGCGTCTGCGCGCCTCCTGACGACCAGACCGGACCACTCGGCGCGACGCGTCAGGAGCAGGCGTCAGCAGTAGTAGGTGGTGATCCGCTGCCCGTCGAGCTCGTGCACGGCGATCGGCAAGCCGTAGATGCCGCTCAGCAGCTCGGGGCGGATGATCTCCTCCGGCGTCCCGCTGGCCACCACTCGACCCTGCGACATCGCCACGATCGTGTCGGCGTAGCAGGAGGCGACGTTCAGGTCGTGCACCACCACGACGATCGTCCGGCCCAGCTCGCGGGCGGCGTCGCGCAGGCGCCCCATCATGGCGACGGCGTGGCGCAGGTCGAGGTTGTTCAGCGGCTCGTCCAGCAGCACCACGTCGGCGTCCTGGCAGAGCACCATCGCCACGAAGGCGCGCTGCCGCTGCCCGCCGGAGAGCTGGTCGAGGAAGCGGTCGGCCAGGTCGGTCAGGTCGAGGTAGGCCAGCGCGCGCTCCACGTGCACCAGGTCGTCGGCGGTGGGGCGCCCCTTCGAGTGGGGGTAGCGACCGAAGGCGACGAGGTCGCGCACGGTCAGCCGGATGTCGAGCCGGTTCTCCTGGCGCAGCACGGCCAGCTTGGTGGCGAGCACGTCGCCCTTGGTGGTCGCGACGTCCAGCCCGGCGACGGTGACCCGCCCCTCGTCGGCGCCGAGCAGCCGCCCCATCACCGAGAGCAGCGTCGACTTGCCGGCGCCGTTGGGGCCGATCAGGGCGGTGACGCCCCCGGTCGGCAGCTCCAGGCGTACGTCGTCGATGACGACCGTCTGCCCGTAGCGCTTGGTGACGCCCTCCACGCGGACGGCGGGGGTGGCCGGTGAGGTGACGCCGGTGGGGGCTGTGCTGGTGGGGGGCAGGTCGAGGGTCTCACTCATGCGAGGTTCCTCCGGGCTCGGTGGATGAGGAGTGCGATGAAGGTCAGGCCGCCGACGAGCTCGATCACCACCGACAGGGTGGTGGTCACCTCGAGCAGGCGCTCGAGCACGAACTGGCCGCCGACGAGGCAGACCACGGCGGACAGGCCGGCCATCGGCAGCACGACGGCGTGGCGGTGGGTGCCGGCGAGCTGGTAGGCGAGGTGGGCCACGAGCAGCCCGAAGAAGGTGATCGGGCCGACCAGCGCGGTGGAGACCGAGACGAGCACGGCGACCAGAGCCAGCACCTTGGTTGTCTCGCGGCGGTGGTCGACGCCCAGGTTGGTGGCGGTCTCGGCGCCCAGGGCCAGCACGTCGAAGACGTGCAGCCGGCGCACCACGACCAAGGTCGCCACCGCCACGACGGCGGCGGTGATCCAGACGAGGTCCTCGTCGACGGTCGTGAACGAGGCGAACATCAGGTTCTGCAGCGTCTGGAACTCGCTGGGGTCGATGAGCCGCTGCAGGAAGGAGGCGATGCTGCGGAAGAGGGTGGCGAAGACCATCCCGACCAGGATCAGCACGTGCAGCGGGTAGCGGCCCGAGGCGAAGAGCCAGCGGAAGAGCGTGAGCGCGAAGGCCAGCATCAGCAGCGTCTCGGCGACGAACTGCAGGCGCGGGTCGAGGTCACGCAGCAGCTGGCTGGAGAAGGCGAAGACCACGACGGTCTGCAGGAGCACGTAGAGCGCGTCGAAGCCCATCAGTGCCGGGTCAGGATGCGGTTGCCGGTCACGGTCTGGAAGAGCACCGTCGAGAGCGCGACCGCCCACCCGACCACGACCAGCGCGGCCAGGCGACGCAGCCGCAGCGGCACGACGAACTCCGCGTAGCCGTGGGTGTCGGCGAGCAGGAAGCCGGCGACGACAGCCAGGGCCAGCGCGGCGGCGAGCGCCAGGCGCAGCCGCGGGGAGGGCGTACGACGCGTGCGTGCGCCCCGGCCCGTCGGCGCGGCGGCGAGCGGGGGAGCGGTGAGCTGGTCAGGCGTCACGGGCGGTCCTCCTCAGGAGCAGGACGAGGAAGAAGGCAGCGCCGAGGACACCCATCACGGTGCCCACCGGGATCTCGTAGGGGTGACGGACGAGCCGGCCGACGATGTCGCAGGCCAGCACGAGCCCGGAGCCGAGGATCGCGACCCAGGGCAGGCCGCGGCGGGCGTTGTCGCCAACCATCGTGCTGACGACGTTGGGCACGACCAGACCGATGAAGGGGATCATCCCCACGGTCACGACGACGACCGCACTGACCACGGAGATGATGCCGAGGCCCATGGCCATCACCTTGCGGTGGTCGAGGCCGACGTTGGTGGAGAAGGTCTCGCCCATGCCGGCGACGGTGAAGCGGTCGGCGGCGACGAAGGCCACCGCGACCAGGAGCGCGGCCACCCAGAGCAGCTCGTAGCGCCCGCGCAGGATGCCCGAGAAGTCGCCGGTCATCCAGCTGTTGAGGGTCTGGAGGAGGTCGTTGTGGAAGGCCAGGAAGGTGGTGAGCGCGCCGACCACGCCGCCGAGCATCAGCCCGACCAGCGGCACCAGGATCGTCTCCTGCACCGGCATCATCCGCACCACCCGCAGGAAGAGCCAGGTGCCGGCCAGCGCGAAGAGCGCGGCGGTGCCCATCTTGGCCATCAGCGGGGCCCCGGGCGCCACCAGGGTGACCACGAGCAGCCCCAGGCCGGCGGCCTCGGTGGTGCCCACGGTCGACGGCTCGACGAAGCGGTTGCGCACGAGCAGCTGGAGCAGCAGGCCGCAGACGGCCAGGGCGGCCCCCGCGAGCACCAGCGCGAGCGTGCGCGGCAGGCGCGAGGTCAGGAAGATCTCGCGGTCGACGTCGGCCACGCCGATGGAGGCGCTGACGGCCGCCAGGACGAGCAGACCGGCGACGCCGCACACCACCCCGACGGCACGGGTGGCCGGCGGGGTGGTGCGGGGGAGGACGGAGACCGTCACGTCAGGAGAGGCTCTGCTCGACCTCGTCGATGAGCGTGCCCATGGAGGTGAGCCCGCCGACGACGATGTACCAGGCTTCGCCGTCGACGTAGGTGACCTGCTTCTGCTTCCAGGCCTTGGTGGCGCGGACGAGGTCGTTGTCGAGGATCTCCTCGGCCGACTTGCCCTCCTCGCCGATGGCGGCGTCGCGGTCGACGACGTAGAGGCGGTCGGGGTCGGTCTTGCGGACGAACTCGAACGAGATCGCCTCGCCGTGGCGGCTCTCCTCGTCGCCGAGCTCGCCGGTGGCGGCCTCGACGCCGAACTCCTCGTGCAGGAAGCCGAAGCGCGAGCCGACGGAGTACGCCGTGACCTCGCCGCCGCTGGTGAGCAGGACCAGGCCCTTGCCGGCACCGTCGGCCTTCTCGCGCACCGTCTCGATGCGCTCGGTCTGCTCCGCGATGACCTTCTCGGCCTCGTCGGTCCTGCCGAAGATCTTGGCGAGCTCGAGCACGTTGCTGCGGGCGCTGGTGAAGTAGTCGCCCTCGTCGACGGACATGTCCAGGACGGGGACGCCGTCGAACGTCTCCTCGAGGGTGTCGTGCATGGCCGAGGAGCGGCCGCCGACGATGATCAGGTCGGGCTCCGCGCGGGGGATCGCCTCGAGGTCGGGCTCGAAGAGGTCGCCGACGGTGACGTAGTCGTCGCTGGCGTACTTCTCCAGGTAGGACGGGACGGCACCACCCTTGGCGACACCGGTGACGGCGTCGACGCCGAGGGTGTCGAGGGTGTCGAGCACGCCCATGTCGAAGACCACGACGCTGTCGGGGTCGAGGGGGACCTGCTCCTCGCCGCGGGAGTCGGTCACGGTGACCGTCTCGCCGGAGTCGGCGGAGCTGGCGTCGTCGGAGCCGCAGCCCGCGAGGGAGAGGGTCAGGGCCGAAGCCAGGGCCGCAGCGGCCAGTGCCTTGGGGGTACGCATGGGATCCACCTTCCGAGTTCAGGTGAGGCTAACCTAACCTCACGTTCGTTCGGGTGGTGACCTGGGGTCCCGTCGATGGACGGACGGCCGGGCGCGACGAACGGCCCGCAGCCTCACTCGTGGACGTCGACGTGCACGTGGTCGCGGTGCTCGAGGATCTTCCGGTCGCCCTTCGAGGAGCGCGGCACGCGGTAGTCGCGCCACCCGTCGCCGGAGCGTCGACCCGAGTGCCAGATCCGGTCGTCGAAGATGACGGTGGCGATGCCGAGCCGGTCGGCCATCGCGACCAGGTAGTGGGCCATCGCCCAGCCGCGCCGCTTGTTCTCCGCGTTGATCGGTCGGTAGAAGATGTCGACCGCGCGTCCGTCGTAGTGGGCCGAGCCGCGCATGTGGCCGCTGCTCACGCCGCGCGGCTCGAAGCCACCGAGCGACTGCTGGCCGAAGACCGAGACGACCTCCTCGCGCACCACGTCGGCGCGCTCGGTGAGGCCGTTCGGCAGCAGGGCCGTCGAGCTCCGGTCGGGGTTGCCCTCGGTGGTGCAGTGGAAGGCGGCGCGCGAGTGCCCCCGCAGCGCCGAGGCCAGCACCCGGGCATCGGCCTCGTGGTCGGCGTACGCGTCGGGGTAGGCGGAGCGCTGCACCTTCTGCGCCGCGACGGTGACCTCCATGTCGCGGTAGCCGTCGAGCTTGACCAGGGCGTCGTAGAAGGCGTGGGTCGCGAAGACGGGATCCATGATCTCCTCCTCCGAGCCCCACCCTTGGGAGGGGCGCTGCTGGAAGAGGCCCAGGGAGTCGCGGTCGCCGTAGCTGATGTTGACGATCTTCGACTCCTGGTAGGCCGTCGCCAGGGCGATCGTCACCGCGCGCGCCGGGAGGCCGCGCGCCTCGCCGATGGCAGCGATCAGCGCGGCGTTCTCCGCCTGCTCGAGGCTGAGGGTGACGGTGGCGCCGTCGACCTCGGCGACGCACTCCTCACGGGCGAGGAGCGGGCGTACGCCGCGGTCGACGAGCAGCCAGACGCCGGCGACGACGGCCGCGACCAGGGCCAGGGTGACCAGGGTCCCGACCGCGCGCCGACGTCTGGACATGCGTCAGTTGGCGTGCAGCGCCGCGTTGAGCTCGATGCCCTGGCCGGTGCGGGCCACGGCCTCGACGGCGCCGGTCTGCGAGTTGCGACGGAAGAGCACGTTGTCGGCGCCGGAGAGCTCGGCGGCCTTGACGACGCGGGAGGAACCGCCGTCGTCGACGACGGTGACCTTGGTGCCGGCGGTGACGTAGCAACCGGCCTCCACGACGCAGTCGTCGCCCAGGGAGATGCCGATGCCGGCGTTGGCGCCCAGGAGGCAGCGCTCACCGATGGAGATGACCTCCTTGCCGCCGCCCGACAGGGTGCCCATGATCGAGGCGCCACCGCCGATGTCGGAGCCGTCGCCGACGACGACGCCGGCCGAGATGCGGCCCTCGACCATCGAGGCGCCCAGCGTGCCGGCGTTGAAGTTGACGAAGCCCTCGTGCATGACCGTGGTGCCCGACGCCAGGTGGGCGCCGAGGCGGACGCGGTCGGCGTCGGCGATGCGGACGCCGGAGGGGACGACGTAGTCGACCATGCGGGGGAACTTGTCGACGCCGTGGACGGCGACGTGGTGGCCGGCGGCCTTGAGGCGGGCGCGGGTGATCTCGAAGCCCTCGACGGCGCAGGGGCCGGCGGAGGTCCACACGACGTTGGTGAGGAGGCCGAACACGCCGTCCATGGAGATCGAGTGCGGCACGACCAGGCGCGACGACAGCAGGTGCAGGCGCAGCCAGGCGTCCTGGGCCGACGCGGGAGCGGCCGAGAGGTCGTCGACCGTCACGAGCTCGACGCTCGTGCGCACGCGGCGGACCTGGTCGGAGCCGGCCATCTCCTCCAGCACGGAGGGGGCCGGGGTGCCGTCCGGGGTGCCCAGCGCGGGGGCCGGGAACCAGGCGTCGAGCACGGCGTCGTTGGTGTCACGGGTGACGAGGGCGTAGCCCCAAGCAGCAGTCAGACTCACAGGCGTCACTCTACGGGGCCACCGATACCCTCACCGACGTGTATCCACCGCTCACCTACGCCGTCGCGGCCTTCCTGGGGCTCGTCGCCGTGCTGGCCCTCGTCGCCCTCAAGCAGCCCTCCCTCGAGCCCTTCGTCCGCCGGGCGATGAGGGCGGCCCACGCCGCCACGGCCGCGGTCGTCGCGCTCGACGCGATCAAGCTCATGCAGGGCCACGAGGTCGACAACATGGTGACCCACGTCGGCTACATGGTGGCCTCGGTCGGCCTGCCGGTGATCCTGCTGTCGCAGCGCGGTGAGTTCGACGAGGAGGGCAACGCGGTGCTCGACGACGAGGGCAACCCCGTCGACTCGCCGCCGCCGCACCTGGCCGTCGTCGCGATCTGTGCGACCGCGATGCTGGTGCTGGTCGTCCGTCTGCAGCTGACGCTGTGAGCGGGCCGAGGAAGCCCCCGGCGCGGCACCGCGCCATGGGGCAGGTGCTCATCGCTGCGTACGCGGTCTTCGCGGTCTCCGCAGGCGCCCGCACCTTCTCGCAGGCGGTCACCCAGTTCGAGGTCGCCCCCGTGGCCTACCTGCTGTCGGGTGCCGCCGCGCTGGTCTACCTCGTCGCGACGCTCGCCTTCCGCAAGCCCGGGCGTACGTGGTTCCGGGTCGCGCTGGTGGCCTGCCTCTTCGAGCTGGTCGGGGTGCTGGGCATCGGCCTGTGGACCACCCTGCACCCCGAGCTCTTCGCCGACGCCACCGTCTGGTCGCACTTCGGGTCCTACGGCTACGTGCCGCTGGCGCTGCCCTTCGTCGGGCTGGCGTGGCTCAGGCACGTGGAGCCGGAGACCCGTCCGGTGCGCTGAGCCCCGTCGTCCGTTGTGTGCGTACGTTGTGTGCGCAAACGCCCGCGACACGCCGCGCCGCGGCTCGGTTCGTGCACACAGACAGCGGAGTGCCGGGTTCGAACCTGCCGGTCACTGGCCGGTGCGGCCGTCCAGGCACTCACGCAGCAGGTCGACGTGGCCCAGGTGGCGGGCGTACTCCTCGACCATGTGCACGGCCATGTCGCGCACGGTCAGCGTGTCGCCGTGGCCGTCGGGCAGACGGGCGCCGAGGTTGGCCTCGGGCCACTCCTCCCAGAGCCGGCGGGCGTGCTCGACCTCCGCGCGCCAGGCCATCCATGCCGACGCGACGCCCTCCTCGGTGGGCGTGATCTCGGTGAAGCCGCCGGTGCCGTCGTCGAAGATTCGTCGTCCGGTGGGGTCGCCGCCGAGGAAGAGCCGGAACCACCGGTGCTCCACGCGCGCCATGTGCTGCACCATGCCGAGCAGGGAGAGGTCCGAGGGCGGCACGGCGCGGGTCCCCATCTGCTCCGGCGTCAGGTCCTCGCACTTCATCTCCAGCGTCAGCCGGTAGTGCTCCAGGTAGCTGGTCAGCGTCGCCTTCTCGTCCGCCCGACGGCAGCTGCCCCCGGGGGTCGTCCTCGGGGCGGATCCACGTGTCTGGCATGTCGTCCACCCGACCACAACCCGGCACGGCCGACAAGGGCGTGACGTGCCTCCGCGGCGTGTGACGCAATCGCGTTGGCGGGCGCCGTGCCCAGCCGCGTACGATGGCCGGAGGCGTCTGAGCCGTCATCAGCGGCGAGCCTCCGGAAGAACAGGCCTCCCACGCCGGGGAGCGCCCCACTAGAACCGGACGGGTCCGGCCCGACACAGCCGAAGAACGAGTGGCTGGGTGCGACTGCGCCCGGCAATCGAGGTGGTACCGCGGCTCCCGTCGTCCTCGTGTGAAGACCCCACGACCGACGCACGCAGGAGCCCCCTCATGGCCTATCCCTTGGTCTCGCACACCGGCGAGAGCAACGTCCCCTCGAGCCCGCGCTTCCCCGCGATCGAGGAGTCGGTGCTGGCCTACTGGAAGGCCGACGGCACCTTCGAGGCCTCCGTCGCGCAGCGCGACGGCGGCGAGCACGGCGAGGACGAGTTCGTCTTCTACGACGGCCCGCCCTTCGCCAACGGCCTGCCGCACTACGGCCACCTGCTGACCGGCTACGTCAAGGACATCGTCCCGCGCTACCAGACGATGCGCGGCAAGAAGGTGGAGCGCCGCTTCGGCTGGGACACCCACGGCCTGCCCGCCGAGCTCGAGGCGATGCGCCAGGGCGGCATCAAGACCACCGACGAGATCGTCGAGATGGGCATCGACAAGTTCAACGACGCCTGCCGCGCCTCGGTGCTGAAGTACGCCGGCGAGTGGCAGACGTACGTCACCCGCCAGGCGCGCTGGGTCGACTTCGACAACGACTACAAGACCATGAACCCCGAGTTCATGGAGTCGGTCATCTGGGCCTTCAAGCGGCTGCACGACAAGGGCTACGTCTACGAGGGCTTCCGCGTCCTGCCCTACTGCTGGAAGGACGAGACGCCGCTCTCCAACCACGAGCTGCGCATGGACGACGACGTCTACAAGATGCGCCAGGACCCGGCCGTCACCGTCGGCTTCACCCTCGAGGACCGTGGTGAGGGCAGCCCGCTCGACGGCGCCCGGATCCTGGTGTGGACGACCACCCCGTGGACCCTGCCCTCCAACCTGGCCGTGATGGTCGGCTCCGAGATCGACTACGTCGTCGTCGAGGCGACCGTGCCGGGCAGCGAGGAGAAGGCGCGGTACGTCCTCGCCGAGGCCCTGCTCGGCAAGTACGCCCGTGAGCTGGCCGACGCGGACGGCGAGTTCACGGTGCTCGCGACCTACAAGGGCGCCGACCTGGTCGGACGCACGTACGCGCCGCCGTTCTCCTACTACCTGGGCCACGAGAACGCCTTCCGCGTCGTCGCGGCCGACGACGCCGTCACCACCACCGACGGAACCGGTGTCGTGCACACCGCCGGCGCCTTCGGCGAGGTCGACAAGGAGGTCACCGACCGCGAGGGCATCGAGGCGGTCATGCCGGTCGGCAAGGACGGTACCTTCACCCACCCGGTCTCCGAGTACGCCGGGATGCTGGTCTTCGACGCCAACCCGCACGTGATCGACCACCTCAAGGCCGCCACCCGCGCCGCCGGCGGCGACGCCTCGGGTGAGCAGGGCGCGGTCACCCCCGGCACGGTGCTGCTGCGCCGTGAGTCCTACGAGCACTCCTACCCGCACTGCTGGCGCTGCCGCGAGCCCCTGATCTACAAGGGCGTCTCGTCGTGGTTCGTCGAGGTGACCGCGTTCAAGGACCAGATGCTCGCCAACAACGAGCTGATCAACTGGGTGCCTGACCACATCAAGCACGGCCAGTTCGGCAAGTGGCTCGAGAACGCCCGCGACTGGTCGATCACCCGCAACCGCTTCTGGGGCTCCCCGGTGCCGGTGTGGAAGTCGGACAACCCGGAGTACCCGCGCCTCGACGTCTACGGCTCCTTCGAGGAGATCGAGCGCGACTTCGGCCGCCTGCCCCGCAACGCCGACGGCGAGCGCGACCTGCACCGCCCGTGGGTCGATGAGCTGACCCGCCCCAACCCCGACGACCCGACCGGTCAGTCGACGATGCGCCGCGTCACCGACGTCCTCGACGTCTGGTTCGACTCGGGCTCGATGTCGTTCGCCCAGAACCACTACCCGTTCGAGAACGCCGACTGGTTCGACGGCACCGCCGAGAAGAAGGCCCACTTCCCGGGCGACTTCATCGTCGAGTACATCGGCCAGACCCGCGGCTGGTTCTACACGCTGCACATCCTGGCCACCGGCATCTTCGGCAAGCCGGCCTTCAGCAACTGCATCAGCCACGGCATCGTGCTCGGCTCCGACGGCCAGAAGATGTCGAAGTCGCTGCGCAACTACCCCGACGTCTCCGAGGTCTTCGACCGCGACGGCGCCGACGCGATGCGCTGGTTCCTGATGTCGAGCCCGATCCTGCGCGGCGGCAACCTGGTCGTCACCGAGCAGGGCATCCGTGACTCGGTGCGCCAGGTGATGATCCCGCTGTGGAACACCTGGTACTTCTTCCAGATGTACGCCAACGCGGCCGGCTACACCGCCCAGCGCCGCACCGATTCGGCGCACCCGATGGACCGCTACCTGCTGGCCAAGACCCGCGAGTTCGTCGCGACGTCGACCGAGCAGCAGGACGCCTACGACATCGCGGGTGCCTGCGAGTCGACGCGCACCTTCCTCGACGTGCTGACGAACTGGTACGTCCGTCGCTCGCGCGAGCGGTTCTGGGCCCAGGGCGTCACTGACGGCAACGTCACGCCGGAGACCGCCGACGCCTTCGACACGCTCTACACGGTGCTCGAGACGGTGCTGCGCGTCGCCGCGCCGCTGCTGCCGCTGGTCACCGAGGAGATCTGGCGCGGCCTGACCGGTGGTCGCTCGGTGCACCTGACCGACTGGCCCACGCTCGACGAGCTGCCGGCCGACGACGCGCTGGTCACCCAGATGGACCTCGTGCGTGAGGTCTGCTCGGCCGGCTCGGCGCTGCGCAAGGGCGCCAACCTGCGCAACCGCCTGCCGCTGAGCGCGCTGACCGTGGTCGCCGACGGCGACTCGGTGACCGGCTTCGAGGCGTTGGTCGCCGACGAGCTCAACCTCAAGTCGGTGCGCGTCGTCGCGCCCGGCAGCGAGGAGGCGGCAGCGTACGCCGTCGAGCAGAAGCTCACCGTCAACGCGCGCGCCGCCGGCCCCCGCCTGGGCAAGAACGTCCAGCTCGCGATCAAGGGCTCGAAGAGCGGCGACTGGTCGGTGGCCGCCGACGGCACCGTGACCTCGGGCGGCCTGGAGCTGGTCGAGGGGGAGTACACCCTCGAGACCGTGGCCGGCGCCGCCGACGGTGGCACCGTGACCGGGATGCTGCCGGGCGGCGGGTTCGTCGTCCTCGACACCCGGGTGACGCCCGAGCTGGCCGCCGAGGGCATCGCGCGCGACGTCGTGCGTGCCGTCCAGCAGGCCCGCAAGGACGCCGGGCTGGAGGTCTCCGACAAGATCGCGCTCACGCTCGACGGCGACGAGGCCGTGCGGGCCGCCGTGGTCGCGCACGAGTCGCTGATCGCCGCCGAGGTCCAGGCCACCGCGTACGCCGTGGCTGCGGTCGAGGGCGAGTCCGTCGCCGTCGGTGACGGCAACACGGTGCGCTTCGTGGTGGCCAAGGCCTGAGCACGGCGTGATCGCCGCAGACGGGGGACAGCTCGACCGCCTCGCCGACGCCCTGCGCGTCGACGGGGTGGTCGTCGAGCAGTCGATGGGGGCCGGGGAGGCCGAGCAGGCGCACGACAGGATCGCGGCGCTCGTCCGGGAGACACCCTTCCCGGTGTACGTGGCGCTGGTCGCGGACACCCGCGGCGTCGCGGGGGCCGGTGTGGACGTCAACGAGTCGCTCGCCGGCCTGCTGCACCGGCGGCTGGGCGACGAGCAGGCCCTCTTCGTCGTGGACAGCCCCGAGGGCATCGCCCAGGTCGTCTCCTTCGGGTTGGGGGCAGACCCGTCGCTCCTGTCGCTGAGCGCCAGCGCCGACCAGGAGCTCCTCCGGGCCGGGCTGGAGGAGGCGGTCGTCGACGAGATCGGGCACGGGGCCCCGCTGCCGTCGGTCGTGCTGGCCGAGGCGTGGGCGCAACAGGTCGAGGAGCTCGTGGCCGAGGCCAAGGACAGCGACGGCGACGTGTATCCCCCCACCCTCACCGACGACGAGGTCGACCGCCTGGTCGAGGTGGCAGTGCCCCTCGCAACGCGCAGTGACTGGCGCCCCGACGTCGGCGACTTCGTCGAGGTCCGGGCCGCCTCCCGCGGCTTCAGCTGGCTCGTCTCGCTCCTCGCCGGCATGGTGGTCGCGCTGCTGCTCGGCCAGTCCTTGCGGGGCTGGCCCTCGCCGCGTGGTGCGAAGAGGCGGCAGGGCAGGAGCCCTGCCGCCGTTCCGGAGCCGACGACTCCCGCGCCGGAGGCGGCGCGGAGGAAGGCACGCCAGCTGGTGGGCGCCCTGGCCGAGGAGCTGGCCGCGGTCGACTGGACGGTGGTGGACCGGGAGTGGGCCGACCGTGCGGACGCCGCACGTGTCGCCGCCGAGATGCTGCTCGACTCCGACGACGTGGGCGACCTCCTCGGGGCGCAGGCGTTGGCCCGGACCGGCAGCGTCGACCTGCGACGGGCGCAGGGCGAGGACGCGGCGTACCGCCCCTGCTTCTTCGACCCGCGGCACGGCGACGCGGGGCACACCGTGGGGTGGCGCCTCGGACAGGGGCGTGTCGACGTGCCGTGCTGTGGCGAGTGCAGCCGCGTGGTGGAGGCAGGCCGCCGTCCGCAGCCGTTGCGCCTGCCCGGTCGGCGGGGCGCACAGGCGTACTGGAAGCGCGACGACGTGTGGGCGCGCACCGGGTTCGGGGCGGTGACCGACACGTTGGCGCGTGACGTGCTGAGCGATCGTGAGGCCCGCCGGTGAGCGCCGCGTCCGGGCGCAGGCCTGCGACCCAGCAGGTCTGGTGGCGCCGCCACGGGTGGGTGATCGGTGCCGCCGCGGGTGTCGCGACGACCGTCTTCATGGTGCC
Source organism: Nocardioides daphniae (assembly GCF_004777465.1). NCBI lineage: Bacteria > Bacillati > Actinomycetota > Actinomycetes > Propionibacteriales > Nocardioidaceae > Nocardioides > Nocardioides daphniae. The sequence goes on from NZ_CP038462.1 coordinate 941,277, forward strand.
CGCGGTCCAGGAGGTCCAGGAGGAGCGCGAAGCCCGGGAGTGGGCCCAGCGGGTGGAGGTCTTCGAGCGCGAGGAGCAGTTCCCGCCGCCGAACGACGTGGTGCGCGAGCTGCTCGCGCAGGACGGAACGGTGGTGGTCGCCGAACGGCTGGCCCGCGGGTGAGTGCCGCGGACGAGGCGCGGGCGGAGCGGTCCTGGCCACCACGTCCGTCCCGGTCCGCGTCGCCCTGCTGCCGGCCGGCGACCGCGACAGTGGCTACACCCACTCCGGTGCGGTGGCGATGTGGGCCGGTGCCGTGGGCGAGCCGGGGCACTACGTCGCGATCTTCGACGACGGGACCGACGAGGTCTACTCGATCGGCCACGAGGACCCCTTCCTGGCCGACGTCGACACCAAGGGCCAGCCGGGCCCGGCCCTCGTGCGCCTCGCCGAGGCCGCCACCGCGTGGGAGGCCGAGCCCAGGACGATCACCCCGGTGGCCGAGCAGGACGACTGGGGAGGCGTCGGCGGCGGCATCGGCTTCGCGTTCCTCGTCGGCTGCTTCGTGGTGCTGCCACTCTTCTGGGTGCTGCGGATCGTGGTGGGCGTGCGCAAGGAGAGGAAGGGACTGTGATGGCGCGGGAGATCGACGACACGACGCTGGCCAAGATCGAGGCGGAGATGCGGGGCGACGGCGTCTGGATCGACGCCGACTTCGCGCGTGAGCACGGCATCTCCGCAGCGGACGAGTCACGGCTCGAGCAGCTGGTGGCGGGTGCCGACCACGCTGACCTGCGCATGCTGCTGGTCGACGTGGCCCGTGACGACGACCGGTTCCACGGCCGCGCCGCCCACCTGGTCGCCTGGGTGCAGGACAGCGTCGGCGGCGACGCGACGTACCTCGGCTGGGAGCGGTACGGCGACCCCCAGCTCACCGTCGTCACCTACGGTGACCAGCCGTCCGCCGACGCGGTCGCACGGATCGCCGAGCGCGAGCACCCCGACGACCTCGTGGAGGCCCTGGCCCGCTCCGAGCAGCTGCTCGAGGATGGCAACGCCCGGGAGCTGTGGGAAGCGATCCCGCGCGAGGAGCGGTATCCGTGGACCGCCGACGACGGCGGGCTCCAGCAGTGGCTCGGCGATGCCACCCTCGGTCAGTGGGTCCTGCTCGGCGCCGGCGTCGCGGTGGTCCTGACGGCCGGGTACGCGTGGTGGTCCCGGCGGCGTGGTCGGCGCACGGGCGACGAATTCGTGCTGCCCACTGCCGTGCTGCGCTCCGTACGCCTGGCCGAGGACAAGCAGGTGCGGGAGCGGGCCGAGCGTGAGGTGCTGGGGCTGGGTGAGGCGCTGGGCGCCCAGGATCCGGACGCCCGCTCGCTCGAGGTGTGGCAGCAGGCGCTCGACCACTACGACGCCGCCCGGTCCGTCCTGGCGCGGGCGGGGTCACCGGCCGACGTCGTCGGGGCCCTGGTCCTGGCGCGCCGTGGCGACGCGGCGCGGGCGGCTGCCCTTCCCGGCGCCCCGGACGGTGCAGGGGCTGGTGCCGCAACGACCTTGACGTGGCACCCGCCCACCCCCTGCTTCTTCAACCCCCTCCACGACGGTCCCGTCCGCAGGGTGACCTGGCACGGCGACGACAGGTCGGTGGAGGTCCCGGCGTGCGAGGCCTGTGCCGTGCGAGTGGAGCAGGACCGTGAGCCTGACGACGTCCTGGACTTCGTCGCGCAGGGATCGACCGTGCACTACTTCCGCCTCGACATCGGTGCGTGGAGCCGGACCGGTTACGGCGCCCTGGACCCCGACCTCCTCGGCGCGCTGCGCTCGCGCCAGGGGCGACGACCGAGGTAGCCCCCTCGGGCCTTCGACCCGCGTGGTGACGGCCGAGGGCGACCGTGGCGAGCGTGATCGCCCACATGAACGCGACCCGGTTGGCGGCACGACTGACGTGACACGTGCACGCCGCGTGCGGGGTCGCCTGATTGGATGAGGTCATGGCCTCCCTCGACCTGAGCACCGACGTCGTCACCCTGACCGAGCAGCTGGTCAACATCCCCTCGGTCAGCCACCAGGAGGCGGAGATCGCCGACGCCGTGGAGGTGGCGTTGCGCGCACTGCCGCACCTCACGGTGGAGCGGCGCGGCCACACGCTCGTCGCGCGCACCCAGCTCGGGCGTGCCGAGCGCGTCGTCATCGCCGGCCACCTCGACACCGTCCCGGTCAACGACAACATGCCGGCTCGGCGCGACGGCGAGATCCTGCACGGCCTCGGCACCTGCGACATGAAGGGCGGTGACGCCGTCATCCTCAAGCTCGCCGCCACGGTCACCGAGCCCAACCGCGACCTGACCCTGGTGCTGTACGACGCCGAGGAGGTCGCCAGCATCCACAACGGCCTGCGCAAGCTCGCCGAGTCGGAGCCGGAGCTGCTGGCCGCTGACTTCGCGATCCTGATGGAGCCCTCCAACGCCGGCGTCGAGGCCGGCTGCCAGGGCACCCTGCGGGCGGAGGTGCGTACGCGGGGCGAGCGCGCCCACTCGGCGCGCAGCTGGCGCGGCGTCAACGCGATCCACGGCGCCGGCGAGGTCCTCGACCGGCTCCGGGCGTACGAGGCCCGTCGTCCCGTGATCGACGGCCTCGAGTACCACGAGGGCCTCAACGCGGTCGCGATCAGTGGCGGCGTCGCCGGCAACGTCATCCCCGACGAGTGCGTGGTGACCGTCAACTTCCGTTTCGCCCCCGACCGCAGCGAGCAGGAGGCGGAGGCGTACGTCCGCGACTTCTTCTCCGGCTTCGAGGTCGAGGTGACCGACCTTGCGCCCGGCGCGCTGCCGGGCCTCGACCGTCCGGCCGCCCGGGCCTTCGTCGCCGCGGTCGGCGGCGAGGTGAACCCGAAGTTCGGATGGACCGACGTCGCGCGTTTCACCACGCTCGGGGTGCCCGCGGTGAACTACGGTCCGGGTGACCCCATGTACGCCCACAAGCAGGACGAGCACGTGCGGATCGAGGAGATCGTCTCGTGCGAGGCCACGCTGAGGGCCTGGCTGACGGATGCAGGAGAGGTGGCCCCCGCATGATGGACAAGTTCCGCGGCCCGATGCGGCTGCGTCGCAGCCAGGTCGACTACGTCACCCATGACCAGCGCCTGCTCGACTCGCGCGGACCGTCGGACTGGGTGCACACCGACCCTTGGCGTGTGATGCGCATCCAGGCTGAGTTCATCGAGGGCTTCGGCTCCCTGTCGGACCTCGGCCCCGCGATCTCGGTCTTCGGATCGGCCCGCACGCCCCAGGACCACGGCGACTTCGCCCGCGGCGAGGAGATCGGCCGCAAGCTCGTCGAGGCCGGCTTCGCGGTCATCACCGGCGGTGGTCCCGGCGCCATGGAGGCGGCCAACAAGGGAGCCAGTGAGGCGGGCGGTGTCTCCGTCGGCCTGGGCATCGAGCTGCCCTTCGAGGCAGGGCTCAACCCGTGGGTCGACAAGGGGATCAACTTCCGCTACTTCTTCGCCCGCAAGACGATGTTCATCAAGTACTCCCAGGGCTACGTCGTGCTGCCCGGGGGCGTCGGCACCCTCGACGAGCTCTTCGAGGCGATCACGCTGGTCCAGACCGGCAAGATCACCTCGTTCCCGATCGTGCTCTTCGGCAGCGAGTACTGGTCCGGGCTCGTGGACTGGATCCGTGACACGGTGCTGGCGCGCGGCATGATCAGCCCCAGCGACCTGGACCACTTCCGCGTCACCGACGACGTCGACGAGGCGGTCGAGATCATGAAGCAGGCCCGCGCCGAGCGGGCCGCCCGCCCGGTCGAGCGCCGCGGGCAGTGGGACTGAGCAGAACCGATGAGCAGGGGGAGCAGTCGATGATGTGGGTCTTCGCCATCCTGGTGGGGCTGGTGCTGGGGGTCGTCGCCACCGTCGCCGCCGGCCGGGTGGGCTTCCTCCCGCCCGTCGAGACGCGCCTGGGCGCCACGCCGCCCGACGCGCCGCTGGAGCCCCGCGACCTGCGCGACGTACGTTTCTCGCTCGCCGTCCGTGGCTACCGGATGGACGAGGTCGACGCCCTGCTCGACCGGCTCGCCGCCGAGTGGGAGCAGCGCGACGCGAGGCGCACCGAGGCACCCTGACGGTGGCCCGGGGCTGACGTGGGGGTGACCTGGGCGTGGCGCGTCCGGCGCTGCGTGGTGCATAGTGCGCCCTGTGTCACCTGAAATCATCGTCTGGGTCCTCAGCTTCCTCGGCGCCGTCGTCGTGGTGCTGACGCGCGTGCGCCTGGGCAAGGAGCTCGACGACGGCACCAAGCCGGTCAGCCGCACCATCCTGACCGTGCACACCAGCGTCGGCCTGGTGGCCGTGGTGGTCTGGACGCTCTTCCTCGTCTTCCCGCCGTCCAGCACGCTGGGCGGCGACCTGGTCGGGGTCGCGGGGCTGGGCCTGTGGTGGGTCACCGTCTTCGCCGGCCTGGGCCTCCTGCTGCGGTGGCTGCCCTCGCGCGGGCGGCACACCAGCTCGCTCTCCGAGGACGAGTGGGCCGAGGGGCCGGGCCTGTCGCTGCTGGCCCACGCCGGGCTGCTGCTCGGCGTGCTGGTCTTCACCTGGGCCTTCGCCACCGGCACGGTCTGAGCCCTCAGCCGGCTCGCCCGTCGGGCCCGTCAGCCGAGCGCGCGGGCCACGAACCTCGCCGCGCCCTCGCGCAGCCGGTCGGCCTCGGCGGTGAAGTAGGCCGCCGCCTCGTGCCCGGGCCAGTCCTCGGGCAGCAGCTCGGCCGGCAGCCCGGGGTCGGAGAAGAGGAACATCCGCCACTCGTGCACGAGGTGGAAGCGGGCGGCGAAGGCCGCCTCGTCCTCGTCGGCGTGCGTGGAGAGGTGGCTCTCGACCTTTGCCGCCACGTGCTCGAGCCAGTCGACGTAGGACTGGCGCAGCGTCTCGAGGTCCCAGGCCGCCAACGGCGCACTCGCCGGCCGGAAGCTGCTCACGGTCGCGACCACGGCGCTGGCGTCGCATCGCTGCAGCACGTCGTCGAGCTCCGCGCTGCTCCACGGGCTGACCCACACGTCGCTGCGCAGCTCGGCGTGGCCGAGCCAGCCGAGCTCGCGGGCGAGCCGTCCGCGGGCAGCGCGCCCGGGCGGGGGAGTGACGGCGATCAGCTGCCAGGTCCCGTCCCAGGCGCGCTCCTGGCTGGGGTAGATCCGGGCCGCCGCCTGCTCGTAACGGGTCTCGGCGCGTGCGGTGGCGGCGTACCCGCGCCCCTTCGGGAGGGTGACCGGTTCCAGCCATCCCTGGCTGACCATCCGGGAGACGGCGGTGCGCACCGCAGGGGCCGCGATCCCGACCGGGGCGAGCAGGCGCACGAGCGCCGCGACGGTCGTACGTCGTCCGTGCTCCGGCAGCAGGTCGCCGTACACGTCGAAGATCGCGGAGCGGGCGTGCATGGCCCGCAGTCTCGCAGCAAACGGGTCGTCGCGCTGGGGTCGGGGAGGGATCACGTGCCCTGTGGTGCGGGTCACTCGACTCATAGGGGATAATGGGCCCACGGCATTTCCCTGCGGCGACCCGGCCGCGCAACAACAGGAAGCAGAGGTGCGCTCATGGCGGCCATGAAGCCGAGGACTGGCGACGGACCGTTGGAGGTCACCAAGGAAGGACGCGGCATCGTGATGCGCGTCCCGCTCGAAGGTGGGGGACGTCTTGTCGTCGAGCTCAACGCCGAAGAGGCAGCAGCCCTCGGTGACGCCCTCAAGGACGTCGTCGGCTGATTGTGGTCACGCACCTGACCCCCGCGCTCCCGGCGCAGGTCTCGCCGCCCGAGTTCGCGCTGAGCGCGACCCGGCCGCACGAGATCAGCGGTGTCGAGGTCCTCGCCCTGCCGGTCCTGCCGGCGGACGGCGAGGACTCCTCGGTCACGCTCGGACCGGGCGCGGACGAGGCCGCCGAGGCGCTGGGGATCGACCTCCTCGGCGTCCTGGAGAGCCTGAAGGCGACCGGGCGCACCGGAGAGGTGACGCGCGTCCCCGTCCTGGACGGTGACCTGACGCTGGTCCTGCTCGTCGGCGTCGGTGGGCAGAGCGCCACCGACTTCCGGCGCGCCGGCGCCGCGTTGGCCCGTGCGGTCAAGGACCGCGCGAGCGTGGCCAGCAGCATCAGCGCCATCGCCGACGACCGTGGCTTCGAGGCCTTCGTGGTCGGCGTGATGCGGGCTCCTTCGGGTTCCACTGGCGCTCGGAGGGCCCCAAGGAGCGCCCCGTGCGCCAGGTGGTGCTGGCCGGTGTCGCCGAGGCCGAGCCCCTGCGGCCGGCACTGGCCGCCGCCCTCGCCATCGGTGGCGCCGGGTGGCGCTACGGATGCTCGCGACGGTCCCGTCCAGCGTGAAGAACCCCGCGTGGCTCGCCGACCAGGCCGTCGAGGTGGCCGGGGCGGCCGGCCTCGAGGTCAAGGTGTGGGACGAGGCCGACCTGGCCGAGGAGGGCTTCGGCGGCCTGCTGGCCGTCGGGCGCGCGAGCGCCACGCCCCCGCGGCTCGTGCAGCTGGAGTACTCGCCCGTCACCGACGCCCACGAGGAGCTCCCGCACCTCGTGTCTGGTCGGCAAGGGCATCACCTTCGACACCGGCGGCCTGAGCATCAAGCCGGCCGAGGGCATGGTCAACATGAAACGCGACATGACCGGTGCCGCCGTCGTGCTCGCCACGATGGCCGCCCTGGCCGACGTCGGCTGCCCGGTGCGCGTGACCGGCCTGCTGGCCGTCGCGGAGAACGCGGTCGGTGGTGACGCGATGCGTCCGGGCGACGTCATCCGGCACTACGGCGGGCGTACGTCCGAGGTCAACAACACCGACGCCGAGGGACGGCTCGTGCTCGCCGACGCCATGGCGTACGCCGTCGCGGAGCTCCACCCCGACGTGCTCGTCGACGTGGCCACGCTGACCGGTGCGATGAAGGTCGCGCTCGGCGTGCAGACCGGTGGCTTCTTCGCCAACGACGAGACCCTGGCCGAGCGGGTCCGCGCCGCCGGTGACGCGGCCGGCGAGCCGGTCTGGCGCATGCCCCTGGTCGCCGACTACGAGGAGAAGATCGCCTCCAAGGTCGCTGACGGCGACAACGCCGCCGGAGGGGCCGGGGCGATCACCGCGGCGCTCTTCCTGCAGCACTTCGCCGGGGACGTGCCGTGGGCCCACCTCGACATCGCGTCGGTGGGCGACTCGGGCTCCGAGCGCCACGAGTGGACCGCCGGACCGACCGGCTTCGGTCCGCGCCTGCTCCTGGAGTGGCTGCGCAGCGAGGCGCCCCTGGCGGGCGTCGGCACCGGTGCGGGAGCGAAGCGATGAAGGGCCTGTCCGTCCGCTGGCCGTTGGCCCAAGCGCCCTCCGGCGCCGAGCAGGAGCTGCGCGACTACGTCGCCGACTCCTCGCACGCCCGTTTCTCCGGCATGTCCGGGCTCCGCTTCAAGACCTGGCGCATGCGCGAGGGGGAGTGGTTCGAGGGGACCTACGTCTTCGTGAGCGACGAGGCACGCGCCGAGTTCGAGGCCGGGTTCCGTCCGGGCGCCGACGACTCGCCGGTGTCGAAGATCGTCGGGGCCGGCCCCGAGTCGATCGAGCCGTTCGAGGTCGTGGCGATCGCCGAGGGCTGGGACGGCTTCAGCTCGTCCGCCCGCGGCTGACCGCCACCGAGGGTGAGGGGGTCGGGGCGCCTCAGGCGTCGCCGGCCCACTCCTTCTTGGCCACCAGCAGGCCGTCGCCCACGGGCAGCAGCACCGGCACGAGGTTGTCGTTCTCGGCGACGAGGCGGCTGAGCTCGCGGATCGCGGAGGTCTCCGGGTCGCGCTGCGACGGGTCGGCCACCCGGTCGTGCCACAGGGCGTTGTCGAACGCCACCACGCCGCCGGGGCGCAGCAGGCGCAGGGCCTCGGCCAGGTAGGCGGAGTACTCACGCTTGTCTCCGTCGCAGAAGACCAGGTCGTAGTGGCCGTCGGTGAGGCGGGGGGGGAGCACGTCGAGGGCCGAGCCGCTGATCGTGCGGGCGCGCTGCGAGGGGATGCCGGCCTCGCTGAAGGTCTCCTTGGCGAGGCGCTGGTGCTCGGCCTCGATGTCGACCGTGGTGAGGACGCCGTCAGGGCGCATCCCGCGGAGCATCCACAGCCCCGAGACGCCGGTGCCCGTGCCGATCTCGACGACCGTGCGCGCCTCCAGGACGGCGGTGAGGAAGCGCAGCGCCGCACCCGTGCCCGAGCTGATCGGGACCACGCCCACCTCGTCCGCGCGGGCCCGGGCGGCGTGCAGGACCTCGTCCTCGGTGATGAACTGCTCGGAGTAGTTCCAGCTCGCGGGCTTCAGCGGAGCGGTGATGATGGCCTCCTCAGTGGGGGCCGCCTGGCGAGGCGGCTGGGCACGCTCGTCGCCGCGGTGGCGACATGCCTGTGGACTCTATCGCGAAAGGGTCCCGCCGGGCGGCAGCCGTGGGGCGTACGACGTGCGGATCCCGCGGGAACACCACGTGCAGGTCGTTCGTTGGGGCCGGTGAGGAGTTCTTCAACGCCTCACAGGTTCTTCTCAGTCCAGCGGCCTAGCCTCGAGTGGCACCACAGGAGATCGAAGTGTTCGGACTTCCGCAGCGACCGCACCGGTCGGGCCGACAGGAGGAGACCATGGAGCCAGGAGTGGCTGACGCCGTCCCCACGTGGGACGAGATCGTCACGCAGCACTCCGACCGGGTCTTCCGCCTCGCCTACCGGCTGACCGGCAACCGCTACGACGCCGAGGACCTCACCCAGGAGGTCTTCGTCCGGGTCTTCCGCAAGCTCGACACCTACACCCCCGGCACCTTCGAGGGGTGGCTGCACCGCGTCACCACCAACCTCTTCCTCGACCAGGCGCGCCGCAGGCAGCGCATCCGCTTCGACGCGCTCTCCGACGAGCGGGCCGGCCGCCTCGCCTCGGGCGAGCTCGACCCCGAGTCCGCGATGACGGCGCAGACCTTCGACGACGACGTCGAGCGGGCCCTGGCCACGCTGCCGCCCGACTTCCGTGCCGCCGTCGTCCTCTGCGACGTCGAGGGACTGACGTACGAGGAGATCGCGGAGATCATGGGCGCCAAGCTCGGCACCGTGCGCTCGCGCATCCACCGGGGCCGCGCCATGCTGCGTACGGCGCTGGCCCACCGCGCGCCCGCCCCCGGGCGGCAGCGCCACTCCGGCCCGGCGACCGGTCCCGTCCGCGTCCTGGGAGGGGCCCAGTGATCGGCGGCCACCTCGGCACCAAGGTCAGCGCCCTGCTCGACGGGTGCCTCTCCCCGGCGGAGGAGGAGCGGGCCTGGGAGCACGTGCACACCTGCCACCCGTGCCGTGACGCCGTCGAGCGTGAGGGCTGGGTCAAGACCCAGCTCTCCCAGATCGGCCCCTGCCCGAGCGCGTCGCGCGGCTTCTCCGTGGCGCTGCGCGAGAGCCTGCTGAGCCCCCACTTCGCGGCCGCCGGGGCGACCTACCCCGACGAGCTGCCCGAGGTGCCGGTCTCGCAGTCCGTGCGCCCCCGCCACCTGGTGGCGCTCGGCAGCAGCGCGATCGGCATGGCGGTGCTCGGTGTGGTGGCTCTCGGCGCGGCTCCGGCCAACGCCCCCTCGCTCGACCGCAGGGCGCCGACGACCAGCATCGTGCCGCCCACGACGACCTCGGTCGTACGCCCTGCGACCACGCCCGCTGCGACGGCCACCGTGCGCCCCTACGTGCTTCGCGACACAATGGCCCCGTGAGCCAGGACCCCACCGCCTCCCACGAGCCCTCCTCCCCGTCGTCGGACCAGCCTGCGGAACCCCCGCGGGCCGAGGAGCCCGTCTCCGAGCTGAGTGCCGAGCACGGCTCCGAGCTGGGTGCCGAGCCCGCCTCCGAGCGAGCCTCAGAGCCAAGTGTTGGGCCCGCCGCTGAGCCCGCCGCTGAGCCCGCCGCTGAGCCCGTCGAGGCGCAGGCGCCCGTCCGGGAGCAGCCGACCGAGGTGACGCGCCCGCTCCCGCCGGTCCCGGCCGGGCAGTACGCCGCGCACCAGGCTCCGCCGTTCTTCCCGCCCGCCACGCCGCCGGCCCCTGCCCCGCCCTCACCCGGGGCGCCGGTGGGCACCCACGCGAAGCGGCCCGCCGTCCCTGCCTGGACGTGGCCCGCCATCGCGGCGACCTCGCTGGTCCTGGGTCTGCTCGGTGGCGTGCTGGGCGCCGGCATCCAGGACCGCATCGACACCTCCAGCCTCGGCCTCGGGTCGTCGGGCACCCGCACCGCGCCGCCACTGGCGAAGGACAACCAGTCGATCGCCGCGGTCGCCGACGAGCTGCTCCCCAGCACCGTGCAGGTGCTCGCCTCCGGCAACGGCGCCGCGGGCACCGGCTCCGGCTTCGTGCTCGACCGGGCCGGCCACGTGGTCACCAACAACCACGTCGTGACCGGGGCCGCCGACGGCGGCACCGTCGAGGTGGTCGCCGCCAACGGCCGCGTCTACGACGCCGAGGTCATCGGGCGCAGCCGCGTCTACGACCTGGCCGTGCTCAAGGTGGCCGGCGCCAAGGAGCTGCGCCCCGCCAGCCTCGGTGCCTCCGACGACCTGCTGGTCGGCGACGGCGTCGTCGCCTTCGGCGCGCCGCTCGGCCTGAGCCAGACCGTCACGGCCGGCATCGTGAGCGCCAAGAACCGTCCGGTCACCACCGGCTCCTCGTCGGACGAGTCGTCCTTCATCAACGCCGTCCAGACCGATGCCGCCATCAACCCCGGCAACTCGGGTGGCCCGCTGGTCGACCTCCAGGGTCGGGTCGTCGGCGTCAACACCGCCATCGCCACCACCGGCGGCGTGCTCGCCGAGGCCGGCAACATCGGCGTCGGCTTCGCCATCCCGATCGAGCAGGTCAAGGTGACCGCCGACCAGATCCTGCGGACCGGCGAGGCGCGCTACCCGGTGATCGGGGCACGGGTCGACACCAGCGACGCGCAGAAGGGCAACGGCGCCGTCATCGACGAGGTGCTGGCCAACTCGCCCGCCCAGAGCGCGGGCCTCGAGGACGACGACCTCGTGCTCGCCGTCGACGGCGTACGCGTGACCGACGGCATCGCGCTGATCGTGCGGATCCGCACCTTCCAGCCCGGCGACGAGGTGGAGTTCACCGTGCGCCGCGACGGCAAGGAGCGCACCCTCCGGATCACCCTGGGCTCAGAGGTGGGCTGACGCCCCCTCGCCCGGAGCAGGGGCTCGGAGGGTCAGACCTCCTGGCCACGCCCGGCGTCGGCCTCCACGAAGGGATGGTCGTCGACGAAGGCCTTGGTCTCGGTGTACATCTTCTCGATGAACGACTCGAGCTGGCTGGCCTCGACGCGCCACTGGCCGCGCCCACCGATCTTGATCGCAGGCAGCTCACCGCGCCGGACGAGTGCGTACACCTGGGCGCTGGAGGTGTTGAGGACTTCCGCCACATCGGCCAACGTGAGGAATCGGGGTGTGCCGCTCATTACTCCATCGTGCCACTGAATCGCGCAACCACAAGGGCTGAATCCGTCCGCTGTGGACAACGCCTGTCGCAAACAGCGAGACCCGCCAAGATGTGGCTCGTGAACATGGGGCTCGGGAAGTCAGAGATCAAGCCAGCCGTGCGCGGCTCGTCGCCGGGATGGCGCGACCCGCGGCTGTGGACGGGCATCGCGCTGATGCTCTGCTCCGTCGTGGTCGGCGCCAAGGTCGTGGGGTCGGCCGACGACAGCGTCGCCATGTGGACGTTGCGTGCCGACATGGCACCCGGAGACGTGGTCACCCCGGCCGACCTGGTCACGACCCGCGTCCGCTTCGAGCAGGCCTCCGAGGCGCAGCGCTACTTCACCGTCGACGACACGCTGCCGGCGCAGCGCCACCTCGTACGCCCGGTCTCCGCCGGCGAGCTGCTCCCGCGTGCCGGCCTGGGGGAGGGCGACCCCGACACGTCCCGCGTCTCGGTGTCGGTGCCGGGCAGCCAGCTGCCGCCCGACGTCGAGGCCGGGAGCCGCGTCGACCTGTGGGTCGCGCCGCAGGGCTCCGGCGACCGCGGGCGGGCGAGCCTGGCCGTGCGAGACGTCGTGGTCCTGGCGGCACCGGAGGCCTCCGCCGAGCTCGTCGGCGCAGGAGGGGAGCGCCAGGTGGTGCTCGCGGTGCCGGACGACGGCACGGTCCTGGCCGAGGTGCTCACCGCCAGCGGGACCGGTCGCCTCATGATCGTCGGTCGGGGCTGACGTGCGCTGCGTGCTGGTCCTGGCCTCGGGAGCCGCGTGGGAGTCCGACGCGCTGGACCGGCTGCGGGAGGCCTCAGGCATCGTCGTGCTGAAGCGGTGCGTCGACGTCGACGACCTGCTCGCCAGCGCAGCCACCCAGCAGGCCGACGTCGCGGTGGTCTCCTCCGACGCCCCGGGCCTGGACGGCTCGACGGTGCAGGCGCTGCGTCGCCACGGTGTCGGCGTCGTCGCGGTCACCGGGACCCACCTGCGCGAGGACGCCGAGGCTCGCCTGGCCCGGGTGGGGGTCCTGGCCGCGGTGCCGGAGACCGACCTGACCTCGTTGCCGGGGGCGCTGCTCGCGCTGGCCGACCACGAGGCGGCCGTGCCGGCCCCGCGTACGCCGCTGGCCGACGCCCCTGGTGCGGGTGACGCCGGGGGCGCGCCGCGACCCGCCGAGCCCGGTCGGGTCACCGTCGTCTGGGGTCCGGTCGGGGCACCCGGGCGCACCACGGTGGCCACGGCGATCGCCAGCGAGCTCGCCCGCCGGTCGCGGGCCACCGTGCTGGTCGACGCCGACCCCCACGCGAGCGTCGCGCAGCACCTGGGCGTGCAGGACCAGGTCTCGGGGCTGCTCTCGGCCGCCCGCACCGCCTCGCCCGTGCAGGCCGAGCGGCTCGCCGCCGCAGCCCGCGGGGTCGACGACCACCTGGCCCTGCTCACCGGGCTCCCGCGGCCCGAGCGCCAGGTCGAGCTGCGCGACGGCGTCCTCGGCGAGATCCTCACCGAGCTGGCGCTCACGTGCGACGTGGTCGTCGACACCGGCGCCGACCTGCTGGCGCCCCACGGTCTGCGTGACGGGGTCGCCGGGCTCACCCTGGAGGCGCTCGAGTCGGCCGACGAGGTGGTCGTCGTGGGGGCGGCCGACCCGGTCGGCCTGGCCCGCCTCGCGCGTGGCCTGGTGCAGCTGCGGGAGGGCTGGAGCGACACCCCGGTCCGGGTCGTCGTCAACCGGATGCGCCCCTCGCTGGGCTGGTCGCGCGCCGACGTCGCCGCCATGGTCGAGGGCTTCGCCTCGGTCTCCTCGCTGCACTTCCTGCCCGACGACCGGCAGGCCGTCGACCGTGCGCTCGTCGCGGCCCGCAGCGTGGCGCACGAGGAGGGGAGTGCGTTGGCCGGCGGCGTACGCGAGCTCGTCGACGCCCTGCACCCCGACACCTACCGCGCGCAGCCGCGCGGGGCCGGGTGGCCGCGGCTCAGGAGGCGAACAGCAGGAACAGTCCGCCAGCGGTGAAGGCCACCATCGCGACGAGCAGCGAGAGCTGACCACGCACCTGGTGCTCCTTGGGCAGCAGCGTCATGGCCCGGTCGTGCGAGGCGACCGCACCCAGCACGTGGCCGGTGACCACCGCGACGACCTTCATCACCGCCAGCGCCGTGGCCTGGTAGGCGATGGAGTGGTTGACCGCCCACCCGCCGGTGCCGAACCAGTCGTCGCCGCGCGACAGTGGGTCGCTCATCTGGATGACCGTGGTCTGGCCGAGCACGACCAGGTAGGAGAAGTAGTGGGCGACCATGTAGCCCACCACGATCGGCGGCGTCATCGAGTGCGCGTAGCGACGCGGCAGGTCGAGGCGGCGCGCGCCCGGCGCCAGGCCGGTCGCCATCGTGCCGAGCGTGAGGATCGCCCCGGCGAGCAGGACGAAGCCGGCCAGCGCGAGGTTGTTGAGCAGCGTCTGGTCGATCTCGTTGGTCTGGAGGAACTTCACCCACGGCGGTGACTCCCGGAAGGAGTCGTAGGCGGTGCTGCCCAGCAGGACCGCCATCACCGCGGGCAGCCCCGGGCTGGGGGGCGTGGAGGCGAGGTTGCGCAGGGGGGAGACCAGCACCAGCCGGCCGTCGGCGCGACGTCCCCACACCGACAGCCTGGCCAGCAGCGAGGAGTAGACCTCGAAGGGGTCCGCGGCGGCCAGGAAGCGGTTGCCGAAGAGGAGCGCGCCGAGCACCATGGCGACGGCGTAGACGGTGATCCACAGCCGCAGCGTGCCGAGCGCGGTCTGGGAGGGGGAGACGAGCTCGAGCCAGACGAAGGCGTAGAGACCCGCGGCGGCGAGCCACAGGCCGAGCCGCTCGGGGAAGGCGTACAGGCCGGTCTCGGGGTCGACCCGCAGCAAGCGGGAGAGCACCGCGTTGACCGCGCGGAAGGGGCTGAACGCCTTCCACACCGGACCGAGGACGAGGCTGGCCGGGACGATTCCGACCCAGAGCAGCACGTAGACCATGCCGAAGGCCGGGTTGGTCTCCAGGTCCTGACCGGCGACCAGGGTCAGCCCGAGGTAGGCGGAGGCGAGGAGGCCGACGACGGCCATGGCCACCCGCGCGGCCGTGGACTCCACGACGGCCTGGAGCTGCGGCAGGGGCCGCGAGCGCTCCATCGACTCGAAGCGCGGGTTGCGCCAGGCGATGGCCAGGACGACGAAGGAGACGACCAGCGCGGCGACGGCGCCGACGACCGCGAACTCCGCCGGGATGGGCAGGTCCTTGGCGCCGCCCAGGCCGTGGGCGGAGTAGGTGCCGTCCACGTCAGCGGACTTCGAGCTGGAGCACGACCACGTCGGGGTCGTGCAGCTCGACCTCGGCGACCCGGGCTGGTCCAGCGTGGCCTCGATCGTGGTGGTGCCCTCCTCGAACGCCCACTCCTGCTCGGGGTTGGAGTGCACGTGCATCTCACCGGCACGGTCGGCGGTGATCTCGACGGTGAAGGGCTCACCGGCCGGGACCTCGACCCGCTCACCGAGCGGGGAGACCTCGTCGTCGGTGATCGTGATGGAGATCTTCTCCGGCGCCGGGGAGTCGGTCGGCTCGTCCTCGGAGCAGCCGGTCAGCGCCAGCGCCGCGGCCAGGGCCAGGGCAGCCACTCGGGGGGTCGATCGGGATCCAGCCACGCGGGCAGACATCTGGGTGTTTCTCCTCCGGTCGGGATCTTTCTGCCAGAATCCCATGTGCAGGCAAGCAGATGGACGGAAGGGCAGACATGACGGAGCGGCTCCGGCCGCGGGACCTGGCCTTCCTGGCCACGGATTCGCCCTCGACCCCCATGCACAACGCGACCCTCGAGGTCTTCGAGAGCGGCACCCTCGACCACGCCCGGGCCCTCGAGCTGGTCCAGGATCGGATCTCCTACGTGCCCCGCTACCGCCAGCGCCTGCAGTACGTGCCCGGGCAGCTCGCCAACCCGCTGTGGGTCGACGACACCGAGTTCGACCTGACCTACCACGTGCGTCGCTCCGCGCTGCCGCGTCCCGGCACCATGGACCAGCTGCGTGAGCTGACCGCCCGCATCGTCTCGCGTCCCCTCGACCGCAGCCGCCCGCTCTGGGAGGTCTACGTGATCGAGGGCCTCGAGGAGGGGCGCGTCGCGATGCTGTCGAAGTCGCACCAGATCCTCGTCGACGGCGTCGAGACCGTCGACCTCGGCCAGGTCGTCATGGACGTCGACCCCGACCAAGGGCCGCTCGGCCTTGACGAGGAGTGGCGCCCACGGCGTACGCCGACGCCTGCGGCCCTGGTGCTGGGTGCGGTCGCCGACAACCTCGAGTCACCCCGCACCCTCCTCCAGACCGTACGCAGCGGAGCCGGCGCCGTCGGTCGGCGCGCGGAGTCGGTGGCGACCCGGGTCGGCCAGGTGGCCGGAGTCTTCTCGTCGCGCCCTGCGGCGGTCTCGCCGGTCAACGGCGAGCTCTCCCAGCAGCGCCGCATCGTTACCGTGGCCACCGACCTGGCTGACTACCGCACGATCCGTCGGGTGCACCAGACGACCGTCAACGACGTCGTCCTGGCCACCGTCACCGGTGCCCTGCGCGGCTGGCTGATGACCCGCGACGAGGCGCTCTACGGGATCAAGAAGCTGAAGGCCGTCGTGCCGATGTCGGTCATCGACGACGAGCTCGAGGCCACCTCGCTCGGCACCCAGGTGATCGGCCACGAGGTCAACCTGCCGATCGGTGAGGTCAGCCCCGTGGTCCGCCTGCTCCAGGTGAGCTACAGCTTCAACGGCCACCGCGAGACCGGCCGTGCGGTCAGCGCCCAGCGGCTGACCGGCATCGCCGGCTTCGCCCCGACGACCTTCCACGCGCTCGGGTCGCGGGTCGCGGCCCGTGAGCTGCGTCGGGGCTTCCACGTCTCGGTGACCAACGTGCCGGGGCCGCAGTTCCCGCTCTACGCTGCGGGCGCGCAGATGCTGGAGACCTACCCGATCCACCCGCTGCTGCCGGGCCACGCCCTGGCGATCGGGGTGACGTCCTACGACGGCCAGGTCTTCTACGGCATCACCGCCGACCGTGACCTCGTGCCCGACGCCGACGTCCTGGGCCAGTGCCTGCTGGAGACGCTGGAGGAGCTCAAGGACACCGCCACGGACGTACGGCCCCGGGCGCCGCGCGGCCGCAAGAAGAAGGCGGTCAAGAAGTCCGAGCCGGCCGGCCGGAAGCCTGCCCAGAAGCCTGCCCAGAGCCGGGAGAAGAAGTGAGCGTCCGGGTCTACCTGCCCACCACCCGTGCCGGCCTGGCCGCCCTCGTCGGCGGCGACGATGACTGGCGCGCGGTCGCCGGCGCCGAGCCGGTGGTGGCCGAGGGTGACTCCGAGGACGAGGAGTACGCGGCGCTGATGACCGCCGCCGACGCCTCCACCGCCCTCTACGAGACCCTCGGGGAGGCGGGACGACGGCGCGTGGTCGTGGTCGCCGAGGTCGCCTCGCCCGACGCCCCGGTCGGGCTCGGCGACGTCGCGTCGGTGCACCTCGACACCGACGACCGCGCCGCGAACGCGGACCCCGACGACGACCTGGCGTGGTTCGTCCCGGAGGAGCTCCAGCACCTGCTCTGAGGTGCGGAGCCGGGCCCGGCCGTCGCTCAGGCCAGGTGCTTGACGCCGACCTCGTGCTCGGTGCGCAGCGCCGCCTTGAGCAGGTCGACGACGACGCCCTCGAGCTTGCCGCCGACCAGCGGGATCGAGACGGTGACCTCGAGGTCGACGGTCTCGACGGTCCGGCCACCGGCCTCGCGCAGCGAGACCGTGCCGCTGATCTGGCCGGGCTTGCCGGGGATGCCGACGGTGTAGTCGCCCGCGGTGAGGTCGCGCCATGCCTCGCGGTGGACGATCGTGATCTGGTCGCCGACGACCTTCGCGGCCACCGCGGGCACGCCGGTGACGGCCTGGACCCGCTCGACCGTGACGTCGGCGGCGTCGCCGTCGGCGGTCACGGTGACGTCGTGGCTGATGACGCGCTGGCGCTCGCAGACCTTCTCGCGGAAGGCGGGGTCGCGCAGCATGGCAGCCACCTCGGCCAGCGGCGCGTCGTAGGTCAGCTCGTGCTGGAGTCGCTTCGTCATGGGGCCATCATGACGCCTCGCCCGGGGCCGGGTGTTGCCGCGTCCAGAGGCGCCACCTAGGGTCGAGGGCGTGTCGATCAGCAGCACGGAGGCAGAGAAGACGACGGTGCTCTCGCACGCGGCCGACAGGGCGCGGCGAGGGCCGCTTCCTGACGGGGCGTTGGTGGAGGCCTACTTCCGCCACGTCGCCCCGGAGGACGTCGTGGCGCGCGAGGACGAGCTCGTCGACGTGGTGGTCAGCCACCACGACCTGGCGCGGGTGCGGCCGGAGGGCCGAGCCAACCTCAGGGTGAGCGAGGTCGGCGACCGCACGGTGGTCGAGGTGGTCACCGACGACATGCCCTTCCTGGTCGACTCGGTCACGATGGAGCTGGTGCGCCAGCACCGCCCGATCCACCTGGTCGTCCACCCGCGCTGGTCGGTGCGACGGGACGCCGTCGGCACGCTGCTGGACATCGCGCCGGTCGACGACGCCGTGCCTGACCGCGAGAAGGCCCGCAACGAGTCGTGGATCAGGGTCGAGGTCGACCGGGTCGCCGACGAGGACGACGCCGCCGTCCTGGCCGAGGGGCTCGACCGGGTGCTGCGCGACGTGCGTGAGGCCGTCGAGGACTGGCCGCGCATGCGGTCCCATGTCCGCTCCCTGGCCGAGGGGCTGGACGACGTCCCGGCCGACGTGCCCCGCGACGAGGTCGCCGCCGCCCGGGCCCTGCTGGAGTGGCTGGCCGACGACCACTTCACCTTCCTGGGCTGCCGCGAGTACCGCCTCGAGACCCGCGAGGGGGAGAAGGGCGAGGAGCTCTTCCTGCGTCCGGTGCCCGGCTCGGGCCTGGGCATCCTGCGCGACGACCCGGACCTCTCCGTCGAGCCGCCGGCGCTCAGCGAGGCCGGCGAGCGTGCCGCCCGCATGCGTACGCCGCTGGTGCTCACCAAGGCCAACTCGCGCGCCACCGTCCACCGCCGTGCCTACCTCGACTACGTCGGGGTGCGGCTCTTCGCCGAGGACGGCTCGGTCGCCGGCGAGCACCGCTTCCTCGGCCTGCTCTCCTCGGGCGCCTACACCGAGTCGATCCTGCGGATCCCGGTGGTGCGCGAGCGGGCCGCCGCCGTGCTCGCGCGGGTGGGCTTCGACGCCCACTCCCACGCGGGCAAGGAGGTCATCGACATCCTCGAGAACTACCCGCGCGACGAGCTCTTCCACACCAGCGTCGACGACCTCGTGCCGGTCGTGCGCAGCCTCCTGTACGCCGGTCAGCGGCGCCGGTTGGCGGCCTTCGGGCGCCGCGACCCCTTCGGTCGCTTCGTCTCGATCCTCGTGCACCTGCCGCGCGACCGCTACAGCACTGTCGTGCGGGAGCGATTCGCCGAGATCCTGCGCACCGAGCTGGGCGGCGAGGAGGTGGAGTTCTCCGCGCGCGTCGACGAGTCGCCGACGGCGCGGGTCCACTTCGTCCTGCACCCGCCCGCCGGGAAGCGGATCGGCCAGTTCGACGCCGCCGTCATCGAGGAGAAGCTCGCCCAGGCGTCGCGCTCGTGGCGCGACGACTTCGTGGTCGAGGCGACCGGGCCTGACGAGGACGCGCGAGAGCTGCGCACCTGGGCGGAGTCGTTCCCCGAGGGCTACAAGGAGCGTTTCAGCGCCACCGAGGCGGTGGCCGACATGGAGCGCCTCCGCGCGATCACGCCGCCCGCGGCGGAGCGGGGTGGGGAGGGTCACCCGGTCAACGGCTTCGACCTCTCCCTGGTCGAGGAGCCGGTCGACGAGAGCAGCCCGGAGCGTCGCGCGCAGCTCAAGGTCTACCGGGTCGGCGAGGCGATCTCGCTCTCCCACGTGCTGCCGCTGATCTCCTCGCTCGGCGTGGAGGTCGTCGACGAGCGACCGCACCGTCTCGAGGGGCTGGGCGCGACGACGTACGTCTACGAGTTCGGCCTGCGCCACCCCGGCCCGTTGCCCTACTCCGACCCCGACCTGGTGGTCGAGGCGCTGCTCGCGACGTGGCGCGGCCACAACGAGGTCGACGGCCTCAACGGCCTGGTGCTCGACGCCGGCCTGAGCTGGCGCCAGGTCGGGTGGCTGCGGGCGTACGCGAAGTACATGCGGCAGGGCAACAGCCCCTTCGGGCAGGCTTCGATCATCGACGCGCTGCGCGCCAACGTCGAGATCACCCGGATGCTGGTGGAGCTCTTCGAGGTCCGTTTCGACCCGGAGCACGACTGGACGGCCGAGGAGCGCGACACCCGGCAGGAGGAGGTCGAGCAGCGCCTCGCCGAGGCGCTCGACGCCGTCGTCAGCCTCGACCACGACCGCATCCTGCGCTCCTACCTGACCCACCTGCGGGCGACGCTGCGCACCAACGCGTTCCGGGTCGACGAGCACGGCGAGCCCCGGCCCCACCTGGCGCTCAAGCTCGACCCCGCGCGGATCCCCGGCCTGCCGGAGCCGCGCCCGGCGTACGAGATTTTCGTGCACTCGCCGCGCGTCGAGGGCGTCCACCTGCGCTTCGGCTCGGTGGCCCGCGGCGGCCTGCGCTGGTCGGACCGGCGCGACGACTTCCGCACCGAGGTCCTCGGCCTGGTCAAGGCACAGATGGTCAAGAACACCGTGATCGTGCCGGTCGGCGCGAAGGGCGGCTTCTACGCCAAGCAGCTGCCCGACATGTCCGACCGTGAGGCGTGGCTGGCGGAGGGCAAGGAGAGCTACCGCACCTTCATCCGGGGCCTGCTCGACGTCACCGACAACCTGGTCGAGGGCGAGGTCGTGCCGCCCGAGGGCGTGGTGCGCCACGACGGTGACGACTACTACCTGGTGGTGGCGGCCGACAAGGGCACCGCGACCTTCTCCGACATCGCCAACGAGCTCGCCGTCGAGCGCGGCTTCTGGCTCGGCGACGCCTTCGCCTCCGGCGGCTCGGTGGGCTACGACCACAAGGCGATGGGCATCACCGCCCGCGGCGCGTGGGTCTCGGTGCAGCGGCACTTCCGCGAGCGCGGCATCGACTGCCAGACCCAGGAGTTCACCTGCGTCGGCATCGGCGACATGTCCGGCGACGTCTTCGGCAACGGACTGCTCTGCTCCGAGACCACCCGGCTGGTGGCGGCCTTCGACCACCGCGACATCTTCGTCGACCCGCACCCCGACGCCGCGACCTCGTACGCCGAGCGTCGCCGCCTCTTCGAGCTCCCGCGCTCCAGCTGGCAGGACTACGACCGGTCGCTGATCTCCGAGGGTGGCGGGGTCTTCAGCCGCTCCGCGAAGTCGGTGCCGGTCACCCCCCAGATGCGCGAGGTGCTCGGCCTGGACGAGGGCGTCACCTCGCTCGCGCCGACCGACCTGATCCGGGCCGTGCTCACCGCTCCGGTCGACCTGCTGTGGAACGGCGGCGTCGGCACCTACGTGAAGGCGTCGACCGAGTCGCACGCCGACGTCGGTGACAAGAGCAACGACGCGTTGCGCGTCGACGGGCGCGACCTGCGCGCAGCCTGCGTGGGTGAGGGCGGCAACCTCGGCTTCACCCAGGCCGGGCGCATCGAGTACGCCCGGGAGACCGGTGGTGCGATCAACACCGACTTCATCGACAACTCGGCCGGCGTGGACACCTCCGACCACGAGGTCAACATCAAGATCCTGCTCGACCGCGTCGTCGCCACGGGCGCCCTGGACGCCGACCACCGCAACACCCTGCTCGCCTCGATGACCGACGAGGTCGGCGCGCTGGTGCTGCGCGACAACTACGAGCAGAACCTGGCGCTCTCCAACGCGGTCGCGACCGCCCCCGAGATGCTGCACGTGCACGAGGACTGGATGCGGGCGCTCACCTCCCAGGGCGTGCTCAACCGGGAGCTCGAGGGGCTGCCGTCGTCGAAGGAGGTGAAGCGGCGCCTGGAGGCCGGCGAGGGGTTGACCGGTCCGGAGCTCGCGGTGCTGCTGTCGTGGACCAAGATCGTCCTGGCCGACGAGCTGCTCGCCTCCGACATCCCCGACGACCCCTACCTGCGCGGCGACCTGATCGGCTACTTCCCCTCCGCGATGCGCCAGGACTACCGCGCCCAGATGATGGAGCACCCGCTGCGGCGCGAGATCGTCACGACCCAGGTGGTCAACGAGCTGGTCAACGGGGCGGGCCTGACCTACTGGATGCGGCTGGCATCGGAGACCGGGCAGTCGGCGGCCGAGCTGACCCGCGCCAACTTCGTCGCCCGCGAGATCTTCGGCTCCGCGGCGCTGCGGGCCGACGTCGACGCGCTCGACAACGTGCTGCCCGCGACGGTGCAGACCCGGATGCGGATCGAGATGCGCACGCTGGTCGAGCGCACCTCACGCTGGCTGGTCAACCACTACGACCCGCCGATCGACAGCGAGGAGGTCGTCGACGCCCTGAGCGTCCCGGTGCAGCGGCTGATGGCGGCGCTGCCGGAGATCCTCGAGGGCCACGAGCGGACCACGTTCGAGGAGCGGCGCGCGACGTTGACGTCGGCCGGCGTCGACCCTGAGCTGGCCACGCGCGTCGCGGTCCTGCCCGCGGCGTACGCGTTGCTCGGCGTCGTGGCCACCGCGCGCCGCGACGGCGTCGACCCCGAGACGGTCGCGCGCGCCCACTACGCGCTGGGGGAGCGGTTGGGGCTGCCGGTGCTGGTGCGGGCCGTCGTGGCGCTGCCGCGCGGCGACCGGTGGCAGGCGATGGCGCGTGCGGCGCTGCGCGACGACCTGTACGCCGTGCACGCGCGCCTGACCAGCGAGGTGCTGGCCGCGAGTGCCGAGGCGGGCGAGGCGTCCGCGGAGGCTCGCGTCGCGACCTGGGAGGAGCAGCGCGGGGAGCGGGTGGAGACGGCTGTCGCCACCCTGAAGGAGATCATCGGCGAGGAGGAGCCCGACCTGGCCCGGATGTCGGTGGGGCTGCGCGTGGTGCGCAGCCTCCTGGACAACGGCTGAGGGGAGGCGGGCTCAGCTCGCCTTCTTGACCTGCTTCTTCGCGGTGGCCTTGGACGCGGTCTTCTTGGCCGTGGACTTGGAGGCGGCCTTCTCGGCGGTCGTCTTCTTCGCCGCCGTCTTCTTGGTCGCGGTCTTGGCCGTCTTGGCCGTCGTCTTCCTGGCCGTCGACTTCTTCGCTGCCTTCTCGGGGGTGCTGGCCTCCTCCGGCACCTCCTCGCCGCGTGCCTGCTTGGCCGCGGCGACCGACTTCTGCAGGGCCGCCAGCAGGTCGACGACCTCGCCGGAGCTCTTCGTGCTGGTCTCGGTGCGCTTGACCTCGCCGCCCTCGATCTTGGCCTTGACCAGGGCCTCGACGGCGTCGGCGTAGTCGTCCTCGAACTCGGTGGCGTCGAAGTCGCCGGCCAGCGTCTCGACGAGCATCTGGGCCATCTTGACCTCGGAGTCCTTGACCTCGCCCAGCTCGACGGAGAAGTCCGGCACCCGGATCTCGTCGGGCCACATCATCGTCTGGAGCACGATCACGTCACCGTTGTCGGTGGGGCGCACCCGCAGCACGGCCACCGACGTGCGCTGGCGCAGCGCGACGGTGACCACGGCCATCCGGTCCGACTCGACCAGCGCCTCGCGGAGCAGGGCGTACGCCTTGGCGCCGCTGGCGTCGGGCTCGAGGTAGTAGGACTTCTCGAAGAGCATCGGGTCGATCTGGTCGCTCGGCACGAACTTCTCCACGGAGATCTCGCGCGAGGAGGTGAGCGGGAGGTCCTTGAAGTCGTCGTCGGTGAGGATGACCATCTCGCCGTCCTCGGTCTCGTAGCCCTTGGCG
Organism: Nocardioides daphniae; assembly: GCF_004777465.1. Classification (NCBI taxonomy): domain Bacteria; kingdom Bacillati; phylum Actinomycetota; class Actinomycetes; order Propionibacteriales; family Nocardioidaceae; genus Nocardioides; species Nocardioides daphniae. The sequence goes on from NZ_CP038462.1 coordinate 964,601, forward strand.
ATCTGGGAGTAGGGGACCTCCTCGCCGTCGATCGAGCAGATCCGCTGGTACTTGATGCGTCCGCCGTCAGCCTCGTGCACCTGCCGGAAGGAGACGTCGTGCGACTCGGTCGCCGAGTAGAGCTTGACCGGCACGTTGACCAGGCCGAACGAGACCGAGCCCTTCCAGATGGCACGCATGACGATCCTCCGTGCACCCGGGTCGCCCGGGTGTTCCCTCGACAGTGACTCGACAGTGAGAAGGCCAGTATCACCCACTGGGCCCATCGGGGAGGATGGGCGACATGCGCCCGATGCTCGCCACCCGCGGAGACCACGTGCCCGTCGGCGACGACTGGATCCACGAGGTGAAGTGGGACGGGATGCGCGTGATCGTCGAGGTGGCCGCCGGCCGCACCCGTCTGACCAGCCGCAACGGCAACGACGTGACCGGCGCCTTCCCCGAGCTGGCCACGCTCGAGGTGCCTGACCTGGTGCTCGACGGCGAGGTGGTCGCCTTCACCGACGGACGCCCCGACTTCGGCGCCCTGGCCACCCGGTTCCAGCGCCGTGGGCGCGGGGCGCTGCGCGGCGCCGAGGCGGTGCCGGCGACCCTGCTCGCCTTCGACGTCCTGCGCCTGGGTGAGCGCGACCTGCGGCGTGAGCCGCTGTCGGTGCGTCGCGAGCTGCTCGAGTCGTTGCACCTGGGCGACGACCAGGTGCAGGTGCCACCGACGTACGACGACGGGCAGATGCTGCTGGAGGCCACCCGGGCGCAGTCGCTGGAGGGGATCGTCTCCAAGCGGCTCGCCTCGCGCTACGAGGAGGGGGTCCGCAGCCGCAGCTGGCTGAAGTTCGCCCACCGCGCGCGCACCTCGTGGGTGGTCGGTGGCTGGCGCTTCGAGACCGGGTCGACGTCGCGGATCGGGGCGGTGCTGGTGGGGGAGCCGACCGAGGCGGGGTTCCTCTACCGCGGGCGTGTGGGGTCGGGGATCACCGGTCGCGTCGGCGTCGCGCTCAAGGAGACGCTGGAGGCGTACGCCGTCGACGCCAACCCGTTCGACGACGAGGTGCCTCGCCCCGACCGGCTCGGCACGCAGTGGGTGCGGCCCGAGGTGGTGGTCGACGTCGAGTCGCTGGGCTTCTCCTCCGGCGGGCGGCTGCGGCAGCCCTCCTTCCGCGGGGTGCGCGTCGACCTGTCCCCGGACGACCTGCGGAGCCAGTCGCGGGAGGCCGACGATGCCTGAGAAGTACGACAAGGCCGAGGTGCAGGTCGAGGTCGACGGGCGCCGCCTCACGATCAGCAGCCTCGACAAGGTGCTCTACCCGCGCACCGGCACCACCAAGGGCGAGGTGCTCCACTACTACGCCGCCATCGCGCCGGTGCTGCTGCCGCACCTGGCCGGGCGCTGCGTCACCCGGATCCGGTGGCCGCACGGGGTCGCCGACGGCAGCTTCTTCGAGAAGAACGTGCCCGGCGGCACGCCGTCGTGGGTGCACACCGCCGAGGTGCCGACGACCGGCTCGCGCACCGGCGCCGGCAGCGGCACGTTGCGCTTCCCGATCGTCGACGACGTCGCGACCCTGACCTGGCTGGCCAACCTGGCCGCCCTCGAGCTGCACGTGCACCAGTGGCGCGTCGACGAGCACGACCAGCCGCTGCCGCCGGACCGGTTGGTCATCGACCTCGACCCGGGTGAGCCGGCCACGCTGCACGAGTGTGCCCAGGTCGCGCTGCTGGTGCGGGAGGCGTTGCGCGAGCGCGGGCTGGAGAGCTGCCCCGTGACGAGTGGCTCCAAGGGCTGCACCTGTACGCCGGCCTCGACGGCGTGACGATCGACGACGAGGTCCCCGACAGCGACGTGGTCACGGCCTTCGCCAAGGAGGTGGCCGAGGAGCTGCAGGCCTCCCACGGCCAGCTGGTCACGGCGACGATGACGAAGTCACGTCGCGGCGGCAAGGTCTTCCTCGACTGGTCGCAGAATGCCGGCTCCAAGACGACGGTGTCGCCCTACTCGCTGCGCGGGCGGGAGCGGCCGACGGTGGCGACCCCGTTGACCTGGGACGAGGTGGCCCAGGTCGCCGACGACCCGTTGGCCTTCGAGCAGTTCACCGCCGAGGAGGTGCTGGCCCGGGTGGCCGAGCACGGCGACCTGCTCCAGCTCGACTGACGCTGCCTGTCTCCGGCGCTCAGCGGCCGCGGAGGCGGCGTACGAGGCCCACGCGCGGCGCGGCGAGGGTGGCGTCGACCAGCGACGCGAAGCGGTCGACGGTCTCGCTGCGGGTGCCGGCGTGACCGCGCTCCGGGCGGCCCTGCTGCCGGGTCTCGGCGACGGCAGCGCGCAGCTCGTCGAGGGTGCGGACCAGGCGGATGGTGCCCTCCTCGGCGAGCCGGGCGGTGAAGTCGACCTGGTGGCCGTCGACGTGCTCACCGAGGGCGGGGTCGCGCGGGGAGACCAGCGGGAGGTGGCGGCGGCGCGCGGCCTCCATGATCAGCCCGGGGCCGCCGTGGGTGATGACCACGTCGGCGTGGGTCAGCAGGTCGCCGAGCTCGCGGATGCCGAGGATGCGGCTGCCGTCGAGGTTGGCGGGCCGGTCGTCGGGCCACGTGGTGAAGCCGTGCTGGACGAACCACCGCTGGCCGTCCTCGGCGGCGAGGGTGGCCGCCCACTCGACCAGGCGGTCGTAGGGGTGGTGGTCGGTGCCGAGCAGCACGGCGACCTGCGGGTGCGCGGCCACGGTCACCACACCTTCCCGACGAGCACCGAGCCCGGGTAGAAGCGCTGCTGCTCGGGCCACTGCACGCAGAAGAGGTCGGTGACCGGGCGGCAGAGCCGGCCGGTCAGGGTGGGGGAGTCCACCCGGTCGATCACCTCGAGGTAGACGGTACGCGCCTGCGGTCCGGCGAGCCGGCGCAGCCAGAAGAACGGGACCGCCGCTCCGGCGCCGCTGGAGACGATGACGTCGGGGCGCTCGCGCCGCAGCAGGCGCAGGGCGAGCAGGGCGTTGCGCACGAGGTTGACCACGTTGCGCGTGGTGGGGGAGTGGGCGTAGGTGACCCGCTCGCCCTCCAGCTTGCTGACCGCGTCCTCGGTGTCGAAGGTGACCCAGTGGCGGTCGTGCTCCGACCACCACTGCTCCAGGCAGGTGAGGTGGGTGAGGTGACCCCCGGACGAGCAGACCAGCAGGACCTTCACGTTTCCCCCGGACGGTGACGTGGGCGCGCGGCCCCTGCGGTCAGTTCTTGGCGACGGGCGGCATCCAGCCGGCGTTGTGGGCCAGGCCGACGGCGCCGATCTGCGAGCTGACCTCGAGCTTGGCCAGGATCGACTTCACCTGCGTACGCACGGTGGCCTCGGAGACGACGGAGGCCTCGGCGATCTGGCGCACCTGGCGGCCGTTCATCAGCTGGCCGAGCACCTCGGCCTCACGGGCGGTGAGGCGGTTGAGGCGGTCGAGCAGGTCGGCGACCTGGGCGCGCTCCTCCTGCCAGTGGCGTACGAGGTCCTCGCGCTCCTCGAGCGTCATGACCGGGCGACCCTCGCCGATGAGGCGGATGGTCGCCAGGATCTCGTTGAGCGGCGCGGTCTTCTCCATCACCTTGCGGGCGCCGAGGCGTACGCAGTGTCCCCACCGCGCGCGGTCGTTGGAGCCGGTCAGCACCACGACGGCGGTGCCGGCGCGGGTGACGGGCTCGATCAGGCGGCTGCCGTCGGCGTTGCCGAGGTCGAGGTCGAGGAGGAGGACGTGCGGCTGGTGCTTCATCACCGCCGGCAGCAGCGTGGTGGCGCTGTGGAGGTCGTCAGGAAGCGGGACCCGACGGACCTCGTGCCCCTTGAGCTCCAGAGCGATCTGAAGTGACTCCGCGAAGAGGGTGTGATCCTCGATCACACACACGCGTGATGCGCCCCTCATGCCCCATTCCTCCTGCATCCTGCTGTCGCCGGTCGGTGTCCGGTGCTCCAGAACCTGCCGTTCATTGGTCTGGAGCAGAGCGTCAGCGCCCTCATGCTAGTGCTGAAGCCCCCAATTGTGGGGGCGAACTTGTCCTCCGATACGCCGGGACGGCGCGTGCTCCTGTGCGAATTCTTTCGGTTGTGTGCTGGAGCGAGGGTCTCCTTCCGGGGAGGATATGACCGTCAGGCGCGACCGGGCCCACTGGTCTCATCGACAAAATGACCAATTCTGGGTAAATGCGTGAAGTGTTGGTAAGAGTTCGCCCGACACCAGCCCGTGCCCGGTTGCGGAGTGCCAATCTGTAGCGGTGGTGCCTCCGTGGCGGCGGTGCCCATGCACAGGACAAGGGGCGCGCAGGAATGGTGCATGACCGGTCTCCCGAGAAGGGGGAGCGACCGCGGGTCGCCGTGCTCGCCGAGGGGCACCTCGTCGGCGAGACGATCGTGCTGGCGCTGGTGGCGCAGGACCTCGAGGTCACTGACTTCCCCTACCCGCGCTCGCGGGTGGAGCTGCTCGAGACGCGACGTGAGGTCAGCGCTGCGGGCGCCCAGGTCGGCATCGTGGTGGCCGAGATCGACGACGTCGCGCAGTGGCGCGGCGTGATGGCCGTGGTCGAGACGATCCCGCTGCGCTGGATCCTCGTCACCGGCTCCTCCAACCCGCCTCGCTGGGGTGGCCTGATCGCGGCCGGCTGCCAGGGCATCGTGTCGATGACCGACGGCCTGGACACCCTCGCGGCGACGGTGCGCACGGTCGCGCGCGGTGGCCAGGGGTTGAGCCCGGAGGTGCGCGAGCGGGCCCTCGAGGCGTGGGAGCGCCTCGGCCCGGAGCGCCGCGACCTGATCAAGCGGATCGCCGCGCTGTCGCCGCGCGAGTGGCAGGTGCTCGGGATGCTCAACGAGGGCCAGTCGATCACCACCATCGCCGACTCCGGCGGGGTGAGTGAGGGCACCGTGCGCAGCCAGGTTCGCGCCATTCGGCAGAAGCTCAACGTGAAGTCGCAATTGGCGGCCGTCGCGGCCTACCAGGAGGCCGTGGAGTTCGACCGCGTCTGAGCACCTCCGGCGATCCGCGAGCGCCACGAAAAGCAAAAGTTCTTGCGGTCTAGACACGGGCTCGAATCGGGCAGAACGAGCGCTGTTGCGGCATCTTGATCCTCATTCGCCCAATTCTGGGTATTTCGTTCCGTCAAGGCCGAGTTGTCCACAGATACGCCGTCCAGCCGACGCGGGCCTCTTTTGATTTCGTTAGCGTCCCGAGGGCCATCAGGACCACTCGGGACAGGACCTCGCCATGTCGACTTCGGCCACCTCGCGCGGCGTCATCGGGGCCCTCGACGCCGCGTTGCGTGACGCCGTACGCCGTGAGGGCGTCGACCCGCAGCGGGAGTCCGACGTCGTACGTCGCCTCGCCCGCCAGGTCGTGCGCGACCACGACGACCGCTCGCTCAGCGGTGCCGGCGCCCCGGTCGAGGACCCGGTCGCGGTGGTCGACGAGCTGGTCGCCGGGGTCGCAGGCTTCGGCCCGCTGCAGGTGCTGCTCGACGACCCCGACGTCGAGGAGATCTGGATCAACGACCCGAGCCGGGTCTTCGTGGCCCGCCACGGACGTCATGAGCTGACCGACGTGCTGCTCGACAAGGGGCAGGTCAACGAGCTGGTCGAGCGGATGCTGAAGTCGAGCGGTCGGCGCCTCGACCTGAGCCGCCCCTTCGTCGACGCGATGCTGCCCGGGGGCCACCGGTTGCACGTCGTGCTGGAGGGGATCAGCCGTGGCTTCTCCGCGGTCAACATCCGCAAGTTCCGCCTCCAGGCCGCGCGGCTCACCGAGCTGGTCGAGCTCGGCAGCCTGACCCCGGAGGCGGCCGCCTTCCTCGGCGCGTCGGTGAGGGCCGGGCTCAACGTTCTGGTGGCTGGCGGGACGCAGGCCGGCAAGACGACCCTCCTGAACTGCCTCGCGGCGGCGATCCCGGGTGGGGAACGGGTGATCAGCGCCGAGGAGGTCTTCGAGCTCAAGTTCCCGCACCCCGACTGGGTGCCGATGCAGACCCGGCAGGCCGGCCTGGAGGGAACCGGCGAGATCAAGCTCCGCGAGCTGGTCAAGGAGGCGCTGCGCATGCGTCCCTCCCGGGTGCTGGTGGGTGAGGTGCGGGCCGAGGAGTGCCTCGACCTGCTCCTGGCGCTCAACTCGGGGCTCCCGGGGATGTGCACCCTGCACGCCAACAGCGCCCGCGAGGCGCTCACGAAGATGTGTACTCTGCCGCTCCTCGCCGGCGAGAACATCTCCGCCCGCTTCGTCGTGCCGACCGTGGCCAGCGCCGTCGACCTGGTGGTGCACCTGTCGCTGGACTCCCACGGGACGCGGCGGGTCTCCGAGATCGTCGCAGTGCCGGGCCGGGTCGAGGACGACATCATCGAGGTCGAGCCGATCTTCGAGCGGCGTGACGAGCAGCTGGTCTGGGTGGGTGGGATCCCGCCGCGGCCCGAGCGCTACCGCCGCATCGGCGTCGACGTGCACGCCCTGCTCAACGGGGCGCCCGACGTGGCGCGAGCCCCCGCCGGGGTCGGCTGATGGGCGCGGTGGTCGGGCTCGGGTTCGGGATGGGCGCCCTGCTGGTCTGGGCGTCTTTCGCGTTGCCGCGCCCTGAACGCACGGAGGGCGCGCCCAGTCGTACGGCAGCTCTCCTGGCCCGCGCGGGGATGGGCAACGTCTCGGTCAGCAGCGTCACCGGGCTCTCGATCGCCCTGGGCGCGGTCGCCTTCCTCGTCGTCCAGGTCGTCTCGGAGACGTTCCCCGTCGCCCTGGTCTTCGGACTCATCGCCTCGTCCGGCCCGATGGCGGCGGTGCAGCGACGGGCGCGCGTCCGGCAGCAGGAGTTCGCCCAGGTCTGGCCGGAGGCCGTCGACAACCTCGCCTCCGCCGTCCGCGCCGGCCTGTCACTGCCCGACGCCCTGATCAGCCTGTCGCGCAGCGGCCCGCCGCCCCTGCGCGACGCCTTCGCCCAGTTCGGGATCGACTACCACGTGAGCGGGCGCTTCGGGGAGTCGCTCGACCGGCTGAAGGAGCGCCTCGCCGACCCGGTCGGTGACCGCATGGTCGAGGGCCTGAGGGTGGCCCGTGAGGTCGGTGGCGGCGACCTCGGTCGACTCCTGCGCAACCTCTCGCACTACCTGCGCGAGGAGGCGCGGACCCGGTCCGAGCTCGAGGCGCGCCAGGCGTGGACCGTCAACGGTGCCCGGCTCGCAATCCGTGTCCAATAAGATTGGTCCTGCTCGGATACAATCGAGACCTATGACGGATCGACAGATGCGGGCGGTCCTCTACGCCCGAAAGTCCAACAAGCAGGACCGCACCGAAGAGCAGTCTGCCTCAGTCGGCGACCAGTTGACGCGCGGTCGCGCCTATGCGACCGAGCGCGGTTGGCAGGTGGTTGGCGAGTTCACCGACGACGGTAGGTCCGGCCTGCTCGATCGGACGAAGCGACCTGGCCTCGACTCGGCGCTCTCCCTCATCGAGGCAGGTGACGCCGACGTCATCGTCACGCTGTGGACCAGCCGCCTAAGTCGTGAGGAACGGCAGCGTGCCGAGATTCTCGACCTGCTCGATTTCCTCAAGGTCGAGTGGCACGCGGTTGCAGACGGTGGCCGGATTGACCGCAGCACGTACGCCGGATACGTCACGTACGGCATCCACACGCTGTTCGACGTTGCCTACTCGAAACGGGTCGGGGAGAACTGGCGGAACGCCCATCAGAAGCGGATCGACGCGGGCTTGCCCAAGTCCAGGTCACCGCGCTTCGGCTACCGCTGGGACGGCGACGAGCGGGCATTCGTGGTCCACGATGCCGAGGCCGACGCCGTGCGGGAGTTGTACCGGCGGTACACGCGAGGCGATGGCTTCACGCAGTTGGTGAAGTGGCTAAACGATGCAGGCTGGCGTGTTGCTGGCACCGAGAACCCGTGGAGCGTCCGGACCCTCAACCGCTTCATGGACAACGGCTTCGCAGCGGGGTTCATCAGTCGTGAGGACGACCTGCGCGATCTGCGCGGCGCACACGATCCGATCATCTCGGAGACGGCGTGGCTCGCCTATCGTGCCGAGCGGGAGCGGCGTGCCGAGTTCGGCAAGAAAGCGTCAGGTGCTGGCGAACGGTGGTGGCTGGCTGGGGTGGTGAAGTGCGGCCGTTGCGGCGGGCCAACCTACGTGGACTCCTTCAAGCGACCGGACGGCAAGTCCTCCGTCATGTGCAGCAACCGCCGCAGCAACCCGGACTCGTGCGCGGGGGTGACGATCCTCCGTGCGTACGTCGAGGACGCTGTAGGACTCTGGCTCGGTGGTCACCTTGACCAACTTGACGCGCTGTCCAAAGGCGAGCGACGGGCAACCGCCGATACCGCCGCAGACGTGTTCGGGGCGGCTGTCGCGGGTCGCGACAAGATCATCGACGGTCTGGCCGACCTCGAAGAGTCGAGGCTTCTACAGGACATTGAGCCCGCCGTGTATCGACGCACCAAGGACCGGCTGACCGCCCGCCTCCGCGACGCTGAGCGAGCGGTGAAGGAAGCAGCTGCATCGCTGGAAGCACCGGAGGCAGACACGACCCTGCTGCGCGGCTGCGCCACCGATGGGAAGTGGAACGCTGACGGACGAGCCGCCTTGCGCGGCGTGCTGGCTCGCGTCGAGGTCGGCAAGGACGCGTTGACGATCCTGCCCGTGATCGGGGAGCCGGTGACGTTGGCTCGGTCGGCGATGCACGGCCGCTGCAAGATCGACGGCTGCGGAAAGCGGGAGCGCACCAAGGGTCTGTGCACGTCCCACTCGATGCGCGCACGCAACCTCGGCATCCTCGATGAACTGGCGCGCCGAGTCGCTGAGTCCGTTGAGGCTCCCGGCCCCACGATCACCGTCGAGCAGGTTGACGCCCTCTTTGCTTCGGCGCACGAGGCTGCGTCTGCGTGACCAAGGTCAGTAGCTACCAAGTCGGTTATAGTTGACCTTGGCCCTAGCGGTACAGCCAGACGAGCCACCTGATCAGACCGGGTGAGTGACGAGGCCGACGTAACGACGTAAGACGTTGAAACTGTCGGCACGTGGTCTGGCTAGGAGGCACAAGGGTGCCTAACGCAAGAGGAGAGACCAAGTACGGTCCTCAGCCCATTCGAGTCGTGCTGTTCGAGCGCGGCGTCCCTGGTTCCGAGTTCGCTGACCAGATCGGGATCAACCGTCTGCACGTGAGCAAGGTTAACCGGGGTCACATCATCCCGTCACAGGCATACATCGACGCCGCGTGCGATGCGCTCGCACTGCCTGCTGATCGGTTGTTCAGCCAGGAAGCGCTCAATGCTTCCTACTACCGCGGGGTCAAGCGATGAGCCCCGCAAAGAAGACGGCGACCACGCTGTACGCGGTCGCCGTCCTGAACGGGTTCGCCGGCCCGTTCTTCGCTGTCCTGCTGATCGCCGCTCTAATGAAGGGCGGTGCTGCATGACCAACGGCAACGGTATCCCCCCGACCGCCAGCGGGGTCCCCGCTGATGTGTTGTGGGTCGTCCAGAAGATTGGGTGGCCGGTCTTCCCGGTGTACGAGATCGAGCGCGGTCGGTGCGCCTGCGGGAAGATCGACTGCAAGTCGCCGGGCAAGCATCCGCGCAGTCAGAACGGTGTGGGCGACGCGACCACGGACATGACCAAGATCGAGACCTGGGCGGCTCGCTTCCCACAGGCCAACTGGGCTGCATCGCCGGTCGGTGGCGTCGTAGTTGACATCGACCCGCGTAACGGCGGGTTCGACTCGATGGGCGAATGGGACGTGTCCCTTCCGCACACGACCACGGTCTTGACCGGCGGTGGCGGCAAGCACCTCTACTTCCTGCTCCCGGAAGGCGTCACCGTGGGCAACCGAAACAACTGGCTGCCGGGTGTGGATGCCAAGACGGTCGGTGGCTACGTGCTCTTGCCAGGCAGCAACCACACCAGCGGTGGCGTCTACCAGTGGCAGACCCAGTGTGAGCCGGTCCCCGCGCCGGACGGCCTGATCGCCGCACTCCGTGAACGCAAGGGGTTGGGCTTGCCCGGAACCGACGTCCTGCTGGACGGCGTGCCGGACGGTCAGCGCGACGACATGATCTTCCGTGCTTGCTGCCGATGGTGGCGGCAGTTCCGCCATCACGAGGACAACGGGCTCTCGGCAGTGACGGCGCGCGCGCTGGAGATGGGCCGTAGATGCGAGCCGCCGTTCAGCGACAAGGAGATCGCCACGAAGGTGAAGTCGGCTGCTCGTTACGCACTGGAAGAGCCACGGTTCCGCCACACCGACGACGGGAACGCACAGTTGTACGCGGAGCAGCACGCGGGGTCGTTGAAGTTCACCAACGACTCCAAGACGTGGTTCGCGTGGGACGGGCGGCGTTGGGTCCGCGACGCCGATTTGACCGCGCTGCATAGGGCCAGGCTGACGGCGAGGTCGCTCGTGGACTATGCGATGGACCTCAACAGCGAGGATGCGGGACGCGGAGCCGCGATCGGCTGGGCCAGGACCAGCCTCAACAGTGGCCGGATCAAGGCGATGCCGGAACTCGCGAAGTCGGATGAGCGAATCCACGCGAAGAACGCGGACTTCGACGCACGACCCGACCTCCTCAACACGCCCACCGGGGTCGTGGACCTGAGGACGGGCAAGTTGCTCCCGCACGACCGCGACCAGTTGCACTCCAAGATGACCACCGTCGGGTACGACCCTGATGCCTCGACGGAGTGGTGGGAGAGTTTCGTCCACTGGGCGATGGTCGGTCGCCCTGACCTGATCGAGTTCTTGCAGCGGTCTGTGGGCTACGCACTCACCGGCGAAACCTCAGAGCAGGCGATCTGGCTCCATCACGGTGGCGGAGCCAACGGCAAGTCCACCTTCGTGGAGGCGATCAGCGGCGTCATCGGTGACTATGCAGCTACCGCCGACCCGGAGTTGCTGACGGGCGGTCACACGACGGGCCTGGCCGACCTCCACGGCAAGCGCTTTGTCGCGCTGAGCGAGGTCAAGGAGGGGGCCAAGGTCGATGAGCAGCGCTTCAAGATGCTCTCCGGTGAGGACAAGATCAAGGCGCGGTTCCTCTACAAGGACTTCTTCGAGTTCAAGTCCACGGCGACGATCTTCTGGGCGATGAACCACCTGCCCAAGATCGGCGACGACACGTATGGCATGTGGCGGCGCATCTTCGCCATGCCGTGGGACGCGACCCTGCCACGCGAGCAGCAGAAGAAGGGCGTGGCGGACTGGGCGATCAAGACCCACGGCGCGGGCATCCTGAAGTGGGCGGTACAGGGTGCGGTGGAGTGGTACGCCAGCGGGTTGGTTGTTCCGGCTGACGTGCAGCGCAAGACAGAGGCGTACAAGAACCGTGAGGACACCATGTCGTCCTTCTACGCCGAGCACTTCGTCAAGGAGGTAGACGCGAAGATGCCCGCCACCGACGTGGTGGCGGCGTACAACTCATGGTGCAGGTCTGAGGGTGTCACGGACAAGGAAAGGCTCGGCTCGACGACCGTCAAGCGCAAGTTCGAGGAACGGCTCGGATTGGAGCGCAAGCGCATCATGATCGACGGCCAGAAGGTCGCAGGTTACGAGGGTTACCGAGCCGTCGGGCTTGACGCTGTGCGGTCGTGGTCGTGATTTCCTCGGTTCGGCCGGTCCAGTCCGAAAAAACTGGTCCGTCGATCAACTCTTCTAGAGTCACTCTTTCGAGAGGAGAGTTGGTCGAAGGACCGAAAAAATCGGACCGTGGTTTCGAAGCCAATACGCGGGCGCTCGCGCGCAAGACGGTTGCTGCCAGCCACATCCACGCCGGGGTCCCTGAAACTGCCGTGAGGCCCGATGACGGCCAGACGTCCCGTGCTGCAAACGAAGCCGAGGACTGGGCCATTTGCCTGGACGCGTGGCCCGAACTTCGCGTCCTTGCCGATGAGGTGAAGGACTCCACCGACTGGGAAGACGTCGTGACCCGGCTGTTGGACCTCGACCTTCCCGTAGAGGTCTACGACCTTGCGGTGGACGTGCTGCATGAACGGGTGGCGCTCCCGCCCGTTGCCGGAGTCGCGGTACCCGTGGCGCGAGGCAGGGCTGAGCAGGGCCACCCTGTTGGACGAGTTGCTAAGACTGGGCTACACCGGCTCCGTCAGCAAGACGGCCAGCGACCTCTGGCGACTGATCCTCGAACGTCGCTGAGACGGGCCAGAAGACGATCTGGCGGGCTCGGAGGATCACCACGGGTCAACTACCAGCCGGTGACTGTTGACCCGCCAGACGACCTCTCAGCACGTGACCCCGCTTTCTGGAGAAAGCGAGTTCGCGCTTACGGCTTGCGCACCCACTCGTCGATCATTTTCTTGGGCATCCCGAGGGACTCCATGGCCCTCACTTGAGCCTCATAGTTGCTGATCTCCTTCAACGTGGAGTCCCGCCTCGCTCGCGCGTCCCGCGCCTTCTTGATGCGATCCACCCGACCGCCGTAGACGATTGCGACGACTGCTGAGGCAACCGCGGGAAGAGACAGGAGGGCGCTAGTCGAGTAGTCGACCGACTCTGGGGTGATGCTGTCCAGAGCGAGCCAGGCGAAGTACACGAAGGCGACCAAACTCAGTACGACCATGGCCCAGGTCGCGAAGTACGTGCCCTTGTCTCGGCCGCTGTTCCTTGCCGCGTAGAACTCGACCTCGTAGAGCAACTGCGCCCGCAACGCCTTGCCCTCGGGCGACTCGGCTGCCGTCTCCTTGGTCGTCTCAATCAGCAACTTCAGTTGCTGCACCTCGCGCGTCTGGCGCGTAGCGGTCAGTCGCGCCGCAAGTGCGCTGATGACCGCGACTGCGACGGTGGCTAGAGGGGCTGCGTAGTCCGAGATGTTCACGGCGGAGGACTGTATCGGCGAGCGACGAGTGCGAGGGGCGGAATCGTGCAATGGACGCCCGAAGCCCGCTGGTGCGGGTCTGTGCATCCCGGTTTACATCGCCACATCGACCTGCCGTAATCGACTCGAACCGAACGCTTGTTCGGGCGACGGAACGATGGAAGGAACCGACATGGCTACCGCAACCGCACGTAAGACCGCCGCCAAGAAGGCAGCGACGAAGGCCCCCGCTACCCCTGCCAAGGAGGCGCCCGTCAAGGGCCAGCACCGCTCGGCGCTGCTGGACGAACTGAAGGCGGCGGGATGGACCGGCCCTACCTCCTACACCGCTACGGCTCTGCGGGAGACCCTCCTGCCGTGGGTGAAGGCAGGGTGCCCCGCTGGCAACGAAGGGATCCCAGCCGGTGCCATGAACCACGCGCACCCCAAGCCGAAGGTCGAGCGCAAGACGCGCGCCAGCAAGGCGCGCGTCGCAGCGTTGGGGGACGTCGCCACGCTCATCCAAGGTGGCGCATCGCTCGCTGACGTCAAGAAGTGGCTGGCTGAGCAGCTGCAGCACGCCTCATGACCGTCCGCGCCAACGCATCGCGGCCCGTGCCCTACCGAGGTGCGGGCCGCCGTGCCGTCATCTACCTCCGCACCTCTGGTCTTGGACAGGTGGACCGTGAAGGACCCCGCGTGCAGGAGGCTGACTGCCGCCGCTACGCCGCCGCCCTCGGCATGACTGTCGTTGCTGTGCTGCACGAGGCAGCCGTCACGGGTGACGCAGACGACCGCCCTGCCTTCGCTGACGCTCTTCTTGCCATCGAGGACGGCGAAGCGGACGCGGTGGTGGTCGCCACCCGCTCCCGACTGGCGCGCAATCTGATGGTGCAGGAGGCGCTACTGCGACGCGCCTGGGACCTTGGCGCGGAGGTGCATGAAGCCGACTACGGGTTGATCCCGGAGGACGACCCCGACGACCCCACCCGGACGTTCGTTCGCCAGATGCTCGGTGCCGTTGCCCAACTGGACAAGGCCATGACCGTGCAGAGGCTCCGCAAGGCCCGCCAGCAGAAGGCGGCGCGCGGCGAGAAGGCCGTAGGTCGCTACAAGTTCGGGCAAGGCGGCAAGGACCACGCAAGGGAGGCGGTTGTCCTCGCCGACCTCCGCGCCCGCCTCGACGCGGGCCAGACCCCCGAGCAGGTCGCGTTCGCACTCAACGCCCTGCCGTACGACCACTGGCGGACCCGCTCGGGCAAGCCCTGGACCCCGGCGAACGTGAAGCGGGTGGCCTCGTTGGCGTAGACGGCTTCTACGCGAGGTCGGGCCTCAGGGAGCGAGAACCTTCGGGCCGTTGCGAGGACCGTCGGCGTAGATCCCCAAAGATCGGCCAGCTAGCCGACTTCATCATCGAAGAACGCGCCATGCTTGACCTTGTGGAAGTTTTTTTGAGAGTTACGTACACCATTGCAGAGGCCATGCCCACAATTGGGTAAGAGGCTTCAAACTCCCAGGTCAAGTGGCATTTGTCAGCAACTACAAACGCGCAAACTGACGCGTACACACCACTGCTAACTTTGTAGACCCCTCCGAAGGGGGGTTACGAGTTGCGCGATCCGCTTGCGTTCGATTGGGAGTCCCCCTAGGGTTCTCGTCAGGTGGGAGCGGTCCCAAGAAGGAGGTGCACATCGTGAGCAGCGACAGCTTCGAGTTCGAGGAAGTCACGCTCCCCGTGGGGGATGACGTGAGGCAGGGGTCCGGTGCGCCCTACATGTCGTACAAGGGGTTTCTGAACCTGCTGACCCGGTTCTCCGAAGAGGGGTTGCCGGGGCGCTTCGATGGCAGCTACTTCGGGAACGCCAGCGGCAGCCTCGTCGCACAGGTGCGAGGCTCCATGCGCTTCCTGGACCTCATCGACGAGGAGAAGCACCCGACGGACCTGCTCAAGACCATCACCGAGGCGAGCGAGGACGAGCGCAAGCAGTACCTCAAGATGATCTTTGAGGAGAAGTACGCCGACGCCCTCGCCCTGAGCAAGAACGCCACTGCTGGTCAGTTGGCCGAAGTCTTCCGCGACCGAGGCCTCTCCGGTGCCACGGTGCAGAAGGCGATCACGTTCTTCCTTGGCATGGCCGATGACGTGGGCGTCGAGTTGAGCCCGCACTTCAAGAAGGGCCGCGTCGCCGCCAGCAACGGTGGGAGCCGAAAGCGACGTGCCGCGAAGACGGCTCCCGCTGCCCCGACTCCCGCCCCTACTCCCCACGTGGTCGAGCCGAAGGTGTCGTCCGTCGAGGCGCAGAAGGCCGCCTACGTGAACATGCTGATGGATCTCGCTACGAAGGACAACGCCGACGCGAACTCCCAGCAGACGTTGCTCGACCGAATTGAGAAGGCGCTGGGGATCGGTGCCCCTGGCGCAGGGGGAGGACCTACAGACTTGCCCTGACGGGAATGCGGGGGTCCACACCCTGCTCCAACCCAGATGGGAAGAAGGAGACGGCGAACGTACGCGCTGGCTCCAACGATCGGCCGGTGGCGTCAGTCTTGCGAGGGCGGGCGTCACCGGCCACCTTCTTCAGTGGCTTGCGCACATAGTAGCCACGTATCGCGTGTGCCGACTAGGTAACAGGTCACATCCGCCATGCTGCGGACCGTACTCGCGACCACCGACACTCTTGCGCCCTCGGCGCGACGGGCGCGAACCGGCCTCTCGCCATCGTTCGCGCCCGTCGCGGGTATCTGTCCCGACTACGAGCTACGACCCGTCAGAGGGCATCTCAGGACACCGAACCACGAAGGTGTGTCCGGCCCCCAGGGCCTCGCCGCACTGGACGCAGATGAGATCCTCGCCAGTGTCCTCCGGACAGTCCTCCGGACAGTCCGCCTTGTGCGGCTCCCGGCTGAGGTCAACCTCGCAGCAACAGCACGTGGTGAAGTCGACGCGGAACTGCGCGCCCTCAAGAGACTTGAGCGCCCCGCCCCTCCGGTGGGCGGTGAACTCAACGGCGCCGAGATGCGCAGGCGGCACGCCCAAGTAGTCGGCTACTGCCGCGCGAATCCTGTCAGTCATGTGAAGCCTCCTGTGCTTCGGAGTCGTTGGACGACTCAAACGAAGCAGCGGGGTCCCTCACGGCTGAATGGCCCGACACGCCATCGCTTACCGCGTGCTGGTCACTGCGTGAGCAAGCATGCAGGACGGAAACCTGTTGCGCAAGGCGAAGCGCTGGTTCCCCGCCCGACCGGCCCATGAGCGAAACCGGTCGGGCGGGGTGATCGTGTGCCGAGTGCGGGGCGGCGGCACTGGCAGCCCCGCACTCGGCGTACCCGGCACGGGCACGTCATCCGGCGTCGAGATCGTCCCGGATGTGCTTGGGGATGCGAGCAGCCTGCTTGGCTGCCGCGGCATCCGTAGGTGCGTCGAACATCGACGGCTGGCGGTGCGCGTAGGGACCCGGCTCACCGAAGGCTCTCATCGAGACGACCTCAGCGTCGGGGGTGTGACTCTCAGCGAAGGCGTCGTAGGCGTCCTGAACGGGGTCGAGAACCTCGCCCCGAACAACCTCCCCTGCCTCGATCGCGGGAGGCGCTGCAGGATGATCAACACGCCTGGGGGCAAGCCCCTCGGGGTCGCCCAGCAGGTTGCGGAACAACTTCTCGACCGGGTCGGTCTCGATGTCCACCACGACCTTCTTGGCGTCCTCCATCCCCGTTGCTTTCATGACCATCTCGGCAGCCTTCAACCTCGCCGCATCCGAGGACTTGGGGTTGTTGAGGATGCCCTCCACGACCTCACGCGCCTGGTCCGCAAGGTTGACGTACCGCTCTTTGGCGCGCTTCTGGACGTTGGGCAGGTGACCCCCGTGCTTGTCGCAGACGATGGACCCTGCGAGCGCCTCACGCTTGCAGCGAGTCCCAGCCTGCGTCGGTGCCGCGCAGCGGACGACGGGCGAACCGGCCCACTCCATCTGTTGCCACCGCTCTTCCGAGTGGCTGATCCGCCGTCCCATCGCTCACTCCTTCCACTGAACCGGACCGAAGTTGTCGTTCAGGTAGTCCACGCACATCAGGCAGACGTGGAACTCGATGGCGGCGGTACCAGCAGGGACCAGGACTGTGCGGCCGGTGGTGCTGACGTGGTGTCCGTCGCAGCGGTCGCAAATGGTCCACACGTCGGCGGTGGGACGGTCGGTGTCGATCCCGTGGACCTTGCGTGCCTCGAACGCTCGTTGAGCGGGAAGCACGCGGACGTGCTCGGCTTCCAGCGGTTCGTCGTGGCCGAACGTGTGACGACCGTTGGCGGCGAACTCGACAATGCGGCCAATCAGTTCGTCCTCGGTCAGGTGGGCGTTGCCGCCGCACAGGAGGTTGACCTCCTGCACGGCAGCAACGACGTTGTCCGCGTGGGTCTGAGTGCTCATGTCAGTACCTCTCTCAGAACGTCGGAGCGGTGTAGCTCGCGTTGGTGGTGACCTGCAGGACCGCAGCCGCGCCGCGGTGACGGACGCCGACGCCGAAGCCTCGGTTGTAGTACGAGTCGATCAGCGGGTAGTCGGGCGTCTTGCCCTTGACGATCCGCAGCCCCTGCAGGCTGGTCTGCACGTGCTCACGGAACGCAATCGGATTGCGTTCCGAGTTCGACCCGCCCGTCGCGAGGCAAGCCACGTAACCAGCAGGGATCAGCGGGTTGCTGACGATCAGGGCGTACCCGTACTGGCCGAGAACCTTGAGACCGTTGAACTGGCCGGAGGGGCGACTTCCCACCAGCGTCTCAGCGGTCAGGTACGGGGGCGCGTCGTCGGAGGCGATGAAGTCGAACTTGGCGCCGCTGCCCGAACGGAATCCAGCGATGACGTCGGCTTCCTCCGGGTTGGCGAGGACCACCAGCGTCTGGCCGTCCCCGTCGCCGTACCCGTGGTGCTTCACGGTGTCGACCAGGACCTCGACGTCCGCCGGGGCGAGGGCTGCCGTCCCGGTCGTGAGGTAGTGACTGTGGGTCGAGGGGAACGTGGACCCGTTGTGCTCGGGCGGCGCCTTGCCGTCCGTTCCGTTCCACAGCGAGTAGACGGTCGTACCGTCCTCGTTGACGCCGTTAACGTTGCTGAACAGCCGGTTCATGATCGCCTTGAACGTGAGCCGGTTGTCCGCCTCGAGCGCGCCGTTGTGAACCGCAGCAACCTGGTTTGCCGACGCGTCGGCGAGGTACTTCCACGTGAAGCGGGTCGCGAGGTCGTACCACTTGAAGGTGTAGCCCATCGGCAGCATTCCTGCCTCTAGACGGGCGCCCTTGGGGACGCCGTACTCGGACGCTTCCTCGAAGTCCGAGGTGCCGCCCGGCGTCTGCAGGACGGTCTCGCCCTTGGCCGTGGTCTGGAAGGTGAACAGGTCAACCAGCGCGCTGCGCTTCTGGTTGGCGAGGTCCAGGGTCGAGATGAACTCGTCCCAGATGCTGTTGATGTCGGTGCCGTCGGCGAGGACCTTCAAGACGTCGCCGGCAGCGTTGTATCCGCGTGCCATGGGGTCTCCTTGGAGATGAGAGTCGTGTCGGGGTCACGCCCTATCCCTCCGGGACACGGGTCGTGCGGTGAGTCTTTGGCGCTGCCTATGGACTCGGGGCGACGGCGGGACCTCTGGTCAACCTGCCGTCCGTCGAAGTCGATAGTAGCCGAGATGGAAAGACCTTCTTTTTAGACACGGTTGGCGGTCTCCGCCCCGTGGGTCGTGCTGCTGATCATGTCCTTCCAGTCCGACGTGATCACGCGCTACTCCTCGGCCACCGGTGTGCTGGTGCTCGCCGTGGGGGCGGCCGCCTGCACGGGGGCGTACGCACTGATGACGCGCATCGGTCGGCTGCCCGTCGAGCGAAGGATCCTGGCGTGACTCCGGCGGTGGCCGGCGCCTTCGTCGGCGCGCTCGGGGGAGTGGGCCTGCTCGTCGTCGCGGCTCGCATCGTCGCCATCCGGCGTACGTCGCTCGACCTCCGTGTGCTGCCGTGGGTGCAGGACCTGCCCCGCCTCGACACCGCCGTCGGTCCCGTACGCCGACTGGTCGCCCCCTCGCCCGACGAGCCCAGCGCCTCACCGCTCGCCGCGGCCTCGGGGTTGGTGGCGCCCGCGTTGCGACGGGCCGCCGACGCGGTCGACAGCGTGCTCGGCGGGAGTGCCTCCGTGCAGCGCCGCCTGCAACGCGCGGGGCTGGAGACCACCGTCCATGAGTTCCGGGTCGAGCAGGTCGTGTGGGGACTGGTCGGCTTCGCCGCCGTCGCAGCGTGGCGGGTCCTCGCGGCGTTGGGCGGCGACACCCGGGTGGTCCCGGCCCTGCTGCTCTGCGCGTGTGCCTTCGCCGGCGGGGTCATCGCCCGCGACCAGCGGCTCAGCAGCCAGGCGGTCGCCCGGGACCGCGCGATCCTGGCCGAGTTCCCGGTGCTGGCCGAGCTGCTGGCGCTGGCCGTCGCGTCGGGGGAGGGGCCCGTCGCGGCGCTCGACCGGGTGGTCGCGAGGAGCACCGGCGAGCTGTCGCAGGACCTCGGCCGGGTGCTGGCCGAGATCCGGACCGGCGAGCCCGTCATCGTCGCCTTCGACCGGCTCTCGCGCACGACAGGCGTCCCGATGGTCGCCCAGTTCTCCCAGGGCCTGGCGATCGCGCTCGAGCGGGGCACCCCGCTCGCCGACGTCCTGCACGCCCAGGCCGGCGACGTACGCGAGGCGGGACGTCGCGCCCTGATCGAGTCCGCCGCGCGGCGCGAGGTCTTCATGCTCGTGCCGGTCGTCTTCCTCGTGCTCCCGGTCGTCATCCTCTTCGCCCTCTACCCGGGCCTCGTCGGCCTGCGGATCACCACGCCCTGACCACCGCTCATCACCACCCACCACATCTCGGAGGAAAGCCATGCCCACCCCGCGTCTCGACCACCTCACCCGCGTCTCCCTCGCCGTGCGCGTGACCACCCACCTGCTCGGTCTGGGGGAGCGTCGCGACGAGCGTGGCGACGTCCCCGGCTGGGTGATGATCACGGTGATGACCGTCGGTCTGGTCGCCGGCCTCCAGCTCTTCATCGGTCCCGAGCTCGAGTCGATGCTGCGCTCGGCCCTCGGCAAGGTCACCAACTGACGTGTCGCGGCTCCGGGAGCATGACGAGCGCGGGTCGGCGGTCGTCGACTTCGTGCTCGTGATGGTGCTCCTGGTGCCGCTCGTGCTCGGCGTGATGCAGCTGGCGCTGGTGCTCCACGTGCGCAACACGGTCGCGCTCGCGGCCTCCGAGGGTGCGCGCCACGCGGCCGCGTGGGAGTCCACGCCCTCGGACGGCCTCGTGCGCACCCGCGACCAGTGGACGGGCGCGGTCGCCGAGCGTTTCGTGAAGGCGACCCGTATCGAGGTCACCGACTTCGCGGGGACGCCCGCCTACCGGGTCGAGGTCGACGTGGCCGTGCCTGCCCTGGGGCTCGGCGGCCCCGCGGTCGCCTTCACCGTCGCCGGCAACGCGGTGATCGAGCCCGACCCGAGCGGGGCCGTGCCGTGAGCCGCCGGGCGCTGGTCGGACGCCGCGACGAGCGGGGCAGCGGACTCATCGAGTTCATCTGGCTGGGGATCCTGCTGATCGTCCCGCTGGTCTGGATCGTGCTGTCGGTCTTCGAGGTGCAGCGCGGTGCGTTCGCGGTGAGTGCGGCTGCTCGGGCCGCGGGACGGGCGTACGTCCTCGCCCCCGACGAAGCCAGCGCGCGTGCGCGTGCCACCGAGGCCGCCCGGCAGACCCTCAAGGACCAGGGCGGTCCCGACATGCCGCTCGACGTGGAGGTCGACTGCAGCCTAGGCGCCGGTCGCTGCCTGGCGGGTACGTCCGTGGTCACCGTGACGATCAGCTCCGGTGTCACGCTGCCGATGGTGCCCGAGATCTTCCGGCGTGGGCAGACCGACTTCGACCTCGAGGCCAGGCACCGAGTCCCGATCGGCCAGTACGTCGAGGGTGCGCCGTGACCAGGCAGCCGGGGGAGTTCTGGCGGAGCGAGCGGGGGTCGGTGACGCCGATGATCATCGGTTTCGCCGCCTTCCTGCTCGTCCTGGTCGCGGTGGTGGTCGACGCCTCAGCCGCCTACCTGCAGCGCCAGGGTCTGACCACGTTGGCCGACGGAGCCGCGTTGCAGGGCGCCGACCTTGGGTCCGTGGGCGCCTACACCGACGGCATCCCCGAGGGGCGGCTGACGCAGAGCGCCGAGCAGGTCCACACCGCCGTCGGCCAGCACCTCGCCGCGGTGGGGGCGTACGACACGTACCCCGGCCTGGCCCACGACGTCGCCGTCGATCCCGGCGCGGGCGTCGTCACGGTGACCCTGCGCGCACCACTCGACCTGCCGCTCGCGGTGCCGGGCGTCGCAAGCGATCCTGTGATCGTCGCGACCGGGCGGGCCGCGGTCACGGTGCAGCGCTGAGCCCAGCCTCGGGCTCAACCCGGCCCCGGCCAGCGCTGTGCACGCCCCCGCGCAGCACAGCACCGGCCGGGCCGAGGCGGGTGCTGGCTACTCAGCCACCACCGCGTACTGCAGGCCAGCCACGGCGTCGGAGTCGTCACCTACGTTGACGACCAGTGCGACGCTCAGAGTGACGGCGCTGATCGCGACCACGCGCCGCACCTGCCTCTTCCCCCAGGTCGTGTCTGACTGCATGCGGAGATCCTGTCCGCCAGCCCCACCGGGTCGACAGAGTCGATGTACTCACTTCAGGGCCGATGGTCCCGAGCCACCGGGCTGGCTGCTGCATCACCGCACCCGTCGATGGGTACAGGGCTGTCCGACCACGCGCGGCCACCCGCCGCCCGATGCCGACGACACGGAGGAGAACCCGATGAGCCACACCCCTGACGAGCCCAACCTGGTCGACGACAGCCCCGCCGAGACCAGCGCCCAGATGGGCGACCAGTCCCACGACCAGGACAGCGAGCCCAGCTCCGCTCCCTCCGGCGCGGCGGCCGCCGAGACCGACGACGACGCCGACCCTGACGCCGGTCCTGCCTCCGCCCCGGCAGGCGCCGCAGACCCGGACGCAGACGAGGAGGTGTGAACGCCGCCGAGGTGGGGACGGAGTAGCCATGACGACGGCACTGCACGAAGAGACGGGTGACTCGACGGCGCGTGACGGCAGGAGGTGACCGCGGCCAGCGAGGTGGTCAACCTCGACGACGCACGCCGCAGGCGCAAGGCCCGCGTCCCCGGTGGACGCTTCGGCATCGTCGCCACGACAGAAGGCCGACCACGAGCGCCTCGACCAGCTCCTCGACGAGTCACCGCACCCCGCGGACGCGACGCCACCGACCGCGCTCGTACGCTCTCCGCCATCGCGCGCCTCGTCTTCCCGCACGCCTACGCCGAGGAGTCCTTGCTGTGGCCGGTGGTCCGCCGCGCGGTGCCCTTCGGTGAGGCCCTCACCGCCGGCGTCGAGGAGGAGCACCAGGAGGTCAACGCCCTGTGGCGCCGCCTCGAGGCCCTGCAGCACTCCGGCGACCTCGACGAGGACCACCAGGCCGTGGTCGCCCGGCTGGTCGAGCTGCTGCGCGCCGACGTGCGCGACGAGGAGGAGCGGATCCTCCCGCGCCTCGAGGAGACCCTCACCCCGACCCAGCTGCGGATGATCGGCCTGGGCTGGGAGCTGGTCCGCCGCACCGCCCCCAGCCGGCCGCACCCCGTCACCTCCCGCCTGGCGCCCGGCCACGTCATCACCGCCGTACCCCTCACCGTCCTCGACCGCAGCCGTGACCTGCTCGACGCCGTCAGCCTGCGCAGCCCCCGGATCGCCCGCCCCTGCCGGGGCGTCAGCGCCCGCCTGGGCGGCGCCGCAGCCCGCCTCGAGCGGATCGGCGCCCAGCCCGAGGATGAGCGCGCGCCACGTCGTACGCCCGGGGTCGCCCGCCTCCGCCTGGTCGGTGGCGCGGACACCGTGCCGGGACCGGTGTGAGCCCGAAGTGAGACCGACGTGAGCCAGACCGGGGACACCCTCACCTTCATCGGCACGGCCACCACGGTCCTGCGGATCGGCTCCTTCACGCTCCTCACCGACCCCAACTTCCTGCACCGCGGCCAGCGTGCCTACCTGGGCAAGGGGTTGTGGTCGCGGCGCGTGACCGAGCCCGCGCTCCAGCCCGCCGACCTGCCCCGGCTCGACGCGGTCGTGCTCTCGCACCTGCACGGGGACCACTTCGACCGGGTCGCCCGCCGCGACCTCGACCGCACCCCGCCGGTGCTCACCACCGGGCCCGCCGCCGACAAGCTGCGGAAGTGGGGCTTCGACGCCCGCGGCCTGCACACCTGGGAGCGCCACGTGCTGAGGGCCGGCGACGAGACCCTCGCCGTCGAGTCGCTGCCCGGCATCCACGCGCGCGGCGTGATGGGGGCGCTGCTGCCCCCGGTCATGGGGTCGCTGCTCGAGCACAGCGTCGGCGGGCGGGTGCGTCAGCGCGTCTACCTCAGCGGCGACACCCTCACCGGCGGCCACCTCAGCGAGATCGCCCGCCGGCACCCGCACATCGACACCGCGGTCGTCCACCTCGGCGGCACCCGGGTGCTGCTGCACACCGTCACCATGGACGCCGCCCAGGGCGTCGACTTCCTGCGCCGGGTGCACCCGGAGCGGACCGTGCCCGTGCACCACGACGACTACCCGGTCTTCCGCTCACCGCTCTCGCACTTCCTGCAGCTCGCCCGCCGCGAAGGCCTCGCCGACGGCATCCAGACCGTCGAGCGCGGGCAGACCGTCTCGATCGAGCCGGTGTGAGAGCAGCCCAGATGGGTACGGGTGCACCCACCAAGCTTCCCGACACGAGGAGATGCAGATGAGCGCCAGTGACGATGGAGTCGTGAAGGTCAGCCGCGACGTCGATGCCCCCGCCTCCGCGGTGTGGGACGTGCTCGCCGACGGCTGGTTCTACCCGATGTGGGTGGTGGGCGCCGCCCGGATGCGCGACGTCGACCCCGACTGGCCCGCCGTCGGGTCGCGGCTGCACCACTCGGTGGGCAACTGGCCGCTGCTGCTCGACGACAAGACCGAGGTGCTCGAGGTCGAGGAGCCCCGTCTGCTGCGGCTCAAGACGCACGGGTGGCCCGCGGGCGCCGCCGAGGTGATCCTCGAGGTCGAGGAGGTCGGGGCCGACCACTGCCGCATCCACATCCGTGAGGACGCGGTCGAGGGCCCGGGGTCCCTGGTGCCCCAGCCGGTGCGTCAGCTGATGATCGGCCCCCGCAACCGCGAGACGATGCGCCGCCTGGCGCTGCTGGTCGAGGGTCGCGCGAGGGGCCGAGGCACCAGCGACTGACGCTGGCTCAGGGCAGCAGCCGCGACCAGGCCGTGCGCAGCAGCTGACGGCGTACGGCCCCCTGGGCGCCCAGGGCGGAGCGCGCGGCGTTCCACCCGCAGGCACCGTGGACGCCGCCGCCGGGGTGCGCCGACGCGCCCGCCAGGTAGAGCCCCGGCACCGGCGTCTCCGGGCGCCCGGTGCCGTTGGCGGGCCGGAAGACCAGCTGCTGGTGCAGGTGGGCGGTGCCGCCGTTGATGGCGCCGTTGACCAAGTTGCTGTTGGCAGTCTGCAGGTCAGCCGGACGCTGCACGTGCTCGGCCAGCACCCGGTCGGAGAAGCCGGGAGCCGCCTCCTCGATCACGCGGCGCATCGCCTCCGCGCTCGCCTCGACCCCGGCCTCGTCCCGGGCCAGGTCGTGGGAGAGGTGGCTGTAGGCCCAGACGCTCTCGGTGCCGGCGGGGGAGCGAGTGGCGTCAGCCGTCGTCATCTGCCCGAGCAGCACGAACGGGTCGCGCGAGACCCGCCCGGTCGCCATCGAGGCGGCGTGGTCGACGAAGCCGTGGCGCCCCACGCCCAGGTGCACGGTGCCGGCGCCGACGGCCTCCGGCGAGCGCCACGGGACAGGCCCGTCGAGCGCCCAGTTGAGCTTGAGGGTGGGGTGGTCCCACTGGAAGCGCGACAGGGCCCGGACGTACGACTCGGGCAGGTGCTCGTGGCCCACCAGCCGGTGGAAGAGGGTCGGCGCGTCGACGTCGGCGAGCACGGCGCGGCGGGCGGCGATCCGCTCACCGTCAGCCAGGCGTACGCCGACCGCACGGCCGTGGCGCACCTCCACGGCCTCGACCCGGACGCCCGTACGCACGCTCCCACCCGCCGCGGTGAAGCGCGCGGCCATCGCGTCCGCCAGAGACTGCGCACCACCGCGCGGGGTGGGGAAGCCGACGTCCTGGGCGAGCATGCTCATCAGCCAGCCGAAGAGGCCGCTGCCGGCGGAGTCCGGGGGCAGGTCTGAGTGCATGGCGTTGCCGGTCAGCAGCGCCCGCGGGCCCTCGCCGGCGAACCGCTCGTCGCCGAGCCGGGTCACCGGCAGCAGGGCAAGGCGTACGAACTCGAGCATGCCCTCGGTGCCGAGCCGGCGCACCAGCCGCGCCCCGGCCTTCACCGGCGGGATCGGGGTGAAGAGCGCATCGAGCAGCGGCTCCTTCACCTGGTCCCACTGGGCGACCATCGTCAGCCAGGCGTCGCCGTCGCCGGCGGCCTGGTCGTCGAGGGCGGCAGCCGTCGCCTCCGCGTTCCGCTCGATCGCGGTGGCGCTGCCGTCGGGGAAGACGTGGGTGACCACGCGTGGTGCCTGCTCCCAGGCCAGCCCGTGGTGCTCCAGGTGGAGGTCACGGATCACCGGCGAGGCAGCGGCCAGCGGGTAGAACGCGCTGAAGAGGTCGTTGCGGAAGCCCGGCGCGGTGACCTCGGCGGTCCGCACCGCCCCGCCGACGGTCTCGTTGGCCTCGACCAGGACCACGCTCCACCCGGCGTCGGCCAGGGCGTTGGCGGCCACCAGGCCGTTGGGTCCGGCCCCGACGACGACCGCGTCGGCGCTGCTGGGCGTGGGGGTCATGGGCTCTCCGGAGGTCGGGGCGGGGACGGGCGGACCACGTCAATCTGCAGGTCAGTCTGGCTCAGTCTCCCGGCCACTCGCCGGTCCAGCGCTCGAAGGCGCGCGCACCACCGCGGTTGATCAGGGCGCGGACGACCGTGAAGATCGCGCCCTGCACGGCCGCGGCGGCGATGATCTTGGGCAGGTGGTGCTCCGACTGCAGCGGCGTCGGCGGGTCCTCGGAGACCGGGTCGACCGCGGCCCAGACGCGTTGGAAGATCTGGGCGGCCACGATGCCGCCGAGCATGGAGGCGACCAGCCCCCACGGTCGGTAGAGGATCTTGGCCGACTTGCTGGTCTGCTTCTCGGCGCGGGCGGTGCTCATGCGTGCCTCCGAAAGGTCGGGGAGTGGGCGGGTCGAGAGGGTGCGTCCGGCCGGTGGCCGGCTCCCTTGCCCGTTCCCCACTCGCCCCCAAGTCATGCCACCCTGCCGGATGAGCTGTCCCGAGATGCGCGACGGCCGGTGGCGTGCGGATGCACACCACCGGCCGTCGTGCCGGGCTCGGGGCCATGGGGGTTGCCCCGAGAGACCGAGCCTGGGTCAGCGCGCGGGCAGGATCCGCCCGGTGCACTCGCCGAAGCCGATCCGGTGGCCGTTGGCCCCCGGAGCGGTGGCGGTCAGGGTGATCTCGTCGCCGTCGAGCAGGAACGTGCGCTCCTCGCCGTTGACGGTGATGGGCTCCGCGCCGCCCCAGGTCAGCTCGATGAAGGCGCCGCGCTGGTCCTTCTCCGGGCCGGAGATGGTGCCCGACGCATAGACGTCACCGGTGCGGGTGGGGGCGCCGTTGACCGTGGTGTGGGCCAGCATCTGCGCGGGCGACCAGTACATCTCCGCGTACGGGGGACGGGTCACGGTCTGGCCGTTCCAGGCGACCTCGAGGTCGACGTCGAGGCCCCACGGCTGCTTCATCTGCAGGTAGGACAGGACCTGGGGGTCCTGGTCGGGGACGCTGACCTTGGCCTCCTGCAGCGCGAGCATCGGGATGACCCACGCCGAGATGGTCGAGGCGAACGACTTGCCGAGGTTGGGGCCGAGCGGGACGTACTCCCAGGCCTGGATGTCGCGGGCCGACCAGTCGTTGAAGAGCACCGCGCCGAAGATGTGCTGCTCTGCCTCGTCGGCGGCGATCTGGGTGCCCATCGCGTTGCCGGTGCCGACGATGAAGCCGAGCTCGGCCTCGATGTCGAGGCGCACCGACGGTCCGAAGACCGGCTCGGGGTCCTGCGGGCCCTTGCGTTGGCCCTGCGGGCGGACGATGTCGGTGCCCGAGACCACGATGGAGGCGGAGCGGCCGTGGTAGCCGACCGGCAGGTGCTTCCAGTTCGGCATCAACGGGTCCGGGTTGTCCGGGCGGAAGAGTCGACCGAGGTTGGAGGCGTGGTGCTCGGAGGCGTAGAAGTCGACGTAGTCGGCGACCTCGACCGGCAGGTGCATGGTCACGTCGGTCAGCGAGTGGATCGCCTCGTGCGGCACGTCGCCGCGCAGGGCCTCGCCGATCGCGGCCCGCACCTCGACCCAGCGGGCACGGCCCTGGGCCATGAACGGGTTGAGGGTGGAGGCCTCGAAGACCGCGTTGTCGCCGTCGGTGCCGAGCAGCAGCCCCAGGTCGATCGCGTGGTTGTCGAGGCGGGTGGCCACGCGCGGGGCGGAGCCGTCGACGCTGTAGACGCCGTAGGGGAGGTTGTCGAGCCCGAAGAGGGAGTCCTCGGGGACGCTGAGCGCGGTCATTCGTCGTTTCCTTCGAAAGGGTTGAGGTCGAGCGTGAGGAGGCCGAGGTCGGCCATCTCGTCGTGTGGCTCGACGATCGAGCAGGTGCCGAAGCTGCGGAAGGCTGCCCGGACCTCGCCGCCGCGGGCGGCAGCCGCACGTACGCGGGTGGTCACCGCCTCAGGGTCGCGCTCGGCGAGCGCCTGGACGACCTCGTCGGTGCCGGCGCCGCGCTGGGCGGCGTCGACGGCGGCGAGCAGGTTGAGGAAGCCGTGCTGCTCGAAGCCGGTGCTCGGGTCGGTGTTGCGCAGCGCGTGGTGCAGGCCGGCGGTGGCCTTGAACGGCACCCCCGCCTCCACCAGCGTCGACACAGCCTCGCCGAGCTCGCGCTCGTCGGGGTAGAGGTCGGCACGGATGCCGCCGGTGCGCAGCTTGGCCAGGTAGGGCGTGCCGGCCAGGGCCTTCACGATCGCCGGGCGACGGTCGTCGCGGGGGAGCTCGACGAAGACCTCGATGCCGTCGCGCCCAGCCAGGGCCTCGGCCAGGGCGGGGACCACCGCGTCGGGCTCGACGCCCTCGGGCACCACGACCTCCAGGGCCGCGACCACGACACCGCCGATCGCGTCGGCCGTGGCCAGCACGGAGCTGACCTCGCCCGGCGAGGGCACCGTCACCGCGACCTCGAAGCGCTCGTCGGCGTCCACCAGGTCGGCCAGCTGCGGCAGGGCCGCGGCCGACACGATGAACGGACCGACCAGGCCCGCGTGCCCGCTCGCCAGGTGCTCGCGGTGGGCCGGCACGGCCGACTCCAGCGCGAGGTTGCCGGGAGGGAAGATCGCCGCGTCGTCGCAGAAGCCGGTGAGCAGGCTGCGTACGTCAGGATCGGTGGACAGGGTCACTTGGTGCCGCCCGACTGGCCGCCGTTCCACGAGTACGTGTAGACGCCGTCGTCGGTCGCGCGACCGGCCTCACCGAGGTCGAGCGGACGGAACGTGTCGACCATGACGGCGAGCTCGTCGAAGAACTCGGCGCCGATCGAATGCTCGTACGCGCCCGGCTGCGGGCCGTGCGGGTGACCGCCCGGGTGCAGGCTGATCGAGCCCTGGCCGATGCCCGAGCCCTTGCGGGCCTCGTAGTCGCCACCCACGTAGAACATGACCTCGTCGGAGTCCACGTTGGAGTGGTAGTAGGGCACCGGGATCGCCAGCGGGTGGTAGTCGACCTTGCGTGGCACGAAGTTGCAGATCACGAAGTTGTGGCCCTCGAAGACCTGGTGCGCCGGCGGCGGCTGGTGGACCCGGCCGGTGATCGGCTCGTAGTCGGAGATGTTGAAGGCGTACGGGTAGAGGCAGCCGTCCCAGCCCACCACGTCGAAGGGGTGGTGCGGCAGCGTGTGCACCGACCCGGCGATGCCCGACGGGCCCGGGCCGCGATGCTTGATGAAGACGTCGACGTTTTCGCCCTTGACGACGCGCGGGGCCGACGGGCCGCGCAGGTCACGCTCGCAGTAGGGCGCGTGCTCGAGGAGCTGGCCGTACTTGGAGAGGAACCGCTTCGGCGGGCCGATGTGGCTGTTGGCCTCGATCACGTAGATCCGGGTCGGGCCCTTCGGGACGACCCGGAAGGTGGTCGCGCGGGGCACGATCACGTAGTCGCCCTGGCCCGCCTCGATGTCGCCGAAGACGGTCTCGACGACCGCCTCGCCGTCCTCGAGGTAGAGGCACTCGTCACCGATCGCGTTGCGGTAGTACGGGCTGGTCTCGGTGGCGAGCACGTAGGACAGGCGGACGTCGGCGTTGCCGAGCAGCAGCCGGCGACCGGTCACCGCGTCGACGCCCTCACCCGGCGCGGCGTCGGGGAAGAGCTGGTGGGTCGAGAGGTGGATCGGTCGCAGCGGGTGGTTCGGGACCAGCGACAGGTCGCCGATCTCCCACTCGCGCACCTCAGCCACGGCCGAGGGGATGTAGGTGTGGTACAGCAGCGAGGAGTCGGAGGAGAACCCCTCCTCACCCATCAGCTCCTCGAAGTAGAGGGTGCCCTCGGGGGAGCGGTGCTGGGTGTGACGCTTCGGCGGAATGGTGCCCGCGGAGCGGTAGAAAGCCATCGAACTCTTCTTTCGTCGATTCTCTGGTGAGGGTCAGCGGATCGACTGCGCCAGGGCCACGGCCTCGGCGAAGTCGGACTCTCCGGCGCTGTCGCCCAGCAGCAGCGCCAGTCGGGTCAGGAAGCCGTCGCGGTCGTCGGCGGCGACGGCGTCCAGACCTTCGGAGAGGGCCAGCCAGATCGCCTCGCGGGCGGCCTCGGCCGGGTCCTGCTCCGGAGCCTGCTCGAACGCTGCCTCCTCAACCACTGCACTCGACACCACTGCACTCGACACCACTGCACTCGACACCACTGCACTCGACACCACTGCACTCGACACCACTGCACTCGACACCACTGCACTCGACACCACTGTGGCATCCGACTGGTCGTCGGTCGAGGGGCGACGGCGCGGCCGGTGGCCAGCGCGTCGACGGTCGTACGCAGCCCTCCCGCAGCGCCGCGGGCGAGCAGCAGGCCGTCGGGACGCACCACGAAGAGCTCGCCGGGCTGGGCGCCCCAGGCGGTGGCGACCTCGGTGGCGGGGTCGTCGAGCACGGCGACCTCGGCCGGGGTCATGCCGACCACGCCGCCGGCGGGCGCCAGCACGCGGCTGACGAACGAGCGCGCAGTCTCGTACGTCCGTGTCCGGTAGGCGACCCTCGGCGTGAAGCCCGCTCGGGCGCAGCAGTCGTGCGCGTGGCTGCCGCTCGGCGGGGCGTCGAGCAGCACCATCGGGTCCTTGCGCAGGTGCGACAGGTCGACCGGGCCGGCGTCCTCGGCCAGCCGGTGGGTGGCCGGGAGAACCACCCGCGGCCGCAGGTGGGCCAGGGTGCCGTGCGCCCAGGTCGCGGCCAGGTCGAGGTCGTACATGATGGCGAGGTCGAGGTCGCCCGACTCCAGCCGCGAGGTCAGCTGGTCCTGGGTCAGCTCGTGCACCTCGAGGCGGGCCTCGGGGTGGCGCTGCGTGAAGGCGGAGACCAGCTGCGGCAGCACGGTCGGCGCCAGCGAGGGGTAGCAGCCCAGGCTGACCAGACCCGAGACGCCGCGCTCGTCACCGCGGGCGTCGGCCTCCAGCTCGGAGCCTGGTGCAGCAGGTAGCGGGCGCGCGGCAGCACCAGCTCGCCGCTGGCGGTGAGGCTGACGCCCTTGGCCTTGCGGCGGTGCAGCAGCTGCGTCTGCAGGTGGCGCTCCAGCTCCGTGACCGAGGCCGACAGTGCGGAGGGGGAGATGTGCAGGCGCTCGGCGGCGCCGCTGATGGTGCCGGCCTCGGCGACGGCGACGAAGGCCGCCAGCTGGTTCATCGTGAATGCCGGGACACCCTCTGCTCTGGCCACGACCTGACCGTAGTCGGGCGGCGCCGGAGCGGCCAAGGTGGGCCGTATGGCCTACCCAGAATCGGGATTGGGTGGTGGGTGTCCACGTTGTCTCGATTTGGGGGATGTGGGGCCGGAGGACTGCTGGCACGGTCCTCCTGCGGCATGTGGTCCTCGGGAGGGGGGCCACCCCGACGCGTCCGAGTGCGTGTGCCGCGGGAAGGGATCCATGTCCTTGACGAAGTTCGTCGCCGTCGCTGCGGCGTCGGTCGTGGTCACGCTGGGCGCTGGCCTCGGTTCCGCCGCCCAGGCCGACAGCAGCGGCTACCTCGCCCTCCAGAAGAGCGACGGCAGCTACTACCGCGCCGGCTCGGTCTCCTTCGACTCCGACTCGACCACGAGCCCGGAGCGCGAGGTCTTCTCCGTGACCGACAACGCGGCCGACGGCTACGGCATCCGGATGGAGTGGAAGACGGCAGCGAAGTCCAACTCCTGCACCAACAGCCACGGCTCGGGGCGCGCGATCCTCTGCTCCTACGACCTGCTGGAGAACCGCGACATCCAGTACCGGATCTGCGCCGTCGACTACGTGAACGGCGCCTACCGGACGATCAAGTGCGGCGGTTGGTGGTCCGACCGGACCTGATCAGGCCCGCTCGTGGCGACGCCCCTCCCCGAACCGGGGAGGGGCGTCGTGCGTCAGCGCCCGGTGGCCTCCGCGACCGCCTCGGGCGACCAGCCCAGCAGCTCGCCCAGGACGTACGCGTTGTGCTCGCCGAGGTCGGGCCCGACGTGGTGCACTGGCACCGAGCGCTCGCCGAGCACCGGCACGACGCCGGGGAAGGCGACCGGACGTACGTCGTCGGCTCCGTCGACCTGCACGGGCAACGTCTGCACCATGTCGCGGGCCAGGAACTGCTCGTCGACCATGATGTCGGCGGCCGTCATGATCGGGCCCGCCGGGACGCCGGCGGCGTCGAGCACGGCGAGCGCCTCGTCCCGCGTACGGGCCGAGGTCCAGGCGCCGATCGCGTCGTCCAGCTCGTCGCGGCGGTCCCAGCGACCCTTGTTGTTGACCAGGCCGGGGTCGTCGGCGAGGTCGTCGCGACCGATGGCGCGCATGAACCGCGGGAAGAGGTTGTCGGCGTTGCCCGAGATGACCACGTCGCCGTCGGCGCAGGGGTAGGCGTTGGACGGCGCGATGCCCTCCATCCGTCCGCCGGTGCGTACGCGGGTCACGCCGTAGGCGGAGACGTCGGGCACGAGCGACTCCATCATGGAGAAGATCGCCTCGTGCAGGGCGACGTCGACGTGCTGCTGGGTGGGGGAGGGGCCGGTGCTGCCGGCGCTGCGGGCCCGCTCGCGCTGGTGCAGCTGCATGACGATGCCGAACGCGGCGTAGAGCCCGGCGATCGAGTCGCCGATCGAGACCCCGACCCGCGACGGCGGGCGGTCGGCCTCGCCGACCAGCTCGCGCAGACCGCCGTACGCCTCCGCGACGGCCGCGAAGCCGGGCCGCTCCGACAGCGGTCCGGTCTGGCCGAAGGCGGAGATCCGGGCGACCACCAGCTCGGGGTTGAGCGCGGCCAGGGTGGCGGCGTCGAGGCCCCACCTGTCCAGGGTGCCGGGGCGGAAGTTCTCGACCAGCACGTCGCAGGTGGCGATCAGCTCCTTCGCCGCGCGCAGGCCGGCCTCCGAGCGCAGGTCCAGCTCGACGGAGAGCTTGTTGCGGTTGAGGGTGCGGTAGAGCATCGACGTCTCGCCGGCGAAGAGCCGCCAGTTGCGCAGCTCGTCACCGGTGCGCGGCCGCTCCACCTTGATCACCTCCGCCCCGAAGTCGGCGAGCATCCGCGTGGCGGTGGGGGCGGCGATGAAGTTGCCGAGCTCGAGCACCCGGATCCCGCTCAGCGGGAGGGCTGTGGGAGGCGG
Organism: Nocardioides daphniae; assembly: GCF_004777465.1. Taxonomy (NCBI): domain Bacteria; kingdom Bacillati; phylum Actinomycetota; class Actinomycetes; order Propionibacteriales; family Nocardioidaceae; genus Nocardioides; species Nocardioides daphniae. The sequence continues at coordinate 997,378 of NZ_CP038462.1, forward strand.
TCCGACGGGCTGGGGGGAGGCGTCGCTCATGGGGGCGGACTCTAGTTGCGCGGGTCGCGTTCGTGCAGGGGAGTGCGTAGGGTCGAGCACTTGTCGCACCCCCCAACGTCTCGGAGACCACTCGTGAACCGACTCGCTGCCCTGCTCGTCGCCCTCGCCACCACGCTGGCGCTGGTGCTCGTCGCGAACCCCGCCCCGGCCCAGGCGGCCACCGCGGCGCAGCGGTACGGCGCCGCGGCCGAGAAGGCCACCAACGTCGCGCGCGCCAAGCACGACCGGGTGAAGCTGAAGGGCAACCCGTGCCTGCGCAAGTACGCGCGCATCCAGGCCACGAAGATGGCTCGCAAGAAGGACATCTGGCACCAGGACCTCAACGTGGTGCTGAAGAAGTGCAACATGTCGTGGGTCGGCGAGAACGTCGCCGTGGGCTACCCGAGTGGCAAGGCCGTGGTCAACCAGGGCTGGATGAAGTCGAAGGGGCACCGTCAGAACATCCTGCGCAAGCAGTTCCGCCTCGGCGTCGTGGTGGCCCGCAAGGGTGACGACGGGCGCTGGTACGCAGCCCAGGTCTTCGGCCGCCGCTGACCGGCTCGGCGGCTGGTTCGACCAGCCGACCGTGCGGGCCGTAGGCTGGCCAGCGTGGCTGGCACCGACTTCGACGTAGAGATCAAGCAACTCCAGGCGACGATGAAGACCATCGGCCAGGTCCTCGACCTGGACGCGATGCGCATCGAGATCGCCGAGCTGGAGGACCAGGTCGGCTCGCCGGACCTCTGGGACAACCAGGAGAACGCGCAGCGCATCACCGGCCGCCTCTCCCAGCTGAACGGTGAGCTCGAGCGCTTCACCAGCCTCGACGACCGCATCGAGGACCTCGGCGTCCTCGTCGAGCTCGCGCAGGAGGAGGGCGACGCCGACTCGTTGGCCGACGCCCAGATCGAGCTCGACCGGATCAAGAAGTCGGTCGAGTCGCTCGAGATCCGCACCCTGCTCAACGGCGAGTACGACGCCCGCGAGGCCCTGGTCAGCATCCGCTCCGGCGCCGGTGGCGTCGACGCCGCCGACTTCGCCCAGACGCTGCAGCGCATGTACGTCCGTTGGGCCGAGCAGCACGGCTACCCGGTCGAGGTCTACGAGACCTCGTACGCGGAGGAGGCCGGCATCAAGTCGACGACCTTCGCGATCAAGGCGCCCTACGCCTACGGCACGCTCTCGGTCGAGGCCGGCACCCACCGCCTGGTGCGGATCAGCCCCTTCGACAACCAGGGGCGTCGCCAGACCTCCTTCGCGGCCGTCGAGGTCGTGCCGGTGCTGGAGCAGACCGACGACATCGACATCCCCGACGAGGAGATCCGCGTCGACGTCTACCGCTCGGGTGGTCCCGGTGGTCAGTCGGTCAACACCACCGACTCCGCGGTGCGCCTCACCCACATCCCGACCGGCACGGTCGTGAGCTGCCAGAACGAGAAGTCGCAGCTGCAGAACAAGGCCTCCGCCATGGTCGTCCTCAAGGCCAAGCTCCTGGCGCTGAAGAAGGCCGAGGAGAAGGCGCACCTCGACGAGATGCGCGGCGACGTGCAGGCGTCGTGGGGCGACCAGATGCGCAACTACGTGCTGAACCCCTACCAGATCGTCAAGGACCTGCGCACGGGCCACGAGGCGGGCAACCCGCAGGCCGTCTTCGACGGTGACCTCGACCCGTTCCTGGAGGCCGGCATCCGCTGGCGCCGCGGCGCCGAGAAGGCCGAGGCCAACTGATCCACCCCGGGCTCGCCGTCCCGGGCTCGCCGTCCCGGGCTCGCCACCCCCGGCGAGCGTCCCCGGGAGGCGCCCATGGCTCGGCTAGTGTCGATCCACGTGATTCGCTTCGAGAAGGTCACCAAGTCCTACCCCGGCCACCCCCAGCCCGCCCTCGACCAGGTCTCGGTCGAGATCGAGAAGGGTGAGTTCGTCTTCCTGGTCGGGTCGTCGGGCTCGGGCAAGTCGACGTTCCTGCGCCTGGTGCTGCGGGAGTACCGACCCACCTCCGGGCGCGTCTACGTCGCCGGCAAGGAGATCAACCGCCTGGCCAACTGGAAGGTCCCCAAGCTGCGCCGCGACATCGGCGCCGTCTTCCAGGACTTCCGCCTACTGCCCAACAAGACGGTCAGCGAGAACGTCGCCTTCGCGATGCAGGTGACCGGCCGCTCGCGCCAGGACATCAACAAGCTGGTCCCCGAGACCCTGGAGCTCGTGGGCCTGGAGGGCAAGGCCGACCGGATGCCTGACGAGCTCTCCGGCGGTGAGCAGCAGCGTGTCGCCGTGGCCCGGGCCTTCGTCAACCGGCCGATGATCCTGATCGCCGACGAGCCCACCGGCAACCTCGACCCGACCACCTCGGTCGGGATCATGAAGCTCCTCGACCGGATCAACCGCACCGGCACCACGGTGGTGATGGCCACCCACGACGCGGGCATCGTCGACCAGATGCGCAAGCGCGTCATCGAGCTGGAGCACGGACGTACGGTCCGCGACCAGGCCCAGGGCGTCTACGGCACCCAGGGCTGACCAGCCACACCACCCGACCGCCCCACCTGACTTGCTCGCCCACCCGTGTGGGCACACGAGAGGCCCCCATCCATGCAGCTGCGTTACGTCTTCTCCGAGCTCGGCCAAGGGCTGCGCCGCAACCTGTCCATGCACCTCGCGGTGGTGCTGACCCTCTTCGTCTCGCTCACCCTGGTGGGCATGGGCGTCCTGCTCAACCAGCAGGCCACCAAGGCGGCCGACCACTGGGGCTCGCAGCTCCAGATCACGGTCTGGCTCTGCAAGACCAACGACTCCAACGCCGCCTGCACCGGCGAGGTGACCGAGGCCCAGCGTGACGCCGTCGTCGAGGTGGTCGAGGACAACCCCGAGGTCGCCGACTACCACCTGGAGTCGAAGGAGGAGGCGTTCGACAAGGTCAAGGAGCTCGTCGGCGAGGACCGCTTCGAGGGTCCGAACCCGGCCGCCACCGCCGAGGACATGCCCGAGTCGGTGTGGATCGAGCTCAAGGACCCCGACGAGTTCGAGGGGATCACCTCCGCGGTCACCGGCCTCGACGGCGTCTCCGGCATCCGTGACATGCGCGAGACCCTGAAGCCGATCTACGGCTCGATCAACGCGCTGCAGTGGGGTGCGCTCGGCATCGCCGGCTTCCTGGTGGTCGCGGCCCTGCTGCTCGTGGGCAACACGATCCGCCTCGCCGCCTTCGCCCGGCGCAAGGAGATCGGCATCATGCGCCTGGTGGGTGCGTCCACGTCGTACATCGCCCTGCCCTTCCTCCTCGAGGCGTTGGTCACCGCCCTGGTCGGCGTCGGGCTCGCCGCCGGTGCCCTGGGCGCCTTCATGTGGTTCGGCATCCACGAGCGCGCCGGCGACACCCTGAAGTTCATGCCGTGGATCGGTGGCAGCGAGTACGGCGTGGCCGTCGCCGCGATCGCGGTGCTCGGCCCGGTGCTCACCGTGCTGCCGACACTCGTGCTCACGCGCAAATACCTGAAAGTCTGATCCCGCTCGGATACGGTCGATCCGTTCTCTTCCCCGAACAGTCGAAGGCCACCTTCGTGCGTCATTTCCAGCTCAGCTCCCGGCGGTCCGCCGTGCCCGCGCAGGCCCCGCACTCGCGGCGCCGTGCCCTGGCGGCCGTCCTCGTCGCCGCCCTCACCGCTGCTGCCCTCTCGGCGCCCGCCAGCGCGGACGACCTGAAGAACAAGCAGAAGAAGAACAAGCAGCAGATCGAGAGCGCGCAGTCCGACCTGCACTCCTCGAGTGCGGCGATGCAGAAGGCCACCGCCCGGCTCACCTCGGCCCGCAACCAGCTCTCCGGCGCACAGATGGCGCTGGCCGCCGCCGAGGCCAAGGTGACCGCGGCCGAGAAGCGCGACGCCGAGATGCAGCGCGAGCTGGAGGAGGCCGTCGCCGAGCTGGCACGGGCCCGCAAGGCGCTCGCCGAGGGTCAGCAGAAGATGACGGTCCAGCAGAAGAACGTGGCCGCCACGATCACCGACTTCTACCAGCAGGGTGACCCCTCGCTGATCGCCTTCGCGAAGCTGATGGGCGCCCAGACGCCCGCCGACCTGGCGCGGCAGACCGAGATGCGCGACGCCATCGTCGACCGTGAGGCGCACTCCTACCAGGAGCTGCTCGCCACCAAGGTCCTGCTCGACGTCAACGAGGCGCAGGTCGAGGAGGCCAAGGACGACGTCCAGGTCAAGCGCGAGGCCGCGGCCGACCACCTCGACGCGATGGAGGTCCTCGAGGACGAGGCGACCCGGGCCCGCAACGCGGTCGCCCGCCTAGTCGCCCAGCGTCGCTCGGCGCAGGCCTCCGCCGCCCGTGCCAAGGCCGCCGACCAGCGGGCCCTGGCCAAGCTGCGCCAGGAGGAGGAGCGGATCGCGCGCATGCTGCGCCGTCGTGCCGCCCGCCAGGGTGGTGCCTCCAAGCCCGGCCAGACCGGGGGAGTGCTGTCGTGGCCCGTCCGCGACGCGCGCCTGTCGTCGCCCTACGGCTACCGCAAGCACCCGATCTACGGCTACTGGGGCATGCACGACGGCCAGGACTGGGCCGCCGCCTGCGGTTCCCCGCTCTACGCGACCGCCAACGGCCGCATCGCCTCCTCCTACTACAGCGAGGTCTACGGCAACCAACCGGCTCGTGCTCGACCACGGCATCCTGTCCGGGGTCGGCGTCGCCAGCATCTACAACCACGCCACGAAGTACGTCGTGCGCACCGGTGAGCGGGTCAAGCGCGGCCAGGTCATCGGCTACGTCGGCTCGACCGGCTGGTCGACCGGCTGCCACCTGCACTTCACGGTGATGGTCAACGGACGCACGGTCGACCCGCGCAAGTGGCTCTGACCCACGCCTGACCACTCCTGACGCACGCCTTGACGCAGCCCCCGGGTAATTCTCTTGCCCCCGGTTGAGAGGATGGTCCAATGGCCAAGGAGCAGGGCACGAAGCTGATCGCGCAGAACCGCAAGGCGCGTCACGACTACCACATCGAGACGACGTGGGAGGCGGGCATCGTGCTGCAGGGGACCGAGGTCAAGTCGCTGCGCCAGGGCCGAGCGTCTCTGGTCGACGGCTTCGCCGAGATCGACAACGGCGAGGCCTGGCTGCACCAGGTGCACATCCCGGAGTACTCCCAGGGCACGTGGACCAACCACGCCGCCCGCCGCAAGCGCAAGCTGCTGCTCAACCGCCACGAGATCGACAAGATCGAGCGCAAGGTGGCCGACAAGGGCTACACGCTCGTCCCGCTCTCGCTCTACTTCAAGGACGGTCGCGCCAAGGTCGAGATCGCGCTGGCCAAGGGCAAGAAGTCCTTCGACAAGCGTCACTCGCTGGCCGAGCGGCAGGCCAACCGGGAGAAGGAGCAAGCGGTCCAGCGTCGCCTCAAGGGCTTCAAGGACTGAGTGGTGGCCGACCTCGAGACGCAGGCGGCTGCGCAGGCCGACGTGCACCCCGACGTGCACCCCGACGCCGCCGCGGTCCGGGCCTGGACCGAGCGACTGGCCCTGCCGGGGCTCTTCGACGTCCACACCCACTTCCTCCCGCCCCGGGTGATCGAGAAGGTCCGCGCCCAGTTCGACCAGGCCGGTCCGCTGATCGGCCGACCGTGGCCGCTGCGCTACCGCGACACCGACGCCGTGCTCGCGCAGGTGCTCCGTGACTTCGGGGTCCGCCGCTTCAGCGCCCTGCCCTACGCCCACAAGGCGGGAATGGCCGAGTTCCTCAACGACTGGGCCGCAGGCTTCGCCGCACGGGAGTCCGAGGCACTGCACTGCGGCACCTTCTTCCCCGAGCCGGGGGCGGCAGCGTACGTCTCGGAGCGGATCGCGAGCGGCCTCGAGCTCTTCAAGGTGCACGTCCAGGTCGGCGCCTTCCACGTCACCGACCCGCTGCTCGACGACGCGTGGGGCGTCGTCGCGGAGGCTGGTACGCCGGTGGTGCTGCACGCCGGCAGCGGTCCGGTGCCCAACGAGTTCACCGGACCCGGCCCGGTCGCCGAGCTGCTGCGCCGCCACCCGCGCCTGACGCTGGTCATCGCGCACATGGGGGCGCCGGAGTACCGCGAGTTCCTGGAGCTGGCCGAGGGCTACGAGCGGGTCCACCTCGACACCACGATGGCCTTCACCGACTTCTTCGACGAGATGGGCGGGGTCTACCCGCGTGACCTGCTGCCGCGCCTGGCCAACCTGCGCGACAAGGTGCTGCTGGGCTCGGACTTCCCCAACATCCCGTATCCCTACGTCCACCAGCTCGAGTCGCTGGAGGCGCTGGGGCTGGGGGAGGAGTGGCTGCGCGCGGTCTGCTGGGACAACGGCGTACGCCTCTTCGCTCGCTGACCTCGGCGCCCAAACGTGGTCTGCTGACAGGCGGCCCGTGGGCTCGTGTGAGAATGCGAGACGTGGTTGCACCGACTTATGACGAGCTCTCCGCGCTTCCTGCCTACTGCGAGCAGGTCGTGCCCCAGGGCTTCGAGGACATCAACGGACATCTGAACATCCGTCACTACGTGGGCATCGCCTCGAGGGTCTCGACGAGTCGCTCGTCGACCTCGGCATCCCCATGCAGTGGCCGAACATCGCTGGTCAGGCCGTCTTCACGGCCGAGCACCACATGACCTACGTGCACGAGCTGCGCACCGGCGACCGCCTCTCGGTGCGCGTGCGCCTGCTGGGTCGCTCCGACCGCGCCGTGCACGCCCTGGTCTACCTGCTCGACGAGACCCACCAGCGCGTCAGCTTCGTCATGGAGGAGATCTTCCTGCACGTCGACCTCGAGTCGCGCAAGACCTCCGACTGGCCGGCCGACGTGGCCGAGAAGATCGACGCGCAGATCAAGAAGGACGCCGACCTTCCGTTCGAGGCCGTGACCTCGGGCGCGATGGCGCTGCGCTGACCACTGCCGCACGCGCCGCGGCCGGGAATAACCGGTCGCGGCTCGTTGGTTGGAGTCAGTAGACTGCGCGAGCAGTGTGTTGAAAACTCAAGAGGGGCTGATCGGTTTCGACTTGGGACGTTAGTTCCAGGGGAAGCGGGTCGAGAAGCCAGCGTCATCTCGTAAACGACCGCTGGAAACCTATAGTTGCCAACGTTAAGCGCAACGACTTCGCTCTCGCTGCCTGAGCAGTGATCGAAGGGTCTGACCGGGCATCCGTCCTCGTCCCGGACCCAGGCCTCATCTAGAGGACTTGCTTGTCACTCTCTGTCAGGAGGGGTGGCAGGGACTTTTTCCTGGCTGAGCCCGTCGGTGATGTGTCTGTGCAAGCACCGGGGCCGAGAAAAGCGCCAGCACCGACTACACCCGTAGAAGACCTGGATCGGCGCTCGAGGACCGGGGTTCGATTCCCCGCAGCTCCACCAGCACCATTCACCACAGCCCTCTTGCTGAGCACGACGACGACCCCGCCCCGGCGGGGTCGTCGTCGTTCCGGGACCACGCCGGTCGCCCGGCGGCACCCGTGCGCCTTGGCAAGCCCCAGAGGAAAGATGGACAATTGGCTCGCCGTTCTAGGGTTCGTGCCGATAGGTACGACGTCCGGCACCGTTTTTCTCTCGGGAGTGACCTTGCTAGTAGCCGTTTCTGTCGTGCTCGCCGTTGCTGCGGCCGCCGGTGCGTTCTTCACCTTCGGGCCTGGTCTGCGTACGCGTGGACGCCGTGTCGACGCCGCCGAGGCGCAGGTGCCCGAGGTGGAGGCCTGGGCGCAGCCCGAGTACCCCGAGGTCCTCGTGGTCAACCGCTCGCCGGTGCCGGTGCACGACGTCCGGGCCTTCGTGGCGCTGGGTCGCCGTCGCGCCAAGTGCGTGGGGTGGATCCGCACCCTCCCGCCGACCGGCGACAAGCCCTCGCGGGTGGCCATCAACGCCGACAGCCGCGAGCGCTGGATCGAGTGGCAGGGCGCTGAGCGCCGCGGTGGCCGCGACGTGGTCGTCGAGGTCACGTTCCGCGACCACACCGGTCAGCACTGGCGCCGCGACCGCACCGGCGCCTTCGCCGCGATCGACGGCTGAGCCGGCGCAGGCCAGGCGCCTACTCGCGTGGGAGAGACTGGGTGAGGAGCCCCGCCTCCACGTGGTCGTGACCACGGTGGCGGGCTGCCTGCTCGGCACCCTCGGCGGGATGGTCACCGCCCGGCGGCAGCGGCGTCTCGCGCACGAGGCGGTCGTCGCCCCCTGACAGTCACCCTGACGGTCCACGGCCTACGGCTCCTGCTGGGGCACGCCGTCCGGTACGTCGGTGGTCGGGCTCGGCTCGTCGGGGCTGGGCGCCTCGGTCGGCGACCCCGACGGCGTCTGCGTGGGCGACGGCGACGGCGAGCTCGACCCGGTCCCACGACTCGGCGACGGCGACGGGCTCGTGCTGCTCGGCCGCGGCGTCGAGGGGGAGGGGCGTGGGGTCGGACGTACGGTCGGGGTGGGCTCCCGGGTCTCCTCCGGCTCGGCCGGAGCGCTCTCACGCGGGCGGTCCACCCCGGGCGTGACGGGGTCGGGTGCGGGCGGCCGCACCAGCAGGTAGGTGACCAGCGCCGCCACGAAGACCAGCCCCAGGACGACGGTGGAGGGGCGCGGGCGCGGGCGTCGGGCGGTCACTGTGTAGTCCCGGTGGGCTCGCCGGTGGCCAGCTGGGCAGAGGTGCGGATGTTCTCCCGCATCAGCGCCCGGGTGATCATCGCGCGCAGGGTCCGTCCGACGACGAACTGCTTGCCGGGCAGCGTACGCGCCACCACACGCACCTTGAACTGGTCGACCTCGATGGACTCCACGCCCATCACCGCCGGCACGTCGAGCAGCAGCGGCCGCAGGGTCTCGTCCTCGTACGCTGCCGCCCCGACGTCGCGCAGGATGTCGTTGACGTGGTTGACGTCGGCGGTGACCGGGACCGGGACGTCGATGACCGCGCGGGCCCAGCCGCGCGACAGGTTGGTGGTCTGGATGATCTGGCCGTTGGGCGTGATCACGACCTCGCCCGCGGGCGTACGCACGGTCGTGGTGCGCAGGCTGACCTCCTCGACGGTGCCGATCACCGGGTCGCCGACGCCAAGGGCCTGCAGCCGGATCAGGTCCCCGTAGCCGTACTGGCGCTCGGCGAAGAGGAAGAAGCCGGCGAGCAGGTCCTGCACGATCCGCTGGGCGCCGAAGCCCAGCGCGACGCCCGCCACGGTGGCCGCGGGCACGATGGCGCTCATCGAGAGACCGAAGCGCTGGGCGACCATCAGCGCGGCGACGACGTAGATCGTCACGACGGCCACCCAGGAGAGCAGCTGGATCAGGGCGTGGTTGCGCTTGGCGTCCTCGGAGCGGACCAGGTTGTCGGTGTCGGGCTCGCGGTGCTCGATCCGGGTGGTCCAGCGGGCGGCGGCCCAGGTGACCAGGCGGGCGACGAGCACGGAGCCGGTCGACCACAGCACGATCTCCAGCCCCTCGCGACGGAGCCAGAGCACGAGGTCGGCGAAGGCCGTGGCTTCCGGGGTCACGCGGCCACCGTACCCAGCGGACCTGACGCAGACACTCCGTCCGAGCCGGCGGCCGCCGGGCCGTGCCCGTCCACAGGACCGGAACTCCGGGCTTGCCCGGGGTCCTAGGGTCGAACCATGAAGCCTCTTTACACCGCCACTGCCGTGTCCACCGGAGAAGGCCGCAACGGCCACGTCGAGACCACCGACGGCCTGATCGTCACCGACGTACGCACGCCCAAGGAGATGGGCGGGGAGGGCGGGGCCACCAACCCCGAGCAGCTCTTCGCCGCCGGCTACGCCGCCTGCTTCCACTCCGCGCTGAAGTCGGTCTCCAAGAAGGAGGGGGCCGACGCGGGCGAGTCCGAGGTCGTAGCCGACGTCTCCATCGGCGACAACGGCCAGGGCGGGTTCATGCTCGCGGTCGGCCTCGAGGTCACCATGCCGAAGGTCGAGCGTGAGGTCGCCGAGAAGCTCGTGGAGAAGGCGCACCAGGTGTGCCCCTACTCCAACGCGACCCGCGGCAACATCGAGGTCACGCTGACGGTCGCCTGACCGGTTCACCGACCCCGGCCGGTTAGCCTCCAGACGTGGACGCAGTCGAGGCGGTGGACGACTTCCAGCGACGCCATGCCGTCGTGGGGTTCCCGCTCGCCGTCGTCTACAAGTACTTCGACGACCAAGGCCCCTACCTGGCCGCGGCGCTGACCTACTACGCCTTCATCGCGATCTTCCCGCTGATGCTGCTCGGCTCGTCGATCCTCGGCCTGGTGCTGCGCGGGGAGCCCGAGTGGCAGGAGGCGATCCTCGACTCGACGCTCGCGCAGTTCCCGATCATCGGCGACCAGATCGGTCGCCCCGAGGGCCTCCAGGGGTCCGTCTCCGGTGTCGCCATCGGCGCCGCCGTCGCCCTCTACGGCTGCCTCGGACTCGGGCAGGCCCTGCAGAACACCCAGCACGTGGCGTGGTCGGTGCCGCGCAACAGCCGCCCCAACCCCGTGTACGCCCGCCTCAAGACCTTGGTCCTGCTCGTCACGGCGGGGCTGTCGCTGCTCACCGTCTCGGTGCTGGCCACGCTGGTGAGCACCACCGACTTCGCCGGCGACGTCGTGCCCGGCGTCGTGCGTACGCTGCTCCCGTTCGTCACCGTCGTGGTGATCGGCGCCTTCCTCACCTTGCTCTTCCGTCTCTCCGCCACCGGGCAGCACTCGTTCGTGCGGGCCGCCCCCGGCGGGTTCGCCCTGGCCTTCATGTGGCAGGGCCTGCAGCTGCTCGGGGCCAGCTACGTCGCCCGCGTCCTGGTCGACACCAGCACGATGGCCCAGACCTTCGGCCTGGTCCTCGGTCTGATCGGGTTCCTGTGGCTGGGCGCGGTGATGGCCGTGCTCGCGATGGAGATCAACGTCGTCCTCTCGCGCCGGCTGTGGCCGCGTGCGCTGCTGACCCCCTTCACCGACAAGGTGCAGCTGACCGCGGCCGACCGGAGGGCCTACGCGTCGTACGCCCGGATGCAGCGTCACAAGGGGTTCGAGAAGGTCGCGGTCACCTGGGAGGAGGGCAGGGCGACCGACGAGGAGACGCCGCAGGAGCAGGCGGCAGACGGGCGGGGGAGCGGCACCTAAGAGGGTTTTCACGTTCGTCTCACGCACCCCTCATGGCGGCTGCCCATGCTCATGTCATCGCCCCGGACGACCAGGTCGCCTCGAGGCAGCACCACGACATGACACCCATCGACGAGAGGACCCCCATGTTCACGCTCCGCAAGACCACCGCCACCCTCGGTGCCACCGCCCTGCTCGCCACCGGCCTCGGCGCTGTCGCCACGGCCCCGGCCCAGGCCGCCGACCGCGAGTTCCGCTGCTCCGGCGCCGAGGTCGAGTTCGACGTCGAGAAGGAGGACGGCCGCTTCGAGGTCGAGGCCGACATCGACGACGCCAAGCCCGGCAGCAAGTGGCGCATCACCCTGCGCCACGACGGCAAGGTCTACTACAACAAGGTCCGCACGGCCGACAGCGACGGCGACGTCGAGGTCGACCGCAACCGCCGCAACACCGCCGGCAAGGACGTCTTCAAGATCACCGTGAAGAAGGTCGGCAGCAAGAAGTCCTGCAGCCGCACCATCACCCGCCGCTGACCCAGCGGACCCGCCCACGCGGGAACGACGACGGCGCCCGCCCCGCGAGGGGACGGGCGCCGTTCGTACGTCCGCAGCCGGTGCCAGCGGCTGGCGTCAGGCCGTGGCTGCCTCACTCGGCTTGGCCCTCTTCGCGGCCTGCTTCTCGTGACGACGCGCGATCCTGCGCTCCCGGCGACGCTCGACCAGCAGGTAGAGCACCGGCACGAGGACCAGCGTCAGCACGGTCGAGGAGATCAGGCCGCCGATCACCACGATGGCGAGCGGCTGCGAGATGAAGGCGCTGCCGCCAGTCAGCCCCAGACCCATCGGGGTGAGGGCCAGGATCGTGGCCAGCGCGGTCATGACGATCGGGCGCAGGCGCTTCCCGCCACCCTCGGTCAACGCCTCGACGATCCCGTCACCCGCGTTGCGCCGCTGTTGACGAGGTCGATCAGCACGATGGCGTTGGTGACCACCACACCGATCAGCATCAGGGCACCGATCAGCGAGGCCACGCCGAGCGGCACGCCGGTCAGCACCAGCAGGAGCAGGGCGCCGGTGGCCGCGAACGGCACCGAGACCAGCAGGATCAGCGGCTGCACGAGCGAGTTGAACGTGCCGACCATGACCATGTAGACGATCGCGATGGCCACGACGAGGGCCAGCCCGAGCTGCGCGAACGCCTCGGCCTGCTCCTCGGCCACGCCTCCCAGGGTCACGTCGGTGCCCTCGGGGAGGTCGAGGTCGTCGAGGACCTTGTTGATGTCGGCGGTGAGGGTGCGCAGGTTGTCCGACGCCGGGTCGGCGGAGATGGTGACCGTGCGGTCGCCGTCCTCGCGGGCGATGGAGGCCGCGACCTTCTCCTCCTTGACCTCGGCGACCTGGCCGAGCGTTCCGCCCGGGCCGACCGGCAGCTGCTCGAGCTGCTTGATCGAGGTGGGCTTCGGGCCGGCCACGAGGACGACGTCCATCTGCTCGCCGTCGATCGAGACCCGCGCCGCCGGGGGCTGGAACAGCGTCTGGGCGAGCAGCCCGCCGAGCATCGGCGAGGTGACGCCACCGGCCTGCGCCTGCTGGCGAGCGACCACGGAGAGGATCGGCTGGGCGGGGGCGGCGTCCGAGGAGAGCTCGCCGATGCCGTCGACCCCGGCCAGCGCCTCCTGCACCTGCTCGGCCGCCTCGAGCAGGTTCTGCTGCTCGGTGGCGGTGACCACGACGTCCAGCGCGGAGGAGAAGCCGCCGCCCTGGCCGGTGCTGACCTGGATCTCGCCGTCGGCGTCCTCGAGCGTCGTGCGCAGCTCGTCGGCGACCTCGGTCGGGTCGGCGTCGTCGGTGAGCGTCACCGAGTAGGAGGTGCCGCCACCGCCGGTGAACGCGGCCATCAGCGGGTCGCCGCCGACCGTGGTGAGAACGGTCTCGATGCCGTCGACCTGGTCGATGAGCTTCTCGACCTCGCGGGCTGCGGTGTCCTGGCGGGCCAGGCTGGCGCCGGCCTCCAGCTCCTGGTTGATCGAGAGCGTGTCCTGACCGGAGTCGCCCAGGAAGTTCGTCTTCAGGAAGGGCGACAGGCCCACGGTGCCGAGCAGCACCACGAAGGCCAGCACGACCACGAGCCACGGCTTGCGCAGCGACCAGCGCAGGACCGGGTCGTAGAGGCGGCGCAGCCAGGTGCGGTCGTCGCTCTCCTCGGCCTGGGCGCGCAGCGCTGCAGCCTCGGCCCCGTCGACCGGCTGCGGCTCCTTGAGGAACCAGTAGGCCAGCACCGGGATGATCGTCAGCGCCACCAGGAGGGAGGCGAGCAGCGCGAGCGAGACGGTGATGGCGAACGGGCGGAAGAGCTCGCCCACCTGGCCACCGACCACGCCGATCGGCAGGAAGACCGCAGCGGTGGCGATCGTGGAGGAGGTGATCGCGCCGGCGACCTCGCGGACCGCGGTCACGATCGCCTTGATCTTGCCCTCGCCGTAGGCGAGGTGCCGCTTGATGTTCTCGATGACGACGATGGAGTCGTCGACCACCCGACCGATCGCGACGGTGAGCGCGCCCAGGGTCAGGATGTTGAGGCTGTAGCCGCCGATCCACAGGCCGATCAGCGTGACCAACAGCGAGAGCGGGATCGAGATCGCGGTGACGATCGTCGAGCGCAGCGAGTGCAGGAAGACCAGGATCACGAAGATCGCGAAGACCAGCCCGAGGCCACCCTCGGTGGTGAGGTCCTCGACCGACTTCTCGATGAACGGGGCCTGGTCGAAGGCGACCGAGAACTCGGTGCCGTCGCCCATCTTCTCCTCGAGCTCGCCGACGAGGTCGGCGACGGCGTGGGAGATGTCGACGGTGTTGCCGTCGGGCGTCTTGGTGATCGCGACCGAGAGGCTGGGGTCGCCGTTGGTGCGGGCGTACGAGGTGGGGGCGGCCTGGCCGACCTCGACCTGCGCGAGCGTGCCGAGCGGGCGGGTGCCCTGGCCGACCTTGACCGGGACCTGCTTCAGCTCGGCGAGCGTGGTGGGCGTGGTGCCGACCTGGACCGAGAGGGCGCGGTCGCCGGCGTCGAGGCTGCCGGCCGGGACCATGCGGGCGGCGTCGAGCGCCTCGCCGACCTGCTGGCCGGTCACGCCCTGGGCGGCCGCCTGCGGCTTGAGGGTGATCTCGACCCGGTTGGTCGGGGCGCCGCTGAGCTGGACGTCGCGGACACCCTCGACGTCGCTGAGCTCGGGGACGGCGATCTGCTCGAGCTCGTCGGCGAGCTCGCCGGGGGCGAGGTCGGAGGTGACGGAGAGCTGCACGACCGGGAACTGCGAGATGTCGCCGGCGAAGACCGTGGGGTCCACCGACTCCGGCAGCGTCTGCAGCCCGACCATGGCGCTCTCGACCTGCTGCACGGCGCGGTCGAGGTCGGTGCCGTAGTCGAGGTTGAGCAGCACGGTGGAGGCGCCGGAGGAGGAGGTCGAGCTGACCGACTCCAACCCGTCGACGCCGGTGAGGGCGTCCTCGATGGGCACGGTGATCTCCTGCTCGACCGCCTCGGGGGAGGCGCCCGCGTAGGGGGCGACCACGCCGACCACCGGGAACTGCAGGTTGGGGATCAGCTCGAGCTTGAGGGAGCCGAGCGCGACGACGCCGAAGATGGCGACGATCACGGTGGAGAGTGCCACGAAGGCACGGTTGCGCAGGGAGAACGAGGCGAATGAGCCCACGGGGAGGTGCTCCTGAGTCGTGACGCGGCAGAAGGGCACGGGCGTCCGTGCTCGTTGAGGGTAGCCACTGGATCCCAAGCCTGCGCCCGAATATGGACGGTGTAGGGGTTACGTCCCGGCGAACCGGGAACAGGGGTGGCGTGCGTCACGTCCCGCTGATCGTCCTCGCCCTCGTCCTGACCCTCTTCCCGTCCGTCGCCGGGGCCGCCGAGAATGAACGCGAGCTGCGCATCAGCAGCACCGCGGCCCGGTCCGGGGAGGTCTCCACGGTGACCTTCCTGGTGACCGCGTCGGCCGCCGAGCCCGTCTCGACGATCGACCTCGACAGGTGGGACGGGACGACCTGGCGCGCGTCACCACCCTCACCACCGACCCGACGGGGCGGGCCACGGCCGAGGTCACCCTGGGGCGCGACCCCGAGCGCAACCGGCTGCGGGCCACCCTGACGGCCGATGGCACCCGCCCTGCCGTGGTGCACGAGCACCTGCCGGTGCTGCAGCGGTGGAAGAGCGTCCTGACGATGCGCGCCCCGAAGACGGTCGTGGACGGGCGTCGCGCCGCCCTCGCCCTGCGGTGGCGGGCCGCCAACGACGAACCGGTCTCCGGCTGGGTGAAGGTGCAGGCCAAGCAGAAGCGCGGCAAGACCTACGCCAAGAGGTGGACGACCGTGGCGCGCGTGCGCACCGACGCCAAGGGCGTCGCGACGGTACGACGGACGCCGCGCTGGGACACCCGCTGGCGCGCCGTCGGCGAGCGGCAGGCGTGGGTCGCGGGAGACACCTCGGGCGTCTCGCGCACCGACAACCGTCCGCCCGGCCAGCCGGTCGTCCTGCCGAAGGGGGCGCCGCGCCCCCGGGTCTCGCTGCCGCGGCCGCCCCGTGCGGTCGGCACGGGGGCCAACGTCGTGGTCCGCAAGATCCCGGACGGCGTGTGGAGGTCGATGGTCGGACGTTCGTGGCACAAGGGGTGCCCCGTCGGGCGTGCCGGGCTGCGTCTCGTCCAGACCAACTTCTGGGGCTTCGACGGCTACCGCTACCGCGGCGAGGTGGTCGTCGCGAAGTCGGTGACCTCCAACTTCTCCGGTGCCTTCAAGGAGATGCACGCCAAGAAGGTGCCGGTCCGCCAGATGCGCCGCGTCGACCGCTTCGGATGGTCGAAGAAGCTCGGCGGTGCCGACGACTACCGCTCGATGGCCGCCGACAACACCTCGGTCTTCAACTGCCGCGGCGTCGTGGGCAACCCGCGCGTGCGCTCGCCGCACTCCTTCGGCCGGTCGCTGGACCTCAACCCCTGGGAGAACCCCTACTACGCCCGCGACGGGATCCACCCCAACAAGTGGTGGGCCGGGCGTTCCCACGCCCGCGTCGCCTGGCGCAGCCGCAACCACAAGGTCGTGCAGCTGCTCGCCCGCCACGGCTTCCGGTGGACCTACGGCACCTCCGACGCGCACCACTTCGACGCCGTCGCCGGCGCGGGCGGCAAGGGCCTGCGTACGCTGCTCGACTCGCCTGTCTGCTCGACGGACGTCTGCCACTGATCCACCCCTAGAGTGACGACGGCACAGGTCCGCCCCACCACAGGAGGAAACCCCGATGGGTCGTTTCGACGGTCGAGTCGCAGTCATCACCGGAGCCGCACGCGGCATCGGGTTCGGCACCGCCCAGCGGTTCGCCGCGGAGGGAGCCAAGGTCGCGCTGATCGACCTGGACGAGTCCGCCGCCGCACAGGCAGCCGCCCGCATCGACGGGGAGGCGATCGGGATCGGGTGCGACGTCTCCGACGCCCCGGCCGTCGACGCCGCCTTCGAGCGGATTGTGGCCGAGCTCGGCGGGGTCCACATCCTCGTCAACAACGCCGGCATCACCCGCGACAACCTGCTCTTCAAGATGACCGAGGACGACTGGGACCTGGTGATGAACGTGCACCTCAAGGGCGCCTTCCTGATGACGAAGGCGGCCCAGAAGCACTTCGTCGAGCAGAAGTACGGCAAGGTCGTGAACCTCTCGTCTGTCTCCGCCTACGGCAACCGCGGCCAGGCCAACTACGCCGCCGCCAAGATGGGCGTCCAGGGCTTCACCCGCACGCTCGCGATCGAGCTCGGCCCCTTCGGCGTCAACGTCAACGCGGTCGCGCCCGGCTTCATCGCCACGGAGATGACCGACGCCACCGCCGCCCGCCTCGGCATGGGGGTGGAGGAGTTCCGCGAGCTCAACGCCCAGAACAACCCCGTACGCCGTGTCGGCGTCCCCGACGACATCGCTGCCGCGGTCGCGTTCCTCTGCAGTGACGAGGCGTCGTACGTCACCGGCCAGACGCTCCTGGTCGACGGCGGCGCCAAGCTGGTCAGCTGAGGCCCTGCCCACCGGGTGGGACGGCCGACGGGCGATAGTCGAGTCGTTCTGTCATATTTGACGGTGTCAGACTTGACGCCGCCCACGAGTGGGCGCGTTCTCCCGACGGGAGGGAGGACGGGGCAGCACACTGGTGCCCACCACGTTTCACGATCGGAGTCACGCACGTGCGTTCACGTTCCCTCGGCCTCACCGCCGCCCTGCTCTCTGCGGCCCTCCTGCTCACCGGGTGCGGCGGCGGAGACGAGAAGAAGGAGCCGAAGGCCGACCCCACCGTCGAGTCGGCCGTTCCCGACACCTGGCCGCTGACCGGCGAGGAGTTGCCGGAGGGCAAGAGCGCCGCGCGCAACCACCCGGTGCTCGTCGCCAAGATCGACAACACCTCCAGCGCCAGCCCCCAGGTGGGCCTGGGCAAGGCCGACCTGGTCTTTGAGGAGATGGTCGAGGGCCGGATGACCCGACTCGCCGCCTTCTTCTACAGCCAGCTCCCCAAGGAGGTCGGTCCGGTCCGTTCGATGCGCGGCACCGACATCGACATCGTCTCGCCGGTCGACGGCATCCTCGTCACCTCCGGCGCGGCCCCGATCACCAAGGACCGCCTGGCCCGTGCCGGTGTCACCTTCATCGAGGAGGGCGCCGAGGGCTTCCGTCGCGACCCCTCGCGCTCGCAGACCTACAGCGTGATGGCCGACCTCAAGGTGCTCGGCAAGAGCAAGAAGGTCGACGAGGTCCGGCCCGACGACTACTTCGTCTTCGGTGCGCCCGAGGACCTGCCCGCCGGCAAGCCCGCCAAGGCCTTCGACGTCGACTTCGGCAACCACACCACCTCGTGGAGCTTCGCCA
Source organism: Nocardioides daphniae (assembly GCF_004777465.1). Taxonomy (NCBI): domain Bacteria; kingdom Bacillati; phylum Actinomycetota; class Actinomycetes; order Propionibacteriales; family Nocardioidaceae; genus Nocardioides; species Nocardioides daphniae. The sequence continues at coordinate 1,015,366 of NZ_CP038462.1, forward strand.
ACGGCAGCTACGTCAACGAGACCAGCCTGGCCGGCCAGGGCGACGAGTTCCCGGCGACCAACGTGCTGGTGATCCGCGTGAAGGCGTCCTACGCCGGCTACGAGGACCTGGCCAACAACCGGGTCTACGACAGCAAGTTCCACGGCAAGGGCAAGGCCCAGCTCTTCCACGGCGGCCAGGTCATCGACGCCACCTGGCGCAAGGACGGCCCCAACGGAGCCCTCACCCTGCAGGCGGGCGGCGCCGAGCTGAAGGTCCCCGTGGGACGCACCTGGGTGGAGCTGCTCCCCGAGGAGGGCAGCGTGGCGCTCAAGCGCTGACGCAGCACCGACGTCGTACGAGGCCCCCGGCACCTGATCGTGCCGGGGGCCTCGTCGCGTCGTGGGGCGGCGCGGTCAGGTGAGCGACGTGCCCAGCTCGCCGACGGCCGCCTCGAGCGAGCGGTGCTCCCGGCTGATCTGGCGCAGCGCGGCGATCATGAGCCCGAGGGAGGTCTCCACGCGGGTGGCCTCCTGCTCCGGGTCGGCGCTGGCGGCGACGGCGGCGCCGGCCGAGTTGATCGCGCCGAACATCACCCGGCTGAAGGTCCTGAGCAGCTCGTCGTCGAGCTGCCACTCGCCGGCGGTCAGCACCCCGTGGACCAGGCGTGACACGGTCGCGAAGGTGGAGCGGGCGTCGGGGCGGACCCCCGCCAGCCCGAGCATGACCGGGCCCTCCTGGATGACGATGCGCCGGTAGGCGCTCTCCCGGGCGATCTGCAGGTAGGCGTGCATGCCCAGCCGGGCCGCCGACCAGGGGTCGGGCTCGGCCTCGATCGCGGCGTCGATCCGACGTACGGCGTCGGCCTCCACCTCGCGGTGGACGGCCGCGAAGAGGTCGGCCTTGCCGTCGAAGTGGTGGTAGAGGGCCCCCTTCGTCACGTGCGCCGCAGCCACGATGCTGTCCAGCGACGTGGCGGCGTAGCCCTGGGTGGTGAAGAGGTCGCGAGCGATGCGGAGGAGGTCCTCCTTCGTCGCCGAGGAAGGAGCACGTCCCAGGTCCGAGGTCTGGCTGTCCATCCGTCGATCCTAGGGTCTGGCGGTCGAGCAGCCGCGGGTGTAACAGGCGTCACGGGCGATCCGTTGGAATCAGCGTGCGCGACTACGTACCCTCGGTATGTCACCGGTCCCGGCCGGTCGTCGCACCCGCGCCGCTCACGGAAGGAGCCGTCCATGCCCTGGACCTCGCCCCGCCGTGACCTCGTGCTCCAGGCCGTCCTGGAGGAGGTCGACCGTCGTCTCGACGGCCGGCTCCCGATGGACGTGAGCGGCGTCGACCAGACCTTCCGCGACGAGCACACGCTCGCTAACGTGCTCCAGGTGCGCTGGCAGGCGGCACTGGCCGCCCAGGTCGAGCACGCCCTCGCCGAGGACCCCGACGACCCGCAGGCTGCCGTCGTACGCGCGTGGCGCCGGACCGTGCGTGCCCTCCCCGGCGTGCGCATGGTCCTCGACGGTGACTGGGAGCGCGCCGACGAGCGCCGCCGGGCCACCCTGGAGCGTCGCCGCGCCCGCCAGCACCAGTGGCTGGCCCAGCAGGCCGGGCACGTCGTGCTCGACCACCCCCTCGACGAGGAGGCGGTGGCCCTCGGTGCCGCCCTCGAGGCCGAGGGGCGCCGCTACTACCGTCCCGGCCGCCGGCCGTCGCCCCCGCCGCTGCTCAAGCGGCTGAAGGCGGTGCTCGCCGCCTGACGGCCACGCCGTCCCCACGATCAGACAGCCCCGATCCGGTGCACCGCGGTCTCCCTGCCGCGTCTCCCTCCCTCCCTCCCGCACCGGAGCCGGGGCTGTCTCCTTGCCGGGCACCCGGGAAAAACGCGTCTGCGCCCTGACGGTCCGGGCGTCGGTCGGTCATGATGGAGCCATGGGCATTCGCACTCCCGGCGCTCGCGACGTCACTGCGGTGGCGCCCGGCATGCTGCTGGTGGCCCAACCGGCGATGGGCGACCCCAACTTCTCCGAGACCGTGGTGCTCATCCTCGACGTCGACGAGGACGGCGCCCTGGGCGTCGTGCTCAACCGGCCCTCGCCCCTCCTGGTCGCCGCCGTCTTCGAGGAGTGGCGCGACCTCGTGGGCGAGCCCGAGGTGCTCTTCCGCGGCGGCCCGGTCGGCACCGACGGGGCGCTGGCGCTCGCGCTGCTGCGTGACCCGGCCGAGGCTCCGGAGGGTTTCCGCACCGTCCTGGGGCGCCTGGGGGTGCTCGACCTGGAGACCCCGGTCGAGGTCGTCGAACCCGCCCTGGCGCGGGTGCGGATCTTCGCCGGCTACGCCGGCTGGGGGCCCGGGCAGCTCGCCGACGAGGTGGCCGAGGGGGCCTGGTACGTCGTCCCGGCTGAGCCCGGCGACGTCTTCGCCGAGGACTGCGACGACCTCGTGCGCGAGGTGCTGAGGCGCCAGCCCGGCGAGCTGGCGTGGCACTCCACACGTCCTGCCGACCCTGACCTGAACTGAGGTGCGCAGGGTGCGGGACAGGTGGGGGAACTGGCCTAGACTGGCCGGACCATGACCCAGTTCGGTTTCCAGCCCTCCGGTTCCACGCTCGAAGATCGCCGTACCGTCCCCGTCGAGGACGGCGACCACGAGCGGTTCTCGCACTACGTCCCGAAGGACAAGCTGACCGAGGCGATGGTCATGGGTACGCCCGTGATCGCGCTCTGCGGCAAGGTCTGGGTGCCCAGCCGGTCGCCGGAGAAGTATCCGGTCTGCCCGGAGTGCAAGGAGATCTGGGACAGCATCGGTCCCGGTGGTGGCTCTGGCGGACCCGGCGGCAACGGCGGGGGCTCCGACGCGTGACGGACCGGCCTGATGCCGCCTCCGTGACCCCTGCACTCTCCCCGGCATGGCCGGAGCGTGCGGCATGGGGCACGGCCACGTCGCTGCGCGCGTGGCAGTCGGAGGCGATGAACAAGTACTTCACCGAGCACCCCCGCGACTTCCTCGCGGTGGCGACGCCAGGTGCCGGCAAGACGACCTTCGCGCTCACCGTGGCGGCCGAGCTCCTCGCCCGCCGCGTCGTCGAGCGACTGGTGATCGTCGCGCCGACCGACCACCTCAAGACCCAGTGGGCCGAGGCCGCCGGTCGGGCCGGCATCCCGGTCGACCCGGCGTACTCCGCCGGGCAGGGCAAGACGTCGAAGGACTTCCTCGGCATCGTCGTCACCTACGCCGGCGTGGCGGTCAACCCGCTGGCCATGCGCATCCGCACGGAGCGCTTCAAGACGCTGGTGATCCTCGACGAGGTGCACCACGCGGGTGACGCCCTGTCGTGGGGTGACGGCATCCGGGAGGCGTTCGACCCGGCGACCCGTCGCCTGGCCCTGACCGGCACGCCCTTCCGCTCCGACATCAACCCGATCCCGTTCGTCAGCTACGAGACCGGCCCCGACGGGGTGCCCCGCTCGCGCGCCGACTACACCTACGGCTACGGCGAGGCGCTCGCCGACCACGTCGTGCGCCCCGTGCTCTTCATGGCCTACTCGGGCGAGATGACCTGGCGCACCAGCGCGGGCGACGAGGTCGCCGCCCGCCTCGGAGAGCCGCTGACCAAGGACATGACCCAGCAGGCGCTGCGCACGGCCCTGGACCCCAAGGGCTCCTGGATGCCGGCGGTGCTGCAGGCCGCCGACAAGCGCCTGAGCGAGGTCCGCCGCCACGTCCCCGACGCCGGTGGCCTCGTCATCGCCACCGACCAGGACAGCGCCCGGGCGTACGCGAAGCTGCTCCGCTCCATCACCGGCGAGTCGCCGGTGGTCGTGCTCTCGGACGAGAAGGCCGCGTCGAAGAAGATCGGCACCTTCTCGAAGTCCGACGACCGCTGGATGGTCGCGGTGCGCATGGTCTCCGAGGGCGTCGACGTGCCGCGCCTGGCCGTCGGCGTGTGGGCGACCACCACCTCGACGCCGCTCTTCTTCGCCCAGGCGGTGGGCCGCTTCGTCCGCGCCCGCAAGCGCGGCGAGACCGCCTCGGTCTTCCTGCCGTCGGTGCCGAACCTGCTCGGCTTCGCCTCCGAGATGGAGGTCCAGCGCGACCACGTCCTCAAGCGCAAGGTCTCCGACGACGGCGACATCTTCGCCGCCGAGAACGACCTCCTCGCCGCCGCCAACGCCAGCGAGTCGGCCTCCTCCGACCTCGACGGCTTCGCCTTCGAGGCGCTCGGCTCCAGCGCCACCTTCGACCGGGTGCTGTACGACGGTGGCGAGTTCGGCCACGCCGGTGAGGTGCACGTGGGCTCGGAGGAGGAGATGGACTTCCTCGGCATCCCCGGCCTGCTCGAGGCCGACCAGGTGCGCGACCTGCTGCACTCGCGCCAGAGCGAGCGTGCGCAGAAGCAGAAGAAGGACATGGCGGCCAAGGCCCGCGAGGCGATCCGGGCCACCCACGACGCCGAGAAGCTCACCCAGCACGAGCAGCTCTCGGTGCTGCGGCGTGAGCTCAACGGCCTCGTCGCCGCCTGGTACCACCGCACGGGGCAGGCCCACGGGATCACCCACTCGACGCTGCGCAAGCAGTGCGGTGGACCACCCGCGGCCGTCGCGACGGCCGAGCAGCTCACCGAGCGGATCGAGAAGATCCGCGAGTGGGCGATGAAGAAGAGCTCCTGACCCGGGCCTCCCCGGAAGTGGTCCCGCCCGGACGGAGCCGGGGGCGATGGTGCAGGCTGTGCCCATGACCTCGACCGACGACGCCGCCGCACCCGCCGAGCTGGACGGCTACGCCCAGCTCCAGTTCGTGGTGGACGGCATCATCGAGGTGCCGATCGGCACCACCCTCGGCATGGACGGCTTCGACCTGGAGCGCGGCTCCGTCACCGTGTGGCTCACCCCCGACAAGGCGCGGCACTGGAACCCGATCGGGGTGATGCACGGCGGAGTGATCTCCACCCTGCTCGACACGGCGGCAGCCTGCTCGGTGCACTCGACCCTGGCGGCGGGGGAGGGCTACACCTCGCTGGACCTCAACGTGAAGTTCCTGCGGGCCGTGACCGAGGAGTCGGGACGCCTCAAGTGCGTGGGCAGCGTGGTGCAGCGCGGGCGGCGTACGGCGTTGGCCCAGGCGCACCTGTACGACGCCTCCGACCGGCTGGTCGCGCACGCGACCTCCACCTGCATGATCTTCGCCTGATCGCGCACCTCCCCACGGGCGCCACCGCTCGCTAGATTGGCGGCCATGGCGGCGGAGACCTCGCAGACCCTGGATCGCGGCATCCGGGTGCTGAGGCTGCTCGCGGAGTCGCCCGAGGGCATCACCGTGACCGACCTGGCCGTCAGGCTCGACGTCAACCGCACGGTCGCCTACCGGTTGGTCGCCACGCTCGAGCAGCACGGGCTGGTCCGTCGCAACGACAACGGCCTGCTCCATCTCGGGATGGGGGTGCTGACCCTGGCCGGGGCCGTCCAGCCGCTGCTGCGCGACCGCGCGGTGCCGATCCTGCGCCAGCTCGCCGAGACGGTCGGCTGCACCGCCCACCTCACCATCGCCGACGGTGACGAGGCGGTCGCCCTGGTCGTCGTCGAACCCTCCTGGACCGAGTACCACGTCGCCTACCGGGTCGGCTCGCGCCACCCGGTGGCGCAGGGAGCCGCGGGCAAGGCGATCTGCATCCTGCGCGAGGGCGACCAGCACACGCCGTACGCCGTCACGACCGGCGAGCTGGCCTCCGGCGCGCACGGCCTCGCAGCCCCCGTACGCGGTGTTGCAGGCCTGGAGGCCTCGGTCGGGATCGTCACCCTGGGGGGCCCGCTGGACGAGTCGGTGGTTGCGCCCCGGGTGCTCCGGGCGGCCGACGAGGTGGCCCTGCGCCTGCGGTGACCTGCGCCTGCGGTGACCTGCGCCTGCGGTGAGTCGCGACGGGAGGTGACCCTCAGTCGCCGGCGGCCACGTGCAGCGCCAGCGGCAGCACCCGGTGCGGCACCTGCTCGGCCAGCGCGATCACGGTCGTCGAGCGGGCGATGCCGTCGTGCTCCAGCACCTGGTCGATGACCCGCTGCAGGTCGGCGTTGGAGCGGGCGACCACCCGGGTCCACATGTCTCCCTCGCCGGTGATGGTGTGCACCTCGATCACCTCGGGGATCGCCGCCAGGTGGGCGCTGACCCGGTCGTGGCCGATGCCCTGACGGATCTGCAGGGTCAGGAAGGCCGTCACCGGGTGCCCCAGTGCAGCCGGGGAGAGGTGCGGGTGCCAGCCGGTGATCACGCCGCGCTCGGCGAGCCGGTCGAGCCGCGCCTGCACGGTGCCGCGGCCACGCCCAGGCGCCGGGAGGCCGCCAGCACTCCGACGTGAGGCTCCTCGGTGAAGAGTCTGAGCAGTCTGCTGTCCAGTTCGTCCATGTCGCGCCTCCGTGGTGGGCAGGTTGTGCACTCGATCCGTGTGCTGTTGCGCACACTGCATCATGGCGCAGAAGGTGTGGCCATGACATCCCAGGCCACGCCCCAGCACCCGATGGAGACCCTGACTGCCGACGAGCTCCGTGCCGAGCTCACCGTCGAGCAGCTGCGCGAGCTCGTGGGCCTGGTGGAGTACGACCCCTCCAACGACCCGTTCCCAGTCCGCGCCCTCGACGCGGTCTGCTTCATCGTCGGCAACGCGACGCAGGCCGCTGCGTACTACCAGCTCGCCTTCGGCATGGAGCTCGAGGCCTACCGTGGCCCCGAGACCGGCTGGCGCGACTCGAAGTCGTACGTGCTGCGCTCGGGCTCGGCGCGCTTCGTGCTCTCCGGGGGAGTGGCACCCGACAGCCCGCTGCACGACCACCACCGCCAGCACGGTGACGGCGTCGTCGACCTGGCCATGGAGGTGCCGGACGTCGACGTCTGCATCAACCACGCCCGGGCGATGGGCGCCACCATCCTGGTCGAGCCGCACGATGAGACCGACGAGCACGGCACCGTGCGCACGGCGGCGATCGCGACGTACGGGGAGACCCGCCACACCCTCGTCGACCGTTCCCGCTACGACGGCCCCTACCTGCCGGGCTACGTCGCCCGCACCTCAACGGTGGTGCGCGGGGAGGGTCACCCGCGCCGGCTCTTCCAGGCCGTCGACCACTGCGTCGGCAACGTCGAGCTGGGCCGCATGGACGAGTGGGTCGACTTCTACAACCGGGTGCTGGGCTTCTCCAACATGGCCGAGTTCATCGGCGACGACATCGCCACCGACTACTCGGCGTTGATGAGCAAAGTGGTCGCCAGCGGCAACCACCGGGTGAAGTTCCCACTCAACGAGCCGGCCTTGGGCAAGAAGCGCTCGCAGATCGACGAGTACCTCGACTTCTACTCCGGTGCGGGCTGCCAGCACATCGCGCTGGCCACCAGCGACATCCTGCGCACCGTCGACGTGCTGCGCGACAACGGCGTGGAGTTCCTCGACACCCCCGACTCCTACTACGACGACCCCGAGCTGCGCGAGCGCATCGGACACGTGCGGGTGCCGGTGGAGGAGCTGAAGAAGCGCAAGATCCTGGTCGACCGCGACGAGGACGGCTCTACCTGCTGCAGATCTTCACCAAGCCGTTGGGTGACCGCCCGACGATCTTCTTCGAGTTCATCGAGCGCCACGGCTCGCTCGGTTTCGGCAAGGGCAACTTCAAGGCCCTCTTCGAGGCCATCGAGCGCGAGCAGGAGCTGCGCGGCAACCTCTGACCCGGGTCGGGGAGAGCGGGGCGGTGTGGGTCGGCGCGGGCTAGGTTGAGCCTGTGCCGACCTACATCGCCTTCCTGCGTGCCATCAACCTCGGGGCGAGGCGCAAGTTTCCCAAGGACGCGATCGCGGCGGCGACCGCGTCGATCGGGGCGTGCGACGTCGAGACGTACATCAACACGGGCAACGTACGCCTCACGTCGCTGATGCGCTCGACGGCCAAGGTCGAGGAGGCGCTCGAGGCCGCCTACCTGGCCGACCGGGGCTTCGAGGTCCCGACGATCGCCCTCACCCCGGACGAGCTGCGGCGAGTCGCCGAGGAGGCCGAGGCCGTGCGCGCCCAGCTGGGTGAGCCGAGGACCCACTACGTGACGTTGCTGAAGGCGGCGCCCTCGGAGGCCGCGCTCGCTGCGGTCCAGGCTCTCGAGGCCCCCGGTGAGCGACTCGTCGTGCGGGGGCGAGGCGCTCACCTGCTGCTCGACGAGGGCATGCAGGGCTCGCGCCTGAGCAACGCCAAGGAGCTCAAGGCCCTCGGTGTCGGCACGGCACGCAACGTCACCGTCGTGCGTACGCTCGCCGAGCGGTGGTGCTGAGCCGCCCGCCGCTGGGGCCGGCCGTGGTCAGTGCGCGAGCAGCGAGACGCCCAGGGCGCCCATGACCACGGCGATGCCGCCGTCGAGGATGCGCCACGAGCTGGGCTTGGCGAAGAGGCCGCGCAGCAGGCGCGAGCCGTAGCCGAGCGCGAAGAACCAGCAGGTGCTGGCGATCAGGGCGCCGGCGAGGAACCACCAGCGGTCCGCGCCGAAGGAGTTGGCCACCGTGCCGAGCAGGACGATCGCGTCCAGGTAGAAGTGCGGGTTGAGCCAGGTGAGGGCCAGTGCGGTGAGCACGGCGGTCTTCACGCTCATCTGGGTGCCGTCGCCGGCCTCGAGTCCTGTCGGGCGCCAGGCGCGCAGGGCGGCGTGGATGCCGAAGGCGATCAGGTAGAGGCCGCCGATGACCTGGGCGACGGGCAGGGCGGCCGGCCAGCGCTCGATCACGACGCCGAGGCCGGCGACGCCGGCGGTGATCGCGACCAGGTCGGAGAGCAGGCAGGTCAGCACGATCGGGAGCACCCGTTCGCCCCGGATCCCCTGACGGAGGACGAAGGCGTTCTGGGCGCCGATGGCGACGATCAGGGCAAGCCCGGTGAAGAGACCGGTGAAGAGCACGTTGAACACGCAAGCAACGCTATGTCGCCACGACTCATCAATCCAGCGAAGGATTGTGAGGAATCATTAGAATCTCTTGTTGTGAAAGACCTCACCCAGATCGACCCCGTCGCCCTGCGCACCCTGGCCACCGCGGTGCGCGTCGGCACCTTCGAGGCGGCTGCCCGCGAGCTCCACGTGACCCCCTCGGCGGTGAGCCAACGGATCAAGGCGTTGGAGACTCGGGTGGGCCGGGTACTGGTCCACCGGACCAAGCCGCTCGAGGCCACCGACGCCGGCCACGTGCTGGTCCGGCTGGCTGCCCAGACGGAGATGCTGGAGCGGGAGGCCTACGCCGAGCTGGTCGACGACCCCGACGACGAGACCGAGGCCGGAGCCCCATGGACCAGCGTCCCGCTGGCGGTGAACTCGGACGCGATGTTCGACTGGTTCGTCGAGGCGCTGGTGAGCGTGCGCGAGCGCCACAGGGTCACCTTCGACATCCTGCGCGAGGACCAGAGCCGCACCACCGAGCGGCTGCGTCGCGGCGAGGTGATGGCGGCGATCACCTCCGACCCGCGCCCGGTCCCGGGCTGCAAGGTCGAGCGGCTCGGGGTGATGCGCTACCTCGCGGTCGGCAACCCGGCGTACGTCGCCGAGCACCTCCCGGAGGGCCCGACGACCGCGGCGCTCGGACGGGCGCCGATGGTGGCCTTCGACCGCGACGACACGCTCCAGCACGACTTCCTGCGCAAGGTCACCCGGCGCCACCTGGCGCCGCCGACGACGCTGATCCCGTCGGTGCACCAGTTCGACCACGCCGTCCATCGTGGCCTGGGGTGGGGGATGCTGATGGACTCCGAGGTCCGCGACCACCTCGACTCCGGACGGCTCGTCGAGATCGTCCCGGGACGCCACGTCGACGTGCCGCTCTACTGGCAGCGCTGGCGCCTGGAGTCACCCGTGATGGTCGACCTCACCGCCGCCGTGACCGAGCAGGCCCGGGCGTGGCTGGGGCGGTGAGGCCGACGTACGGCACGGGTGCGAGCTAGAGCACCTTCGACAGGAAGGACTGCGTACGCTCGTTCCGAGGGTTCGCGAGCACGTCGGCCGGCAGGCCCTCCTCGACGATGACGCCGCCGTCCATGAAGACCAGCTTGTCGCCGACCTCGCGGGCGAAGCCCATCTCGTGGGTGACCACCATCATCGTCATGCCCTCGTTGGCGAGGTCGCGCATGACGGCCAGCACGTCCCCGACCAGCTCCGGGTCGAGCGCCGAGGTGGGCTCGTCGAAGAGCATCATGTCGGGGTCCATCGACAGCGCGCGGGCGATCGCCACGCGCTGCTGTTGACCACCCGACAGGTGCGTAGGGTAGGCGTCCTCGCGGTCGGCGAGCCCGACCTTGGCCAGGTTGGCGCGGGCCACCTCGACGGCCTCGGCTTTGCTGCGCTTCTTCACGCCGCGTTGGGCGATGGTGAGGTTCTTCAGCACCGTCATGTGCGGGAAGAGGTTGAACTGCTGGAAGACCATGCCGATGCGCGAGCGCACCGCGTCGAGGTCGGTCTCCGGGTCGGTGATGTCGATGCCCTCGACCAGGACCTGGCCCGCGTTGGGCTCCTCCAGCCGGTTGACGCACCGCAGCAGCGTTGACTTGCCCGACCCCGAGGGGCCGATGACGCAGACGACCTGGCCGGGGTCGACGTGGAAGTCGATGCCCTTGAGCACCTCGTTCTTGCCGAACGACTTGCGCAGCCCACGGACGTCGATCGCGGGGACGCGACCGGACGGGGCGGGGGTGGTGGGGGAGTCGGTCATCGGGTCACCGGCCTTCTGCTGTCGGCGTTCCATCCACGCCACCAACTGGGTCACCGGGACGGCGATGAGGAGGTAGACGATGGCGATGGCCATCAGGGGCGAGGAGTTCGCATACGTGGTGAGGCCGTTCTGGCCGAAGGCCGTGAGGTCGCGGTCCAGGGCCTGCATCCCGATCACGCTGAGCAGCGCGGTGTCCTTGAGGAGCAGCACGAACTCGTTGGTCATCGGGGGGATGACGACGCGGAACGCCTGCGGGAGAACGATCGTGACCATGGTGCGGGGAGCGCTCATCCCGAGCGAACGAGCGGCCTCGGCCTGCCCCTTGGGCACTGCTTGGATCCCGGCCCGCAACGTCTCGGCCATGTAGGCCGCGGCCACCAGGATGAGGGCCAGGACACCGGCGGTCGCCATGCCCCTGAGCCCGAGGAAGGGCACGTCCGGCCAGCGGAACTGGAAGGCGAGGGGCACGCCGAAGCCCATCAGCAGGATGACGACGAGGGCTGGCAGGCCACGGAAGAACTCGACGTACGCCGTTCCGATCCAGCGGTACGGGGCCACGGGTGACATGCGCATCAGGGCGAGCACCAGGGCAAGGACGAGGCCGCCGGCGAATGCGATGACCGTGTACTTGATGGTGTTCCACGCGCCGATGGTGATGATCTCGGGCCACAGCTTGGCCCAGACCTCTTCGCTGAAGAAGTTGCTCCTGATCGCCTCGACGTCAGCGATCGACGCCAGCCAGACGACGACGGCGACGAGGAGCGCGTACATGGCGCCCCTCGTCAACCGTTCCTTGTTCTTCTTGGTCACCCGTGGTCCCGTCATCGAGGAGAACTGTGGAGGTCAGTCTCTCCTGAGCCTCACTTGGCGGAGAAGTAGGTGTCGTAGATCTTCTGGTAGCGGCCGTCCTCGCGCATCGCCTCGAGGGCATCGTTGACGTCGTCCAGCAGACCGGAGTTCTTGGCCATGGCAAGGCCGTAGGCCTCCTCGGTCTCGTACTCCTCCACGATCGTGAAGCCGCCCTCCTTCTCGTGCTCCAGGTTGACCGGGAGGTCCTGGAGCAGGGCGTCGACCTGGTTCGACTTCAGGGCCGGCCACATCTCACCGTCGGACGGGAAGACGACGATCTCGGCGTCCTTGATCTCGCCGTTGGCGTAGGTCTCGCCCGTGGTGCCCTTCTGGACGCCGACCTTCTTGCCCTCGAGGTCGTCGATGCTCTTGATGTCCGAGCCCTGTGGGACCAGGAGCGACTGCATGGAGTCGTAGTAGGAGTCGGACATGTCCATGACTTCCTGCCGCTCGGGGAGGATGCTCATGGCCGACGCGATCAGGTCGCAGTTGCCGGCGTTGACCTCGAGCCCACTCTTGAGGGCGTCGAAGCTCGAGTCGCGGACGACGAGCTCGAGGTCGAGCTCCTTCGCGACCTCGGTGACGATGTCGATGTCGAAGCCCTTGAAACCGGTCGGGGAGGACTTGTCGAAGTCCTCGAATGGCGGGTAGGGCACGTCGGAGCAGACGGTGAGCTTGCCCGCGGCGATGGGGCGGAACTCGCCGGAGTCCGCTGCGTCGCCGTTGTCGTCGGAGCCGCAGCCAGCCAGCGAGAGTGCCAGCGCCGCGATGGCGAGGGAGGTGAGGGTGCGCTTCATGGCGGGATCCTATGTCGGGGGTCGTGCGCGTGGGGGGAGCCCGTCTCACGAGATCGGCACGTCATCTCACCGAAACACGACCGTCATTCGCCGCGGAAGACCGCGGAGCGTCGCTCGAGGAAGGCGGTCACGCCCTCGACGACGTCCTTGGTGCGGGCGAGCAGCGACTGGCCGCGGTGCTCCGCCTCCATGGCGGCCTCGAGGTGGGGGATCGTCGCGGCGTTGACGGCCTTCTTCGTGGCGGCCAGCGCCAGCGGAGCCCCCGCCTCGAGCTTGCCCAGCAGCGCCTCGACGACGTCGTCGTAGGTGTCCTCGGTGGTGACGTGGCTGACCAGGCCGGCGAGGTAGGCCTCGGCCGCCTCGAGCTTCTCGGCCAGCAGGGCCATCCTCATCGCGCGGGCCCGGCCGATGGAGGCGGCCACCGTGGCGGTCGTCGCGCCGTCGGGCATCAGGCCGAGCCGGGTGAAGGAGAGGCTGAACGAGGCGGACGGGTGGGCCACGACCAGGTCGCAGGCCAGCGCGATCGCGCAACCGAACCCGGCAGCCGGTCCGTTGACCGCGGCCAGCACCGGCTTGTCGAGGGTCGTGATCGCCCGGATCGCCCGGTTGGCCAGCGCCATGGCGGAGCCGTCGGCGACCCGGTCGGGGTCGAGGCCGGAGAGGTCGGCGCCCGAGCAGAAGGCGCGGCCCTCGCCGGTCAGGTGGACCACCCGGACGGTGTCGTCGGTGACCGCCTCCTCCAGGGTGACGGCCAGTCGCTCGACCATCTCCGGGGAGGCGGAGTTGAGGCTGTCGGGGCGGTCCAGGCGCAGGCGGAGGATCCCGCCCTCGCGGGTGACGGCGAGATCAGTCAACGCGTACTCCGGCCTCTTCCATCTCGGCCAGTGCGGCCTTGGTCGTCCCGGGCGCCACCCCGGCACACAGGCGGGTCAGGACCCTGGTCCGGAAGCCGAGCCTTGCCGCGTCCAGCGCGGTCGCACGGACGCAGTGGTCGGTCGCGATGCCGCACACGTCCACCTCGGCGACGTGGTGCGTACGCAGCCACTCGGCGAGCGGGATGCCGCCCTCGGTCTGCCCCTGGAAGCCGGAGTAGGCCGCCGAGTGGTGCCCCTTGAGGAAGATCGCGTCGAAGGTGCGCGGGGTGAGGTTCTCGTGGAACTCCTCGCCCGGCGTACCGACCTCGCAGTGCTTCGGCCAGCTCGTCGCGAAGTCGGGCTCGGCCGCCCAGTGCTCGCCCGGGTCGATGTGGTGGTCGCGCGTGGCGACGACGTACGTGTAGTCGGGTGACCCCGTCTCGTGGTCGCGCCGCGCCGCCAGCAGCGCCCCGATGTCGGCAGCGACCCGCGCGCCGCCGGTGACGGCCAGGGAGCCGCCCTCACAGAAGTCGTTCTGCACGTCCACGATGACCAGTGCCCGAGTCATGGGGTCAGCGTAGACCCGGATAGGTCGCTCGGACGTGCCCCCAGTGGTCACTTAGTGGGTGTTTTCGCGCTCTGGTGCCCACTAAGTGACCACTGGCAGCGGCGACAGGCGGCGCGCCAGCGTCACGCGGCCCGTCGAGGTCAAGCACGACCCCTGGAGCAGATCTCGCCACCGCCGAAGATGCAGGGGATTCCGCCTGCGGCCCAGGCTTGCGTCGATGTCACGAAGCAGGCCATCGGGATCCCGGGTGAGGTCGTACGACGTGTACCCGCGACGGATCCAGCCCGCTGCGTCGAGACGCCGAGCTCGGGCGAGGTCCCGTCGCTGCTGCTCCACCGTGAGGTGGATGTCTCCGTCGTACTCGTGGAGCACCCGGAGCCCCGCCAGTCTGAAATCCCCGCGTGCCACGAAGCGCCCCTCTTGGATGACCTCGTACTGCGACTCCACCGGGGCCTCGACCACGTCGTGGAACAGCCGAAGGATCGATTCCCATGGTGACTCGGACCGCGGGTCGGCATGACCGAGGAGGCGCCGCAAGCGGGTCAGACCACGCAGCCGGGTGGGTAGCTCGGTCAGTTCGCCCGGGTGAAAGTCGGGGTGTCGGACCAGCGAGTCGAGCATCAGGACGAGGTCAATCTCACCGAGGTCTCTGGCCAGTCCGAGAGCCACGCTGGACAGGGGTTCGACGCGAAGTCCGTCGACGTTGGTCGCGTCAGGAAAGAAGGTCGGCCGTATGACGCGCAGGCCAGGTCTGCGGGGACGAGGCAGGGAGGCCGGCAGTGAGACCTGAACGGGCAGGCGAGGCAGCTGGGGTAGCCACAGGCCATGGAGCTGCGCGGCAGTCAGATGGCTGAACCGCGCTTCTGGCGGTAGCACGGCCTGTCAGGCACGGAGGTCGGCCCGCCAGACGTCGTCCGCGTCTGATGGGCGGTGTGCCCCGCGGGTGACTCGAGTCCACGCGGCTCTGTCGCCCTGTCCAGCGTGAGTGATCAACACGTCCATGGGCCAACGCTGGCTTGGACACGATCTGGGTGAGTGGCTCCGAGGCGTTGCCTGTGGATCAGACTCCTGGCTGACGCCAGTGGTCAATTAGTGGCGGTCAGAGGGCCGGCGACGGCCATTAAGTGACCAGTGGCGAGTTCGAGAGCGCCGAAAAGCAGCACCCGGAGCGAGAAGGGACCGCTCAATCCAGGTGCACCGTCGGGATCACCGGCTCGCCACGGCTCAGCATCCGCGCCTGCACCGGCAGCTCGTCGCGGGCAGCCAGGTGGCGCTCCCGCGAGGCCGCCAACGGCTCGCGGCCGACCACGACGCCGTCGCGCACCAGGGGCACCAGCAGCTCGCGGTCGTCGCCGTCGTCGACCGGCGGCGTACCGATGCCGACCACCTCGGCCTCCGCGACGCCGGCAGCGTTGCGGCGACGCAGGGCGTACTTGCGCCCACCCACGGAGCCCTTGTCCTTGCTCTTCTTCGCCACCGGCACCAGCTCGCCGTCGTCGCCCTCGCGCGCGACCAGCTTGTAGACGAAGCCGGACGTGGGGTGGCCCGACCCGGTGACCAGCTGGGTGCCGACGCCGTAGCCGTCGACGGGGGCGGCGGCCAGGCTCGCGATCGCGTACTCGTCGAGGTCGCTGGTCACCACGATCTTCGTCTCGGTGGCGCCGAGGGAGTCGAGCTGCGCGCGCACCTGGTGGGCCAGCAGGCCGAGGTCGCCGGAGTCGATGCGCACCGCGCCGAGCTCGGGCCCCGCCACCTCGACCGCCGTACGCACGGCCTCACCGATGTCGTACGTGTCGACGAGCAGGGTGGTGCCGCGGCCCAGCGACGTGACCTGCGCGGTGAAGGCGTCGCGCTCGGTGTCGTGGAGCAGGGTGAAACTGTGCGCCGAGGTGCCGGCGGTGGGGATGCCGTGGCGGTGGCGCGCGGCCAGGTTGGAGGTCGTCTCGAACCCCGCCACGTACGCAGCCCGCGCCGCAGCAACCGCTGCCTCCTCGTGCGTCCGGCGCGACCCCATCTCGATGCAGGGGCGACCGTCGGCAGCCCACGTCATCCGCGAGGCGGCCGAGGCGATCGCCGAGTCGTGGTTGTAGATCGAGAGCAGCACCGTCTCCAGCAGCACCGCCTCGGCGAAGGTGCCCTCGACGACCACCAGCGGCGAGTAGGGCAGGTAGACCTCGCCCTCGGGGTAGCCCCAGACGTCACCGGTGAACTCGTGGTCGGCCAGCCAGGCCAAGGTCTGCTCGTCGACGACGCCGCCCTCGTCGAGCACCCCCAGCACCTCGTCGTCGAAGCGGAACCGCTCGATGGCGTCGAGCGCCCGTCCGACCCCACCGACGACGCCGTAGCGGCGGCCCTCGGGAAGGCGGCGCGGGAAGAGCTCGAAGACCGCTCGACGCTGTGCGGTCCCGGCCGCCAGCGCGGCCTGGAGCATGGTCAGCTCGTAGTGGTCGGTCAGCAGGGCGGTCGACGGCGCTCGTTCGCTCACGTGCCCCACTGTGCCACGATGAGGCCGTGTCATCTCCCAGCCCCGTCGAGGTCGAACCGGACCTGCACGTCGACGACATCCTCCGCCCTGACCGCGGGTGGGTGACCGTGGTGTGGAACGACCCGGTCAACCTGATGTCCTACGTGACCTACGTCTTCCGGACCCACTTCGGCTACTCCAAGGCCAAGGCGGAGAAGCTGATGATGGAGGTCCACGAGGAGGGCCGCTCGTCGGTCAGCACGGGCAGTCGCGAGGAGATGGAGCGCGACGTCCAGGCCATGCACGGCTACGGCCTGTGGGCCACGATGGAGCGGGCCTGATGGGTGCCTTCACCCGGCACCGGGGCAGCGGGCGGGTCATCGCCAACTTCTCCGGCTTCGAGGCCGACCTGCTGCGCAACCTCGCCGCCCAGCTCGTCGAGCTGCTGCGCGACGAGCAGCCGGCCACGGCCGACGACGTCGACCCGCTGGCGGCGATGTTCGACTTCACCGGACCGGTGGACGAGCCCGACGACCCGGTCCTGCTGCGGCTCTTCCCGACCGCGTACGCCGAGGACCCGGAGGCGGCCGGCGAGTTCCGCCGCTACACCGAGACGACGCTGCGTGAGGGCAAGGAGCGCACCGCCCTCACCATCATCTCCTCCCTCGAGGACGGCGGACTGCCGCCCGAGCTGGAGGACTTCGAGCTGGTCATCGACGTCGAGCTCGACCCGGCTGCCGCGATGGACTGGGCGGGGGCTGAACGACCTACGCCTCGCCTTGGCCTCCCGCCTCGGGGTGGAGGAGGGTGACGAGGAGTTCTGGGAGACCCTCGACGACGAGGACCCCCGCGCGGCTGCCCACGACATCTACGAGTGGCTGGGCTACCTGCAGGAGACCCTCGTCTCGGCCGTGGACGACTGAGCCGGCGACCACCGAGCCGGCCACGGCCCAGCCGTCAGCCCGAGTGGGTCGTCACGCCGTAGTGGGCGCGGCTGCCCAGGGCCCACCGCGACACCGGCACGATCGCCAGCGCGGTCGCGACCATGAGGGCTCCGAGCACCAGCCAGCCGAGCTGACCGACGCCGACGCAGAGCAGCACCACCACCGGCGGGCCGACCACCTCCATCAGGCTCCAGCCGAGGCCGCTGAACCCCTGGTACTGCCCCTGCCTCTCGTGCGGGGCGAGCCCCATCTGCAGCGCCCACTGGCCGCCCGAGCCGACCATCTCGCCGACCACGTGCACCAAGCTGCCGCCGATCAGCACGACGGAGGCGAGCACAGCGCCGAGCGAGCCGGCGACCGCCACCAGGGCGAAGCCTCCGGCCAGGAAGAGGGAGGCGACCAGCATCGACCGCGCACCCTCGCCGACGGTCCCGCTGCCGTGCGAGAGTCGCACCTGGAAGAGCGCGACCATCGCGGTGTTGAGCACCAGCAGCACCGAGATCATCACGTGCGGCGCGGCGGTGTGCTCGGCCAGGTAGAGCACCATGCCGATGTCCATCACCACGAAGTGCACGCAGAAGATGCCGATCAGCAGGGTGAGCACGACGTACGGCACGTCGCGCAGCACGGCCAGGCGCGGCTCGCCGGCGACGACCGGGTGGGGCGGCAGGTGCGGGAGCCGCAGGGTGACCAGGGCGGCGACGGCGCAGAGCAGGGCGTCGACGACGAAGACGCCGATGTAGGCCCACGGCCGGTCGACCAGCAGGGCGAGGCCGCCGACCAGGGAGCCCAGCCCCATCGAGACGTTGGTGACCGCGCGCAGGTACGCCTTGAACTGGACCCCGCGGCCACCGCGGGCGAGCTGGGCGATCACGCCGCCCCGCACGGCGTGCCCGGAGCTCTGGAAGAGGGCGAGCGCGCCCATCAGCAGCGCGAGCTCGAGCGGCGTACGCGCGAGCACCGGGGTGGCGGCGAGCAGCGCGGTGAAGGCGGCGGTCGCCACCATCACCTCGCGCGGTCCGCGGGTGTCGGCCAGGTGGCCGGCAGGCACCTGGACGAGCAGCCCGACCAGGCCGGCGACGGAGAGCGCGAGCGCCACCTCGCCCGGCGCGAACCCGGCGACCCGGGTGAAGTAGAGGGCGCTGGTCGTCATCAGCGCGCCGCTGCCGAAGCGGTGGGCGAAGGTGCTGGCCGCGAGGATCCGCAGGTCCGGGTCGAGCGGGATGCCCCGCCGCGTCATCGGAGGACGGGGCGCCGGCGCCGTGCCGGCACCGGGGGTGGTCGAGGTCATGTCCGCCTTTCGGGTCGTGTGTCCCGGGATCATGAGACTGCACCGCACGACGGCCGCGCAAATGGATTCCGGCCCGGGTGCTGCGCCCGTACGCTGCGCGGCCACGCGTCGAGCCGCAGCCCACGCTCGCCTAGGATTGGGGCCGTGCTGACCATCACCAAGGCCCTGCGTGACGCCGTCATCGCCCACGCCCGTCGGGACCACCCCGACGAGGCCTGCGGCATCATCGCCGGCCCGGAGGGCAGCGACACCCCCACGCGCCTGGTCGAGATGGTCAACGCCGCCAGCAGCCGACGTTCTACGAGTTCGACTCGACCGAGCTGCTCACCCTCTACAAGCAGATGTGGGCGGCCGACGAGGAGCCCGTCGTCATCTACCACTCGCACACCGCGACCGAGGCCTACCCCAGCCGCACCGACATCGGCCTGGCCAGCGAGCCGGGAGCCCACTACGTCCTGGTCAGCACGCGCGACCTGGATGACGGGGGAGAGGCGGAGTTCCGCTCCTTCCGGATCGTCGACGGCGTCGTCACCGAGGAAGAGATCACCTTCACCGACTGACCGGCGCCCTGCCGCCGGCCCCATCCACCGAGCTCACCCGAGTCCCTGAGGAGTCCCACCATGGCCATCGAGGTCAAGATCCCGACCATCATGCGCACCTACACCGACGGCGAGAAGGCCGTCACCGGTGAGGGCGCCACCCTCGCGGCCCTCATCGAGGACCTCGAGGCCAAGCACCCCGGCATCGCCGAGCGCCTGCTCGAGGACGGCAAGCTGCGCCGCTTCGTCAACGTCTACGTCAACGACGAGGACGTGCGCTTCCTCGGTGGCCTCGAGGCGAAGCTGAGCGACGGCGACGAGGTCGTCGTGCTCCCCGCCGTCGCGGGCGGCTGCTGACTCCGTGCGCTTCGACAACCTCCTCGCCTCGGGGGCGGGACCCCGCTGGTCGGGCTCCCGCGCCTCTCGCCGAGCCCCGACGTACGCATCTGGGGGAAGCTCGAGGACCGCAACCCGACCGGCTCCATCAAGGACCGTCCGGCGTTGAAGATGGTCGAGATGGCGGAGGCCGACGGGACGCTTCGTCCCGGCTGCACGATCCTCGAGCCGACCAGCGGCAACACCGGCATCTCGCTGGCGATGGCCGCCAAGCTCAAGGGCTACAAGATCGTCTGCGTGATGCCGGAGAACACCTCCGAGGAGCGGCGACAGCTGCTGCGGATGTGGGGCGCGGAGATCATCTCCTCGCCCGCCGCGGGCGGCTCCAACGAGGCCGTGCGGGTGGCCAAGGAGCTGGCCGCCCAGAACCCCGAGTGGGTCATGCTCTACCAGTACGGCAACCCCGCCAACGCGCTCGCGCACGAGCAGGGGACCGGCCCGGAGATCCTGGCCGACCTGCCCGAGGTCACCCACTTCGTCGCGGGCCTGGGCACCACCGGCACGCTGATGGGCGTCTCGCGCTTCTTCCGCTCCGCCAAGCCCGACGTCAAGATCGTCGCCGCGGAGCCGCGCTACGGCGAGCTGGTCTACGGCCTGCGCAACCTCGACGAGGGCTTCGTGCCCGAGCTGTACGACGCCGACCTCATCGACACGCGCTTCTCCGTCGGGCCGCGTGACGCGGTCAAGCGGGTGCGCGAGCTGCTCGAGCTGGAGGGCATCTTCGCCGGCATCTCGACCGGCGCGATCCTGCACGCGGCGCTGCGCCAGGCCCAGGCGGCCGTGAAGGCCGGCGAGAAGGCAGACATCGTCTTCGTGGTCTGTGACGGCGGGTGGAAGTACCTCTCGACGGGCGCCTACGAGGGCACGCTCGACGAGGCCGAGGACCGCCTCGACGGGCAGCTCTGGGCCTGAGCCCTCAGCTGGCCGGACGCACCCACTTCAGGTGCTGGTCGGCGTTGAGCTCGCTGCCCGGCACGGGCGCGAGCCCGAGCAGGTCGAGCACGAAGTTGGCGGCGTCGCCGTTGCGCACCGGCGGCAGGTCGGCGTCGTACGCCGGCTGCCGGCGCCCCGGGCCGGCGACCGTGCCGGGGTTGATCGCGTAGAGGTCGGCCCCCGTGGCGATCCCAGGACCCTGGGCGACGAAGAGGATCTGCTGGTTGCCCAGCTTCGTCTCGTCGCTGTGGCGTCGTCCGCCGTCGGCGCCGTGGTCGGAGGTGAGCACGACCGCCACCTTGCCGCGCAGCCGTGGGCTGGTGCGGATCGTCCTGAGCACCTCGCCGACCAGGGCGTCGGTGCTGCGGACCGCCCGGCGGTAGGCCCGCGACGAGAAGCCCTTGGCGTGGCCGGTCCGGTCGGGGGCGGCGATGTGCCAGAAGCGCAGCGTCCGGTTCTTCCGGCGCAGGTCGCGGCGTACGTCCCGGGCCAGGCGTGCGTCGTCGGCGCGCACCTGGAAGCGGTCGATCGACCTGCCCCAGGTGCGGTTCCAGAGCCGGAACTTCGTCTTGCCGGCGAAGACCGCCGAGCTGCCACCGGCGCCGTCGACGCGGGTGAAGACCGACGCGACCCGGTGGCCTGCAGCCTTGTGGACGGTGGCGGGTGAGCGGCGGTCGTCGTTCCACCAGACGCCGTGGCCGCCCTGCTCCGCCGTGATCCGCCGCCCCGTGACCATGCTGGTGTGGTTGGGCAGGGTCTTGGTCAGCTCGACCTCGGTGCGGGCGTTGCGGGTCGACGTGCCCTGGGCCATGAGCCGGTGCAGGGCCGGCGTGCGCTTGCGACCCAGCTGGGCGACGACCGCGGGGGAGAGGCCGTCGACCGAGATGAGCAGGACGCTCCTGGCCGTCGGTGCAGCGGCCGGTGCAGAGGCCGGTGCAGGGACCGACGTCGGGGTGGCGGCTCCGCCCGGCGCGACGTCGGTGCCCGCGTGGGCCGTCGTCGGTGCCAGGAGGCCGGCGACGAGGAGCGTCACCGCGACCAGCATCGCGGCGAGCTGGGTGGCGAGCTGGCCGGTCAGCGAGGAGTGGGGGACTGCGATCCGAGGGCGCACCTCTCCACGGTAGGTGGGTGGGTGTGACTTGTCACAGGCTCGTCGCGAGGGCCGCCCGCGACGACTGGGCAGGGCCGCCGGAGCCGCCCGGGGAGACGTGAGATGGATCGCCCCTGCCGCCCCCGGGGCACGGAAGCACATAACCTTGGGCCGGTACGCGCACCCCACGCGCGCACAGTCCGTGAAGGGAAAGCGCTTGAGGCTCACAGTCGTTGGCTGCTCAGGGTCCTACCCGGGCCCCGACTCCCCGGCGAGTTGCTACCTCCTGGAGGCGGAGCACGAGGGCCGCACCTGGCGCGTCCTGCTCGACCTCGGCAGCGGCGCCCTGGGCGCGCTGCACCGCTACGCGGACCCCCTCACCATCGACGCCGTCTTCCTCTCCCACCTCCACGCCGACCACTGCCTCGACCTCTGCGGCTACCACGTGATGCGGAAGTACCACCCGACCGGGCCGCAGCCGCGGATCCCGGTGTGGGGGCCGGGCGGCACCGACGTGCGGATGGCGAAGGCCTACGACCTTCCCCTCGACCCGGGCATGACCGAGGAGTTCGACTTCCGGGTCTGGGGCGAGCCGGTCCACCTCGGCCCGTTCACCGTCGAGGCGGTGCCGGTCGAGCACCCCGTCCCGGCCTTCTCGCTGCGGGTGACCTGCGCGGGCAAGGTGCTGGCCTACACCGGCGACTGCGGCCCGTGCGACGGCGTGCGTGAGGCCGCCCTCGGCGCCGACCTGCTCCTGGCCGAGGCGTCGTTCGAGGAGGGCGCCGACAACCCCGCCGCCCTGCACCTCACCGGCCGGGAGTGCGCCGACCTGGCGACCGTGGCCGGGGCGCCCCGACTGGTCCTCACGCACATCCCGCCGTGGCACGACCCGCAGGTCGTCCTGGAGGAGGCGCGGGCCGCGTACGACGGTGAGCTCGCCCTGGCGCGCAGCGGCGCGGTCTACGACTTCACCACCTTCTGAGCCGCCCAGCACATCGTTCCCGGCGCCCACGGAGCGGGGGACGCCCCGGCTCGCCGACTTGATGCGGCAGTCTGTACGTCATGATCTCAGTCCAAGGACTCAGCAAGAGCTATGGCGGCTTCCGCGCCGTGGACGACGTCTCCTTCGTCGCCCAGCCCGGTCGGGTGACCGGGTTCCTCGGCCCCAACGGCGCCGGCAAGACCACCACGATGCGGATGATGGTCGGGCTCACCACCATCACCAGCGGCACCGCCACCATCGGCGGGATGCGGTACTCCGACATCCCCAACCCCGGTCGCCACGTGGGCGTCCTCCTCGACGCCTCCGCGCAGCACGCCGGGCGTACGGGTCGTGAGGTCCTGACCCTGTCGGCCCGCACCATGGGGCTCCCGGCCACGCGGGTCGACGAGATGCTCGAGCTCGTCAGCCTCACCGGCGCCGAGTCGAAGCGTCGGGTGCGCAACTACTCCCTCGGCATGCGCCAGCGCCTCGGCATCGCCAACGCGCTGCTGGGTGACCCCTCGGTGCTGATTCTCGACGAGCCGGCCAACGGCCTCGACCCGGCCGGCATCCACTGGATGCGCGGACTGCTCAAGACCTTCGCCGACCAGGGCGGCACGGTGCTGCTGTCGTCGCACCTGCTCAACGAGGTCGAGGTCGTCGCCGACGAGATGGTGATGATCGGGCAGGGCCGGATCGTGGCGCAGGGCGACAAGGCGGCGCTGCTCGCCGAGCACGGCGACCAGGCCACCCTGGTGACCGCCGAGGACCGTGACGCACTCGCCGATGCCCTGACCGCGGCCGGGCTGCGCTTCGCCGTCGCCGGACCCGGCTTCCGGGTGGAGGCCCCGCCGCTCGCCGTCGGTCGCGCAGCCGCCGACGCCCGAGTGGTGCTCGTCGACCTGCGCCCCTCCGGCGGGGGCCTCGAGAACCTCTTCCTCACCCTCACCGCCTCCACCCAGCGTGAGAGCAAGCTCGAAGGAGCCACCGCATGAGCATCGCCGCCCCGACCCGTACGTTCGACGTCTCCGGCACCCGGCCGGTCCCGTTCGGCCGCCACGTCGGCGTCGAGCTGCGCAAGATGACCGACACCCGCGTCGGCCTGTGGACCCTCGTCGTCATCGGGATCGCCACCGCCGGCGTCATCCTGATCTCGTTCCTCTCCACGGGCGACGAGGTGGAGAGCCGGACGTTCCTCAACTTCTTCCAGAACACCAACACGCCGCAGATGCTGCTGCTCCCGGTGCTGGGCATCCTGCTGGTCACCCAGGAGTGGGGCCAGCGGACCACGCTCACGACCTTCGCCCTGGAGCCGTCGCGGATCAAGGTGGTCGCCGCCAAGACCGTGGCCGCCCTGCTCTTCGGTCTCGCGGCCGTCGTGCTGGCGGCCGTCATCGCGGCCCTGGCGGCTGCGGTGGGTGGCGCCAGCGACCCGTGGGCCGACACCGAGTGGCTGCGCCTGGCCAACCTCACGCTGCTGCAGGTCCTGGGCGTGCTGCAGGGGGTGGCCTTCGGGCTCCTGGTGCTGAACTCGGCCGGCGCCATCGTGCTCTTCTTCGCCCTGCCGGTCGTCTTCAACCTGGTCTCCACCTTCTGGGGATGGCTCAACGAGCGGGCCGGCTGGATCGACCTGTCCACCGCGCAGAGCCCGCTCTACGGCTTCGACTCGATGACGGGCGAGCGCGTCAGCGCCACCCTGACGGGGGAGCAGTGGGCCCAGCTGGCGGTCGTCTGCCTGATCTGGATCGTGCTGCCCTACGTGGTCGGCCTCGTCCGGGTGCTGCGCAGTGAGATGAAGTGAACGTCGCGCAGGGCCCCGGCGTCGGGGCTGTCAACGCTGTCGGAGCGACGCCCTAGGCTCGTCCCCATGACTGACTCCACCTCCACCACCCACCCCCCGCGCGTCGACGGTCGGGCCGACGACGAGCTGCGTGAGATCCGGTTCACCCGCAACTGGCAGGACCACCCGGCCGGGTCGGTGCTGGTGGAGTTCGGGCGTACGCGGGTGCTCTGCGCGGCGTCCGTCAGCGAGGGCGTGCCGAGGTGGCGCAAGGGGTCGGGCCTGGGCTGGGTCACCGCTGAGTACGCGATGCTCCCGTCGGCCACCAACACCCGCTCCGACCGCGAGTCGGTCAAGGGGCGCATCGGTGGGCGTACACACGAGATCTCGCGGCTGATCGGGCGGTCGCTACGCGCCGTCATCGACTACAAGGCGCTGGGGGAGAACACGATCCAGCTCGACTGCGACGTGCTCCAGGCCGACGGCGGCACGCGCACGGCGGCGATCACCGGGGCGTACGTCGCCCTCCACGACGCCGTCGAGTTCCTGCGCAGCCAGGGCTCGCTGGCCGGCGAGCCGCTGACCGGTTCGGTGGCTGCGGTCAGCGTCGGGATCATCGACGGCGCCCCGCGCCTCGACCTGCCCTACGTCGAGGACGTGCGCGCCGAGACCGACATGAACATCGTGATGACCGGCGACGGTCGCTTCGTCGAGGTGCAGGGCACCGCCGAGGGCGTGCCCTTCGACCGCGCCGAGCTCGACGGCCTCCTCGCCCTGGGTGAGAAGGGCTGCGCCGACCTGACCCGGATGCAGCGCCTGGCCCTGGGCCTGGAGGCCTGAGGTGTCGACCGAGGGGGCACGGATCTTCCTCGCGTCACGCAACGCGAAGAAGATCGCCGAGATGGAGCGGATCCTGGCCGAGCACGTCCCTGACGTGCAGGTGCTGGGCCTCGACGACGTCGACGACTACGACGAGCCCGCCGAGGACGAGGCGACCTTCGAGGGCAACGCCCTGCTGAAGGCGCGCGCCGGCGCCGCGGCGACCGGGCTGCCGTCGATCGCCGACGACTCCGGTCTCTGCGTCGACGCGCTCAACGGCATGCCCGGCGTGCTCTCGGCGCGCTGGGCCGGTCGGATGAAGAGCGACACCGCCAACAACGAGCTGCTGCTCGACCAGCTCCACGACGTGCCCGACGCCCGCCGGGGCGCGCACTTCCGCTGCGCCGTGGCCTGGGTGATGCCCGACGGCACCGAGCGCGTCGTCGAGGGTCGCATGCCGGGCCGGGTCATCCGCGAGATGCGCGGCTCGGGCGGCTTCGGCTACGACGTGCTCTTCGTGCCCGACGAGTACGCGACCTCGGGGCTGACCTCGGCCGAGATCCTGCC
The DNA here is from genome assembly GCF_004777465.1 of Nocardioides daphniae. Lineage (NCBI taxonomy): Bacteria > Bacillati > Actinomycetota > Actinomycetes > Propionibacteriales > Nocardioidaceae > Nocardioides > Nocardioides daphniae. The sequence continues at coordinate 1,040,919 of NZ_CP038462.1, forward strand.
CCAGGAGAAGGACCGGATCTCGCACCGCGGCCGCGCCCTGCGCGAGATCGCGCCGCTCGTCGCCGCCGACCTGGCCCAGTAGGGAGCCTCCGGGCTTGACGGCCGGCTGCCGGGGTGCGACTCAGACCCCGGCAGTCGCCGTTGCCTGCGGCTGCGTCGACTCGCGACGCGAGACGAAGCGACCCCAGGCGGCGGCGAAGATGAACATGATGATCGAGTAGACGGCCGCCGGCACCGAGATCTCGGTGTTGTCGAGCACCTCGACGGCGACGAAGATCGCGAGCGTCGAGTTGTGCACGCCGATCTCCATCGACGACGAGATCGCCTGCGGCCCGGGCACCCCGAGCGACTTCGGGACGAAGTAGCCCACGGCCAGGCTGGCCGCGCAGAAGAGCGCGGCGGCGAGGCCGATCTGGGCCAGGTAGTCGCCGATGTTCGCGCGCTCGGCCAGGATCACGCCGAGGATCAGCACCACCAGGATGAGTGCCGAGGCGATGCGCACCGGCTTGTCCATCCGCTCGGCGAAGCCGGGCTTGCGCGCCTTGACCAGCATGCCGATGCCCACCGGGACGAGGATCAGGGCGAAGACGTTGAGGATCTCGCCCAGCGGCATGTGCACGTCGTCCTGGCGGCCGTACCAGCTGATGGCGAAGCCGGTGATCAGCGGCAGGGTCACGATCGCGATCAGGGAGTTGACCGCGGTCAGGGTGATGTTGAGGGCGACGTCGCCGCGGTAGAGGTGGCTGAAGAGCGCTGCGGTGGTGCCGCCGGGTGAGGCCGCCAGCAGCATCAGTCCGATGCCGAGCAGCGCGGGCAGGTCGAGCGCCACGACGAGCCCGAAGCAGAGGGCGGGGAGCAGCACCAGCTGGCAGGCCAGCGCGATCACGGCGGCCCGCGGCTGCTTGCCGACCCGCTTGAAGTCGTTCACGGTGAGGTCGAGCCCGAGCCCGAACATGATGATGCCGAGGGCGATGGGCAGACCGATGGTCGTGAGCGCTGAGTCCATGGCGACGCACCCTAGGGTGACGTGGGTCACTTCGGGAAGGGGCGGCCACCCCTCGGACATGCCGGACGGCGGCGTGTGCGACAGTGTCGGCCCGCGCGGGGACCGACGTCCCGGTGCCGAAGGGGGGACTCGAACCCCCACGCCCTGGAGCACAGGAACCTAAATCCTGCGTGTCTGCCAATTCCACCACTCCGGCCTGAGGAGAAAGTCTAGGTATGCCAGCCACTCAGTCCCGCACAGGGATGTCGATCGAGTTCCGTGGCCTCACCAAGTCGTTCGGGGGAGTGCAGGCTGTCCAGGACCTCAGCTTCGACGTGGCTCCTGGCCGCGTCACCGGCTTCCTCGGCCCCAATGGCTCGGGCAAGACCACGACACTGCGCATGCTGCTCGGCCTCGTCACGCCCGACGCCGGCACCGCGCTCGTCGGGGGACGTGCGTACGCCGACCACCCGCACCCGGGCCGCGTGGTCGGCGCCTCGCTCGAGGCGAGCTTCCACCCCGGCCGCACGGCGCGCGCCCACCTGCGTACGTTGTCGCCCCACGTCGGGGTCGGTGACGCCCGCGTCGACGAGGTGCTCGCCCAGGTCGGGCTGAGCGCCGCGGCCGAGCGCAAGGTCGGTGGCTTCAGCCTCGGCATGCGCCAGCGCCTGGCGCTGGCCACCACGCTGCTGGCCGACCCCGGCGTGCTGGTGCTCGACGAGCCGGCCAACGGCCTCGACCCCGCCGGCATCATCTGGCTGCGCGATCTGCTCCGCTTCCTGGCGAGCGAGGGACGCACCGTCCTGGTCTCCTCCCACGTGCTGGCCGAGGTGCAGGCCACCGTCGACGACGTCGTCGTCATCGCCGAGGGCCGGCTCGTCCACGCCTCCAGCCTGGCGGAGATGGTCCACCTGGCCGACTCGCACGTGCGCCTGGCCGGCCCCGACCTCGCCGCCCTGGCCAGTGCAGCCCAGCAGCACGGCTGGAGCGTCGACCGCCACGGCGACCACCTCCGCGTACGCGGTGCCCGCGCCGCCGAGGTCGGCTCCGCCGCGTTCGCCGCCGGTCAGGTCGTCCACGAGCTCACCGACGTGGGCGCGAACCTCGAGGAGACCTTCCTGGAGCTGGTCGCCCGCGGGGCAGCCGGCACGGCCGGTGCGGAGGTGGCGGCATGAGTGCCTGGAAGGCGTCGCTGACCTCGGAGCTGCGCAAGTCGACCTCGACCTCGCTGTGGTGGATCCTCGCCGGGGGTGCGTTCCTCTACCTCGGCTTCATGGGTGCGCTGATGGGCTTCGCCGCGTCGGTGCCCGTCGAGGAGGGCGGCCTTGGCGGCGACGCGATGGACCCGGTCGCGCTGGTGAAGTCCGTCTACTCGCTCCCGGCGGCCATGGGCTACGTCTTCCCGCTGGTCCTCGGGGCGCTGGCGATCACCGGCGAGATCCGCCACCGCACCCTGACCTCCAGCCTGGTGGCCGACCCCAGCCGCACGCGCCTGCTGGTCAGTAAGGTGGTCGTGCAGGGTGGCTTCGGCGCCCTGATCGGCGCCTGCAGCGTCGTCGGCGTCGCGCTGGGGGCCGTGCTTGCGTTCGCCGCCACCGGCACCGACCCGCTCCTCGGCTCCGCCGAGGTGTGGCAGACGTTCGGGCTGACCGTGCTGGCACTCTGGCTGTGGGGCATGGTCGGTGTCGGCTTCGGCGCGCTGGTCACCAACCAGGTCGCCTCGATCGTGATGATCCTGGCGTTCACCCAGCTCATCGAGCCGATCCTGCGACTCGCCCTGGCTGCGGGCGGTGACGTCACCTCGGCGATCTCGCTCTACCTCCCGGGCGCAGCCGCCGAGGCGCTGGTCGGTGCCAGCATCTACACCGCCATCGGCGCTGCCGACCTGCTGCCGCAGTGGGCCGGCGGACTGGTGCTGCTGGCCTACGCAGCGCTCTTCGCCCTGCTCGGGCGGGTCACGACGCTGCGCCGCGACCTGACCTGACCTGCGTACGCCCGGGGCACGGGCCGTCAGTCGAGCGCGAGGTCCCGACGCAGCTTGGCGACGTGGCCGGTGGCCTTGACGTTGTACTGCGCGACCTCGACCTTGCCCTCGGGGTCGACGACCACGGTCGAGCGGATCACGCCCTCGACGACCTTGCCGTAGCTTCTTCTCGCCGAAGGCGCCGTAGGCGGTCAGCGTCTCCTTCGTCGGGTCGGAGAGCAGGGTGATGGTGAGGCCGTCGCGCTCACGGAACTTGGCGAGCTTCTCGGGCTTGTCGGGGGAGATGCCGACGACCTCGTAGCCGGCGGCCTTGAGGGAGTCGAGCGAGTCGGTGAAGTCGCAGGCCTGCTTCGTGCAGCCCGGTGTCATGGCGGCCGGGTAGAAGTAGACGATGACGCGGCGGCCCGCGAAGTCGGACAGCGAGACCTGCTCGCCGGTGTCCGAGGTGAGGGTGAAGGCGGGGGCGGTGTCGCCGGCGGCGAGGCGGTTGCTCACGGAGGTCTCCTGGGGTCGCAGGGGCGGCGGCCGGTCCGGCCGGGCACGAGGGGAGGCTACCGCTCCGGTGGAGGGCGTGCTCGCCCCTGCTGCCTGCCCTGTCGCCGCCACCGACCGGTTGGTAACCTGCCGGGGTGACCAATGACGTTGCCGCCCTTGAGCGGGAGATCGAGCAGACTCGCGAGCGCCTGGCCGACACCTTGGACCAGCTTCTCTACCGGGCCCACCCGAAGACCATCGTCAGCCGAGAGGTCACCACGCTCAAGTCGCACTTCGTCGACCTGGACACCGGTGCCCCGCGCACCGACAACATCCTCAAGGCCGCCGCGGGCGTGGCGGGGTTCGTCGTGCTCTTCGCGGTGATCCGCAAGATCGCTCGTGACTGACCCTTCCCTCGCCTCCGGGGGCTTCAAGGCCCCGATCAAGATGTTGCACGACCGACTCCTCGTCCAGGCGGACGAGGAGGCAGGTGAGCGTCGTTCGTCCGGCGGGATCGTGATCCCGGCGACGGCTGCGCTCGGCGCCCGGCGCCTCAGCTGGTCGAAGGTCGTCGCCGTCGGCCCGCAGGCGCGCGCCGTCCAGGTGGGCGACCGCGTCCTCTTCGACGCCGAGGACAAGGCCGAGGTCGAGGTGCACGGCGAGGTGTACGTCGTCATGCGCGAGCGTGACGTGCACGCGGTGGCCTCCGAGCGCCTCGAGGGCGGCTCGACCGGCCTCTACCTCTGAGGCGCCCTGGCCGGTCCCTGCCGAGCCGATCCCTGCCGAGCCGGTTCAGGTGGGCAGGTAGACGCGGAACGTCGTCCCGACGTTGACCCGTGAGGCGACCTCGACCTGGCCGCCGTGGCTCTCCACGATGGAGCGCACGATCGACAGGCCCAGGCCGGTGCCCTGGATGTGCTTCTCCTGGGAGACGGAGGAGCGGAAGAACTGCGAGAAGAGCCGGTCCAGGTCTTCCTCGGGGATGCCGTAGCCGGTGTCGGAGACCTCGATGATCGCCCAGGTCCCCTCCTGAGTGAGGCGGACCGCGACCCGACCCAGCGGCGGCGTGAACTTCACGGCGTTGGACATCAGGTTGACCAGGACCCGTTCGAGCTTCTCCGCCTCGCCGGTCACCGTGACCGGGTAGGGCGGGAGGTCCATCTCCAGGCTGACCTCGGCCGAGCGCAGGCGCGGCAGGATGGCCTGCTCGCCGGCCCGCACCACCGCGACCAGGTCGACGGGGTTCTGGGCGATCTCCATCTTCTCGGCCCGGAGCCGGGAGAGGTCGAGGAGGTCGTCGATCAGGGAGAGGAGGCGTCGACCGTTGTCGCCGATGCGCACGGTGGCCTCGCTCTGGTCGGGGGAGAGGCGCCCGAAGTCACCGTCCTCGAGCATCTCGGTGTAGCCGATGATGTTGGTGATCGGCGTGCGCAGCTCGTGGCTGACCGTCGAGACGAAGGCGTCCTTGACCCGGTCGACCTCGCGCATCTCCTCCAGCGCGCTGCGCTCGGCCTCGAGCGCCTCGAAGACGGTGTTGAGCTTCCGCTCCGCGACCTGGTCGGCCTTGGCCAACGCCTCGCGACGGCTCTCGGCGCGGGCGCGGGCGCTGCTGATGTTGAGCGCGACGACCGCCACCGAGCAGGTGATCAGGAAGATCTGCACGTAGACCATCTGCAGGTCGTCCGGGAGGTTGCGGTCGTGCGTGGCGCCGACGTACGGGCCCTTGCCCATGGCGGTGAAGTGGGTGATGACCAGGCGCACCACGATGAGCTGGAGCAGCGTCTCCAGCAGCGACAGGCGCAGGCCGGCCCACATCAGCAGCACCAGGACGACGTACGGGAACTCGGTCGTGAACGAGGTCGCGAAGATCGTCAGCGTCGCGGTCACCAGCAGCGTCCACTGGGCCGCACGCTCCGGCCAGGTGGCCAACGAGGGGGCGTCGCGCCCGCGCATGGCCAGGGGCAGCCAGAGGATCAGGGAGGCCGTCATGTCGACGAAGGAGCCGGCGATGAGGGCGGCGACCTCGTCGACCCCGCTCAGGGCACCCACCAGTCCGATGGGCACCGCGACGATGAGGCCGCCGAGGTTGGCCGCGACGACGACGCGGAGCAGGTCGAACTCCGTCCGCATGCGCAGCTCGCCCTGCGACTCGCGCAGCACCCGCAGGGCGGCCAGCGCGGCAGCCACGCCGGAGAGGCCGAAGGTCAGCGCGAGGGGGAGGGACGCCGAACTGCCACAGGCTCACCGAGGTCGCCACGACGGCGACGGCGGCCAGGGCGAGGCGAGCCGTCCCCTGGACCATCAGCAGGGCCACGGCGACCAGTCCCAACGGGTACAGGCCCATGCCGGCACCCCCCGGGGCCGCGGAAGCGTCCGCGAACGCTCCCAGCAGGGTGCAGGCGAACAGCAGCAGCAGGCCCTTTCCTGCTCGGGACATCCAGGTCCTCCCCACGTGAGATGTCGCTGCGCCATTGTCACAGGGTTGACCTCGCCACGCCCGAGGAATGGACGAGTTGCTCGTCCGTGCCCGTGGGACAGGACGCGCGCGAGAACGTCTTGACCCTGTTACAAGCCGTTAACCGGCACCCGCGTCTAACAAGCAGTTGGTGAAACATCAATGAAACGGACGGTTCGTAGCGTCTGACCCCCACCTGCGGCTCCCCCCCCAGCCGTCCTTGACCGGCGGCACCGCAGGTGGAGAAGGAGGACCCCCGTGATCACCCGTGCCCGAGGCAGGCTCGCGTTCTCGCTGAGTACTGCCGCGCTCCTGGCCGTCCCCCTGTTGGCGGCCCTGCCCGCCGCCAACGCCGCCCCCAGCGGCGACGGCTGGTCCGTCACCGCCGCGCCCGGCGGCTACCAGGTCACCGTCGACCTGGACAAGCCCCTGCCGATGCGCTCCGACGCCCCCACACTGGTCGTGGACGGGACCACCCTCGGTCTCGCCACCGAGTCCGAGGACGGCTCCAGCCTGAGCGTCTTCACCACCGATCCCTCGGTGCTGGAGGCCGACGAGGTCGAGGCGGGCTGGGCCAGCCAGTCCTTCGACGCCACGTCCCCCGACAGCACCGTGGTCGAGGTGCCTGACGCCGCCAGCATCAAGGCGCTCGGCGTCGACCCCGACGAGCACGGTTCCTTCGCGTGGACCGAGTCGATCTACAAGTTCGGCGACGAGGCCATCGACCTGGCCAACATCGCGGCGTCCGCGGCGAGCTCGAGGGCAAGGTCTACCTGCCCAGGACCGGCGGCGCCCGCCCCGTGGTGATGCTGCTGCACGGGCGTCACACGTCCTGCTACGGCACGGGCCCGACGCACAACAACCGCTGGCCCTGCGCCACCGCGCCCGACAACGAGCTGCGGATGTCCATCCCCAGCTACGCGGGCTACGACAACCTGGCCCAAGCCCTGGCCAGCCACGGCTACGCCGTCGTCTCGGTCTCGGCCAACGCCATCAACTCCAACGACAACCAGCTCGCCGCCGACCGCGGTGCGGTCGCCCGCGGCCAGCTGATGCTCGACACCCTCGAGATGCTGCGCAAGGCCAACGCCGGCGAGGCCGTCTCCTTCACCGACACATGGACCGGTGACACGCTCGACCTCGACGCCGCGCTCACCGAGGGGGCACGGTCGTACGAGCTGCGCCGCGAGGGCTTCATCACCGGTGCGCCGGACCTCGACGCCGTGCGTGCCGCCGACTTCGAGGGCCGCTTCGACTTCTCCAACATCGGCATGATGGGCCACTCGCGTGGTGGTGAGGGCGTCACCGCCGCCGCCACCCTCAACCAGAGCCTCGACAAGCCGTGGGAGATCACCTCGATCCTGCCGCTCGCCCCGGTCGACTTCGGTCGCATGACCGTGCCGAACGTGCCGATGAACGTGGTGCTGCCCTACTGCGACGGCGACGTCTCCAACCAGCAGGGCCAGCACATGCTGGACGACTCCCGCTACGCGTTCGGTGACGACGTGCTCCGCTCCGCCACCTGGATGATGGGCACGAACCACAACTTCTACAACACCGCGTGGACGCCGGGCCTGTACCGCTACAGCGTCTCCGACGACTGGAGCAACTCCGCCGCGCGTCGTACCGACCCGACCTGTGGCACCGACCCATCGGTCGCCTCGACCTCGATCCGGATCAGCGCCGCCGACCAGTACGCCCTCGGCAGCGACTACATGACCGCGTGGTTCCGCCTCACCATGGGCGGCGAGAAGACCTTCCTCCCGATGTTCGACGGCACCGGCGTGCTCCCGCAGAGCGCGAAGGGCGCGGACGTCCGCACCGTCGCCACCGCTCCCTCGTCGGCGCGCAGCACGGTCGCCTCGTTCGAGAACGCCAGCACCCGGGTGACCCAGACCGCTCAGGCCAGCACCACCGTCTGCGCGAGCCTCGGCGGACGTACGGCCGGCACCGAGCTGCCCGCCTGCGCCACCACCCTGGCCAGCTCGCAGGTCCCGCACTGGACCCCCGCCACCAACGGCGGCAACGTCCCGGCCACCCCGGTGACCCGGATGACCTGGACCACCCAGGCCGGCGAGGTCCGGGTGGGCGTGGCCAAGGGCCAGCGTGACGCCTCGGCGTTCGACCGCCTCTCCGTCAAGATGGCCGCTGACGAGACCGTCGCCACCGCGACCGACCTGACGCTGAGCGTCATCGACGGCGAGGGGGAGCGGTACGACGCCCTCGTCAGCGAGCTCAACCCCTTCGCTCTGACCCGCCTGCCGGCCTCCTCGTCGTCGGCCGGGATCAACACCCTCAAGAAGGTCGTGCTCCAGCAGGTCAACGTGGAGGTCGCCGACCTGGCTGCCGCCGGTCTCGACGTCTCCGACCTGCGCGAGGTCCGCTTCAAGGCCGTGGACGCCGAGCCGGGCGCCGCCTACCTCTCCGACCTGGCCCTCGAGTCCTCGTCGGTCGGCACCGCCGACTCGAAGCCCATGCCGGTCATCGGCGTGTACGCCCCGAACGTCGAGGAGGGCAACGCTCCCGACTCCTACGAGCTCGCCGTCCACCTCGACGCCCCCGCGCCGAGCGCCGTCGTCGGCGACGTCTCGGTCCTGGGCTCCACGACCGGGCGGGCGGGCATCGCCACCCAGAAGGTCACCTTCGCCCCCGGCGAGACCTGCAAGGTCGTGAGCGTCGCCCTGCAGGGTGACCGTGCGGCCAGCGCCACCGCCACCACCCAGGTGACCTACAGCGTCATCAACACCCGCAACGCGGTGATGGGCGTCGAGGCCATCGGCTTCACCCAGGTCCGTGAGGACGACGGAGTCACCGGCTCCGCCGTCGAGGTCGCACCGTTCGGCAAGGCGGGCGACCCGTGCGCCGAGCTCGAGGCCGTCCGTGCCGGTGGCGTCCTCGACGTCGCCGACGAGGTCGCCCCGGGTGCCGACCTGACCGTGGGTCTGGCCGGCAACCGTGCCGGTGAGGCCGTCACCGTCACCGTCGACGGGTTCGAGCCCACCACCGTCGTCGCCGACGGCACGGGCGTGGCGAGCGCCACCGTCGCGGTCCCGGCCGACGCCGAGCGTGGCGAGGTCGCCGTGAGCGCCGTCGCTGCGGGCACCCGACGCACCGCCGAGGCGGTCGTCAACGTCCGTGACGCCAGCACCACCACGCTGGCGGTCAACCCCACGACCCCGAAGCTGGGGCAGAAGGTGACGCTCACCGCCACCGTCGCCGGTGGTGACACCGCCGGCACCGTCGAGTTCCTCGACGGCAAGAAGTCGCTCGGCACGGCTGCTGTGGCCTCCGGCCAGGCGACCCTGACGGTCAAGGGCTTCAAGGCCGGCGCCCACTCGCTGGTCGCGAAGTTCGGCGGCAGCGCGGTCACCTCGGCGTCGCAGTCCATCCCGGTCGAGTTCGTCCTGGGCAAGGGCGTCACCGCCACCAAGGTCGCCGGCCCGAAGAAGGTCGGCAAGGGCAAGAAGTACGTCATCCGCGTGGCCGTCACCGGCGCCGCAGGTGAGGAGAAGCTCACCGGCAAGGTCAAGGTCGTCGTGAAGGGCGCCAAGAAGGCGACCCGCACGGTCACCGTCAAGGCCAACGGCACCGCGACGCTCACCTTCGTGGCGCCGAACCGCAAGGGCAAGCTCCGCATCGTCGCCACCTACGTCGGTGCCGGCAGCTACAAGGCGAGCACCTCCACGGTGAAGGTGGTGAACGTCCGCTGACCGGGGCTGACACACTCCTGGGCTGACGCACACCAGGGCTGACACAGCAGAAGGGCGGGAGGTCGATGACCTCCCGCCCTTCTCGTCCGTACGCCATCAGGGACTCGAACCCCGAACCCGCTGATTAAGAGTCAGCTGCTCTGCCAATTGAGCTAATGGCGCCCGTGCCCCCGCGTGCGAGGGTGCGTCCAGCGTAGCCAGTGGGACCTCGCCAGCCAAGGGAGTTCGGGCCTGGGGGCAGGAGGCGGGCCGGCCGGGCAACGCAGAAGGCCCCGACCGGAACCGGTCGGGGCCTTCGTCTGTACGCCATCACGGACTCGAACCGCGAACCCGCTGATTAAGAGTCAGCTGCTCTGCCAATTGAGCTAATGGCGCCCGCTGCATCGGGTCTCCCCTCGCAACGAGAAGAACAGTAGCACCGGGGTCAGGGGCCGCCAAAATCGGGGGCCCGCGACTCGGGTGCGGTCCTCAGCGAGCCTCCAGGACCGCCTGCGCAGCGTTGTGCCCGCCCAGTCCGGAGACGGCTCCGCCGCGGCGCGCCCCCGAGCCGCACATCAGCACCGCGTCGTACGGCGTGGCCACGCCCCAGCGCTCCGCGGGCGTCTCGAGCTTGGCCCGGTTGGGCGCCCACGGCCAGTCCAGGTCGCCGTGGAAGATGTGCCCGCCCGGCATCGCGAGCTCGGCCTCCACGTCGTGCGGAAACTTCGCCTCCAGGCAGAGCTTGTCGTCGGCGTCGAGTGCCACGCAGTCGAGGATCGAGCCGGTCAGGTGCTCGTCGATGCTGGCGATCGCGCGCTGCACGGCGGTCACCCGGTTGGCCTCGCCGTCCGGGCCGGTGAAGAGTTCCTCGGGCATGTGCAGCCCGAAGTAGGTGAGCGTGTGCACGCCCATCGGCGCCAGGTCCTCGAGGATCGAGGGGTCGGTGAGGGAGTGGCAGTAGACCTCCCCGGGCGGACGCTGCGGGACCTCGCCGGCGAGCGCCTCCTCGTACGCGAGCTGCAGGTCGCACCAGCCCTCCGACAGGTGCATGGTGCCCGAGAAGGCGACCCTGGGGTCGACGCCCGAGCGCAGCATCGGCAGCCGCTCGAGCAGCAGGTTGAGCTTGAGCTGCGAGCCGGCCGGCTTCGCGGGACGGGTGGCCTCGTCGCCGAGCAGCCCCGCCATCGTCCACGGGGCGACGCCGGAGAGCACGTGGCGGGCGGTCGCGCCCTGCTCGCCCTCGGCGGTGCGCCACCGGACCTCGGCGCCGTGCGCGCCGGTGGAGACCGACGTGACCTCGGCTCCGGTGACCAGGGTCGCGCCGGCGAGGGCGGCGGCCTTCGCGAGTGCGTCGGTGACTGCACCCATGCCGCCGACCGGCACCCGCCACTCGCCGGTGCCGTTGCCCATCAGGTGGTAGAGGAAGCAGCGGTTCTGGGCCAGCGAGGCGTCGTCCATCGACACGAAGGTGCCGATCAGCCCGTCGGTGGCGACGATGCCGCGCACCGTGTCGTCGGCGAACCGTTCGGTGATGGTGCGGCCCAGTGGCTGGGCGACCAGGTCCTGCCAGATCGACGGGGCGACCGCCGCCGCCACGTCGCGCTCGCGGGGGAGGGGCTGGGTGAGGGTCGGAGCGACCACGGCGGTCAGCTCGGCGACGTCGGCGTAGAACTGCTGCCAGGCGGCGTACTCGTCGTCGCTGCCCGTCAGCGTGCGGAAGGACGCCTGGGTCGCGGCCCCCTCCGGGCGCTCGACGAGCAGCCCGCCCGGGGCCCGGTGTGCAGGTGCGGGGTGAAGGAGGACGTACGTCGTGACGAGAGGGTGACGTCCAGCGAGAGGTCGCGCATGATCTCGTCCGGGAGCAGGCTCACCAGGTAGGAGTAGCGCGACAGGCGGGCGGGGAGCCCGGCGAAGGGCCGCGTCGACACGGCGGCGCCACCGAGGCGGTCGAGCCGCTCGAGCACGAGCACGGTCAGCCCGGCGCGGGCCAAGTATGAGGCGCTGACCAGGGCGTTGTGTCCGCCCCCGACGACAATTGCGTCATAGTCATTTCGGGCCATGTGCTTCGTCACTCGGTCAAGGTAGAGCAACCGTGGCGAGTTGAGCGACGAAACGCTGACTTTAGGTGTGACACGCGTCTAGTGTCCGGGGGGTAATGGGAGTGGCACAGGCAGGAGGGGCCCGGATGACCACACACCCTCGCACCTCGTTTGCCCTGCTCGCGATCTTCACGGTCGTGGTCTCGTTCTACCTGGTCGGCGTCCAGCCGGAGCCGTTGGTCGTGACCGAGGCGTTCCCTGCCGGGTTGCTCGCCGGCGCCTGGCTCTTCGTGCCGCGGCGGCTGCACGCGCTCTTCTTCGTCTGCGCCTGGGCGGTCTCCGCAGGCATCTACCTCGTCCTCGACCGGGACCCGCTGGTCGCCCTCGGCTGGGCCGGCGCCGCCGTCGTGGGGTCGGCGATCGTGGCCCACGGGATCACCCGCGGCCCGGAGCGACGGGCCGCGCTGCTGACCGAGGACGACCTGCGTCGCTTCATCGGGCAGACCTTCCTGGGGTCGCTGGTGGCCGCCGGCATCACCGGCGCCCTGGCGAGCGTGCTCGGCAACACCCAGTGGTGGGTCGCCGCACTCGGCGTCGGTGTGGCCCACCTGGGCACCTACGTGGTGCTGCTCCCGCACTTCCTGGGCCGACCGCGCTACCCCGGGGTCGCGCCGCTCGCCGAGCGCGTCGTCCAGTGGATCTGCACGGTCTCCTTCACCGTCATCGCCTTCCTGCCGCTCGACCTGGGGCCGTCGCTGGCCTTCGGCGTGATCCCGTTCCTGGGGTGGGCGGCACTGCGGGCACCGATGCGCGAGACCCTCGTGCAGTTCCTGGTCGTCGCCACCACCAGCCACGCCATGACCATGCAGGGGCTCGGTCCGTTCGCCGTCGACCCTGACGGCACGGTGCTCGAGGCCGAGATGATCACGGTGATGTACGCGGTCTGGGTGCTGGCCTGTGGCCTCACCACCATCCCGTTCTCCCTGGCCGTCGGCGTCCAGCGGCGCGAGTCGTGGCAGTCGCGCCAGGAGCAGGCGCGGGTGCGCCAGCTGGTCCAGAGCGCGACCGGCGTGGCGATCATCGGCACCGACGCCCACGGGCACATCGACCTCTTCAACCCGGGCGCGGAGACGATCTTCGGCTACACCTCCGAGGAGGTCCTCGGTCTGATGCCGAGCGTCTTCCTCACCCACGAGGAGACCGAGCGCGTCGCGACCCTGCTCAGCACCCGGCCGACCTTCGTGGACGTGGCGTACGAGCTGGCGAGCGGTGCGGTCGAGAGCCTCGACGTCGACTTCCTCCGCAAGGACGGCTCGGTCGTCACGCTGCAGTTCTCGATGTCACGGATCTACAGCTCCGATGGCAAGGTGCTGGGCTACGTCAGCACCGGCGAGGACGTCACCAGCCGGGTCAAGCGCCAGCAGGCGCTGGAGGAGGCCCTGGCCCACGAGCGGCTGGCCGTGGAGAACCTCAAGGAGGTCGACCAGGTCAAGGACGCCCTCGTCTCAGGCGTCAGCCACGAGCTGCGCACCCCGATCACCTCGATCCTGGGCTACCTGGAGATGCTCGAGGACGGCGGCTTCGGCCCGCTCTCCGGGGCCCAGGTGCAGGCCCTCGGCCGGGTCAAGGGCAACAGCAACCGCCTGCTCTCGCTGATCGACGACCTGCTGACGCTCTCGCGCATCCAGGACGGCTACCTGGCCGTGGAGACCACCCGGCTCGACCTGCGCGACGTGGTCTCCACCGCCGGCCACGAGATGCTGCCCGCGCTGGAGGCTGCCGGGCTCGACTTCACCGTGGAGGTGCCCGAGGAGCCCGTCGCCGTGGTCGGCGACGCCGAGCGCCTCGGCCGTGTCGTGGTCAACCTGGTCGGCAACGCGGCGAAGTTCACCGACCGCTTCGGCTCGGTGACCGTGCGCCTGGAGGTCGACGGGGACGACGCGGTCGTCGCCGTCACCGACACCGGCATCGGCATCCCCGAGGAGGAGCAGGACCAGCTCTTCGACCGGTTCTTCCGAGCCACCTCCGCCCGCGAGCGCGCCATCCAGGGAAGCGGCCTCGGCCTGGCCATCGCCCGCGCCCTGGTGCAGTCGCACGGAGGTAGCATCGAGGTCGACTCCCAGGTCGACGTCGGGTCGACCTTCCGGATCCGGCTGCCGCTGGAGGGGACGTTGTCGGTCCTCGAGCAGGCAGGCGGGCCGCCGTTGGAGCAGGAGACCGCGGGCGCCGTACGCCGGCGCTGACGGCCGCACGCGAGGGCGTACGACGGGGGCACGCCGCCCGTGCCGGCCCCCGGACGCGAAGGAACCCCCGGTCTTCGACCGGGGGTTCCTTGCTGACTGGGGTGAGTGACGGGGCTCGAACCCGCGACAACCGCGACCACAACGCGGTGCTCTACCAGCTGAGCTACACCCACCATGGCGACTTGCTGGACAAGTCGTGAGGAAGCATAGAGGACTCAGGCGCCCGGTGTGGAATCGGGGGTGCTGGCACCGCCCTGCAGGCCGGTGACGGAGCCCGCGTGCCTGGCCGCGATCTCCTTGGCCGTGCTCGAGTCGGGGCCGGGCGGCGTCACGAAGACGGCCTCGCGGTAGTAGCGCAGCTCCTCGATGCTCTCCTGGATGTCGGCGAGAGCGCGGTGGTTGCCGCGCTTCTCCGGCGCCTGGAAGTAGGCGCGGGGGAACCAGCGCTTGGAGAGCTCCTTGATGGAGGAGACGTCGATGTTGCGGTAGTGCAGGAAGCCCTCGAGCCCGGCCATGTCGCGGGCCAGGAAGGCGCGGTCGGTGCCGATCGTGTTGCCGGCCAGCGGGGGACGGCTGCCCTCGGGGCAGTGCTCGCGGATGTAGGCGAGGACCTGGGCCTCGGCCTCCTCCATGGTGACGCCGCCGTCGAGCTCCTCGAGCAGGCCGGACTTCTGGTGCATGTCGCGGACGAAGTCGATCATCGTCTCGAGTGACTCCGCCGGGGGCTTGATGATGACGTCGACCCCCTCGCCGAGCACGTTGAGCTCGAAGTCGGTCACCAGGGCGGCCACCTCGATCAGGGCATCCTTCTCGAGGTCGAGGCCGGTCATCTCGCAGTCGATCCACACCAGTCGGTCATTCACGGGCCACGACCCTACTAGTGATCGCCGACATCCGAGGGGTCGTGGGCCTCGACCGTCGGCACGGGGCTGCCGCTCGCGCTGTGGGCGCTGACCTAGGGTGTGGACGTGCAGCCTCCACGCGTCTGGCAGGGAGCGTTTCCCTGGATCGGTCTCGTCGCCCGTCTGGCGACCGGCGGCGTGTGGCTCGTGGCCGGGGCGATCAAGCTGCCCGACCCCTACGAGAGCATCAGCGCCGTGCGGGCGTACGAGGTGCTCCCCGAGGCGCTCGTCCCCGCGGTCGGCTACCTGCTGCCGGTGGTGGAGGTCGCGATCGGTCTGCTGCTGATCCTGGGCCTGCTGACACGCACCAGCAGCGTGGCCTCGGCGATCCTCTTCGCCGTCTTCGTCGCCGGCATCGCGTCGGTCTGGGTCCGTGGGATCGAGATCGACTGCGGCTGCTTCGGCGGGGGAGGCGAGAAGGAGGGCGCCTCGGCGGAGTACCCGCTGGAGATCGCCCGCGACCTGGGGCTGATGCTGCTCTCGGTGTGGCTGGTGTGGCGTCCGCGTACGCGGTGGGCGCTGGACAACATGCTCTTCCGCTCGTCCGAGCGGGGACCTGAAAGGAACGACGATGGCGAAGAACCCGCCGAAGAAGAACGCGCCGGGCACCCGGTCCGATGAGCGGGCCGCGACCGCGGCCAAGCGGGAGGCGCGTCGCGAGAAGGCCGCGCGCCAGGCCGCTGCCGCACTGGCCGAGAAGAAGGCGCGCCAGCGCAAGGAGCGCCTGATGGTCGGCGGCATCGTCGCCGCCGTCGTGCTGCTCGTGGCCGGCGTCGTGACCTGGCAGGTCATGCGCAACTCCGGCCCCGTCGCCGTCCCGGACAACGCCACCGACAAGTACGGCGTCTCGATGGGTGAGGCCGACGCCGGCGCCCAGATCGAGATCTTCGCCGACTTCCTGTGCCCCGCCTGCAAGAGCTTCGAGGCCGCGGCGGAGGCGCCGCTGACGCAGCTGGCCGAGGCCGGCGCTGCCCACGTCACCTACAACCCTGTCGTCATCCTCGACCAGTTCGGCGACTACTCCGAGCGCGCCGCCAACGCCTTCGCCGTCGTGCTCGACACCGCCGGCGCCGAGGTGGCCCTGGAGTTCCAGGCCGCCCTCTTCGCCGAGCAGCCCTCGGAGTCGGGCTCCAAGCCCGACGACGACTGGCTCATCGACCTCGCCGTGGAGTCGGGCGCCAAGGAGTCCGAGATCCGCGACGACATCGAGGGCATGAAGTTCGAGCGCTGGGTCAAGGAGGCGACGCAGGAGTCGGAGCGCCGCGGCCTGCGTGGCACGCCGACCATCTTCATCAACGGCAACCAGGTGGAGCCCCAGGACGCTCTCAACCAGATCCAGCAGCTCGCCCAGGCGGCCGGACCGGCCCAGCCCGAGGGTGACGCCGGCGCGGGTGAGGGTGACGCAGGTGAGGGTGACGCGGAGAAGGACGCCAGCTGATGCACGTCGTCAAGGTGCAGCGGTGGGTCATCACCGCGCTGGTCCTCACCACCGCCCTCCACTTCGTCGCGGGCCTGCTGATCCTCGCCGTCACGCTCGACCGGGCCGACGCCTTCTGGGTGCTGACCGTCATCTCGATGATCGTCACCGCCCTGGCGATCGTCGGCGTACGCCTGCTCCACCAGGTCTCGCCGTTGACGGTGTGGCTGCTCGTGGCGGTCGTTCCACTGGCGGTCTCGCTCTACTTCCGCTGACAGACTTCCGCTGACCACGGAACCGGGTCTGGCCACCCGGTCGGCGCCTTTCGAGGGTCGCTGGCCGGGTGGCACACTCGGCGGATGAGCATCCCCGCCCGTACGCCCGGACGGCTCTCCGAGTTCGTCGCGGGCCTGCCCAAGGCCGAGCTGCACGTCCACCACGTCGGGTCTGCGTCGCAGCGGATCGTCCAGGAGTTGGCCGAGCGCCACCCCGGCACGGTGCCCAGCGACCCCGACGAGCTGCGCAAGTTCTACGAGTTCCGCGACTTCGCCCACTTCATCGAGGTCTACCTGGCCGTCGTCGACCTGCTGAAGGAGCCGGAGGACATCCGGTTGCTGACCTACGAGGTCGCACGTGACCTGGCGCGCCAGAAGGTGCGCTACGCCGAGCTGACCTGCACGCCCTACACGTCGGTGCTGCCGCACGAGGCGCGGCGAGGAATGCCGATCGAGGCCTACACCGACGCGATCGAGGAGGCTCGGGTCGCCGCCGAGCGCGACTTCGGCGTCGTCCTGCGGTGGATCTACGACATCCCGGGGGAGTCGGGCGTCCCAGCGGCCGACGAGACGCTCCTCTTCGCGCTCGAGTACCCGCCGTCGGCCCTGGTCGGCTTCGGCCTCGGCGGTCCGGAGATCGGCGTCCCGAGGCCGCAGTTCCAGCGTCACTTCGACGCCGCCCGGGCCGCCGGGCTCCGCTCCGTGCCGCACGCGGGGGAGACCACTGGCCCGGAGACGGTCTGGGACGCGATCCGGCTGCTGGGGGCGGAGCGGATTGGCCACGGCACCACGGCTGCCCAGGACCCGGTGCTGCTGGAGTACCTGGCTGAGCACCGGATCCCGCTCGAGGTCTGCCCGACCTCCAACGTGGCGACCCGAGCCGTCGACTCGCTGGACGCCCACCCGTTGCGCACCTTCCGCGACGCCGGCGTCGTGGTCTCCATCAACTCCGACGACCCGCCGATGTTCGACACCGACCTCAACACCGAGTACGAGGTGGCGGCCGACATGTTGGACCTCGACGAGCGGGGAGTCGCCGACCTCGCTGTCGCGGCGGTGGACGCGTCCTTCGCCACGGAGCACCTGAAGAGTGAGCTGCGTGCCGAGATCGACGCCTGGACCTCGGCCTTCCTCGCCGAGCGGGCAGACTGACGCCCATGGCTGGCTTCTTTGACTCGACCGATTCCGCTGCGCCCCTGATCCCGACGATGCGTGACCGCATGCTCGCCGGGCAGCCCTACGTCGCTGACAGCACGGTGCAGGAGCTGACCGACCGAGGCCAGCGGGCGGCCGTGGCGTACAACGCGGCGAGCCCGACGGACGCCGAGGCCAGGCGCGCCCTCCTGGAGGAGCTCTTCGGCCAGGTGGGGGAGGACGTCGAGGTGCGCAGCCCCGTGCACGTCGACCTCGGCACCCGCATCTCCCTCGGCGACCGCACCTTCGTGAACTTCGGGCTGGTCGCGCTTGACGTCGCCGAGATCCGGATCGGCGCCGACGTCCAGATCGGTCCGAACGTCCAGCTGCTCACCCCGCTGCACCCGCTCGACGCCGAGCAGCGCCGCCAGAAGTGGGAGGGCGGCGCGCCGATCACCATCGGCGACAACGTCTGGCTCGGTGGCGGCGTCATCGTCTGCCCGGGCGTCACGATCGGTGCGGACACCGTGGTCGGCGCGGGCTCGGTGGTCGCCAAGGACCTGCCTGCGGGCGTACTCGCCGTGGGCAACCCGGCGAAGGTGATCCGCCACCTCTGAGCCGACTCGTCTGCTGCGCCTCCGCGGCGCCCTGTTGAGCATCTCTCTACCTCCGCCGGTGGAATCTCAGGTCGCCGTTGGCGAGTGTGGCGAGGTCGTAGGCCGCGTCGTGGGCGCGGTGGTGATGCCGGCTGCACAGCAAGGCAGCGTTGTCGAGGTCGGTGGCGCCGCCGTGGGACCAGGGGACGAGGTGGTGGGCCTCGGACCAGGTGCCGGGGATCGTGCAGCCTTCGGCGCGGCAGGTGCCGTCGCGCAGGGCCAGGGCGCGGCGTTGGGCCTTGGTGAAGAGCCGGGCGGCGCGGCCGACGTCGAGGACTTCGCCGTCGGTGCCGAGGACGGCGGGGATGATCTGGGCGGTGCAGGCCAGGCGTCGGGCCTGGGCGGCGGTGATGGTGTCGAACCCGTCGCCGGGGGTGGTGTTGTCGATGGTGGCCACCCCGAGCTCCTGCTTCAACGTCTCGAAGGGGAGGGTGACCATGACGTGGGTGGCGTCGCCGCCGTGGATTGGGAGGCGCGTGGGGTCGAGGGTCTCGAGGAGCTGGGTGAACGCCTCGGCCATCTTGCGGGGCTGGGTGATCCGCTGACCGAATGCAGTTGGCTTGTCAGCGTCGGCGTCGTCGACGGTGCTGCGCACCGCGCCGTCGGCCAGTCGCGGGTTGCTGAACGCGTGAAGGTAGGTCCCGAGCCGGGCCGCGGTGGCGTCGGGCACGACTGCGGTGATCCGGGTGGTGCCGTCGCCCAGGGCGCGGATCCGTAGGCGCTGCCGCTCGCTGGCCCGTCTCTCGGCATCGGCCAGCCGGCGGGCTTCTTCCTCCTCGAACCGGTCGGGGTCGACGAGCTCGAGGATCCGGCGGCCGAGCTTGGCCAGGTCGCTGGGGTCGTGGTCGGCGGCGAGCTCGACGAGCTTGGTCTCGGCGGCCTCGATCACGTCCAACCCGACCCGGGCCGGGAGCTCCTCGACCGCGGCCGCGATCACCCGGGCCTGGGCGATGCTCACCCGTCCCTCGCGCACGCCCGCCGCCAACGTCGGCCGCTCCCGGTCCAACGCCTCGGCCAGCCGCAGGTCGGCGGCGGCGTCGCCGCGGCGTACGTGCCCGTGGTGGGCCAGCCAGGTCGCGATCGACCGGAATCCCTCACCTTCGGCGGCGTCGCCCGCGGCGGCCATCACCCGTAGCCGCAGCTCGGCAGTGCGCGACTCGACCTCCAGCAGCGACAGCAGCGCACCGGCCTTCTCATCGGCGCTCATGAACGTCGGGTTCACGTCGCACACCGACTTCAGCGACGCACTGATCGCCTCCGCGACCGCGTTCACCGGATGCACGGCACACCTCCTGGGACGACGACGCCATGCACGGCATGGCTCTGGACGGTCGTCGCTCCTGGAGGCCCGGAACCCGAGCTATCACGTCACCCTCGCAACTGGCCCCACCGTCTCCGCCGACTCGATGGCCGCGGTGTCATGAGTGAGAACCTACGGCGACTCTATCGAACACCAGTTCGAGTATGAAGTGCCAAAATGGGGGATTCGGGTCAGGCCGTGCGCGGGGCGTACATGATCACCGCGACGCCGACCAGGCAGATCAGCGCGCCCGTCACGTCGTACCGGTCGGGCTTGAAGCCGTCGACGGCCATGCCCCACAGCAGGGAGCCTGCGACGAAGACCCCGCCGTACGCCGCCAGGATGCGCCCGAAGTGGGCGTCGGGCTGGAGGGTCGCGACGAAGCCGTAGATGCCGAGCGCGATGACGCCGGCGCCGATCCACAGCCAGCCGCGGTGCTCGCGCACGCCCTGCCACACCAGCCAGGCACCGCCGATCTCGGCGAGGGCGGCCAGGGCGAAGAGGGTCATCGAGCGCACGGTGTCCACGCGGAGATTGTCGCTGACGACTGCTTCGGTGGAGGATTCCAGTCACCAGGTGACTGAAATCCTCCACTCAAGGGCGCCCCCGGCAGGATTCGAACCTGCGACCAGCGGATTAGAAGGCCGCTGCTCTATCCAGCTGAGCTACGGAGGCAACGGGACGCAGCCGGTGCGAACGTCGGGAGCTCCCGCGCGTGCGCGCTGACCCGGCCTGGTGACCCGGGGCGGAGTCTAGCGACCTCGCTGCCGCGGCTGGCCCGTCTGGTCGGGAGAGCCTCATCGATTGACGCTGTCACTGACCAAGTTTCGTGACCTCATCGGATCAAGTCGTACGTGGCGGACAAGGGTCGACACCGCTCGGCACGCGGGACAAGATGAGGAGATGCCACTCTCGGGCCGTCCAAGGACCAGGGCGGCGATCCTCGCGGTCGTCGTCGCCTCCACCCTCGCGGCCTGCGGGGTGACCCGCGGCGACGACAGCCGCGACCTGCTGATGATCATCCCCAACAGCCCGGGGGGCGGCTACGACCTCACCGGGCGCGCAGCCGTCGCGGTGATGGACGCCGAGGAGATCACCGGCGGCGACATCACGGTCGACAACGTGGTGGGCGCCGGGGGAGCGGTGGCGATGACCTCGCTCATCGGGCGGGCCGGCGACGAGCACACGCTGATGACCGTCGGCCTGGGCGTGGTGGGCTCGACCTACTCCTTCGGCAGCGAGTTCGGGGTCACCGACGCCACCCCGATCGCCCAGCTGATGAGCGAGCCGGAGGGCATCCTGGTGCCGGCCGACTCGCCCTTCGAGGACCTCGACGACCTGGTCAAGGCGTGGAAGACCGACCCGGGGGAGATCGCGATCGGTGGCGGTTCCTCGCCGGGCGGCCCGGACCACCTCTTCCCGATGCAGCTGGCCGCCACCGTGGGCATCGACGCCAACGACGTCAACTACGTGGTCTACGACGGCGGCGGTCCGCTCACCAGCGCGTTGCTCGGCAAGAAGATCGAGGTCGGCTTCTCCGGCCTGGCCGAGTTCGAGGGCTCGATCCGCAGCGGCGACCTGCGGGTGCTCGGCGTCTCGGGGGAGGAGCGCTACCCGTCGGGCCAGCTCGCCGAGGTCCCGACGCTGACCGAGCAGGGCGTCGACCTCGTCTTCCTCAACTGGCGCGGCGTCCTGGCGCCGCCGGACATCAGCGAGGCCCGCACCGAGGCTTTGATCGCCTACTTCGAGGAGATGCACGCCAGCCCCGGCTGGAAGGAGGAGGTCGAGAAGAACGGCTGGACCGACGACTTCCGCACCGGCGACGACTTCGGCACCTTCCTCACCGAGCAGGACACCCGGGTGGCTGACACCCTCGACGAGCTGGGGCTGCTGTGAGCGCGACCGACCTGCCGGGCCCCGTCCCCGGCCACACCCCCGACACCGGGCCCGTCCGGTCCCACGACAGGGCGCAGTACCTGCTGGCGCTCGTCCTCGCCGTGGTCGGCGTCTACACGGTCCTCGACGCGCGCGGCCTCAACGTCGGCTTCGGCGACCCGATCGGGCCACGGGTCTTCCCGTACGTCATCGGCACGGGCCTGGTGCTGCTCGCCGTGCTGCTCGCGATCGCGACCTCCCGCGGTGACGTGCCGCAGGCCGAGGAGGGGGAGGACGTCGACCTGACCACCCCGCCGGACTGGCTCACCGTCGCCAAGCTGGTCGCCATCTGCGTGCTCAACCTGGTGCTGGTCAACGTGCTGGGCTGGGCGATCACCGGTGCCTTCCTCTTCGCCGGCGCCGCCTGGGCCCTCGGCAGCCGCACCCTCGTACGTGACATCGCGGTCGGCGTCGTGCTCTCGGTGGGCAGCTGGTACTTCTTCTACTCCGGGCTCGGCGTGCAGCTCACGCCCGGCATCCTCGACGGGATCCTGTGATGGAGACCCTCGACCTCCTGCTCGGCGGCTTCGCCGACGCCTTCACCTGGCAGAACCTCGCCTTCGCCGCCATCGGCGTGCTGCTGGGCACCTTCGTCGGCGTCCTGCCCGGCATCGGCCCGGCGATGGCCTTGGCCCTGCTGCTCCCGGTGACCTACGGCCTCGACGTCACCCAGGCGCTGATCATGTTCGCTGGCATCTACTACGGCGGCATGTACGGCGGCTCGACCACCTCGATCCTGCTCAACACCCCCGGCGAGAGCGCCTCGGTGATGACGGCGATCGAGGGCAACAAGATGGCCAAGCGCGGCCGCGCGGCGCAGGCGCTGGCGACCGCCGCGGTGGGCTCCTTCATCGCCGGCACCATCGGCACCCTGCTGGTCGCCTTCTTCATGCCGACCCTGGCCGAGCAGGCCGTGAAGATCGGCGCACCCACCTACTTCGCGATCATGCTGCTGTCGATGGTGCTGGTCAGCAGCGTGCTGGGCGCCTCGAAGCTGCGCGGCTTCATCGGGCTCTTCATCGGCCTCACCATCGGCCTGGTGGGGCTCGACCAGTCGACCGGCCAGGCGCGGCTCACCGGCGGGTCGCTCGAGCTGGCCGACGGCATCGACATCGTCGTGGTCGCCGTGGGCGTCTTCGCCATCGGCGAGGCGCTGTGGACTGCCGCCCACCTGCGGCGGCGACCACTCGACGTACTGCCGGTGGGCCGTCCGTTCCTGGGGCGCGAGGACTGGCAGCGGTCGTGGGCCCCGTGGCTGCGTGGCACGGCGCTGGGCTTCCCGTTCGGCGCGCTGCCCGCGGGCGGCGCGGAGACGCCGACCTTCCTGTCGTACATCACTGAGCGCAAGCTCGCCGGCCGCAAGGGGCGTGGCAACGAGTTCGGCCACGGAGCCATCGAGGGCGTCGCGGGCCCGGAGGCCGCCAACAACGCGAGCGCCGCCGGGATGTTCGTGCCGCTGCTCGCCCTCGGCCTGCCGGTGACGGCCACCGCGTCGATCCTGCTCGCGGCGATGCAGAAGTACGGGATCGTGGCCGGGCCGACCCTGATGACCGACCAGTCCGACCTGATCTGGACACTGCTGGCGAGCCTGCTGATCGGCAACACCCTGCTGCTGGTGATCAACCTGCCGCTCGCCCCGGTCTGGGCCAAGCTGCTCCGGGTGCCGCGGCCGCAGCTGTACGCCGGCATCCTCTTCTTCGCCTCGCTCGGTGCCTACAGCGTCAACCGCGACCCGTTCGACCTGGCTCTGCTGCTGGTCTTCGGGGCGCTGGGATTCGCGATCCGCCGGTTCGGGATCCCCGTGCTGCCGTTGATCCTCGGCGTCATCCTCGGGCCGCTGATGGAGGTGAAGCTGCGCGAGGCGCTCGACGTCTCCGGGGTGACATCAGCGGCCTCTTCAACGAGGGGCTGGCGATCTTCGTGTACGTCCTCGTCGCCCTGGCCGTGGTGGTGCCGATCGCGCTGAGCAGGCTTCGGCCGGCGGGGCCCAGCCTCGTCGACGAGGTGTCCGACAAGCAGGAGGAGAGGCGATGACGGTCGTGGTGGGGTACATCCCCAACGAGTTCGGGGAGGTCGCGCTGGACGCCGGCGTGCAGGAAGCGTTGCGCCGGGGGTCGCGGGTGGTCGTCGTCAACGCGACGCGCGGCGACAGCTACATCGACGAGCGCTTTGTCGGCGAGTCCTCCCTGGGTGCCCTCGAGGAGCGGTTGGCGGGCCTCGGTGTCGAGTGCGAGCTCCGCCAGACCATGGGGCCGGACGTCGCCGACGAGCTGGTCGGGGTCGCTCGCGAGGTCGACGCCGACATGATCGTCCTTGGCCTGCGTCCGCGCTCGCCCGTGGGCAAGCTGCTGATGGGCAGCGTCGCGCAGCGCGTGCTGCTCGACGCGTCCTGCGCGGTGCTCACCGTGAAGCCCCCGCGCCCGACGGGGCACTGACCCTGCCGGCGACCCTGCCATCGACCCTGCCGGCGACCCTGCCATCGACCTTGCGTCCAGCGGGGAGGAACGACCCGGTGCCGAAGTCGGTCCCGAAGCCCGCCGCGAAGGCACCAGCCTCCCAGACGACCCGACCGGAGATGACGGTCGCGTGCACCGCGGCGTCGTTGCGGTTCACCATGCGGTGGATGCCGCCGAGCTCCTCCAGCGGCGCCTCGTGGTAGTCGTCGACCGATCCGTCGAGCCCGGCGGGGGCGATGACGACGACGTCGGCCCGGTCGCCGACGGCGATGCGGCCGGCTCGAGCCGGTAGAAGTCGGCCAGCTCGCCGGTGAGCTTGTGGACCGCCTTCTCCACCGACATGAAGGGGCGACCCGCAGCCTCGGCACGGTGCACCCGGTCGAGCAGGCAGACCGCGAAGTTGTAGAAGGCCATGTTGCGCAGGTGGGCCCCGGCGTCGGAGAAGCCGATCGTCACGCCGGGGGTGTTCGCCAGGCGGTTGGCGACCCCGGCCCGGGAGTTGGCGATGACCGTGGTCCACCGGAAGGCAGTGCCGTGCTCGACGACGAGGTCCAGGAAGCAGTCGACGGGGTGGACGTCCCGCTCGCGTGCCACGTCGCCGACCGTGCGCCCCACCAGTGCTTCCTCCGGGCACTCGGTGATCCGGGCGTCGTCGAAGTCGCGGTGCCACACGCGCGGGCTGAAGCGCTTTTCGAAGTCCGCGCGGAACCAGCGCCGGTAGGCCTCGTCGCGGAGCAGGTCGTTGCGGCCCATCTCCTCCTTGAGGTGCAGCGCCTCGCGCCCTGAGCCGAACTCCTCGAAGACGACCAGGTCGACCCCGTCGGCCCACACCTGGAAGGTGGTCGGCAGGTGCTGCCAGACGAACTTGCCCTTCCCGATCCGGTTCACCGCGTAGGCGATGGGGGCGAAGATCCGGTTGACCCACGGCTCGGCCACCGTGTCGGCTGCCGAGAGCAGGGAGACCGGCAGCGGCTTGCGCAAGATGCCCGTCGAGGTGGCGGCGTAGAAGGCCACGTCGACCTTGGTGTTGAGGTTCGGGACGCCCTGGAGCACCCCGTCGCGCCGCCGCAGGATCTTGCTGATCCGCCGGAACTCCTTCCAGCTGGCGTGGGTCGAGGGGAGGGTGCGGGAGCGGTAGCGGTCGCCGTCGAGCTTGTCCCACGGGTTCGTCATCGTGGAGACCCCGAGGAAGCGAGCGTCGAGCGCAGCCTCCACCCGGCGCTCGATCTCCTTGGCCTCCTGCCGGGTCGGCTTGTGCTGGTCGTCGGTGGAGCGGCCCAGCCCCATGACGGAGGCGCGTACGTCGGAGTGACCCAGGAAGGACGCGACGTGCGGACCCAACGACAGCTCGTCCAGGGCCCGGGCCCACTCGGCAGGCGTACGCCAGGTCTTGCGCTTTCGCATCGCCGCCAGCACCGCCTCGCGGGGGAGTGGCTCGACCCGGCTGAAGAGGTCGGCGACGTCCAAGGGGTCGCTGTAGACCGCGGAGATCGAGCAGTTGCCGACGAGCACGGTGGTCACGCCGTGGCGGACCGACTCCGTGAGGCCCGGGGCCACGACGAGCTCGGCGTCGTAGTGGGTGTGGGCGTCGACGAAGCCCGGCATCACCCAGCGCCCCTCGGCCTCGACCACCCGGGTGGACTCTCCGACCTCCAGGTCGGCTCCCACGGCGCTCACCTGGCCGTCGCGGATCCCGACGTCGGCGCGGCGGCCGGGTGCCCCGGTCCCGTCGAAGTAGGTGCCGCCGCGGATGACGACGTCGAACTGGTCCACGCGGTGCTCCTCGACTGACGGGTGTGAGTGGAATGTAATCCGGGTCACAGCGGCTTGCCGAGGTCTGCGTCTATTCGGTGAACCACCAGAAATGATCGAACGACCGTTCATCTCCGGATGCGCAAAGGCAGCACCGCCCCGGCCCGAGCGGGCCGAGGCGGTGCCGTGTCGTGCGGTGACGTGCGTGAGCCGCGAGGCGTCAGGCCTTCGCGGGCTCCCTGCGGAGCTTCTCGAGGCCCGCCATCAGGTGGTAGAGCACCAGCACGGCGGCAGTGCCGATCGCGATGCCACCCAGCTTGATGTCACCGAAGACCAGGACGTCGTTGCCCATGCCCATCGCCAGGATGAGGGCGACGGCGACCGGGAAGAGGTTGCGCTGCTCGCCGAAGTCGACGCGGGCGTCGATCCACATCCGCACGCCGATCAGGCCGATGATGCCGTAGAGGGCGAGGGTCACGCCGCCGATGACGCCGTTGGGGATCGTGAAGAGCAGCATGCCGAACTTCGGCGACATCGCGAGCAGGACGGCGATGATGCCGGCCACCCAGTAGGCCGCGGTGGAGAAGACGCGGGTGGCGCTCATGACGCCGATGTTCTCGCCGTAGGTCGTGGTGGCCGAGCCACCGCCGAGGCCGGCGACGACCGTCGCGGCGCCGTCGGCGAAGAGGGTCTTGCCGGTCATGTCGTTGATGGAGTCGTCCTTCACCAGGTGCGCGACCGAGCGGACGTGGCCGACGTTCTCGGCGATCAGCACGAAGACGACGGGCAGGAACATCGGCAGGATCGACCAGTCGACGCTGGGCGTTGTGAAGGTCGGCAGGCCCAGCCAGTCGGCCTGCTCGACGCCGCTGAAGTCCAGGACCCCCATCGGCCAGGCCGCGAGGTAGCCGACCACGAAGCCGAGGAGGACGGCGATGCGCCCGACCATGCCGCGGAAGAGGGCGGCGATGACGACGATGGCCAGCACGGTGATGGCGGCCAGCGCGACGTGGGTGTTGTCGGCCGGTTTGCCGCCGGGCATGAAGAGCCCGGCCGGGTCCAGGTGGATGACGTTGTTCCACGACGCGTGCGCCAGGTTGAAGCCGATCAGGGCGACGATCGCACCCCCATCACCACCGGCGGCATCAGCGAGTGGATCCAGCCGGTGCCGACCTGGTTGACCAGCAGGCCGACCAGGGCGAGCAGGGCGCCGGTGACCACGATGCCGAAGAGGGCGGCACTGAAGTCGTCACCGTTCTTCGAGGCCATCACCGGCGCGATGAAGGCGAAGGACGAGCCGAGGTAGCTGGGCACCCGGTTGCGGGTGATGAGCAGGAAGAGGATCGTGCCGATGCCCGAGAAGAGCAGGGTGGTGCTGGGCGGGAAGCCGGTGATCAGCGGCACGAGGAAGGTCGCACCGAACATCGCGATGACGTGCTGGGCGCCGAATCCGATGGTCTGCAGCCAGCCGAGGCGTTCGCCGGGCTTGACGATGGCGTCGGGGGCGACGGACTTGCCGTCACCGTGAAGGGTCCAGGACACCTGTGGTCCTCCTGTTGAGGGGTGAGGAACCCGTCGGGGGCGGGTTCGAGTGGCCTGAGCCTAGGGACGTCTCAGTCGCAGTTGTCGCACAGCCCGGTCGCGGGCAGCACCATGAAGCAGCTCGGGCAGAGCTTCTCGGCCGGGGGAGCGGGCTTCGCGGGGGGCTTCGCGGCCGCCGCCTTGCGCGGCGCGCGCGGGGTCGTCGTACGCGGCGTGCTCGCCCGCGGGGTGGACGTACGCGGTGCGCGTGGCGCCCGCTCGCCGGCCACGGGCGCCGGGGGAGGGCGGGCTCGCCGCCGTCGGCGGGCAGGTCGGCGCCGTGGCGCCGGTAGCACTCGAGGCGCTCGGTGGCCGCGTGCATCTCCGGGCTGGTGACGACATCACCGCGCACGGCGTTGACGGTGTCGGCGTACCACTCGGGCATCCGTCCGTCGGGGCCGATCACCAAGGAGCCGAGCAGCGGCTCGGCGCGGCGGTGGCAGTCCTTCGCGACGCGGAAGAGGATGTCGCCGATCCACAGGCCCGGCGCCTGCCGGTTGCGGATGCGCGTGCGCTCCTGCACCTGGCGCGCCAGCTCGGGCACCGTGATGACGGCGTGGTAGTCGCCGGCCACGTCGGCCAGGACGTGGCGGGCGGCGAGCGCGAAGGTCTCCCTGGCGTTCTCCAGGTCGATGGTGCGGGCCTCGATCCAGGGAGTGTCGTTCACGTCCCGGAATCCTACGCCTGCACGGACGAGGGCTCCCGGCCGTCCACGGCGGGGAGCCCTCGATGTGACCTGTCCGACCTCGCGCCGGACCTGGCACGGGCGGCGGGGGTGGGTCAGAAGGTGAGGTCGGCCGGCTGCGGCGTGAGCAGCGCGTCGACGGCACCGGCGTACAGCACCTGCTTGATGCGGCCCAGGGTGCGACGGTCCTTGCCGGCGAGGTGGACGACCTTCGCCTCGGCAGCGGCGCGCAGCTCGTCGAGCGAGGTGGCCTCGTCGACCAGGCCGGCCGCGGCTGCCTCGGCGCCCCCCCAGCGCCGGCCGGTCGTCATCGAGGCGACCTGGGTCTGCGGGGTGGTCTTGGCGACGATCAACGCGTTCATACCGGCGGTGAAGGGGATGAGGATGTCGACCTCGGGGAAGCAGAAGAAGCCGCGGTCGTCGCGCATCACCCGGTAGTCATGGGCGATCGCCAGCATGGCGCCACCCCGAAGGCGTGGCCGTTGATGGCGGCCACCGTCGGCACCGGAAGCGTGAGGACCTTGGCGAACATCGCGTGGATGCGGTCGACGTAGGTGGGCAGCTCGCCCGGGTGGGCCATGACCCACTCGAGGTCGAGGCCGTTGGAGAAGAACTTGTCGCTGCCGGTGGTCAGCAGGACGGCCGGCTCGGTGCTGCCCGCGATCTCGTCGAGGGCGGTGTCGACCTCGGTGAGGAAGTCGGGGAGAAGCGGTTCTCGTCGCCGCCGAGGTCGAGGGTCCAGACGGGCCCTTCCTTGATGAGTGCAGGCATGTTCTCTCTCCTGGATGCGTACGTCCGTCGCCGGGAGGCGACGGAACGAGGTTACCCGCGGGTAGCCATCTTGTCGCCCCCGCGTCGGCCGTGGTCGCGGCGAGCGCCGTGACCTTGACGACGGCCCCCGCGAACGCGGTCGCCGTCAACGGTGGTTGTGCGCAGCGGTTCGTGGACCCCGGGCACCCCGCTCGAGGACACGACCCCGGCGGCCAGCTACCTGGGCGACCCCCGGAGCGCGTGGTCGGACGAGGCCACCACCTTGGTCGTGCCGGACTACACCCTGACCAGGAACGGCGGCACCGTCGTCGGCGAGACGCGCAACTTCGCGCTCACCTACAGCAAGGGCATGAAGTCGTTCGCCCCTGCCTGGTCAAGCCGGCCGTGCTGAAGAACTCCCGCGTGATTAAGCGGCTCACCGGCCGCGTGAGCGTCTCCGACCTCGCCGCGCTGGTGAGGGCGGGGCAGAGGCGGTCGCCTCCTACCCGGACGGCACCCCCGTCGTCGAGGAGAGGTCCGGCGGCGGAGGACTGGCGTACTTCCTCTTCCGCGACCGTGACGCCTGGCGCAGCTGACGCCGCGCCCCCACCCGCCGCGCCCGTGCGCCGCCCATGAACGGCGATCCTCTTCCGCTACCTGTCAGCGGAAGGGGCTCGCCTCCGTCATCGTACGAGCAGGACCAGGGCCTCGTAGTGACCCGTCTGCGGGAACATGTCGAGCAGCTGGGCGCGCACCGGCCGCAACGACGGCATCGCCGCCAGGTCGCGCGCCAAGGTCTGCGCGTTGCAGCTCGAGTAGAGGACGTACGGCGTCCCCGAGCGCTCCAGCCACCCGGCCAGGTCGGCGCCGATGCCGCGCCTCGGCGGGTTGACCACGACCAGGTCCGGGGCGTCGTCCTGCGCCAGCGCCCACGTGGTCGCGTCGGCAGTCACGAACTCCAGGCCGGACAGGCCCAGCTCCGTGGCGGTGGTGCGGGCGCTCACGATCGCCTCGGCGCTCACCTCGACCCCGGTGGTCCGACGCCCGGGTGCGGCCAGGTGCAGCGCGAAGCCACCCACGCCGCAGTAGAGGTCCCACACCCTCCTCGCGTCACCGGCGTGCTCCGCGACCCAGTCGCGGGCGGCACGGTAGAGCCCGGCCGCCACCTCGGTGTTGGTCTGGAAGAAGCTCTGCGGGCGCAGGTGCAGCCCCACCTCGTTGACCTGCATCGTGAGGGTCTCGCCGTGGAGCACGACCTCGTCGGGCCCCTCGAGGACGGCCTTGTGCTCGGGCTGGAGGTTGACCGAGACCACCTCGGCGGTGCTGCCGGCCTCGTCGAGGCGCGCAGCAGGGTGGCCAGGTGCTTGCGGATCCGCAGCACCGGCTCGGTGGAGCGCAGCACGAAGCGCACCATCAGCCCGCCCGAGGGAGCCTCGGTGACCAGCACGTGCTGAGCTCGCCGCGGCGCGTCGCGAGGTCGTACGGCACCAGGCGCGCGAGCGTCACGAAGCCGGCGAGCACCTCGAGCGCGGCGTGCATCCGAGGCGTGTAGAGCGGGCAGTCGCGCAGGTCGACGCCGTCGCCGTCCGGCGTCAGGATGCCGAGCGTGGGGGAGTCGACGGTGCCGCCGGCCACCATCTTCGCCTTGTTGCGGAAGCCCGCCTCGGGGCCGACGAAGGGCTCCAGCCACTCCGGGCTCCCGAAGGGCTCGAGCAGCGTACGCACGTGCGCACCCTTGTCGGCGACCTGCTCGACGCGCGGCACGGGGATCAGGCTGCAGGAGCGGCAGCGGCCGGCCTCGAAGTGGGCACACTCGATCACGGGCGTGCCCCTGCGGGACGCGGGTCAGCCACGCAGCCGGCCCATCCACTCCTCGACGGCCTCGGGGGTGCGGGGCAGGGCCTCGGAGAGGTTCCGCGAGCCGTCGGCGGTGACGAGGATGTCGTCCTCGATCCGGATGCCGATGCCGCGCAGCTCCTCGGGCACGAGCAGGTCGTCGTGCTGGAAGTAGAGGCCGGGCTCGACGGTGAGGACCATGCCCTCGGCCAGGTCGCCCTTCGCGTACGCCTCGGGCGCGGCCTGCGCGCAGTCGTGGACGTCCATGCCGAGCATGTGGGAGGTGCCGTGCAGCGTCCAGCGGGCGTACACCTTGGAGGTGGGGTCGAGCGCCTCCTCTGCGCTGACCGGCAGCAGGCCCATGTCGGCCAGGCCGCGCGCGAGCACCCGCATCGCCGCGTCGTGCGGGGCGGAGAAGGGCGCGCCGGGGCGGACCGCGTCGATGCCGGCGACCTGTGCGTCCAGCACCAGCTGGTAGAGCTCGCGCTGGACGGGGGAGTACGTCCCGGTCACCGGGATCGTGCGGGTGACGTCGGCGGTGTAGAGGTTCGTGTTCTCCACGCCCATGTCGAGCAGGAGCAGGTCGCCGGGCGTGACCGGGCCGGTGTTCTCGATCCAGTGCAGCGTGGTCGCGTGCGAGCCGCCGCCGACGATCGAGTCGTAGCCGACGTCGTTGCCCATGGCGCGGGCGCGACGGAAGAAGGTGCCCTCGATCCACCGCTCGCCGAACTCCAGCACCCGGTCCCACTCGCGGACGGAGTCCTCGAAGCCGAGCGTGGTGATGTCGCAGGCCTCCTGCAGCTGCGCGACCTCCCAGTCGTCCTTGACCAGGCGCAGCTCCGACAGCACGCGGCTCAGCTCGGCGTCGGCGCCCTCGTCACCGCTGACCGCACGGTCCACCTCGGCCGAGACGCCACGGTGGACGCGGGTCTTGGTCTGGTCGGAGAGGCGCTGGGCCAGCTCGTCGACGTGGCGCACCTCGAGGTCGAGCGACGCCGCCATCTCCTCGAGCGAGGGACGCTTGCCGGCCCACAGTGCGCCGTACTGGCGGTCGCGGAAGAACTCGTCGGTCTCGCGCGACGAGCGGGGACGGGCGTACAGCACCTGGCTGCCGTCGGGCTCGACGACGAGCACGGCGTCGGTGGTCTGGTTGCCGGTCAGCCACGTGTGCGCGGTGTCCGGGCGGAAGCGGTAGTCGGTGTCGTTGGAGCGCACCTTGAAGGTGCCGGCCGGGACCACCAGCCGCTCACCCGGGAAGAGGCCCGCCAGGTGCTCGCGCCGGCGCGCGGCGTGCGGCGCGACGGGGTGCCTGGAGACGTCGGAGGCCAGGTCGGCCCACCCGGTGCGCATGAAGGCGGCGTACGCCTCGGGCACGGCGGGGTCGTGCGACTGGGTGCCGGGAGCCTGCGCGTCGGGCTGCTCGCTCAGCGGGGCCTGGGGTTCCGTCTGCTCGCTCACGCAGGTCACTCTACGCCCGCAGGCGCAGTCGCCGGTGTCCGCAGGAACGCGGCCCCGATAGGGTTCCCCCATGGTCCGACACCACCGCGAGAGCGTGGTCTTCACGCTCGTGGTCACCCTGCTGGCCTTCCTGGGCGCCGCGCTGATGCTCGTGATCATCGCGCTCTCGGGAGCCCCGGCCACGTTGGGCCTGGCTGCAGTGATGGCCTTCCTGCCGGTCGGGCCGCTGGTCGCCTGCTTCCTTTGGCTGGACCGCTACGAGCCTGAGCCGCGGGTCCTGCTCGGCTCCGGCCTGGCCTGGGGCGCCTTCGTCGCCACCGCTGCGGCCATCGTGCTGCAGGGCGTCGGCGGGATCTTCGCCGGCTTCGACGAGGTGCAGGCCATCGCGGTGGTCGCCCCGATCGTCGAGGAGGCGACCAAGGGCGCCTTCCTGGTGCTGCTGCTGTGGTGGCGCCGCGCCGAGCTCGACGGGATGCTCGACGGGATCGTCTACGCCGGCATGGTCGGCGTCGGCTTCGCGTTCGTCGAGAACATCCTCTACCTGGCCGCGGCCTACAACGGCACCGACGGCGTCGGCCCCGGCGGCACCGAGGCCCTGACGGCGACCTTCGTGGTCCGCTGCCTCGTCAGCCCGTTCGCCCACCCGCTCTTCACCGCCTTCACCGGCATCGGTGTCGGGCTGGCCGTCAACAGCCGCAGCAACGGCGGCCGATGGCTCGCGCTCTCCACCGGCTACGCGCTGGCCGTGCTGTCGCACATGCTCTGGAACAGCGCCGCCGTGGGCCTCACCGGCAACTTCATCCTCGTCTACGTGACCCTGATGGCCCCGCTCTTCCTGGGCCTCGTCGGCTTCGCCGTCTGGCTGCGCCGGGCCGAGCGACGGATGCTGCACGCGGCGCTCGACGACGCTGCCCGTCGCGGCCTGCTGCCCGCCACCGACGTCGCCTGGCTGGTCGACCTGTCGGCCCGCCGCGCCGCCCGCCGCTTCGCCCAGCAGCAGGGTGGTGACACGGAGGAGGAAGCGATGGAGGAGTACCAGCAGGCAGCCGTTGAGCTCGGCTTCCTCCACCACAGGTATCTTCGAGGCACACCGCCACCGGACTTCGCGACCCGTGGCCAGACCTTCGTGGCCCGGCTCAACGCCGTACGTCCCTACATCTCCTTCCCCGGACAGGTGGTCCCCACGCGATGACCGACGAGAAGCCCGTCGAGGACGCGACGACGCCCGGACCCACGGACGGGACCCCGGACGAGGGGACGCCCGCCCCGGTCCCCAGCGTCGAGAGCACCCAGATGCTGACCGCGCTCGTGCAGCTGCGCGGCGCCCTGCTGGCGGCCGACCTCCAGCTCGAGACGCCCGGCGTCACCGACCACCGCAAGGCCCGCAGCGAGATGGTCTCCCAGCTCGAGGACTACGTCATCCCGCGCCTGATGACGATCGAGGCTCCCATGCTGGCCGTGGTCGGCGGCTCGACCGGCGCCGGCAAGTCGACGCTGGTCAACTCCCTCGTGGGCCACGCCGTCACCACGCCCGGCGTGCTGCGCCCGACCACGCGCTCCCCAGTCCTGGTGCACCACCCCGACGACGGCCACTGGTTCGGCCAGGACCGCCTCCTGCCCGACCTCGAGCGCGTCTCGGTCTCCACCAACGACCCCGCCGCGCTGCAGCTGGTCGCCTCGGAGTCGATGCCGCAGGGCCTCGCGATCCTCGACGCCCCCGACATCGACTCGGTCGAGGAGCGCAACCGCACCCTGGCCGCGCAGCTGCTCGCCGCCGCCGACCTCTGGCTCTTCGTCACCTCGGCCGCGCGGTACGCCGACCAGGTGCCGTGGGACTTCCTGCGCGAGGCCGCCGAGCGCTCTGCCGCCGTGGGATCGTGCTCGACCGCACCCCCGACGACGCGCTGGAGACGGTGGCCACCCACCTGGCCCGGATGCTCGCGGCCCGCGGCCTCAAGGACTCGCCGCTCTTCACCGTGCCCGAGCGTCCGCTCCCGCCGTCGGGCTGCTGCCCGCCGACGCCGTCTCCGACATCCGCGAGTGGCTGGAGTCGTTGGCTGCCGACGCCGAGGCGCGCGCAGGCGTCGTACGCCAGACCCTCGACGGCGCGATCCGCACGGTCGCACGTCGTACGCACCAGATCGCCGACGCCGAGAGCGAGCAGGCCGACGCCCTCGAGCGGCTGCGGACCGGCGCCGACCGGGCCTACGACGCCTCGCTGGCCCAGGTGCTGGAGGCCACCGCCGACGGCACCCTCCTGCGGGGCGAGGTGCTCGTGCGCTGGCAGGAGTTCGTCGGCACCGGTGAGCTGCTCAAGTCGCTGGAGAACCGCGTCGGCTGGCTGCGTGACCGCGTCGTCAACGCCGTGAAGGGCAAGCCGCAGCAGGCCGAGCGCGTCACCGTCGCCGTCGAGTCGGGCCTGGAGACCCTGCTGCTGGAGCACGCCGAGGCCGCGGCCGAGGCAGCCCAGGCCTCCTGGAACTCACTCGCCTCGGGCCAGGGCCTGCTCGCGGACGCCGGGGAGGACCTCTCGCGGGCCTCGCGCGACTTCCGCCGCAAGGCCGAGCGCGCCGTGCGCGACTGGCAGTCCGGCGTGCTGGAGATGGTCCGCACCGAGGGCGCCGACAAGCGCACCACCGCGCGCTTCCTGGCGTACGGGGTGAACGGTCTCTCCGTGGCCCTCATGGTGGTCGTCTTCGCGCACACCGGCGGCATGCTTGTCGGTGCCGAGGTCGGCGTCGCAGGGGGAGGGGCGCTGCTGGGCCAGAAGCTCCTGGAGGCCGTCTCGGTGACCAGGCGGTGCGGACGCTGGCCGCCCGCGCCCGCCGTGACCTCGAGCGACGCGTCAACGAGCTCTTCGAGGCCGAACGTCGCCGCTACACCGACCTGCTGGACTCGCTGGGCGACGCCAAGGGTGCCTCGGAGAGCCTGCGTCAGGCCGCCCGCCGGATCGACGACCTGCGCTTCTCCCAGTCCTCGAAGTGAGCGCCGGGGCGTCGGCCCGGTCCACGTCCCGGACTGACGTCGGGCTGACGTGGGCGCGGGCCCGGATGCCGGACCCGCTGGCGCCCCCGTGCGTACGCCTGCACACCCGCGTGGTGGCAGTGGCCTGAGGGGAGTGTGGGACTGGAGCGTCCCGATGATGCTACGGGGCCTGTCGACCACTATTCTGGGTACTCGCAAGCCTTTCCCCCCGTTTGCAGAGGAAGCGATGACGTCTCTTCTCGAGGGTGCCAAGAAGTTGGTCACCCGTGGCTCGGACATCGGTGCCCGTCTCGACGGGCTCGAGAAGGCCGTCGACGCCGCACGCGGTCGCGTCGACGAATCGGTCCTGGCCGAGACGTCCGCACTCGTCGACCGGACGGCCGCCCGCCTGCGCATCTCCGCCGACCACACGGTCGTCGCCCTGGCCGGCGCGACCGGCTCCGGCAAGTCGACCACCTTCAACGCCCTCACCGGGCTCGAGCTGAGCGCCGTGGGCGTCCGCCGCCCCACCACTCGTGGGCCACCGCCTGCGTCTGGGGCTCCGACGGCGCCCCCGAGCTGCTCGACTGGCTGGGCATCCCGCCGCGTCACCAGGTCACCCGCGACTCCATGCTCAGCGTCGGCAACCACAAGGACGA
The DNA here is from genome assembly GCF_004777465.1 of Nocardioides daphniae. Taxonomy (NCBI): domain Bacteria; kingdom Bacillati; phylum Actinomycetota; class Actinomycetes; order Propionibacteriales; family Nocardioidaceae; genus Nocardioides; species Nocardioides daphniae. Next base: position 1,076,548 of record NZ_CP038462.1, read on the forward strand.
GCTCGACGGCGTGATCCTGCTCGACCTGCCCGACCACGACTCCACCGAGGTCAGCCACCACCTCGAGGTCGACCGGCTCGTGCAGCTCGCCGACATGCTGATCTGGGTCCTCGACCCGCAGAAGTACGCCGACGCCGCGATCCACGACCGCTACCTCTCCCAGCTGACCGGTCACCAGGACGTGATGCTGGTCGTGCTCAACCAGATCGACCGGGTCCCGGCGGAGCGCCGCGACGCCATGGTCGAGGACGTACGCCGCCTCCTCGCCGCCGACGGCCTCACCGGCGTCCCGGTGGTCCCCGTCAGCTCGCGCGAGGGCTGGGGTGTGGCCGAGCTCCGCTCCGAGATCGCCAAGAAGGTCGCCAGCAAGAAGGTCGCGAAGGCCCGGCTCGAGGCCGACCTGCGCACCGCCGCGACCACCCTGCAGGGCTACACCGGCACCGCTGCCGTCCCCACCCTCTCCCCGGAGCGCGTGGAGGCCCTCGAGGACGCCTTCGCCGACGCCGCCGGGGTGCCGACCGTGGTCAAGGCGGTCGAGGACTCCACCCGCCTGCGCGCCAACCGCGCCACCGGTTGGCCGGTCACCTCGTGGCTCTCCCGCTTCAAGCCCGACCCGCTCAAGCGCCTCCACCTGGACCTCGGCGCGGAGGGCAAGATGCTCACCGGCGCCGCCCGCACCTCGGTGCCCGAGGCGACCCAGGTGCAGCGCGCCCGGGTCGACAGCGAGGTCCGTGCCCTCGTCGACGACGTGACCACCGGCTTCAAGCAGAACTGGGCCCACTCGGTCCGGGTCGCCTCGGTCTCGCGCCTCGGCGACGTCAACGACCGCCTCGACCGCGAGCTGGCCACCACCGACCTGGGCGTCGACCGGATCCCGATCTGGGCCAGCGCCGTGCGGGTCCTGCAGTGGATGCTGATCCTCTCGGCCGTCGCCGGGGCCGCCTGGATCGCCCTGCTCACCCTCGGCACCGCGGCCGGGCTGACCGAGACCGAGACCCCCGAGGTCGCCGGTTGGCCGATTCCGCTGCTCCTGCTCGGGGGCGGCATCGGGCTGGGCGTCGTGCTGGCGCTGGTCTGCCGCGTGCTGGTCCACTCCACGGCCAAGCGGCGCGCCCGCGTGGCCGAGCAGCGACTCCGCTCGGCGATCCACGAGGTTCCGAGGACCTGGTCGTCGGTCCCGTGCGGACCGAGCTCGAGGCCTACTCGGCCACCCGCGCCGGCATCGCCGCCGCGCTGGGCTGAGGCACCCCGCTCTACCTGTGGGCGCCCGACGGCTCGTCGTCGGGCGTCGACCCCCGTCGCACGCACCCAGGTGCGACCCCGGGGCCCCCTCCACAGGGCCACGGCTCCACGCAGCGTGCGCTGCGTGCTCCTCCTCCAGCATCGGAGGGACGACGCCACCGGGGCGTCGGGACGAGGAGCACGACATGAACGACGACCTGATCACCTTCAGCGGCTGGGTCGGCTCCCGGGTGGAGCTGACGCAGGTGCGCGGTGAGGTGCCCCTGGCCTCCTTCCGGGTGGGCAGCACGCCACGACGCCTGCGCGACGGGCGCTGGGAGAACGGCGAGACGATCTGGTACGCGGTCAAGGCCTGGCGCCACCTCGCGGCCAACGTCGCCGCCTCGGTCAGCAGCGGCGACCCGGTGCTGGTCACCGGCCGCTTCACCGCCGAGACCTGGCAGAAGGAGGACGGCACCACCGTCACCCGCCACGTCGTCGTCGCCCAGTCGGTCGGCCACGACCTGTCCAAGGGCACCAGCACCTTCGTGCGCCCCGCCACGGCCGCGGTCTCCTCGCGTGAGGCGGACGAGCAGGCGCCCGTCGACGAGCACGCCGACGCCGTGGGAGTGGCGGGGGAGCCGGAGCGTACGGCGGCTTGAGACCGGTCGACCCGCGCAGGGCCGGGCGGCCGTCGCCGATGGACGCCCGGCCCCTGCATCCCGGTAGGCTCTGGCCTCATGGCTGAGTACGTATTCACCTTGCGCAACGTGCGCAAGGCCCACGGCGACAAGGTCGTCCTCGACAACGTCACCCTCTCGTTCCTGCACGGCGCCAAGATCGGTGTCGTCGGGCCCAACGGCGCGGGCAAGTCCTCGCTGCTGAAGATCATGGCCGGCCTCGACCAGCCCAACAACGGCGACGCGATCAAGGACCCCGAGGCCACCGTCGGCATGCTCCAGCAGGAGCCGCCGCTGACCGAGGGCAAGACCGTCCTTGAGAACGTCGAGGAGGCGGTCGGCGAGATCAAGGCGAAGCTCGACCGCTACAACGCGATCTCCGAGCAGATGGCCGACCCCGACGCCGACTTCGACACCCTCCTCGCGGAGATGGGCGACCTGCAGACCGACCTCGACCACGCCAACGCGTGGGACCTGGACAGCCGCCTCGACCAGGCGATGGACGCCCTGCGCTGCCCGCCGCCGGACACCCTCGTCGACAACCTCTCCGGTGGTGAGCGCCGCCGCGTCGCGCTCTGCAAGCTGCTCCTCCAGCAGCCCGACCTGCTGCTCCTCGACGAGCCCACCAACCACCTCGACGCCGAGTCGGTCCAGTGGCTCGAGGGCCACCTCAAGACCTACCCGGGCGCCGTCCTGGCGATCACCCACGACCGCTACTTCCTCGACAACGTCGCCGAGTGGATCGCCGAGGTCGACCGCGGCTCCATCCACGGCTACGAGGGCAACTACTCCACCTACCTGGAGACCAAGAAGGACCGCCTCAAGATCGAGGGCCAGAAGGACGCCAAGCGCGCCAAGATGCTCGAGCGCGAGCTCGAGTGGGTGCGCTCCAACGCCAAGGCCCGCCAGACCAAGTCGAAGTCGCGTCTGGCCCGCTACGAGGAGCTCGCCGCCGAGGCCGACAAGGCCCGCAAGATCGACACCGCCGACATCAACATCCCGCCGGGCCCGCGCCTGGGCGACGTGGTGCTCGAGGCCGAGCACCTGACCAAGGGCTTCGAGGGTCGCGTCCTGTGGAACGACATCTCCTTCAGCCTGCCGCGTGCCGGCATCGTCGGCATCGTCGGCCCCAACGGCGTCGGCAAGACCACGCTCTTCCGGATGATCACCGGCAACGAGGAGCCCGACTCGGGCAAGCTCACCGTCGGCCAGACCGTGAAGATCTCCTACGCCGACCAGAGCCGCGGCGGCATCGACCCCAACAAGAACGTCTGGGAGGTTGTCTCCGACGGCTTGGACTTCATCAAGGTCGCCAACTTCGAGATGAACTCGCGCGCCTACGTCGCGTCGTTCGGCTTCAAGGGCCCCGACCAGCAGAAGAAGGCCGGCGTGCTTTCCGGCGGTGAGCGCAACCGCCTCAACCTGGCGCTGACCCTCAAGCAGGGCGGCAACATGCTGCTCCTCGACGAGCCGACCAACGACCTTGACGTCGAGACCCTCTCGTCGCTCGAGGACGCGCTGCTGGAGTTCCCCGGCTGTGCCGTGGTCACCTCCCACGACCGCTGGTTCCTCGATCGGGTCGCCACCCACATCCTCGCCTGGGAGGGCGACGAGGAGGACGGCGGCAAGTGGTTCTGGTTCGAGGGCAACTTCGCCTCGTACGAGGCCAACAAGATCGAGCGCCTCGGCGCCGAGGCCGCCCGGCCGCACCGCGTCACGCACCGTCGCCTCACCCGCGACTGAGACGTCACGACGAAGCCCCGACCACCGTGAGGCGGTCGGGGCTTCGTCCTACGCAGGTGCTGCTCGCCGCGCTCAGCGCTGGCGGCGGAACTCCATCGCCGGGTGCGACCCGACGAGGTGGTCGGAGACGGTGTTGAAGACGCGGCCGACGGCGGCGAAGTCCTCGTCGCTCACCAGGTCGACCAGGTTGTCGCGCACACCTCGTACGTGCACGTGCGCGGCCTGCTCGAGCAGCTCCATGCCCTGCGGGGTGAGCGCCGCCACGACGCCACGACCGTCGTCGGGGGAGGCGCGACGAGCGACGTAGCCGGCCTTCTCCATCCGGTCGATGGTGTGGGTGACGCGGGAGCGGCTGTGCGCCAGGGCGTCGGCCAAGTGGGCCATCCGCATCGCGTGGTCCTCACGCTCGGAGAGCCGGACGAGGATCTCGTACTCGGTGAGCGAGATGTCGTGGGCGCGACGCAGGTCGTCGTCCAGCCGGCCGAGCAGCAGTGCGTGGCCCAGCAGCAGGGCCCGCCACGAGCGCTGCTGCCCCTCGTCGAGCCACCGGGTCTCCCCCTGATCAGTCATGGGGGTGACCTTAGCGGTCCGCCCTGGCCTCATGGTGACAGCGGGGAGGATGAGACGATGACGGGCGTGCGCCACGTCTACGAGTGCCCGGTGCGCTGGGCCGATCTCGACATGCTCAACCACGTCAACAACGTGACCTACGTCGACTACCTCCAGGAGGCCAGGGTCGACATGCTGCGCACCCACGCCCCGGACGCCAGGGCCGACGACCTGGCCGGTGGGCCGACCGAGGGACTCGTCGTGGTCAGCCACGACATCACCTACCTGGCCCCGATCGCGCCGCGCAGCGTGCCGATCAAGATCGAGGTGTGGGTCACAGAGGTGCGTGCCGCGTCGGTGACGATGGCGTACGAGATCTTCGACGAGGTCGACGGGGGCGAGCGCGTCGTCTACGCGCGCGCCCACACCGTGCTCACGCCCTTCGTCTTCGCGGACGAGCGTCCGCGTCGGTTCACGCCAGCGGAGAAGGACGCCCTCAGGGTCTTCCTGGAGCCGCGCGAGGCCGAGCGTCCCGAGCGCACCGAGCCCCGCCACCTGGCCGACGGCCACTACCCGCTGCACGTGCGCTTCAGCGACGTGGACGTCTACGGGCACGTCAACAACGTCAAGTACTTCGAGTACTTCCAGGAGGCGCGCATCCCCGTCGTCGAGCGGATCACCGCGGGGCAGGACAACTCCGGCGTCGGCGTCGTGGTCGCCCGCAAGGAGGTCGACTACCTGAAGCCGATCCACTTCCGTGGCGAGCCCTACGACGTGTGGAGCTGGGTCTCCCGGGTCGGCAGCCGCTCGGTCACCGTGGAGTCGGAGATCTGCGACGGCGACACCGTGCTGAGCCGCGCCAAGGTGGTCATGGTCTTCTTCGACGCGAAGACCCAGCGCAGCGCGGCGCCGCCGGAGCCGTTGATGGCCCGGCTGCGGGAGTTCGCCGCCAGGACGGCCTGAGGCATCGACCCCGGGGGAGGGCCTCGGCCCTCACTCCGGGGTGTTGACCAGGAACTGCGCGGCGTGGGTGACGTACGCCCAGAACTGCTCGTCCTGCTCGGGCGTCAGGTCGGCGGCGTCCAGGCCGGCACGGAAGTGCTTCAGCCAGTGGGAGGCGGCGGCCGGGTTCACCCGGAAGGGCGCGTGGCGCATCCGCAGGCGCGGGTGGCCGCGCTGCTCGCCGTAAGTGCTGGGGCCGCCCCAGTACTGGGCGAGGAAGAGGGCGAAGCGGTCCGCGGCGGGGCCGAGGTCCTCCTCCTCGTACATCGGCCGGAGCACCTCGTCCTCGGCGACTCCCGCGTAGAACGTGTCGACGATCGTCCGGATGGTCTCCATGCCGCCGATCTCGTCGTAGAACGTGCTCATGGCCCCCATTGTGCCGGGTCGAGCCAGCCGGTGCCGCTTCGCCGGAGCTGCGTCGGGCGAGGGCCGCGGCTCACTCCGCCGGCACGGCCTCCGTGCCGACGGGATCGACCGGGTCGTCGACGTAGCGGGTGTGGGGCACGACGATGCCCTCGGCGTCGAAGCGGGACTTGATCCGCTCGCGCAGGGCACGGGCCACCGGCCACTGCTCCATCGGGGCGGTCTTGACCGAGACGCGCACGGTGACGCCGTCGACCGAGATCTGCTCGACGCCCGGGACCTCGGGCTCCTCGATGATCCGGCCGGTGAACTCGTCGTCGCGCCACATCTCGCGGGCCACGTCGAGCAGCACCTCCCGCGTACGCGTGAGGTCGGCCTCGTGGGAGACCTCGACGTCGAGCACGGCGCGCGCCCAGTTCTGGCTCATGTTGCCCACGCGCAGGATCTCGCCGTTGCGGACGTACCAGACCGTGCCGTTGCCGTCGCGCAGTCGCGTCACGCGCAGGGTGACCGCCTCGACGGTGCCCTGGACGTCGTTGATCCTGATCACGTCGCCGACGCCGTACTGGTCCTCGAAGATCATGAAGATGCCGGAGAGGAAGTCCTTCACCAGCGTCTGGGCGCCGAAGCCCAGCGCCAGGCCGAGGATTCCGGCGCTGGCCAGGACCGGCGCGATGTTGAGCCCCAGCTCGCTGAGCGCCATGGTGACGCCCACCGCCAGGAGTACGCCGGTGATCACCGACTTGAGCAGGCTCCCGATGGTCTTGGCCCGCTGGACCCTGCGGGTGGTCGCAGCGAGGTCGCTGGGCGACTGCTCGGCGCTGCGCCCCAGCACCCCGTTGCGGATCAGCCGGGTCGGGACCATCGGGGTCTCGGCCGAGCGCACGATGCGGTCGACCATGCGGTGCAGGAACCAGCGCGCCACCAGCGCCAGGAGGACCAGCAGGGTGATGGTGACCCCGACCTGGGTGGCGGCCGAGAGGCCTTCGTTGCCGGTGGCCTTCAGCATCACCTCGCACACGGCCTGCGCGTCCGTGCAGGGCGATTCGGCGACGCTGTCGGCGGGGCTCTTCGCGGTGCTCAGGACAGACATGGCGCCCAGTATTGCGAACGCTCGGTTGCCCCTCGGAGGCCGAGGGACGATCGGGATGAGGGCTCCGGAAGGGGAGACGATATCCTTGGGCGCGTGACCACCAAGAGCTCCTCCGTGACCACCAGCCCCGTCCGCGCCCTGCGCTCGTCGCTGCGCCTGTCCGTGCCGCTCACCGTCATCGGTTCCGCCCTGCTCGCCGCTCCGGCGATGGCGGACCTTCCCGAGGCGTGGGAGACCCCCGAGTCGGTCGGCTTCATGGACTTCTTCCTCATCGTCCTGGTCGTCCCGCTGGTCGTGGCGCTCGTGATCACGCTCCTCACCGTCCTGCCCGCGCTGGCACGTGGCGAGAAGCTGTCGGGTCACGTCTCCCCGGTCGCCGACGACTGGTTCGGCGGCCCCCGTGGCGGCAAGGCCGAGGTCGAGGCTTCCGGCGCCGCGAAGGACGCCGGTGGAGCCAGTGGCACGTGGTGATCTGACCGCCAGCGAGCGGGCCGAGCTCGACAAGGTCATCCGCGCCGCGGAGCAGGCCAGTCGCGTCGAGTTCTCGGTCTTCCGCGGCGTCAGCGACGGTGACCCGAAGGCGTTCGCCCGGTCGCTGCACGCCGCGCTGTCCGCACCGGACCGCAGCGTGCTGGTGATGGTCGACCCGCTCGCCCGCGTGGTCGAGGTCGTGACCGGCGCCGAGGTGCGCCGCACGCTCACCGACGCCGAGGCCCACCTGGCCGTGATGGCCATGCAGACCGCGTTCGCCGAGGGTGACGAGGTCGGTGGCCTCAAGCGCGGCATCAACCTGCTGGCCGAGCACGCCCGCGCCCCGCAGTCGAACCACACGAGCTAGGCGCCCCGGGAGTCACGGCGTCCCGGCCCACGCCCCGGCTCCACGACGTACGACGACGGCCCCGCCCCCTCCTGCGAGGGGACGGGGCCGTCGGCCGTTCTGGGGTCGTCAGGCCTGGGCGTCGCGGGCCTGCGCAGCGAGCGCGCGGGCGACGTCGGCGCGACCCTCCTGCACGTAGCGCAGGGCCTGCACGGGCGCCTTCGACCCGGCGAGCCAGGCGTCGACCCGGTCGACGGTCTCCTGCGAGGCGAGCGCCTTGGGGAAGCCGTACTCCAGCACGACCGAGGCCTTGTGGAAGCCCAGCACGTCGACGAGCGTCTCCGCCGCGTCGAGGTACTTCTCGAGGTAGGGCGCGACGACCTCGTCCTGACCGTGCCGGAAGATCGACAGGACCATCTCGCGCGACGTCTCGTTGGGCGTCTGCGGGTCGAGGATCGCGGCCCAGCCTGCGGCCTTGGCGTCCGCGGTGGGTTGGGCGACACGGGCGGCCGCGGCGGCCTCCTTGCCCGCGATCGTGCTGTCGCGCTCGAGCTCGGCGTCGATCTCGGCGTCGGTGAAGCGACCACCGGCGGCCAGTGCGCCGACGAGCAGCCAGCGCAGGTCCTGGTCGACCGCGAGCCCCTCGATGGTGACCGAGCCGTCGAGGAGGCCGACGAGCTGGTCGAGGCCCTCCTCGGAGCGCGCGGCGGCGGCGTACTGGCGGGCGAAGGTGAGCTGGTGGTCGCTGCCGGGCTCGGCGTCGAGCAGCAGCTGGTGCAGCCCCTCCTCCCACTCCTTCTTCAGCGCGGCACGGCCGGCCGGGTCGGAGTAGGAGGCCACGGCCAGCGCGGCCGACGCGGGGATGCGGGTGACGCCCCACGAGTCGGTCTCGGAGCCGATGTTGGCCAGCACCAGACGCACGAAGTCGGTGGCCGCCATCTCGGCGTCGCGGGTCATGTCCCAGGCCGCACCCCACACCAGGGCACGGGCCAGCGAGTCCTCGAGGTCCGAGAGGTGGGCGACGGCGGTGGCCTGCGAACGCTCGTCGAGGCGGATCTTCGCGTAGGCGTGGTCCTCGTCGTTGAGCAGCAGCAGGTCGGGCTGGGCCTTGCCGACCAGCTCCGCCAGGGCGGTCTCGGCCCCCTCGACGTCGACCTCGACGTACTCCCGGCGCACCAGCGCGCCGGCGTCGTTGAGGTCGTACAGGCCGATGCCGAGGCGGTGCCGGCGCAGCGTGGGCTGCTCGGGCGCCGCGCTCTGCAGCACGGAGAACGAGGCGTACGTCCCGTCGTCGGCGAGCGTGAACTCCGGACGCAGCGTGTTGACGCCGGCGGTCTGCAGCCACTCCTTCGCCCAGCCCTTGAGCTCACGGCCGGACGCGGTCTCCAGCGCGGCGAGCAGGTCGTCGAACGTGGCGTTGCCGAAGGCGTGGTCCTTGAAGTACTGGCGCAGGCCGGCCAGGAACGGGTCGAGGCCGACCCAGGCGACGAGCTGCTTCAGCACCGACGCGCCCTTGGCGTAGGTGATCATGTCGAAGTTCACCTCGACCGCGTGCAGGTCGACGTTGTCGGCCGCGACGGGGTGGGTCGAGGGCAGCTGGTCGGCGCGGTAGCCGGTCTGCTTGCGGGCGTTGGCGAAGCCGGTCCAGGCGTCGGTGAACTCGGTGGCCTCGGCCTCGCACCAGTAGCAGGCCCACTCGGCGAACGACTCGTTGAGCCAGAGGTCGTCCCACCACTGCATCGTCACGAGGTTGCCGAACCACATGTGGGCCATCTCGTGGGTGATGATCGAGGTGCGGAACTCGTAGAACGAGCGCGGCTGGCGCGAGCGGGGGAGGTACTCGTCGCGGATGGTGACGCAGCCCGCGTTCTCCATCGCGCCCATGTTGTACTCCGGCACGTAGAGCTGGTCGTACTTGCCGAAGGGGTAGGGGAAGTCGAACTTCTCCTCGAAGAACTCGAACGACTTCTTGGTCGTCTCGACCAGGTTGTCGCGGTCGAGGAACTCCACCAGCGACTGGCGGCAGTAGTGGCCCAGCGGGATCGTGCCGTGCTTGCCCTCGTAGGTGTCGAGCACCTCGTGGTACTCGCCGGCCACGACGGCGGTGATGTAGGTCGACATCCGCTCGGTCGGGGCGAAGCGCCACACGGCCTTCCCGCCGCCTGCCGCCTCCGGCACCGGCGTCGCCGAGTTGGAGATGACCTTCCAGTGGTCGGGGGCGGTGACCGTGAAGGTGAAGACGGACTTGAGGTCCGGCTGCTCGAAGGTGGTGAAGACGCGACGCGCGTCCGGCACCTCGAACTGGCTGTAGAGGTAGACGCGGTCGTCGACCGGGTCGACGAAGCGGTGCAGGCCCTCACCGGTGTGCGAGTAGGTGCAGTCGGCCTTCACGACGAGCGTGTTGGTCTCGGCGAGGTCGTCGAGCGTGATGCGGCTGTCGACGTAGACCTCTGCCGGGTCCAACGAGCGACCGTTGAGGGTGATCTCGTGGACGGTCGCGTCCACGAGGTCGGCGAAGGTGCTCGCGCCGGGGGTGGTGGCGGAGAACTCGAGGGTGGTCGTCGAGCCGAAGGTCTTCTCACCGGTGGTGAGGTCCAGCTCGACGGTGTACGACGTGACGTCCAGGAGGGCGGCGCGGGTGGCGGCCTCGTCCCTGGTCAGGTTGGTTCCAGGCATGGGCCCGATCATGTCACTTCGGCCGGTGGGCGCCCAGCACCGTCGTGGGGCCGTTCCCGGATCGTTGCCTCGACCGCGTCGGGCGGCGACGCGTCACCGGGGCTGCCTAGCATCGAGCCCGTGGAACGCACCCGACCCCGCGAGCTCGCACTCCTCTTCCTCCGCCTGGGTGTCGTCGCCTTCGGCGGGCCCGCGGTGCACATCGCGTTGATGCGCGACGAGCTGGTGCGTCGTCGGGGCTGGCTCGACGACCAGCGCTTCCTCGACCTGATGGCCGCCACCAACCTGGTGCCCGGCCCGAACTCCACCGAGCTGGCGATCCACCTGGGCCACGAGCGCGGGGGCTGGCGCGGGTTCTGGGCGGCCGGGCTCGCCTTCATCCTGCCCGCCGCGTTGCTCGTCACCGGCCTGGCCTGGGTCTACGTCGAGTGGGGGAGCACCCCCGTGCTCGACGGGGTGCTGGCGGGGGTCGTGCCGGTGGTGGTGGCGATCGTCGTCTGGTCGGCCGTCGGCCTGGGGCCGACCGCCCTGCACAGTCCGTGGCTGCGCGTGCTGGCCGCCGTGGCGCTGGTGACCTACCTGCTCGGTGCCCCGGAGCTCGCCGTGCTCCTCGCGGGGGGAGTGCTGGGCGTCCTGGTGGGCTGGGGGAGCCGCCGCCGTCGTACGCAGCGTGCCTCGGGCCCGCAGGCCGTCGTGGCCGCCGCCGTGCTCTGGGCCGCCGACCGCACCGGCGGCGCGGTCGACCTGGAACGCCTCGCCACGCTGGGCTGGACGATGCTGCGGATCGGGGCGGTGCTCTACGGCGGCGGCTACGTGCTGCTGGCCTTCCTCGACGGTGAGTACGTCGAGCGCCTCGGCTGGCTCACCCGGACCGAGCTGCTCGACGCGGTGGCGGTGGGTCAGATGACCCCGGTCCGCTCTTCACCTCGGCGACCTTCGTCGGCTTCCTGGTTGCCGGCCTGCCGGGCGCGCTGGTCGCGACCGTGGCGATCTTCGCGCCCTCCTTCCTCTTCGTCGCGCTGCTGACCCGGGTGACGAGCCGGTTGCGCGCCCGCTGGTGGACGGCCGCCTTCCTCGACGGGGTGAACGCCACGGGACTGGCGCTGATGGTCGGCGTGGCCTGGCTGCTGGGCCGCGAGGCGTTCACCGACGTGGTGGGCCTGGGGCTCGCGCTGGTGACGCTGCTGGCGCTGTGGCGCACCCGCCTCAACAGCGCCTGGCTCGTGCTGGGCGGGGCGGTCGTGGGCGGTCTGATTCACTGGGTGGCGTGACGACTGAGACTGACGCCCCGCGCAAGGACACCGCCGACTTCTGGTTCGACCCGCTCTGCCCCTTCGCGTGGATCACCTCGCGGTGGATCCTCGAGGTGGAGAAGGTGCGCGACATCGAGGTGGTGTGGCACGTGATGAGCCTCGCCTACCTCAACCAGGACAAGGACATCCCCGACGAGTACCGCGAGATGCTCGAGCCGGCCTGGGGCCCGGTGCGCGTCTGCATCGCCGCCGAGCAGCGCCACGGCAAGCAGGTGCTGGCCCGGCTCTACACGGCCTTCGGCAACCGGATCCACCTCGCCGAGGACGACAACGCGATCACTCGCGAGCTGATCGCGGCCGCGGTCGCCGAGGCCGGCCTCGAGCCCGACCTCGTCGACGCCATGGACGACGCGTCGCTCGACGAGGCCGTGGCCCGCTCGCACCACGAGGGGATGGACCAGGTCGGCGACGACGTCGGCACCCCCACCATCGCGATCAACGGCGCTGCCTTCTTCGGACCGGTGCTCTCGAAGACCCCGCGGGGCGAGGAGGCCGGCGAGCTCTGGGACGGCTGCGTCGCCGTCGCGAAGTTCCCCTACTTCTACGAGCTGAAGCGCTCGCGCACCGGCGAGCTCGACTTCAGCTGACGCTGCCGCAGAGGCCCTCGGAGGAGTCCCTTCCGGGGGCCTCGTGCCTGTCCAGGGGGTGTTTCGCGGTGGGGTGGTGAGTGCATGCTGAACGGCATGCTTCGACTTCCCCGTCCCTGCACCTTCCGACATCAGGGCGCGGTGGTCACCGCCCTGGTGGTGGCCGCCGCCGGGCTGGGCGCGCCCGCCGAGGCCGCCGCAGCCGGACCCGCCGCCCACCGCTCCGTGCCCGCCCCGCCGGTCTCCCTGCAGGGCGTGGGTGGCGGCGTACGGGAGGCTCGGCCCGCCGTCCCGGCCGGGGGCGCGACGCTGCGCACCGACCGCTTCTCGATGATCGGCGCGACCTGGACCGGGGGCGGCGACCCGCGGGTCCAGTTCAGCCTCCGCGGGGTTGACGGCTGGGGTCGCTGGCAGTCGCTCACCACGCTCGAGGACGGCCCCACGGCAGGTGCGGGGGAGGGCAACGGCGTACGCGGCACCGACCTGGTGTGGGTCGGCGCGGCGTCCCACGTGCGCGTACGCAGCCTCGGTCACCGACCACGTGACCTGCGGCTCGTCCTGCTCGACACCTCGGGACGGCCCGAGGTGGTCCGACCCGCGGCGGAGCCCACGACCGCACCGTCGGAGACGCCGACCGCGACCCCCACAGCGACCCCGACAGCGACCCCGACAGCGACCCCCACCTCCACCCCCACGGCACTGCCCACCGGGGAGGCCAAGCCGAGGCGGACGGCGCCGCCCCCGCGCATGCGTCCGCGCAAGAAGTGGGGTGCGAAGGAGAAGTGGCGCACCAGCCCGCCGGTGATGCGGCGGACGCTGAAGCAGGTCCACGTCCACCACACCGCTAGCAGCAACCGCTACTCGCGCGCCGACGTGCCGGGCATCCTGCGCGGCTTCTACCGCTACCACACCAAGTCGCTGGGCTGGTCCGACATCGGCTACAACGTGCTGGTCGACCGGTTCGGGCGCGCGTGGGTGGGGCGCCACGGCGGCGACATGGTGCGCGGCGCCCACACCCTCGGCTTCAACCACAACTCCATCGGGGTCGCCGTCATCGGTGACTACCGCCGCAAGAAGCCCACGAAGGCCGTGATCCGCACGGTTGCCCGCGTGGCCGCCTGGCAGCTCGACAAGAACGGTCGCCACGCCCTCGGCAAGGTCAAGGTCGTCTCCAAGGGCTCCGACCGCTTCCGCCGCGGCAAGGCAGTGACGTTGCCGGTGATCGACGGCCACCTGCACACCAACCAGACCGCGTGCCCCGGCGCCCAGCTGGTCAAGGTGCTGCCCGGGATCCGCAAGCGGGCGGAGTACCGGATCCGCAAGTACTGAGCAGGTCAAGTACTGGGTCAGGTGCTCGTGGCCGCCGTGGTGGTGGAGACCATCACGGCGGTGGAGATCGCTGCCTGCGAGGCAGCGACGGCGTCGCGCACCGCCTTCGCCGCCCAGTCGCCCTCGGTGATCGCCTTGGCCCGCCTCTTCACCTCGCGCGGGCTGAGCTCACCGCGCTGTGAGGTCAGGTCGCCCGGCGCGAGCACCTTGTAGGCCTGGTCGACGGCGGCGAGGAGGGCCACCAGGGCGGCGGTGCGGGGCGTCGGCATGAGGCCGATGACCAGGCAGTCGCGCAGGGACGCACGCACCTGCTGCTCGTGCTGGACGTCCACCGCCGGCCAGGTCGTGCTCGGGAAGAGCCCGAGGATCTTCGTCTCCCGCCGCTCGAGGATGCCCCGGGCGACGAGCCTGTCCTGCAGCTCCTTCCGCACGCCCCTGCCGAGCCGGTCCACGAGGCCCTGGGCCGTGCGCGGCTTCTCGGCGACGACCTCCCAGGCCCGGGCCAGCAGCGGGTCGGGTGCTGCGCCCCCGGCCGGCGGGTGGACGGCGTGGACCTTGGCCGTGTGCCACATCCCGCGCTTCTCCTCGACCTCGACCGCGCCGTCGAGGGCGAGCTCGGCCAGGAGCGCGCCGCCGAAGAGCGGTTGGGCGTAGGAGGCGGCGGCGAGGCGCCCCTTCTCGTCGTCCATCAGCAGGAGGAGCAGGTCCTCCGCGATCAGCGTCCTCGACTCGGCGTGCGGCTGGCTCATGCCGACGAACCTAGCCGGGAGGCACGGCCGCGCACGAGCGTCACTAGGATTCCCCCATGAGCAAAGTCCTCTCCGCTGTCGCCTGGCCGTACGCGAACGGCCCGCGCCACATCGGCCACGTGGCCGGTTTCGGTGTGCCCTCCGACGTCTTCAGTCGGTACATGCGCATGGGGGCGGGCCACGACGTGCTCATGGTCTCCGGCTCCGACGAGCACGGCACGCCGATCCTGATCGCGGCCGACGAGGCGGGGATGACCCCGCAGGAGCTGGCGGACAAGAACCACCGCCTCATCGTCGAGGACCTCGTCGGCCTGGGGCTCTCGTACGACCTCTACACGCGCACGACGACCGGCAACCACCACGCGGTGGTGCAGGAGATGTTCCGCGGGGTGCACGCCAACGGCTACTTCGTCGAGGAGACCACCTTCGGGGCGATCTCCCCGTCGACCGGTCGTACGCTGCCCGACCGCTACATCGAGGGCACCTGCCCGATCTGCAAGACCCCCGGTGCCCGTGGTGACCAGTGCGACGCCTGCGGCAACCAGCTCGACCCCCACGACCTGATCGACCCGGTCAGCCGCATCAACGGCGAGACCCCGCAGTTCATCGAGACCCAGCACTTCTTCCTCGACCTCCCGGCCCTGGCCGAGGCGCTGGGGGAGTGGCTCGACGAGCGCGACGCGTCGGGCACCTGGCGCCCCAACGTCATCAAGTTCTCGATGAACATCCTCAAGGAGATCCGTCCCCGGGCGATGACGCGCGACATCGACTGGGGCATCGCGGTGCCGCTCGACGGCTGGCGCGACAACCCGACCAAGAAGCTGTACGTCTGGTTCGATGCCGTGATCGGCTACCTGTCGGCCTCGATCGAGTGGGCGCGCCGCTCGGGCAACCCCGAGGCGTGGCGCGAGTGGTGGAACGACCCGCAGGCCCTGTCGTACTACTTCATGGGCAAGGACAACATCACCTTCCACAGCCAGATCTGGCCGGCCGAGATGCTCGCCTACAACGGCAAGGGTGCCAAGGGTGGCGAGGCCCACGAGCTCGGTGAGCTCAACCTGCCGACCGAGGTCGTCTCCTCGGAGTTCCTCACCATGGAGGGGCGCAAGTTCTCCTCCTCCAAGAAGGTCGTCATCTACGTCGCCGACCTGCTGAGCCGCTACCAGGCCGACGCCTTCCGCTACTTCGTCGCCGCCGCCGGCCCGGAGAACCAGGACTCCGACTTCTCGTGGGCGGAGTTCGTGCAGCGCACCAACTCCGAGCTGGTCGCCGGCTGGGGCAACCTGGTCAGCCGCACGGCGACGCTGATCGCCAAGAACTTCGGTCAGGTACCGGCGCCCGCCGGGCTGACCGCCGAGGACGAGGCCGTCCTGGCCACGACGCTGGCCGCCTTCGACACCGTGGGCGACCTGATCAGCCGCAACCGGATGCGCAACGCGATCAACGAGGCGATGCGCGCCGTGGCCGACGTCAACAAGTACGTCACCGACGCCGAGCCGTGGAAGATCAAGGAGGACCCCGAGCGCCTCGGGACCGTCCTGTGGGTGATGGCCCAGGCCGTCCAGGACCTCAACACCCTGCTCAGCCCCTTCCTGCCGTTCACGGCCAACCAGATCGACACGATCCTGGGAGGCGCCGGCGACCTGCAGCCGCTGCCGCGCATCGAGGAGGTCACCGACCTCGACCTCGAGGGCCGCGCCTACCCGGTGATCACCGGCGACTACGCGGGCGTGCGCGCCTGGGGCCGCCACGACGTCGTGGTCGGCACCCCGATCGAGAAGCCGACCCCGGTCTTCACCAAGCTCGACCCGACGCTGGTCGATGAGGAGCTCGCCCGACTGGGCATCTGAGCCGTCACGCTCCGACGAGCCTCCGGGCCCCGTCGCCCGGCCTGTGAATTCAGGCGGTGCGGCGGGGCCTGTTGCCGCTAATGTCTCGCCCATGACCGAGCCTGCGCACGACGAGACGTCCCGCACCATGTACCTGCCGCGCTTCTACGTGCGCCAGAAGATCACCCTCATGGTCAACCGCTTCGAGATCTACGCGGCCGACCCGGCCACGGGCGAGCAGGGCCAGCTGATGGCCTTCGCCGAGCAGAAGCGCTTCGCCTTCAAGGAGCAGGTCACCTTCTTCTCCGACGCCTCGAAGACCCGGGCGGTCTTCGGGTTCAGGGCGCGCCAGGTCATCGACCTCAACGCCGGCTACGACATCACCGACGAGGTCGGCGCACCGCTGGGCTACTTCAAGAAGGACTTCGCCCAGAGCCTGCTGCAGACCACGTTCCACGTGGAGGGCGCGGGCTTCGCGGGCAGCGGCAAGGAGCGCTCGCTGCTCTTCGCGCTGCTGCGCCGCTTCGCCGACCTGCCGGTGCCGATCCACTTCGACTACGTCGACTCGGCCGGCGCGCCCCTGCTCTCGATCACGCGCAAGTTCGCCGTGCGCGACCAGTACGACGTCCAGGTCGCCGACCCGCGGGTCGACTTCCGGGTGGCGGCAGCGATCGCTGTCGGCATGGACGTCCTGATGGACCGCTGAGCCACGCCGATGCTGCCTCCCGAGCCTGACGGCACACCTGTCTCCCAGGACGACCTCGACGTCACCGACCCGCGCTTCGACCTGGTCGCCGCGCGGGCCGAGGACCGGGAGGCGGCGCTGCTGGCGCCGCGGGAGGACGTACGGCACGTGGAGGACCTGGACGTCCGCGGCGTGCCCGTGCGCTGGTACCGGCCCGTCGAGGCCCCCGCCGGGCTGGTGGTCCACCTGCACGGTGGGGGATTCGTCTTCAACGACGTCGAGGTCCACGACCCGCACGTACGACGCCTCGCCAACCGCTCCGGCCTGGCGGTGCTCAGCGTGGAGTACCGACGTCCGCCCGAGGACCGCTTCCCTGCCGCCGTCGACGACGTCTCCACCGTCGTGGAGTGGCTCGACGACGGCGGGCTCGCCACCTTGAGGCTGCCCGCCGACGTGCCCGTCTTCGGCCACGGCGACAGTGCCGGCGCCAACCTGGCGCTGGTCGCCGCCCTGCGGCACCCGGGCCGCTTCGCCGGCCTGGTGCTGATCTATCCGTTCCTCGACCCGACGCTTGCCGGCGCGTCGTACGAAGAGGCGACGGAGGGCTTCGACGCGGCCGAGGCCCGGTGGTACTGGGAGCAGTACGCCGGCTCGCCCGACGACCTCACCCACCCCGACCTCGCCCCGCTGCTCAGCGACGGGCTCGCCGGGCTGCCTGCGACGCTGGTGGCCACCGCGGAGAACGACCCGTGCCGCGACGACGGCGAGACCTTGGTCACGCGCCTGGCCGACCTCGGCGTCGAGGTCGTCGGCACCCGCTACCTCGGCGTCGTGCACGGCTTCTGGCGCCGTCCTGAGGAGTACGACGCCGCCGAGTGCTGATGGGGCAGGTGGCCGGTTTTCTGACCCGGCGCACCTGAGGGAGAATGGCGCCCATGCGCGTTCACATCGGTTCCGACCACGCCGGCCTCGAACTCAAGGACCACCTGCTCAACTGGCTCGTCGACGAGGGCTACGAGGCCGTCGACCACGGCCCCTTCGTCTACGACGCGCTCGACGACTACCCCGTCTTCTGCCTGCGTGCCGCCGAGGGCGTCGCCGCCGATCGCGCCGAGGGCCTCGACAGCCTCGGCATCGTCATCGGTGGCTCCGGCAACGGTGAGCAGATGGCCGCCAACAAGGTCATCGGCATCCGCGCCGCCCTGGTCTGGAACGACGACACCGCCGCGCTGGCGCGCGACCACAACGACGCCAACGTCATCTCGGTCGGCGGTCGCCAGCACACGATCGAGGAGATGACCCGCTTCATCGGCATCTTCCTCGAGGCTCCGTTCTCCGGCGACGAGCGCCACGTGCGCCGCATCGGCCAGATGAGCGAGTACGAGCAGACCCGCGAGCTCCCGCCGCTGCCCGAGTCCGCCCTGCGCGGCCCGGAAGCCTGACCGGCAGGATCTGGGCGACGGATGCCTGAGGGGCACACCCTCCGCCGTCTCGCGGGCCACCTGGACGAGGCCTTCGCCGGACGCCCGGTGCGGGCCTCGAGCCCGCAGGGCCGCTTCGAGGTGGAGGCGCGGCAGATCGACGGCGCGGTGCTGGTCGGCGCCGACTCGATCGGCAAGCAGCTCTTCGTCGAGTTCAGCGGCGAGCGCTTCGTCCACGTCCACCTGGGCCTGATCGGGGGCTGGGAGGTCACCACGGGCGTCGAGGAGGTCCCGCCGCCGGTCGGTGCCGTACGCCTGCGCCTGGCGACGGCGACGGCGTACGCGGACCTGCGCGGTGCCACCCGGTGCGACCTGGTCGGACCGGAAACCGTGGAGCGGGTGCGGGCCCAGCTCGGGCCTGACCCGCTGCGCCCCGAGGACGACGTGGAGCGGGCCTGGGCGAAGGTGCGGGTCAGCAGCCGCACCATCGGCGACCTGCTGATGGACCAGACCGTGCTCGCCGGCGTCGGCAACGTCTACCGGGCGGAGGTGCTCTTCCGGCACCGCATCGACCCCCTGCGCCAGGGGCGACAGGTCACCCGGGCCCAGTTCGTCGCCCTGTGGGACGACCTCGTGGTCCTGATGAACGAGGGGGTGGCCACCGGTCGGATCGACACGGTGCGGCCCGAGCACACCCCCGAGGCGATGGGACGGCCGCCGCGCAAGGACGACCACGGGGGAGAGGTGTACGTCTACCGACGCACCGCGATGCCGTGCCTGGTGTGCGGCACGCCGGTGAGCAGCAGCACGCTGGGTGGTCGCAACCTCTTCTGGTGCAGCAAATGCCAACGCGCCCCGCGTCGGCGCGACTAGGGTTGGACCCCGGACGGGAATCGAGGGTGGTGCATGACTGAGCAGGCGTCGATGCTGTCTGCCCCTTTCCGCACGCTCCGCCGACGGGTTCAGCGCAGCATGCGCACCGGCTGGTCGATGGAGCTGCTGGCGCTGATCGTCACCGCGGTGGGGATGGCGGTCCTGATCGTCACGTTCCCGTCGTGGGCGCCGCTGATGATGCTGGTGCTTCCGCTGGCCGTGGGCAGCCTCGTCCTCGGACCCAAGGAGCTGCCCTGGTTCGTGGTCTTCGTGCTCCTGGTGCTGGCGCTGACCACCACGCAGCGGGCCGACATGAACGCCCGCTCGGCGGTCACCGTCGCGGTCGTCTTCGCGCTGGGCTTCATCATCCTGCTCGCGTCGTTCCGACGCTCACGCCTCGGCGTCGCCGGGGTCCGCGGCGAGTCGATGCTGGTCGACCTGCGCGACCGCATCCTCAAGCAGGGCACGATCCCCGACCTGCCCGACGACTGGCAGGTCGAGTGGGAGCTCCGCTCGGCCGGCGGCACCCTCTTCGCGGGTGACTTCGTGGTGGCCTCCCGGGCCTCCTGCGGCCGGCTCGACCTGGTCGTGGTCGACGTCTCCGGCAAGGGCGAGCAGGCCGGCACCCGGGCGCTCCTGCTCTCGGGCGCCTTCGGTGGCCTGATGGGGGCGCTCTCGCCGGAGGAGTTCCTGCCCGCCGCCAACGACTACCTGCTGCGCCAGGAGTGGGTGGAGGGGTTCGCCTCCGCGGTGCACCTCTCCCTCGACCTGACCACCGGCCGGTACGAGGTGCGCTCGGCCGGGCACCCGCCCGCCGCGCTGCACGACGCCGGCGCCGGTCGCTGGGCCGTCCTCGACACCGAGGGACCGTTGCTGGGCCTGATCCCCGGCGCGGAGTTCCCGGTGAGCACCGGCACGATGCGCCGCGGCGACGCGATGCTGCTCTACACCGACGGCCTGGTGGAGACGAAGGGCCGCGACATCTCGATGGGCATCGACCGCATGCTCGGCCAGGCCGAACGGGTCCTGCGTGGCGACTTCTCCAACGGCGCCGCACGCCTGGTCGACGCCGTCGGCGGCCCCGACGACGACCGCGGGTTGCTGCTGCTGCACCGCAAGCTCGCCTGACGACCCGACTTGCGCCATCGCCGCGCCGGTGTGGCACCATGTCTCCCGCGCGGCCTGCTCGACCGACGTACGTCGGGAGCGCGGCACACGTGCACGCGGATGTAGCTCAATGGTAGAGCCTCAGTCTTCCAAACTGATTACGCGGGTTCGATTCCCGTCATCCGCTCCAAGGAGCCTCGGGGGAGTCCTTCTCAGTCCGTCACGGGCTCTTTGACGGGGCGTAGCGTAGTGGCTAGCGCGCCTGCTTTGGGAGCAGGAGACCGCAGGTTCGAGTCCTGTCGCCCCGACCACCGTCCTCCACCACGCGGGTGCCCTCCCGGTGCGCAGACGGGGGATTTCGACCCCGGGGAGGGGTGCAAGTACGCTGGTCTGTGGACGAATCTGCCCGAGCCCCGCGCGACGTGGGTTGCTCGTTCGGAGCCCCTGCCCATCCCGGGCAGGCCAATGCCCAACGGGCACCCCAGACCTTGCACCACCATGGATAGGAGAACACCTGTGAAGAGCGCCGTCGAGAACTTGAACCCGACCCGGGTCAAGCTGACTGTCGAGGTGCCCTTCGAGGAGCTCAAGCCGAGCCTCGACGCGGCGTACAAGAAGATCGCCCAGCAGATCAACGTCCCCGGCTTCCGCCGTGGCAAGGTCCCGGCCGCGGTCATCGACCGCCAGGTCGGACGCGGTGCCGTGCTGAACGAGGCGATCAACGAGATCGTCCCCGCCAAGTACATGGAGGCCCTGACCGAGAACGACCTGGAGCCCCTGGCCCAGCCCGAGATCGAGGTCACCAAGCTGGAGGACAACGACGTCGTCGAGTTCACCGCCGAGGTCGACGTGAAGCCGCAGTTCGAGCTTCCGGCCTACGACGGCCTCGAGGCGCAGGTCGATGACATCACCGTCACCGACGCCGATGTCGAGGAGCAGGTCCAGGCGCTGCGTGAGCGCTTCGGCACCCTGGTCGACGTGGAGCGCGCGGCCGCCGACGGCGACTTCGTGACCATCGACCTGCGCGCCGACCAGGACGGCGAGACCGTCGAGGGTGGCGAGGTCTCCGGCATGTCCTACAAGGTCGGCCGTGGCGGCATGCTCGACGGCCTCGACGAGGCCCTCGTCGGCATGTCGGCCGGCGACGAGAAGACCTTCTCCTCCGAGCTGGTCGGTGGCGACCTGGTCGGCGAGGCCGTCGAGGTCACCGTCAAGGTCACCGGCGTGCAGGAGCAGCAGCTGCCCGAGTTCGACGACGAGTTCGCCCAGCTCGCCTCCGAGTTCGACACCGCCGAGGAGCTCAACGCCGACGTGCGCGAGCGCCTGGGTCGCGGCAAGCGCCTCGAGCAGGCCGCCGCCGCGCGCGACGCCGTCCTCGAGGTCCTCCTGGAGAAGGTCTCGATCCCGCTCCCCGAGACCGTGGTCACCGACGAGCTCAACTCCCGTCGCGCCAACATCGAGCAGCAGCTGATGTTCTCCGGCACCACGATGGAGAAGTACCTCGAGGACGAGAACCAGACCGTCGAGGAGTTCGAGGCCGACCTCGACCGCCGCGTGCGTGACGCGATCACCGCGCAGTTCATCCTCGACAAGGTCGCCAAGGCCGAGGAGCTCGGCGTCGACCAGAACGACCTCAGCCAGCACATGGTGATGCGCGCCCAGCAGTCCGGCCAGGACCCGCAGGAGTTCGCGAACCACATGTTCGAGCACAACCACATCCCCGAGCTCGTGCAGGAGATCCTGCGCGGCAAGGCCCTGGCGCAGATCGTCGAGTCGGCGACCGTCAAGGACGCCTCGGGCAACGTGGTGGACCTGAAGAACCTCCGCCCGGACGGCACCATCGGTGAGCCGGCCGCCGAGGAGGAGGCCGGCGAGGAGGCCTGAGCCTCCCGCTGACCCGCTGAGCTCCGGACCCCCGTCGCCCTTCCGGGCGGCGGGGGTCCTGCGCGTCGTGGCCCGTGTGCGCTGTGGGCGAACAGGGCGCCACAACGCGTGGATTGGTCGGTGCCACGGGCTAGTGTCATCGACGTGAACCTGAACTCCAGCGCTTCCCCGACGTCGCCCCAGATGAACGGCGGCGGCTCCTACGGGCTCGACGACCACATCTACCAGCGCCTGCTCAAGGAGCGGATCGTCTTCCTCGGCTCCGAGGTGCGAGACGCCAACGCGAACGCGATCTGCGCGGCGCTCCTCCTGCTCTCCGCGGAGGACCCCGAGGCGGACATCTTCCTCCACATCAACAGCCCGGGCGGCTCGGTGGACGCCGGCATGGCGATCTACGACACGATGAACTACATCCCCAACGACGTGGTCACCGTGGGCATGGGTCTGGCCGCGTCGATGGGCCAGTTCCTCCTCTGCGCCGGCACCAAGGGCAAGCGCTACGCCCTGCCGCACGCGCGGATCATGATGCACCAGCCCTCCTCGGGCATGGGCGGCTCCGCCTCCGACATCAAGATCCAGGCGCAGCAGTCCCTGCACATCAAGAAGGTGCTCCTCGACCTGATCGCCGAGCACACCGGCCAGTCGGTCGAGCAGGTCATCGCCGACGCCGACCGCGACCGTTGGTTCACCGCTGAGCAGGCCAAGGAGTACGGCCTGGTCGACAAGGTGATCGCCAGTGCCCGCGACGCCGCCGACGAGGGTCGCCCCGCCCACACGAAGAAGGACGACTGACCCATGAACTACTACATCCCGCAGTGGGAGGAGCGGACCTCCTACGGGTTCCGCCGCATCGACCCCTACGCGAAGCTCTTCGAGGAGCGCATCATCTTCCTCGGGTCGCCGATCTCCGACGACGTGGCCAACGCCGTCATGGCCCAGCTGCTCTGCCTGGAGACGATGAACCCCGACCAGGACATCTCGATCTACATCAACTCGCCCGGTGGCTCCTTCACGGCGCTCACCGCGATCTACGACACGATGCAGTTCATCAAGCCCGACGTGCAGACCGTCTGCCTGGGCCAGGCGGCCTCGGCGGCGGCGATCCTGCTCGGCGCCGGCACCCCCGGCAAGCGTCTCGCGCTGCCGAACAGCCGGATCCTGATCCACCAGCCCTACACCGAGGGCACCTTCGGCCAGACCTCGGACATCGAGATCCAGGCCAACGAGATCCTGCGCATGCGCGAGCTGCTGGAGAAGATGATCTCCGAGCACTCCGGCAAGGACATCGAGCAGGTGAGCCGCGACATCGAGCGCGACAAGATCCTCACCGCCGATCAGGCCCTCGAGTACGGCCTGATTGACTCGATCCTGCAGAACCGCAACTCGGCGCTCGCCCTCGGCTGAGCAGCCCCACCACGGGTCGGCACCCGCCGACTCCTCGAGGCACTCCGTGTCCCGCCCCCATCCGGGGCGGGGCCGGGGTACCGTCGACAACAGCTCCAAGCACGACCGCCGGGAGACCCTTCCCGGCCCAGACCAGAGGAATGATCGCTCGTGGCTCGAATCGGTGACGGCGGTGACCTGTTGAAGTGCAACTTCTGCGGGAAGAGCCAGAAGCAGGTCAAGAAGCTCATCGCCGGGCCCAACGTCTACATCTGCGACGAGTGCATCGAGCTCTGCAACGAGATCATCGAGGAGGAGCTCGCCGAGGGCAGCGAGGTCGGCATGGCCGATCTCCCCAAGCCCCGGGAGATCTTCGAGTTCCTCAACTCGTACGTGATCGGCCAGGAGCACGCCAAGAAGTCGCTCGCCGTCGCGGTCTACAACCACTACAAGCGGGTGCAGGCGCAGGCGGCGATCGCCACCACGAAGCAGAAGGACGAGGCCGTCGAGGTCGCCAAGTCCAACATCCTGGTGATCGGTCCGACCGGCTGCGGCAAGACCTACCTGGCCCAGACGCTGGCCCGCATGCTCAACGTGCCCTTCGCGATCGCCGACGCCACCGCGCTCACCGAGGCCGGCTACGTGGGCGAGGACGTCGAGAACATCCTGCTCAAGCTGATCCAGGCCGCTGACTACGACGTCAAGAAGGCCGAGACGGGCATCATCTACATCGACGAGATCGACAAGGTCGCCCGCAAGGCGGAGAACCCGTCGATCACCCGCGACGTCTCCGGTGAGGGTGTGCAGCAGGCGCTGCTCAAGATGCTGGAGGGCACGACCGCGTCGGTGCCCCCGCAGGGTGGTCGCAAGCACCCCCACCAGGAGTTCATCCAGATCGACACCACCAACATCCTCTTCATCGTGGGTGGCGCCTTCGCCGGGCTCGAGCACATCGTCGAGCAGCGCGTCGGCAAGAAGTCCCTCGGCTTCACGGCCGAGGTGCGTGGCGAGGCCGAGCGCGAGGCCGAGGACCTGATGGCGCAGGTGCGCCCCGAGGACCTCACCAAGTTCGGCCTGATCCCTGAGTTCATCGGCCGCCTGCCGCTGATCGCCAGCGTCAGCAAGCTCGACAACGACGCGCTGGTCCAGATCCTCACCGAGCCGCGCAACGCCCTCGTCAAGCAGTACCAGCGCCTCTTCGAGCTCGACGGCGTCGAGCTCGACTTCGACGACGAGGCCATCGCCTCCATCGCCGAGAAGGCGCTGGAGCGGGGGACCGGTGCCCGAGGCCTGCGCGCGATCATCGAGGAGGTGCTCCTCCACGTCATGTACGAGGTGCCCTCGCGCGGTGACATCGCCAAGGTCATCGTCACCCGCGCCGCCGTCATGGAGGGTGCCGCCCCCACCCTGGTCCCGCGGGAGCCGGAGAAGAAGAAGTCCGCCTGACGCGTTCGGCGACCTGTCGCCCCCACCCCTTGGCCGCACGCCAGGAGGTGGGGGCGAAGTCATGTGCAGGACTTTTGCCAATCCGGCCCTTTCCCAGCACAACCGGGAGAGAATGGTGTAGTCATCGCACATCTCGGGACCAGAAGGGCACCACCCCGCAATGAGCTCGGAGCACAAGCGTCCTCTGTACGCCTTCGCCGTCGTGGCGTTGCTGTGCGCCCTCTTCGTCGGAAACGGCCTGCGCAGCGACGCCTTCGTCGGCATGCTGCGCGCCATCGAGTCCCCGCGCATGGTCGTCCCGGACCGGACCGAGGTCGCCGAGCCGCCGGCACCGGTCGTCGCTCCCGACGAGGTCTCCGGCCTGAGCTCGGTGACCAGCGAGGCCGAGGCTGCTCCGTCCGCCAAGAAGACTGCGGGCGCGACCCCGCGTCGTACGGTGGCCAGCCCGGCCCAGCGCAAGGCGAAGCCGGCACCGAAGGCCGCCCCCGCTCCCGCGCCGTCGCCCGAGCAGGGCGACGACCACGGCCAGGGCCACGAGTACGGCAAGGGCCACGAGCACGGCAAGGGTCACGGGCACGGCAAGGGTCACGACGACGCCAGGGGCCACGGCCGCAGCGGTGGCCACGAGAAGGGTCGCGGCGAGGGCCGTGAGCACGACCGGAGCCACGGCAAGGGCCGCTCCCACGACCGTGGCGACGACCACGGGAAGAGCGAGCGCGGACACCGCGGCAAGTCCGACCACCGCAAGTCCGACCACCGCAAGTCCGACCACCGCAAGTCCGAGGGCCGCGACAAGGGTCGTTCGCACGACCGTCGCGACGACCGGGGCCACGGCAGGTCCGGCCACAGCAGGTCCCACAAGGGCGGTCACGGCAAGTCCCACGGAGGCGGTCACGGCAAGGGCGGCCGCGGCCACCGCTGACCCGCACCGCTGCCCCGGCTCCGCTGATTAAGCCCCGGCCACACGCACCTACGACGAAGGGCTCCTCACCGCCAGGTGAGGAGCCCTTCGTCGTGTCACGCGGCAGGGGAGGCGGTCACTCCGCGGCAGGAGCGACCTCGGCCTCGACGGTGAGCTCGGTGGCCTCCTCGTCGACGGTGAAGACCAGGTCGCCGGTGATCTTGCCGGCCTGGCGCAGGTCGGTCTCGGCGGCACGGGCCCCCTCGACCAGCTTCGCGGGACCGGAGACCTCCACCCGGGTCAGCTCGTGGCGCATCGAGACCTTCGCCTTCGACTTGGCGCCACGGATGCCACCCAGCGCCGCGGAGACACCGGCCAGGGCGCCCGGGTCGCTCGCCGCGGCGCTGCCCAGGTCGTTGGGCTCGGGCCAGGCGTGGGTGTGGATCGACCCCTCGCGCCACCACGACCAGACCTCTTCGGTCACGTAGGGCAGGAAGGGCGCGAGCAGGCGCAGCTGGACGTGCAGGGCGACCGCCAGGGCAGCGCGCGCCGACTCCGTGGCCAGGCCGCCGTCCTCGGCGTACGCGCGCTCCTTCACCAGCTCGACGTAGTCGTCGCAGAACTCCCAGAAGAAGCGCTCGGCGACCTCGAGGGCCGTGGTGTAGTCGTACGCCTCGAAGGCCTCGGTTGCGGTGCGGATCGTCTCGGCGAGGCGACCCATGAGGGCGGTGTCGACGGGCTCGTAGACGGCGACGGGGCTCGGGTTCGTGGCACCGACGTAGCTGAGCACGAACTTCGAGACGTTGAGGACCTTCATCGCCAGGCGACGGCCGACCTTCATCTGGCTCTCGTCGAAGGGCGAGTCCAGGCCGGGCGGGCCATCGCGGCGCGCCAGCGGACGGCGTCGGCACCGAACTTGTCGAGGATCTCGGTGGGGACGACGTTGCCCTTCGACTTCGACATCTTCTTGCGGTCGGGGTCGACCACGAAGCCCGACAGCATGGCGTGCGACCACGGCACGACACCGTTCTCGTGGTGGGCACGGACCACGCGGGAGAAGAGCCAGGTGCGGATGATGTCGTGGGCCTGCGTGCACAGGTCCATCGGGAAGACCCGCTCGAAGAGGTCCTGGTCGATCTCCCACTTGCCCGCGATGTGCGGGGTGAGCGACGAGGTCGCCCAGGTGTCCATCACGTCGGGGTCACCGATGAAGCCGCCGGCCTTGCCGCGCTGCTCCTCCGAGTAGCCCTCGGGGGCGTCGGTGGAGGGGTCGACGGGCAGCTGCGCCTCGGTGGGCAGCAGCGGGTGGTCGTAGTCGGGCTCACCCTCGGCGTCCAGTGCGTACCAGACCGGGAAGGGGATGCCGAAGAAGCGCTGACGGCTCACCAGCCAGTCGCCGTTGAGGCCACCGACCCAGTTGTCGTAGCGGTGCTTCATGTGCTCGGGCACCCAGGTGATCTTCTCGCCCTCGCCGACCAGCTCGTCGCGCAGGTCGGCGTCGCGGCCGCCGTTGCGGACGTACCACTGGCGCGTGGAGACGATCTCGAGCGGCTTGTCGCCCTTCTCGTAGAAGTTGGCCATGCGCTCGGTCGGCTTGGGCTCGCCGTCGAGGTCGCCGGTCTCGCGGAGCTTGGCGACCATCGCCTCGCGCGCGGAGAAGACGGTCTTGCCGGCCAGGTCCTCGTACGCGGCAGCAGCCTGCTCGCTGGAGAGCCACTCGGGCGTCTCGCGGGTGAGGCGGCCGTCGCGACCGACGACGGTGCGCACCGGCAGCTGCAGCTCTCGCCACCACTGGACGTCGGTGAGGTCACCGAAGGTGCAGCACATCGCGATGCCGGCGCCCTTGTCGGGCTCGGCGGCGGGGTGGGCCAGGACCGGGATCTCGACCCCGAAGACGGGCGAGGTGACGGTGGTGCCGAAGAGCGCCTGGTAGCGCTCGTCGTCAGGGTGGGCGATCAGGGCGACGACCGACGGGATCAGCTCGGGACGGGTGGTCTCGATGTGGATCGGGCCGGCGGCGCCGTGGAAGGCCACGCGGTGGTAGGCGCCGGGGTAGGGGCGGGCCTCCAGCTCGGCCTGGGCGACCGCGGTCTGGAAGGTGACGTCCCACAGGGTCGGGGCCTTCTGCAGGTATGCCTCGCCGCGGGCGAAGTTGCGCAGGAACGCGCGCTGGCTGACGGTCTGGGCGTCGTGACCGATCGTCGTGTATGGTGTTCCAGTCGACCGAGAGGCCGAGGCGGCGCCACAGCGACTCGAAGACCTGCTCGTCCTCCTCCACCAGCTGCTCGCAGAGCTCGATGAAGTTGGGGCGGCTGATCGCCACCTGCTTCTTCGGGTCGGGCTTCGCCGGCGGCGTGAAGTCGGCCGTACGGCAGGCTCGGGTCGCAGCGGACGCCGAAGTAGTTCTGCACCCGACGCTCGGTCGGCAGGCCGTTGTCGTCCCAGCCCATCGGGTAGAAGACCGACTTGCCGGTCATCCGCTGGTAGCGCGCAATGACGTCGGTGTGGGTGTAGGAGAAGACGTGGCCGACGTGCAGCGAGCCGGAGACGGTGGGCGGGGGAGTGTCGATCGAGTAGACGTTCTCCCGCGGCTGGGTGCGGTCGAAGGCGTAGGTGTCGTCAGCCTTCCACTGCGCGGCCCACTTCTCCTCAAGACCCTCCAGAGCCGGCTTGTCCGGTACGACGACGTCGCGCGGTGCGGGCGGCGTCGTGGACAGGTCGGGATGCTGGTTGTCAGTCATGGGGGAAGTCTAGGAGGCGCTGACCTCCTGCAGGAAACCAGTTCCGGGAGCCTTGCGCCGGCCCGTCGCGGTGAGGAACGACTGGTAGGCGCGGTCGTCCGCGGTCCCGACCTCGGAGGGCGACCAACCGGAGTTCACCTTGTAGTCCGCGAGGATGTCGCGGAGGAACGGCACGACGCTCGTGTCGTCGACCACCTGGCGGGCCACGCCGCACAGGTCGAGGTGGCCCTCGGAGGGGCTCACCAGGTCGATGACGCCACCCCACGAGCAGGTCAGGTCGCCGGCGCCGTGCTCGGCGAAGGCGTCGGCGAGCACGCCGGTCAGGAGGAAGACGCAGTCCTCGCGCACCGCCGCCTCCTTGGAGCGCAGGGCGTTGCCGACGCGCTTGCCGAGGTCGCCGCGCTCGATGACGTCGAGCAGGCCGGCGAGCGTACGCACCTCGGGCGTCGCGGCCTTGAAGAGGATGAGCGAGGAGGAGCGGGCACGGCGGTGCGCCCAGCGCGTCATCGCGTCCTCCCAGAAGAGCTCCTGCGTCCCCGGCGGGAGGCCGGCGTCGGCCACCGCCTCGAGCAGGGCGTCCTCGTTGGTGAGCAGGAACATCGCCGGCTCACCCGCCTGCGGGTGGGCCGGGTCATGCGGCCGCTCCTCGAGCTGGGCGTGGTCGGCGATCTCGCCGCCGCGCTCCATGAGCAGCTCGATCAGGCCCAGGTAGACGGGGCGCGGCACCAGGTTGTCGGTGAGGTCGGGCAGGACGAACTCGTCGATCCACCACTGGGTGGCGGTGGCGATGGCGTCCTCGAGGCGGCTCTGGCCCTTGCCGGAGGCGGAGGAGGAGCCGGACGAGGAGGACGAGCCGCCGCCGAGCAGGCGGCCGAGGCGGCCGAGGCGGGAGGGGCGCTGCTGGGCGGGGACCGCGACGGTCTCGCCGCGGTCGGCCATCCGGTCGGTCAGCGCGCGGGTGATGATCTCGGCCAGGTCGCCCTGGTCCAGGGCGAGCAGCAGCGGGACCCCGATGTCGAGGGAGAACGGGTCCTCGTGGGTGACGACGTGGGAGTTGCCGACGACGCGGATCTGCTCAGGTGGGGGCGAACCGGCCTCCATGGCGACGGTGCGCACGAAGTGCCACAGCCCGGGCTGCTCCAGCGGGCCCACGGTGGCGGCGCCCTGCAACATCGAGCTGGCGTCGATCGTGTAGACCTGCTGCCACAACGAGGTCAGCCACTCCTGGCCGGGGGCCGGGGTGTTCTGGGCAGGAACGGGTGCTCCTGTCGGCAGGCCGGGGCCTCCCACAGCGATGTCCGTCACGTGTCCTCCCTGGCGGCGGGGTCTCTCGGGGCCGTCCCGAGAAATCGATCGTAACGGCGGCCTCCGGCGAATGTGCCGGATCACGAGAACTCCCGCGGGAGTCCGGGGGCGGCGCTTCAGCCGCGTCCGCGACCACCTGTGAAGGGCTTCGCAGAGCCCTCCTCGATGCCGGCGCGGATCTTCTTCTCGACCATGGCGGCGATGCGGTTGGCGACCTTGGGGACGGGCCGGTCGCTGAACCAGTCGGCCTCGAACCAGCCTCGCTCGTCCCAGTAGGCCGCGTCGACCGGCTCCTCGTCGCGCCCGCCCTCGACCAGGAGCCGGGCCACCCGGAAGCCGATCAGGTCGGCCACCGTCTGCCTCGGCTCGACCGGGTCGAGCGCCTCGGCGTGCAGGGTCGCGGCGAGCTGGTCCAGCGCGGTGTCGACCTTGGCCCGGTAGGGCGCCTTCTTGAGGCCGGGGTCGTTGACGCCGAGTGCACCGGGGTGGCGAAGACGACGAGGTCGGCGGTGTCCATCAGGGTGCGTGCGGGGGAGGTGCGCTCGAAGGAGGGGCAGCTCTGCTCGCCGGCGGTCATGCAGGAGAGGCACGCGGGGCAGCTGGGGCCGACGTCCAAGTCGTCGGTGGTGACGACGTCGACGGCCACCTCGAGGGCCGGGTCGACGGCCCGTACGCGGTCGAGCAGCTGCTCGACGAGAGCGCCCGTCGTCCCGCTCGTGCCGTGGCCGGTCCCATGATCACGCCGATGCGCACGCCAGCGCCCCTTTCGTCGAAGGTTTATATCCTATCGACGCGGGCCGCTGGCGAGAGTGGAACGGGTCAGCGGCGTACGCGCAGGGTCACCGACGCGGTCGCCCTCAGGTGCTTGCTGCCCGCGGCGGGCGTGAAGGTCACGGTGACCTTGTGGCGACCTGGGCGCAGCGTGCGCGGCAGTGCCGCGCGGAACGAGAGACCCTTGGTGACCTTCCGGGTGGTGACCACGCGCTTCCCGACGGTGACCTTCACGGTGCCCCGCGGCTGGCTCGTCGAGGCGCCCTTCGCGAGCGTGACGACCACCTTGGCCGGGGTCTTGCCGACCAGCTGCACCTTCTTGGTCAGCCCGGCCTTCAACGCCGGCTTGACCGCGGGCGCCGGGGCGGGGTCGGACGGGGGAGCGTTCCGTCCCTCCACGGGCACCTGGACCACCGGCGTGCTCGTCGGCGTGCAGTTGATGACGACCGTGAAGACCAGGTAGGTGAACTCGACCCGGAGCGCGCCCGGGGTCAGGGCGACGGTCGAGGAGGGCGTCGTCACCCGGCCGGTCAACGCGGGGAGGTCGGTGGGCGTGCCGGGGTTGATCGTGACCTGGCGCTCGCCCGACAGGGTCGCGGCTGCGCCGTCGACGTCCGCGGCCATCGAGCTGCGCATCGTGACCGTGATTGGCGACGTGATGCCGGGGATCGCGGGGCGCCCGGTGGTCATCGCGAGGTTCACCGCCGCGCCGTCGGCCTGCGCGGTGACCTCGGCGCTGACCGGCATCTCGAAGGCCGTGGGCGCGGTGACCACGGCGCTCTTCTCGGGCAGGCACGTGTAGTCGAGCGCGGCGGTGGTCGCCGCGGTGGCGGCGGTCGGGCTGAGCAGGGCGCCCAGGAGGGCACCGGCGGCAAGGAGGCCAGCCGGGCGGAGGGTGCGACGGGGGTGCGGGGCAGGGCTCACGGTGCGGGCTCCTCTAGGGGCTCGGGCAGGGACGGGCGTACGCGCGCCGAGGCGCGGCTGCTGACCAGTGGAGTGTGGTGGATCACAGCGCTCCCGTCAGGCACTTCGCCTGCCCGTCCCACGGATTGGGTAGGCCGGGCGAGCTGAGGGGACCAGCTGTGCGGCACCCCTGCGCCGACGGTGAGGCTCTGCGAGGGGCGAGCGCCTAGAATCGGCGAGCGATGAGCCACACTCCTGACGCCCCTGAGGGCCCCCGTTTCGCGCAGACCTTCGACGAGGTCAGCGACGCGCTCCTGTCCCGATGGCCCGAGACCCGGCTCGAGCCCTCGCTCGACCGGATCCAGGCCTTCACCGAGCTGCTCGGGGACCCCCAGCGCGCCTACCAGGTGGTGCACCTCACCGGCACCAACGGCAAGACCTCCACCTCGCGGATGATCGACACGCTGCTGCGTGCCCTGGACCTGCGCACAGGACGGTTCACCTCCCCGCACGTCGAGAAGATGAGCGAGCGGATCTGCCTCGACGGTGAGCCGCTCAGCGACGAGGCCTTCGTCGACGCCTTCAACGACGTCGCGCCCTACACGCACCTGGTCGACTCCAGCCAGGAGCACCCGCTCTCCTTCTTCGAGACCGTCGTCGGCATGGCGTACGCAGCCTTCGCCGACGCCCCGGTCGACGTCGCGGTGGTCGAGGTCGGCATGGGCGGCTCGTGGGACGCCACCAACGTCGTCGACGCCCAGGTCGCCGTGGTCCTGCCGATCGCCCTCGACCACGCCCAGTACCTGGGGGAGTCGCCCGTCGACATCGCCCGGGAGAAGGCCGGCATCATCAAGGAGGGCAGCTACGCCGTGCTGGCGCAGCAGACCCCCGAGGTCGCCGCCGTCCTCCTCGAGCGCGCTGCCGCGGTCGGCGCCACCATCGTCCGCGAGGGCATGGAGTTTCGGCGTCATCTCCCGCGTCCCGGCCGTCGGTGGCCAGATGGTCTCGATCCAGGGTCTGCGCGCCCGCTTCGACGACCTCTTCCTCCCGCTGCACGGCGCCCACCAGGCGCAGAACGCCGCGGTCGCCCTCGCCTCGGTGGAGGCGCTGCTCGGCGAGGCCCCACTGGACGAGGAGCTGGTGCGGGCCGCCTTCGCCGAGTTCACCTCGCCCGGTCGCCTCGAGGTCGTGCGCCACTCGCCCACGATCGTGCTCGACGCCGCCCACAACCCGCACGGCGCGGAGGCCACGGCGGCCGCGCTGGAGGACTCCTTCGCCTTCGACCCGGTGGTCGGCGTCATCGGCGTGATGGGCGACAAGGACTACGAGGGCGTGCTCGCGGCCTTCGAGCCGCACATGGACCACCTCGTGGTGACCCAGAACTCGACCCCGCGTGCGATGAGCGCCGAGGCGCTGGGCCAGGTGGCGCGCGGCGTCTTCGGTGAGGACCGGGTCACCGTCGTGCCCGACCTGGCCGACGCCATCGACCGGGCCGCCGCGCTGGCCGAGGCCGGCCAGGCGTTCGGTGACGGCATCGGTGCCGGCGCCGTCCTGGTGACCGGCTCCGTGGTCACCGTGGGGGAGGCCCGCGCGATGATCCGCCCGGTGGGCCGCGACCGCAACGCTGGAGGCAGCTGATGAACGACCCCGTCCAGCCCGGGATCGACCCCGACGACACCCTCGCCGAGTCTCCCGAGGAGACCCCGGAGGAGATCGTCGCCCGCAACCTGGCGAAGTCGCCGACCCGCGGCATGTGCGCGGCGATCCTCGCGCTGCAGTCGATCGCCCTGGGGCTCACCACCCGGTGCTGATCATGGTGGCCGACGTCTCGCGCGGCGTCGCGCTGCTGATCGGTGTCGGTCTGGCGGTCCTCTGCCTGCTCACCGCCGGGATGCTGCGCCGTCCGTGGGCCTACCACGTCGGCACCGCCATCCAGGTCGCCTCGCTCGCGCTCGGCTTCGTGATCCCGCTGATGTTCGTGCTCGGGATCATCTTCGCCCTGCTGTGGGGCGGAGCGATCGCGCTGGGTCGCAAGATCGAGCGTGAGAAGGCCGCCGCCTGGAACGCCTGGCTCCTGGAGCAGCAGAGCGAGCAGCAGGGCGAGCAGCAGGGCGCCTGAGGCTTCCCGGCGCCTCGGTTCAGCCCAGCGCGGCGACCAGCACCTCCAGCGCTCGGTCGAGCTCGTCGTCGTCCGGGCCGCCGAAGCCGACCACCAGCCCGCTGAGCCCTGCGCTGCGGCAGTAGGTGGAGAGCAGGTTGACCCGGAAGCCCGCCTCCTCCGCCGCGCGCTGCGCCCGGGCCGCCCGCTCCTCCTCGAGCAACCACGTCGAGTACATGCCGGCGACCGGGCCGGCGAGCTCGGCGTAGGGCGAGAGGGCGGCGACGACCCGCGGTGCGCGCTCGGCGTACGCACGTCTCGCCGCGCGTACGACGGCGTCGACGTGGCCGTCGCGCAGCATCACCGCGAAGGCCGACTGCACCGCCCACGGCGGGGTGTCGTGGGTCAGCGCACGGAAGGCGTCGACGGTGGGGCGCAGGTGGTCGGGGAGGACCGCCCAGCCCAGCCGCAGCGACGGCATCACCGACTTCGAGGCGGTCCCGAGCAACGCCACCTGCCCACGCGCCATGGCCGCCAGCGCCGGCACGGGCGCCACGTCGTAACGGAACTCCGAGTCGTAGTCGTCCTCGATCACGAGGACCCCGGCGCGCTCGGCCTCGGCCAGCAGGCGGACCCGCTCGTCGGCGCCCATCACGTGGCCCAACGGGTGCTGGTGGGCCGGGGTCACGTAGGCCGCAGCGAGGCCGGCGAGGTCTCCCACCGGTCCGGAGGCCGGGAGGTCGACGACCTGCCGCCCGCTGGCCAGGACCACCGCGACCGCGGCCCGGTAGCCCGGGTCCTCGACGCCGACGGGCCGCTGGGGCAGTCCGGTCAGCGCGTGGCGCAGGCCCTGCGTGGTGCCGCTGGTGACCAGCACGTCGTCGGGGTCGACGTCGAGGCCACGGGTGCGGGCGATCCGCTCGGCCAGCGCCGTCCTCAGCTCCGGCAGGCCCCGCGGGTCGTCGTAGCCGCGCGGTGGGGTGGCGTCGGTGACGCTGCGCCAGGCCCGGCGCCAGGCGGCCGTCGTGGTGCGCGGCACGGGGCTGGGGCGCCACGGGGTGCCGGCGTCCATCGGCACCAGCGGGCGCGCCGGGGTCGCGCGGGGGCGTGGGGCGACCTGCCGCAGGGCGACCTCCGGCCCGGCGGCCACCCAGGTGCCCGAGCCGGTGCGGCCCTCCACCCAGCCCTCGGCGCGCAGCTGGTCCCATGCGGTGTCGACGGTGGCCCGGGAGACGCCCAGGTCGGTGGCCAGCGCGCGGGTGCTGGGCAGGCGGTCGCCCACCGTGAGCGTGCCGTCGAGGGCGAGACGTCGTACGCCGTCGGCGAGCTGCACGCTGAGCGGCGTACGGGAGTCGCGGTCGAGCCGCACCGGCAGGGGAGTGGTCATCGCGGGGCCTCACGCAGGTCAGACCGAAGTGGCCCGACGAGAAGTGTCTGGATTGGCCCGTTCTCTCGGGCCACTGAGCGTGGACGATGGTCTCATGAGCACGAGCGCCCCCGCCCCCCAGGCCGCGTCCCGACTGTCCGACCTCCCGCTGGAGCCCACGGACCGCACCACCGTTACCAGGGGCCGCAACCGGGTGGTCGCCGACCGCACGAAGCTGCTGGCGCTGCTGGCCGACGGGCTGGTGTGCCACGTCGGCGTCGACGTCGGCGACCACCCGGTCGTGCTGCCCTGCGCCTACGCGGTCGACGTCGACGGCCCCGACGCGGGCGGCACCCTCTACCTCCACGGCTCGGTGGCGGCGGGCTGGATCCGCCGCCTGCTGGCCGACCCTGCCCACGCGACCATCTGCGTCACCGTCACCGAGCTCGACGGGCTGGTCACCGCCCGCTCGCCCTTCCACCACTCGATGAACTACCGCTCGGCCGTGGTCGTGGGTCGCGCCCGGGAGGTGACCGACACCGAGGAGCGTCGCCACGCGCTCGACCTGGTCGTCGACCACATGGTCCCGGGCCGCTCGGCCACGCTGCGGCCCAGCACCCGCAAGGAACTGGCCGCGACCGCCGTCCTGGCGGTCCCGCTCGCCGAGGCGTCGATGAAGGAGCGCGCCGAGGGGCCGGTCGACGACGAGGCCGACGTGGCGTCCGGAGTGTGGGGCGGCCACATCCCGCTGCGCCGGGTCGCCGTCGACCCGGTGCCCGCGCCCGACGCGGTGGGGGAGGTGCCCGAGGACGTCCGCGCCCGGGCCGCGGAGTTGGCCGGTCGTGCCCTCCGGGCGGCGGCTCGTTAGGCTGCCCCCATGACCCAGCGCACCTTCGTCCTGCTCAAGCCCGACGCCGTCAAGCGCGGACTGGTCGGCCAGATCCTGGCCCGCTTCGAGTCGAAGGGTCTGCAGATCGTCGCGCTCGAGCAGCGCACCATCGACGCGGCGCAGGCCGACGCGCACTACGCCGAGCACGTCGAGCGCGACTTCTACCCGCCGCTGCGCGACTTCGTCACCTCCGGCCCGCTCGTCGCGGTGGTCCTCGAGGGCGACGAGGCGATCGAGGTCGTCCGTGCCCTCAACGGCGCCACCGACGGCCGCAAGGCTGCGCCCGGCACGATCCGCGGCGACTACTCGCTCTCCAACCGCGAGAACCTGGTGCACGGCTCGGACAGCCCCGAGTCGGCCGAGCGCGAGATCGCCCTCTGGTTCCCGGCTCTCTGAGCCAGCCCCACCTGTACGACCCACCTGTCAGACGGAGAGCCACCATGGGCACCGCACTCGCCGCCCACCTCGCCGACTGGATCGACGGGCTGGGCCTGACCGACCACCTGGCCGACGCCGGGCTGCCGAGCTTCACGCGCGACGAGGCCGGCACCCCGACGTGGACCGAGGCCGACGGCACAGCGCTCTCCGACGAGCGGCTGGTCCAGCTCGACGCCTCGCTGCGTGACCACGGCGACGACCCGGCCCACGGCGTCCCGGTGGCGCTGCTGCTGCTCGCCCGCAAGGCACGGCTGCGCGCCGAGCTGCTCACCACCCCCGCCTGGACCTACGAGCACCTCGCCCAGGTGCGTGACGCCTCCGTCAACGCCACCCGCTTCTGGGTGCACAAGCAGGCCCAGGCCCACCAGCTGTTCACCGTGACCCGGGGTGAGCACCTGCTCGTCCCGGCCTTCCAGCTGACGGCGAGCGGGGACGTACGCCCGGAGCTGCTGCCCGTGCTCGAGCCGCTGCTCTCCTCGGGCACCGACCCGTGGGACGCCTGGATCTGGTTGACCCACCCGGCCGGACTGCTCGGCGGCGGGGTGCCGGAGCAGCAGGCGGCCGACCCCGAGGAGGCGGCGCTGGTGGCCCATGCGGCCCGCAAGCTCGCCGAGCGTGCCGCGGCCTCCCCGAAGGCGGCCCGCCGAGCCGCTCCCGCGCCTGCCGTGACGCCCCCGGCCCCCGGTGGTGGGCTGCGGCTGCGGCGGCCACCACTGAGCCCGGCCGCGCACCGGTCGTGGGGCGCGCGTGTCCTGCCGGGATCGGCGCCCTCGTCTCCCTAGGCTGATCCGTGTCGCCTCGGGGTCGCCCGAGGGGACGCTTCTTCCCCCGGATCGACCAGCGAAGGCACGCACATGGCGAACAGTGTCATCGGCCGTGACATGGCCGTCGACCTCGGAACGGCCAACACGCTGGTCTACGTCCGCGGCAAGGGCGTCGTCCTCGACGAGCCCAGCGTCGTCGCGATGAACACCACCACCGGCGAGGTCCTGGCCGTGGGCCACGAGGCCAAGCGGATGATCGGCCGCACGCCCGAGTCGATCACCGCCATCCGCCCGCTCAAGGACGGCGTGATCGCCGACTTCGACGCGACCGAGCAGATGCTGCGCTACTTCATCCAGCAGGTGCACCGTCGCCGCTACTTCGCCAAGCCCCGCATGGTCATCTGCGTGCCCAGCGGCATCACCGCCGTCGAGCAGCGCGCGGTGAAGGAGGCGGCCTACTCCGCCGGTGCCCGTCGCGTCTACGTCGTCGAGGAGCCGATGGCTGCCGCGATCGGCGCGGGCCTGCCGGTGCACGAGGCGACCGGCAACATGGTCGTCGATGTCGGCGGCGGCACCACCGAGGTCGCCGTCATCTCGCTCGGCGGCATCGTCACCAGCCTCAGCGTCCGCACCGCCGGCGACGACCTCGACCAGGCGATCATGGCGTGGATGAAGAAGGAGTACTCCCTGATGCTGGGGGAGCGCACCGCCGAGGAGGTCAAGATGACCCTCGGCTCTGCCTTCCCGCTGCCGCAGGAGCCCGAGGCCGAGATCCGCGGCCGCGACATGGTCTCCGGCCTGCCGCGCACGGTCACCGTCTCCACCGTCGAGGTGCGCCACGCCCTCGAGGAGCAGATCCACGACATCGTCGACGCCGTCCGGATGACCCTCGACCAGACCCCGCCCGAACTGGCCGGCGACATCATGGACCGCGGCATCGTGCTCACCGGGGGCGGCGCCCTGCTCCGCGGCCTCGACGAGCGCCTGCGCCACGAGACCGGCATGCCCGTCCACCTCGCCGAGCACCCCTGGAGGCCGTCGTCTTCGGCGCCGGCCGCTGCGTCGAGGAGTTCGAGGCGCTCCAGCAGGTGCTCGTCTCCGACCCGCGACGGTTCTGAGGGAGCAGCGAATCTGATGGGACTGCGACTTCCGGAGAAGCGCTGGCGCGGGCTCGACGACCGCCAGCCGCCCCGCTCGACCCTGATCGCCCTGGTCCTGGCCTCGATCACCCTGATGGTGCTCGACCAGCAGACCGGCGACTCCTCGCCCGTGGAGCCGGTGCGGGCCGTGGTCAGCGAGGTCTTCGCGCCCGTCGAGGCCGTGACCTCGGTCGCCGTACGCCCGTTCACCACCGTGCCGACCTGGTTCCGGTCGAAGGACTCGCTGCGCAAGGAGGTCGAGCGTCTCGAGGCCGAGAACTCCGCCCTCCGTGAGGAGGTCGCCACCAGCGACCTCGACGTGCAGACCCTGGTCGAGTTCGAGGGGCTGACCGCAGCCGCTGCCGACCTCGGCCGTGCGCTCGTACCGGCCCGGGTCATCGGCTACGAGCCGGCGCAGTCGTTCAGCCGCACGGTGACGATCAACGCGGGCACCGCCGCCGGCGTACGCCCCGACATGACCGTCGTCAACGACGAGGGCCTGGTCGGCCGCGTGCTCCGCGCGACCCGGCGCACCGCCACCGTCCTGCTCATCCTCGACCCCGAGTCGGTGGTCGGTGGGCGCATCGGCCAGAGCAAGGAGATCGGCTTCCTCAAGGGCCGTGGCGTGCTCGGCCGTGAGGGCCGCCTCGACCTCGAGCTCCTCGACCAGAGCCTGGTGCCGGCGCAGGGCGACACCGTCCTGAGCTGGGGCAGCGACGGCGTCGGGCCCTACGTCCCCGGCGTCCCGGTCGGCACCGTCACCGACGTCTTCGAGAGCGTGCGCGAGCAGAGCCGCCGCGCCGTCATCGAGCCCTTCGTCGACTTCACCGCCCTCGACGTGGTCGGCGTGGTCGTGCCGCCCGACACCTCGAGCGACCGCGCGCTGGTCCGCGTCGACGGGAGCATCGGATGAGCCTCGTACGCGGCCTCGTCGGCCTGCTCCTCGTCGTGGTGGCCCTCGGGCTCCAGACCTCCCTCTTCCCGCACCTGGCATGGAACGGCGTCGTGCCCAACCTGGTGCTGCTCGTCGTGGTCGCCGCGGCCCTCTCCCGCAGCCCGCAGTTCGCGCTGGTGCTGGGCTTCACCGGCGGCGTGCTGATGGACCTGGTCGGCCCGGCCGACCACTTCGCCGGCCGGTGGGCGCTCGCCTTGGTCGTCGTGGCCTGGGTGGCGGCGCGCGTGCGCCAGGACACCCGCCCCGGCACGCTCGCCGTGCTGGGCACGGTCGCCGCCTCCTCCTTCATCGGCACCTCGGTCTTCGCGCTGACCGGCCTGGTCCTGCGTGACCCGGTGGTCGGCGTGGGCGAGATGCTCGGCGTGATCGGTCGCCGTCCTGTGGGACCTGCTGCTGACCCCGATCGTGCTGCCGCTGGCCATGAAGGTCCTGCGTCGTGGCGCGCCCGCCGGCGCGGAGCGGGTCGGGGTCTGATGGCGGTCACCGGGGCTGAGCGGAGCCGGCTGCGCCTGCTGGTGCTGCGCGCCCTCGTGCTCACGCTCTTCCTCACCCTCTTCGCCCGCCTCTACTACCTCCAGGTCGTCGGCGGCGACGACTACCGCGCCAAGGCGGCCGACCAGTCGGTGCGCGACATCGTCGTGCAGCCGCAACGCGGACTGGTCGTCGACGACATGGGCCGTCCCCTGGTCGCCAACCGGCTGAGCTGGGTCGTCTCGATCGACCGCTCCGTGCTGCGCAAGCTGGAGGAGGACGAGCGCGACAAGCTCGTGGCCCGGGTCGCCACTGCGGTCGACCAGCGACCGGCCAAGGTCGAGCGGCGACTCCTCGACTGCGGCTCGAGCGGCGCCGAGTCGGGTGTCTGCTGGAACGGCTCGCCCTTCCAGGCCGTCCCGGTGGCCACCGACGTCGACCAGGCGGTCGCGCTGCGCATCCTCGAGCAGCCCGAGGACTACCCGGGCGTCGTCGTCGAGCAGCAGAACGTGCGCTCCTACCCCTCGCCCTTCGGCGTCAACCTGGCCCACGTGCTCGGCTACCTCAGCCCGATCACCGAGGAGGAGTTCGACTCGGCCTCCGAGGCGGACGACCGCTCGCTCAACGGTGCCTCGGTCGTCGGCCGTGCCGGCGTGGAGCGGCAGTACGACGAGTGGTTGCGCGGCATGCCCGGCTACCGGCGCGTCTCGGTCGACTCGATGGGCCGCGTCCTGGGCGACGACAGCGAGATCGCCAGCACGCCGGGCGACACGCTGGTCACCTCCATCGACGCCAAGGTGCAGGCGACGGTCGAGAAGGAGCTGGCCCGCTCGATCGCCACCCAGCGCGCCACCGTCGACAAGGTCACGGGCCGCAAGTTCGCGGCCGACTCCGGCGCCGCGGTGGTGCTGGAGGCGAAGACCGGACGGGTGGTCGCGATGGCCAGCCAGCCGACGTACGACCCCGAGGTCTGGGTCGACGGCATCACCGACAAGGAGCTGGCGCGCCTCTACTCCGAGAAGGCCGGCACCCCGCTGCTCTCGCGGGTCACCCAGGGCCAGTTCGCGCCGGGCTCGACCTGGAAGCCCTTCATGACCGCGGCGGCGCTGCGCAACGGCTACAGCGCCGACACCCGCCTCCCGTGCGGGGCCAGCTACCAAGTGGGCAACCGCCCCTTCAAGAACTTCGAGTCGGGCACCTACGGCACCATCGGCTTCGCCAAGGCGCTCGAGGTCTCCTGCAACACCTTCTTCTACGCGATCGGGCACAACTACTGGAAGAAGTTCGGCTCCGACGTCGACGACGTAGACGCGCGTGACCCGCTGGTGGAGGGCGCCCAGGAGTGGGGCTTCGGCTCCGAGACGGGCATCGACCTGCCGGGCGAGGCGTCGGGCCGGATCGCCGACCGGGCGTGGAAGCGTGCCTACTACGACTCGCAGAAGAGCTACTACTGCGGCATCGCCAAAAAGCCGCAGACGGCCGACACCTCGGCGTTCCTGTACAAGTTCGCGCGTGAGTTCTGCGTCGAGGGCTACGCCTACCGCGCCGGCGACGCCGTCAACTTCTCCATCGGGCAGGGCGACACCATGGTGACGCCGCTCCAGCTCGCCGTCGGCTACGCCGCCCTCTCCAACGGCGGCACGCTGTGGCAGCCCCGGGTGGGCAAGGCGATCGTGACGCCCGAGGGCGAGGTCATCCAGCAGATCAAGCCGAAGAAGGCCGGCAAGGTGAAGTCGACCAAGGCCCAGCTCGCCTTCATCGAC
Source organism: Nocardioides daphniae (assembly GCF_004777465.1). Classification (NCBI taxonomy): domain Bacteria; kingdom Bacillati; phylum Actinomycetota; class Actinomycetes; order Propionibacteriales; family Nocardioidaceae; genus Nocardioides; species Nocardioides daphniae. Next base: position 1,117,802 of record NZ_CP038462.1, read on the forward strand.
GACGCGCTCAAGGGCGTCGCCAGCGTCGGCACGATGAGCTGGAAGCTCGGCGGCTTCCCGCTCGACCAGGTCCCGATCCGCGCCAAGACCGGCTCCGCCGAGGTCTACGGCAAGCAGTCGACCGGGTGGGTGGCCAGCTACACCAAGGACTACGTCGTCATCATGATGATCAGCCAGGGCGGCACCGGCTCGGGCTCCACCGGTGACTCGGTGCGCAAGATCTGGGAGACCCTGTACGGCGTCGAGGGCGACCGCGTCGTCCCGCGCCGCGCCGCGATCCCCGGCACCACGGCCCCCACCGAGCTCCCGACCTTCGCGGAGGACGGCTCGATCCTGCCGCCCGTCGGCCCGATGACCGACAACCCCAAGAAGAAGGCGGGCAAGAAGGCCGGCGCGAAGGCCGGCCAGGGTGCCGGCACTGCGGGAGGGGCGCAGTGATGAACCAGGTCCCTCGCCGCACCGGCTTGCGTGGCCCCGGCTTCGACTGGCTGCTGATGGCCGCCGTGCTCGGTCTGCTGGTCATCGGCACCCTGGTGATCTGGTCGACCACCTCCTCGCGTGAGGCACTCACCGGCGGCGACTCCACGGCGTACCTGCGCAAGCAGCTGGTCAACCTCGCCATCGGCGGGGTGCTCATGGTGCTCGTCATGGCCACCGACCACCGGTGGGTCCGCATCCTCGCCCCGGTCGTCTACCTGGGCGCGATCGTCGGCCTCGTCCTGGTGCTCCTCATCGGCTCGGAGGCCAACGGCTCGCAGTCGTGGCTGCGGGTGGCCGGCATGTCGATCCAGCCGTCGGAGTTCGCCAAGCTGGCGGTCGTCATCGGGATGGCGCTGCTGGTCGCCGAGCGCACCGAGGGCAACTGGCGGCGTCAGGTCGGCACCCCCGAGGTGTTCGGCATGCTGCTCATCGCCGGCATCCCCGCGGCCCTGATCCTGCTGCAGCCCGACCTCGGCACGATGCTCGTGCTCAGCGCGACCGTCTTCGGCGTGCTGGCGGTCTCGGGCGCCCCGCGCCGGTGGCTCGGCGGGCTGGTCCTCGGCGGCGTCGCGGCGGCCACCGCCGCGGTGACTCTGGGGGTGCTGAAGCCCTACCAGGTCGACCGCTTCATGGCCTTCACCGATCCGGGCCTCGACCCGTTGGGTGCGGGCTACAACACCGAGCAGGCCCGCATCGCGGTCGGCAACGGTGGTCTGTGGGGCCAGGGCCTCTTCGAGGGCTCGCAGACCCAGGCCGGCTTCGTGCCGGAGCAGCACACCGACTTCATCTTCACCGCCGTCGGCGAGGAGCTGGGCCTGCTGGGTGCCGGGGCGGTCATCGCCCTGACCTGTCTGGTGATCTGGCGGGCGCTGTCGATCTCGTTCGCCACCGACGACATGTTCGGTCGGGTCGCGGCGGCGGGGATCGCCTGCTGGTTCGGCTTCCAGGCCTTCCAGAACATCGGCATGTGCCTGGGCATCATGCCCGTGACCGGCGTGCCGCTGCCGTTCGTCTCCTACGGCGGTTCGTCGATCTTCGCGGGCATGCTCGCGGTCGGCCTGCTGCAGAACATCCACCTGCGCTCCAGCGCCGGGATGCCGGGCGCGACGCTGTCGACCCGGTCGTACGCCCTGCGCTGAGCCCCGCGCCGAGCTCACTGCCGGGCCCGGGCGTCGGGGTCAGGGCACCATCGACACGAAGACGAAGGCAGCCAGCAGGGTCAGGTGCACGACGCCGTGCAGCGGCTTCGCCCGGCCCTGCCCCACGGTCAGCACCGAGACCATCATCGTGAGCGCCAGCAGCACCATCTGCATCGGCAGCAGCCCCAGTTCGAGGCCGCCGTCGAGCCAGACCATGGCCACGGCGATGGTCGGGATGGTGAGTCCGATGGAGGCCATCGCCGAGCCGTAGCCCAGGTTGAGGCTGTTCTGCACGCGGTCGCGTGACGCGTTGCGCACCGCGGAGATCGTCTCGGGGGCGAGGACCACCAGGGCGATCACGACACCGACCACCGTGTAGGGCAGCCCCAGCGAGGAGACGCCGCTCTCGATCGTGGGGGAGAGCAGCTTGGCCAGGCCGATCACGCTGACCAGGGCGACCAGCAGCAGGCCGACGCTGGTCCACGTCTCGGTGGAGGTGGGCGGGTCGGCGTGGTCGTCGCCGTCGAGGTCGAGCAGGCCGGTCACCCGGCCGAACTCGTCGCTGCTCACCGGCACGAAGAAGTCGCGGTGGCGCACCGTCTGGGTGAAGACGAAGACGACGTAGAGGACCAGCGAGACCACGGCGGCGAAGGCCAGCTGGGAGGTCGAGAACTCACGCACGTGGCCCGACTCGGTGAAGCTCGGCAGCACCAGCGTCATCCCGGCCAGGGTGATCACGGTGGCCAGGGCTGCCCCCGTGCCCGAGGCGTTGAAGCTGACCAGGTGGTGCTTGGTGGCCCCGACGAGCAGTGAGATGCCGACGATGCCGTTGAGGGTGATCATCAGGGCCGCGAAGACGGTGTCCCGGGCGTAGGTGCTCGCCCCGTCGCCGCCGGAGACCATGAGCATGACGATCAGCCCGACCTCGATCACCGTCACCGCGACGGCCAGGATCAGGGAGCCGAACGGCTCACCGACCTTGTGCGCGACGACCTCGGCGTGGTGCACCGAGGCCATCACCGCGCCGACGAGGGTGAGGGCGATGGCGACCAGGACGGCCCAGTGCTCGTGGTTGGCCCAGGTGGCCACCAGCAGGAGCAGAGCCAGTGGCGGGACCGCCACCGTCCAGCGGAACTTTCCGCGGACGGTGGAGGTTGTCATGGGGAGAAACTTACGGGGGGTCACTCGGGGGTCGAGGAGTCGGCTGGCCACTGGGCCGCCGGCAGGGTGAACGCGAAGGTCGCGCCTCCGCGCTCGTTGGTGCAGGCGGAGATCTGTCCGCCGTGCCGCTCGACGATCCGGCGGCAGGCCGCCAGCCCCATGCCGTAGCCCTCCTTGTCCTGGGCCGCCCCCGAGGCACGGTGGTAGTCGTCGAAGATGCGGTCCTCCTCGCCCACGGGCAGGCCGATGCCCTCGTCGCTGACCTCCACGCGGACCCAGCCCCGTTGGTCGGGCACCGACCGCACGGTGATCGTCGGCGTCGCGCCCGGGCGTACGAACTTGGAGGCGTTGCCGATCAGGTTGGCCAGGAGCTGTCGCACCAGTCCCAGGTCGGCGCGGACGTGGTGCGGGGTGTCGACGGTGAAGACGTGGGGGCCGGTCTCGCTCGCGTGCGCGACCACGGCGCGCACGGGCGTGGCCAGGGGGAAGGCCTCCAGGAAGAGGGCCCCCTCGCGGACGACCGTGTAGTCGAGCCAGTCCGAGATCACCTCACGCATCCGGCGGTTGCTCGCGCGGGCCCTGACCAGCAACGCGCCGGCCTCCTCGGGGTCACGGCTGCTGAGCGCCTCCTCGGCCATCTCGAGCCAGCCCTCCAGGCTGGTCAGCGGCGAGCGCAGGTCGTGCGCCACCAGGCCGGCGAAGCCGCTCAGCTCCTGCAGGCGGGCGTGGTGCTCGGTGATGTCGGTGAGGAAGAGCATCCAGCCGTCCTCGGGGTCGGCGCTGACCCGGGTGACGGTCTGGCGCAGGAGCCGTGACCCGTCGTCGACGCCGAGGTTGATGTAGGCGGCCTCGATCAGCTCCTGGTCGCTGAGGCTGGAGCCATCCAGCCGGGTGAGGCCGAACCACGACGTCCAGCTCTCCGGGGGGCTGGCCGGGAACGAGCGTCCCAGGAGGGTGACCGCGGCGCCGTTGTACATGCGTATGTCGAGGTGCCGGTCGACCAGGATGACGCCGTCGTGCATCGACTCGAAGACGTTCTGCAGGATCTCCAGCCGTCGTCTGGCTCGGCCGCGCTCGCGCTCGAGGTCCTCGACCAGCTGCTCGCGCCGCTGGCTGAGCTGGGCGACCAGGAGGGCGACCAGGATGAAGGTGGAGACCACCAGGTCCATCACGGTGCCCAGCGGCACCGGGCTGTCGGCGTTCTCGATCGTGTTCAGCGACGGTGAGAAGAGGATGCTCACCAGCCCGATCAGGAGTCCGAAGGTGTTCGTCACCCAGGGCCCGTGGGTGAGCGCCACGTAGACGACGGGGAGCACCGCCAGCCAGGCCATGTTGACGCGCCGGTGGAGTACACCCACCACAACAGCCCGACCGAGAGGAGCCAGACGGCCAGGATGCGCAGCCACGGCTCACGCAGGGTGGCCGGGGACCAGGTCCCGAACGTGATGAGCGTCGTGGCGCCGCCGACGCTGGTGACGACGAAGACGTGGGCCATCCACTGCAGCGCCACGCTGGTCGAGACGTGGCCCAGGTGGAGGCCCGGCGCGGCGCCGATCACCAGCCCGACCGCTCCGCTGACCAGGGCCCCGACGGCCAGCAGGCCCAGGTCGCGGGCCGAGGTGGGGGCCCAGTTGCGGACCCACGCGTTGCGCCAGGCCGTCACCCCCGTCAGGTGGGGGTGGGCGGGGGAGCGCAGGACGTGGCGGCCCCAGCGGTAGAGGAAGGCCATCAGGAAGGCCTGGAGCGGGACGGCCACGACGCTGCGGGCGGTGTCCGAGGCCGACGCGTCCATGGACAGTGCGGTCGCGGCGGCCATGACCGCGAGCGTTGCGACGGTCAGGGCGAAGCGTCGGGTGGGCCGTGGGAGCAGGCCGGGGGCGTTCCAGTCGAGGGTGATCCAGGTGAAGGCGACGGTCGAGAAGAGCCAGACGTGGGGCATCTGGCCGACCTCGCCGGTCGCCTCGGCGCCGTAGACGGACAGGCACAGCACAGCGGCAGCGATCCCCCACAGGACCCAGTACCACTTGTCCGGTCGCTCGACCGTCGTTGCCGCCGCCACGGTGTCCCTCTCCCCGGGCAGACGCCCGACCCCCCACGAAACTGCCCACACTCTAGGGGCATCGGCTCTCGGCTGCGGTCCAACTGGAGTTTCGGCGTACCCTTGTTGACCGTCCTGATCCCGACCGGTGAGGTCCCGCATGTCTCCCGCCTCCGACCCCGCTGCTGACGCAGTGTCGGTCTTCCACCTTCTCGAGCCGCGCCTGCCGTCGGTCTCGAAGCCGATCCAGTACGTGGGTGGCGAGCTCAACTCCGTCACCAAGGACTGGAGCTGCGGTGACGCCGGTGAGGCCGGCGCGACCGTGCGGTGGGCGCTCATGTACCCGGACGCGTACGAGGTGGGCCTGCCCAACCAGGGCGTGCAGATCCTGTACGAGGTGCTCAACGAGCGCGACTGGATCGTCGCCGAGCGCACCTACGCGGTGTGGCCCGACATGGAGGCCGTGATGCGCGAGGACGGCATCGGCCAGTTCACCGTCGACAGCCACCGCCTGGTGCGCGCCTTCGACCTCTTCGGCCTGAGCTTCTCCACCGAGCTCGGCTACACCAACATGCTCAACGCCCTCGACCTGGCGGGCATCGCCCTGCACGCCGTCGACCGTGGCGACGACGAGCCGATCGTGATCGCCGGTGGCCACGCGGCCTTCAACCCCGAGCCGATCGCCGACTTCATCGACGCGGCCGTCCTGGGTGACGGCGAGGAGGTCGTGCTCCAGATCTCCGAGGTCGTCCGCGAGTGGAAGGTCGAGGGTCGCCCCGGCGGCCGCGACGAGGTGCTGCGTCGCCTCGCCGTCAGCGGCGGCGTCTACGTGCCGAAGTTCTACGACGTCACCTACGCCGCCGACGGCTCCATCGAGGCGATCGTGCCGAACCGCCCCGGGATCCCCTTCCGGGTGAAGAAGCACACCCTGATGGACCTGGACGCCTGGCCCTACCCGGCCAACCCCCTGGTGCCGCTGGCCGAGACCGTCCACGAGCGCTTCAGCGTCGAGATCTTCCGTGGCTGCACCCGCGGCTGCCGCTTCTGCCAGGCCGGCATGATCACCCGTCCGGTGCGCGAGCGCTCGCTCACCACGATCGGCGCGATGGTCGAGAACGGCATCCGCAAGTCGGGCTTCGAGGAGGTCGGCCTGCTGTCGCTGTCGTCGGCCGACCACACCGAGATCGGTGACCTCGCCACCGACCTGGCCGACCGCTACGAGGGCAGCAACGTCTCGCTGTCGCTGCCCTCGACCCGCGTCGACGCCTTCAACATCACGCTGGCCAACGAGTTCTCCCGCAACGGTCGTCGCTCCGGCCTCACCTTCGCGCCCGAGGGCGGCAGCGACCGGATGCGCAAGGTCATCAACAAGATGGTCGACGAGGAGGACCTGATCCGCACGGTCGCCACGGCGTACAGCCACGGCTGGCGCCAGGTGAAGCTCTACTTCATGGTGGGCCTGCCCACCGAGACCGACGAGGACGTCCTCCAGGTCGCCGACCTCGCCAAGCGGGTCATCCAGAAGGGCCGCGAGGCGTCGGGCCGCAACGACGTGCGGTGCACCGTCTCCATCGGTGGCTTCGTGCCGAAGCCGCACACCCCCTTCCAGTGGGCGGCCCAGCTCGACCACGAGACCACCGACGAGCGCCTGCGCAAGCTGCGCGACGTCGTCCGCGAGGACAAGAAGTACGGTCGCGCGATCGGTTTCCGCTACCACGACGGCAAGCCCGGCATCGTCGAGGGACTGCTCTCCCGCGGTGACCGTCGCGTCGGTCGCGTGATCGAGGAGGTGTGGCGCGACGGTGGTCGGTTCGACGGCTGGAGCGAGCACTTCTCGTACGACCGTTGGATGACGTCCGCCGAGAAGGCCTTCGCCGGCACCGGCGTCGATGTCGACTGGTTCACCACCCGTGAGCGTTCCTACGACGAGGTCCTGCCTTGGGACCACCTCGACTCAGGTCTCGACAAGGACTGGCTGTGGGGTGACTGGGAGGACGCGCTCGCCGCGGCCGAGGGCCAGGACATCGAGGTCGAGGACTGCCGCTGGACCCCCTGCTACGACTGCGGCGTGTGCCCGGAGATGAACACCGAGATCCAGATCGGCCCGACCGGCCAGCGGCTCCTGCCGCTGAGCGTGGTCTGAGGGCGACGATGGCACGCAAGGACGAGGAGCCCAAGGGCCGCCCGACGCCTCCGCAGAAGGGGGAGCGTCCCGGCATCGAGGAGGCGTTCCGTTCCTCCGGCGAGGGGCCGAGCGCCGCCGCGGGCTTCGCCACCGCAGGCGTCTTCGTGCTGATCGCGCTGGCGATCGGGGGAGTGGTCTGGGGTGCGGCGCAGCTCGACATCCCGATGTTCCCGGTGGTGCTGGTCGTGATCGCCGCGCTCTTCGGCGCCTTCACTCTGCTGCAGCGCAGCGTCAAGGACTGACGTACGACCCGGGCTCAGGCCGCGCGGGCAGCCCTCGCGGCCCGAGCGGCGATCTGGTCCTCGAGGCGCATCGGGCGACCGACGTACATGCCCAGGGCCACGAGCGGCACCAGCAGGCCGAGCATCAGCACCAGCGGCCAGGTCCAGCCGTCGGTCGCGCCGTGCACCAGCCCGACCACGAACGGGCCGGGCGCCGCGATCAGGTAGCCGACCGACTGCGCGAAGCCTGACAGTGCAGCGGTGCCCTCGGGCGTCCGCGCGCGCAGGCTGATCAGCACCAGGATCAGCGGGAAGGTCATCGCTCCGACGCCGCTCAGGGCTGCCCACAGTGGCGCCACCCGCTCCGGGAGCACCAGCAGCCCGACGAAGGCGACCGGGTAGCAGGCCATCACCGCGAGCATCAGCGGGCGCTGGTCGTGGACCCGGCCGACCAGTGTCGGCAGCACCAGGCTGAGCGGGATGCCGACCGCGGCGATGACGCCGACGAAGAGGCCCGCCTCGGTCGCGGAGTAGCCGTTGTCGCGCCACAGCTGCGCGAACCAGCCGAACATCGTGTACGCGAGTGCGGACTGCACGCCGAAGAAGCCGGCGAGGGCCCAGCCCAGCGGCGTACGCGCGACCTGGCCGAACGTGATCGTGGCCGCGCGCTCCTCGGGTCGCCGGTCGTGAACCATCAGGCTGATCCACGGCAGGGCGGCGAGTGCAGCCAGCACGGCCCACAGCCCCAGCCCCCAGCGCCAGCTGCCGAGGGCGTCGGAGACCGGCACGGTGGCGGTGAAGGCGAGGGTGAGCCCGACCGCCATCGCGGTCGTGTAGAGCGCGGTCGCGGTGCCGATCCGCCGCGGGAAGTGCAGCTTGACCAGCGAGGGCGTCAGCACGTTGGCGCAGGCCATGCCCGAGACCGCGAGCAGGGTGAAGAGCAGGAAGAGCACCTGGTCACCGGTGAGTGCGCGCAGGGTGAGCCCGGCGACGACGGAGACCAGGGAGAGGAAGAGCACCCGGTGCAGTCCCACCGTGCGCGCCAGCCAGGGCGCCGCGGCGCCGACGAGCGCGAAGGCGAGCACCGGCAACGAGGTCAGCAGGCCGGCCGTGGGGGCGAGAGGTCGAGGCCCGCACGCACCTCCGCGAGGACCGGTCCGACGCTCACCGCCGCGGGTCTCAGGTTGAGGGCCAGGAGGACCAGACCGAGGAGGACGAGTGTGCGGTTGCGGGGGGACACCTGATTCATTCTCGTCCCGCCCACCCCCGCCCGACGAAATCGGAGATGGCGGCCCGGCCGGGCTACCGTGTGGCCGTGCCACGTACGCAGCCCGAGCAGCAGGCCCCGCCCGTCCAGCGACTTCGCGTCCGCTACGCCAAGCGGGGACGTCTGCGCTTCACCAGCCACCGCGACTTCTCGCGTGCCTTCGAGCGGGCGATCTTCCGCGCACGCCTGCCCATGGCGTACTCCTCGGGATTCAACCCGCACCCGCGCATCTCGTACGCCGGGGCCGCGCCGACCGGATCGGCGTCCGAGGCGGAGTACCTGGAGATCGGCCTGGCGCAGGTGCTCGACCCGGCCGAGGTGCACCGCATGCTCGACGAGTCGCTGCCCGACGGCCTCGACGTGCTCGAGGTCGTGGAGTCGCCCGGCGGCTCGCTGGCCGATCTCCTGCAGGCCAGCCGCTGGCGCATCACGCTGCCCGGCGCCGGTGACCTCAACGGTCTCGTGGAGGCCTTCCTGGCCGCGGAGACGGTGACCGTGGAGCGGATGACGAAGAAGGGCCTGCGCGAGTTCGACGCCCGCGCCGCCGTGCTCTCCCTCGAGGCGCAGACCTCGGGCGACGTCACGGTGCTCGACGTCGTCATCGAGCACGTGGTCCCGGCCGTGCGCCCCGACGACGTGCTGACCGCGCTGGCCTCGGTGGGGGAGTTCCCGACCGGGATCGTGCCGCTGCTGACCCGGGTCGCCCAGGGCCCCCTGGAGCGTGCGACCGGCACGGTGCGCGACCCGCTGACGCCTGCGTCATAGGGACGTTTGCGCGGCCGTGTGCGAGAATGACGGCGGTCGCACCGTGCGGCACCCGTCACAGGGTGTGACCCGACGACGTTCTCGCCGTGCTGGTCCGTCCAGCTCGGCACGTGGGATGAAGGTCGTCACCAGACCGCGACGCGGCCCGGGGAGTCGGTGACAGAGGCCCCCCGCGTACCTCCTGGGAGACCGGGTGGGCGAGGGCCCCGCGACCGCGGCAGGTGACCGACACGCTTCCCGCGACGCAGCAGCGGAGGGGTCGCCGCCACCTACAGGCTTTGCGTCAGGCTCCTGGACACTCGGGGCCCGGCGTCCTACACCCCGGTGCCAGGCACCGGTCGAGGAGCTCACGTGCTCGACGACACCACTCCCGCTGACGAGAACGTCACTACCCCCGCCTCGGCGGAGGAGCCGCAGGCCCCGGCGGCGAAGAAGGCCCCCGCGAAGCGGGCAGCCGCGAAGAAGGCTCCGGCCAAGAAGGCCGCCGCCAAGCGCACCACCAAGAAGGCGGCGGCTCCCGCCGCCGAGACGACCGAGGCGCCCGAGGCTGCCGCAGCCGAGCCCACTGCCGAGCCCGCTGCCGAGGCTCCTGCTGCCGGCGAGACCGCCGAGGCCGCGCCCGCCAAGAAGGCCGTCGCGAAGCGCACCCGCAAGGCCCCGGCCAAGAAGGTCGCCGCACCTGCCGAGGTCGCTGCCCCCGCCGAGAGCGCGCTCCCCGTCGACGACCAGCCCGCCGCCGCTGCGCCCGAGGCTGACGCGGCCGCCGAAGCGCCTGCCGAGAAGCCGGCCAAGAAGGCTGCCGCCAAGCGCACCGCCGCGAAGAAGACCGCCAAGAAGGCTCCGGCCAAGAAGGCCGCTGCTGCCCAGGTCGCCCCTGACGCTGCTGCGCCCGCTGCTGAGGCGGACGCCGCGCCCGCCGCCGACGCCGCCGAGGGGGCCAGCGACACCCTGCCCCTCTTCCAGGCTCCCGAGCCGGCGAAGAAGGCGGCCGCCAAGCGCACCCGCAAGCGCGCCGTCAAGGCCGTCGAGGTCGCGCCGGAGGTGACCGAGGAGGTCGCCGAGGAGGAGACCGACGAGGCTGCTGCCCGCGAGGTCGGCGCCGAGGCCGCTGGGGCCGAGACGGCCGAGGCGGCCGACGAGGCTGCCGAGGCTGCTGACTCCGCCGAGGCCGGTGACGAGTCCGACGACAACGGCGACGAGGACGGCGAGGGCACCCCGAGCCGCCGTCGCCGTCGCCGCGGTGGCCGTCGTCGCCGCAAGTCGGGCGACTCCTCCGCCGAGAACGGTGACGACAACGGCGACGAGTCCGACGCCGAGGGTGACAGCAGCTCCGACGAGAGCGGCGACAAGTCCGCCGACGACAAGTCCGACTCCGACGACTCCGATGACGAGGGCGGCTCCTCGAGCTCGCGCCGCCGTCGCCGTCGCCGCCGCTCGGGCGACTCCGACTCCGGCTCCAGCGACGACCCGGAGAACACCGTCACCCGGGTCCGTTCCTCGCGCACCGGCGAGGACCAGATCACCGCGCTGGCCGGCTCCACCCGCCTCGAGGCGAAGAAGCAGCGGCGCCGCGAGGGCCGCGAGGCCGGTCGCCGTCGCGCCCCGATCGTGAGCGAGGCCGAGTTCCTGGCCCGGCGCGAGGCCGTCGATCGCGTCATGGTGATCCGCCAGAAGAAGGACCTCACCCAGATCGCCGTCCTCGAGGACAAGGTCCTCGTCGAGCACTACGTCGCCCGCGAGGCGCAGACGTCGCTGATCGGCAACGTCTACCTGGGCCGCGTGCAGAACGTGCTTCCCTCGATGGAGGCCGCCTTCATCGACATCGGCAAGGGCCGCAACGCGGTGCTCTACGCCGGTGAGGTCAACTGGTCGGCCCTCGGCCACAAGGACGGCCAGGCGCGCAAGATCGAGTCCGTGCTCAGCCCGGGACAGCCCGTCCTGGTGCAGGTCACCAAGGACCCGATCGGCCACAAGGGCGCCCGCCTCACCAGCCAGGTCTCCCTGGCCGGTCGCTTCCTGGTCTACGTGCCGGACGGCACCACCTCGGGCATCTCCCGCAAGCTCCCCGACACCGAGCGCAACCGTCTCAAGACGCTGCTCAAGGAGATCGTCCCGGACAGCGCCGGCGTCATCGTGCGTACGGCTGCCGAGGGTGCCAGCGAGGAGGAGCTGACCCGCGACGTCGAGCGGCTCAAGGCCCGCTGGGAGGACATCGAGTCCAAGGCCCGCGGCAACGCGCCGCAGCTGCTCTACGGAGAGCCCGACCTGACGCTGAAGGTCGTCCGCGACCTCTTCACCGAGGACTTCTCCAAGCTCGTCATCGAGGGTGACGACGCCTGGGAGACCGTCTCCTCCTACGTCGAGCACGTCGCTCCCGACCTCGCCGACCGCGTCGAGAAGTACGCCCCGGCAGACGCCGCCTCGGCGATCCAGGGCGACGTCTTCGCGACGTACCGCATCGACGAGCAGATCGCGAAGGGCCTCGACCGCAAGGTCTGGCTCCCCTCGGGTGGCTCGCTGGTCATCGACCGCACCGAGGCGATGACCGTCGTCGACGTCAACACCGGCAAGTTCACCGGCTCCGGGGGCAACCTCGAGGAGACGGTGACCAAGAACAACCTCGAGGCCGCCGAGGAGATCGTCCGCCAGCTCCGGCTGCGCGACATCGGCGGCATCATCGTCGTCGACTTCATCGACATGGTCCTCGAGTCCAACCGTGACCTGGTGGTGCGCCGCCTCGTCGAGTGCCTGGGCCGTGACCGGACCCGGCACCAGGTCGCCGAGGTCACGTCGCTCGGCCTCGTCCAGATGACGCGCAAGCGCATCGGCACGGGCCTGCTGGAGTCGTTCTCGACCGACTGCGAGCACTGCAACGGCCGCGGCGTCGTGACGCACGCGCACCCGATCGAGTCGAAGTCCGGCGGCAGCTCCTCCGACGACGAGGGCCGCCGTGGCCGCGGTCGCCGGGGCCGGGGCCGCGACAACGACAAGCATTCCGAGAAGCAGGGCGACCAGTCCTCCGACAAGCAGCAGTCCGACAAGCAGCAGTCCGACAAGCAGTCGGAGAAGCAGTCCGACCAGCGTCCGGAGAAGCAGGACGGCCAGGAGAAGCAGTCCGGACGCAGCCGAGGCCGCGACCGTGACCGTGACCGCCAGCCGGCCGCGGCCGGGGCGCCCTCACCGAAGGACGTCGCCGCCATGGCGCGCCACGAGGAGGCCACTGCCGCCGACGAGGCTGCCCAGTCCACGGAACAGGCTCCTGCCGAGGTGAAGGCACCCGAGGTGGGGCTGTCCCAGAGCTCCGAGGCTCCCGAGAAGCCGGTCGAGCGTGCTCCTGAGAAGGTGGCCGAACCGGAGACGGTCGAGGCGGCCGATCCGACCGCCGACGCCGCCCCCAAGGTCGTCACGCGTACGCGGCGCGGTGCGTCGCGTCGTACGGCCATCACCACCGCGACCTCGACGGCGATCGTCGTCACCGCCGACCCCACTCCCGCCGCCGTCGAGACCGCCCCTGAGCCGGTCTCGGAGGAGGCACGGCCCAAGGTCGTCACCCGCACCCGTGGACGCGCTGCGGCGCGCCCTGCGGGCCCGCCCAGCGACGACGCCAGCACCGGCGCCGGCGCGGACGGAGCGGCGGAGGACGCCGGCGCGGAGTCGTCGGTGGAGCACGTCCCCGTGAAGAAGAAGGGGACGCGCAAGCGTTGACGGAGGCTGGGTGGGCCCTCCCGGGTCCGCGCGGCAGCGCTCGTTTTGCACTGCCGCACCAGCCCCCGTAGTATTGACCCTCGGTGTTCGAAGCACCTCCCTGCGTGTTGCGCAGGCTGTTGATCCAACGGCCGCGAGACGTGGGCGCCCTGAGTTTTGGAAGTTGTTGACGGGACCTTCTGGTCCGACGAGGAGAGTGAGTCGCGGTGTACGCGATCGTGCGCAGTGGCAGCAAGCAGCAGAAGGTTGTTGTTGGCGATGTCATCGAGATCGACAAGGTCGAGACCGCCGTCGGCGAGTCCGTCTCCCTTCCCGTCGTGATGGTGGTGGACGGCGAGTCCGTCACCGCCACCGGTCTGGACAAGGCCTCCGTGGCCGCTGAGGTCCTCGGCGGCACCAAGGGTCCGAAGATCGTGATCCAGAAGTACAAGAACAAGACCGGCTACAAGAAGCGCCAGGGTCACCGTCAGAAGTACACCCAGGTCAAGGTCACCGCAATCAACGTCTGACGCGTCTGCGCCAGTAACACCCCGAAGGACTGAGTAATGGCACACAAGAAGGGTGCGGCCTCCACCAAGAACGGTCGCGACTCCAACGCACAGCGCCTCGGCGTGAAGCGCTACGGCGGTCAGCTCGTCAACGCCGGCGAGATCATCGTCCGCCAGCGTGGCACCCACTTCCACCCGGGTGCCGGCGTCGGCCGCGGTGGCGACGACACGCTGTTCGCGCTGGTCGCGGGCGCCGTGGAGTTCGGCACCAAGCGTGGTCGCAAGGTCGTCAACATCGTCTCCGGCGAGTGATCTGACGCTTCACCACACCAAGACATCAGGCGAAGGGCGCTCCTAGAATCAGGGCGCCCTTCGGCGTTCGCACCACCCCTGCAGCACTTCGCAGCACCTTTCCCCAGGAGAACCCCATGGCCGTCCCCACTTTCGTCGATCGGGTGACGTTGCACGTCGCCGCTGGTCGCGGCGGCCACGGTGTCGCCTCCGTCCATCGGGAGAAGTTCAAGCCCCTCGGCGGCCCCGACGGCGGCAACGGAGGTCCGGGTGGATCGGTGATCCTCCGCGTCGACCCCGACGTCACCACGCTGATCGACTACCACCACAGCCCGAAGCGCAGCGCGCAGAACGGCGCCGGCGGTGCCGGTGCCCACCGCAACGGCGCGCACGGCGCCGACCTGGTGCTGCCGGTGCCCGACGGCACCGTCGTCACCGACATGCAGGGCAACGTGCTGGCCGACCTCGTGGGCCCCGGCACCGAGATGGTCGTGGCCCAGGGTGGCCGCGGTGGTCTCGGCAACGCTGCGCTGGCCTCGGCCAAGCGCAAGGCTCCCGGCTTCGCGCTGCTCGGTGAGCCGGGCGAGGAGCTGCAGATCGGCCTCGAGCTCAAGGTCGTCGCCGACATCGGCCTGGTGGGCTACCCCAGCGCCGGCAAGTCGTCGCTGATCGCCGCGATCTCGCGGGCCCGCCCCAAGATCGCCAACTACCCCTTCACCACCCTGGTGCCCAACCTCGGCGTGGTCCGCGCCGGCGACACCGTCTTCACGGTCGCCGACGTGCCCGGCCTGATCGAGGGCGCGGCCGACGGGCGCGGCCTGGGCCACGACTTCCTGCGCCACATCGAGCGCTGCGCGGCGATCGTGCACGTGGTCGACACCGCGTCGATCGAGCCGGGTCGCAACCCGGTCGACGACCTCGCCGCCATGGAGCACGAGTTGGCCCGTTACGGCGGCCTCGAGGACCGTCCGCGCCTGGTCGCCCTCAACAAGGTCGACGTGCCCGACGGTGCCGAGATCGCCGAGATGGTGATCGACGACCTGCGCAAGGAGGGCCACCTGGTCTTCCCGATCTCCGCGGCCAGCGGCCAGGGCACCAAGGAGCTCATCTTCGCGATGGCCGAGATCGTCCAGCGTTCGCGCGCGGAGAAGCCGGTCGTCGAGGCGCAGCGCATCGTGCTGCGGCCCCCGGCCATCGCCGGTGGCGGCGACTTCGAGGTCGTGCGCGAGGGCGACACGTGGCGCGTGCGCGGCGAGAAGCCCGAGCGCTGGGTCCGCCAGACCGACTTCTCCAACGAGGAGGCCGTGGGCTACCTGGCCGACCGCCTCAACCGTCTCGGCATCGAGGAGACGCTCGTCAAGAAAGGGGCCGAGGAGGGCGACGCCGTCGTCATCGGTCCCGTCGACAACTCCGTCGTCTTCGACTTCAAGCCGTCCATCGAGGCCGGGGCCGAGATGCTTGGCCGTCGCGGCGAGGACCAGCGCCTGCGCGAGGACCGTCCCGCGGCCCAGCGTCGTCGCGACATCCAGGAAGCCCTGCCCGACCGCGGAGAGAACGAGACGCGTGCCGACGTGGCGCGCCGTCTCGACCGCGAGATGCGCCCCGGTGTCGGCCCGATGTCCTACGAGATCGGCTCGAAGGACGACCCCGACTGGGCCGAGGACGACCCCGACGCATGAGTGGGGCGAGCAGCGCGCAGGCCGGCGGCCTGCGTGAGGACGTACGCAGCGCCAAGCGCGTCGTGGTCAAGATCGGTTCCTCGTCGCTGACCACCAACGGCGGAGGGCTCGAGCCCGACCGCATCGCCGAGCTGGTCGACGTGCTCGCAGCCGTCCGCGCCCGCGGCGCCGAGGTCGTGCTGGTCTCCTCCGGCGCCATCGCTGCCGGCCTGACCCCGCTGGGCCTGGCCACCCGCCCGAGCGCACTGGCGCTGCAGCAGGCGGCCGCCTCGGTCGGCCAGGGACTGCTGGTGCACCACTACCAGCAGCAGTTCGCGCGCCACTCGATCACCACCGGCCAGGTGCTGCTCACCGTCGACGACGTGATCCGCCGCGCCTCCTACCGCAACGCCCACCAGACCATCTCGGCGCTCCTCGACCTGGGTGTGGTGCCGGTTGTCAACGAGAACGACACCGTCGCCACCTCCGAGATCCGCTTCGGGGCGACAACGACCGGCTCGCCGCGCTGGTCGCGCACCTGGTGCACGCCGACCTGCTGGTGCTGCTCTCCGACGTCGACGCCCTCTACGACGGACCGCCCAGCCGCCCCGGCGTACGACGCCTGCGCGACGTCCGCTCCGACGCCGACCTCGACGGCGTCGAGATCGGCTCCGTCGGCTCCGCGGTGGGCACGGGCGGCATGGTCACCAAGGTCGAGGCCGCCCGGATCGCCACCGGCGCCGGGATCCCCGTCGTGCTGACCTCGGCCGCCAACGCGGGTGCCGCGCTGGCCGGCGAGGAGGTCGGCACGCTCTTCCACGCGACCGGTCGCCGCCGGCCGATCCGCCATCTCTGGCTGGCCCACGCCACCGAGGGCAAGGGCAGCCTGGTGCTGGACGCCGGAGCGGTGCGTGCCGTCGTCGAGCGCGGCGCCTCCCTGCTGGCCGCGGGCGTCACCCATGTCGAGGGCAGCTTCGTCGCCGGTGACCCGATCGACCTGGCCGGTCCTGACGGGGTCGTCGTGGCCCGTGGGCTGGTCAACTTCGACGCCGCGGAGATCCCGGGCCTGCTGGGGCGCTCGACGGGTGACCTCAAGGAGGAGTTCGGCGACGCCTACGACCGGGCGCTGGTGCACCGTGACGACCTCGTCCTGCTCTGAGGTGGCCCACCCCGCCTGCCGTAGGCTGGTCCGGTCATGACGAGCGCCGTGCCGAGCACCACCTACCTGGACCACGCCGCGACCACCCCCATGCTGCCGGTCGCCGTGGAGGCGATGACGCGCCACCTCACCGAGGTCGGCAACGCCAACTCGCTGCACGCCGCCGGGCGGCGCGCACGCCGGGTCGTGGAGGAGAGCCGTGAGGCGATCGCGGCCGCCATCGGCTGCCGCCCGGGCGAGGTCGTCTTCACCTCCGGCGGCACCGAGGCCGATAACATGGCGCTCAAGGGCGTCCTGTGGGCCCGCAAGGCGCAGGACCCGCGCCGCACCCGCATCCTGACCACCGCGGTCGAGCACCACGCCGTGCTCGACCCGCTGGAGTGGTTGGCCAAGCGTGGCGAGGCCGAGGTCGAACTGCTGCCCGTTGACCGGGCCGGGCGTCTCGACCTCGAGGCGCTGCGTACGTCGATCGAGCGCGACCCCACCTCGGTCGCCCTGATCTCGGTGATGTGGGCCAACAACGAGGTCGGCACGCTGCAGCCGATCGACGAGGTCGTGGCGATCGCCACCGAGCACCAGATCCCCGTGCACACCGACGCCGTCCAGGCCGTCGGCGCCGTGCCCGTCGACTTCGCCGCGAGCGGCGTCGACGCCCTGACCTTCACCGGCCACAAGCTGGGCGGACCCTACGGCATCGGGGCACTGGTCGTACGCCGCGAGCTGCGCGTCGACCCGCTGCTGCACGGTGGCGGTCAGGAGCGCGGCATCCGCTCCGGCACCCTCGACCCGCCGGCGGTCGCCGGGCTCGCCGCCGCGGTGACTGCTGCGGTGGCTGCCCGCGAGGCGCACGCCGCCAAGGTCTCCGCGCTACGCGACGACCTGGTGCGACGCGTGGTCGAGGTCGTCCCCGACGCCCACCTGCACGGTGACCCGGAGCTCCGGCTGCCCGGCAACGCGCACGTGGGCTTCCCCGACTGCGAGGGCGACTCGCTGCTGATGCTGCTCGACGCCCAGGGCATCGCCTGCTCGACGGGGTCGGCCTGCTCGGCCGGCGTGCCGCAGCCCTCCCACGTGCTGCTGGCGATGGGCTGCGACCCGGTGCAGGCGCGCCACTCGCTGCGCTTCTCCTTCGGCCACACCAGCACGGCTGCCGACGTCGACGCGGTCGTCGCGGCGATCGGTCCGGCCGTGGAGCGCGCCCGCCTGGCGATGCGCAGGCCGTCGTGAGAGTTCTCGCCGCGATGTCCGGGGGAGTGGACTCCGCCGTCGCTGCCGCGCGCGCCGTCGAGGCCGGCCACGACGTGACCGGCGTCCACCTGGCGCTGTCGCGCAACCCCGCGTCCTACCGCAGCGGCGCCCGCGGTTGCTGCACGATCGAGGACTCCAACGACGCGCGGCGGGCGGCCGATGTGATCGGCATCCCGTTCTACGTGTGGGACATGTCGGACGAGTTCCACGAGGGCGTCGTCGAGGACTTCATGGACGAGTACGCCGCCGGCCGCACCCCGAACCCGTGCCTGCGCTGCAACGAAAAGATCAAGTTCGCCGCGGTGCTCGACCGGGCGCTGGCGCTGGGCTTCGACGCCGTCGCGACCGGCCACTACGCGCAGCTGCGCACCGGGGCCGACGGCCTGATCGAGATGCACCGGGCGGTCGACCACGGCAAGGACCAGTCCTACGTGCTGGGTGTGCTCACCCAGGAGCAGCTGGCCCACTCGCTCTTCCCGCTGGGGACACCTCCAAGCCGGTGGTCCGCGAGGAGGCTGCGCGTCGGGGCCTGCTGGTCGCCGACAAGCCGGACTCCCACGACATCTGCTTCGTCGCCGACGGCGACACCGCCGGCTGGCTCAAGGAGAAGCTCGGCGACCGGGCCCCCAACGACGGTGGGGACATCGTCGACGACGCCACCGGCGAGGTGCTGGGGCAGCACGCGGGGACGTACGGCTTCACGATCGGTCAGCGCAAGGGACTGCGGATCGGTCGTCCGGCGCCCGACGGCAAGCCGCGCTTCGTGCTGGACATCGAGCCCGTGTCGGGGACCGTACGCGTGGGCTCGCGCGACCGGCTGGCGGTGGACGCGATCGACGCCGACCGCGCCCGCTGGTGCGGCACCGTGCCGGAGCGCGTCGCGGGGACCGTGCAGCTGCGCGCCCACGGCGACGAGCACCGTGCGGTGGTGACCACCGACGGCGAGAAGGTGCGCGTCGAGCTGCTCGACCACGCGACCGGCATTGCGCCCGGCCAGGCGGTCGTGATCTACGACGGCAGCCGCGTCGTCGGCTCGGCGACGATCACACAGGCGCACCGGGTGACGGTGTGAGTCTGCTGCTGCCGGGCGACGAGGGCTTCGGGGCTTCCGAGACGACGTCGACCGAGGTCGTACGCACGGGGCCGCTCGCGACGGGCATCGGCTCGATGCCCGGGGGAGAGGTGCTCCAGGAGGCCGACAACGCGCGTGCCTACACGGAGGCGGTGCGCGTCGTCCTGGGTGAGCTGGAGGACGGTGCCCACCTGCCCGAGCTGCCCGGACGCGGCGCGGTCGCCGACATGGTCGGGCGCGGCCTCGCGCTGGTCGCCGGCCTCGGTGCCGACCTGCAGCCTGCCGGGTGGCGCCTGACCGGTGGACCCGGCGGGCTCGACCAGCGGCGTGCGCGGTCGCTGCTCGCTCAGGACCTCGACACCGTCGAGGAGCTGACCCAGGGCTACGAGGGCACCTTCAAGGTGCAGGTCGCCGGCCCGTGGACGTTGGCCGCGACGGTCGAGAAGCCGCGCGGCGACAAGGTGCTCTCTGACTTCGGCGCCCGACGTGACCTGGCTCAGGGGCTGGCGGAGGGCCTGCGCGACCACGTCGCTGACGTACGCCGTCGCGTGCCGTCTGCGGCTCGCCTCGTCGTGCAGGTCGACGAGCCGGCGCTGTCGGCCGTCATGCAGGCCCACGTGCCGACCGCGAGCGGCTTCGGGCGGCACCGCCGCGTCGATCCGCCCGAGGCGTCGGCGTTGCTGGCCGAGGTGCTGGGGGCGGTGACGGACGCCGGCGCCGAGCCGTGGGTGCACTCGTGTGCCGCGGACGTCCCGTGGGACCTGGTCAGCGACGCCGGAGCCGTCGGCCTGCTGGTCGACCTGGACCGGGTCGACGCCGTCGCGATCGACCACCTCGCTGCTCACTTGGAGCGCGGGGGAGTGCTGGGCCTGGGCGTGCTCCCGAGCACGGACCCGACCGGCGCGATCGGCGACAAGGCCGTGACCGAGCGCGTGCTGCGCTGGCTCGACATGGTCGGCTTCGACCCCGAGGAGGTCGCGCCGCGGATCGTGGTCACGCCGAGCTGTGGGTTGGCTGGCGCGAGTACGACGTGGGCTCGCCGCGCGTTGTCGTTGGCGGCGGCGACGGCGCGGCACCTGTCCTGACGGAGACGCGTCGACGCGCTGCCGTGCGCCTGTATGGGCGTGCGACCCGCCAGTCAGGCGTACGTCGGGATGAGGCGGGAGTCTGCCAGTGCTGCCGTCCGGTGCGCGGCGGCCTCAAGATAGGCGGGGTTCTCGAGCATGGCCCGGAAGGCTGCCGGGCTGGGATACCGCACCGTCATCATCCCGTCCCACTGCTCGCCCGCGGGGCCGATGAACGTCGGTCCACAGGTGCTGAAGTGCTCCATCGACCCGCCGATCTCGGCGAGCGCGGCCTGCGCCGCCGCGCCGTACCTTTTGTAGGCCTCGGCGCCGGAGATCGGTGCGTCGGGGGCGAGGTCGGGGTGGTCCGAGTAGTCGGCGACGTCGCGGAACCGCACCAGGTTGAGCATGACCACCGGTCGATCGGCGTCCAGCTGCTCCAGCGCCGCGAACTGGGCGGCGGTGGGCTCGACACTGCGATGCGCCGTGGGAGGAAGTTCTGTCTCCATGCGCACACGCTAGTGCTGGGTCGTCCTTCCGATGGAGAAGCAGCAGGGGCAACGAACTATCGTGGTGCGCGATGATCACCCGCCGTGCTGCCGCCCAACGCCTCGACATCCCCGTCGAGATGGCCACCCGCAACGGTCTGCCGTCGAAGCTCACCGAGGCGCAGCTGCGTCAGATTGAGGACAACCCGCCGCCGTGGCTTGTCCAGTCGCGCGCCAACCGCACCGGCAAGAAGCCGGTGTGGGTCGACCTCGAGTGCAGCGTGTGCGGTTTCGCCGAGAAGGCCCGGCCAAAGAAGTGGTGGCCGGCGTTCACCCACCTAGCCTGCGAGCACCACCGTGCCTCGGGCCTGCCGCCGGTACCGGCGGGGGAGCAGCGCGCGGAGTATCCGGGCATCGGGAGCCGGTTCGTCGGGTTCGTGGACTTCCCGCTGGATCTGTAGGGGATTACCGCCGCTCGGCCTCACGGGGCGAGGTGCTTGGACGGGGTGCGTGACTCCACCCACAAAGACGCATCACATTCGCCGCTCAGTCTGAGCTGTAATCGTCAGGGTGTAAACCTCCGGCTTCGAGCAACAATCCGGCCAAATGGTTAGCCAGTTCTGCGGAACCCTTGGGCACGAATTGCGCAGGTGTTGAAGCCGCCTATTAATCTCCTCCGGTTGGCAGTACCCACGTGCCAACCTGTCCAAGTAGGCCAGTTCGTCGACAGCACGCTTCTCAAGGGTCTTTCCCAGCGGGACGACCGCGACCAGCGACCACGGGACGCCAGTGCGGACCGATCTGATCAGGTTTCCCTTCAATTCACGCCAGGCATCGACATGCTCGCGGCCGGTCGGGTGAGGCTTTGTCAGATCGTCCAGATCGTCCAGATCGTCCAGGTCGCCTCAGCATTGCCGTGAGCATCGGCCGCGAGCAGCTCTTCCCAGCAGATTCACAGAGTATCCATCAGGCCGCCACTGGTGCGCGAGGCCTCGGTGGCCCCAAGCACTTACGACAACGTCAACTGGTAAGGCAATGGTCATTACGTAGGAGAACTAGTCTCCGAGCAAGCCGACCCTCCCGGTCATCCAGTTCTTCCCCCAGCGAGGGAAGAGGGCGTTCACGGCACGCTTCGTCGTGGCCCTGTCGGGAGCAGAAACGCGCGGCAACTTAAGCCGCTCCCATTCAAGCTCGGCCTCCAGCGTGTCTAATTCGGCGTCGGCTATGCGGTTCTCCTCACGGTGTGACACCAACGACGCGATGCTGAATCCGAGGAGTGCCTCAAGTTCCTCAACGACCCATCCAAATCTGCCAGTGAGTTCCCAAGTGACCATTGCGCAGATGAGCGCGAACCTGCGCGACTCCGGGCAGTCCGCCCTGGGCGCCTGATTCGCCTCAGCCAGCACCGCTGCCAGCATCTCATAGAGTTTCTTGGCCTCATCGTAAGAGAAGCGCGGTTTCTCGCTACCGTCCATCTCCAAGTGCACTTCAACCAGACTTGGCGGGATTGTTCCCTCCAGGATTCCAGCCGAAAGAATAGCTTTCCCGGCAGGCCGCGGAGCGCCGCCCACCGCTGGAGCGAACCACTTTCGGTCAAGAGACGAGCCAAGTTCGGCGATGCCCAAGTAGTGCTTTCCGTAGAAGCGAGTCCATTCGTCTTGAATACCGCCAGTCGCTAGCGCCTGGCTCCAACATGAACCTAGGAGTTCTTCCCATTCATGGCCGCGCTGGACCACACCTGTTTCGAGAGAGAACTCGGCCCACGCCCTGAGTAGGGTATTCGTTCTTCCAGGGGAAAGTGCAGCATCCTCAGGTTTGCCGATCTCGGACGGATCTAGGGCATAGGCCCCTACTCGCTCTCGAGGGTTGCGCGGAAGTGCGAACAGGTGACTCGAGATTGTTGTTGCGTTCGCGTTCCAATCGTTTGAAAGGGCCTTGAACGCCTCTTCGATCATTTCGTCAAGATGCCGTGGGCGCAAGTTCAGAACTCCAGCAATTCGCAAACGAAGCGGCAACAAGGTGCCAACGATTCGCTCCTTTTCCTTCAGCGCGTTGATGATGTCTCGAACTCGATCACGCTGACCTGCCTCGGCTGCGCTGACGATAAGTTCCGGAAGGACGGACCCTGGATTCTTCCGATAGGTCTCGTAAATGATGTCCGCAATTCGAGCAGTGTCCGAGATAGTTCGCACGGTTCCTTCGGCGGCGAAGTACTCCATGAAGGTGCGGTGGGTAAAAACGAAGACCCGCTCCCCGTGACGGGATCCATCCACCCCGAGCAACCACGCGCGATCTGCGCAGAACTCAAGGAATGCGCTTGCCCGCTGGCGTGAATGTCCTTGAAGAACCCCGGCGCTGTCCCGCAGGTATCCAGCGATTACGTCTCGCAGTTGGCGCTCTTCGATGCCCGCTTGAACGCTTTCGCTCCGGAAGAAGAACATTGCGATCTCTTCCATAATGTCTTGGCCGTGATTGATGTGATCCGCGGGCTGATCGATATCGCGCATCGAGTCCCAGCGACGAAATAGAAGGTCGGCGCAATCAGAGTAGACAGAGCGGCGGTTTCGTGGGATATGGCCACGATTCTTATAGAGGGCGCAAAGAAGCGAGAGCATCAGTGGGTTCTCTGCGAGCTCCGGGGATGTCGCGACCTCCTTCATAAATGGCTCGACGCGCTCAAACCCCCCTTCCTCGCTGGAGAACCATTTCTCGGCATATTCTCGCGTCTGGGCCAGCGTGAAGGGGCGAAGCCTGAACCGACCGAAGGTGCGATCAAGCGGCGCGTCCTCGTACCCCACTTCTCGGCAAGTTACCAGAATGGCGCTGAGTGGATACTGCCTCGAGAAACTCTGAATCTGTTCTACTACTTTGATTCTCTTGGACTTTTCGAGCGCTTCGTCGAGCCCGTCGAAGATTACGTATGCCCTGCCCAGTAGCAGCAGTGTTTCAACATCACTGCGGTCGACCAAGGTATCCTGATAGAGCCGCTGCACGGCGGTGACCAATTCATCTAGGATTAGGTTTTCGGCATTGAGTTCACGGACACGAATCAAGAGCGGGCGTGCGATTCGCTTTCGTCGGCGATCATAGTCATGATGCGTTGGGTCAATGTGCTTTTCCCGTTGCCAGGGTGCCCGTGACCACTGCGCGTACTCGCCGCCCAAGACCAATCGCCTCGCGTGTTGAGACATTCTCGCCGTCAAGGGTTTGCAGATCTCGCTGAATGTAGAGATCCCCGAGTGTCTTATCGGGGTGAGATTCCAGGGAGTGATGAAGATCCATATTTCCGAAGCGCCCGGCAGCTTGGCTTCGTATCTCACGGGCTCGTTCGGCGACCCGAGAGAGAAGCGCGATATTGGCGACTGTGGCGACTTCTAAATAGCGACGTAGCCATCTGGGATGGCTTGCCAAGCCCCCGGGAATCGGGATAGTGGCTTTTCGCTCGAGAAGTTGGTTGCGCTCCTCTGAGGACAGCGCTCCTGATGATTCTTCAGGTAGGAGCTCATCAATTCGCTCAACAAGGGCGGTCCACAGCGGTTCGATTTGGTACTCAAAGATTGATTCGTTGTCAATCGCCGCGGAGAAGACGTTTTCAAAGGACTTCTTAAGGTCCGCAAATTGTTCGGCTTGAGCCTCTGATGGATAGAGTGCACGTATATAGCAAGCAGCTTCGACCAGCATGAGAATATTTGGGTGATTCAGGACCTGTGTGATCTTTCGAAATTGCGCCTCGGTGAGGATTACTTCATCAAGAAAGTCCACGGCGAAGGTAGAGTCCGGCGGCGGCAGTGCGACTTGAGGAGAGTCGTCTGTTAAGACGTGCCAAGTTCGCGAAATCGCACGCGCCACTAGATCGCCCAATGCTGCTGTGAGCATCCCGAGCGTGAAGGGGTCCACGAATACTCCATTCAGAAGGCCGCACTGCTTCCAGTCGCGGCGAGCCTCATAGCCTGGGCTTGCGCTGTCCCACCTTCAGGCTCACAGCAGTTGACAGTGTAGGAGTCGGGGGTCCAAACCGCCGGCTCCGACCACGCTTCTTGCGATTTGGTTGGTCAGGTTGCGGAAGCCGAGCGGCGCAGATGCGCCGGGTCGAGAGTCCCCTTACCCGCGTTCCGGCCAGCGCCACTCGACCACCACGGCCGCCCCGACATCAGCGGTGCGCCATGCGTCGCACAGATCGTCCAGGCGTACGAACACCTGCTCGAGCTCGCGGTCGGAGATCTCGGTCGGTGGTGGGTCCTGGAGAACGTAGTGGCTGCTCGGCAGATGGCCGCGACGGCGCAACCAGCGCGGGTAGACCTGGGCGACGAGTTCTTCGGACCGCCCCATCTCGGTTCCGGTGGACCTGTTTCGCCGTTCGACCTGACGCGCCCATCCTTTGGTGCGTAGTTCCTCGGTGGGCACAAAGGTTCCAGCGTTGCCGCCTGCAGCGAGCTGGCCGAAGATTCCGTCTCGCAAGCCGAACTCTTCTTCGACGACAAGATGCACGAGGTCGTGGGGGATCAGGTCGGAGTAACCGGGCGCCGGGTCCATGCGGAGGTCGCCGTGCTGGTCGCGCAGTATCGCGACGGCGTACCGGTGGGGTCCGGTGCGCTCAAATCTCACCTGCATCCCGTCAGGCTAGGCACCGGTGCTCAGCGTCGCGACTGGTTATCACTGCGCGCAGTGCAGAGTCGGCGCGCCACCACACCCGTACGCAAACCAACGAACCCGCAGACGTGTCGAGTTGGGGCCGAGATACTGCCGGCATGCGCAAGAGGGGCTGGGGTGCGATCGCGGGCTGTCTGCTGCTCGCTCTCCTCGGCCTCGCGGCGTTCGGTTGCCAGTCAAGTGACAGCACCGTCGGGAGTCGGAGCCACTGGTAGGCCGAGGACGGTTCCTGGATCGAGCGCGCGTTCGGTGACTCACCCCAGCAGCCGGCGCCGACGAAGACGCCGGCCGCTGCTCCACCCTCGGCCTCCAAGCCGCCCGAGCTCGACGACACCCTGCTCCAGGCTTACCTGAGGGCCCTGCCTGCCGCCGACAGGACGCTTTTCGACCACTACCGCGACGCCTCGCTGGGTCAGGGCACGTGGATCGTGGCTGCTCCCATGACGGTCGAGGAGGCTCGTCTGCGGCTTCTCGGTCCAGATCCGCAGCCTGCGCGACGAAGTGACTTCACCAGCGGTCTCTCGTCGGCGTACGCCTTACTCCAGGTGGGGACCGGAGTGGTCGCGTGGGAGTGGTCCGGGTTCGCCGATCCTCCGCGACGGCTGCTCGTCGAGCTGTCCCGCAACGGGGCCACGAGCGCTGTGGTCACGGACAATGTGGAGGGCATGACGCGTTTCGGCTACGCCCGCGACGGCCAAGTCGTCTTCGACGCCAGTGAGTACGCCTTCGTTGACAGCATCGAAGAGATCCCGGTCGAGGTCCGCGACCTTGCCCGCCTTGCCTGGGAAGATCTCGACGGCCCAAGCCGCGAGACCGCCGACTGGGCGACCGTGGGGTTGGCCATGGCTGCGAAGGTCACGGGCGTACGCGTCGACTCGCAAGTGCAAGACGTCAAGGGCAAGAAGAACTGGTACGCCGTCCCCCTGCCGTGGGGCGCAGAGGAGGACCACTGACAGGGGTCCCGGGAGCGGGCCTATCCTCACCCCGTGCCCGACCACGCCCTTGAGCTCTCCTTCGACGCGGAGTCCACCGCCGCTGTGGTGGCGCAGTGGGAGGCACTGAAGTCGGCGGGGCTGCCGTCACAGGCGGACCACCGGTCGATGACCAACGCGCCGCACCTGACCCTCGTCGCCGCGAGGGGCGTGCCCGAAGCAGCCCAGGCGGCTGGCCGGGACACCGTCGGGCCGCTCCTGCCCACGCCCATCGTCTCCCGGGGACTGGTCCTCTTCGGTCAGGGCGCCCGGGTGACCGTGGCCCACCTGGTGGAGCCGAGCGCGGCCCTCGCCAGGGCTGCCGCCGAGATCCGGGCACTGGTGCCTGCGCTGCGCCACCCGGTCTGGACGCCGCACGTCACGCTGGCCCGGCGCGTCCCGCGGGGGCTGTTGCCCGACGTACTCGAGGTGTTGCAGTCCACCGACGCACCCGACGAGCTGATCTGTGACCGCCTGCGCTGGTGGGACCCGGACCTAGGCACGATCGAGGACGTTGCCGTGGCCGGCTTCGACGCCTGACGCGACTCACGCTCTGGTGCCGGGCCTGGCGAGCGCCAACGGATAGCGTTCAGGCGGTGTCCAGCTCTCGCCGATCCAGCTCCCGCCGGCGCGGCACGTCCCGCCGCGGCAGCACGAAGCAGGCGCAGCGACCGCTCCCGACCGCCGGACCGGGGGAGCGGATCTGGGTCCTCGACGTCCCCTACGGCACGCAGGTCGACGGCGCCACCTGGCACCCGGCGGTCAGGACCCACCTGTACGTCGGGCGTACGTTGCCCGCGCACCTCGCGGCGTACGCCCCGGGCCCCTACACGCTGGGACGGTTCGTCGAGAACTCGCTCAACCCCGACGACCCGACGCCCAACCCGGAGCCGACCGAGGCGCTCGAGCCACGGCAGATCCAGTTCGAGGCGGCCGACGCGATCGCGGAGCGAGCCGCAGCCGGTGGCCGACAGTTCCTGTTGGCCGACGAGCCCGGCGTCGGCAAGACAATCTCCGCGGTCCTGGGCGCGACCGCGGTCGGTGACCTCCGGGGCGCGCAGCGCGTGCTGGTCGTGGCGGACCGCCCGGCTGCGATCACGATCGGCCACTGGTGCCGCACGATCACCGCACTCGGCGACGGCGGCCTCGACTGGGTCGTCATCACCTGGGACCGGCTGGAGAAGGTCAAGGACCACACGTGGGCCGTGATCATCGCCGACGAGGCCCACGCGCTGCGCCGCACGACCACCAAGCGGTGGAAGCTGTGGGCGCGGATCTCCGGCCACGGCAAGGCGCACGACAAGGCGCCGTTCGTCATCGCCACCACCGCCACGCCGGGCCACACGCCGCTCGAGCTGCCGTACCTCGCACCGTCGTACGCGCAGGTCCTCGACGAGCCGATGAAGGAGTGGACGTCGGCGACGCAGCCCGGGGCCGCGTTCGCGACCGCGCTCGAACGTCACGGCGTCGCGGTTGAGC
Organism: Nocardioides daphniae; assembly: GCF_004777465.1. Classification (NCBI taxonomy): domain Bacteria; kingdom Bacillati; phylum Actinomycetota; class Actinomycetes; order Propionibacteriales; family Nocardioidaceae; genus Nocardioides; species Nocardioides daphniae. Next base: position 1,145,331 of record NZ_CP038462.1, read on the forward strand.
ACGGCCGCTACGGCGCGACCTGGACGACCGATCCGGCCCGACGTGCAGCCGACCTCAAGCTCGTACGCGGCTGGCTCACCGACACCGGTCCGCCCGCGATGCTGCACCGCGCCGCGCCGTGGGGGCCGGTGCCGATCTCCGGCATGCCGGTCACGCTGACGCCGACCGAACGGGCAGCGTACGAGGCGGAGTGGGGTGAGTTCTGCCGCGAGATGGACATCGCCCGCCGCGGCCGCAACGTCGCCAAGGGCCGCGCTGCGCTGCTGCGCTTCCGGCAGAAGGCCGGGCTGATCCGGGTCGACTCGACGGTCGACTGGATCGTCCAGCAGGTGCAGGCCGAGCGGCAGGTCGCCTGCTCGGTCGAGTTCGTCGGCACCGCTGCCGACCCCATCGCCGACCGGCTGCGCGACGCCGGCCTCGAGGTCGCCACCATCTACGGGCGCGATCGATTCGACGCGGAGGCCGAGCGGCTCAAGTTCCAGACCGGGCAGGCGAAGGTCTGCGTCTTCACCACCGTCGCCTCGATCAGCCTGCACGCCGGTGAGACGCTGGCCGACGGCCGCCAGGCCAGCACCGAGCCACGCGTCGGCGTCTTCCACCAGGCCCGCTTCTCCGGGATCGCCGGACGCCAGGTGACCGGGCGGACGCACCGCGACCACCAGGTCTCCCCGTGGCACATCGCGTTCGCCGAGGGCACCGTCGAGGAGCAGGTCGGCAAGGTGATGGTCGAGCGGATCGCGGCCGCCTCCGACACCGTGGGCAGCGACACCAGCGGACTCACCGACCTCGCTGAGCTGCTCGGCGCCGACTGGTTGCCACCGGCGGCGCTGGTCGAGGGCGACGCCTGAGCGTGCGAGCCGACGTCAGGCGCGGGTCGCCACCACCGCGTAGAGCGTGACCGAGAAGACGAACGACCCCTGCGCCGCACTCTGCTCGAGATCCTGACGCCACGACGCGCCCTCGCCCGCAGCCTCGGCCCGGCGGGTGGCCTCCTCCAGCACCATCGAGACCGGCGGCTGGCCCAGGTCACGCGGACGCAGCATCAGCACCTCCGTCGTGACGCGCGCATCGACGAACCCGTGGCGCAGCACGAGGTCGAGCAGCTGGGCGCCGGCGGCCGGTGACGGCCCGCCACCCCAGCTCTCGCGCCAGACCGCAGCCATGTGCGGGTCGCCGGGCCAGGTCGCGAGCGTGCGCCAGTCGGTGTCGATCAGCCCGACGCGACCGCCGGGGCGCAACGCCCGCGCCATCTCGCGGACCGCGACCACCGGGTCGGTGAGGTGCTGCAGCACGCGCTCGGAGCGTACGAGGTCGAGCGCGGCGTCGGCGACCGGGAGCCGGTCGGCGCTCCCGCTGACGAACCGCGCCGGGTTGCGTGCTGCCTCCCCACGGCGGCGGGCCTCGGCCAGCATCGTCCCGCTCGGATCCACGCCCGTCGCTGAACCGGTCGGAGCGACCGACACGGCCAGGCCGCGGACGTCCTCGCCGGTGCCGCAGCCGACGTCCATCACGTGCATGCCGGGTAGCGGGTCGAGCTGCTCCAGCAGCCAGGCGTGCAGCCGCTGGATCGGCGGCAGCTGCGCCTGGACGTCCAGGGCAGCCAGCGCGGCGGCGCGCGCCTCGTCGGAGGAGGAGTCGACGTCGGAGAACGACGGCGCGTCCCCAGCCGGCTCGTCCTGTCCCTGTCCACTGTCGTCATGCACCCCTCCAGTGACCGCCCGCGGGTGGGGCCGCGTCAAGAGGCGGTGGGGTGTCGGCTGGCCGTCGGGGAGTAGAACGAGGCGATGGAGACCTTCGAGATCCGCTCGATCGGGCACGTCCACAACGACCGGACGGACGTGCAGGAGAGCGACCACTGGGGTGCCGTACGCAGCACCATCGTCGTCGACGCACGGTTCGGGCACGCCTGCCTGCAGGGGCTGGAGCAGTTTTCGCACGTGGAGGTGCTGTACGTCTTCGACCGGCTCCCCGAGCCCGACCACGTCAGGGAGCCCGCGCCCTACCGGGGTCGCGCCGACCTGCCCCCGATGGGGATCTTCGCCGGCTGCGGGCCGCGGCGCCCCAACCGCATCGGAGTGACGCGCTGTGCGATCGAGTCGGTGGCGGGCCGTGAGCTGGTCGTCGTGACCCAGGAGGGCAGGCATCGGGCAGCTGCCCCACGGCGCCCCTCAGGTCAGCCGCTGGACCCGCAGCCGCAGCGCGTTGACGATGACGCTGACCGACGACAGGGCCATGGCAGCCGCCGCGATCACCGGCGACAGCAGCCACCCGAAGACGGGGTAGAGCACGCCCGCCGCGATGGGGATGCCCGCGACGTTGTAGCCGAACGCGAGGACGAGCCCCCGACGGATGTTGCCCATGACCGCGTGCGAGAGCCGGTGAGCCGAGGCGATCCCGGTGAGGTCGCCGCGCAGGAGGGTGACACCCGCCGACTCGATGGCCACGTCGGTGCCGGTGCCCATGGCCAGGCCCACGTCAGCGGCAGCGAGGGCCGGGGCGTCGTTGACGCCGTCGCCCGCGAAGGCCACCACGCGTCCCTCGGCCCGGAGCCGGTTGACCACGTCAGCCTTGTGGGCCGGGAGGACCTCTGCCTCGACCCGGTCGATCCCGAGTCGGGCGGCCACGGCGCCGGCGGTGACCGCGTTGTCGCCGGTGAGCATGATGACCTCGATGCCCTCCTCGCGCAGCGCAGCCAGGGCTGCCGGGGTGCTCTCCTTGACCTGGTCGGCGATCCCGACGACCCCGGCGAGGGTGCCGTCCACGGCGACGAGGACCGCCGTCGCCCCGGTGCGCCGCAGCTCATCGGCCTCGGCGTCCAGGTCGGTGGCGTCGATGCCCCGGTCGTTGAGGAAACCTGCCGTGCCGATCGCCACGGAGTGCCCCTCGACGGTGCCGACGACACCCTTGCCGGCAGGGGCGTCGAAGTCGCTCACCTCGGGCAGGCGGGCGTCGTACGCGGCGAACCTGCCCTCCTTGGCTCCCTCCACGATGGCGCGGGCCAAGGGGTGCTCCGAGGCGTTCTCCACGGCTGCGGCGAGGCGCAGGAGGTTGGCAGGGGAGAGGCCGGTCCCTTCGGCGGTCTCGACGGCGACGACCGCGGGTCGGCCCTCCGTGAGGGTCCCCGTCTTGTCGACCACGACCGTGTCGACCTTCTCCATCCGCTCGAGTGCCTCGGCGTTCTTGATGAGCACGCCCAGCTGGGCGCCACGTCCGACGCCGACCATGATCGACATGGGCGTGGCCAGGCCCAGCGCACAGGGGCAGGCGATGATCAGCACGCTGACGGCGACCAGGAGCGCGTGGGCCAACCTGGGCTCAGGGCCCACCACGGCCCAGACGATGGAGGCGAGCACGGCGACGCCGATCACGCTCGGCACGAACACCGCGGACACCTTGTCGACCGTCCGCTGGATGGGTGCGCGCGAGCGCTGTGCCTCGGCCACCATGCTGACGATGCGAGCCAGCATGGTGTCGTGCCCGACGGCGCCGGCGCGCACGAGCAGCGCACCGGTCTGGTTGAGCGTGCCGCCGATGGCCTCGTCCCCGACGTGCTTGCTCACCGGCATCGACTCGCCGGTCACCAAGGACTCGTCGACGGCAGACCTGCCGTCCTCGACGCGCCCGTCCACCGGGATCTTCTCGCCGGGGCGTACGCGGAGCAGGTCACCGATGACGACCTGGTCCAGCGTCACGTCCTCGTCGGTGCCGTCCTCGCGGACGCGGCGTGCGGTCTTGGGCGAGAGGTCGAGGAGCGCCTTGATGGCGCCGGAGGTCGCCTCCCGCGCCCTCAGCTCGAGGACCTGTCCGAGCAGGACGAGCGTGGTGATGACGGCGGCGGCCTCGAAGTAGACCTCGACCACCCCGTCCTCACGGAACGCCTCGGGGAAGATGCCCGGCGCGACCGTCGCCACGACGGAGAACAACCAGGCGACGCCGGTCCCCATGGCGATCAGCGTGAACATGTTGAGCTGCCGCGTCCGCACCGAGGTCCACCCTCGGGTCAGGAACGGCCAGCCGGCCCACAGCACGACCGGGGTGGCGAGCAGCAGCTGCAACCAGGCGGACGTCGACGCGGCGACGTTGTCGTGCAGCCACGGGACGAAATCGCGGCCCATGCCCAGGACGACGACGGGGCGACAGGGCGACGCCGATCCAGAAACGACGGGTCATGTCGCGCAGCTCGGCGGAGGGGCCGGCGTCGGCGGTGGCGAGGACCGGTTCGAGCGCCATGCCGCAGATCGGACAGGTGCCCGGGCCGTCCTGGCGGATCTGGGGGTGCATGGGGCACGTGTACTCGACCACCTCGGAGGTCGGGGGCGGCGCCGGGGACGCTGCCTGGGACTCCGGGCCTTGTGCGTGGATGAACTGCTGCGGCGCGGCGAGGAACTTGTCGCGGCAGCCGGACGAGCAGAAGTGGAACCTGTCGCCGTGGTGGTCCACGTGCTCGGCGGTGGTCGGGTCGACCTGCATGCCGCACACGGGGTCAGTGACCAGGTCCGTCGTGGAGTCGGCGTGGTGGTGGTGGCCGTGGTTCGTCATGGTTCCAACATACCCCCGGGGGGTATGTAGTCAAGAGGGTCCAAGGTCCTTTTCAGAGGCGTGCAGCGTCGACCGTTGCGCGCCCGCGCGGCGCCCCGCCTCGACGCGTCGAGCAGGGCGGTGAGGCTCAGGTGCAACGCTTTCGGTGATGGCCACGGACGGCGTCCTGCCCTAGTCTGCGACGGTGATGACCGACTTCGGACGTGACCTCCGCGTCGGTACGTGGAACGTCGAGTACGGCCGTGGCGTCGAGAAGAACCGCCGCCGACTCGACCTGCTGACGGACCGTGCGGCGCACCTCTGGGTCCTCACGGAGACCCATGACCACCTCGACCTGTCAGCCACACACCGGCCGATCCACTCGGAGCATCGCGATGAGATCCCGGGCGGTCGCTGGGTGACGCTCTGGACCGCGCTCCCCGTCATCGAGCGCCTGCCCACCGCCGATCCGGGTAGGAGTGTCGCCGCCCGGCTGGACGGTGGCACCGCAGGTGAGGTCGTCGCGTACGGGACGGTCCTGCCCTGGAACGGCGACGTCGGACCCCACCCGAACCGCCCGGCCAAGGGGTGGGAGGAGTTCGCCCGTGTCGTGCCGGGGCAGGGGAGGGAGTGGGCGGCCCTGCGTCGACAATTTCCGGACGCCACGGTGGTCGTGGCTGGCGACCTCAACCAGGACCTCGGCGGCCGGCACTACTACGGCACTCACGCATGTCGCCGGTTGCTCACCGAGGCGCTGGACGGTGCAGAACTGACGTGCCTGACCACGACTGACCGGTTCGCCCCGGACGCGCTGGAGCATCCCCGATCGACCACGTCGCCGCGTCAAGGTCGAGCATGAGGCACGCGACGTACGTCGAAGGCTGGAACAACGTCGTCGACGGTGCTCGGTTGAGCGACCACGGGGGAGTGGTGGTGACCTTCCGGGGCCTGGAGGTGTGACCGCCCGTCAGCGTCCCTCAGGTTTCGCTCAACTCTGGCGCGCGGCGAGCGCCAGGCCCGCGGACCACCCGGGCAGTCGCCCGTTCGCCGGCGGAGTGAGCGTCTCCATGACGTGGCCGGACCGCGCCAGCACCCAGGCGACCATCGAGTTGGAGTTCCACATCTCGCCCGCCCCGAGCTCGTCCCTGCCCCAGATCAGCGGCGGGACCTCGCGCAGGACGCGGAGCACCGCAGCGACCTGACTCGGGTCGTCGGTGGTGCGGACGGGGCTCTCCACCGCCTCGGCGAGGTCAGGGATTGTGCCGTCCGGCCAGCACCTCACCTCGTAGCGGAACGCCCGGAACCGGCCGAGCCACCTGGCCCCGACCGGGCCCTCGCAGACGACGCCCCGTTCACCGGCAGGCACGTTCCACACCGGCCCCATCTCGACCGCGTACGTGGTCGCGTCAGCGTGCACCACCAGGGCGCAGTGGTAGAGGTCGAGCGCAGGCCGGTGCTCACGGCGCGACACCCACCACTCGTACGCCCGTCCGTTGCGGCGTACGAAGCGGCCGCCGGCGCCCAGCGGCAGCCAGTACAGGTCGACCCAGGCGGGGGATCCGGACATCTCGTCACCTCGCGCCCAGTCAGTCAAGACCTCGTGGGCCCTCCGTGGAAGGGGGCCGCTCAGGTGGGGAGGCCCTGGGCCGCCATCCACTCGGGGTCCGGAGCCACCGGCTGCACCAGCTCGATGACGAGCCCCTCTGGCCCGGCCAGCTGCACGCGGCGCTGCCCCCACGGCTCAGTGACCAGTTCCTTGAGCACCGTGGCTCCGCCCTCCGCGAGCCGGGCGTGCTCCGCATCGACGTCCGAGACCTCCAGGGCGAGCATCGCTCCTTGGAGTCCGGCCGACTGCTCGACCCAGGTGTCGTGGTCGTGCTTCACGAAGTCGACGGCCAGCGCCGTGTGGTCAGGGTGCTGGGTGCTGGCGTACCACCCCAGGTCGGCCACGACCCGGAAGCCGAGGTGCTGGTCGAACCAGGCGCCGGCTGCCGACGGGTCCTTCACCGCGAATGCTGCTCCTACTCGTCCCACCTGCATGCCCACTCCTCTTCGTCGCACGAAGTCGGTGAGTCTGGCACGGCGGAGGTGGGCCGGCCACCCGTTATCCGTCGAGTCAGGGACGGCCCGGTTCCGCGGTCGGCGGGAGCAAAGCGACCTACAGTGCGCTCGTGCCCTTGTGGAAAAGCCTCGCCCAGTTCTACGCAACGTTCCTGATTGGCGGCGTTGCGTTGGTGCTGCTCCTCCACTGGGCGGGAATCGAGGAAGAGCCCGGCCACTTCGGTTGGCTCTTTCCTGTCCTTGCTGCAGCAGGAACGTATGGCCGGGTGAGCGATCACCGAGAAGCAGTCACAGTCGGGTCGAGTGGGGGAGCGCGTCGCGCGCCATGGCTCAGGGCGACGCAGCACGTGTTCGGTTGGGTGGCTGCCTTCGGTGCCATCGGCGTCGCCTGGTAGTGGGGGGGGTCGGCTTCGACGAGGCAGAGACCTACGGAATGGCCACGCGGGCGACAAACCTCAGGATGGTGGCGCACTTCTGGATCGCCGTGAGTGGTCTCGGGGGTCTCGCGGCCACGCTGGCTGTGGGCGCCCTCGCTGCTCGCCGACCGGGCAGAGCTGACGCTCCTGACCACGACTGACCACGGAGAGTCTTGGTGACCTGCCGGGGCCGTCGGACCCGTCGGGTGTCAGCCACGGAAGTGTTCGCGCACCTGAGCAGCCTGTTCGGTCGTGAGTTGCCAGCGCGCGTAGGGGACAGACTGCCAGCCCTGGGCACGCAGCCACTGACGAATGGTTCTGTCGCTGACTCCCAGGTCGCGCGCCAGCTGCTGAGGAGTGATCGGCTCAGTCATGGACCGAACCTAGTGGGCCGAAGGAGGGCCCGTCGGCTGTCTCGCGGCGAAAGACAAGAAGCCCCGGGCAACCGCCCGGGGCCCCTCGCACCAGCTCAGGTCAGACCGCAGCCGTCTCCGGCGCAGCCTCCTCCTCGCCACCGCGGCGCTTGCGCACCTGGCCGAGCTCCTCGGGCTGCACGCGCATGAACGACACCATCACGATCGAGGCCACGATCATCAGGCCGGCGGCGGCCATGAAGGCGGCGGTTGCGCCCTCGGTGAACGAGGTCTGGAAGAGGACCGTGTCGAGCATCGACTGCCCGGCCCCCGGCACCACCGCGTCCGGGTCGATGCCGCGGGCCTCGAGCAGGCTGCGTACCTCCGGCGTCACCGCCTCGGAGCGGTCGTTGATGAAGTGCAACGACACGGTGCTGAGCAGTCCGAGGCCGAAGGCGCCACCGATCTGGGTGACCGTGTTGAGCACCGACGAGCCGACGCCCTGGTCCTCGTCCTTGATGTTGTGGATCGCGGTGAGCGTCATCGGCACGAAGACCAGACCCATGCCCAGGCCCATCAGTGCCAGGAACGGGAAGAGGTCGGCGAGGTAGGTGAACGAGTCGCCGCCGACGCCCTCGCCGGCCAGCGTACGAGCGACCGCGTGGGCGGGGGAGTCGTCGACCGTGTAGAACGAGAAGCCGAAGAGGCCGCCCGCGGCGAACAGGGTGCCGGCGCCGGTGATCCACCGGATCGAGAAGCGCGTCACCAGCTGCGAGGCGACGATCGTGCCGACCATGACCGACATCGAGAACGGCAGGAACGCCAGCCCGGCCTTGAAGGGCTCGTAGCCGACGATCCGCTGCACGAACTGGCCGTTGAAGTAGAACATCGACATCATCGCCATCGAGGCGAAGAGCATCGCGGCGAACGAGGTGCCACGGGTGCGGTCCTTGATGATGCGCAGCGGCAGCAGCGGGTGCTCCACGCGCTTCTCGATGACCATGAAGACCACGATGAGGGCGATGCCGAGCAGGCTGAAGATGATCGTCTCCGGGTGCGTCCAGCCGCCGTCCGCGTCGCCGGCCTTGGTGAGCCCGTAGACCAGCGCGAACATGCCGAGCGTGCCGGTCAGCGCGCCCGGGATGTCGAGCGGGTTGCGGTTGCGGGCCGACTCGGCCAGCCAGCGCGGCGCCAGCAGCGCGGCGACGAAGCCGATCGGGGCGTTGATCAGCAGGGTGAGGCGCCAGCCGGTGACCTCCAGGCCGAAGATCGAGTCGATGCCGGTCAGCCAGCCACCCACCAGCAGTCCCATCGCGGCGCCGATGCCGGACATGGCGGCGTAGACGCCCATCGCCTTGTTGCGCGGCGGGCCGGCAGGGAAGTTGGTGGCGATCAGGGCCAGCGCGGCGGGCGAGGCGAGCGCGGCGCCCACGCCCTGCAGACCGCGGGCGAAGAGCAGCATCCAGCCCTCGGTCGCGAAGCCGCCGAGCAGCGACGCGGTGCCGAAGATGACCAGGCCGATGGTGAACGTGCGACGTCGCCCGAGCATGTCGCCGAGGCGACCACCGAGGATGAGCAGACCACCGAAGGTGAGGGCGTACGCCGTCACCATCCAGGTCAACGCGGACTGGCTGAGGTCCAGGTCGCGCGCGACGTGCGGCAGAGCGATGTTGGTGATGGTCGCGTCGAGCACGAGCATCAGCTGGACGACGGAGATCAGGACCAGCGCCTTGCGCAGGCTGACGCCGGCTGCGGAGGCGCCGGAGTCGGGGAGGGAGGTGCTCATCGATGTCCTCGGTCAAAGGTGGAGACGGCCGAGTGCGGCCTTCTGCATGCTAGGTGCTCGCTCCCCGCCGTGAGGCAGATGGTCGGACATCCTGTACAGGAAAGAGATGTACGCCTCCCTCCCGCGGGAGGTCTCTCGAATACTGTCGGCGCAGCCGGGCAGGATGGACCCCATGAGTGGTGACGAGGTGAAGGCGGCGACGCCCGAGGCGCGCGAGCGCCACCAGGTCCTGTCCGAGGAGGTCGAGGAGGCGCGCTTCCGCTACTACGTGCAGGACCGGCCGACCCTCTCCGACGCTGACTTCGACGCCCGCATGCGCGAGCTCGAGGCGCTCGAGGAGGAGTTCCCCGAGCTCCGCACGCCCGACTCCCCGACGCAGAAGGTCGGGGGAGCGGTCTCCACGGAGTTCACCTCCGTCGACCACCTCCAGCGCATGGAGTCGCTCGACAACGCCTTCACCGAGGAGGAGCTGACGAGCTGGTACGACCGCATCGTGCGCGACGGCATCACCTCGCCCGCCCTGCTCTGCGAGCTCAAGGTCGACGGCCTCGCGATCAACATCCTGTACGAGGACGGCCGCCTGGTCCGGGCCCTCACCCGCGGCGACGGGCGTACGGGCGAGGACGTCACGCCCAACGTCCGCACCATCGACTCCATCCCGCACCGGCTCACCGGCACCGACGAGTTCCCGGTGCCGCGTCGCGTGGAGGTACGCGGCGAGGTCTTCCTGCCGGTCGAGGCCTTCGAGCGGCTCAACGCCTCGATGCTCGACGCCGGCAAGCCTGCCTTCGCCAACCCGCGCAACGCCGCCGCCGGCTCGCTGCGCCAGAAGGACCCGCGCGTCACCGCGACCCGAGCCCTCGGCATGGTCTGCCACGGCATCGGTGCCCGTGAGGGGTTCGAGCCGAAGACCCAGTCCCAGGCGTACGAGGCCCTGGCGGCGTGGGGCCTGCCGACCTCCGACCGCGTGCGCGTGCTCCCTGACCTGAAGTCGGTCCGCGAGTTCATCGTCGACTACGGCGAGCGGCGCCACGAGGTCGAGCACGAGATCGACGGCGTCGTGGTCAAGGTCGACGACGTCGCCTCCCCAGCGTCGCCTCGGCTCCACCAGCCGCGCCCGCGCTGGGCGATCGCGTGGAAGTACCCGCCGGAGGAGGTGCACGCCAAGCTGCTCGGCATCGAGGTCAACACCGGCCGCACCGGACGCGTCACCCCGTTCGGCCGGATGGAGCCCACCAAGGTGGCCGGCTCCACCGTCGAGATGGCCACCCTGCACAACTTCTACGAGGTCAAGCGCAAGGACGTCCGCCCCGGCGACACCGTCATCCTGCGCAAGGCCGGCGACGTCATCCCCGAGATCCTCGGCGCCGTCCCCGAGCTGCGTCCCGAGGGCCTGCCCGAGTGGGTGCCCCCGACGCACTGCCCGGCCTGCGGCACCGAGCTGGTCGAGCAGAAGGCCGGCGACAAGGACCGGCGCTGCCCCAACCACCGCTCCTGCCCCGCGCAGCTGATGGAGCGCGTCTTCCACGTCGGCTCCCGCGGCGCCTTCGACATCGAGGGACTCGGCTACGAAGCGGCCCGCGCCCTGCTCGACGCCGGGGTCCTCACCGACGAGGGCGACGTCTTCGCGCTCACCGAGGACGACCTCCTGCGCACCGGGCTCTTCACCCGCGCCGCGAAGAAGGGGGAGGAGGGGCGTCAGCTCACCGCCAACGGCCGCAAGCTCCTCGACAACCTGAAGGTCCGCACCCACGCCCCGCTGTGGCGGGTGCTGGTCGCTCTCTCGATCCGGCACGTCGGCCCGACCGCGGCCCGGGCGCTGGCCACCGAGTTCGGCACGATGGAGGCGATCCGGGCGGCGGACGAGGAGACCCTGGCCGGGACCGAGGGCGTCGGCGGGATCATCGCCGCCTCCGTCCGCGAGTGGTTCGACGGCCCCGAGGCCGAGTGGCACAACGGCATCGTCGACAAGTGGGCCGCGGCCGGCGTCACCATGGCCGACGAGCGCGACGAGTCAGTCCCGCGCACCCTCGAAGGCCTGACCGTCGTCGCCACCGGGTCGCTGGTCAACTTCACCCGCGACTCCGTCAAGGAGGCGATCATCGCCCGCGGTGGCAAGGCCGCCGGCTCGGTGTCGAAGAAGACCGACTACGTCGTGGTGGGGGAGAACGCCGGCTCCAAGGCCGACAAGGCCGAGCAGCTCGGCCTGCGCATTCTTGACGAGGACCAGTTCGTGACCCTTCTCGAGGAGGGACCTGCCGGGCTCGGCGACTGAGCGCTGGGCACCCTCAGAAGCCCAGCGCCTCCAGCACCAACCCCGCGACCGCCTGCTGGCCCTCCGCGAACGGGTGGAACTGCAGCGCCCGCGAGAAGTCCGTCTCCGGTCCGTTGACCCACGGCTCGTCGGAGCAGATCTCGTGGCCCTCGCTGGCCTTCCACAGATCGACCAGCTCCACGTCGGTCGCCTTCGCGGCCTGGCGCAGCGCCCGGTCGAGGCGCTCGGCGACCTGACGGGCGTACGCGTTGTCCCCACGCGCCAGCAGCAGCGACTCGCAGCCCTTCTCGGGCGTCAGCTGCGGGTAGTTGACGAGCACGATTCGCGCCTGCGGGCTGCGCTCGCGCACCTCCTCGACGACCGCGCGCACCCTGCTGCGTACGCCCCAGCGCCGACAGCAACGTGTCGCGTCCGCCGCGACGCAGCGCAGCCCGGCACGGCGAGCCCTGCGGGTCGCGCACGGCGAGCTGGGGGCAGCGGCCGGTCAGCGTGCCGAAGACGTCGAAGTCGTTGCCACCGATCCCGATCGTGACCAGGTCGGTCTCCGGGGTCAGCGCGTCGAACTGCGGCGCGACCCGCTGCTGCAGCACCGTCGTCTGCGGCCTCGTCATGTGCGTGGTGTCCGCGCCCGAGCAGCTCACGTCGACGAGCTCCGGGCCCGGCTGGTTGCCGGCGGCGTCGCGCAGTGCGGCCGCGACCAGCGACGGATAGTTGCTGGTCGAGCGGTAGCAGCCCTCGGCCTCCACCGCGTCGGGCACGAACGGAGCGGCCGTGAAGGAGTCGCCGAGCGCCACGTAGCGCGAGGGGACGTCGGCGCTGCTGACGCCGTCCACCTCGTCGACGGCGTCGTCCACGGCCGAGCAAGCACCCAGCAGCGTCAGTGCCACCAACGCCGCACCCGTGGAGAGGGCGCGACGGCGGCGCGCGGGCGCCGGGCGCGGTGCTCGGGTGCGGGTCATCGTCTCCCTCTCGTCGGAGGGACGAGCGTACGTCCGGGTCCCACACCGTGGACGCATCGACCGGGTCAATAGGATGGGGCGTGACCTCGTCCGTACGCCGATCAGCGGACGCAGGATCCCTCGTTTCGTAGGTTAGGAAAACCATTGCCCGAGATCACCCGCGACGAGGTCGCGCACCTGGCCAACCTGGCCAGGATCGACCTCTCCGACGCCGAACTCGACCACCTCGCTCCGCAGCTGAACGTGATCCTCGAGTCGGTCGCCTCGCTGAGCGACGTGGTGAGTGCCGACGTGCCGCCCACCTCGCACCCGCTGCCGCTGACGAACGTCTTCCGTGAGGACGTCGTACGCCCCGGCCTCACCGCCGAGCAGGCGCTGGCCGCCGCCCCGGCGAGCGAGCAGCAGCGATTCATGGTTCCGCGCATCCTGGGAGACGAGCAGTGACCGACTGGACCCGCAAGACCGCCGACGAGCTGGCCCAGGCCCTCGCCGCCGGTGAGGTGACGAGCGTCGAGCTGACGCAGGCACACCTCGACCGCATCGCCGCCGTCGACGGCAACGCCGACGCCGGCATCCACGCCTTCCTCCACGTCGACGCCGAGGGCGCGCTCGCCCAGGCGAAGGCCTCCGACGAGCGCCGTGCCGCCGGCACCCCCGCCTCGTACCTCGACGGCGTGCCGATCGCGGTCAAGGACGTGCTCGCCACCGAGGGCGTCCCGACGACCGTGGCCTCCAAGATCCTCGAGGGCTGGATCCCGCCCTACGACGCGACCGTGGTGAAGAAGCTGAAGGAGGCGGGCCTCCCGATCCTCGGCAAGACCAACATGGACGAGTTCGCGATGGGCTCCTCCACCGAGCACTCCGCCTACGGCCCGACCCGCAACCCCTGGGACCAGACCCGCATCCCGGGCGGCTCCGGTGGTGGCTCGGCGGCCGCGGTGGCCGCCTTCGAGGCGCCGCTCGCGCTCGGCACCGACACCGGCGGCTCGATCCGCCAGCCCGCGGCCGTGACCGGCTCGGTCGGCGTGAAGCCGACCTACGGCGGCGTCTCGCGCTACGGCCTCGTCGCGATGGCCAACTCGCTCGACCAGGTCGGCCCGGTCACCCGCACCGTGCTCGACTCGGCGCTGCTCCACGAGCTGATCGGCGGCCACGACCCGCTCGACTCGACCTCGATCGACGCGCCCGTGCCCGCTTTCGCGGACGCCGCCCGCCAGGGTGCCGCCGGTGACCTGAGCGGCCTCAAGGTCGGCGTCATCCGCGAGCTCCAGGGCGAGGGCTACCAGCCCGGCGTCCAGGCCCGCTTCGACGAGTCGCTCGACCTGCTGCGCGCCGCCGGCGCCGAGGTCGTCGAGGTGTCGTGCCCCAACTTCGTGCACGCGCTGGCGACCTACTACCTGGTGATGCCGTGCGAGGCGTCCTCCAACCTCGCCAAGTTCGACGCCATGCGCTACGGCCTGCGGGTCACCCCCGACGGCGACCCGAGCGCCGAGGACGTCATGCGCGCCTCGCGTGACGCGGGCTTCGGAGACGAGGTCAAGCGCCGCATCATCATCGGCACGTACGCCCTCTCGAGCGGCTACTACGACGCCTACTACGGCCAGGCGCAGAAGGTCCGCACGCTGATCACCCAGGACTTCGAGGCCGCCTTCGCGCAGGTCGACGTCCTGGTCAGCCCCACCTCGCCGACCACCGCCTTCAAGCTGGGCGAGAAGCTCGACGACCCGATCGCGATGTACCTCAACGACCTCGCGACCATCCCGGCCAACCTGGCCGGCGTGCCCGGCATCAGCCTGCCCAACGGCCTGGCCGACGAGGACGACCTGCCGTCGGGCTTCCAGATCCTGGCGCCGGCGACCGAGGACGTCCGGCTCTACCGCGTCGGCGCCGCCCTCGAGGCCGCGCTGGAGAAGAACTGGGGCGGTCCGTTGCTCGACCGCGCCCCCGAGCTGGAAGGGGTCAGCGCATGAGCGCCGCGACCGCCAAGCTGAAGACCTTCGACGAGGCACTCGCCGCGTTCGACCCGGCGCTGGGCCTCGAGGTCCACGTCGAGCTCAGCACGAACACCAAGATGTTCTGCGGCTGCCCGACCGAGTTCGGCGCCGAGCCCAACACGCAGGTCTGCCCGACCTGCCTGGGCCTGCCCGGCGCCATGCCGGTCGTCAACGGCAAGGCCGTCGAGGCCGCCATCCGCATCGGCCTGGCGCTCAACTGCGAGATCGCCGAGTGGTGCCGCTTCGCCCGGAAGAACTACTTCTACCCGGACATGCCGAAGAACTTCCAGACCTCGCAGTACGACGAGCCGATCGCCTTCGAGGGCTACATGGACGTCACCATCGAGGGTGACGACGGCGAGCCCGAGATCTTCCGCGTGGAGATCGAGCGCGCCCACATGGAGGAGGACACCGGCAAGTCGCTGCACGTCGGTGGCGCCACCGGCCGCATCCACGGGGCCGACTACTCGCTCGTCGACTACAACCGTGCCGGCATCCCGCTCATCGAGATCGTCACCAAGCCGATCACCGGCGCCGGGGCCAAGGCACCTGCCGTCGCCCGGGCGTACGTCGCCCAGCTGCGCGACCTGATCGTCGCCCTCGGCGTCTCCGACGCCCGCATGGACCAGGGCTCGATCCGCGCCGACGTCAACCTCTCGCTCGCCCCCAAGGGCGCCGAGAAGCTCGGCACCCGCACCGAGACGAAGAACGTCAACTCGCTGCGCTCGGTCGAGCGGGCGGTGCGCTACGAGATCCAGCGCCACGCGGCGATCCTCACCGACGGCGGCTCGATCCTCCAGGAGACCCGCCACTGGCACGAGGACACCGGCGTCACCACGTCGGGTCGCGAGAAGTCCGACGCCGAGGACTACCGCTACTTCCCCGAGCCCGACCTGGTGCCCGTCGCCCCGTCGCGCGAGTGGGTCGAGGAGCTGCGCGGCACCCTGCCGGAGAACCCGACCGTCAAGCGGGCCCGCCTGCAGGCCGACTGGGGCTTCACCGACCTGGAGATGCGCGACACCATCGGTGCCGGCGCCTTCGGCCTCGTCGAGCAGACGGTCGCCGAGGGGTGCGCCCCGCAGGCCGCCCGCAAGTGGTGGCTCGGCGAGATGGCCCGTCGCTCCAACGAGAGCGGCGTCGAGATCAGCGAGCTGGGCATCACTCCCGCGCAGGTGGCGAAGATCCAGGCGCTCGTCGACGCGAAGACGATCAACGACAAGCTGGCTCGCCAGGTCATCGAGGGCGTCCTCGCGGGCGAGGGCTCGCCCGAGGAGGTCGTCGAGAAGCGCGGCCTGGCCGTGGTCTCCGACGACGGCGCCCTCTCGGCTGCCGTCGACAAGGCGATCGAGGCCAACCCCGACGTGGCCGACAAGATCCGTGACGGCAAGGTCGCTGCGGCCGGTGCCCTCATCGGTGCGGTGATGAAGGAGATGCGCGGGCAGGCCGACGCCGGCCGCGTGCGCGAGCTGATCATCGAGAAGCTGTCCTGACCCACGGCGTACGCACGCCCTGACCCCTGCGGTCCGCAACTGCCGAGCTGATGCCCCGACACCCCGGTGCCGGCCGCATCAACTCGGCAGTTCTCGTTGGGGGGGACGACAAGTCGGCGGCGGACCCGATCGGGGGTACAGTGCTGCCTTCGTGGCGACCGCCGCGACACCTGCACGCCCGTCACGGGGAAAGCCGGTCCAAGTCCGGCGCTGACCCGCAACCGTGGGCACGGAGAGATCCGTGCGAGCCGGAACGCCTGTGACGACGCGTCCGAACAACACACGCTGTCGTGGAAAGCAGCGGGTTCGACTCCATGACGGAGTGTTCCCGCTGGTGCAGCGGGAAGGACTGACATGCTTCGCAGCACGCGCACCCGCGCCGCGTTCGTCGCGGCCACCGCCCTCGTCGTCACCGGCCTGGGGCAGGTGCCGGCCCAGGCGGCCACCGACTCCTCCCCGGCGCAGCTCGCCGGGACGTGGATGACGGGCAACCTCAACGGTGACGGACTGCTCACCGGGGCGTACGCCGACGACAAGGGTGAGACCCAGACGTTCACCGACTACGGCAGCAGCGTCGACCTCGCGCTCTCCCTGGACGCCGTGGGGGGCGACGCCGCGACCGTCACCCGCATCACCGACGCGATCGCAGCGCAGGTCGGCGACTACACCGCGCCCTGGGGCGACGTGTACGCCGGCTCCTCGGCCAAGGCGATGACCCTTGCGGTCAGCCAGGGACGCGACCCGCGCACCTTCGGAGGCCGCGACCTGCAGGCCCAGGTCGAGGGCAGGGTCATCACCACGGGTGCCTCCACGGGGCGCATCGAGGACCTCTCCGCCTGGGGCGACTACGCCAACAGCATCGGCCAGGCGTTCGCCGCCCGTGCGCTGACCGCCGCCGGATCGAGCCTGGCCGACGAGGCGACCGACTACCTGCTGCTCCAGCAGTGCGACGCGGGCTTCTTCCGCCTCGACTTCACCAAGGACAAGGCCGCGGCCGACCAGACCTGCGACGGCGCCTCCGGCGCGGTCGACGCCGACGGCCCGGACGTGACCGCGCTGGTCGCCCTGCAGCTGGCGGCCATCGAGTCGCCCGACGCCGACGTGACCGCTGCGCTCGCCGACGCGAAGACCTGGCTGGCCGCCCAGCAGGCGGCCGACGGTGGCTTCGGCAGCACTGACAACGGAGCCAACGCCAACAGCACCGGCCTGGGCGGTTGGGCGCTCGCCGAGCTCGGTGACACCGCTCGGGCGACGAAGGCCGCGACCTGGCTGCGCGCCCGTCAGGTCGTCGGGGCCTGCGACGGCAAGCTGGCCCCCGAGACCGGCGCCATCGCCTACAGCGACGAGGCGCTCGCCGCCGGCCGCAAGGACGGCATCGCCGACCCGCTCGACCGCGTGCAGTGGATCATTGCCGGCGCCCAGGGCCTGGCAGGTCTCGCCTCGGCGCCCGCCACCAGCGCCAAGGACAAGGTCACCGCGCCCCGGTTCGCCAAGGCGGGCTCGAAGGTCACCTTCACCGTCACCGGCCTCGCCGCCGGTGAGCGCGGTTGCCTCAGCGGTGCCGTCGGCACCCGCACCCTCGTCGGCACCGGCTCGGCCCTCAAGGCTGTCGCCACCCTCAAGGCGGGCACCCGCAGCGTGACGCTGCGTACGGCGACCGCCACCGGCACCAGCAGCGTCACCGGCACGGTCACCGTGCTCGGCAAGAAGAAGCTCAAGGTGAGCCTCGCCAAGAAGCAGGTCAAGCGCAACGCCAAGGTCAAGGTCACCGTCAAGGGCCTGGCCCGCGGCGAGAGGGTGACCGTCAAGGTCCGCGGCAAGAAGGTCGCCACCGGCACCGCCAACGCCAAGGGCGTCCTGGTCCGCACCGTCAAGGTCGGCAAGGCCCGGGGCGTTGCGAGGGTGGCCGTCCAGGGGCAGTACGCCACGCGTACGGGCACCGCGAAGATCCGGGTGCGATGAGCCCGACCTCCCCCCGGAGGCGTCTCGCCGGGTCCGTCGCCGCACTCCTCGTGGGTGCGGCGGCGGGCGTCGGCCTGCTGGCCCCCGCACCCGCCCACGCGGCGGCGTGCAGCGGCGCCTCGGGCGTCACCGTGGTCGTCGACTTCGCCGAGCTCGGGGAGGGGGTGACCGCCGGGTGCGCACCCGACGGCGGGCGCGCCCGGGGGCTGTTCACCGCCGCGGGCTACACGCTGACCACTGCCACCAAGGCGCCCAGCTTCGTCTGCCGGGTCAACGGCCTGCCCGCCTCCGACCCGTGCGTCGACGCCGCACCGCCGGACGCGTACTGGAGCCTGTGGTGGGCCGACGGCAAGGGCGGCTCGTGGGTCTACGCCTCGCTGGGCGTCGACGCCCTCAAGATCCCCGACGGCGCCTACCTCGCCTTCTCATGGCACCAGGGCAGCGGCAAGGCCCAGCCGCCCTCCACCGTGCCGGTCTCGCGCACCGAGCCAACGAAGAAGCCGGCCCCCAGCCGGAAGCCCGCGCCGAAGCCGGCCCCGACGAAGAAGGGCGGCGGCAGCACGTCCGGCCCCGCCCCGACCGCAGCGCCGACGAACGTCCCGGGAGCCCCGGACGCCACTGCCTCCGGCACGCCGACCGCCTCGGCCTCCGCGTCACCCACCAACAGCGCCTCGCCGAGCGCCGACGAGCCGACCCCGGGGAGACCTTCTCGGTCGACCCCGACCTCCCAGCCGACCAGATCACGGCCGGCCCCGAGGACACCGTGACCGTCGCCGACGACGACGTCACGGGTCTGCCCGGCTGGGTCGCGCCCGTGGTCGTGCTGGTCCTCCTGGGCGCCGGCGTCGCCGTCGTCCTCGTCCGTCGACGGCAGGTCTGAGCGCGGTCATGACCGTCGTCGCCGACGCCACAGCACACGCCCGGGGCCATGCCCCCGCCCGCCGGGTGCGGTTCCCCCGTGAGCTGCACCCGGTGGCGTGGTGGATGTGGGCGGCCGGCGTCGCGGCGGCGGCCTCCAGCACCACCAACCCGTTGCTGCTGGCGCTGCTCATCGCGGTGACCTGGCTGGTCGTGGTGAGCTGCCGTGGTGACGGCACGTGGGCCCGCTCGTTCAAGCTCTACCTGTGGCTCGCGGTGCTCACGGTCGTGATCCGGATCTTCTTCCGCGTGCTGCTCGGCGGCACCGACCAGGGCCACGTCATGCTCCACCTGCCGACGATCCCGCTGCCGCACTGGGCGGCGGGCATCCAGCTGCTCGGGCCGGTGACGCGGGAGCAGGTGCTCGCCGGGCTGTACGACGGACTCCAGCTCGCCGCCATCCTGGTCGCCTTCGGTGCCGCCAACGCGCTCGCCAACCCCAAGCGGCTGCTCAAGACCCTGCCGCCCGCGCTCTACGAGATCGGCAGCGCCCTCGTCGTCGCCGTCTCGGTGCTGCCGCAGCTCGTCGACAGCGCGCGCCGCGTCAAGCACGCGCAGGAGCTGCGCGGCGGCGTGGAGGGCCGGATCCGAGGGATGCGCCGCCTGCTCGTGCCGGTGCTCGAGGACGCCTTCGACCGCTCGCTCGGGCTGGCCGCCGGCATGGACGCCCGCGGCTACGGCCGCTCCGGCGACCTCGACCGGCGTACGCGCGTGGTCACCGGCACCCTGATGGTCGCCGCCCTCATCGGCACCTGCGTCGGTGTCTACGGCTTCCTCGACCGGACCACCCCCCGCTGGCTCGGACTCCCGATGCTGGCCGTGGGAGCGGCCTGCGCCGTGGCCGGCATGACGAGCGCGGGGCGTCGGGTCCGACGCACCCGCTACCGCCCCGACCGCTGGCAGGGCCCGGAGATCGCGATCGCCGCCAGCGGCGTCGTGGCCGCGACCGGCGTGTGGTGGGTCGCGACCTCGACCATGACCGTCGCCCACCCGGGCGTGACCGGGGTGCCCACGCTGACCCTGACGGCGCTGCTGGCACCGTTGGTCGCACTGGTGCCGCTGCTCGCGGCGCCACCGCCCCTGACGGTGACCACCCGCCAGCCCGCCAGCACCCACACCCCACCGCCAGCCCCACCAGAGAGGAAGGACCGTCGTGATCGCACTGCGTGGCATCGAGTTCGGCTACGACGACCAACCCGTCCTGGCCGGGGTCGACCTCGAGATCGAGGAGGGCGAGCTCGTCCTCCTCGCCGGCCCCACCGGGTCGGGCAAGTCGACGCTGCTCGGTGTCGTCACCGGGCTGGTGCCCACCTACTCCGGCGGCACGCTGCGCGGTGACGTCACTTGGGACGGCGAGAGCATCCTCCACCTGCCGGCCCGGGAGCGTGCCGGACGGATCGGCTTCGTCGGCCAGAACCCGGCCGCCTGGTTCGTCACCGACACGGTGGAGGAGGAGCTGGCCTACGCCATGGAGCAGCTCGGCCTGCCGGCCGCCACCATGCGCCGCCGTGTCGAGGAGACCCTTGACCTGCTCGGCATCGCCGACCTGCGCCACCGCGACCTGCGCACCCTGTCGGGCGGGCAGCAGCAGCGCGTCGCGATCGGCGCCGTGCTGACGATGCATCCGCGGCTGCTGGTGCTCGACGAGCCGACCTCGGCCCTCGACCCGACCGCTGCCGAGGACGTGCTCGCCACGCTCACCCGCCTGGTCCACGACCTCGGCGTCTCGGTGCTGCTGGCCGAGCACCGCATCGAGCGCGTCGTCCCCTTCGCCGACCGGATGGTCCTGGTGCGCGGCGACGGCACCGTCGAGGTCGACGTGCCGCAGGTGGTGCTCGAGCGCTCACCGATCGCGCCGCCGCTGGTCGACCTGGGCCGCTCGGTCGGCTGGAGCCCGCTGCCCCTCACCGTCCGCGAGGCGCGCCGGCGGGCTGCTGCGCTGCGTACGCCCCTCGCGGAGGCCCTCGAGGTGCCTGCGACCGCGCCCACCGACCAGCCCGCGCCCACGGCACGCCGTGCTCGAGGCCCGCGGGCTCTCCGTCGCGCACCGCACGACACCGGTGCTCGACGGCGTCGACCTGGCCCTGCACGCCGGCCACGTGACGGCGCTGATGGGACGCAACGGCGCCGGCAAGTCGACCCTGCTGTGGACGCTGCAGGGACGGTTGGCCCGCGTCGGCGGGACGCTGCTCAACGCCGGGCGTGACCCGCACGCCGTGGCCCGCGACGAGCGTCGGACACTGACCGGGATGGTGCCGCAGAGCGCCGCCGACCTGCTCTACCTGGAGAGCGTCTCCGAGGAGTGCGTGGCCGCCGACGCAGCCGCCGACGCCGAGCCCGGGACCTGTCGTGCGCTGCTCGACCGGCTCGTGCCCGGCCTGGACGACGAGAGCCACCCGCGCGACCTCTCCGAGGGGCAGAAGCTGGCGCTGGCGGTCGCCGTCGTGCTGACCACCCGCCCCGCCGTGCTGCTGCTCGACGAGCCGACCCGCGGCCTGGACTACCCGGGCAAGGCGGCGCTGTCGACGATCCTGCGTGAGCTGGCCGGCGAGGGCCACGCCGTGCTGGTGGCCACCCACGACGTCGAGTTCGTGGCGCTCACCTGCGACCGCGTCGTGGTGCTCGCCGAGGGTGAGGTCGTCTCCTCGGGCCCGACCCGCGAGGTGGTGGCTGAGTCGCCCTCCTTCGCGCCGCAGGTGACCAAGGTGCTGGGCCCGCCGTGGCTGAAGGTGGCCGAGGTCGAGAAGGCGTTGCAGGGGAGCCTGGCGTGAGCACGACCTCGACCCGGGCGGGGGAGGCGCTGCACGTGCCCGACCCGCGGATGCGGATCGGGCCGCGCTCGGCGCTGGTGCTCGTGCTGGTCTCGGTGGTCGGCCTGATGATGCTGGGCTGGCCGCTGATCCTCGACGCCCCGGCCGACGGGGCCCGGGTCGACCCACCTTTCCTCTTCGTGGCGCTGCTGCCGCTGCTGCTGGTGATGGTGCTGGCCGAGATGACCGAGGGCGGCATGGACGCCCGCACGCTGGCGCTCCTGGGGCTGCTCTCGGCGATCAACGGCGTGCTGCGCGGGCTCGGTGCCGGCGTCGCCGGGGTGGAGCTGATCTTCTTCCTGATGGTGCTGGCGGGGCGGGTCTTCGGGCCGGCCTTCGGCTTCGTCCTCGGCTGCACGTCGCTCTTCGTCTCGGCCCTCTTCACCGCCGGCATCGGGCCCTGGCCCCTTCCAGATGCTGGTGGCCGGCTGGGTCGGGATGGGCGCCGGCCTGCTGCCGCGCCGTCCGCGCGGTCGCGCCGAGGTGGCGATGCTGGTCGTCTACGGGGTGCTGGCGGCCTACGCCTACGGCCTGCTGATGAACCTGTGGGGCTGGCCGCTGGCGCTGGGCATCGAGGTGCCCGGCTACGAGGCGACCGAGCTCTCCTTCGTCTCCGGGGCGCCGCTGCTGGAGAACCTCAAGCGCTTCGGCCTCTACACGCTGGTCACCTCGACGGGCGGCTGGGACACCGGCCGAGCCGTGACCAACGGGCTGATGATCGCGCTGGTCGGGCCCGCCGTGCTCAGCACGCTGCGCCGGGCCGCCCGCCGCGCCGTCGTGCAGCGGGTCCCGGCCTCCTGACCGCGGGCCGGGTCACCGGCGTACGCGCAGGATCCGGTCGTCGTCGGGCGCCGGGTCGCCGCGCCCGTCGTGGTTGGAGGTGGTGACCCAGAGGCCGTCCTCGGCCGCGACGACGGTGCGCATCCGGCCGTACTCGCCGACGAAGTGGGCCGTGCTGTCGACCTCGTCGCCGTCGACCGTGACCTGCCACAGCCGCTGGCCGCGGAGTGCGCCGAGCCAGAACGAGCCGTCGGCCCAGGCCAGCCCGGAGGGGGAGGCCTCGTCGGTGCTCCAGACCGCCACCGGGTCGGTGAGCCCGCGGCCCTCCCCGCCCCGGGCCATCCCCTCGACCTGCGGCCAGCCGTAGTTGGCCCCGGCCTCGATCCGGTTGAGCTCGTCGAAGGAGTCGGCGCCGAACTCGCTGGCGTACAGCTGTCCCTGGTCGTCCCACGCCAGCCCCTGCACGTTGCGGTGGCCGATCGAGTAGACCGGGGAGCGGCCGAAGGGGTTGTCCGGGGCGGGGCGCCCCTCGGCGGTGATCCGCAGGATCTTGCCGGCCAGCGACGTCTCGTCCTGCGCCAGCTCGGGCTCGCCGGCGTCGCCGGTGGAGACGTAGAGGTAGCCGTCGGGGCCGAAGGCGATCCGTCCGCCGTCGTGGTAGTCGGCCCGCGGGATCCCGGTGAGCACCGGCTTCCACGGGCCGAGCCGGTCCCCGTCGAAGGTGGCGGTGAGGACCCGGTTGTCCTCGCCGGTGGTGACGTAGACGAAGACCCGCTCCACGCCGGCCTCGGCCAGCGAGGCGATGCCCAGCAGGCCGCCCTCGACGCTGGGCCCCTGGCCGGGATCGGTGCGGACGACGCCGAGGTCGGTGGTCGACCACGACCGGTCCTTGCCCTGGCCCTCGTCCGGGGTCAGGTGCAGCACCTTCCACGAGTCGCGCTCGGTGACCAGCGCGGAGCCGTCGGCGAGGAAGGTGACGCCCCACGGCACCCGCAGGCCCTCGGCGACCGCACCGCGTACGCGTGGCTCGCCGGCGCTGGTCGACCCGTCGGGGGAGGCAGTGGGCGAGGGAGTGGGGGAGGCCGACTCCTGGACGGTCGGCGTCTGCACGCCGTCGGGGCCGTCACCCTCCGTGTCGCCGCACGCGGCGAGGAGGGGCGCCACCAAGCCGACCGCGACCACCGCGGAGAGTCGGCGTCGGGAGCTGCGCATGGGGGACCTCCGGGCTCGATGGCGACGATCGACGTGAAGTCAGCGTAGCCACGGCGCCTGAGAGGCCTCTGAAATGCAAATCGCCCCGGCCCTCCCGCTCACGTCATTGTGGACGGGGGACCGGGGCGGCCCTTGCAGGGAGCCCTGCGGAAGACACTAGGAATGCCGCGCGTCACACGCGTCACGCTCGTGTGACATCTGTGTGAACGATCGAGGGCCGTCCCGGGCACCCGAAAAACCCCTGTCGCACCGTCGGCGCCCGGGCGTACGGTGGGGAACCGGACGCGTTCGTGCGGACTGGGGGAGACATGACGGATCCGAGTGCCGGGCCAGCCATCCAGGCCATCGACCTGGTGAAGCACTACGGCGACACGGTCGCCGTCGACGGGGTGAGCTTCAGCGTGCCCCGCGGCACGGTGATGGGCCTGCTCGGCCCCAACGGTGCCGGCAAGACCACGACGGTGCGGATGATGACCACGCTGACGCGCCCCACCAGCGGCACCGCCCGGGTGGCCGGTCACGACGTGGTCCGTGAGCCCGACGCGGTGCGCCGGTCGATGGGCCTGACCGGCCAGACCGCGACGGTCGACGAGCTGCTCACCGGCACCGAGAACATCGAGCTCGTCGGGCGGCTCTACGGCCTGGACCGGGCGACCGTGCGTCGCATCGGCGCCGACCTGCTCGAACGTTTTTCGCTCACCGACGCCGCCAAGCGGGTCGTGAAGACCTACTCGGGTGGCATGCGTCGACGCCTCGACCTGGCGGTGAGCCTCGTGGCGACGCCGCCCGTGCTCTTCCTGGACGAGCCCACCACCGGCCTCGACCCACGCTCGCGCGTCGAGCTGTGGGACGTGCTCCGCGGGCTGGTCGACGACGGGACGACGCTGCTGCTGACCACGCAGTACCTCGAGGAGGCCGACCAGCTGGCCGACGAGATCGTGGTGATCGACCACGGCGGGATCATCGCGCAGGGCACCCCGCTCCAGCTCAAGGACGACTCGGGGCGGGCGGCGCTGGTGGTCACCGTCTCGCGCGCCGAGGACCTCGAGCGGGCCGAGGGGCTGCTGCGCACGGTCGGCAGCGAGGTGCACGTCGAGGCGGCCTCCCGCCGGCTGACGTCGCCCGCCCAGGGGCTGGGGGACGTCACCGCGGTCGCGGCTGCCTTCGAGCACAGCGGCATCGAGCTGGACGACCTGGGCCTGCAGCGCCCGAGCCTCGACGACGTCTTCCTGCACCTCACCGGGCGCCGGGCCGAGGACGACCGCAACGACGGTGCGCCCGACGACGGACCGGCCGACCGCCAGAGCCACCTGGAGGCGAAGCGATGACCGCCCTCGAACGCCCCGCCATCCGGCACACCTCGCTGGCCCGGCAGTCGTGGGCGATCACCCGACGCAACCTGATCCACATCCGCCGGATGCCGGAGATGCTGCTCGACGTCACGCTGCAGCCGGTGATGTTCGTGCTGCTCTTCGCGTACGTCTTCGGGGGCGCGATCTCGGTCCAGGGGGCCGCCGACGGCTACCGTGAGTGGCTGCTCGGCGGGATCATGGCGCAGACCATGGCCTTCGCCTCCTTCATCGTCGCGGTCGGGCTCACCGCCGACATCGACAAGGGGATCGTCGACCGGATGCGGTCGCTGCCGATCCACCTCGGGGCCGTCCTGGTGGGGCGCAGCCTGTCCAGCCTGGTGCACTCGTCGCTCGGCATCGTGGTCATGAGCTTCACCGGGCTGGTCGTCGGCTGGCGGATCCGCGGCTCGCTGCTCGACGCGGTGACGGCCTACGGACTGCTGGTGCTCTGGGCCTTCGCGATGATCTGGATCGGCATCCTGGTGGGGTCGACGATGCGGTCGGTGGAAGCCGTCAACGGCGTGATGTTCACCGTGATGTTCCCGCTGACCTTCCTCTCCAACGCCTTCGCCCCGACCGAGCGGATGCCCGAGGTCCTGCGGGTGGTCGCCGAGTGGAACCCGATCTCCGCGCTGGTCCAGGGCGTGCGCGAGCTGTGGGGCAACACCACGCCGGTCGCCTCCGACGCCGCCCTGCCGCTGCAGCACCCGGTGCTGGCGACGGTGCTCTGGTGCATCGGCATCACGGTGCTCGTCGCCCCGATGGCGTTGCGCGCGTTCAAGCGTCGTACGCAGGACTGACGGCGTGCGGGACGCGTCCGCCAGACCGGGGGACATCTCGGGAACAAAGCGACTGGTTGATGGTTGAACCAACCATGAAGAAGCTGGGATTCCTCAACTTCGGACACTGGTCCGACTCGCCCCACTCGCAGGTGCGCAGTGCTGCCGACACCTGCTCCAGTCGATCGACCTGGCGGTCGCGACCGAGGAGCTGGGTGGCGACGGCGCCTACTTCCGGGTGCACCACTTCGCCCGCCAGCTCGCCTCGCCCTTCCCGCTGCTCGCGGCGGTCGGGGCGAAGACCGAGCGGATCGAGATCGGCACGGGCGTCATCGACATGCGCTACGAGAACCCGATGTACATGGCCGAGGACGCAGGCGCCGCCGATCTGATCTCGGGCGGCAGGCTCCAGCTCGGCATCAGCCGGGGATCACCGGAGCAGGTCGTCGACGGCTGGCGCTACTTCGGCTACGCCCCTGCCGAGGGCGAGGACCACGCCGGGATGGCGCGCCGCCACACCGAGGTGCTCCTCGAGGTGCTCAAGGGGGAGGGGTTCGCCCAGCCCAACCCGCGACCGATGTTTCCCAACCCGCCGGGCCTGCTGCGGGTCGAGCCGCACTCGCCGGGCCTGCGCCAGCGGATCTGGTGGGGCGCCGCCTCGGAGGCGACCGTCCGGTGGACCGCCCGCATGGGGATGAACCTGATGAGCTCCACCCTGGTCGCCGACGAGACCGGTGAGCCCTTCCACGTGCAGCAGCGCCGCCAGATCGAGGCGTTCCGCGAGGAGTGGGCGGCCGCCGGCCACGACTGGGAGCCGCGGGTCTCGGTGAGCCGGTCGATCATGCCGATCACCACCGACCTCGACCGGGCGTACTTCGGCGGCGACGCGGAGAGCCGTGACCAGGTCGGCCAGATCGAGCCGCAGCTGCGTGCGGTCTTCGGGCGCTCGTACGCCGCGGAGCCCGACGTGCTCGTCGACCAGCTCGCCGGCGACGAGGCGCTGCAGCTCGCCGACACGGTGCTGCTGACGGTCCCCAACCAGCTGGGCGTCGACTACAACGCCCACCTGCTGGAGTCGCTGATCACCCAGGTGGCGCCCGGCCTCGGCTGGCGCTGAGCCGCCCTCGCGCGTCCGCGCCCGGTGCCCACCTCCCTGCGGGGATGGGCACCGGCCTGACGGCCCGCGCGCGCGGACTACCATCGCTCCCATGAGCGACGCCCCCGACATCAAGCCCCGGTCCCGCGACGTCACGGACGGCATCGAGAAGGCCGCCGCCCGCGGCATGCTCCGCGCGGTCGGCATGGGTGACGACGACTTCGCCAAGCCGCAGATCGGCGTGGCGTCGTCGTGGAACGAGATCACCCCCTGCAACCTCTCCCTCGACCGGTTGGCCAAGGCCGTCAAGAACGGCGTGCACGCCGCTGGCGGCTACCCGCTCGAGTTCGGCACCATCTCCGTCTCCGACGGCATCTCGATGGGCCACGACGGCATGCACTACTCGCTGGTGTCGCGCGAGGTCATCGCCGACTCGGTCGAGGTCGTCATGTCGGCCGAGCGCCTGGACGGCTCCGTCCTGCTGGCCGGCTGCGACAAGTCGCTGCCCGGCATGCTCATGGCCGCTGCCCGCCTCGACCTCTCCAGCGTCTTCCTCTACGCCGGCTCGACGATGCCGGGCAACGTCGACGGCAAGGACGTCACGATCATCGACGCCTTCGAGGCCGTCGGCGCCTGTCTGGCCGGCAAAATCACCGAGGACGAGGTCAAGAAGGTCGAGAAGGCCATCTGCCCCGGCGAGGGCGCCTGCGGCGGCATGTACACCGCCAACACCATGGCCTCCATCGGTGAGGCACTCGGCATGAGCCTGCCCGGCTCCGCCGCCCCGCCGGCCGTCGACCGTCGTCGTGACGGCTTCGCGCACCGCTCGGGCCAGGCGGTCGTCAACCTGCTCAAGCACGGCATCACCGCGCGCCAGATCATGACCCGCGAGGCCTTCGAGAACGCCATCGCCATCACCATGGCGCTCGGCGGCTCCACCAACGCCGTGCTGCACCTGCTGGCGATCGCGCGTGAGGCCGACGTCGACCTCGAGCTCGCCGACTTCAACCGCATCGGCGACCGTACGCCGCACCTCGCGGACATGAAGCCCTTCGGCAAGTACGTGATGACCGACGTCGACAAGATCGGCGGCATCCCGGTCGTGATGAAGGCGCTGCTCGACGCGGGCCTGATGAACGGCGACGTGCTCACCGTGACCGGCAAGACGCTCGCCGAGAACATCGAGGACCTCAACCCGAAGGCCGTCGACGGCAAGGTGATCCTCCCGGTCTCCTCGCCGATCCACAAGGACGGTGGCCTGACCATCCTCGAGGGCTCGCTGGCCCCCGAGGGCGCGGTCATCAAGTCGGCCGGCTTCGACGCCGAGGTCGTGACCGCGACCGCCCGCGTCTTCGACCGCGAGCGCGCCGCGCTCGACGCGCTGGCCGAGGGCAAGATCGTCAAGGGCGACGCCGTGATCATCCGCTACGAGGGCCCCAAGGGCGGCCCCGGCATGCGCGAGATGCTCGCGATCACCGGCGCGATCAAGGGCGCCGGCCTCGGCAAGGACATCCTGCTGATCACCGACGGCCGCTTCTCCGGCGGCACCACCGGTCCGTGCATCGGCCACGTCGCCCCCGAGGCGTCGCACGGCGGTCCGATCGCCTTCGTCCAGGACGGCGACCAGATCACCCTGGACATCCCGAACCGCTCGCTCGAGCTGCACGTCGACGCCGAGGAGCTGGCCCGTCGCCAGGAGGGCTGGGAGCCGCAGCCGCCGAAGTTCACCCACGGCGTGCTGGGCAAGTACTCCAAGCTGGTCCAGTCCGCCAGCCAGGGTGCCGTCCTCTTCTGACCTGCACCGATGGACTAGGTCCAAAAAAGTACGACGTATTAGGCCCGTTCCGGGGACACCCGGAGCGGGCCTCGTGCATGCTGCGCGGTGGGGACTCGTCAGACCACAGAAGGTTCACGCATGCCGCAGCGCCGTACGTCCATGTCGATCCGCGCCCTGACAGCACCGGCCGTGCTGCTGGCGATGGTCGCCTCCGCCTTTGCCGTCCTCCCGGCGGCCACCGTCGAGGCGGCCGTGCCGGTGGCCGACAGCCCGGCCGCGATCGAGCCGCAGCCCGAGTACGGGCCCGGGCGCCTCAAGAACGCGACCCCGATGACGCAGGGCTGCGTCGTGAAGAAGTCGCGGGTGGTCAAGCACCTCAAGAAGGGCGCGAAGTGCGCCCCCGGCAGCACCAAGGTCGAGTTCAAGGTCAAGGTCCCCACCCAGCTCTGCCTCATGCCCGGCGGCGTGCTCAAGTCCTTCGGTTCGTTCCGTACGTGTGACGCCCGCGGCGGCTTCAGCCAGCGCGGCCTGGCCAACAACAAGACCCTCTTCTGCGCCGTCCCCGGCAAGCAGGTGCGGTGGGCGCCCAAGCCCAAGAAGTGCGTACGCCCCGAGAAGTCGTGGACGCTGCGCAACCACCACCCCGTCTCGCTCACCCTCGGCGGCGGCATCGTCGACGAGAACGCCGGCAAGGACGCGGTCGTCGGCACGCTCCACACCGTCGACATCGACCCCGGTGACGTGCAGCGCTACAGCCTGGTCGCCGGCGCCGGCTCCACCCACAACTCGCTCTTCCGGATCGCCGACGGACGGCTGCTCGCCGCGCCGACCTCGACCACGAGGCGGGGGAGACCCTCAAGGTCCGCGTGATGGTCCGCGACTACCGTCGCGGCAAGCTGGTCCGCCCCTTCACCGTCACCGTGGCCGACGTCAACGAGGCGCCCCGCGACCTCGCCCTCGACCGCACCGAGGTCGCCGAGAACGCGCCGTCGGCACCCAGGTCGGCACGCTCAGCGCCTCCGACCCCGACGACGGCGACACGCTCACCTACGCCCTCGACGGCTCCGCCCTCGACAACGACGACTTCGAGGTCGACGGCGCCCGCCTCCTCACCGCGGCCTCGTTCGACCACGAGGCGACCCCGCAGCGGTCGGTCCGCCTCACGGTGACCGACCGCGGCGGCCTGACCCGGACCACCGACGTGACGATCGCCGTCACCGACGTCAACGAGGCCCCGACGGCGCTGGCGCTGAGCCGCAACATCGTCGTCGAGAACGCCCCCGCCGACACGGTGGTCGGCACCATCGAGGTCACCGACCCCGACGCAGGCGCCCCGTACCGCTTCCAGGTCCTGCCCGGCGCCGACGGTGACGACTTCGCGGTCCGCGGCGACCAGCTCGTCAGCAGCCGCCCCTGGACCACGAAGAGCAGGAGACCCGCACCGTCCGGGTCGAGGTCACCGACGCCGAGGGCGTCACCTTCTCCGCCCCGCTCCGGGTCCGCGTCACCGACGTCAACGAGGCGCCCACCGCGCTGGTGATCGCCGGCGATGAGGTCGCCGAGAACGCACCCGCCGGCACGGTCGTCTCCACGCTGACCGGCTCCGACCCGACGACGGTGACACGCTGTCGTACGCCTTGGCCACCGGCGCTGGCGACGGGGACAACTCCCTCTTCCAGGTCGTCGGCGACGAGCTGCGCGTCAAGCAGCCGCTGGACCACGAGGCCGCCGCCACCCGCAGCGTCCGGCTCAAGGTCACCGACGCCGCCGGCCTCACCTTCGAGCGCACCCTCACCGTCGACGTCACGGACGTGAACGAGGCTCCGACCGGCCTGCGGATCAGCAGGGCCGACGTCGACGAGAACGTCGCCCTGCGCACCGTGGTCGGCCGGCTCGCCGCCGACGACGAGGACGCGGACGACACGCAGACCTTCTCGCTGGTGACCGGCACCGGCGACGCCGACAACGCCTACTTCGCCGTCGACGGCACGCAGCTGGTCACCGCCCGCGCGCTCGACCACGAGGCGGCCGACACCCGCAGCGTCCGCGTGCGGGTCACCGACGCCGCCGGCGCGACCCACGAGCGCGCCCTCGTCATCACCGTCAACGACCTCAACGAGGGCCCGCGCGACCTGGCCCTCGACGTCGACGAGGTGGAGGAGAACTCCGCTGTCGGCACCGTCGTCGGTTCCTTCTCCGCGAGCGACGAGGACGACGCCGACTCGCTCACGTACGCCCTCGTGCCCGGCGCGGGCGACGGCGGCAACGCCCTCTTCGACGTCGACGGCGACGAGCTCGTCGTGGCGGGTGCCCTCGACCACGAGGCCGCCGGCTCCCACAGCATCCGTGTGAAGGTCTCCGACGGAGCGGGGGAGCAGGTCACCCGGACGTTCACGATCACCGTCCTCGACGTCAACGAGGCGCCCTTGGCGCCGACGCTGGGCGACGACCGCGTCCGCGAGGACGCCCCCGCCGGCACCGTCGTCGGCCGCTTGGCGAGCACCGACCCCGACGGTGACAGCCTCACCTACGCGCTGGCCACCGGCCCGGGACGACGACAACGACGACTTCGAGGTCGTTGGCGACGAGCTGCGTACGAAGCGGGCCCTCGACTTCGAGGCCCGACGCGACCTGAGCGTGCGGGTCCGGGTCAGCGACGGATCGCTCTTCGCCAGCAGCGCCTTCGACGTGACCGTGGTCGACGTCGACGAGGCGCCCACCGCCCCGGCACTCGACAACTCCGACGTCGACGAGAACGTCACCGGTCTCGTCGGTGAGCTGTCCGCCACCGACCAGGAGGGCCAGCCGCTGACCTTCTCCCTGGCCACGGGCGCGGGCGACACCCACAACCACCAGTTCGACGTGGTCGGCACCGAGCTGCGTACGAAGGTCGGGCTCGACTTCGAGGCCGGCGCCACCCGCTCCGTGCGCGTCCTGGTCACCGACGGCACCAACCCGGTCCCCAAGGTCGTCGAGGTCACCGTCAACGACGTCAACGAGGCGCCCTTCGACCTGGTCCTGGACGGAGCCGAGGTCGCCGAGAACGTCACCGGCGTGGTCGGCACCCTCTCGGCTGACGACGTGGACGCGGGTGACGCGCTCACGTTCGCGCTGGTCACCGGCACGGGGGACACCCACAACGCCCAGTTCGAGGTCGTCGGCGACGAGCTGCGTACGAAGGCTGGCCTGGACTTCGAGGCCGGCGCGACGCGCTCGGTGCGTCTCCAGGTCTCCGACCGCGCTGGCCTCACCGCGACGAAGGTCGTCGAGGTCACCGTCACCGACGTCAACGAGAGCCCTGGCCAGCCCGCCCTGGACAACGACGACGTCGGCGAGAACGCCGCGGACGCCTTGGTCGGCACCCTGTCGGCCTCCGACCCCGACGCGCGTACGACGCTGACCTTCAGCCTGGTCGCCGGCGCAGGGGACGCCGACAACGCCCTCTTCACGGTGGTCGGCGACGAGCTGCGCACCCGCAGCGGGCTCGACTTCGAGGTCGCCGCCACGCGCAGCGTGCGGGTGCTGGTCAGCGACGGGGCACTCACCGCCTCGCGCCAGCTCACGATCACCGTCAACGACCGCAACGACGCCCCGACCGGCATCGCGCTCACCCCGAGCACGGTGGCGGAGAACGCCGCCGACACCGTCGTGGGCGCCCTGGGCGCCGACGACCAGGACGGTGACACCCTCACCTGGTCCCTGGTCAGCGGCACCGGTGACGCCGACAACGCGGCCTTCGCCGTCGACGGCGACGAGCTGAAGACCCGCGCGGGTCTCGACTTCGAGGCCGGGGACGAGCGCAGCGTGCGCGTCCAGGCGTACGACGGCACCGCCCGTGTCGAGCGTGCCCTCACCGTCACCGTCGACGACGTCAACGAGACCCCCTCCGCGGTCACCCTGGACTCGCTGACGGTGGCCGAGGACACCGCCTCCGCACGGGTCGGCGGTCTCTCCGCGAGCGACCCCGACGGGGACGCGCTCACCTACGCCCTGGTGGCCGGCAGCGGCGACACCGACAACGCCCTCTTCACGATCGACGACGGGGTGCTGCGGACCAAGGCCTCCGGCGTCGACTTCGAGGCGAAGCCGACCCGCACCGTGCGGATCGCAGCCTCCGACGGCTCCCTGAGCGGCGCGGGCACCGCGTTCACGATCTCCGTCGTCGACCGCAACGACGCCCCGTCGTCGATCACCCTCGACCCGACCAGGATCCGTCTCGACGCCTCGGTCGGCGACGTGGTGGGCACGCTGGCTGCTGCCGACGTCGACGCGACGAAGAACCACACCTTCACCGACGTCTCCGTCGACGGCACCCACTCCGGGCACGGCCTCTTCACCATCGACGGTGACGAGGTCAAGGTCGCCCGGTCCCTGGCCGGACTCTCCGTGGGCTCGGTCGACCTCCGGGTGCGCGTCGACGACCCGTGGGCGGCTGACCGTACGCAGGACGCCTCGCTGACCCGCGTGGTCCGCATCGACCTGCTCAGCGCCCGTGCGATCACCCTCGACACCTCGAGCGTCGACGAGAACGCAGCCGGCGGCACCACCGTCGGCGCCCTGACCTACGTCGACCCGCTGGCTGTCGGGCCCTACACGTTCGCCCTGACGCCGGGCTCCCGCGACAACGGCGACTTCGAGGTCGTCGGCCATGAGCTGCGGACCCGCGTCACCTTCGACCACGAGGTCACGCCTCGTCGCACGGTCGAGGTGCAGGTCTTCGCCGGTGGTGCGGCGCTCTTCACCGCGACCCTCGACGTGGATGTCGACGACGTCAACGAGGCGCCGACCAGCCTGACGCTCTCGTCGGCGACGGTCGCCGAGAACGCATCCGGCGCGACGGTCGGCACCCTCTCGGGCACCGACCCCGACGCGGGCGCGTTCCTGTCGTACGCCCTCGTGCCGGGCGCGGGGGACACGCACAACGCCCAGTTCACGATCGTCGGCGGCACGCTGCGCACCGTCGGTGCGCTCGACTTCGAGGCGGAGGAGACCCGGCAGGTGCGGGTCGCCGTCAGCGACGGCAGCCTCTCCCTGGAGCGTACGTTCGTCGTCGAGCTGGTCGACCGCAACGACGCCCCGACCGCTGTCGCGCTGAGCGACACCACCGTCCTGGACTCCGCCCTCGCGGGTGACGTCGTCGGCACGCTGACGGCCACCGACGCCGACGTCACGAAGCCGCACGTCTTCACCGAGGTCGCCGGCGGCGACCACGGCGGCCTCTTGACCGTCGCCGACGGTCACGTCGAGGTCGCGGGATCCCTGCTCGGCGTCTCCGGGGACAAGACGATCAAGGTCCGTGTCACCGACACGTGGGGCGGGGTGACGCACACGTACGAACAGCTGCTCACGGTCACCGTCGCGCCGGACATCCGCGGTGCCCTCGCGCTCAGCAACGACTCGTTGCCGGAGAACTCGGCGTCCGGGACCACGGTGGGCGACCTGTCGTTCTCCGGGGTCGGGACCGGGCCGTACACGTACACGCTCGGTGCCTCCGCACCGTTCACGCTCACCGGCGCCACGCTGCGCTCGGGACGTTCGTTCGACCACGAAGCCCAGGCGCAGTACGTCGTGCCCGTCACCGTGCGTGACGCCGCCGGCCGCAGGTGGACCCGCGAGGTGACGGTCGACGTCGCCGACGTCGACGAGGCGCCTGTGCGTTCGACGACGGTGATGGACCTCGAGGAGAACGACCCGTCCGCCGGGTTCAGTGCCCGGTTCGACGACCCGGAGGCGCGCCCGTGACCTACCGGTTCGCGACGTGCGCGGGCTTCCCGGACGAGAACCACCGCTTCACCCTGACCACGACCGGCGCCAGCGCCGACGTGCGCAGGCGTACGCCGATGGACTTCGAGGACCCGTCGAACAACCGGGTGCGCGTCTGCCTGGAGGCCAGCGACGGGTCCCTCACGACCACGTACGTCGTGGACGAGCAGGCCCTGGACAGGAATGAGCCGACGACCGACATCACGCTCTCCCGTGCCGTGGCCGACCCCGCGGTGGCCGTCGGCACCGTCGTCGGCACGTTGACCGCCGTCGACCCCGACAGCCGCAAGCCCGTGATCACCGACGTCTCCACGACGGAGTCCGGAGCCGGCTACTTCGAGGTCGTCGGCAACGAGCTCCGCGTCGCGCGCGACCTCAGTGGTGCTTCCGCGACCGAGCTGCAGGTCCGCCTCCGGGCAGCCGACAGCTGGTCGCACCAAGGACCCGCCGTCGCGCAGTCCTTCGAGAAGACCCTGACGATCAGCCTGCTCCAGCCTCTCGAGCTCACTGCTCCGGACGGATCGGTCAACGAGAACCAGGCCGCGGGCACCGTGGTCAGCACCCTCTCCGTGAGCGGTGGCGAGGGCCCCTACACGTACGCCCTGGACGGCACGGCCGCGGACAACGCGCTCTTCGAGGTCGTCGGCAACGAGCTCCGCACCAAGCGTGCCTTCAACTTCGAGGTCGACGGGGCGGCGCTCTCGGCGCGCGTCAAGGTGACCGACCAGCACGGCGACTCCGCATCAGCCGCGGTGGCCGTCACCGTGGGTGACGTCAACGAGTCGTCCCTCGGGTGGTCCTTCAGGGGGGCGGCCGTGATGCAGGACTCTGCCATCGGCACGGTCGTCGGCACCCTGACCGTGCCCGACCCGGACGCGCGCAAGCCGAACCTGACCGTGACCGGCGTCAACGCCCTGTACTTCGGGTTCGACGGCGACAACCTCGTCGTCACCGGTGACCTCAACGGGCTCGCCCCCGGGCCTGTGACGGTCCCCGTGACCATCGGCGACACCTGGGGCACGCCCCCGGTCACCCAGAGCGTGTCCACCTCGTTCTCCGTCACCGTGGTCGCCCCTCTGAGCCTGACGGCTCCGGACGGGACGATCCCCGAAGGGCAGGCGGCCGGCACCGTCGTCACCACCCTGAGCGCGTCCGGCGGGACGACGCCCTACACCTACGCGCTCGACGGCACCAGCGCCGACGGCAGTGACAACGACCGGTTCCAGGTGGTCGGCAACGAGGTGCGCACCAAGGGTCCGCTGGACTTCGACGCCGAGCCGACGCTGACCGTCAAGGTCAAGGTCACCGACGCCTACGGGCGTACGACGCGGCGCACCCTCACCGTGACGGTCACCGACGTCAACGTGGCCCCCACGGACATAGTGCTGTCGTCGACCTCGGTGCCGGAGAACGCCCCCGTCGGGACCGTCGTGGGCACGCTCAGCGCCGTCGACGCCGACACCGGCGACACCCACGTCTTCTCCCGGATCAGCACCGGTCAGCTCTCCGTCTCCGGCAACCGCCTGGTCACGACGGCGTCGTTCAACCACGAGACCACCCCGTCGGTCACCGTGACGCTCAAGGTCGACGACCAACGCGGAGGCGTCTTCCAGCGCGCCGTCACCGTCACGGTCACCGACGAGCCGGAAGCGCCGACGGCGATCAACCTCAG
Organism: Nocardioides daphniae; assembly: GCF_004777465.1. NCBI lineage: Bacteria > Bacillati > Actinomycetota > Actinomycetes > Propionibacteriales > Nocardioidaceae > Nocardioides > Nocardioides daphniae. The sequence continues at coordinate 1,181,304 of NZ_CP038462.1, forward strand.
CGCCAGTGACGTCGACGAGGGGCTGCCGGCCGGCACGGTCGTCGGCGACGTCACCGTCGATGACCAGGACCGCGGCGAGACCCACACCTTCACGGTCTTCGGCGGCGTCCCGTTCACCGTCTCGGGCGGCAAGCTCCGGACCACCCAGGTGCTGGACTTCGACGTCACCCGGTCATTCGCGGTCCAGGTCCTGGTCACCGACAAGGACGGGCTCACGTTCACCCGGCTGGTCACGGTCACCGTCAACGACGTGGTCTACGCGCCGCTTGCGAACGGGGAGACGGTCACGGGCTTCATCGGCAACACCAGCAGGGCGGTGACCGGCTCGGTGCTGTCCAACGACACCGACCCGGAGGACAAGTTCGGCCCCCAGGACTCCCTCAGCGTCACCGCCGGCACCCTGACCACCACGCGTGGCGGCACGGTGGTGATGGCGACCGACGGCACGTTCACCTTCCACCCGAAGGCAGGGGACAGGTCAGTCACCGACACGCTCGTCTACACCGTCCGCAGCAGCGTCTCGGGCAAGACCGCGACGGCCACCCTGCGTCTCGAGATCAGTGAGCGCCTCGTCTGGTACGTCGACGACAGCGCTGCTCCCGGTGGCACGGGCACCTCCACCTCGTACTTCCGCGACATCTCCTCGGTGCCGCAGCTCGCGGCCGGCGCGGCCCCGGACGAGGTCTACCTCGCCGACGGCACCTACGGCACCGTGACCATCGGTCGCGGTCGTACGCTGCGCGGCGCCCAGGCGGGCCTGCCCGGCCTGATCAGCGCGGACCCCTCGGCGCTGGCGCAGGTCTCCGTGACGGGCTCCACCCCGGCCGTGGTCGTCGACGGTGGCGGCACGGTCGACGGCGTGCGGATGCGTGCCGTCAGCGGCGCCGCGCTGACCGTCCGTGGTTCCGGTGCGGTCACCGTCACCAGTGCCAGCCAGGTCGAGGGCCAGGGCGTGGGTGTGCACGTCGACGTCGCCGGGGGCCCTGGCGCAGTCGTGATCGACACGGACGTCGCCGGCGCGGTCACGGTCAACGGCAACGCCGCCGCCACCACCTTCAAGGAGCCGGTCACCGGTGCCGTGTCCGTCACCAACAGCCGCGCCGCCGTCATCTTCGAGAAGTCGGTCACGGGCAACGTCACCGCGTCGGGCAACAGCGCTGCCCTCACCTTCAGCGGCCCCGTGAGCGGCGCATCCGTCGCGTTGAGCGGCAACTCGTCGGTGACCACGTTCGGTGGGGTCGTCACCCTCAACCGGTCCGGCGCGCGACGGCGTTCGGGGCGCATTCAAAACGCAGGCACCGTCACTATGGGCGCCACCGGCAACACCGTCACCGGTCCCGTCAGCCTCGAGAACACCACGGTCGGAGCCGCCGGGTTCACGCTGCGGTCGCTCAACGTGCCGAGCTCGCTCGTCGGCTACGGACTGCGGCTGAGGTCGGTCCAGGGCCAGTCTGTCATCGTGCAGGGCACCGGCACCACGGACAGCGGAGGCACGATCACCGCCGCGACCCCCGTGCTCACCGACGGCCGAGTCTCCCTCGAGCTCAACCGGGTCAAGCTCGTCAGCCTGGGTCAGCGAGGCGTCGACGCCAACGCCCTCGCCGGCCCGCTCGCGCTCCTCAACTCGTCGGTGACGGGTGCCCAGGCTGACGCCGTGGCGGTGACGTACGCCGTCCAGGGTGGTGCCCTCCGCCTCGACGGCACCACCGTCACCGGGGCGGGTGACTCCGGAGTTGTGGTCACCGCAGCCTCGGGCGACGTCCCGGTCACCGTGCACAACAGCACCGTCTCCGGCTCCGGCGCGACGGGCGCCGCACGCGACGGCGTACGCGTGGAGTCGCTCGGCTCCTCGCAGGTCACCACCACCGTCACGGGCTCGACGCTGCGGGACAACAAGGGCGACCAGGTCCAGGTGGTCGCGCGTGGCACCGGTACGTCGCGCGCGACGATCACCGGCAACACGCTCGCCAGGTCCGGAGCCACCGGAGCCGGCCAGGGCATCGCCGTCAACGCCGGCGGCGCGCCGTGGACGGGACGGATGGTCTTCGACGTCTCGAACAACCAGGTCCAGGCCGTCGACGGCGCCGGCATCGTGGTCAGCACCAGCGTCGGCGAGCGCCCGACCCCCAGCGGGCTCCTCGAGGGCCGCGTGGCCAACAACGTCTTCGGTGCTGCAGGGTGCGCCGGGACGCCCGCGGTCGTCGTCGACGCCGAGGGCGGGGCGACCCTGACCACGGCGGTGACCGGCAACAGCGGCGTCGCATGCGGGGCTCCGCTGCGGGTCTCAGGAGCGCGGGGAGGCAGCGTCCTCAACCTGACGACCGCCAACAACACCTGGACCGGAACCTCCCCGGCCAGCCTCACGACGGGTGTCACGGGTGTCGCCAACTCCGGGCGCAGCTGCCTCGACCTGCGCACGACCGCCGGAGGCATCACCCTCAGGGCGCTGGGCGGACAGCTGACGCTCCCGGGTTACGCCGGTGCGTGGACGGCAGCAGCCGTGACGCCCTACCTGACCGCCAACAACCCGGGGAGCTCGGTCACCGTCCCCACCTTCCTCGCCACCCAGGCCGGCACGGCAGCGTGCCCCGCGCCCGTCCTCTGACAGGAGAGCTCCATGGCTGAACCATTCCTCAGCGAGGTGCGACTCACCTCGTTCAACTTCCCCCCGAAGGGCTGGGCCCTCTGCAACGGCCAGCTCCTGCCGATCAACCAGAACCAGGCGCTCTTCTCGCTGCTCGGCACCACGTACGGCGGCGACGGTCGGGTCAACTTCGCCCTGCCCAACCTCAGGGGCCGGGTCATCGTGCACGAGGGCAACGGCCACACGCTGGGGGAGGCTGCAGGCGCGACTGCCGTGACGCTGAACATCCAGAACCTGCCGCAGCACTCCCACGGGGTGACCGCGCACACCGGCGGGGCCGCCGCGGACCCCGGGAGCGCGGCGAGGCTCGCGGCCGTCCCCGACGCGTACGCCCTCCCCGCGGTGGCGGCGGGCTCCCTGACCGCGCTGCACCCGGCGAGCGTCACCAACGCCGGAGGCAGCCAGGCGCACGACAACATGCAGCCCTACACCGTCATGAACTACATCATCGCCCTCCAGGGCATCTTCCCGAGTCAGAACTGGTGAGCAGGAGTCACTCATGGCACAGCCCTACGTCGGTGAGATTCGGCTCGGTGGATGGAACTTCGCCCCCAACGGGTGGGCGTTCTGCCACGGACAGCTCCTGTCCATCGCGGAGAACGACGTCCTCTTCCAGCTGATCGGCACCACCTACGGTGGCGACGGCGAGAACACCTTCGCCGTGCCTGACCTGCGTGGCCGGGTCCCCGTCCACATGGGGACCGGTCCGGACGGGACGACCCACCAGATCGGTGGGATGGCCGGCGTCGAGGAGGTCACCCTCAGCGTCCAGCAGATCCCGTCGCACTTCCATCCGCTGGTCGTCTCTGACGGCCCCGGCACCCATGACCTTCCGCGCGGTGGCGTGCTCGCCACGCCTCCGGGCGTGCGCGCGTACGCAGCAGGGGAGACCCCGAACACGGCGCTCTCGCCCGCGACGCTCGGCCCGGCCGGCGGCAGCCAGCCGCACACCAACTTCATGCCTTATCTGTGCATCAACTACGTCATCAGCCTCTACGGCATCTTCCCCAGTCAGTGACCCGGCCGGACCGCAGCCCACCTGACCGCCCACTCGCACCAGAACCACCAGGAGCCACCCATGGCCGATCCCTTCGTCGGTGAGATCCGTTCGTTCCCGTTCAACTTCGCGCCCACGGGCTGGGCCCGCTGCGACGGGCAGCTGCTCCCGATCTCGCAGAACACCGCTCTCTTCTCCCTCCTCGGCACCTCCTTCGGGGGCGACGGCAGGTCGACCTTCGCGCTGCCCGACCTCCAGGGAGCCGCAGCGATGGGAGCTGGTCACGGCCCCGGCCTCAGCCTCCACGACCTCGGGGAGACCGGCGGAGAGGAGAGCGTGACCCTGCTGGAGTCGGAGATGCCCGTCCACTCCCACACGGTGCAGGTGTCGAACGCCGAGGCGACCTCCCGTACGCCCGTGGCCGGCGCCGCCCTGGCGACCCCGCCCGAGGGCGACCTCTACGCCACCAGCGGCGGCACCGAGCAGATGGCGCCCGAGTCCCTCGCCCCCAGTGGTGGCTCACTGCCGCACAACAACATGCAGCCCTACCTGGTCATGCAGTACTGCATCGCCCTCCAGGGCGTCTTCCCGCAGCGTCCGTGATGACGGCCTGCTTCCTTCCGTCCGCCCAGGAGAACCAGCCATGACCCCCAGCTCCAGCGCCGAGGACACCCAGCGCCCCGTCGGCGTCTCGCGCCGCGGCGTGCTCGCCGGTACGGCCGCGACCGGCGCCGCCCTGACCATCGAGGCCGCGCCCGCGCACGCGGCTCGTCCGCTGCGCGTCGCCGTCCTCCTCACCGCCGGGGTGGGGGACGGGCGCGCCGGCCAGCGGCTCCTGGCCGGCCTGCGCATCGGCTTCGCCCGGGCCGGGCAACCGGTGACGCTGCGCAGCCGCACGGTCCACTCGCCCAGCGCCGCCCACGCCGAGGCGGTCAAGGTCCTCGACGGCGGTGCCGACGTGCTCGTCGCAGCCATCTCGGGGCTCGCCCTGCCGCGGGTGGCGCAGCTCTGTGCGGAGCGCAAGGTCGCCCTGGTGGTCGCCAACTCCGGGGCCCACGTCAACGACCTGTCGCTCACGGGCGTCGTGGTCAACTCGCTGCAGATCTGGCAGTCGGCCTTCGCCATGGGTCGCTTCGCCGCGCGTCGCCTGGGTGGCTCGGTCTTCACGATCACCGCAGCGCCGGACGCCGGCTACGACTCGGTCTACGCCCTGCAGCGCGGCTTCACCGGCGCCGGCGGTCGGGTCGTCGGCCGCGCCGTCACGCACCAGGCGACCAAGGGCCTCGTCGAGGCCGCCCGGCAGGCGCGCCGCAGCGGCGCCGCCGTCGTCAGCGTGCACGCGACCAAGCAGCGGGCCGTCGAGATCGTCAAGGCCTGCCGCGCTGCCGGTTTCCAGGGCAGCATCGTGGTCGACCCGCTGAGCCTCGAGCTCGGCGCGGCCGGCCGGGCCGAGCTCGCGCGCGCCGGTGCCTGGACGACGTCCGCGTGGGCGTACGACCAGGGCAACTCGCACGCGCGCGACCTCGCCCGTCGCTGGAAGCGTCAGGTCGGGGGTCGCCCCGACGCCTGGGCGCTGCTGGGGCACGACACCGCGCTGCTCGTCGCCGAGGGCGCGCGACGCGTCCGACGGCGCGGGGGAGGGCTGCGTACGCTGCCCGCCAAGCTGAGGCACGCGAAGGTCGCCGGCGCCCGGGGGCTGCAGGTCGTCAACGGCGCCACGGGTGTGGTGAGCACGCCGCTGGTGGTCCGCCGCGCGCGACCCAAGGACCTGAGCGGGGCACGCGTCATGGCGCGACCCGCGCGGGTCCCGGGCGATGCCCCGGCGATGGTCGTGCAGGGGCGTGGGGACAAGTCCGGCTACGTCGACGAGTACACGACGACCTGACTGCGTACGTCCTACGTGGGCACATCGGTGATCTCACGGATGTGCCGTGGACCCGCCCTGCGTCAGTCTGGATGACAGACAGCAGGGCGTTCCGGGACGGGCGAGATGGGGGTCAGTCCGTGCCGGTGCTCCCGGGAGCGGGGTCGTGCGTGGCGGCGCGTGACCCCTCCCGGTCAGTGTCCCGGGGGCCATCGGCCTCCGGGACACTTGCACGTCCAGTGGCTGTGCCCTTGTCTCGCGGACCCTCGGGGGCCACGACCTTCTCCTGCTTGCGGTGCCGGCGCGCCTCGTTGAGGGCGAGCAGGACGGCGACCAGCACCGGCACGCCGTACTTGACCACAGGCTCGACCCAGCCGGGCAGGGAGACGTCCGGCAGGTTCCAGTCGGGCCACGGGATCGAGGGCAGGTCGATGTCCGGCCAGGGGATGGAGGGCAGGTTCCAGTCGGGCCAGGGGATCGACGGGAGGTCCCAGTTCGGGACGAACCGGGAGAGCCAGGGGAGCACCCAGCGGGTGAGCACCAGGACGGCCAGCAGGGCGGCCATCATGCTGCCGCCCTTGGTGAGCCCGGCTCGGAGCGCGTGCAGGTGGGGGTGCCGGCGGATCCACTCCTGGCGCGCGGCCGCCTTGGAGCCCGGCTCCGGCGTGAGGTCGACGGCGCCGAGGCCGAGCGCGGCGTTGGCCGGCTCGGCGTGCCAGGTGACGCGACGGGTGGGGCCGACCAGGGGCGCGAGCCGGAGGGCGACGGCACCCAGGGCGTCGCGCTCCTCCTCGGACAGCGCGGCCAGCCGTGCGCGCTCGGCGTCCCACTCGGGGGCGTCGTCGGGGAAGGTGCCGGCGGTGAGCTGGGCCTTGTCGTCGGCCGTCAGGGCGACCGCCAGGGTCTCCGCGCCCCGGCGCCACAGGATCCGCTTGCGCAGGCCGGCCTCGGTGACCTCGACGACGTGCGTGACCCCGCCGTCGGTGAGGAACCACCGCTCCACGGTCGCCCCGTCCTCGTGCTCGCCTTCCACGCGGACACTGTAGGAGAACCGCGCGTGGGGAGCACCACACGCCCCGGGGGCCTCCGAGGAGTGGGATCGCCGGCTCACGATGTGGGACGCATGGCACACTGGGTTGACGTCGGGTGCCCGTGGCGGCGACCGTAGGTCCATGCGCATGGACCTTCTCGTACGCACGCGACGCGTGAGCTGAAGACAACGTCTCCAGACACACGCGTCACCCCTCGTCGCCGACTCCGGCCGAGGGGTTTTTTGTTGGGCACACGACGATGGTCGCCGACCGGCGATCGACCGAGCAGGGCAGTGAGGAAGAACAAGAGATGAGCGAGCAGGGCGGCGCCATCACCGGTGCACAGAGCCTGGTGCGATCACTGGAGCACGCGGGTGTCGAGCACATCTTCGGCATTCCCGGCGGCGCGATCCTCCCGGCGTACGACCCTTGATGGACTCGAAGAAGATCCGTCACATCCTGGTCCGCCACGAGCAGGGCGCCGGCCACGCCGCGCAGGGCTACGCCACGGCCACCGGCCGCGTCGGTGTCTGCATGGCGACCTCCGGGCCGGGCGCGACCAACCTGGTCACGCCGATCGCCGACGCCTACATGGACTCGGTCCCGATGGTGGCCGTCACGGGGCAGGTCGGCTCGTCGCTGATCGGCACCGACGCCTTCCAGGAGGCCGACATCCGCGGCATCACGATGCCGGTCACCAAGCACAACTTCCTGGTGACCGACCCCGAGGACATCCCGCGCACGGTCGCCGAGGCCTTCCACATCGCCTCGACCGGTCGCCCCGGTCCGGTGCTCGTCGACGTCACCAAGTCGGCGCTGCAGCAGATGACCGGCTTCACCTGGCCGACCGAGATCAACCTGCCCGGCTACCGCCCGGTGACGCGCCCGCACAGCAAGCAGATCCGTGAGGCCGCGCGCCTCATGCTCGCCTCCAAGCGCCCGGTGCTGTACGTCGGTGGTGGCGTGATCCGCGCCCGCGCCTCGAAGGAGCTGCGAGCGCTGGCCGAGTACACCGGCATCCCCGTGGTCACCACGCTGATGGCCCGCGGCGCCTTCCCCGACTCGCACCCGCAGCACCTGGGCATGCCCGGCATGCACGGCACCGTCGCCGCGGTCGCCGGCCTCCAGCGCTCCGACCTGATCATCAGCCTCGGTGCCCGCTTCGACGACCGCGTCACCGGCAACCTGGACTCCTTCGCGCCCAACGCGCTGGTCATCCACGCCGACATCGACCCGGCCGAGATCGGCAAGAACCGCCACGCCGACGTGCCGATCGTGGGCGACGCCCGCGAGGTGCTGGTCGACCTGCTGGCGCTGCTCAAGGCCGAGGCCGAGCAGGGTCGCGAGGGCGACTACGAGCAGTGGATCGACTTCTGCGCGACCACCAAGAAGAACTACCCGCTCGGCTACGACAAGCCGACCGACGGCAGCCTCGCCCCAGTACGTCCTCGAGCGCCTGGGCAAGATCTCGGGCCCGGAGTCGATCTATGCCGCGGGTGTCGGTCAGCACCAGATGTGGGCCACCCACTTCATCGGCTACGAGCACCCGAACACCTGGCTCAACTCCGGCGGCCTGGGCACCATGGGCTACTCGGTGCCGGCCGCGATGGGTGCCAAGGTCGGCGCCCCCGACACCACGGTGTGGGCGATCGACGGCGACGGCTGCTTCCAGATGACCAACCAGGAGCTGGCCACCTGCGCGATCAACGACATCCCGATCAAGGTCGCGGTGATCAACAACGAGTCGCTCGGCATGGTGCGCCAGTGGCAGACGCTCTTCTACAACGAGCGCTACTCCAACACCGACCTGCACTCCAAGCGCATCCCCGACTTCGTCAAGCTCGCCGAGGCGCTGGGCTGCGTGGGTCTGTCGTGCGAGTCGGAGGCCGACGTCGACGCCACCATCGAGAAGGCCATGGAGATCAACGACCAGCCCGTCGTGATCGACTTCCGCGTCCACCGTGACGCGATGGTGTGGCCGATGGTCGCCGCCGGGACCAGCAACGACGACATCCAGTACGCCCGGGACCTGGCTCCCCAGTTCGACGAGGACGACCTCTGATGAGCAAGCACACCCTGTCCGTCCTGGTGGAGAACAAGCCGGGCGTCCTGACCCGCGTGGCGGCCCTCTTCAGCCGCCGTGGCTTCAACATCGACAGCCTCGCCGTGGGCCCGACCGAGCACCCCGAGATCTCCCGGATGACCATCGTGGTCAACGTCGAGGACCTCCCGCTCGAGCAGGTCACCAAGCAGCTCAACAAGCTCGTCGAGGTGCTGAAGATCGTCGAGCTCGACGGTGACGCCTCGGTGCGCCGCGAGCTGCTGCTGGTCAAGGTCAAGGCCGACGCGGAGACCCGCGGCAACGTCCTCGACGCGATCCAGCTCTTCAAGGCGAAGGTCGTCGACGTGGCGCCCGACGCCGTGACCATCGAGGTCACCGGCAACTCCGACAAGCTGCGTGACTTCCTCGCGGTGCTCGAGCCCTTCGGCATCCGTGAGCTCGTCCAGTCCGGCATGGTCGCGATCGGGCGCGGCTCGCGCTCGATCACCGAGCGCACCGCCAAGCCGGTCCCGGTCCCCGTGCCCGACGCGTACGTCTGATCCACCCGTCCGCGGTCGGGAGCACCCCGCGTGGACACCCCGACCCGCCTGTTGCGAAGATTTCCAACAGCACCGCACCCCTCAAGAAGGAGAGCCCACCGTGGCTGAGATGTTCTACGACGACGACGCTGACCTGACCCTGATCCAGGGCAAGAAGGTCGCCGTGATCGGTTACGGCAGCCAGGGCCACGCCCACGCGCTGAACCTGCGCGACTCCGGCGTCGACGTCCGCATCGGTCTTCCCGAGGGCTCCAAGTCCCGTGCGAAGGCTGAGGACGAGGGCTTCACCGTCCTCACGCCCGCCGAGGCCGCTGCCGAGGCCGACGTCATCGTGATCCTCGCTCCCGACCAGCACCAGCGCAAGCTGTACGCACGGAGTCGATCGCCCCGAACCTCAACGAGGGCGACACCCTGGTCTTCGGCCACGGCTTCAACATCCGCTTCGGCTACATCACCGCGCCCGAGGGCGTCGACGTGATCATGGTCGCCCCCAAGGCTCCCGGCCACACCGTGCGTCGCGAGTACGTCGCCGGCCGCGGCATCCCGGACATCATCGCGGTCGAGCAGGACGCCTCGGGCAAGGCCTGGGACCTCGCGAAGTCCTACGCCAAGGGCATCGGCGGCACCCGCGCCGGCGTCATCAAGACCACCTTCACCGAGGAGACCGAGACCGACCTGTTCGGCGAGCAGGCCGTCCTCTGCGGTGGTGCCTCGCAGCTCGTCCAGTACGGCTTCGAGACCCTGACCGAGGCCGGCTACCAGCCGGAGATCGCCTACTTCGAGGTGCTGCACGAGCTCAAGCTCATCGTCGACCTCATGTGGGAGGGCGGCATCGCCAAGCAGCGCTGGTCGGTCTCCGACACCGCTGAGTACGGCGACTATGTCTCCGGCCCGCGCGTCATCGACCCGTCGGTGAAGGAGAACATGAAGGCTGTCCTCGCGGACATCCAGAACGGCAACTTCGCCAAGCGCTTCATCGACGACCAGGACAACGGCGCCAAGGAGTTCCTCGAGCTGCGTGCCAAGGGTGCTGCCCACCCGATCGAGGAGACCGGCCAGAAGTTGCGCAAGCACTTCTCGTGGAAGCAGCAGGACGCTGACTACACCGAGGGCTCCGCTGCACGCTGAGGAGTGAGCCCGGAGGTACGCCGAGCGCCAGCGAGGTGTGCCGGAGGGTGAGCCCCGCAGGCGTGCAGCAAATGAAGCACCGCTGCACGCTGAGGAGTGAGCCCGGAGGTACGCCGAGCGCCAGCGAGGTGTGCCGGAGGGTGACCATTCGTACGACGCCCGTCGAACCGTGAGGTTCGGCGGGCGTCGTCGTCTTTCCGGATACCGATTCGAGGGGATGGTCAGGGCGCTGAGACTTCCGTAGAATCGAACACATGTTCGAATCCGTGACGTCTCCTGGTGACCTCGTCGCGCTGGCGCGTGCCAACGCGGCGCTGGTGCGGCGCGCGGAGGCGGACACGCTGCTCATCGCCTACGAATGGGCGATCGCGCATCCGGCCGCTGAGGACGGGCGCGACGCTGCGGCGTTCCACTGCCAGCTGGGGATCGAGCCGATCTCGGGCGACGGGACCCCGGAGGTCAACGAGTACGCCGTCGCCGAGCTCGGCGGTGCGCTGGGGTTGTCGACCGATGCGGCGAAGAAGCTCATCGGCCACACCCTGGAGCTGGCGCACCGGCTGCCCAAGCTCTGGGCGCGGGTGACGGCCGGGGAGGTGCCGGTCTGGCGAGCCCGGCTGGTGCCCGAGGCCACGATCCATGCCTACCCGGCGTTGCCCGCTGAGGGCGTCGCGTGGATCGACGGACAGGTCGCGCCGTTCATCGAGAAGATGGGTCGCGCGGCGATCGACCGGCTCATCGGACGGGCGATGAAGCTCTACGGGCTCGCGACCGACGAGGACGACGACAACGCACAGTCCGACACCCGGCACGTCACGATCGTCGGCGAGCGCGACCCGTTCGCGACGACGATGCAGGTCCACGCCGAGCTCGACATTGCCGATGCGTTGGACCTCGAGCAGGCCGTCGCTGCCGGTGCCGCCGGGTTGAAGGCAGCCGGCTGCGAGGAGTCGCTGGACGTACGCCGCTCCCTCGCGCTCGGCGAGTTGGCCCGGCACCAGACCGCCCTCGACCTCGCTGGCGCAGGTGCAGACGAGGAGACGGTCGGCCGCACCACTGCCCGCCGCGTCGACCTGCACCTGCACTTCACCGCCTCGGTCGAGCCCGACGAGTCGATCTCCTTCGGCGTCACCGGCCAGCTGGAGAACCGCCAGCGACTGATCCTGCTCGAGCAGGTCCGACGCTGGGTCGCCACCAGCCACACCGACGTGCGGATCCTGCCGGTCGTCGACCTCAACGCCTCGCTCGCGACCGACTGCTACGAACCCACCGACCGGCTCCGCCGCCAGGTCCAGCTGCGTGACGAGACCTGTGTCTTCCCGCACTGCACCCGACCGAGTCGACGCTGCGACGTCGACCACGTCGTCCCGTTCGACCACGCCGCCGCGCGCGAGGGCCGACTCCAACCAGGGCCTACTGAGACAAGCAACTTGGCGACGCTTTGCCGGAGCCACCACCGGCTCAAGACCCACACCGCGTGGCACCTGGAATCGCCAGGCAGCGGGGTCTTCGAGTGGACCTCACCCCACGGGCAACGGTTCCGACGCGACCGCCACGGCACGACCGACCTGACACCTGCCTGACCCGGGTCCGGAGCGACCACGCCCGACGGCCTCGACGCAGTGCGCCGAGGCCGCCAGTGGGGGCTCAGGAGTGGAGCCAGTGCGTCGTCACTTGATCTCGCTGCGCATCAGGTAGCGCAGCCCGATGACCAGCGGCGCCACCATCCAGATCAGGGTCGTCACGCCGAGCTGGGCCCAGCCCTCGGCGGTCGGCGTCTGCGCGAAGAGTGACGTCACGTTGTAGAAGAGGTCCACCCACGGCCATGCGTCGTGGAACGACTCCTGGTAGAACGCCAGCGCCCCGAAGACGTTGGGAAGGATCAGGCTGTAGACGAAGTAGCCGACGATCGCGGCGGGGGAGTTGCGCAGCACCACGCCGAGGGTGAAGCCCATGAGCATCCCCATCACGTTGCCGAGCAGCACCAGCGCCAGGTCCGTCGCGGTCAGCCCCCACACGGCGTCGACGCCGTGGATCCCGGCCCCGACCAGGTTGCCGACCGCGCCGACAGCCATGGCGACGACGATGCCGACCACGCCCACGGCGACCGTGACCAGTGCCTTGGCCGCGATCACCCGACCGCGGTGCGGCACCAGGGTGAAGGTGGTGAGGCCGGTGCGCTGGCTCCACTCCGACGTCACCGACAGGATCGCCAGGATCGGCAGGATGATGGCGATCGGCATGCCGATCGCGGCGGAGAAGTTCTCGTAGTTGATCGCGCTCTCCCCGCCGAAGAGGATCACCCCTCCGGAGGCGAGCACCGACAGGATCGCGATGCTCGCCAGCAGCCAGAAGCCCGACCGGGTGTTGAACATCTTCACCAGCTCGACGCGCAGCAGCCCGGCGAAGCTCAGCGGGGCGACGGCGCCCCGGGCGCGGCCCGGCACGGCACCGGTGTCGGTGGGGGACGGGACGTACGTGGTGGTGCTCATGCTGCGACTCCTTCGCGCTGCGAGGCGGCGGTGAGCTCGAGGAACATCTCCTCCAGGCCGGCGCCGTCGGCCGACCTGAGCTCGGTGAGGGCGACCCCCGCCGACAGTGCGACCCGGCCGACCATGTCGGGGGAGGCGTCGGTGTGGAGCGCGTGGTCAGGCGTACGTGTGACGTGCAGGCCCGCGGCCTTCATCGCGGTGGCGAGCGCCTCGACGTCCGAGCCGCGTACGACCGTGCCCGCCGCGGCGAGCAGCTCCGCCTTCGTGCCCTGCGCGACGACGCGGCCGTTGCCGATCAGCACCAGGTCGTCGGCGATCACCTCGATCTCGTGGAGCAGGTGCGAGGAGAGCAGCACCGTCCCGCCGTCGTCGGCGAAGGTGCGCAGCAGGTCGCGCATCCACCGGATGCCGGCCGGGTCGAGGCCGTTGGCGGGCTCGTCCAGGATCAGCACCTGCGGGTCGCCCAGCAGGGCGGCCGCGATGCCGAGCCGCTGGCGCATGCCGAGCGAGTAGTGGCGCACCCGTCGTGTCGCCTCCTCCTCGTTCAGGCCGACCTTGGCCAGCATCACGTCGACCCGCCCCAGCGGCAGGCCCATGGTCAGCGCGGCGACCTTGAGGATGTCGCGGCCCGTGCGCCCGGCGTGCTGTGCCGAGGCGTCCAGCAGCACGCCCACCTCCCGTCCGGGGTTCGGCAGGTCGGTGAAGCGGCGGCCGTTGACGAGTGCCTCGCCGGGTCGGCGGGGTCAGCCCCACCATGACGCGCATGGACGTGGACTTGCCGGCGCCGTTGGGCCCCAGGAAGCCGGTCACGCGGCCGGGCTGTGCCGTGAACGAGACGTCGTCGACGGCCAGGAAGCCGCCGTACCTCTTGGTGAGAGCGTTGACTGTGATCATGGGCCACAGCCTCGCGCCGGTGTGCCCCCGCGCACATCGGGGAGACCAACGGGCTCGACCCCCGAGCGACCCTGAGAGGTGCTCAGGGTCGTCCCCTGCCCCGTTCGGGGGAGTGGGGAACAGGCGAGGGAACAAACCGCCGCCGCCGCGGCGTTGGCCAGCACATGCGCATCGAGATCTGGAGTGACGTCGTCTGCCCGTGGTGCTACATCGGCAAGCGCCGGTTGGAGTCCGCCCTGGCCACCTTCGACCACGCCGACGACGTGGAGGTCGTCTGGCGCTCCTACCAGCTCGACCCGAGCGCCCCGAAGGACGAGGTCGTCACCACCGTCGAGGCGCTGGGAGCCAAGTTCCCCGGTGGTCCCGCGCAGGTCACCGAGATGCACGCGCGCACCCGGGGCATCGCCGCCGAGGAGGGCCTCGAGTTCGGTGACCACTCCTTCCACGCCAACACCGTCGACGCGCACCGCGTCCTCCACCTCGCCCTCGAGACCGGCGGTCCCGAGCTCCAGGGCCAGCTGAAGGAAGCACTCCTGCACGCGCACTTCGTCGACAACCGCCACGTCGGTGACGCCCGCGTCCTCACCGAGGTCGCCACCTCCGTCGGGCTGCCCGCCGACCGCGTCGCCGCCGTCCTGGCCAGCGAGGAGTACGCAGCCTCCGTCGCCGACGACGTTGCGCAGGCCCGGGCGTACGGCGCGACGGGGGTGCCGTTCTTCGTGGTCGACGCCAAGTACGGCATCTCCGGCGCCCAGCCCGTCGAGGTCTTCAGCCAGGTGCTCGAGCAGGCCTGGGCCGACTCCCACCCGGCCATCGCCGTGGTCGGCGGCGACGCCGAGGCCTGCGGCCCGGACGGCTGCGCGATCTGACGCACGCTGGGCCCGGACCTTGGGCCCACGAGCTGGCCCGGACGGTGGGGTCAGACGACGGCGAAGAGCCCGACGACCAGCGCCAGCGCCACGCCGACGAGTCCACCCAGGGCCCCCTGCACGGTCGGGTGCCAGTACCGGACCCCGGTCGTGCCGCGCAGGAGCAGCACCGTCAGGCCGCCGACCACCAGGCTCAGCACGAACGAGCCGCCGGCCCAGGGGAGCAGCTCAGCCAGCTGGTTCGAAAACCACTGCCCGCCGGCGCCCTCGTAGAGCTCGCCCGTCGACTCGTCGGCGGCGACCGAGCCACCGGTGAGCGCCAGCATCATGGCGAAGAGGGCCCAGATCACAGCCAGCACGACCACCCCGACCAGCATGACCACCACGGGGGCCAGCACCGAGAAGCAGGCCAGGGCGGCCAGGGCCGCGCCCGGCGACCGCACCCGGCGCTCCGGCCGCTGCCAGACCTGCGGCGGTGCCGACGCGTGCCCCACCGGCGGCGCCGGCCGACCAGCCGGCGGCCGCGGGTAGGCGGGTCCGAGCGGACCGCCTCCGGGTGCGGTGGGAGGCGGGTTGCCGTGGCGTGGGTCGTTCACGTGGACTCCTGAGATCGAGGGCGGCGGGAGCCGGTGGCTGGCGCCCACGCTAACGACCGACCGGTCCCGCGACCTGAGTCGAACCACTCAGGTCGCAGCGCGTGCGCCATCATGTGTGCGTGACCACGACCACATCCAGCGTTGTCCCGGCCACCCGCCCTCGTGCCGCCCTCCGCGAGTGGGGCGTCGACCTGGCCCGGGGCGTCGCGGTCATCTCCATGTTCGTGGCACACACCGCGCCCACGGCCGGGCCCGGCGACGTGCTGATCCTGTCGGAGTTCCTGACCTTCCCGCTCTTCGCGCTGCTCGTCGGCGCCGGCGCCGAGCTGGCCGCCCGTCGCAGCGGCGTGCTGGAGCACGGTGTCGCCTCGCTGGTCCGCGCCGCCGCGCTGCTCCTGGCGGGGTGGCTGCTGGCCAAGGCGGGTGCCTGGGTCGTCATCGTGCTGGCGCCGTTGGGCGTGCTCACGCTGCTCTGCTGGGCCGTCTCCCGGCTCCCCGCCCTGGCAGTCGGGGCCGTGGCCCTCGTGGCGGCGGCGGTGGCGCCGTGGACCATCGAGGCGAGCCGCGCCACGGTGATGGAGATGGTCGTCGCCCAGGAGACCGCCCAGCTCTGGTGGTTCGAGCTGCTGGTCAGCACCAGCTATCCCCAGGCCGTGCTCCTGCTGGCCGGCTGCGTCGGCATCCTCGCCACCCGCCTGCTCGTCCCGCGCTCCGGGCGCCCCGTCCCCGCCGCCACCGCCGGCACGGTCCTGGCCGCCTCGCTGCTCGTCTTCGGCCTGCTCACCGCGCTGCGGCTCACCGGGCGCACCGACATCGCCCCCTACGAGACGACCTGGCCCGAGCAGCTCTTCGTCGTCTCCCTCGCGCTCGGCACGTACGCCGCGTGCTTCCTGCTCGCGCGGCTCGACGTCGTACGCCGTGTGCTCACGCCCCTGGCCTGGGTCGGCGCCATGACCCTCACCGTCTACGCGCTGCACATCGGGTGGCTGGCGTGGTGGGCCCGGGGGCTGTACCCCGGAACTCCCGACGACGCCTGGGTCAACGTGTTCGGCATGAGCGCCGGTGCCCTCGTGGTGGCCACGCTCTGGCACCTGCTGCGCGCTCCCGGGCCCTGGCGCCGCGGCCCGCTCGAGGGAGCGGTGGGCCTCGCCGTGCTGGTCGCCACCCTCGGCCTCCGGGAGCGGGAGGACGCCTCGCGCGCGGCGGGGGAGCAGCAGGTCTCACCAACCCGGCCCGCGCTGATCGGCGACGGCGGGGAGAGGTAGCATCAGGCCCAAGCACAGCGTTGTGCGCACCGCGTCGACGACAGTCCGCGGGCCTGCCACCCATCACATCTCTGACTAGCTGAGGACCAGCTGTGACCAAGCCTGTCGTACTCATTGCCGAAGAGCTCAGCCCCGCCACCATCGAGGCGCTGGGCCCGGACTTCGAGATCCGCCACTGCAACGGTGCCGACCGCACCGAGCTGCTCGCCGCGATCGTCGACGTGGACGCCATCCTGGTGCGCTCCGCGACCAAGGTGAACGAGGAAGCCCTCGCCGCCGCCAGGAAGCTGAAGGTCGTCGCCCGTGCGGGTGTCGGTCTCGACAACGTGGACGTCAAGGCGGCCACCCAGGCCGGCGTCATGGTGGTCAACGCGCCCACCTCCAACATCACCTCCGCCGCAGAGCTCGCCGTCGCGCTGATGCTCTCCGCGGCCCGCCACATCAGCCCGGCCCACGCGGCGCTGACCAACGGTGAGTGGAAGCGCTCCAAGTACACCGGCGTCGAGCTGCTCGAGAAGACCGTCGGCATCGTCGGCCTCGGCCGCATCGGTGTCCTGGTGGCCCAGCGCCTCCAGGCCTTCGGCATGAAGGTCATCGCGTACGACCCCTACGTGCAGGCCGGTCGCGCCGCCCAGATCGGCGCCCGCCTCGTCGACCTCGACACCCTGATGGCCGAGGCCGACTTCATCTCCGTCCACCTGCCCAAGACGCCCGAGACCGTCGGCCTCATCGGTGCCGAGCAGCTGGCCAAGGCCAAGAAGGAGCTCGTCCTCGTCAACGCCGCCCGCGGCGGCATCGTCGACGAGGCCGCCCTCTACGACGCCCTCAAGAACAACCAGATCTACGCCGCCGGTCTCGACGTCTTCGACAAGGAGCCCTGCACCGACAGCCCGCTCTTCACCCTGGAGAACGTCGTCGCCACGCCGCACCTGGGCGCGTCGACCGACGAGGCGCAGGAGAAGGCCGGCGTCGCCGTGGCCAAGTCGGTCCGCCTCGCCCTCTCGGGTGAGCTCGTGCCCGACGCCGTCAACGTCCAGGGTGGCGTCATCGCCGAGGACGTGCGTCCCGGCATCCCGCTCACCGAGAAGCTCGGCCGCGTCTTCACCGCGCTGGCCGGCGAGGTCGCGCAGCAGATCGACGTCGAGGTCCGCGGCGAGATCACCGAGTACGACGTCAAGGTGCTCGAGCTGGCTGCCCTCAAGGGTGTCTTCGCCGACATCGTCGAGGACCAGGTCTCCTACGTGAACCCCGCTGCTGGCCGCCGAGCGCGGCACCGCGGTGCGCCTGGTCACCGAGTCGGAGAGCCCCGACCACCGCAACCTGATCACCATCCGCGGCACCCTGGCCGACGGCCAGCAGATCTCCGTCGGCGGCACCCTCGTGGGCATCGCCCAGAAGGAGCGCCTGGTCGAGGTCAACGGCTTCGACGTCGACATCGAGCCCACCGAGCACCTCGCCTTCTTCACCTACGAGGACCGTCCGGGCATGGTCGGCACCGTCGGCCGCATCCTCGGCGAGTCGAACGTCAACATCGCCGGCATGCAGGTCGCCCGCGACGCCAAGGGCGGCCACGCCCTGGTCGCCCTCTCGGTCGACTCCGCCATCCCGGCCGAGTCGCTCGCCGAGATCAAGGGTGCCATGACCGCCACGCGCGTGCGTGCGGTCAACCTGTCCTGAGCTGGCACGCTGCGGCCCGGTCCCACCTCGGTGGGGCCGGGCCGCCGCCATTTCGTGGCGGGGGGGAGCGGGCGCAGGATGGGGCCCATGACCTCCAGCACCACCGGCCCGTCGCGACCCGCCGTCCAGCTCCTCGACGTCGGTCCGGTGACGCAGCTGCGGGCCGGTCGCCTGGGGCGTCGTCTGCCGCAGCTGCTGGTCGGCCTGGTGCTCTACGGCGTCTCGTTGGGCTTCATGGTCCAGGGCGCCCTCGGCGTCGCGCCGTGGGACGTCATGCACCTGGCGATCACCCGCTTCGTCCCGCTGACGCTGGGGCAGGTCGTCGTCGTCGCCAGCTTCGTCGTCCTGCTGGCCTGGATCCCGCTGCGGGAGAAGCCCGGCGTGGGCACCGTCGCCAACGCCTTCCTGGTGGGCCTGTCGGCCGACGCCACCCTGGCGCTGGTGCCGGAGCCCGACGCCCTGGCCTGGCGCCTCCTGCTCGTCGGAGCGGGCGTGGTCCTCAACGGGGTCGCCACGGCCCTCTACATCGGCGCGCAGCTGGGGCGCGGACCCCGCGACGGCCTGATGACCGGGCTGGCGCGGCGTACGGGAGCCTCCCTGCGCCTCGTGCGAACGCTGCTGGAGGTCGCCGTGGTCGTCGTCGGCCTGCTGCTCGGCGGTCGTTTCGGCGCCGAGCTCGGGGTCGGGACCGTGCTCTACGCGCTGGCCATCGGCCCCCTCGCGCAAGCCTTCCTGCCGTACGCCGTCGTCGACCTGCCGGCGGCAGCGCCGGTCGAGCCGTCGGTCGACGGCTGAAGGGTCAGCGTCAGCGACGCGTGGCGATGAGCACCGACGCGTCGTGGGAGATCATCACCTCGACCGCGGTGAACCGTTCGTCGGTGAGCCACTCCTCGCGGAGCGTGTCGACGCGCCCGAGGTAGATCGGCGGCCACGACTCGCAGGGGGTGAAGTCGTCGAGGACGACAATGCCGCCCGGCTCGACCAGGTCGGCGATGGCGTCGACGCGCACGCTCTGGGGCTCGCCCGAGTCGAGGAAGAGCAGCGAGAAGGGGCCCTTGCTCGACAGCGTGGACCAGTCGGCCTCGAAGACCTCGACCGAGTCGTCGTCCTCGAAGATCTCCGCCGCGGCCTGGGCCAGGCGCGGGTTGAGCTCCGCGGTGAGGATCCGCGCGTCGGTCTGCACGCCGGAGCGCAGCCAGGCGGTGCCGACGCCGGCGCCGGTGCCGAACTCGGCGAGGACGCCGCTGCGGGTCGCCGCCAGGGTGGCCAGCAGGCGACCCGTCTCGTTGCGGCAGAACGACACGTAGCCCGCCCGGCGGGAGACGTCGAACGCGCGACGGACGATGTCCGGAAGTTCGGGGGGAGCACTCACTCCCGAAGTCTCCCACCCGCCCGTGGGTGTGACGTACGTCGTCCACGCGCTGAAACCCTCGACATCGCCCCGCCCGCGTCGTATGGTCCTCCCATCATGTGGAGCGTGCTCGTACTCATCGACCGCCGCGGCGAGGCCTGACAGAGGGCCACCTCGCCGCGGTGTGCGGCGTTGTACGTGGCCCTCGACTCGCAGCCTCCCCGCTCCGCACTGATCTGCTGGCCTGAGCAGCGCAACCCGTCGCTCGCGGTCCGATGATCGGAACGTCCCCCGCCCCACCGGCCGGGACGTCTGCCTCGCGATCCGTGAGGGCTCCGAACCGGGCCCCGTCGTGGCGACCCTCACCAGGGTGCCGTCGGCGTCTCCGCGGTGCGGGGCGTGGAGGCTTCCACACCCTGCTGCACCCGCTTCTGCACCCGCTTCTGCACCCCTTGTCCGACCCCGGTCCCCGGGGACGCACCCCTCAGGAGAGAGCATGTACGAGTTGAACCCGGCCGACTGGGGCCCGAGCCGTCACGACCCCTCGGCCCCGCACAGCCACCACGCGCTGCAGCTGGCAGTTGACCTGCGAGATGCCGCCGACCAGCGACCCGACGACAACTAACCTGCGGAGCCATGACCACCACCTCACCCGAGTCCCCGATCAAGCTCGCTGTCATCCCCGGCGACGGGATCGGACCCGAGGTCACCGACGAGGCGCTCAAGGTCCTCGACGCGGTGGCCCCCCACGCCTTCGCCGTCACCCGCTACACGCTGGGTGCCGAGCACTACCTCGCCACCGGTGAGGTTCTCCCCGACTCGGTCCTGGACGAGGTACGTGGTCAGGACGCCATCCTGCTCGGCGCGATCGGCGGCAAGCCGAACGACCCGAACATCCCGCCCGGCCTGCTCGAGCGCAGCCTCCTGCTGCGTCTGCGCTTCGAGCTCGACCACCACGTCAACCTGCGACCCTCGAAGCTCTACCCGGGCGTCGGGTCGCCGCTCGCCAACCCCGGCGAGATCGACTTCGTGGTCGTGCGTGAAGGCACCGAGGGCCCCTACACGGGCAACGGTGGCGCCATCCGCGTCGGCACCCCGCACGAGATGGCGACCGAGGTCAGCGTCAACACGGCGTACGGCATCGAGCGCGTCGTGCGCGACGCCTTCGCCCGCGCCCAGAAGCGCCGCAAGAAGCTGACGCTGGTCCACAAGACCAACGTCCTGGTCCACGCCGGCTCCATGTGGTGGCGCATCGTCAACGAGGTCGCGACCGAGTTCCCCGAGGTCACGGTCGACTACCTGCACATCGACGCAGCGACGATCTTCATGACCACCGACCCGGGTCGCTTCGACGTGATCGTCACCGACAACCTCTTCGGCGACATCATCACCGACCTGGCCGCCGCCGTCACCGGTGGCATCGGCCTGGCCGCCTCGGGCAACCTGAACCCGTCGCGGTCGACCCCGTCGATGTTCGAGCCCGTGCACGGGTCGGCGCCCGACATCGCCGGCCAGCAGAAGGCCGACCCCACCGCGGCCATCCTCTCGGCGGCGATGCTCCTCGACTTCTTCGACATGAGCGAGGCCGCCGAGCGCATCGAGAAGGCCGTCGAGGCCGACATCGCCGAGCGTGACGCCGACCGGCCCCGTCCGACCGCCGCGATCGGCGACGCCATCGCAGCCCGAGTGTAGGTTCAGCCCATGGAGATCAGCACCACCCTGACCGACTCCCCGGTCGACGACGCTCGGCTCGCGGAGATCCTGTCCGACCCCGGTTCGGCGTGCACTTCACCGACCACATGTTCACCGTCGAGTGGACCCCCGAGAAGGGGTGGCACGACGCCCGGATCACCCCCTACGGCCCGCTGACCCTCGACCCCGCCACCGCGGTCCTGCACTACGCGCAGGAGACCTTCGAGGGGATGAAGGCCTACCGCCACGGCGACGGGTCGATCCACCTCTTCCGCCCCGAGGCCAACGCCGAGCGGATGATCACGTCCAGCCAGCGCCTGGCGCTGCCCGAGCTGCCCGTCGACGACTTCATCCAGGCCGTCGAGGCCCTGGTGAAGGTCGACGAGCGCTGGGTCCCCGCCGGTGAGGGCGAGAAGTCGCTCTACCTGCGTCCGTTCATGTTCGCCAGCGAGAAGTTCCTCGGCGTCCGCCCCAGCCAGCACGTCACCTTCATGGTGATCGCCAGCCCGGCGGGCTCCTACTTCAAGGGCGGCCTGAAGCCGGTCAGCCTCTGGCTCACCGAGGAGTACACCCGCGCCGGACGCGGTGGCATGGGAGCGGCCAAGACCGGCGGCAACTACGCCTCGTCGCTGATCGCGCAGCAGGAGGCCACCAGCCACGGCTGCGACCAGGTCGTCTTCCTCGACGCCCAGGAGGGTGTCTACGTCGAGGAGCTCGGCGGCATGAACATGTACTTCGTGTACGCCGACGGCTCCATCGTCACCCCGGCCACCGGCACGATCCTCGAGGGCATCACCCGCTCCTCGATCATCGCGCTGGCCCGCCAGATGGGCCACGAGGTCACCGAGCGCCGCTTCGCCATCGACGAGTGGCGCAAGGGGGTGGAGTCCGGCGAGATCGTCGAGATCTTCGCCTGCGGCACCGCCGCCGTGGTCTCCCCGGTCGGTGAGCTGCGCTCCGCCGCCGGCACCACCCCGGCCCCGGCCTCGACCGAACTGACCATGAAGATCCGCTCCGCGCTGGTCGACGTGCAGTTCGGCCGCGCCGACGACACCTTCGGGTGGTTGCACCAGGTCGTGTGACACGAGGGCTAACCTCATGTCGTGAGCGTCCACCCACGACCCCATCGCCCCCGCCCGGGCTGAGCGTCGGCGGCTACCAGCTGCTCGCGCGCCTGGGTGAAGGTGGCATGGGGGTCGTGCACCTGGCGCGCAGCCCCTCGGGGGAGCGGGTCGCCCTCAAGGTGATCCGCCCCAACGTCATCGGTGACGACGAGTCGCGCGCCCGGCTGGCCCGCGAGGTCAACTCGCTGCTGCGCGTGCGCAGCAGGCGGGTCGCCGAGATCATCGACGCCGACCCGTGGGGCGACGTGCCGTTCGTGGCGACCCGCTACGTCCCCGGCTACTCGCTGCACGACCAGGTGCGTCAGGTCGGCACCCTGGAGGGTGACGAGCTGGTCTGGTTCGCCCGCTGCCTGGCCCAGGCGATCGGCGCGGTCCACGACGTCGGCGTCGTGCACCGCGACATCAAGCCCTCCAACATCCTGATGGAGGGACGTACGCCCGTCCTCATCGACTTCGGGCTCGCGCGCCTCGCCGACGACGCCAAGCTCACCGCGCAGGGCTGGCTGCTCGGAACCCCCGGCTACCTGGCGCCCGAGATCCTGCACGGCGAGGACGCCAGCGTCGCCTCCGACATCCACTCGTGGGCCGCCACCGTCGCCTTCGCCGGCACCGGCCGCGCGCCCTTCGGCAGCGGGCCGTCGGTGGCGGTGATGGACCGCGTACGCCGCGGCGAGCACGACCTCACCGGCCTGCCCGAGGAGGTCGCCGAGGTGGTGCTGGC
Source organism: Nocardioides daphniae (assembly GCF_004777465.1). Classification (NCBI taxonomy): domain Bacteria; kingdom Bacillati; phylum Actinomycetota; class Actinomycetes; order Propionibacteriales; family Nocardioidaceae; genus Nocardioides; species Nocardioides daphniae. The sequence goes on from NZ_CP038462.1 coordinate 1,204,247, forward strand.
CGGCCTCGACCCCGAGCCGCGCAACCGGCCCACGGTCGCGGCGATCATGACCTGGCTCGACCTGGCGGAGCCCGACGCGTTCGCCGACGAGGAGGTCCTCGACCCGGAGGACGACACCTCCACCCGCTACGTGCCGCTGGAGCCCTTCCCGGTCACGCGGCCCTACACGCAGTACCAGCCCCAGCCGATGTCTGGGCCGGTGCTCCACGCCGTGCCCGATCCGGAGCCGGCGACCATCGCGGTGCCCGTCACGCCTGCCGCAGCCCCATTGCTCGAGGACCCGTGGCAGGCGTCCCGCTGGCCGGGGGAGCAGTGGCCGCAGGAGCAGCGGCCGGTCGACGAGGTGGAGTTCACCGACGACCCGTGGTCGGTGCCCGAGGAGCTCGAGCCGGCGACGAAGCCCAAGGTCGGGTTCGGCCTGCGGCTGCGCCGCGCCACGCTGCTGCTCTGCCTGGGGCTCGCGGTCTCACTGGGCTTCGCCGCCTCGCCGTGGGTCGCGCGGCCGCGGTCACGCTCGTCGTCTGGTTCGTGCGTACGCTCTCGCGCACCGCGAGCGCTGCCGCCGAGCGCCGCACCCTGCGCGGCGCCAAGTGGTACGACGGCATGCAGACCGTCGCCGCCACCCCCGTGCACGTCTTCTCGTCGCTGCCCGGCACCCTGGCCCTGCTCGTGTGGGCCGCAGGCCTCGGTGTCGTGGGCGGGCTGGTCTGCTTCACGGTCGGCGCCCAGCCCCAGACCACCCTCGCCGCGGTCGGGGCCGGCGTCGCGCTCGGCACCTGGATCGGGCCGGGCGCCACCCGCGTACGCCGTGGCGTCGCCCCGCTGGTCCGGCCTTTCGCCGCGCACCCCGTGGTCTGGTTCCTCGCCCTCGTCGCCTCGGTCGTGGGCCTCTTCGCCGGCGCCACGGCGCTCGACGGCGGGGCGGCCAGCCATCCCACCTCGTGGAGCCAGCTGCCGTGACCGAGCTCCACGACCTGACCGCGCTGGAGCAGGGGAGTGCCGTACGCCGCGGCGAGGTCTCCCCGGTCGAGCTGGCGCAGCACTACCTCGAGCGCGTCGACGAGGTCGGCGCCTTCGTGACCCGCGTGCCCGAGCTGGCCCTCGAGCGTGCGGCGGCGTTGCCGCGCCACGGCGCCTCGCCACTGCACGGCGTACCGACGGCGATCAAGGACCTGAACCCGACCGCCGGCGTGCGCACCACCTTCGGCTCGGCGGCCTACGACGACTTCGTGCCCAACTTCTCCGACAACGTGACGCTCTCGATCGAGGCAGCCGGCATGGTCTGGCTCGGCAAGACCAACACCCCCGAGTTCGGCTCGCCCTGCTACACCGAGCCCGACGTCGGCCCGCCCGCGGTGACCCCGTGGGACCGCAGCCGCACCGCCGGCGGCTCGTCGGGTGGGGCTGCCGCCGCGGTGGCCGCCGGGCTGGTGCCGGTCGCGCAGGGCTCCGACGGGGGTGGCTCGATCCGGATCCCCGCCTCCTGCTGCGGCCTGGTCGGCCTGAAGCCGTCGCGCGGACGGGTGAGCGCGGCGCCGACGTACGGCGACCCGGTGGGCCTGGCCACCGCCGGGACGCTCGCGCGCACCGTGGCCGACGCCGCGGCGATGCTCGACGTGCTCGCCGGCCACCGGGTCGGCGACCCGACGTGGGCGCCCGACCCGGCGCAGAGCTTCCTCGAGGCGACCCGCCGCGAGCCCGGGCGGCTGCGGGTCGCCCGCTTCGCCACCCCGATCCTCACCGACGTCGACGTCGACCCCGAGTGCCTCCGGGCCTGGGAGGACGCCTCGACCCTGCTGGAGTCACTGGGCCACGAGGTCGTCGACGTCCCGGTGCCGCTCGCCCGCGAGGCGGTGCCGATCTTCGAGGTCTGCTGGGCGGTGCTGACCGCACTGTCGACCGCGCCTCCGGGCCGCGAGCACCAGCTTCGCCCGCTGACCACCTGGCTGACCGAGCGCGGTCGCGCGGTCTCCGGCCCCGACTTCGGACTGGCGATCGGGGAGATGCGGCGACTGGCCGCACAGGCGCTCGAGGCGCTGGCGCCGTACGACGTCGTGCTCACCCCGACCCTGGCCGCTCCGCCGGTGCCGGTCGGGGCGCTGCGCAACGACGCCGACCCCGAGGCTGACTTCGAGGCCCAGAAGCGCTTCACCCCCTGGACCTCCGCCTGGAACGTGACCGGCATGCCGGCGATGTCGCTGCCGACCCACTGGACGCCCGAGGGGCTCCCTGTCGGTGTGATGGTCGCTGGGCGTCCGGCCGAGGACGAGGTGCTGCTGTCGGTGGCCGCGCAGGTCGAGGCAGCCAGCGACTGGCGAGGACGTACGCCGCCGGGCTGGTGACGTCAGTCGTCCCAGGTCAGTCGTCGCCCAGCCCGCGCGCGTGCAGCGCGTCGCCGGTGTCGCGGGCGTGGGCCACCGTGCGTACGACGAAGGGCGTGAGCCAGGTGCGCGGGTTGCGCTCCAGGCCGCGGGCCCGGGCGGCGTCGCGGGTCTCCCCGGCGATGGTCAGCAGCATCGGGATCGTGCGGAGCACCAGGCTGAAGGCGAGCGCCACCTTCTCCGGGTTGACGCCGACGCGCCGCAACGGGCCGAGCGCGCGCACGATCGTGTCGAGCAGCTCGTCGACCGGCGTGGTCGCGGTGAGCACGGTCGCCAGCAGCACCAGCGCGAGCAGGTCACCGACCTGCTCGACCGCGACCTGCCAGGTGCCGAAGAGCAGGTGGTAGGCCAGCAGGATCGCGGCCATCACGAAGAACGGCCGCAGGGAGCGCAGCGTCGCGGCGAAGCCGGTGCCCGACCAGGCGACGAGCCCGAGCGCGACCGCAAGCGCGGCTGCCCCCGAGACGGGGCCGCGGAGCACGACGACCACCGTGCTCAGTGCCATCAGGGCGAGCATCTTGGCGCCCGCCGGCATCCTGTGCAGCCAGGTGGTGCCGGGGCGGTAGGTGCCGAGGAGGGTGACCACGCTCAGACGCTCGCCCGGTAGTGCGCGACGGCCTCGGCAGCGGGGCCGTCGAAGACGACCCGGCCGTCGCTGACCACCAGGGCGCGCTCGCACCGGACCGCGAGGTCGAGGTCGTGGGTGCACACGACGACCTGCTGCGGCAACGACATGAGCAGGTCGCCGATCATCCGGCTGTTGGCCAGGTCGAGCAGCGTCGTCGGCTCGTCGGCCACGAGCACGTCGGGCTCGCAGGCCAGCACGCCGGCGATCGCCAGCAGCTGGCGCTGTCCTCCGGAGAGGGCGTGCACGCTGCGGTCGGCGAGCTCCTCCAGGCCGTACGTCGCCAGCACGGCCCGCGCCGCCGCGTCACGGTCGCTGCGGGAGCGGTGGAAGCGACGCAGCGACAGGCTGACGTCCTCCAGCACGGTCGGCATGACGAGTTGCGCCGACGGGTCGGTGAAGACGAACCCCACCTTGCGCCGGACCTCCCGGCCCTTCTCGGCGACGTCCAGGTCGTCCACCAGCACACGCCCGGAGCTGGGGGAGACGAGCCCGTTGAGGAGCCGGGCCAGGGTCGACTTGCCCGACCCGTTGGGGCCGATCAGGGCGATGCGCTGCTCGGTGAGCTCGAGCGTCGTCTCGCCGAGGATCTCCACGTCGCCGTCGGCCGTGACGGCGTTGACGACGACGTGGTCGAGGAGGAGGCGGCTCACGCGTCGATGGTCTCGCGCTCAGTCGCGCTCCGGCGCCGCGGGGTGGGCAGCAGGTCGGGGAAGGCGGCGTGCACGGAGGTGGCGACCACGGCCGTGAGGACCGCCTTGACCACGTCGCCGGGGATGAAGGTCGCGTTGTAGACGGTGGCCGCGGTCCAGGTCATGTCGGCGCGCCAGACCATGCCGGCGATACCGAGCGTGTGGATCACCGCGAAGGTGCTGACCAGGCAAGCGCCGAGGATGAGGGCGAAGCCGAGCGCGGTGCTGCGGCGGCGGACGTGCTGCACCAGGAAGCCGGTCAGGGCGGCGGCCACCAGGAAGCCGACCAGGTAGCCGACCGACGGGGTGAGGAAGATGCTCGGGCCGGAGCGGCCCATCGTGAAGACCGGCAGGCCCGCGATGCCGACCAGCATGTAGAGCCCGATCGCCAGGAAGCCGCGCCACGGACCCAGCAGCGCGCCGGTCAGCAGGACGCCGAAGGTCTGGAGGGTGATCGGCACCGATCCGCCGGTCTTGATCGCCGGAAGAAGGGCACAGACGGCCACCAGGGCGGCGAAGGTCGTGATCAGAGCCAGGTCCTTCGCCTCCAGGCGGGGCAGGCGAGAGCGGGTGGAGCTGGTGGCGGGGGAGGTGGCCACGGGAGGCGCCTTTCGACGGCGGGAGAGATGGGCGAGCAACACCTGAACAGTGGTCAGGTGAACGGCGTTCAGGTTATGGTTGGCCCCGCGTCGCGTCAACCGGTTCGCCACTGAATCGTCGATGTGACTCGCGCCACGCACCCAGCCCCGGCCCAGCATGGAGGTCCCGTTGCGTCACCACCGCTCCGACGTCGTCGAGCACGCCATCGCCGTGCTCGACTCCTACGGCCTGGCCGACCTGACGATGCGCCGCCTCGCCGCCGAGCTCGACGTGCGGCCCAGTGCGCTCTACCACCACTTCGCCAACAAGCAGACGCTGCTCGCTGCCGTGGCCGACGAACTGCTGACGCGCGGCCTGCGACCGCTGGACGCGGGGGAGTGGGACGCCCGCCTCACCCAGGCCGCGAGCCAGCTGCGCGACGCCCTGCTCGCCTGGCGTGACGGCGCCGAGCTGGTGGCCACCGTGCACGCCTTCGGCCTCGGTGGGCAGGCAGCGTACGACCACGTCGCGCAGGCGCTCGAGGGCAGCGGCCTCGACGAGCAGTGGCGAGCCACCGCAGCCCGCACGGTGCTGCACCTGGTCTTCGGCCACGCGACCGCCGAGCAGACCCAGGTGCAGGCCAGCAGCGCCGGCGCCATTGACGCCGAGCCGGGTGGGGTCGACGACTTCGCCGACGGGCTCTCGCTGGTGGTGGCCGGGATCCGTGCCGAGGTGCAGTCGCGCCACACGCCCTGACGAGCGGCTGAAAGGTCAGTACGACGCGTCGACGACCGCGCCGTGCTGCTCGGCCAGGCGAACGGCTCCAGCCAGGCCGACGGCGGTGCGGTCGAGCCGCGCCGCCCGCAGGTCGACCCCCTCGAGGGTCGCGCCGCGCAGGTCTGCCTCGCGCAGGTCGGTCTCCCGCAGGGTGGCGTGGCTGAGGTCGCAGCCGCTGAGGTCAGCCTTGGCCAGGGTGGCCATCGACAGGTCGGCGTCGCGCAGATCCAGCCCCGCGAGCCGTACGCCGGCGAGGTTCGCGCCGCGCAGCACCACCCCGCGCCAGCTCCCGCCGAGGATCTTGACGGGCCGCATCGTGCACTCGTCGAAGGTCGAGCCCGCCACCTTGCACCCGTCGAATGTGGCGTCGAAGAGGTTGCAGCGGCGGAGCTCGCAGGCGACGAAGGCGCTCGCCACGTGGCTGGACGCGTTGAAGCGGCAGCCGTCGAAGACGCAGTTCTCGAACGTGGTGCCGCGCGTGGTGACCTCGCTGAGGTCGACCCGGCTGAAGGTGCAGTCGACGAACCGCAGGCCCGACAGGTCGTCGCCGTACCAGTCCTCGTCGCGGTAGGTCAGACCCTTGGTCTCCGAACCCCTTGCGCTCTCCTCGCTCACGCGGTCACCGTACCGAGCGGCCAGCGACGTACGAGGTGGCATCGACCGGCCTCGTACCAGGCCAGGTCGAGCCACTCCGCGCGTGCCTTCACCGGCACCGTGTCGCCGAGCAGGGCCTGCGTCGATGTCTCGGTGACGTCGCCGTGCGCCAGGTCGAGGGTGAGGTGCGGCGCCGGCGGGAACTCGCCGCCGTAGGGCGGGAAGTCGGGGAAGGCCTCCATCAGCAGCTGCGTCAACCGGTTGAAGCCGTCGGCGGGCTCGGGGACCAGGTGGATGATCCCGGTGGGGAAGGTGGCGAGGCGTTCCAGTGCGTAGTCGAACGGCTCCACCTGGCGGCGATCGCCGCGACCGTCGTCTCGGTCTCCGCGTCCAACGCGTCGACGAAGGGGCCCAGCGCGGTGACGTGTGCGTGGGTGAAGGCCGGGTCGGTCGAGACGTAGTCGGTGTCGTAGAAGGCGGTGCGCTCGCGGACCCACTCCTCCAGCGGCGGCACCGGGACCTGCAGGACGCTGTGCCCGGGGTGACGGGCGGGCGTGGCGTGGGCGTCGGGCTGGTTCACGGGCTCTCCTGGTCGGGGGGAGGTGATCGTTGCACGCGCCCCCGACGATTTCGCCGCCGCACCACGTCACCCTCAGCATGGACGCTCGACCTCCGACCGGGCGGAGGTCCTTCTCGTGGAGGTACTCATGCGCGTCGTCGTCGTCGCACTGCTCGCCGGGCTGCTGCTCGTGGGTCCGCCCGCGCAGGCCGCGCCACCGGCTGCCGTCAAGGTGAGCGTGAGCGCGTCCACGACCAAGGCCACCACCGGTTCCGCGCTGCGCTTCTCGGGCAAGGTCGGGGGCCGGTCGGCAGGCGCCGTCGTCGCCGTCGAGCGGCGTACGCAGCGGGGATGGGTCGTGGTGCGGACCGGGAAGGTCACCGCGGGCAAGAAGTACGTCGTACGCACGACCGTGCGCCAGGGCGCCACGCGCTACCGGGTCAAGGTCCGCCGCACCGCCCGGATCAAGGCCTCGGTCTCGCGCGTGGTGACCGTCCGAGGGGTCCGGGCCTCGGCTCCTGCCCCCGCCCCTTCGCCCAGTCCGTCGCCCAGTCCGTCGCCGGTCAGCCCCGAGGTGGCGTTGATCCTCCAGGAGACCAACGCCTTCCGGGCGCAGCACCAGCTCAAGCCACTGACCCTCTCGGCGCCGATCTCCGAGGTCGCGCAGCGGTGGAGCCAGACGATGGCGAGCACGGGCACGTTCGCCCACAACCCGTCGTACGCGTCGCAGATCCCGAAGGGGTGGACGCGCGCCGCGGAGAACATCGCCGCTGGCTACGCGGTCGACGCCGTGGTCGACGGGTGGATCAACAGCCCCGGCCACCGCGCCAACCTGCTCGGCGATTTCACCCACATCGGGATCGGCTACGTCTCGGCGCCGGGCACGCCGTACACGCGCTACTTCACGCAGAACTTCGCGAAGTACTGACCAGCGTCGGAGCGGCGACCTCGAGGAGCCGCTCCACCTCGGCCAGCAGCCGAGCTCGCAGGGGAGCGGACCGCTCGGTGTAGTCGCGCTGCGCGGCGACGTACTCCGCCTTGCCCTCGGGTGTCTCGATCCGCACCGGCGTGAACTCCTCGTCGTCGAGCCACAGCCCGGTGAGGTCGTAGGGCGCCGCGCGCATGTCGAGGATCCGGATGTCGCGCGCGAGCTCGAAGCAGTCGGCCACCAGGTCGGAGCTGATCATCGGGCTGAGCCGGAAGGCGTGCTTATAGAGGTCCATCGAGGCGTGCAGGCAGCCCGGCTGCTCGAACTCCGGCCGGTCGTCCTGCCCTGGGTCCAGCGTGTTGAGCGGCTTCGCCGGGGGAGTGAAGAAGCGGTAGGCGTCGAAGTGTGAGCAGGCGATCCGGTGCGACTCGACGACCTCGTCGGTGGCCGCGCCGCCCAGCCGCAGCGGCCACGCCGCGTGACGGGTCTTGTCCTGCTCGAGCCGGTAGACCATCGCCCACTCGTGCAGCCCGAAGCAGCCGAAGTGCGGGGCGCGGTCGAGCGTGGCGCGCAGCAGTCGCCGCAGCGCGGTGAGCAGGACCTGCTGGCTCTCGACGTACGACGCGGGCACGTGCGCGACGCCGTCGACGACCTCGTAGCCCTTGAGGGATGCGTACGCCTCGGCCTGCGCCATGCCGGTGCCGAAGCCGGGGTGCCACTTCCGCAGGGCGCCCGGCTTCTGGGAGTAGTAGACGAAGAGGAAGTCGTGCACCGGGTGCTTGGTGCGGTGCGTACGCCGTGCCAGGTGCGCGTCGAGGAAGGGCGCGAGGCGGGCGTCGTGCGCTGTGGCACGCGCCTGCCAGTCGTCGGGTTCCAGCACTCGCACGGGGCCACAGTAGTCGTCGGCGGGGGTGGCGGACGAAGTTGAACGGGTGTGAGATACCCGATTCTGGGCCTGGTGTTCGAACACGCATTCGAATACTGTGGGTGTCAGGTTCCTCCCAGGACACCGGGTCTCTCTCGAGGGGCAGCCGGAGACGGTGGGGCCAGTTGCGAGGGTGACGTGATCGTCCGGCAGGTCCGGGCCTCCAGGAGCAGCGAATGAGTGGGTGCCACGTGTGGTGGTGCTCGTCGTCGTTGTCGAGGAGGTGGGGCCGTGCATCCGGTGAACGCGGTGGCGGAGGCGATCAGTGCGTCGCTGAAGTCGGTGTGCGACGTGAACCCGACGTTCATGAGCGCCGACGAGAAGGCCTATGCACTGCTGTCGCTGCTGGAGGTCGAATCGCGCACCGCCGAGCTGCGGTTGCGAGTGATGGCCGCCGCGGGCGACGTGGCCGAGCGCGAGGGCTTCCGGTCGATCGCGACCTGGCTGGCCCACCACGGGCACGTACGTCGTGGCGACGCTGCCGCCGACCTTCGACTGGCCGAGGCGTTGGACCGGGAGCGGCCGACGTTGGCGGCGGGAGTGCGTGAGGGTCGGGTGACCATCGCGCAGGCCCGGGTGATCGCAGCCGCGGTCGAGGAGCTCCCCGACCGGGTCGGGCGCGACGTCATCGAGGCCGCCGAGGCCAAACTCGTCGAGCTCGCCGCCGACCACGACCCCAGCGACCTGGCCAAGCTCGGCCGCCGGATCCTCGAGGTCGTCGACCCCGACCGGTTCGAGGACGAAGAAGCCCGCCGCCTGGCCGACGCCGAGAAGCACGCCAGCGAACGGCAACGCCTGCGGATGCGAGCCCTGGCGACGGCACCACCCGGATCACCGCAGTCGTGCCCGACGCCACCGCCGCCCGGCTGGGGACCTACCTGCACGCCTTCACCAACCCACGCCTGGCCGACGGCGCGGTGCGGACCAATGCGGCCCCCAGGAGGACGAGAAGCCTGCGTTCGGGACGCGGATCACCCATCCCCGCCGCATGCTGAGGCCTTCACCCAGCTCCTGGAGACCCTCGACCCCACGCGCCTGCCCATCCACGGTGGCGACGCCACGCACGTCATGGTCACCATCCCGTTCGAGGCGTTGAAGCGCGACCTCGGTGTGGCCACGATCGACAACGCCACCCCCGGTGACGGGTTCGACACCATCACCGCCGCCCAAGCCCGACGGCTGGCCTGCACCGCCCGGATCATCCCCGCCGTCCTCGGCACCCACGGCGAACGCCGGGCCCTCGCCCTGCGCGACGGCACCTGCCGCGCCGAAGGCTGCACCATCCCCGGCACCTGGTCCGAAGCCCACCACCTCGTCCCCTGGTCCCACGACGGCACCACCAACCTCGACAACGCCGCGCTCCTCTGCAGCCGACACCACCACCGCGCCCACGACACCGCGTACGACATGACGCGGCTCGCCTCCGGAGAGGTGCGCTTCCACCGGAGGCGGTGACGGTGGTGCGAGCCGGATAGGGTTCGAGGGTGCGCATCGCGAGATTCACCACCGGCGAAGACCCATGTACGGCATCCTCACGGGAGAGCTCGACCAGTTCGGGCAACCCGACGAGGACGCCACGATCGTCGCCCTGGCGGGCGACCCCCTGTACGTCGGGGTCAAGGTCCTCGACCAGGAGTACAAGCTCGCCGACGTGCGGCTGCTCGCTCCGGTGCTGCCGCGCAGCAAGGTGGTCGGGATCGGCAAGAACTACGCCGCCCACGCCGCCGAGATGGGCAGTGAGCCGCCTGCTGAGCCGCTGATCTTCCTCAAGCCGAACACCTCCGTGATCGGCCCGGACGACCGCATCTTCTACCCGCCGCAGTCCGAGAACGTCCACTTCGAGGGCGAGCTCGCCGTCGTGATCGGCCGCATGTGCCGCGACGTCCCCGTCGAGCAGGCCACCGACGTGATCCACGGCTACACGATCGCCAACGACGTCACCGCGCGTGACCTCCAGGCCTCCGACGTCCAGTTCACCCGGGCGAAGTCCTTCGACTCCTTCTGCCCGCTCGGGCCGTGGATCGAGACCGACCTCGACCCGCAGACCTTCATCGACGGCGTCGCCATCCAGACGTACCTCAACGGCGACCTCATGCAGGACGGCACCACCGCCGACATGATCTTCGACGTGCCGAACCTGATCAGCTACGTCTCCTCGGTGATGACGCTGCTGCCCGGTGACGTCATCCTCACCGGCACCCCGTCGGGTGTCGGCCCCATGCAGGTCGGCGACGAGGTGGAGGTCTCGATCGCCGGTCTCGGAACCCTCACGAACAAGGTGGCCCAGCGCTGATGAACACCCCGATCACCACCCCGGTCCGCGTCCGCATGGCGCCGAGCCCGACCGGCTCGCCCCACGTCGGCCTGGCCCGCACGGCTCTCTTCAACTGGGCCTTCGCGCGCCACCACGGCGGCACGTTCGTCTTCCGCATCGAGGACACCGACAAGGAGCGCAACACCGAGGAGTCCTACAACTCCCTGATCGAGGTCATGCAGTGGCTCGGCCTCGACTGGGACGAGGGCGTCGTCACCGGTGGCCCCTACGGCCCCTACCGCCAGTCCGAGCGCACCGAGATCTACGCCGACGTGCTCGCCCAGCTGCGCGACTCCTCGTACACCTACGACTGCTTCTGCACCAACGACGAGGTCACCGAGCGTCGCAAGGCCTCCGGCTCCAAGGTGATGGGCTACGACGGCTTCTGCCGCGAGCTCACCCCTGAGCAGCGCGCCGCCTTCGAGGGTGAGGGCCGCAGCAGCGTCGTGCGTTTCCGGATGCCCGACGGCGAGGTGAAGTTCAACGACCTGGTCCGCGGCGAGATCGCCTTCCAGACCGAGTTCGTCCCCGACTTCGCCCTGGCCCGCGCCAACGGCGACCCGCTCTACACGCTGACGGCGCCCGTCGACGACGCCACGATGGAGATCACCCACGTGCTGCGCGGGGAGGACCTGCTCTCCTCCACGCCTCGCCAGATCGCCCTCTTCGAGGCGCTCAAGGCCATCGGCGTGGCCAAGTTCACCCCCGAGTTCGGCCACCTGCCCTACGTCATGGGTGAGGGCAACAAGAAGCTCTCGAAGCGCGACCCCGAGGCGCACCTGCTGGCCTACCGCGACCAGGGCTTCCTCCCCGAGGGCCTGCTCAACTACCTGGCGCTGCTCGGCTGGTCGATCGCGGCTGACCGCGACGTCTTCACCCTCGCCGAGCTCGTCGAGGCCTTCGACATCGCCGACGTGCAGGCCAACCCGGCCCGCTTCGACCTCAAGAAGGCCGAGGCGATCAACGCCGACCACATGCGCATGCTCACCCTCGACGACCTCACCCACCGGGTGATCCCGTTCCTCAAGGCCGAGGGCGTCGTCTCCGACCCGGTCAACGACGCCGACGCGAAGATGCTCGAGCTGGCGATGCCGCTGGTCGCCGAGCGCATGAACAAGCTCACCGAGGCACCCGGCCTGCTGGCCTTCCTCTTCGTCGACGAGTCGGAGTTCCAGATCGTCGACGCGATCGACGAGGCCGGCCGCGAGGTCGTGCAGGTCTCGTACGACGCCCTCGACGCCCTGCACACCTGGTCGACGGCCGACATCGAGACGGCGCTGCGCGTGGCGCTCATCGACGGTATGGGCCTCAAGCCCCGCAAGGCCTTCGGGCCCGTACGCATCGCGGTCAGCGGCCGCAAGGTCTCGCCGCCGCTCTTCGAGTCCATCGAGCTGCTGGGGCGCGACCGTACGCTCGCCCGCCTGCGCCTCGCCCTCGACGCGGGCTGACGCGTGGCCGGGGGAGTGATGCACGACGTGCCCCAGCCGCCGGTGCCCGCATCCCCGGCGCCGCCGGCGCCTGCGGACGTGGTCCTGGAGTACCACCAGCTCCACCGCGCCCGCGGTGGTCGTGCGTGGCGCTCGGTGGTCGGTGCCGTGCTGCTGGCGGGGCTGGGCTTCGGCCTGGTCCCGGTGCTGTGGATGTTCGTCTTCCTGGGCATCGGGACCGTGGTGGGCCGCGAGCCCGACCAGTTCCTCGACGAGGTCGTCAACCTCACCGACGTGACCCCGTGGGCACTCGCCTTCCTCGTCTTCACGCTCGTGTCGTTGATCCCGGTGACCTGGGCGGTGACGCGCCTGATGCACGGGCTGCGCCTGGGCTGGGTCACCTCGGTCTTCGGCCGCATGCGGTGGAGGTACTTCGTGGTCTGCCTCGGCCTCTCCGTCGTCGCGCTCCTGGCGACCCTCGTGGTGGGCATGGTGACGCCCCAGGACGCCCTGGCCACCCCCGACTCCACGGGCCTCAACGAGTTCACGCGTACGTCGTTGGCCTTCCTGGCGATCGTCGTGCTGGTCGTGCCCTTCCAGGCAGCGGGGGAGGAGTACTTCTTCCGCGGCTACCTGACGCAGGCGTGCGGCGGCCTCTTCAACTCGCTGTGGGTCTCCCGGGTCGTCGCGGTGGTCGTCCCGGCCGTCCTCTTCGCCCTGGCGCACGGTGCGCAGGACCCGCCGATCTTCGTCGACCGCCTGGCCTTCGGGCTGGTGGCCGGCGTCCTGGTGATCGCCACCGGTGGCCTCGAGGCGGCCATCGCGATGCACGTGCTCAACAACGTGCTGGCGTTCAGCCTGGCCCTCTTCTTCGGAGACATGTCCGGTGCGCTGGACCCTCGCGCGGGCTCCTGGTGGACCCTGCCGAGCACCCTCACGCAGTCGCTCGTCTACCTCGCGCTGGCGTGGTGGACAGCCCGTCGGATGGGCCTCGCGAACTCGGTGTGGGGGGCCGTTTTGGCCCAGCCTCAGAGGCGCGTGTATGGTTCTTCAACGAAGGCGCCCGCCGCCTGAAACACCTTGGGATATGGTGTAATTGGCAACACAGCTGATTCTGGTTCAGTCGTTCTAGGTTCGAGTCCTAGTATCCCAGCGAAGTTCTGAGCGCACGCTCGTGAACTTTGACGGAGGTCGGGTTTCGACTACGATCTCCAGCGCTTGCCCCGGTCGTCTAGCGGCCTAGGACGTCGCCCTCTCACGGCGGTAGCGTGGGTTCAAATCCCATCCGGGGTACAAACGCCCGAAGGGCCCGGTCACCAGACCGGGCCCTTCGGCGTTTCCACGTCAGGCGGCGCCCTCGTCAGGCGTGACGAGCGTCATGGGTGCCCCCGTTCGGAGCTGCCCTAGGTGGCTGGTAAAGTTCTCGTCGTTGCCCGGCCTCGGCCGGAACAACACGTGCAAGCCCCGGTCGTCTAGCGGCCTAGGACGTCGCCCTCTCACGGCGGTAGCGTGGGTTCAAATCCCATCCGGGGTACAGCATCCGAAGGGCCCGGTCACCAGACCGGGCCCTTCGTCGTTTACTCCTCCACCGCGGTGTCCGATTTCCGCCAGCCCGCCTCCACGACGAGGCACACTGGGGACATGGAGAGGGTCATGGCAGCACCTGCGGAGGGCACGTTCGACGCTGCTCTGGACCCAGTGCGCTGCTACGCCGCGGTGGCCAGCCGCGACCGCCGGTTCGACGGCGTCTTCCTCACTGCCGTGCGCACCACCGGCATCTACTGCCGTCCGTCGTGCCCCGCGCGTACGCCCGCGGCGGAGAACGTGACCTTCCACCGCACTGCTGCCTCCGCCCAGGCCGCTGGCTACCGGGCCTGCCGTCGCTGTGCGCCCGACGCGACGCCGGGGGAGCCCGGGTGGGACGTGGTGGCCGACGTCGCCGGACGCGCCATGCGGCTGATCGCCGACGGGGTCGTCGACCGCGACGGAGTGGAGGGGCTGGCCGCCCGTCTGGGCTACACCAGCCGCCACCTCAACCGACTCCTGGTCGAGCACCTCGGCGCTCCCGCCCTGGCGTTGGCCCGGGCCCGGCGAGCGCAGCACGCCCGCACGCTCCTCACCGAGACCGACCTGGACGCGGCCGACGTCGCCTTCGCGGCCGGCTTCGGCAGCGTCCGCCAGTTCAACGACACCGTCCGTGAGGTCTACGCGGCCACGCCGCGGGAGCTCCGCGGGCGAGCGGGCGCGACCTCGGGGCCGGCCGGCCGGATCCGTGTCACGGTCCCGGTGCGCACGCCCTTCGCCGGGCCCGAGCTGCTCGCCTTCCTGGCCACCCGCGCCGTCGCCGGCGTCGAGGTGGTGAGCGGGACGACGTACGCCCGCACCCTCGACCTGCCGCACGCGCCGGGCACCGTCGAGATCGACCTCCCGCGGCTCGAGGCGGGCACCCGCGGCCTGCTCACGGCCTGGTTCACCCTGGGGGACCTGCGCGACCTGGGGGCGGCGACCGAGCGCGTACGACGTCTGCTCGACGCCGACTGCGACCCGGTCGCCGTCGACGCGCACCTGGGCGCCGACCCGCTCCTCGCCCCGTCGGTCGCGGCGGTGCCCGGGCTGCGGGTGCCGGGCCACGTCGACGGGTGCGAGGTCGCGGTCCGCGCGGTGCTGGGCCAGCAGGTCACCGTCGCGGCCGCACGCACGCAGGCGAGCCGCCTGGTGGCGACGTACGGACGCCCGGTCGAGACGACGGTGGCCGGACTCGGCCGACTCTTCCCCTCCGCCGACGTGGTGGCTGGGCTCGACCACGGTGCGCTCGCGATGCCCGGTGCGCGGGCGCGTGCGCTGACGACGCTCGCCTCGTTGGTGGCGGGCGGCGAGCTCCACCTCGACCGCGGGGAGGAGCGGGCGGCGGTCCGTGAGCGCCTCCTCGCGGTCCCGGGCGTCGGCCCCTGGACGGCCGACTACGTCGCGATGCGCGCCCTCGGCGACCCGGACCGCTTCCTGCCGAAGGACACCGGCACCCGCGACGCCCTGCGCCGCCTCGGTGTCGACCCTGCGCGGGCGGGGGAGATCTCGCAGCGGTGGGCACCGTGGCGCTCGTACGCCCAGCTCCGTCTCTGGCAGAGCCTGACCTCACCCGCGACCGCCTCGACCGAGAGAGAAGAGTGACAGAGATGTGGACCGTGATCGAGAGCCCGGTGGGTGACCTCAGGATCGTCTCCGACGGCGAGGCGGTGACGGCTGCCTACTTCGCCCCCTTCGAGCTGGCCAAGGTCAGCGCGCCGCTGGGGGAGCGCGACGACGACCACCCCGTGCTCGTCGAGGCGGCGCGCCAGCTGCGTGCGTACTTCGCCGGCGAACTGCGCGAGTTCGACCTCCCGCTGGCCCCGGTCGGCACCGCCTACCAGCAACGGGTCTGGGAGGCGCTGCGTGAGATCCCCTACGGGGAGACGACCACCTACGGCGAGATCGCGGCCAGGCTCGGCCAGCCGACCGGGGCCGCGCGAGCGGTCGGGCTGGCCAACGGGCGCAACCCGATCGCCCTCATCGTGCCGTGCCACCGGGTCATCGGTGCCAACGGACGCCTGGTGGGGTACGCCGGTGGTCTCGAGCGCAAGCAGGTGCTGCTCGACCTCGAGCGGCCGGGCGACTCCGCCCTCTTCTGAGCGGCTGCTCGGTCAGTCGGCCGCCGCGCGGCGCAGGCTCTCCGACAGCCGCTCGGCGGCGGCCAGGACGGCCGGGGCGTGCATGCGGCCGGGCTGGCGCGAGAGGCGCTCGAGCGGGCCCGAGACCGAGACGGCGGCGATGATCTTGCCGCCGGGGGAGCGGACCGGGGCGGAGACCGAGGCCACGCCCTGCTCGCGCTCGCCGACGCTCTGCGCCCAGCCACGGCGGCGGATGCCCGACAGCGCGGTGGCGGAGAAGGCGGCGTTCTGCAGGCCGCGGTGCATGCGCTCGGGGTCCTCCCAGGCCAGCAGCACCTGCGCGGCCGAGCCGGCGCGCATGGTCAGCTGCGAGCCCACCGGGATGGTGTCGCGCAGTCCGCTGGGACGCTCGGCGGCGGCCACGCAGACGCGGTGCTCACCCTGGCGACGCCACAGCTGCGCGGACTCGCCGGTGATGTCGCGCAGGCGCGCGAGCACCGGGCCGGCGGCCGCGAGCAGCCGGTCCTCGCCGGCAGCGGCCGAGAGCTCGGCCAGCCGCGGACCCAGCACGAAGCGGCCCTGCATGTCGCGGGCCACGAGGCGGTGGTGCTCGAGGGCCACCGCGAGGCGGTGGGCCGTGGGTCGTGCCAGCCCCGTGCCGGCGACCAGTCCCGCAAGGGTGGCCGGGCCTGCCTCGAGGGCGGCCAGCACCAGGGCCGCTTTGTCCAGCACTCCGACTCCGCTAGAGTTGTCCATATGGCAATACTGCCGTCTCATTCCGTGGGATGCAAGAGCTAGACTTACAAATCGGCCCGGACCGGGCCGATTGTGACGAGAGGAGCAGGTCGTGGGCAAAACCCTGACCGAGAAGGTGTGGGACGAGCACGTCCGTAGTGCAGACGGTGAACCCGACCTCCTGTACATCGATCTCCACCTCATCCACGAGGTGACCAGCCCGCAGGCCTTCGACGGCCTCCGGCTCGCCGGCCGCCAGGTGCGCCGCCCCGACCTCACCCTCGCCACCGAGGACCACAACGTCCCCACACTCAACTGGGACAAGCCGATCAAGGACCCGGTCTCGCGCGCCCAGATCCAGGCGCTGCGCACCAACTGCGAGGAGTTCGGCATCCGCCTGCACCCGCTGGGTGACATCGAGCAGGGCATCGTCCACGTCGTCGGCCCGCAGCTGGGCCTGACCCAGCCCGGCATGACCATCGTCTGCGGCGACTCGCACACCGCCACCCACGGCGCGTTCGGCGCGATCGCCCACGGCATCGGCACCTCCGAGGTCGAGCACGTGCTGGCCACCCAGACCCTGTCGTCGATCAAGCCGAAGACCTGCGCGGTCACGGTCAACGGCGAGCTGGCCGAGGGTGTCACCGCCAAGGACCTGATCCTCTACCTGATCACCCAGGTGGGCACGGGCGCCGGCATGGGCTACATCGTCGAGTACCGCGGCGAGGCCATCCGCAAGCTCTCGATGGAGGGCCGCATGACGGTCTGCAACATGTCCATCGAGTGGGGCGCCAAGGCCGGCATGGTCGCGCCCGACGAGAAGACCTTCGCCTACCTCGAGGGCAAGCCCGAGGCGCCCAAGGGCGCCGAGTGGGACGCCGCCGTCGAGCACTGGAAGACGTACTACACCGACGAGGACGCGGTCTTCGACAAGGAGATCGTCATCGACGCCTCCGAGGTCACCCCGTGGGTCACCTGGGGCACCAACCCCGGCCAGGGTGCGCCGCTGGGCGGCAACGTCCCGGTGCCGGCCGAGTTCGACGACGTCATCGAGCGCACCGCCGCCGAGAACGCGCTGGACTACATGGGCCTGGAGGGCGGCACCGCGCTCAAGGAGGTCGCCGTCGACCACGTCTTCATCGGCTCCTGCACCAACGGCCGCCTCGACGACCTGCGCCTCGCGGCCCAGGTGCTGAAGGGCCACAAGGTCTCCGACAGCGTCAAGATGATCGTCGTGCCGGGCTCCGCCCGCGTGCGGCTCGAGGCCGAGGCCGAGGGCCTCGACCAGGTCTTCCTCGAGGCGGGAGCCGAGTGGCGCGGCGCCGGCTGCTCGATGTGCCTGGGCATGAACGACGACAAGCTGGAGGGCCCGCACCGCACCGCCTCGACGTCGAACCGCAACTTCGAGGGGCGCCAGGGCACCGGCGTACGCACGCACCTGGTGTCGGTCCCGGTGGCTGCGGCCACCGCGGTCCGCGGCACCCTGTCGTCCCCCGCCGACCTCGCGTCGGTCACGGCCTGAAGGAGCTGACATGGACAAGTTCTCCACGCACACCGGTGTGGCCGCTCCGCTGCGCCGCAGCGACGTCGACACCGACATGATCATCCCGGGTGACTTCCTCAAGCGGATCACCCGTACCGGCTTCGAGGACGGCCTCTTCTTCGGCCTCTTCAAGGACCCGGGCTTCGTGCTCGCCCAGGAGCCGTACACCGCCTCGACCATCCTGGTCGCCGGCCCCAACTTCGGCACCGGCTCGTCGCGTGAGCACGCCGTCTGGGCGCTCCAGGACTTCGGCTTCAAGGTGATCATCTCGCCCCGGTTCGGCGACATCTTCCGCTCCAACTCCGGCAAGTCCGGCCTGCTCACCGTGCAGGTCGAGGAGGAGAAGGTCAAGGAGCTGTGGGACCTGCTCGACGCCCACGTCGGCCTCCAGGTCACCGTCGACCTGGAGTCGCGCGAGGTCCGCGCCGGTGACTGGTCGGCGCCGTTCCAGATCGACGACTACACCCGTTGGCGCTTCCTGGAGGGTCTCGACGACATCGGGATCACACTGAGCCACGACGAGGCGATCAAGGCCCACGAGGCCGCCCGCCCGTCCTGGAAGCCTGCGGTGCTCTGAGGCTTCACGCCGAGACTGACGCCTACCGGCCCTTCCCCGCACGGGGGAGGGCCGGTCTGCGTCGAACGCGGACCCCTCAGGCGCGCCCGGTGGCGCGCGCGGGTGTGCGGCCCCACGCCGAGCAGCATCGCCCCGCCCAGGTCGGCGGGTGAGTCGACGTCCTGACGCAGCGCCGGGCGGGCGTCGACCTCCACGGCCCCGGCCGCCAGGTGAGCCTCGCGCGACTCGTGGCCGAAGCGGGGCGAGAAGGCGTCGTACGCAGCGGCGTACAGCGTGGTGCCCCGCCCCGCGGCGTCCGCCACGACGGCCACCTCGTTGCCACGCGCGTGCGTCAACGCCTCGTCGAGCGCCTCGGGCGTGAGCGCCGGCAGGTCGGCGCACAGCGCGGCAGGACGGGTTCCGGGCCACCGGCGTACGGCCTCGGCCGCGGCGAGCCGCAGGGTCTGGTTGAGGTCGTCGGAGACGCCGTCCGGCACGACGGCGCACCCCATCCGCGCGAGCGTGGCCGCGAGTCGGTGGTCGTCGGTGACCACCAGTACCGCCCGCACCGTCTCCGCGGCCAGCGCAGCAGTGACGGTGTCGAGCACGAAGGCCTCGGCCAGTGCGCGGCGTTGCTCGTCACCGAGGGCCGCCAGCCGCGACTTGGCGACGGCAAGACGCTTCACCGGGACGAGGACGACAAAATCTTCACCAGACATCGAGGTCGATCCTGCCAGCCCGTGGGGGAGTGGACCGAGTAGCCTCTGGTTCGTGGCGGAGAAGGGTTGGGCAGCAGGAGCGCGCCGTCGACGCGCCGCCCAGCGGCCGGGGTGGGGGTTCACCCTCGGGACCCTGCTGCTCCTCCCGCCGGTGCGGGCCCTGAGCCGCCGCGAGTGGAGCGGCGTGGAGAAGATCCCCGAGACCGGTGGCTGCATCGTCGTGCTCAACCACGTCTCGCACCTCGACCCGATCATGACCGGAGACCTGCTCTGGTCGCGCGGTCGGCTGCCGCGCTACCTCGCCAAGAAGGCGCTCTTCACCACGCCCGTGGTCGGCGCCTTCCTGCGCAACGCCCGTCAGATCCCGGTGGAGCGGCTCTCCACCCACGCCGCCGACGCCTACTCCGCGGCCGTCGCGGCGGTGGAGGCCGGCGAGCTGCTCGCGGTCTACCCCGAGGGCACGCTGACCCGGGACCCGGACCTGTGGCCGATGCGAGGCAAGTCGGGCGCGGCCCGGATCGCCCTGGCCACCCGCGCGCCCGTGATCCCGGTCGGGCACTGGGGCGCCCACACGACCCTGCCGCCCTACTCGGCGGTGCCGCGGCTGTGGCCGCGCGGCCGGATCGCGATGAAGGTCGGCGACCCCGTCGACCTGGCGGACCTGTACGACCGCGAGCCCACCCGCGAGGTCGTCGACGAGGCGACCGACCGCATCATGGCCGCGGTCGTGGCGATCGTGGAGGAACTACGGCAGGCTGAGGCGCCGCCCGAGCGCTACGACCCCCACAGGTCGGGCGTCAAGGAGATCGGCAACCCCACGAAGCAGAAGCGCACGCGCAGGAAGAAGGACAGAGCCTGATGACCAAGGTGGCAGTGATCGGTGCCGGATCGTGGGGGACCGCGTTCGCCGTCGTGCTGGCCGACGCCGGCAACGACGTGACCCTGGGCACGCCGGACCGAGCTCGCCGAGGCGATCAACTCGACCCACGAGAACCCCGATACCTGCCGGGGATGACGCTGCCGGACAACATCTGCGCCACCAGCGACGTCGCAGCCGCCATGGCCGGGGCCGAGGCCGTCGTCTTCGCCACCCCGTCGCAGACCTTCCGCGAGAACCTCTCGCACTGGGCGCCCCACATCCCCGAGAAGGCCGTCATGGTCAGCCTCATGAAGGGCGTCGAGCTGGGCACCCTCAAGCGGATGAGCGAGGTGATCGCCGAGGTCACCGGTGCCGGCCCCGAGCGGATCGCCGTGATCTCCGGCCCCAACCTGGCCAAGGAGATCGCCCGCCGTGAGCCGGCCGCCTCCGTCGTGGCATGCGCCGACGAGACGGTCGCCAAGTGGCTCCAGGACATGTGCCACGGGCCTGCCTTCCGGCCCTACACCTCCACCGACGTCGTCGGCTGCGAGCTGGGTGGCGCCTACAAGAACGTCGTCGGCCTGGCCGTCGGCATGGCCGTGGGCCTGGGCTTCGGCGACAACACCACCGCCTCGGTGATCACCCGTGGCCTGGCCGAGACCGCCCGCCTCGCGTCGGCGCTCGGCGCCAACCCGCTGACCCTCATGGGTCTCGCCGGTCTCGGCGACCTCGTCGCCACCTGCTCGTCGCCGCTGTCGCGCAACCGCACCTTCGGCGAGAAGCTCGGGCAGGGCATGACGACCGAGGAGATCTACGCCTCCACGCGCCAGGTGGCCGAGGGCGCGAAGTCCTGCTCGTCGCTGCGGGCCCTGGCCGAGGCCAACGGCGTCGACGCCCCGATCGCCACCGCCGTCGACCTCGTGGTCGCCGGCAAGATCACGGCCCGGGAGATGATGCAGGCCTTCATCGCGCGCGACACCAAGGCCGAGACCGACTGACGCCGGGGCCGTCAGAGGACCAGGTCGTCCAGCGCCTTCACCAGGTCGGCCCACAGGTCCTCGACGTCCTCGATGCCCACGGACATCCGGACCAGGCCGTCGGGGATGGTCGCCGGCTCGGACTTCCAGCGGCGACGGCGCTCGAAGGACGACTCCACGCCGCCCAGCGAGGTGGCGTGCACCCAGAGCTTCGTCTTGCGGGTCAGCAGGTCGGCGGCCATCGCACCCTCGGTCAGGACCACCGAGATGATGCCGCCGAAGCCGGGGTAGCGGACCTCGCTGATCGCGGGGTGCTGGATGAGGCGCTGGGCGAGTTCGGTGGCGTTGGCCTGCGACCGCTCGACCCGGAGCCCGAGCGTACGCAACCCGCGCAGCGTCAGCCACGCCTCGAAGGGCCCGGCACGGCACCGATCAGGTCGCGGCGGCCCTTGAGCACGGAGTACAGCTCGTCGTCCCGGGTGACCAGGGCGCCCATCAGCACGTCGCTGTGGCCGGCGAGGTACTTGGTGGCGGAGTGGACGACGATGTCGACCTCGTCCTCGAGCGGGCGCTGCAGCAGCGGGGTGGCGAAGGTGTTGTCGACCACGACGTAGGCGCCGGCCTCGTGGGCGGCGGCGCGGATGGTGGCGATGTCGGCGACCTCGAGGGCCGGGTTGGTCGGCGACTCGAGCCACACCAGGACGGCGCCCTCGCACGCCGCGACCACGGCGTCGGTGTCGGTGATGTCGACCAGCTCGCAGACCAGGCGGCCGCGCGACTCCAGGTCGGCGAGCTGCATGACGGTGCCGTTGTACGCGTGGCGCGGCGCCACGACCTTGCCGCCGAGGCCGACCAGGTCGAGCACGCAGGCGACCGCCGCGAGGCCGGAGGAGAAGGTCAGGCAGCGCCCGCCCTCGAGCCCGCCGATCGCGTCCTCCAGGGCGGTCCAGGTCGGGTTGCCGTAGCGGCCGTACTCGACGTCGCCACCGGCGACGTAGGTCGCGGCCATCGTGATCGGCGTGTTGAGCGGGGCGTCCGGCTGCTTGTCGGGGCGACCGAGCGTCACCGCGAGGGTGTGCGGGCGCAGCGACGTGGCCGGGGTGGCGGGGGACTGGTCCGAGGGGATGTCAGGTGCCATGCCCCAGAGCGTAGGCGGATAGGGTCTGGGGCGATGAATGCACCTGAGCGCACAAGCCCCGCGTCGCCGTCGTCTTCGGCGGCCGCTCCTCCGAGCACGCCATCTCGTGCGTGACGGCCGGTGCGGTCATGGACGCGATCGACCGCGAGAAGTACGACGTCGTCCCGATCGGCATCGCCCGTGACGGTCGCTGGGTGCTGGAGTCCGACGACACCGCCCGGCTGCGCCTGGCCGGCGACCGCCTCCCGGCCGTCGACGGCGAGCGTCCGGCCGTCGCACTGCTGCGCGAGGAGGCCCACACCGACCTGGTCGTCACCGAGGCCCACCAGCCGCCGGTCACGCTCGGCGAGGTCGACGTCGTCTTCCCGGTGCTGCACGGCCCCTGGGGCGAGGACGGCACCATCCAGGGCATGCTCGAGATGGCGGGCGTGCGCTACGTCGGCGCCGGCGTCCTGGCCTCCGCGGTCAGCATGGACAAGGCGTACATGAAGGTCGTCCTCGAGGCGGCCGGCATCCCGGTGATGCCGGGCGTCGTCATCACCGCCCGTCGGTGGAAGCGCGAGCCCGACGCCTGCCGTGCGGAGATCGAGGCGCTGGGCTTCCCGCTCTTCGTGAAGCCCGCCCGCGGCGGCTCCAGCATCGGCATCTCCAAGGTGCACGACGCCAGCGAGATCGACGCCGCCATCGCGCTCGCCCAGGCCGAGGACCCCAAGGTGCTGGTCGAGGTCGGCGCCGTCGGCGCCCGCGAGATCGAGTGCGGCGTCCTGGAGGGCCCCGACGGCGAGATCCTGACCTCCCAGCCGGCCGAGATCCGGATCGGTGGCGACCACGAGTGGTACGACTTCGAGGCCAAGTACCTGCCTGCCGAGCACACCGAGCTCGACATCCCCGCGGTGCTGCCCGACGAGGTGGCCGCGCAGATGCGGATCCTGGCCGCGCGGGTCTTCGAGGCGGTCTCGGGCGAGGGCCTGGCCCGCGTCGACTTCTTCGTGATGCCCGACCACTCCCTGGTGGTCAACGAGCTCAACACCATGCCGGGCTTCACGCCGACCTCGATGTACCCCCAGATGTGGGCCGCTGCCGGAGTCACCTACTCCGAGCTGGTCGACCGCCTCATCCAGCTCGCGCTGGAGCGCGACACCGGTCTGCGCTGAGCACCCACCCGGGCCCGCCGGTCGAGCCCGGCGCCGCTCAGGTGCAGGGCATGACCTCGTCGAGGTGCTCCTTGATGGGGACCGCCAGGGTGCGCAGGTGGGTGTCGGGCCCCTTGAAGCGGTGCTCGGCCGGGAGGTCCAGGCGCACCCGCGGTGCGTGGCTGAGCACCGTCATCTCGATGTCGCTGTCGGGGTCCTTCATCTGGGCGCCGGGGATGAACCAGCCGACACCGTCGATCTCGCTGCAGCGGGCGAAGGGGTCGTACTCCTCGGGCTGCGGCGCACCGCAGGTGAGGACGACGGGGTCATCGCCCCACGCCGCCCCGACGCCTCCGGAGACCTCGACCCGCTCCTGCTCGAAGAGCTCGTCGGGGAGGTCGGCGACGAGCGCCTCGCAGGCCGCCCGCTCGGCGTCGTCCATCGGCTCGGAGGCGATCTCGACGGTGGAGGAGCACCCACCCAGGAGCAGGGCCAGTGCAGGGGCCAGGGCAGGGAGGAGGAGCGCCGCCGTGCGGCGCGGTCGGGCGGTCACGTCTCAGATGTGGACGACCGGGCAGGTCAGGGTCCTGGTGATGCCGTCGAGGTTCTGCACGCGCGAGACGACCAGGCGGCCGAGCTCGTCGACGTTGCGCGCCTCGGCGCGCACGATGACGTCGTACGGGCCCGTGACGTCCTCCGCGCTCGTGACCCCTCGATCTCCGCGATCGCGGCGGCCACCTCAGCGGCCTTGCCGACGTCGGTCTGGATCAGGATGTAGGCCTGCACCATGAGGGGCTCCCTTGCTCGCGGAACGTGCGACTCACCCGCAGGGCGACCACCGCTGGAGGGTGGCGACGCCAGGTGACGTCGTGGCCAACCTACATCGCGCTCCATACGGCGTCCACGCGCACCGGACGGCTCGCCGGTGCACCGGCCACCACCCCCACTCTGGTGAGATGGGGCCCATGGCACTGTCTGACGAGACCCCCCTGGCCGAGGTCGGCGAGTTCGAGCTCATCGAGGCGTTCATCGGCCTCTACCCGCAGGGCGACGACGTCGTCGTCGGCCCCGGCGACGACGCGGCCGTGGTGCGGATCCGCAACGGCCACGTCGTGGTCTCCACCGACGTCATGGTCGAGGGGCGGCACTTCCGCCGCGACTGGGCCTCGGGCGGTGACGTGGGCCGGCGCGCGGCCGCCCAGAACCTCTCCGACATCAACGCCATGGGCGGCGTGGCGCACTCGATGACCGTCGGCCTCACCCTGCCCACCGACCTCCCGGTGGGCTGGGCGCTCGACTTCGCCCGCGGCTTCGCCGACGAGTGCGCCAAGGTGGGTGCCCAGGTGATCGGCGGCGACACCACGCGTGGCGACCAGGTCGTGATCGCGGTGACCGCCATCGGCGCCGTCACCCGCGCCCCGGTGCTGCGCTCCGGCGCCCGTCCCGGCGACGTGGTCGCGCTCTGCGGGCGCCAGGGCTGGGCGGCCGGGGGACTGGCGGTGCTGACCCGCGGCTTCCGCTCGCCGCGCGTGCTCGTGGAGGCCTACCGCAGCCCCGAGCCACCGTACGCAGCCGGGGGCGACGCCGCGGAGGCCGGCGCGACCTCGATGATCGACGTCTCCGACGGCCTGGTCGCCGACGCCGGCCACCTCGCCGTCGAGTCGGGGGTGGCCATCGACCTGCGGACCGAGTCGTTCGAGGTCGCCGAGCCGCTGCACGCGGTGGGCTCCGCGCTCGGCGCCGACCCGATGCAGTTCATCCTCGGTGGTGGGGACGACCACCCGCTGCTGGCCACCTTCCCGTCCGCCTCCGCGGTGCCGATGGGGTGGCAGGTGATCGGCGAGGTCCTCGAGGGGAGCGGTGTCACCGTCGACGGCGCGGCGTACGAGGGTCCGGGCGGCTGGGTACACTTCTGACGCGCTCCCAGTCTGACCGGGAGCGTCCGTCCAGCGTGGAGCGGGCCCCCGGGGCCTCGATTTCACCCGGTGCTGGAAGTCGGCTACTCTGGTGCGGTTGCTTGCGCGGCCAGATCATTGCGTCCAGCGCGAGCACCACGTCGAGAAACCAACGAACTGATCGGAGTGCACGGTGGCTGCCGTCTGCGACATCTGCGCCAAGAAGCCGGGCTTCGGCAACAACCGTCCTTGGTCGCGCAAGATCACGAAGCGTCGCTTCAACCCGAACATCCAGCGCGTCCGCGCCACGGTGAACGGTGCGCCCAAGCGCGTCAACGTCTGCACGGGTTGCCTGAAGGCCGGCAAGGTCTCGCGCTGATCCCACGCGTCGCTGGCCCGACCAGCGTCATGAAGACCTCGGAGAGCCGACGCTCCCGAGGTCTTCTGCATTTCGGGGACTGCGCCCGTCGAAGCCCCTCAGCCCCACTAAGGTGTGCATCCACGCGACAGTCGGGCGCTGCCGCGCCACCTCACGTGACCACCCCGCCCAGACCCAGGAGCCGACGCATGGAGCAGGTACCGAGCGGGATCAGTCTCGCCACGGTGCTGCGCTTCGTCGACGTCGCGACGGACGCGCTGAGCGCCGCCCGCGAGGAGATCGACGCGCTCAACGTCTACCCGGTGCCCGACGGCGACACCGGCACCAACATGTTCCTCACCTTCTCGGCCGCCCGCGACGCCGTGCGCGAGGCCGCCCAGGACGGGCACGACGTGGTCGCCGGCCTGGCTGCCTTCCGGCGCGCCGCCCTGCTCAGCGCGCGCGGCAACTCCGGCGTCATCCTGAGCCAGATGCTCGGGGCGCTCGCCGTCCGGATGGAGCGCGCGGCGCCCGACGAGGACCCGGCGTACGTCGTCGCCGAGGCGATGCGGAGGGCCACCGAGGCCAGCTACGAGGCGGTCGCCGTGCCGGTGGAGGGAACCATCCTCACCGTCGCGCGGGCGGCCAGCGACGCCGCCGTCGCGCTGGTCGGTGGCGCCGAGCGCGCGGTCACCCCCAGCGACGTCTTCGCGGCGGCAGCGACAGCTGCCCGGGAAGCCCTGGCACTCACTCCCACGCAGCTCAAGGTCCTGGCCGACGCGGGCGTCGTGGACGCCGGCGGCCGCGGGCTCTGCGTCGTCCTCGACGCCGCCGAGCGGGTGCTCACCGGCCGTCACCAGGTCTCCGAGCCCGGCCACCACAAGACCCCGCGGATCCCGGTCCGGGTGCCCGACGACGAACTGACCGAGGGCGGTCCGGCGTACGAGGTGATGTTCCTGCTCGACGCCGACGAGACGGCCGTGGGCGTCCTGCGCAGCGAGCTCGCCGCCCTCGGCGACTCGCTCGTCGTGGTCGGTGGTGACGACCTGTGGAACGTCCACGTGCACGTCGACGACGTGGGCGCGGCGATCGAGGCCGGCATCCGGGCCGGTCGCCCGCACCGGATCCGGGTCACCCACTTCGCCGAGCAGGTCGCCGAGCACCGTCACCGTGACGCGTCGCGCAGCGGCAGGCGGATCGTCGCCGTCACCTTCGGCGACGGACTGCGTGACCTCTTCGCCGGCGCCGGTGCACTGGTCGTCGAGGCAGGGGTGGGTCGACGTCCGTCGACCGGCGAGATCCTGGCGGCCATCGAGGAGAGCCAGGCGGCCGAGGTGGTCGTCATGCCCAACGACCCCGACTCGCTGCGGGTGGCCGAGATCGCCGCCCGGACCGCCGAGGACGGGGGCCACGTGCGGGTGGCCGTCATCCCCACGCACGCGCAGGTCCAGGGGCTGGCGGCCATCGCCGTGCACGAGCCCGGCCGTTCCTTCGACCAGGACGTGCTGGAGATGACCGCCACCGCCCGCCACGCCCGCCACGGAGCGGTCACGGTGGCCGCCAAGCAGGCCTTCACGACCGCCGGGCCCTGCGAGCCGGGCGACGTGCTCGGCGTCATCGACGGTGACTTCGCGCTCATCGGCTCCGACCTGCTCGAGGTGGCCACCGGCGTCGTCGGCCGTCTGCTCGGTGCCGGTGGTGAGCTGGTCACGCTGGTCGCCGGCCAGGCCGAGGAGGCAGCCGAGCTGGCCGAGCGCTGCGCCGCCTGGGTCGAGGAGACCCACCCGCTGGTCGACGTCGTCGTCTACGAGGGCGGTCAGGAGCGGTACCCGCTCTTGATGTCCGTCGAGTAGTCCCGTGGTCGCCATCACCCCGGACTCGCCGATCGCTGCCGTCTTCGGCCGGTCGGTGAAGAAGCGCCAGACCGTCGAGGAGGGCCTGGGCCTGACCACGGTCGGCGACCTGCTGTGGCACTTCCCGCGCCGCTACGTGCGTACGACCGAGCTCAGCGACGTCGACACCCTCGTCGAGGGTGAGCTGATGACGGTCGTGGGGGAGGTGACCTCCAGCAAGGTCAGCACCTTCACCAACCGTCGCACCATGAAGCCCGGGAGCCGGGTCGAGGTCCGGGTCGCCACCCAGGGGCCTGCGTTCGTGATGACCTGGTTCCTGCCGCACCAGACGATGGCCGAGCGCGAGCGGGCCCGGATGGCGGTCGGCACCCGCGGGATGTTCACGGGCAAGGCCCAGGTCTTCAACGGGCAGTGGCAGCTCGCCCAGCCGCACGCGGTGATCTTCGGCGGGGGAGACGGCACCGGCGACGGCAGTGACGAGCACCTCGCCGCCAGCCTCAAGGGGCTGATGCCGATCTACCCGCTCACCGCCAAGCTCTACTCCTGGGACCTGCAGAAGACCATCCAGTTCGCCCTCGACGTCGTCACCGGGGTCGAGGACGTCTTCCCCGAGCACCTGCTCGACCGCTTCGACCTGCCCGACGTGATGACCGCGCTGCGCTGGATCCACGGGCCCGACGACTACGACGAGGTGAGGGCGGCGCAGAAGCGCTTCCGTTTCACCGAGGCGCTGGTGCTGCAGCTGGTCCTGGCCCGTCGTCGCGCCGCGCTGCGCGCCCAGGGAGCCCAAGGGCGTACGGGAGGGCAGCGCGAGCTGCTGGCCGCCTTCGACGCGCGCCTGCCCTTCGAGCTGACCGCGGGCCAGCGCGAGGTCGGCGAGGTGATCGAGGCCGAGCTCGCCCAGCCGCACCCGATGAACCGGCTGCTCCAGGGCGAGGTGGGCTCCGGCAAGACGCTGGTCGCCCTGCGCGCCATGCTGCGGGTCGTCGACTCCGGGGGGCAGGCCGTGCTGCTGGCGCCCACCGAAGTGCTCGCCCAGCAGCACCACCGCTCGATCACCGCCATGCTCGGCGACCTGGCCGGCGGCGGGATGCTCGGCGGGGCCGACGACGCCACCCGGGTCACGCTGCTCACAGGCTCGATGGGCAAGGCCCAGCGGCAGTCCGCGATGCTCGAGATCGCCACCGGCGACGCCGGCATCGTGGTCGGCACCCACGCCCTGCTGGAGGGCAACGTCTCCTTCTTCGACCTGGGCCTGGTCGTCGTCGACGAGCAGCACCGCTTCGGGGTCGAGCAGCGCGCCGCGCTGACCGACAAGGCCGCGACGCCTCCGCACGTGCTGGTCATGACGGCCACGCCGATCCCGCGCACCGTGGCGATGACGGTCTTCGGCGACCTCGAGACGTCGGTGCTGCGTGAGCTGCCCGCCGGCCGTGCGCCCATCGCCTCCCACGTGGCACCACTGACCGAGCAGCCGCACTGGGAGCAGCGGGTGTGGGAGCGCGTCGCCGAGGAGGTCGCCAAGGGCCACCAGGTGTACGTGGTCTGCCCCCGCATCGCGGGCGACGAGCTGGAGGCCGGCGAGAGCGACGCCCCGCGCGAGGACGACGAGGCGCCCAGACGTCCGCTCCGGGCAGTGGAGGAGGTCACCGCGATGCTCACCGGGGGACCGCTGTCGCACGTGCGCGTCGAGGCGCTGCACGGACGGCTCGCGCCCGAGGTCAAGGAGCAGGTGATGCGACGCTTCGCCGCGGGGGAGGTCGACGTCCTGGTCTCCACCACGGTGATCGAGGTGGGCGTCGACGTCGCCAACGCGACGATGATGGTGATCCTCGACGCCGACCGGTTCGGTGTCTCGCAGCTGCACCAGCTGCGCGGCCGCGTCGGCCGTGGCGGGCTGCCGGGGCTCTGCCTGCTGGTCAGCCACGCCGAGTCGGGCAGCGACGCCCGTGACCGCCTCGAGGCCGTGGCCGCGACCACCGACGGCTTCGAGCTGAGCCGCGTCGACCTCGAGCAGCGTCGGGAGGGCGACGTGCTCGGCAAGAACCAGAGCGGATTCCGTTCGAGCCTGGTGAACCTGCGGGTGCTCCGGGACGAGAAGACCATCGTGGCGGCTCGGGAGGCTGCGGAAGCACTGCTGGACGAGGACCCGGACCTCGCCGGCGCGCCTGCCCTGGGGCGTCTGGTGGCCGAGATCGAGGACAGCGCCCGTTCCGACTACATGGAGAAGGCATGACGCGGATCATCGGGGGGCAGGCCGGCGGACGACGTCTGGCGACGCCTCGTGGCCAGGCCACCCGCCCCACGAGCGACCGCGTCCGCGAGGCGCTCTTCTCGGCCGTGGAGTCCTGGTGCGGCTCCCTGCACGGCCTGCGCTTCCTCGACCTGTACGCGGGCTCCGGCGCGGTGGGCCTGGAGGCCTGGTCGCGCGGCGCCGGCGTGGTCACGTTCGTCGAGCAGGACCGGCGTACGGCAGCCCTCGTGCAGTCCAACGCACGTGACCTGGGCTTCGCCAAGGCCGACATCCGCAGCGCCTCGGTCTCCGCGGTGCTCGCCACCTCGCCGGCCGCCCCCTACGACGTGGTCTTCTCCGACCCGCCCTACCCGCTGGAGCCCGAGCGGGTCGACGCCGATTTGGCCGCGCTGGTGCGGCACGGCTGGCTGGTGCCCGGTGCCCTGGTGGTCGTCGAGCGCGGCGTACGCAGCCCTTCCCCGACGTGGCCCGACGGGCTCGTGGGGCGCCGGGAGAAGAAGTACGGCGAGACGGTGCTTTGGTACGGTCACGCGGACGAGGACGACGACCTCGACGACCCCGACGAAGTCCTCGCGGACGACCCCCAGGAGTGAGCGTGCGCCGTGCAGTCTGTCCCGGTTCCTTCGACCCGGTGCACAACGGCCACCTCGACATCGTGCGACGGGCCTCCGGCCTCTTCGACGAGGTCGTGGTGGCGGTGGGCGTCAACGCCTCCAAGAGCCGCCTCTTCGACGCCGAGGAGCGCATGGAGATGCTCCGCGAGGTCGTGGCGCCCTTCGGCAACGTGCGGGTCGCCTGCTTCACCGGCCTGCTGACCGACTTCTGCCGCGACAACGACGTGCGCGCCATCGTGAAGGGGCTGCGTGCAGCCGGCGACTTCGAGTACGAGCTGCCGATGGCCCAGATGAACGCGCACCTGACCGACGTGGAGACCGTCTTCGTGGCCACGGACCCGACCTACGCGTTCGTCTCCTCGAGCCTGGTCAAGGAGGTCGCCGGGCTCGGCGGCGACGTGGCGGCCTTCCTGCCGCCCGTCGTGCTGGAGCGGCTGACGGCACGGTTGGCCGAGCGGGCCCGTCAGCCGTGACCGCGCAGGTCGCGTGACGGGTCACGTGAGCAGCGTCACGCCTGACGCCGAGGCGCGACCCAGTTTTGCCCCGCCGGACGCCGGGCGGTTAGAGTTCCCTAGTTCTGTTGCGCCGATCATGAAAGTGGGCCAGTGACCAGTCTGGACCGAGAGCGCCGCTCGTGCTCGATACACGCGAGCTCGGCCGCCGCCCGGGAGTCCAGCGTGAGCTGTCCCTCTCCGTGCCGGCGCCGGCAGAACTTGGCATCGAAGTACTCCGTGTCCCCGAGGGGGAGCAGATCCAGCTGGAGCTGCGCCTCGAGGCGGTCATGGAGGGCGTGTTGGTGACAGGCACGGCTCAGGCCGAGCTCGTCGGCGAGTGCGTGCGGTGCCTGCAGCCCATCGAGGACGAGCTCTTCGTGGACCTGCAGGAGCTGTACGTGTACGAAGACATCCGGCACGACAGGTCCGACGAGGACCTGGACGACGAGGTCAGCAAGCTCGAGGACGACCTGCTCGACCTCGAGCCCCTGTTGCGGGACGCGGTGGTGCTTGCGCTGCCGTTCCAGCCGCTGTGCCAGGACGACTGTCCCGGGCTGTGCATCGAGTGCGGTGCACGACTCGCGGACGACCCCGACCACGGTCACGAGGCTGCGATCGACCCGCGCTGGGCAGGGCTGCAGGCCCTGAAGCAGGACGAGGACTGAGCCGGTCGAACCCGACCGGACGAAGAGCAAGTGGCCGTACCGGCCCAGGCATGAGGAGATAACAGTGGCTGTTCCGAAGCGGAAGATGTCGCGCAGCAACACGCGCCACCGTCGCTCGCAGTGGAAGGCTGTCGCCCCGTCGCTGGTGACCTGCGCCAACCCGGCGTGCGGTGCCAAGCACCTCCCGCACCGTGCGTGCGGCGAGTGCGGCCAGTACGGCGCGCGCGCTGAGCGTCGCCAGGTCCTCTGACCGGGTCCCACCTCTGACCACGCAGCTGCGCCAAGCGCTCGGGGATCCTGTACTGACCCCCGAGCTGCTTGAGCGTGCGCTGACCCACCGCTCGTACGCGTACGAGAACGGTGGTCTTCCCACCAATGAGCGCCTGGAGTTCCTCGGGGACTCCGTGCTCGGCGTGGTGGTGACGGAGACTCTCTACACGAACCACCCGGACCTGTCCGAGGGTCGTCTCGCGAAGCTGCGGGCCGCGGTCGTCAATGCTCGCGCGTTGGCCGACGTGGCCCGCTCCATCGGTCTCGGCGAGCACATCAAGCTCGGCCGCGGCGAGGAGACGACCGGTGGGCGTGACAAGGCGTCGATCCTGTCCGACACCGTCGAGGCAGTGATCGGCGCCATCCACCTGTCCGGTGGGTTCGAGGTCTCCCGCGAGGTCGTGCACCGGCTCTTCGACCCGCTCATGGAGGCTGCGGCCGCCATGGGCGCCGGTCTGGACTGGAAGACCTCGCTCCAGGAGCTCGCCGCCAGCCACGGGCTCGGCGTCCCTGAGTACGTGATCCAGGACGAGGGTCCGGACCACATGAAGACCTTCACCGCCCAGGTGCGCGTCGGCGACGGCCTCTACGGCCACGGCACCGGACGGTCGAAGAAGGAGGCGGAGCAGGCAGCCGCCCAGACCGCCTACAGCGAGATCTCCGAGGCCCGCGACGCCGCGGCCCGGGGTGACGACTCCCCGTCTGAGACGAGGCCGCCGTGCCCGAGCTGCCCGAGGTCGAGGTCGTACGCCGCGGACTCGAGACCCACGTCGTCGGTGCCCGCATCCTCGGCGCCGAGGTGCTCCACGCCCGCCCCGTACGCCGCGACCCGCTCGGGCCCGAGGGGTTCGCGCAGGCCGTCGCCGGACGTACGGTCACCGCCGTGCGACGACGCGGCAAGTACTTCTGGCTCGCCCTCGACGACACCGACGCCATCCTCGGCCACCTCGGCATGAGCGGGCAGATGCTGGTGAAGACCCCCGGCGCCCCGCTCGAGCGCCACCTGCGGGTGCGCTTCCCGCTCGACTCCGGCGCCGACCTGCGTTTCGTCGACCAACGGATGTTCGGCGGTCTCTCGTACGCCCCGGGCGGCGCCGTTCTCCCGTCGGAGATCGCCCACATCGGCCGTGACCCGCTGGACGCCGAGTTCGACGCCGAGGCGGTGGCCCGGCGGATGCGGCAGCGCTCCAGCGCGGTCAAGCGCCAGCTGCTCGACCAGACGCTGGTCTCCGGGGTCGGCAACATCTACGCCGACGAGGCGCTCTGGCGCGCCCGGCTGCACGGCGAGCGTCCCGGCGACCGGCTCACCCGGGCTCAGGCGCTCGACGTGATCGAGCAGGCCCGCGCGGTGATGCTGCAGGCGCTCGACCAGGGCGGCACCAGCTTCGACGCCCTCTACGTCAACGTGAACGGCGAGTCGGGCTACTTCGACCGCAGCCTGCACGCGTACGGCCGCGAGGACGAGCCGTGCGACCGGTGCGGTGCGGCGATCCGCCGGGTGGCCTTCATGAACCGCTCGTCCTACTTCTGCCCGACCTGCCAGCCGGTGCCGCGCCGGCGCCGGACCTGAGCGGGCACCGAGGCCCCCAAGTCGGGGAATTGACCCGTCCCGGTCGGGGTGGGACTCTTGAATACGGCCCTCTGTGGCCTGCCCATTCACCACGTGCACGACACGCGAAAGGTTCCCGATGGCCAAGGCTCTCCTCGGACATCTCCACACCGACACCCGTGGTTCTTCCCGGATGGTTTCGGAGAACGCTCGACTGCGTCAGCGCATCGCTGACCTCGAGGCCCTCGTGGTCCGGCTCCAGGACGAGAACACCCGTCTGGCCGACCTCGAGACGACCGCTGCCCTGGAGCGCGAGT
This sequence comes from Nocardioides daphniae, assembly GCF_004777465.1. Taxonomy (NCBI): domain Bacteria; kingdom Bacillati; phylum Actinomycetota; class Actinomycetes; order Propionibacteriales; family Nocardioidaceae; genus Nocardioides; species Nocardioides daphniae. The sequence continues at coordinate 1,237,621 of NZ_CP038462.1, forward strand.
CGCTCCAGGAGATGCAGCCCGCCTGACCTCTCTCCGTCCCGCCCTCCGGGCGCTGCGACGTGTCCGGGCGAGCTCGCCCGACGAGCAGCTGCGCCGGTCGGGCGAAACTGACGGCACCCACCGGTAGTCTGAGCGCGCCGCAGCGGGCGACGTGCCCGTGCGGAGTGCGCGACACGGTCGGAGGAGGTCCGGGGTGTACCTGAAGAGCCTGACCCTCAAGGGGTTCAAGTCCTTCGCGTCCTCGACCACGCTCCAGCTCGAGCCCGGCATCACCTGCATCGTCGGGCCCAACGGCTCCGGCAAGTCCAACGTCGTCGACGCGCTCGCCTGGGTGATGGGGGAGCAGGGCGCCAAGTCGCTGCGCGGCGGCAAGATGGAGGACGTCATCTTCGCCGGCACCACCGGCCGCCCACCGCTGGGCCGTGCCGAGGTCCAGCTGACCATCGACAACTCCGACGGTGCGCTGCCGATCGACTACACCGAGGTGACGATCAGCCGGACGATGTTCCGCAACGGCGGCTCGGAGTACGCGATCAACGGCACCTCCTGCCGGCTGCTCGACGTCCAGGACCTGCTCAGCGACTCCGGCATCGGACGCGAGATGCACGTGATCGTCGGGCAGGGCCAGCTCGACTCGATCCTGCACGCGACGCCGGAGGACCGGCGCGGCTTCATCGAGGAGGCCGCGGGCGTCCTGAAGCACCGCAAGCGCAAGGAGAAGGCGCTGCGCAAGCTCGCCTCCACCGAGGGCAACCTGACCCGGCTGGCCGACCTGCTCACCGAGATCCGCCGCCAGCTCAAGCCGCTGGGCCGTCAGGCCGAGGTGGCGCGCAAGGCCCAGGCCGTGCAGGCCGACGTCCGCGACGCCCGCGCCCGCATCGCCGCCGACGACCTGGTCACCGCCCGCACGGTGCTGGAGCAGGACCTGGCCGACGAGTCGCTGCTGGTGCAGCGCCGCGCCGAGGTCGAGGCCGAGCTGGCCCGGGCCCGCGAGGTGGAGGCCGGGCTGGAGGCCTCGTTGCGGGAGGACCTGCCAGCCCTGGCGGCCGCCCAGGAGGCGTGGTTCGCCCTCTCCGGCCTGCGCGAGCGTCTGCGCGGCACCCAGTCGCTGGCCGCCGAGCGCGTGCGCAACGCGCAGGGCTCCTCCGACGAGGTCGTCGACTCCGGGCGCGACCCCGACCGGCTCGAGGCCGACGCGGAGCGGGCCCGCGAGCAGGAGGCCGCGATCGCCACCGAGGTCGAGGGCCTGCGTACGACGCTCGAGGAGGCCGTGGCGCACCGGCGCGAGGCCGAGGACGCCGCGTCGGAGGAGGACCGCAGGATCGCCGCCCTCCAACGCGCCGCCGCCGACCGCCGCGAGGGGCTGGCCCGACTGACCGGACAGGTCAACGCGCTCAAGAGCCGTGCCGCCGCCGCAGACGAGGAGCTCGGGCGTCTCGCCCAGGCGCGGCAGGAGGCCCTGGGCCGTGCCGAGCGTGCGGCCGCCCAGTTCACCGCGCTGGAGACCGAGGTCGCGGGGCTCGACGCCGGCGAGGAAGGACTGGACGCCGAGCACGAGGCCGCGGCCGAGGCCCTGGAGGCCGCCGAGGCACAGGTGCAGCGTCTGCGCGATGCGACCGCGAGGCCGACCGGGAGCGGACCGCGCTGCGTGCCCGGATCGACGCCCTGGCGCTGGGCCTGAACCGCAAGGACGGCGCAGGCGCCCTGCTGGCCGCCTCCGAGCAGCTCGACGGCCTGCTCGGCTCGGTGGCCGCCCTGGTCAGCGTGCACTCCGGCTACGAGGCCGCGGTCGCCAGCGCGCTGGGCCAGGCGGCCGACGCGGTCGCGGTGCGCGACCCCTCCGCCGCGCTGGTTGCGATCGACCACCTCAAGGGCGAGGATCTCGGGCGCGCGCAGCTGGTGGTCGGAGACCCCGACGACCTGCCGCGCGACTGGCCCGCCCTGCCCGGCGGCGCCGTGTGGGCGGTCGACGTGGTCGTCGCCCCTGCCGAGCTGTCCGCCGCCCTCACCCGCGCCCTGGCCAAGGTGGCCGTCGTCGAGGACCTCGAGGCGGCCCGTGCGCTCGTGGAGCGACTTCCCGACGTCGTCGCGGTCACCCGTGACGGCGACCTGCTGGGTCGCCACCACGCCTGGGGTGGATCGTCGTCCCAGCCGAGCCTGCTCGAGGTCCAGGCTGCCCACGACGAGGCGGAGCAGCAGCTGGCCGAGGTGACCGCCCGCACTGAGCGGCTCGCCTTCGAGATCTCCGGGGCGGAGGCGCGCCGCCTCGAGGCCCAGAAGCGTGTCGACGTGGCCCTGGCCCAGCTGCACGAGTCCGACGCCACCCTGGCAGCGGTGGCGGAGGAGCTGGGTCAGTACGGCTCGGCCGTCCGCAGCGCCCGCGGCGAGGCCGAGCGGCTCGAGAAGGCGCTGGCTGCTGCCACCGAGGCCCGTGAGAAGGACCTGGCCGGCTTGGTGGAGCTCGAGGCCCGCCTGGCCCAGGCCACCGACGCCCCCGAGGAGGATCCGGACACCTCGGCCCGCGAGGAGCTGGCGGAGGCCGCCCGGGCCGCCCGGCAGGGGGAGATGGACGCGCGACTCGCGCTGCGTACGGCTGAGGAGCGGGCCCGTGCCATCCACGGCCGCGCCGACTCGCTGGCCCGGCAGGCGCGAGCGGAGCGGGAGAGCCGCGCCAAGGCGCAGGCCCGACGCCAGCGCCTGGTGCGCGAGGGCCGTGCGGCCGAGGCCGTCGGCGCCGCGACCGCGGTGGTGCTGCACGCCCTGGAGTCGTCGGTCAACGAGGCCGCCGAGGAGCGCGCCTCGGTGGAGCGATCGCGCCACGAGCGCGAGGAGCAGCTGCTCACCGTGCGTGCGCGTCTGCGTGACCTCACCCGCGACCACGACGAGCTGGTCAACTCGGTGCACCGCGACGAGCTGGCCCGGGCCCAGCAGCGGATGCGCATCGAGCAGCTCGAGGAGAAGGCCGTCGACGAGCTCGGGCTCGACCCGCAGGTGCTCGTCGACGAGTACGGTCCGCACCTGGCCGTGCCGTTCTTCGGCGAGCTCCCCGAGGGCGACGAGCCGCCGGAGCCGGTCCCGTTCGTCCGTGAGGAGCAGCTCAAGCGGCTCAAGGCCGCCGAGCGTGCCCTGGCCCAGCTGGGCCGGGTCAACCCGCTCGCGCTGGAGGAGTTCTCGGCGATGGAGGAGCGCCACAAGTTCCTCACCGAGCAGCTCGACGACCTCAAGCGCACGCGCAAGGACCTCATGGACATCGTCAAGGAGGTCGACGTCCGGGTGGAGCAGGTCTTCACCGAGGCCTACGCCGACGTCGAGAAGGCGTTCGACGCGACCTTCGCGCGGCTCTTCCCCGGCGGTGAGGGGAGGCTGGTGCTCACCGACCCGTCGAACATGCTCACCACCGGCGTCGAGGTCGAGGCGCGCCCGCCCGGCAAGAAGGTGAAGCGGCTCTCGCTGCTCTCCGGTGGCGAGCGCTCACTGGTCGCCGTCGCCTTCCTGGTGGCGCTCTTCAAGGCCCGGCCCTCGCCGTTCTACATCCTCGACGAGGTGGAGGCGGCGCTCGACGACACCAACCTCGGTCGTCTCCTGCAGATCTACGAGGAGCTGCGCGAGAACTCCCAGCTGCTCGTCATCACCCACCAGAAGCGGACCATGGAGGTCGGCGACGCGCTCTACGGCGTGACGATGCGGGGCGACGGCGTCTCGGCCGTGATCAGCCAGCGGCTGAAGGAGTCCGAGCCGGTCTGAGGTCGGTCAGTGGCCGGTCCGAGGCCGATGCCGGGGCGTGCCCACGCCTGTGTCACCCTTGGGACGGACGTCGGGCCGCGGGGGCCCTGACGTCGCTCGACAGGGAGTTGGAACACGTGCTGGCCGTCCTTCTGATGACGATGCTGAGCCTGGTCGTGGGCGGACTCGTGCTCGCCTACGTGGCCTATCCGCACCGGGGCCAGGACGTCCCGTTCGTCCCCCAGCTGGGCGAGGCCATGCGGCGCGGCGTCGACCGTCTGCCGCTGCTGTCCGAGGACGAGGAACCCCTGCTCCGCAGGCGCTGACCCTCTGGGAGGATGCTCCTCATGGATGCTCTTCCTGGTTGGACCTACGTGCTGATCGCCCTGGCGATCCTGGCGCTCATCACCGTGGCGGTCGCCGTCACCGTCTCGCTCCGCTCCCGCGGTGGCAAGGCCGTTCCTCCGTCGGCCCCGACCGACGCCGGCGCGCCGCCGCCCCGGGCCGACGAGGCCGAGGTCACCGCCCCCACGGAGGTGACCGGCCAGGAGGCTGCCGCCCCGCCGGTGCCGGAGGAGGCCCTCCCGACGCTGGAGCAGCCCGAGGGCACCGCGTCCCGCCTGGTCCGCCTGCGCCAGCGGCTCTCGCGCTCCCAGGGCGCGCTGGGCAAGGGGCTGCTGGCCCTGCTCTCGCGCGACAAGCTCGACGAGGACACCTGGGAGTCGATCGAGGACACCCTGCTCACCGCCGACATCGGTGTCGCCCCGACCACGCAGCTGGTCGACAACCTGCGCACCCGGCTCCGGGTCGAGGGCGGTGAGGCCACCGAGGCCCGCCGCGTCCTCTCCGAGGAGCTGCTCGCCCTGGTCAACCCCGACCTCGACCGCCGCCTCCGGGTCACCGGCGAGGACGGCAAGCCCGGCGTCGTCCTGGTCGTCGGCGTCAACGGCGTCGGCAAGACCACGACCGTCGGCAAGATCGGCCGCATCCTGGTGGCCGAGGACCGCTCGGTCGTCATGGGCGCCGCCGACACCTTCCGCGCCGCCGCCGCCGAGCAGCTCGGCACCTGGGGCGAGCGCGTCGGCGTCGACGTGGTCCGCGGCCCGGAGGGCACCGACCCGGCCAGCGTCGCCTTCGAGGCCGTCAAGGAGGGCATCGACCGCGGCGTCGACACCGTCCTGGTCGACACGGCCGGCCGACTGCAGAACAAGGCCGGCCTCATGGACGAGCTCGGCAAGGTCAAGCGCGTCATCGAGAAGCTCACCCCGGTCACCGAGGTGCTGCTGGTCCTCGACGCCACCACCGGACAGAACGGGATGATCCAGGCCCGCGTCTTCGCCGAGGCCGTCGACGTCACCGGCATCGTGCTCACCAAGCTCGACGGCTCGGCCAAGGGCGGCATCGTGGTCGCCGTCCAGCGCGAGCTGGGCGTGCCGGTCAAGCTCGTGGGCCTGGGCGAGGGTCCCGACGACCTCGCCCCCTTCGAGCCGCAGGCCTTCGTCGACGCCCTGCTGGGCTGAGGGAGCCCCGGTGGCGAGTGGCCAGAGGCGCTCGGCGCGCCGCATGCTCACCCGGGCGCGGGCCAGGGCCCGCTCCCTGCGGGGTGCCGCTGCGCCCGCGCGCGGTGCCGGGGCACGGGGCGACGGACGGGTCGCGCTGCTGCTCGACAGCCCGCTCTTCGACGCGGAGTGGTACGCCCTGCGCACCGGCGCGCAGGGTGACCGCGAGGCGTTGGTCCGCCACTACCTGGCCACCCCACGCGAGAAGCGGGTCTCGCCGCAGCCCCTCTTCGACCCTGCCTGGTTCGCCCGTTGCAGCAAGCTCGACCTGACCGGCAAGGACCCCTTCCTGGTCTACTTGCGGCGCAAGCCGTTCGGGACCCCGACCCACCCGGCCTTCTCGACCGTCCACTACCGGCGCACCGTGGAGGGGGCGAAGGAGCACCCGCACGGGCCGCTCGGCCACTACCTCGAGGTCGGGGCGCCCGACGGCATCCCCGGCAACCGCTGGCTCCCGGTCGACGCCGAGGGCCACGGGGTCGACCTGCGGGCGTGGTTGCTGGAGCGCCACCGTGCCCTGGCCGCCCAGGCCGAGGCGGAGGCGTTGCCGGTGGTGCCGCGCCGGGCGCTGAAGGCCGTGCCGGAGCTGGACGCCGCCCTGGCCGCCGACGTCGCCGACGTCGTGGTCGACGTCGTGCTGACGCCCGCGGGAGCGCCGAGCACGTGCGTACGAGCGTGGAGGGGTTGGTCGCCCAGACCCACCGCGCCTGGCGCCTCCTCGTGCTCGACGACGAGACCGACGCCGACGTGCTGGCCGCCGTCGAGGCCGTCGCCCCCGCCGAGCGGACGACCCGCGTCGACGTCACCGGGCTGCAGGGCAGTGCGGTGCTGTCCGCGCCCTCGAGCAGGGAGCGGGGGCGTACGTCGCCTTCCTCACCGCCGCCGATGAGTGGGCGCCCGACCGCCTGGCCCGGCTGGTCGTGACCGCCGAGCGTGAGTCGGCCGGAGCGGTCGCCGACGTGATGCGCGTGGTCCGTGCCGACGGCACCGGCTACCTCTCGCGTGCCGGCATCGGGGAGGGCGTCCCCACCCAGCGGGCCGGGATCGCCGCCGAGCGCCTGCTGCTGCGCCGCGCCACGCTGGACGAGGTCGGCCTCGATCCCACCCTGCCGTCGGCCTGGGAGTTCGCGCTGCTGGCCCGGGTCGCCCCCCTCACCGGCGTGCCGCTCGTCGCGTCGGTGGGCGTGGTCCGCCACCTCGCCGCCTCGAGCGCCGCCCGCGGCCTGCCGGGCCCCCGGCGCCCGGTCTCCAACCCGCGCGAGGTCGCCGCCTGGGCCGACGTCGTGCTCAACGACCTGCTCGTCGACTGGGAGGCCGAGCGCGAGGTCATCCGCGAGGCCGACGTCGTCTCTGTGGTGATCCCCACCTACGCCGACTGGGAGATGACCAGCACGGCCGTCGACCGGGTGGTCGAGCACGCCGCCGAGACCCACCACCGGCTCCAGGTCGTCGTCGTGGACAACGGCAACGACCCCGACGCCGCGGTGATGCTGGACCTGCTGACCCTCAAGCACGACTGCGTCGAGGTCGACCACCGGGTCGCCAACCTCGGCTACGCCCTGGGCAACAACGTGGCCGTGCCGCGCCTGCGCGGCGAGACGGTCGTCTTCCTCAACAATGACACCGAGGTGCAGTCGCGGTGGCTCGCGCCGCTGGTCGACGCGCTCGCCGATGACACGGTGCTCGGGTCGCAGCCGCTGCTGCTCTACCCAGACGGGTCGATCCAGTGCGCCGGCCTCGCCTTCCCGAGCACCGGGGGACTGGCGCACGGCTTCCTCACCGGATTCCCGGTCGAGGACGCGGCAGGGATCGAGGAGCTGCCCTTCCACGCCGTGACCGGCGCCTGCCTGGTGATGCGCACCCGCGACGTCGTCGCCCTGCGCGGCTTCGACCCCGTCTTCACCAACGGCATGGAGGACGTCGACCTCTGCCTGCGCGCCGCCGAGGTGCGCCCGGGCCGCTTCACCGTGCGCCCCGACTCCGTGGTCGTGCACCACGAGTCGCGGACGCCGGGCCGGCACCGCCACTACGCGGTCAACCGCCGGGTCTTCCTGGAGCGCTGGCGTGGTCGGATGCCCCAGGACGACGCCGAGCTGTGGCGACCCGCGGGTTCGCGGTCCACGGCCACGCGCTCTCCTTCCACCAGCTCAAGGACCGCCACCTGGGGTCGCCGAGCCGGTGCTGGTGCGTGAGCGGCCGACCGTGACCGAGGCGCCGCCGCGCCTGCGCTGGGCGATCAAGAACCCGGCTCCGTTCACCCCCGCCGGTGACAAGTGGGGCGACACCCACTTCGCCAGCTCGCTGGCCGAGGCGCTGCGCTCGGTCGGCCAGGAGGTCGTCGTCGACCGCCGCGACGCCTTCGACCGTCCGACCGGGCGCCACGACGACGTCAACCTGGTCCTGCGCGGGCTCGAGGCCTTCTGGCCCACCCCGGAGAACGTCACCATCGGCTGGGTCATCTCCCACCCCGAGCAGCTCACGGGCGCGGAGGCCGCGACGTACGACCGCGTGCTCGCGGCGTCGGTGCACTGGGCCGAGCAGCAGACCCGCCGCTGGGGCCTGCGCGTCGACCCTTGCTCCAGGCCACCGACCACCGGCTCTTCCACCCCGACCGGGCCATCCCCGACACGGGCCACCCCGTGCTCTTCGTGGGCAGTGCCCGCGGCGTCTACCGCCCGATGGTCCGCGACGCGGTCGAGCAGGGTCTTCCGCTCTCCCTCTACGGCACCGAGTGGGAGCGGCTCGTGCCGAAGCGGGTGCTCAAGGGCAACTACCTCGCCAACGCCGAGCTCGGTGCCGCCTACCGCTCTGCCGGCGTGGTGCTCAACGACCACTGGGACGACATGCGCAGCGACGGCTTCCTGTCGAACCGCCTCTTCGACGCGGTCGCCAGCGGCGCCCGGGTGCTCACCGACGACGTCGCCGGCCTCGGCGACCTCTTCGGACGCTCGGTGCAGGTCGTGCGGACGCCCGAGGACCTCGTACGCCTGAGCTCGCTCGCCGACCCCGACGCGGTCTTCGGCGACGACGAGGAGCGACGGGCGACCGCCGAGCGGATCCGCCGTGAGCACTCGTTCGAGGCGCGCGCCCGCCGCCTGGTGGAGCTGGCCGTCGAGCTGCGGGCCGCGCGCGGCTTCGACCGCTGAGGGTCAGCGCAGGCAGGCGCCGAGCAGGTCCGGGCGCAGCGCCCGCTCCTGCAGGGCTGTGAGCCGCTCCAGCAGGCGGGTGTCGTGCTCGACCCAGCCGCGGCCCGCCCACTCGTCGAGCTCGGCGGGGAGGGCAGCGACGGTCGTACGTCGCGTGCAACCTGCCTCCTGCCACAGCCGGTAGTCGCGCATGCCGTGGTGCCTGGGCTCGGCCGCAGGGTGGGCGAGGCCTCGTAGCCCCGCCCGGCGTTGACCACCTTGCGCTCGAACTGCGACCACGAGCGCCAGGGCAGGTGGAGGACCTCCATGGCCACCGCCTCGTCGGGTTGGCCGTTGCTGACCAGCGAGGTGAAGTGGTTGCCCTGCTGGACGACCACGTCGCTCTCGCCACGGTGGACCGCGTTGGGGGTGGGGTGGGCGTGCAGCTCGCGCTCGACCAGCAGGTCGTCGGGGCGGTGGTCGCGCCACACCAGCCGGTCGAAACCGGCGCCCGACTCGGCGGTGGGGCCGATCATGTTGACCACGTCGACGGTGAAGGCGTTGAGGTGCAGCGGCGTGGCCTCCAACGCTGCACGCACGGTGAGCCCTGGGTCACGCGCGAGCATGAACTCGTCGGCGTCGAGGTTGAGCACCCAGTCGGCCCGGTGCACGGTGCGGGCGCGGCGCGCCATCGCGGTGACCACGTCGCCCTGCTGCTTGCGGTGCACCGGGTCGTGGTGCAGCTCGATGCGTCCTGTGGCCTCGTACGCCGCGAGCACCTCGGTGGTGCCGTCGACGGAGGCGTTGTCGGTGACCACGAGGAGGTCGACGCCCTGGTCGAGGTGGTGCTCCACCATCGCCGCGACCACGTCCACCTCGTCGCGCACCATGAGCGTCCCGATGATCCTCACCGGGCGAGCGTAACGAGTGCTGCCCGGGTCGTGGCCGCAGGGGCGTGAGGGCGCTGGAGCTCGTTCACATGCGCGAAACAGAATCTGCACAGACGTTTCTTGCATGCAACATGCGGAGCGCTGGAGCGAAATCTCGCGGGACGAGTCTTCTTCCATCAGTTCCCGAACCACCACCCGAGATCCTCTGGAGGTCCAATGGACACCGGCTATCACGCCTGGATGCTGGTCTCAGCGTCCTTCGTCCTGATGATGACCACGCCCGCGCTGGCGTTGTTCTACGGCGGCATGAGCCGCAGCAAGTCCGTGCTGAACATGATGATGATGTCGTTCAGCTCGCTCGGCATCGTCGGCATCATCTACGTCCTGTGGGGCTGGTCGATGTCCTACGGTGACCAGGACGTCGCCATGCTCTTCAACAACCCCTTCGAGACCTTCGGCCTCAAGGGCGTCAGCGGTGTCGACTACATCTTCGTCGGCTTCCAGCTCACCTTCGCGGTCATCACCGCTGCGCTGATCAGCGGCGCGGTGGCCGACCGCCTCAAGTTCTCCGCCTGGGTGCTCTTCCTGCCCCTGTGGGTCACCTTCTCCTACTTCCCCCTGGCCCACATGGTCTGGGGCGGCGGCTTCCTCTCGGGTGAGGACGGCGCCCTCGCCGACCTCATCGGCGGTGCGGCCCCGGTCGACTACGCCGGTGGAACGGTCGTCCACATCAACGCCGGTGTCGCGGGTCTCGTCCTGGCCCTGATGCTCGGCAAGCGCCTCGGCTTCGGCAAGGAGCCGATCAAGCCCCACAACCTGCCGCTCACCATGATCGGTGCCGGTCTGCTGTGGCTCGGCTGGTACGGCTTCAACGTCGGCTCGATCGTCTTCGCCGCTGACGGCACCGACGAGTCCAACGCGATCTTCCTCTCCGAGACCAGCCTGGTCTGGCTGAACACCACCGTCGCTGCTGCTGCCGCCGTCGTCGGCTGGATGGTCATCGAGAAGATCCGCCACGGCAAGGCCACCTCGCTCGGCGCCGCCTCCGGTGTCGTCGCCGGTCTGGTCGCCATCACCCCGGCCTGTGGCGCCCTGTCGCCGATCGGTGCGATCATCCTCGGCCTGGTCTCCGGTGCGCTCTGCGCCCTGGCCGTCGGCCTGAAGTACAAGCTCGGCTTCGACGACGCGCTCGACGTCGTGGGCGTCCACCTCGTCGGTGGTCTGGTCGGCACGGTCGGCATCGGCTTCCTCGCCACCACCGGTGGTGTCTTCTACGGTGACGGTGCCAAGCTGCTCCTCACCCAGGTCGTCATCGCCCTCTTCGCCATGGTCTGGTCCGCGGTCTTCACCTTCCTGGTGGCGCTGCTGGTCAAGCTGGTCATCGGCCTCCGGGTCGACGAGGAGGCCGAGATCGAGGGCGTGGACTTCTCCGAGCACGGTGAGACCGGCTACGACTTCGGCACCGCCGTCGGCCGTGGTCGCAGCGTCCTCGGCACCACCACCTCCGACAAGGTCAAGGAAGGAGCGAGCGCATGAAGCTCGTCACCGCAGTCATCAAGCCCCACAAGTGGGAGGACGTCCGAGAGGCCCTCGAGACCTTCGGAGTCGCCGGGATGACGGTCTCCGAGGTCAGCGGCTACGGCCGCCAGAAGGGTCACACCGAGGTCTACCGCGGCGCTGAGTACGACATCGCCCTGGTGCCCAAGATCCGCATCGAGATCGTGGTCGAGGACTCCGACGCCGCCGACATCGTCGACATCGTCGTGAAGACCGCCCAGACGGGGCGGATCGGAGACGGCAAGGTCTGGGTCATGCCGGTCGACTCCGTGGTCCGGGTCCGCACCGGGGACAAGGACGAGGCCGCTCTCTGAGCCTCGTGACCCCGGCCCGTCCTCGCGACGGGCACCGCACCACCCCGCACTGAAGCCACACCTGAGCAGGCCCACCCCGACACACCTCGTCCGGGGTGGGCCTGACTCGTGTCCGCCCCACACCCCAGGAGGCCAGCATGAGCGCCGAGCAACGCGCGGTCCGCACCGAGATCGCCGACGACGTCTGCCGGGCGGCGTACGCCCAGGCGAGCGGCCCCGACACCGGTGTCGCCCTGGTCGCCGTCGGCGGCTACGGTCGCGGCGAGCTGGCGCCCTACTCCGACCTCGACGTGGTCCTGGTGCACGACGACGACGTCCAACTCGGCAGCGTCGCCTCCGACGTCTGGTATCCGCTGTGGGACTCAGGGTTCAAGATCGACCACGCCGTCCGCACCTTCTCCCAGATGATCAGCGCGGCCGACGCCGACGCCCGGGTCGCGCTGGGCCTGCTGGACATCCGGCACCTGGCCGGTGACGCCAACCTGACCCTGCGCCTGCGCACCACCGTGCTGGCGGGGTGGCGTCGTACGGCCCGTGAGCGCCTCGGCGCGGTGCGGTCCCTGGTCGACAAGCGCCACCAGGCCGTCGGCGAGCTGGCCCACGCCTCCGTGCCCGACCTGAAGGAGTCCGCGGGCGGCCTGCGCGACGCCACCGTCCTGCGGGCCCTGGTGGCGTCGTGGCTGGTCGACGTGCCGCACGCCGACCTCGAGCGTGGTCGACGCGGGCTGCTCGACGTGCGCGACCACCTCCACGAGATCACCGGCCGCGCCGGCGACAGGGTTCCGCCGGAGGCCTGGACGCCGCTCGCGGAGGCGCTCGGCCTCGAGGACGCCGAGGCCGCCCAGCGCCACGTCCGCATGCTCGGGCGGCGGGTGGCGCACCTGAGCCGGCTCACCTGGCACCGGGCCGAGGCGGTGAGCAGCGTCCGGCCGCGCCGCGGCGGACGCCGGCCCCAGCTCACCCCGCTGGCGCCGGGCGTCTCCGAGTCGGCGGGGGAGGTCGTCCTCGACGGCAGGGTCGCGCCGGCCGACGACCCGCTCCTGCTGCTGCGCGCCGCCGCCGAGGCCGCCGAGCGCGGTCTGCTCCTCTCGCCGGTCAGCGCCGCCCGACTCGTCGCCGAGTGCCCGCCGCTGCCCACGCCGTGGCCGTTGGGGGCGCGCGAGCTGCTGGTCCGCCTCCTCGCCTCCGGGCGCGGCCTGCTGGGCGTCTGGGAGACCCTGGAGGAGACCGGCGCCATCGACCAGGTGCTGCCGGAGTGGGAGCAGATCCGACTGCTGCCGCACGCCTCGGCGATCCACCGCTTCACCGTCGACCGGCACGTGGTGGAGACCTGCATCGAGGCCTCTCGGCTGATCCGTCGGGTCGCCCGGCCTGACCTGCTGATGGTGGCGGCGCTGCTGCACGACATCGGCAAGGGGCAGACGATCGACCACAGCGTCGCCGGGGAGCAGGTCGTCGGGCCGGTCGCCGCCCGGATGGGCTTCGACGCCGAGGACTGCGCGACCCTGGCCACGCTCGTACGCTGGCACCTCCTGCTCTCGGAGACGGCGACCACGCGTGACCCCGACGACCCGGTGACGCAGGAGGAGGTCGCGGCGAAGGTCGGCTCCCGGCTCACCTTGTCGCTGCTCGCCGCGCTGACCGAGGCCGACGCCCTGGCCGCGTCGGTGAAGGCGTGGTCGACCTGGCGCGCGCAGCTCGTCCAGAGCCTCGCTGCCCGGGTCGACCGGCTGCTGGAGGCACGCACCGTGCCGCAGCCCGAGGTGGGCACTCCCGAGGTCGCGGTGCCCGACGAGCTCGCGGCAGGGCGTACGACGGTGCACTTCGAGGTCGTCCCCGGCGCGTCGGGCGCCACCGTCACGGTCGTCGCGCCCGACCGGGTGGGGCTGCTCGCCGACGTCTCCGCGGTGCTGGCGCTGCAGAAGGCCGGCGTACGACGGGCCCGGGTCTGGTCGCAGGGCGAGTGGGGCGTCTCGGTCTGGGACGTCGCCCACGACTCGCTCGACCCGGCGCTGCTGCGCCGACGCTTCGACCTGGTCGCGAGTGGCGAGGGCGGGGTGGAGCGCCTCCGGATGCCCGCGGACGACACGCTCGAGCCGTCGGTGCAGGTCCGCCCGGAGGCCTCCCGGCGGGCCACCGTCCTGGAGGTCCGGGCCGGTGACCGGCCGGGGCTGCTGCACACCGTGCTCTCCGCGGTGGCCGCCCGCGGGATGACGGTCCGCTCGGCGCACGTCGACACGCTCGGTCCGCAGGCCGTCGACGTCTTCTACCTGTGCGAGCTGGGGGCCGACGCCCTGGGCGACGAGCGCGCGGCGGAGGCGGCGCACGCCGTACGTCGGGCCCTGGCCGGTGGGACGGACCGCGAGATGGAGCGCGCGTGGTGAGCTGCGTGCGCCCGCGATGAGGGCAGGGCAGGGGACTGCCGGATAGTCTTGCCTCCCGTACGTCTGCGCCACCACTACGCCCACGAGGGAAGAGCTCTTGTTCGCCACACTCTCCGACCGCCTTGCCGACACCTTCAAGAACCTGAGGGGCAAGGGACGTCTCTCCGAGGCCGACATCGACGCCACCGCGCGCGAGATCCGCATCGCGCTCCTCGAGGCCGACGTCGCGCTGCCCGTGGTCAAGGAGTTCGTCGGCGCCGTCAAGGAGCGGGCCCGCGGCGAGGAGGTCAGCCAGGCGCTCAACCCGGCGCAGCAGATCGTCAAGATCGTCAACGAGGAGCTCGTCAACATCCTCGGTGGCGAGACCCGCCGGCTGCGCTACGCCAAGACCGGCCCGACCGTCATCATGCTCGCCGGCCTCCAGGGTGCCGGAAAGACGACGCTCGCCGCCAAGCTCGCGCTCTGGCTCAAGGAGCAGGGCAAGACCCCGATCTTGGTCGCGGCCGACCTGCAGCGCCCCAACGCGGTCAACCAGCTCCAGGTCAACGGTGGCCGCGTCGGTGTCCGGTCTTCGCCCGAGCCCGGCAACGGCGTCGGCGACCCGGTGTCGGTGGCCCGCGCCTCCATCGAGGAGGCCAAGCGCAAGCTCCACGACGTGGTCATCATCGACACCCGGTCGCCTGGGTGTCGACACCGAGCTGATGAAGCAGGCCGCGGACATCCGCGACGCCGTCCAGCCCGACGAGGTGCTCTTCGTCGTCGACGCGATGATCGGCCAGGACGCGGTCACCCGCCCAGGCCTTCCTCGACGGGGTGGGCTACGACGCGGTCGTCCTCACCAAGCTCGACGGTGACGCCCGCGGTGGTGCGGCCCTGTCGATCGCCTCGATCACCGGCAAAGCCGGTCATGTTCGCCTCCAACCAAGGCGAGAAGATGACCGACTTCGACCTGTTCCACCCCGACCGGATGGCCTCGCGCATCCTCGACATGGGCGACATGCTCACCCTGATCGAGCAGGCGGAGAAGGCGTTCGACGCGAGCAGACCTCGAAGGCGGCCGAGAAGCTCCTCGGTGGCAAGGGTGACTTCACCCTCGAGGACTTCATGACCAGATGAAGCAGCTGCGCAAAGGGCTCCATGACCAAGATCATGGGCATGCTGCCCGGGATGGGTCAGTACCCGACCAGCTCGAGAACTTCGACGAGCGCGAGATCGACCGCATCCAGGCGATCATCTCGTCGATGACGCCGGCCGAGCGCCAGAACCCGAAGATCATCGACGGCTCGCGCCGTGCCCGCATCGCCAAGGGTTCCGGCACCAAGGTCAACGACGTCAACCAGCTCGTGGACCGTTTCTTCGAGGCCCGCAAGATGATGCAGCAGATGGCGAAGGGCGGCGGCATCCCCGGGATGCCCGGCATGCCCGGCCTTCCCGGCGCCAAGAAGGGCCGTCAGCAGCCGAAGAAGGGCAAGAGCAAGCGGGTCTCCGGCAACCCGGCCAAGGCGGCGCAGCAGAAGAAGGAGCTCTCGGAGAAGGCCAAGGCCGCTCCGGCCAACCCCTTCGGCAACGGCGAGCCGGTCGACTACGAGGCCGCGGCCGCCAACCTGCAGCTGCCGAAGGACTTCTCCAAGTTCCTCAAGTGAGCGCCCCCGCGTGACACGACTGCGGCCCCGGACCTGTCAGGTCCGGGGCCGCAGTGCTGTCAGCGCAGTCGGATCTTCACCACCTGACCACCGTCGGCGCAGATGGAGCAGGTCGTCACGTAGGCCGACCGGCCCCTCAACGCCACGCCGTACGGGGTGGGCAGCCCCTCGGCCACGACCGTGGTGCTGCCGTCACGCTCGACGCGTCGCAGCGAGCCCTCCGGCATCCCGGCGGCCGGGTCGGCGTTGAGCAGGCCCACGTCGACCAGCTGCACGACGTACAGCTTGCCCTTGTGCCAGGTCAGGTCGGTGACGTTGGTCAGGCCGGTCGCGTACGCCGTCGGCGTGCCGCCGCCGGCCGGGACGCGCCAGACCGTGGACTCGCCGGGCGGGAACGGGAAGCCGGTCAGCTCGCTGACGTACCAGGCGCCGTCAGGGCCCTGGACGGCCGAGGTGGGCACGGACTCCATCGGGATGTCCTGGTCCTGGGGCAGGAAGGGCGGAGGGGGCACCAGGCGCGTCGGGAAGGTGGCGACCGTCGACACCCGGTTCCACCCGTTGACCAGGAGGGCGTCGTTGCCACCGGAGTCGGTCACCGCCAGGCCACCCCGGACCAGCGCCAGGCCGGTGGGGTTGGAGTCCTCGCCGCCGCCGTCGGGGTCGTTCGCGGCCTCGTACGCGGCCAGGTCGGCCACGACCCGCGGACGGGTCCCGCCCCACCCGTGACGCCCCCACCGCTTGTGCTTGAGGGTGCCGGTGAGGAGCGTGCCGAGCTTCTTCGCGTCGCGTCCCAGGGACGCGCGGACCTCGGTGTTGCCGCCCAGGCCGACGGTGGCGAACCACCGCTTGCCGACGACGACCACGTCGCCCGGGCCGACCGCCTCGTTGCCGGGCGCGGTCGCGAGCGACGGGAGGCCCGTGACGACGCGCCGCTGGCTGCTGCGCCGGTGGTGGAGCGTGACCTTCGTGATGGCCCCGGAGAGGCCCAGGCAGGACTCGGCCTCGGGGTCCTCGGGGTTCGGGATGCAGGCTCCGTCACCGCCCACACCTGCCTCGGCGACGTACAGGGAGTCCCCGCCCCACGACAGGAGCCGCGGGTTGTCCAGGCCGCTGGCGACCTTGGTCCACGGAGCCGGCCCGGGGGAGGGGGCGTGGGCCGCGGCCGGGACCGCGGTGCTGCTGACGGCGAGCGCGAGGCTCGCGGCGGCGCCGAGCGCCGCGGTGAGAGTGGTTCGTCGGTGCATGGCTGACTGCTCCTCGGTGTCCACGGTGTGCCCACGTTGAGCACACCTTTTCCACCGTGGCACCGCGGGGGCGGGAGCGTACATCCGCGGATCTGGGGATACCGTCGGGTAGGTGAGCACCGTTCTCGTCGTCGATGCAGCCAACGTGGTCGGGAGTCGTCCGGACGGCTGGTGGAGGGACCGCGCGGGTGCCGCTAGGCGGCTCCACGAGCAGCTGCTGACGGGCGACACGCCCCACGACGAGATCGTCCTGGTCCTCGAGGGCGGCGCCAAGGGCGGCGTGAGGGCGGGGCGCGACCAGCACGTACGCACGGTGCACGCGCCGAAGGACGGCGACTCCGAGATCGAGCGTCAGACCCGGGCGGCGATCGAGGCGGGCCACCGGGTCACCGTGATCACGGCCGACAACTTCCTCAGGGCGCGGGTCCAGGGGATGGGTGCGATGGCGATGAGCCCGAGCTGGTTGCTCGACCACCTGTGAGCCGGCGCCTCCCGGCCGACCTGCCGGGGCTCAGGTGAGCTCGCCGGACTCGCGGAGACGGTGGGTGCGCACCGACGAGAACGTCCAGAGCTTGTGCAGCACGAACGACAGCGGCGTCACCGCCGCGATGACGATCAGCTGCCCCCAGTAGAGCCGCGTCCGCAGCCCGGTGGAGTCGTCGAGCACGTCGGTCGACAGCGCCAGCGGCGAGTGGCTGTGCAGCAGCAGCGTCAGCAGCGCCAGCCCGACCACCTGACCGAGGAGCCCGACCGCGAAGAACGGACGGAACTCCTTCCACCAGGAGGCCTTGCCGGTCGAGCTGAAGGCCCAGACCCGGTTGAGCTGGAAGTTCCACAGGACGGCCACGACGAAGGCCACGGTCGAGAAGACGTGGTACCAGCGCACGTTGAACCGGGTCATCGGCAGGTCGAGGAAGACCAGGTCGGCGTCGGGGCCGAGCTTCTTCACCACGACCAGCACCACCAGGTTGACCAGGACGCCCGAGGCCCCCACCAGGGCGAAGCGGCCGAAGAGCGCCACGTTGCGGCGGTTGCGGCGGTTGCGCTGGCTGCGCTGGGCCGTCGACGAGTTCACGCAGGAGACAGTACCGGCGGCAGTTAGGGTCGACGCCATGAACGCGATGCGGTTCTCCGGCCCAGTTCTCCCCGACGGCGAGGTGCAGGACCTCTACGTCGTCGACGGACGGATCACCTTCGAGCGCCAGGCGGGTGCGGAGACCGTCGCCAGCGGGTGGATCGTGCCGGGCCTGGTCGACGCCCACTGCCACCTCGGGATGGACGACGGTGGGGCCGTGGGCCACGACGAGACCGTGGAGCAGGCCGTCATCGACCGCGACGCCGGGGCGCTGCTGATCCGCGACTGCGGCTCCGCGGCCGACACCAGCTGGGTCCACGAGCGTGAGGAGCTGCCCCGGCTCATCCGCGCCGGTCGCCACATCGCGCGGTCGCGGCGCTACATCCGCAACTACGCCGAGGAGGTCGAGCCCGACGACCTGGTGGCGGCCACCCGTGAGCAGGCGCGGCGCAGCGACGGCTGGGTGAAGCTGGTGGGGGACTGGATCTCCCGCGAGGAGGGCGACCTGGCCCCGTCGTTTCCGGCCGGCGCCTTCGCGGCCGCCATCGAGGCCGCCCACGACGAAGGTGCCAAGGTGACCGCCCACTGCTTCGGGCCCGACGTCCTGCCCGGACTCCTCGACGCCGGCATCAACTGCATCGAGCACGGCACCGGCCTCAGCGAGGACCTCATCGCGCAGATGCTGGCGCAGGGGACAGCCCTCGTCCCCACCGTGATGCAGCTGCAGAAGTTCCCGGTGCACGCCGCGCAGGGGCGCGAGCGGTTCCCCACGTACGCGGACCGCATGGAGGACCTCTTCCGGCGTCACCGCGACACGCTGATGGCCGCCCACGAGGCAGGCGTGCCGATGTACGCCGGCTCGGACTCCGGTGGGGTCGCGCGCCACGGCAACCTTCCGGGCGAGGTGATCGCCCTGCACGACCTGGGGTTCAGCCGGTACGACGCCCTGGCCGCCGCGTCGTGGCGGGCCCGCGAGTGGCTCGGCCACCAGGGGCTCGTAGAGGGGGCCGAGGCCGACTTCGTCGTCTACGACTCCGACCCGCTCGCGGACCTGGAGGTGCTGCGGCGCCCCGCCTGCATCGTGCTGCGCGGCCGCGTCGTCGCCTGAGCCTCGCGCCCGGTGGCGCGGGTCGCGTCAGGCGAGCGGGCGGGTCCACTCCGCGACCACGATGCCGTGGGCGGCGAAGATGAACCGGTCGTACGCGGCGTCCCAGACGTCGTCGACGTCAACCTGGCGCCACACGTTGCGGCTGGGGGAGCGGCGCAGCGCCTTGAGCGAGTCGAACGCGATCGCGCCGCTGCGCAGGTCGGCGTCGAGCGTCGGGTTGTAGCCCACCGGGTGGGTGACCCACAGGGTGCCGCCCGGGCGTACGAGCGACTTGAGCAGGTCGACGGCGCGCGCCGGCTTGGCGGGGTCGAGCACGTCCTCGTCCAGGCCCACGTGCTCGAGCGTCGAGATCGCCACGACGAGGTCGAAGCTGCCTTCGGGCAGGTCGATGTCGACGACGTCGAGGTTGAGGACGCCGGGCGCGACCTCGTACTTGTCCACCACGGTGTGGTCGACGTCGTCGAGGTAGTGGTGGGTGACGTTGCCGACCTCGAGGATCTTCTCGCCGGCGTGCGCCTCGAAGAGCTCCTTGGCCAGCGCGACCTCGGCGTTGCGCTCACCCAGCCACGTGTAGTGGTAGTTGTGCCGGAAGTACGGCACCCGGCGTCCCTCGTAGGTGAAGGAACCCTTCGAGGCCTCGCTGAGCCCGAGGCGGCCCAGCACGTACCCGACGATCCAGCGGACGCAGGTGAGGAGCACGGTCAGGGCGCCGCGGTCGCGCATCGCGGGGACGACGCGACGCTTGAAGACGTCGAGGGCCTCGAGGGGATTCATGCGCGCCAACATAGTCGCGCGCGGCCTCCCTGGGCCGGATTGGTGCGACCCGCTCAGCATCTGGCACACTTGTGGCTTGTGTCCTGTCCGGACGGTCCCTCTCACCCGGCCTGACAGACCCATCGAGTGACCTGACCCGGTCCCCACCTGGTTGAGGGTCGCTCATCAACCACGACTTACGAGGAGACACCACAAAAGTGGCCGTCAAGATTCGCCTTAAGCGCCTGGGCAAGATCCGGGTGCCGCAGTACCGCATCGTCGTCGTCGACTCCCGCAAGAAGCGCGACGGTCGAGTGATCGAGGAGATCGGCAAGTACCACCCGAAGGAGGAGCCCTCCTTCATCGACGTGACCTCCGAGCGCGCCCAGTACTGGCTCGGCGTCGGCGCCCAGCCGACCGAGGCCGTCGAGGCGATCCTCAAGATCACCGGCGACTGGCAGAAGTTCAAGGGCCTGCCGGGCACCGAGGGCACCCTCAAGGTGGCCGAGCCCAAGCGCGACAAGCTCGAGATCTTCAACGAGGCCCTCAAGGAGGCCGCCAACGAGCCCAAGGGCGCCGCGGTGACCAAGAAGGCTGAGAAGAAGGCCGACAAGAAGGAGGAGGCCCCCGTCGAGGAGGCCCCCGCCGCCGAGGCTGAGGCCGCCGACGCTCCCGCCGAGGACGCCTGATCATGTTGGCCGACGCGCTCGAGCACCTCGTCCGTGGAGTGGTTGACCACCCCGACGACGTCGTGGTCAAGGACAAGCAGCTCCGTCGTGGCTCGATCCTCGAGGTCCGGGTCCACCCCGACGACCTCGGCAAGGTGATCGGTCGCAACGGTCGCACGGCGACTTCGTTCCGCACCGTCGTCTCGGCCCTCGCAGGCCGTGGCGGCGCCCGGATCGACTTCGTCGACGTCGACCGCCGACGCTGACGGGCGCGACCAGCACGCAGCACGCTGAATGCACAGCGGGCGTCATCCCTCCGAGGATGGCGCCCGCTGCGCATTTCAGCCGCTGCTCTCCGGGCCGCACGCCCTGGCGGCGTTTCACTCGGCGTGCGAACGGGCATGTCGTGTCCAGCGCGTCCCGAGTGCGTCCGTACGGGCGCGCCCGTCGAGGAGAGGTGGTCATGAGTGAGCCTGACCCACAGTGCCGACCCCCGTACGTCCTCGGTCCGGTACCGCGATCTCGCCAGGCTGGTGTGGCGTCACGGCCGCTCCGACCTGCTCGCCGACGCCGGCCTGGGGCAGTTCACCTTCGGTGACGAGGACGGTCCGCCCGGTGACCGCGACAAGGCCGAGCAGCTGGCCCACGACCTCGAGGCGCTGGGCCCCACCTTCGTGAAGCTCGGGCAGCTGCTCTCGACCCGCTACGACCTGCTGCCGCCGGCGTACACCACCGCGCTGGCGCGGCTCCAGGACGAGGTCGAGCCCTTCGCCTTCGACCAGGTGCAGGAGATCGTCGAGTCCGAGCTCGGGGCCGAGATCCGCCACCTCTACGCCGACTTCGACCCCGAGCCCATCGCCGCCGCCTCCCTGGGCCAGGTCCACCGGGCCACCCTCCGCAACGGGCGCGAGGTCGCGGTCAAGGTGCAGCGCCCCGGTGTGCGCGACGTGGTGCGCGCCGACATGGAGGTGCTGGGGCGCCTGGCTGCCACCGCCGACAAGCGCACCGAGGCAGGTCGTCGCTACGGGCTGGAGAAGCTGCTCGGACAGTTCGGGCGGTCGCTCGCCGGTGAGCTCGACTACCGGCGGGAGGCCCGCAACCTGCTGCGGTTCCGCGACCTGGCCAGCGACCACGACCTGCTTCTGGTGCCCGAGCCGGTGAGCAGCCACACCAGCGGTCGGGTGCTCACGATGGAGCTGGTCGAGGGACGCAAGGTGACCGACGTCGGCAGGCTCGGCCTGCTCGACGTCGACACGCGCCCGATCGTCGAGCAGCTCTTCTCCTACTACCTGACGATGATGCTGGACGAGGGCGTCATCCACGCCGACCCGCACCCGGGCAACCTGCTGCTCACCGATGACGGCCGCCTGGCGCTGGTCGACTTCGGGATGGTGGCGACCGTCTCGCCCCGCCTGCAGGACCACGTGCTGAAGCTGATGCTGGCGATCAGCGACGGCGACGGCGAGGAGACCGCGCGGGCGCTCGCCAGCATGGGCCACCCGTTGCCCGACTACGACGCGGCCGCCTTCCGCGACGACGTCACCCACCTGGTCTCCGAGGCGATCAACGCGGGCAGCGACCTGCAGGTCGGCACCGTGCTGGTCGAGCTCAGCCGGCTGTCGGGCTCGCACGGGCTGCGCCCGCCGGCGGAGATGTCGATGATCGGCAAGGCGTTGCTCAACCTCGACGAGGCGACGCTGCACCTCGACCCTGACTTCAGCCCCACCCGGGCGCTGCGCGACAACGTCGGCCAGATGATGACGCGCGGGCTGCGGCTGCGCACCGGTGGACTGATGGCGGCGGCGGTGGAGGCCAAGGAGTTAGGCGATGCTGCCCAAGCGCGCCAACCGGATCCTCGACAACCTGGCGGAGGGCGAGTTCCACGTCCAGGTGCACGCCATCGACGAGGAGCGGCTGCACACCGTGCTCCAGCGGATGGCCAACCGCCTCACCTTCGGCATGGTCATCGCCGCGACGATCCTCGGGGCCGCCCTGCTCGCCCGCGTCCCCGGTGGCACCCAGGTCCTCGGGGTGCCGGTGGTCGCGCTGGTCTTCTTCGTGCTCGCCGTGCTGGCCGGGGTCGCCCTCACGGCCTGGATCGTCACCACCGACCGCAAGGTCGCGCGTACGGAGCGGGAGCGACGCGGACGGCGAGGCGTGGTCTGAGCCCGTCGGGACCTATTCTTGGGCCCGTGAACAGCATCGATGTCGTCGTCGGCCGGATCGGCAAGCCGCACGGAATCCGCGGCGAGGTGACCGTCGAGGTGCGCACCGACGAGCCCGACCGACGCTTCGCCCCGGGGCCGTGCTCTCCGTCAGGGCGCCGAAGGGCTCGGCGGCGCCGTGGCCCTCGCTGACGGTCCGCTCGGCGCGCTGGCACCAGAGCGTCCTGCTCCTCGGCTTCGAGGAGTGGACCGACCGCAACACCGCCGAGACGGCGCGCGGCATCCTGCTCGAGGTCACCCTGACCGAGAGCGACGTCCCCGAGGACCCCGACGAGTTCTACGAGCACCAGGTCGTCGGGCTCGTCGTGCGCAACCTCGAGGGCGTCGAGATCGGCACCGTGACCGGGCTGGTCCAGGGCGCCGCGCAGGACCTGCTCCAGGTCAAGGCCGCCGACGGTCGCCCCACGCTGGTGCCCTTCGTGCAGGCGCTCGTGCCCGAGGTCGACGTGGCCGGCGGTTTCGTCGTGGTCGCCGACCGCCCGGGTCTGGTCAGCCCCTTCCCCGACGACGGGCCCGAGGGCTCCGCCGAGCAGGGCTGAGGCCCGTGCGCATCGACATCGTCTCGATCTTCCCCGACTACCTCGCGCCGCTCGAGCTCAGCCTGCCGGGCAAGGCCCGCGACAAGGGACTGCTCGACATCGCCGTCCACGACCTGCGGCGGTGGACGTACGACCGTCACCGCACCGTCGACGACACCCCGTACGGCGGGGGAGCGGGCATGGTGATGAAGCCCGAGCCGTGGGGCGAGGCGCTCGACGAGCTGACCGCCGACTCCACGCCGACCATCATCTTCACCACCCCCAGTGGCGAGCCCTTCACCCAGAAGGTCGCCCGGGAGCTGTCGGCCGAGGAGCACCTCGTCTTCGCGTGCGGCCGCTACGAGGGGATCGACCAGCGGGTCATCGACCACGCCACGCAGTGGGGCCGCGTCCGCGAGATCTCCCTGGGCGACTACGTGCTCAACGGCGGCGAGGTCGCCGCGCTCGCGGTGACCGAGGCCGTCGTACGCCTGCTCCCCGGCTTCATGGGCAACCCCGACTCGCTGGTGGAGGAGTCGCACGAGGACGGGCTGCTGGAGTATCCCGTCTACACCAAGCCGGCCGAGTGGCGCGGCCACGCGGTGCCGCCGGTGCTGATGAGCGGCAACCACGGCGCCGTCGCGGCCTGGCGCCACGAGCAGCGGGTCGAGCGGACCGCCCGTCGCCGCCCCGACCTGGTGCACGCCAGCCACCTCGACGCCGACCTGGAGGTGCGGGTCGCGACGCCGTCGGACGCCGGGGAGATCCTGACCCTGCAGCGGGCGTGCTGGTTGAGCGAGCAGCTCGACAACCCCGGCGTCGAGATCCCGGCGCTGGTCGAGGACCTCGCCGCGGTGCACGCCTGGCTGGAGACCTGGACCGTGCTGGTCGCCCACCGTGGTGGGCGCCTCGTCGCTGCCGGCCGCGGTCGGCTCGACGGCGAGACCTGGCACGTCGGTCGGCTGATGGTCGCCCCCGACCTGCAGGGACGCGGCCTCGGGCGCCAGGTGCTCGAGCTCGTCGAGGCCGCGGCGCCGCCGCAGGCACGGACGTACCAGCTCTTCACCGGGGCCGGGTCGCGCGACAACCAGCGGATGTACCGCAAGGCCGGGTACCGCCCCCGCGGTGAGGCCGAGGCGGGGGTGCTCACGATGACCAAGCGGCGACGGTTTTCTGACTGACGCCACGCTGTGGCAAACTTCTCGACTGGTCCGTGCTTGACCACGACCGCCCGGAGGAACGCACCGGGGGTCGGCGTCCGTTCCCGCCACAGGGGGAGGGGGCGCAGCGGTCAGACCGTGCGGACCGACCGGAAAACAACTAATTCCGCGACGGACCTGTGGCGGTCGTGAGGAGCATCATGAGCAACGTGATTGCCGAGCTCGGCAACTCGATCAAGCGCGACGACGTCCCGGACTTCCGCGCCGGTGACACCGTCAAGGTCCACGTCAAGGTCATCGAGGGCAACCGCTCGCGTGTCCAGGTCTTCCAGGGCGTCGTGATCCGCGTCCACGGTTCCGGCATCGGCCGCACCTTCACCGTCCGCAAGATCTCCTTCGGCACCGGTGTCGAGCGTACGTTCCCGCTGAACTCCCCGATCTTCGAGAAGATCGAGGTCGTGACCCGCGGTGACGTCCGTCGCGCCAAGCTGTACTACCTGCGCAACCTGCGCGGCAAGAAGGCGAAGATCAAGGAGCGCCGCGAGTTCTGATCCTCCACCCAGTGGATAGCATCAGCGCGTGACCTCCGAAGACCGCGACTCCCAGCCCATCGACGACGGGACGGAGTCGCGGTCTTCTGCGTCTCCGGAGCAGTCGTCGGGCCGGGGCGGGAAGAACCGCAAGCAGCTGCCCCTCTGGCAGGAGACCATCCTGCTGGGAGCCGTGGCACTCATCCTGGCGATCGTGGTGAAGACCTTCTTCGTCCAGGCCTTCTACATCCCGTCGGAGTCGATGGAGCCGGGCCTGATCCGCAACGACCGGATCCTCGTCCAGAAGGTCTCCTACTGGGGCGGCGAGCCCGAGCGTGGCGACGTCGTCGTCTTCAAGGACCCCGGCGGCTGGCTCGGCGGCATCGGGGACGGCGCCTCGCGCAGCCTGGTGGTCCGGGCGATGACCAAGATCGGCCTGTACCCCGCCGGGGGACACCTGGTGAAGCGTGTCGTCGGCGTCGAGGGTGACGTGATCACCTGCTGCGACGACGACGGCAACATCCTGGTCAACGGGGTGCCGCTCGAGGAGTCCGACTACGTCAACGACGACCCCGCCACGGCCTGCAACGGCCCGCGCCCGGGCAACTGCGACTGGAAGGCCGGCCCCGTCCCCGAGGGCAAGCTCTTCGTGATGGGCGACAACCGTGGCCGGTCGGCCGACTCCTCCGAGCACATGTGCCGCGACGACGAGACCGACTGCGCGCCGGGCAACGAGTTCGTCGACGCCGACCTCGTGGTCGGGCGCGTCTTCGCCCTGATCTGGCCCTTCGACCGGATCCGCCTCGACCACCGTCCCGACTCGTTCGAGGCCGTCAAGGACGCCGAGTAGCCCGATGGCCTCCCGCTCCACCTCCCCGACGCTCCGGCTGGAGCGCAGCCTGCTGCGCGGTGGCGCGGTCCACCTGGCCTGCGCCGACGAGGTCGGGCGCGGCGCGCTCTGCGGCCCGGTCTCGATCGGGATGGTCGTGATCACCCTCGAGACCCGCTCCGCGCCGCAGGGCGTGCGCGACAGCAAGCTGCTCACCCCGGCGGTGCGCGAGGCGCTCGTCCCCAAGGTGCAGCGGTGGGCGACGTCGTACGCCGTGGGCCACGCCAGCGCCGACGAGATCGACGAGCATGGGATCATCGCCGGGCTGCGGCTCGCCGGCCACCGGGCCCTGTCCGGACTGTCGGTGCGCCCCGACCTGGTGCTCCTCGACGGCAACCACGACTACCTCAGCGTGCCCGAGCAGCTCGCCCTCTTCGGTGGCCACCCCGACCTGCGCGACGACGTGCCGCCGGTGGTGACGGCCATCAAGGGCGACATGCGGTGCGCCGGCGTGGCGGCGGCCTCCATCCTGGCCAAGACCGAGCGGGACGCGATCATGACCGGCCTGGCCGCGCAGCACCCCGAGTACGCCTGGGCCGAGAACAAGGGCTACTCGGCGCCGGAGCACATTGCCGCGCTGCGCGAGCACGGGCCGACGCCGCTGCACCGTCGCTCGTGGAGCCTCCCGGGCCTGGACGGGCCCGCGGACGCGCCGGTCGAGCCGAGCCTCGCGGACGCCGCCGTCGCACTAGGCTCACCGTGACCACGTCAGCGAAGGAGCGTCGATGAGCGCCGAGGATCTCGAGAAGTACGAGACCGAGATGGAGCTGACGCTCTACCGGAGTACCGCGACGTGGTCTCGATCTTCACCTACGTGGTGGAGACCGACCGCCGCTTCTACCTGTGCAACTCCGTCGACCTCAAGGCCCGCACCGAGAACGGCGAGGTCTTCTTCGAGGTCACGATGAGCGACGCCTGGGTCTGGGACATGTACCGGCCCGCGCGGTTCGCGAAGAACGTGAAGG
Organism: Nocardioides daphniae; assembly: GCF_004777465.1. Taxonomy (NCBI): domain Bacteria; kingdom Bacillati; phylum Actinomycetota; class Actinomycetes; order Propionibacteriales; family Nocardioidaceae; genus Nocardioides; species Nocardioides daphniae. Next base: position 1,263,951 of record NZ_CP038462.1, read on the forward strand.
TGCTGACGTTCAAGGACGTCAACATCGAGGAGCTCAGCCACCAGGAGATCGACCCTCCCAAGAGCTGACGGCCCTGCGAGCACCGCCACGCCTCCACAGGGTGGCTCCCGGGCCGTGCTCCACAGCCGTACGCCGACCGCGCCCCGCCACCCCTCCCTCCCGGTGCACCGTGGGAGCCCCCGGACGACCGGGCGGCGGAGGAGGAGCGATGGGACACAACAGAGCGCTGGGCGACTACGGCGAGCGGGTCGCCGGACGGCACCTGACCGAGCTGGGCATGGAGGTGCTCGACCGCAACTGGCGGTGCGAGCTGGGGGATCGACCTGGTCCTGCGTGAGGGCAGCACGCTCGTCGTCTGCGAGGTCAAGACCCGCAGCTCCGACGACTACGGAACCCCGCACGAGGCGGTCGACGAGGTGAAGGCCGCTCGCCTGCGCCGCCTCGCCGCGCGCTGGATCGAGCAGTCCGGCGTGCGGCCCCGCGAGGTGCGCTTCGACCTGGTCGCCGTGCTGCGGCCCCGCCGCGGCCTGACCGACGTCGAGCACGTGCGAGGTGCCTACTGATGCTCGCCTCCGCATGGACCGTGGTCCTCCAGGGCTCGCTCGGCCACCTGGTCGAGGTGCAGGTGGACATCTCGCCGGGGGTCGTCGGCGCCACCATCGTGGGTCGCCCCGACGCGTCGCTGCTCGAGGCCCGTGACCGGGTGCGGATGGCGATCACCCACTCCGCCGCGCCGTGGCCCTCGACCCGGCGGGTGACGATCCTGCTCACCCCGGCCGACCTGCCCAAGCGCGGCACCCACTTCGACCTCGCCATCGCGCTGGGGATCAAGGCGGCCGACGGCACGCTCCCGGCCGGGTGCCTGGCCGACACCCTCGTCATCGGCGAGCTGACCCTGGCCGGCGGGCTCCGTCCGGTGCCGGGCGTGCTGCCGATGGTGATGGCCGGCGCCGCCCAGGGCATGCGCCGCGCCTTCGTCCCGGAGCCACAGGCCCGCGAGGCGGCCATGGTGCCCGGCGTCGAGGTGTACGGCGTCCGCTCGCTGGCCCAGGTCATCGCCCAGCTGTGCGGGGAGGAGGTGCCGGTGGCCGAGGCGGTCCCGGACTCCGCCGGCACCAGCCTGCTCAGGTGGCGCGGCGAGGACCGCGTCGACGACGTCGACCTGGCCGACCTGGTGGGGATGGCCGACGAGCGCTACGCGCTGGAGGTCGCCGCGGCCGGCGGCCACCACCTGATGCTGTCGGGGCCGAAGGGCTCCGGCAAGACCAGCCTGGCCGAGCGCGTCCCGACGATCCTGCCCGACCTCAGCCGCGAGGAGGCGCTCGAGCTGACCGCGGTGCTGTCACTGGCCGGACAGTCGGCGGTGACGGGGCTGGTCGTGCGTCCGCCCTTCCGCAACCCGCACCACGACATCTCCAAGTCCAGCCTGCTCGGCGGCGGCACCGGCCGGGTGCGCCCCGGCGAGCTGTCCCGGGCCCACTGCGGCGTCCTCTTCCTGGACGAGTTCCCGCTCTTCCGGGCCGACGTCATCGAGGCGCTGCGCCAACCGATGGAGAGCGGCGAGATCCGGGTCTCCCGTGGCGAGGAGTCGGCCGTCTACCCGGCCCGCGGCATGGTCGTCCTGGCGTCCAACCCGTGCCCCTGCGGTGACTTCCACCCGACGGCCAAGAAGAACTACTGCACCTGCGGGGAGGTGGCCCGGCGTGAGTACCGCCGTCGGATGACCGGGCCGATCGCCGACCGCATCGACGTGGTGCGCCACGTGCTGGGGCCGGGCCGTGGCGACGCCCTGCCGGCCGAGCGGGGCGGCGCGGAGCAGGGCCGGGAGTCGAGCGCGGCCGTGCGGGCCCGGGTCACGGCCGCACGCGAGCGTCAGGCCGCGCGGTACGCCGGCGAGGGGTGGCGCCTCAACGGGCAGGTGCCCGGGCACGTCCTGCGGGCGCGCTGGCCGCTCCCGGCGAAGGTCGAGGCGAAGCTGGACGAGGAGGTCTTCAGTGGACGGCTGAGCCGACGGGGCGCCACCCGCGTGCACCGCCTGGCGTGGACCGTCGCCGACCTGGCGGGGGCCGAGGCGCCCGGGATGGCGGCCTTCGAGACCGCCCTCCGGCTGCGCACCGGTGAGCCGCTCACCCTCACGCCGCTCGGACGGGTCGGGTGAGGCGCGTGGCCGTCGGCGAGCAGGAGCGGCTCGCCCGGGTCACGCTCAACCGGCTGGCCGAGCCCGGCGACCTGCGGATGACCCGCCTGGTGGCCGACCTCGGCGCCATCGTGGTCCGCGACCACCTGCTCGCCGAACGGGGTCTCTCCACGCTGCACGACGACGTCGCCGCCCGGCTCGACACCATCGACCCGGCCCGCGAGCTGGAGGCCGCCGACAAGGTCGGGATCCGCTTCGTGGTGCCCGGCGACGAGGAGTGGCCGTCGGGCCTGGACGCCCTGTCGGAGGCCGGCACGGTGAACGACCGGGGTGGGGTGCCGATCGGGCTGTGGGTCCGCGGACCGCTCAGGCTCCCCGACCACCGCGAGGCCGTCGCGGTGGTCGGCGCGCGCACGGCGACGACGTACGGGGCCAGGGTGGCGGCGGACCTCGGCGCCGACCTGGCTGCCTCCGGTCGGGCGGTGGTCTCGGGGGCTGCGCTGGGGATCGACCAGTCGGCCCATCGCGGGGCGCTCGCGGTGGAGGGGCGGACGGTGGCGGTGCTCGCCTGCGGCGTCGACCGCGTCTACCCGGCGGCGAACCGGTCGCTGCTCGAGTACGTCCGTGAGGTCGGGGCGGTGGTCTCCGAGGCACCGTTGGGCGGGGCGCCCATGCGGATCCGCTTCCTGTCACGCAACCGGCTGATCGCTGCCCTGGCGGGCGGCACCGTCGTGGTCGAGGCGGCGCTGCGGTCGGGGGCGCTGAGCTCGGCGGCCTGGGCCGAGCGGCTCGGGCGTGTGGTGATGGGGGTGCCGGGCCCGGTGACCAGCGCCCAGTCCCAGGGCGTGCACGAGCGGCTGCGCACCGGGGGAGCGCACCTGGTCACCTGCGCCGAGGACGTGGTGGAGCTGCTCGCCGAGGCGGGGGACCTGCTCGACGACCGTCGTGAGGCGGTCACCGAGCGCGACCGCCTCACGTTGCGGCAACGCCAAGTCTTGGACGCGGTCGGGGTCTCCACCGCGCGACGCGCCGACCGCATCGCGGCGGTGGCCGGGGTCGGGCTGCGTGAGGTCCAGTCGGCGCTGGGGACGTTGGAGGCGAAGGGGTGGGTGCGCCAGGACGGCGACGCGTGGGTGCTCGGCCGGACCACGGTTCCCTGAGGAGAGGGGGCGGGCGACCTAGCATGGCGTCATGACCGCCACCCCAAGCTCTGAGGAGCTCCTTCCCGAGTCGATGGCTCGGGTGCTGGGGGAGTACGAGCGGCACCTCGTCAACGAGCGCAACCTCTCCGAGCACTCGGTCCGCGCCTACCTCGGTGACGTGGCCGGGATGCTCGAGCACGCGCGCCGCCTCGGCCTCGACTCGGTGGAGGAGATCGACCTGCGGACCCTGCGCAGCTGGCTCGCCCAGCTCCAGACCCGCGGTCGCTCCCGCGCGACGGTGGCGCGGCGGGCCAGCGCCGTACGGGTCTTCACCACCTGGCTCGCGCGGACCGGCCGGGCGCCGACCGACGCGGGGGCGCTGCTGCTCTCGCCCAAGCAGGCTAAGACCCTGCCAGCGGTGCTGCGCGTCGAGGAGGCGACGGAGCTCATCGCCGCCGCGACCGAGCAGGCCGCCGACGGGAGTCCGGTGGGGTTGCGCGACGTCGCCGTCCTCGAGCTGCTGTACGCCACCGGCGTACGCGTGGGGGAGTTGGTCGGGCTCGACGTCGACGACGTCGACCGGGACCGACGCGTCGTACGCGTGCTCGGCAAGGGGCGCAAGGAGCGCAGCGTCCCCTTCGGGCTGCCCGCCGCGCGCGCCGTGGAGCAGTGGTTGCGCGAGGGGCGGCCGTTGCTGGCCACCGAAGCCTCGGGACCTGCGCTCCTGCTCGGCGCCCGGGGCGGTCGCGTCGACCCCCGGGTGGTCCGCGAGATGGTGCACCGTCGTCTCGCCGAGGTGCCCGGAGCCCCTGACATGGGGCCGCACGGCCTGCGGCACACGGCGGCCACCCACCTGCTCGAGGGCGGCGCCGACCTGCGCACGGTCCAGGAGCTGCTGGGCCACTCGTCGCTCTCGACGACGCAGCTCTACACCCACGTCAGCACGGACCGCCTGCGCCAGGCCTACCGCCAGGCCCACCCGCGCGCCTGAACCGGCGTCGGCACCAGCCCCAGCAGGCTCAGCGGCATCAGCGTCACCGGGTCGGGGGCCCACAGCGGCAGGAGGCGGACCGGACCGCCGCCGACCAGGGTGAGGGGATCGAGGTACTCCTCGCCACGGCGCCACCCCCAGTGCAGGCAGGTCGCCGGGGCACAGTGCGACCCCGTCGGGTGCAGCCACCCGATCGGGTCGCCCGCCGCGACCTCGTCCCCCTCGTCGACGCCGCCCAGCACCGGCTCGTAGGTCGTACGCGTCCCGCCGTGGGAGACGACGACGACTCCGCGTCCGGCGACCCGCCCGACGAACGACACCGTCCCTTCCATGGCGGCCAGGACCTGCTGCGCCGGGGTGCCGGCCAGGTCGACGCCGCGGTGGCCGCGACCCCAGCGCTCGTCGGGAGGTGTGAACCCCTGGACCACCCGGGGGTGGCCGGCCAGCGGCCAGGTGCCGGAGGCGGCGGGTGACGGAGGCAGGTCGGCCACCGCCGCGCCAGGGACGCTGGAGAGGGCGACCAGCAGGCAGGCAGCCAAGGAGGTGCGAGACTTCATGGCGCCACCCTCGCTGCTGCGCCGCGGACGTGCAGGTGTCCTGCGGGTTGCTGTGGACGACGTACGACGGTGCCCTCGGTGTGCACGCCGGGCGGCGCATGCTGATTCGCCGCCCGCCCCGCGGTTGCCGTAGGGTGTCCGGAGCAGTCCTCACGGGCTGACTTCGCACGCCCACGTGCTGCGACGAGGTCGAGTCAGGCCTCGAGCCATCGTGGGCGCGGCCCTCAGTTCCCCCTCGGGGGATCGGGTCGCGCGTGGGCGTCAGGGCACCCGGCACAGCCGGGGGCGACGAACTGAAAACCCTGCGCAGGCCGCACCGAGAGATCGGGGCGGATCGACCTGCGTCCGACACAAAGGAATCACCATGGCAGTCGTGACCATGCGCCAGCTGCTCGAGAGCGGCGTCCACTTCGGGCACCAGACCCGTCGCTGGAACCCGAAGATGAAGCGTTTCATCCTCACCGAGCGCAACGGCATCTACATCATCGACCTGCAGCAGTCGCTGGGCTACATCGACCGCTCGTACGCCTTCATCAAGGAGACCGTCGCCAAGGGCGGCACCGTGATGTTCGTCGGCACGAAGAAGCAGGCCCAGGAGGCCATCGCCGAGCAGGCCACCCGCGTGGGCATGCCCTACGTCAACCAGCGCTGGCTCGGCGGCATGCTGACCAACTTCCAGACGGTGCACCAGCGGATCAACCGTCTCAAGGAGCTCGACGAGATCAACTTCGACGAGTCCTCCAGCAGCCGCACCAAGAAGGAGCTGCTGCAGATGCGCCGCGAGCGCGACAAGCTCAACAAGTCGCTCGGCGGCATCCGCGAGATGACCCGCACCCCGTCGGCGATCTGGATCGTCGACACCAACAAGGAGCACCTCGCCGTCGAGGAGGCCCGCAAGCTCCGGATCCCGATCATCGGCATCCTGGACTCCAACTGCGACCCCGACCAGGTCGACTTCCCGATCCCCGGCAACGACGACGCCATCCGCGCCGTCGGCCTGCTGACCCGCGTGGTCGCCGACGCCGTCGCCGAGGGCCTCGTCGCCCGCTCCGGTGCCAAGTCCGGTGGCACCGCTGAGCCGCTCGCCGAGTGGGAGCGCGAGATCCTGGCCGGCGACGCCGCCGAGGCCCCCGCCGCCGACGCTGCTGTCGAGGCGCCCGCCGAGGCTGCGACCGAGGCTCCCGCCGAGGCTGCTGCCGACGAGGCTCCCGCCGCCGAGACCAACTGACCTCTCGTCAGTCTCAGCGAACCCGACAACTTTCGAGGAAGAGGATTCATGTCCAACTTCACCGCTGCCGACGTCAAGAAGCTCCGTGAGCTCACCAGCGCCGGCATGATGGACTGCAAGAAGGCGCTGACGGAGACCGACGGCGACTTCGACAAGGCCGTCGACCTGCTACGCGTCAAGGGCACCGCCAAGGCTGCCGCCCGTGCCGCCGAGCGCGAGGCGTCCTCCGGCCTGGTCGTCACCTCCGGTGGCGCCCTGGTCGAGCTGAAGTCGGAGACCGACTTCGTCGCCAAGAACGCCGACTTCATCGCCACCGCGGAGAAGATCGCCGCGGCGGCCGACGCCAACAAGACGACCGACGCCGACGCCCTCAAGGCGGTCGAGCTCGACGGCAAGACCGTCGGCGAGATCGTCGAGGGCCTGGCCGTCACCATCGGCGAGAAGATCGAGCTGGGCCAGGTCGCCTACTTCGACGGCAACACGGTCACCTACATGCACAAGCGTGCCGCTGACCTCCCCGCCGCCGTCGGCGTCCTCGTCGAGTACGAGGGTGACGAGGCCGCTGCCAAGGCCGCTGCCATGCAGGTCGCCGCGATGAAGGCACAGTTCCTCACCCGCGAGGAGGTCGACGCCGACGTCGTCGCCCGCGAGAAGGACGTCCTGACCGCCAAGACGCTGGAGGAGGGCAAGCCCGAGGCTGCCGTCGCCAAGATCGTCGAGGGTCGCCTGGGCGCGTTCTTCAAGGAGATCGTCCTGCTCGAGCAGGAGTCGATCGTCGAGTCGAAGAAGAGCGTCAAGCAGGTCCTCGACGCTGCCGGCACCACCGTGAAGCGCTTCGTCCGCTTCGAGGTCGGCGCCTGAGAACCTGACAGGGTTCTGATCGAGCAACAACACACGAGGAGGCCGGTTCGGTGGATCACACGATGACCATCGGACCGGCCTTCTCGCACCTGCACCACCCCCGCCACGCACAGCTGACGTTCGAAAGGATCTGACGTGCTCGCTTACAACCGCGTCCTGCTCAAGCTCTCCGGTGAGGTCTTCGGCGGCGGCAGCGTCGGAGTCGATCCTGACGTCGTGCAGAGGACGGCCCGTCAGATCGCGGAGGTCGTGCGCGCCGGCGTGGGCGTCAGCATCGTGGTCGGCGGCGGCAACTTCTTCCGCGGCGCGGAGATGCAGCAGCGCGGCATGGACCGCGCACGCGCCGACTACATGGGCATGCTCGGCACGGTCATGAACTGCCTGGCCCTCCAGGACTTCCTGGAGAAGGAGGGCATCGAGACCCGCGTCCAGACGGCCATCACCATGGGCCAGGTCGCCGAGCCCTACATTCCCCGCAAGGCGATCCGCCACCTCGAGAAGGGCCGCGTGGTCATCTTCGGCGCCGGCGCCGGCATGCCCTTCTTCTCCACCGACACCGTGGCCGCCCAGCGCGCGCTCGAGACCCGCTCGCAGGTCGTCCTGATGGGCAAGCAGGGCGTCGACGGCGTCTACACCGCCGACCCGCGCCTCGACCCCACGGCCACCAAGCTCGACACGCTCAGCTTCCAGGACGCCCTCACCCAGGGCCTCAAGGTGGCCGACGCGACCGCCTTCGCGCTCTGCATGGAGAACGACATGCCCCTGATCGTCTTCGGCATGGAGGACGAGGGCGCCATCCTGCGCATCGTGCAGGGTGAGAAGATCGGGACGTTGGTCAGCTCCGAGGGCTGACCACAGCTCGTACGCCTGTCGCCCCGCGGCGACGCACCACCCCAGCACGACACTGGCACCACCCAGAGCACTCACGAACGAGAGAAGGCAGCCGTGATCAACGACATCCTCCGCGAAGCCGGGCAGAAGATGGACAAGTCGGTCGAGTCGACCCGCGAGGAGTTCACCACCATTCGCGCCGGTCGCATCTCCCCGACGGTCTTCAACAAGATCGTCGTCGAGTACTACGGCACCCCGACGCCGCTCCAGCAGCTGGCCACCTTCACGTCGCAGGACGCTCGCACGATCCTGATCCAGCCCTTCGACCAGGGCGCCGTCGACAACGTCGAACGCGCCGTGCGTGACTCCGACCTGGGCGTCAACCCCTCCAGCGACGGCCGCGTGGCGCTGCGTCTTCCCGGAGCTCACCGAGGAGCGCCGCAAGGAGTACATCAAGCTGGCCCGCAGCAAGTCCGAGGACGGCCGGGTCTCCGTGCGCAACGTGCGTCGTCAGGCCAAGCAGGCCCTGGAGAAGCTCGAGAAGGACGGCGAGGTCGGCAAGGACGACGTCACCGGTGCCGAGAAGAAGCTCGACGCGCTCACCAAGGACCACACCGACGCCATCGACGAGATGCTGAAGAAGAAGGAAGCAGAGCTGCTCGAGGTCTGAGCAGCACGACAGAGATGACGACTCCCTCACCGACGGCCGAAGCGCCGAAGAAGGACCACGGGCGCGCGGGACGCAATCTCCCGGCGGCGATCGCCTCCGCGGTGGTCTTGCTGGCGCTGATCGCGGCGACCCTGTACTTCTGGAAGACCGCGTTCATCGCGGTGGTCGCCGTGGCCATGGTCATCGGCATCTGGGAGCTCGGTCGTGGCCTGCGGGCCAAGGAGATCGACGTCCCCGAGCAGCCGCTGATGCTCGGCGCCGTCGTGATGGTCGTCGTCGCCTACTTCTCCGGTCCCGCCGCCCTGGTGACCGCCACCGCGGTGACTGCCCTCGTGACGATGCTGTGGCTCCTGCGCCGCGGCGTGGACGGCTTCGTGAAGAACGCCACGGCCTCGGTCTTCGTCCTGGTCTACCTGCCCTTCCTGGCCTCCTTCGTGGGCCTCATGCTCCGTGAGGGTGGGTCGACCGGCTTCGAGCGGTTCGACGACGGCGTACGCGGCATCGTCGTCTTCGTGCTGGTCACCGTCGCCTCCGACACCGGCGGCTACGTGGCCGGAGTCCTCTTCGGCAAGCACCCGATGGCCCCGGTCATCTCGCCCAAGAAGTCGTGGGAGGGCTTCGCCGGCTCGGCCCTGGCCTGCGTCGCAGCCGGCTGGTTCCTGGTCACCACGCTGCTGGACGCGGACGCCTGGGTGGGCGTCCTGCTGGGCCTCATCGTCGTCGTGATGGCGACCCTGGGCGACCTCGTCGAGTCGGTCATCAAGCGCGACCTCGGCGTCAAGGACATGTCGCGTGTGATCCCGGGCCACGGCGGCATCATGGACCGGTTGGACTCGCTGCTGGCGACCATCGCCCCGGTCTGGCTGCTGCTCCACTACCTGGCCTTCTGAGACGGCTCCTCCGACCCGCGGCGCGCCGGGGCCGGCCCGTGATCCGGCCCGGTCGCCAGCCTAGGATTCCCCGCATGAGGGAGACCGACGAGCAGACCCCCGCCCGGGCGACGGACTGGTGGCACCGCGACCACCCCACCTTCACGGCGCTCTCCGGCTTCTTCGCCGGCATGCTCTTCGTCACTGCGGTGCCCGGCGGTTTCGCCGGCCTGCTGCGCCTGCTGCTCCCGTACGAGGACGCGGAGCGCTGGTTCCCGCTCGTCGCGCTCACGCTCCTGGTGCCGCTGGGGCTCCTGGTCGCACCGCGGACGCGTCGTTTCGGCACCTACATGGTGATCGGGATGGTGCTGACCATGCTCGTGGTGCTCGGCGTCGCGTCGCTGGTGCTGTGGTTCATGGTCGAGCTCGACGCCTGACGGTTCGCTCCTCCGGCCCAACGGTGGGAGGATGGAGCAGATGTCCGAGAAGCCTGCCCTCCTGCCCCTGGTCTTCGACGAGCCGCGTGGTCGCAAGAAGCCACCGCGGCACTTGGCCGACCTCGACGAGGCCGGACGCAAGGAGCTGCTCGTGGAGGCCGGACTCCCCGGCTTCCGGGCCAAGCAGCTCTCGAACCACTACTTCGCCCGGCTGGTCAACGACCCCGCCGAGATGACCGACCTCCCGGCGGGTCAGCGCGACGCCCTGGTCCAGGCCCTGCTGCCCAAGCTGATGGACCCGATCCGCGTCCAGACCGCCGACAAGGGCACCACCGTCAAGACGCTGTGGAAGCTCTTCGACGGGGCGCTGGTCGAGTCGGTGCTGATGCGCTACAAGACCCGCGCCACGGTCTGCGTCTCCAGCCAGGCCGGCTGCGGCATGGCCTGCCCCTTCTGCGCCACCGGCCAGGGGGGTCTGCAGCGCAACATGTCGACCGCCGAGATCGTCGAGCAGGTCGTCTCCGCCAACCGGACCATCGACAGCGGCGAGATCCCCGGCGGCCCCGGGCGCATCTCCAACGTGGTCTTCATGGGCATGGGTGAGCCGCTGGCCAACTACAAGGCCGTCGTCGGAGCCGTGCGCCGACTCACCGACCCCTCGCCCGCGGGTCTGGGCATGAGCGCCCGCGGCGTCACCGTCTCGACGGTGGGCCTGGTCCCGCGCATCAACCAGCTGGCGGAGGAGGGCATCCCGTGCACCCTCGCGCTGTCGCTGCACGCCCCCGACGACGAGCTGCGCAACGAGCTGGTGCCGATCAACACCCGCTTCTCGGTCGCCGAGACCGTCGAGGCGGCGTGGAACTACGCGCGCCTCACCAAGCGACGTGTCTCGATCGAGTACGCGATGATGCGCGACATCAACGACCAGGCCTGGCGCGCCGACCTGCTCGCCGACGTCCTCAACTCCTACGGTGACTGGGCCTGGGTGCACGTCAACCTGATCCCGCTCAACGAGGTCCCCGGCTCCAAGTACACCCGCTCGCGTGACGAGGACATGGCGGAGTTCGTCCGGCGCCTCGAGGCCAAGGGCATCTCGACCACGATCCGCGACACCCGCGGCGACGAGATCGACGCGGCCTGCGGCCAGCTCGCCGCTGCCGAGTGACGCCCGCCTGACGCGTCAGGCGTCGGGGCTGCGTACGAGCGCAGCAGCCTCCTCGACCGTGTCGACGAGGTGCACGTGCGACTCCATCGCCCGTCCGCGCGCCAGCGTGGTGAGCAGCTGCCACGCGGGGACCGTCTCGGTCCAGTGCTCCCGACCCACCAGCACCATGGGCGCGATCGACGACTCGTCGGCGTAGTAGTTCTCGCAGGCGTCCTGGAAGACCTCCTGCAGGGTGCCGGCCGCGCCCGGCAGGAAGACGATCCCGCTGTCGCAGACCTCGAGCAGGATCGCCTCGCGGGTGGCGTTGCGGAAGTACTTCGCGATCCGGGTGGCGAACGGGTTGGGCGGCTCGTGGCCGTAGTGCCAGGTCGGGATGCCGAGGGTGTCGGTGCCGTGCGGGTGCTCGTGCAGGACGTCGAAGGCGGCCCCCACCCAGGCGCCCACGTCGGGGGTGAACGACGGTGCTCGCCCCAGGACCTCGAGCGCCTCGACGAGTGCCTCCCGTGGCGCGGCGGCCAGGTAGGCGCCGAGGTTGGCGGCCTCCATCGCGCCCGGCCCGCCGCCGGTGGTGACCACGTGCGTACGCCCCAGGGCACGGCCGAGCTCCGCGGCGTACGCGTACTCGGGGCGTCCGCGCTGCAGGGAGTGCCCCCCATCACGCCGACCAGGTGGCGTCCGTCGACCCAGGCGTCCCAGCGCCTCGTCGATGGCGTGGTCGTGCAGCGAGGCAGCCAGGTCGGGGTCGACGCCGGAGCCTGCCCAGGCGTACGCCCGCGCGTCGCGAGCGAGGTCTGGTAGTCGTCGGTGTCGTAAGAGCTCCTGCGGCGTGTAGAGCCGGCTGCGGTAGACCTCCACCGGCACGTCGGGGAGCCGGGGGAAGACGATGGCGCCGCGACGGCGTACGTCGTCGTCCCCACCGTCGGCGAACGTGCAGCCCAGGAAGAGCGCACCGGTGACGTCCGTGGCGGCCAACGCCGCGGCGCGCCGGTCAGGTCGACGCCGCGGACCCGCCAGCCGTTCAGGGAGCCGGTGCCGCAGGCCAGGCGGTGGTCGAGGTCGGAGGCTGTCGACCTCGACGGTGCGTCCACGGGTGCGTCTCACGAGGGAAACCTAGCCCACGGACCTGACGTGCCGCCTCGACCGGCGCGGCTCACCAGGCGTGCGCGAGGACCTCGGCGAAGAGCTCCTCGCCGTCGACCTCCAGCCCGCGCGAGGTGAACCACCGGGCCATGTTCACGCAGTCGCGCCGCAGGATCTCTCCCGCCTGCGGGTTGCCCGCCAGGTCGACCACCTGGGGCAGGTCGATGACGACGATCCGCTCACCGGCGACGAGCACGTTGTAGGGCGACAGGTCGCCGTGGGCCAGGCCGGCACCAGCGAGGGTGTGCAGCACGTCGCGGACCTGCTCGTACCAGTTCTCCAGCAACCCCCGGCCGGGCCGTTGCCCGGCCAGCCTCGGGGCAGTGCCGCCGTCGTGCGAGATCCACTCCATGAGGATCTCGGTGCCGTCGCACTGCACGGGGTAGGGGACCGGCAGGCCCAGCTCCCAGCAGCGCCGCAGCGCACCCCACTCGGAGACCGCCCACTCGGCGGCCGCGACGGTGCGCCCCCACGACGACTTGCGGTCGAGCGCGCGTTGGTCGCGCGACCGCTTCACCGAGCGGCCCTCGGTGTAGGAGGCGGCGCGGTGGAAGGCCCGGTGCTCGGGTGCCCGGTAGCGCTTGGCGGCCATCACCACCGCGTCGTCGGGGTGCAGCAGGTCGCGGCGCTCGAGGAGGAAGACGTCGGCCTCCTTGCCGCCCTTGAGGACACCGAGCTCGGTGTCGACCGCACCCGAAGCGGTCACCAGCCAGGCGGGGAGCGGCTCGGGGCCGCGCATCAGGGGCTCGACGCTCGGCCAGGTCGACCAGCGTTGGCCGGGCTCGAGCTCGTCGGCGAGCGGGACGAAGTCGAAGGTGAAGTCGGTGGCGGCGTCAGGGGAGGAGGGGTGGGGCGGGTGGGACATGGGTGCTCCGGTGGGTCGGACGAACGAGGCAGGGCGCGGTGGAACGAGTGGGCACCGACATGGCTCCTCCTCACGTGCGTACGACCCGGGCAGGTCCCGGCCGCTCCAGCCTGCGGCAGCCCGGAGCCCGCCGCAACCGAGTTTTCTGCGTGACCCCGCGTCCGGCGCCCGGAGCGGCCTCGGCCGGGGTACCTTCGGGCCATGAAGGGTCTCCGGGGCCGCGCGCCCCGACGTACGCGTGCCCGCCTGCTCGCCGGCGCGGTCACGACCGTGCTGCTCGTCGGGCTCGTCGGGCCCAGCGCGGGGGACAGCACGTCGGCCCAGGGCACCAGCGGCATCGGTGACGCCTACTTCCCGCTCGACGGCAACGGCGGCTACGACGTGCGCCACTACGACGTGCGGGTCCGCTACGACTTCGCGCGCCGCCACCTGGGCGGCACGGCGACGCTGACGCTCGTGCCGTCGGTGGACCTGAAGCGCCTCAACCTGGACCTGCTCCTCAAGGCCTCGGCGGTGAAGGTCAACGGGACGCCGGCCACCTTCCGCAAGGACGGGGGCCACGAGCTGGTGGTGACGCCGCGCACCGTGCTCAAGGCGGGCCGCACGGCCAAGGTCACCGTGCGCTACGCAGGATTCCCCGGTCGGCAGCGCTACCTGGGGGAGGGCAACTGGCTCGCCAGCCGGCACGAGGTGGTGACCATCAACCAGCCGCACATGGCGCCGTGGTGGTTCCCGGCCAACGACCACCCCAGCGACAAGGCCACCTTCCGGGTGGCTGTGACGGTGCCGCAGGGCAAGCGCGTCATCTCCAACGGGCGACTGCTCGGCCGGGTGCGGAAGGGGCGCACGCAGACCTGGCAGTGGGGTGCGCGCGACCCGATGGCGACCTACCTGGCCTTCTTCGCCGCCGGCGACTTCGCGGTGGAGCGCGGCACCACCGACGGGTTGCCCTGGTTCAACGCGGTCTCGACCCGCCTCGACGCGCGGTCCCAGCGCCAGTCGCTCACGCAGCTGCGGCGCAGCGCAGCCCTGGTCCGCCAGATGGAGCGCGACCTCGGCCCCTACCCGTTCGAGACGACCGGGGGAGTGGTCACCTCACTGATGGCCGGCTTCGCGCTCGAGAACCAGACCCGCCCCGTCTACTGGCCGCTGGAGACCGGCAGCACGTGGCTGCTGGTCCACGAGCTCGCCCACCAGTGGTTCGGCGACGCGGTCGCCGTCGCGCGCTGGCGCGACATCTGGCTCAACGAGGGCGCGGCGACCTTCATGGAGCAGCGCCACGCCGAGCGGACGGGTGGACGACCGGTGGGTGAGTGGCTGCAGGAGCAGTACGCCGCCTTCGCCGCCCAGGACTCGTTCTGGGACCTCGCCATAGCCCGCCCGGGAGCCGACAACCTCTTCCACGACGCGGTCTACCTGCGAGGTGGCATGACCCTGCAGGCGCTGCGTCAGCGGATCGGGGAGCAGGACTTCTGGACGCTGCTGCGAAGGTGGATCGCCACCCACGACGACGGCAACGCCAGCACCGCGCAGTTCGAGAAGCTCGCGGCCGAGGTCAGCGGCGAGCAGCTGTCGGGCTTCTTCGATGCGTGGCTGCGTACGCCTGCCAAGCCGGCCGCGACCCGCGACAACGGCCTGGTCCTCGGCGCGCCGTCCGGCGGCTGATTCCTGCCGCTCGTCCCTCGGAGCCGGCCGCTGCCGGGGCCGGGGGTGTTGCCCACGTCACGTCCACGGCACGATTGGGTCATGAGCTACCGCGAGGCGTACCAGCAGTCGATCAGCAGCCCGGAGGAGTTCTGGGGCGAGCAGGCGGCACTGGTGGACTGGTTCCGCAAGCCGCAGCAGGTCCTGGACTCCACCAACCCGCCCTTCCACCGGTGGTTCCCCGACGCCACGCTCAACACGTGCTACAACGCGCTCGACCGCCACGTCGTGCGCGGCGCCGCCGAGCGCACCGCACTCATCTACGACTCCGCGGTCACCGGGACGAAGCGCCGTTACTCGTACGCCGAGCTGCTCACCGAGGTCGCTGCCTTCGCGGGCGCGCTGCAGCAGCTCGGGGTGGAGAAGGGCGACCGGGTCGTCGTCTACATGCCGATGATCCCCGAGGCCGTGATCGCGATGCTGGCCTGCGCCCGGATCGGGGCCGTCCACTCGGTCGTCTTCGGCGGCTTCGCGCCGCAGGAGCTGGCGATCCGCATCGACGACGCCACCCCCAAGGTCGTGGTGAGCGCCAGCTGCGGCATCGAGCCATCGCGCACCATTGCCTACAAGCCGCTGCTCGACCAGGCGCTCGAGCTGGCCGAGCACGCCCCCGAGGCCGTCGTGGTGAAGCAGCGCCCCGAGGTCACCGCCGAGCTGGTCGACGGGCGCGACCTGGACTGGGACGTGGCGATGAGCGCCGGCCGGGTCCAGCCCGCCGGATGCGTCGAGGTCGCCGCCACCGACCCGCTCTACGTGCTCTACACCTCCGGCACCACCGGCAAGCCCAAGGGCATCGTCCGCGACAACGGCGGCCACGCGGTCGCGATGGCGTGGTCGTTCCCGAACGTCTACGGCTGCGACGCCGGTGACGTCTGGTGGGCCGCCTCCGACGTCGGTTGGGTGGTCGGCCACTCCTACATCGTCTACGGACCGTTGATCAGCGGCGCCACGACGGTGCTGTACGAGGGCAAGCCGGTCGGCACCCCCGACGCCGGCGCCTTCTGGCGGGTCATCGAGGAGTACGGCGTCAAGGCGCTCTTCACCGCCCCGACGGCGATCCGGGCGATCAAGAAGGAGGACCCCGAAGGCCGGTTGGTGGGGGAGTACGACCTCTCCAGCCTCCAGACCCTCTTCCTGGCCGGTGAGCGCCTCGACCCCGACACCTGGGAGTGGGCGGGCGAGAAGCTCGGCGTGCCCGTGGTCGACAACTGGTGGCAGACCGAGACGGGCTGGCCCATCGCCTCCAACCTGCGCGGCCTCGAGCCGATGGAGATCAAGCCCGGTTCGCCCTCGGTGCCGGTGCCGGGCTTCGACGTGCAGGTGCTCGACGGCTCGGGCAACCAGGTGCCGCCCGGCTCGGAGGGTGCGATCTGCCTCAAGCTGCCGATGCCGCCCGGCACGCTCGCCACCCTGTGGGGCGACGACCAGCGCTACGTCGACTCCTACCTCTCCGCCTTCGACGGCTACTACCTCTCCGGTGACGGCGGGTACGTCGACCCCGACGGCTACGTGTACGTGATGGGCCGCACCGACGACGTCATCAACGTCGCCGGCCACCGCCTCTCGACCGCCTCGATGGAGGAGGTCATCTCGCGTCACCCGGCGGTCGCCGAGTGCGCCGTCATCGGTGTCGCCGACCCGATGAAGGGTCAGCTGCCGCGCGGCTTCGTGGTGTTGAAGGCGGGGGTGGAGGCCGACCCCGACGAGATCCGTGACGAGCTGGTGGCCCGGGTGCGGGCCGAGATCGGCGCCGTCGCGGCCTTCAAGGAGGTCGTGGTCGTGGGCGGCCTGCCCAAGACGCGCAGCGGCAAGATCCTGCGCAAGACCATGCGCGAGATCGCCGACGGCAAGGACGCTGCCGTGCCCAGCACCATCGAGGACGCGGGTGTGCTGGACACGCTGCGGCCGGTGCTGCGTCGCGAGTGATCGGCTGATCCGGGAGTGTTGAGGCCATCTGGTGGCCCCAACACTCCCCGCTCACCTTGCGCGTGGCGTTCTCCACAGGGGGCGGAGCAGTCAGGCCGAAGGTGCGCCACGCTGCATCGCATGGTGTGGCAGGACGTGGCTCGAGCACAGGACGGTGTCGTCGCTCGTGGTCAGGTGCTGGCTGACGGGCTCCAGCCGCACGACGTCAAGCGGCTCGTCCGACGACGCGACCTGGTCCCGGTGCACCGAGGGGTCTACGTCACCCACACCGGCGACCTGACGTGGCGGCAGCAGGCGTGGGCGGGTGCGCTTGCGCTCTGGCCGGCGGCCCTGTGGGGTCCTTCCGCCCTCGCAGCCATGGATGCGCGCGAACCCGTCAACGACACGCCTCTCCACCTTGCCGTCGACCACGAGCGTCGTGTTGCCCAGCTGACGGGGGTGGTCCTCCACCGGGTCGTGGGTCTCGAGCCGCGGGTGCGCTGGAGTGCGTCCCCTCCGCGCATGCACGTGGAGGAGGCTGCTCTGGACGTCGCCGTGACCGCCGGGGACGAGTTCGCCGCAGTCGCGGCGCTGGCCGACGTCGTACAGCGGCGACTCACCACACCCGCGCGGCTGTCAGCAACCCTTGACCGCCGCGTACGCCTGGCGCACCGTGGTTGGCTGACGGATGTGCTGGCTGACCTCGAGGAGGGAAGCGACTCGGTGCTCGAGCATCGGTACCTCGTCCGGGTGGAGCGGCGTCACGGACTCCCACACGGTCGCCGCCAGGCACGTCTGCCCGGCGCTGCCGCGGTCCACGACGTGCTCTACGAAGGTGCGCGCGTGATCGTGGAGCTCGACGGCCGGGCGCACCACTCGCTCGCGCGTGACCGGTTCGCCGACCTCGACCGGGACGCCGTCGCGCTGCTCGCGGGACACGTGACCGTGCGGCTGGGGTGGGGGCAGGTGGTCGGCCAGCCGTGCCGTACGGCGGCCCGCCTCGCGGCCCTGCTCGCCCAACGAGGGTGGGAGGGGTCTCTCCGTCCCTGCCCAGACTGCTGATCCGGGAGGGTTGAGGCCACCAGGTGACCTCAACCCTCCCGGACGTCAGTCGAGCTGCGCGAGCGCCTGCTCCAAGTCTGCGACCAGGTCGCGGGCGTCCTCGAGGCCGACGGAGAAGCGGACGGTGCCGTCGGTGATGCCGGCGGCAGCGCGGCCCTCGGGGCCGATCCGGCGGTGCGTGGTGGTGGCCGGGTGGGTGACCAGCGACTTCGCGTCGCCGAGGTTGTTGGAGATGTCGAAGATCTCCAGGGCGTCCATGAACCGGAACGCCTCCTCCTGGCCACCCTCGAGCTTGATCGCCACGACCGTGCCACCGCCGGTGAGCTGCTTGGCCGCCAGCTCCCGCTGGGGGAAGGAGTCGAGCATCGGATAGATGGTGGTGCCGACCTTGGGGTGCGACTCGAGGAAGCGGGCCACCGCCTCCGCGTTCTCGGCCATGCGGCGCACCCGCAGGTCGAGGGTCTCCAGCCCCTTGAGCAGCACCCAGGCGTTGAAGGCGGAGAGCGTCGGTCCCAGGTTGCGCAGCAAGGTCACGATCTCGGCCACGTAGTCGGCCCGGCCGAGCACGGCGCCGCCCAGGACGCGGCCCTGGCCGTCGATGTGCTTGGTCGCCGAGTAGACGACCACGTCGGCGCCCTGCTGCAGCGGCTTGGAGAAGACCGGGGTGGCGAAGACGTTGTCGACGATGACGGTCGCGCCCGCGGCGTGCGCGAGCTCGGAGACCGCCTCGATGTCGACCATCGCGAGGAGCGGGTTGGAGGGGCTCTCGAAGAGCACCGCCTTCGTCGGCACCGAGAGCGCCTCGGCCCAGGCATCGAGGTCGGTCGGGTCGACCAGCACCGTCTCGACGCCCCACCTCGGGAAGAACTCGTTGACCACGTAGATGATCGCGCCGAACATCGCGCGGGAGGCGACGACCCGGTCGCCGTTCTGCAGCAGCGCGGCGAGCGAGCAGAAGATCGCGGACATGCCCGACGACGTGGCGGCGCAGGCCTCGGCGCCCTCGAGGGCGGCCATGCGCTCCTCGAACATCCGCACCGTCGGGTTGGTGTAGCGGGAGTAGACGTCGTGCTCGAGCTCGCCGGCGAAGGTGTCGGCCGCGTCCTGCGCGGTGGTGAAGACGTAGCCGCTGGTGAGGAAGAGAGCCTCGGAGGTCTCGTCGAACCCGCTGCGAGCCAGGCCGGCACGCACTGCCTGGGTCGCCGGGTGCCAGGAGGAGTCGGGGGTCGTGCTCATGCACCGAGGTTGCCACACCCGGCGGACCTGTCGTGGCGGCGGTCCCAGCCGTGAGAGGCGCCCACGTCGGGCACGGCTGCGTACGCGTCGGAGGAAGGTGGCGCACGCCTGACAGACTGGCGCGCGTGAAGCGACGCGACGTGGTCATCCTCGGCAGTACCGGATCCATCGGCACCCAGGCCCTCGACATCGTCCGGGCCAACCCGGACCGGTTCCGGGTCGTCGGCCTGACGGCGGGCGGCAGCAACCCCGAGCTCTTCGACCAGCAGGTGGCGGAGTTCTCGCCGGCCCGCTCCGGGCTGGGGGAGGAGGCCTCCGTCGAGGCCGCCGGCATGGAGGCCGACGTCGTGCTCAACGGCATCACCGGTGCCGTGGGCCTGCGCCCCACCCTGGCTGCGCTGGAGGCCGGCAGCGTGCTCGCGCTGGCCAACAAGGAGTCGCTGATCATGGGCGGCGAGGTCGTCACCCGCGCGGCGCGGCCGGGCCAGATCGTCCCGGTCGACTCCGAGCACTCGGCGCTCGCCCAGTGCCTGCGTTCGGGCAGCGTCGCCGAGGTGCGCAAGCTGGTCCTGACGGCCTCCGGCGGCCCGTTCCGCGGGCGTACGCGGTCGGAGCTCGCGCAGGTGAGCCCCGCCGAGGCGCTCGACCACCCGACGTGGGCGATGGGGCCGGTGATCACGATCAACTCGGCCACCCTGGTCAACAAGGGGCTCGAGGTGATCGAGGCCCACCTGCTCTTCGACGTCCCGTTCGACCGCATCGAGGTCGTGGTGCACCCGACCAGCGTCGTGCACTCGATGGTCGAGTTCGTCGACGGCTCGACGCTCGCCCAGGCCAGCCCGCCCACCATGCACATCCCGATCGCGCTGGGCATGGCCTGGCCCGACCGGGTCCCGAGGCCGCTCCGGCCGTCGACTGGACGACCGCCCAGACCTGGCAGTTCTTCCCGCTCGACGACGAGGCGTTCCCCGCGGTGAGCCTCGCCCGTCAGGCCGGGGCGACCGGTCGCACGGCTCCGGCGGTCTACAACGCCGCCAACGAGGTCTGCGTGCAGGCGTTCCGTGACGGTCGCCTCGGATTCGTCGAGATCGTCGACGTGGTGGCTGCCACGGTGACCGCTCACGACGTAGGCTCGAGCACGCAGCCGCTCGACCTGGACGACGTGCTGGCTGCCGACGCCTGGGCCCGCGCCGAGGCCGAGCGCCGCATCGCCGCCCTTGAGTCGTCCACCTCACCGGGGAACTGACCGCTCATGACCGTTCTGCTCTACACGCTCGGGGTCGTGGTCTTCGCCGTCGCCCTGGTGGTCTCCATCGGCCTGCACGAGGTCGGCCACATGGCCTTCGCGAAGAAGTTCGGCGGCAAGGTCACGCAGTACTTCGTCGGCTTCGGCCCGACGGTGTGGAGCAAGCAGGTCGGTGAGACCGAGTACGGCCTCAAGGCGATCCCGCTGGGCGGCTTCGTGAAGATCGTCGGCATGCTGCCGCCCGGCGCCGACGACAGCGCCGAGCCCGTCGGGGTGGACGAGCACGGCAACCCGGTGCACCGGGTCCGCAAGTCCAACACCGGCATGTTCACCCAGCTGGTCTCCGACGCCCGCGCCGCGGAGTGGGAGACCATCTCCGCCGAGGACGAGCCCCGCCTCTTCTACCGGATGGCCTGGTGGAAGAAGGTGACCGTGATGGCGGCCGGCCCCGCGGTCAACCTGCTCATCGCCTTCGCGATTTTCGCGCCCCTCTTCGCGACCTACGGCAACATGGCCGACGTCCGTGTCTCGCCCGTCGTCGCCGACGTCTCCGCCTGCGTGGTCCCGGCGACCGAGGACCAGCGGGTCTGCACCGACGAGGACCCGGTCGCCCCCGCCAGGGCTGCCGGCATCGAGGTCGGCGACGAGATCCTCTCCTTCAACGGCGTCGCCGCCTCCGACTGGGACGTCCTGCAGAAGGCGATCCAGGACAACTCCGACGGCCGCGCCGAGATCCTGGTCCGTCGCGGTGACGAGGAGCTGACCCTCGTCACCAACACCACCGTCACCGCGCGCCCGACCGGGGACGACGACGCCCCGCTGCGCCAGGTGGGCTTCCTGGGCGTCACGCCGACGGCCGCGCCGCAGACCGGCGGGGTGCTCTACACCCTCGACCAGATGGGTGACATGACCGTGCGCACCCTGGAATCGCTGGCCAACCTCCCGCAGAAGGTGGGGCGTGGCCATGGCGATTATCGGGGTGGAGGAGCGTGACCCGCTCGGCCCGGTCTCGATCGTCGGTGGCGGTCGACTGGCCGGTGAGACCGTCTCTCACGACGTGATCCCCGGCGCCGACAAGGCGGCCTACCTGTTGATGCTGATCGCCGGCTTCAACTTCTTCATCGGCATGTTCAACTTCGTGCCGCTGCTTCCGCTCGACGGCGGCCACATCGCCGGTGCGCTCTACGAGGCCGTACGCCGCGGGCTCGCCAAGGTCTTCCGTCGCCCGGACCCCGGCTACTTCGACGTGGCGAAGCTGCTCCCGGTGGCGTACGTCGTCGGTGTGGCGATGCTGGTCATGGGTGTCGTGCTGATCGTCGGCGACCTGGTGGTCCCGGTCCGTCTGGCGGGCTGATCCGGCCCGGTCGGGCCCGTGACCCCACGAGCAGTAATCTTGCGAGCATGACTTCCATCGGTCTGGGCATGCCCGCCCTCCCGCCCCCGGTCCTCGCGCCGCGCCGTCCGACCCGCCAGATCAAGGTCGGTGCCGTGGGGGTGGGCAGTGACCACCCGATCTCGGTGCAGTCGATGACCACCACGTTGACCTCCGACGTCAACTCGACGCTCCAGCAGATCGCCGAGCTCACCGCGGCCGGGTGCGACATCGTGCGCGTGGCCTGCCCCAGCGCCGACGACGCGGAGGCACTGCCGGCGATCGCCCGGAAGTCGCAGATCCCGGTCATCGCCGACATCCACTTCCAGCCGAAGTACGTCTTCGCCGCGATCGAGGCGGGCTGCGCCGCGGTCCGCGTCAACCCCGGCAACATCAAGAAGTTCGACGACCAGGTCAAGGAGATCGCCAAGGCGGCCGCCGACCACGGCACGTCGATCCGCATCGGCGTCAACGCCGGCTCGCTCGACAAGCGCCTGCTGGAGAAGTATGGCAAGCCCACCCCCGAGGCCCTGGTGGAGTCCGCGGTCTGGGAGGCCAGCCTCTTCGAGGAGCACGGCTTCCGCGACTTCAAGATCTCGGTCAAGCACAACGACCCCGTCGTCATGGTGCGGGCCTACGAGCTGCTCGCCGAGGCCGGCGACTGGCCGCTTCACCTCGGCGTCACCGAGGCCGGCCCCGCCTTCCAGGGCACCATCAAGTCGGCCACCGCCTTCGGTGCGCTGCTGAGCCGCGGCATCGGCGACACGATCCGCGTCTCCCTCTCCGCCCCGCCGGTGGAGGAGGTCAAGGTCGGCATCCAGATCCTCCAGTCACTCAACCTGCGTGAGCGCAAGCTGGAGATCGTCTCGTGCCCATCCTGCGGCCGGGCCCAGGTCGACGTCTACACCCTCGCCGAGCAGGTCACTGCCGGGCTCGAGGGCATGGAGGTGCCGCTGCGCGTCGCCGTCATGGGCTGCGTCGTCAACGGTCCGGGCGAGGCCCGTGAGGCCGACCTCGGCGTCGCCTCGGGCAACGGCAAGGGTCAGATCTTCGTCAAGGGCGAGGTCATCAAGACCGTGCCCGAGTCGCAGATCGTGGAGACCTTGATCGAGGAGGCCATGCGCATCGCCGAGGGGATGGAGCCCGTGGAGGGCGCCACCGCGGAGGTCCAGGTCTCCTGAGCCCGCGCCGGCGGGGAGGTGGGCAGTGAGCTCGGGCGGCGGCGTACGCGTCCTGGGGCGCGACGACCTGCCTGCGTTCCTGGCGCTCTGCGCCGACGACCCAGTGGTCAACGTCTTCGCCGACCACCGCGGCCGGACCACGGGCCTCGACCCGCGCTGGCTCGGGGGAGAGGTCTGGGGCCGCTTCGTGGACGGCTCGCTGGCGGCGGCCTGCCACGTCGCGGCCAACTTCGTGCCGGTGGGGTGCACGGAGGAGGACGTCCGCGTCTTTGCCCGCTACGCCCTGAGGCGCGGGCGTCGGGCCAGCACGCTGGTCGGTCCGTCCCCGCTGATCGCCGCCTTCTGGGACGAGCTCGACGGCGCCTGGGGACGGGCGCGCGAGGAGCGGTGGTCCCAGCCGCACATGGAGTACGTCGGCCCGGCGCGCGTCGCGCCGGACCCCGGCGTGCGGCACAGCGGGCTCGACGACGTGGACGCGCTCTACCCGGCCTGCGTGGCGATGTACACCGAGGAGGTCGGCGTCTCGCCCGAGGTCGGCGGGGGAGCCGAGCTCTACCGGGCGCGCGTCGTGCAGCTGGTCGCCCGCGGCTGGTCCTTCGCCCGCTACGACGAGGAGGGGCGCGTGGAGTTCAAGGCCGAGGTCGCCTGCGCCTCGCCCTACGCCGCCCAGGTGCAGGGGGTGTGGGTCCGTCCCGACCTCCGCGGCCGGGGGCTGGCCACGGCCGGCATGGCGGCGGTCGCGGAGGCGGTGCGCACCGGGATCGCGCCGGTCGTCTCGCTCTACGTCAACGACTGGAACGCAGGCGCCCGGGCCGTCTACGAGAAGGTCGGGTTCGTGGAGACCGGCGCTTCGCCACCGTCATGTGGTGAGGGTGCGGGGTCGCGCTTCGCGACGCGGCGTGGCCCGCCAGTAGCCTGCTCCCATGATCATGCGGATGTCCCAGCTCTTCGTACGCACGCTCCGTGACGACCCGGCTGACGCCGAGGTCCCGAGCCACCGGCTGCTGGTGCGCGCCGGCTATGTGCGGCGTGCTGCCCCGGGCGTCTACTCCTGGTTGCCGCTCGGCCTGAAGGTGCTGCGCAAGGTCGAGAACGTCGTGCGCGAGGAGATGGACGCGATCGGTGCCCAGGAGCTGCTCTTCCCGGCGCTGCTGCCCAAGGAGCCCTACGAGGCGACCAACCGCTGGACCGAGTACGGCGACAACCTGTTCCGCCTGCAGGACCGCAAGGGTGCCGACTACCTGCTCGGCCCCACCCACGAGGAGATGTTCACCCTGGTGTGAAGGACCTCTACTCCTCCTACAAGGACCTGCCGCTGTCGATCTACCAGATCCAGACCAAGTACCGCGACGAGGCGCGTCCCCGCGCCGGCATCCTGCGCGGTCGTGAGTTCGTCATGAAGGACTCCTACTCCTTCGACATCGACCAGGCCGGCCTGCAGGCGAGCTACGACGCCCACCGCGCTGCGTACGTGCGGATCTTCGACCGCCTCGGCTTCGACTACGTGATCGTCAAGGCGACCTCCGGTGCGATGGGCGGCTCGGCGTCTGAGGAGTTCCTCGCCACCGCCGAGGTCGGCGAGGACACCTACGTACGCTGCACGCACTGCGACTACGCGGCCAACGTCGAGGCGGTCGCCACCCGCACCCCGGCCGAGGTCGACGCCAGTGACGCCCCGGCCGCGCACGCCGAGCAGACCCCCGGCACCCCGACCATCGAGACGCTGGTCGACCACCTCAACGAGGCGTTCCCGCGCGAGGACCGGGCCTGGACCGCGGGCGACACGTTGAAGAACGTGCTCGTCATGCTCAAGCACCCCGACGGCACCCGCGAGCCGCTGGCCATCGGCGTGCCCGGCGACCGCGAGGTCGACGCCAAGCGCCTCGAGGGGCAGCTGGAGCCGATCGAGGTCGAGCCGATGGACGAGGCCGAGCTGAAGAAGCACCCCGCCCTGGTCAAGGGCTACATCGGCCCCGCCGTCCTGGGCGAGGAGTCCGATTCGGGCATCCGTTACCTGGTCGACCCGCGTGTGGTCGCGGGCACGCGGTGGGTCACCGGTGCCAACGTGGACGGTCAGCACGTGATCGACCTCGTCGCCGGCCGCGACTTCACCCCTGACGGCACCATCGAGGCCGCCGAGGTCCGCGACGGCGACGAGTGCCCGAGCTGCGACGAGGGCACGCTAGCCTCCGCCCGCGGCATCGAGATGGGTCACGTCTTCCAGCTCGGCACCAAGTACGCCGAGGCTCTCGGCCTGCAGGTGCTCGACGAGAACGGCAAGCTCCGCACCGTCACCATGGGTTCCTACGGCGTGGGCGTCTCCCGTGCGGTGGGTGCGATCGCCGAGAACACCCTCGACGAGATCGGCCTGTGCTGGCCGCGCGAGATCGCCCCGGCCCAGGTCCACGTGGTCGCTGCGGGCAAGGACGCCGCCCTCTTCGCCGAGGCCGAGCGCATCGCCGGCGAGCTGGACGCCGCGGGAGTGGAGGTCATCTACGACGACCGCGCCGGCAAGATCAGCCCCGGAGTGAAGTTCAAGGACGCCGAGCTCATCGGCGTGCCCACGATCCTCACCGTCGGGCGCGGTCTGGCCGACGGTGTCGTCGAGGTCAAGGACCGTGCGACGGGGGAGAAGTCCGAGGTCGCCGTCGCCGACGTCGTGAGCCACCTGGTCGGTCTCGTCCGAGGCTGAACCAGGCGGGAGACCCGCCTGTTCCGAACGGTGCTGCGGGCAAGCCCGTCCCTTCGTGGGACGGGCTGTCCTGCATTTCTGGGCCAGGGGGTTGACGGGGCCCTTCTTTGCTTGTTTACGCACTGCAAGAACATGCAGTCCGTATCCGTTCCCTCGAGCATCGTTCATGCTGCACACTCATGTCAGTGGCAGGAATCCTCGACCCAGGTTCTGACCACAGGGTTGTTGCTGACCAACCCCGTTGCGGCCCGGCGGCCCACCTGCTGGGGGAGATCTCGGGACTTCCCCAGTAGGCAGAGGCCCCGGGCCGCCTTCTATTTCCGGGCGGTCGGGTCTCCGCTCAGGCGGTCAGCTCCGGCGCGCCGGGGAACGGCGACGGGTCGGTTCCCCACGCGGTGAGCGCGGTCGCGGACTCGGCCAGCGCCTCGATCGCCCAGGCGCGCAGGTCGGTGGTGCTGGAGGCGACGAGCGTGGCGTACGCCTGCGCGCACAGGTCCTCGGCACGGCTGCCGTGCTCGCGCACGACGACGGAGTCACCCAGCTCCTCGGGCAACGCGTACGCCGCCTCGGCTGCCACCGGCGTCTCGCCGAGGCCGCGCAGGGTCACCGTGAGGTACTCGCGCCGCTCCCGGTGACGGCGGTGGCGTGCCTTCAGCAGCAGGTGCAGCGTCGGGTCGGTGGCCGCGGAGACCGCGCCGCCGAAGGCGCCGAGGAGGTGGACGGCTGCGTGCTCGGCGGCCAACGCCTCCTGCAGGGCCGTGACCTGGGTCGTCGGACTGCTCATGCGTCGCTCCCTGGTGAGGGCCGGGAGGTGCATGCCCAGGCCGGCGGCCATCGAGGCGAAGAGCCGCGCGAGGGCGCCGGACTCCGCGACCCCGGCCTCGGCGCCCAACGTCGTGACGTGGGCCCGCTCCCGGGTCACGAGGTCCTTGAACGCCACCTCGGCCGACGCGTCGGGGGTGGCGGAGGAGGACGCGGGGGGCGGGGAGGGTGACGAAGACGGTGTGAGGGAGACAGGCTCGGACGGCGCCGGGCTCCGCGTGGCGTCCTCGCCCTCGAGCACCTCCAGGTGGGCCTCGTGGCACGCGGCGATCGCGCCCAGCCGGGCGGCCAGCGACGGGTGCGCCGCCGCGACGCCCGCCACCAACGAGGCGAGCTCGCGGGCCTGCGCGGTGACGGTCTCGACCCGTCGCAGGTCGGGGTCGACGCGCGCGGGCTCCTCCTCGGAGGTGCCGCTCGAGGAGAGGTCGCAGGCACTCGCGACGACCGCCAGCGTGGCCGCACCACCTGCGGCGAGCACGCCGCGCCGGGTCGGCCGTGTGAGGGAGCGCATGGCGCGAGCCTAGGGCCACGGCCCGCAGGTGACCCCCGAGGGTCAGCAGCGCTAAGGTGGCGGCGACAACAGAACAGGAGGTCCACCCAGTGAGCAACGCGAAGACAGACGCCACCAGGGAGCGGGTCGAGGCAGCACTTCTCGGACCCCTCGGTGAGCTGGGACTGGACGTGGAAGCCGTCGAGCTCTCCGCGGCCGGCAAGCGCCGGGTCCTCCGGGTCGCCGTCGACAAGGACGGTGGCGTGACGCTCGACGACGTCGCCGAGGCGACGCGCGCCGTGGACGGAGTGCTCGAGGACTCCGACGTCATGGGCGAGATGCCCTACCTCCTCGAGGTGACCTCACGCGGGGTCGACCGACCCCTCACCCTGCCGCGCCACTGGCGGCGCAACGCCGGTCGACTGGTCAAGGTCGTCCTGGTCGAGGGCGGCGAGGTGACCGGCCGGATCGGGGCGAGCGACGACACGACCGTCACGCTCGACGTCGACGGCCACGACCACGAGGTGGTCTACACCGACGTCGCGAAGGCGCTGGTGCAGGTCGAGTTCAACCGCAAGACCAAGGACGAGGACGAAGACTGATGGACATCGACCTGAGCATCCTGCGGATGCTGGAGCGCGAGAAGGAGATCTCCTTCGACGTGCTCGTCGAGGCGATCGAGCAGGCCCTGCTCACGGCGTACCACAAGACGCCCGGCGCGCAGCCGCGTGCGCGCGTCGAGGTCAACCGCAAGAGCGGCCACGTGGCCGTGATGGCGCCCGAGCTCGACGACGACGGCAACCAGATCGGTGAGTTCGACGACACCCCCGACGGCTTCGGCCGCATCGCCGCCACGACGGCCAAGCAGGTCATGCTGCAGCGCCTGCGCGACGCCGAGGACGAGCTGCGCTTCGGCGAGTTCTCCGGCAAGGAGGGCGACATCGTCTCCGGCGTGATCCAGCAGGGCCGCAACGCCGACGACGTGATGGTCGACCTGGGCAAGCTCGAGGGGCTCCTGCCCGTCAGCGAGCGCGTCCCGGGGGAGGACTACACCCACGGCACGCGCATCAAGTGCCTGGTCGTCTCGGTGCGCAAGGGCATGCGGGGTCCGCAGATCACCCTGTCACGCACCCACCCGTCGCTGGTGAAGAAGCTCTTCGCCCTCGAGGTCCCCGAGATCGCCGACGGCACCGTCGAGATCGCCGCCATCGCCCGCGAGGCCGGTCACCGCACCAAGATCGCGGTCCACTCCAAGGTCTCCGGCGTCAACGCCAAGGGCGCCTGCATCGGCCCGATGGGGTCGCGCGTGCGCAACGTGATGGCCGAGTTGCACGGCGAGAAGATCGACATCGTCGACTACTCCGACGACCCGGCCGAGCTGGTCGCGCACGCGCTCTCACCGGCGCGGGTCTCGTCGGTGGAGATCATCGACGCGGCCGCCAAGGCGTGCCGCGTGGTCGTGCCCGACTTCCAGCTCTCGCTGGCGATCGGCAAGGAGGGGCAGAACGCCCGCCTGGCCGCCCGCCTGACGGGCTGGCGCATCGACATCCGCTCCGACGAGGAGTCCACCCCGTAGGCGGGCGAGACTCGACCTGCGCGTCCTCGACCGGGGCGTCCGTCCCTCAGGGGGTGGGCGCGCCGTCCGCGTCCTCGGGGTGAGCGACGCCCCACGCGCGGCACCACCACTCCTCGTCGACCTCGAGCTCGACCAGCCCCCACGCCGCGAGCGGGTGCGGGCGGACCGCCATCCGCGCCAGGCGGGGCAGCCCCACCTCGAGCGGTCCGGTGTGCGTGACCAGGACGACGGCCTCGCCACGGTGCAGGTCGGCGGCCTCCTGGAGCACCTCCCGCAGCCGGTGCACGACGTCCTCGCCCCGCTCACCGTCCCCGACGGGCGAGAGCTCGGTGCGCACCACGACGGGGCCACCGGTCGTCGCCGCGACCGCGGCGGCGGCCTCACGGGCGTACGCCGCGGGGCTCGACCACACGCTCGCCACGCGTCGTGGGTGCAACCGCTCGAGGAGCTCCGCGGGGGCCTGCGCCCGTACGCCGGGGCTCGGCGCCGGCGCGCCGACGAGCAGGAGCGTGGCAGGGCACTGGAGCGAGGACATCCTCGATTGTGCCGTCAGGAGCCGGGGCCGGGGCAACCCAGTTCGGTTTCGCTGGCCTGACGCGGTAATGTGGCTCCGGTGGTTCGTGCAGCGATCAACCCGGGTGCAGGTCCCGTCAGGACGTGCGTCGGGTGTCGCCAGCGGACCGCCAAGAGTGAGTTGTTGCGTGTGGTGGTCGGTCCAGGCCCCGACGGTCGACCGGCCGTCGTCCCGGATCCTGCCGCCACCGCGGCTGGCCGTGGGGCGCACCTGCATCCCACAGTCGAGTGCTACGAGCTCGCCGTGCGTCGTCGGGCGTTCTCCCGGGCCCTCAGGGTCAAGGAAGGGCTCCACAACGTCCCGGTGGGGGAGTACCTCGCCACTCGTGCAACCGATCAGTGATGAACCGACCAGAAACTGGAGCAGCAGCTCATGAGCACTCGATGAGTACTTTCCGATGAGCCAGCACCACCACTAACGGTCCGGGACCACCCCACTTTCCAGGGGCTCGGGCCAGAAGGAGCAACGTTCTAACGTGGCCAAGACCCGAGTCCACGAACTCGCCAAGGAGTTCGGAGTCGAGAGCAAGTTCGTTCTCGAGAAGCTGAAGGAGATGGGGGAGTTCGTCAAGTCGGCATCGTCGACCGTCGAGCCGCCCGTCGAGATGCGCTTCAAGAAGCAGTTCGGCGCCGAGCTGCGCGCCGCTGGCGCCGCCTCGCCCGCCCCGGCGGACGAGAAGCCCGCCGCCAAGCCGGCACCTCGCCCGGCCGCCCGAAGGCTGCCGAGCCCGCGCCGACCGAGCCGGTCGCCGCCCCGAAGGCTGCTGAGCCTGCCGCCCCGAGCACCCCGAGTGCTCCGAGCGCCCCGCGTCCGGGCCCCAAGCCGGCCCCGAAGCCGGCGGCCAAGCCCGCCGCCGAGACCCCGGCTCCGGCCCCCGCGGCACCGGCCGCCCCGGCTGCTCCCGCGGCCTCGGCCAAGCCCGCCGCCCCGGCTCCCAAGCCGGCCGCCGGCGCTCCGCGTCCCGGTGCCCCCAAGGCTCCTGCCCCGCGTCCCGTCGGCAAGCCGGGCGCCCCGCGCCCCGGCAACAACCCCTTCGCCCCCAGCCAGGGCATGGGCCGTCGTCCGTCGGCCCCCGCCCCCGGTGGCAGCGAGGAGAACCGTCCCCCGCGTCCCCCGTCCTCGCGTGACGGTGGCGCTCCGGCTCCCCGTCCGGGTGGCGGTGGCGGCATGCCGCGCCCCAACCCGGCGATGATGCCGAAGTCCCCGGCCGCCTTCGGCCGTGGCCCGGCCGGTGCCCCCGCCCGCGGTGGCGCTCCGGGCCGTGGCGGTGCTCCGGGTCGTCCCGGTCCCGGCGGTCGTCCCGGCGGTCCCGGTGCCGGTGCCGGTGCTGGTCGTCCCGGCGGCGGTCCCGGTGGCTTCGCCGGCCGTCCCGGCGGCGGTGGCAACCGTCCCGGCCAGCGTGGCCAGACCCAGGGTGCCTTCGGTCGCCCGGTGGTCCGTCGCGTCGTGGTCGCAAGTCGAAGCGGGCGCGTCGTCAGGAGTTCGAGGCCATGCAGGCCCCGACCATCGGCGGCGTGCGCGTCCGCAAGGGTGACGGCGAGACCATCCGCCTGGCCCGCGGTGCCTCGCTGACCGACTTCGCGGAGAAGATCAACGTCGACGCGGCTGCCCTGGTGCAGATGCTCTTCTCGCTCGGCGAGATGGTGACCGCCACCCAGTCCGTGGGTGACGAGACCCTCGAGCTGCTCGGCGAGGAGCTGAACTACAACGTCCAGGTCGTCTCGCCCGAGGACGAGGACCGCGAGCTGCTCGAGTCGTTCGACCTTGAGTTCGGCGCCGACGAGGGCGACGAGTCCGACCTCGTCGTCCGTCCCCCGGTCGTCACGGTCATGGGTCACGTCGACCACGGAAAGACCAAGCTCCTCGACGCCCTTCGCAACGCGAACGTGGGCGCCAAGGAGGCCGGTGGCATCACGCAGCACATCGGTGCCTACCAGGTCGCCACCGAGGTCGACGGCGCCGACCGTCGCATCACCTTCATCGACACCCCCGGTCACGAGGCGTTCACCGCCATGCGTGCCCGTGGTGCGCAGGCCACCGACATCGCGATCCTCGTGGTCGCGGCCGACGACGGTGTCATGCCCCAGACGGTCGAGGCGCTCAACCACGCCAAGGCCGCCGGCGTCCCGATCGTGGTCGCGGTCAACAAGATCGACAAGCCGGACGCAGACCCGACCAAGGTCCGTGGCCAGCTGACCGAGTACGGCCTCATCCCCGAGGAGTACGGCGGCGACGCGATGTTCGTCGACGTCTCGGCCAAGTCCGAGCTCAACCTCGACAAGCTGCTCGAGGCCGTCGTCCTCACCGCCGACGCCTCGCTCGACCTGCGTGCCAACCCCACGCAGGACGCTCAGGGCCTGGTCGTCGAGGCCCCCTCGACCGCGGTCGCGGTCCGGTCGCCACGATCCTCGTCCAGCGCGGAACGCTCCGCGTCGGCGACTCGATCGTCGCGGGCCCGGCCCACGGTCGTGTCCGGGCGATGCTCGACGAGTTCGGCAACGAGCTCACCGAGGCCGACCCGTCGCGTCCCGCGATGGTCCTGGGTCTGAGCGCCGTCCCCGGTGCCGGCCAGAACTTCATCGTGGTCGAGGACGACCGCATGGCCCGCCAGATCGCCGAGAAGCGCGAGGCGCGCGAGCGTGCGGCCATGCAGGCCAAGCGTCGCGTCCGTCGCACCCTCGAGGACTTCATGGCCTCCATGGAGAAGGGCGAGAGCCAGGAGCTCAACCTCATCCTCAAGGGCGACGTGTCCGGTTCGGTCGAGGCCCTCGAGGACTCGCTGGCCCAGATCGACGTCGGCGACGAGGTCACCCTGCGGGTCATCGACCGCGGCGTCGGTGCGATCACCGAGACCAACGTCGACCTGGCTGCTGCCTCCGACGCGATCATCATCGGCTTCAACGTCCGTCCTCAGGGCAAGGCTGCCCAGATGGCCGACAAGGAAGGCGTGGAGATCCGGTACTACTCGGTCATCTACCAGGCGATCGAGGAGATCGAGGCGGCCCTCAAGGGCATGCTCAAGCCGGAGTACGAAGAGGTCACCCTGGGCCAGGCGGAGATCCGCGAGATCTTCCGCTCGTCCAAGGCCGGAAACATCGCCGGTTGCATGGTCACCTCGGGCACGGTCCGCCGCAACGCCAAGGTCCGCGTGCTCCGCGACAACAACATCGTCGCGGACAACCTCGACCTGGCCTCGCTGCGCCGCGAGAAGGACGACGCTTCGGAGGTCCGCGAGGGCTTCGAGTGTGGTCTGGTGCTGAAGAACTTCCAGGACATCAAGATCGGCGATGTCGTGGAGTCCTTCGAGATGCGCGAGATCCCGCGCGCCTGACACACCCTGTGGAGTCGGCGCCCGCCTCATGGCTGGCGCCGACTCCCATTTCCACCGAGAGTAGGAACCATGAGCAGCCCCCGAGTGCGCAAGATCGCCGACCGGATCCACGTGGTCGTCGCCGAGATGCTGGAGCGTCGGATCAAGGACCCGCGCCTGGGCTTCGTCACCGTGACCGACGTACGGGTCACCGGGGACTCCCAGCACGCCAGCATCTTCTACACCGTGCTCGGTGAGGAGGAGTCGCTCGCGGAGACCGCCGCCGCGCTCGAGTCGGCCAAGGGCCTGATCCGTTCCGAGGTCGGCAAGCAGCTCCAGATGCGGACCGTCCCCACCCTCGAGTTCTTCCACGACGCCCTGCCCGAGACCGCGCGCCACCTCGACGAGGTGCTGGCCAAGGCCAAGCAGCAGGACGAGGCCGTGGCCGCCCAGCGCGTGGGCGCTGCGTACGCCTCGGACGAGGACCCGTACAAGAAGCCGCGCCACGTCGACGAGGACGAGGCGGACGACGAGGAGTGAGCTCCTCCACCCCGGTCTCCGGGCTCGTCGTCGTCGACAAGCCCGGAGGCATCACCTCCCACGGCGTCGTCTCCCGGGTGCGCCGACTGGCCGGCACCCGCAAGGTCGGGCACGCCGGCACCCTCGACCCGATGGCCACCGGCGTCCTCGTCCTGGGGACCAACCGGGCCACCCGCCTGCTGGGGCACCTGATGCTCACCCGCAAGGCCTACGACGCGACCATCGTGCTGGGCGTCTCCACGACCACCGACGACGCCGAGGGGGAGGTCACCGCGACCACCTCAGCCGCCCACGTCACCGAGGAGCAGGTCCGCGAGGCACTGCTGGCCTTCGTGGGCGACATCGAGCAGGTCCCCACGGCGGTCTCGGCGATCAAGGTCGACGGCAAGCGGGCGTACGCCCGGGTGCGCGACGGCGAGGAGGTCGTGCTCAAGGCGCGCCCCGTCACCATCGACGCGATCGACGTGCACCGCGTGCAGACGCTCGGCGACACGGTGGAGGTCGACGTCTCGGTGCGCTGCTCGTCCGGCACCTACATCCGCGCCATCGCCCGTGACCTGGGTGCCGTCCTGGCCGTCGGCGGGCACCTCAGCGCCCTGCGCCGCACCGCCGTCGGAGGCTTCGACCTCTCGCTCGCCCGGACGCTGGAGCAGCTCGAGGAGTCCTTCGAGGTGGTGCCGATCGAGGACGCGGCCCGCGCCACCTTCCCGGTCGTCGAGCTGGACGCCGAGCAGGCGGCCGACGTCAGGTACGGCCGTCGCCTCGCGCTGGAGCTGGCCGAGATCACGGCGGTCTTCGCGCCCGACGGCGAGTTCCTGGCCCTCTACGAGCCCGCTGGGGACGTCGCCAAGCCGCTCGCCGTCTTCGTCCAGTGACCGCGTACGACGCCGGGCGCCCAGGCGCTGCCACTCCGGTCGCCCAGGCGTCGGCCACGTCCGAAGCAGGGGGCAGGGTGCGCGAGCCCGACGGGAAGTGGCACAGTTCTCGCGTGCACGTCTGGCGTCAGTTCAACGAGGTTCCCAGCGACCTGGGGCCCACCGTGGTGAGCATCGGCAACTTCGACGGTGTCCATCGCGGGCACCAGCACGTCCTGCGGCAGGCGCGGTCGGCCGCCGACGACCTGGGGCTGGAGAAGGTCGTCGTGGTGACCTTCGACCCGCACCCGATCGCCGTGCTCCGCCCCGAGCACGCCCCGCCCACCCTGACCTCGATCGACACCCGGGTGGCCCTCCTGGCCGAGCAGGGCGTCGACGCCGTCCTGGTGGTGCCCTTCGACCGCGAGATCGCGGCGTGGAGCCCCGAGGAGTTCGTCGAGCGCGTCCTGGTCTCCGCGCTGGGTGCCAAGGCCGTCGTGGTCGGCGCCAACTTCCGCTTCGGCAGCCGTGCGGCCGGCGACGTCGCCTACCTGCGCGAGTCGGGCGCCGAGCGTGGGTTCTCCGTCGACGGCGTGCCCCTCGACGGTGGCCCCCAGGTGTGGTCCTCCACCTACGTCCGCCAGTGCCTGGCCACCGGTGACGTCGCCGGTGCCGCCGAGGCCCTCGGCCGTCCCTTCACGGTGCGCGGCGAGGTCGTACGCGGCGACCAGCGCGGTCGCGAGCTGGGCTACCCGACCGCCAACGTGCCCATGCCGCACGGCGAGGCCGCCCCGGCCGACGGCGTCTACGCCGGCTGGCTGACCCGACGCGACACCGGTGAGCGTTTCCCGGCCGCCATCTCGGTGGGCACCAACCCGACCTTCTCCGGCGAGCGCGAGCGGCGCGTGGAGTCGTACGTGCTCGACCGCGACGACCTGGAGCTGTACGGCGTCGAGGTCGAGGTCGCCTTCGTCGACCGGCTGCGCGGCATGGTGCGCTTCGACAGCGTCGAGGCCCTGGTCGAGCGGATGCACGACGACGTGGAGCGGGCCCGCCAGCTCCTGGCCTGAGGCGCCCCCCGGTCCCACGACACGAGGGCCCCACGACCAGATGAGCTGGTCGCGGGGCCCTCGTCGTGCGTGTGGGTCAGGCGTCGAGGTCCTTGGCCAGCAGGTCGGCGATCTGGGCCACGGCGGCCTCGTCGCTGCCGGCGACCTCCACGCTGTCGCCGAACTTCGCGCCGAGCGTCATCAGCATCAGCGACGACGAGGCGTCGACGCCGTTGACGGTGACGTCCGAGCCGAGGGCCTCGGCGGCCTCGGCGACGATGGCGGCAGGGCGGGCGTGGAGGCCGACGGAGGATCCGATGGTCACGGTCTGGGTGGGCATGCGAGCTCCTTGCAGGTTGGGTGGGGCAGGGCGGGTGGGGCAGGGCTGGTGAGGCTGGGGGTCAGACGGTGGCGGCGGCCGGCGAGCGGCGCCAGCCCTTGGCGAGGACGACCAGGGCGGCCGAGAGCAGCGTCCCGGCCACCAGGGCCACCAGGAAGCCGACGACGTTGTCGACCGCGAAGAGCACGAAGATGCCTCCGTGCGGAGCGCGCAGCTGCACGTCCAGCCCCATCGCCAGGGCTCCCGTAAGGGCGCTGCCGGCCATGATCGAGGGGATGACGCGCAGCGGGTCGGCGGCGGCGAAGGGGATCGCGCCCTCGGTGATGAACGAGGCGCCCATCAGCCAGGCCGCCTTGCCGTTCTCACGCTCGGCCGGGTTGAAGAGGGCCGGCCGCACCAGCGTGGCCAGGGCCAGCGCCAGCGGCGGGACCATGCCGCCGAGCATCACCGCGGCCATGACCTTGAGCTCGGGAGCTGCAGTGGCGGTGGCGGCAGCGCCCAGTCCGGCGGTGGCGAAGGCGTACGCGGTCTTGTTGAGCGGGCCGCCCATGTCGAAGGCCATCATCAGGCCGAGCAGCGCGCCCAGCAGGACGGCCGATCCGCCCGACATGCTGTTGAGGCCGTCGGTGAGCGAGGTCATCAGCAGCGACAGCGGTCGGCCCAGCAGCACGATCATCACGAAGCCGGAGATCAGGGTGGCGAGCAGCGGGATGACCAGCACGGGCATCAAGCCCGGGCCCAGGCAGGGACCTTCCACGAGGAGACCCAGTGGGCGGCCATGCCGGCCAGGACGCCGCCGACGATGCCGCCGAGGAAGCCCGAGTTGGTGAGGCCGGCGACGGCGCCCATCACGAAGCCGGGGGCGATGCCGGGGCGGTCCGCGATGGCGTACGCGATGT
This sequence comes from Nocardioides daphniae, assembly GCF_004777465.1. Taxonomy (NCBI): domain Bacteria; kingdom Bacillati; phylum Actinomycetota; class Actinomycetes; order Propionibacteriales; family Nocardioidaceae; genus Nocardioides; species Nocardioides daphniae. The sequence goes on from NZ_CP038462.1 coordinate 1,299,696, forward strand.
AGCCCGCCAGCGCCGGCACCAGGAAGCCGAAGGCCGTCGACCCGAGCATGAACATCAACGCGCCCAGGTAGGCCATCAGCCCGGAGTCGAACGGCACGCGCTCGAGCTCCAGGGCCGCGGGGTCTGGGAGGTTGAAGAGGGTGTTGCCGGTGACGATGTCGGCCGCCGGGCCGGTGATCTGGTAGCCACCGAAGAGGAATCCCAGGGCGATGAGCAGGCCGCCCGCCGCCACGAACGGGATCATGTAGGAGACGCCGGTCATCAGGATCCGGCGGGTGCGGGCACCCCACGACTCGGAGCCGGTCGCGCCCTCCTCGGCAGCGGCACTGCCCTCGACGCGAGGGGCGGAGTCGGGGCGGGCCGCGTAGGCGAGCGCCTCGGCGATCATCGTGTCGGCCTCCTCGATCGGGCGCTTCACGCCCGAGACGACGACCGGCTTGCCGGCGAAGCGTCCGCGGTCGCGCACGCCCACGTCGGCGGCGAAGATCACCGCGCCGGCCGCGGCGATCTGCTCGGCGCGCAGGGGAGTGGCGCCGGCCGAGCCCTGGGTCTCCACGGCGATCTCGACACCGGCGCGGGCGGCGGCGGCCTCGAGTGCCTCGGCCGCCATGTAGGTGTGGGCGATGCCGGTGGGGCAGGAGGTGACGGCGACGAGGGACGGGCGTACGCCGCTGTCGTCCGGCGCTGCTGCCGGGGTCGCCGGGGTTGCCGCTGTCGCGGGTGCGGCGGCGTCCGCGGGCGCGGCGTCGAGGCCGAGGGCCTCGCGGATGATCCCGTCGGCCTCGGCGGGGCTGGCGGCACCACGCAGGGCCGCGGTGAACTCGGGCCGGACCAGTGCCCGGGCGAGCTGGGTGAGCAGCTCGAGGTGGGTGGCGTCGCCACCGGCGGGAGCGGCGATCAGGAAGGCGAGGTCGGCCGGGCCGTCCTTGGCGCCGAAGTCGACCCGGGGTGCGAGGCGGGCGAAGGCGAGCGTGGGCTCGTCGACGCCGGTGGTGCGGCAGTGGGGGATCGCGATCCCGCCGGGCAGCCCGGTCGAGGAGGTGGCCTCGCGGGCCATGGCGTCCTCCACCAGCTGGTCGACGTCGGCCGCGCGGCCCTGGTCGGCGACGACACCGGCGAGCGCCCGGATGACGTCGTGCTTGTCGTCACCCCAGTCGACGTCGAGTCGTACGAGGTCAGCTGTGATCAGCTCTGACATGTCATCCTCCGAGTACGGTGACGGCGACCAGGTCGGGGTTGACCTGGTCAGGGGTGGGAACTGTGGTGCCGGGCAGGCCAGCGGCGGCGCTGCCGTAGGCGACGGCCATGGCCAGGCGGCCCGGGGCGTCGAGACCTTGCAGGTCGGCCAGCAGGTAGCCGAAGAGCGAGGAGTCGCCCGCGCCGACCGTGCTGACGACCGTGGTCGGCGGGGAGTGGCGTGCCAGGAGCCCTCGGCGGTGGCGAGCACGGCGCCGTGCGCACCGAGGGACGCCAGCACGGCGCCGGCGCCGCGGCGTACGAGCTCCTGGGCGGCCGTCGCCACGGCGACCGGGTCGGCCTCGAGGGCCACCGGGTCGACGCCGGTCAGGGAGGCGAGCTCCTCGCCGTTCGGCTTCATCAGGTCGGGCGCGGCGACCGGCAGGGCGTCGGCGAGCGCGGCCAGCGCTGCGCCGCTGGTGTCGACGGCGACCTTGGTGTGGGTGGGGCGCAGGCGCTGGGCGACGTCGGCGTAGAAGGTGGGCTCGGCACCGGGCGGCAGCGAGCCGGCCAGCACCGTCCAGGCGCTGCGCGGCGCCAGGTCGACCACGGCCCGGGCCATCGCCTCGGTGTGCTCGGAGGTGACCCGGGCGCCGGGGGTGTTGACCTTGGTCGTGGTGCCGTCGGGCTCGGTGATCGTGATGTTGGTGCGGATCGGGCCAGCCGGCGGGACGGGGCAGCACTCGACGCCGCCGCGGCGCAGGCCGACGACGAAGGGGTCCTGCTCGAGGGCCGGCAGCACGGCGATGGTGGAGAGGTCGGCCGCCAGGCACGCCGGGAGATGTTGACGCCCTTGCCGCCGTGCTGGTCGCCGGCGCTCGTGGCCTCCTGGACGCCACCCCGGCGCAACGGGCCACCCAGCGCGATCGTCCGGTCGATGCTCGGGTGGGGGGTGAGGGTCACGATCATGCGACCACCACCTCCACCCCGGCGCGCTCGAGGGCTGCGCGCTCGCGCGGGTCGATCCCGTCGTCGGTGACGAGGGCGGACAGCTGCTCGACGGAGGCGAAGCGTTGGGCCATCTCCAGTCCGATCTTGCTCGAGTCGGCCAGGACGACCACGCGACGGGCCGAGGCGACGATGGCCCGCTTGGTGGCCGCCTCGTCCCGGTCCGGGGTGGTGAGTCCGTGGTCGACGGTGAGGCCGTTGGTGGCGACGAAGGCTACGTCGGCCCGCAGGTCGGCCAGGGCGGCGACGGTGTCGGCACCGACGGCGGCGTGGGTGGTGGCGCGCACACGCCCGGGGAGCAGGTGCAGGTCGATGTGGGGCGACCCGGCGAGGCGGGCCGCGACGGGCACCGCGTGGGTGACGACGTGCAGGCGGTGGTCGCGCGGCAGCGCGGTGGCCAGCCGGGTGGTGGTGGTGCCGGCGTCGAGCACGACCACCGAGTCGGGCGGCGGCAGGAGGGCGAGGGCGGCCTGGGCGATGGCGTCCTTCGCGGCGGTGTTGGCCCGGTCGCGCTCGCCGACCACCGACTCCATGATCCGCAGGGAGCTGGCCGGGACGGCGCCGCCGTGCACCCGCTTGACCAGGCCCATCCGCTCGAGGGTGGAGAGGTCGCGCCGCACGGTCTCGGTGGTGACGGCGTACTCCTGCGCGAGGTCGGCGACCGACAGCCGTCCCGTGCGGCTGATCAGCTGTGCCATCGACTGCTGCCGTTCCTCGGCGTACACCGGACCTCCTGGGAGTGGACGACCCCGGACGGGATCTGCGTATCTGTTGTTTTAGTCCCGAACGTGTTGAGAGTCAAGAGATTCGTGGCATACGGTGTGAGCATGACCACTGATGCCCGCCCCGGCTCCGACCCGGGCGCCCACCCGCAGGCCGAGCTCTCCGGTACGCCGGTCGTCGCCGGGGTCACGGCCGGACCCGCCGTGCACGTGATCACCGACGTCTCGCCCGAGGCCGTCGCTCGCTTCGGGGACGGCGGCTTCGCGACCGACGAGGAGGCGCTCGCCGCCTACGACGACGCGGTCGCCTTCGTCGCCGAGACCTTCACCGAGAAGGCGGGGATCGCCCACGGGGCCGCGGCCGAGGTGCTGACGGCGAGTGCCGGACTGGTCCGTGACAAGGGGCTCCGCTCCGCGGTGGTCAAGGCGCTGGGCTCCGGCGGCGGGCCCGTCGCCGCGGTCCACGCGGCGGTCGACCAGTTCGTCACGCTCTTCACCAACATGGGTGGGCTGATGGCCGAGCGCGCCACCGACCTGCGCGACATCGAGCGTCGCCTGGTGGCCCGCCTGGTGGGGGAGCCGGCGCCCGGCGTGCCCACGCCCCTGGTGCCCTCGGTGCTCGTCGCCTCCGACCTCGCCCCGAGCGACACCTCGGGCCTCGACCCCGACCAGGTCGTCGCGCTGGTCACCGAGCGCGGTGGCCCGACCAGCCACACCGCGATCATCGCCCGCCAGCTCGGCATCCCCTGCGTGGTCGGCGTCGCCTCGGCGACCTCCGTCGTGGAGGGGGAGTACCTCCTCGTCGACGGGAGCGCCGGCACCATCGTCCGTGGCGCCGACCCGGCCGAGGCTCGCGCCCTTGTCGAGGCCAGCCGGGCCGAGCGGGCGGCGCTCGAGGCCTGGACAGGTCCTGCGGCGACCGCCGACGGCGTACCCCTGCAGCTGCTCGCCAACGTGGCCGACGGCGCGTCGTCGCTGCGCGCCAGTGACGAGCCGGTCGACGGCGTGGGCCTCTTCCGCACCGAGCTCTGCTTCCTCGACCGGGCCGAGGAGCCGGCGGTGGAGGAGCAGGCCGACATCTACGCCGCGGTGCTCAACCCCTTCCGGGACCGCGGGCACGTCGTTGTCCGCACGCTCGACGCGGGCTCGGACAAGCCGATCGCCTTCGCCACCCACGAGGGGGAGGAGAACCCGGCGCTGGGGGTGCGCGGCCTGCGGCTCTCCTTCGGAAACCCGGGCCTGATGGAGCGACAGCTCGACGCGATCGCGCTGGCCGCCGAGCGCACCGGCGCCGATGCCTGGGTGATGGCGCCGATGGTGGCCACGGTCGCCGAGGCCCAGGATTTCGCCGGCCTGGTCAGGAGCCGTGGCCTCAAGGCCGGTGTGATGGTGGAGGTGCCCAGCGCCGCGCTGCTCGCCCACCAGATGCTCGAGGTGGTCGACTTCCTCTCCATCGGCACCAACGACCTCACCCAGTACACGCTCGCCGCCGACCGGATGGCGACCGACCTGGCCCACCTCACCGACCCCTGGCAGCCGGCCGTGCTCCAGCTGATCGCGATCACCGCCCATGCTGGGGTCGAGGCAGGCAAGCCCGTCGGCGTCTGCGGCGAGGCGGCGGCCGACCCGTTGCTGGCCACCGCCCTGGTCGGCATGGGCGTCACCTCGTTGTCGATGGCCGCGCGCGCCGTCCGCGGCGTCGGCTCCCAGCTCGCGCGTGTCACCATGGACGCGTGCGAGGCGGCGGCCGAGGCGGCGCTGTCGGCGCGTGACCCGCGGGCCGGGCGTGAGGCCGTACGCCGCGTGCTCGCCGGCTGAGCGCAGCTGCGGCCAGCACGTTTTGGGTCGCTCCGTGCTCGTGGGGTAACTTTGCCCGGTTGCCGTGAAACGGCCGCGGAACCACAGTGCCCCGGTGAACAGGCCCGGGCGCGCCGCGCAACGAACCGAAGGGAGCCCCGCTATGTCGATCGGAACCGACGCGGAGACCAAGAAGAAGATCATCGCCGAGTACGCCACGACCGAGGGTGACACCGGTTCGCCCGAGGTGCAGATCGCTCTCCTGAGCCACCGCATCTCGCACCTGACCGAGCACCTCAAGCAGCACAAGCACGACCACCACAGCCGTCGTGGCCTGCTGCTGCTCGTCGGCCAGCGCCGTCGTCTGCTCAACTACCTGCAGAAGACCGAGATCGAGCGTTACCGCTCCATCGTCGAGCGCCTCGGCCTGCGTCGTTGATCGTTGCGAAGGGCTCACCCCGCGCCGGGGTGGGCCCTTTCGCACATTTCTCGGTAGGATCCATACGGTGAGCAGCGGCACACGGCCGCGCCCATCGCACAACTGAATCAACAAACCACCAGGAGCGACCCGCGAATCGGCTCGGTCCTCGGTAGTGGCCCTCAGGCGACACGCGTCTGCTGCGGGCCTCGATCGAAGACCGGCCCACGTCCCCGTCGGGGACAGGTCATCCGCGGGAGGCTCCGCGTACAGAAAGGGCCCACCCACACAGTGGAACCCATCATCTCTGCTGTCGAGACCACCCTCGACAACGGCAAGTTCGGCAAGCGCACCGTCAAGTTCGAGACCGGCCTCCTGGCCCGTCAGGCTGCCGGTGCCGTCACGGCCTACCTGGACGACGAGACCATGCTTCTCTCGGCCACCACGGTCGGCAAGCAGCCGAAGGACCACTTCGACTTCTTCCCCCTCACGATCGACGTCGAGGAGCGCATGTACGCCGTGGGTCAGATCCCCGGCTCGTTCTTCCGTTCCGAGGGTCGCCCGGGCGAGGACGCCATCCTCACCTGCCGCCTGATCGACCGCCCGCTGCGCCCGACCTTCAAGAAGGGTCTGCGCAACGAGGTCCAGGTCGTCATCACCGTCATGGCGCTCGACCCCAACCAGCCCTACGACGTGCTGGCGATCAACGCTGCGTCCATGTCGACCCAGCTCTCCGGCCTGCCCTTCTCCGGCCCGGTCGGCGCCACCCGCGTGGCCCTGATCGACGGCCAGTGGGTCGCCTTCCCGACGCACGCCCAGCTCGAGGACGCCGTCTTCGACATGGTCGTCGCCGGTCGTGTCACCGAGACCGGTGACGTCGCGATCATGATGGTCGAGGCCGAGGCCACCGAGCGCACCGTCGAGCTCGTCGAGGGCGGCGCGACCGCGCCGACCGAGGAGGTCGTGGCCGGTGGCCTCGAGGCCGCCAAGCCCTTCATCAAGCAGCTCGTCGACGCTCAGGTCGAGCTCGCCAACGTCGCCGCCAAGCCGGTGCAGGAGTTCCCGATCTTCCTCGACTACGAGGACGACGTGTACGCCGCCGTCGAGGCCGCCGTCTCCGACGCCACCGCCCAGGCGCTCACCATCGCCGGCAAGCAGGAGCGCGAGGAGCGCCTCGACGAGATCAAGGCCGAGCTCCTCGAGAAGGTCGCCGGTGACTTCGAGGGTCGCGAGAAGGAGATCGGCGCTGCCTTCCGCTCGCTGAACAAGGCTCTCGTGCGCCAGCGCGTCCTGCGCGACAAGGTCCGCATCGACGGCCGCGGCCTGGCGGACATCCGCCCGCTGCACTCCGAGGTCGGCGTCGTCCCGCGCGTGCACGGCTCCGCCCTCTTCGAGCGCGGCGAGACCCAGATCCTGGGTGTCACCACGCTCGACATGCTCAAGATGGAGCAGCAGCTCGACACGCTCTCCCCGGAGAAGCACCGTCGCTACATGCACAAGTACGTCTTCGCGCCGTTCTCCACCGGTGAGACCGGCCGCGTCGGCTCCCCGAAGCGCCGCGAGGTCGGCCACGGCGCCCTGGCGCGCCGCGCCCTCCTGCCGGTGCTGCCGAGCCGCGAGGAGTTCCCCTACGCGATCCGCCAGATCTCCGAGTGCATGGGCTCCAACGGCTCCACGTCGATGGGCTCGGTCTGCGCCTCGACCCTGGCCCTGCTCTCCGCCGGTGTGCCGCTGAAGGCTCCCGTCGCGGGCATCGCCATGGGCCTGATCTCCGACGAGGTCGACGGCAAGACGGAGTACGTCGCGCTGACCGACATCCTCGGTGCCGAGGACGCCTACGGCGACATGGACTTCAAGGTCGCCGGTACGCAGGAGTTCATCACCGCGCTCCAGCTCGACACCAAGCTCGACGGCATCCCGGCCGAGGTCCTCGGCCAGGCGCTCAACCAGGCCAAGGACGCGCGCACCGCGATCCTCGAGGTCATGGCCGAGGCCATCGACGGCCCCGACGAGATGTCCGAGCACGCGCCGCGCATCATCACCGTCAAGGTGCCCGTCGACAAGATCGGCGAGGTCATCGGCCCCAAGGGCAAGATCATCAACCAGCTCCAGGACGACACCGGCGCCTCGATCTCCATCGAGGACGACGGCACCGTCTACATCGGCGCCACCAGCGGTTCGGCTGCCGAGGCTGCGAAGGCCGCGATCAACGCGATCGCGAACCCGACCATGCCGGAGGTGGGCGAGCGTTACCTCGGCACCGTCGTCAAGACCACCAACTTCGGTGCGTTCGTCTCCCTGCTCCCGGGCAAGGACGGCCTGCTGCACATCACGAAGCTGAAGGCGCTGACCGGCGGCAAGCGGATCGAGAACGTCGAGGACGTCGTCTCGGTCGGCCAGAAGATCCAGGTTGCGATCGCCGAGATCGACGACCGCGGCAAGCTCTCCCTGGTGCCCGTCGTCGAGGGTGACGACGCCGCCGAGGGCGAGTCGACCGACGGGGCCGACTCGGAGTGACCTCAGCGAACCACCGACCGACCGGCCAGCAGGTTTCTGCTGGCCGGTCGGCCGTTTCCAGTGACTCCTCGTCCGAGCCGGGGCGCACCGAGACCCTCCAGACGGTGCGCGACGCCGAGGGGCGCGTGACGTCGCAGGTGCGGCGCACGCTCCTGCCCGGCGGCCTGCGCGTCGTCACCGAGCAGATGGCCGGCGTGCGGTCGGCCAGCGTCGGCGTCTGGATCGCCGTCGGCTCGCGCGACGAGGAGGGGGCGCTGCACGGTGCCTCGCACTTCCTCGAGCACCTGCTCTTCAAGGGCACCCGTGAGCGCTCCGCCATGGACATCTCAGTGGCCCTGGACGAGGTCGGCGGCGAGTTCAACGCCTTCACGGCCAAGGAGTACACCTGCTTCCACGCCCGGGTGCTGGACACCGACATGGAGTTGGCCGTCGACGTCATCGGCGACATGGTGACCAACTCGTTGATCACCGACGAGGACGTCGAGGCGGAGCGCGAGGTCATCCTCGACGAGATCGCCATGCACGACGACGACCCCGACGACGTGGTGCACAACCTCTTCGCCCTCCAGGCCTGGGGCGACTCGCCGCTCGGGCGCCCGATCGCGGGCTCCGTGGAGTCGATCGAGGCGATGACCCGCGAGCAGGTCGTCGACTTCTACGAGGCGCACTACCGTCCGGCCACCATGGTGGTCACCGTGGCCGGCAACGTCGACCACGACGCGGTGGTCTCCGCCACGGCCGCAGCGTTCGACCGCAACGGGTTCCTCGAGTGCACCGGTACGCCCGTGGTCCCGACGATCACCGACGTCGCCGACCCGGTGGTGCCGGGCAGCCGTGCGGTGACCCGCGCGCTCGAGCAGGTCAACCTGGTGCTGGGGGTGCGGGGACTCACCCGCAACGACCCCCGCCGCTTCGTGCTGGGCGTGCTCAACACCGTCCTGGGTGGCGGCACCTCCTCGCGACTCTTCCAGGAGGTGAGGGAGAAGCGCGGGTTGGCCTACTCGGTCTACTCGTTCGCCTCTCACCACGACGTGGCCGGCCTGGTCGGCGTCGGGGTCGCCTGCCTGCCGGCGAAGGTCGACGACACCCTGGCCGTCGTGCGCGCCGAGCTCGCGCGCCTGGCCCGCGACGGCATCTCGCCGGAGGAGTTGGCCCGTGGCAAGGGACAGCTGCGCGGGGGACTGGTGCTCGGCATGGAGGACAGCGCTGCGCGGATGTCCCGCCTCGGCAAGGCAGAGCTCGTCTACGACGGCCTGATGAGCATCGACGAGGTGATCGAGGCGATCGACGCCGTCACCGTCGAGCAGGTCAACGCCCTCGCCGCCGAGCTCTTCACCCAGCCCGAGGTCCTGGCGACCGTCGGGCCCTGAGCAGGCTGCGTACGGGAGCCCCGGTGCGGTCGACCCGTGCCGGGGCTCTCGTACGTCCGGGGGAGGGTGGGCGTCAGAGGGCGAGCAGGGCCAGGCCCGCGCAGGCGCAGGCCCACAGGACGCTCACGAACGTCCCGATCAGGAAGCGCTCGGCGATGCCGGCGCGCTCCTCGTGGCGCAGCTCGGGATAACGCCCCAACCCCTTGAGGGCCAGCGTCAGGGCCAGGCCCTCGGGCCACCCGCTGAGCAGTGCGGCGAAGATCGCCAGCCGTTCCAGGGCGCCGATCCAGGCGCCCCCGCGCAGCACCTCGGCGGCCCGGCGGGTCGACCCCGCGGCCGGGGCGCCGGGGCCGTCGACCAGGCGGAACGTGGCGGCGGTGACCGGTCCGCCGCCGAAGACGGCGAGCAGCCCGAGGACCGCCACCACGCTGAGCTCCTCGAGGCCCTGGCCGAAGGCAGGGTCCGTGCCGTTCAGGACGACGGCGAGGGCTGCGGCGACGACGACCAGGCCGCCGGCCACGACCCGGCTGCCGTGCAGCCGCCACCCGCAGGCGGCCAGGACCAGGGCTGCCGCGAGCAGAGTGGTCGTGGTGAGGGCAGCGGCGGTCGTGCTCACGGGGCCTCCAGGGCGCGCTCGGTCAGGATGGTGGCCAGCTCGGCGGCCCGTTCGGCCTCGATCAGCCCGGCGGCGGCAGCACGTTGGCTCACCGCCGACTGGCTGATGCCCAGGGCGGCGCCGACGCGCTCGTACGTTCCTCCGTCGGCGAGGAGGTCGACGACCTCCCAACCCTTGGCCGAGCGGCGCTCGAGCACGCCTGCCCACAGCCACAGCGCCGACTCCAGGTGGCGGCACCAGCCGCTGTCGCCCTCGACGCGCAGATGGTGCGGGGCGGTACGGGCGGCACCGACGGCGGTGCGGGCGGCGACGTACGCCTCCCCGCGCCCTGCGCGGGTGGAGTCGGGGAGCGGGGACTCGACGTCGCCGATCCCGATGCCGACGTGCCAGCGTCCGTCGCGGACCAACCGGGCGACGGCGGCGGTGACGGCGGCGGGGGAGTCGAGGATGCCCTGCATCTCGTCACCCGCGGTCCGCTCCCAGCTCCGCAGGACGCGCAGGTCCTCGAGCAGCGCGAGCGCGGCCGGGACCGCGTCGCTGCTGCGTCGGCTGCCGCGCTGGTCGACGGTCAGCACCACGGCGCGTGGGGTGGAGGAGGACCTCATGTCCGCCATTATTAGTTCAAATCCTTATGTAAGCAACACATAAGGAAATAACCTTCAGCGACGAGCGATCAGGCCGATGACTGCAGGCGCCTTGTTCTCGACGATCGAGACTCGGAAGCCGCCGTCGACCAAGGACTTCGACGCCTTCTTCACGATGTTGGGCACGAGCTCGGGGCGGTTGGCCTCGTAGAAGAGGTAGACGGCGCCACCGGGCACGACGCGCTCGTGCAGCAGGGCCACCTCGTCGGGGTCGCGCGCACCCAGAAGAGGTTGACGTTGAAGGCGAAGACCTTGGTCAGGCGCTTCACCGGCACGCGGAGGGTGGCGAGGTCGATCTGGCGGACGGTCAGGCGACCCGCCTCCACGTGCTGCGCGTTGCGGCGCTTCGTGCGGTCGACGCCCGACTCGGAGCGGTCGATCGCGAAGAGCTTGCCGGTCTGGAGCCGCGAGCAGATGAGCTCGGCGCCGGCACCGGGGCCACAGCCGATCTCCAGCACCTGGTCGTTGGGCTGCACGTCCATCACGTCCACCGCCCACTTGATCCGGGGCGGAATCGTCTGCAGAGCCATGGGGTACAGACTGCCACTACCGCCGATCGGAGTCGGGCACCGCCACCCGGTGGAAACGCCGAGGACGCTAAGTTGTGCCTCGTGAACACCGCCACCAGCACCGCCAGCACCGAGCTCCGAGTCGCCGTCCTGGGGGCGCGCGGCAAGGTGGGCAGCGAGATCTGCCGCGCCGTGACCGCGGCCGACGGGATGGCCCTGGTGGCCGAGGTCGACGCCGGGGACAGCCTCGAGATGCTCGTGGAGTCCGGCGCGCAGACCGTCGTCGACTTCACCCACCCCGACGTGGTGATGGACAACCTGCAGTTCTGCATCGACCACGGCATCCACGCCGTCGTCGGGACCACCGGCTTCGACGACGACCGCCTCGACCAGCTGCGCACCTGGCTGGCGGCCTCGCCGGCCACCGGCGTGCTCATCGCCCCCAACTTCTCCATCGGCGCGATCCTGATGATGCGGTTCGCCGCCCAGGCCGCCCCCTTCTTCGACTCCGTCGAGATCGTCGAGCTGCACCACCCGACCAAGGCCGACGCCCCGTCCGGCACGGCGCGCCGCACTGCCGAGCTGGTCGCCGAGGCCCGCCGCGCCCCGGCTCCGCGCCGATGCCCGACGCCACCAGCACGGCCCTCGACGGGGCGCGCGGTGCCGACGTCGACGGCGTCCCGGTCCACTCCGTGCGGGTCCGCGGCCTGGTCGCCCACCAAGAGGTCATCCTCGGTGAGCTGGGGGAGACCCTCACGATCCGCCACGACTCCCTCGACCGCGCCGGCTTCGGCCCGGGCGTCCTGGCCGGACTGCGCGGCATCGAGACCCACCCCGGCCTCACCATCGGCCTCGAGCACTTCCTCGACCTGCCGGGCTGAGTCCCTGCCGCTCGGCTCAGGCCAGGCGTACGAGGGCGGCGGTGACCGCCGCCCCGAAGACCACCACCAGGAACGGCGCCCGGAGCACCAGCGCCACCACGGCGAAGCCTAGGCCGGCCACCCTGGCGTCCACGGCCAGAGCGGTGCCGGACGTGAAGACCTGGACCGCGATCAGCGCGGCGAGCAGGGCAACCGGGATCAGGTCGGCCACGCGGCGTACGAGCGGGTGGTCGAGCACGGCCGACGGCAGGGACATGCCTGCCAGCTTGAGCAGGTAGCAGGCCAGTCCGCCGACCACCAGGGCAGCCCAGGTCATCGCTCTCCACCCGTCTCGTCGGCGGGTCGCAGCAGGCCCGCCAGCAGGGCGACGCCTCCCGCAGCCAGCACGGGGACGCCTGCGGCGGTGAAGGGCGCCAGTGCCAGTGCGACGCCGGCGGCGAGCAGCCCGACGGCCCGGTTGCCGCCTGAGGTGAGGCGCGGCCACAGCAGGGCCAGGAAGGCCGCGCCCACGGCTGCGTCGAGGCCGTAGGTGCGCGGGTCGCCGATCGCGTTGCCGGCCACCGCGCCGACGAGCGTGGCCAGGTTCCACAGCAGGAAGACCGACCCGCCCGTGTGCCAGAAGCCCACCCGCGCCTCGTCGGTCGTCCTCCGGTCACCGACATCGCCGACGACTCGTCGATCACGAGGTGGGAGCCCAGCCAGTGCTGCGCCCCCCGCAGCTTGAGCAGAGGGGCGAGCTTCAGGCCGTAGAGGGTGTTGCGGGTGCCGAGCAGGGCCGCGGTCATGGCCCCCGACCAGGGGCTGGCGCCGGCGGCGATGACCCCGACGAAGGCGAACTGCGAGGCGCCGGTGAACATCACCAGCGAGAGCACGCAGGTCTGCAGGACCGACAGCCCGGCCGAGACGGAGATCGCGCCGAACGAGACGCCGTACACGCCGGTCGCGATCCCGACGCCCCACGAGTCGCGCACGAGGGCGCTGCGCCGGGGCGGGCTGCCGGGAGGGGAGTCAGGCGTCTGCACCCCGCCGAGCCTACTGGTCGCCCCGGGTGCCCTCGGCGCCGCAGGTCAGTGGCGACGGCGTACGCGCAGGGTGGCTGCGCGCTCGTGGTGGCTCTCGTGCGCGGTGAGCCAGGCGAGCCCGGCCCCGACCAGGAGGCCGCCTGTGAGGCCGGCCGAGACCAGGACCGGCACCTGCGGGGAGGCGCCCATCCAGAGGCCGATCGAGACGCAGACGGCGAGCACGATGCCCGCGATGACGAAACGGTGGAACCTCGGCAAGGGTCCGAACATGACCGCTCCTCCAGTGGTGCTGGCACGTCGACGGTGACGTGCGTCACTACATCCTGCCCGATCGGTCCCGGAAATCAAGCACGGCCACGAGCCGTGCGCCGGTCAGCCGATCGAGGTGTGCAGCCTGACCTGCCGTACGCCCTCGGTGGCGTCCTCGTCGAGGGCGAGCTCGCGGTGCGCGCCGTCGGCGGCCCACCCGGCGTCGGTCAGGAAGGTCCGCAGCGCGTCGTCGCGACTTCCCACCCAGGTCACCGCGGTGGTGAAGCGGTCGGCGACCAGGGTGTCGACCGCTGCCTGCAGCAGCCGGGACCCGTGGCCGGCACCTCGCTGGGCCGGGTCGACGGTCAGGTCGGTCATCTCGCCGACGACCACCTGGTCGCAGTCGGGGTCGGTGGCCGGGCCGGTCAGGACGAAGCCCACCAGCCGGTCGCGCTCCAGGGCCACCAGCACCCGGCGCCGCGCGTCGCCGGGGGAGACCAGGGAGGCGCGCCAGGACGGCTCCAGCGCCCGCGGGTCGTCGGGCAGGCGGTCGGCCGGCAGCACCTCGGACCAGTCGTGGCGCCAGGCTCGGACCTGGACGGCAGCGATGGCCGGGGCGTCCTCGGCCCAGGCCACGCGCACGGAGACGTCGGCGGTGGGAGCGCTCATGCCGCCCATCCTGCCGGGTCGCGGGTCAGTGACCGGTCAGCGGTAGGTGTCGGAGAGGGTCTCGCCGATCTTGTGGGTCGGCTTCGGCAGGCGCATGAACTTCATCTGCATCGCGCGCATCACGGCGTAGTAGGTGGTGCCCTTGTAGGACTCACCGGGGAAGCGCTGGGCGAGCTCGCGTCGCAGGCGCAGCCGCAGCCACACCATGTCCATGACGATGAAGACCATCGAGCCGAGCAGCACGATCTCGCTGACGCCCATCAGGTACTGGTTGCCGGTCCACCCCAGGATGAGGCTGACCACCATGATCGGGATGAGCAGCTCGATGAGCGAGAAGCGCACGTCGACGAAGTCGCGGATGAAGCGGCGCATCGGGCCACGGTCGCGCGTCGGGAGGTAGCGCTCGTCGCCGGTCTTGAGGGCCTCACGCATGCGCTGGCTCGACTCGGCGCGGGCAGCGCGCTGGGCGGCTGCCATCTCCTTGCGCGTACGCGTCGTTCGCGCCCGGGCCCTGGCCGCCGCCTCGGCCTCCTTGCGGCTCGGGGTGGGTCGTCCCTTGCCGTCTGCCTTGGGGGCAACGGTGGTCTCCGGGGCGGAGGGGGGCGGGCTGTTGCGACGGAACAACGCGGACGACCTTCGTGACGACCCGTGACGGGGACCCGGAGCCGGGCGAGGCGATTCTACCGGTGCCGGTGAGGCTCGCGGCCCTTGGTGATTGGTCCTAGGGTTGAGGGACCGCCCGGCCGCACGTCACCCGCACGAGGAGGGGACCACCCCCATGAGTCTCATGAACCGCATCAGCCTGATCTTCCGGTCCAAGGCCAACAAGGCCCTCGACCGGGCCGAGGACCCGCGGGAGACCTTGGACTACAGCTACCAGCGCCAGCTCGAGCTGCTCAACAAGGTGCGCCGAGGCGTCGCCGACGTCGCGACCAGCCGCAAGCGGGTCGAGCTGCAGCTCAACCAGCTCGAGCAGCAGGCGACGAAGCTCTCCGGCCAGGCCCAGAAGGCGATCGACGTCGGGCGTGAGGACCTCGCCCGCGAGGCGTTGACCCGCAAGTCGGGCCTCGCGACCCAGGTCAACGACCTCCGCGCGCAGCACGCCCAGCTCCAGGCCGAGGAGGAGAAGCTCGTCCTGGCCCAGCAGCGGCTGCAGGCCAAGGTCGAGGCGTTCCGCACCCGCAAGGAGACGATCAAGGCGACCTACTCGGCGGCGGAGGCCCAGACGCGCATCAACGAGGCGATGTCGGGCATCGGCGAGGAGATGGGCGACGTCGGCATGGCCATCCAGCGGGCCGAGGACAGGACCGCCCAGATGCAGGCGCGGGCCGGTGCGATCGACGAGCTGCTGGCCTCCGGCCCTCGAGGACGTGACCGCGGTGGGCGGCGGTGACGACATCAGCCGTGAGCTCGACGCTCTCAGCTCGGTCTCCGACGTCGAGGCGGAGCTGGCCGCGCTCAAGGCCGGCAAGGGTGGCGCCCAGGCGATCGAGGCGCCCGCCGAGGGCGAGATCCTCGCCGAGGAGCAGGGCCGGGAGCGCACGGAGGGGAACGCCTGATGATCATCCGCATCCTGGGGGAGGGCAGTACGACGTCCCCGAGTCGGCGCTGGACGAGCTCAACGAGCTCGACGGCGTGGTCGACAGCGCGGTGCGGGCGGGCAACGAGGACGCCTTCGCCGACGCGCTCCGGGCGCTGCTCGACGGCGTACGACGGGTCGGCACCCCCCACGAGGTGGAGAGTCTCGACTCCTCCGACCTGATCCTCCCGATGGCGGACGCCTCGTTGGCCGAGGTGCAGGACCTGCTCGCCGACGACGGGCTGATCCCGGGCTGACATGGCCACCTCCCGCTTCATCAAGGACACCGGGCTGACCGTCCGGATGACGTTGGTGCTCTTCCTGCTCGGTGGCCTCTTCGTCGCCCTGGTGGCGGTCCTGATGGGTCTCTTCCCCACTACGCGTTCCTCATCGCCGCGGTCGGGATCGGCATCGCCTTCTACCAGTGGTGGACCTCCGACAAGGTCGCGATGCGGGCCATGCGGGCCCGTGAGGTGACCCCTGCCGAGGCCCCCGAGCTGCACGCGATGATCGACCGGTTGTGCGCCGTCGCCGACATGCCGAAGCCGCGGGTCGGGATCGCGACATGGCCATCCCGAACGCCTTCGCCACCGGCCGATCCCCGAACCGCTCCGTCGTCTGCGTGACCACCGGCATCCTCGGCATGCTCACCGCCGAGGAGCTCGAGGGCGTGCTGGCCCACGAGCTCGCCCACGTCGCCCACCGCGACGTGCTGGTGATGACGCTCGCCGCGTCGGCCGGCATCCTGGCCGGCCTGCTGACCCGTGGCGCCCAGCTCGGCGGGATGGTGCGCGGGCGCAACAACAACAACGGGGCCGCCGCCGCATTCATGCTGACCCTGGTCGTGAGCCTCGTCGTCTACGCGGTCAGCTTCCTGCTCATCCGGCTCCTGTCGCGCTACCGCGAGCTCTCGGCCGACCGGGCCGGGGCCTACCTGACCATGCGTCCGGCCGCTCTCGGGTCGGCGCTGCAGAAGATCAGCGGTGGCATGGCCGCGATCCCCGAGCGTGACCTGCGCGGCACCCAGGCGATGAACGCCTTCTTCATCACCCCGGCCGTCAAGGGTCTGGGACTGCGCACGCTGACCGCCACGCACCCGCCGCTGGAGCAGCGACTGGCCCAGCTGGCGCGGATCCAGACCGAGCTCGGACGGGCCGGCTGAACGGTGGGCTTCCTCGACGCCATCCTCGGGCGCTCCCGCCCGGCCCGACCGCGCCTCGACGCTCTTCTCGATCCCCAACGCCGCCGTCACCCTGGAGACCTCGCTCGGGCTGACTCCCACCGGCACGGGCGCGGTCTGCTACCGGGCGGCCGACGGGGTCGCGTTCGCCCGGCTGACCCAGGAGATCGACGCGCTCATCGAGAGTGGTGTGGACGCTCCCGACGCCTCCACCAGCACCGACGGCTACGGGTTCACCTGGCTGACCGTGCGCGGCGGCGCCGATGACCTCTCCACGCTCTGCACCAACCTCCACGTGGTCAACAGCACGCTGGAGGAGCAGGGGTTCGGCCACGGGCTGCTCTGCACTCTCGTCCCCTTCGAGGCGCCCGACGGGCGCCGGGTGGGCCTGGTCTACCTCTACAAGCAGGGCACCTTCTATCCGTTCGCCCCCGTCAAGGGCACCCGCAGGCGCGACAACATGCTCGAGCTCCAGGTGCGCGACCAGCTGGCCAGACAGCTCGAGATCGAAGAAGACCTGCAGCTGGCTCGCGCTGTGGGATGCTCCGGGACTGTGAGCGAGCACACGTCGCAGGACCCGGCCGAGACCGACGTCGCACAGATCCTCGAGAGCCACGGGATCGTTCCCGGGAGGCCCCGAGCGAGGTGACGGCCCAGTGCCGCCTGGCCCGGGTGGCGACCGGTGCCACGGCGGTCGCCGTGCACGTGACCGGTCGCGACACGCCCCTGGCCGTCGACGGTGACCCCCGGGGCGCACCGGAGGCGGGCGCCGTCGACCTCGTCGCCGCCGACGGGGTCGCCCTCGGGCGCCTGGTCGCGCACGCCGACGGCCCGGTCGACCAGGACCTGCTCGAGGTCGCCGCCGGGGGCGTCGTCGCCCACTGGGAGCTGGAGGCGGCGCGCAACCGCCTCTTCGACCTCGAGGACGTCGTCGCGCGCGGTGACGACCAGCTGGCGCAGGCGTCCGGGCAGATCGTCCACGACCTCAACAACCCGTTGGCCGCGATCGCCATGTGCCTGGAGATCGCCCGCGAGCAGGTGGAGGACGGTGACCTGCTGGCGTCGCTGCTCGACCGCGCCGCGGGCAGCGCGGAGCGGATGAAGCGGATGACGGTCGCGCTCAACGACTACGGGCAACGCCCCGTCGCCGGGGTGACCGACCTCGCCGACGAGGTCCCGGCCCTGCTGCGGGAGTTCGAGCCGCTGCTCGACGAGGTGGTCGAGGTGGTCGGCCCGCTGCCGACCGTCGCGCTCTCGCCGGGCGACGTACGCACCGTGCTCACCGCGCTGTGGGAGAACGCGACCAAGTTCCGCGACGAGGACTCCGACCTCGAGGTCACGGTGACCGCCGAGCCGGTGAGGGAGTCGTGGCGGGTGGCGGTGACCGACAACGGTCGCGGCATCGACGAGGCCGACCTGGAGCGCGTCTTCGCGCCCACCGTGCGGCTGGACAAGCGGGTGCCGGGCATGGGTCTGGGCCTGGCCGCCGTACGCCGGATCGTCGCCGCCGCAGGCGGGCGGGTCGGTGCCGAGCGGGCGCCTGGGGGTGGCACGACGGTGTGGTTCGAGGTGCCCGGCGCGGTTCCGCCGGGGCACTCCTCGACCCCGGCGTGATCCGGCCCCGACTAGGATCGGGGCATGACGACGATCGACCTGCCGCTGCTGCCGCTGGGTAAGGGACGCGACCTCGACTCCGAGCGTGGCGTGGAGTGCCCCGGCGACCTGCCCGCCGCCTCCGACCCCGGCCTGGTGGCGCGTGCCTTGGCGGCGAAGGAGGCGCTCGGCGAGCGACTCTTCGTCCTCGGCCACACTACCAGCGCGACGAGGTCATCCAGTTCGCCGACGTCACCGGCGACTCGTTCAAGCTCGCCCGGGAGGCCGCGGCGCGCCCCGACGCCGAGTTCATCGTCTTCTGCGGCGTCCACTTCATGGCCGAGTCGGCCGACATCCTGACCGCGGACAGCCAGAAGGTCGTCCTGCCGGACATGGCGGCCGGCTGCTCGATGGCCGACATGGCTCGTCTCGCGCAGGTCGAGGACGCGTGGGACGCCCTGGCCGCCGCCGGGATCGCCGACGCGGTCGTCCCGATCACCTACATGAACTCCTCCGCCGACATCAAGGCCTTCTGCGGCCGCAACGGCGGCGCCGTCTGCACCTCCTCCAACGCCGAGGTCGCCCTGGAGTGGGCCTTCGCGCAGAAGCCCGACGTCGAGGGGCGCCAAGGTCTTCTTCTTCCCCGACCAGCACCTGGGTCGCAACACCGCGGTCCTGCAGATGGGCTACTCGCTCGAGGACTGCGTCGTGTGGAACCCGCACCTGCCCAACGGCGGCCTGACCGTCCAGCAGCTGCGCGACGCCAAGATGATCCTCTGGCGCGGCCACTGCTCGGTGCACGGCCGCTTCACCGCCGACGTCATCGACGAGCTGCGCGCGACCCACGCCGACCTCAACGTGATCGTCCACCCGGAGTGCACCTACGAGGTCGTCACCAAGGCCGACCTCGTCGGGTCGACCGAGTTCATCATCAAGACCATCGAGGCCGCCGAGCCGGGCACCACCTGGGCGATCGGCACTGAGCTCAACCTGGTCAAGCGCCTGGCGGACGCCCACCCCGACAAGAACATCGTCTTCCTCGACCGCAACGTCTGCTACTGCTCGACGATGAACCGGATCGACCTTCCGCACCTCGTGTGGGCGCTGGAGAACCTGGTCGCCGGCAACGTCGTCAACCAGATCTCCGTGGACCCCGCGACCGAGGCCGAGGCCAAGGTCGCGCTCCAGCGGATGCTCGACCTGCCGGGCCGCACCGCCAAGGACTGACGCGCCGGCCGCTGCTCACAGCAGCGCGCCGTGGTGCAGGTAGGGCGACGGTGGCTTCATGCCGGCCAGGCACAGGTAGCCCCGCGTACGCAGCGAGAGTCCTGCCGCCATGCCCACGTCGAGCGCCCACTGGTTCGCAGCGGTGACGTGGGGCTGACGCACGTCGGCCCCTCCTGCGCCGAGCAGGGCGTCGGTGAGCAGCTCCGAGGCCGTACGCCGGTCGCTGGCGGCCAGCAGCTCGACCGTCGAGTCGGGCGCGAGGTAGGCGTACCCGCGGCGGTGCGGCCGGTCGACCACCCGGAGCTGGTGCGTCGTGGTGAGCAGCACGTGGTCGTCACCGCGTCCTGCCCGCGCAGACCCCGGTCCAGCGAGTCCATCCACTCGTGGTCGCCGCTGCGACCGTCACGGACGTGACCCGGCAGGTCCAGCCGGCCCGGGTCGACGGTGCCCTCCAGGACCATCGTGGGGTGGAGCTCCAGCCCCGCGGCGCGGTAGCGACGCGCGGCCCTGGGGTCCGAGGAGGCGCCGACCATCCGGCGCAGCGCCCCGCGACCGTGCTGCGCCGCGGCCCGGAGCAGCGCCCGGCCGACGCCGACGCCCTGCCAGGTCGGGTGCACGGCGTACGTCGCCAACGCCCACAGCCCCTCGCGGCGCAGTGACGTCGCGAAGCCGACCATCTCGCCGTCGGCGTCCGCGACCCAGCACCCTGCCGCGTCGTGGGCGACGAGGTGGGTGGTGCGCACCTGCCACGCGGCTGCCCGCTCGGGCGGGCGGGTGACGTCGGCACGTCCGTCGAGAACGGCGAAGGCCAGGGCCGAGAGGCGTTCGGCCTGCGGCACGTCGCCGGGGCGCATAGGGCGGATGAGCACGTCAGCCCCAGCGCGGGTCTCGATGGTCTCCACGACGTCCCACGCTAGGGGTTGCACGGTTGCGCCGCCGGCGCACGGCAGGATGTGCGCCATGCGCGTGCTCATCGCCCCCGACAAGTTCGCCGGCACCCTGACCGCGGTCGAGGCCGCGGAGGCGGTCGCCACCGGGTGGCGCCGCCACGCCCCCGACGTCGAGGTCGACCTCGTGCCGATGGCTGACGGCGGGCCGGGCTTCGTCGACGTGCTGCACACCTCGCTCGGCGGCGAGGTCGTCGAGGCGACCGTCTCCGGACCGCACGGCCGCTCCACGCCCGGCCGGGTGCTGGTGGTCGCCGACGTCGCCTACGTCGAGTCGGCGCAGGCGTGCGGCCTCCACCTCTCGGGCCGGCGGGAGCCGGGCCGCGCCACCACGTCCGGCGTGGGCGAGCTGCTCCGGGTGGCCCTGGGGGCTGGCGTACGCCGGATCGTGCTCGGCGCCGGCGGCTCTGGGACGACCGACGGGGGAGCGGGCCTGCTGGCCGCCCTCGGCGCCACCGCCGACGTGCCGCTCGACGCCGGGCCCGACGGACTGGCAGGCGTCACCCACGTCGACCTCGCGCCCGCCCGGGAGGCGCTCGGCGCGGTGGAGCTGGTCCTGGCCAGCGACGTCGACAACCCGCTGACCGGTCTCTTCGGGGCGGCGAAGGTCTACGGCCCGCAGAAGGGGTTCGCCGAGGAGGAGCTGCCTCGCGTCGACGCCGTCCTGGAGGCGTTCGCGGCGGCGTGCGACCGTCGTACGTCGTTGGAGAAGGGCGCCGGTGCCGCCGGAGGGCTGGGTTTCACAGCCCTGCTGCTCGGGGCGGTGCGGCGGCCCGGGCTCGACGTCGTCGCCGAGGCCGTCCGCCTGGCCGAGCGCATGGCGTCGGCCGACCTCGTCGTCACCGGGGAGGGTGCCTTCGACTTCTCCAGCCGCTCGGGCAAGGTGCCCTACGGCGTCGCCCAGGTGGCCGCGGAGGCGCTGCGGCCGTGCGTGACCCTGGCCGGCCAGGTGCTGGTCGGGGCCCGGGAGACGCGGGCCCTCGGCATGGACGCCGCGTACTCGATGGTGGAGCTGGTGGGGGAGGAGCGCTCCTTCGCCGACCCCGCCGGGGCGCTCGCCGACCTGGCCGAGCGGGTGGCCCGCAGCTGGACGGTCGGGGAATAACCCCGGGTGTGAGACGATTGACGTCGGTAACAACCACGAGCCACCCATGGGAGTTCAGATGACCGACCAGGTCGAGACCACCGAAGAGCGCCGCACCGACCAGATCAACCTGAGCGCGGTCGCTGCTTCCAAGGTGAAGAGCCTCCTCGAGCAGGAAGGTCGCGACGACCTCGCGCTCCGCATCTCCGTCCAGCCCGGCGGCTGCTCGGGACTGCGTTACCAGCTGTTCTTCGACGAGCGCACCCTCGACGGTGACGTCGTCACCGACTTCGACGGCGTGAGCGTCGTCGTCGACCGGATGAGCGTCCCCTACCTCAACGGTGCGCAGATCGACTTCGTCGACTCCATCGAGAAGCAGGGCTTCACCATCGACAACCCCAACGCGACCGGCTCCTGCGCCTGCGGCGACTCGTTCCACTGAGTCACGACGGCCTCTGAAGGCCAGCACTGAAGAAGCCCCCACCTGAGCTGGTGGGGGCTTCTTCGTCGTCCGCGCCCGGCGGACAGGTCGGCGTCAGTCCAGGTGGAGGTGCAGAGCGTTCGCGATCCGGGCAGCTGCCGCGCTCACCTGGATCTCGTTCTTCACCACTTCTCGGGGGTAGTCCTCGAAGTGGATGCTCGGCGCCGGCCTGGAGACCGCCTCGACCACGCGCTCCAAGCGGAGGGAGGACACGACCTCGCGGCAGTCGGCGACCAGCTCAGTGGTGGTCGACAACTCGTCGTGGGTCAGGTGTGAGCTCGGAGTGCTGGTGGTCATGACAAGGACCGTAGGCGTTACCGATTGGTACCGTAAGCAGTACTCACAGGTAGTGTTCCGAAGCATGTCGTTGCTCATCGCCGGCTCCATCGCCACCGACCACCTGATGTCCTTCGGAGGCCGCTTCTCCGACTCCCTCGTGGTCGACCAGCTGGACAAGCTGTCCGTCTCGTTCCTCGTCGACGACCTCGAGGTCCGTCGCGGCGGGTGCGCGGCCAACATCTGCTTCGGCCTCGGGAGCCTGGGCCTCAACCCTGTGCTCGTCGGCGCGGTCGGTGAGGACTTCGCCGACTACCGCGCCTGGCTCGAGCGCCACAACGTCGACTGCGGCTCCATCCACGTCTCCGAGACCCGCCATACGGCCCGCTTCGTCTGCACCAGCGACACCTCGATGGCCCAGATCGCCTCGTTCTACCCCGGCGCGATGAGCGAGTCCCGCGAGATCGAGCTCAAGCCGATCGTCGACCGGGTGGGCGACCCCGACTACGTGCTCATCGGCCCGGACGACCCCGAGGGCATGCTCCGCCACACCGACGAGTGCCGCCAGCGCGGCTACCGCTTCGTGGCCGACCCGTCGCAGCAGCTGGCCTTCGGCGACGGCGACCTCATCCGTCAGCTCATCGACGGCGCCGACATCCTCTTCTCCAACGAGTACGAGGCCTCGCTCATCACCCAGAAGACCGGATGGTCCGACCAGGACGTGCTCGACCGCGTCGGCACCTGGGTCATCACCCTGGGTGCCGCCGGCGTCAAGGTCGTCGCCAACGGCGCCGAGACCATCGTGGTGCCCGCCCTCTCCGAGGTCACCGCCGTCGAGCCGACCGGCGTCGGTGACGCCTTCCGCGCCGGCTTCCTGGCCGCTCTGGCCTGGGGCCTGGACCACCGTCACGCGGCCGAGCTCGGCTGCCTGCTCGCCGCCCACGTGGTGGAGCAGGTCGGCACGCAGGAGTACTCGCTGACCCGCGAGAAGTTCCTGGCGCGCTGCGAGGCTGCGTACGGCGCGGAGTCGGTGGCGGTCATCGAGCCGCACCTGCACACCCTGCACTGACCCCAGCGGCACCGAACCAGCGCACCGACCGGCGCGCCGACGAGACGCGCCTGGTCGGTCAGGAGAGACGTCGTACGAGGTGGCGCGGCACCCCGTCGTCGGTCGTCTCCTCACCGACGTACTCCTGGCCGCGCATGCGGCACCAGGCGGGCACGTCCGTGCGCGCCGCCACGTCGCGGGTGACGACGGCGACCACGCCGCCCACCGGCACGCCGGGGAAGGCCTTGGCCAGCTCGATCACGGGCAGCGGGCAGAGCATGTCGCGGCAGTCGAGCTCGAGGGAGACGTTCACAGCCCGATCCTCCCGCGCAGCGAGCTGAGCACGCCCGGCAGTGCGGCCAGGAAGGCGTCGACGTCGCCCTCGGTGGTCCCGTGCTGCAGGGCCAGGCGAACGTTGCCGTGCGTCAGGGCGCCCATGGCCGCGAGCACGTGCGACGGCGTCAGCGTCGAGGAGGTGCACGCCGAGCCGCTGGCCACGCCGAAGCCGAGCCGGTCGAGCTCGGTCACCAGCGCCTCCCCGTCGAGGTAGAGCGCCGAGAAGGTCACCAGGTGGGGGAGGCGACGCTCGGCCTCGCCCACCACCTCCACGTCCGGCAGCTGCGCCACCTCGCGTCGGATCCGGTCGACCAGGGCGTGCTGGCGTCGAGCCACCGCGTCGGCGTCGGCGGCGACGGCCTGCAGCGCGGCGGCCGCCGCCAGCACCGCCGGCACGTTCTCGAACCCGACCGCCCGCTCGTCGGCCCGGTCGTCGGCGGGGAAGGGGGCGCGCCAGCGCGCACCCTTGCGCACGAGCAGGATCCCCACGCCCGCCGGGCCGCCCCACTTGTGGGCCGACGCCGCGGCGGCGCTCCAGCCGGAGGGGAGCGGGACACGACCGGTGCTGGCGCAGGCGTCCACGAAGAGCGGCACGTCGCCGGCGACCTCGTTGATCGTCGCGACGTCGTGGAGGGTGCCGACCTCGTGGTTGGCGCTCTGCACGGCCACCACCGCGACCGGTTCCGCGGCGTCGGCGAGCGTCCGGGCCACCGCCGACGGCAGCACCTCACCTGTGGGCGTCACGGGGACCTCGGCCACCGGCGCCCCGGTCCAGCGGGCGGCGTGCAGCACCGAGGAGTGCTCCACCGCCGAGACCACGACCGTGCGGCCCACCCGCGAGCGCCCGGCGTGCAACCCCAGGAGGCCGCGGTGGACGGCGTCGGTGCCCGACGACGTGAAAGTGACCTCGTCAGGCCGTGCGCCCACCTGCTCCGCCACGGCCTCGCGGGCGTTCTCCAGCAGCAGCCGGGCGCGCCGTCCCTCGTGGTGCAGGCGGCGCGGGTCGGCCCAGCCGGCGTCGAGCGCGGCCAGGAGGACCTCTCGGGCGCGCGGGTGCAGCGGCTCGGAGGAGGCGGCGTCGAGTGGGCGGCGCTGGTCGTCGGGGGGCGTCGTCACGTCCCAGAACCTAGCCCGTACGCCCGTGGCACCACCTCTGCGAGTCGCCGTTGCGGGCCGTGGCAGGCACGCGGGTCGACCCTGTCTCCACTACCGGGAGTCATTCGGATAGTGTTCCGTCTATACGTGACTGCCCAAGAGAGAGAGGCCTTTTCGTGGGTCTGCAACTCCCCTCGCGCGCAGCGGCACACCTGAAGAAGGGTGTGCGAGGCGCTGTGCTGGGTCTCAGCCTGCTCGCCCTCGGTGCGTGCTCTGCTGAGGACAAAGATCAGCTCGGAAGACTCGCCATGCCGGCACCGGCATCGGACCGGGCGCCCGCCATCTTCGACCTGTGGAAGTGGTCGTGGGTGGCCGCCATGGTCGTCGGCGTGCTCACCTGGGGCCTCATGTTCTACGCCGCGTGGCGATTCCGCCGCAGCAGCAAGAACCTGGTGCCGGTCCAGACGCGCTACAACCTGCCGCTCGAGATCTTCTACACCATCGCGCCCATCCTCATGGTGATCGTGTTCTTCTTCCACACGGTGAACACGCAGAACACCGTGCTGAGATGAAGGACGACCCGGACCTCGTGGTCGACGTCGTGGGCCAGCAGTGGTCCTGGACGTTCAACTACTCCGAGCAGGGCGAGGGCGGCACCACGCCGTACGTCGTCGGCACCACTGCTGACCGCCCGAAGCTCGTGCTCCCGGTCGACCGCACCGTCGAGTTCCGACTTCACTCGCCCGACGTCATCCACTCCTTCATGATCGACGCGTTCCTCATGAAGATGGATGTCATCCCCGGTCGCGTGAACGAGTTCCAGGCGACGCCCACCAAGGTCGGCGAGTTCCGCGGCAAGTGCTTCGAGCTGTGCGGCGTCTACCACTCGCGAATGCTCTTCGACGTCGAGGTCGTCTCGGGCGCCGAGTACGACGCCTACCTGGCGGAGCTCCAGGAGAACCCGGACAACGTTGCCAAGGCGCCTGTCCTCGGTGGCTCGGCCGTCAACACGCAGCCCGGCCTCGACGACGGCGACGCAGAAGGAGACCACCAGTGACCGCCACGGTGACTGCCGACCCGGGCGCCAAGCCCCTCGGCGAGCAGGTCGTTCGCCTGCTCACCACCACTGACCACAAGCTCATCGGCAAGATGTACCTGGTCACCTCGTTCGTCTGGTTCATCCTGGGCGGACTGATGGCCATGCTGATCCGTGCGGAGCTCGCGTTCCCCGGTCAGCAGGTCGTCAACGACGAGCTGTACAACCAGCTGTTCACGATGCACGGCACGATCATGCTGCTGCTCTTCGCGACCCCGCTGTTCTTCGGCTTCGCCAACGTGATCATGCCGGTGCAGATCGGTGCGCCCGACGTGGCGTTCCCGCGCCTCAACATGTTCAGCTACTGGCTGTACCTGTTCGGCGGCCTGATCGCCGCCTCCGGCTTCCTCACCCCCTCGGTGCGGCCGACTTCGGTTGGTTCGCCTACACGCCGCTCTCCAACGAGATCCGGTCGCCCGGAGTCGGTGGAGACCTGTGGATCATGGGTCTGTGGATGGCCGGTCTCGGCACGATCCTCGGTGCCGTCAACTTCATCACCACGATCATCTGCCTGCGTGCCCCCGGCATGACGATGTTCCGGATGTCGATCTTCACGTGGAACGCGCTCATCACCTCGATCCTGGTGCTGCTCGCCTTCCCGATCCTCGCCGGCGCGCTGCTCTCGCTGGAGGCCGACCGTCTCCTGGGCGCCCACATCTTCGACCCGTCGCACGGCGGACCGATCCTGTGGCAGCACCTGTT
This sequence comes from Nocardioides daphniae, assembly GCF_004777465.1. Taxonomy (NCBI): domain Bacteria; kingdom Bacillati; phylum Actinomycetota; class Actinomycetes; order Propionibacteriales; family Nocardioidaceae; genus Nocardioides; species Nocardioides daphniae. Next base: position 1,325,938 of record NZ_CP038462.1, read on the forward strand.
CTGGTTCTTCGGACACCCTGAGGTGTACATCATCGCGCTGCCGTTCTTCGGCATCGTGTCGGAGATCCTGCCGGTCTTCTCGCGCAAGCCGATCTTCGGCTACGTCGGCCTGGTCGGCGCCACCCTCGCGATCGCGATCCTGTCGATCGCCGTGTGGGCCCACCACATGTTCGTCACCGGTGCGGTCAACCTGCCGTTCTTCTCCGGCATGACGTTCCTGATCGCGGTGCCGACCGGCGTGAAGTTCTTCAACTGGATCGGCACCATGTGGGGCGGGTCCGTCTCCATGGACACCCCGATGCTGTGGACGATGGGCTTCCTGACCACCTTCCTCTTCGGTGGTCTGACCGGTGTCATCCTGGCGAGCCCGCCTCTCGACTTCCACGTGTCCGACTCGTACTTCGTGGTGGCCCACTTCCACTACGTGGTCTTCGGCACCGTCGTGTTCGCGATGTTCGCGGGCTTCTACTTCTGGTGGGCCAAGTTCACCGGCAAGATGCTCGACGAGCGCCTCGGCAAGATCCACTTCTGGCTGCTGTTCATCGGTTTCCACACCACGTTCCTGGTCCAGCACTGGCTGGGGGTCGAGGGCATGCCGCGTCGCTACGCGGACTACCTGCCTGACGACGGCTTCACCCTGCTGAACCAGATCTCCACCGTGGGTGCCTTCCTGACTGCCCTGTCGACGCTGCCGTTCCTCTGGAACGTCTACAAGACGAGCAAGACGGAGCCGGTCAACTCCGACGACCCGTGGGGCTGGGGCCGCTCGCTCGAGTGGGCCACCTCGTCCCCGCCGCCGCGCCAGAACTTCCACGCCCTGCCGCGCATCCGCTCCGAGTCCCCGGCCTTCGACCTCCACCACCCGGAGCTCGCAGCCCATGACGACGAGCCCGTCCAGACGACCGAGACCACCAAGAAGGGAGGCGTTCGATGAAGATCGAAGCCTGGCTCTTCGCAGTGTGCGGGATCTTCTTCCTGCTCGTCACCCCTGCCTACTGGGTGATCACGCACGACTGGACCGGCACCTCGGCCCTCACCATGTCGACCTTCCTGGCCCTCATGGTGGCTGGCTACCTGGGCTTCCACGCGAACCGCATGGACGCCCGCCTCGAGGACCGCAAGGACGCCGAGATCGCGGAGGGTGCCGGCGAATACGGCTTCTTCCCGCCCTACTCGTGGTGGCCCCTGTGGTGCTCCCTGCCCCTCGGTCTGGGCGTCTACGCCCTGGCGCTGGGTGCCTGGTGGCTCTTCATCATGGCCTTCGCCCTGGGCATGGTGGCGACCGCCGGTTGGATCTACGAGTACTACCGCGGAGAGCACGCCCACTGAGGACGTGACGACGCCAGGACGGGCGGGAAGAACTTCGGTTCTTCCCGCCCGTCCTGCAGTTCAGTGGCGGCTCGGCGTCGGTCGCAGCGACATGGAGGCCGCTCAGTCGGCGGCGAGCAGACGTCGTACGCGGGGTGCCACCTCTTCGCCGTAGAGGCGTACGCACTCCATCAGGTGCGCGTGGGGCAGCGGACCGTTGCTGTACTTGAGGTCGAAGCGCTGAAGACCGAGCGCACGGACCGTGTCGGCGATCTTGCGGGCCACGGTGTCGGGGGAGCCCACGAAGAGGGCGCCGTGGCGCACCTCCTGGTCGAACTGGATCCGGGTGGCCGGCGGCCAGCCGCGCTCAGCCCCGATGCGGTCGCGGTTGGCCTTGAAGTGCGGGAAGAGCAGCTCCTGGGCGTCGGAGTCCGTGGCAGCCACGAAGCCGGGCGAGTGCACGCCCACCGGCAGGGTGCCGGTGCCGAATTGCGCCGTGGCGCGGCGGTAGAGGTCGGTGAAGGGCGCGAAGCGGGTGGGCTCGCCGCCGATGATCGCCAGCATCAGCGGGAAGCCGAGACGAGCAGCGCGGACGACCGACTCCGGGGAGCCGCCGACACCCACCCACGCCGGCAGGGAGCCGGCCGCGGTGCCCGGGTAGACCCGGGTGGGAGCCAGCGGCGCACGGGTGGTGCCGTTGAAGCTGACCGGCTCCTCGGTGCGCAGCGCCGCGAAGAGCTCCAGCTTCTCCTCGAAGAGGACCTCGTAGTCAGCCAGGTCCAGCCCGAAGAGCGGGAACGACTCGGTGAACGAGCCTCGGCCCAGCGTCACCTCCGCCCGCCCGTTCGACAGTGCGTCCAGCGTGGCGAAGCGCTGGTAGACCCGGATGGGGTCGTCGCTGCTCAGCACCGTGACGGCCGTGCCGAGCTTGATCCGTTCGGTGCGTGACGCCGCGGCCGCGAGCACCATGTCGGGCGCCGAGATCGCGAAGTCGTCGCGGTGGTGCTCACCGACGTTGAACACGTCGATCCCGACCTGATCGGCGAGCACCGCCTGCTCGAGGACGTCACGGATGACCTGGTGCTGGGGGAGGGGCGTGCCGGTCTCGTCGACCGTCACGTCGCCGAAGGTGTCGAGGCCGAGCTCGAGCTGCGCGTCGTACGTCATGTCCTGATCCTCTCAGGCGCCGCCGGCGGCGTCGGCCATGCGGAGGTAGGGCTGGGCCTCCTCGGTCCGTCCAGCGCGCTCCAGGCTGCGCCCGAGGAGGAGCAGCAGGTAGGCGTTGCCGGGCTCGTCGACCAGGGCCTCGCGGGCCGCCTCGGCGGCCTTGGCGAGACGGGCTGAGTGGTAGTACGCCCGGGCCAGCAGCTCGCGGACCTGGCCCAGGTCGCGGGCGTCGACCTCGGGGTCGACGAGGAGCCCCTCGAGCGCCGTCGCGGCGCCGAGGTAGTCACGGGCGCTGAAGAGCTCCTCGGCCCAGCGCCACGTGTCGTAGGGGGAGCGGGCAAGGAGGCGGAAGCCGGTCATGGGTACTCCTGGGTGGGGGACTGCCACCTCAACCGACCCCGGGGCCCTGGTTGTTCCCGACGTCCCGCACCGGGGAACGCCGAAGGCCCGGCCCCCACAGGGAACCGGGCCTTCAGTCAGTCACTCAGTGACGTGGATCAGTGCAGCTCCTTGGAGCCAGCACCCTCCACCTCGTGGTGCTCACCGTGGTGGTGGGCCGCCTCGAAGTCCTCGACCGTGGGCTTCTGGACGTTCGAGCCGTACCACCACTTGCGCAGCTTGAGCTGCAGGCGGCTGGCGCGACCGTGGGGAGCCGGCACGCCGTTGGCGTCCACCGAGCTCTCCAGCTCACGGATCTCGTCACGGTCACGGGCAGTGAGGGTGTACTGCTTCTCGGGCGAGTACGGCAGGTGCAGCTCGGAGAAGCCACCCTCGGCCGAACGGCTGACCACGCCGGTCTCGTAGCCGTGCAGCAGACGCTCGTTGTCGTGACGCTGGAGCGAAATGCACCAGCGGCGGGTGATGATGAACGCGATCACCGGGCCGACGAAGACCGCCACGCGCATGAAGTACGTGATGGCGTTGATGCTCATGTCGAAACGGATGGCGATCAGGTCGTTACCACCCGCGGCCCACATGAGGCCGTAGAAGGTCATGAAGGAGACCATCAGGGCGGTGCGGGTCGGGGCGTTGCGCGGGCGCTGGAGCAGGTGGTGCTCACGCTTGTCGCCGGTGATCCAGGCCTCGATGAACGGCAGCATCATGACGAGCAGCCAGAACACGATGGGCAGGACCAGGATCGGCAGCAGGATGTTCCACGAGAGGGTGACGCCCAGGAAGTGCGACTCCCAGCCGGGAATGATGCGCAGCGCGCCGTCGGGCCAGCCCATGTACCAGTCAGGCTGCGAGCCCGCGGTCACCTTGGACGGGTCGTACGGTCCGTACTTCCACACCGGGTTGATGGTCATCAGACCACCCATCAGCGCGGTGGCGCCGAAGACGATGAAGAAGAAGCCGCCGGCCTTGGCCGCGTACACGGGGAGCATCGGGTAGCCCACGACGTTGCCCTGCGTACGACCGGGGCCAGGCCACTGCGTGTGCTTGTGGAAGACCACCAGCATCATGTGCGCCGCGATCAGCGCGAGAAGCAGGCCCGGGATGAGCAGCACGTGCACGATGTAGAGGCGCGGGATGATCGACTCACCGGGGAACTCGCCACCGAACAGGAAGAACGACATGTAGGTGCCCACGACCGGGGCGGCCTTCATGAAGCCGTCGGCGGCGCGGACGCCGGTGCCGGAGAGCAGGTCGTCGGGGAGCGAGTAGCCGGTGAAGCCCTCGAGCGTGCCGAGGAGCAGCAGCAGCGAGCCGATGACCCAGTTGACCTCACGCGGCTTGCGGAACGCACCCGTGAAGTAGACGCGCATCAGGTGGATCATCATGGAGGCGATGAAGAGCATCGCCGCCCAGTGGTGCATCTGACGGAGCAGCAGGCCGCCGCGGACGTCGAACGAGATGTTCAGCGACGAGACCATCGCCTCGGACATGTAGATGCCGCGGAGCTGGTCGTACGAGCCCTGGTACTGGACCTCGGACATGCTCGGGACGAACCACAGGGTGAGGAGCACACCCGAGATCAGCAGGACCACGAAGCTCCACAGGGCGATCTCGCCCAGCATGAAGGACCAGTGGTCGGGGAACACCTTGCGGATGTTCTTCTTCAGCGCGCCGCCGAGGCCCAGGCGGTCGTCCGCCCACGTGGCAGCGCCAGCGAGCTTGGAGGGCCTGGCCGGCGTCGCGGCCGTGGTGGCGTTGGTCTTCGCCACCTTGGTGGTGTCGACGCTCACTTCGAGTCACGCTCCCAGTAGCTCGGACCGACGGGTTCGGTGAAGTCGCTCTGCGCCACCAGGTAACCCTCGTCGTCCACCGCGATGGGCAGCTGGGGGAGGGCACGGGCAGCCGGACCGAAGACGACGCGACCGGAGTCGGCGAGGTCGAAGGTCGACTGGTGGCAGGGGCAGAGCAGGTGGTGGGTGGTTCGCTCGTTGAGCGAGATGGGGCAACCGACGTGGGTGCAGATCTTGGAGTAGGCGACGATGCCGTCGACGGTCCAGTTCTCGCGGCCCTTGCCGTGCTTGATGTCGTCGGGCTCCATCCGGAGCAGGATCAGCGACGCCTTCGACTTGCCGACCTGGACGTCGACACCGTGGAGGACGTGGTTGCCGTTCTCGTCGGTGGCCAGGAGGATCTCCGGCTGGCAGTTCATCAGGTCGCCGACCTCCAGGTCGGAGGCCAGGATCGGGGTGCCGATGACGTCGCGGACGATGCGCTCACCCTTCTTCCACAGGGTGTGCTCCAGGCCCTTGCCGCGCTCGGGGTCGACCACGTCCTTCGGCAGCGGACCGAGGTCACGCAGCAGCAGGATCGGCATCAGCGCGAAGGCGCCGACGGCGCCCAGGGCGGTGTTGCGGAGCAGGGGGCGACGGGCGATGCCCGACTCCTCGATGCCCACCTCGAGGGCCGCCACGGCAGTGGCGCGGTCCTCGTCGGAGGAGGCGATCGGGTGGCGCATCTCGACGAGCTCGACGTCTGCCATGAGCTTGCGGGCCCAGTGGATGATGCCGATGCCGATGAAGAGGAGCGACAGACCCATGGTCGTGCCGAGGGCGACGTTGGAGGCGCCCATGTTGCCGATCGTGTCCCAGTCGTCGCCGATGTCGAACACGAAGTACGACACGATGAAGAGGACGGCCATCACGATGGAGGCGATGAAGAAGCCGGCGACCTGGCGCTCGGCCCGCTTCTCGGCCCGCTCGTCGACGTCGGTGGGACGCCACGTGTGGGCCGGGAGACCCGGGTCCGCGATGGGTTCCGCCGCGGGGAGGGTCTCGTGGTGATTGGTCTCGATGCTCACGCTGCCACCTTGTCCTTCTTGGAGCGCGTCGTGTGCGCCGCGATCCACACTGCGAATGCGACCATGCCGCCGATGCCGATGACCCAGGCGAAGAGGCCCTCGGAGACGGGGCCGAGGCCGCCGAGCGTGAACCCGCCGAACTCCGGCTGCTCCTCGATCGAGCGGAGGTACGCGATCACGTCACGCTTCTGCTCGGGGGAGAGGTTGCCGTTGGAGAAGACGTCCATCGACTGGGGGCCGGTGAGCATGGCCTGGTAGATGTGCTTGGAGGGCACGCCCTTCAGCGAGGGCGCGTAGCCGCCCTGCGGCATGGCGCCACCCTGGCCGTTGAAGTTGTGGCAGGCCGTGCAGTTGGTCAGGAAGATCTGGCCACCGCGCACGATCGCGGCCTCGCGCTCCTCCTCGGACAGCCCGTCGATGCTGTAGTCGCTCTCCGACGGGATGGCCGGGCCGGGGCCCAGGCTCGCGACGAAGGCAGCCATGGCCGCGATCTCGTCGTCGTTGTAGGCGACCTTCTTGCGCGGGGCCTGCTGGCCCGGCTGCGCCATGGGCATGCGACCGGTGCCGACCTGGAAGTCGACCGCAGCGGCACCGACGCCCACGAGCGACGGGCCGTAGACCTGGCCGTCACGCTGGGTGGCGATGCCCTCGCCGTTGACGCCGTGGCACGACGAGCAGCCCACGAGGAAGAGCTCGCGCCCCTGCTCGATCAGCTCCGCGTCGGTCTTGGAGTCCTGCGCGGTGGCAGGGGAGAACGCCGCGTACAGCCCGCCGGTCATCAGGAGACCGATCAGGAGCACGGAAAGTCCCGCGAGCGGACCCCGGCGATGCCGGGAGAGCCGACCAGCGGTTCGGTTCAGGAAACGCAATTGTCTAAATCCTCTTCAGATCCGGATCGGGACTCACTGGATGAGGTAGATCGCCGCGAAGAGCGCGATCCACACCACGTCGACGAAGTGCCAGTAGTAGGACACGACGATCGCGCTGACCGCCTGCTCGTGGGTGAAGCGCTTGGCCATGTAGGTGCGCCCCAGGACGAACAGGAAGGCGATCAGGCCGCCGATCACGTGGATGCCGTGGAAGCCGGTGGCCAGGTAGAAGGCCGAGCCGTACGCGGAGTCCTGGATCGTCACGCCGTGGTGCACGAGCTCGACGTACTCCAAGGCCTGGCCGGCGACGAAGACGGCACCCATGACGTAGGTCAGGATGAACCACTCGCGCAGGCCCCAGGCCTTGACGTTGAAGAGCGAGCCCGCGCGACCGACCTGGCCGCGCTCCGCCGCGAAGACACCCATCTGGCAGGTCACGGACGACAGCACGAGGATGGTCGTGTTGGTCGCCGCGAACGGCACGTTGAGGAGTGCGGTCTCCTGGGCCCAGAGCTCGGGGCTCACCGCGCGAATCGTGAAGTACGCCGCGAACAGTGCCGCGAAGAACATCAACTCGCTGGAGAGCCAGACGATCGTGCCCACGCTGACCATGCTGGGTCGGTCGTGATGCCCGTGAAGTCGGGATGCCGGAATAGCCGTCGTTGCTGTCGCCACGGGTTCATTATGGACGTACCCGGGGCCGAGGGCACCCCCACCCCCGGAGTTTGGGCGTTCCGCGCGTCGCGCAGGGCTGGAGAGGCCTGCGCGAAACCGGTCTCGGGGTCCGTGGACGGCGCTCCGGTGCTGAGTCGTGGACGCCTCGGGCGGACGGCTCGCGGCGTCGGCGGTAGAGTCGCGAGCGTGACTGACACGACTGCCTCGAAGCCCTCCTCGCTGAAGGTCCTCGTCTACTCGGACGACATCGACACCCGTCAGCAGGTCATCCTCGCGCTGGGTCGCCGTCCCCACCCCGACCTGCCCGAGGTCGAGTACGTGGAGGTGGCCACCGAGCCGGTCGTCATCCAGCACATGGACGCCGGGGGCATCGACCTGGCGGTGCTCGACGGCGAGGCCGTCCCCGCCGGGGGCATGGGCATCGCGAAGCAGCTCAAGGACGAGGTGCACCAGTGCCCCCCGATCCTGGTGCTGACCGGCCGGCCCCAGGACGCCTGGCTCGCCACCTGGTCGCGCGCCGACGCGGCGGTCTCCCACCCGCTCGACCCGATCCAGCTCGCCGAGTCCGTCATCGCCCTCCTCGCGGCTCGCGTCCCCGCGACCGCCTGAGAGATGGCGACCACCTGGCCCGAGGTCCTCACCACGCTCGTCGGGCGCTCCGACCTGTCCGTGGAGCAGGCCGCCTGGGCGATGAACGAGATCCTCGAGGGCAACGCCACCCCGGCGCAGATCGCCGGCTTCGCGGTGGCGCTGCGGGCGAAGGGCGAGAGCGTCGACGAGGTGCAGGGGCTCTCCGACGCCATGCTGGCTGCCGGCAACGCGATCAGCGTGGCCGGACGCCTCCTCGACATCGTCGGCACCGGCGGTGACCGCTCGATGTCGGTCAACATCTCGACCATGTCGGCGATCGTGGCCGCCGCGGCCGGCGCCACCGTGGTGAAGCACGGCAGCCGCTCGGCCTCCTCCGAGTGCGGCTCGGCCGACGTCCTGGAGGCGCTCGGGATCCGCCTCGACCTTCCCGTGGAGCGCGTGGCGGCCGTGGCCGACGAGGTCGGCATCACCTTCTGCTTCGCCGCCGCCTTCCACCCCGCGATGCGGCACGCCGCCGTGCCGCGGCGCGAGCTGGGCATCGGCACGACCTTCAACTTCCTGGGGCCGCTCTCCAACCCGGCCCGTCCGGCGGCCCAGGCGATCGGCTGCGCCGACGCCCGGATGGCGCCGATCATGGCGGAGGTCTTCGCCCGTCGTGGCCTCGACGCCTGGGTCTTCCGCGGCGACGACGGCCTCGACGAGCTGACCATCACCACGACCTCGTCGTTGTGGGCCGCCAAGGACGGGGTCGTCACCCACCACGTCGTGGACCCACGGGACCACGGCATCGACTACAGCCCGGCTGAGTCGCTGCGCGGTGGCAGCCCGGCGTTCAACGCCGACGTCGTACGCCGTCTGCTCGCGGGGGAGAAGGGCGGCGTGCGCGACGCGGTCGTCCTCAACGCCGGTGCGGCGCTGGCCGTGCACACCCCCGCCGAGGCACCGCTCGACGAGCGGCTCGGTGCCGGGATCGCCCGAGCCCGGGGCGTGCTCGACGACGGCAGCGCGCAGGCGCTGCTCGAGCGCTGGGTCGCCGCCACCGCCTGAGGCGGTTCAGGCAGCCAGCTCCAGCACCCAGGCCTCGCCAGCCCGTCGGAACCCCAGCCGCTCGTAGTAGGGCTGGACCATCGCCGGGTTGGTGACCACACGGCGTACGCCCGTCTCGCGCAGCAGGGAGCTGCGGCGCCAGACGAACTCGCCGGGGGAGAAGTCGCGGTAGCGGGGCGTCACGTAGTCGAGGACGACCCTCGCCTCGTCGCCCTCGCGACGCAGCACCACGACCCCGACGGTCTCGTCGGCCCGCTGCACGAGGAAGCAGTCCGCCCCGGCGAGCCGGTCGTCGGTGAAGTCCGGCTGGAAGCGGGCGATGTCGGTGCGGTGCACCGACAACACGTGCGCCAGGTAGGCGTCGTCGGCACCGACCTCGAGGACGGTGAACGACGCCTCGTCGTGGCGGGCCCGGCTCAGCTGCACGATGAACCAGAGGTTGATCGCCGACAGGGCCAGGTTCATCGCCACCATCGGCCAGACGCCGAGGCGGGCGTTGAAGACCACGAGCAGGACGCAGGCGGCCAGGTTCAGCCAGCGCAGGCGCAGCACCCGCGACTGCAGCAGCGAGTAGACGAGCAGCACGCTGCCGCCCCACCCCAGGACATCGACCCAGTGCCGTTCGATCCACTCCACCCGACGGAGTGTAGTGCGCCACGTCGGGGCCCTGTTCGCGCTCCGGAGGCGCTCCTCGGGGCGTGGGCTGGACTACGCTTCTTCGGTGCACGACCAGCGTGAACGGCTGCTCCTCGACGACGCCGACGACGTCGTGGGGAGCTCGGTCGTCCCTGTGAGGGCGGAGCCGGACCCGGAGGCCGACGCCCAGCCGGACCCGGAGGTGGCGCGCCGCGTACGACTGAGGCTCCGGACCCACCTCCTCGGGGTCCTCGGGGTGACCCTGGTCTGCGCCGTCCTGGTCGACGCGATGTTCGCGGTCTCCCTGCGGCTGCAGGGCTTCCTCCCGCTGCGCCTGGGCCCGGGCCTGCTCGGTCTGGCGACGGTGTGGCTCGTGGTCCTGGCGACCTTCGGCGTCCTGGGACGCCTGCGCCCGACCGTCGTCGTCGTGCTGACCGTGGCGACGGGCTTCGCGGTGCTCAACGGCGTACGGATGCAGATCCTCAACGTGCCGCTCACCTTCGGCGACGTGGTCTTCCTCAAGGACCCGGCCTTCCTGGTGGAGATGGTCGGCGTGCGGATGCTGGTGGTGGCCGTCGTGGGGCTGGCGGCCGTGGCCGGGGTCCTCACCCTGCTGTTGCGCCGGTTCGGGCCCGAGGTGCACCGCGTGGGGCGCGACCACGACCGCTGGCGCTGGTGGCTCACCTTCCGGGTCGGTGCCGTGGCAGCGCTGCTCGTGGTGGGGCTGCTGGCCTCGGGCTTCAACACACCCGGCAACCCGTTGCGGCGGGCCTTCAACGAGACCGGTGCGACCTGGAAGAGCTGGTCGCAGACGGACAACTACCGGGTCAACGGCTTCGTCGCCGGCCTGCTCTACAACTTGCCGGTCGACCCGATGGCCGAGCCCGAGGGCTACGACCGGGCCGCCATGGAGGAGCTCGCCCAGCGGTGGCAGGCGGAGGCCGACGTGGTCAACGCCGGCACCGACCCCGACGTCCTGGCCGGGACCAACGTCGTCGTCGTGCTGAGCGAGACGCTCGGGGACCCCTTCGAGATCGACCACCTCACCTTCGAGCGGGACCCGATCCCGCACGTGCGGGAGCTGATGACCACCGACGGCGGGCACATGCTGGCCTCCTTCTACGGCAGCGGCACCTCGAGCATGGAGTTCCAGGTGCTGACCGGGCAGTCGCTGGGCCTCTTCCGCGGCCAGATCCACGCGCCGTACCAGCAGTTCGTGCCGCGGACGAAGACGTTCCCCAGTGCCGTCGGGTGGTTGCGCAGCTCCGGCCACCGGGCCGTGGCCGTGCACCCGTTCCGCGCCCAGATGTACCGGCGTCCGGAGGTCTACGAGACCTTCGGCTTCCAGGAGTTCGTCGACGTCGACCACCTCCAGGAGCGGCACTCGGTCGCAGGCCGTGGATTCGTCTCGGACCAGTCGGCCTACGACGAGGTGCTCCACCAGCTGCAGGAGAGCACGGACCCCGCCTTCGTGCACCTCGTCACCATGCAGAACCACCTCCCCTTCGACCAGCGCTACAACGAGACGGTCGGCGTCGAGGGCACCTCCGTCGACCGGGCGGAGCGGATCGGGCAGTGGGCCCGCGGCATCGAGCACTCCGACCGGGCCCTCGCCCGCTTCCTGCGGCAGGTGGAGGCGAGCGGAGAGCGCACCGTGGTCGTGCAGTTCGGGGACCACTACCCGGGGATCTTCGACATGGGGCTGCTCGAGGAGGAGGGGCTCAACCTCTTCCGCACGCCCTTCTTCGTCTGGGACTCCGAGGGCGGGCGCAGCGTCGGCGACCTGGGGACGGTCTCGCCGACCGCAGCCCTGGAGGTGGCGATGCGCAAGCTCGGCGCGCCGCTTCCGCCGTGGCTGGTGCTGCTCGGGCGTGTGCAGGAGGAGGTCGGCGTCGTACGCCGTGACTCCGTCGTGACCCCCGAGGGCGAGGTGGTCGGGCTCGACGAGCTGACCTCCGAGCAGGAGGCGCTCCTCGCCGACTACAGGATGGTGCAGTACGACTTCGCCGTCGGCGAGCGGTACGCGCTGGCCGACCTCTGGTACGACCCGCAGGACTGACCCGGCGCCGACACGGCCCGGCGAGCCGGGGGCCGACGAATCAGGACGACGCCGTGCGCCGATCTAGGCTGTCGTCGTGGTTCAGCAGCCCGACACCGACCAGCAGCCGTCCCTCAGCGCCGAGGACGAGACCGACGACCCCGAGGGCGCCTCCGACCACACCATGACGGAGACCCCCGCCCCCGACCCGGAGCCCGTGGCGGTCCCCGTCAGCAAGGGCCAGGTCCTGCGTGCTGTCGCCGGTCGGATCCTGTTCGCCCTGGGGGCCTCGCTGGCCCTGGCCGCGGTCGTGCACGGGATGCTCGAGGCCTCCCTGCGGATGGAGTCGGACGAGCCGACGTTGCTGGGCCCGGCGCTGCTGAGCTTCGGCGTCCTGTGGGTCGTCGTGCTCGGCGTCGTGGGGCTCGTCGGCAGCCTGCGGGCGGCCACCGTCGTGGTGCTGACCCTGGGCCTGGTGCTGGCCGCCGTCAACGTCGTACGCATGGACATCCTGCTCATCCCGCTCTCGTTCCGCGACGTGGTCTTCCTCAAGGACCCGGCCTTCCTGGCGGAGATGGTGCCCATGGCCGACCTGGTCAAGGGGTCCGTCGCCGTGGTCGTCGTCGCCGGCCTGCTGACCCTGCTGGTCTCCCGCGCGGGCCGGCGTCGCCCGCGGTGGCGGCGCGGACGCCCCGGCTGGCTGGGATGGCTCGCCTTCCGCGGCGTCGCCGTCGCCCTCGCCGTCACCCTGGTCCTGCTCGCCGCGGGCTTCAACCAGCCCGGCAACGTGGTGCGCGGGGCGTACGACCGCAGCGGCGCCGACTGGCGGCCATGGTCGCAGTCGCGCAACTACCTCCTCAACGGCTTCGTCGGCGGGGTGCTCTCCAACCTGCCCACCGACCCGATGGCCACCCCTCCCGGCTACAGCCGCGCGACGATGGAGAAGGTCGCCGAGCGGTGGGCCGAGGTCGCCGAGCAGCGCAACAAGGGCACCGACCCCGACGTGCTGGCGAGGACGAACGTGGTCGTCGTGCTGAGCGAGTCGATGGGTGACCCGGCGGCGCTGCAGCACGCCACCTTCGCGGAGGACCCCTCGCCCGAGATCCACGCGCTGATGCGTGCGGGTGGCGCGCAGATGATCTCCAACTTCTACGGCACCGGCACCTCGTCGATGGAGTTCGCCGTGCTGACGGGGCAGAACACCACGCTCTTCAAGCCGCAGATCTCCTCGCCCTACCAGCAGTTCGTCACCGACTACCCGCACTACCCGAACGCCGTCGGCTGGTTGAAGCAGATGGGGCACCGGGCGGTGGCGATCCACCCGTACTCGCCGCACATGTACCAGCGCACCGACGTCTACAAGAACTTCGGGTTCGACGAGTTCATCGACCGCGACTCGATGACCGAGCGGGCACGGCTGGGCAAGGGCGGCTTCATCTCCGACCGCTCCGCCTACCGCGAGGTGCTGCGGGAGCTGCGCGAGAGCGACGACCCGATGGTCGTGCAGCTGGTCTCGATGCAGAACCACCTGCCCTACCAGGGGCGTTACGACGACCCGATCGGGGTGAGCAGCGACAAGCCGATCCGGGCCCAGGTCGTGGGCCAGTGGGCCCGTGGCGTGAAGGGCACCGACGAGGCGGTCGCCGAGTTCCTCCGGGAGCTGACGACCAAGGGCGAGCGGACGATCGTCATCCAGTACGGCGACCACTTCCCGGGGATCTTCTCCGACGCCCAGGTGAGGGCCGAGGGCCTCGACATGTACCGCACGCCGTTCTTCGTGTGGGACAGCGCCCACCCCGACGGCGTCGCCGGCAAGGACGCGGGCCTGGTCGGCAACCCCGGCGGTGGCGCCGTCGCCCCCAACGCGGCTATGCAGCTGGCGCTCCAGCAGGTCGGGGCCTCCATGCCGCCGTACTTCACCCTCCTCGCGGAGGTGCAGGAGAAGGTCGGCGTGGTCCGCGGCAGGACCGTGCTCACCCCCCAGGGCGAGCAGGTGCCGATCAAGGAGCTGGACGAGGAGCAGCGAGCCCTCGTGCGCGACATGAAGCTCGTGCAGTACGACTTCTCGATCGGTGAGCGCTACGTGCTGGACGAGATGTGGTACCCGGCCGGCAAGTGACCGGCTGGCCCGGGGCCGCACGGCACTGAGCCCCTGACGACGGAGGCCCCGTCCCGCACGGCGCGGGACGGGGCCTCCGTCGTGTGACCGGGTGCTGGTCAGGTGATGGTCAGCACGACCACCTTGGACCGGGAGGCCGAGACCTGGCCGGTGCCCTTGTAGCGCAGCTGGATCTTGTGCTTGCCCTTCTTGAGGCTCTTCGGCAGCACGAAGGTGACCTTGCCCTTCTTGCTCACCACGAGCTTGAGGGTCTTGATCGCCTTGCCGTTGCGGTGCACCCCGACGACGCCGGTCGGTGCGTCGAGCCCGGTGACCTTGACGACGCCGGTGAGGGTGACCTTGGTGCCACGCTTCACCTTTGACCGCGACAGGCCCAACGACGTGCTCGAGGCCGCCTTCGGGACGCTGACCGCCGAGGAGGTGCTGGTGCCGTCACGCATGCCCGGCAGGGAGCCCGTGACCCGCAGCGAGATCTTCTTCGTGGCGTCGGCCAGCGACACGTTGAAGCTCCGGCCGGTGGCGCCGCGACGGGGGAGCCGTTGCGCAGCCACTGGTAGGTCACCTTCGTGCCGGCCGGCCAGCTGCCGGCGGTGGAGCCGAGCTTCTGCCCGACCGCGGCCTTGCCGGTCACCGTCGGCGGGGCGGAGGCGATGACGGTGCCACCGGCACCGATCCGCACCTCGTTGCTCGTCTCGACGGCGGTCGTGTACGAGGCGAGCGCACCGGTCACGCGGACCGAGATGGCCTTCTCGTGGTCGGCAGCCGTGGCGACGTACCGGGTCGAGGTGGCGCCCTTGATCGGGGCGCCGTCGCGGAGCCACTGGTGGGTCTCGGTCACGCCCGGGCGGTTCCAGGAGAGCGGCGCGACGGAGAGCGTGCTGCCGACCTGGGGCTGCTCGGTGTCCATGCCGATCACCGGCTTGCGTCCGGCGACGAGCGAGGCGTCGACCGTGAACGTGTCCTGGGTGGGGGCCGCCATGGCGGTGCCGTCGTTGGCGCGAGCCGTCACGGACCAGGAGTAGCGACCGTCCGCCAGCGAGACGAACGGCGTGTAGCCGGTCGCCGGAGTGGCGACGGAGGCCACGGCCTTGCCGGCCGAGTCGCGGACGTCGAGGAGGTAGGTCGCGGCACCTGCCACCGGCTCCCACGCGAAGGAGGGTCCGTTGGGCAGCTGCACGCTCTCCGACGCCGGAGCCGTGAGCCGCACCGGCTCGGCGACGACCCTGAACTGGACCGGAGCGCTCCAGGCGCCCGGGTTGCCGGCGGAGTCGAGGCGGCGCACCCGGTAGTAGTAGGGCGAGTCGCTGACCGGGATCGGCTTCGTCCACGTGTACGCGGTGGTCCACGCCTTGGTGAGGAAGAGGCGGTTGGCGCTCGAGAAGAGCGCGTCGTTGCGCGACACCTCCAGCTCGTACTGGCCGGCGTACGCCTGGGCGGACCAGCGGAAGGGCGTGGTGCCGGCGACCTGGGCGCCTGCCGTGGGGGTGAGCGTCTCGACGGCCGGGCTGGTCTTCGTGAACTGGCGCGTCTGGGACGAGCTCAGCTCGTTGTCGTTGACGTCGATCGCGGAGACCTTCCAGTACACTGGACCCTCGGGTAGAGCTCCGAGGTGGAGGTGTAGCTCGCCTGGTCGACGACCTCGTTCTCCAGCATCTGGGTGAAGAGTGGGTCCTTGGCGATCCGGATGCGGTAGCGCAGGGCGCTCTGGTTGCTCAGGTCGCTGGGGTTGAGCGGACCCGTCGCGTCGGCCAGGTCAGGACGGTAGGTCGCGGTCCAGGACGGGGCACCGTCACGCGTGACGAGGTGCGACTGGTTGGTGTCGTGGTAGTCGCGCCAGCGGAAGTTGACCTCGGTCGAGGTGACGACCTCGTCCGTGGGCTCCGTCTCCACGCGGGGGGAGACCTTCTTGAAGGCGTGCTTGGCCATGCCGGTCGCGGCCGAGACCGGGTCCGGCGCGCAGACGTTGACCGCCTTGCAGGGACGGATGTGCCAGTAGTAGGGCACGCCCGAGGTGTTGTCCGGCAGCGTCAGCAGGTCGTAGGCGTACATCGTGCCCATCGAAGCCGGGATCGAGTTCTTCTCGGTGAGGTTCGTGAAGTTCTGGTCGTAGGAGACGTAGACGGCGTAGAACGACACGTCCTCCTGCGGCTCCCAGCGCAGCACCGGGGTGGTCGGGACCTCGGGGCAGGTCGAGACGTTGCTGACCAGGTCCATGGGCAGGTCGCAGCCGCCCCCCGAGGCCAGCTTGGCGCCGTCCAGGGCGATCGTCTGGCCGGTGACCTCCTCGAAGTCGGCGATCTTCGTGACGTACGTGGCCGACGAGGCGATGTGGCGTCCCTCGGCGTCCCAGGCGTTGACGCGCCAGCGGTAGCGGCCGGGTGCCATGATGCGCGTCCCGGTGTCGGTCAGCGTCGGGTAGAAGAGCGGCTCCCCGAACATCTCGCCGGCCGCCGGGACGAGCCACGAGGTGAGGTCGGCGAGACCGAAGTCGACCGAGTAGCGGGCGGCCAAGGGGTGCGGCGTCCAGGACATCTGCGGGGCGCGCATGGTGGCGGCGTCCGTGACCCGCGCGGACAGTGCCGTGAGCGGGGGAAGGCCGGAGGCGTCCGCAGGCATGGCGGCCAGGTTGAAGGAGCGCCCGTAGATGAGCGTGGAGGTCCCGTCGGCGGTGATGCCGGTGAGGTCCCACGAGAACGGTCCCTCGCTGGGGATGAGCTCGTCCGACGGGGTCCAGCTGTTGGCGCGGGTGGTGCCGGAGGCGACGGTCCGGCCCGTGGCGTTGCGGACGTTGACCCGGAACTCAGCCGTGGCCGCGCGCGCCCTCCAGGAGAAGGTAGGCGTGGTGACGGTGGCACCCTGGGCGGGCTTCACGTCGCTGAACCACGAGGTCTGCCAGACGAACTTCTGGATCGGGGAGTAGATCCCCTGGATGCCGGCGGACGTGTAGGGGCGGTCCATCGGGCGTACGCGCCAGAAGTACCGGGTGCCCTGCTTGACCTGGCACTTGTGGTCGAGCTTGGGGGTGGGGAAGGAGACGTTGGTGGGCGTGAAGGTGGTGCCCGCGATCAGGCAGGTGCTGGTCGCGGTGGGCACGAAGCCGACGTTGGTGGAGAGCTGGAGCTCGTAGTGGCTGGCGTGCTGCACCGGCGTCCACTGCAGGAAGGGCTGCAGGTCGTCCAGCGTGGCGATCGGCAGGTCCTCCGGGTCGTGGTTCTTCACGTAGTCCCGGTAGAAGGGGTGGTCGCGGTGCGCGGGGTCGCTGGTGTCGAAGTCGGCCGGGTAGGCCGGGAAGCCGGGCTGCACCGGGGTGATCGGCCACGGGCGGTCGGGCCAGTGCCGCTTGAAGTTGTGCGGGGAGACCGACCAGGCCGACGGCGAGCCGGCGGCGTCCACGGCCCGCACGCGCCAGTAGTACTGGTCGTTGTCGTAGCCCTTGGGCGGCGAGTAGCTCGTCCCGTTGATGCCCTTGATGTCGGTGATCAGGTCGCCGGTCTCGAAGCCGTCGTTGGTGGCGACCTGGAGGGCGTAGCTCTTGGCGCCTCGCACCGGGGCCCAGTCGAGACGACGTCCTCCCGACTCCTCGTCGGCGCGTCGGGTGGGGAGACCAGCTCGGGGGCGGGGGCGGGCGGTGATGGAGAAGCCCGACGGGGTCGACGGCACGCTGACCTGGCCGCTGGCGTCGGTGGCCGTCACGCGCCAGAACCACGCGCCCGGAGAGCGGCGAGCTCGGCGTGATCGACGTGGTGCTGGTGGTCAGTCGCGCCGAGCCGATGAAGTCGGGCGCGTCGTCGATCTCGACCGTGTAGGACTTGGCGCCCGGGACCTCCGACCACTGGAGCAGCGGCGGCTCGTCCGGCTGGGCGAGGGTGGCGCCCTCGACGGGGGCGACCGGGTGGGGACCATCGGGTCGGGCCGTCGAAGGTCGAGGTCGTCCACTCGGACACCTCGTTGCCGGTGTTGATCGAGCGGACCCGCCAGTGGTTGAGGCCGGCCTTGAGCGCGGTGTGCGGGACGGCCGAGACGTTGGTGGTGACCTGGTTGAACTCGGGGCTGCCGAACGACGGGTCGTTGTCGACCTGCACCGTGTACTTGGTGGCGCCGACCTCGCGGTCCCACGACAGGACGGTCGTGGTGGTGTTCGGCGACGTCGCCTCGAGGCCGAAGGGCGCTGCGGGCGGGGCCGCCGAGGCCCCCGGCACGATGGTCGCCGTGGCCGCCAGGACAGCCAGCGCGACTCCCGCGCTGGCAGAGGCGGTACGTACTCCGGTCGGTGGCATGCGAGTCTCCCTGGTCGGTCCACTGATCAGATCGAGGCTAGGCACGCGGGAGACCCCCCGCGGGTGAATCAGGGGCATATGACCCGTTGTGACTAGTCGGGCCGCCGAACGGTCATCCGCGGTTCGCTAGCGTGTCCCCATGATCACCGCCATCGTCTTCGTCAAGGCCGACGTCGCCCGCATCCCGGAGGTCGCGCAGTCGCGGCGCTGGAGGGCGTGAGCGAGGTCTACTCCGTCACCGGCCAGATCGACCTCATCGCGCTCGTCCGCGTACGCAGCCACGACGAGGTCGCCGAGGTCGTCGCCGACCGCCTCAACAAGGTGCCGGGCGTGACCGAGACCGAGACCCACATCGCGTTCCGGGCGTACTCCCAGCACGACCTGGAGTCCGCCTTCTCGCTGGGTCTCGACTGACCCTCCCGCGGTTCCCGCGTGCGGGCTCAGTCCTGGCTGGCCGCGTCGCCGTTCCAGCCGGCCGGCGCACGCAGGTGCACCAGGGGCGCGTCCTCGACGACGACCTCCCAGCCCAGGGCCTCGCGCAGGGCGTACGCGATCTTGCCGTCGGCGTCGACGCACTCCTCGTGACCTCCAGCTCGTGCAAGGTGTCGACCCACCCCGTCTCGAGCCGGACGAAGTCGTAGTTCCGCTCGATCTCGGTGTCGGTGAACATGTCGCCGTAGCCGTGCATGACGGGGTCCAGGTGGGGGTGGCGCCACACCGTGTGCCCGCCGTCCTTCCACTCGTTGAGCAGCCCGGTGCCCGCCGGGAGCGCGTCGACCGACGCCTCGGCGCGGTTGTCGGGGTTGATCGGGTCGGACGAGGTCTGCGGGACCACCAGCGCGAGCACGCCCAGGGCCAGCACGAAGCCCCCGAGGATGACCGGGAGCTCAGCCCGGTGCGCGGCGCGTCGAGGCACGACCGCGTCCAGGCGTGCGGCGAGCAGCGGGACCAGCATGGTGACCGCGACCGGACGGTGCGGATCGAGTACGCCAGCCACGCGCCCGCGAGCAGGAGCAGCATGAACTCGAGCCACGGCACGGGACCGGAGCGCAGCGCCAGGCCGAGGACGGCGACGAGCATCAGGGCGGCCACGGCTGCGTGCGGCTGCGTGAACTGGGTGGGGCCCCACTCCGCGAAGTACTGGGAGATCGAGCCGACCCGGGCCGACGACGTGAAGATGCCCAGGCCCATGGGGGTCAGGCCTGCGGCGACCACGGAGCCGAGCGGCACCAGCAGCATGCGCCCGACGGTGCGACGCGGCGTACGTCGCTCGAGGGCGATGCCGAGCACGGCGACGAGGCTGACCAGGACGCCGATGGACCACATCCCGTGGACCATGGCCCACAGCCAGGTCACCGGGATGATCCACCACGGCACCCGGGCGCTGCTCCCTGCAGCCATCCAGGCGGCCGTGACCAGGGCGATGAAGAGGTAGCTGGCCACCTGCGGGCGTCCCGACAGGTTGGGTGAGCAGGCGACGACGGCGACGGGCACGACGAAGGCGGCCACGACCAGTGAGCTCTGGCGGCGGGCCACCAGGAAGAGCACCAGGGCGAAGGTGAGCACCATCGCGCCGGAGAGCCAGACGACGCCGGGCAGACCGAACCACTCCTCGAACTGGGCGAGGCCGAGCTGGCCCAGCCACTGCGTCGGGACCCAGTCCGCGCTCGCGAAGCGGGTGACGCTGCCGGGGTCCCGCGGCGACCAGCCCTCCAGGAACTCACGGCCCAGCCGGAGGTGGAAGTAGGTGTCGGAGTTGTCGATGGTCTTCGCCATCTTCTGGACGATGACGGCGAAGGCACCGAGCACGAGGACCAGCGGCATCGCGACCAGGGACAGCGGCGCGGGCGCAGGCGCCGCCGTCGCGCTCGGCGCGGTCGGCGGCGTCCGGCAGGTCGGCGTCGGGGCGGTCGGCGACGGCGTCAACGGGGGAAGGCACGCTGGAAAGACTCCCACGGACCGCCGTCGCGGAAGGCGGGAATCACGAACCTCGACGCACCGCACTTGGCCCGAACCACGGATCCCGGCCCGGCGGCTGCCGTACCCTCCCCGGGTGAGCGCCACGTCCCCCAGGCCGACCGGTCTCGACGCCGCGCCGCGAGGAGTCGGCGCCCGCATCGGGTGGGCGCTCGTCGTGACCGCCGCCGCAGCCGTCATCTGCGACCTCACGCTGGCCCTCTCGCTGCGCCTGGGTGGGCAGGCGCCCCTCAAGCCGGGGCCGGCACTGGTCGGGATGGGGGTGACGTGGATCCTCCTCCTCGCACTGGTCGGACTGACCGGTCGGGTACGCCGGGCACTCGTCGTCGGCTTCCTCCTGGTTGCCTTCCTGGCCGTGGTCAACGCCGCGAGGATGGACGTCCTGCAGTCCCCGCTGGTGCCCTCCGACGTCGCCTACCTGCGTACGCCCGGCTTCCTGGTCGAGATGGTCGGTGCCAGGGCCGTGGTTCTCGGGGTCGTGGGTCTGCTGCTGCTCCTGGCGCTGCTGCTCTGGTTGGCCCGGGTGGCGGGCCGGGACCGGCCGCCGCCCCCGCGCCGCGGTGAGCGGGGCGCGGCGACCTGGATCGCGTTCCGAGGGGCCACGGCCCTCGCCGGCGTCGCCCTCGTCTGGTCGGCGGCCGGGTTCAACACGCCCGGCAACGCGTTGCGGTCTGTCTACGACGCAGCCGGTGCGCAGTGGTTGTCGTGGTCGCCCACCACCAACTACCAGGGCAACGGCTTCATCGGGGGCGCGCTCTTCAGCCTGCCCGCCGAGCCGATGGAGCGGCCGCCCGGCTACTCGGCCCAGCGGATGGCCGAGGTGGCGGAGAAGTGGGCCGCCGTCGCCGAGGAGCGCAACCGAGGCCGTGACGCGACGGCACTCGCCCGGACCAACGTGGTCGTGGTGCTGAGCGAGTCGATGGGGGACCCCGCCGCGCTGGAGGGCCTCCAGCTCGCCGAGGACCCGTTGCCGACGGTCCACGGGCTGATGCAGGAGGGCGGCGGCCAGATGCTGGCCCCGCACTACGGCACCGGCACCTCGTTGATGGAGTTCAGCGTGCTGACCGGGCAGAGCGCGGGACTCTTCGGGCCCCACATCGTCTCGCCCTACCAGCAGTTCGTCGCCGACCAGGAGGACTACCCGTCGTTGGTCGGGTGGCTCGGCTCGCTCGGGCACCGCACGGTCGCCGTGCACCCGTTCCGCCCGGAGCTGTACGCCCGCACCGAGGTCTACGAGCGGCTCGGCTTCGACGCGTTCGTCGACAAGGAGCACATGCACCGCACCGAGGCCCTCGTCCCCGGTGGCTTCGTCTCGGATGCGTCGGCCTACGACGAGGTCGTGCGACAGCTCGAGGAGAGCGCCACCCCCGGCCTGGTGCACCTCGTCTCGATGCAGAACCACGTCCCCTTCTCCGGCCTGTACGACGACCCCGTCGAGGTCGACCGGGCCTCGTGCTGCGCCGCGGAGGTGGGGCAGTGGGCCCGTGGCCTGGCTCGCACGGACGCGGCCGTGGCCGACTTCCTGGCCGACCTGGAGGAGCTGGACGAACCCACGGTGGTCCTGCACTTCGGTGACCACTTCCCGGGGATCTTCGACACCGCGGGGGTGAAGGCCGAGGGGCTGAACCTGCACCGGACCCCGTGGTTCGTGTGGTCGAACGTGGAGGGCGGCGTCGTCGACGACCCGGGCCTGCTCTCCCCGGCCGCCGCGCTGCCGGCCGTGCTGGAGCGCCTCGGCGCGCCGCTGCCGCCCTACCTGCACCTGCTGGAGGCGGTGCAGGACGAGGTCGGGACGATCCGTGGTGACACGGTGGTCACGCCGCAGGGCCGCGAGGTGCCGCTCGACTCGCTCGACCGGGAGCAGCGTGAGCTGGTCGAGGAGGCCCGCCTGGTGCAGTACGACTTCTCCGTCGGCGAGCGTTACGCACTGGCGCAACTCTGGTACTCCGGCCGCGACTGAGCTGGATCACGAACGGAGACCACGAACGGGGATCACGATGGGGGATTACCGTGCCGGGCGGTGGGCCGTCCGGGGCAGCCGGCGTTCGTCGGTGGGCACCACGGCGAGGCGAGCCTCGTCGAGGGCGTCGATCAACGTGAGGTGGCCCTGGGCCCCTCCGACCGGGCACGTCCACTCACCCTGGGCCTGCACCAGCCGGACGCCCGGCTGCTCGAGCCAGCGCAGGACGAGCTCGGACTCCTCCGCGGAGGCGGCAGGCAGGGCGCTGCGGGTGTCGACCACGGTCTCCGCCCCCGCGAGCAGGTCGGCCAACCAGGCGTGCGCGTCGGCTCGCGGCGGGATGACGCCGGCGGCACTCAACCGGCCGTGGCGCACGACGTGCACCGCCCAGCGTCCGTCGTCCTCGCGTCGGGTGGCGACCAGCTCGGGGCAGTCGACCAGCGCACGCAGGCGTTGGGATCGCGCGGCGGAGCGGACGAAGACCCCCAACCTGTCGCGGTGGGTCGCTGCCTCCTCGAACCGCTCGTCCTGCGCGCAGACGCGCATGCGGTCGTCCAGCGCCCGCACCACCTCGCCGGGGTCGCCGACGAGGGTCCCGGCGAGCGCAGCGACCACGGCCTCGTACGCCGTGGGGTCGGCCGAGCCGTCGCAGGGGGAGAGGCAGCGGCCCATCTCGGCCAGCACGCAGGGGGTCTCCGCAGGGGTGCCGGCCAACCGCTGCGTGCACTGACGGATCGGGTAGGCCTCGTGCAGCGCGGCCAGGGCACGCTCGGCCGTGCGCCGGGACGAGAAGGGACCCAGGTGAGCGACCGATCGGTCCTTCACCGAGCGCACCAGGGAGAGCCGTGGCCAGGCCTCGGAGGTCAGGGTGAGGAAGTGGGTCTTGTCGGGGAACTTCGAGCGCCGGTTGTAGTGGGGGCGGTGGCTCGCGATGAGGCGGAGCTCGCGCACCTGGGCCTCCAGGGGAGTGCTGCACTCGATCGCCTGCACCCGCTCGGCGAGCGTCACCATCTCGCTCATCCGGCTCCGGGTCTCCGAGGCGGTGAAGTAGGTCCGCACCCGCTGGCGGACGTGGCGCGAGGTGCCGACGTACAGCACCTCGTCGCCGGCGCCGCGGAAGAGGTAGACGCCGGGCCCGGTGGGCAGGGCGTCGGCGAGGTGACGCTTGCGGCGCTGGGCGTCGGTGACCCGGCCGTTCAGCGTCTGCACGTCCTCCAGCGTGTGCAGACCCTGCCCACCGAGGCGGGCGAAGAGCCCGTGCATCACGTCGACGGTGGCGCGCGCGTCAGAGAGGGCGCGGTGGTCGGGCGTGACGGAGGCGTGGAAGAGGGTGGCGAGGCTGGAGAGCTTGCAGTTGGGGGCCTCGTCACGGGTGACCACCCTGCGGGCCAGCTTCACCGTGTCGAGGACCTCGAACGCCGGCCACGGCCGCTGCTGCTGCTCGGCGAAGTGCTTCAGGAAGCCGACGTCGAAGGGAGCGTTGTGCGCCACCAGCACCGTCCCGGCGGCGAACTCCAGGAAGGACGGGAGCGCTGACTCGATGGAGGGGGCGCTGGCGACCATCGCGTCGGTGATGCCGGTCAGCACGGCGATGAAGGGCGGGATCGACGAGTGCGGGTTGACCAGGGTCTGGAACTCCCCGAGCACCTCGCCGCCGCGCACCTTCACCGCACCGATCTCGGTGATCATCGACCCGCCGGCCGGGGAGCCACCCGTCGTCTCGAGGTCGACCACGGTGAAGGTGACCTCGCTGAGGGGACGCCCCAGGTCGTCGAGGCCCTGCTGCTCCTGCCAGCGCAGCTGCCCCGTCGTCCGGCGGGAGAGCTCGTCCCGGGACGGGGCAGCCGTGGCCACCGGAGGAAGCAGTGCGTCGGTCGTCGAACTCATGTCGTCAACCTAGGACGAGGCGCCGACGGTTTCGGGCAGGCCGCCTACGAGCCTTGCAGAACGCCTCCGCGACGGCTTCCTGACTGCCACACTGTGCTGGTCTAGATGGACCCAGGAGGACTGTGCAGTGGTGTGGGTGGTTGTTCCGGCGCTCGACGAGGCCGAGAACCTGAAGGTGCTCGTCCCCAGGATCCGGGCGGCCCTGGCCGAGGTGGCCGTGGACGGCCAGGTCCTGGTCGTGGACGACGGCTCGACCGACGGGACCAGCGACGTGGTCCGCGCCATGGCCGACCTCTACGGCGACGTGCACCTGGAGACCTTGCGGCGCAACCTCGGCAAGGCCGCGGCGCTCCAGCGCGGCTTCTCCCGCGCGCTCGAGGGCGGCGCCGACGTCATCGTGATGATGGACGCCGACGGCCAGGACGACCCCGCCGAGCTCGGGCGCCTGCTCGAGCCGATCCGCCTGGGACACTCCGACCTCGTCACGGGCGCCCGCACGGTGCGACGTGACCGCTTCGTCAAGCGCCACACCTCCAAGCTCTACAACGCGACCACGCGGTGGATCGCCGCGACCCCGGGCCGTGACTTCAACTCCGGCTACAAGGCGATGCGCGCTGAGGTGGCCCAGGACGTCGTGCCGATGATGTACGGCGAGATGCACCGCTACCTGACCGTGCTCGCGCACCACTCCGGCTACCGGGTCAGCGAGCAGACCGTCGAGCACCACCCCCGGATGAGCGGTGACAGCAAGTACGGCCTGGCCCGCTTCTGGCGCGGCATGTCCGACCTGGTGACGGTGCGCTTCCTGCTCTCCTACGAGCACCGTCCCTCCCACCTCTTCGGCGGTCTGGGCGTGGTGCTCTTCCTCCTCGGCAGCGTGGTCCTGGGCTACCTGACCGTCATCAAGCTGCTCGGCGAGCCGATCGGCGGCCGACCGCTGCTCATCGCGGGTGTCCTGGCCGTCCTGATGGGGCTGCAGTTCGTCATCTTCGGCCTCCTCGCCGAGCTCGTGGTCAACGCCCGCAACCGCTCGGCAGGACAGGTCCGAAGCAGCACCCATGTCGGCTGAGGTCTCCGCGCCGCCCCGCCGGACGTCGTCGGTCGCGGACCCGGCGCCCTCCCGGCCTGCCCGTCTCCCGGAGCCGCCGACGCTCCTGCTCGGCGCTGCGGTCGTCGCCCTCGTCGGCTGCCTCACGATCCTCTTCTGGGGCGCCCTGACGATCGGCGTCACCTACGACGAGCCCTACCACGTGATGCGCCTGCAGCACTGGTTCGACCACGGGTGGTACCTGCTCAACGACGATCTGGCCGACGGCCGGGCGGGGAGTGGGTCGACGACTCCTTCGTCTACGGCCCGGTCGCCACGCTGCTGCTCCACCTGGCCAACGTGGTCCTGGGCAACGAGTCGTGGGGCACGGTGGGCACCGGGGCCGACTCCTACGCCGTGCGTCACCTCGGCGTCGCGACGATGGCCTGCGTCGGCGTGCTCGCCACCGCCACGCTCGGTCGGGTGCTGCTGCGCAGCTGGCGCTGGGGCGTGGTCTGCGCGGCGGCGCTGGTCGTCGTCCCGCTGTGGACCGGCATGGCCATGGTCAACGTCAAGGACACCCCGGTCGCCGTGGGCTACACCCTGGTCACGCTGGCGCTGGTGCTCCTGGTGGGCGAGGGCCCGGCCCGGTGGCGTCTTCCGGTGGCCGGCCTCCTGGCGTGGTCCGGTGGCGTCCTGGCCGTCGGCGTACGTCCGGGGATCTGGCCCGGCATCGCGGCGGCGTACGGACTGGTCGCGCTGCTCCTGCTGCTGCGTCGACCGGGAGGACCAGGCCCGGCCATGGCCCGCCTGGCCGTGGCGACCGCCGCGGGCGTGGCGACCCTGGTTGCGCTGGCGCTGGTCTACCCCTCCGTCTTCGCCGACCCTGCCTGGGTGCTCCGCTCGGTCTTCTCGTCGGCCAACTACCGCGGGGAGTCGACGCCTCGCCACACCGCGCCCGTGCAGGTCTTCAGCGTGGTCCCGACCCTCCTGCTCCTGCTCAGCCTGACCGCGTGGGTGCGGGCGGCCCGCCGCGCCCGCCCACGGTCGTGGCGCCTCGACGTCACCAGCACCCGGTGGCTGCTGCTCGGCGCGCAGGCCCTGCTCATTGCCTCGCTGGCGATCGCCAAGGGGTCACAGCTGCACGGACTGCGGCAGATGCTCTTCGCGATGCCCGCCGTCGCCGTGCTCGCGGTGTGGGCGTTGAGCCGGTGGATCGCCGCCGCGCAGGCGCGCCGTGAAGAGCCCGACGCCCCGGTCGCCGCCCGCTGGGGTGCGAGGGTGCTCGTGGCCGCCGTCGCCCTGGCCCTGCTGACGCCCACCGCGGTCCAGGCCCGGCTCTTCCCCTACAGCTACGGCTACGCGAGCGCCTTCGTCGACCTGAGCGGTGCCGTCACCTCCAACGACTACTGGCGCGGAAGCTACCGCGAGCTCGCACCCTCCCTGACCGACGACGAGTTCCTGGTCTGCTCGGGGGAGATGATCGCGGCCGAGCGGACCTACGCGCGCCTGACCCGCGACGGAGGGCGTTCGCCGGTCGAGCGGAGCCGCGACTGCCGCACCGACTACCTCAGCCCCTTCGGGCCCTTCCGTTCCTTCGACGTGCCGCTCGACGAGCCGGTGGGGACGACCTTCCTGATGGCCTCCTCCGGCAGCACCGAGGCCGGCCGGCTCTGCACCGACCTCGACGAGGTCACCCGCCACCGGCACCTGAGGGTGCACCGGATGAGCGTGCTGCGACGCTGCCAGCTGGTGCTCCTGGACCTGCCCGGGGAGCGGACGGAGCTCACGCCCGAGGGAGTTGGCTCGGAGTTCCTGATGGGCGGCTGGACCGGCAACCCCGCCCACCCCGGCGTCGTCCTGCTGGACCGTCGCGGCGACCTGGGCTTCGCCCTCCCCGAACTGTCGGACGAGCGTCCGCTGACGGTGTCGTTGACCCTCGACAACGACGTCCCGGTCGAGGTCGCGGTCGACAACGAGGCGGTGCTCGAGGTGGAGCCGGGCACAGGCGTACGACGGGTCGCGGTCCCGGCCGGTTGGGGCGGCGTCGTGGAGGGCGGACTCGTGATCACGCTGCGGGCCGCCGCGGCCGGGGAGGTCAGGCTGCGCGAGGTGCAGGTCGACGAGACGAGTGGAGGACGACGGTGAAGCGTGCGTACGTCGGGGCGGTGCGCGCCCTGCGTCGACTGCTCGCGGTGAGCGGGCTCCTGGCCTGCTCGACCGCGCTGCGGCGCGGTCCAGGATGGCCCTGTGGGTGCGCTCGTGGTTCGCGATCTACGACCTCGACGAGATGCTGGCCGTCGGGCTGCCCTGGTGGACCTTCGCCGCGGTCGACGAGGTGGAGCGCCACCTGGCTGCCACCCCACGGGCCCGGGTCCTGGAGTGGGGCTCCGGCGCCTCGACGGTGTGGCTCGCCGCACGGGCGGCCGAGGTCGTCGCGATCGAGCACGATCCCGCGTGGGCGGACGCGATGCGCCCCCACCTCCCGGACAACGCCACGGTCCGGACGGTCGCGTCCGTGCCGTCCGCGCACCCCGCCGTCGGGTCGCGGAAGCCGGGCTTCGAGCGCCAGGACTTCACGGCGTACGTCGCCGCCGCCGACGACGTGCCCGGTGAGTTCGACCTCGTCGTCGTGGACGGCCGCGCGCGGGAGGCCTGCCTGGCGGCTGCGTTGCCGCGGCTGGCGCCCGGTGGCATGGTCGTCTTCGACAACGTCGACCGGCGCCGCTACCGCGACGCGATCGCGCAGCACGCGGCAGTGGAGGTCCTGTGGACGCGAGGGCGGACCCCGTCGCTGCCGTACCCCACCCGCACGGCGCTGCTGCGCCTGCAGGAGGGCCCGGCGGGGTGACCCGCCGCGTCCTGACGTACGTCGCGCGCGGCCTCTTCCTCGCCGCCGTCCTCGCCGGCGCCTGGTGGAGCCTGCGCGACGAGGGGGACGAGCTGGTCGACGCCCTCGCCACGGCCACCGCCGGGGGACTGGTCCTCAGCCTCGCGCTCGTCGTCGGCGGGCTGGTCGGGACCGGGCTCCTGTGGCGACGAATCTTCGGCCTGCACGGTGCGCGGGTGCCGGGTCGTGCGGCCGCGGCGATCTTCTTCACCGGACAGCTGGGCAAGTACGTACCCGGCTCGGTGTGGAGCATCGGGGTCCAGGCCCGGTTGGCCCACGCCCACGACGTGACGCCGCGGACCACCGTGGCCACGTCGCTGGTCTTCCTGTGGGTGCACGTGGCCACCGGGTGCCTCGCGGCCGGGCTGGCGCTGCCCCTCGTGCCGGCGGCCGACGACCTCCCCGGCGGACGCTGGCTGTCGGCCGGGGCCTGCCTCCTGGTGGGCGCGCTCGCCATGGTGCCGGCGATCGTGCACCGTGCGGCGCGGCTGCTCGCCGGGCACGACGACGTCGTCTGGGGCCTGCGCGAGTCCGGCCTGGCGGCCGCGGTGATGGCCCCCGTCTGGGGCGCCTACGCAGCGGGCCTCTGGTTCGTGCTGCCCCAGGGCACGACGCCGTCCGGAGCCCTGTACGCAGCCCTGGTGGCTGCCTTCGCCCTTGGCTACGTCGCCGGGGTCGCGGTGCCGGTCGCCCCGGCCGGCCTGGGCGCCCGCGAGGCCGTGTTCGTCCTGGTCCTCGCGCCCACTCTTGGTGTGGTCACCGCAGCCGCCGTCGCCCTGCTCGCCCGAGTCGTGCACACGGTCGCGGACTTCGTGGTGGCGGCGGGGGCACTCCTCCTGGACCGGGCGCGACACGCCGCCTGACGCGGCCCCGGGGAGAAATGTCGGAGGTCGCTGTTTGAGTGCCCGACATGACGACACGAATCGACTGTGACTCCTGCGAGGTGCGTGGCCTGCACTGCCACGACTGCGTGGTGACGGTGCTGCTCGGACCACCGGCCGAGCTCTCGTTCGAGGACGACGAGCGCGCCGCCCTCGACGCCCTGGCCTGCGGGGGACTGGTGCCTCCGCTGCGCATGGTGCAGCCACTGGCCGGCCCGACCATGGAGTCCGCCTGAGCAGGTGTGTCCTGCGTCACGGAATGTGGACTTCCTTTTGGCCGGTCGGCCGACTCGGGCTAGCCTGACCGGGCAAGTTCTCGCGGGCCGCGTCAGCAGTCGTGCCGGTGAGCACGGTCTCCGGGGTCGACCTCGGTGGCGCAACGAACCAGAGGAGACGGACCGATCGTGACTCACGGCCGGAATCGACGTGCCAAGGCTCTCGCCCCCTGAGTGTCCTCGCAGTGACCGGAGTCGTCTCCGCGGTCCCCGCCCAGGCGGAGCCCGACGTGGAGGACGTGCGTGAGAAGGTCGACCGCCTCTACCACCAGGCTGAGCAGGCGCAGGAGCGCTACAACGACTCCGCGCTCCGCCTGAAGGGCCTGAACGCCGAGCTCTCGTCCCTCAAGGCCGACGAGAAGCGTCAGGGCCGCCGCCTCGACGAGGTGCGCGACCAGGTCCAGGAGCTGATCGTCCGCCAGTACAAGGGCGAGGGTGTCAACACCGTCGGCCAGGTCGTCGTCTCCGACGACCCCTCCAGCTTCCTCGGCCAGCTGACCACTATGCAGGCGTTCAGCGACCTGCAGGCCGACCTCCTCGACGACTTCTCCGACGAGGCCAAGGCGCTCGACCTGCGTCAGAGCACGGCGCGCGAGCGCCGGGCCGACATCAAGGACACCACCGCCGACCTGAAGGCCGAGAAGGCCGCGGTCGAGGCCAAGCTGGCCCAGGCGAAGGAGCTCCTCTCCCGCCTCGAGGCCGAGGAGCGCGAGGAGCTTTCCGCCTCGCGCGACTCCGGTCGCCTCCCCACCAACGTCCCCGCCTCCGGCCGTGCCGCCGCCGCGGTCAAGGCAGCCCTGGCCCAGGTCGGCGACGCCTACGTCTACGGCGCCGTCGGCCCCGACGCCTACGACTGCTCGGGCCTCACGATGATGGCCTGGGGTGCTGCCGGCGTCGGCCTCCCGCACTCGTCCTCGGCGCAGTTCAGCTCCGGTGCCCGCGTGGCCCAGAACGACCTGAAGCCCGGCGACCTGGTCTTCTACTACAGCCCGATCAGCCACGTCGGCATGTACATCGGCAACGGCCAGATCGTGCACGCGGCCAACCCGAGCTCGGGCGTCCGCATCGCCGGCGTCTTCTCGATGCCGTACGTCGGCGCCGTCCGCCCGGGCTGACCCGCCCCAGCGCTGCAGCGCTGACCCGTCCCGGCTCCCCGGTCGCGGCGCCGGTGGGCCTGCTCTGGCAGGATCGTCCGCGTGCGGAGTGACCCTGTGACCCAACGGACAGCGACGCCCGCGACCAGTCGCGCCGCCCGGATGGCGACGCTCCAGGTGGTCCTTGCAGGTGCGGTCTTCGTGGCGCTCGCATGGTGGCTGGTGCCATGGCGCCCCGTGCCCGGAGGGCTCGGCCAGCTCGTGCTCCCCGACGAGGTGTTCACCTCGGACGAGCTCGCCCGTGCCGAGTCGTACTCGCAGGCGGCCCGGGCGTGGAGCTGGACGTCGCTGGCCCTCTCCCTGGCCCTCGCCGCCGTGCTGGGGTTCACCGGCCTGGGTGCCCGCCTGGTCGACCGGCTCCGGGGGCCCTGGTGGCTGCGCAGCGCCGTGGCCGCGGCAGGCTTCGTGCTCGCCACCACCCTCCTCTCGCTCGGCTTCCGGATCGGCCTGTGGCAGCTGCGGCGTTCCTACGGGCTCAGCACCCAGGAGGTCGGCGGCTTCCTGCGCGACGTCGGTGTCGGCCTCGCGATGGACCTGCTAATCTCCTGCCTCGCCGTCGTGGTCACGGTGGGGCTGGCCCGCCGTCTCGTACGCGCGTGGCCCGCGGTGCTGGGTGCGCTGGCGGCGGTCACCGTGGTGGTCGTCTCGTTCGTCTACCCGGTGGTCGTGGAGCCGATCTCGAACGACTTCGAGCCGCTGCCGCCCGGCGAGCTGCGGGACCGGATCACCGAGGTCGCAGCGGCTGAGGGCGTACGCATCGAGGACGTCGTCGTGGCCGACGCGTCCCGGCGTACGACGACGTTGAACGCCTGGGTCTCCGGCTTCGGCGCCACCCGCCGCGTCGTCCTCTACGACAACCTGGTCGAGGAGACGTCGAGCGACGAGCTGATGGTCATCGTGGCGCACGAGCTCGCCCACGCACGCGAGCAGGACGTCGTCGTCGGGACGACCCTGGGCGCGGTGGGGGCGTTCGTCGCGGTCGGGCTGGTGGCCCTGGTCGTCACCCGTGCACGCGGGGCCGGCGCCCTCGCCCACCCGCGGACGGTGCCGTTGCTGCTGGCCGTCGTCGCGGTGGCCTCCCAGCTGGCGGCGCCGGTGCAGAACGGCATCAGTCGGCAGGTCGAGATGCGGGCCGACCTGGAGGCGTTGTGCGTGGGGGAGGACCCCGGGGCCTTCGTCGCCGTCCAGACGGAGCTGGCGAGGCGTTCACTCAGCGACCCCACACCACCGGCGTGGTCACAGTGGTGGTGGGGGAGCCACCCGCGGGTGCTGGAGCGGGTGACGCTGGCCCGGGAGTGGGAGCAGCGGGGCGGAAGGCAGTGGTGCGACTGAGCGGGTGTGACTGAGCGGGTGCGGGCGGGGTCGCGAGGACCCCGCCTCAGCACTCGGCGTTCTTCGTGACCCAGGTGGTGATGGTGCCGCAGGAGTCACCCAGCAGCTCGTTCATGAAGCCGCCGAAGAGGAAGACGGTCGCCACGATCAGTGCGGCGATGCCGGCGACCAGCAGTCCGTACTCGACGGCGGACGCGCCGCGCTCGGAGTGGCGGGCGGCGAGCAGGTGCCGGACGTACGTGAGGAACTGCATCTCGATGCTCCTGGGGTCTGGTGACGAAGGTGGAGAAAAGCACTGACGCGGTCCCGGAGAGGATCCCCGAGACCGCGCCAGCAAAGGCAAGAGCCTCAGATCACATCGAGCTCTCGATGGAGTCCTTGGTGCCCGTGAAGATGTCGGAGACGAGGCCACCGAAGAGGAAGACGGCGGCGACGATCAGGGCCGCGATGCCGGCAACGAGGAGGCCGTACTCAACGGCGGAGGCGCCGCGCTCGTCGCGCTTGGCCTTGGCGGAGTCGAGCATGATGGTGAGGAACTGAAGCATGGTGAGAACCTTTCCGGAGAATGCTTGCTTGGTGGTCCGGCAGGCATTCGCCTGATCCGTTGGCACCATCCTGTGCGACTTGTCCGAGGGTCGCGATCAGAGGAAAAGGCAGGCTCTTCTAGTCACTTGTGACTATGTCGGGCATGGTACGTCTGGGCGTCTCAGTAGCCCCCCGGACCCATGGAGGACAGCAGCCCGCTCCGCATCGCCGTGACGAGTGCCTGGGCGCGGTTGGTGGCGCCCAGCTTCTGGTAGATGCGGGTGATGTGCGACTTCGCCGTCGACTCGCTCATGAAGAGCGTGCTGGCGATCTGCATGGCCCCCAGGCCGTCGGCCAGGAGCACCAGCACCTCGTGCTCGCGGTCGGAGAGCCGGTTGGTCTCCCCGCTCATCCGACGGATCATCGCGCCGGAGAGGCTCGCGCAGAGGAAGGTGCGCGGCGAGACCGCTGCGTGCTTGGCCGCCTTGACCACCTCGGTCGAGGGGGCGTCCTTCCCGACGAAGGCGGAGGCGCCGGCCTCCATGGCGGCGAAGATCTGCTCGTCGCCGGAGTGCATCGTGAGCACCACGACCCCGGTGTCGGGGGAGTCGCGCCTGATCGCCCGCACGATGTCGAGCCCCGTGCCGTCGGGCAGCTGCAGGTCGGTGACCACGACCGCCGGGGCGTGGGTCGCGAACGCCTCCATCGCCTCGGTCACCGAGCCCGCCTGCCCCACCACCTCCGTCGCCGGGTCGAGCAGGAAGGCGGTGGCCAGGCCGTGCCGGATGAGCTCGTGGTCGTCCACCAGCAGGACGCGCGTGGTGTCGGTGTGGGGCTGTTCGGTCTGGCTCATGTTCTCTCCTGTCACGCGCCCCGAGACGGGGGACGGATCGATGCGGTGGACGGACGGTGGGTCCCCTGCGCGGGGACGGAACGGGTGGTCGAGGGGTCGCCCGGCCCGGGGAGGTGGCCGACGCGCACGCTGACCGTGGTGCCTCGCGAAGGGCTCGAGCGGACCTCGAGGACGCCTCCGATCAAGGCGGCGCGCTCCCGCATGATCGAGAGGCCGTGGGAGTCGCGGCGACCGGCCTGCAGCCCGAGGCCGTCGTCGGAGACGACGATCTCAGCGTACGGCGCCTCGACGCGGCAGGTGACGTCGATGAGCGTGGCCCTCGAGTGCTTGACGGCGTTGTTCATCGCCTCCTGGGCGATGCGCAGCAGCTCGGCCTCGACCTCGTGGCGCAGCCGGGCGGTGCGCTCGTCGACGGTCACCTTGATGGGTGTGCCGGAGACGTCGCTGAGGTGGCGTGCCAGGGTGGCGATCGCGGCGCCCAGGCTCTCGCTCGATCCTGCCTGGGTACGCAGCGTCATCACCGACTTGCGCACCTCCGCGACGACCCGCGAGATCATGTCGCGCAGCTGGACCAGGGCCTGTTCCTGCTGCGGGGTCGCCGTCGAGACCAAGGCGTCCACGACGTAGCCCATCGAGGCGATGTCCTGGGCCACTCCGTCGTGCATCTCCCGGGCGAAGCGCCGGCGCTCCTCCGACATGGCGGCGTCGCGGAAGGAGGCGAAGAGCTGGGCGGTGTCGAGCTGCAGGGCCGCGGGCCCCAGGTCGGTGGCCAGCCGGTCGAGCTCCTCGACGAGCTGGTCGGGCACGACGGGCAGCCCCGGGGCCAGGCGCCCGCTGACCACGGCGACCGGGGTCCCCGAGGTGACCACCGGGAAGGCGAACTCGTGGTCCACGACCCGTGCGCGGGAGTCGCGCCAGACGTCCTCGGCGAGGTCGCTCTCACCCGGCCCGACCGAGGGGTCGACGACGCGGCTGACCAGCGGCAGCAGGACGCCGTCGCGGTGGACGTGCAGGACCACGGAGGCGAGGGGCAGTTCGGCGGCGATCCGGTCGAGCAGGGCGCCACCCATGGTCGTCGGGTCGAGCCCACCGTCCAGCTGGCCGGAGAGGTCGTTGAGCTCGCTGATCAGGGCGCGGGCCTCCTGGTAGGCGGCGCTGCCGTCGTCGGGCACGGGGGAGAAGACGAAGAAGCTCGCCACCAGCCCCAGGCCCAGGCCGGTGACCAGCCAGGTGAAGAGGTCGGCCACCTCGGTCGGGTCGGGCACGGAGTCACGCAGCGCCACGAGCGAGCCCAGCAGGATGATCTGCACGGCCAACGTCTCGACGACCCCGCGGATGCCACGCAGCAGGCCGTGCACGAAGGGCGGCACCGCCAGGCTGGCCAGCAGGGTCGGTGCGATGTCGAGGTACAGCCCCGCGACCGCGGCGACGAGCGCCGACTCGACGATCGAGTAGAGGAACGGCGGAGCGGGGCTCCGCATCGCCCACGAGGTGGTGACCCAGATGGTGGCCAGCGCCAGCAGCCCGGACACGGCTTCGCCGTCGCGGCTCCAGACGACGGCGGCCGCGACGGCGAGCAGGACGAAGGCACGGGAGCCTTCGATGAGCCCCGTGTGCTGCAGGTCAGGCCTGCGCGACATCAGCCGAACGACGACATGATCGACAGCGCGGCGGGCCGAGGACGATGATGAAGAGGGTCGGAAGGATGCAGAAGATCAGCGGGACGGTCATCTTCACCGGCACCTGCTGGGCCTTCTCCTCCGCCTTCTGGCGACGCTTGGTGCGCATCTCCGAGGACTGCACGCGCAGCACCTGGGCGATCGGGATGCCGAAGGCGTCGGCCTGGACCATGGCGCTCACGAAGGAGCGCAGGTCGTCCAGGTTGGTGCGGTCGGCCAGCGCGCGCAGGGCGGAGGCGCGACCGTTGCCGATCTGCATCTCCTGCAGCACCCGGGAGAACTCCGCGGCCAGCGGGCCGCTGGTGTTGCGCGCCACCTGCTGGACGGCCGCGTCGAAGGCGAGGCCCGACTCGACCGAGATGGTGAGCAGGTCGATCGCGTCGGGGAGCTCCTTGGCGAGCTCGGCCTGACGGTCGTACGCCTTCTGGTACAGGTACATGTTCGGGCCCATGTAGCCGACCAGCGCGCCGGCGGCGACGAACATCAGCCGCGTCAGCAGGGCGAAGTCCAGCATGAAGGAGAAGAGCAGGAAGCCGACCAGGCCGCCGACGGCACCGATGACCTTCATCGACACGACCCGGTCGACGGACCACCCGGGCGGGTTTCCGGCTAGCTCGAGCTTGCGGTAGATCCGCTCGGAGTTGTCGGCCCCCGACAGCCGGCGGCCGATGGCCAGGGCGCGCTCCTGGAAGGGCTCCAGGACGCGCTCGCTGAACGGGCGCTGGAGCTCGGCGGTGAGCTCCGGGGTGGCCGTGTGGCCCATCGCCTCGAGCGCGGCGATGGAGCGCCCCACGCCACCGGTCTGCTTGACCTCGGCCTTGGGAAAGGCCATGAAGACCAGCGTCACCGAGGCGACGATGAAGAGGAATCCCAGAAGGAGCACCATGGTCAGACCTCCACCTTGATCAGTCGGCTCATCCAGAAGGCACCGACGCCGAGCATCACGGCGGCTCCGCCGAGCATGGCCCAGCCGATCGGGCTCTCGAACATGGGGTTGATGTAGCCCGGCTGCGTCAGGAACAGGTACAGGCCGAAGAGCGGCGGAAGGCCACCGAGGACGTACGCGGAGATCTTGCCCTCCGCGGCGAGCGCGTCGACCTGCCGACGCATGTACTCGCGCTCACGGATCGTGCCGGCGACGGTGTCCAGCAGCTCGGCGAGGTTTCCACCGACCTGGCGCTGGATCTTGATCGCCATGACGATCCAGGCGAAGTCCTTGCTCTCGAAGCGCTCGGTGATGCCCTCCATGGCGTCCTCGAGCGGCACGCCCAGGCGGGTCTCGACCAGCACGCGCTTGAACTCACCGGCGATGGGCTCGCTGCCCTCGCGGACGATGGTGTCGATCGACTGGGCGAGCGAGAGCCCGGCCGAGAGCGAGCCCGACATCAGCTGCAGGGTGTCCGGCAGCAGGGCGTTGAACTTCTTCACCCGGCGGCTCTTCTGGAAGCCCAGGTAGAGCCACGGGCCGAAGACGCCGAGGGCCACGAACATCAGGCCCACGAAGATGCTGCCGCCACCCATCAGGAGGCCGGCGAGGCCGGCCGCGATCACGATGCCGATGTGCAGCAGGAGCCACTCGGAGGTGTTCAGGCCGCTGCCGGCCGCGTCGAGGCGGCTCGCGATCCGGGCCTCCAGCGAGGTGTTGCGCTTGAGCACCGACTCCGCTGCGCCCTTGAACTGGGCGAGCTGGTCGGGCTGCGGTGCCCGGTGGTTGCCCTGACCCTCGGGGGCGCCGCCACCGGCTGCGTACAGCGTGACGCGCTCCTCGAGCGTGAGCTCGGCCTGCTTCGGCTTCAGGAAGAGGCCGAGCACCAGGAGCAGCGCGGCGAGGGCGACGAGGCCCATCGCGGCGTACTTGCCCCACTCGGGGAGGTAGAGGTTGTCCGGGACGCTCGGCACCGTCTCGGCCGCCGAGGCGCCCGAGGCGGTGAGGAGCACGGCTCCAGTGGCGAGGGCGGAGACCGCCCCCACGATGAGGAGGCGTCGCATCAGAACCCTCCTGCCGTGAAGATCCGCGGGTCGACGGTGACGTTGTTGTAGGCCATCTTCTCGAGGAACTTGGGCCGCAGGCCGGTCGACTTGAGGCCACCCAGCGTCTTGCCGTCGGCGTCGAAGCCGGCCGAGTGGTCGTAGACGAAGACGTCCTGGAGGGTGATGATGTCGCCCTCCATGCGCTCCACCTCGGTGACGTGGGTGATGTGGCGTGAGCCGTCCTTGAAGCGGGCCTGGTGCACGATCAGGTCGACCGCGGAGGCGACCTGCTCACGGATGGCCTTGATCGGGAGGTCCATGCCCGCCATCAGCACCATGGTCTCCATGCGCGACAGGGTGTCTCGCGGACCGTTGGAGTGCAGCGAGCAGATGGACCCGTCGTGACCGGTGTTCATGGCCTGGAGCATGTCGAGCGCGCTGGCGTCACGGACCTCACCGACGATGATGCGGTCAGGGCGCATGCGCAGGGAGTTCTTCACCAGGTCGCGGATCGTGACCGCACCCTTGCCCTCGATGTTGGAGGGGCGCGACTCCAGGCGTACGACGTGCTCCTGCTTGAGCTGGAGCTCGGCGGCGTCCTCGATGGTGACGATGCGCTCGTCGGCCGGGATGAAGGACGAGAGCACGTTCAGCGTGGTCGTCTTTCCGGCACCGGTCGACCCGGAGACGATGATGTTGAGGCGACCCCGGACGCAGGCGTCCAGGAAGGCCTTGGTCTTCTCGGTGAAGGAGCCGAAGCGCACCAGGTCGTCGGCGGTCAGCGGGTCGGCCGCGAACTTGCGGATGGTGAGGCACGAGCCGTCGATCGCCAGCGGCGGGACGACCGCGTTGACACGTGAGCCGTCGGGGAGGCGGGCGTCGACCATCGGGCTGGACTCGTCGACGCGTCGACCGACGCGGCTGACGATCTTGTCGATGGTGCGACGCAGGTGTGCCTCGTCCTGGAAGATCGCGTCGGCCTGGACCAGACGGCCCTTCTTCTCCAGCCAGATGTTGTGCGAGCCGTTGACCATGACCTCGGAGACGTCGGGGTCGCGCAGGTAGGGCTCGATCGGCCCGTAGCCGAGGATGTCGTCGGTGATCTCGCTGGTGACCTGCTGGCGGTCGCTGGCGCTGATCGGACGGTCCTGCTTGGCGAGCACGTCGGCCAGTGCCGCGCGCACCTTCTGGTCGAGCTCGCTCTGCTCCAGGTTGGAGTCGTAGAGCTGGGGACCCAGCTGGCGCAGCAGCTCGGCGTGCACGGAGGCCTTGAGCTCCTCGATGCGGTCGGCGCCCTTCGCCGGCAGCGCGCGCTTGCCGCCTGACTCGGTGCTGGCGGGCCCGCGCCGGTCCTGCAGCGGCGAGCTCGAGGCCTTGGCCGGTGCTGCCTTGGCGGCGGGCGCCTTCGGCGCGGCCGGTGCAGCGACCGGGGGGAGCGGCGGGAGCGTCATGTCGCCCATGGGCGGGGCGCCCGCAGCAGGTGCGGGAGCGGCCGGGGCGGCAGGGGCAGCGGGGGCGGCCGGAGCCGCGGCCGCAGCGGCTGCCGCCTCGGCCTGACGGCGGGCGGCGAGACGCTCGGAGAGGTTGCTCATCGATTCATCTCCTGCTGATGCGGAAGCGCTTCGGGCTGTCCTCGCGCTTGTCGGAGGAGGCCTGGGCGGGGGCGGACGAGGAGTGCGTCCTCGGCGACGGGGGAGTGGCTGCGGAGTCGGTCGCGATGCCCATCAGGCGGTCGGCCAGTGAGCGGACGGCCTTGGACGACGGGTGCGACGGCGCCGAGAGCATGAGCGGACGTCCCGCGTTGGTGGCCTTGGCGATGTCCAACGAAGTGGCCACCTGCACGGCGACGTCCATGCCGAGGATGCCCTCGACCTTGTCCGCGCTGATGCCGACCTGCTCGTCGGCGCGGTTGAGCAGCAGGTGGCGGTGGCCCTCGGCCACGCCCAGGACGTCGAGGGTCTCGAGTGCGACCTTGACGTTCTTCAGGGTCGGCACGTCGAGCGTGGCGACGACGATGCACTCGTCGGTCTCGTCCAGCGCGGTCAGCGTCTGCTCGTCGAAGGCCGGTGCGGTGTCCAGGACGATGTAGTCGAACTGCTCGCGCAGCGTCTGGAGCAGTCGCGCGACCAGCACGCCGCTGACCCGCTCCCGGGCGTCGGGGGCGCTGGGGGCCGCCAGGATCATCAGGCCGCTCTCGTGCGGGGTCATGAGCTGGGAGATGAACTGCTCGTCCATGTAGCTCTCGCCGCCGATGGCGTGCTCGATCGAGTGCGTCGGGAAGAGCTGCAGCGTGATGGCGATGTCGCCGAACGCCAGGTCGAGGTCGACGACGCAGACCTTGTTCTCGCCGCCACGCATCAGCGCGATGCCCAGGTTGACCGACATGGTCGTCTTGCCGACCCCACCCTTGGGGGAGAAGATCGTGACGACCCGGCCACCCTCGTGGTTGCGACCGGAGGCCTGGTTGCCGCGCAGGGCCACCGCCAGGGCGTGGGCACGCTGGATGGCACCGCCGACCTGGGCCAGGTCCTGGGCGGCGACGACCTCGCGGACGCCGGCGTGCATCGCCTGGGTGAGCACGGTGGTGTCGACCTCGTGGCGCAGGAGCACCACCGTGGTGGTCGGCATCGTCGTGCGCATGCGCTCGGCGAGCGCCACCGCGTCGGGGACGCCGACGCTCGGGCCGATGAGGACCGCGTACTCGTCAGGGTGGGCGTTGAGCCAGCCGAAGAGGCGCTCCGCCGAGTCCACGACCTGGCTCCCCTGGGGGAGCACGGTCAGGACCTGGGCTGCGGTCTGCGGGTCCGCTCCGAGAAGAATGGGCATGGTGTCGTCCTCAGTCGAAGAGGTTCTTGGCGGTGACGCCGTTGCTCTTCTGGACCTTGCTGTCCTCGGACAGCAGGCCGAAGGAGAGCTCGCCGTTGGCGGCTGCGTACTTGAGCCGCTCGGCCTGGTCCTGGTCAACGGCCAGGGTCAGCAGGGTGCGGGGCAGCTGCTCGGTGGTCTCCGTGCCGTCCGCCTCCGTGGAGGTCTGGGCGATCAGGGTGGTCGAGCCGGCCGCGAGGACCGTCACCTTGGGCAGCAGCAGGCGGGTGAACGGGATGGCCTCCGCGTCGGGGTCCTCCAGCAGGGCGGCGGCGGTCACCCAGATGGCGACCTCCGAGCCGGCCTGGACGAAGCCGGCGACGCGGGCGGTGTCGCTGAGCTCGACCGAGACCGCGACCTGGCCCTTGGGGATCGGGAGGCGCGAGGCCTCGGCGACGCCACCGAACTTCTCCGGGACGATCTGCTCGCCCGGTAGATGTTGGTGTTGGCGGCCAGGCCCTTGAGGGAGTCGACGGTGGCCACGGCGGTGGGCAGGAGCACGTTGCGCGGGATGCGCGTGCGCTGCAGCTTGCCGGCCTCGGCGGCCTGGGAGATGTCCTCGCCCGTCAGGATCGGCTGGACGGCGGTCAGGACCTCGACCGTCTCGTACTGGCCGGCAGCGCGCTTGTCAGCGCCCTGCACGTAGACGAACACGAAGGCCGCGCCGATCGCGGCCACGACGACGGCCACGACGAGAAGGAGCTTGCGTCGATCCATGAGTTCTTTGACCCTCTCGGTCCAAGGCAGGCCGATCCACCGTGGATCGAGCGCCGGTTCTACATCAGCCGCCACCTTGCCGAATGCGTGGGACAGGTGGGGCGGAAACGTCGATTCGAACGCTAGTTGTCTGGACCGGGGCGTGTGGGCGTTTTCGAAGGATCACTCTCCCCGAAATGAGGGAGGGGCCGTCGGGGGGTGTTGACCCCCGACGGCCCCTGTGGACCAAGCCCCTCGGATCAGGGCAGGTAGAGCGCCTCCACGTCCTCGCGGAACTCACGCATGACGACGTTGCGACGCAGCTTGAGGCTCGGCGTCAGCTGGCCGCCCTCCTCGGTCCACGAGGCGGGCAGGATCGTGTACTTGCGGATCGACTCGGCCCGCGAGACCGCCTTGTTGGCCTCCTCGACCGGCGGCGTCGATCTCCGCGCGCAGGTCGGCGTCGAACATCAGCTCGGCCATCGAGCCGGTCTTGCCCTTGGTGGCCGCCCAGCCGGGGACGGTCTCCTCGTCGAGGGTGATCAGGGCACCGATGAAGGGCTGGCCGTCGCCGACGACCATGCACTGGTCGATCAGCAGGTGGCCGCGCAGACGGTCCTCGAGCACGGCGGGGGCGACGTTCTTGCCGCCCGCGGTCACCAGGATCTCCTTCTTGCGGCCGGTGATCCGGACGAAGCCCTCCTCGTCGATCTCGCCGACGTCACCGGTGTGGAACCAGCCGTCGCGGTCGACGGCGTCGCCGGTCGCCTTCTCGTTCTTCCAGTAGCCGGCGAAGACCTGGCCACCCTTGAAGAGCAGCTCGCCGTCGTCGGCGACGCGCACGCTGGTGCCCGCGAAGGGGCGGCCGACGGTGCCGATCTTGTTGGCGGTCGGCTGGTTGACCGCGAGTGCCGCGGTGGTCTCGGTGAGGCCGTAGCCCTCGAGGACGACCAGGCCGATGCCGCGGTAGAAGTGGCCGAGGCGCTCGCCGAGCGGCGCGCCACCGGAGACGGCGTACTCGCAGCGACCACCCAGGGCGGTGCGGAGCTTGCCGTAGACCAGCTTGCCGAAGAGCGCGTGCTGCAGCTTGAGGCCGAGCGGGACGCGACCCTTCTCGACGGCGCGAGACCAGGCGATCGCCACGTCGGCGGCACGGTTGAAGATCTTGCCCTTGCCCTCGGCGGCGGCCTTCTGGGAGGCCGA
Organism: Nocardioides daphniae; assembly: GCF_004777465.1. Classification (NCBI taxonomy): domain Bacteria; kingdom Bacillati; phylum Actinomycetota; class Actinomycetes; order Propionibacteriales; family Nocardioidaceae; genus Nocardioides; species Nocardioides daphniae. The sequence goes on from NZ_CP038462.1 coordinate 1,367,093, forward strand.
GTTGAAGACCTTCTCGAAGACGCGCGGCACGGCCAGGATGAAGGTCGGCTTGAATACGCCGAGGTCGTCGACCAGGTTCTTGATGTCGGCGCTGTGGCCCACCGTGCTGCGCGCCTTGATCGCACCGATCTGGATGATCCGGGCGAAGACGTGGGCCAGCGGCAGGAAGAGCAGCGTCGAGGCGCCCTCGGCGAAGAGCTCGTTGATCTCGACCTCGACGGCCACGCCGAGCTCGAACATGAAGTTGCCGTGGGTGATCATGCAGCCCTTCGGCACACCGGTGGTGCCGGAGGTGTAGATCAGGGTCGCGAGGTCGAGCGGGGTGGCGGTCGTACGCCGTGCCTCCAGCTCGTCGTCGCCGACGCCCGTGCCGGCGGCGGAGAGCGCCTCGACGGCGCCCGCGTCGATCGACCAGACCTCACGCAGGTCGGCCAGGGTGTCGCGCACCTCGGCGACCCGGGCCACGTGGTCGGGGGACTCGGCCACCACGGCAACGGCGCCGGAGTCGGCGAGGATGTGCTGGACCTGCTCGGTGGAGGAGGTCTCGTAGACGGGGACGGTGACCGCGCCGGCGAACCAGATGGCGTAGTCGAAGAGCGTCCACTCGTAGCGGGTCTTGGAGATCAGGGCGACGCGGTCACCCACCTCGACGCCGGCGGCGACGAGGCCCTTGGAGACGGCCTGGACCTCGGCGAGGAACTGTGCAGCGGTGACGTCGACCCATCCCTGCCCGGTGTTGCGACGGAACGCGATCGACTCAGGAGCTTCCTGGGCGTTCCTCACGACGTCGTCGGTCAGGTTCCCGGTCTTCGGGATCTCGATGGTCAAGGGTGAGGAGTACTCACGCATCGTCAGGGCCTCCAGTCAGCTGTTGTTACCCGCAGGTTACCTCCGGGGGATGGGCAGGTGTGATCCGGTAGTCTCCACGAACACACCAGTCGGGAGCGGGCGACCTCGCCCGCCTGCGAGCGAGCGGAGAACAAGATGGCCGAGCAGACCACGTCGTCGATCGTCATCCAGGCCCCTGCCGCGGCGATCATGGACGTGATCGCCGACTTCGAGTCCTACCCCGCCTGGGCGACCGGAGTACGGGAGGCGCGCGTCGTCGACGCCGGCGAGGGCGGTCGTGCCCGCTCGGTCTTCTTCGCCCTCGACGTCTCGCCGATCAAGGACGAGTACACCCTCGTCTACGACTGGGACGGTGACCGCGCCGTGACCTGGACGCTGGCCGAGGGACGCATGCTCAAGGCCCTCGACGGGGCCTACGTGCTCGCCGAGCGCAACGACGGGACCACCGAGGTCACCTACCGCCTGGCGCTCGACGTCGCCATCCCGCTGATCGGGATGCTCAAGCGCAAGGGCGAGAAGATCCTGATCGACACCGCGCTCAAGGGCCTCAAGAAGCGCGTCGAGTCGCTCTGACCTTCCGCCCCGCCCCTGCTGCCCCTCCGGAGTGACGCCAGTGAGACTGCTCCTCTTCACCGGCAAGGGCGGCGTGGGCAAGTCGACGGTGGCCGCGGGCACCGCTGCGCTGGCCGCCGAGCGTGGCCTGCGCGCCCTGGTGGTCTCCACCGACACCGCCCACTCCCTCGGCGACGCCTTCGCGGCGGGGGTGGGCTCCGGCCCGACCGAGGTGGCGCCGCTGCTCTTCGTGCAGCAGGTCGACGCCCAGCGGCAGTTCGAGCGCTCGTGGACGGAGATCCAGGGCTACCTGCGCAACGTCCTGGACGCCGCCGGGCTCGACCCGCTGGCGGCGGAGGAGCTGACCGTCCTGCCCGGTGCCGAGGAGGTGCTGGCGCTGCTCGAGCTGCGTACGCAGGCACTCAGCGGCGAGTGGGACGTGATCGTCGTCGACTGCGCACCGACCGCGGAGACGCTGCGGCTGCTCGCGCTGCCGGAGGCGCTGAACTGGTACATGCGCCGCCTCTTCCCGGTGGAGCGCCGCGTGGTCAAGGCGCTGCGCCCGGTGCTCTCCAGGGCGGCCGGCGTGCCGATGCCCCAGGAGGCGGTCTTCGACGCGATCGAGCGGTTGTACGCCGAGCTCGCCGAGGTGCAGCAGCTGCTCAGCGGTGAGCAGTCCAGCGTCCGGGTCGTGCTGACCCCGGAGCGGATGGTCCTGGCCGAGGCACGGCGGGCGTGGACGACGCTCTCCCTCTACGGCTACCCCGTCGACGGCGTGGTGGTGAACCGCGTCTTCCCGCAGGAGGGCGCCGACGAGTGGCGCAGCGGCTGGGTCGAGGCCCAGGCCGAGGTGCTGGCCGACGTGCAGGACTCCTTCGCCGCGCTGGACGTGTGGACCTCGCCCTACCGCAGCAGGGAGCCGTTGGGCGTCGAGCAGCTCCGCGAGGTCGCGGCCGCGCTCTACGGCGACCGTGACCCGTTCGCCCCGGCGACGGGGCGTCGGCCCTTCCGGATCGAGCCGACCGAGGGGGGAGCCGTGCTGCACCTGGCCCTGCCGGAGGCCGAGCGGGCCGACGTCGATCTCGCCAGGAGTGCGGACGTCCTGGTCATCACCCACGGCCCGTATCGTCGCCTGCTCACGCTGCCCGCCTCGCTGACCCGGATGCAGGTCGCCGGGGCCGGGGTGTCGCAGGGGGAGCTGCGGGTGAGGTTCACCGAGGAGGGGACATGAGCACGGAGGACGAGGGCGCACGCCCCGGGCACGACCACGAGGTCGGCTCGCTGGGCGAGGAGGCCCTGCGGCTCCTGGGCGCGGTCTCCGGCTGGGTCTCCCACCACGGCGCCGACGCGCAGCACGGCGCCGAGGAGGTCGTGCGTCAAGCCTGCGAAGGTGTGCAGCAGGTGGCCCGGGGCTTCGAGGAGCACCTCGCCACCGGTGCCCCCGAGTGCACGTGGTGCCCGATCTGCCGCACGGTGCACGTCGTACGCAGCCTCAGCCCCGAGGTCACCACGCACCTGGGCGCTGCTGCGTCGTCGTTGCTCAAGGCCGCTGCGGCGCTGATGGCCACGGCCGTGCCCGACTCGGCGCGGGGCGGCTCCGGCCACCGGCCAGCGGGCGGTGCCTCCGAAGGGTCGGGCGACGAGCGGGTGCAGCACATCCCCCTCGACGACGAGCCGACCCCGTGAGCGAACCGGTGGACGGTCCCGTCTGGGTCGGGATCGACGTCGGCGGTACGAAGGTCCTGGCCGGGCTGGTCGATGCCACCGGCCGGGTGCTGCGCACCGCGCGGCTCGAGTCGGGCGGGCCGAGGGCCACCGAGGCCGCCCTGGAGCAGACACTCACCGATGCGCTCGACCTGGTCTGTGAGGGCGTGACGCCGCACGGCGTCGGACTGGCGGCCGCCGGGCTCGTCGACGGCGCGGGGGAGCGGGTCGCCTTCGCGCCGCACCTGCCGTGGCGCGACGCCGACGTCCGGGCCCGGCTGTCGTCGCGGTGGGGCCTGCCGGTCGCCCTGGAGAACGACGCCACCTGCGCGCTGTGGGCGGAGGTCGAGCACGGCGTCCTGGCCGGGGTCTCCGACGCGGTGCTGGTGACGCTGGGCACCGGGATCGGTGGCGGACTCCTCATCGGAGGCCGTGTGGTCCGGGGTGCCGGCGGCATGGCCGGCGAGTTCGGCCACATGCAGCTCGTGCCCGACGGTCGCCCGTGCCCGTGCGGGCTGAGCGGCTGCTGGGAGAGGTACGCCTCGGGCACCGCCCTCGAGGTGGCCGCCGAGGGACGTCTGGCCACCGGGCCGGCGATCACGGCCGCGGCCCGGGCGGGCGACGAGCTGGCGGTGGCCGCGCTGGCCGACGTCGGCCGTTGGCTGGGCGTCGGGGTGGCCAACCTGGTCTCCGCGCTGGACCCCGCCGTCGTGGTCGTCGGAGGGGGCGTCTCGTCCGCCGGTGACCTGGTCCTCGCCCCGGCGGCGGCCGCACTGCGTACGCACCTGCTCGCTGCCCGGCACCGGCGTGTGCCCGACCTCGTGGTCGCCCATCACGCGGAGCACGCCGGCGTGGTGGGCGCGGCAGCGCTCGCGCGGCGCCTCACCCAAGGGTCGCCGGCCGGCTGAGGGGCCGGGTCAGACCCGTGAACCGTCGTCCCACGGGTCCGGCGGCTCCTTGGGCATCGTCAGCACGAGGTAGCCGAAGCCGGCGACCAGGCCGACGACCAGGAACCCGATGAACGCTCGCGGCAGGTAGACGCCGGTCATCGCGGCCAGCACGAAGACCACCGGAGCGGCGAAGACGCCGATCCAGGCAGCGCGTCGGCGCCACGGCATCGGGGGAGCCGGCGGAGGGGTGGGCGGGACGAAGCGCTCCTCCTCGGCCGGGGTGTCGAGCCACGCCGGCAGCGACGGGGCCTCGTCGTGGACCGGCCCGAGGAAGGGGCCGGGTCGCGGGACGTCGTCGCGCTGCTCGACCGGCTCGGGGGTGGTGCCGTCCGCCTCGTCCGACTCCTCCGCCGGCACGTCCTGCTCCGGCACGTCCTGCTCCGCCAGGTCCTGCTCCGGCGCGTCCTGCTTCGGCGCGGTGTCATCGGTGCCACTCGCCTTGAGGGGCGGCAGGTCGACCTCCCTGTTGGCCGTCTCCGCGTAGTTGTCGACGATGAGGCGCCAGGCCTCGTCCTCGTCAGGAGTGGTCATGCCTCAGCGCCGCCGACCTCGGTCCGGGAGGCGGCGACGACCCGGGCCACGAAGGCGGCCGACTCTGCGTTGATCGTCTCGGCGTCGTTGTCCAGGGTGGCGACGTGGAAGCTGTCGGGCAGCACGAGCTCGGTGACGTCGGGCGAGGAGACGCCGGCGCGGATGATCCGGGCCGACGACGGGTCGACGACGTGGTCGACGGCCGAGCGGATGAGCAGCACCGGGGCGGTGACCTGCGGCAGGGCGTCACGCAGCGGTCGCCAGTTCTGCATCATCGAGTGGGCGGCCTTGAGCGGCGTGCGGTCGTAGCCGTGCTCGCGCACGCCCGGCTTCTTGATGTCGTTGGCGATGCCCGGGAGCGCGCCGAGCACGTGCTTGACCACGGGCAGCGCCAGGACGTCCTTGCGGGTGGTGGCGACGGCGGGGTTGACCAGGATGATCCCGGCGACCCGGTCGCCGAGGTCCGCGGCGAGACGCAGCACGAGACCGCCACCCATCGACAGCCCGGCGACGACGACCACCTCGTTCTCGGCGGCGAGCTTGTCGAAGGACTCCCGGACGGTGCCGTACCAGTCCTCCCAGCGGCGCGTGTTGAGGTCGCGCCACGAGGTGCCGTGGCCCGGCAACAGCGGCACCTCGACCGCGTACCCCAGGTCGGCCAGCGACTGCGCCCACGGCTTCACCGAGGCGGGCGATCCGGTGAACCCGTGGCTCACCAGCACCCCGACGCGACGGCCCCCGGTCAGCTCGGGGCGGGCGGGGAGGCTCAGCGGGGCGACGAGGTCGGCTTCGGTCATGTCGACGATTGTGCCGCAGTAGCGGATACGAGGACAGGGATTGGCATGTCTCACCCGGCACTCCGGGAGGGTCGTGCGCCCCTGCCCGAGCTCGCCAGGGGCTAGGCTCACGTCGTGCTGTACTGGTTCCTCAAGTGGATCGCCCTCGGGCCCTTCCTCCGGATCATCTTCCGCCCCCACACCCAGGGGCTCGAGAACGTCCCCTCGGAGGGGCCGGCGATCATGGCGTGCAACCACCTGTCGTACGCCGACTGGCTCTTCATGCCGCTCACCCTGCCGCGTCGCGTCACCTTCGTCGCGAAGGCGGAGTACTTCACGACCCCGGGCGTGAAGGGCTTCTTCCAGAAGATGTTCTTCTCCGGCGTCGGGCAGGTCCCGATCGACCGGGCCAGCGGCAGCGCCGCTGCCGGGGCGATGGCGTCGGCCGCGAAGATCCTCCAGGCCGGCGACCTCTTCGGCATCTTCCCCGAGGGCACCCGTTCGCACGACGGCAAGCTCTACCGCGGCAAGACCGGCGTCGCCCGGCTGGCCCTCACCACCGGAGTCCCGGTGATCCCGGTGGCCGTCGTGGGCACCGACGTGGTCGCCCCGCCCGGCAAGACCTTCGGCTCCTTCACCCGCCCGCACGTGCGCTTCGGTGAGCCGCTCGACTTCTCCCGCTACGCCGGCATGGAGAACGACCGCTACGTGCTGCGCTCGGTCACCGACGAGATCATGTACGAGATCATGCGGCTCTCCGGCCAGGAGTACGTGGACATGTACGCCACGAAGGCCAAGGAGGAGTCGAAGAAGGCTGCTGCCGCGGCGAAGGCTGCCGAGGCCGCCCGCGAGCGGGCCGAGGTCGACGGCGAGCTGCTGGGCCGCGGGGACGAGAGGGCGTCCTGAGCCCGGCCGTGCCGACGCTCGAGGCTGCTGCCCGGCTGGCGGTCGAGGACCGACTGCACCGCGCGCTGGCGGTCTTCCGGCTCGTCGTCACGCTCAACACCCTGGTCCTCACTGCCTGGCGGTGGGACAACTTCGAGCGCCAGGGCTGGACGCTGGTGGCGATCGCGGTCCTGCTGGCCTGGACGGTCACCGTCCACCTGCTCTACCGCCGCGCGGAGGGGCGTACGACGTGGGTCCACGTCGTCGACCTGGTGCTGGCGGTGCTCGCACTGGCGGTCACCCCACTCCTCAAGGGGGCGGACTTCAACGCCACCCTGCCCGGCTTCTGGGTGATGTGCGCCGTGCTCGCCTGGGCGGTGCGGTGGAACTGGCGCGGCGGAGTGCTGGCTGCCGCCGTCGTCTCCACGGTCGACCTGTCGATCCGGCCGGAGATCACCCAGACCAACTACGGCAACGTCTTCCTGCTGATGCTCGGCGGTGCCCTGATCGGCTACATGTGCCAGAGCCTGCAGGTGATGGCCAGCGAGCGCGCCGTCGCGGAGCGTCGGGCAGCCGTGGCGGGGGAGCGCGCGCGGCTCGCCCGTGCCGTCCACGACGGGGTGCTGCAGGTGCTCGCCCTGGTGCAGCGCAAGGGCGGCACCGAGGCGGACGCCGACTGGGCCCAGCTCGCCGGGCTCGCCGGGGAGCAGGAGGCCGCGCTGCGCGCCCTGATCCACGCCCAGGACGCCTGGACCATCGCGTCGGTGCCCGGACCGGTCGGTGCCCCGCGGGTTGGTCTCGAGGCCGACGCTCCGGACGACGCGCCGCGCGACCTGGCCGGCGCGCTGGAGCAGGCGGTGGGGCCGACGGTCACCGTCGCCACCCCTGGTCGCGCCGTGGTGCTCCCCGGCGCCGTGGTGGAGGCGTTGATGGGTGCCGTCGGGGCCTGCCTCGACAACGTACGCCTGCACGTCGGGCTCACGGCACCGGCGTGGGTGCTCGTCGAGGACCACAGCGACACGGTCGTGGTCTCCGTGCGCGACGAGGGGCCGGGGCATCCCCGAGGGTCGGCTGGCCGAGGCGCGCGAGCAGGGTCGCCTCGGGGTGCAGTCCTCGATCTGCGGCCGCATGGAGGAGATCGGTGGCCGCGCGGAGGTCCACACCGGCGACTGGGGTACCGAGTGGGAGCTGACGCTCCCGGTGCCGGACCGGGGCGCTGCCACGTGAAGGAGGACGCACACGCATGACGATCCACCCCGAGCACCCGTTCACCGGGCACACGCCCACCGACGAGGTACGCCGTCTGCGGGCCCGACTGGGTGGCGTGGTGACCCTGTGGACGGCGGGCGACGGCGCCGAGCGCGCTGGGCTCACGGTCTCGAGCGTGATGGTCGCCCGCGGTGACGAGGGGCGCGTCCTGAGCCTGGTCGACCCGCTCTCCGACTTCGCCGAGCTCTTCGAGCGCACCGACCGAGCGGTGGTCCATCTGCTGCGGTGGCACCACCGTGACCTGGCGGACGCCTTCGCCGGCCTCTCGCCAGCCCCCGGCGGCCCCTTCCGGATGGCCGAGTTCGAGGAGACCGACCACGGACCCCGGCTGCTCTCGGCGGGCACCTGGGCGCGGGTGGAGCGGGAGGCCCAGACGGAGGTCGGCTGGTCCAGGCTCTACACCGCCCGCGTGGTCGACCTGCACGTCGACGTCGAGAACGACCCGCTGGTCCACCGACGTGGCCGATACCGGCGCGCGGCCGACGCGGACAGCGGCGACGACCAGTAGCCTCGGGCGCGTGACGGAGACCGTGGGCAGGGACCAGGCGACCGGGGTGGCGACCAAGGTGATGGTGGTCGACGACCACCCGATGTGGCGCAACGCCGTCGAGCGGGACCTGGCCGAGGCAGGCTTCGAGGTGGTCGCGGTCGCTGCCAGCGGCGACGAGGCGATCACCCGCTTCGCCGCGGCCCGTCCGCACGTCGTCGTGCTCGACCTCCAGATCCCCGCACCCAACGGCGTGGAGGTCACCCGGACGGTGCTGGCCCAGGACCCGTCGGCGCGGGTGCTGATCCTCTCGGCCAGTGGCGAGCAGGCCGACGTGCTCGAGGCACTCAAGGCCGGGGCGACAGGCTACCTGGTCAAGTCGGCCTCCAGCGCCGACCTGATCGCCGCGGTCGGCCGGGTGGCCGCTGGTGGGACCGTCTTCACGCCCGGCCTGGCCGGTCTGGTGCTGGGCGAGTTCCGCCGGCTCTCCGACCCGAAGGAGGAGCAGTCCGAGGCGTCCCAGCTCACCGAGCGCGAGACCGAGGTCCTCCGCATGGTGGCCAAGGGCTGGGGCTCCAAGCAGATCGCCGAGCGCCTGGTCATCTCCCACCGGACCGTCCAGAACCACGTGCAGAACACCCTGCGCAAGCTCCAGATGCACAATCGTGTGGAGCTGACCCGGTGGGCCATCGAGCAGGGCCTGGACGACGACGAGGAGTGAGCGGTGGCCCACGACGAGGCGACGCAGCGGTTGCTCGGCGAGGCCGACGACCTCTACGCGCTCGCCGTCACCGACTTCACCCGTTCCCGTGACGCCCGCGCGGCGGAGCTCAAGACGGAGGACAAGGAGCTCGCCGCGCGCGTCAAGGCGCTGCGCAAGCCGACGGTGGCTGCCTGGGCGGTCAACGTCTTCGTCCGTCGCGAGGCCGAGCAGGTCGAGCAGCTGCTCGACCTGGGGGCGGCGCTGCGCGACGCGCAGAGCGCGTTGGACGGCGACGAGCTCCGGGCGTTGAGCCGCCAGCGCCGTCAGGTGACGGCCGCGATGGCGTCGCGGGCGCGCGCCGTCGCCGCCGACGAGGGCCAGCGCCTCACCCAGTCGGTGGTCGACCAGGTCGAGACCACCTTCACAGCGGCCCTGCTCGACGAGGGCGCTGCCGCTGCCGTCCGCTCGGGCCTGCTGGTGCAGGCGATCGCCGTCACCGGCGTGGAGGCGGTCGACCTCACCGGGTCGGTGGCCCTGCCCGACGCGCTCGGCTTCACCGCCCCGCCGCGGGAGGCGCCGCCCCAGGAGGAGGCGCCCCGCCCCGTCCTGCGCCTGGTCCCGGACCCGGAGCGTCGTACGAAGGAGCGTCGCGCCGCGAAGGAGGAGGTCGCCGCCGCCGAGCGCGCGGTCACCCGCGCAGCCCGCGCCCAGCGTGCGGCCCTACGCCGCGTCGACGACCTCGAGGCCAGGCTGCTGCGCCTGCGCTCGGAGGCCGACGAGCTGCGCCGCAAGGTGGCGCACCTGGAGGCGGAGGCCGAGGAGGTCGACGAGGAGCTGGTCGAGGCGGAGGAGGCGCGCGAGGAGGCCGACGGAGAGCTCGCAGCTGCCGAGGGGGAGCGCGACGACGCGGCCGAGGTGCTGGCGCGTCTGGAGCGCGACTGAGCGCCGCGGAGGGCTTTAGCAGCCCCTGTCAGGTCAGGCCCACCCCTCCGACCGCTCCACCGCATCCTGCCACCGGGCGTACTTCGCGTCGGCCTCGTCGCGCTCGGCGGCCGGCTCGAAGCGCGCGTCGAGCTGCCAGGTGGCCTTGAGGTCGTCGGTGGAGGCCCAGACGCCCGTGCCCAGCCCGGCCAGGAAGGCGGCCCCCAGGGCGGTGGTCTCGACGATCCTCGGCCGCTCGACCGGCAGCCCGACCTGGTCGGCCTGCACCTGGCAGAGCAGGCTGTTGGCCGCCGCGCCGCCGTCGACCTTGATCGAGGCGAGGTCGGGCATGGTCTCCAGCACGTCGCGCACCTCGTACGCGATCGCCTCGAGCGTCGCCCGCACCACGTGGGCCCGGGTCGTGCCCCGCGTGATGCCGATGACCAGGCCGCGGGCGTGCGGGTCCCAGTGCGGTGCGCCGAGCCCGGTGAGCGCCGGCACGAAGACCACGCCGTCGGTGTCGTCGACGGTGCGTGCCACCGCCTCGGCCTCCGCGGCGGAACCGATGATCTGCAGCCCGTCACGCAGCCACTGCACCGCCGCGCCGGTCACGAAGATCGAGCCCTCGAGGGCGTACGTCGTCTCGCCCTCCGGCGAGCGCCACGCCGCCGTGGTCAGCAGGCCGGCCTCGGAGCGCACCGGCGTGGTGCCGGTGTTGGTGAGGATGAAGGAACCGGTGCCGTAGGTGCACTTGGTCTCGCCCTCGTCGAAGCAGGTCTGGCCGAAGAGCGCGGACTGCTGGTCGCCGGCGATGCCCGCGATCGGGAGGGTGAGTCCGCAGAACGACGCCGGGTCGGTGTCGTCGATGACGCCCCAGCTCGGGACGATCTCGGGCAGCGCCTCGCGCGGGACGTCGAAGAGCGCGCAGAGCTCGTCGGACCAGTCGCCGGTGTGCAAGTCGAAGAGCAGGGTGCGCGAGGCGTTGGAGACGTCGGTGACGTGCCAGGTGCCGCGGGTCATGCGGGCGATGAGGTAGGAGTCGACGGTGCCGACGGCGTACCGGCCCGACTCGACCAGGGCCCAGGTGTGCGGCTCGTTCTCGCGCAGCCAGACCAGCTTGGTGCCGGAGAAGTAGGGGTCGAGGCGCAGCCCGGTCAGCTCGGCGACCCGCTCCTCGTGGCCCTCCTCGCGCAACCGAACGCAGATGTCGGCGCTGCGGCGGTCCTGCCACACGATGGCGCGTCGCGGCGAGCCGAGGGTCTCGCGGTCCCACAGCACCACCGTCTCGCGCTGGTTGGTGATGCCCAGCGCGGTCAGCTCGCCGGCGTCGACCTGGGTGAGCACCTCGCGGGTGGCGGCGATCGTCGCCTGCCAGATCTCCTCCGGGGCGTGCTCCACCCAGCCGGGTCGGGGGAAGTGCTGCGTGAACTCCTGGTAGCCCTTGGCCACGATGCTGCCGTCGGTGGCGACCACCACGGCCGTCACGCCGGTCGTGCCTGCGTCGATCGCGAGAACGCTCATGGGCGAGACCTTAGTGGGAGTCGTGCCGGGGGAGCGGCAGGCTCAGGGGGTCGGCTGGCCGATCTTCTCGAGCATCTCGGTGAACCACGGCTGCGTGGCGTCGAAGGCCTTGTGGCCGGCGATTCGCTCGAACTCGATGGCGCGCAGCTCGTCGCCGCGCTCCTCGTCGTGGCCGATCACGCCGGGCACCCCGCCAGGGCGCTCTCGACGGCCAGCTCGCACATCTCGCGGACCAGGGCCCGGTCGGTCTCGTTGGCCGCGGCGGAGCGGGAGAAGTAGCCGGACTTCTGCACCATCGTCTTCTTCGCGCCGAGCCGCTCGGCGAACTGCTCGGCGAAGTAGCGGCCCGGGTTGATCTTGTCGAGCATGACGTGGCCGAAGGGGTCGCGCTTGACGGGTGTGCCGGACTCCTCGAGCTCCCGGACGATGTCGGCGACGCCGGCCCCCTCGGAGAGGAAGATGTTGACGCAGCCGATCTCGTCCATCACCGCCCGCAGCCGGGTGGCCTCGGCGTCGATGTCGATCGGGACCTCCGGCACGTAGAGACCGTGGATGCCCCACCGCTCCGCGCTGAGGCCGATGCTCGGCAGCCACTCCTGCTCGTCGTGCCACCGCAGGTACGCCCGCGCGGCCGCGGCGGTGAGCCATCCCGAGGCCCGTCCCATCACCTCGTGCACGATGAGCATCCGCGGGCTGGAGCCGTGCTCGGCGAGCACGTTGCGGGCGAAGATCGCAGCCTGCTCGGCGGCGGTCTGCGCCCCGAGGGTCTGCTTGATCGGCACGACGTCGTTGTCGATGGTCTTCGGCAGGCCGACGACGGTGAGGTTGATCTGCTGCCGCGCCAGGTGGGCGGCGAGGTCGGCCGCGGCGGTGTTGGTGTCGTCGCCACCGATGGTGTGCAGCACCTCGACGCCGTCGGCCACCAGCTGGCGGGCGGCCACGTCGAGGGCGGTCTCGTCGGGCCGATCAGGCCGCGGCGCCGGCAGTTCTCGTCGTTGGTGAGCTTCACCCGGCTGTTGCCGATCGGGCTCCCGCCGAAGCGCTGGAGCACCGCCGCGCCGCGGCGGGCCTCGTCGTCGACCACGATGCTGTCGCCGCGCAGCAGGCCCTCGTAGCCGTGCCGGTAGGCGACGATCTCGGTGTCGGGGGAGCGGCGGGTCCAGGTCTCGATGAGCGCCCCCACGGCCGAGGAGAGGCAGGGGGCGTATCCGCCGGCGGTCAGCAGGGCAACGCGTGCGGGGGCCATGCGGCGATGATAGGGGGCGTACGCGTGTCTCACCCAGCGGCGAGAACGTGGCCGTGGCGGGGGCGCGCGGCGGGCGGACGTACCCTTGGGGGGTGACCATCCCGAGCCTCGAAGAACTGAACGCCCTCGGCCGGGTCCAGCAGCCCACCTACCCTGACGCTGCTGCGCTCGACAGTGCGGTCGCCCGCCTGCGCAACTCGCCCCCGCTCGTCTTTGCCGGCGAGTGCGACGACCTGACGGAGAAGCTGGCCGCGGTCACCCGCGGCGAGGCGTTCCTGCTCCAGGGCGGCGACTGCGCGGAGACGTTCGACGGCGTCACCGCCGAGAACGTCCGCAACAAGCTGCGCGTGCTGCTCCAGATGGCCGTGGTCCTGACCTATGCGGCGTCGGTGCCCGTGGTGAAGGTCGGCCGTCTGGCCGGTCAGTACGCCAAGCCGCGCTCCTCCGACAACGAGACCCGCGACGGCGTGACGCTGCCCGCCTTCCGCGGCGACGCCGTCAACGGCTTCGACTTCACGCCCGAGGCGCGCATCCCCGACCCGCAGCGCCTGGTCGACATGTACAACGCCTCGGCCTCGACGCTGAACCTCGTGCGTGCCTTCACGACCGGTGGTTACGCCGACCTGCGCCAGGTGCACGCCTGGAACACCGACTTCGTCCGCGACTCGGTCGCCGGCCTGCGCTACGAGAAGGTCGCCAGCGAGATCGACCGCGCCCTCACCTTCATGCAGGCGATCGGCGCCGACCCCGACGAGTTCCACCGGGTCGACTTCTACTCGAGCCACGAGGCGCTGCTGCTGGAGTACGAGCACTCCCTCACGCGCATCGACTCGCGCACCGAGAAGCCGTACGACGTGTCGGCCCACATGGTGTGGATCGGCGAGCGCACCCGTCAGCTCGACGGTGCCCACGTCGAGCTGCTGAGCAGGATCAGCAACCCGATCGGCGTGAAGCTCGGCCCGACGACCACCGCGGACGACGCGCTGGCCCTGGCCGCCAAGCTCAACCCGGAGAACATCCCGGGCCGGCTCACCTTCATCACCCGCTTCGGTGCCAAGAAGATCCGCGACGGCCTGCCGACGCTGGTCGACAAGGTCAAGGCCGCGGGCGTGCAGGTGGCGTGGGTCTGCGACCCGATGCACGGCAACACCTTCGAGGCGTCCTCGGGCTACAAGACTCGTCGCTTCGACGACGTCATCGACGAGGTCCAGGGCTTCTTCGACGTGCACCGCTCGCTCGGCACCTGGCCCGGCGGCCTCCACGTCGAGCTCACCGGTGACGACGTCACCGAGTGCGTCGGCGGTGGCGAGCTGATCGACGAGGCCGGCCTGGCCAACCGTTACGAGACGGTCTGCGACCCGCGCCTGAGTCGCGTGCAGTCGCTGGAGATGTCGTTCCTCGTCGCGAGATGCTGCGGCAAGGCCTGAGGCGTCGACGACTGACCGATCCTCTGCGGACGGGCGGCAAGGACCTGGTGTCCGTGCCGCCCGTCCGAGCGTCCGTGCGTAGGCTCGCGGGGTGAGCGACCTCGTGGACCTGCGTTCGGACACCCTGACCCAGCCGACCCCGGCGATGCGCCGTGCCATGGCTGACGCCCCGGTGGGCGACGACGTCTACGGCGAGGACCCCACCGTCGCGGAGCTCCAGGAGCGGGTGGCCGACCTCTTCGGGCACGAGGCCGCGCTCTTCACCCCGACCGGGTCGATGGCCAACGTCCTCGCGGTGCGCAGCGTGGTCGCGCCCGGTCAGGAGGTGCTCTGCGAGAGCTCCGCCCACATCGCCCGCGCCGAGCTGGGCGCCCACGCCGTCTACAACCAGGTGACGATGCGCACCTGGACGCACCCGCGCGGTGGTGTCGACCTTGACGCCGTCCAGCACCTGTACGCCCCCGACATGGGCCCCTTCTTCGTGCCGACCGCCGCGGTCGCGGTGGAGAACACCCACAACTTCGCCGGCGGCACCGTCACCCCGGTCGAGGACCTGCAGGCCCTGCGCGCCTGGGCCGACGAGGTCGGCTGCGCGGTCCACCTGGACGGTGCCCGCATCTGGAACGCCCACGTGGCCACCGGCACCCCGCTGCGTGACTACGGCGCCGTCGCCGACGTGATGGCGGTCTGCCTCTCCAAGGGGCTGGGCGCCCCGATCGGCTCGCTGCTCGTCGGCTCGGCCGACGCGGTCGCCGAGCGCGGTGTGGCGCAAGCGGATGGGCGGCGGCATGCGGCAGGTCGGCGTGCTCGCTGCCGCCGGGCTGCACGCCCTCGACCACCACGTGGAGCGGCTGGCGACCGACCACGCCCACGCCCGGCTGCTCGCCGAGGCCTGCGGCGTCGACCCGGCGGGGGGACACCAACATCGTCGTGCTCGAGCACGCCGACGCCGCCGGCTTCGTGGCAGCGGCGGCACGCGAGGGCGTACGCGTCTCGGCGGTCGGGCCGCGCACCGTGCGCCTGGTCACCCACCTCGACGTCGACGAGGCCGACGTGAAGCGGGCGGCCGAGGTGCTGGCGCGTCTGGCGGAGCTGCCCGGGCGGGGCTAGCCTCGACCTGTGGCACGTATGCGCGGTCAGCTGCGGATCGCTCGTCCGCGCGAGGTGGTCTTCGACGCCGCGGTGGACGAGCCGTCGTGGAATCCCGCCATCTCGTCGGTGGAGTGGCTGACCCCGCCACCGGTGGGTGCGGGATCGAGGTATCGCGCCGTCTTCGGTAAGCGCTGGGTGACCGACGTCGAGCTCGTCGAGCTCGAACGGCCCCATCTGCTGCGCAGTCGGAGCACGAGCTCCTGGTTGTGGAGCGACGGACCGCTCACGTTCCGGGAGGAGGGACCGGGCGTCACCGTCATGAGCTGGGACTGGGAGTACCGCCTGCTCGGGCGAGCCCGCGTGCTCGCGCCGCTCTTCCGCCTCGTCGGAGGGCGCTGGGAGCGGGCCAACTGGAAACGGATGCGCGACCACGTCGAGCGCCAGGAGCCCTGACCCTTGTTGTCGGTGGCGACAGGTCAGCTGCGGCGCACCAGGGCCGAGGCGTCGAGCCGGTCCATCACCTTCGGCAGCTGCCGCACCACCTGGGCCAGGTCGCGCAGCTCCGAGCCGAGCAGCGCCTGCGGGCCGTCGCACAGCGCCGTCTCGGGCGTGGGGTGCACGTCGACGATGACCCCGTCGGCGCCGACCGCGATCGAGGCCCGGGTCAGCGGGACGACCAGGTCCTTGCGCCCGGCCGCGTGCGAGGGGTCCACGATGATCGGCAGGTGGCTGAGCGCCTGCACCACCGGGATCGCCGAGATGTCGAGGGTGTTGCGGGTGGCCGGCTCGAAGGTGCGGATGCCGCGCTCGCAGAGCACGATGTCGAGGTTGCCGCGCTGGGCGATGTACTCCGCCGCCATCAGCCACTCCTCGATGGTGGCCGTCATTCCACGCTTGAGCAGGACCGGCTTGCCGGCGCGCCCGACCTCCTGGAGCAGGCCGAAGTTGGCCATGTTGCGGGTGCCGACCTGGAGCATGTCCGCGTCGTCGGCGACGGTCTCGACGTCGCGGGCGTCGACGACCTCGGTCACGATGGGCAGGCCGGTGCTGGCGCGCACCGAGGCCAGGATCTGCAGGCCCTCGATCCCCAGCCCCTGGAAGGCGTAGGGGGAGGTGCGCGGCTTGTACGCCCCTCCGCGCAGCAGGGTTGCGCCCGCCGACGCGGCCATCCGCGCGGCGTCGACCGTCTGCTCGGGCGACTCGACGGCGCACGGCCCGGCGATGAACGTGAAGGTGTCGGGACCGATCGGCACCTGGTGGCCCGCAGGGCCGACCCAGACGGTCGAACGCTGGGGGTGGTGCTGGCGGCTCACGAGCTTGTAGGGGTCGGAGATCCGGTGGACCGCGGCGACCCCACGCAGGGTGCGCAGGTTGAGAGTGGTGGAACGACTCGATGTCTCCGACCAGGCCGATGATCGCGCGCTCCACCCCCTTCGAGACGAAGGCCCTGCCGCCGACGGACTCGACCCGCTCGACGACGTGGGCGATGTCCTGGTCGGTGGCGTCGGGGGACATCACGACGACCATGTGACCACCTCCTGACCTGCTGCCCCGGCCCGGGGCGTACGAGGCGCACGCTAGCGGACCGCGGCGACCCTCCCGGGCCACCGTGCGGGCGGCAAGACGCCGCCGCGCGTCCCCGCCTCAGACCGTGACGTGGCTCAGACCGTGAGGTGGGTGACCTCGCCCTCGATCGGTCGGCGCTGCCCGACCAGCTCGACGACCAGCATCGCGGCGAGCACCAGGGCGCCGCCGACGAGCAGCCGGGAGGTGAGCGACTCACCGCCCAGGGCGACCGCGAAGGCAGCCGCGAAGACCGGCTCCATGCTCATGATGATGGCGCAGCGCGTGGGTGGCAGGTGGGCCTGGGCCCAGGTCTGGACGAAGAGCGCGGCGGCGCCGGCGACCAGCGCCATGTAGAGCATCGAGGTCCAGTCCTGCGTGGTCGAGGGCAGCACGATGCCGTCGGGCACGGTGGCCACGAAGCAGACCACGGTGATCACCATCAGCTGGACGATCGACATCCCCATGGCCTGCTCCGGGCGCGACCAGGCGCCGAGCCCGACGATGTGCAGGGCGTAGAGGGCGGCCGCCACCAGGGTGAGGGACTCGCCGTAGCCGAGCGCGAACTCACCCCGCATCGTCAGCACCCACAGGCCGGCTGTCGCCATCGCCACCGCGAGCCAGGTGACCGCAGTGATCCGGTGTGCGCAGCAGCAGGGCCGCGAAGATGGGCGTGAGCACGACGTACATGCCGGTCACGAAGCCGCTGACGCTCGCGGCGGTGTGCGCCAGTCCGGCGGTCTGCAGGATCTGGGCGACCCCGTAGAGGAGGCCCAGGACGAGGGCGTGCCGCCGCGACTCGCGCGACAGCCTGCCGAGCGCGCGCGGCGCGACCAGCACCATGGCCAGGCTCGCGATCGCGAAGCGCACGGCCAGGAAGTCGAGGGTGGGGACCCGGTCGAGCAGGTCCTTGATCAGGTAGAAGGTCGACCCCCACGAGGCCGTCATCGCGACCAGGGCCAGGGTCGCGACGAGGGTTCCGCGACGGCTCATGCGTGCGCAGCCTCGCGCAGCGCCTTGAGCAGCGGGATGTCGGCGTTGCCCTCGTCGCGCGAGCCGGGCGTCTCAAGGATGAAGGGCACGCCCTCCATGGCCGGGTGGGCGAAGAGCTCGCTGAACGCGCCCGTGCCGATGTGGCCCTCGCCGATGCGCTGGTGGCGGTCCTTGAAGGCGCCGCGGACGTCCATCGAGTCGTTGGCGTGCACCAGGCGCAGGCGTCCGGCGCCGCCGATCTCGACGATCCGGTCGACGGTGGCGGTCGCCCCGCCCTCCTCGTCGAGCGGTGCCCCGGCGGCGAAGACGTGGCAGGTGTCGAGGCAGATGCCGGCCCGCGGGTGGTCGTCCACGGCAGCGAGGTAGGGGGCGAGGTCCTCGACCCCGGCACACAGGCTGCGGCCCTGGCGGCCGTCGGCTCCAGCAGCAGCCACGGGGCGTCCTCGTCCCCGAGCGCCTCGAGGATCGGCAGCAGGCCGTCGCGCACCTGGCGCATGGCCGCTGCGTACCGCTCCTCGCTGTCGGTGGGGTCGACGAAGGAGCCGGTGTGGACGACGACGCCCTCGGCGCCGATCTCGGCGGCCCGGCGCAGGTTGTGGGCGAGGATCGCGACCGACTTCTCGTACGTCGCGGGCGTGGGGGAGCCGAGGTTCACCAGGTAGGGCGCGTGCACGAAGACGCGCATGCCGCGCTCGGCGGTGGCGTCGCGGAAGGCCGCGTCGACCCGCGGGTCGCCGGCCGAGTGGGCCCAGCCGCGCGGGTTGCCGAGGAAGACCTGGATCGTCTCCGCGCCCAGCTCGTCGGCGCTGGCCAGGGCGCCGGCGACCAGGCCCTTGCCGACCTGGACGTGGGTGCCGACGGGGTTGCGGAGGGCGGACTCGTCACGGGTGAGGGGGGAGGACTGCTGCACCGGACAACTCTAGGGCGGGGTCACGGTCAGGGCTCAGGGTGGGCCGCCCCAGCCCGGGCGAGGACCGGATCAGATCAGGAAGAGCGTGACCGTGGAGCCCTTGGGCACCATCTCGCCGGCGCCCGGGTCGCTGCTCAGCACGAAGCCCAGGCCGATGTACTGGCCGGACCGCTCGATCTTGACGGTGAAGCCGAGCGCCTCGAGCCGCTCCTTGGCGGCCTGCTGCCCCTGGGCGATGACGCGGGGCATCTGCACCAGCTCGGGGCCCTTGGAGACGACCAGCTTCACGGCGTCGCCCTTGTAGAGAGTTCCGGTGGTGGGGCTCTGGCTGATCACCACGCCCTCGGCCACGTCGTTGTCGAAGACCTCCTCGGTCTCCACCTCGAGCCCGGCCCCGCGCAGCGCCTTGGTGGCGGCGGCCGCCTTCTTGCCGGTCCAGTCGGTCAGCTCCACCGGCTCGCGGCCCTTGCTGACCACCACGTTGACCGCGTGTGCCGGGCGCAGCGTGGTGCCGGCCTTCGGGTTGCTGGAGATGACCTGCCCTCGGGCACGCTGTCGTGGTACTTGTCGACCTGACGGCCGAACTCGAGCTTCGTCTCCTCCAGCGCGCGCTGGGCGTCGTCGACCGACAGTCCGGCCAGCTTGGGCACGTCGTAGCGCTCGGGCCCCTGGGAGAGGGAGAGCGTGACGGTCTCACCGGGGAGCACCCGGTCGCCGGGGCCGGGGTCCGTGGCGACGACGTCGTCGACCGGCACGTCCTCGCTGTAGGACGGGTCGCCCACCTCGACCTCGAGGCCCGCCTGCTCGAGGGCCGCCGTGGCCTCGGCCCGGTTCATGCCGAGCACCGACGGCGTGGTGGTGTAGCGGGCAAAGCCGAACCACCAGGAGCCCACACCGACGCCCACCACGAGGAGCAGCGCGAGCAGGAGCAGGATCGGTCCGCGACGCGAGCGTCGGCGGGTGCGCGGCTCACGGGGCAGGTCGGGCCGGGGGGCCGGCAGGCGCGTGATGCCCGGAGCAGAGGCGACGGCGGTCTCGTCCGGAGGGAGCTGGATCTGCTGGGTGCGGTCGCTGACCGGGAGCTCGTCGTGGGTCGGACGCGCGGCCGCGGCGCCCACCGGCGCGGCAGCGACGGCCGTGCGCTCCACCGGTGACTCCAGGTCGGCGAAGCCGTCGGCGTCGGCCTCCAGCTCGACCGGCAGCGGCGCGACGACCGGCAGGGGGCGCAGGTCCGCCTCGAGCTCGGGGTCGTCGAGGACGCCGTCACGCAGGGTCTGGGCGACGCGCCGCACCTGGTGCAGGAGCACGCCCGCGTCGGCCGGGCGCTGGTCGCGGTCACGGGCGGTGGCTCGCGCGACCAGGGCGTCGACGTACGCCGGCAGCCCGGGCACCCGGGCCGACGGGGCGGGGACGTCCTCGTGCACGTGCTTGTAGGCGACCTGGATCTGGGAGTCGCCCTCGTGCGGCTTGGTGCCGGTGAGGAGCTCGTAGAGCAGCACGCCGACGGCGTACACGTCGGCCCGGGCGTCGGCCTGGCCCTGCACGACGAGCTCGGGGGCGAGGTAGGAGACGGTGCCGATGACCACACCGGTGGCGGTGTGGCTGCTCGTGGCGCTGACGGCCTTCGCGAGCCCGAAGTCGGCGACCTTGATCGTGGGGGAGTCGCCACCCTCGCCGATCAGCACGTTCTCCGGCTTGACGTCGCGGTGCACGATCCCGGCCCGGTGGGCTGCGGCCAGGGCGCCGAGCACCGGCTCGACCAGGCCGAGTGCGCGCAGCGGCGGCATCGGGGCCTCGTCACGGATCACGTCGCGCAGCGTCCGCCCGGGCACGTACTCCATGGCCAGGAAGACGGTGCCCGCGTCCTCGCCCTGGTCGTAGACCGCGACGACGTGGGGGTGGGAGAGCTGGGCGGCGGCACGCGCCTCGCGGACGAACCGCTGGGCGAAGTCGTTGCCGTCGCCGAGGCCGGAGTGCATCACCTTCACCGCGACGGTGCGCTCCAGGCGGAGGTCCACCGCCTCGTACACGCCGGCCATGCCGCCGCGGGCGATGCGACGCACGATCCGGTAGCGCCCGTCGAGGACCCGCCCGAGCAGGGGATCGTGGGGATCCACGGCGGCACGCTGACGCGTGGACTCGTCTGACTCCACGATCGTGACCTCCGGGGACGGGGAACTCGGGCTGGCACGGTCGGCGACGCCTGGGCAGGGCCGGCCGTGGGGCAATCGTAGTGATCGGCCCCTGAATCGCGGCGCCCGCTGTCCAGTTCCGGCGTGGCGCGCCGGAGTGGCACGATGGCCCCATGAACGACGGACCCCTCGCCTCGGCAGACCTCGACGCCCTCGTCCCCGCATGGATCGACTGGGCAGGTGCGGCCGCCCAGCTGGGCGTCTCGGTGGGGCGGGTGCGCACGATGATCCGTGAGCACGAGCTCGCCGCTGCGGTGCCGCGTCCCGGCGCCGGGCAGCAGGTCCCGGCCGACTTCCTCCAGGACGGCGAGGTCGTGAAGGGACTCCCCGGCCTGCTGACCGTGCTGCACGACGGCGGCTACGACGACCGCGAGTGCATCGCCTGGCTCTTCACGGACCTCGACCTGCCCGGCCGCCCGATCGACGCGCTGCGTGAGAACCGCGGCTCTGAGGTCAAGCGCCGGGCCCAGTCGATGGCCTTCTGACCGTGCTGCGCCGCTCCCCGTGGGCCCTGCTGGCGGGGCTCGCCCTAGTCCTGGCGCTGTGGTGGTTCCAGCCCGGCGGCGAGCCGGACTCCTCGTCGCGGCCCACCCCGGGAGCCTCGGCGCCCTCATCGGGGCTGCCCACCGGCCCCTCGACCTTCGGCCCTGTCCAGCCCGGGGCGGGAGAGGACGAGGACGGCCTGCCGACCGTGCGGGCCGCCGAGCTGCCGCGGGAGGCCCGGCGGGTCCTCGACCTCATCGACGCCGGCGGTCCCTTCGCCCATCCCGACAAGGACGGATCGCGCTTCGGCAACTTCGAGGGGCGGCTGCCGGCCCGGCCCCGCGGCTACTACCGGGAGTACACCGTGCCGACGCCGGGGATCGACCACCGCGGCGCCCGCCGGATCGTGACCGGCCAGGCCGGTCAGCGTTACTGGACCGCCGACCACTACGAGAGCTTCGCGAGGATCCTGCGATGAGTGGCCTGGCGCCCCTGCTCGCCCGGCGCCACCCCGCAGGCGTCTACCGCTGGGAGGCGGCGTACGACGTCGACCAGGTCGCCAGTGTCGTGCACGCCGCGCACTGGTCGTTCCACCACGTCGACGGCGTGGCGGCAGCCACGAAGCGCGAGCTCCTGGCCGCGCTGGGGGTCGCGCTGGAGTTCCCGGCGACCTACGGGCAGAACCTCGACGCGCTCGCCGACCTGCTCGACGACCTCGCCGGGCCCACGCTCCTGCTCTGGGACGAATGGGGCCTGCTGGCCCGCGAGGACGAGCGCACGTTCGCCACCCTGCTGCAGATCTTCTCCGAGCGTGCCGACGACGCCGTGCGCCCACCCTTCGCCGTGCTGCTGCGCGGCGCGGGCCCCGAGGTCGTCGGGCTCGGGCTGCTGGACTGAGCAGCCGGCAGCCGCCTCAGAGCACGCGCTGGGTGGCGAGCGCTGCCAGCGTACGCAGCGTGGCCGTCGCGCCCGGGTCGAAGCCGGCCGCGTCGAGCCGGGCCACGGCGCGGTCCGACAGGTCGGTGATCATCTGCTCGACCGCCGCGTGGGCCCCCGAGCCCTCGATCAGCGTGCGCAGCTCCTCCACCCGGGCCTCGTCCAGCGGCGAGCCGAGCGCCGCGTCGAGGGTGGCCGCCCCGGCCTCGTCGGCCCCGTCCAGGGCCAGGGCCACGAGCACGGTGCGCTTGCCCTCGACCAGGTCGTCGCCGGCAGGCTTGCCGGTGGTGGCCGGGTCGCCGAAGACGCCGAGGAGGTCGTCGCGCAGCTGGAACGCCTCACCCAGCGGCAGGCCGAACTCGGTGAGCTGGTCGAGCTGCTGCTCGCTCGCCCCGGCCAACGCGGCCCCGATGTGCAGCGGACGCTCGATCGAGTACTTGGCCGACTTGTAGCGCAGCACCGTCATCGCGGTCTCGACGTCGGCGTGGGCACGTGCCTGCACCGACACGTCGAGGAACTGTCCCGCGATCACCTCGGTACGGCAGAGCGCGAAGACCTCCAGGGCCGGAGCCACGCGCTCGAAGGGGAGGCCGCAGCGACGCAGCAGCTCACCGGACCAGGCCAGCAGCAGGTCGCCCAGCAGGATCGCCGCCGCGGCGCCGTACTGCTCGGCGTTGCCCCGCCAGCCGGCCGCCACGTGCTCGGCCTCCAGCGCCTTGTGGGTCGCGGGGCGACCGCGACGGGTGTCGGAGGCGTCCATCAGGTCGTCGTGGACCAGGGCGCTGGCCTGGAGCAGCTCCATCGCGGCGCAGGCACGCAGCAGGGCGCGCTCGTCCTCGACCTCGGGACGGACCGCGCGGTAGCCCCACCAGCAGAAGGCGGCCCGGAAGCGCTTGCCGCCGTCGAGGGCGGTCCGGGCCTCCGTGAGCAGACGGGTGGCGTCGGGGCCGAGCGGCGCCAGGCGCGCCTCCTGCTCGTCGAGGAACTCGTCCAACGTGGTCTGGAGGGCGGTGCGGAACGCCGCGGCGTCCCACTCGGCAGGCTGGGTCGGCGCGGGCACGGCCCCGAGCCTAGCCACCCGGGCGAGGGTCGTCCCACCTGCGTCAGGTCTGGCTACGCTGGCCGGCATGCAGAGGACTGTCACCGTCACCGGCATCGGCGCCGCCTCCGCGGTCCCCGACCGGGCCGTCGTCCGGGTCGCCGTGAGCCACCGTGCCGCCGGCGTCGCCGAGGCGGTCGCCGGGCTGGACCCGGCCGGGCGCGCGGTCAGCGAGGTCGTCCGCGCCCACACCGAGCCCGGGCAGGTCGCGACCACCGGCGTGCAGGTCTGGCCGCACCACGACCAGCAGGGGCGCCCCGACGGCTTCGAGGCCAGCCACCAGACGCGCATCGTCTGCGACGACCTCGCCTCGGCCTCGGCCCTCCTATCCGCGCTCGCCGAGCGTGTCGGCGACGCCCTTCGGGTCGACGCGGTCGCACTGGAGGTCGGTGACCCCTCCGAGGCGGTGGCCAGGGCGCGCGAGCTGGCGTTCGCCGATGCCCGGGCGCGGGCCGAGCACCTCGCCGGGCTCGGAGGCGCGGCGTTGGGTGACCTGGTGGCCATCCAGGAGGGACAGGCGGGCCCCGGTCAGGAGGGCGCGCAGTACGCTCGGGCCGCGGCCCAGGTCAGCCTCGAGCCCGGCGAGCAGGAGGTCCGGGTGCAGGTCAGCGGCACCTGGCAGCTGGTCTGAGGGTCTGGGACCGGTCGGCTTCCGCGCCGTCAGGCCGGGCCGATCGCCTGCGCCACCAGCGAGCCGGAGAGGCCGGTGAAGGGCAGGCCCGCTCCCGGGGTCGCATGGGCGCCCGCGGCGTAGAGGCCGGCGACGGGCGTGGTGGGGCCGAGCCGACGGCGTACGGTCGCCCGGCCGCGCCACTGCATGCCCAGCGGGGAGCCGCCCCACGCCTCGGCGAGGTCGGCGGGGGAGCGCTCCAGGCGGGTGACCACCCGGCCGCGCAGGTCGACGCCGCGACGGGCGAGCAGCTCGACGACGTCGCCGGTGGCGGGGCCACGGTGCTGGACGGTGAGCACGGCGTGGCCATCGGGGGCCGAGCCGCCGTGGCGCAGGACCAGGGTGGGCTCGCCGGAGCGGCCGTGCAGCACGGTCTCCCCGGCTGCGGCCACCCACGCGGGCAGCTCGCCCGCGACGCCCAGGTGGGTCAGCGTCGGCAGGGAGGTCGACGTCGTACGCCGCACGAGGGGCCGCAGCGCCGGGAAGTGGTGGGGGTCGACGGCGCAGACGACCGCGTCGGCCTCGACGTCGCCGGCGTCGGTGCGCACGGCCCGCACCCGCCCGTCGGAGACGACCAGGTCGTGCACGGGGGTGGAGGTGCGGACGTCCACCTTGCGGGTGGCCAGGCGCTTCGTCAGCACCGCGGCGAGGCCGCCCAGGCCGCCCTCGACGGTCCACGCGCCGAACTTCTGCTCGACGTAGGAGACGGTGCCGAGCCACGCCGGCACCCGGGCGAGGTCGTGGCCCTCGGCGGTGAAGGGGTGGCCGGCGACGAGGGCGAGCCGGTCGTCACCGAAGGCCCGCCGGAAGGTCCGGGCGAGCGTCGTACGGGCCTTGAGCAGGGCCGCGGCGTCGCGGTGCGCGAGCGCGGGGTCCCACGGGCGCTCGAGGTAGTCCTTGCGCACCCGCTCCCAGACCTCGCCGAGTTCGTCGACGTAGGCGACCCACTGGCTGCCGAGCCCCGCGCCGAGGGCCTCGAAGGCGTGCTTCTGCGCGGCGCGGGAGCCGCCGGTGAGGGAGAGCGAGGTGCCGTCGGTGAAGCGGTGCTCGCGGATCACCTCGACGGGGACCAGCTCGACCTCGCGCTCCAGGGGGCGCCCGGACTTGCGGAAGAGGTCACGGACGACGGCGGGCAGCAACGTCGTGGAGGGGCCGGTGTCGAAGGTGAACTCCTCGTGCGTGAGCTGTCCGAGCGCGCCGCCGAGCGTCGGGGCACGGTCGAGCAGGGTCACCGAGTGGCCGAGCTTGGCCAGGCGCGCCGCGCCCGCCATGCCACCGAAGCCTCCGCCGACGACCACCACGTGCATGCGCCGAGGGTAGCGGCGGCCTACTCGGCGGCGATGACCCTGGCCAGCGACTCGGGGTCGCGGCCCACCACGGTGGTCCCGTCGGCCGCGGTCAGGATCGGGCGCTGGATGGTGCGCGGCGAGGCGGCCATCGCCTCGAGCCACTCCTGACGGTGGGCGGCGTCCTTGGGCAGGTCGATCCCGGCCTCGCGGGCCTCCTTGGGGCGCGCCAGGTCCCACGGCTCGAGGCCGAGGCGGGTCACGACCTCGCCCAGCTCGGCGGCGGTGGGGAGGTCGTCGAGGTAGCGCCGGACGGTGTAGTCGACGCCTGCCTCGTCAAGGGTGCTGAGCGCGGTGCGGCACTTGCTGCAGGCCGGGTTGAGCCAGATCTCCATGGCGTCACTGTGCCTCACTCCACGTCGAGCGGCACCGCCCCGGTCATCGTGCGCAGCTCCTCGTACGTCGTGGAGTAGACCGCGGAGGGATGGCCGGCAGCGGCCCAGACCACGTCGTGGCGCTGCAGCCAGGTGTCGATCCAGGTCGGAACCGGAGCGGGGTGGGCGAAGGGGGAGACGCCGCCGATCACCTGCCCGGTGTGGGTGCGGACGAAGTCGGGGGTGGCGCGCTCGAGGCGGTCGACGCCCAGGTCGCGTGCCACCTTCGCCACGTCGACCCGGTGGGCTCCCGAGGTGAGCAGCAGCACGGGGGACCCGTCGGCCGTGAAGAGCAGGCTGTTGGCGATGGCACCGACCTCGCAGCCCAGCGCCTCGGCCGCGAGCGCTGCGGTGTGCACCGATGCAGGCAGCACCACCACGTCGCCGGTACCGTTGCGGAGGGCATGTTCGGCGCGGAACGCCGCGATCGACTCGTGCTCACTCGTCATGCCGGGACCCTAACGCGCGTCACGGCCGGCGTCACGGACGCCGCGACGAGGCGTGTCCGCGCTCGTGCCCCACCCTGGAGGACCCCCATGACCGAACGACCGGCCTCGGTCGATCACGCGCTGCGCGTGGTGCTCGCCCTGTCCGTCGTGTCATGACTGATCACGCTCCTGACGTGGGTCTTCCGCAGCGACCTGGTCGTCGCCTGGGCCGAGGGCAACGCCGGTGCGCGCGAGCTCATGCGTGAGGGTGGCATCGAGGCCGTCGAGACCACCTTGTCGGTGCCCGGCTTCGTGCCGGTGGTGGTGACCTCGTTCGTGGTCCTGCTGATGCTGCTGGGCGTGATGGCGGTCTTCTTCCGTGAGGGCTTCACCTGGGCGCGGGTCTGCCTGGGCGTGATCGCCGTCTTCGGGATCTTCCTGGCGGTGCTCAGCATCGCCAGCGGCATCCCGACGCTCTTCACGGTGCTCTCGGGCGTGATGATCGTGCTCTGCGTCCTGCTCCTCGTCTTCCTGCTGCACCCGAGCACCACGCGCTACTTCCGCGAGGTCTGAGCCGCCCGGCTCCCGTCCACGACGCGCACGGAGGCCGACCACCCGCACCGGGTGGTCGGCCTCCGTCGTGCTGCCCTGAGCCTGCAGAACTTCGTTGTTGACCAGTTGTCGGTGGCCGGGTGTACCGTTCTCCTTGTTCGAACACGTGTTCGAATTGGTCTCGGTGGTGGTGACCTCGACCCCCACCACCGCCGGGGCCAGCCAGGGGTCGTTGACTGCGGAGGAGGACGTCATGAGGCGGTACGACGACCCGGTGGAGGTCCGTCGGGGACAGGTGGCCGGGCAGGGGAGCGAGCAGTCGCTCGAGGCGCCCGAGCAGTTCCTGTGGCACGGACGTGTGTGGAAGGTGCGCAGCGTGGTGGCCCGGTGGGTGGAGACCGGCCCCTGGTGGCAGTCGTCCCGGGCCCGCTCGGTGATCGGGGCGGAGGTCGGCGAGGCCGACCACCTCCCGCACCAGCGCGACTGGGACGAGCTCGAGGGCGACCTGCTCGCCGAGCGCGAGTTCTGGCGCGTGGAGGCCGGCAGGCCCGTGGCGCGCGAGCCCCAGGAGGGGCCGACCAGTGGGGTCTTCGACCTCTCCTACGACGCGATCGACGGGCGCTGGCAGCTCGTGGGTTGCCTGGACTGACCCGAGATTCGGAGGACGACGATGAACGACTCACGACCTGCTCCCGCCCCGGTGCGACCCGGCGGTGACCTGCACCTGCTGCCGGCCGCCACCCACTCCTACCTGACCCGCGCCACCACCTCGCTGCGCGAGGCGGTGACGGCTCCCGACGTGCCGACGCGCTACGCGTGCGCCCACGTCGCCGCCCTGCGGGCCGCGGCCGCGCTCCTGGCGGCCCGGGCCCTTCCCACCCCGAGCCGGCGACGGCAGAAGAACGCCTGGGTGCTCCTGGCCGAGGTGGCCCCGGAGCTCACCGAGTGGGCGACCTTCTTCGCGGCCGGTGCGAGCAAGCGTGCCGCCGCCGAGGCGGGGTCGCTGCGGGCGGCGACGGAGCGCGAGGCCGACGACCTGGTGCGTGACGCCGACCGCTTCCTCGCGGTGGTGGAGTCGGCGCTCGGCCTGATGCCCCACGCGCCCGAGGCTGTCCGACTGACGGTGGCCGAGCCCGGATGGTCGGAGCGGACCGGTGCCGCGTGACCCCTTCGTCCACCTCCACGTCGCGTCAGGGCACTCCCTGCAGTACGGCGCCTCGCACCCCTCGGCCCTGGTCGAACGGGCCGCCGAGTGGGGGATGGACCTGCTGGCCCTCACTGACCGGGACGGCACCTACGGGGCGGTGAAGTTCGCCAAGGCCGCTGCGCGCGCAGGCATCCGACCGGTGCTGGGGGTGGACGTCGCCGTCCGGCCGTCCGCGCCGGTGCGTCCCTCCCGCGGGCGTACGCCGGTGCGTGGCGGCGCCTACCGCGAGGACCGTTGGCCCAGGGTGACGGTGCTGGCGCGCGACCGCCTCGGCTGGGCAGCCCTGTGTCGACTCGTCTCCGACGTCCACCTCGGTGGCGAGCGGGGCGTGCCCGTGGCCGACACCGAGACGCTGCTGCCGCACGTGGCCGGAGGGCACCTGGTGGTGCTGCTCGGCCCCGGCTCGGAGGTCGGGTCGGCGGTGACCACCCGTCGCGACGACCTGGCCCGGGAGCACCTCTCGCGCTGGTCCCGGGCGGTGGGTCGGGAGAACCTCCGTGTCGAGCTGGTCTCGCACCTGCTCGGGGCCACCGAGCAGGGCTGGGGCCCGGGCAGCACGCCCCACGCCGCTCGGATGGCGGGGCTGGCGGCCGAGGCCGGCGTGGAGACGGTGCTGAGCAACGCGGTGCGCCACGCGCGCCGCAGCGACGCGCCCACGGTCGACGTGCTCGACGCGGCGCGCCGCCTGGTGCCGCTCGACCAGCGCCACCTCGACCGCGGCAACGCCGAGGGGCACCTCAAGTCCGGTCCCCAGATGGCCGAGGTCGCCGACGAGGTCTCCCGCGCCGCCGGCTGGGGGCAGGACGGTGCCGCGCGCCTGCTGGCCCGGACCCGGTCGCTGGGGGAGGAGTGCGCGCTGGACCCGCGCGACGACCTGGGCATCGGCCAGGTCCACTTCCCGGAGTTCGAGGTGGTGCGTCGTAGCGGCGTGGCGACCGACGGGGTCGGGGCCACGCCGGCCGACGTCCAGCTCCGTGCCCGCTGCGAGTCGGCGCTCGCCTGGCGCTACGGCTCCGCGCCCCGGCAGCGGATCTGGAAACGGCTGCACGACGAGCTCGAGGTGGTCGAGTCGTTGGGCTACGCCTCCTACTTCCTCGCCGTCAACGAGGTCACCGACCTGATCCGTGACATGGGGGTGCGCTGCGCTGCCCGTGGCTCGGGCGCCGGCAGCCTGGTCAACTACCTGCTCGGGATCTCAGGGGTCGACCCGCTGCGCCACGACCTGCTGATGGAGCGGTTCCTCTCGCCGTTGCGCTCGTCGCTTCCCGACATCGACGTCGACGTCGAGTCCGCCCGGCGGGGCGAGGTCTACGAGGCCATCCTGGAGCGCTTCGGGGGCGACCGCTGCGTCTGCGTCTCGATGACGGAGACCTACCGCGTGCGTCACGCGATCCGTGACGTCGGTGCTGCGCTCGGCATGCCGCCGGGCGAGGTCGACGCGATCGCGAAGGCGTTCCCGCACATCCGCGCACGGGACGCCCGCTCGGCGTTGCAGGACCTGCCCGAGCTGCGGGCCAGCGGGCTGGCCCAGGGCCGGCTGGACCTGATGTTCGCCCTCGTCGAGCGGCTCGACGGGCTCCCGCGCCACGTCGCGGTCCACCCCTGCGGCGTGCTGCTCTCCGACGCCACGCTGCTGGACCGCACCCCGGTCGAGGCGAGCGCGGCGGGCTACCCGATGAGCCAGTTCGACAAGGACGACGTCGAGGACCTGGGCCTGCTCAAGCTCGACGTGCTCGGCATCCGGATGCAGTCGGCGATGTCGCACGCGGTCGCCGAGATCCGGCGCGTCGACGAGGTCGAGGTCGACCTCGACGACGAGGAGCAGGTCCCCTTCGACGACCCGGCCACCTACGAGCTGATCAGCAGCGCCCGGACGCTCGGCATCTTCCAGATCGAGTCGCCGGGGCAGCGCGAGCTGGTGGGCAAGTCGGGGATCGAGAGCTTCGAGGAGATCATCACCGACATCTCCCTCTTCCGGCCCGGTCCGGTGAAGAGCGACATGATCACCCCCTACCTGGAGGCCAAGCAGGGGTGGAGGCCTGCCGCCTACCTGCACCCCGACCTGCGTCCGATCCTCGCCCAGACCCACGGCGTGGTCGTCTTCCACGAGCAGGTCATCGAGCTCTTCGCGATCCTCGCCGGGGTCAGCTTCGCCGAGGGCGACGAGAAGCGCCGGGCGATGGGGAGCCGTGAGGGGGTCGACCAAGTGCGCGACTGGTTCGTGCCCCGGGCGCTGGCCCGCGGCTACGAGGAGTCCTTCGTCGAGCGGATCTGGAAGGTGCTGGCCGCCTTTGCCTCCTTCGGCTTCTGCAAGGCCCACGCGGCGGCGTTCGCACTGCCCACCTACCAGTCAGCGTGGCTCAAGACCCACTGGCCGGCGCACTTCCTCGCCGGGGTGCTGACCCACGACCCGGGGATGTACCCCAAGCGCCTGATCCTCGACGACGCCCGTCAGTACGGCGTGGGCGTGCTCCCGCTCGACGTCAACCTCTCCGGCCGCGACTACATGGTGGAGCCCTCCGACGACCCGTCGGGCTACGCGATCCGCCTCGCCCTCTCCGAGCTCAAGGGGATCAGCGACGCCGAGGTCGACCGGATCCTCGCCGGCCGCCCCTACGCGTCGCTGGCCGACCTGTGGCACCGGGCCCCGGTCTCCCGGCCGGTGGCCGAGCGCCTGGTCCTCACCGGCGCCTTCGACGACGTCCACCGCATCGCGACCTCGGGCGGTGGCGTCGGGCTCCGCGACCAGGTCACCCGGCGCGACCTGCTGCTCCAGGTCGCCGAGCTGGAGCGGGTCGACCGCTCCGACCGGCGCACGGCCCGGGGGCGGCACACCGGTGGCCGGGTGGCGGTGGGGGGTGACGTCCGGACGCGGGCCGCTGCGCAGGTGCGCAGCGACCACGCTCCGGCGCCTGTGGAGTCGGTGCAGCTGGCCCTGGCCATCGGTGACGGCGACGTCACTGTGGTCAGCGGGCTCCCCGAGCTCAGCGTGGGGAGCGGACCGCGGCCGAGCTGGAGATCCTCGGGCTCGACGTGAGCAGCCACGTGGTCTCGGAGTACGCCGAGCTCCTCGACGCCCTCACCGTTGTACGCAGCCGTGACCTGCTGCGCTGCCGCAGCAAGGCCGAGGTGCTCGTGGCCGGGGTGAAGGTCGCGACCCAGACCCCGCCGATCCGGTCCGGACGCCGGGTGGTCTTCCTGACCCTCGACGACTCCACCGGTCCGGTGGACGCCACCTTCTTCGAGGACGCGCAGGGCCCGTACGCCTCCACCGTCTTCTCGACCTGGCTGCTGCTCGTCCGCGGTGAGGTCCGGCGTACGGGCCCCCGCGGGGTCTCGTTGCGCGCCACCGGCGCCTGGTCGCTGCCCGAGCTGCACGCCCTGTGGCGCGACCACCCCACCGCCGAGGAGGGGCTGGCCGCGGTGCGGGCCCGACTGACCCAGCCGGTCGTGACCGAGCAGGGCCCGGAGCACCGCCGGGTGCTGGTGCACAGCAGCGGCTTCCGGATGTCGCCGTACGCCGACATCAAGCCCGCCGGCGTCGACACGCTGCCGGCCCGTGCCCTGTGGCACCGCAGCCCGGGGAGTCCCGGATGAACGCGACGATCTTCGGCCTAGTGTGGGAGGCATGTCAGTCAGTGAGCGACGCAGCGCAGCCCGTTCCTCCGTCGTGTGGGGAGCGCTCGAGTCAGTCCTCGACGGCGCCGAGGGGCGTCAGGTCCTCGACATCGGTGGCGGCACCGGTGGCTTCGCCGTCCGGGTCGCCGCACTGGGGCACCGGGTCACCGTCGTCGACCCCAGCCCCGACGCGCTGGCGGCGCTCGCCCGTCGCGCCGAGGAGGGTGGCGTCGACGTGGCCGGGCTCCAGGGCGAGCTCTCCAGCCTCGAGTCGTTGGTCGAGCCCGACAGCGTCGACGTGGTGCTCTGCCACGGCGTCCTCGAGGTGGTCCCTGACCCCGAGCAGGCGCTCGCGGCGCTCGCCCGCGTGCTGCGTCCGGGTGGCACCCTCAGCGTGGTGGTCGCGCAGCGGCACGCCGCCGTCCTGGCCCGGGCGATGGCTGGCCACTTCCAGCAGGCCCTCGAGCTGCTCGACGGCGACGCGTCCCGCGGCGACGGGGCGCGCCCGCGCCACCGCTTCACCGCCGACGAGATCAGCGACCTCGTGGCGGGGGCCGGCTTCACCGTCGGTCCGCTGCACGCGATCCGGGTCTTCGCCGACCTGGTCCCCGGCTCGCTGGTCGACCTCGAGCCCGGTGCCGGCGGCGCCCTCGTCGAGCTCGAGAAGGCGGTGGCCGACCGCCCGGAGTACCTGCCCCTGGCTGCCCAGGTGCACCTGCTCGCCACGCGCTGACCTGGCGCTGCGTCCCGTCCGGACGGGCGGGTGGTCCGCATGAGCGCGACCCCCGTCCTGCACGTCGACATGGACGCCTTCTACGCCTCCGTGGCGACCCGTGACCGACCCGACCTGGCCGAGGTCCCGGTGATCGTGGTGGGGCGGCGGGCGTGGGGTCGTGCTCTCGGCCAACTACCTCGCCCGTCGCAGTGGGGTGGCCTCGGCGATGCCGATGACCCGGGCGCGACGGCTCTGCCCCGAGGCCGTGGTGCTGGCGCCGGACTTCGCGCTCTTCGACCAGGTCTCCTCCGCGGTGATGGAGGTCTTCCGGCAGGTGACGCCGGTGGTCGAGGCGATCTCGCTCGACGAGGCGTTCCTCGACGTCTCCAGCGCTGCCCGTCGTCTGGGTGAGCCGGAGGAGATCGCGGAGCGGATCCGCTCGACGATCCACGACGAGCAGCGCATCACCTGCTCGGTGGGCGTGGCGGCGACCCCGGTGGTGGCCAAGCTGGCCAGCCGGCGGGCCAAGCCCGACGGCGTGGTCGTGGTCCGCCCCGACGCGGTGACCGCCTTCCTGCACCCCCTCGACGTGGGGGAGCTGTGGGGCGTGGGGGAGAAGACGCGCGGCCAGCTGCACCGGCTGGGGCTCTTCACGGTCGGCGACCTGGCACACACGCCGGTCCGCACGGTCCAGCGCGCCCTGGGTGGGGTCCACGGAGCCCAGCTGCATGCCCTGGCCTGGGGCGTCGACCAGCGGGTGCTCACCCCCCGGAGCGGTCCGCACGCGCCCGACCGGTCGATGGGGGCCGACCGGACCTTCGACCGCGACACCGACGACCCCGACGTGGTCGTCACCGAGATGCTGCGGCTCAGCGCCAAGGTGGCCGGTCGGATGCGCAGCGCAGGCGTCGCCGGTCGCACGGTGACGATCCGGGTCCGCTTCGCCGACTTCACCACGATCACCCGGTCGAGGACGTTGACCGAGGCCACCGACGTCACCGTCGAGGTCCACCGGGTCGCCGTCATGCTCTTCCGGGCGCTGGGCCTGCAGCGGGCCCGGATCCGCCTGGTGGGGGTGCGGGTGGAGGGCCTGGTCCCGCGGGAGCAGGTGCACCGGCAGATGCAGCTGGGGGAGCGCGAGCACGGGTGGTCCGACGCGGAGCGGGCCATGGACCGCGCCACCCGCCGTTTCGGGTCGAGCGCCGTCCGTCCGGCCCGGCTCCTGGGAGGGGCCGGGTGACGAGGTTTTTCCCTCTGTGGCTACCGTGGGAGGCAACGGCTGCCTAGACTTGAAGTTGCGGATGCTCCGCGCCTCGGACTTGTGGGAGGAAACGTGCCACTCTCGGAAGAGGAGCTGCGACTGCTCGAGCAGATGGAACGTGCCCTGGTCGAGGAGGACCCCAAGTTCGCGCACACGTTGCGCGGCACGGGCGGTCACCGCGCGTCCCGTCGTCGGGCCATCATCGCGGGGGTCGTCTTCGCCGTCGGCGTGGTCGTCCTCATGACCGGTGCCATTGCGGCGCTGCCCGTCGTGGGCGTCGCCGGGTTCGTCATCATGCTGGTCTCCGCGACCATCGCCGTGACGGCGCTGCGAGCGCCGAGCAAGCCCGAGCCGACCCCGTTCCGCGAGACCCCGCAGGGGTTCGGCGTTGTCGACGGCGGTCGCCGGACCAAGGCCCCCAAGGCCTCGCGCCACAACCGTTCGCGCCACTCGTTCATCGAGCGCATGGACGAGCGCTGGCGTCGTCGTCGCGACGGCTTCTGAGCCTCGCCCGCACCCCCTGAGCACCCGCCTCCGCACTGACCGACGTCGGTACGGGGGCGGCGCTGTTCCCGGCCGTTGCGGCTTGGTCAGGGCCGGCGGGTGAGCGAGCGCGGCAGCCAGCGTGCCTTCCACCGGGTGGAGCGGTCGCTGCCCGCCGCCAGCGTCTCCACGCACGCCTCGACGTCCGCGGCCAGCGTCGGGTCACCCTGCGTACGCTGCCCCGGTCGGTCGTAGCGCGAGCGCTCCACCGCCACCACCACCCGGTCGAGCCGCTCGGCCAGCTCGTCGACCGACAGCTGGGACTCCCCGGAGGTCGCCGCGCCCGGGCGGTACCACTCCAGCACGGTCCGTCCGGTGGCGCGCGGGGAGCGCCCCTCGGGCCACAGCCGGCCCAGGTCGAGCGCGGAGTCGCGCAGCTCGTCCCACAGCTCCTCGGGGGTCGCGTGGCCCAACCGCCTCGTACGACGTCGCCCACGCACCACCTGCGGCACCAGGCTGAGCGCCCCGACCACGAGCAGCACCAGCAACCACGTCGCGACGGCCCCCCAGTCGACGAGGTCCCGCTCCTGCTCCTGGGCGGCGGGGTCCGACTCGTCGGGGGCTGCCGAGGCGCTCGGGGCGGGGGTGTTGGGAGAGGTGGTCGCCGACGCCGTGGCGCTGGGCTCGTCGCGAGGCACCTCGTCACGGGTGTGCTCCGGCACGCTCGAGGCGCGCGAGGAGGGGGTCGGCTCGAAGCGCACCCACCCGGATCCGGGGAAGTAGAGCTCCGGCCAGGCGTGCAGGTCGTGCGAGGAGAACTCCCACTCGGCCGTCCCGATGCGTCGCGGCACCAGGAAGCCGACCGCCACCCGAGCAGGGATGCCGAGGGTGCGCGCCATGACCGCCATCGAGGCGGCGAACTGCTCGCAGTAGCCGACCCGGCCACTCGGGTCGAGGAAGGCGACCAGCGCGTTGTTGTCGACGGTCTCCACGCGGTCCAGGCTGTAGGTGAACTCCTCGCGGAACCACGACTGCAGGGCACGGGCCTTCTCGTAGCGGGTCGGCTCGTCCCGGGTCACCTGCGCGGCCAGGCGGCCCACGCTGGCCGGGAGCGACTCGGGCAGCCGGGTGAAGACCTCGTCGACCTCGTCACGCCCGACCCGGCGCGCTCCAGCAGCACGTTGGAGTACTCCAGGTCGACGCCGGTCACCGACCACTCCATCTGGGAGGTGTTGAGGTCGGCGTCGAAGGCGGCGAAGTCCATGGTGTCCACGTCGTAGCGCCAGTCACCGCCGGCCTGCACGTCGGTGGTCAGCGGCAGCACCGGCAACCACCGCGATCGGAAGGCG
Organism: Nocardioides daphniae; assembly: GCF_004777465.1. NCBI lineage: Bacteria > Bacillati > Actinomycetota > Actinomycetes > Propionibacteriales > Nocardioidaceae > Nocardioides > Nocardioides daphniae. The sequence goes on from NZ_CP038462.1 coordinate 1,402,185, forward strand.
GTCGTCGCCGTGAAGTCGTACTGCGTCTTGGTGCGCCGCAGCACGGCGTCGACGCCCCGCAGCGGCAGGTCGCGACCGTCGGCGTCCTGGATCCGGGTGGCGGTGCGGTCGCCCGTGCTCCACTCCTCGCCGTTGAAGTGGGAGAGGACGGCCGTGCGGACGTACGACGGCTGGCGGTCGGAGACCACCCGCATCAACGGGACGTCGGCGCCTCGGTCGAGGTCGCGGCGCAGGTCGACCAGCGGGCTGGTGAGCATGACCTGCTCGTCGGGACCCTGGTCGACGGCCCGCCACGGCTGGATGGGGGAGCGGGGCACGAGCGCGTTGAGCACCGTCGCCACCACGACCGCGCCCACCGTGGCGACCGCCCCGATCCGCAGGGCGGTGGCGGCGCTGGTCGCCGGACGGGCCGGGACCTCCGTCGGCCTCGTGCCCCCACCGGGCAACGACGACCCCCAGCGCACGACGAGGTCGTCGTTGTCGAGGAAGAGCAGGGTCAGGAAGCCGGCAGCGACCGCCGCGAAGACCGGCCAGGGCACGTCGACCCCGAGGTTGGCGGGCACCAGGTGCAGCGCCAGGAGGATCACCGCGCTGAGCGCGACCCGCCGCAACGTCATGGCGACCAGGTCGAGCAGCACCATCGCCGCGGTCCCGACCACCACGAAGAGCGGAGCCACCGACGGCACGTCCGACGGCACCGGGGGTGCGTAGCGGTCCGCGGAGGTCAGCGCCGCGTCGAGCTGGCCCCTGATGCTCTGCCAGGCGTCGGGGAGCGGCCACGGCGAGTCGGCCAGGAGCAGCACCACCAGCACGGCACCCACGACGACCTGGAGCAGCGTCACCACGGCGACCGGGAGCCCCCGCCAGCGGGCGGTCGCCCCCGTGGCGGCCAGGGCGACGGCGACCAGCAGCAGGGGCGCGACGAACGGCCCGGGGCTCTCGCTCAGCGGCATCCAGGTGAGGAGCGTGGCCCACACGGTCAGGGCGGCCACGACCGAGGTGAGCAGGGAGCGGGGAAGGAGAGAGGGCGCTGCAGCGTCATCGCGCGACCTGCTTCCACACGGTGTCCAGGTCGTCGCCCGGCCCGAGCAGTGCGGCGCGCCAGCCCGAGGCGGAGAGCCCGGCCAGGGTGGTCTCGGCCGCGGAGGCCCCGGAGGCCCGTCGCGTCGACGTCCACGCGTCCACGTCCAGGACCAGGGCCCGCGGCGAGCGGCTGTGCCGCTCAAGGCGGGCCAGCGCGTAGTGGTCGGTCGTGTCGAGCGCGCCGAGCACCGCGGCGACCTGCGTGCCGGTGGGCACCGACATCAGCCACGAGACGTCGAGCGACTCGATGCTGTCCACGTCGACCACCGCCAGCGCCTCCAGGATGTCGGTGACCTCGTGCCCGTGGGCCGAGGAGGTGGCCGCGACGACGGTGACCGGCAGCAGGCCGGTGGCCGTGGCCACCTGCACCTCGTGACCCTGCTCGGCCAGGTGCACGGCCAACGAGGCGGCTGCGCTGACGGCGGTCTCGAACGAGGAGGCGGAGCCACGGCCGCGGTGCGCCCGGGTGCGGGTGTCGAGCACGACGACGGTGCGGGCCTGCCAGGGCTGCTCCTCACGCCGCACCATGAGCTCGTCGGTGCGCGCCGACGAGGGCCAGTGAACGCGGCGTACGTCGTCGCCCTGCTGGTACTCCCGCACCGTCACGTCCTCGGCGTGCCCCACCGAGAAGGAGCGCGGCCGGCTGTGGCCCGACCCCGCCCACGCCTGGGCAGGGTCACCGCTGGTGAGGGCGACCGTGCGCGGCGTGGCGACCAGGTCGGTGGTGCTGTGGAAGGTGCGGCCCATCTCGACCATCCCGAAGGGATCGGTGACCCGGACGGTCATCGGGCCCACCACGTGCCGCCCGCGCACCTCCGAGCGGACCGGGTAGGCGAGGTCGCGGCTCCAGCCGCGGCCGACGCCCTCCAGCACGAAGCGGGGGCGCTGGCCCAGGGCGTACGGGACGACCTCCTCGAGCAGGAGCGTGCCCGACGGGACCTTGCCGTCGTTGGCCAGCCGCAGCTGCACGGTGGCCGACTGGCCGGCGACCACGAGCCGCGGGGTGACGGTCCGCTGCAGCGTGAGGTGGTGCTGCGAGCGGCTGAGGAAGAAGGCCGCGCCCAGGGGCAGCAGCACGGCGACCAGCCCCAGCTGCGTCATCACCCACTGGCCCAGGACGAGGCCGCAGACCACGGTGGTCGTGCCCGCCGCCAGGAAGGTCCGGCCGCGGGTCGTCAGGGAGGCGAGTGCGTCACGCACCGGGGTCGCTCGGGACGCGGACCTGGTCGAGCAGGACGTCGAGGACGGCCGTCACGCTGCGCCCGGTGCGCGTCGCCTCGAGGCTCGGCAGCAGACGGTGGGCGAGCACCGTCCGGGCCAGCCGGTGGACGTCGTCGGGCAGGACGTAGTCGCGCCCGGCCATGGCCGCGGCGGCCTTGGCCGCCCGCACGAGCTGCAGCGTCGCGCGCGGGGAGGCGCCGAGCAGCAGCTCGGGGGCGGTGCGGGTCGCGGTGGCCAGTGCCACCGCGTACCGCTGGACGGCGGGGGAGACGTGCACCTGGCTGACGGTGGCGATCAGCTTGCGGATCTCGGTCACGTCGGTCACCGGCTCGAGGCTGTCGAGCGGGTTGCGGGAGGTGTGCTCCTGCAGCATCGCCAGCTCGGCCTCCTCCACGGGGTAGCCCATGGACACCTTGGCCATGAAGCGGTCGCGCTGGGCCTCCGGGAGGGCGTAGGTGCCCTCCATCTCGACGGGGTTCTGGGTGGCCACCACCATGAACGGCGCCTCCAGCGGCCACGTGACGTTGTCGACGGTGACCTGGCGCTCCTCCATGCACTCGAGCAGGGCGGACTGGGTCTTGGGGGAGGCGCGGTTGATCTCGTCGCCCACCACGACGTTGGCGAAGACGCCGCCGGGCCGGAACTCGAACTCACCCGAGTTGCGGTTCCAGATCGAGACGCCCGTGACGTCCGAGGGGAGCAGGTCGGGGGTGAACTGGATGCGTCGCACGGTGCCGTCGATGCTGCGTGCCAGGGCCTTGCTGAGCATCGTCTTGCCGACGCCGGGCACGTCCTCGATGAGCAGGTGTCCCTCGGCGAGCAGGACGACCAGTGCGGTGTCCACCACCTCGGTCTTGCCGGAGATGACCGTCTCGACGCTGGCACGCAGGCGGTCGGTGACCTGTCGCAGGACCGCCAGGTCGCCGGCGGGGTTGGGCATGGTCACGCTCGCTCGAACTCCTCGTGCTCCGGGAGGCCTCGTCGTGGCTGACGTGCGTCACGGTGCGGTCGCTGGGTGTGCATCGTCAACCGTAGACGGCCGGTGATCAAGCCTCGACACGGAAGTGGGGCAGATCTGCGCCCTCCCGCCGGCCACCGCTCCGCGGCCCTCCACCACGCTCCACCACTGCGCGTCGTCCTCCACCGACGCTCCACCGACGCTCCACCGGGACCCCTGCGCGCCCTGCGTTTCCCGCGTGGAGGGGCGTCGAACCTGCTCTGACCTGCCCCTTTCCTCCCGGCGCGAGGAAGGGGGCGCGCACAGCCGCCCGATGGCGGGTCGCGCCGCGACGCGCCCGTCGACACGCCCGCGGGGAGAAAACACCCAAACAATGGTTGATCGTGGAGGAACGTGGGGTACTGTGGTGGAAAGTGGTGGAAGGGATGAGTGCGGGGGAGGCGTCGGATGTTCTTCGGCACCTACACGCCCAAGCTCGACGACAAGGGTCGGCTCTTTCTCCCGGCAAAGTTCAGAGAGGAATTGGCGGAAGGTCTCGTCGTGACCAGGGGGCAGGAGCGCTGCCTCACGATCTGGTCGCTCGAGGACTTCGCACGGCTCACCGAGCGTCTTCAGCAGGCGCCGATGACCGTCAAGGGGACTCGTGACTACGTCCGCATGCTGTTCGCGGCGGCCAGTCAGGAGGTCCCGGACAAGCAGGGACGCATCTCGATCCCTCCCGTGCTCCGCCAGTACGCGTCACTCGACAGGGACGTGGTCGTCATCGGCTCGATGAACCGCATCGAGATCTGGGACCCGACCTCCTGGGCCGAGTACAGCGAACAGCAGGAACAGGTGTTCTCCGACCTCAGCGACGAGGTCTTCCCGGGCGCCTGACCACCTCGGGCGACCGAGGTCGACACACAACTCAACAACGGCGGCGTGGGGCCAGGTCTCGCGCCCGCTCTCGCGAACCGTCTGGGGTCACTTCCCCGGCACCAGAAGGTCTTCCCATCTCGAGAGCGGGCAGGGACCTGACCGACACGCCGCCCGACTCGCCCCCAGGGGCGGGGCAACCGTCGACGGGTCGTCGACGGCACATCGGTCATCACGAGCACGGAACGGGGGGCAGGACATGAACGGCACGCAGTCAGGCGTCGCTGGAGGAGCTCAGCCCCTCCGGGTGCGCGACCAGGCCCGCGACGTGCTCGCCCTGATGGTCTTCACGGCCGCGGCGTCGGGCGCCTGCTCGCTCGTCTTCCTGCTCCTGCTGGTGCTGGGCGAGTAGGGCATGGCCAACTCCCGCCACGTCCCGGTGCTCCTCGAGCGGGTCGTCGCGCTGCTCGAGCCGGCGCTGCAGACTCCCGGTGCGGTCCTGGTGGACTGCACCTTGGGCCTCGGTGGCCACACCGAGGCGGTCCTGGAGGCGTTCCCCGAGTGCCGGGTCATCGGCATCGACCGTGACCCGCGGGCGATCGCGCTCGCCAGCGAGCGGCTCGCACCGTTCGGCGACCGCTTCACCGCGGCGCACGCGACGTACGACCAGATCGCCGAGGTCGTGGCCGAGGCGGGCCTCGACCACGTCGACGCGGTCTTCTTCGACCTGGGTGTCTCCTCGATGCAGCTCGACGAGCGCGAGCGGGGCTTCGCCTACGCCGAGGACGCCCCGCTTGACATGCGGATGAACGACTCGACGGGCGTGACGGCCGCCGACGTGATGAACACCTACTCGGTGGGTGAGCTGACCCGGGTGCTGCGCGACTACGGCGAGGAGAAGTTCGCCTCCAAGATCGCCCGGGCCATCGTCCGCGAGCGGGAGAAGGAGCCGTGGACCCGCTCCGGCCGACTGGTCGAGCTGCTGTACGCCGAGATCCCCGCCCCCGCCCGGCGGACCGGTGGCCACCCGGGCAAGCGCACCTTCCAGGCCCTGCGCATGGAGGTCAACGACGAGCTGGGCGTGCTCCGCCGGGCGCTGCCCGCCGCGCTGTCGGTGATCGGCGTCGGAGGCCGCGTGGTCGTGGAGTCCTACCACTCGCTGGAGGACCGGATGGTCAAGAAAGCCTTCGTCGAGGTCACCACCCTCGACGTGCCGCCCGACCTCCCCTTCGTCCCCGAGGGGGCCGCGCCCCGCATGAAGCTCGTGATCCGTGGCGCCGAGCAGGCCGACGAGACCGAGATCGAGCACAACCCCGAGCAGCCTCGGTCCGCCTGCGGGCCGTGGAACGAGTCCTTCCTGACCAGAGGAGCACCCGATGAGCAGTCCAGCAGTGCAGCTGCGCTCGCGCGTCTCCACCCTTGGCGGAGCCGCGGTCGAGAAGGCCCGTCTCACCGTCGTCCCGGTCAGCCGGGGACGGGCGCCGCGGGTGCCGTTCATCGTCCTGGTCAGCGTGGTCGCCCTGGCCGGCGTCGTCGGGCTGCTGCTCTTCAACACCTCGCTCCAGCAGGCCTCGTTCGCCGAGACCCGGCTGGCTGACAAGGCCGCTGCGCTGGCCGACCGCGAGGAGACGCTGCGCATGGAGCTCGACGACCTCCGCGACCCCCAGCGGATCGCCCGTGAGGCCGAGTCGATGGGCATGGTGATTCCGCCGGCCCCCCCTTCCTGAAGCTGGACGGCACCGTGGTCGGCACGCCGCGCCCCGCCACCCCGGAGGACCGGATTCGGATCACGCCCCGGCCGCCGGCCATGCCGGCCGACCTCCAGCCCGAGATCACCGTGATCGAGGTCCCGGCCAAGCCTGCGGGGGAGTGACCGGCGCGACGTCGCCGTCGGTCGAGGCGTGATCCACGCCCTCCGACACACGTCGCTGCCTGCCGCGCAGCGACGCCCGCGGCAGGTTCAATGGACGGACCGCCGGCGGGCGCAGACCGACCGCCACCAGCAGGGACCACCACCAGGACCACCACCAGGACCACCACAGGGGAACGGAGCAGAGTTGCCGACCACCAGCCGCCCGGACGAGTCCCGCCCCACGGGGCGACGCGGTTCGCCGGTCCTGCGACTGCGGATCGGCCTGCTGCTGATCGCGGTGGTGCTCTCCTTCTTCGCTGCCCGCCTGCTCCAGCTCCAGGGGCTGGACCCCAAGTCGTACGCCGACATGGCGGACGCCAAGGACGTCGTCGAGATGACGCTGCCCGCGGCGCGCGGTGACATCCTCGACCGCAACGGCGTGGCGCTCGCGGGCTCGGTCAACGGCCGGATGATCATCGCCGACCCGTTCCGCACCGCCTCCAAGGCGCCCGAGCTGGCCACGCTGCTCTCCAACGAGCTCGACCTCGACTACTTCGAGACGCTCGAGAAGCTCCGCAAGGAAAACAGCCGCTTCCAGTACATCGCCCGTCGCGTGCCGGCCGCCGACGCCCGCGAGCTGCTCGACAAGCTGGCCAAGGCCAAGCTCAAGGGGATCAGCACCGAGGACGAGCCGATCCGCGACTACCCGGCCGGTGATGTCGCCGCCAACCTCGTGGGCTTCATGGGCACCGACGAGCCGCTCGCCGGCTTCGAGCGCAGCTTCGACGCGCACCTGTCGGGCAAGGACGGTGAGAGCCGCTACACCCAGGGCTTCGGCTACCGGGTGCCACTGGCCGAGAACTCCACCGTCGCCCCCGTCGACGGTGACGACCTGCGCACCACGATCGACCGCGACCTGCAGTGGTACAGCCAGAAGGTGATCGCCCAGGCGGTCGAGGACTACCGCGCCAAGTCCGGCGTCGCGGTCGTCATGGACTCGCGCACCGGCGAGCTGCTGGCCGTCGCCGACGCCCCGACCTTCAACGCCAACAAGCCGCTCGAGAGCGACGAGGACGACCTCGGCTCGCGCGCCTTCAACGACGTGTTCGAGCCCGGCTCGGTGCAGAAGGTCCTCACCGCGGCCGCCCTGGTCGACGCCGGCAAGGTGACCGCCCGCACCCGGATCAAGGTGCCCGCGCAGCTGCGGCGCCAGGACCGCCCGATCAACGACTGGTTCACCCACGGCGTGCTGCGGATGACGATGGCCGGCGTGATCGCCCAGTCGTCCAACATCGGCACCGTCCTGGCCGCCGACCAGCTCGACAAGCGGACGCTGCACCGCTACCTCTCCGGCTTCGGACTGGGCCTTCCCACCGACGTCGGGGTCCGGGGCGAGGCCCGTGGCCTGCTCCCGTCGCCGGAGCAGATGACGGCACAGAACAAGGACCGCATCGCCTTCGGCCAGTCGCTCTCCGTCAACGCGGTCCAGATGACCGCAGCGGTCAACACCATCGCCAACGGCGGTGTCCGGGTCTCCCCGAGCCTGGTCGCGGGCTCGGCGACCACCGACGAGGGCGTCGAGGTCGGCAGCGACCACGCCACCCGCACGCGCGTGGTCAGTGAGAAGGCCGCCCACGAGACCATGCTGATGATGGAGCGCGTGGTCGACGACGAGGTCGGCGTCGCGCCGCGCGCCCAGGTGCCCGGCTACCGGGTCGCCGGCAAGACCGGTACCGCGCAGCGCGTCGGCGAGAACGGTGGCTACGACGGCTCGTTCTCGCTCTCCTTCGGTGGCTTTGCGCCCGCCGACGACCCGCGCTTCACCGTCTACGTCGTCATCCACGCTCCCGCCGTCGACGGTGGCGGCGGCTCGGTCGGTGGCCCCGCCTTCTCCAAGATCATGGCCCGTGCGCTCTCCCACTACGGCGTCCCGCCGACCGGCAGCAAGCCCAGCCGCACCCCGGTGGAGTGGTGAGCCGGGTCGACCCTGCCGAGCCGAGCCGCGATAGCCTCTCGAAGATGGGTTCAGAGCAGAAGTCGTCCGCGGCCAGGCCGCTGACCCCGCCCCACGCGACCCTCTCCGAGGTGGCGCAGTGGCTGCGGGAGGTGGCCGGCCACTCCGCCCACGTCCTGGTCCAGGGGGCCGGCGACGTGGAGGTCACGGGCCTCACGCTGAGCACCGGCCGCGTCGAGCCCGGTGACCTCTTCGCAGCCCTGCCGGGTTTGCGTACGCACGGAGCGACGTACGCCCCCGAGGCGCTCGCCGCCGGTGCCGTCGCCGTCCTCACCGACCCCACGGGGGCAGTGCTGCTGCCGCCCGACACCCACGCCGTCGTGGTCGAGGGGCCGCGCCGGTTCCTGGGCGCCCTCGCCGCGCGCCTGCACCGCCAGCCCGCCGCCTCGATGCGGATGCTCGGCGTCACCGGCACCCAGGGCAAGACCACCGTCACCCAGCTCGCCGAGGGCGCCCTGCGGCGTACCGGCACCGTGGCCGCCGTCGTCGGCACCGTCGGCACCCGCGTGGCCGGGGTGGACGTCGCCACCTCGCTGACCACGCCCGAGGCGCCGGACCTCCAGGCGCTCTTCGCGCGGATGCGCGAGCTGGAGGTCGAGGCGTGCGCCATCGAGGTCTCCAGCCACGCGCTGGTCCTGGGCCGCGTCGACGGGGTCGTCTTCGACGTCGCGACCTTCCTCAACCTCGGGCGTGATCACCTCGACTTCCACGAGGACGTCGAGGAGTACTACACCGCCAAGGCCTCGCTCTTCACCGCCGAGCGAGCGCGTCGGGCGCTGGTCAACGTCGACGACGAGCACGGCCGCCGCCTCGCCGGCGAGACCGAGCTCGAGGTGACCACCTTCTCGGCCCGTGGCGCCGACGCCGACTGGCGCGCCACCGACGTGGTCTGCGGCCCCGACGGCTCGACCTTCGTCCTGCACGGCCCCGACGGGCTGGAGCTGGCGACCTCGGTGCCGCTGCCCGGCGACTTCAACGTCGCCAACGCCCTGGCGGCGACCGCCATGTGCGCCATGGCGGGCTTCGACGCCGCCACCGTCGCCGGCGGGATCGCGGGCGGCCCCGGCGTCCCGGGACGGTTGGAGCGCGTCGACGCTGGGCAGGACTTCTCCGTGGTGGTCGACTACGCGCACAAGCCCGACGCGGTCGAGGCGACCCTGCGGACCCTGCGCCCCCTCACCGACGGCCGCCTGGTCGTGGTCCTCGGCGCCGGGGGTGACCGGGACCGCGGCAAGCGCCCGCTGATGGGCGAGATCGCGGGCCGGCTGGCCGACGTCTTCGTCGTCACCGACGACAACCCCCGCTCCGAGGACCCGGCCGCCATCCGCGCCGCCGTGCTCGAGGGCGCGCGGGACCCGCACGCCGAGGTCCTGGAGATCGGCGACCGGCGCGAGGCGATCCGCACGGCGCTGCGGCTGGCGCGCTCCGGCGACATCGTCCTGGTCGCCGGCAAGGGGCACGAGTCCGGCCAGGAGGTCGACGGCGTCGTGACGCCCTTCGACGACCGTGAGGTGGCGCGCGAGGAGTTGGCGCTCCTGTGATCCCCATGACCCTGGCGGAGGTCGCGGACGTCGTGGGTGGGGTGCTCGACGGTGACGGGGCCGGCGACGTCCTGGTCACCGCACCTGCCTCCGTGGACAGCCGCGCCGTGCCCGAGGGCGGACTCTTCGTCGCCGTGGTGGGGGAGCGGGTCGACGGTCACGACTACGCCGCGGGTGCCGTGGCCTCGGGGGCCGCCGGCGTGCTGGGCAGCCATCCCTGTGGCGCGCCCGCCGTGCTCGTCGACGACCCCGTCGCCGCGCTGGGACTCCTGGCCCGCCACGTGCTGGACCGCCTGCCCGACGTCACCGTGCTCGCGATGACCGGGTCGCAGGGCAAGACCGGCACGAAGGACTTCCTGGCCGCGGTGCTCGCGCCGGAGGGCCCGACCGTCGCCACCGCCGGCAACAACAACAACGAGCTCGGTGTCCCGCTCACCGTCCTGCGCGCCGACGCCGACACCCGCTTCCTGGTGGTCGAGATGGGGGCCCGCGGGGTCGGCCACATCGCCACCCTCTGCGAGATCGCCCCGCCCCGGGTGGCGGCGGTCCTCAACATCGGCACCGCCCACGTGGGCGAGTTCGGCAGCCGCGAGATGATCGCCGTCGCGAAGGGCGAGATCCTCGAGGCGCTGCCGGCGGACGGCACCGCGGTGCTCAACGGCGGCGACCCGCTGACCTCGGCGATGGGCGTACGCACCCGCGCCACCGTCACCAGCTTCGGCGTCGACGCCGAGCTGGCGGGGGTCGCCTGGCGTGGCCTCGACCTCGACGAGTCGGGACGGGCCCGGTTCGAGCTGGGCCACGACGGACGCTGGGCGCCCGTGCACCTGCGCCAGATCGGGATGCACCAGGTCGAGAACGCGGCCGCGGCCGCCGCCATGGCCCTGGCCGTCGGCGTACGCCTGGACGACGTCGCCGAGCGCCTCTCCGGGACCGGCGAGGTGTCGCGGTGGCGGATGGAGCCGCACGTGCGTGCGGACGGGCTGCTGGTCGTCAACGACGCCTACAACGCCAACCCCGAGTCGATGTCCGCCGCCGTGCGCACCCTGGCCCACCTGGGTCGCGCGCGGGGTGGCCGCAGCATCGCCGTGCTCGGCGAGATGCGTGAGCTGGGCGACGGCTCCGAGGTGGGGCACCGTCGCGTGGGCACGGTCGTGGCCGAGGTCGGGATCGACCTCCTGGTCACCGTCGGGCCCGAGGCCGAGGCGATCGCGGCGGGCGCCGCCGCCGATCCCGCCTGGAGAGGTGAGGCAATCATCACGGCGAGCCGGGACGAGGCACTGGCTCGGGTGCGGGAGAATGTGACGGCCGCCGACGCGGTACTGGTCAAGGCATCACGCGGTGCGGCTCTCGAGCACATCGTCGAAGGAATCCTGGAAGGAACTGCTGCCCGATGAGAGCCATCCTGTTCGCAGGCGGACTCGCCCTCATCCTGTCGTTGCTCGGCACCCGAGTGGCGATCACGATGCTGTCGCGACGCGGGTACGGACAGGAGATCCGCGAGGACGGCCCGACGTCGCACCACACCAAGCGCGGCACTCCCACCATGGGAGGCATCGTCATCATCGGTGCCTCGGTGCTCGCCTACTTCGTCGCCAAGCTGGTCACCGGCACGGCGCCCTCGGCCTCGGCCTGGCTCCTGCTCTTCCTCTTCGTCGGCCTCGGCACGGTCGGCTTCCTCGACGACTTCATCAAGATCGTCAAGCAGCGCAGCCTCGGCCTGCGCAGCAAGGCCAAGATGATCGGCCAGACGGTCGTCGCCGTCGCCTTCGGCGTCCTGGCGCTCTCGCCGATGCTCGAGGACGACCGCGGCCAGATGCCCGCCTCGCAGCACATCTCCTTCCTGCGTGACTTCGACCGCTGGGAAGTGCCGACCATCCTGCTGGTCATCTTCATCTGGTTCATGGTGACCGGCTTCAGCAACGCGGTGAACCTGACCGACGGGCTCGACGGCCTGGCCGCCGGCGCGACCACCCTGGTCTTCGGCGCCTTCGTCCTGGTCAACGTCTGGCAGTACAACCAGTCCTGCGCCCTCTCGCCGTCGGCGTCCTGCTACGAGGTACGAGATCCGCTCGACCTGGCGGTGGTCTCCGCCGCCATCATGGGAGCCACCTTCGGCTTCCTGTGGTGGAACGCCTCGCCGGCCCAGATCTTCATGGGCGACACCGGCTCGCTGGCCCTGGGTGGCGCACTCGCCGGCCTGGCCATCCTCACCCGGACCGAGCTGCTGCTGGTCATCATCGGTGGCCTCTTCGTCCTCGAGACCCTCTCGGTGATGCTGCAGGTCGGCTGGTTCAAGGCCACCAAGGGCAAGCGCATCTTCCGGATGGCACCCCTGCACCACCACTTCGAGATGCTCGGGTGGGAGCAGGTCACGGTCGTCATCCGCTTCTGGATCATCGCCGGCCTCTTCGTCGCCGGTGGCATCGGCATCTTCTACGCCGAATGGGTGGCGGGCATCGGATGAGCCGTCCCGACCTCGACGCCCTGACGAGCAAGGACTCGTGGGAGGGCGTCCGCGCGGTCGTCGCCGGATTCAGCGTGGCCGGCTTCGCCTCCACCGACAACCTCACCCACCTCGGTGCGGAGGTCGTGGCGCTCGACGAGCGACGTGACCCCGAGCTCGAGGAGAAGGCCGAGCTGCTCGGGGTGCTGGGGGCCGACGTGCGCCTGGGGGAGGGCGTCACCGACCTGCTGCCCGCCGACGTCGACCTGCTGGTGGTCTCGCCCGGCTGGCGGCCGGACTCGAGCCTGGTCCTGCAGGCCCACGAGCGCGGCATCCCGGTCTGGGGTGAGGTCGAGCTGGCCTGGCGCCTGCGCCACCCCGACCACGACGTCCCGTGGCTCGTCGTCACCGGCGCCTCGGGGCGTGGCACCACCGTCCGGATGCTCGACGCGATCCTGCGGGCCGAGGGGCTGCGCTCCGTCGCAGCCGGTGACGTGGGGCTCTCGCTGGTCGAGGTCGTCATGGACCCCGAGCCCTACGACGTCATCGCCGTCGACGTCTCCAGCCAGCAGCTGCACCACACGTACTCGATGCAGGCCGAGTCGGCCGCCGTGCTGGGCATGGGGCCGCAGACCGAGGTCGACTACCCCCGCTGGCACCCGTCGTACGAGGCGTGGCTCGCGGACACCGCGAAGGTCTACCACCACGTCCAGAAGGCCTGCGTCTACAACGTCGCCGACGAGCGCACCCGGCGGATGGTCGAGGAGGCCGACGTGCAGGAGGGGGCCCGCGCCATCGGCTTCACCTACGGGATGCCGTCGGTGGGCATGGTCGGGCTGGTCGAGGAGATCGTGGCCGACCGCGCCTTCATCCCGCAGCGCGACACCAGCGCCGCAGAGCTCTTCACGGTGGGCGACCTCGCCTCCACCGAGCCCGAGTTCGTCTCCGCCGCCCTGGCCGCTGCGACCCTCGCCAGGGCCCACGGCGTCAGCCAGGTGGCGGTGCGCGACGGGCTGCGGGGCTTCCGGCCGCGTCTCGGCGACTGACGCCGACCGCCCGCGCCGACCACCCGCACCGACCACGCTGCTGCCCGTCCATGGTGCGACCGCTCGTCCCTCCACGACGTACGCCGGTCGCCCACGTCGCGACACGCGGCGCGGGTGTCCCGTGATCCGGGCGTCCGTTGACGAGACTGGTGGTCACGTTCGCAGCACCCCACGGAAACGGAGCACGCATGGCCACGGTCAGCCAGGAGGGTGACGCCTCCGGCCTGCGTGTGCGTGAGTCGGTGACGGCGCGGGTGCGTGCCGCCCTCGACCACCCGCTGAGCTCGTACTACCTGCTGCTGGGCGCGTCGTCACTGCTGCTCGTCATCGGCCTGATCATGGTGACCAGCTCCTCGAGCGTCTTCGCCTACCGCACCAGCGGCGACTCCTACTCGATCGTGAAGCGTCAGCTGATGTGGGTGGTGATCGCCCTGCCGCTGGCGTGGGGCGCCACCCGGGTGCCGGTGGCGCTGGTGCGCAAGGTGGCCTGGCTGGGCTTCTTCCTTGCCGTCGCGCTGCTGGCCCTCGTGCGGATCCCGGGGCTGGGCGTCGAGGTCAACGGCAACACCAACTGGCTGGCACTGGGTCCGGTCACCATGCAGCCCTCGGAGGTCGCCAAGTTCGCGCTGGTGATCTGGGCCGCCCACATGTTCGCGAAGAAGGAACACCTGCTCCACCAGACCTCGCACCTGCTGATCCCGGTCGTCCCGGGCATCGGGCTCGTCACCGGACTGGTCGTGCTGGGCCACGACCTCGGCACCGCACTGGTCTTCGGCGGCATCCTGATGGCCCTGCTGTGGGTGGTGGGCCTCGACTGGCGTTACTTCGTCTTCGGCTTCACCGGGCTGGTCGCGCTGGCGTTTCTGGCGGCCTCGACGAGCCTGGAGCGCAAGGAGCGCCTGACCAGCTTCGTCGACCCGCAGCACTACCACGACAACGGCTGGCAGCCCTCCCACGGACTCTTCGCCCTCGCGAGCGGGGGGTGGCTCGGCAACGGGATCGGTGACTCCACCCAGAAGTGGGGCGACCTCCCCGAGGCGCACACCGACTTCATCTTCGCCGTCCTGGGCGAGGAGCTCGGCCTGGTCGGCACGGTCCTGGTGGTCGCGCTCTTCGGCGTGATCGCCTTCGCCGGTGTCCGGCTCGCGCTGCAGACCGAGGAACCCTTCGTGCGCTACGCCTCGTTCGGCGTGGTGGCATGGCTGCTTGGTCAGATGATCATCAACGTCGGCATGGTGCTGGCCGTGCTGCCCGTCATCGGCATCCCGCTCCCGCTGATCTCCTACGGCGGCTCCGCGCTCGTGCCCTCGTTGGTCGCCCTGGGCCTGCTGGTCGGCTTCGCCCGCCGCGAGCCCGAGGCAGCCGAGCTGCTCGAGGCGCGTCGTACCCGCACCTCCGGGGTGTCAGCGCCGTCGACGTCGTCGGTCACCTCCTAGGCTGGGACCACCATGCATGTCCTTCTCGCCGGCGGTGGAACCGCCGGGCACACCTCGCCCCTGCTCGCCACGGCCGACGCCCTGCGTCGGCTCGCACCGGAGACGGTGATCACCTGCCTCGGCACCAGCCAGGGCCTGGAGGCACGCCTCGTCCCGGCGGCCGGCCTCCCGCTCGAGCTCGTGCCCAAGGTCCCGCTCCCGCGCAAGCCCGGCAAGGCGCTGCTCCAGGTGCCGGGCAAGCTGCTCGCCGCCCACCGTGCCGCGCTCGAGGTCGTCGACCGGGTCCGACCCGACGTGGTGGTCGGCTTCGGCGGCTACGTCTCGGTGCCGGCCTACCTGGCCGCCCGCAGCCGCAAGCTCCCGATCGTGGTCCACGAGGGCAACGCCCTGGCCGGCATCGCCAACAAGCTGGGTGCCCGCCTGACCACCCACGTCGCCACCTCGTTCCCGAGCACCGAGATTCCGCACGCCACCTACCTGGGCCTGCCGGTCCGACGGATGATCTCGACGCTGGACCGCGCCGCGCTGCGCGCCGAGGCCCGCGCCACCTTCGGCCTCGACCCCGACCGCCCGACCCTCCTGGTCACCGGCGGCTCGCAGGGGGCCGCCCGGATCAACGCCTCGGTCTCCGGAGCCGCGGACGCCTTCGCCGCCGCAGGCGTCCAGGTGCTCCACGTGGTCGGTCCGCAGCAGACGGTCGAGGTGCCGAGCTCCTCGGTGCCCTACGTCGTCCAGCACTACGTCGACCGGATGGACCTGGCCTACGCGGCCGCCGACGCCGTGCTCTGCCGCGCCGGCTCCAACACCGTCACCGAGGTCTCCGGCGTGGGCCTGCCGGCCGTCTACGTGCCGCTGCCCATCGGCAACGGCGAGCAGGCGCTGAACGCCCGTCCGGTCGTCGACGCCGGTGGCGGGCTGCTGGTCGCCGACGGTGACCTGACGCCTGAGTGGGTGCGGGCGGAGCTGCCCGCGCTGCTCACGGACGCCGACCGCCTGGCCCGGATGGGGGCAGCAGCCTCCGACGTCATCCCGCTCGACGCCGACGAGAAGCTGGCGCGCATGATCCTGGAGGCCGCCCGATGAAGGTCCCGGTCCCCGACCAGATCCTCCCGGCGAGGAGCTCGGCCGTGTCCACTTCGTCGGCATCGGTGGGGCGGGCCTCTCCGCCATCGCCCGCATCATGCTCGAGCGCGGCGTCACCGTCTCCGGCAGCGACGGCAACGACTCGCCCACCCTGTCCGCGCTGCGTGGGATGGGGGCGACCGTCCACGTCGGCCACGCCGCCGAGCAGGTCGCGGGGGCGGACACCGTCGTCGTCTCCACTGCGGTGCGCGAGGACAACCCCGAGGTGGTCGCCGCCCTGGCCGCCGGTGCCCGGCTCTGGCCGCGCTCGGCCGGCCTGGCGTCGGTGATGGCCGGCAAGCGCACGCTCGCCGTTGCCGGCACGCACGGCAAGACCACCACCACCTCGCTGCTCACCTCCGCCCTGCAAGCCGCGGGGGCCGACCCGACGTACGCGGTGGGCGGTGACTTCGCCGCGACCGGCACCAACGCCCACGACGGGGCCGGCGACCTCTTCGTCGCCGAGGCCGACGAGTCCGACGGCGCCTTCCTGGTCTACCGGCCGTTCGGCGCGGTCGTCACCAACGTCGAGGCCGACCACCTCGACCACTTCGGCACCGAGGAGGCCTACCGGGCCGCCTTCGACTCCTTCCTCACCCGCATCGAGCCGGGCGGCTTCCTGGTCGTCGTGGTCGACGACCCGGGCGCGGCTGCCCTGGCCGAGACCGCCGAGGGCCGCGGCATCACCGTGCTCCGGGTGGGCGAGTCCACCTCGGCCGACCTGCGCCTGGGCGACCTCGAGTTCGTCGGCAACCGTTCCTCGGCGACCGTCACCGTCTCCGGGCCGCTCGCCGAGCTGGCCGGGCGGGACGGGGCGCTGGGACGCCTGGAGCTGCAGATCCCCGGTCGTCACTACCTGCTCGACGCCGCAGCCGCGCTGGCCGCCGGCCTCCAGGTGGGCCACGGCTTCGACGACCTCGCCCGCGGCCTGGTCGGCTTCACCGGCACCCGCCGCCGCATGGAGCGCAAGGGCGAGGCCGCTGGCGTACGGGTCTACGACTCCTACGCCCACCACCCCGTCGAGATCGCCGGCGACCTCCAGGCTGCCCGCGCGGTGGCGGGGAGGGGCGCGTGGTCGTCGCCTTCCAGCCGCACCTCGTCTCCCGCACGCGCATCTTCGGCGCCGAGATGGGCCGCGCCCTCGAGGCCGCCGACGAGGTGGTCGTCCTCGACGTGTACCTCGCGCGTGAGGACGCCGACCCTGAGGTCACCGGGGCCCTGGTCGCCGACGCCTGCGGGCTGGGGAAGGAGCGCGTGGCCTACGTCCCCGACTTCGACGCCGTGCCCGCCGAGCTCGTACGCCGCGCCCGTCCCGGCGACCTGGTGCTCACCCTGGGCGCCGGCACCGTGACCCAGCTCGGCCCCCGGGTCCTGGACCTGCTGGGCGAGGCCTGAGCGAGCCATGGAGTCCGGGACGCAGGCACCGCCCGACAGTCGGGCCGAGGGGCTCGACCCACGCGCCGAGGAGCGGATGCGGCGACGCTTCGCCCGGCGCCAGTGGGCGCGGCGCTGGGGCGTGTGGCGTCCGCTCCTGGCGCTCCTGCTGGTCGCAGTCCTGGCCGGCGTCGGTGTCTGGCTGGTCTGGTTCTCCGACGTCCTGTCGGTCGAGGAGGTGACCGTCTCCGGGACCGACCACCTCACCTCGGCCGAGGTGCGCCGTGCCGCCGACGTCCCGATGGGTCGCCCCCTGGCCCGGCTCGACCTGGTCGGCATCGAGAGCCGGGTCGAGTCCCTGGCGCCGGTGGCCGAGGCCCGGGTCGAGCGCACCTGGCCCCGTGGCGTCAGGGTCGTCGTGACCGAACGGCGCTCGGTGGCCGTGGTCGAGATCGGTGGGCGCGTGCGCGGCATGGATGCCGACGGCGTCGTCTTCCGCGACTACGCCAAGGCTCCCAAGGGCCTGCCCCGCGTCCGGGTCGTCGGCTCGGTCGACCGCGAGGTGCTCCAGGAGGCGGCGACCGTGCTCTCGGCCATGCCGGCCGACCTGGCCAAGGTCGTGCGCCGGGTCGACGTGGAGACGATCGACCACATCTCGCTGGTGCTGCGTGGTGACCGCACCGTGCTGTGGGGGAGCGGGGAGTTCTCCGAGGACAAGGCGGCCGTGCTCGCCGCCCTGCTGGAGGCCCAGGACGCGAGGTCGTACGACGTCAGTGTGCCGGGGCAGCCCGTCGTCAAGAACTGACGCGCGCATTCCTTTGCTTTTCTCGCGACACGCGGCGTGTCCCGTCGATGACGGCGCGCACGGCTGCCTACTGTCGTCATCAACACGAGGTTGACATAACTATAACCCTCAGGCTCACGGTTAGGGTTCCGCGGGCCGAGGGGAAGCGTCAGCCCCTGACCGACTTTCCGAAGCAGAAGAGACACCTGGGTACCGGTGGCAGGACCGGACCCGAACAGAAGGGCGTGGACCGTGGCAGCAGCCCAGAACTACCTGGCGATCATCAAGGTCGTCGGCATCGGCGGAGGCGGCGTCAACGCCGTCAACCGCATGATCGAGGTCGGCCTCAAGGGCGTCGAGTTCATCGCCATCAACACCGACGCGCAGGCGTTGCTGATGAGTGACGCCGACGTGAAGCTCGACATCGGCCGTGAGCTCACCCGTGGTCTCGGCGCCGGGGCGCAGCCCGAGGTGGGCGCCAAGGCCGCCGAGGACCACGCGGACGAGATCGAGGAGGTGCTCAAGGGCGCCGACATGGTCTTCGTGACCGCTGGTGAGGGCGGTGGCACCGGTACCGGTGGCGCGCCCGTCGTGGCTCGCATCGCCCGCTCGCTGGGCGCCCTGACGATCGGTGTGGTCACCCGCCCGTTCGCCTTCGAGGGTCGCCGTCGCGCCAACTCCGCGGAGGAGGGCATCAGCCGCCTGCGCGAGGAGGTCGACACCCTCATCGTCATCCCCAACGACCGGCTGCTGTCGATCAGCGACCGCAACGTCTCGATCCTCGACGCCTTCAAGCAGGCTGACCAGGTCCTCCTGCAGGGTGTCTCGGGCATCACCGACCTGATCACCACCCCGGGCCTGATCAACCTTGACTTCGCGGACGTGAAGTCCGTCATGGCCAACGCCGGCTCCGCCCTCATGGGCATCGGCTCCGCCCGTGGCGAGGACCGCGCCGTCGCCGCGGCCGAGATGGCCGTCTCCAGCCCGCTGCTCGAGGCCTCCATCGAGGGTGCCCACGGCGTCCTGCTCTCCATCGCCGGTGGCTCGGACCTCGGTCTCTTCGAGATCAACGAGGCCGCGGCGCTCGTCTCCGAGGCAGCGCACGAGGAGGCCAACATCATCTTCGGTGCCACCATCGACGACGCCCTCGGTGACGAGGTGCGCGTGACGGTCATCGCGGCCGGCTTCGACGGCGGCATGCCGAAGCGCCGCGAGAACGCCTCGGGCCTCAATCGCCCGGTGCAGTCGCAGGCGGAGACCCGTCAGGCCGCGCAGCAGATCGCCCAGTCCCACCAGGGCAACCAGTCCCACCAGGGCAACCAGGGCAACCAGGGCAACCAGGGCAACCAGGGAGGTCAGTCCACCCAGGCGCCCGCCTCGCGTCCGGCGGCCCCGGCGCAGCCCGCCCCGGCCAGCCAGACGCCTCCGCCCGCCGAGCGTCCCCGCGTCCAGCGCAAGGTCGAGTTCGACGACGACGACCTGGACGTCCCCGACTTCCTGAAGTGAGCCCCACCTTGTTCTCCGCACGGAGGACGTGGACGGTGGAGTCGACCTCGACGACGGTGGAGGTCGCCTTCACCGACGCGTCCGTCGACTTCGCCGAAGGGCCCGGGCGCGACCCCGACCGTCTGGCCGACGCGCTCGACCGCGTGGCCGACGCGGTCGGGGTGCCGGTCGTCCGGATGAGCCAGGTGCACGGTCGTGACGTCGCCGTCGTCTCCCACGGCGACGACGTGCCCACGGCCGACGTCCTGGTTACCGCCACGCCGGGGCTCGCGCTCATGACGCGAGCCGCCGACTGCGTGCCCGTCGTCCTGGCCGCCCCTGCCGCGGGCCTGGTGGCCGCGGTGCACGCGGGGCGGGAGGGCGTCGTACGCGGTGCGGTGCCGGCCGCCGTCGAGGTCATGCGCGCCGAGGCGGTCACGGACCCGGGGGAGATCCGTGCCTGGATCGGCCCCCACGTCTGCGGCGCCTGCTACGAGGTGCCCGCGGCGATGCGTGACGAGGTCGCCGAGGTGGCGCCGGCGACGAGGTCCCAGACCTCGTGGGGCACTCCCTCCCTCGACCTCGGGGCAGGCGTTCGCGCGCAGCTCGACGCGCTCGGCGTCGTCCACGAGACCGTCGGCGGGTGCACGTACGAGGACGAGTCGCTGTGGTCGCACCGTCGCGGTGGCGCCGAGGCGGGTCGCCTGGCCGGGCTCGTGTGGGTGGCGCCATGACGGCGCGCGTCGACGAGCTGCGGGCCGGACTGGCCACGGTGCGCGAGCGGATCGCCCGGGCCTGCCGGGCGGTCGACCGGGCGCCCGACGAGGTCAGCCTGGTCGTGGTCACCAAGTACTTCCCGGCCAGCGACGTACGCCTGCTCGCCGAGCTCGGCGTCACCGACGTGGGGGAGAACCGGCACCAGGAGGCGGAGGCCAAGGCGCACGAGTGCGCCGACCTCGGCCTGCGCTGGCACTTCATCGGTGGCCTGCAGAGCAACAAGGCCGCTGCGGTGGGCGCCTACGCCCACGTGGTGGAGTCCGTCGACCGGACCAAGCTGGTGGCGCCGCTCTCCCGTGGTGCGGCCGGCCGACCGGAGCCGGTCGAGGTGCTCCTCCAGGTGAGCCTCGACCCACCCGGCGCCGCCCACCGGTCCGGTGCGCCGGTCGCCGACCTGGCTGCCCTGGCCGACGCGGTGGCCGACGCCGAGCACCTGCGGCTGGCAGGGCTCATGGCGGTGGCGCCGCTGGGGGCGGACCCTGACGCCGCCTTCGCCCGTCTGGCCGAGGTGTGCCAGGACGTCCTCACCCGGCACCCGGAGGCACGCGTGCTCTCCGCCGGGATGAGTGGTGACCTCGAGCAGGCGATCGCCCACGGCGCGACACACGTACGCGTCGGCTCGGCGATCCTCGGTCCGAGGCCAGTGATCTTGTAATGTCAAAATTCAATGGGTCGCCCATCGCGGGCGACACGATGTACCGGAGGAATGGCTCATGAGCGGCGCGATGCGCAGGATCGGCGAGTACCTCGGCCTGCTCGAGGACACCGGTCGGTACGACGACTACGCGGACGACGGCGCCGCGGACACCGAGACGACCATGGCTGGCCCGGTGGAGGACCGCCGCCCCGCCCCGGTCTCCGACCTGGCCGAGCGCCGCCGTCCGGCGCCGGTCCCGACCCCGACGACGGTGACTGAATTGAGCAGGATCACGACGCTCCACCCGCGTACCTACAACGAGGCTCGTACGGTCGGTGAGAACTTCCGAGAGGGTGTCCCGGTCATCATGAACCTCTCGGACATGGACGATGCCGACGCCAAGCGCCTGGTCGACTTCGCGGCCGGCCTGGTCTTCGCCACCCGTGGCAGCATCGAGCGGATCACCAACAAGGTGTTCCTGCTCTCGCCGCCCAACGTCACCGTCTCGACGGAGGAGAAGGAGCGCCTCGTCGAAGGCGGCTTCTTCAACCAGAGCTGAGAATGACTGCTGTCGGATCGGTCCTGTACGCGATCGTCTGGATCTTCCTGATCCTGCTGATCATCCGCCTGGTGGTCGACTGGGTCCAGGTCTTCGCGAGGTCGTGGGTCCCGAAGGGGCCCCTGCTGGTGGCGCTCGAGGGCGTCTACACCGCGACGGACCCGCCCATCAAGCTCGTACGCCGCTGGGTGCCCATCGTGCGCATCGGGCAGGTCGGCCTGGACCTGAGCTTCATGCTCGTGTTCATCGCCTGCTGGCTGCTGCTCAGCGTCATCAGTGGCGTCTTCGCCCTGTGAGCGTACTGTGATTCATGCCGCACGCCGCGCTGCGGCGTGACGGGCGGAAACCCCCGCAAGTCGTCCATCTGGACGCACCAGCCACATGGGTGCTGCACCACGCGTCGAGAACTGGCGCTATTGTTCCCACAGTCAGAACCATAAGTTTGTCGATGAAGAGATTGGGTGAGGTCATGCCGCTGACGCCTGAGGACGTGAGCAACAAGCGCTTTACTCCTGTCCGGCTCCGTGAGGGCTACGACATGGGTGAGGTCGACCAGTTCCTGGACGAGGTCGAGGCGGAGCTCGCTCGGTTGACCAAGGAGAACGACGACCTGCGCGCCAAGCTCGCTGCGGCGCAGAACGCGGCCCCCGCGACCCCGACGCCGTACGCGATCCAGGCCGTCGAGCCGGAGCCGGAGCCGGAGCCCGTCGCTCCCGAGCCGGTCTACGCCCCGGAGCCTGTGGCGCCCGTCGTCGCCGCCCAGCCGCCGGCGCAGGAGACCCTCCGCGTCGAGACCGTCGCCGAGGCCTCCAACGCCGCTGCGCGACTGCTGGAGATCGCCACGCGCAACGCCGACGAGCTCGTCGACAGCGCCAAGAACGAGGCCGACCGCATCGTCGGCGAGGCCCGCACCAAGGCCGAGCGCCTCGAGTCCGAGTCGAAGGGCAAGGCCGACCGCCTCGAGGCCGAGGCCCGTCAGCGTGCCCAGATGCTCGACGCCGAGACCGCCGAGCGTCGTACGCAGATGTTCGGTGCGCTCGAGACCGAGCGCGACAAGCTCAACGGTGAGGTCGAGACCCTGCGCTCGTTCGAGCGTGAGTACCGCTCGCGCCTGAAGACCTACTTCACCCAGCAGCTCGAGGCGCTCGAGGGCACCGCAAGCCTGGAGAACCCCTCGACGGGCGAGGCGCCGGCACCCAAGCGCCTGCGCTCGATCCTGGGCGACGACGAGGGCTGAGGCTCCACCACAAGGTTCTGAAGCAGCGGCCGGTCCCGTAGGGGGCCGGCCGCTGAGTCGTGCCCGGAGGTGTGTCGCGGTCCAGGCCGGTGAGGGGTCGCCACGCCGTACCGAGGATTGAGTGATTTGGTCCGACGCACTAACGTGCGTCGCAGCCCGTGTGGCCCTCGCCACGCCGGATCGTTCGAAGGGGGAGTGCGCGATGGTCCCGACCACCCGCAAGAGCGTGACCACCAAGAAGGTTCCCACCGCGGAGTCCGCGGCGGCCCTGGCCGTCAAGGACGGCGAGACCAGCTGGAGCTCGGAGGAGCTCGACGAGGTGCTGGTCGACCTGCACGAGCACCGCGACCGCCTGGTGAAGATGATGGACGTCCAGGAGCGGGAGCTCACGGGCCTCATGAAGGACGCCGGAGACGGTGCCGGCCACGACCAGGCCGACGTCGGCGCGACCAGCTTCGAGCGCGACCACGAGCTGACCCTGATGAACAACGAGCGGGAGATGCTCGCGCAGATCGACCGCGCGCTGGCCCGGATCGAGGCCGGCACCTACGGGGTCTGTGAGTCGTGCGGTGAGCCCATCGGCAAGATGAGGGTCATGGCCTTCCCGCGTGCGACACTGTGCCTGTCATGCAAGCAGCGCGAGGAGCGTCGCTGACCCCAGCGACAGCACGACGGGTCTCTCCGTCCCCCACTGGTCCCTGTTCGCGACGGTCGCCGTCATCGGATACCTGGTCGACCAGCTGACCAAGGCGTGGGCGCTGGAGACGCTCGACGACCGGATCATCGGCGTGATCGGTGACTGGTTCACCCTGCGCCTGGTCTTCAACCCGGGCGCGGCGTTCAGCACCGGGGCCGAGTTCACGATCGTGTTCACGTGCCTGTCGACGGCGGCTGCCGTCACGGTGCTGTTCCTCTCCCGCCGGGTGGCGAGCAAGGTCTGGGCCGTCGGCCTGGGTGCGTTGCTGGCCGGCGTTCTGGGCAACCTGACCGACCGGGTGTTCCGCGAGCCGGAGCCGTTCCACGGGCACGTGATCGACTTCCTGAGCTTCGGGGACTTCCCGGTCTTCAACGTCGCCGACGTGCTCATCAACGTGGCGGCCGGCGTGATCATCCTGCAGAGCCTGCGGGGCGTCTCCCTCGACGGGAGCCGCGACGGCGATGACGACACCCCCGACGACCCCGACGGTGCCGACGAGGCGTCCGACGACGCCGACGCGAGCGAGGAGAACCCATGACCGACCGTGCCGACCACCGCACCGTGCTGATCCCCGAGGGGTTGGCGGGGGAGCGTGTCGACGCGGCGATGGCACGCATGTTCGGGCTCTCACGCACCCGCTCGGCCGACCTCATCGCCGGTGGCCTCGTCCACCTCGACGGGGCGCAGGTCTCGAAGAGCGAGCGGGTCCACCCCGGCGCGATGCTGGAGGTCGTGATCCCGGTGGAGAGCGACCCGCTGGCGGTCGTGCCCGAGCTGGTCGAGGGCATCAAGATCATCCACGACGACGACGCCATCGTCGTGATCGACAAGCCCGTGGGCGTCGCCGTCCACCCGAGCCCCGGCTGGTCCGGCCCGACCGTGGTCGGTCACCTCGCCGGCGCCGGCTTCCGGATCTCGACCTCCGGCGCGTCCGAGCGCCAGGGCATCGTCCAGCGCCTGGACGTCGGCACCTCCGGCGTCATGGTGATCTGCAAGTCCGAGCGTGCCTACTCGGTGCTCAAGAACGCGTTCCGCCACCGCACGGTCGACAAGACCTACCACGCGTTGGTCCAGGGCCACCCGGACCCGCTGGAGGGCACGGTGGACGCCCCGATCGGGCGTCACCCCAAGTTCGACTACAAGTTCGCGGTGATGGCCGACGGCCGCCACAGCGTCACCCACTACGAGACGCTGGAGGCGCACCGCTTCGCCAGCCTGCTCGAGATCCACCTGGAGACCGGCCGCACCCACCAGATCCGGGTGCACATGTCGGCCCTCAAGCCCCCGTGCGTGGGGGACATCACCTACGGCGCCGACCCCACGCTGGCGCGACGCGTCGGGCTGGAGCGGCAGTGGCTGCACGCGGTCAAGCTCGGCTTCGAGCACCCCGAGTCCGGTTGAGTACGTCGAGTAGAGTCGACCTACCCCGACGACCTGGCGCACGCCCTCGACGTCATCCGTGACGCGCACTGACCCGACCCCGGCCCGTTGACGCTCCGCCCCGCGACGAGGGACGACCTGGCGGCGATGGTCGAGGTGCACCTGGCGGCGCGTGCCGCCGCGCCCATGCCGCCGGCCGCCGGCGGGCGTGACGTCGTACGCGAGGGGCTGGCCTCGGCGGACGAGGACGAGCTGTGGGTCGCCGAGGCTGAGCTCGCCACCGGCGCCGCTGTGGTGGCGTACGTCCGCTTCGTGCGCCCGACGCCCGGCGGGTGGGCTGGCTCGACGACCTGTACGTCTCTCCCCGGGCCGCGGGACAGGGTGCGCACCGCCCTGCTCGACCTGGTGAAGGCGGCGTTGCCGGACGGGTTCGGCCTGTGGGCCTTCGCCTCGAACCGGCCTGCCCGCGTCTTCTACGCCGACCGCGGTCTGGTGGAGGTCGAGCAGGTCGCGGCCCACGAGTCGCCGACCGGGGAGGCCGAGGTACGCCTGGAGTGGGCCGGGTCACCCGGTGGCTGAGACCGAAGGGCCCTGTCGAGTGCCAGCTGTCGGCGCGCTCGCCTAGTCTTGGATCTCCGAGCTCCGCCGGTGCGCGGAGCTCGACCCTCGTCCCTCTCGACCCCGTCGCACGTCGTGCGTCGGAGGCGCCCCTCGGAAGGAGCCACCGAACCCCTCATGTCGGTCGCCAACGACTCGTTCGCCCACCTGCACGTCCACACCGAGTACTCCATGCTGGACGGCGCCTCCTTGCTCGACGGGCTCTTCTCCCGCGTCGCCAACCTGGGCATGACGTCGATCGCGATGACTGACCACGGCAACCTGCACGGCGCCTACGACTTCTGGAAGAAGGCGAACAAGTACGGCGTGAAGCCGATCATCGGCATCGAGGCCTACCTGACGCCCGGCACGCCGCGCCAGGAGCGTCGCCGCGTGAAGTGGGTCGTGGCGGGGCTGCCGAGGAGGGTGGCGACGACGTCGCCGGTGGCGGCGCCTACACCCACATGACGATGTGGGCCGAGGACACCCCCGGCATGCACAACCTCTTCCGGCTGTCGTCGCGCTCGAGCCTCGAGGGCTACTTCTACAAGCCCCGCATGGACAAGGAGATCCTCGCCGAGCACAGCAAGGGCCTCATCGTCTCCACGGGCTGCCCCTCCGGCGCGATCCAGACCCGGTTGCGCCTCGGGCAGTACGAGGAGGCGGTGCGCGAGGCCGGCGAGCTGCAGGACATCTTCGGCAAGGACAACGTCTTCCTCGAGCTGATGGACCACGGCATCTCGATCGAGAAGCGGGTCCGTGACGACCTGCTCCGCCTGGGCAAGGAGATGGGCCTCCCGCCCATCGCCACCAACGACTCGCACTACAACAACCCCGAGGACGCCGACGCCCACGACGCCCTGATCTGCGTGGCCTCCGGCAAGAGGCTCGCCGACCCCAACCGCCTCAAGTTCGACGGCGGTGGCTACTACATCAAGTCCGCCGCCGAGATGCGGGCGCTGTGGGCCGACCAGTTCGGCATGCCCGAGGCCTGCGACAACACCCTGCTCATCGCGGAGCGCTGCAACATCGAGTTCACCGAGTCCACCGGTGGCTACATGGCGCGCGCCCAGATCCCCGCGGACGAGACCGAGGAGTCGTGGTTCCGCAAGGAGGTGTGGCGCGGCATCGAGATGCGCTACCCGGGCGAGCGGCTCACCCAGGAGGTGAAGGAACGCGTCGAGATGGAGCTCGGCGTCGTGGCCCAGAAGGGCTACTGCGGCTACTTCCTGGTGGTCGCCGACTTCATCCAGTGGTCCAAGGACAACGGCATCCGCGTCGGCCCCGGCCGTGGTTCCGGTGCAGGCTCGATCGCTGCGTACGCCCTGCGCATCACCGACCTCGACGACCCGCTCGAGCACGGCCTCTTCTTCGAGCGCTTCCTCAACCCCGAGCGCCCGTCGATGCCTGACTTCGACATCGACTTCGACGACGCCCGCCGCGGTGAGGTGATCCAGTACGTCACCGAGAAGTACGGCGCCGAGCGCGTCGCCCAGATCGCGACCTTCGGCCGGTTGAAGGCGAAGGCGGCGATCAAGGACGCCGCCCGCGTCCTCGACCACGGCTTCGCCATCGGCGACCGGATCACCAAGGCCCTGCCGGCCGACGTGATGGGCAAGGGCGTCCCGCTCAAGGAGCTCTTCAACGAGCAGCACAAGCGCTACGGCGAGGGCGGCGAGTTCCGTGCCCTCTTCGAGCAGGACCACGACGTCCGCACGATCTACAACACCGCGGTCGGCCTCGAGGGCCAGATCCGCAACTGGGGCGTGCACGCAGCAGGCGTGATCATGTCCAGCGAGCCGCTGATCGACATCGTCCCGATCATGGCGCGCCCGCAGGACGGCGCCGTCATCACCCAGTTCGACTACCCGATGTGCGAGTCGCTGGGCCTGGTCAAGATGGACTTCCTCGGACTGTCCAACCTCCGCATCCTCGAGGACGCGGTCGCCAACATCCGCGCCAACCGCGAGATCGACGTGGTCCTGGAGGACCTCCCGTTCGACGACCGGGCGACGTACGAGCTGATGGGCCGCGG
Organism: Nocardioides daphniae; assembly: GCF_004777465.1. NCBI lineage: Bacteria > Bacillati > Actinomycetota > Actinomycetes > Propionibacteriales > Nocardioidaceae > Nocardioides > Nocardioides daphniae. Next base: position 1,429,321 of record NZ_CP038462.1, read on the forward strand.
CGACACGCTCGGCGTCTTCCAGCTCGATGGTGGCGGCATGCGGGCCCTGCTCCGCTCGCTGCTGCCCGACCAGTTCGCCGACATCACGGCCGTCTCGGCGCTCTACCGCCCCGGCCCGATGGGTGCGGACTCGCACAACAAGTACGCCCGGCGCAAGAACGGGCGCGAGCCGATCGAGCCGATCCACCCCGCGCTGGCCGAGGCCCTCGAGCCGGTGCTGGGGGAGACGTACGGCCTGATCGTCTACCAGGAGCAGGTCATGGCGATCGCCCAGGTGCTCGCCGGCTTCACCCTCGGTGCCGCAGACAACCTGCGTCGCGCCATGGGCAAGAAGAAGAAGGAGGAGCTGGACAAGCAGTACGCCGGCTTCCAGGCCGGCATGCTCGAGCGGGGCTACCCGCAGGACGCCATCGACACGCTGTGGGAGATCCTGCTCCCGTTCTCCGACTACGCGTTCAACAAGTCGCACTCCGCCGCCTACGGCGTCATCACGTACTGGACCGCCTACCTCAAGGCCAACTACCCGACCGAGTACATGGCCGCCCTCCTGACGTCCGTCAAGGACGACAAGGACAAGATGGCGATCTACCTCAACGAGTGCCGCCGGATGAAGATCCAGGTGCTGCCGCCCGACGTCAACGAGTCCTCCTCCAACTTCACCGCGGTCGGCAAGGACATCCGCTTCGGCCTCACCGCGATCCGCAACGTCGGCGCCAACGTGGTTGACGGGATCATCGAGGGGCGCACGTCGCAGGGCCGGTACGCCGACTTCAACGACTTCATGGCCAAGGTGCCGCCGCTGGTCTGCAACAAGCGCGTCATCGACTCGCTGATCAAGGCCGGGGCCTTCGACGACATGAAGCACCGCCGCCGCCGCGCTCCAGGTGATCCACGAGTCGGCGGTCGACCAGTACGTCGACATCAAGCGCAACGAGGCGATCGGCCAGGACTCCCTCTTCGCCGGTCTGATGGACGAGGACGACACCGGCGGCTTCGGCGTGACGGTCGCCATCCCGAGATCGACGAGTGGGACAAGATGACCCTGCTCGGCCACGAGCGGGAGATGCTCGGTCTATACGTCTCCGACCACCCGCTGATGGGCCTGGAGCACGTGCTCTCCAACGGCACCGACTGCACGATCGGCCAGCTGCTCACCGACGAGGACCGGGCCCACGGGACCACGGTCACCGTCTCGGGCCTGGTCACCCAGGTGCAGCGCAAGATCACCAAGCGCGGTGACGCCTGGGCGACGCTGACCCTGGAGGACCTCGAGGGTGGCATCGAGGTGCTCCTCTTCCCGAGCGCCTACCAGCTCGCGGCGCCGCACCTGATGCAGGACGCGATCATCCGGGTGAAGGGCCAGCTCTCCCGCGACAAGGAGCAGCCCGAGCTGCGCGGGCAGGAGGTCACCGTCCCCGACCTGAGCGACGGCCCCAGCGGCCCGGTCGTCGTGTCGTTGCCCGCCACGCGCTGCACCCAGCCCGTGGTCGAGTCGTTGCGCGACGTGCTCTCCGCCCACCCCGGCATGACGGAGGTGCACCTGCGGCTGATGTCGCGCTCCTCGACGACGGTGATGAAGCTGGACGACCGGTTGCGGGTGACGCCCACCTCGGCCCTCTTCGCCGACCTCAAGCAGCTCCTGGGGCCCCAGTGCCTGGGCCAGTGATCACCCAGGACGGTCAGCCGGCCGGAGCCCCCGCGGCCACCGACTCCTCGCACCCGGGGGAGACGGCCGGCAGGCGCGCGCTGGTCCTCCTCGGTCTGCTGGGCGCAGGTGCCGTCCTCGGCGCGCTGCTGGGCGCCGTGTGGGAGCTCGTCTGGACCCCGCCGACCGGTGCGGCCTGGAAGGGCGAGTTCTTCCTGGACCGTGCGGGACTGGTCAACGACGTCGACGCGACCGGCTGGTTCACCGTGGTCGGCCTGGTCGGAGGCGTGGTCTTCGGTGGCCTGGCCGCCAGGTTCGTGCGCTCCGCGCCCCTGCTCGTGCTGGTCGGCATCCTCCTCGGCGCCTTCGTCATGGCCTGGGTCATGTACGTCGTCGGCCACGTCCTCGGTCCGCCGGACCCCGACGTCGTCGCCCGGACCACCGGTGACTGGGAGCCGATCATCTCCGACCTGCGTCTCGCGGGCGTCGAGCACACCTGGTGGCCCTTCGGCTCGACCGCCACCCTCGCGCCCGCAGTGGGCGCGATGATCAGCGTCGTCGGCATCTACTTCGGCGGGGTCCGGCGCCCACACCGGTGACCGCGTGGTCCCCGGTTCTGCCCCGGTGGATATCGGTGGGTGTCGTGTCGGTCGGTCCACCTATCATTGAGCCATGATTCGCCGCATCGACCTCCGTGAGGCCTCGCCCTCCATCGACTACCGCACGAGCGTGCCCCGTGCCGAGTTCGACGTCGAGGCGGCCACGCATGCGGTGAAGCCGATCATCGAGGCGGTCCGCACCCGTGGTGTCGACGCCATCCGGGAGTACGGACTCCAGTTCGACGGCGTCGACGTGGCCGAGATCCGGGTCCCGACCGAGGCGCTGGGTGAGGCGCTCGCCGACCTCGACCCCGGCGTACGTGCCGGTCTGGAGGAGGCCATCCGTCGTCTGCGCCTCACCTGCGCCGCCGAGCTCGAGCAGGACGTCACCACCGAGCTGGCCCCCGGTGCCACGGTGACCCACCGCAAGGTGCCCGTCGACCGTGTCGGCCTCTACGTCCCCGGTGGCCTCGCGCCGCTGGTGAGCAGCGTCGTGATGAACGTCGTCCCCGCCCAGGTCGCCGGCGTCGGCTCGATCGCCCTGGCCAGCCCGCCCCAGAAGCACAACGGTGGACTGCCCGAGTCCACGATCCTGGCCGCCTGCGCACTGCTCGGCGTCGACGAGGTCTACGCGGTCGGGGGCGCGCAGGCCATCGCCATGTTCGCCCACGGCGCGGGTCCCTGCGCCAAGGTCGACCTGGTCACCGGCCCGGGCAACATCTACGTCGCCGCCGCCAAGCGCGAGCTGCGCGGCGTCGTCGGCATCGACTCCGAGGCCGGCCCGACCGAGATCGCGATCCTGGCCGACGACTCCGCCGACGCGTCCTTCGTGGCGGCCGACCTGATCTCCCAGGCCGAGCACGACCCGATGGCTGCCTCGGTGCTGGTGACCGACTCCCCGGTGCTGGCCGACGCCGTCGTCGCGGCCCTCGAGGTGCAGGTGGCCGCGACCAAGCACGTCGAGCGGATCCGGACGGCCCTGCAGGGCCAGCAGTCCGGCATCGTGCTGGTGCGCGACGTCGACCAGGGGCTTGACGTCGTCAACGCCTACGCCGCCGAGCACCTCGAGATCCACACGCGTGACGCCGCGGCCGTGGCCGCCCGCGTGCGCAACGCCGGCGCGATCTTCGTCGGCTCCTGGGCGCCGGTCTCCCTGGGCGACTACTGCGCAGGCTCCAACCACGTGCTTCCCACGGCTGGCTGCGCCTGCCACTCCTCGGGCCTGTCGGTGCGCGCCTTCACCAAGTCGGTGCACGTCATCGACTACTCGCGCGAGGCCCTGGCCGAGGTGGCCGACCACGTCGTCACCCTGGCTGGAGCCGAGGACCTCCCGGGCCACGGCCAGGCCGTGCAGGTGCGGTTCGCGGGTGACGGGGAGTGACCGCGCTCAGCTGGCCCCCGTTGCGCGACGCGCTGGTGGGGGACGAGCCCTACGGTGCGCCCCAGCTCGACGTGCCGGTGGCGCTGAACACCAACGAGAACCCGTACGGGCCCTCGGAGGCGGCTGCCGCTGACATCGCCGAGGCGGTGCGCGAGGCGGCCCTCGGGCTCAACCGCTACCCGGACCGCGAGTTCACCGCGCTGCGCCACGCGCTCACCGACTACCTCAACACCGACGGTGGCCAGGGCCTGACCCCTGACATGGTCTGGGCAGCCAACGGCTCCAACGAGGTCATGATGCAGATCCTGCAGGCCTTCGGTGGGCCCGGGCGCACGGCGATCTCGTTCGCCCCCACGTACGCGATGTACCCCGAGTACGCCCGCAACTCCCTCACCGAATGGGTCGCGGGGCGCCGCGAGGACGACTTCAGCCTCGACCTGGAGGCGGCTCGCCGGATGGTCGAGGAGGTCCGTCCGGCCGTCGTGCTACTGCCGAGCCCCAACAACCCGACCGGCACCGCCCTGCCCCCGGAGGCGGTCTCGGTGCTCTGCGAGGCCGCCGGCAACGGCATCGTGGTGATCGACGAGGCCTACGGCGAGTTCCGTCGCGAGGGCGTGCCGAGCGCGCTCGAGCTGATCGGCACCCACCGCAACCTGGTCGTCACCCGCACCATGTCGAAGGCCTTCGCCCTGGCCGGGGCCCGGGTGGGCTACCTGGCCGCCCGGCCCGAGGTCGTCGACGCGATCCGCATCGTGCGCCTGCCCTACCACCTCTCGGCCGTCACCCAGGCAGCAGCGCTGGCCGCCCTGCGGCACGCACCGGAGCTGCTCGGCAAGGTCGACGACCTGCGCGCCGAGCGCGACGCCTGCGTCGAGTGGCTGCGCGCGCAGGGGCTCGAGGTCGCCGACTCCGACGCCAACTTCGTCCTCTTCGGTCGGTTCGCCGACCGTCACGCCGTCTGGCAGGGCCTGCTCGACGCCGGCGTGCTGATCCGCGAGACCGGCCCCGAGGGCTGGTTGCGGGTCTCCGTCGGCACCCCGGCCGAGATGGCCGCCTTCCGCGACGCCCTCACCACCGTGATGGCCGACCCCTCCACCACCGTCAAGGAGAACCGATGAGCCGCACCGCCCGGATCGAGCGTCGTACCAAGGAGTCCTCGGTCCTCGTCGAGGTGAACATCGACGGCACCGGCCGCACCGACGTGTCCACCGGGGTCGGCTTCTTCGACCACATGCTCGACGCCTTCGGTCGCCACTCGCTGGTCGACCTGACCGTGAAGACCGAGGGTGACACCCACATCGACGCGCACCACACCGTCGAGGACACCGCGATCATCCTCGGCCAGGCGCTGCGCCAGGCCCTCGGTGACAAGAAGGGCATCCGTCGCTTCGGCGACGCGACCGTGCCGCTCGACGAGGCGCTCGTCCAGGGCGTCGTCGACCTCTCCGGCCGTCCCTACTGCGTCCACACCGGCGAGCCCGAGGGCCAGATCTACGTGGCGATCGGTGGCGACTACCAGGGCTCGCTGACCCGTCACGTCTTCGAGTCGATCTCCTTCCACGCCCAGATCGCGCTGCACGTGCGCGTGCTCGCCGGACGCGACCCGCACCACCTGGTCGAGGCGCAGTTCAAGGCCTTCGCCCGGGCGTTCCGCGACGCCGCTGCCATCGACCCGCGCGAGACGGGCGTCCCCTCGACCAAGGGCACCCTGGAGGGTGACGGCGTGGAGAGCGGATCCGCAGCGGCAGGGGCGCCGGCGTGAGCAAGCCGTCCGTCGTCGTCCTCGACTACGGGTCGGGCAACCTCCGCTCGGCCGTCCGGGCCGTCGAGCGCGCCGGGGGAGAGGTCACCCTGACCAGCGACTTCCAGACCGCCCTGGACGCCGACGGCCTGCTGGTGCCCGGAGTCGGGGCGTACGAGTCCTGCATGAAGGGCCTGCGCGCCATCAAGGGCGACCGCATCATCGGGCGTCGGCTCTCCGGGGGCCGACCGGTGATGGGCATCTGCGTGGGCATGCAGATTCTCTTCACGAAGGGCGTCGAGCACGGCGTCGAGACCGACGGCTGCGACGAGTGGCCCGGCACCGTCGAGCGCCTCCAGGCGCCCGTGGTGCCGCACATGGGCTGGAACACCGTCGAGGTGCCCGAGGGCAGCCAGCTCTTCGCCGGCGCCGAGGACGAGCGCTTCTACTTCGTGCACTCCTACGGCGTGCGGGAGTGGGAGCTAGTCACCAACGACCGCACCGCCGCGCCGCTGGTGACCTGGGCCGAGCACGGCGGGGACCGCTTCGTCGCCGCCGTGGAGAACGGCCCCCTCTGGGCGACGCAGTTCCACCCGGAGAAGTCCGGTGACGCGGGCGCCACGCTGCTGCGCAATTGGGTCAACACCCTCTGACACCCCGGTCCCGTCCGCACCGCTGCGGGGCGGACGGACCACCTGAGAAGGACGACATGACGAACTACCTCCAGCTCCTCCCGGCCGTGGACATCTCCGGTGGCCAGGCCGTCCAGCTCTCCCAGGGGGTGGAGGGCACCGGCGGCCGGTACGGCAACCCGGTCGACGCCGCGCTGCGCTGGCAGGAGGCCGGCGCCGAGTGGCTGCACCTGGTCGACCTCGACGCCGCCTTCGGCAAGGGTGACAACTTCGAGATCAAGTCCGAGATCGTGCGCCGGCTCGACATCAAGGTCGAGATGACCGGCGGCATCCGCGACGACGAGTCGCTGCGCAAGGCGCTCGCCACCGGCTGCGAGCGGGTCAACATCGGCACCGCCGCGATCGAGAACCCCGAGTGGTGCGCCCGCGCCATCGCCGAGCACGGCGACCGGATCGCGATCGCCCTCGACGTGCGCGGCACCACACTGGCCGGGCGCGGCTGGACGTCGGAGGGTGGCGACCTCTACGAGACGCTGGCCCGCCTCGACGCGGAGGGCTGTGCCCGCTACGTCGTCACCGACGTCAACAAGGACGGCATGCTCCAGGGCCCGAACACCGAGCTGCTGCGCAACGTCTGCGCCGCCACCGACCGCCCGGTCATCGCCTCGGGCGGCATCTCCACCATCGACGACATCGCCGCCCTGGCCGAGCTGGTCGACCTCGGGGTCGAGGGTGCGATCGCCGGCACGGCGCTCTACGAGGGTCGGTTCACCCTCCAGGAGGCGCTCGCCCTCACCCTCCCGAAGGGGGGACGGGCATGAGCCTCGCGGTGCGTGTGATCCCGTGCCTCGACGTCGACGGTGGCCGCGTGGTCAAGGGCGTCAACTTCAGCGAGCTGCGCGACGCCGGTGACCCCGTCGAGCTGGCACGGCTGTACGACGCCGAGGGTGCCGACGAGCTGACCTTCCTTGACATCTCCGCCTCCCACCAGGGGCGGGCCACGACGATGGAGATCGTCTCCCGCACCGCCGAGGAGGTCTTCATCCCCCTCACCGTCGGTGGAGGGGTCTCCAGCGTGGAGGACGTCGACCGGCTGCTGCGGGCCGGTGCCGACAAGGTCGCCATGAACACGGCCGCGATCCGACGCCCCGAGCTGATCTCCGAGGTCTCCGACCGTTTCGGCAGCCAGGTGCTGGTGCTCTCGGTCGACGCGCGTCGTGCCGCCGGCACCGACTCGGGCTTCGAGGTGACCACCCACGGTGGTCGCCAGTCGGCCGGCATCGACGCGATCGCCTGGGCGGCCCGTGCGGCCGAGCTCGGCGCGGGGGAGATCCTGCTCAACTCGATGGATGCCGACGGCACCCGCGACGGCTTCGACCTCGAGATCATCCGGGCGGTGCGCCGCGAGGTGAACATCCCCGTGATCGCCTCCGGCGGCGCCGGCGAGCTCGGCCACTTCTCGCCGGCCGTCGACGCCGGTGCCGACGCGGTGCTGGCCGCCAGCGTCTTCCACTTCGGCACGCTGCGGATCTCCGACGTCAAGCAGGCCCTGGCGGCTGACGGGCACCCCGTCCGCTGACCCGCTCCACCCCGCCGACCCTCGGCCCGGCGCGCACGAGAGCGTCGGGACCGGTTCCCCCGGGGAAGCACCGGACCACCACCCCGGAGTCCGGGGAATGCCACCGGCGTACCCCGGGTTGCCCCCAGAGGCGCTGCGTCGACCGACGAAGGCTGCCGTCCGCACGGAAGAGGAGTGAGCCCTGAGCACCACCACGACCGAGGCGACGAGGTCCCCGGCCCCCGGGACCGGCGGCGTCCCGCCCGAGGCGGCGCCGCGACGTCGTACCTCCACGACGTGGGAGGGGTTCCGGGTCCTGGGCGTGGCCGTCCGCCGCGAGCCGTGGGTCTTCATCCTCTCCACCGTGGGCAGCGTGCTCTTCGCCGTGCTCACCGTCGCCGACGCCTGGGTGCTCGGGTGGTCCACGGACCACGTCGTGATCCCCGCCTTCGAGGACGGTGAGATCGGCACCGCGATGCTCTGGGCCGTCGTCGCCCTCTTCGTGGGAGTGGCCCTGCTGCGCGCGGTGGGCATCGTGGCCCGACGCCTCGGCGCCGGCATCATGCAGTACCGGATGCAGGCGCACACCCGTCGCGAGGTCACCCGCAAGTACCTCGAACTGCCGATGGAGTGGCACCAGCGCCACCCGACCGGCCAGCTGCTCTCCAACGCCTCCAGCGACGTCGAGGCCGCGTGGGCGCCGATCGCGCCCTTCCCGATGGCGCTCGGCACGGTCGTGATGATGGTGATCGCAGTCGTGCAGATGCTGGCCGCCGACCTGGTGCTCGCCCTCGTCGGGCTGCTCGTCTTCCCGGCCGTCTTGGTCGCCAACGTGGTCTACCAGCGTCTGGCGTCACCGCTGATGACGCGCGCTCAGCGACTGCGCGCCGAGGTGGCCGAGGTGGCGCACGAGTCCTTCGACGGCGCCATGGTCGTCAAGACGCTGGGGCGCGAGGGGGAGGAGACCGCGCGCTTCGCCGCCAAGGTGCAGGAGCTGCGCGAGGTCAACACCCGCGCCGGACGGGTGCGGGCCGCGTTCGACCCCGTGCTCGCCGCGCTGCCCAACCTCGGGGTCCTGGTCGTCCTCGCGGTCGGCGTGGCCCGGGTGGAGTCCGGCGTCACCGTCGCCGGCGACGTGGTGACGGTGGCCTACCTGCTCACCATCGTCTCGTTCCCGATCCGCGCCATCGGGTGGCTGCTCGGCGAGTTCCCACGCAGCGTCGTGGGCTACGACCGCACGCGCGCCGTGCTCGACGCGACCGGCACCATGCCGCACGGCGACCTGCCTGCGCCCGTCAGCGCTCACGGGGCGCGACTCAGCGTCGACGGCGTGGCGTACGCGTACGACGAGGCCCCGGTGCTCCGCGGCGTCGACTTCGAGGCCGCGCCCGGACGAACCGTCGCGATCGTCGGTGCCACCGCCTCGGGCAAGAGCACCCTGACCCAGCTGCTGACCCGGCTGGTCGACCCCGACGAGGGCGCCATCCGCCTCGACGGCATCGACCTGCGCGACCTCGCCCCCGGCGAGCTCGCCCGCGTGGTGGCCGTCGTGCCGCAGACCGCCTTCCTCTTCGACGACACCGTGCGGGGCAACGTGACCCTGGGCGCGGAGGTCGGCGACGACGAGGTCTGGTCGGTGCTGCGCACGGCCCAGGCCGAGGAGTTCGTGCGGGCGCTCCCGCTCGGCCTCGACACCCCGCTGGGGGAGCGCGGCACCTCGTTGTCGGGAGGACAGCGTCAACGGCTCTCGCTGGCGCGGGCGCTGCTGCGCCGTCCCCGCCTGCTCGTGCTCGACGACGCCACCAGCGCGGTCGACCCCGAGGTCGAGCAGCGCATCCTGGCCTCGCTGCGCTCCGGCGAGGCCGGTGACACCACGCTGGTCGTGGTCGCCTACCGGAAGGCCACGATCGCCCTGGCCGACGAGGTCGTGCACCTCGAGCAGGGGCGCGTCGTCGACCGCGGGCCGCACGCCGACCTGCTGGCGCGCAACGCGTCGTACGCCCGTCTCGTCAACGCCTACGAGCAGCCCCGTCCCGACGTCGAGGAGGTGCTCGGATGAGTCTTCGTCCCGGAGCCACCGGTCCCGTCGGCAGCCAGGTCTCCTCCGGTGAGGAGATCGGGGCCGTCGAGACGATACGGCGTGGCATCGCCCAGACCCCCGAGCTGCTCCACGGCGTCGGGTGGACCCTCTTCTTCGCGGTCATCGCCTCGCTCGGCCAGGTGATCGTGCCCATCGCCGTGCAGCAGACGCTCGACCGTGGCCTCGCCGGCCCCGGCGGCCCGGACCTGGCGTTCGTGGCCTGGATGGGCCTGGCCGCCTTCGGTGGCCTCATCGTCACCAGCGTGGCGTCGTACTTCATGACGTCGCGCCTCTTCACCACCAGCGAGGGCGGGCTGGCGACGCTGCGGACGAAGGCGTTCCGCCACATCCACGACCTGTCGTTGCTCACCCAGAGCACCGAGCGCCGCGGGGCGCTCGTCTCGCGCGTCACGAGCGACGTCGACCAGGTCAGCCAGTTCCTGGTCTTCGGTGGCCTGCTGCTGGTGATCAGCGTCGGCCAGGTGCTGGTCGCCACGGTGATCATGGCGTTCTACTCGTGGCAGCTCTGCCTGGTCGTCTGGCTCTGCTTCGCCCCGCTCTTCGCCTCGATCCGCTACTTCCAGCGCAAGCTCTCCGACGCCTACGGGGTCGTCCGACGCCAGGCCGGCACCATGCTGTCCGCAGTCTCAGAGCCCGTCGTCGGCGCCTCGGTGGTGCGGGCGTACGCCGTGCAGGAGCGCACCCAGGAGCGCATCGACACCGCGATCGACGGCTTCAAGGCGGCCAGCACGCGCGCCCAGCAGTTCACCGTCTTCTCGTTCTCCCTGGGTGGCATCTCCGCCGGCCTCGCCAACGCGGGCGTCCTGGTGATCGGGGTGCTGCTCGGCTTCACGGGCGACATGACGGCCGGGACCGTGCTGGCCTTCGCCTTCCTGGTCACCCTCTTCGTGGGCCCCGTGCAGATGGGCACCCAGATCATCACCGACGCGCAGAACGCGATCGCCAGCTGGCGCCGCGTCATCGGCATCCTCGAGATGCCGGCCGACGTGGTCGACCCCGGCGGGGAGGGCACCGCCCTGCCGCGCGGCCCGATGGACGTCCGCTTCGAGGAGGTCTCCTTCGCCTACCCGGGTGGTCCGCTGGTGCTGCGCGACGTCGACCTGGAGCTCCGTGCGGGCACGCGCGTCGCGATCGTCGGTGAGACCGGCTCGGGCAAGTCCACCTTCGCCAAGCTGCTGACCCGGCTCATGGACCCGACCACCGGCCGCGTGCTGCTCGACGGGGTCGACGTGCGCGAGGTCGCCCATGCCAGCCTGCGCCGCGGCGTGGTGCTGGTGCCGCAGGAGGGATTCCTCTTCGACGACACGTTGGCCGCCAACGTGCGCTACGGACGCCTGGACGCGACCGAGGACGACATCGTCCGCGCCGCCGAGGAGCTCGGCCTGGCCGACTGGCTCGACGGCCTGCCCGACGGCGTACGCACCGAGGTCGGTCAGCGTGGCGAGTCGCTGTCGGCGGGGGAGCGGCAGCTCGTGGCGCTGCTGCGCGCCCACCTGGCCGACCCCGACCTGCTCGTCCTGGACGAGGCCACCAGCGCGGTGGACCCCGAGCTGGAGGTGCGCATCGGGCGCGCGCTGGAGCGGCTGATGTCCGGACGCACGTCGGTGACCATCGCCCACCGCCTCAGCACGGCCGAGCAGGCCGACGAGGTGGTGGTGGTCGACGCCGGACGTGTCGTGCAGCGCGGGCCGCACCGCGAGCTCGTCTCGCAGCCGGGGCTCCCGTACGCCCGGCTCCACGCCTCCTGGGTCGCCCAGCACGGGCGCTGAGCCGGTGACGGTTTCACACCAGAGGTCACAGGAGGGGGCGCAGCAGGAGTCCGGCGGCGCCGGCCCACCCGCCGCGCGCGATACTGGGGGAGTGACTGCACTCGACCCCGACATCGCCGCCCGGCTCAAGCGCACCTCCGACGGGTTGGTCCCCGCGGTCGTGCAGCAGCACGACACCGGCGAGGTGCTGATGCTCGGCTGGATGGACGACGAGGCCCTGGCCCGTACCCTGACGACCGGACGCGCCACCTACTGGTCGCGCAGCCGCCAGGAGTACTGGGTCAAGGGGGAGACCTCGGGCCACGTGCAGTGGGTCAAGGAGGTCCGGCTCGACTGCGACAAGGACACGCTGCTGGTGAAGGTCGACCAGGAGGGCGCCGCCTGTCACACCGGTGACGCCACCTGCTTCGACGCCGACCTGCTGCCGGCGGTGCCCGGTCGTGGCTGACCGGTCGTTCGGCCCCACCCTGCTCGCCGGCCTGGCCGGCGCGGGCCTCGCCGCCACCGCCGGCCACCGTGACTGGGTGGAGCTCTCCGCCCGCGGCAGCGACCAGGCAGCGGCCGACTGGTTCTGGCAGAACGCCCCCGGCCTCGGCCAGATGCCCGCCTCGGGTGCGCTCGGCCTGGTGGCGCTCGCCGCGTGGGGCGTGCTGCTGGTGACCCGCGGTGCGTGGCGCCGAGCGGTCGCCGGCCTCGGCCTGCTGGCCTCCCTCGGGCTCGCCGCCGTCTGGGTGATCGGGGCGCTGACGCTGCGTGATGACGTCTCCGCCGCCGTGACGCGCGCCGAGCTGGCGCCGGGGTGGTCCCTGGGCTGGACGTCGTGGTTCGTGATGGCCGGGATCGCCGTCGTGCTCCTGGTGCCGGCGCACGTCGTCGCGCTCCTGCGCGTCCCGCGGTGGCCGGCCATGGGCAGCCGGTACGACGCCCCGACCGGTGCGCCGCGCCCCGGTGCGGAGTCGTCCGCGGCAGCCGCGGCCGTCCCGGTCGCCGACCTCGGCGAGGAGGACCCTGCCGACGTGTGGAAGGCCATCGACGAGGGCCGCGACCCGACGGAACGGGTCGACCCCTAGACTGGTGCCCGGTCCGCGCTGCGGGCTGGACGTACTCGCACGGATCAGGAGCACAACTCATGGCTGACAACCACGGAAACACCCCCGCCGCCTGGACCGCTGTCGCGGTGGCGATGGTCGGCTTCGTGATCGGCAGCGTCGCGCTCATGCTGACGCCCGTCTCCATGGTCCTCTTCTGGGTCGGCGTCGTTGTCGCCGTCGTCGCCCTCCCGCTCTTCATGGTGATGGCGAAGATGGGCCTCAACGAGGAATCCCACTGATCCGAGCCTGACCGGCCGTGGTCCACGTGACCTCCCCGGTGGGCCCGGTGCCCACCACCCGGGCGCAGCGTCTGCGTCCGGTCCTCGCCGCGGGCGCCGTCGTCGGTGCCGCCACGCTGGCGCTGCACCTGCGTGACCCGCACGTGCAGGGCAGCTGGGGCTTCTGCCCCACCGCGCTGGTCGGCTTCGCCTGCCCGTTCTGCGGCAGCCTGCGCGCCGTCCACCACCTCACCGACCTCGACCTGGTGGCGGCTGCCTCGAGCAACCTCGTCCTGGTCGCCGCGGCGCCGGTGGCCGTCGTGCTGTGGCTGCGTGCGGTGCTGCGTGCCTGGCAGGGCAGGCAGCCGCTGCTGCCGGCCCTTCCCGCCGCCGCGTGGTGGGGGATCGGCGTGGCCCTCGCCGTCTTCGCGCTCTGGCGCAACCTTCCGGTGCCGCTGGGGGAGTGGCTCGCGCCCTGAGCTGCCGCTCGAGCCACTGGACTGGTGCCCGGGGCTCACCGCCGGGGTGAGAGGCTTGTCCCTGTTCGTCCCGCCAGCCCTGGAGGAATCCGCGTGTCCGTCCTCGACGACATCGTCGCCGGTGTCCGGATCGACCTCGCCCGCGCGAGTCCGAGACGCCGTTGCGCGACCTGCGGGCCGCGTTGGCCGACGTCGACGCCCCCCTCGACCCGATGCCGCACTTCTCGGCGCCCGGGTCCAGCGTCATCGCCGAGGTGAAGCGCTCCAGCCCCAGCAAGGGCCACCTCGCCGACATCCCCGACCCGGCCGACCTGGCGGTTGCGTACGCCCGTGGCGGCGCCGCGGCGATCTCCGTCCTCACCGAGGAGCGCCGGTTCAAGGGTCCCTCGACGACCTGCGCGCGGTGCGCGCGGCCGTCGACGTGCCGATCCTGCGCAAGGACTTCATCGTCGAGTCCTACCAGCTCGTCGAGGCCCGTGCCGGGGGCCGACCTCGCCCTGCTCATCGTCGCCGCCCTGGACGACGACACCCTGCGCCGCCTCCACGACGAGGCCCGCGAGCTCGGGCTCACCGTGCTGGTCGAGGTGCACGACGAGGAGAGACCGAGCGTGCCGTCCGCCCTCGCGCGCTCCCTGATCGGGTCAACGCCCGCAACCTCAAGACGCTGGCGGTCGACCACACCACTTCTCGCGGCTCGGCCGCTCGTGCCCGACGACCGGGTCAAGGTCGCCGAGTCGGGCATCAACTCGACGGACGACGTGGCTGGCTTCGTGGCCGACGGGCGCCCGGGTCGTGCTCGTGGGGGAGGCGCTCGTCAAGGACGGCGACCCCGAGCAGGCCGTCCGCAGCATGACAGGAGTAGGACTGTGACAGGGCAGGCAGACGCAGGCCGGCCGGGCCGTTACGACGCCGACGAGCGGGGCTTCTTCGGCGACTTCGGTGGCCGTTTCATGCCCGAGGCGCTGGTCGCCGCGCTCGACGAGCTGACCGAGGCCTGGAACGGCGCGATGGCCGACCCGGAGTTCGTGAAGTCGTTCGAGGACGTCCTCGCCGACTACGCCGGCACCCCCAGTCGGCTCTACCACGCGGAGCGGCTCTCGGCGCAGTACGGCGCCCGGATCCTGCTCAAGCGCGAGGACCTCAACCACACCGGCGCCCACAAGATCCGCAACGTGATGGGCCAGGCCCTGCTCACCAAGCGGATGGGCAAGACCCGCGTCATCGCCGAGACCGGCGCGGGCCAGCACGGCGTCGCCAGCGCGACCGCCGCGGCCTACTTCGGCCTCGACTGCACGGTCTACATGGGTGCGGTCGACACCCGGCGCCAGGCGCTCAACGTCGCCCGGATGCAGATGCTGGGCGCCACCGTGGTCCCGGTCGAGTCCGGAAGCGCGACGCTGAAGGACGCCATCAACGAGGCGCTGCGTGACTGGGTCGCCAGCGTCGACCACACCGCGTACCTCTTCGGGACGGCGGCTGGTCCGCACCCGTTCCCGAGCATGGTCCGCGAGTTCTGCCGCGGCATCGGCGACGAGGCGCGCGCCCAGGTGCTGGAGCAGTTCGGCCGGCTCCCTGACGCCGTGACCGCCTGCGTCGGCGGCGGCTCCAACGCCATCGGCCTCTTCACCGCCTTCCTCGAGGACGAGGACGTCGCCATCTACGGCTTCGAGCCGGGCGGCGACGGCGTCGAGACGGGCCGTCACGCGGCCACCATCTTTGCCGGCGACTCCGGCGTGCTGCACGGCGCGCGCACCTTCGTGCTGCAGGACGAGGACGGCCAGACGGTCGAGTCCCACTCGATCTCCGCCGGTCTGGACTACCCGGGCGTCGGCCCCCAGCACTCCCACCTGGCCAGGGTCGGGCGCGCCACCTACCTCCCGGTGACCGACTCCGAGGCGATGGACGCGATGGCCCTGCTCGCGCGCACCGAGGGGATCATCCCGGCCATCGAGAGCGCCCACGCGCTGGCCGGCACCCTGAAGGTGCTGCCGGAGCTGGTGGCCGAGAAGGGCCCGGAGACGACCGTGGTCGTGAACCTCTCCGGTCGTGGTGACAAGGACATGGGGACCGCCATCGAGTGGTTCGGACTGGGAGGCTCGTGATGGGCACCGCACCCGCCTTCGAGCGCGCGAAGGCCGAGGGTCGCGCGGCCCTCGTCGGCTACCTGCCGGCCGGCTTCCCCGACCTGCAGCGCTCGATCGACGCCATGAAGGTGATGGTCGACTCCGGCTGCGACGTGATCGAGGTGGGCCTGCCCTACTCCGACCCCGTCATGGACGGCCCGACGATCCAGGCAGCCGCCCAGCAGGCGCTCGACGCCGGCATCCGTACGAAGGACGTGCTGACCGTCGTCGAGGCGGTGGCGGCCACCGGGGCGCCGACCGTCGTGATGACGTACTGGAACCCCGTCGAGCGCTACGGGGTGGAGCGCTTCGCCACCCACCTGGCCAACGCCGGCGGCTCGGGCCTGATCACGCCCGACATCACCCCCGACAGCGGCGAGGAGTGGATCGCTGCGGCGGACGCCCACGACCTCGACAAGATCTTCCTGGTCGCCCCCTCCTCGACCGACGCGCGGGTGGCGATGACCACTGCGGCGTGCCGCGGCTTCGTCTACGCGACCGCCGTCATGGGGGTCACCGGAGCGCGCACCTCGACCAGTGACCTGGCCGGCCCGCTCGTGGCGCGCACCAAGGCCACCACCGACTTGCCCGTCGGGGTCGGCCTCGGCGTCAGCAACGGCGAGCAGGCTCGCGAGATCGCCCAGTACGCCGACGGCGTCATCGTCGGCTCGGCCTTCGTGCGGGTGCTCCAGCAGCACGCCGACGACCACGCTGCCGGCCTGCGGGCCCTGGCAGCGCTCACCGAGGACCTGGCGAACGGGGTGCGGGGATGACCCGTGGGTGGGGACGGCGTCTCGCGCTCGGCCTGGCGGCCGGCGTGCTGGCCACCGGAGCCCTCGCCTGCAGCCCGGCCACGCAGGAGCCGTCCGAGGCGGGCATCTACGGAGCCGAGCTCGACCAGCCCTACGAGGCCGCCGCGATCCCGCTGACGACCACGTCGGGGGAGGAGCGGGCGCTGGCCGACGTCGACAACGACCTGACGCTGGTCTTCTTCGGCTACACCCACTGCCCCGACATCTGCGGCGTGGTCATGTCCACGATCGCCTCGGCCCTGACCCAGGTCGACGAGGAGCTCCGCGACCGGGTCGACATGGTCTTCGTCACCACCGACCCGGCCCGTGACGACGCCGAGGTCCTGCGTGCTACCTCGACCGCTACAACCCCGAGTTCGAGGGCTCACCGGCAGCCTGGACGCCATCGTCGAGACCGGGCGCTCGGTCAGCGTCGCGGTCGAGGAGGGCGAGAAGCTGCCCAGCGGCGGCTACGAGGTCGTGCACTCCGACCACGTCGTGGGCCTCGACGAGGACGGCCTCGGCCAGATCGTGTGGACCAAGGACGTCTCGGCCAAGCAGATGGCCTCGGACATCGAGTCCCTTCTGAGCCGCTGAAGCCTGCCGCTGAACCCTGCCGCTGAACCACTGCCGCTGAACCCTGCCGAACACTGGAGCTCCCATGCTGAGCCAGCTCGTCGCCCTGGCCATCCCCAGCCCCGACCAGGGCGTGTGGCACCTCGGGCCCGTGCCCCTGCGTGCGTACGCGCTCTGCATCATCCTCGGCGTCGTCGTCGCGGTCTGGATGGGGGAGCGGCGCTGGGTGGCACGCGGTGGCCAGCCCGGCGACGTGCAGGACCTTGCCCTGTGGGCGGTGCCGTTCGGCCTCGTCGGCGGCCGGCTCTACCACGTCGTGACCGACCACCAGCTCTACTTCGGAGACGGCAACGACCCGATCACCGCCCTCTACGTGTGGCGCGGCGGGCTCGGCATCTGGGGCGCGATCGCCCTCGGTGCCCTGGGCGTCGTGATCGGCGCCCGGCTCAAGGGCATCAAGGTGCTGCCCTTCCTCGACGCACTGGCTCCCGGGGTGCTGCTCGCCCAGGGCATCGGGCGCTGGGGCAACTGGTTCAACCAGGAGCTGTACGGCCGTCCCACCGACCTGCCGTGGGGTCTCGAGATCGACGACGCCCACCGGCCGTACGACTACGTCGGGGCCGACGTCGTCTTCCACCCCACCTTCCTCTACGAGAGCCTGTGGGCGCTCGCCGGCTGCCTCCTGCTGCTCTGGCTCGACCGGCGCCGGCGCTTCGCCCCCGGCCAGCTGGTCGCGCTCTACGTGATGGTCTACACGGCCGGTCGCGTCTGGATCGAGAACCTGCGCATCGACTCGGTGCAGTACGACGACCTGCTGGGCCTGCGCCTCAACAGCTGGACGTCGATCCTGCTCTTCGCGGTGGCGCTGGTGTGCTTCTGGCTCCTGCGCCGCCGGGCGGCGCAGGAGGGGGCAGCCGCCCCCGCGTCCGCCGTCGGTGACGGGGGTCCGGAGCCGGCCGGTTCTGAGAAGGCCGTTGACGCAGAGCCGGGCGACGACCGATCCTGAGTGGGCGGGCTTCCGCCCGAGATGGGGGAGCCAGCCCCCCTGGGTGGTAAAGTTCCGCCGTCCGGGCCAACGTCGTCCCGCGAGATCTTCACATCGTGGCCATCCCCCTCCTCTCGAGGCGGGTGCTGCCACCCAGGACGACGGGAGAAATGCCCATGCACGCATTCCCGCCTCACCAAGGGCTGTACGACCCCGCCTTCGAGCACGACTCGTGTGGCGTGGCCTTCGTCGCGACCCTGACCGGCGTTGCGAGCCACGACATCGTGGCCAAGGGCCTGGAGGCCCTGATCAACATGGAGCACCGCGGCGCCGCGGGCGCCGAGACCAACTCCGGTGACGGCGCCGGCATCCTGATCCAGGTGCCGGACGCCTTCCTCCGCGAGGTCGTCGACTTCGAGCTCCCCGCCGCCGGTGCGTACGCGGTCGGCACCGCCTTCATCCCGGGCGACGAGGCCGCGGTGGCCGACACCGTCCAGGCGATCGAGAAGATCGCTGCCGAGGAGGGCCTCGAGGTCCTCGGATGGCGCGACGTCCCGGTCAACCCCGAGGTGCTCGGTGCGACCGCCCTGTCGGTCATGCCGACCTTCATCCAGCTCTTCGTCGCCTCCCCGGGCGCTGCCGTCACCGGCATGGACCTGGAGCGCCAGGCCTTCTGCCTGCGCAAGCGCGCCGAGCGCCTGACCGAGGTCTACTTCCCCTCGCTCTCCTCGCGCACGCTGGGCTACAAGGGCATGCTCACCACCGAGCAGCTCGGCCAGGTCTTCCCCGACCTGTCCGACGAGCGCATGGCCTCGGCCATCGCCGTGGTGCACTCGCGCTTCTCGACGAACACGTTCCCGAGCTGGCCGCTGGCCCACCCGTTCCGCTTCATCGCGCACAACGGTGAGATCAACACCGTCAAGGGCAACCGCAACTGGATGCGGGCCCGGGAGGCGCTGCTCGACTCCGACAAGTTCGGTGGCGACCTCGACCGCCTCTTCCCGATCTGCACCCCCGAGGCCTCCGACTCGGCCTCGTTCGACGAGGTGCTCGAGCTGCTGCACCTCGGCGGCCGGACCCTCCCGCACTCGGTGCTCATGATGATCCCCGAGGCGTGGGAGAACAACGAGCAGATGGACCCGAAGCTCCGGGCCTTCTACGAGTTCCACTCCACGATGATGGAGCCGTGGGACGGCCCCGCCTGCGTCGTCTTCACCGACGGCACCCAGATCGGCGCCGTGCTCGACCGCAACGGCCTGCGTCCCTCCCGCTACTGGGTGACCGACGACGGCCTCGTGGTCCTCTCCTCCGAGGTCGGCGTGCTCGACATCGACCCCGCCAGGATCGTCCGCAAGGGCCGCCTGAAGCCGGGTCGCATGTTCCTCGTCGACACCGAGGAGCACCGCATCGTCGAGGACGACGAGATCAAGGCCGGCCTCGCCGCCGAGCACCCCTACGAGGAGTGGCTGCGCGACAGCCTGATCAACCTCAAGGACGTCCCGGACCGCGAGCACGTCGTGCACACCCACGCGTCCGTGGCCCGACGCCAGCAGGTCTTCGGCTACACCGAGGAGGAACTGCGCGTCATCCTCGCGCCGATGGCCAACACCGGTGGCGAGGCGCTGGGCTCCATGGGCACCGACACGCCCATCGCCGCCCTGAGCGACAAGCCGCGCCTGCTCTTCGACTACTTCCAGCAGCTCTTCGCCCAGGTGACGAACCCGCCGCTGGACGCGATCCGCGAGGAGCTCGTCACCTCGCTGTGGGGCACCGTCGGTCCGGAGTCCAACCTGCTGGAGCCCTCCGCGGACTCCTGCCGCCAGGTGGTCATCCCGTTCCCGGTGCTCTCCAACGACGACCTCGCCAAGCTCCGCTACCTCCACCAGGACAGCGAGCGCCCCGAGTTCGTCACCCACGTCGCCCGGGGCCTGTACGAGGTCGCCGGCGGCGGCGCGGCGCTGGCTGCGCAGATCGACGAGATCTGCCACGAGGTCTCGGCCGCCATCGCCGACGGTGCCCGGATCATCGTGCTGTCGGACCGTCACTCGACGGCCGACCTGGCGCCAATCCCGTCGCTCCTGCTCACCGCGGCGGTCCACCACCACCTGGTGCGTGAGAAGACGCGTACGCAGGTCGGGCTGGTCGTCGAGGCCGCCGACGTGCGCGAGGTCCACCACGTCGCCCTGCTGATGGGCTTCGGTGCCGGCGCGGTCAACCCGTACCTGGCCATGGAGACGGTCGAGGACCTGGCGCGCGAGGGCTACTACGTCCAGGTCGAGCCCGAGGTCGCGGTCAAGAACCTGATCAAGTCGCTCGGCAAGGGCGTCGTGAAGGTGATGAGCAAGATCGGTGTCTCGACGGTCGCCTCCTACACGGGTGCGCAGATCTTCGAGGCCATCGGCCTGTCGACCGACCTGGTCGACAAGTACTTCACCGGCACCACCTCCAAGCTCGGCGGCATCGGCATCGACACCATCGCCGAAGAGGTCGCCCTGCGCCACGCCCAGGCGTACCCGCGCGGCGGCGTCGTCTCGGGCAACCGTGAGCTCACCACCGGTGGTGAGTACCAGTGGCGTCGTGACGGCGAGCCGCACCTGTTCGACCCGGAGACGGTCTTCCGCCTCCAGCACTCGACGCGCCAGGGCCGCTACGACATCTTCAAGCAGTACACCGCGCGCGTGGACGAGCAGTCCGAGCGCCTGATGACGCTGCGTGGCCTGTTCCGGTTCAAGGATGCGGAGCAGACCGGTCGGGGCCCGATCCCGATCGACGAGGTCGAGCCGATCAGCGAGATCGTCAAGCGCTTCTCCACCGGCGCGATGTCCTACGGCTCGATCAGCCGCGAGGCGCACGAGACGCTGGCGATCGCCATGAACCGGTTGGGCGCCAAGTCCAACACCGGTGAGGGTGGCGAGGACCCGGAGCGTCTCTACGATCCCGAGCGTCGTTCGTCGATCAAGCAGGTCGCCTCGGGACGCTTCGGCGTCACCTCGGAGTACCTGACCAACGCCGACGACATCCAGATCAAGATGGCCCAGGGCGCGAAGCCCGGTGAGGGCGGCCAGCTGCCGGGCAACAAGGTCTACCCCTGGGTGGCCAAGACCCGTCACTCCACCCCGGGCGTCGGCCTGATCAGCCCGCCGCCGCACCACGACATCTACTCGATCGAGGACCTGGCGCAGCTGATCCACGACCTGAAGAACGCGAACCCGTCCTCGCGGGTCCACGTGAAGCTGGTCTCCGAGGTCGGTGTCGGCACGGTCGCCGCGGGTGTCTCCAAGGCGCACGCCGACGTCGTGCTGGTCTCCGGCCACGACGGCGGCACCGGTGCCTCGCCGCTCACCTCGCTCAAGCACGCCGGTGGTCCGTGGGAGCTCGGCCTGGCCGAGACCCAGCAGACCCTGCTGCTCAACGGCCTGCGTGACCGGATCGTGGTGCAGGCCGACGGCCAGCTGAAGACCGGCCGCGACGTCATCATCGCCGCCCTGCTGGGCGCCGAGGAGTTCGGCTTCGCGACCGCTCCGCTCGTGGTCTCCGGCTGCGTGATGATGCGCGTGTGCCACCTCGACACCTGCCCGGTGGGTGTGGCCACCCAGAACCCGGTGCTGCGCAGCCGCTTCAGCGGCAAGCCCGAGTTCGTGGTGAACTTCTTCGAGTTCATCGCCCAGGAGGTGCGCGAGCTCCTCGCCGAGCTCGGCTTCCGCTCGATCGACGAGGCCGTGGGCCAGGTCGACGTGCTCGACACCGTCAAGGCCGAGCACCACTGGAAGGCCTCCGGCCTGGACCTGGCGCCGATCCTGCACAAGGTGGAGAACCCGCCGCAGTTCGCCGACCAGGACCTGCGCTGCACCAAGAGCCAGTACCACGCCCTCGACAAGGCCCTGGACAACGAGCTGATCCGGCTCGCGGCCCCGGCCCTGGAGAACGGCGAGCCGGTGCGCGCCCAGGTCAAGGTCTCCAACGTCAACCGCACCGTCGGCACCATGCTCGGCCACGAGGTGACCAAGCGCCACCGCGGCGAGGGTCTGCCCGACGGCACGATCGACATCACCTTCACCGGTTCGGCGGGCCAGTCCTTCGGCGCGTTCGTGCCCAAGGGCATCACCCTGCGGCTCGAGGGTGACGGCAACGACTACGTCGGCAAGGGCCTCTCGGGCGGTCGCATCGTGGTGCGTCCCTCGCGTGAGGCCACCTTCGACGCCAGCGAGCAGGTCATCGCCGGCAACACGATCGGCTACGGCGGCACGTCGGGCCAGATCTTCCTGCGCGGGCAGGTCGGCGAGCGCTTCTGCGTCCGCAACTCGGGCCTCACCGCCGTCGTGGAGGGCGTGGGCGACCACGGGTGCGAGTACATGACCGGTGGCCGCGTCGTGGTCCTCGGCCCGACGGGACGCAACTTCGCGGCCGGCATGTCCGGCGGTGTCGCCTACGTCCTCGACCTCGACGCCTCGCGGGTCAACCCCGAGCTGGTCGACCTGACCCCCCTCGGCGCCGACGAGGCCGCCGAGCTCGAGGCGCTCGTCCGCGAGCACCTGGAGGAGACCGGTTCCACCGTCGCCGAGCAGCTGCTCGCCGACTGGCCCGCCGCGGTGGGTCGCTTCACCGAGGTCATGCCTCGGGACTACCGACGCGTGCTCACCGCACGCGCCGAGGCCCTCGCCGAGGGTCTCGACGAGGACCAGGCTGCTGCGCGCATCATGGAGGTGCTTCATGGCTGACCCGAAGGGCTTCCTCAAGCACGACCGCCAGGTGGCTGGCCGTCGTGCCGTGGAGGAGCGAGTCAAGGACTGGAACGAGGTCTACCCCGACGGGATCGGCCGCGCGCTGCTCCCGATCATCAACACCCAGGCCAGCCGCTGCATGGACTGCGGCATCCCGTTCTGCCACCAGGGTGCCCGCTGGGCAACATCATCCCGGAGTGGAACGACCTGGTCTTCCGCAACGACTGGGAAGGCGCGATCGACCGCCTGCACAAGACGAACAACTTCCCGGAGTTCACGGGTCGTCTGTGCCCGGCACCGTGCGAGACCGCCTGCGTCCTGGGGATCAACCAGAACCCGGTGACGATCAAGAACGTCGAGGTCTCGATCATCGACCGTGCCTGGGAGTCCGGCTACGTCCGGCCCGAGGCGCCGGAGTGGCTCTCGGGCAAGACCGTCGCCGTCGTGGGCTCCGGCCCCGCCGGCCTGGCGGCCGCCCAGCAGCTGACCCGGGCCGGTCACACGGTCGCCGTCTACGAGCGCGCGGACAAGCCCGGCGGTCTTCTCCGCTACGGCATCCCCGAGTTCAAGATGGAGAAGAAGCACCTCGACAAGCGCCTCGACCAGATGCGCCGTGAGGGCACCATCTTCCGCAGCGGCGTCGAGGTCGGGCAGGGCACCCTGACGGGTGAGCGCCTCCAGCAGCGGTACGACGCGATCGTGCTGGCTGTCGGCTCGACGGTGGCGCGTGACCTGCCGGTCCCGGGGCGCGAGCTCAACGGCATCCACCAGGCCATGGAGTTCCTGCCGCAGGCCAACCGTGAGGCGCTCGGCCAACCGGTCGAGGGCCAGATCCGTGCCGACGGCAAGCACGTCGTCATCATCGGTGGCGGTGACACCGGCGCCGACTGCCTCGGCACCTCGATCCGTCACGGTGCCGCGAGCATCACGCAGCTCGAGATCATGCCGCAGCCGACGCCCGAGCGTCCGACGGGTCAGCCCTGGCCGACCTACCCGATGATCTTCCGCGTCTCCTCGGCGCACGAGGAGGGTGGCGAGCGCGTCTACTCGATCTCCACCACCGAGTTCGTCGGTGACGACGAGGGCAACGTCAAGGCGCTCCGCTTGGTCGAGGTCGACGCGAAGTTCCAGCCCGTCCCGGGCACGGAGAAGGAGATCCCGGCCGACCTGGTCCTGCTGGCGATGGGCTTCGTCGGGCCCGAGCAGCCCGGCCTGGTCGAGCAGCTCGGCGTCGAGCTCGACGAGCGCGGCAACGTCGCCCGCTCGAAGAACTACGAGTCCTCGGTCCCCGGCGTCTTCGTGGCCGGTGACGCCGGACGCGGCCAGTCGCTCATCGTGTGGGCGATCGCGGAGGGCCGTGCTGCGGCCGCCGCGGTGGACGAGTACCTCACGGGATCGACCGAGCTGCCGTCGCCCATCCCGCCGACGGCTCGCCCGCTGGTGGTCTGACGACGCACTGCTGGTCCGGCCGGGTCGCCCTTCGGGGCGGCCCGGCCGGCGCCATTTCGGTCGCCCGATTTCATCGCGGTGACACCTCGCCGACACGTTGGTCCAGACCGGGGCGGCTAGACTCGTCGGGTGCGTAGAGCAAAGATCGTTTGCACCCTTGGCCCGGCTGTCGACAGCCCTGAGAAGATCACCGAGCTCCTTGAGGCAGGGATGGACGTCGCCCGCCTCAACATGAGCCACGGCACGCACGCGGACCACGCGCGCATGTACGCCATGGTGCGGGAGGTGAGCGAACGCACCGGCCGGGCGATCGGCATCTTCGCCGACCTGCAGGGCCCCAAGATCCGCCTCGGCAACTTCCGCGACGGGTCCGCGGTCCTGGTCCCCGGCCAGGAGTGGACCATCACCACCCGCGACGTCGAGGGCGACGGCACGGAGTGCGGGACGACGTACGAAGGCCTGCCCGGCGACGTCAACGCCGGCGACCCGATCCTCATCGACGACGGCAAGGTCCGTCTCGAGGTCGTCGCGGTCGACGGCCAGGACGTCCGCACGAAGGTGATCGTGGGTGGACCGGTCTCCAACCACAAGGGGATCAACCTCCCGGGCGTCGCGGTCTCCGTGCCCGCGCTCTCGGAGAAGGACACCGAGGACCTGCGCTGGGCCCTCCACCAGGGCGTCGACTTCATCGCGCTGAGCTTCGTGCGTCACGCCGAGGACGCCGACGACGTGCGCGCGATCATGGACGAGGAGGGCATCACCGTCCCGGTGATCGCCAAGATCGAGAAGCCGCAGGCCATCGACAACCGCGAGGCCATCATCGACGCCTTCGACGGCCTGATGGTCGCGCGCGGCGACCTCGGCGTCGAGTGCCCGCTCGAGCAGGTCCCGCTGCTGCAGAAGACGCTCATCGAGCTGGCCCGCCGCCACGCCAAGCCGGTCATCGTCGCGACCCAGATGCTCGAGTCGATGATCAACGCCCCGGCCCCCACCCGTGCCGAGGCCTCCGACGTCGCCAACGCGGTGCTCGACGGCGCCGACGCGGTGATGCTGTCGGGGGAGACCAGCGTGGGTCGCCACCCGATCGCCACCGTGCGCACCATGGCCCGCATCGTCGAGAACACCGAGGACCACGGCCTGGCCCGCATGGCAGCCGTCGACTGGCAGCCGCGGACCAAGGGCGGCATCATCTCCAAGGCTGCGGCCGAGGTCGCCGGGCGCATGCAGGCCAAGTTCATGGTCGCCTTCACCCAGAGTGGCGACTCGGCCCGACGGCTGGCCCGCTATCGCGGTGCCATCCCGCTGCTCGCCTTCAGCCCGCTCGCCGAGACCCAGCGCCAGCTCTCGCTGACCTGGGGCGTCGAGCCGATGCACACCTCCGAGGTGCGCAGCACCGACGAGATGGTGCGCCAGGTCGACGAGATGCTGCTCGCTTCGGGCCGGGTCGAGGAGGGCGACTGCATCGTCATCACCGCCGGCACGCCGCCGGGCATCCCGGGCTCCACCAACGCCCTGCGCGTGCACCGCATGGGTGACGCGATCAAGGGCGTGGCCCCCGCCTACCGCGGCGAGGACTGAGCCCCGACGTGAGAGCCACGACGTGAGAAGGGCGCCCGACATGACGTCGGGCGCCCTTCTGCGTGGTGCGTGCCCCGGGTGGGATTCGAACCCACACTGGACGGTGTTTGAGACCGCTTCCTCTACCGGTTGGGATACCGGGGCCTGCTCACCGCGACACAACTTACTGCAGACCCGTGGCGTCCACGCCTGCCGGGGGAGGGGATAACCTCGGTACGTGACTGCCTCGCCCCTCCCCGCTCCCACCGTCGTGATCGCCGAGGACGAAGCCCTCATCCGCATGGACCTGGCCGAGATGCTGGCCGAGGAGGGCTACGACGTGATCGGTCAGGCCGCCGACGGTCAGCGGGCCATCGACCTGGCCGAGGAGCTGCGACCCGACCTGGTGATCCTGGACGTCAAGATGCCCGTCCTGGACGGGATCGCGGCCGCCGAGCGGATCGCCGCCCAGCGGATCTGCCCCGTCGTGATCCTCACCGCCTTCAGCCAGCGCGAGCTGGTCGAGCGGGCGCGTGACGCCGGAGCCATGGCCTACCTGCTCAAGCCCTTCAGCAAGGCCGACCTGGCGCCGACCATCGAGATGGCGGTGGCCCGGTTCACCGAGGTGAAGGCCCTGGAGAGCGAGGTCGCCGACCTCTCCGAGCGCCTCGAGACCCGCAAGACGATGGACCGCGCCAAGGGCCTGCTGCAGAGCGAGCTGGGCCTGTCGGAGGTCGACGCCTTCCGGTGGATCCAGAAGACCGCGATGGACCTGCGCCTGTCGATGCGACAGGTCGCTGCCGGGGTCATCGAGCACGGACCCAGCATCGCGCAGGGCTGATGCCCGGGGCCGCCGCACCTCAAGGTCACCGTTTGGCATCGGTGTGACCTGAGGACTGTGAGGTACTCCACAGGGCGTGGTTTCCTCCCTACACTTCGGATGCGCCCCAGTGGCGCGACGACGGGAGGAACGGGTGAAGAGTCCACACAGGTGGAGCATTGACGGTCCCCGCGCGCGCCGCGGTTCCGTACGAGGTGGCGTCATCGCGGCCGTGGTCGGGCTGCTGTGGCTGCTCGCGCCGGTCTCCGCGAACGCCGCGGACACGCTGTGCATGCCGACCCCCGAGTCGGGCTGCATCGCGGGCACGCTGCGTACGGAGGAGGGAGTCCTCGCCGACGTCGACATCGAGCTCACCTCGCCCTCCGGGGCCGAGGAGACGGTCACCACCAGCGACACCGGCAAGTGGAACCTCTCGGTCACCGAGGAGGGCCCGTGGCAGGTCACGATCGTCGAGGACACGCTTCCTGACGACGTGGAGACCGAGGGCAAGGTGACCGCCCGCGTACGCCTGGGCGCGACCGCCGCGGCCCTCATCGAGGTCCGCACCACCAACTACTCCTCGGAGCGCAGCTTCGCCGAGTACCTCGCGCAGAGCTCGGCCAACGGGCTGCGACTGGGCCTGCTGCTGGCGCTGGCCTCAGTCGGCCTCTCGCTGATCTACGGCACGACCAAGCTCTCCAACTTCGCCCACGCCGAGCAGGTGACCCTGGGCGGCATGCTGGCCTACGGCCTGGTCAACGTGGGTGGCCTCAACCTCTGGGTGGGCGCCGCGCTGACCGTGCTCATCTGCGCCATGACCGGGTGGACCCAGGACCGGGTCATCTGGCAGCCGCTGCGACGGCGCGGACTCGGCCTCACGCAGATGATGATCGTGACGATCGGGCTCTCGCTCGCGCTGCAGTACTGCTTCCAGTACTTCGTCGGCGCGGCCACCGTCCGGGTCGTCCGTGAGAACCCGGCCGTCACGGAGATCGGTCCGATCACCATGACCCAGCAGTCCTTCGCCGCCATGGCCATCTCGGTCATCGTGCTGGCGGTGGTCGGCTTCGCCCTGCTGCGCACCCGCATCGGTCGGGCGACCCGCGCCGTGGCCGACAACCCGGCCCTGGCGGCAGCCTCCGGCATCGACGTCGACAAGGTCATCCGCCTGGTCTGGACGGTCTCGGCAGGGCTCGCCGGTCTCGCCGGCGTGATGTACGCCCTGGTCACGAACGGCATCAAGTGGGACTCGGGCATGCAGATCCTGCTGCTGCTCTTCGCGGCCGTCACGCTCGGCGGACTCGGGACGGCCTTCGGCGCCCTGGTCGGTTCGCTGGTCATCGGCCTGGTGGTCGAGCTCGCCCCGGTCGTCGGCATCCCGGGTGACTTCAAGTACGCGACCGCCATGCTCATCCTGATCCTCCTCCTGCTGGTGCGGCCCCAGGGCCTGCTCGGCAAGGCGGAGCGAGTCGGCTAGAAGGGGACACCATGTCGATCGACGCAGAGGCTCGCAGCCTCACCGAAACGACCGAGTCGAAGCCCTCCGGGGCGCGCCGGGCGCTCGTCATCGCGGCCTCGATGCTCGGGGGCTTCGTGCTCCTCCTCCTGGTCGGCGAGTTCGTGCCGGGCGAGGCGGGCGCGATCGCCCGAGCCATGGCGCGCGAGGCGATCAGCCCGCAGACCGCGGCGGTGGCCATCGCCGTCATCGGCCTCAACGTGCACTTCGGCTTCACGGGCCTGCTCAACATGGGCCAGGCCGGCTTCATGCTCCTGGGCGCCTACGGCTTCGCCATCTCGCTGATCGAGGGCGTCCCGCTGGTTCCCGCGGTCCTGATCGGCCTGCTCGCCGCCGCCCTCTTCGGCCTGGTGCTGGGCATCCCGACCCTGAAGCTGCGGGGTGACTACCTGGCCATCGTCACCATCTCGGCGGCCGAGATCATCCGGTACGTCGGACGCTCGGCGCTGCTGACCGACGTGACGGGCGCCGCGCAGGGCCTCCAGGGCAAGCGCTACCGCGACCCCTTCACCGACCTCTCGTTCTTCGGTGACGGTGAGGCCAACATTCTCTTCCTGAACTACCAGATGACGGGCGTCAACGGCTGGTGGGTGCGCTTCGTCGCGTGGTCGCTGGTGGCGCTGTGCGTCCTGGTGGTCTTCCTGCTCGCCCGCAGCCCGTGGGGTCGCCTGTTGCGCGGCATCCGCGAGGACGAGTTCGCCATCATGAGCCTGGGCAAGAGCGCCTTCTCGGTGAAGATGCAGGCGCTGCTGATCGGCGGCATGCTCGGTGCGCTGGGTGGCATGGTCTACGTGCTGCCGGCCTCGGTGCAGCCCGACTCCATGGGTCGCGCGATGACCTTCTTCGCATGGACGGCGCTGCTCCTCGGCGGAGCGGCCACGATCTTCGGGCCGGTGCTCGGGTCGATCCTCTTCTTCACCGTGCGCATCTTCATCAAGGGCACGGCCGACGTGGTCGTTCCCAACACCATCATGAACAGCCAGCAGACCGAGCAGTTCTCCTGGATCGTCGTGGGTGTGGCGCTGATGCTGCTGGTGATCTTCAGACCCCAGGGCATCCTGGGCGACAAGAGGGAGTTGCGTTTCAATGTCTGAGAGCTCCAGTCCTCGCGTCGTCCACTCGGACCCGGCGGCTCGCCGAGCCCTGGTGGAGACCTTCGAGGCCAAGGCGGGTGGCTCCAAGCCCGACGCCATCCTGTCGGTCGACAACATCACCCGTTCCTTCGGCGGCATCACGGCCGTCGACGTCGAGCACCTCGAGGTCGAGCGCGGCATCATCACTGCGCTGATCGGCCCCAACGGTGCGGGCAAGTCGACCTTCTTCAACCTGATCACCGGCTTCGACAAGCCCACCTCGGCCGGCAAGGGTGCGCAGTGGAGCTTCGAGGGCAAGAGCCTCGGCAAGACCTCGCCGTCGAAGGTGGCGCAGGCCGGCATGGTGCGCACGTTCCAGCTGACCAAGGCGCTCAACCGCATGACCGTGCTCGACAACATGATGCTCGGGGCCACCGGCCAGGCGGGGGAGAACCTCCTCAAGGCCTGGATCAAGCCGCTGTGGTCGGCCCAGGAGCGTGAGGTCGAGGCCAAGGCGAAGGACCTGCTCCAGCGCTTCAAGCTGCTGGAGAAGAAGGACGACTACGCCGGCAGCCTCTCCGGTGGTCAGCGCAAGCTGCTCGAGATGGCGCGCGCGCTGATGACGGACCCCACGATGATCATGCTCGACGAGCCGATGGCCGGCGTGAACCCTGCCCTGACCCAGTCGCTCCTCGGCCACATCCAGAGCCTGCGGGACGAGGGCATGACCGTGCTCTTCGTCGAGCACGACATGCACATGGTCCGCCACATCTCCGACTGGGTCGTGGTGATGGCCGAGGGCAAGATCGTCGCCGAGGGCACCGCCGACGTGGTGATGAGCAACCCGGCCGTGATCGACGCCTACCTGGGCGCCCACCACGACGCCGACCTGGGTGACGACGCGTTGCTCACCGACGAGACCATGGCCCAGCTGGCCACGGAGGTGCAGAAGGAGGAGAGCGCCCATGAGTGAGGCGAGCTCGCAGCCGGTCATCGAGACCGAGAACCTGGTGGGTGGCTACCTGCCGGGCGTCAACATCCTCAACGGATGCACCATCCAGGCCTACCCCGGCGAGATGATCGGCATCATCGGCCCCAACGGCGCCGGCAAGTCGACCCTGCTGAAGGCGATGTTCGGCCTCGTCCAGGTGCACGAGGGCACGGTCCGCCTGCACGGTGAGGACATCACCAACGCCCGGACCAACCGTCTGGTCGAGATGGGTGTCGGCTTCGTGCCCCAGACCAACAACGTCTTCCCGTCGTTGACCATCGAGGAGAACCTCCGCATGGGGCTCTTCCTGCGCCCCAAGAAGGTCAACGAGCGGCTGGCCGCGATGTGGACCTCTTCCCGGTCCTCCACCAGCGGAGCAACCAGCAGGCCGGTGCCCTCTCCGGTGGTGAGCGACAGTCCCTGGCCATGGCGCGCGCCCTGATGATGGAACCGTCGGTGCTGCTGCTCGACGAGCCATCCGCCGGTCTGTCCCCGGTTCGCCAGGACGAGACCTTCCTCCGCACCCGCATGATCAACAAGACCGGTGTCTGCATCGTCATGGTCGAGCAGAACGCCCGCCGGTGCCTGCAGATCTGCGACCGCGGGTACGTCCTCGACCAGGGTCGTGACGCCTACACCGGCACCGGTCGCGAGCTCGCCGACGACCCCAAGGTGATCCAGCTCTACCTGGGCACCCTGGCCTCCGACGTGAAGACGAAGAAGGAAGGCGCCTGAGCCGAGCAGACCGCCACGGCTCGACCGCAGCGAAGCCCCGACCGCGTACGTGGTCGGGGCTTCGTGCTGCGGCGGGATGGCTGGGGACGTACGAAGGGCCCGGACCGAGTGGTCCGGGCCCTTCGCGCGGTGCTCAGGAGATCACAGCTGCTGCATGGTGCGTCAGCTGCTGGACTCGACCTCCGAGGCCCACTTGATGGTGTTGTCCTTCTGGAACTGGAAGATCCCGATGAAGGCCGAGGACGGGTCGTTCTTGTCGTTGATCGGGCCGATGCCTGCCGGACCGCGGTAGTTGATGTCCTTGCCGTCCTCGAGGAGCTTGACGCAGTCCTCGTAGGTGCTGCACTCCTCGCTGCCCTCGACGGCGCCGGAGACGGCCGCCAGGTTCTTCTGGATCGTCACCGAGGAGGTGTCGCCACCCTTGGTCGCGGCGAGCGCGGCCAGGATCACGGCGTGGTAGGACTCGGCACCGTAGGTGAAGTCGGTGAGGTCCTTCTTCTCGGCCGACTTGTACCAGCCCGACAGGTCGTCCTTGAACGTCTCGTCCGGGTTCGGGCCGGGGATGGTGCCCTGGGCGCCCTCGAGGGTGCCCTCGTCGAAGACCTCGCTGTAGTCGGCGGTGTTGCCGTCGGTGAAGTAGGTCTTGGACATGTCCCAGCCCTGGTTGGCCAGCTCGGGGACGATCGCCTTCGTCTCGTCGAACGCGAGGACGACGATGGCGTCGGGCTGCGTGTTGAGCGCTGCGGTCACCTCGGCCGAGAAGGTGGTCTGGCCGGCGGGGAACTCGTCGCCGTCGCCCTTGCCGCCGTAGACGACCTCGCCGCCCGCGTCCTCGATGGCCTTCTGGGTGAAGTTGCGCAGGCCGGTGCCGTAGGTGTCGTTGAAGACCAGGAAGGCGATCTTCTTGTGACCGTCGGTCGCGATCAGCGTGCCGAGGGCGGCACCCTGGATGGTGTCCGGGGGAGCGGTGCGGAAGTAGAAGTCCGAGTAGCCGCTCAGGTCCGTCGCGGTGTTGGCCGGCGAGATCTGGGTGATCTTGTTGCTGGTCAGCGTGTCGACGAAGTTCAGCGAGACGCTGGACGACGCGGCACCGATGACGACCGACGGCTTGGCCGAGACCATCTCGCCCGCGGCAGCGGTGGAGACGGAGAGGTCGGTGGAGTCACCGGAGTCCTCGATCTGGTGGCACGCGTCGGCGCCGCCGACGCCGCCCGCCGCGTTGATGTCCGAGACGGCCAGGCCGACGCCCGCGATCTCCGGCGGGCCGAGGAAGGCCAGGTTGCCGGTCAGCGGGAGGATGCCGCCCACCTTGAAGGTGTCGGCGCTGGTCACGTCGCCCTTGCAGACGTCGTTGGTGTACGAGGCGGCGTCTGCCTCGCCGTCCTTCTCGTTGTCGTTGGACTCGCCGCCACAGGCAGTGAGAGTGAGGGAGAGCGCTGCGGCCCCCGCCATCACCTTGAGCCACGATGGAGTGCTGGTGCGATTCACGTCGCGAACCTTTCTGGTCTGCACTGCTCAACTGATCCGACCCACGCCCGTCCCGAGGATGGGCCCAGTGCAGTCAATGTAGGGGTGGGTGGTGTGAGAGAGAACACGCGTCGCTCGTCGTTGCCGAACCGTTACCCATGGTCTGGACCCCCTCCACGCTCAGGACCGCACGGGTCCGCCGAACCGGAGTACCTACGGGCCCGATCCATGGGTACTCTGAGGGGCGGCGCGTCAGGGGGGCTCAGGCGCCGGGGTCAGTCAGTTTCGGAGGTGTGACATGTCGCGAGCGTCGGTGCTCATCCGTACCGCGACCGAGTCGGACGTGGTCGTCCTGCGTGAGCTGTGGAGCGACGTCCTGCGGTCGACCACGCGCGACGAGCAGATGGCTGACCTCCGCACCGTGCTCGGCACCGCCGAGGAGGACGAGGACTCCCGTGTCGTCGTCGCCGAGATAGACGGCCAGGTCGTGGGTGCGGTCCACCTGCGCGTCACGGTCGTCTCCACGCTCAACCTGGACCGCATGGTCCTGGCCTTCGCCCCGCACGTGATGCCCGGTCACCACCGTCGCGGAGTCGGCTCCGCCCTCATGGAGGCGGCCGCGTCGTTCGCGGAGGAGCGCGGCGTCGGGCTCGTCGGATCTGCGGCGCTGTCGGCGTCGCGGGACGCCAACCGCTTCTTCGCCCGCCTCTCGATGGGTCCCGTGGCCACGCTCCGGCTGGCCACCACCAACGGCCTGCGCCAGCGTCTCCCCGCCGCCCGCCAGGTGCGCAGCACCAGCGCCAGCGCCGTGTCGAGCGGTCGCCACATCGACCGGGTGCTGGCGGCGCGTCGCGGCCGGCGTTCGGCGCGCGTCAGTTCCTGAGGCGTACGCAGCCCACCGGCGCGCGGTCTCAGCTGCGCGGCGGGATGAGTGCGCAGGTGATGCGCGAGGTGCACAGGCGTCGCCCCTGCTCGTCAGAGATGACGACCTCGTAGCAGGCGCTCGTCCGACCCAGGTGCACCGCCGTCGCCACGCCGGTCACGGTGCCCGAGGCCGCCGAGCGGTGGTGGGTGGCGTTGATGTCGACGCCGACCGGGATCCGCTCGGGGTAGCCGTGCATCGCCGCGCCGATGGAGCCGAGCGACTCGGCCAGCACGACCGACGCGCCACCGTGGAGCAGCCCGTAGGGCTGGGTGTTGCCCTCCACCGGCATCGTGCCGACGATGCGGTCCGCGGTGACCTCGACGAGCTCGATCCCCATCTTCTCGTTGAGCGCACCCATCATGTCCTGCATCCCGGCGATCAGCTCGTGGGGCGGGCCGTCCTTGAGGCTCGGGTCGACGGCGTGCACGTTCATGGGGTGGTCGCTCATGCGCCCATTGTGCAGACCCGGTGGCCGGAGCGGGGCCGACCCCCAGGAACAGGAGAGACGTCGGTGGCTGCGGCTAGGGTTTCCGTCGTGACCGAGACGTCTTCGCGCCCCCGCCTCCTCCTGCTGGACGGCCACTCGCTGGCCTACCGCGCCTTCTTCGCGCTGCCCGAGGAGAACTTCTCCACCAGCACGGGGCAGCCGACCAACGCGGTCTACGGATTCACCTCGATGCTGATCAACGTGCTGCGGGACGAGGAGCCCACCCACGTCGCCGTGGCGTTCGACCTCTCGCGGCAGACCTTCCGCCTCGAGGAGTACTCGGAGTACAAGGCGAAGCGCAACAAGACCCCCGACGGCTTCAAGTCGCAGGTGCCCCTCATCCAGGAGGTGCTCGACGCGCTCCACATCCCGCACCTGGCGGTGGAGGGCTACGAGGCCGACGACATCATCGCGACCCTCTCCACCCAGGCGGTGGCGGAGGGCATGGACGTGCTGATCCTGACCGGTGACCGCGACTCGCTCCAGCTGGTCAACGAGCACTCCACGGTGCTCTACCCGATGCGTGGCGTCTCGGAGCTGGCGCGGATGACCCCGGAGGCGGTCGAGGCGAAGTACGGCGTCCCGCCCACCGCTACCCCGAGCTCGCGGCACTGGTCGGCGAGGACTCCGACAACCTGCCGGGCGTGCCGGGTGTCGGGCCCAAGACGGCCGCGAAGTGGATCACCACCTACGACGGCCTCGACAACGTCATCGCCCAGGCCGACGCGATCAAGGGCAAGGCCGGCGACAACCTGCGGGCCCACCTGGGCGACGTGATCCGCAACCGCCGGCTCAACGCGCTGGTGTGCGACCTCGCGCTCGACCTCTTCCCGGCCGACCTGGCCCGCCGGCCGTGGGACCGCCAGGAGGTCCACACCCTCTTCGACGGACTCGAGTTCCGGGTCCTGCGGGACCGGCTGTTCGAGTCCCTGACCTCGGTCGAGGAGACCGACGACTCCGGCTTCGAGGTCACCGGGCGCAGCCTGGCGCCTGGCGAGGTCACCGCCTTCCTCGACGAGCACGCCGGGGACACCGTGGGGCTCCACGTCCGTGGCGCCTGGGGTGCCGGCACCGGTCGCGTCGAGGGCCTCGCGCTGGCCGCGGGGTCGAGCCACGCGGCGTACGTCGACGTCGAGACCCTGACACCGGAGGACGACGCCGCCCTCGCGACGTGGTTCGCCGACCCGGCCCGGGGCAAGGTGCTCCACGACGCCAAGGGCCCGATCCTGGCGCTCGCCGCCCACGGCTGGCAGCTCGAGGGACTGGTCAGCGACACCGCCCTGGCGGCCTACCTGGTCCGGCCCGACCAGCGTTCCTACGACCTGGCCGACCTCACCGTCCGCTACCTGCGCCGCGAGCTCAAGGAGGAGAGCGACTCCGGCCAGGGACTGCTCTTCGCCGAGGACGACTCGGTCGCCGACAACGCGATGCTCCGCGCCCGTGCCGTGCTCGACCTGGCCGAGGCCCTCGCCGGCACGGTGGAGGAGCACGGGGGACGGCGCTGCTCGCCGAGGTCGAGCTGCCGCTCGTCCACATCCTCGCGCGGATGGAGCAGACCGGCATCGGCGTCGACCTCGACCACCTCACCGGGCTCGAGTCCGAGTTCGCGGGGGAGGTGCGCAAGGCGGCCGAGGAGGCCTACGCCGTCATCGGCAAGGAGATCAACCTCGGCTCGCCCAAGCAGCTCCAGGTCGTGCTCTTCGACGAGCTGGGCATGCCCAAGACCAAGAAGACCAAGACCGGCTGGACCACCGACGCCGACGCCCTGCAGCAGCTCTTCGAGAAGACCGAGCACCCGTTCCTGCTCCACCTGCTCCGCCACCGCGACGTCACCCGGCTGCGCCAGACCGTGGAGGGGCTGCTCAAGACCGTCGCCCCCGACGGACGCATCCACACCACGTTCAACCAGATCATCGCGGCGACCGGCCGCCTCTCCAGCACCGACCCGAACCTCCAGAACATCCCGGTCCGCACCCACGAGGGGCGCCGGATCCGCGAGGCGTTCGTGGTGGGCGAGGGCTACGAGTCACTGATGACGGCCGACTACTCGCAGATCGAGATGCGCATCATGGCGCACGTCTCCGAGGACGAGCTGCTCATCGAGTCGTTCCGCTCCGGCCAGGACTTCCACTCGACGACCGCCTCGCGCGTCTTCGAGGTCGCGCCCGAGGAGGTGACCTCCGAGATGCGCGCCAAGATCAAGGCGATGAACTACGGCCTGGCCTACGGCCTGTCGGCGTTCGGGCTCTCCCAGCAGCTCAAGATCGAGCCGTCCGAGGCGCGACTGCTCATGGAGGACTACTTCGAGACCTTCGGGGGAGTGCGCGACTACCTCCAGGGCACGGTCGACGAGGCCCGTCGGACCGGCTTCACCGAGACCCTCATGGGCCGTCGCCGCTACCTGCCCGACCTCACCAGCGACAACCGGCAGCGTCGGGAGATGGCCGAGCGCATGGCGCTCAACGCCCCGATCCAGGGGTCGGCCGCCGACCTGGTCAAGGTCGCGATGCGTGGTGTCGACCGCGCGCTGACCATGTCCGGGCTGGCCTCCCGGATGCTGCTCCAGGTGCACGACGAGCTCGTCCTCGAGGTGGCCGACGGGGAGTCCGAGGCGCTGGAGGCTCTCGTACGCGAGCAGATGGGCGCCGCGGCCGACCTGCGGGTCCCGCTCGACGTCTCCGTCGGCACGGGCCGCAGCTGGCACGACGCGGCCCACTGACGCAGGTCTGCTGACGCGGGTGCGCCGGTGACGGCGCTCAGACCAGGGCGTCGGACTCCACCGGCGTCACCACCGGCTTGCGCACGAGGTAGTAGCTGACCGCGACCAGGAGCGTGAGCAGCGAGCCGATCACGAGCATCACCCAGGTGAGCAGTCCTTCGACGCTCTCGGCGGTGAGCCCGCCGGCCACCAGCACGGCCAGGGCCGCCCACACGACGTAGGAGGAACGCTGGCCCTGACGGGCGAGCACCGAGTAGACGACGAGGTGGAGCAGCGCCAGCATCGTGCCGAGCAGCGCGAAGATCCAGAGCTCGCCCTGGATCTCGGCGAACTCCTGGCCGCCGACCAGGGAGAGCACCAGCGGCGAGGCGATCGCGACGGCGCCGGTGCACAGCAGCCCCAGGCCGGAGACGGCGAAGAGGCTGCGGGTGAGGGCGCGCGTCCGCTCCCCGGCAGTGGCCATCGCCGGGAAGGCGACGACGACGACGAACTGGGGCAGGAAGGTCAGCATCTTGGCCAGGATCAGCCCGCCGGCGTAGAGGCCTGCCTCGTGGCCGTCGAGGGTGTTGCGCGCGACGATCACGTCGACGTTGGAGAGCGCGAAGAAGGCCAGCAGCGCTTGGGAGTTGTGCACCATCTCGCGCAGCACGGCGGCCCCGGAGTGTGAGTCGCTGCCCTCGCCCGCGCCGCGTGAGCCACGCAGGATCCACCAGCCCAGTGCCACCGGGACCAGCGAGCCGAGCACGACGGCCAGGAAGGCGATGAAGGCGCTCGGGTTCCACGCCATCAGGGCGACGCCGATGACCAGCCGCGGCACGCCGCTGGCCATGTAGACGACGCCGAGGGGCAGCCATCGTCGCTCGCCCTGGAGGATCCCGAAGTAGCCCCCGGCCACCGTGAGCGGGACGGCCGCGACGGCGATCAGGAACGACAGGGCGAGGTTGTCCAGCTTCAGCACCCGGTTGACGACGGGCGCGAGCAGCAGCAGCGAGAGGCCCAGACCCCACGCGACGCGCCACGAGATGCGCAGGATCTCGGCCTCGATCTGGGCCACGCTCTCCGGGTGTGCCGAGATGCGGCGGGCACCGGTGGCCTGGAGCCCGAGGGCACCCACGCCGATCACCAGCAGCAGGTTCATCGAGGCCGCGAGCACGCCGTACTCGCCCGGGCCGAGCATCCGCGCCGCGAGCATCGTGAGGCCGTAGCTGCCCACGTTCATCACCACCATGGCGATGGCGATGCCGAGGCCCGTGCTCATGACGGCCCTGGCGTTGCGGGTCAGCGAACTCACCGGGCGAGTCTAGGCACACCGCCTACCCGTGGGTAGGGGATGGGCCGGACGAGGGTGGCGCGGCAGACCTGCGCACGTGAGACAGAGCACGTCCATCGTGCTTCAATGTGGCGGTGGCAGCGACAGAGGTGACCGGGGTCGACCCGTCCGTGCGCCAGGTGAAGGATGCCCAGATCTCGTCGCTGACGGGGATGCGCGGCTTCGCCGCCATCATGGTCGTCGTCATCCACACCGCCGGACGCACCGACTACCCATGGCTGGGTGTGCACGGCTACGGGCCGATCGCCCTCTTCGTGCTCTCGGGCTTCCTGCTCTACCGGCCGTTCAGCCGCTGGGTGCTCGGCATCGGGCCGATGCCCTCGTTGCGCAACTACTCGATCCGCCGCGTCCTGCGCATCTTCCCGGCGTACTGGGCCGTGCTGCACGTCTGGTACTTCATCTACCCCGCGGCCGTGCCCAGCTCCTTCGGGCAGTACCTCAAGGAGCTCACCCTCCTCAACACCCTGCAGTACTTCGGGCTCACCCAGGGGCTCCAGCAGGCGTGGTCGATGGGCACCGAGCTGACCTGGTACGTCTTCGTCCCGGTCCTGGCCACCCTCACCTTCCTGGTCATGCGGGTCGTCCCGGCCCGTCTCCGGGTCAGGGTGCACGTGTGGATGCTGCTGACCTCCCTGCCCATCTCGGCAGGGTGGATCTGGTTCGTCCACGACGGCGCCCCGTGGCAGAGCGCCGGCATGTGGCTGCTGAAGTACCTCGTCTGCTTCACCTTCGGCGCCCTGGTCGCGATGGTCATGGAGGCCGAGCGCGCCGGGATGATCGACATCTCCCGTGGTCGTCTGCTCATGGAGGACCCGTGGTTGTTGCCCCTCCTGGCGTTCCTCTTCGCGCTCATCGGCACCTCGCAGTTCGGTGGTGAGCACGACTTCGGCTTCCTGAGCCTCTCGGAGGAGCTGACCCGTGACGGGTGCGCGTTCGGCCTCGCCGCGACGCTGCTGCTGATCGCGGTCTTCTCGCCGCCCGACGCACCCTTCAACCGCTTCCTGGCGACCCGGTGGATGCAGGCCAGCGGTCGCTGGTCCTACGGCATCTACCTGTGGCACCTGCCGCTGATCGTGATGCTGTACGAGGACTACGCCTTTCCCGAGGGCTTCCTCGGCCTGGTCGTGTGGCTCATGGTGATCCTCCCGATCTCGTACGCCCTGGGTGCCGCGAGCTACGCCTGGGTCGAGACGCCGGCCATGACGCTGTCGAAGCGGCTCACCCCCTCGAGGCCGAGGGGCGGCGCCCGCGCCGCACGCCGGGGCACCGCCCCCGCCGAGCTCGCCGACTCCCGTGGAGGAGCTGCGCAGTGACCACCGACGTCGACGCGGCGGAGGCGCTGCGGATGGCGCGGGCCGTCGTCGGTCTCTACGGCGACCCCGACGTGACCTGGGGCATCTCCCTGGAGGCGACCTTCGAGGCTCCCGTGGACCTCACCGAGGTCGACGCCAGGATTGCCGCACTGGTCGCTGAGCACCCGCACCTCGGCGTGCTCCCCACCCTTCAGCGCGTGGCGCCCCAGGCATGGGCCGACGAGCGCGAGCGCAGTGCCAGCGCGCCCTTCGGTGACGACGGGCTCCTCGTCCGCCTGCTGGCGTCGGAGGATGCCACGAGGTTCTTCGTCACCGCCCACCACGGCGTCTGCGACGGCCTCGGCCTGATCGCCGTCATGTCGGCCGTGGTCGGGCGGCCGCTGACCTCCTCGGCCCGCGGAGTGGGTGACCGAACCTCGTCGCAGAGCTTCCTTGTCTCCAGCGTGTTGCGGCTGGGAGAGGCGCTGCTCGCGCCGCCGGCCCGCTTCTCCGGCGAGGGGGACCCCGCTGCGGCCGGGCGCCCCGAGCGGCTGCACCAGGTCGACGAGCCCACCGGCACCGTCAACGGCGTGCGGGTCTGTGCCGCCCTCAACTCCATCCACGCCGCGTGGCCGCGGCGACGCACGAGCGGCGGGCGTCGTTTCCTCGTCGTCATGGGTGCCTCACGACGCGTCCCGGGGGAGACCGCCCCCGACCGGCAGACCGCGTACTTCCGCATCGCCCTGAAGCCGCAGTGGGGGCTCGCCGAGGTCAAGCGCGCGCTGCAGGAGGCCGAGCCCGAGCCCACCTTCCCGAGACCTCCGCCGGAGGGATCGGCCCGATGGTCACCCGGGCGCTCAAGAACCGGCTCGGTTACACGGTCAACGTCAGCAACCTGGGCATCGTGTCGGGGGAGGGGCTGGCCTCGATGGCCATGTTCCCTGCCGTCAACGGTCCCCAAGCCGTGGGCGTCGGCCTCGTCTCGACCTCGCACGGGTCGACGGTGTCGCTGCGGACGCGACGCACCGACTTCTCCGACGACGAGGCGCAGCGCCTGCTGCGCCTCGTAATGGAGCGGGTGTCGGCGACTCAGTAGGGGTCGTAGGGCGAGTCGTGCCCGACCAGCCGCGCCACGGGGCGCAGGCGCAGGCGCAGCAGCACCTTGATGAAGACGTTGCGGATCCACCACGGCATCTCGGCCAGGATCCGCAGCCGGTCGGCACGCGTGGGCCGGCGCCGGCGGAAGAGCGCCTGGGAGTTGCTCCGACGCTCGTAGGCGATCTCGGAGGAGAAGAGCACGTGGCGCAGGATGCCCAGCGTCACCCCGATCGACGAGAAGCAGTCGTGGATCACGATGGCGCCACCCTCGGGCAGGTGCACGCTCCACCTGAGGTCGTCGGAGAGCGTCCAGTAGTCGTGCTTGCCGTCGATGTAGAGCATGTCGAACGCGGTGGTCCACGTCGGGCGCAGCGCGGTGCTGTAGTCCTGCACCAGCTCCACCACGTCACCGAGGTCGTTGGCCGCGATGTTGCGCTCGAACTTCTCCTTGGTCGACAGGCCGCCGAAGAGCTTGCCCTCGACGAACGGGTCGACGGCCAGGACCGTGCCGCCCTTCGGGCGCAGCGCCTCGCCCAGGATCACGGTGGAGCGTCCCTGGTGGGAGCCGATCTCCAGGACCTTGGCCCCCTCGCCCAGCTGGGTGGCCTCGTCCCACAGGATGCGGGCCTGCCCCTCCTTCAACCAGCCGGGCACGTCGGAGACCGCTGCCCACGCCTGGGCGAAGGTCAGGGACGCCGAGCCGCGCTCGCTGGGCACGTGCGGGACATCTGCGTGGGACATTCGTCGGACCCCTCGTGGAGAAAGTGTGGTGCTAGTAAGGTGCCCCGCAGGTTACTACTGAGTTGTCTTATTGCAAGGCGGGATTCTCACTGTGCGGTTGGGTCTGGGGACGACGTTCACCGATGTCCATCGACGGGCCTGGCCCCACGTCCTGGTGTGGCTCGCCCTCATGGCGCTCTCGTTCCGCCAGCGTCTCGGTGACACGACCTTCGACACCAAGCTCGACCTCTCCGTCGACGCGAGCGGCTTCCTCGACCGGACGCTGACCGCCTGGAACCCGATGAGTGCCTTCGGGGAGATGCAGAACCAGGCCTACGGCTACCTCTTCCCGCACGGTGCCTTCTTCTACGCCGGCGAGGTCGTCGGGCTCCCCGAGTGGGTCGTCCAACGGCTCTGGTCGGGGCTGCTCCTGGTCCTGGCGTACGAGGGTGCGCGGCGACTCTTCACGGTGCTCGACGCGCCCCGCTCGCGCCCCTGGCTGCCGATGCTCGCGGGGCTGGCGTACGCCTTCTCGCCCCGATTCCTCGGCCTCTCGGGCACGCTGACCGGCGAGATCCACCCCACGGCACTGCTGCCCTGGGTGGTGCTGCCGCTCGTGATGGCCCTGCGTGGCCGGCTCTCCCCGCTGCTGGGCGCAGCCTGGTCCGGGGTGGCCGTGCTGATGATGGGTGGCGTCAACGCCACCGAGGTGCTGATGGCGCTGCCGCTGCCCGGCTTCGTGATCCTCTGCGCGATCAAGGAGCGCACCGGTCGTCGCCTGGCGCTGTGGTGGCCGCTGGCCGTCATCCTGGCGACCCTGTGGTGGGTGCTCGCACTGCTCACCCAGGGCCGGTACAGCCCGCCCTTCCTGAACTACATCGAGACGGCCGCCTCGACCACCGCGCCCCTGGGCTGGGCCAACGTCGCCCGCGGCGCCGACCACTGGCTCTCGTTCGTCTGGGTCGGCGGCCGCCCCTGGTGGCCGGGCTCCTACGAGCTCGCCACCGACCCCTGGCTGGTGGGCGTCACCGGGGCCGTGGCCGCGATCAGCGTCTTCGGCCTCTTCCACCGCCGGATGCCGTGGCGGCTGCCGCTGGCGCTGAGCGCACTGACCGGCATCCTGCTGCTGGGCATGGGCCACAACGACGTGCTCGCCGGCCCCTTCGCCGTGACCTTCCGCGAGCTGCTCGACGGTGTGCTGAGCCCCTTCCGCAACATCCACAAGCTCGACCCCGTCGTACGCCTGCCGCTGGCCATGGGCTTCGCGCACGGCGTCGGCGTGCTCGGCGCCTGGGCGGTGGCGATGACTCGCAAACCGCTGGGCCGCAGCCTCGCCCCCTACGCACGCCCCGTCGTCCTCGGGCTCTCGGTCGTGCTGCTGCTGGCCTCCGCGCAGCCGCTCTTCCTCGACCAGATCCGCAAGCCGGGCTGGAAGGAGATCCCGCAGGCCTGGTACGACGCCGCGGACTACCTCGGCACCCACTCGGGCCAGGGACGTGCCCTCATCCTTCCCGGCGCCGGATTCGGCCAGCAGACCTGGGGATGGACCATCGACGAGCCGCTGCAGCCCCTCGCCAAGTCGCCCTGGGTCTCGCGCAGCCAGGTGCCGCTGGCGCCGGGGGCGACGATCCGCTACCTCGACGCGATCGAGGAGCGGATCCAGGACGGCGTCGGCTCCCCGGTGCTCGCCGACGCGCTGGCGCGTGCCGGCATCAAGCACGTCGTCGTACGCCGTGACCTCGACCTGTGGGCGACCGAGGCGCCGTCCCCGGCCCGGGTCGACCAGGCCCTCAGCCTGAGCCCCGGCCTGGAGAAGGTGGCCTCCTACGGCACCGCGGCGGTGGGCGGCCAGTCGATGATCGACATCTTCGAGGTCGACCGCAACGTCCCCCTGCTCGAGGCCGTCGACATCGACTCGGTCAAGACCCTCTCGGGCCCGGGAGGACACCCTCGCAGCCATGGAGGCCGGCCTGCTCAGCCCCGGCGAGGTCACCGTCAACCACTCCGAGGAGGGCTGGACCGAGACCCCCGACGTGGTGGGCGACGGCTTCCGGCGCCGGGAGCGCCAGTTCGGACGCCTGGCCGACTCGGTGAGCCAGGTGATGTCGGCAGAGGAGCCCTACCGGATCAAGCGCGTCGCCCACGACTACCCGGGCGTCTCCGAGGCCGATCGCGTCGTGGCGCAGTACACCGCGCTGGGGTCGGTCACGGCCTCCTCCTCGTCGGGCTACGTCGACGCCCTGGGGGCGATCCAGCCGGAGATGGGGCCGTTCGCCGCCGTCGACGGCGAGGAGCAGACGTACTGGCGCTCCGCCCCGTTGGAGTCGCCCACGGGCCAGTGGCTGGAGCTCAACTTCACCGAGCCCGAGCCGCTCAACGAGATCCGCCTGGTCGCCGCGGTCGACCTCGGTTCGACCGTCCCGGTGCGCAAGGTGCGGGTCGAGGTCGGCAACCGCCGGTTCGAGCGCGACGTCGACCCGGCCACCGGTGAGGTGGTGATCCCGCTGACCGGAGCTGCGGCGAAGAAGGTCCGGATCACCGTGCTGGAGGTCTTCGGCGACCCGGAGTACGGCTACGTCGCGCTGCGCGAGGTCTCCTTCCGCGGCGTCGACATCGAGCGCAGCCTGGTGCTGCCCGACAACGGCGCCGACGGCGACGCCTCCTTCGTCTTCCGCGCCCGGCCGCACCGTCGCGCGTGCGTCGACATCGGCTTCGGCCCGCAGTGCGACGTCAGCACGGCTCGTGCCAGCGAGGAGGAGCACGGCCTCAATCGCCGCTTCGCGACCGCGAGCGAGGGGCGCTACACGGTCCGTGCCCAGGTCGTGGCCCGCAGCACCGAGGAGGCGGGCATGCTGCTCAACCCGTTCCCCAGGAAGCTGAAGGCCTACGCGACCAGCACCACCGCCTGGGACCCCTCGGTCGGTGGCCAGCGCGCGGTCGACGACAACCCGTCCACCCCGTGGGTCGCCGCGCCCGGTGAGACCAACCCTGCGCTCAACCTCGACTGGGGCGTGGAGCGCACCATCGATCGCCTGCGGATCGACGTGGCCTCGCTCAACTCGTCGCGACCCGTGCGGGCGGTCATCGAGGCCGGGGGAGAGCGGCGCGAGGTCGACCTCAGCGAGGGGTCGTTGGGCTTCTTCGAGCCACTGACCGCGACCGCCGCGCGGATCACCTTCCCCACCCCCGGGCGTCGCCCCAGCGGTGAGGAGCTGCCGCCGCTGGCGGTGGGCGAGCTCCACCTCGAAGGCGTCAACGACCTGAAGGTGCCGTGGTTCCCCAACCAGATCACCGGTGCCGGCTGCGGCTTCGGCCCGGAGCTGGTCGTCGACGGCAAGAAGTACCGCACCAAGGTGATCGGCGAGACCGGCCAGGTCGTCACCGGCACCCCGCTCGACCTCGAGCTCTGCCAGACCGACCTGGTCCTCGAGGCCGGGCAGCACCGGATGTCGGTCACCTCGACCGACCAGTTCGCCGTCACGACGATGACGCTCACCCCCGCCGGCGGTGCGCCGATCCGGGAGGAGAGGCGCGCGCGCGAGGTCGCCATCCTGGACTGGGGCCCGACCGAGCGCCGGGTCTCCGTGGGGGCCGGGCCTGCCGGCGTGCTGCGCATCCCCGAGAACGTCAACATTGGCTGGCGGGCGACCCTGGGTGGCGAGGAGCTCGAGCCGCTGCGCCTCGACAGCTGGCAGCAGGGCTTCAAGCTCCCCGAGGGAGCCGGCGGTGAGGTCACCCTCGAGTTCGTCCCGGACGCGAGCTACCGGGGCCAGCTGTACGTCGGTGCCCTCGCTGCGCTGCTGCTCTTCGCGGTGGCCGTGGTCCTGGAGCTGCGCCGCGGTGGCCGACCGGCCGGGAACGAGCCGGTCCGTCCCCTCCGCTGGCTGCGCCGGAGGTCCCGCCTCCTCATCGTCGCCGTGGCGGCGGTGGCGTACGTCTTCACCGGCCTCCCCGTGGCCGTGGGCCTTCTCCTGGGGATGTTCCTGATCGAGCGCACGGTCGCTCGCCTGGTGCTACCGTCCGTGCTCGTCGTGGTGGCCACGACCGGGCAGGCGGTCTCGGCCTGGCGGGACCAGGGCGTGCACGTGTCGTGGGCCGACTGGACCGCGGGCGTCGCGGTGGGTCTGCTGCTGATGAGCCTGGTGCGACCGGACGGGGAAGAGGGACGATGACCGACACCGACACCGAGGTGCGCCCGGCGAGGTCGCAGCCCCGACGACGACTGGAGCCCGAGGCGTCCTTCTCCTGGCTCGCCATGGCCAGGGACGCGTTCCGCTCGCCGGCCGGAGCCGTCGCCGTCCTGGTGATCATGGTCCAGGCCATCTGGCGCGGCACCTCGGTGGCCGCCGGGTTCTTCACCCAGGACGACTACCTGATGCTGCGGCGCGCGGCGG
This sequence comes from Nocardioides daphniae, assembly GCF_004777465.1. Taxonomy (NCBI): domain Bacteria; kingdom Bacillati; phylum Actinomycetota; class Actinomycetes; order Propionibacteriales; family Nocardioidaceae; genus Nocardioides; species Nocardioides daphniae. The sequence continues at coordinate 1,474,304 of NZ_CP038462.1, forward strand.
ACGACCCGCTCGACCTCGCCCACCTGGCAGCGCCGCACGCGGGGGAGTTCTCGCCGATCGGCAACCTCGTCTTCTGGGCGACGACGCGGGTCGCCGGCATCGACTGGGGCGCCGTGACCCTGGTCGTCGTGGTGCTCCAGGCCGTCGCCGCTGTCCTGATGTGGGTGGTGCTCACCCAGGTCCTCGCCAACCGCTGGGTGAAGCTCCCGCTGCTGGCCGTGGCCCTCTTCACGCCGCTGACCCTCGGCACGACCATGTGGTGGAGCCTCTCCTCGACCCACCTGCCGACCGTGGTGCTCCTGCTGCTCGGCGTCTCGGCGCTGCTGGCGAACCTCCGTCAGGGGTGGCAGGCCGGTACGCCGGTGGCCACCGTCTGCCTGCTCCTGGTGCTGCTGTGCAGCGACCGCTCCCTGGCGCTGCCGTTCCTGGCCTTCGTCGTGGTGGCCGCGATGCTGCCGGACGAGGAGGCGGGGGTGGGCGCGCGGCTGTGGGGAGCCGCCACCCGCTACAGCACGACCTGGATCCTGCTCGTGGTCGCGCTCGTGGCCCGGGTGATCGTCGGCGTCGGCCGGGAGAACTCCGGCTACGGGTGGCACCACTCGTTCTCCGACGTGAAGTACGTCCTCGAGCAGTACGTCCGCCAGGGCATCGCCGGCCTGGTCGGTGGTCCGTGGGGCGGCACCATGAGCTCCACCGTCCTCGAGCCCGAGGAGAACTGGCCGCTCGCCGTCGCTGCGGTGGTCTGCCTGCTGCTCCTCGTCCCGATCGTGCGGTCGTTCCGCCACCCCGTGGTGGCCGTGGCCGGGGTCGGGCTGGTCCTCAACTTCCTGCTGGGCGCGGTCGTGCTGCTCCTGACCAAGGAGGGCCTGACCGCCATGGGCATGGTGTCGCGCTTCGTCGCCGACGTCGTGCCGGCGGTCGTGGTGATCGTGGCCCTCGCGCTGCGCAAGACGCAGGTCCCGGCCGAGCTGCGGCGCCTCGTCGTGCGCTGGCCCTCCCTGGTGGCGCTCGGCCTCGCGATCGCCGTCACGGTCTCGGCCGGCGTGACCACCCGAGCGATGATGCCTCAGCTCAAGAACTCCGACGACCGCTCGTACGTCGACTACATCACCTCGGGGCTCGAGCTCGACCCTCGCATCGTGCTGCTCGACGGCCCGGTGCCGGAGGGGATCATGTCGGCCCTCTTCGGCAAGGACGCCACCGTCTCGACGGTCGTGGGCCTGCTGCCGCAGCAGCCCACCTTCGACATGCCGAGCGAGGTGCTGCGCGTCGTCGACGGCGCAGGCATCCTGCGCGAGGTCAACGTCGGGATGGCCGTCGCCGCGAAGGAGGCGCCGCCCGGTGACTGCGGCTGGGCCGTGACCGGCCCCAGCAGCAGGATCCCGATGTCGGAGGAGCTGCCGGCCGGCGACCACGTCATGGAGATCGCCTACCTCAGCGGCGGCGACACCTATGCCGAGGTCGTGACGGGTGACACGAGGGTCCGTCTTCCGATCCGCGCCGGCGTGCACGAGATCGCCCTCCCGGTGAAGTCGTCCTTCTCGGAGGTGACCTTCCTCCTTGAGGACCCCGACCAGACCGTCTGCGTCGCCACCCTGCTGGCCGGCGCGCCGGTGCCTGCCCCGCTGCCCGAAATGCCGTGACCCGCCCGAGCCGCCTCGTGCCGGCCAGGTGGCCCGACCTCCTGGTCGTCGGCGTGACCCTGCTGGTGCTGGGCCCGGTGCTCCTCGACCGCGGCTTCGTCCTGGTCGGAGACATGGTCTTCGTGCCCGACCAGCCGTGGAAGGACACCTGGACCGGCGGTGACGGAGGAGTGCCGCGGGCCGTGCCCGGTGACGCCATCGTCTCGCTGCTCACCACCGTCGTCCCCGGCGAGGTCCTCCAGCGACTGGTGCTGGCCGGCACCTTCCTCGGGGCTGGGGCGGGGATGTCCCGCCTGACGCGCGACCTGCCGTTCCTGGCGCGGGCTGCCGGCATCATGGCCTTCCTCTGGAACCCCTACGTCCACGAGCGCCTCGCGATCGGGCACTGGGCCCTGCTGTGCGGCTACGCCGCGCTGCCGTGGGTGGCGAGTGCGGTGGTCACCCTCCGTGAGCGCGGTGACGGGGGCGACGACGTACGCCGGTCACGCCGACGCGCCTGGGCCCTGCTCGCCGTGGCACTCGCGGTCGCCGGCTGGGGCTCGCCGACCGGGGGAGTCCTGACCACGGTGACTGCTCTGGTCCTCGCCCTGGGGCGCACGCGACGCGCGCTCGGCGTGCTCGGCCTCGGGCTCTTCGTCAACCTCCCCTGGATCGTGCCGGCCTTCGGCAACGGCGCCGACCAGCTCGCTCCGGACGCCTTCGGAGTGCAGGCGTTCGCGTCGCGGGCCGACACGCCCTACGGCCTGGTGGGGTCGCTGCTCACCTTCGGCGGCATCTGGAAGGAGTCGATCGTTCCCCCGACCGTGGCGATGTCCTCTCCGCGACCGTGGGGCTCGTGCTCGTCCTCGTGGCGGCGTACGGCTGGTGGGCGTCACGCCGGGACCCCGTGCTGCCCTGGCGGCACGCGCTCGGCCTGGGCGTCGGCGCCCTCGCCCTCGCGCTGCTGGGCGGCGTCTCCTCGCTGGAGGGTCTCGTGGAATGGGTGGTCGTCCACGCGCCCGGCGGTGGCCTGCTCCGGGACGGCCAGAAGTGGGTGGCGCCGTGGGCGCTGGTGGCTTCCGTGGGCCTGGCTGCTGCTGTGGCCCACCTGCGCGAGCGCTCCGTGCGACGTACGCAGTCGGGCCAGGCGTGGTTGGTCTGCTTCCTGCTGGCGCCGGTGGCGGCGCTGCCCTCGTTGGCGCTGGGGCTGGGCGGGTTCCTGCACTCCGACGAGTTCCCTGACCAGTGGCACGACGTCCGGGCCGAGATGGAGCGGCTCGCCGTCGCCGACGACCTGGTCGTGGTGCTGCCGTTCTCGACCTACCGCCGCTTCGACTGGACGCCGCGCACGATCCTCGACCCGGCGCCGCGGTTCTTCCCCGGCCGGATGGTGACCGAGGATGCGCTGACCGTGCCCGAGGGCACGGTGGGCGGGGAGAGCGCGCTCGCGGCGCGCGTACGTGGCGCCGAGGGCGCCGACGAGCTCGCCACCGTCCTCAGCGAGGCCGGTGTGAGGTGGGCGCTGGTCCACCGCAGCTCCGAGGAGTTCACGCTCCCGACCGGGGCTCGGGTCGTCGAGGACGGAGAGCAGCTGGCGCTGTGGAGGCTGGTGGACCCGGTGGGCGAGGACGCCTGGACGGGGGAGTGGCGTCCGGTCGCCTACGCAGTCCTGGATCTTCTCGTCCTGTGCGGAACAGTGGGCGTCGCGCTCCGATTCACGCTACGGTGAACACTCAGGTCCGCAACGTGGGCAAAGACTCACGCCGCGTGACCTACTCATGCGTATACTGCAAGGACGTACCCTTTTAGGTCTGGGAGGACTAAATGTTCGGGTTTGGGTGGCTCATCTCGCTCCTCACGGGAGCCGTTGCCGCGGTCATCACCGTGATCATCGCTGTTGCCAGCCTGACCGGCGTCAACGCGGACCACGAGGGTCCCGGGCAGCCGGGCAGCGGCCAGTACGGCGACGAGTAACACGGTGGCCGGGCGACCGGCCTCAACGTCCTTGAACCTCGGGCGGACCTAGGGTCCGTCCGAGGTTTCCGTGCGCCCTGATCCGGGAGGGATCGTGGCGCACGCGAAGGGCCGGGACACGCAGAAGGCCTCGACCGGTGTGGTCAAGGCCTTCGTTGCGCGCGGGGGCTGCGCGTCGAGTCGCGGCAGTGAGGTCAGCCAGCCGGCTGGAGGCATCCCTCGATGACGGCCGTGGTGGCCTCCCAGGTGAACTGCTCGCTGCGCAGCTTCGCCTTGGCGCCCATGCCCTCGCGCAGCGCCGGGTCAGTGAGCAGACGGCGTACGCAGTCGGTGAAGTCGTCCTGGTCCTGCGCCAGCAGGCCGGTCACCCCGTCGAGGATCGACTCCTGGACGCCGCCGGCTGAGCGATACGCCACGGACGGGACGCCGACGTGGGCGGCCTCGACGATGGAGAGCCCCCAGCCCTCCTTCAGCGACGGCATGACGTGGACCCAGGCGCGTGAGAGCTCCTCGAACTTCGTGGTGTCGTCCACGAAGCCCAGCAGGCGTACGCGGTCCTCGAGGCCGAGCTCGACGACCATCTCGCGCAGCTGGTCGGCCCACCACCCGTCGCCCATGACAGTCAGCGTCGCGTCGGGGATCTCGTCGCGCAGCGCGTCGAGCGTACGCACGGCGTGCTCGATCTGCTTGTGCGGGACGAGGCGACTGAGCGCCACCAGGCTGGGGTGCTCGTCGCGCGGCGGTGCGGTGAACTCGGGCACCGGCGGGACGCCGTTGTAGGCGATCCGGATCCGGTGCTCGTCCACGCCGAGCTGGACCAGCTCGGAGGCGGTGACCTGGCTGACCGCTACGTAGTCGTTCGAGCGGTTGACGCGGGGAGCGACCCGCGACTCCATGAACCAGCCGACCTTGGCCAGCACGGGGCCGACCACCGGCCACTGCTCCCGGTGCACGTGGTGCACCAGGACGGTGACCTTCGCGCGGGTGAAGAGGTGCGCCAGGAACGGCATCCCGTTCTGGACCTCGATGACGTGGTCGATCCGGCCGAGGCGTCGGGTGAGGAGGTAGAAGGCCGCCCACAGGTAGACCGTCATGTGCTTGCCGACGCGGACGTAGCGCACCCCGTCGACGACCTCGCTCCTCGCGCTGCCTGGGTAGCGGGCGGTCAGCGTGGTGACCTGGTGGCCGGCGCCCGCGAGCCGGGTCGACACCTGGCGCAGGTAGGTCTCGGACCCACCGCCCTCGGGGTGCCAGTGGTCGCGCCAGTTGAGAATGACGACATGGCTCATGCCTGCACCCTCTTCCCGGCGACTCGGGCCGCTCGCATCGTGAACACCACTTGGTCTCCCTCCCGGTGCTGATTACTCGAGGGTAGCATCGAAGGTGTGAGCCATTCCACAGACCAGATGAGTTCCTCAACGGGGCCGTCGACCGTGCCGGGACGTGACGACTGGCGCCGGTCGGTGAAGCTCTTCCGGTCCTTCCTGACCGAGCAGAGCGACCCCGAGGGCTTCTACGGCTTGATCGCCGACGACACCCTCGACCTGTTGCGTCCGCACGTGGACCTCGCCGGGCTGACCATCGCCGACTTCGGGGGAGCGGCGGGCTTCTACTCCGACGCCTTCCGTCGCGCCGGTGCGACCTCGGTCGTGGTCGACCTCGACCACACGGAGATCGTGGCGCACGGGGTGAAGCACCCCTTGTCGGTCGTCGCGCGGGCCGAGCAGTCACCCCTGCGGGACGAGTCCGTCGACATCGGCTTCTCCAGCAACATGCTGGAGCACGTGCCCGACCTCGCCTCGGTCGCCGACCAGATCGCGCGCGTGGTGAAGCCGGGCGGTCTCGTGGTGCTCTCGTACACGGCCTGGTATGGCCCGTGGGGTGGGCACGAGACGTCGCCGTGGCACCTGCTCGGTGGCCATCGGGCCGCGCGCCGCTACGAGCGGAAGACCGGTCGCCCGCCCAAGAACGTGTACGGCGAGAACATGTTCGCCGCCACCGTCGCGGAGGGCATGGAGTGGGCGCGCTCCCGCGACGACCTCGTCCTGCTGGAGGAGCGTCCGCGCTACCTCCCGCCCTCGAGCCGCCACCTGCTGAAGGTGCCCGGCGTGCGCGAGGTGCTGACCTGGAACCTGTGGCAGGTTCTGCGCAAGAAGTGATCCGCCGCATGGTGTGATCTGTCCAACACGCGGTCTCGCTCCTCGGGGAGTTTGTGGGCTGCGTCACCGTTTCGTCTACCGGCTGGTAGCGTGCGGCTACTTATTGACAGGGATGTCTGGAGGGAGCACGAAAGTGCGAGGAAAGTTGGGCCCGATCCTCTCGGGCATTGGTGGGTTCCTACTCGTTGCGGGAATCCTCCTGAACGTCTACGCGTACCCGAAGTTGGCCACGGCCCCGATGGACCAGGACAGCACCTCCACGCTGGTCGGTCCTGATGCGACCGTCTTCGACATCGGGTCGCTGACCGAGATCAACACCGAGCTCACCACGACGGCCAAGACCGTCGGTGACGTCGAGGACTCCGAGGAGGCCGGCGACAACATTCGCGTCTGGGTCAACTCGACCTCGACCAAGTCGGCTGACGGCGTGGTCCGTTCGCGCAGCATCGAGCGCGTGGCGTTCGACGGCTTCACGGGCGAGGCGGTCGACTGCTGCAACGCCTGGTCCGAGACCACCATGGGTCAGTCGGAGGAGACCAAGTTCGAGGGACAGGTCTTCAAGTTCCCGTTCCAGACCGAGAAGAAGACGTACAAGTGGTGGGACGGCACGCTGAAGCGCGCCATCGACGCCAAGTTCGAGCGCGAGGAGGAGCTGGACGGGATCAACACCTACGTCTTCGTCCAGACCATCGAGCCTGAGATCTGGACCCAGGCCCCGGCGCTGCCGCCGGAGAAGCTGGGCATGAAGGGCAAGGAGCCGATCGTCGCCGACCGCACGTACGGCAACATCCGTACCTTCTGGGTCGAGCCGGAGACCGGCGTCGTCCTGAACCGCGTCGAGCAGCAGTCCGCCACCCTGCAGGTCGACGGTGAGGACAAGATCACCGTGACCGACGTGGAGACGGAGTTCACCAAGGAGACGGTGGCCAACAACGTCAAGGAGTACGGCGACAAGGCGAAGCAGCTCAAGCTGATCCGCTCGACCCTGCCGCTCGCCCTCGGCATCGGCGGCCTTCTGCTGATCCTGGTGGGCTTCCTGCTCCACCGCCGCGCCAAGGCCTCGGAGTACTGAGCCTTCGGTCGGTGCACCACCGCTGAAGACGCACGCAAGAGCCCGGTCGGACCTGACGGTCCGGCCGGGCTCTTGTCCGTCCTCCGGTTGCTCGGGCGGTGGCCCGGTCAGGGCTCGAGGTCGGCGACGAAGAGTGCCGTGCCCGGGGTCAGCAGTCCTCGCGTACGTGACCAACCGCCCCAGACGCGGTCGTGACCCTCGGGCCACTCCGGCTCGACGAGGTCGACGAGGCGGAAGCCGGTGGCGGCGAGCAGGCGGACCCAGTCGCCCAGGGTGCGGTGGTGCTCGACGTAGGTGACCACGCCGGTCTCGGGGTCGGTCTCCACGTACGGGGTGCGGTCCCAGTACGACTGGGAGGCGGTCAACCCCTCGGTCCCGGGGTCGTCGGGGAAGGACCAGCGGGTCGGGTGGGTGATGGAGAAGGCGAAGCGGCCACCCGGGCGCAGCACTCGTGCCGTCTCCGTGACCGCGGCGTCGAGGTCCGCGACGAACTGCAGCGCCCCGAACGAGGAGAAGACGACGTCGAACGACGAGTCGCGGAAGGGCAGCTGGGTGGCTGTCCCCAGCGCAGAGGGGACCCGCACGCCGGTCTCCGCGTCGATCCGTCGCGCGTGCTGCAGCTGGCGCAGTGACAGGTCGATCCCGATGCCGGTGCCGCCCTGCTGCGTCACCCAGCGCGAGCACTGCCCCGCGCCGCTGCCCACCTCGAGCACGCGGCGTCCGCGGAGGTCGCCCAGGGCTCCCGCCTGCTGCTCGGTGAGTCCCTCGGGGCCCCAGACGAAGCCGATGTCGCCGAGGAACTCGCCGTGCGTGGCCTGGTACTCGTCGGCGTAGCGGTCCCACTCCGGGCCGTTGGCCCGGCGGGACTCGTCCTCGGTGACCGCCCTGCGGTCGACGGAGACGGACTGCGGCAGGTGTTCCCACTCGGGGGAGCGTGGCTCGGACACGCCTCGGATGCTATCCGCGGCCCCGGCAGTGGCACGACGCGCCGGTCGAGGTGGCACGATGCGCCGGTGGAGATGGAGTGGGCGCCGCTGCCCGGCGGCTGGTCGGGGGAGAGCTTCCTGACCGGGATCGGCGAGGAGCGTTCGGTGGTGCGGATCTACGCGCGCCCCAGCGCCCGGGGCGTGTACGCGGCCCAGGTCGACGCCGCACTGATGCGACTGGTGCGTGGGCTGGTGCCGACACCCGAGGTGGTGGAGCTGCGCCCGGCGGCGGAGGGGTCACCCGCCCTGCTGGTGACCCGGTACGTCCCGGGTCCCCGCGCGGACGACGTGGTCCGTGACGCCGGCCCGGACGTGCTCGCCGAGGTGGGCGGACGACTGGGGCGCCTGGCCGGCACGCTCGCCGGCGTCGCGACGCTCAAGGCGGGGGAGTTCGTCGACGAGGACCTGCGGATCGAGCCGTTCCCACAGGTGCGTCAGGACCTCCCCGCCCTCGTGGAGGACCGGCTCGACCGGTTGCGGGGGCTCGACGACGTCGCCCGGGAGTCGTTGCGCGACCTCGCGCACGACGCCCAGCAGCTGCTCGACGAGGTGGGGCGCACCGCACTCGTCCACGGCGACCTGACCGCCAAGAACGTCGTGCTGGGTGCCGGTGGGGAGGTCGCCGCCCTGGTCGACTGGGAGCACGCGCACAGCGGCCATCCGCACGCCGACCTCGGCAGCCTGCTCCGCTTCGACCGCCACCCTGCGTGGGAGGAGGCGGTCCTGTCCGGGTGGAGCGCGGTCCGCGACGAGGACCCGGGCGTGGCCCGTGACCGGGCGCGCTGCGCCGACCTCCTCGCGCTCGTCGACCTGGCGGCCCGACCGGGTGGCAACCTGGTGGTCGACCTGGCGGAGGTCTTCCTGGCCGAGGTCGTACGCACGGGAGACGTGCACGCCCATCCCTGAGGAGCGCCTCGGGGGAGGAGGGTGCCGTCGCCCCGGTTGGACGCCCGGTGTGCACGCTGCGTAGGATGGGTCATTGCGCCAGAGGTCTGCGACGAGCCCATACGGAGCGGTTCCTCGCTCATCGTGACAGGTCGCGGTGAACAACAGGTTCTCGGGCGCTCCGAACGACTCCATCCATCCAAGGACAACTCTTCCTAATGACGAGCACCAGCATTCCTCTTCCCGACTACGACGCCCCCCAGGTGGCGATCAACGACATCGGTTCCGAAGAGGACTTCCTCGCCGCGATCGACGCGACGATCAAGTACTTCAACGACGGCGACATCGTCGACGGCACCATCGTGAAGGTCGACCGTGACGAGGTGCTCCTCGACATCGGTTACAAGACCGAAGGTGTCATCCCCTCCCGCGAGCTCTCGATCAAGCACGACGTCGACCCGTCCGAGGTCGTCTCGATCGGTGACAAGGTTGAGGCCCTCGTCCTCCAGAAGGAGGACAAGGAAGGTCGTCTGATCCTGTCGAAGAAGCGCGCCCAGTACGAGCGCGCCTGGGGCACCATCGAGCAGGTCAAGGAAGAGGACGGCGTCGTCGAGGGCACCGTCATCGAGGTCGTCAAGGGTGGTCTCATCCTGGACATCGGCCTGCGCGGCTTCCTGCCCGCCTCGCTCGTGGAGATGCGTCGCGTCCGCGACCTGCAGCCCTACGTCGGCCAGACCCTCGAGGCCAAGATCATCGAGCTCGACAAGAACCGCAACAACGTGGTCCTGTCGCGCCGTGCCTGGCTCGAGCAGACCCAGTCCGAGGTTCGCCACGGCTTCCTGACCCAGCTCCAGAAGGGCCAGATCCGCAAGGGCGTCGTCTCCTCGATCGTCAACTTCGGTGCCTTCGTGGACCTGGGCGGCGTCGACGGTCTCGTCCACGTCTCCGAGCTCTCCTGGAAGCACATCGACCACCCGTCCGAGGTCGTCACCGTGGGTGACGAGGTCACCGTCGAGGTCCTCGACGTCGACATGGACCGCGAGCGCGTCTCGCTGTCGCTCAAGGCCACCCAGGAAGACCCGTGGCAGCACTTCGCCCGCACCCACCAGATCGGCCAGATCGTTCCCGGTAAGGTCACCAAGCTGGTGCCCTTCGGTTCGTTCGTCCGCGTCGAGGAGGGCATCGAGGGCCTCGTGCACATCTCCGAGCTGGCCGAGCGCCACGTGGAGATCCCCGAGCAGGTCGTCCAGGTCAACGACGACGTCATGGTCAAGATCATCGACATCGACCTCGAGCGTCGCCGGATCTCGCTGTCCCTCAAGCAGGCCAACGAGACCTCCGCTGCCGCCGACGTCGACGAGTTCGACCCGACGCTCTACGGCATGGCCGCCACGTACGACGACCAGGGCAACTACGTCTACCCCGAGGGCTTCGACCCCGAGACCGGCGAGTGGCTCGAGGGCTTCGACGAGCAGCGCGCGACCTGGGAGGAGCAGTACGCCAAGGCGCACGCTCGCTGGGAGGCGCACGTCAAGCAGCAGGCCGAGGCCAAGCAGGCCGAGGCTGAGGCCGGCGAGGCCACCTCGTACAGCTCCGGCGGCGACGTCGAGGCTGCCGACGAGGTCGGTGGCTCGCTCGCGTCCGACGAGGCGCTGCAGGCCCTGCGCGAGAAGCTGACCGGCGGCAACTGAGCCACAGCCTCACCGCACGACGAGACGGCCCGCCCGGAGTGATCCGGGCGGGCCGTCCGCCATTTCGCCTTGCTAGGGTCGCGCCCACCGGCGTCCAGTCGGGGACTCGAGCGGAGGAGCGCACTGTGGTGACCAGGGTCGGACTGACCGGTGGCGTGGCGTCGGGCAAGAGCACGGTCTCGGCGCGCCTGGCCGAGCTCGGTGCAGTCATCGTGGACGCCGACCTCCTGGCCCGCGAGGTCGTGGCCGTCGGCACCGACGGGCTCGCTGCCGTCGTGGAGGAGTTCGGCCCCGACGTCCTCGCCGAGGACGGCAGCCTCGACCGCCCGGCCGTGGGTGCCGTCGTCTTCGCCGACGAGACCAAGCGGCGGGCGCTGGAGGCGATCATCCACCCGCGGGTCCGTGCGGCCGGCGCGGCGCTGGAGGCCGCAGCCGCGCCCGACGCCGTCGTCGTGCACGACATTCCCCTGCTGGTCGAGACGGGGCAGGCTGGTTTCTTCGACTCCGTCGTCGTGGTCGACGTGCCGGTCGAGGAGCAGGTGCGTCGCATGGTCGAGCTGCGCGGGATGACCGAGGCGGACGCCCGGGCCAGGGTGGCCGCCCAGGCCACCCGTCAGGACCGTCTCGCCGCTGCGGACTTCGTGATCGACAACACCGGCGACCTGGCGCAGCTGCGCGCCCGCGTCGACGAGGTCTACGACGCACTACGGGCCCGCACCGACGCCTGATCGGCGTCGACGCGGGCCCGTGTCAGCCCCCGGAGGAGGGTCAGGCGGCCAGGTCGGGGTCTCCCAACCGGCGCAGCTTCTGGAGCGCCTCGCGCTCGAGCTGGCGCACCCGCTCGGCGGAGATGCCGTGGCGGGCGCCGATGTCGGCCAGCTTGTGCTGGCGTCCGTCGGTGAGGCCGTAGCGGGCGCGGACGATGTCGGCCGAACGGTCGTCGAGCTGGCCCACGAGGGTGTCGAGCCGGGCACGGGACTCGACGTCCAGGACGTTGGCGTCCGGGCCGGGCGCGGTCTCCTGGGCCATCAGGTCGCCGAGCGAGGTGTCGCCGTCCTCGTCGAGCGGCGTGTCGAGCGAGACGTGGTCACGGCCCCACGCCATCAGGTCGAGGACACGCTCGGTGGTCATGCCGAGCTCGTTGGCGATCTCGACGGGCTCGGGGTCGCGGCCCAGCTGGCGCTCGAGGGTCCGGCGTGCGTTGCCCACCTGGTTGAGCTCCTCGACGACGTGCACGGGCAGGCGTACGACGCGTGCCTGCTGCGCGATGCCGCGGGTGATCGCCTGACGCACCCACCAGGTCGCGTAGGTCGAGAACTTGTACCCCTTGGTGTAGTCGAACTTCTCGACCGCCCGGATCAGGCCGGTGTTGCCCTCCTGGATCAGGTCGAGCATCGGCATCTGGGCCCGGCCGTACTTGCGGGCGATCGAGACGACCAGGCGCAGGTTGGCGCTGATGAACGTGTCGACGGCGCGCTGGCCCTCCTCGGCCAGCCAACGGAGCTCCTCCTCGGTGGCCGACATCGGAGCGCCACCCTTGCGGCGGCCGATGCGGCCCGTGGCGAGGAGGTGCTCAGCCATCAGGCCGGCCTCGATCGTCTTGGAGAGCTCGACCTCGGTCGCGGCGTCCAGCAGGGGAGTGCGCGCGATCTCGTCCAGGTAGAGTCCGACCGAGTCGCGGCCTTCGATCTCCCGGTCGGCGCTGTGGGCGCGGGGTGCCGTGCGAGTTGCCATCGTGTTGCCTCCTGCTCCGTGTCCGCTCGTGGCGGGTCACACCGTGGTCAACGGTCGGTGGAGCCGGATGATTCCCGCGCATCCTGCGTTCAACCCTGCGAATCCACCGAACGTGTCTCTCAGTGGGTTCGACGTCTGGGAGAGGCCCGAAGTTGCCGTCCGGGCCGACTCTCAGGGAGTTTTCAGCCCAGCCGGCACTCTCTCCGGCTTTCCTCAGGCTCGGCGTGGTCGCAGGCGGGCGGCACCCCTCAGGAGGAGGTGGCCAGCCCCATCCGGTCGAGGATCCAGGCGAGCGAGAAGGCACGGTCGTGCCACGCCTTGTAGCGCCCGGAGACGCCGCCGTGGCCCGCGCTCATCTCGGTGCGGAGCAGGAAGTCGCGCCGACCCACCGCGGTGGCCCGCAGCTTCGCGATCCACTTGGCCGGCTCGACGTACAGCACCCGGGTGTCGTTGAGCGACGTCTCCGCCAGGATCGGCGGGTAGTCGACCGCCGCGACGTTGTCGTAGGGGGCGTAGGAAGCCATCAGCGCGTAGACCTCGGGGTCGGCCTCCGGGTTGCCCCACTCCTCGTACTCGCCGATGGTCAGCGGCAGCGTGGCGTCGAGCATGGTGGTGAGGGAGTCGACGAAGGGCACGTTGGCCACCACCCCGCCGAAGAGCTCCGGCGCCTGGTTGACGACTGCGCCCATCAGCAGGCCACCGGCGCTGCCACCCTCGGCGACGAGGGTCTCGGGGGACGACCAGCCGGTCTCCACGAGGTGGCGGGCGACGTCGACGAAGTCGTTGAAGGTGTTGGGCTTGTGCTCGAGCTTGCCCTGGTCGTACCAGCGACGCCCCATCTCGCCGCCGCCACGCACGTGGGCGATGGCGAAGGCGGCGCCGCGGTCGAGCAGCGAGAGCCGCGGCACGGAGAAGTAGGGGTCGATGGAGGCCTCGTACGCGCCGTAGCCGTAGAGCAGCGTCGGCAGCGGCTGGCCCGCCTCGCGTGCGCCCTTGCGGCAGACCAGCGAGACGGGGACCTGCTCACCGTCGCGGGCGGTGGCCCAGATCCGGTGCTCCTCGTAGTCCTCGACGTCGAACCCACCGAGCACGGGCGTACGCCGCAGCAGCGTCAGCTCGCGGGTGCGGACGTCGTAGTCGTACACCGAGGAGGGCACCGCCAGCGAGGTGTAGCCCAGGCGGACGGTCGGCTGGCCGAACTCCGGGTTGGAGCCGGACCCGATCGTGTAGACCCCCCGGTCGAACTCGACCAGGTGTCCCTCGCCCACGCCGTCGGCGTCGAGCGGCAGGATGCGCAGCTGGGTCAGCCCCTCGCTGCGCTGGTGCAGCACCAGGTGCGTGGCGAAGGCGTCGACGTCCTCGAGGCGCACGGACGCGTCGTGCGGGACCAGCGGGGACCACTGGGCGGGCGTCGCCGGCGCGGGCGGTGACACGGCGAGCTCGAAGTCGGGGCCGCTGCCGTTGTGCAGGACCAGGAAGACCGGCGCCCCGGCGATCACAGCCGGCTCGAGGTGGTACTCCAGCCCGTCGGTGCGCGGGTGGAAGACGGTGAGCTCGGCCTCCGGGTCGGTGGTGTCGAGGATGGACCACTCGGTGGTGGTCTTGGATCCGGAGACGGTGAAGAGCCAGCGGTCGTCGCGACTGCGACCGACCGCGACCCAGTAGCGCGCGTCGGTCTCGTGGAGGACCAGCTCGTCGTCGGACTGGGCGGTGCCCAGCCGGTGGCGCCAGACCTTGTCGGAGCGCCAGGCGTCGTCGACGGTCGTGTAGAAGAACGACTGGTTGTCGGGATGCCAGGTCACGCCGCCCAGAACGCCCTCGACGACGTCGTCGAGCAGCGAGCCGCCGGCGAGGCGCTTGACCCGCACCGTGTAGCGCTCGTCACCGGCGGTGTCGACGGCGTACGCGAGCAGGGCGTCGTCGAGCGAGAGGGCGGAGCCGCCGAGTGAGAAGAACTCGTGGCCCTCGGCGAGCTCGTTGAGGTCGAGGAGCACCTCCTCGCCGGGCAGGGCGGGCTCGTCCACGCGGGCCTCGGCGTCGGGGACCGGCGGTGTCCAGTCGTCGGGGTCGGTGACCGGGACGCGGCAGCTGGCGCCGTACTCCTTGCCCTCGAAGGTGCGGCCGTAGAACCACCAGCCGCGGTTGCGGGTCGGGACGGAGAGGTCCGTCTCCTTGGTACGTGCCTTGGTCTCCTCGAAGAGGGTGGCCCGCAGGTCGGCCAGGTGGGCGGTGGCCTGCTCGGTCCAGGCGTTCTCCGCCTCGAGGTGTGCCAGCACCTCGGGGGAGTCCTTCTCACGCAACCACTCGTAGTCGTCGGTGCGGGTGGTCCCGTGCAGCTCCCGGCTCACGGGACGACGCTCGGCCACCGGCGGCGCGGCGGGCGGTCGGGAGGACGAAGTGGGAGCGGAGTCAGGCATGGCGCACAGCGTACGGGGCAACGACGACAGCACCGTCGACGCGACTCGCCCTCCCGACCGTGCGCCGAGTCGCGGAGCAGGCGTCAGAATGGGCCCGTGCACGTGGACCTGAATGCCGACCTCGGCGAGGAGATCACCGACGACGCCGCCCTGCTCGAGGTCGTCTCCAGCGCCAACGTGGCGTGCGGCTACCACGCCGGGTCAGTGGCGATCATGCGCGAGGTCTGCGAGCGGGCCGCGGCGGCGCGCGTCTCCGTCGGGGCGCAGGTCTCCTACGCCGACCGGGACAACTTCGGCCGCCTGGCGCTGGACGTGCCGGCGCAGGTGCTCCGCGACCAGGTGGCCGACCAGGTCGGGACGCTGGCCGAGATCGCCCGGTCGGCGGGCATCACCGTCCGCTACGTGAAGCCGCACGGGGCGCTCTACCACCGCGTCATCGACGACGAGGTCCAGGCGGCGGCCGTGCTGGAGGGGTCGGGCGACCTCCCGGTGCTGGGCATGGTCCCGGGGGTCTTCGTCGACCTGGCCCGTGCCCGGGGACGCGCGGTCCACTCCGAGGCGTTCCCCGACCGGGGCTACACCGACGAGGGACGGCTCGTCCCGCGTGACCTCCCGGGGCCCTGGTGCACGGCGCGGAGGCCGTCGCCTCGCGCGCCGTCGACCTGGCCGCCCGCCCCGGCATCGACTCGTTGTGCCTGCACGGCGACAGCCCGGACGCGGTCGGCACGGCCCGAGCGGTGCGCGACGCCCTGCGCGCTGCCGGCTGGCGGCTGCATGGGCTGTGAGGTCGTACGACGTGGGGTGGGCGCCGGAGCGGGGCGCCGCGGGCATCGTGCGGGTGGGCCCCGACGCGTCGCTGGTCAGGGTGGCGGGGCCCGAGCAGGCCGCCTCCCTGGCGACCTTCCTGCGCAGCGCCGGCCTGGGCGCCCGCGAGGTCGTGCCGGCCGCCACGACGGTCCTGGTCGACGGGCTGGACCCGACGCAGGCTGGCGAGCTCGAGCGGCTCGTCGCGCGGTGGGACCCGACGACCGTTGCCGTCGTAGCCAGGGAGCGTGTCGAGGTCCCCGTCGTCTACGACGGTGCGGACCTCAACCGGGTCGCCGCGCACTGGGACGTCACCGTCGCCGAGGTCGTCGCCCGCACACCGGGCTCGAGTTCGTCGCCACCTTCACCGGCTTCGCACCCGGGTTCAGCTACCTCGCCGGGCTGCCGGCCGCGTGGGCCGTCCCACGACTGCCGTCGCCGCGCAGTCGGGTGCCGGTCGGGTCGGTCGGCCTGGCCGACCAGTGGTGCGGCATCTACCCGTCGGAGTCCCCGGGGGGCTGGTGCCTGCTCGGTCGCACCGAGCTCGCGGTCTGGGACCTTGCACGCACCGACGCGCCTGCGCTGCTGGTCCCGGGCACCCGGGTGAGGTTCGTGTTCGCATGAGCCTGCGTGTCATCGACCCCGGCCCGTTGACGACCGTGCAGGACGCGGGACGCCCGGGCTGGGCGCACCTCGGCGTCCCGCGCGCGGGCTTCGTCGACGCCGCGTCGGCGACGCTGGCCCACCGCCTCGTCGGCAACCCCGAGCACGCGGCCCTCCTGGAGACGACCCTTGGTGGTGTGCGGTTCGTGCTGGAGGTCGCCCGCACCCTGGCGGTGACCGGTGCCCGCTGCGACGTGACGGCCGACGGGCGGGCGATCCCGCTCGACCACGCGGTGACGCTGCCGGCCGGCACCGAGGTCGTCGTCGGCGCTGCGCGGCGCGGGCTGCGGTCCTACGTCGCCCCTGCCGGGGGCATCGTGGCCGAGCCGGTCCTCGGCTCACGCTCCACCGACACCCTGGCCGGCATCGGCCCGCCCGCGCTGCGTGCCGGCACGGTGCTTCCCCTGGGCGCGCCCGGTGCTCCGGCCGCGACCGACGTCGCTGCGCCCTCCTGGCCGGCCGCGGTGCTGCGGCTGCGCCCGGGGCCGCAGGCGGACTGGCTGCTTCGCCCGCGCGAGCTCGACGGTGCGGTCGCCCGGGTGGGGGCGGCGTCGAACCGGGTCGGGGTGCGGCTGGAGGGCGTACGCGTGGAGCGGCGGGCGGGTGAGCTGCCCAGCGAGGGCATGGTGCTGGGCGCCGTGCAGGCACCCGGCGGGGGAGAGCTGGTCGTCTTCCTCAACGACCACCCGCCCACGGGCGGCTACCCCGTCATCGGGGTCGTCGACCCCCGCGACCTGGCGTGGTGCGCGCAGGCACGTCCCGGCGACGAGGTCCGGCTGCGCCTGGTGTGAGCGAGGCGCTCAGTCGGCGGGTGCGTCCTCGTGGTCGCTGCCGTGCTCGAGCAGGGTCAGCTCGGGGTCGTCCAGGGAGAAGGAGCGGACCGGCCCCGGTCCGGTCTCGGCGGTCTCGAAGCGGACGGTGACCACGCCGCGCCCGGATCCCCACACCCAGCCGGGGCCGTGCTCGATGTGCACCACGTCGGAGCCGGGCGCCCAGGCCGGGCGGCGCGAGGGAGGGGCCGCGTCGAGCGAGATCGGCGCCTCCTCCTCGACCTCGTCGCCGAAGAGACCTTCCTGGATCCAGTCGGCCAGCCCGGAGACGCCGACGCCCAGGAGCCGGACGCCGCCGGTGGTGTCGACCTCGCCGAGCAGCCGTCGGGCCGTGCGGGCGATCACTTGGGCGTCGTCGGTGGGGGAGTCCAGCGTCGAGGAGCGGCTCAGCGTGGTGAAGTCGTGCAGCCGCACCTTGATCGTGACCGTGCGCCCTGACTGCCGGGCGGTGGCGAGGCGGCGGGCGACCGTGCCGGCCTGGCGCGCCAGCAGGCCCTCCATCAGCAGGCGGTCGGTGACGTCCTCGGAGTAGGTGTCCTCCACGCTCACCGACTTCGCCTCGCGCTCGGGCACGACCGCACGGTTGTCCAGGCCGTGGGCGAGGCGGTGCAGGCCGTGCCCGTGGGCCTTGCCGAGCAGGCGTACGACCTCCTCCTCGCTCGCCCGGGCAAGGTCGGCGACGGTGTGGATGCCGTCCCGGCGCAACCGCTCGACGGTGGCCGGTCCGACCCCCGGGATCACCCGCACGTGCATCGGCCACAGCAGCTCGAGCTCGGTGCCGGGCGCGACGACCGTCAGGCCGTCGGGCTTGTCCAGCTCACTGGCGACCTTGGCCATGAACTTCGAGCTCGCGACACCGACGGTGGCGGTCAGGCCGCCGGTGACCTCGTGCACGCGGGCGCGCAGGTCCTCGGCCACCTGCGTGACGGTGTCGAGCGAGAGGTCCGGCAGGTCGGCGGCGGCCAGGTCGACGAAGGCCTCGTCGAGGGAGAGCGGCTCCACCAGCGGGGAGACCTCGCGCAGCGCCGACATCACCAAGCGACTCGAGGCTCGGTAGGCGTGGAACCGGCCCGACAGGAAGGCGGCGTGCGGGCAGCGGGCGCGCGCCTCGCGCGTGGACATCGCCGAGCGCACGCCGAAGGTCCTGGCCTCGTACGACGCCGTCGCCACCACGCCGCGGCCCCCGGTGCCGCCGACGATCACCGGCCTGCCGCGCAACGAGGGCTTGTCGCGCTGCTCGACGGCGGCGAAGAAGGCGTCGAGGTCGAGGTGCAGGATCGAGGCGGTCGCGCGCATCAGGACCTCGGGCCCCCGCTGACCGTGCTCATGGCCCCCATTGTGGTCGTCACCGCCGACAGCGCCGAACCGCCACGCCTTCTCCCCAAGGGGCGGCAGTCCACAGCGGGGCGCTCGGCCCCGGGCCCGGCGGGGGCGTCGGGCGCCAGAGTCGCCGCATGACTCCAGACACCTCGATCACCGTCCGTACCCCCGACGACCTGCTGGCCTGCGTGCCGCTGCTGCTCGGCTTCCTCCCGGAGCGCTCCGCCGTCGTGGTCTCGCTGCCGCCCGGTGCCGGGCCGCACGCCCGGGCCGACGTCCTCGACGAGACCGACCTCGCCGACCTGACCCACGGCCTGCTCGACCCCCTGGCGCGGCACCGGGTGAGGCGGGTGGCCGTGGTCGTCTACGCCGGGCTGCACCGGGCGCGGGAGGTCGGGGCCCACCTCGTGGCGGCGTTGGAGGAGGCAGGGATCGAGGTGGTCGCCGCGGTGGCGGCCGACGGCGGTCAATGGCTCTCCGTGGTGCCCGAGACCTCGGTGCCTCGCGAGTACGACGCCCTGGCCCACCCCTACGTGGTGGAGGCAGTCGTTGCCGGCAAGGTCGTCCTGGGCTCGCGGAGCGCGGTCAGGGACCAGCTGTTCCCTGACCCCAGGCTCTGCGCCGAGGTCGCCCACCACCTGGCCGGGGAGACGTCGCCGGACGACCCCGAGTGGCTGCGCTCCTGCCTCGCACGGCACCTGGAGCAGGGCACCCTGCCGGACGCGGCGGAGGTCGCGCGCCTGCAGCGAGTGGTGGCCGACCAGGACGGCCGGGACGCGGCGTGGGCGTGGGTCGACCGGGCTGACGCGCGGCAGCACGTCGAGATGTGGCTGCGGGTGGTGCGCGGGTGCGTCCCCGAGGAGCGCGCGGCCCCGGCGGCGATCCTTGCCTTCCACGCCTGGCTCGCCGGCGACGGCGCCCTGGCGTGGTGCGCGGTCGAGGCCTCCGAGGACGCCGTCGGTGCCTGCTCCCTGACGCGGCTGGTCGAGGACCTGCTGACCCGTGCGGCGCCGCCGACGCTGTGGCAACCGTTGATGGCGGCGCCCGAGGTGCCGCGTACGTCCGAGGGCGGGAGGCGGGACTCCGGCGCCGCGTGAGGTGGGACACGGTTTCGGGGGTGGCCCCGTGTGGTTATCGTCACGACATGGGTGAAGACGTCGACGCGCAGGAGTTCTCCCGGGCCGACCGGACCCGCCACCGGGCCAAGGTGCGGCAGTGCCTGGACGTGTTCGCGCGGATGCTCGCCGAGTCACACTTCGACACCCAGGACCCGATGACCGGCCTCGAGGTCGAGTTCAACCTCGTCGACGACGCCGGCGACCCGGCCCTGAAGAACGAGGAGGCGTTGGCGGCCATCGCCGACCCGGCCTTCCAGACCGAGCTCGGGCGGTTCAACGTCGAGATCAACACCGAGCCGGGCGTCCTGCGCGGAGGGGGGCTCTCCGGCTTCGAGTCCCGGCTGCGCGAGAGCCTCAACCGCGCCGAGCAACGCTCCAGCGAGGTGAACGCCCACCTCGTGATGATCGGCATCCTGCCCACGCTGGAGGACACGCACTTCGAGGAGGACGCGCTCAGCTCCAACTCCCGCTACCACCTGCTCAGCGAGCAGATCCTGGACGCGCGCGGCGAGGACATCGAGATCGCGATCGACGGTCCTGACTCGCTGCGCGTCACGACCGACTCGATCATGCCCGAGGCCGCCTGCACCAGCACGCAGTTCCACGTGCAGACGACGCCCGACGAGTTCGCCTCCCACTGGAACGCCAGCCAGGCCATCGCTGCCGTGCAGGTGGCTCTCGGCGCCAACTCGCCCTACCTGCTGGGCCGCGAGCTGTGGCACGAGACGCGCATCCCACTCTTCGAGCAGGCCACCGACACCCGCAGCGCCGAGCTGAAGGCCCAGGGCGTGCGCCCGCGGGTGTGGTTCGGCGACAGGTGGATCACCTCCGTCTTTGACCTCTTCGAGGAGAACGTCCGCTTCTTCCCGGCCCTGCTCCCGGTCATCGATCCCGAGGACCCCGAGGAGGTGTTCGCCGCCGGCGGCGTCCCGAGCCTGCGCGAGCTCCGCCTGCACAACGGCACCGTCTACCGGTGGAACCGCCCCATCTACGACATCGCCCACGGCAAGCCGCACCTGAGGGTCGAGAACAGGGTGCTGGGGGCGGGTCCCACGGTGGTCGACATGATCGCCAACGCCGCCTTCTACTTCGGCCTGGTCCGCGCCCTGGCGCGCAGCGAACGACCGCTGTGGTCCCGGATGTCGTTCAGCGCGGCCGAGGAGAACTTCCACTCGGCCGCGAAGCACGGCATCGGCGCCCAGCTCTACTGGCCCGGCTTCGGACAGGTGGGCGCGGCCGAGCTGACCCTGCGCTCCCTGCTGCCGCTGGCGCACGAGGGGTTGGAGAGCTGGGGCGTCGACCAGGCCGAGCGTGACCACTACCTGGGGATCATCGAGCAGCGCTGCATGACCGGGACCAACGGCGCCTCGTGGTTCATCCGTGAGGTGAAGCGCCACGGTGGCGACGACGACCGATCCGCCGCGCTGCACGCCGCGCTGGCGGAGTACCGGACCCGGATGCACACCAACGAGCCGGTGCACACCTGGGAGTGAGCCCCTCAGGCGCGCAGCCGTTTCCACCGGTGGACCGCACCGGTGGGCTCGTGGCGCCACCCCTCACGGGTCACCACGGCGAACTGGTGCTCGAGGTCGAGCACGTCGCAGGCAGCGCGGGTGGCGCTGAGCCACGAGAGGTCCGGGTCGCACAAGTCGGGCGCACCCGACCGCGTGACCCAGAAGAGCGGCTGCCGCACGACTGGACGTACGAGGTGGGCGAGCGCCAGCGAGACCTCCGTGCGGACGCCGAGGTCGAGGGGCTGGCGCGCCGGCACCACGGAGGTGTCGAACGCTAGGGAGCGGGTGGCGTCGCCGGGGACGCCGACCCAGAGCACCGGCGCGACATGACCGCGCGAGCGGTGGTCCTTCAGGTCCAGGGCCGCCGAGCGCAGACCCGTGCGCAGGGACCGGGGGACTGGGGCGTCGGGCACGGGTCCACTCTGGCCCACGTGCGGGCCCGCCGCGCCGGGCTCTCCACAGGTCTCCCAAGGTTCGCACCAGCAGGTACGGTCAGGGCAGGTCCGGCTGGCCCGGAGCACGGCACGGCATGAGGAGGTCCCCATGGGGGCAGTGATCGTCGGATACGTGGCGACGGCAGAGGGCGAGGCGGCCCTGGACCGCGCCGTCCTCGAGGCGAGGCTGCGCGACGCCCAGCTGATCGTGGTGAGCTCGCACCGAGGCGGCAGCGACTTCGACGGGGACGACTCCCGCCGGGTCGACGCGCAGGTCGAGGCCGTGCGCGAGCGGCTCAGCAAGGAGGGCATCGACTTCGACGTCCGGACCATGGTGCGTGGGTTCGAGCCCGCAGAGGACCTCATCAGCCTGGCCGAGGCCAGCGGAGCCGAGCTCATCGTGATCGGGCTGCGCCGCCGCAGCCCGGTCGGCAAGCTGCTGCTGGGCAGCAACTCACAGCGCATCCTGCTCGACGCGCCCTGCGCGGTCCTGGCCGTCAAGGCCTGACACCGGCGAGCGGTCGCGGCGGCTGCGGCTGGCATGCTGGTCCCATGGCCATCCAGATCTGCCAGGACCCTGCCGCCGACGCCCTGCTCGCCGAGTCCGACTTCGCGCTGCTGATCGGCATGATGCTCGACCAGCAGTACCCGATGGAGCACGCCTTCCGCGGCCCGGCGAAGCTCAGTGAGCGCATGGGCTCCTTCGAGGTCGAGGAGGTGGCCCACGCTGATCCCGAGCGCTTCGCCGAGATGGCGGCCACCACGCCGGCCATCCACCGCTTCCGGGATCGATGGCGGCGCGCGTCCAGGAGATCGCGCAGATCATCCTCGACCAGTACGAGGGCGAGACCTCGCGGCTGTGGACCGAGGCGAAGGACGGCAAGGACCTGCTGAAGCGGATCACCGCGCTCCCAGGCTTCGGCAAGCAGAAGGGCCAGATCTTCGTGGCGCTGCTGGCCAAGCAGCGCGGGGTGAAGCCGCAGGGGTGGGAGGCGGTGGCCGGCGACTACGCCCTCGAGGGCTTCCGGTCGGTCGCCGACGTGGTCGACGCCGACTCCCTGCAGAAGGTCCGTGACTTCAAGAAGGCGAAGAAGGCGGCGGCCAAGGGCTGACCTGCGCTCGGCACGGGGGCCGGGTCACCCCCGGCAGGTGCTCAGCATCTCGGTGAGCGCCCGCCGCTCGCTCTCGTCGACCGCCAGGCCCCAGTCGCGCTTCACCACGACCCAGCGCGCTGCGTACGCGCACTGGTGCGACTGCCGCGGGCGCCAGGCGCAGGTCGTCGTCACCCTTCGACATGTTGGTGGGCCGTCGACGGCCAGGAGCACGTCGAGGTCGTTGGCGAAGGCACGGCGCCGCGCGGAGGACCACTGGCTGGCGCCCGAGCGCCAGGCCTCGGCGAGCGGCACCACGTGGTCGATCTGCACGGCCTGCGCCCGGCGCAGGTCCTTGAGGTCGTCCAGGACGAGCTCCCGCCCGGTGTAGGGGTCGATCCAGGTGCCGGCCAGCACGTCGTGGCGGCACGCGCCCTGGCGACCGAGGACCGTGGTGCCCGGCACGGCGTCACGCAGAAGCACGTCGTCGCGCTGGTTGCACCCGTTGCCTTCGACGTCGTCCCACGCGCGGCCGAAGGCGTCACGGTCGTAGGCCGGCAACCCGGCGGGGAGCGCGGCACGGACGGCAGGGACGTCAGGGCGTCCAGCGCCTCGGCCGGGTCGACGGGTGCGGGTGCCACCGGCGCGCGTGGCCCGGTGGGCGTGAGCTCCGTGCCGCCGTCGGCCAGCGAGCAGGCGCCGCCGGCGACCAGGACGGTCGCCACCACGGTCGCGAGGGACGCCGCCCGTCGGCGTGGGCGCGACGGCGTACGAGGTGGCGTGGAGGAGGCAGGCACCTGCCGAAGGGTGCCACGTCGCGCCGACAGCTCTCGGCGCGACACCGGGCGGAGGCGCAGGTCCGTCCGGGGTGGGACGGGACCGGGGCGACGTGGATCTTCACCCACCCCATGGCACAATGGCTGACGCGGCTCTTGACGTTACCGGGCTTGGCCGCGCCCCTTTTCCGCTCCCCGAGAGGTGTCAGTGTCTTCGAGCGCACGCAAGATGCTCCCCGCTGAGGTGCTTCAGCACCCTGCCATCGTCCTCCTGGTCGAGGCTGGTTCCATCCTTGGAACCGTGACCCCCGACCAGGTCCGACAGGCCAGCGATGCCGCCCAGGTGGAGCCCCGTCACCTCAAGGCGCTGCTCACGCACCTCAGTGGTGTCGGCATCACCGTCGACGTGAGCGCTGCCCCCGTGCGCGCCGCCGCTGCGGAGAGCAGCCGTCGTGCCACGACGGCGAAGGCCGCCAAGAAGGCACCGGCCAAGCCGGCCGCCGAGGCCACCAAGGCTCCGGCCAAGAAGGCTGCGGCGAAGAAGACGGCAGCGAAGAAGGCCGCTGCCCCGGCCCCGGACGACGTGGTCGAGCTCGACGGCGTCGACCTCGCCGACGAGCCCGTGGTGATCGGTGCCGACGGCAAGAAGGTCCTGCCCGACATCCCCGACGAGCAGTTCGAGAAGGACGTCGCGGCCGACCCGACGATCAAGGAGGACGAGAAGGAGGCCTCCTTCGTCGTCTCCGCGGCCGACGACACCGACGAGCCCGAGCAGCAGGTCATGGTCGCCGGCGCGACCGCCGACCCGGTCAAGGACTACCTGAAGCAGATCGGCAAGGTCCCCCTGCTCAACGCCGAGATGGAGGTCGAGCTCGCCAAGCGCATCGAGGCCGGCCTCTTCTCCGAGGAGAAGCTCGGCAAGGGCGGCAAGATCACCCCCAAGGTCCTCGAGGAGCTCGAGTGGATCGTGGAGGACGGCCGCCGCGCAAGAACCACCTCCTCGAGGCCAACCTTCGCCTCGTCGTCTCGCTGGCCAAGCGCTACACCGGCCGCGGCATGCTCTTCCTCGACCTGATCCAGGAGGGCAACCTCGGCCTGATCCGTGCGGTCGAGAAGTTCGACTACACGAAGGGCTACAAGTTCTCGACCTATGCGACGTGGTGGATCCGTCAGGCCATCACCCGCGCCATGGCCGACCAGGCCCGCACCATCCGCATCCCGGTGCACATGGTCGAGGTCATCAACAAGCTCGCCCGCGTGCAGCGCCAGATGCTCCAGGACCTGGGTCGCGAGCCCACCCCGGAGGAGCTCGCCAAGGAGCTCGACATGACCCCCGAGAAGGTCATCGAGGTCCAGAAGTACGGTCGCGAGCCGATCTCGCTGCACACCCCGCTCGGTGAGGACGGCGACTCCGAGTTCGGTGACCTGATCGAGGACTCCGAGGCCATCGTCCCGGCCGACGCGGTCTCGTTCACGCTGCTCCAGGAGCAGCTGCACGCCGTCCTCGACACCCTGTCGGAGCGCGAGGCCGGCGTGGTCTCCATGCGCTTCGGCCTGACCGACGGCCAGCCCAAGACCCTCGACGAGATCGGCAAGGTCTACGGCGTGACGCGTGAGCGCATTCGCCAGATCGAGTCGAAGACGATGTCGAAGCTGCGCCACCCGAGCCGTTCGCAGGTGCTGCGCGACTACCTCGACTGAGGGCTCACCGCAGCATCAGCACCTCCAGCGCGCCCCGTCCGGGTCTCCCGGGCGGGGCGCCCTGCATTTCGCCTCCCGTGTGGAGGCCACGCCGTGTCGGGATGTGGAACGCGGTTGGCCTCAACGGCTAGGTTTCCGGGGTGCCCCGCCGAGTGAGATTCCTGCTGTACGCCACGGTCGTCGCCGTGATCGCGACCTACGTCGGCGTCAAGGCCTGGGACCAGTGGGCGCCTGAGCCGACGGCGGCCGATGGGCTCGAGGAGTTCCTGGAGCCCTGGTACGAGGCCGTCGAGGACCGGGCCGACCAGCCCGCCACCGTGGTCTTCGTCGGTGACTCGATCTCCGAGGGCGTGATGCTGCCGGCGCCGGTGCACAAGAACCGGATGGTGGGCCTGCTGCAGACCCAGCTGCGCGACGCCCTGGACGTCGACGGCGGCGCAGGCTTCATGCCTCCGTACTACGGCGACAACGTCGGCTCCGACGACACCGTGCGCACCGGCGTACCGATGGTGGAGCAGACCTTCGGGCAGTGGGGCCTGGGGATGCGCTCGCTCAGCATGCCGGGTGGGTCGGAGCTGACCTACCCGGACCAGGAGGCGAGCACGGTCCGGGTCTGGTACGGGCAGATGGCGCTCCTGGGAGGCCAGGGCAAGGTCTTCGTCGACGGGGTCGACATCACCGCGGAGGGCACCCTCAGCAACGGCGACCCGAGCGGCGAGACACTGAGCTCGGCGGGGGAGGAGAACGCCTCGGCCCTGTCGTGGACCTCCCCGGAGCTGAGCGGCAGCAGCCACGTGGTCCAGGTCAAGAGCGTTGTGCCCGGGACCTCCTTCGTGCACACGGGCGTGGAGTTCTTCGACGGCGACGAGACCTCGGGCATCCACGTGGTCGACGGCTCCCACTCCGGGGCCACCGCCTCGCACTTCGCCAGCGATCGGGCCGTGGCCGGCCACTGGGAGGAGGTCGCTGCCCACGACCCCGACCTGATCGTGGTCAACCTCGGCACCAACGCCGAGCCCGACTTCCCCACGAGCCTGCGCAAGCTCGTCGACGAGGCCATGGCTGCTGCGCCGAAGGCCCGCATCCTGCTGGTGGACGGCTACGAGCCCGGGACGTGGACCACACCGATGTGGCAGGTCATCCGCAAGGCACGCAAGGACGTGGCGGCCGACCACCCCGGCCGGGTCGCCGTCTTCGACCTCGCCTCGCTGTGGCCCGTCCTGGCCAAGGACGGCACCAGCAACGACGGACTGATGATGGAGGACGCCGGGCCGGTCCACCCCAACGTCGAGGGCAACAAGCGGATGGCGCAGATCTACGCAGAACTACTGACCCCACCCGGAAACTGATCCGTCGGGGTGGTCAGCGTGCCGGCCTCGGGCGTAGCGTCGATCCGGTCGGAGGCCCACTCGGGGGCCTCCCGCCAAGGGGGATCAGCATGAAGAAACGTCACGTCCTGGCAGCAGCCGGCACCGCACTGATGAGCGTCATGGCGCTCGTCCCACCGGCCCACGCGGCCGCCGTCACCGTGGTCGACGGGGACGACAGCCCCGCCGCCGCCGACCTGCTGCGCGTGAGGGTCACGCACGCGCCCAGGCAGGTCCGCGTACGCCTCGTCCACGACGACCTGCTCTACAACGGCATCAAGGCAGGCCAGGGGGCCACCATCTTCCTGGACACCGACCCCGAGGACGCCGGGCCTGAGTACCGGTTCCGCACCGGGCTCAACGGCGGCACCGACTACGTCCTCGAGAAGGTGGACCGCTGGCAGGGTCGCGGCACGCTGGTGCGGTGCCAGTACCGCCTCACGATCTCGTGGAAGGACGACGTCGCCGTGCTGTCGATGGGACGCGGGTGCCTCGGGCGTCCCGAGACCGTCAGGGCAGCGGTCAAGGTCGGCGAGACCAGCCACGAGGGCGAGGAGTACATCGACTGGATGACCGGTCCGAGGCGCTACACCCCGGCGGTGGCGAGGGGCTGAGGCCCGTCAGAGCACCAGGAGCCCGACGACCCAGGTCAACGCAGCCAGGACGGCGGCGACCAGCTCGATGAGGATGCTCAGGCCGACGGCCTTCAGCGCGCCCACCGTCGCCGGCCAGGCCCGCTCGGGGCCGAGGCGCCGGTACTCCGCGAGGTAGACGCCCAGCGGGAAGCCCAGGAAGAGGCCGACCACGGGGATCACGAAGAAGCCGACGATGCCCAGGGCAGCGCCGAACCACAACGTCGAGCTCGGGACGCCGGCGGTCTGCAGACGCCGTCCGGGGACGAGGAACTTCACCACGGTGCCTGCCACGATGAAGGTGGCGGCGACGGCGAAGACCACCCAGGCCCCGGGGGTGCCCATCAGGACCGCCCAGGTGAGGACGGCCCCCAGCACGAGCAGGGAGCCGGGGAGCACGGGCACCACGATGCCCAGCAGGCCGACGGCGATGGCCACGCCGACCAGGATGTTCGTCAGGGTCACGCCGCACACCCTGTCACACGGCAGGTGGGGGAGCGGCACGCCGTCGTACGGACGTACGACGTGGGGACGCGAGAGGCCCCGGACCGTTGCGGTCCGGGGCCTCTCGTGACGTGTCGGTTCGGGTCAGCGCTCTTCGAGTCGGTGGGTCTCGTCCACGACGGTCACCGCGATCTCGCGGATCTTGTCGCCGTGCTCTCGCGCGTGGTGGGCGCAGAAGAGCAACTCGCCACCGCTCTGGAGCTCCACCCGGAGGTAGGCCTGGGCTCCGCACCGGTCGCAGCGATCCTCCGCCGTGAGGGCGGGGTTGGGGGCAACTGCTGTAGTCACATCGGCCTCATTTCTGTGCTTCGGTGTCTGGCCCAACGTACCGGCGAGGGAAAAGATTCCCAGCGGGACCTCACCGGAAACCCATCCAACCACGGAGAGGGTCGCAGTGCCTCACATTCCACCCTCTGGCGCGACGTCGTGGCGGCTGCAGGCGTGGCAACACCGTGGCGGACGGCGCCCCCGGTAGATTCGCCTCCCGTGGCAGCCCCCAGCGACAACACGTACAACGCAGCGCACCTCCTCGTCCTCGAAGGACTCGAGGCCGTGCGCAAGCGCCCCGGCATGTACATCGGGTCGACCGACACCCGCGGCCTCATGCACTGCCTGTGGGAGATCATCGACAACGGCGTCGACGAGGCTCTGGCCGGCTTCGCGAGCAACGTCGAGGTCACCATTCACACCGACGGCTCGGTCGAGGTCTTCGACGACGGACGTGGCATCCCGACCGACAAGGAGCCCAAGACCGGGCTGCCCGGCGTCGAGGTCGTGGCCACCAAGCTCCACGCCGGCGGCAAGTTCGGAGGCGGCTCCTACAACGCCACCGGCGGTCTGCACGGCGTCGGCCTGTCGGTCGTCAACGCGCTGAGCTCGCGCGTCGACATCGACGTCGACCGGGCCCCCGCGCAGCAGGGCCTCTCCTTCCGCCGCGGCGTCCCCGGCGTCTTCGACGGCGAGGGCCCCGACGCGCCCTTCACGCCGCAGTCGGGCATCACCCGCAAGGGCAAGAAGGTCGCCAAGGGGCGCAGCGGCACGCGCATCCGCTTCTGGCCCGACCGCCAGATCTTCACCAAGGACGCCAGGATCGAGCTCGAGGGACTGGTCGGCCGCGCCCGCCAGACCTCGTACATCGTCCCGGGCCTGGGCCTGACCATCACCGACCTGCGCGGTGAGGAGCCGGTCACCGAGACCTTCCGCCACGAGGGCGGCATCGCCGAGTTCGTCGACTTCCTCTCGCACGGCGAGCAGGTCACCGACGTGCTGCGGCTGCAGGGCCACGGCTCCTTCACCGAGACCGTCCCACTGCTCGACGACCACGGCCACATGACGCCGCAGGAGGTCGAGCGCGAGCTCGGCGTCGACATCGCGCTCAAGTGGGACATGGGCTACGAGACCACGGTCCGTTCCTACGTCAACGTGATCGCCACCCCCAAGGGCGGCACCCACGTCAGCGGCTTCGAGCAGGGCATCACCAAGACGTTCAACGAGGTGATGCGCGCGACCAAGGCGCTCAAGGTCAACGACGCCGACGTCATCAAGGACGACGTCCTCGAGGGCCTGACCGCCGTGGTCACGGTGCGCCTGGCGGAGCCGCAGTTCGAGGGCCAGACCAAGGAGATCCTCGGCACGCCCGCCGCGCGCAACATCGTCCGCAAGGTCGTCTCCGCCGAGCTGAAGAAGTACCTCACCTCGTCGAAGCGCGACGAGAAGGCGGCCGCGAAGCTGGTGATGGACAAGGTCGCCGGCGCTGCCCGCACCCGCCTGACCCTGCGCCAGCAGAAGGAGACCCAGCGCCGCAAGAACGCGCTCGAGTCCTCGGCGCTGCCGGCCAAGCTCGCCGACTGCCGCGCGACCGA
This sequence comes from Nocardioides daphniae, assembly GCF_004777465.1. NCBI lineage: Bacteria > Bacillati > Actinomycetota > Actinomycetes > Propionibacteriales > Nocardioidaceae > Nocardioides > Nocardioides daphniae. The sequence goes on from NZ_CP038462.1 coordinate 1,503,460, forward strand.
CAACGAGCGCACCGAGCTCTTCATCGTCGAGGGTGACTCCGCGCTCGGCACCGCCAAGCTGGCCCGCAACTCCGAGTACCAGGCGCTGCTGCCGATCCGCGGCAAGATCCTCAACGTCCAGAAGGCGTCGGTCGCGGACATGCTGAAGAACGCCGAGTGCGCGTCGATCATCCAGGTCGTCGGAGCCGGCTCCGGGCGGACCTTCGACATCGAGGCCGCGCGCTACGGTCGCATCATCTTCATGGCCGACGCCGACTCCGACGGCGCACACATCCGCTGCCTGCTGGCGACCCTCTTCTTCAAGTACATGCCCCAGCTCCTGGAGGCCGGCCGCGTCTACACCGCCGTCCCGCCGCTGCACCGCATCGAGCTGACCAACCCGAAGAAGGGCATGGACAAGTACGTCTACACGTACAGCGACGACGAGCTGCACCGGAAGCTGGCCGAGCTCAAGAAGAAGAACGTCCGCTGGAAGGAACCGGCACAGCGGTACAAGGGTCTCGGCGAGATGGACGCCGACCAGCTGCAGGAGACCACGATGGACCCGCGCTTCCGTACGCTGCGCCGGCTCACCGTCGACGACGCCGCCGAGGCCGCCGAGGTCTTCGAGCTGCTGATGGGCTCCGAGGTCGCGCCGCGCAAGGAGTTCATCGTCCAGGGCGCGTACGAGGTCGACATGGCCACGCTGGACGCCTGAGGCTTCCTCGGAACGCAGTGCCGTCCGCCGGTGGCCAGGCTGCTGCCGGGAGTGGCAGCATCTCGGCTGTGGCACAGCGTGCGTGGTTTCCGACGGTGGGGCGAGGTCGCCCGTGGCTCGTCGTGGTCGTGGCGGCCACGCTCGCCCTGGTCGTCGCAGCGCTCACGTGGTGGGCGCTCTTCCGCTCCGAGCCCACGCCCTGGGGTGAGGTCGAGGTCGACGGCAACCGCGTGTCGGTGCGCTACGTCGGAGGGGAGTGCGACCGCAGCGCGCGGCTCGACGTCGAGGAGACCGACACCGAGGTGGTGCTCACGGTGCAGGTGAAGCGCGGGTCGCTGTCGTGCAGCGACGTCGGTGTGCCGCGTACGGTGCGAGCCAGGCTCGAGGCACCCGTGGGGGACCGCGAGGTGGTCGACGGAGCCTGCCGCCTGGAGAAGTACGCGTCGTACCTCGCCTGCAGCGACTGAGGCCTCGCCGACCGCCTCGCGGGCTTGATCAGGGCAGGATCACTCGACGGGCGCGAGCAGCCCCGTGTCGACGTCGTAGATGAAGCCGCCGACCTTGACGGTGTCGGGGATCAGCGGGTGGGAGAGGACCTTGCGGACGTCCTCACGCAGTCCGGCGACCTGGTCTGGGACCACGCCGAAGGACTGCCACGACGCGTCGACGCCGGAGGACTCGGTGATCATGTCGCGCAGCACGGGCTCGCTGTGCTTGGCCATCGCACATTTGGTGTGCGGCACCACGAGGATGCGCTCCACGCCGAGCAGGTGCACGCCCAGCACGAGGGCCTCGAGGGCCTGCGGCGTCACGCGCCCACCCGGGTTGCGGAAGATCTTCGCGTCACCGTGCTTCAGGCCGAGCATGGCCAGCGGGTCGATGCGCGAGTCCATGCAGGTCACCAGCGCTACTCCGGCGTGGGCCTTGCCGTCGAACCCACCCAGGTCGAACGTGTCGGCGAATGTCTTGTTGGCTTCCAGGAGGTCGTCGAAGTCACCCATGCGGCAAGCCTAGTCGGGCCTGTTCGCGCACCTTCGAGGGTGCCGCCGATCGGAACACCCAGAGCGCCACGAGGGCGGCCACACCCGCCACCACGGCGGCCCCCGCGAAGACGGTCGTCTCCTGGGCGATGCCCGCCTCCTTGAGCAGGAGCGTGTAGTCCGCGCACCGCGACCGGCCGTCGCACACCTCCCGGACGCCGGGGAAGTCGTCCTGGACGGCGTAGTAGCGCCGCAGGCCGACGGCGGTCAGCGCGGAGATGCCCACGAGCATGCCGACCATGCGCGCCACCACGACCAGGGCGCTGCTCAGGCCGTGCACCGCCGTGGCGGTGAAGGCCAGCACGGCGGCGTTGACCGGCGCGAGCGCCAGGCCGAACCCGAGGCCGCAGGCCACGAGCACGACCGTCGAGTGCCACTGCTCGAGCGCGTCCAGCCCCCACCGCGACATCAGCACGAAGGCACCGCAGGCCAGCGTCATGCCCAGGGCGGTGGTGGGCCCGGATCCCCAGGCGCGGGTCAGCCATCCACCGGCGACGGCGCCGACCGGGAGGGCGACCAGGAAGCGTACGAGCACCAGGGCCGCCATCAGCTGGGAGTCGGCGTGGACGGTGGTGCGGGCGAAGAGGGGGATGTCGACGACGGCCGCGATCAGGGCCGCGCCGACCAGGAAGCTGACGACCAGGGCGCCGCTCGCGGGCAGGGCCGCGAGCGTGCCGCGGGGGATGAGTGGAGCCGCGGCGCGACGCAGGTGGACGACGAGGCAGACAGCTGCCAGGGCCGCACCCAGGAGGTACCACTCACCCTGCTCGGCGAAGAGCTGGACCTTGGGGTCGGCGGTGGCGAAGGCCAGGATCACGCCACCGAGCGCGACCGCCAGGAACGTGGAACCGACCAGGTCGGCCTCGCGGGCGGCCCGCACCCACGGGCGTACGTCCAGCAGCGGACGGCGCGCGGTGAGCAGGCGTACGACGAGCAGCACGGCTGCTGCCATCGCCACCGTACCCACGGGGCTGAGCCAGCGCCCGGCAGGGACGAAGGGCACGAACATCTCGCCCCAGACCAGGTCACGCATCACGAAGGAGGGTCGCAGGACCACCAGCCCGGCCGCGGTGACGGCCACGAGCAGCAGCACCAGACCCACGACGTCGAAGCCGCCGGCCCGCTCGCGGCGCGCGGCGAGCAACGCCCGCGCGCTCGCGTCCAGCAACCCCGGGTGTCGCGCGGCCAGCTGGCGCAGGGCGGCCGCGAGGACGCACGCCACGGCCAGGTTGACCGCGAAGATCGCCCGCCAGTCACCGACGGCCAGCACCACTGCACCCAGCAGGGGCCCGAGCACCGAGCCCGCCTCCTGGACCGCCGAGACGACGCCGAGGGGGACACCGCGCCGCTCGGCGGGGTAGAGGTCCGCGACCAGCGCCAGCGTCGCCGGCACCAGAGCGCCACCGCCGACTCCCTGCAGGAACCGCCCTACGACCATCGAGGGCAGGTCGTAGGCGAGCGCGGTCACCAGCGAGCCGACCGCGAAGACCACCATGGCCAGCACCAGTACGGGGACCCGCCCGTGCAGGTCGGCGATGCGGCCGATCATCGGGAGCATCGCGACGTAGCCGAGCAGGAAGCTCGAGACGATCGGGGCGGCTCGCTGCAGCTGGTCGACCGGGATGCCGGCGCTGCCCATCATGTCGGGCAGGGCGAGGACGACCACGTAGGTGTCGGCGGCGGCGAAGGCGACGGCCACCGCCGCCAGCGCCAGCAGGGCACGCGTCCCGGCCGGCACCGCAGGGCGCTGGGCCGCGTCGGTCACGGCTTGCGGATCGTCTTCTCGAGGCCGTAGTCGGTGACGCCCAGGACGTACGTCATCTCCTCGCTGCCCTCGTAGAAGACGCCGGTCACCTCGGCGCGACGCAGCTCCTCGTCCTCGGTGACCAGGTAGGTGACGTCGAAGTCGTGCGCTGCGCTGCTGCTCGGGATGACCCGCTTCACGACCTCGCCGGGGATGGTGCCGGTGTAGGTCGTCAGGATCTCGCGGTTGTCCTGGCCGCCGCGCTCGCTCTCACCCGCCTCAGCCTCCTCGGTGCCGCGCAGCAGCGCCACGACGCCGTTGTCCGCGCCGATCAGGCGGGAGGGGTCGGGAGCGCCGTAGTCACCGGGGTCGATGTCCTGCCAGGTGGTGGTCAGCGGGACCGTGGCCCAGACGGTGTCGTCGACCGAGACCACCGGGACGTCGAAGTCGGTGCCGGCGACCCGCACGGTCAGAGTCCCCTCGAAGGCGGGGGCGTCGGTGACGGCGCCCTCCGCCTCGACGATGCCGTTGACGCCGTCGGGCAGGTCGTCGGTGCTGAGGCTCAGCATGACGCCGCTGCTCGACTCCAGGGTGTCGGCGGCCGCAGCCAGGACCTCATCCGCGTCGCCGTCGGCCTTCTCACCGTCGCTGCAGGCCGTGGCCGCCAGGGCGATCACGGCCACGGCAGCAACGAGGCGGGAGCGCACGCGACTCACCCCTCGCCGGCCGCGGTCCGCACCGCTGCGTGGAGGGCGACCGACGACGCGCAGGCCGCGATCGGCTGCGGGGAGGGGACGCCGGAGCCGTCCCGCTTGCCGTTGGCCTCGGGCAGCGGGACCGGGGCACCGCTCGCCGCGGCGGCGCGCGCCGGCGCAGAGCCGGCCCAGGCGAAGACGAGGGCGTCCTCGCCCTTCAGGAACCGGTGGCACCGGACGCCGCCCGTGGCGCGGCTCTTGCCGGGTACTCGGAGAACGGGGTCACCTTCACCGACCCGTTGTCGGTGCCGGGCAGGGCGGTCGACGAGCCCGACGAGGTGACGACCACGGAGTCGTCGGGGTCGACCGCGCCGAACCAGACGACCTTGGCCCCGTCGGCGACCCGGACACCGGCGATGCCGCCGCCCGTGCGGCCCTGGGGGCGCACGGCCTCGGCGCCGAAGTGCAGGAGCTGGGCGTCGGAGGTGATGAAGCAGAGGGTCTCGGTGCCGGTGGTGAGCTCGAGCGCGCCGACGACCTCGTCGTCACCCTTGAGCGAGATGACCTCCCACTCGTCGCGGGTCAGGATCTCGTTGGTCACCCGCTTGACCACGCCGTCGCGGGTGCCGAGGGCCAGGCCCGGCCCGTCCTCCTTGAGGCGGGTCAGCGCCAGCGGTCGCTCGTCCTTGGCGAGCTCGACGATCTCGCTCAACGGCAGTCCGCCCTGGATCGACGGGTCGTTGGCCGAGGCCGGCAGCTCGGGCAGGTCCAGGGCCTGGAGGCGCAGGATCCGGCCACGCGAGGTCAGCAGCCCGACCTCGCCGCGCACCGAGGTCCGCACCGAGGAGATGACGACGTCGTGCGACGTACGGTCGCCGCCCAGGCCGGGCGTCTCGACGTCGGCGGAGCGCGCGAGCAGCCCGGTCGAGGAGAGGAAGGCCAGGCACGGGTCGTCGGCGACCTCCAACGAGGCCCCCGCGGTGGCAGCGGTCACGGTGGTGCCGGCCGAGGCGAGCAGGACGGTGCGCCGCGGGGTGCCGTAGGTCTTCGCGACCTCGGTGAGCTCCTCGGAGACGACCTTCCGGAGCAGGGTGTCGTCGGCCAGGATCGCCTCGAGCTCCTCGATGGTCCGCTCCAGCTCGGCCTTCTCCTTGTCGAGCTCGAGCTTCGAGAACTTGGTGAGTCGGCGCAGCGGCATGTCGAGGATGTAGTCGGCCTGGATCTCCGAGAGGTCGAAGATCTGGATCAGCCGCTCCTTGGCCATCGCCGAGTTGTCGCTGCCGCGGATGATCTGGATGACCTCGTCGATGTCGAGGATCGCGATCAGCAGGCCGTCGACCAGGTGCAGGCGCGCGGCCGCCTTGTCACGGCGGAAGGTCGAGCGACGACGTACGACGTCGAAGCGGTGCCCAGGAAGACCTCGAGCATCTCCTTGAGGCCCAGGGTGCGGGGCTGGCCGTCGACCAGCGCGACGGCGTTGATGCCGAAGGAGTCCTCGAGCGGGGTCTGCTTGTAGAGCTGCTCGAGCAGGACCTCGGGGACGATGCCGTTCTTGACCTCGATGACCAGGCGCAGACCGTTGGTGCGGTCGGTCAGGTCCTTGACGTCGGAGATGCCCTGGAGCTTCTTCGACTGCACGAGCGTCTTGATCCGCTCGATGACCTTCTCGGTGCCCACGTTGTAGGGCAGCTCGGTGACGACGATGCCCTTCTTGCGGGCGGTGACGTTCTCGATGCGTGCCGTGGCGCGCATCTTGAAGGTGCCGCGACCCGTCTCGTACGCGTCACGGATGCCGTCGAGCCCGACGATCTTGCCGCCGGTCGGCAGGTCGGGGCCGGGGATGAAGCGCATCAGGTCGTCGAGCGTGGCCTTCGGGTGCTTGACCAGGTGCTTGAGCGCCTGGACCACCTCGACGAGGTTGTGCGGGGCGATGTTGGTCGCCATGCCCACCGCGATGCCGGAGGCGCCGTTGACCAGCAGGTTGGGGATCGCCGAGGGCAGGACGGTCGGCTCGAACTCGCGCGAGTCGTAGTTGGGCTTGAAGTCGACGGTGTCCTCGTCGAGCGAGGCCGTCATCGCCACTGCGGCCGGCGACATCCGGCACTCGGTGTAACGCATCGCCGCGGGCGGTCGTCGGGGGAGCCGAAGTTGCCGTGGCCGTCGATCATCGGCAGCCGCACCGAGAAGGGCTGCGCCATGCGCACCAGCGCGTCGTAGATCGCCGAGTCGCCGTGCGGGTGGAGCTTGCCCATCACCTCGCCCACGACACGGGCCGACTTCACGTGCCCGCGGTCGGGCCGCAGGCTCATGTCGTCCATCGTGTAGAGGATGCGGCGCTGCACCGGCTTCAACCCGTCACGGGCGTCCGGGAGCGCGCGCGAGTAGATGACGGAGTAGGCGTACTCCAGGAAGGAGGACTTGATCTCGTCCCCGACGCTGATGTCGAGGATGTGCTCCTCGAAGTCCTCGGGGAGCGGATCCTTGGTGCTGCGACGTGCCATGGGCCCATTGTCCCCAATCGGGGGCACGATGCGGGCGCAGGGCGCGCCGTGGAGGTCGTACCGATAGATTCGACCTCGTGAGCGACTCAGCCAACGGTGCAGGGACCGGCACCGAGGTCCACGAGCCTCCCAGCCACTGGGAGGCCGACGTCCTGCTGCGCGACGGGAAGGTCGCCCACATCCGGCCGATCCGGGCCGACGACGCGGAGCTGCTGGTCGACTTCTACAGCCGGGTCTCCGACGAGTCCGAAGTACTACCGCTTCTTCGCCCCGATGCCGCGGCTCAGCGACAAGGACGTACGCCGGTTCACCCACGTCGACCACGACGCCCGCGTCGCCTTCGTGCTCCTGTCGGGCCAGCAGATGATCGCGGTCGGCCGCTACGACACCGTCGACCCCGGTGAGGCCGAGGTCGCCTTCCTCGTCGAGGACCGGCACCAGGGCCGCGGGATCGGGCAGCTGCTGCTCGAGCACCTCGCCCAGGCCGGTCGCGAGCGCGGCATCGAGCGGTTCACCGCCGAGGTGCTGCCCGACAACCACCCGATGATCCGCACCTTCAAGGACGCCGGCTACAGCGTCGCCAGCCAGTACGACGACGGCGTGGTGAGCCTGGAGTTCCCGATCGACGCGACGATCACCGCGCTCGACGTCATGGAGCAGCGCGAGCACCGCGCCGAGTCGGCCTCGATCGAGCGCTTCTTCAACCCCCGCTCCATCGCCGTCATCGGCGCCAGCCGCCGCCAGGACACCATCGGCCAGGCACTGGTGCGCAACCTGGTGCTGGGCGACTTCTCCGGCCAGGTCCACGCGGTCAACCCGAGCGCCGACGCGGTCTCGGGGCTGCCTGCGTACGCGTCGGTCTCCGACATCCCCGGCGACGTGGACGTGGCGATCGTCGCCGTGCCTGCCGAGGCCGTCCAGGACGTGGTGCTCGACTGCGCCGCCAAGGGCGTGCACGGCCTGGTCGTCATCTCCTCGGGCTTCGCCGAGACCGGCGAGGAGGGCCGCCGCCGCCAGCGCCAGCTCGTCGGGCTCTCGCGCTCCTACGGCCTGCGCCTGATCGGCCCCAACTGCCTCGGCGTGATCAACACCCACCCCGAGGTCTCGCTCAACGCCTCGCTCTCGCAGGTGATGCCGCCGCGCGGACGCGCGGGCTTCTTCTGCCAGTCCGGTGCACTCGGCTCGGCCATCCTCGAGAAGGTCAACAACCGAGGCCTGGGCCTCACGACCTTCGTCAGCGCGGGCAACCGTGCCGACGTCTCCGGCAACGACCTCCTGCAGTACTGGGAGGAGGACGACTCCACCGAGGTGGTCCTGCTCTACCTGGAGTCGATCGGTAACCCCCGCAAGTTCTCGCGCATCGCCCGCCGCGTCTCGCGCCGCAAGCCGATCGTGGCGGTCCGCTCCGGTCGCACCACCCAGGGTGTGCCGATGGGCCACGCGGTCCGCAAGATCGCCGCGCCCTCCCAGGCCGTCGACGCGATGTTCCGCCAGGCCGGCGTCATCCAGGTCGACACGCTGGAGGAGATGTTCGACGTCGCCCAGTTGCTGGCCCACCAGCCCCTGCCCCGTGGCCGCCGCGTCGCGGTGGTCGGCAACTCCGACGCACTCGCCCTGCTGGCCGCCGACGCCGCTGCCGGCAACGGGTTGGTCGTCAACAAGACCGTGGCGCTCGGCGCCGAGGCCGGTGCCGACGACTTCGAGGACGCCCTCGACGCCGCGATCGACGACCCCGAGGTCGACGGCGTGGTCGCCATCTACATCCCGCCGCTCAACGTCTCCGGCGAGGACGTCGCCAACGTGCTCGCCGCCATCGGTGAGCAGTCCGACAAGCCATTGGTCTCGACCTTCCTCGGGGCCGAGGGTGTCCCGGAGCTGCTGCGCGTGCCCGACCTCGCCGGCTCCACCGCCGGTCGCGGGTCGGTGCCGTCCTACCCGGCCGTCGAGGCCGCGGTGCGCGCGCTCGCACGGGTCGTCGAGTACGCCGTGTGGCTGCGTACGCCGCAGGTCGTCCCGACCGACGAGGCACTGGTCGACCGGTCCGCCGCGAAGAAGCTCGTCCACCAGCTGCTGGTCGCCCACCCGCAGGGCCACGACCTCACCGACACCGAGCAGCAGGAGCTGCTGGCCTGCTACGGCATCGACCTGTGGCGCAGCATCAGCGTCAACTCGGTCGAGGAGGCCGTCGCCGCCGGCGAGGAGATCGGCTGGGAGGCCGTGCTCAAGGCCACCGCGCGCCACCTGCGCCACCGCCCCGACCTGGCCCACGTCTGGCGCAACATCGACACCCCCGAGGAGATGCGGCAGGCCTGGGAGACGCTGCGTGAGGTCATCACCGACCCCGCCAACGCCGGCTTCGTGGTCCAGAAGAACGCCCCGCCGGGAGTGCCCGTCACGGTGTCGACGACCGAGGACCCGCTCTTCGGACCAGTGATCTCCTTCGGCATCGGCGGCCCGCTGACCGAGCTGCTGCAGGACCGTGCCTTCCGCATCCCGCCGCTGCAGGAGCACGACGCGCAGGACATGATCCGGGAGATCAAGGCCTCGCCGCTGCTCTTCGGCTTCCGCGGCAGCGAGATCGTCGACGTCGCCGAGGTCGAGCGGATCGTGCGTCGCGTCGCGCAGCTGCAGTACGACGTGCCGCAGATCCGCCAGCTCTCCCTGCCGCTCGTGCTGGCGGGGGAGAAGGGCTGCGCCGTGCTCGGCGCCACCACCCGGATCGAGCCGGTCGTCGATCCTCGCTCGGACTGGTTCGTGCGTCGTCTGAGCGCGATGCCGGGGGACACCCTCCCGGGGTGAGCCGGTCCGGGGCGTCGACTCGACTCCGTGCCGCGGGCCAGGCGTGACAGACTGCCCCCATGCGCAGTCGTACCTCCGACCACCCTCGTTCCGAGTTCGACCGCTCCCACGAGCTGCGGGTCGCGATCGACCGCACCGGCTACTACCCCGAAGTGGTGGCCGACGGGGTCTTCGCCGCGCTCGGCGGGGAGACCGTGGTCGCCTTCTACGTGCACCACGAGCCGACCTTCGAGCGGGACGAGGTGCGCCGCCACCAGACCGTCATCGTGCTGACGCCGACGCGCCTGATGCTCGCCCACACCGACGAGCACCCGGGTGACGACATGCTCCCGGAGCCTACTACACCTCGACCTCGACCGAGGCGATCACCCTCAGCGCGGTGCGCTCCGTCGTGGTCACGCGCATGGTCACCAACCCCACGTCGGGCCCGGCGCCGGCGGTCGAGGCGGTGCTCACGATCGGGTGGGGTGGCGTCTCCCGGATCGACCTGGAGCCGGCCGGCTGCAGCGACCCGCAGTGCGACGCCGACCACGGCTACACCGGCGTGCTGGCGGGCGACGACTTCTCGTTGCGCGTCTCCGCAGCGGCCGACGGCGACGGCGCGGTGGGCGGGCTGCTCGCCTTCGCCGAGGCGCTCTCGGCCCGTACGCGCGGCGCATGACCGCGGGCTTCGTGGAGCCGGCCTACGGGTCGCGCTCCCTGGTCGACGTGGTCCCGGCCGTCGCCTCGGCGCTGGGCCGCCCCTTGGCGGGATCGTCGACGTCGCTGGTGCTGCCCGAGGCCGCCTCGTACGTCGTCTTCCTGGTCGACGGCATGGGGGCGGAGCTGCTGCGGCGCTACGCCCACGCCGCCCCCTTCCTGACGTCGTTGCTGGCCGAGCAGGAGCCGGCCACGGCCGGTGTCCCGTCGACCACCGTCACCAGCCTCACCTCGCTGGGCACGGCGCTGACCCCGGGCACGCACGGGATGGTGGGCTACACCTCCCGCATCCCCGGCACCGACCGGCTGCTCAACGGGCTGCAGTGGGACCGGACCGTCGACCCGACCGAGTGGCAGCCGCACCAGACCGCCTTCTCGCGGCTGGGCGCCGCCGGCGTCACCACGACCGTGGTCAACAAGCGGGACTACGAGGGCAGCGGGCTGACCGTGGTCGCCAACCGCGGTGCCGACTTCGTCGGGGCCGACCTGGTCGGTGAGCGGATCGCCGCCGTGGTCGCCGCCTCGGCCGTACGCCCGTCGCTGACCTACGTCTACGACTCCGACCTCGACTGGACCGGCCACAAGTTCGGCGTCGCCTCGGTCCAGTGGCTGCAGCAGCTGGCCATGGTCGACGCGGAGGCCGAGCAGATGCGCGAGGCGCTGCCCGCCCACACCAAGCTCCTGGTCATCGCCGACCACGGCATGGTCGACAGCCCGCCGGAGTCGCGCGTCGACGTCGACGAGCAGCGTGAGCTGCGCGACGGGGTCTGGCTGCTGGGCGGGGAGGCCCGTTTCCGCCACCTCTACTGCCGCAACGGCGCCGTCGACGACGTGGTCGCGACCTGGCGCTCGGTGCTCGGCGAGCGCGCCGAGGTCCTGACCCGCTCCGACGCCCTGGCGCGGGGGTGGTTCGGGGGAGCGGCGGCCGCGACCGTCCTGCCGCGGATGGGCGACGTCATGGTCGCCTGCCGCGACGACCTGGCCATCCTCTCCAGCCGGGACTTCCCCTACGAGGCGGAGCTGGTCGGCCTGCACGGCTCGCTGACCCCTGCCGAGATGCTGATCCCGATGGTCGTGGCCTGACCCAGTCGTCCGGGGCTCAGCCGAGGGCAGGGCTCACCCGAAGGGCAGGGCTCAGCCGAAGGGCAGGGGGTCCGGGGCGAGGCTCACGGCCTTGGCGCGCGCCGCCGTGAGGCGCCGGCGGTGGTGCTGGCGGCAGAGCACCTCGTACGCGACGTCGGCCGTCGGTTCGTCGGCCTGCTCCACGTCGCCGACCACCACGACCTCGCCATCGGTGACCATGGCGCCGTTCTCCGTTCGCGCGTTGTGGGTGGCGCGCTTGCCGCACCAGCACAGGGCCTCGACCTGCAGGACGTGCATGCGGTCGGCGAGCTCGACCAGGCGAGCGCTGCCGGGGAAGAGCACGCTGCGGAAGTCGGTGAGGATGCCGAACGCGAAGACGTCGATCTGCAGCTCGTCGACGATCTTGGCCAGCTGCTCGATCTGCAACGGGAGTAGAACTGCGCCTCGTCGCAGACCAGGTAGTCGATGCGGGCGCCGGCGGTCAGCGCCTTGACGACGTAGTCCCAGAAGTCGAAGCCGGCCGGCACCTCGAGCGCGCTGTGGGTCAGTCCCAGGCGGCTCGAGAGCACGGCCTCGCCGCCGCGGTCGTTGGCCGTGAAGATTCGCCCGATCCGGCCGCGGGCTGCGTGGTTGTGGTTGGTCTGGAGCGCGAGGGTGCTCTTGCCGGAGTCCATGGTCCCCGTGAAGAATTGCAGTTCTGCCACGAGGCCCGATCCTTTCACGTCGGGTTGGCTCCCGCTAACTCCACTCAGTAGGTTCGGTTACATGGAATTCAGGTATCTCGGAAATAGTGGTCTCCGCATCTCGGAGGTCACCTACGGAAACTGGCTCACCCACGGCAGCCAGGTCGAGAACGACGTCGCCGCGACCTGCGTACGGGCCGCACTGGACGCCGGCATCACCTCTTTCGACACCGCTGACGTCTACGCCAACACCGTCGCGGAGTCGGTGCTCGGCGACGCGCTCAAGGGCGAGCGGCGCGAGTCGCTGGAGATCTTCACCAAGGTCTTCTGGCCCACCGGCCCGAAGGGGCCGAACGACTCCGGGCTGTCGCGCAAGCACATCATGGAGTCGATCAACGGCTCGCTGCAGCGGCTGCAGACCGACTACGTCGACCTCTACCAGGCGCACCGCTACGACCCGGTGACCCCGCTCGAGGAGACCATGCAGGCCTTCGCCGACGTGGTCCGCCAGGGCAAGGCCCTCTACATCGGCGTCAGTGAGTGGACCGCCGAGCAGATCACCGCCGGCGCTGCGATGGCCAAGGAGCTGGGCTTCCAGCTCATCTCCAGCCAGCCGCAGTACTCGATGCTCTGGCGCGTCATCGAGGACGAGGTCGTGCCCGCCTCCCGCGAGGCCGGGGTCTCGCAGATCGTCTGGTCTCCCATCGCCCAGGGCGTGCTCACGGGCAAGTACCAGCCGGGCCAGCCGCCGCCGGAGGGCTCGCGCGCCACCGACGAGAAGGGTGGCGCCAGCACGATCACCCGGTTCATGACCGACGAGACGCTCACCGCGGTGCAGCGGCTCAAGCCGATCGCTGAGTCGGTCGACCTGAGCATGTCGCAGCTCGCCGTGGCCTGGGTCCTGCAGAACGACAACGTCGCCTCGGCGATCGTCGGGGCGTCGCGCCCCGAGCAGGTGCACGAGAACGTCGGCGCCGTCGGCGTGAAGCTGCCGGCGGAGACGCTCGCCGCGCGATCGACGACGCACTGGGCGGCGTCGTGGAGCGCGACCCCGGCAAGACCGCGGAGAACGCCCCCAAGGAACGCCCGTAGTGAGCCACTCTCCGTTGATCGGTGCCGAGGAGCTCGTCGGGCTCCTCGGCACCGTCACGGTGCTCGACGTGCGGTGGCGCCTCGGGGGCCCCACGGGGATCGACGAGTTCCGGCGGGGCCACGTCAGGGGCGCGCGGTTCGTGGACCTCGAGACCGCGCTGGCTGACCCGCCGGGGGAGCGGGGGCGCCACCCGCTGCCGCGCCGGAGCGCTTCGAGGCAGCCATGCGCGAGGCCGGCGTCACCAGCACGCGTCAGGTCGTCGTCTACGACGACTGGGCCGGCCGTGCCGCTGCCCGGGCCTGGTGGCTGCTGCGGCACCACGGCCACCCGTGGGTCAGGGTGCTCGACGGCGGCTGGTCGGCCTGGCAGGCGATCGGCGGTCCGACGGCCACCGGTGACGAGCCGCCGACCCGCGGCGACTTCGAGGCGCACCGGCCGCCGGAGGGCATGCGTACGGTCGGGGTCGAGCAGGTGCTGGACGTCGACGTCCTGGTCGACGCCAGGGCACCCGAGCGCTTCCGCGGGGAGGTCGAGCCCGTCGACCCGGTCGCGGGGCACGTCCCCGGCGCGGTCAACGTGCCCACCGACGCCAACCTCGACGCGACGGGTCGCTTCCTCAGTGCGCCCGTGCTCCAGGCGCGCTACGTGGCGGCGGGTGTGGTGCCCGGCGCCGACGTGGTGGCCTACTGCGGCTCGGGCGTCACCGCCACCCACGACGTCCTGGCGATGGAGGTGGCCGGCATCAAGGCCGGCCTCTACCCCGGGAGCTGGAGCGAGTGGGTCACCGACGCGTCGCGTCCCGTCGAGCGCTGAGCTCCCGGAGGGTCACTCCTCGACGACGACCTCGTCGCCGACGTTGACGGTGCCCGTCGTCTCCGGCACGAGGTTGACCGCGAACCACGTCTTGCCGTCCCAGCGCCGGTGCCTGGCCAGGGTGCGGATCGGCTCCTTGCCGCGGGCGAGGGTGGTCGGGTCGACGGTGGTCATCACGCACCGGTCGGTGGGGCGGGCCATGCGCAGCACCACGTCTCCCATCCGCACCCGTCTCCAGCCGTCCTCGGCGAAGGGCTCGGCGCCGGCCACGACGATGTTCGGGCGGAAGCGCTCCATCGGCAGCGGGGCGTCGGGCTCCTCGCCGCGCGCCAGCGCGCCCTCGACGATCCAGTCGTTCAGCTGCCGCAGCGACTCCTCGCTGACCAACGTGACGGGGTAGCCGTCGGCGTACGCGGTGTGGTCGCCGGGGCGCGAGTACGCCGGGTTCAGCCGCCGTTGCTCGGGCGCCTGGCACCACAGCAGACGTACGTCGTCCCGACCCACCGCCGCGCGCAGCCACGTCTGGGTCTCCGGGTCGGCCTCCACGCCGGTCAGGTCGTTGGCGTGCAGCCGCAGCGGTACGGGCGTCCCCTGCGGCACGGAGACCTCGCGGTCGGGCAGGCCGGCGTGACGCAGCCGCAGGGCACCGGTGACGCCCGGGGCGGTGACCGGGGTGTCGGCCTGGACGTGGAGGAGCTGCTGGTCGGTGCGTGCGGAGACCATCAGGCCGTCGGCGTCGACGACGACCCAGGAGCGGTCGTCGGCCAGGCCGCGGGGGAGCACCTCGGCGCTCGCCAACGAGCGCAGGGCCATGCTCTTGACCGGGTGGACGTGCAGACCCGTCACCCGTGGTGCGGCCGGGCTCACTCGCCCGTGCCGCCGCCGAACATGATCTCGTCCCAGCTCGGGACCGAGGCACGACCGCGCTTGCGCGAGGTCTTGCGCGGCGCCTCGGCGGGCGCCTCCTCGGCCGCGGGCTCCGGCTCGGCCGGAGCAGCAGGCTGCTGCTCGGTCCGCTCGGTGGCGGGCTCGCTGCCCTCCTCGGCAGCACTGCCCGCGACGCCTCCCAGCGCGCCGGTGAAGTCCTGCGTGGCGTCGTGGTCGGCCGCGAAGTCGCGCAGGAAGTCGGGCGTGGTGTCCTGGGCGGGCGTGGTGACGAGCTGGATGGCGTCGTCGCCCAGCGAGGTCTCCGAGCGCACGGCGCTGAGCCGGCGCAGCCCCGGGGCCTCGGCGACCGGGTCGGGGGCGACCGGTGCGGCGGGGCGTGCGTCGCCGACGAGCCAGCGGGCGTCGTCGTCGTCCAGCGTCACGTAGTTGCCCGGCATGTCGAAGGTGAAGGTGGCGACGCCGCACCGCGGGCCACTCTCGAAGAGGCCCCTCAGGGTCCACTTCCCGTCCTCGCGGCGGAAGGCGTCCCACTCGACGCTCTCGGGGTCGACGTTGTGGCTGCGCAGCTGGTGGGCCACGGCGTCCTGCAGGGTGCGGGCGCCACCGAGGGAGCCGCTGCCCTCCGAGGCACGACGCCGGATCGACGAGCGCTGCGCGCGCTCGGCGACGTGCGCGCGCTCGGCGAGCACCGGGGCGGCGTACGGCATGATCTTGTCGACGGTCGAGCGAGCCGCCTCGGCGACCGCCTCCGCGGACTCACCGGAACGGATGCGGGCCTGGATGTCGCGAGGGCGAAGTGCGCTGTCCATACGTGTCTCCAAGTGGCCTGGGCGGGGCTGCTCGCCGCGGACGGCGGAGCGAAGAGCGGTGTCGACATCGAGGGTGAACCCGTCGCCGTCGTCGTTGACCAGCAACAACCGCGTACGGTCGTCGCTCAGTCCGACGAGCGTGAGGTGCGCCATCGCCTGCCGTGCTCCTGCCCCGTGTGCTGCCCGGGAGTCTTCCCGGGACGTCGTGCGTGCGTGGGTCGAGCCTACGCCAGCGGCGGGCGTGGCGCAGGTCGTGGCAGGGGGCTGGGCGTCCCACTGGCCCGCCACCGGGGCGTGGGACGGGTGTGACCCGTGGGACTCAGGCGCCGAGGACATGGCGGAGGTACGGGTTGGCGAGGACACGGTCGGGTCGAGGCGGGCGGTCGCGCAGGGCCACGAACTCCTCGAAGCGGGGGTAGAGGGCAGCCAGCTCGTCGGCGCTGCGACGGTGGACCTTGCCCCAGTGGGGACGACCGCCGAAGCTGCGCATCACGTCCTCGACCGTCGAGAAGTACGCCGTGTGGTCGACGTCGCGGTGCACGTGGAAGGCGAGGTAGAGGGAGTCGCGGCCGTACGCCGTCGACAGGGCGACGTCGTCGGCCGGGGCGGTGCGGATCTCCACCGGGAAGCCGACGTGCCATCCGCGGGCCTCGATGACCCGGCGCGCCTCGCGCAGCGCCTGGAGCCCGACCTCGCGGGGGACCGCGTACTCCATCTCGCGGAAGACCACCCGGCGCGGGGAGACGAAGACGCGGTGGGCCACGTCGGTGTAGGTGCGCGGTGACAGCGCCCCGGAGGCGAAGGCGTTGATCCGGGGGACCAGGGCGGGGCGACGGGCCCCGACCCAGGAGGCGGCACCGAAGACGGTGTTGGACAGGAAGTCGTCGTCCCACCAGGACCGCAGCGCGGAGGGCGGGAGGCGGTCTCGGGGGCGTCCGCGACCCGGGTGTTGGCCTTGAGCAGGGCCCGGTCGGTGTGGGGGAACCAGTGCACGTCGACGTGGTGGTGGGTGCTGGTCAGCTCGTCGAAGGAGCCCAGGAGCTCTTCCCAGCCGACGGGACGCTCCTCGGCCTCGAGGCAGAAGAGCGGCTCGACGTGGAAGGTGACCTCGGTCAGGACGCCCAGGGCGCCGAGCCCCACCCGGCCCAGGTCGAAGAGGTCGGCGTGCTGCGTCGCGTCGGCCCGGACGACCTCACCGGTGCCGGTGACGAGCTCGAAGCCCGCGAGCTGGGCCGCCAGGCCGCTCGCCGTCCCGCCGGAGCCGTGGGTGCCGGTGGAGACGGCTCCGGCCAGCGTCTGCTCCGCGATGTCGCCCATGTTGTGCAGCGACAGGCCAGCTGACTCCAGCAGCGCGTTGAAGTGCTTGAGCTGGGTGCCGGCCCGGGCCGTCACCGTCATCGCGTCGCGGTCGACTCGGACCAGGCCCGTCATCCCCTGGGGGGTCAGCATCGTGTGCTCGGGGGCAGCGATCGACGTGAAGCTGTGGCCGGTGCCGACCATCTTGACCGTCGAGCGTTCCGCCCTGGCGCGCTCGACCGCCGCGACCACCGAGGCGGTGCTGCTCGGCTGCTCGGTGCGCGCCGTGTGGCCCTCTCGAGACCCGCCCAGTTGCTCCACGTCGTCATGGCTGTGAACAGTAGTGCGGAACTGGCTGGTCGGGGAGGAGAGGGGCCGAACTGTCCTAGACTCCGGCGCCATGGGGGAGTTGCGACACGTCCTGGGGGACGCCGCCGCGGTGGTGGTCCGCGGGCTCAGGCTGGTGGTCGCCCACGCGCCGCTGCTGATGGTCATCTACTTGTTGGGGGCCGCAGGACGCCACGGCTTCCTCTGGCTGGCCGTCGAGGTCAGCGAGACGCGACCCACGCTGGCGGGCTTCATCCTGCCCCTGGCCCGATGTCCACGCTGGTTGCCTTCGTGCTCATGCTGGTGGTCGTCGCCCGGTCGTCCTCGATGCTGGAGGTGCCTGACGACCCCGCGCCCGTCGACTCCACCTCGGCCGACTCCGCGCAGGCCCGGCCACGGCCCACGACGACCCGTGCCCTCGCCATCCTGGCCAGCGCCCTGGTCCCGTTCCTCACCGTCTACGCCGCGCAGGGCTACCTCAAGGAGGACGTCGACGCCTACCGTCAACGCCGCCACCTACGACGCCCTCGACCAGAGTCGCGTCGCTGCGGCCTACGGCGAGTCGGTCGACGTCGCGGCGCGCATCACCATCGCCGACGGATGGCTGCTGGCCGGGCTGGTGGCCCTGGCGCTGCTGCTGCGCTTCCTCTTCGACCGCTTCCAGCTGCCGCAGCGCTTCCGCCCGGTGGCGTTCGTCGCCGCGTACGTCGAGGTGCTGTGGATCGTCGTCCTGGGCATCGCGTTCACGAGCTACCAGGACCGCATGTGGGAGTGGGTCCAGGACCGGGTCTTCGTGCACTGGGTGCAGGACCGGTGGGCCGACCTGCTCGACGTGCTGGGGCCCGTCGGCGAGCCGCTGGCCGCCCTGGTCGGGGCGGTCGGCGCCTTCATCGACCAGGCCGACGACGTGATCCTGGTGCCGGTCGCGTGGCTCACGGTCGCCGCCGTCGTGCTCGGCGGCGGCGTGGACCTGCCCAAGCGGACCCCGAAGCCTCCGTCGCCCCGGTTGGCGGGGTGCGCGCCCGGACGCCGCAGGTCGTGCGGCGCTGGACCGGCGAGGTCGTCACCGACTTCACCAGCCGCTTCAGCGGGCTGCGGCGCGGCCTGCGGGTGCTCTTTCTCGGTGGGGTGGTGCCGATGGCCATGTTCTGCCTCGTCTTCATCGCCGCCCGCCAGGCCGGGGTGGGCGTGCTCGAGCTGTGGCGGGTCGTCCTGGGGCCGATGGACCGAGACACCGGGGTGGCCTTCTCGCCGTGGCTGCGGATCTCCGCCGAGCTCGTCGAGTACGTCCTGCTGGCCGGGCTCCTGGCCGCGGCGATCCAGCAGATCCAGGTGCGTCGGGCGCGGGTGCAGGCCGACCAGGCGACCGCCGAGGCCGCTCGGAGCGCCGAGCCGGTCTGACCCCGCCGGGGCCGAGGGCGTCAAACCTCGAGCTCGGCGTACTTCGGCAGGAAGTACCAGACCCGCACGGTCGCCGGGGTGGCGTCGGCCGGCGTGACGACCAGCGTCGTCACCTCGTACGTCCGCGGGCGCGGCGGCGTGCCGGCCGGGCGCTGCGGCGCCTCGGTGCTGAAGGGCACCACCTCCGGGCCGGGGGCGTCGGCGGGGACACAGACGGGGAAGTGCCAGTTGTCCCGGCCCACTCCCTGGGCGTCCTCGGCGCTGTAGACGCTGCCGTCGACGTCGACCAGGGCGACGTGGCAGCCCTTGAGCGGCACGTCGGGGTCGGCCTCGACCTCCAGCGTCACCCGCCACGCCGTCAGGCGACTGGGAAGGACGTCGCCGCCGAGGTCCTCGGCGGAGGCCCGGGTCACGCCCACGAGCCGGTAAGAGGCCTCGATGGGGATGTCGACGAAGCCGTCGTCGAGGCGGTCGACCAGGCGGGCCGTGCCGTCGGCGGCGACCGCGGCGTCCCGGAAGTCGAGGCGCCACCAGTAGTCGTGCAGCCGGGAGCTCGAGGCGGCCAGGGCGAGCACGACCGCGACCGGCAGCACCAGCAGGGCCGTCCGGTTGCGCACCCACCACGACGGCTGTCCCTCACGGCGGCGGCTCATCCCCGGACTCCTTCCGCGACCTCGAACGGTCCGGCGGAGGGGAGGTGCACCGGCTCGGTGTGCCCGGCCCACTCGTCGGTCGTCGAGGTGTCGATGCCGAGGTCGATGACGGCCAGGGAGTCCCAGCTGCTGTCGCGCAGGTCCGGTCCGACGGCGATCGACGCGCCCCAGCGTGTCGGGGGCGGCCTCGACGACGACCGTGCAGCGCCCCGGCAGGCCGGTGACTCCGCCGGGGCAGCTGAGCACGTTGCGCCCACCGGCGATCGGGAGCACCCGCCCCTCCCCGTCGCGCAGCTCGGCGTAGGTCAGGCTCGAGGAGCGACCACGCGGCGTCCAGGCGAGCTCCACGAACGTGAAGAGGCCGGGGCTCACCCGGGTCGTCCCGTCGACGACGACCGACGGCGCGCCGGCCACCCCGAGGACCTCCAGGTCGCCGGTACGCAGCTCGGCGGTCCCGCCGACGGCGACAGGGACCTCGTACGGCCGTGAGGCGGAGGCCGTCTCGGGCAGACGGGCGTCGATCCACTGCCCCAGCGCCAGGGCGAGGACCACGAGCGTGCCGGCGCCCGCCTGACGGGCGGTGGGGCGCCGGAGTGCGGCGCGCCGAGAGGTCGTCACGATCCCGCCTTCGGGTCGGCCTCGACGTCGAAGGTCGCGGTGTGGGTCACCGTGGGGTCGGCCCAGACCATGGTGTCGTCGAGGGTGCTGCCACGTCGCTCCAGGGCCACCAGCGAGAACGACAGCTCGGTGGGTGCCTCCACGTCGCCCGACTGGTCCCACAGGAAGGCAGCCTCGTACGCGAGCCCCGGCTGGGCCTGGCTCAACCGCGTGGCGTCGGCGAGCACCACGACCTGCGGCGGGGCGACCTCGCCGTCGTCGGCCGGGCGGCCGAACTCGTCGTAGGTCCCGGGCAGGTCGGTGGCGGTGATGACGCGCTCGACGTCGTCCATCGCCACCGGGTGGTCGGAGGTGTTCTCGAGGGTGACCACCAGCGCCACGTAACGACCCTCGGGGGCGTCGAACCCCGGTCCCAGGTCGCTGACCCAGCGGGCGCGGTGGACGGTGAGGTCGAAGGGGCCCACCGAGACCTGCTCACCGGGGGAGAGGTCGTCGTGGGCCGGAGGCTTCTGTGCCGTGGCCAGCCCACCGAAGGCCCCGGAGGCGAGCACGACCACGGTCGCGACGCCGATGGCGGCCTGGCGCAGGCTGACCGTGCGGGCCAGCGTCGCGAAGCGTCGACCGCGCGGGGCGGGCGCGGCCTCCTCGTCCGCCGGCCCTGCCTCAGCCCCCGGCGCGCCCTCGCGCTCGTCCCCCGTCATGGGGGAGATCGTAGGGCACCCCGAGCCGGGCTCCGGGGCGCTGGACGCGAGGCGGTCACCCCGGGTGGGGCCGCCTCCCTACGATGGCTGCATGACTGCAGCGGACCAGCCCCAGGTCGCCCCCTACGACGCGCTCCTCCTGCTCTCCTTCGGCGGGCCCGAGAAGCCCGAGGACGTGGTGCCGTTCCTCGAGAACGTGACCCGCGGACGCGGCATCCCGCGCGAGCGCCTCGAGGAGGTCGGCCAGCACTACTTCGGCTTCGGCGGCCGGTCGCCGATCAACGACCAGAACCGGGCCCTGCTCGCCGCGATCCGCGAGGACCTCGCAGCTGCCGGCATCGACTTGCCTGTCTACTGGGGCAACCGCAACTGGGATCCCTACCTGGCCGACGCGGTGAGCGAGATGCGGGCCGACGGCATCGAGCGGGCTGCCGTCTTCACGACCTCGGCCTACTCGTCGTACTCGTCGTGCCGCCAGTACCGCGAGAACCTCGCCGACGTCGGCGCCGAGGTCGATGGTGCCCCGCGGCTCGAGCGCCTGCGCCAGTACTACAACCACCCCGGCTTCGTGGAGCCGTTCGTGGACGAGACGGTCCGGGCCCTGGGGTCGCTGCCCGAGACCGCCCGCGACGACGCCCACTCCTCTTCGTCACCCACTCGATCCCGCTCGCGATGAACGACGGCAGCGGGGCGCGTGGTGGTGCCTACGTCGCCCAGCACCTCGACGTGATGGCCGAGGTCGTCGAGCAGGTCGCCGCGCGTATCGGTCGTACGCCGCAGCACGAGCTCGTCTACTGCTCCCGCTCGGGCGCCCCGCACATCCCGTGGCTGGAGCCCGACGTCAACGACCGCCTCGAGGAGATGGCGGCCGAGGGCGTCACCTCGGTGGTGATGGTGCCGATCGGCTTCGTCTCCGACCACATGGAGGTCGTCTACGACCTCGACACCGAGGCGATGGCCACGGCCGAGGGGCTCGGGATGGCGGCGGCCCGCGCCGGCACCCCCGGCACCGACCCGCGCTTCGTCGCGCTGGTCCGCGACCTGCTGCTCGAGCGGGCCGCGGCGGAGCGGGGCGAGGTGCCGGTGCGTACGACCGTGGGCAGCCTGGGCCCCGGCCCGGACCTGTGCGCCGTGGGCTGCTGCCCCAACCCGCGTGCCCCGCGCCCCGCCGCCTGCGGGGTCGACTCGTGACCGACCCGGCGCAGCTGCGCGACCTGGCCGTCGAGGTGGCCACGGCCGCCGCGGCCCTGGTGCGCCGGGAGGCGGGAG
This sequence comes from Nocardioides daphniae, assembly GCF_004777465.1. Lineage (NCBI taxonomy): Bacteria > Bacillati > Actinomycetota > Actinomycetes > Propionibacteriales > Nocardioidaceae > Nocardioides > Nocardioides daphniae. The sequence continues at coordinate 1,525,269 of NZ_CP038462.1, forward strand.
GCGTCGTGGTGGCCGACACGAAGTCGAGCGCCGTCGACGTCGTCACCGAGGTCGACCGGCGCAGCGAGGCGCTGCTGCGTGAGCTGATCCTGGCTGCCCGACCCCACGACACCGTCCTGGGGGAGGAGGAGGGGGAGGCCGTCGGCACCAGCGGCGTCCGTTGGATCGTCGACCCCGTCGACGGCACGGTCAACCTGCTCTACGGCATCCCGGAGTACGCGGTCTCGGTGGCCGCCGAGGTCGACGGCGAGGTGGTGGCCGGCGCCGTCGTCGCGGTGGCGCAGGGGCACGTCTACGCGGCGGCCCGCGGCCACGGCGCGACGAAGGACGGTGCGCCGATCCGCGTACGCGGTGCCGCCCCGACGGCGCACGACTCGTGCAGACCGGGTTCGGCTACATGGCCGAGGTGCGGGAGCACCAGGGAGCCTGCGTGGCACGGCTGCTGCCGCGGGTCCGGGACATCCGGCGCGCGGGCTCCTGCGCCCTCGACCTGTGCCACCTCGCCGAGGGCCTGGCCGACGCCTACGTCGAGGAGGGGCCGCGGATCTGGGACTGGGCAGCCGGTGCCCTCGTGCTGACCGAGGCGGGTGGCTCGTTCGCCCTTCTCGAGGGCCACCTGGGCCGCCGTCTCGCAGGGTGGTCGAAGGAGTCGGTGGTGGTTGCCAGCACGCCTTCCGAGTGGGACGGTTTCGTCGCTGATCTGCGGGAGACCGGGTTCCTGGTGTGAGCGTCGCGCATCACATCCATGGGCCGGAATACCGCCGTCGAGAGGCCTGTTGGTCTCGACACGAGCCGCCGGTGGTGTTGTTGGCGGCCTGATGGGGCACAATCCTCGCGCCGACTACGGAGCGAGCCGACCTACGGCACAATTTCGGGAACTGGAAGAAGAGATGGCGACCGACTACGACGCACCCCGCAAGACCGAGGAAGACCAGAGCGAAGAGAGCATCGAAGAGCTCAAGGCGCGACGGCACGACAAGAACTCCGGCAAGGTCGACGAGGACGAGACCGAGGCAGCGGAGTCGTTCGAGCTGCCCGGCGCCGACCTGTCGCACGAGGAGCTCGCCGTCGAGGTGAAGCCCAAGCAGGAGGACGAGTTCACCTGCATGAGCTGCTTCCTGGTGCACCACCGCTCGCAGTTGGCGGACGCCGAGAAGCTCATCTGCCGCGACTGCGTGTGAGCTGAGCCCCGCGGGCGACCGCGTGGGCGACGATGACAGAGGCCGTGTCCCCGGAAGGGAACACGGCCTTCGTCGTGCTCGGGGCCGGCCTGCGGCCGCCGGGTCAGGCCTGGGGCTTGGCCCGGGCTGCGTCCTGCCCGTCCTTCTCCAGGCCCGGGGGCAGGTGGCCGGTCGACCTGGCGTAGTACGTCGCTGCCTTGCGGGTCGCGAGCATCCGGGCCAGCGCGATGGCGGTGCCGCTGACGGCGGCCCAGGCCACGGCCTCCCACAGGTCGACGTCGGGGTCGGCCGGGTTGACGGGCGGGTTCTTGCCCGTGGCGGCCCGCCACGTCTGGTCGAGGCCCTTCTTGGCGATCGCGGCGGCGCCCACCGCGGCGCCGAGGGAGAAGACGGTCCAGAGCTTGGAGCCGGATGCCATGCGAGTTCCTCCTGGTAGGTCGGTCGACCCAACCCTAGCGAGCAGGGGTGCCGCGCTGGGCGGACGCCGCCGCCCCGGTGATCGCGGCGGCCAGCTCGCGCGGGTGGCGCGTGTGGATCAGCCAGTAGGGCGTGGGGTCGGCCGGATCGGTGAGGTGCACCTTGACCGACCGCTTGAGGTAGGGCCGCAGCAGCAGGAAGGCGCGGGCGTCGGCGTCCCGGCCGGCGGTCAGCTTGGTCGCGTCGGTGCCCAGCGGCTCGACGTCACCGACGTACGACAGCGCGATGTGCGCCTTGCCGGCGTGCAGGGTGCCGTCGGAGACGCGCACGCGTGCGCCGTACGCCAGGAAGAGGGCGGCCATGACGACCAGCGTGACCGCGGTGATCGACCACGCGGCGGTCTCGGGGATCGACACCACGAGGGCCAGCCAGAAGGAGGCCACGAGCATGGTCCCCTGGACCCACCAGCGCAGTGGCACGTGCAGTCGCTCGGAGTAGTCCACGGCGCCCAGCCTATGCGGCGACCGCAGACGGGACGGAGGTAGGTGCGGGGCGCCCACGGCGGTAGGGTCTCGCCGCGTGAGTGACCACGACCTCGACGTGCAGATCGTCCGCCTCGACCAGGGACTGCCGCTGCCGGGCTACGCGCACCCCGGCGACGCCGGCGCGGACCTGCGTACGACCGTCGACGTCGAGCTGGGGCCGGGGGAGCGTGCGCTGGTGCCCACCGGCATCGCGCTGGCCCTCCCGCCCGGCTACGTCGCGCTGGTCCACCCGCGCTCCGGCCTGGCCGCCCGCCACGGCCTCTCGATCGTCAACACGCCGGGCACCGTCGACTCGGGCTACCGGGGCGAGGTCAAGGTGATGCTCATCAACCACGACCCCCGCGAGAGCCTGCGCCTCTCGCGCGGAGACCGGGTCGCGCAGCTCGTCGTGCAGCGCTACGAGCGGGTGCGCTACGTGGAGGTCGACGCGCTTCCGGAGTCGGTGCGTGGCGCGGGGGGTTACGGTTCCACCGGAGGGTTCTCCAGCTCTCCCGACCGGGCCGACCGGGCCTGACGAGCAGCCTGAGGAGGCAGCACCCGTGAAGTTCCGCCGCAAGTCCGCCGAGGCTCAGGCCCCGGAGTCCGTCGAGTCCGCCGCGCCGTCTGCGCCCGAGGCGCCGGCCGGCCCGGACCCTACGACTCGGCGGCCGTGCCGGACGACGTCGAGCGGGTCGACCTCGGCTCGCTGCGGGTGGCGCCCGTGCCCGGCCGCGAGCTGCGCCTGCAGGTCAACGAGGAGAGCGGCGAGGTGGCCGCGGTGCTCCTGGTCGCCGAGGACGGCGCCATGGAGATCCAGGCGTTCGCCGCTCCGCGCACCGGTGGGCTGTGGGAGGAGGTCCGTCCCCAGATCGTCGCGGACGTGACCCGTCGCGGCGGCCACAGCGTCGAGCGCGAGGGGCGCTTCGGCACCGAGCTGCTCTGCCAGGTGCCCGCCGCACTGCCCGACGGCAGCCAGGGCGTCCAGGCCTCCCGGATCATCGGTGTCGACGGTCCCCGCTGGTTGCTGCGCGCGACCCTGCTCGGCCGCCCGGCCGTGGAGCCGGAGACCGCCGGCGAGTGGGAGGACGGACTCGCCATGATCGCCGTGCACCGTGGCGACCAGGCGATGCCGCTGGGCAAGCCGCTGCCGTTCGTGATGCCGCCCGAAGCCCGCCGGAGCAGCTGACGTGGAGGTTCGCGGCAAGCTGCGCAGCGCCCTCTCCCGGTGGGCCGACTCGGCCGACCAGGAGCAGCGGGACCTGCGCAAGGAGCACGGCGTCGAGGGGGCGTTGAGCATCGCCGAGGCTCCGGACCGGGTGCCGGTGACGCTGCGTGGCAGCCTCCGGGCGGTCACCCTGATGCCGCGCGGCGGCGTGCCCACCCTCGAGGCCGACCTCGACGACGGGACCGGGACGGTCACGCTGGTGTGGCTGGGCCGTCGCCGGATCGCCGGCATCGAACCGGGCCGGGCGCTCAGCGCCACCGGACGCATCGGGATCCACGACGGCCGTCGTGTCCTCTACAACCCTCGCTACGAATTGATGCCATGAGCCAGGACGACCCTGACCAGAACGCAGCCCGGGACGCGACCCAGGACGCATCCGCGCCGGCTGCGCGCGCCGACGTGACCACGGTCGAGGCCCTCGTCCGCAAGCAGCTCTCGGAGGCCCTCGGCGGCCGCCGCGGGATGCTCGAGGCGGCGGCCCCCACCATCCTCTTCACCGGCACGTGGCTGGCGACCAAGGAGCTGCAGACCGCGCTGGTCGTCTCGATCAGCGCCGCCGTGCTGCTGCTCGTGGTGCGGCTGGTCCAGCGTTCCACCGTGCAGTTCTGTGTCAACGCCCTGGTCGGCATCGCGATCGGCTGGTTCTTCGTCAACCGGGCAGCGGCCGCCGGCGGCACCGTCGAGGAGCAGGCACTGGCGTACTTCCTGCCGGGCATCCTCTACAACGCCGTGTACGCCGTCGTGCTCGGCCTGTCGTGCGTCACCCGCTGGCCGCTGGTCGGCTTCATGGTCGGCAGCGTCACCGGTGACCCCACCGCCTGGCGCAGCGACCCGCAGGTCGTCCGGCTCACCAGCGTGCTGACCTGGGTGCTGGCCGCGCCGTGCGTCCTGCGCGTCGTCGTGCAAGCACCGATCTACCTGGCCGGGACCTCGGGCGCGATGGACGCCGACGCGGCCGTGGCGACCCTGGGCCTGCTGAAGATCGGTCTCGGCTGGCCGCTCCAGCTCGGCGCCCTGGCCTGGATGGTGTGGCTGCTCGGACGCAACCACACCCCGCTGGAGCCGGCGGTCGACCGGGCCCCCGAGGCGCGGGCCTGAGTCGCCCGCCCCGGGCGGTGCGGGCGTTGCGGGCGGTGGTCAGCGACCCACGGCCCGCGGCGCGAGCAGGTTCTGCAGCTCGTCCTCGGAGTCCTCCGCGACCACGAAGAGCAGCTCGTCGCCCGACTCCAGCGGCTGCTCCTCGTTGGGCGGGTAGACCTGCCCGTCGCGCAGGATCGTCACGAGCTGGCAGTTCTCCGGCAGGGGCACCAGGCCGGCGGCCTTGCCGACGTAGGGGGAGTCGTCGGGCAGCGTCATCTCGACCAGGTTGGCGTTGCCCTTGCGGAAGGTGAAGAGGCGGACGAGGTCGCCGACCGTGACGGCCTCCTCGACCAGCGCCGACATGATCCGCGGGGTGGAGACGTTGACGTCGACGCCCCAGGCCTCGGTGAAGAGCCACTCGTTGTCGGGGTGGTTGACCCGGCCGACGGTGCGCGGCACCCCGAACTCGGTCTTCGCCAGCAGCGAGGTGACCAGGTTGGCCTTGTCGTCACCCGTCGCCGCGATGACCACGTCGCAGGAGTCGAGCCCGGCCTCCTCCAGCGACGAGAGCTCGCACGAGTCGGCCAGCAGCCAGCTGGCCTCGGGCACCCGCTCGGGCTTGACCGCGGTGACGCTGCGGTCGATGAGCAGGACGTCGTGGCCGTTCTCGATCAGCTCACGGGCGATGGCGCGCCCGACGGCGCCGGCTCCGGCGATGGCGACTCGCATCTCAGTGCTCCTCCGGACCCTGCTCGATGGTCCTGTAGGTCTCGGCGGCAGTCTCCTCGCGCATGACGAGGTGCAGGACGTCGCCCTCCTGGATCACCGACTCGCGGTTGGGCAGCATGCCCTCGCCGAGGCGGTCGATCCAGGCGATGCGGCTGCGGGTCTCCATCTGGAAGACCACGGTGCGCTGCCCGATCCACTTCTCCGTCATCGGCACCTGGTCGAGGCGGATCGTCCCGGCGGGGTCGCGGAAGTCGGGCTCGGCGCCGGCCGGCAGGATGCGTCGCAGCACCTGGTCGGCGGTCCAGCGGACCGTGGCGACCGTGGTGATGCCGAGCCGCTGGTAGACCTCGGCCCGGCCCGGGTCGTAGATGCGGGCGACGACCTGGGCGATGCCAAAGGTCTCGCGCGCCACGCGCGCCGCGATGATGTTGGAGTTGTCGCCGCTGGAGACCGCGGCGAAGGCGTCCGCACGGCGGATCCCGGCCTTCTCCAGGACGCCCTGGTCGAAGCCGACCCCGGTGACCTTGTCGCCGTTGAAGTCGGCGCCGAGGCGCCGGAAGGCGTCGGGGTCGGTGTCGATCACCGAGACGGTGTGGTTACGGTCCTCGAGGCTGCGGGCCAGCGTGGATCCCACGCGTCCGCAGCCCATGATCACGACGTGCACGGCCACACGCTATACCCAGATTGGTCCGCCGAGTCCCCGATGCCGACCGATGGGTCTAGCCTTCATTCCCGTGGGTGTCGGTGATGTCTCGAAGCGGATCCTCCTGGGCCGCAAGCTGCGTAGTTCCCAACTCGGGGAGACGCTGCTGTCCAAGCGCATTGCGCTCCCCGTCTTCGCCAGCGACGCGCTGAGCTCGGTGGCGTACGCGCCGGACGAGATCTTCATCATGCTGTCGCTGGCGGGCGCGTCGGCGTACTCGATGTCGTGGCAGGTCGGGGTCGCCGTCGCGGTCGTGATGACCGCGGTGATCGCGTCGTACCGCCAGACCGTGCACGCCTACCCGAGCGGGGGCGGGGACTACGAGGTCGCCAAGGTCAACCTCGGGCGTACGGCGGGGGGCACCGTCGCCAGCGCGCTGCTCGTCGACTACGTGCTCACCGTCGCCGTCTCGATCAGCGCAGGGGCGCACTACGCCTCGTCGGCGATGGGCTTCCTGGACGGGCACGAGACGACGTTCGCGGTCCTGATGATCATGGTGCTGGCCGCGCTCAACCTGCGCGGCGTCCGTGAGTCGGGATGTACTTCGCGGTGCCGTCGTACCTCTTCATGGTGGCGATCCTCGGCATGTGCGCCTACGGCCTCGTACGCCTGGCCCAGGGCACGCTGCCCGAGGTGGAGAGCGCCGACCTGCGCATCCTGGAGGCGCCCGGCTACGAGGGCGAGCTGACGATGGTGGCCCTCCTGCTGCTGCTCGCCGCGCCTTCTCGTCGGGCTGCGCGGCGCTGACGGGTGTCGAGGCCATCTCCAACGGCGTGCCGGCCTTCCGCAAGCCGAAGAGCAAGAACGCGGCCACCACCCTCTTCCTGCTGGGCCTCATCGCCATCTCGATGATGATGAGCGTCATCGTCCTGGCCAAGCAGATGGGGCTGCGCTACGTCGACCCCAACGACATCGACCGCCTGGTGGACGCCGACGGGACGCCGATCGACTACGACCAGCACGCGGTGATCGCCCAGATCGCCCGCGGCATCTTCGACGAGTTCCCTCCGGGCTTCTACCTGGTCGTCGTCATCACCGGCGTCATCCTCGTGCTGGCGGCCAACACGGCCTTCAACGGCTTCCCCGTGCTGGGCTCGATCCTGGCCGAGGACGGCTACCTGCCGAAGGCGCTGGGCTCGCGCGGTGACCGGCTGGCGTACAGCAACGGCATCGTCTTCCTGGGAGCCATGTCGATCGTCCTGGTCGTCGCCTTCGACGCCGAGGTCACCCGGCTCATCCAGCTCTACATCGTCGGCGTCTTCGTCTCCTTCACGCTCAGCCAGCTCGGCATGGTCCGGCACTGGACCCGGGCGCTGACCAAGGAGACGGACTCGGCGGAGCGTGGTCGCATGCAGCGCGCCCGCGTGATCAACGCGGTCGGCATGGTCTTCACCGGTGCCGTGCTCGTCGTCGTGCTGATCACCAAGTTCACCCACGGCGCCTGGATCACGGTGCTGGTCATGGGGGCCTTCTTCGTCCTGATGCGGGCGGTGCGCCGCCACTACGAGGAGGTGGCCCACGAGCTGGCGATGGACGAGGAGGACAAGGCCCTCCCGACCCGGGTGCATGCGATCGTCCTGGTCTCCAAGCTGCACAAGCCGACGCTGGGCGCTCGCCTTCGCCAAGGCCACCCGCCCCAACGTCCTGGAGGCGATCTACGTCGACACCGACCGGGCGACCACCAAGGCCCTGGTCAAGGCGTGGGACGAGCGCGACTTCGACGTCCCGCTGAAGGTCCTGCACTCGCCCTACCGCGAGGTGACCCGGCCGATTGTCGAGTACGCCCAGGCGATCCGTCGGGCCAGCCCGCGCGGCGTGGTCGCCGTCTACATCCCCGAGTACGTCGTCGGTCGCTGGTGGGAGCAGCTGCTGCACAACCAGAGCGCGCTGCGACTCAAGGGGCGCCTGCTCTTCGCGCCGGGCGTCATGGTGACATCGGTGCCCTACCAGCTCGAGTCCTCCCAGCTGGCGCGCGAACGCGTGGCCAGGGAGCAGAGCCGGGTCAAGGCCGGTGACCTCCGTCGCGGCCGGGTGAGTGACGACGAAGGAAACAGGCAGGTACGTCGATGAGCAGGAACCCCCGCCAGCGCAAGGCACGAGGGCGCTCGCGGGTGGGTGAGCGCTTCGAGGTCGAGGTCGGCCCGGTGGCGCACGGCGGTCACTGTGTGGTCCGGGTGCCCGCGGGCGACCCCGACGACCCGACGGCGACCCGGGTGGTCTTCACCCGGCACACGCTGCCGGGGGAGCGGGTGGTCGTTGAGATCACCGAGGGCACCGAGGGAGACCGGTTCTGGCGCGGTGACGCGGTCGAGGTCCTGGAGCCGTCGAAGGACCGGGTGACCCCGCCCTGCCCGTTCTCGGGCCCGGACCGCTGCGGCGGCTGCGACTTCCAGCACGTGTCGTTGCCGCGTCAGCGCGGGCTCAAACTCGACGTCGTGCGCGAGCAGCTGGTGCGGCTGGCGAGGATGTCGCCCGAGGACCCGCTGCTGGCCGGTTTGCGCGTCGAGGCGGTGCCCGGTGACGAGCAGGGGCTGCGCTGGCGCACCCGTGGCCGCTTCGTCGACCTGGGCGACGGCCGCCGGGGGATGCGGAAGTTCCGCTCGACCGAGGTCGTCGAGGTCGACGACTGCCTGATCGAGTCGGTGGAGCCGGTCTCCCACACCGTCCGTGGGCTCGCCTTCGAGGTGGCGCCCGGCGGTTTCTGGCAGGTGCACCCGGGTGCTCCGGAGGTGCTCGTCGACAGCGTCCTGGAGATGCTCGCGCCGCAGGCCGGCGAGTCGGTGCTCGACCTGTACGCCGGGGTCGGGCTCTTCGGCCGTTTCTTGGCCCAGGAGGTCGGGACCGGGGCCCGTCTGGTCGCCGTCGAGGGTGACCGGACCGCGGCCGGGCTGGCCAAGCGCAACCTCGCCGGTGCCGCGAAGGTCCGGGTGAGCGCGGGCGACGTCGGCACCGTCCTGTCACGCGAGTACGACGAGCCGTTCGACCTGGTCGTCCTCGACCCGCCGCGCGAGGGGGCGCGCCGCGCCGTCGTGGAGCAGGTCGTCGACCGGGCGCCGCGAGCGGTCGCGTACGTCGCCTGCGACCCCGCCGCGCTGGCCCGCGACGTCGCCCTCTTCGCCGAGCGCGGCTACGCGCTCACCGCGCTGCGGGCCTTCGACCTCTTCCCGATGACGCACCACGTGGAGTGCGTCGCGCTGCTGGAGAAGGTCGGAGCCTGACGATGACTGCCTACTGGATCAACACCTTCACCGAGATCCGCGACCCCAGGCGCCTGGAGCGCTACGCGGCGCTGGCCGGGCCGGCGATGGTCGCCGCCGGCGGACGCTTCCTGGCGCGGGGCAACCCGACGTACGCCTTCGAGGAGGCCAGCCTCCTGCGCACCACGCTGATCGAGTTCCCCAGCGTGGAGGCCGCGCGAACGGCCTACGAGTCGGCCGCCTACCAGGAGGCGCTCGCGGTGCTCGGGGACGGCGCCACGCGCGAGATCCGGATCGTCCCGGCGGTCTAGCTGCCCGCACATGACGCCACCCGCCCTCCGCGGAGCGAAGAACGGGTGAGCGTCGGTGAGGGAGAGCCTCAACTGATCGCCGAGGGATGCGGCGCCAGTGGCGTGACGTAGATGTCCATGTAGGGGAAGAGCGGCAGTCCCGAGAGCAGCTCGTGCAGGGTCTCGTTGGAGTCGACGTCGAAGATCGAGACGTTGGCGTACTCGCCGACGATCCGCCAGAGGTGCGCCCAACGGCCTGAGCGCTGCAGGCTGATGGCGTTGGCCGAGCCGGCCAGGACCTCGCGGGTCACGTCGGCGGGCGTCGCCACCGACTCGTCGGCGATGAACGGCACGTCGAGCTGCTGGACCAGCCAGCGCCGGCCGAGGACGTCGTCGGCCGGGCAGAGCTCCTCGGCGAAGGTGAGGCCCAGGTCGGACATCTCCTGCATCGCGCGGGCGGACTCGGAGGCCGACCAGCCGCGGTTCGCGTCGACGTACAGCTCGACGTCGTCGCCCAGGCCGACGCGCAAAGCGCGTACGACGTCGGTGTCGAGCCGTGCGGGTCGTCGCCCGACCTTCACCTTCAAGGTCGTGATGCCGTAGGCCCGCCGGGGGAGGTCGTCGTTGGGGAGTAGGTGGATGTCGTGTATCTTGACGTCGAGAGATATCTGACTCGGGCATGACCTGCGAAGTAAGGCAAGCCTTCCTTTTTCCGCGCCCCTCGGCAGCGGCAAGATGGTCCGAGCGTGACAACCACAATCCCCGGTAGGAGATGCGACTGATGGCCAGTCAGGACAGCTTCGGTGCCAAGAGCACCCTGGACGTGGACGGGAAGTCCTACGAGATCTTCCGTCTGGACTCGGTGACGGGTGACGGCGTCGACGTCGAGACCCTCCCGTTCTCCCTCAAGGTCCTCCTCGAGAACCTGCTCCGCACCGAAGACGGTGCCAACATCACTGCGGACGACATCCGCGCGCTCGCCGGCTGGGACGCCGACGCCGAGCCCGACAAGGAGATCCAGTTCACGCCGGCCCGCGTGATCATGCAGGACTTCACCGGTGTGCCCTGCGTCGTCGACCTCGCCACCATGCGTGAGGCGATGGCTGACCTCGGTGGCGACGCCACCAAGATCAACCCGCTGGCGCCGGCCGAGATGGTCATCGACCACTCCGTCATCGCCGACGTCTTCGGCACCCCCGAGGCCTTCGAGAAGAACGTCGAGATCGAGTACGAGCGCAACCGCGAGCGCTACCAGTTCCTGCGCTGGGGCCAGGGCGCCTTCGACGACTTCAAGGTCGTCCCCCCGGGCACCGGCATCGTGCACCAGGTCAACATCGAGCACCTCGCCCGCACCGTCTTCACCCGTGAGGTCGACGGCGAGCTGCTGGCCTACCCCGACACCTGCGTCGGCACCGACTCCCACACCACCATGGTCAACGGCATCGGCGTCGTCGGCTGGGGCGTGGGCGGCATCGAGGCCGAGGCCGCGATGCTCGGCCAGCCGGTCTCCATGCTCATCCCGCGCGTGGTCGGCTTCAAGCTGACCGGCTCGCTCCCCGAGGGCTCGACCGCCACCGACCTCGTGCTCACGATCACCGAGATGCTGCGCAAGCACGGCGTCGTCGGCAAGTTCGTCGAGTTCTACGGCGAGGGTGTCGCGGCGCTGCCGCTGGCCAACCGCGCCACGATCGGCAACATGAGCCCCGAGTTCGGCTCGACCATCGCCGTCTTCCCGATCGACGACGAGACCGTCAACTACCTGCGCCTCACCGGCCGCTCCGAGGAGCAGATCGCGCTCGTCGAGACGTACGCGAAGGAGCAGGGCCTCTGGCTCGACCCCTCCGCCGAGCCGCGCTACTCCGAGAAGCTCGAGCTGGACCTCTCCACCGTCGTCCCCTCGATCGCCGGCCCGAAGCGTCCCCAGGACCGCGTCCTGCTGGCCGAGGCCAAGCAGTCGTTCCGTGGCGCCCTCACCGACTACGTCGCCGAGGGTGAGCAGGAGACCACCGGCTACGACGAGGAGCTCGAGGAGTCGTTCCCCGCCTCCGACCCGCCCAGCCACAACGGCAACGGCTCCGAGGCCCCGACCGACCACCTCTCGGCTGCGCCGAAGGACGGCGGACGCCGCAGCGACCCGGTCGAGGTCACCCTCGCCGACGGTGCGAAGTTCACCCTCGACCACGGTGCCGTGACGATCGCCTCGATCACCTCCTGCACCAACACGTCCAACCCGTCGGTCATGATCGGCGCGGCCCTGCTCGCCAAGAAGGCCGTCGAGAAGGGCCTCCAGCGCAAGCCGTGGGTCAAGTCGACCCTGGCTCCCGGCTCGAAGGTCGTCTCGGACTACTACGAGAAGGCCGGCCTCACGCCGTACCTCGACAAGCTCGGCTTCAACCTGGTCGGCTACGGCTGCGTCACCTGCATCGGCAACTCGGGCCCGCTCATCCCCGAGGTCTCCGCCGCGGTCCAGGAGAACGACCTCGCCGTCGTCTCCGTGCTCTCGGGCAACCGCAACTTCGAGGGTCGCATCAACCCCGACGTGAAGATGAACTACCTGGCGTCCCCGCCGCTGGTCGTGGCCTACGCCCTGGCCGGCTCGATGGACCTCGACCTGTTCAACGACGCGCTGGGTCAGGACTCCGAGGGCAACGACGTCTTCCTCAAGGACATCTGGCCGACCCCGGCCGAGATCGAGGAGACCATCGCCCAGGCGATCACCTCGGACATGTTCACCGAGTCGTACGCCGACGTCTTCGCCGGTGATGAGCGCTGGCGCTCGCTGCCCACCCCCGAGGGCAACACCTTCGAGTGGGACAGCGAGTCGACCTACGTCCGGAAGCCTCCGTACTTCGACGGCATGCCGGCCGAGCCGACCCCCGTCACCGACATCGAGGGCGCTCGCGTCCTGCTCAAGCTGGGCGACTCGGTCACCACCGACCACATCTCCCCGGCCGGCGCCATCAAGAAGGACTCGCCCGCGGGCAAGTACCTGGCCGAGAACGGCGTCGAGCAGCGTGACTTCAACTCCTACGGCTCGCGCCGTGGAAACCACGAGGTCATGATCCGCGGCACGTTCGCGAACATCCGCCTGCGCAACCAGATCGCCCCGGGCACCGAAGGTGGCTTCACCCGCGACTTCACTCAGGCCGACAACGCGGCCGACGCTCCCGTGACCTTCGTCTACGACGCGTCGGTCAACTACCAGGCTGCCGGCACCCCGCTGGTCGTCCTGGCCGGCAAGGAGTACGGCTCGGGCTCGTCGCGTGACTGGGCTGCCAAGGGCACCTCGCTGCTGGGCGTCAAGGCCGTCATCGCCGAGTCGTACGAGCGCATCCACCGCTCGAACCTCATCGGCATGGGCGTCATCCCGCTGCAGTTCCCGGCCGGCGAGAGCGCCGACAGCCTCGGCCTGACCGGCGAGGAGACCTTCTCCTTCACCGGCATCACCGAGCTCAACGAGGGCCGCACCCCCAAGACCGTCAAGGTCACCGCCACCAAGGCCGACGGCTCCACCGTCGAGTTCGACGGTGTGGTCCGCATCGACACCCCCGGTGAGGCGAACTACTACCGCAACGGCGGCATCATGCAGTACGTGCTCCGCAACCTGCTGAAGGGCTGATCCTGCTCCAGCAGCGTCTGACAGGACCCCGTCCCACCTCACGGTGGGGCGGGGTCCTGCGCGTGTCCGGGCGCGCTGTGGTGGGCGAGTGTGCCGAAGATGCAGGCCGGGGCCGTCGGGTCGACATCATCTGCACACTCGCGCGGCGAAAATTGTCTTCGTCCACCGCCCAACCTCTGCCGGCCCGGCGGCGTACTCCTGTGTGAGCATCGCCCACGGAGGAGGACCTGATGACCGGCACGGACCTGGAGGAACGGCTCGCGCGGCTGAGTGAGGGCGAGGTCGACGCGACCGCACCCGTGCCCGCGCACCTGTGGACGCGCGGCCGTCGGTGGCAGCGTCGCCGTCGGGTGGCGAACCTCGCCGCGGGCGCGACCGCCGTCGTCCTGGTCGGCGCGACGGTCACCGCTCTCGGGCCCTGGACCCAGCAGCCCCAGGAGATTGCGCCGAGCGCGGTGCGTGAGGGAGCGAAGCTGCCCGACCGCATCCACATGAGGCTGACGCGCCACCTGCCCGACGCGGCCCTTGAGCCAGCCGTCGGGGTCGCCGACTTCGACCGCACCACGTTGACGCGCACGGAGAACGGCATCGCCACTCTGGGGGCCTACTCGGGGGCGTACGGGTTCGTCCCGACCCCTGGTCGCGTCAGCGAGGTGAGCGTCTCGCCCGACGGGGAGCGGGTGGCGTACTGGGTCAAGGGTGCGTCGCCGTCCCAGGAGGCGGTGTCGGCGGCCGGCGTCGGTGGCGAGGTGGCCGGTGGCATCGGGGTCCTCGACCTGACCACCGGTGACGTACGCGTGCGGGAGATGCAGAGCAGGCACGGTCTCGCTGATCGTGGCGTCATCTGGTTGGACGAGACGTCCCTCTACGTCGAGACCTGGGCCTTCGGCCCTCCCCAGGAGGAGGGGTACTCCTCGCGTCGCATGGCGCGCGAGGTGCTGGACACGGACTCCTTGGTCGCCGCTCCGGCGCCCTGGACGGAGAAGTGGGGGCTTAGCAGGCGGGTGGCTAGCCAGGGTGGTGACCTCCTGGCGTTCGCCGAGAAGGGCTGGGCGTTGGTGGACCGGTCCTCGGGGGCCGCGACCCCGTTGCCGGGGGAGCCGCCACTGATCGGCTTCTCACTGCCGACGATGGCCGTCTCCACGGAGGGTCGTGTCGCAGCGTTGGGCAACGACGACCCCCCGGACACCTCGTCGAACGAGGTCACCCGGCTGGCCGTCACGACCGGATCGCTGGCGGAGGGCCCGTCGTTCAGGTGGCGGGACGTGCCGGTGGACCGGGCGCCGATGCTCGCTGGGCTCCACGGGTGGCGCGAGGGGGAGGTCGTGGCGACCGATGTCTCCATCGCCGCGGACGGGGTGGTCGGTACCTTCGTGACGATCTCGCCCGAGAGCGGTGAGCGGACGACGCTGTCCACGCTGGTCGCTCCGGAGGAGGTCGACGGCGACCAGGGGTGGGCCAACTGGGTCTGGGCTCCCGACCTGCTGACCTCCGCCCGCGTGGTCGAGGGCAAGGCGCCTCCGTCGCCGCCCAACCCACGTGTGGTGGCGGGTGGTGCCGCTGCGGCGCTGCTGGTCGTGCTGGGCGGACTGGTTCTCTGGAGGCGTCGTGCCCACCCCTGACACCTTCACCGAGTTCGTCGCGGCCCGATATCCGGCGCTGCTGCGCACCGCGCGCCTCCTGGTCGCCGACGCGCACGCCGCCGAGGACCTGGTCCAGGAGGCTCTTGCCCGCTGCGTTCCGGCGTGGGGGCGGATCGAGGGCGACCCCGAGCCCTACGTACGCACGGTGCTGGTGCGCCAGAACATCTCGCGGTGGCGTCGTCGCCGGGTGGCGGAGGTCTTCGTGGAGTCGCTGCCCGAGGTGGCGACGTACGACGCCGACGCGGCGGTGCAGGACGAGCTGACGCGTGCGCTCGGCCAGCTCGCGCCGCGCCAGCGAGCCGTCGTGGTGCTGCGCCACGTCGAGGACCGTCCGGAGCGGGAGGTCGCGCAGATGCTCGGGTGCAGCGTTGGCACGGTGAAGTCGCAGGCACACGCCGGGCTGGCCAGGCTGCGTCGCATCCTGGCGGAGGACGAGGGTGGCGAGGCCTCGTCCGTCGCCGCGGCTAGCCTGACCGCATGATCGTCGCCATCAGCATCAGTCCGACCGCGCAGGACGACGACGGGTCGGTGGCCGCCTCGGTCGCCGAGGCCGTCCAGGTGATCCGTGACTCCGGTCTTCCCAACGAGACCAACGCGATGTTCCCAACATCGAGGGCGAGTGGGACGAGGTGATGGAGGTCGTGAAGCAGGCGGTCTTCAAGGTCGCCGAGACCTCACCGCGGGTCGGGCTGGTGCTGAAGGCCGACGTCCGTGCTGGTCACGACACCGGACAGATGACTGCCAAGGTCGAGCGGCTGGAGAGCCACCTCTCCGACTGACGGTGGCGGGGAACGGATCCCGCGACCGCCGCGTCCCACCGGCATGAGACTCCTTCACGCGGTCGGGCTGGCGTTGATCCTCCTCGTGGGTGGGGCCTGCAGCGGCGAGCCCGCCGGCGGCCCGGCGACCGACGTACGGCCGCCGAGCGAGGCGACGGTGGGTCGGTGGAGCCGTCTCCCGGACCTGCCGCTGTCGCCCCGCAGGGGCCCGGTCGTCGCGGCCGTGGGCGGCCGGGTCGTGGTGGTGGGCGGCTACACGGGCTTCCCGTGCCCGCCCCATGCCGACTGCGTGTACGACGACGACTTCGCCCGCGACGGCGTGACCCTCCACGACGGAGGCTGGCAGCCGATCGCCGACCTGCCGGTGCAGATCCCCGAGCGTGCCTCCTCCGCAGTGCTGCCCTCCGGGCTCTTCGTCCTGGCCGAGGGCGAGATCCTGCACTGGCGCAGCGACGAGGACGCCTGGAGTCGCATCCCCCTGCCCCGCGGCCAGCAGCACGGGGCGCTGGTGGCCCACGACGGTCGCCTCCACCTGGTCCAGGGCAGCGACGAGCTTGGGGAGCGCCCCGACTACGTCCTCACGCAGGCAGGGGCCTGGGAGCCCTTGCCCGACGACCCGTACGACGCCAGCTTCGACCGCGCCATGGTCAGCACGCCGCACGGACTTGTCCTGACCCGCAGGTCGATCGCCGCCGTGGACCGCGGCACGGGGGCGACGTTCGTCGAGGCCGCCGTTCTGCGTGCGGATCGGTGGCGTGAGCTCGGCCGGAGCGACCAGCTGGGGGGTGGACGGTGGGCCTGGGCGGGCGAGAGGGCCGTGGACGCGACCCTGGGTGGCGCTGACGGGGGACAGGTGAACGGCTTCGGCCGGGTGATCCCCTACGGGGGTCGCCTCGACCCGGCGACGGGCAGGTGGTCCCGACTCCCGCCGCGCCCGGGGAGCGCTCCGGGGGGTGGCAGGTGGAGGCGTACGAGGGCCCTGTCGTCGCGTCGTCCGGCTACCTGTACGACGACGCCCGCGGCTCGTGGACCCGGCTGCCGGCGCCGGAGGGGGCGCCGGAGGCGCCGGGCCCGGCCGCCTGGCTCGACGACGCGGTGGTCGTGGTGGGTGGCGAGGACTGGCGTGGGGTGAGTGGCCGGGCGGAGCCGGCGGATGTCTGGTCCGGCCGGGTGTGGCTGTGGAAGGTGGGGTGAAGCGTCGGGCCGAGGTGCCACACTGTCCGCCATGGGACTGCGCAGCAACGGGGTGAAGGTGCGAGCCGGGCGCGTCGCCGACGCGGTCGCCGTGCGTGAGCTGGTCGAGGTGGCGTTCGGCTCCGAGGAGGGGCGCGTCATCAACTCCGCGCTCTCCGAGCTCGACGCCCGTGGCCTCTCCCAGACCTTCTTCGTCGCGGTCGACCGCGACGGCGCCAGCAGGGGTGCTGAGCGGGTCGTCGGTGTCGTCGGGCTCAGCCGGGCGTGGGTGGATGCCCGTCGTCGCCTGGTCGACGTGCTGGTGCTGAGCCCGCTGGCGGTCCTGCCGGAGGTGCAGGGCCGGGGTGTCGGCGCGGCGCTGCTCAAGGAGTGCGTGACCTACGGCGACGAGGTGGGGGCCCCGATGATCGTCCTCGAGGGCGACCCGCGCTACTACGGCGTGCGCGGATGGGTCGAGGGTGCCAGCCGCGGCATCGAGCGCCCCTCCGAGCGGATCCCGGCCGCCGCCTTCCAGGTCAGGCTGCTCAAGACCCACGACGCCTGGATGGCCGGTCGCCTGGTCTACCCCGACACCTGGTGGCGCCACGACGTCGTCGGGCTGCGCGACCCACAGCTCGCCGAGATCGAGGCTGCACTGGGCGACCACTCCTGATCCGTTCGAACAAATGTTCGAGTACGATGGCTGAGTGTCACGCTACGTCGCTCCGCCCGGGTGGCCCTCCGAGGTCAGGCCACCCGACGCCCCGGACTGGGAGGCCACCGCGGTCAACTGGCTCCTGGACCTCTGCCCGCCCGAGTACCGGCGCTACCAGGGGTTGCGCCGCCACTCCGTGGTGCTGGCCCGCTTCGCGGTGATCCACGTGGAGGCCGACCAGGCGGCCGTGCGGCGCGGGCTCAGCGGCATCAGGGTCGACCTGCGCGACGTGGCCAGCGACGCGGTCGTGGAGGCGGCCGTGCAGACCTTCCTGATCGAGGACGCCCGGCTGGCCGGGGTACGCCGCGCCGCCGGGTTGGTGGAGGAGGCGCTGCGCGGACGCCGCTACGTCGCACGCCTGTGACGGGCCGCGCGCTAGGTTCGGCGCATGGTCGACTTCGCCTGCACCGCCCTGGTCGACCCGCGTGGCTGGGTGCTCATGCAGCAGCGCGACCGCGACGCCGCGCGTTGGCCGGGTCTGTGGTCCTTCCCCGGAGGGCGCGTCGAGCCCGGTGAGACCGGCCGCGACTGCGCGGCGCGCGAGCTCGCCGAGGAGACCGGCGTACGTCTGGCCCCCGCTGACCTGACCAGCCTGGGGGAGCACCGCATGGTCGACCCCGAGGGAACGAGTGGACCTGGGCACTCTTCGCAGCGCGCACCGAGCTGGCCCAGTCGGAGGTCGAGTGCCACGAAGGGGTCCAGATGCTCTTCCGGGACCCGGTGGGGCTCGACGGCGACGACGTGGTGGCCAGCGCGGTCGACGTCGGTGCCCTGCTGCGGGAGTGGGTCGCCCGTACGCCCGCGGCGCTGGGGGAGCGACGCTTCGCCGGGGTGCTGCTGCGGGACCGGCGAGGGTGGCTGCTGCTCCAGGAGCGCGACGAGCACGCGCGGATCGACCCCGAGCGGTGGGGGCTGCCGGGCGGTCACGTGGAGCCGGGCGAGACCTTCGCGGAGGCAGCCCCCCGCGAGCTTGAGGAGGAGACCGGGATCGTCCTGCCCGACGGTGTGCTGAGACTCTGGCGCGACTTCGTCGTCGACCACCGGGCCGCGCACGGCACCTGGGACCGGATGCAGGTCTTCGTCGCCGACGTCGACCTGTCCGACGACGACGTCGAGTGCCACGAGGGGCGCCGGATCGTCTTCGTCGACCCGGCGCAGGTGCCGTCGCTCCCGCTGACCCGGGCGGCCGAGCAGATCCTCCCCGCCTTCCTGGGCTGAATCCACTCCCGGCCAGGTCGTAGGGTGGCCCCCATGAGCATTCCCACCGCGCCCCTGGTTGCCGTCGGACTCGTGGGCGGCTACGCCGCCGCTCGCTTCAGCGGGAAGCGCCCCCTGGGTGGGGCCGTCCTCGCCGTCGCCGGAGCCGCGGCCGCCACGGGGTGGACCCGCCAGGTCGGACCGGTCGGCGCCGCGGCGCTGACGGCCGTCTACGTCGGAGCCTTCGGGGCGTCCCACCCGTTGGCCAAGAAGCTCGGCGCCTGGCCCTCGGTCGGTGTCGTCACCGCCGTGGCCACCGCCGCCGCGGCCGTCGCCGACGTCAAGGGACGCTGACGACGACCTGCCCCGGCAGGTCGTCGACGAGGGAGGCAGCATGACCCTGCTCAACCACGACCAGGTCGCCGAGGCGGCCCTCGCGGACTGGCGGCTCCTGCAAGGAGCGCTGCACGCCCGCTTCCGCACCGGCACGTTCGCTGTCGGGCTGGAGCTCGTCAACCGGATCGGGGCGCTGGCCGAGGAGATGGACCACCACCCCGACCTCGACCTGCGTTACCCGCACCTCAACGTCAGGTTGCTCAGCCACGACGCCGGCGGGGTGACCGGCCGCGACGTCCGCCTGGCCCGCAAGATCAGCCACGCGGCGTCCGACCTGGGGATCAACGCCGACCCCGACGCCCTGAGCGTCTTCGACCTCGCTCTGGACACCCCCGACGCCGACCGCGTACGCCCGTTCTGGGCTGCGCTGCTCGCGGCGGAGGACAAGGGTGGCGACGAGGTCCACGACGACTCGGCGGCCGTGCCGTTGCTGTGGTTCCAGGCCAGCGGGGCCCAGGAGCCACGCCAGCGTTTCCACGTCGACGTCACGGTCCCGCCGGAGCAGGCCGGGGCGCGCATCGAGGCTGCGCTGGCGGCCGGCGGAACCCTGGTCAGCGACGCCGACGCGCCGTCCTTCACGGTGCTCGCGGACCCCGACGGCAACCGCGCCTGCATCTGCACCGTTCTGGAGCGGCAGGGCTGACGTCCTACTGGTCCGATCACCTAGACTGACCAATTCACCGAGGGGCCTGCGGGTCACCGTGCCCGGACCCAGGTGAGTCAGTGCCACACACCGAAAGCGGAGGACCATGGGTCACCTGGACTCGATCGCCACGCCACGCGACCTGCGAGGCCTCAGCGACGACCAGCTCGACGAGCTGGCTCAGGAGATCCGGCAGACGCTGGTCTCCACCTGCGCCGTCACCGGCGGGCACCTGGGGCCCAACCTCGGCGTCGTCGAGCTGACCCTGGCGATCCACCGGGTCTTCGACTCCCCGCGCGACCGGATCGTGCTCGACACCGGCCACCAGTCCTACGTGCACAAGCTGCTGACCGGGCGCGCCGGCGACTTCTCGACCCTGCGCCAGGAGGGCGGCCTCAGCGGCTACCCCAGCCGGTCGGAGTCCGAGCACGACATCGTCGAGAACTCCCACGCCTCCACCGCGCTGAGCTACGCCGACGGCCTCGCCAAGGCGTACGCGATCAAGGGCGAGGACCGTCACGTCGTCGCCGTCATCGGTGACGGCGCCCTCACCGGTGGCATGGCCTGGGAGGCGTTGAACAACATCGCCATCGCTGACGACAGCCGCCTCGTCTTCGTGGTCAACGACAACGAGCGCTCCTACACCCCGACCGTCGGTGGATTGGCCAACGCACTGACCACCCTGCGCACGAGCCCGCGCTACGAGCAGCTGCTCGACGTCGTCAAGCGGCGCCTCAACGCGGTGCCCGGGGTCGGCCCCGCGGCGTACGACGCCCTGCACGCCATGAAGAAGGGCATGAAGGACGCGATCGCGCCCCAGGGCCTCTTCGAGGACCTCGGCCTGAAGTACGTCGGCCCGGTCGACGGCCACGACCGTGCCGCGGTCGAGCACGCGCTGGCGGCGGCCAAGAAGTTCAACGGCCCGGTGATCGTGCACGCGCTCACCAAGAAGGGCTACGGCTACAGCGCCGCCGAGCAGCACGAGGCCGACCAGTTCCACGCGCCGCGCCCCTTCGACATCGAGACCGGCGAGGAGCACCCCACCGGTCGCATCTGGACCGACCACTTCTCCGAGGCGATGGTCCAGCTGGGCGAGCGCCGCCCCGACGTCGTGGCCATCACGGCGGCGATGATGCACCCCGTGGGCCTCGACGCGTTCGAGCGACGCTTCCCCCGGCGTACCTTCGACGTCGGCATCGCCGAGCAGCACGCCGTGACCTCCGCCGCCGGGCTCGCCATGGGTGGCCTGCACCCGGTCTTCGCGGTCTACGCGACCTTCCTCAACCGTGCCTTCGACCAGGTCCTGATGGACGTGGCCCTGCACCAGTGCGGCGTCACCTTCGTGCTCGACCGCTCCGGCGTGACGGGTGACGACGGCGCGAGCCACAACGGCATGTGGGACATGTCGATCCTGCAGGTCGTGCCCGGCCTCCAGCTCGCGGCGCCCCGTGACGCGGCGCGCCTCACCGAGCTGCTGGACGAGGCCGTCGAGGTCGACGACGCCCCCACCGTGGTGCGTTTCCCGAAGGGTCCGCCGCCGGCCGACATGGAGGCCGTGGACCGCATGGGTCGCGCCGACGTGATGGTGCGCGAGGGCGACAAGGACGTGCTGCTGGTCGCCGTGGGGTCCATGGTCGCCACCGCGATCGAGGTGGCCGACCGGCTCGTCGACCAGGGCATCGGTGTCACCGTCGTCGACCCCCGCTGGGTCAAGCCCGTCGACCCGGCGATCGTCGCCGCCGCGGCCGAGCACCGCCTCGTCGTCAGCGTCGAGGACAACGGCATCGTCGGTGGCTGCGGCTCGGTCCTGCTCCAGACGCTCAACGAGGCAGGTGTGACCACGCCGGTCCGCCTGCACGGGATTCCGCAGGAGTTCCTCGACCACGCCAAGCGGCCCGTGATCCTCGCCCGGGCGGCCTGGACGCGCAGTCCCTGGCGCGTTCGATCGTCGAGGACGTCACTGCCGCCCAGGCCGGGCAGCCGCTGCTCGACGTCGGCCACAGCGCCTGACCTACCGCTGGGCGACCGCCCGGCACGCCCTGTGGTGACCGGCGCGTCGAGGGCCGTACGTTTCTGCCATGAGCCTCTTTCGAACGAAGAGCGTCGAGCAGTCGATCGCCGAGACCGACGAGCCCGAGCACAGGCTGAACAAGAGCCTCAGCGCCCTCGACCTCACCATCTTCGGTGTCGGCGTCATCGTGGGAGCCGGAATCTTCGTCTACACCGGCACGGTGGCGGCGCAGAACTCCGGTCCCGCGATCTCGCTCTCCTTCGTCATCGCCGGCCTGGCCTGCGCGCTCGCGGCCCTGTGCTACGCCGAGTTCGCCTCCACGCTGCCGGTGGCCGGGAGCGCGTACACGTTCTCCTACGCCACCTTCGGTGAGTTCGTGGCGTGGCTCATCGGGTGGGACCTGGTGCTCGAGTTCACCGTCGGAGGGGCGGCGCTGGCCTCGAGCTTCTCCGGCTACCTCCAGAGCCTGCTCGAGGGCACACCGTTCGAGGTGCCGGCCGCCCTGGGCTCGTCCACCGACGGTGTGGTCAACCTCCCGGCCGTGGTCATCGCCGTCATCGTGACGCTGGTGCTGGCCCGCGGCATCAAGCTCGCCAGCATCGTCAACCAGGTCGTGACCGCCATCAAGCTGGTGGTGGTGGCCCTGGTGATCGTCATGGGCGTCTCCTACGTGAAGGTGGCCAACTGGACGCCCTTCGTCCCCGAGAGCCGCAGCGTCCCGGCGGGTGACGCCTCGTTCTGGAGCTCGCCGCTGGTCACCTCCCTGTTCGGCCTGGAGCCGGCGGTCTACGGCTGGGCGGGCGTCATGGCCGGTGCCGCGGTGGTCTTCTTCGCCTTCCTCGGCTTCGACGTGGTCGCGACGGTGGCCGAGGAGACCAAGGACCCCCAGCGCGACGTCCCGCGGGGCATCCTGGCCTCGCTCGCGATCGTGACCGCCCTCTACGTGATGGTCAGCCTGGTCATCACCGGGATGCAGAACTACGCCGACATCGACCCCGACGACTCCGCCCCCCTGGCCACCGCGTTCGAGGTGGTCGGCCAGGACTGGGTCAGCACGCTGATCGGAGTCGGCGCGACCATCGGCCTCACGGTCGTGACCATGACCCTGGTGATGGGACAGACCCGGGTCGGCTTCGCCATGGCACGGGACGGGCTTCTGCCCGGGTGGCTGGCGAAGGTCCACCCCGAGTACCGGACGCCCTCGCGGATCACGCTGCTCTGCGGCACCGGCGTCGCCCTGCTCGCCGGCTTCGTCGACTTCGCCACGCTCGGCCACCTGGTGAGCATCGGCACCCTCTTCGCCTTCGTCCTGGTGGCGGTGGGCGTGATGATCCTGCGCCGCACGCGACCCGACCTCGACCGTGGCTTCCGGGTGCCCGCGGTCAACCTGCTGGCGCCGCTCTCGGTGCTGCTGAGCGTCTACCTGATGCTCAACCTGGTGGGGGAGACCTGGGTGCGGTTCCTGGCCTGGATGGTCCTCGGCGTCGTCGTCTACTTCGCCTACAGCCGCCGCAACTCCCGCCTGGGACAGCGCCTGGCCGCCGACACTGCGCCTACGCAGGCTCCGACCGCGTGACGCACGTACGCCCCACCCGCGCACCGCGGGTGGGGTACGTCGTCGCGCACCAGGTGCAGGGCCCTGGTCAGCCGTCCATCGGCTCGCCGAAGCCCAGCACCAGGTCGTTCCCGGCCCGTCCGACCGCCTCGGCCACGACCGTGCACCCGCCGCCGAGCTCACAGCTGAGCAGGTCGGCCGGAGTGGTGTCCCACGGCTTGTTCAGGCCCAGCATGAGGTAGGTGTCGGCGTCAGCCCAGATGTAGCCGATCACGAACTCGTAGCCGGGCACCGTGACCGGTTGGTGCGTGCCTGCTGCGACGTCGAAGACGGCGAAGACGTCGGGCTCGATCTCGCCGAGCACGTGGGAGCCGTCGTCGGAGAGGTCGAGCATCATCCACGCGTCGAGCGTGGTGCCCTCGCCCGCAGTGCGGGTCACCCGGCTGACGTCCTGACCCGCCTCCTGGGCGCGGTAGGCGATGAAGCCGTCCTCGACGTCGGCCACCTCGACGTCGCCGGACCACGGCATCACCGGGGTGGTCCGGTCTCCGGTGCTGTCCCAGCGCACCACGCGGTCGCGGTCGCGTGCGTAGACGTCCGCGCCGTCCAGGGCCACCACGCGCACCTCGGAGGCCCTTCCCGTCACCGGCACCGAGACCACGGAGCCGTCCGCCTGGTCGAGGAGGGCGAGCTCGTTGCCTTCCTCGCGGGGCTGCGCCCAGGCGGCGAGCGACCCGTCGGAGTCGAGACGCGGCTCGTCGCGGTCGATCGTGCCGACCTTTGTGGTCGCTTCGTCGCCGGTGGCCGACCAGACGTCCCCGCCGCGGTCGGCGTACACGATGCCGCGCGTGGTCTGGACGAAGGCGTGCACGTCGGTCGGCACGGTGAACTCGCGGCCCGCGACGTGCACCGAGGTGCCGTTGGCATACGCCGGACTGCCGTCGGAGAAGGCCCCCGCGAACGAGAACTGGGAGCCGGAGGTCCTGCCGGGGTTGCTGGCGGGGCCGAGCTGCGGGAGGGCGAGGGCACCCACCAGGACGGCTGCGGTGGCGGCAGCCACCCCGGCCCCGGCCAGCGCGCGCCGACGGCGTACGCGGCGTTCCCCGGCCGTCACCACGGCGTCGAGGTCGACGACGGGGGCGGAGAGGCGGTCGGCGCGGTCGTGCATCAGGTCAGTCAGTCGAGGGCTCATGCGAGTGCCTCCATGGCGGTGGGAAGTCCGAGGTCGGTCGTGTGGCCCTGCTCGGCGAGCACGGACCTGAGACGGCGCAGGCCGGCGGCGACCTGGCTCTTGACGGTTCCGACGGCGCAGCCCATCACCTCGGCGGTGGCTGCCTCGGAGAGGTCGTCGTAGTAGCGGCAGACGATCGCAGCCCGCTGGCGAGGCGGGAGCTCCTGCAGCGCGTTCCAGAGCCAGTCGCGCTCGGCGACGCCGGTCTCGTGGCCGTCGCGCGTGGTGTCGGGGAGCGTCTCGGCCGGGCGCTCGCTGCTCCACGACCGCCGGCGGTACCAGGAGATCGCGGTGGTGGTGATCGCCTTGCGGGCGTACGCCTCGACACGGCTGCGGTCCCGCAGCCGTGGCCACGCCACGTACGTCTTGGTCAGGGCCTCCTGGAGGAGGTCCTGGGCGAGGCCGCGGTCGCCGACCATGAGGTAGGCGGTGCGGTGCAGGGCGGGGGAGCGGTGGGCGACGAACTCGGCGAACTCGTCGACGTCACGAGGCGCCACGGTCTCCACCTCCCCGGCTCAGGTGCCCCGGTGGGGCCTTGGATGTCTTCACGTCCGTACCGACGCGATGGGACGTCGATCTGGTTCGGAGCTCCCGAGGATTCTTCAACGGAGACGGCGCCGGCGCCGTAGAACGCTCGAACCTCGCAGACGGCGCGAGGGCGCCCGACCGATGGTCGGACGCCCTCGCGGGGGTACTGCTGGCTACTGCCTGCGGATCAGTGGAAC
The DNA here is from genome assembly GCF_004777465.1 of Nocardioides daphniae. Lineage (NCBI taxonomy): Bacteria > Bacillati > Actinomycetota > Actinomycetes > Propionibacteriales > Nocardioidaceae > Nocardioides > Nocardioides daphniae. The sequence continues at coordinate 1,550,302 of NZ_CP038462.1, forward strand.
CGCTTGCCGTTGACCTTCTCGGCGATGCCGGAGGAGTCGAGCAGCATAGTGAGGCCACCGTTCCAGAACGAGAAGCCGGCGCCGGTGATCATGGCGAGGTCGATGTCCTCGGCCGCGACGGCGACACCCTCGTCGAGCATCAGCTTGACCTCCTCGGCGAGACCGGAGAGGGCCTTCTCGCGCAGCTCCTCCTTGGTCAGCTCGACCGGCTCGGCCGGAGCGACCTGGAGGGCCTTGACCTTGGGGTCGATGGTGAGGTCGGGCAGGTAGAAGGAGGAGATCTTCTCCTCGACGACCTTCTCGAGCAGCGGCGAGACGTAGAAGCGCTCGGGGAACGCCTTCACCAGGGTCTCGTTGTTGTGCAGCGCGATCGCCGGGCCGACCAGGCCGAGCAGCATGAACGGCGGCATCGGAGCCACGCCACCGAAGGCGGCGTCAGCGGTCTCGATCGGGGTGCCGGCGTCGACGGCCTTGGCGACCTCACCGAGGAAGCGACCCAGGAGTCGGTTCACGATGAAGGACGGGCTGTCGGAGACCAGGATGGTGGTCTTCTTCAGGCCCTTGCCGGTGGCGAACGCCGTGGCGAGCGTGGCGTCGTCGGTCTTCTCGCCCTTCACGATCTCGAGCAGCGGCATGACCGCGACCGGGTTGAAGAAGTGGAAGCCCACGACCCGCTCGGGGTGCTCCAGCTCGGAAGCCATCTCGGTGATCGAGAGCGACGAGGTGTTGGTCGCCAGGATGCACTCCGGGCCGACGACCTTCTCGACGTCGGCGAAGACCGACTTCTTGACCGACATCTCCTCGAAGACGGCCTCGATGACGAAGTCCGCGCCCGCGAAGGCGGTGGCCTTGTCGGCGGAGCCCGTCACCAGCGACTTGAGGCGGTTGGCCTTGTCGGAGGTGATGCGGCCCTTGGCGAGCAGCTTCTCGACCTCGTCGTGGACGTAGGAGACGCCCTTCTGGGCGCGCTCCTCGTCGAGGTCGGTCAGCACGACCGGCACCTGCAGGCGACGGGCGAAGAGCAGCGCCATCTGCGAGGCCATCAGGCCGGCACCGACGATGCCGACCTTGGTCACCTTGCGGGCCAGCGCCTTGTCGGGGGCACCGGCCGGGCGCTTGGCGCGCTTCTGCACCAGGTCGAAGGAGTAGAGGCTGGCGAGCAGCTCCGGCGTCCTCGACATGTCCTCGAGCGCCTGGTCCTCCGCGGCGAAGCCCTCCTCGCGGGTGGCGGTGCGGGCGCCGGCGAGCAGCTCGACGATCCGGCGGGCGGCGGGCGAAGCGCCACCGGTGCGGGCCAGGACGATGCCCTCGGCGCGCGCGATGGCGGCGTCCCATGCCTCACCGCGGTCGATCTCCGGGCGCTCCACGACGACCTTGCCGGTGAGCACGTCGGCGGCCCAGCGCAGCGAGGACTCGAGGTAGTTGACGCCACCGAAGACGGCGTCGGCCAGCCCGAGCTCGAAGGCCTTCTTGCCGCCGACCGTACGACCGTTGTTGAGCGGGTTCTCCAGCGCCACGGTGACGGCCTTGTCGGCACCGATGAGGTTGGGGACCAGCCACGCGCCGCCCCAACCGGGGACGAGGCCGAGCATGGCCTCGGGCAGGCCGAGCGCCGGGGCGCTGTCCTGGACGGTGCGGTAGTCGCAGTGCAGGCCGACCTCGAGGCCGCCGCCGAGGGCGAGGCCGTTGATGAAGCCGAAGGAGGGCTTGGAGCCGTGCAGCTTGCCGAAGACGGCGTGGCCGAGCTCGGCGACGGTGCGGACACCCGCCGGGCCGGAGGCGGCGACCGAGGTGAGGTCGGCGCCGGCCGCCAGGATGAACGGCTTGCCGGTGACACCGATGGCGACGACCTCGTCGTCGGCCAGGGCGGCGTCGATGGCGGCGTTCAGCGAGATCAGACCCTTGAAGCCGAACGTGTTCGGGCGGGTGTGGTCGTGGCCGTTGTCGAGGGTGATGAGGCCCATGACGCCGGCGTCGCCGGGCAGGGTCACCTTGCGCAGCTTGGCCTCGGTCACGACCTCGGCGTCGGAGGCGTACGAGGCCGCCTTCTCGAGCAGTGCGTCAACGTCGTACATCAGGCGGACTCTCCGTTCCAGTGCGGGTTCTCCCAGACGACCGTTCCACCCATGCCGATGCCGACGCACATGGTGGTGAGGCCGTAGCGGACCTCGGGCTTCTCCTCGAAGGTGCGGGCCAGCTGGTTCATCAGGCGCACGCCGGAGGAGGCGAGGGGGTGGCCCATGGCGATGGCGCCACCGTAGGGGTTGACGCGGGCGTCGTCGTCGGCGATGCCGAAGTGCTCGAGCATGGCCAGCACCTGGACGGCGAAGGCCTCGTTGACCTCGAGGGCACCGATGTCGTCGATGGTGAGTCCGGCCTGCTTGAGGGCCTTCTCGGTCGACGGGATCGGGCCGGCACCCATGACCTCGGGCTCGACACCCACGAAGGAGTAGGAGACCAGGCGCATCTTGACCGGCAGGCCGAGCTCCTTGGCGGTCTCCTCGTCGGCGAGGATCGCGGCGGTGGCGCCGTCGTTGATGCCGAGGCATTGCCCGCGGTGACGTTGCCGTGCGGGCGGAACGGGGTCTTCAGGCCGGCCAGCGACTCCATGGTGGTGCCGGGGCGGGGGCCCTCGTCGGTGGTGGCCAGGCCCCAGCCTGCTCGACCGAGCGGGCGGCGACGGGCACCAGGTCGGGCTGGATCTTGCCGGCGGCGTAGGCCGCGGCGGTCTTCTCCTGGGAGCGGACGGCGTAGGCGTCGCAGCGCTCCTTGGTGATGGAGGGGTAGCGGTCGTGCAGGTTCTCGGCCGTGTTGCCCATGACGAGCGCCTCGGGGGAGACGATCTTCTCGGCGACGATGCGCGGGTTGGGGTCGACGCCCTCACCCATCGGGTGGCGGCCCATGTGCTCGACGCCGCCGGCGATGGCGATGTCGTAGGAGCCGAAGGCGATGCCGCCGGCGACGGAGGTCACCGCGGTCATGGCGCCGGCGCACATGCGGTCGATCGAGTAGCCGGGCGTGGTGTTGGGCAGACCGGCCAGGAGGGCGGCGGTGCGGCCCAGGGTCAGGCCCTGGTCACCGATCTGGGTGGTGGCCGCGATGGCGACCTCGTCCACTCGCTCGGGCGGCAACTGGGGGTTGCGCTCGATGAGCTCGCGGATGCACTTGATGACGAGGTCATCGGCACGGGTCTCGGCGAACTGGCCCTTGGCCTTGCCGAACGGCGTGCGCACGCCGTCGACGAACACGACCTCTCGCAACTGTCGGGGCACTGAGTCTCCTGTGATCGGTGGAAGCCCGGCCGGCTGGGTCGGGCACCCCTACGTTACCCCTCGGTAACCAACCCGTCAGCACCCGGGAGTGTGCCTGTCGTCACCTTCGTCCCCCGCGCCGCGCCCGGCGGCGGACGACGACGTACGGCGTGGCGCGTCGGCCCGCAGCGTCGCACGCGTGCGTGGCCGAATACCCTTGCCCCATGGCTGACCAGGGACCCAGGCTCGTGCACATCGTCGACGACGTCCCCGAGCTCGACGGCACGGACGAACTGACCATGGTGGTTGCCCTCAGCGGGTTCCTCGACGCCGGCCAGGCCAGCGCCCTCGCGGTCCAGCACCTGCAGTCCCTGGGGGACGGTCCGGTGGTGGCGACCTTCGACATCGACGCGCTCTACGACTACCGCGCCCGGCGACCTCCCGTGACCTTCGTCCAGGACCACTACGAGGGCTACGAGGCCCCGCGCCTCAACGTGCGCCTGCTGCGCGACACCGGCGGTACGCCGTTCCTGCTGCTCCGCGGCCCCGAGCCCGACATCCGTTGGGAGGGCTTCGCGCTGGCGGTGCGCGAGGTCGTGGAGCGCCTGGGCGTGACCCGGGTGGTCAGTCTCGGCGCCATCCCGATGGCGGTGCCGCACACCCGCCCGGTCGCGGTCACCTACCACTCCAACGACCCGGCCCTGCTGACCGGACGCAGCGCCTGGTCGGGCGAGGTGCGGGTGCCGTCCAGCGTGCAGGCCCTGCTTGAGATCAGGCTGGGGGAGTGGGGCACGCCGCCCTGGGCTACATCACCCACATCCCGCACTACCTGGCGCAGATGGAGTATCCGGTCGCCTCCCTGGTGCTGCTCGAGCAGCTGGAGCGCGGGGGCCGGTTGACCGTCGACCTCACCGCCCTGCGCCGCTCGGCCGAGGAGTGCGAGGAGGAGATCGTCGACTACCTGGCCGACCACTCCGAGGTGGCCGACGTGGTGCACGCCCTCGAGCAGCAGTACGACGCCTTCCGGCGCTCCGAGGAGGCGGGGGCCTCCCTCCTGGCGCCGGATGAGCCGCTGCCCACGGGTGAGGACCTGGGGGCGCAGTTCGAGCAGTTCCTGGCCGGGCTGGACCGCCCGGACGCCGACGGAGAGCAGGAGTAGTCAATGGCTGGAAGCGTGGAGAAGCTGCTCGCCCTCCTGGAGCTCGAGCAGCTCGACGTCGACCTCTACCGGGGCGCGCAGCCCGACACCGAGCGGCAGCGGGTCTTCGGGGGCCAGGTCGCCGGCCAGGCGCTGGTCGCCGCCTCGCGCAGCGCGGACCCGGAGTTCGACCTGCACTCGCTGCACTCGTACTTCCTGCGCCCGGGTGACACCCGCGTGCCGATCATCTACCAGGTGCAGCGCATCCGTGACGGGCGCTCCTTCGAGACGCGGCGCGTCGTCGCGATGCAGCACGGGCGCGAGATCTACTCCCAGACCACGAGCTTCCAGCGGCGTGAGGACGGCTTCGAGCACAGTGACCGGATGCCCGAGGTCGGCGCGCCCGACCAGGGGTTGTCGCTGGCCGACCTGGCTGCTGCGCGCAGCGAGGAGGAGCTGCGCCACTGGCAGCACGAGTGGGCGGGGCTCGACATGCGCCACATGGGCATGTCGGGGCGCGGCCTCGAGGTCAACCCCGACACCCCTGCCCAGGCACGCCTGTGGGTGCGGGTCGACGGGGACCTGCCCGACGACCCGGCGATCCAGAAGGCCGCCTTCACCTACGCCTCGGACCTCACGCTGATCGGCGCCACCCTCGTGCCGCACGGCATCCACATCAACTCGCCCAAGCTGCAGCCGGCGTCCCTGGACCACACGGTGTGGTTCCACCGGCCCCTGCGCGCCGACGACTGGTGGCTCTACGACCAGGTCTCGCCGTCGGCGTCGGGCGGTCGTGGCCTCGCGCTGGCCCGGGTCTTCTCCCAGACGGGTGAGCTCGTGGCGACCGTCGCGCAGGAGGGACTCATCCGCCGCATCGGCTGAGCCCATAGCACTACACCGTTGTAGTTCGCGGCATTTGATGACAGACACGCCGAGCGTGTTTACTGTGGGCGCTGTTGTGACGCCTGTTCCTGGTGTGACGAGTGGGACTCAAGCCGCTCGTGGCCCCCGGTAGGGGCGTCGTCCTTCGTCCCTAGGTGGTCCGTGTGCCGACGTCGCGAGCTCTGCGCCTGACGGGTCTGGCGTTGAGCGCCCTGCTGGCGACGTCCGTGGTCCTTCCGGCCTCGTACGCCGCGGGAGACGCCGCCCGCCCTGGCAGCGCCGTCTCGCAGGAGTCGGTCGTGACGTCCGCTCCCGCGGTGACGGGCGCAGCCAAGAAGAAGGGTGCGGCGACGAAGGCAGCCGCCAAGAAGGCAGCCGCCCAGAAGGCAGCGGCCAAGAAGAAGGCAGCCGCGAAGAAGGCGGCGGCGAAGAGGGCGGCGGCGAAGAAGGCAGCGGCGAAGAAGGCAGCGGCGAAGAAGAAGGCAGCCGCCAAGAAGACGCCGACCCCGGTCACGCCCTTCCACATGCCCTTCGCCTGTGGCCAGTCCTGGACCGGCAGCACGCGCTCCCACCACTCGCCCAGCGCGCACTCGATCGACTTCAACGCCCCCAACGACCTCGGTCAGCCCGTGGTCGCCTCCGCGCCGGGGCGAGTCGTCACCTCGAACAACACCAGCAACTCCGGCTACGGCCGCTACGTCGTGCTCGACCACGGCAACGGCGAGACAACGGTCTACGCCCACCTCCAGCACTCCCACGTCACGGTCGGCACCTGGCTGGACCAGGGCGCCCTGGTCGGCCAGCTCGGGACGACCGGCAACAGCTCCGGGCCGCACCTGCACTACGAGCAGAAGGTCGGGCGTACGGTCGTCGCGCCGAGGCTCAACCGCACGAAGTACGTCTACGGCACGTCGGCCTCGACCAACTGCGCCGACGTCCCGCTGGCAGGGAACCTCCTCGAGGGGGAGGGGGCGCAGGTGGCCGTCTTCCGTCGCAGCGCGGCGCCGCAGGTGCACGTGCGTGGTGCGGACGGCAAGACCCGGCTGATGGCCGTGGGCCAGGCCTCGGACGAGCCCGTCCTCGGTGACTGGACCGGATACGGACTGCAGTCGGTCGGCTCCTTCTCCCCGGCGACGCGCACGTTCACCCTGGCCGGAGAGGCCGGCTTCTTCTCGATCACCTTCGGACTCCGCGGCGACCGTCCGATCGCCGGTGACTGGGACGGCAACGGGATCTGGGAGGTCGGTGTCTACCGGCCCTCGAACAGCACCTTCGTGCTCCGCAGCGCGACCGGCACGTCCACCAACCTCAAGCTGGGCAAGGTCGGCGACCTCCCGGTCACCGGCGACTGGGACGGCGACGGGGTGACCGACGTGGGCGTCTTCGACCGGGCGACGACGACCTTCACGCTGCGTACGCGGGCAGCCAAGCCGGTCACCACGACCGTGCGCCACGGCTTGGTCGGCGACATCCCCGTCGCCGCTGACTGGGACGGCGACGGGAAGGCCGACGTGGGCACCTGGACGCCGGCCAACGCCACCTTCTCCCAGCGCATCGCGCCGTCGGGCAAGGTCGCCCCCCGCGTGCAGAACGTGCGCTACGGCCGCGCCCGCTGAGCGGCGCCCGCGCAGGGTGCGTCAGAGCGCGGTGGCGCGCCCCAGCACGTGCGGAGCCCCGTCGCGCGGGTTGCGCAACGCGAAGCGCCAGTCGTCCCCCGAGCCGTCGACGCCGTAGGCGACCGTTGCCGGGAGGAAGACCGGCTTCTTGAACGCCGCCTCGATCCGCACCGCGTCGGGCAGCCTGTTCTCGATGGCGGCGACGCAACGGGCCTTGGTCCACATGCCGTGGGCGATCTGCCGCTTGAAGCCCAGGGCCCGGGCGGTCAGCGGGTAGAGGTGGATGGGGTTGAGGTCGCCCGACACCGCGCCGTAGCGACGCCCGAGACCCTCGTCGAGTCGCCAGGTGATGCGACCCTCCGGGGCCTCGAACGACATCCCGTGCGGGGCGTCCTCCCTGCTCCGCCCACGCACCAGGTAGGCCGAGACCGACTCCCACACCACCTCGTCGCCGGCGGTGATCGTGGAGACGAAGTCGACCACCGTCCCCTTCGCGTGCGGGCGCGTCGTGGCCACGGAGACCTCGACGCCGAGTGTCTCGGTGGGGCTGATCGGACGGTGCGACGTGATCGTGTTCTCCAGGTGCACGCTGCCCATGGCCGGCCACGGGAAGTCAGGGCTCGCCATGACCTCCATCTGGGCGCCGAACGTGAGCAGGTGGGGATAGGTCACCGGCACGGTGTCCTTGGCGGGAAAGCCGCAGACCGCGGCGTAGCGCGCCACGTGGCCCGCGTCGATCGCACGCGCAGGGGTGCGCACGGTGACGCCGGAGAACTGCTCCGGTCGGACCTTGCGGATCCCGGGCAGCTGGTTGACGCCGGGGACCGACGGCAGTGCCGCCCGCCCCAGGTGCGTCAGCGCACCCACTCAGGCCCCCAGCATCATCTGGCCGCAGACGCGGACCACGTTGCCGTTGACCGCGGTCGAGCCGGGGGAGGCGTACCAGGCGATCGTCTCGGCGACGTCGACGGGGAGCCCGCCCTGGGACATGGCGTTGAGGCGCTGGCCCACCTCACGGGTGGCGAACGGGACGGCGGCCGTCATGGCGGTGATGATGAAGCCGGGTGCCACGGCGTTGACGGTGATGCCGTCGGTGAGGTCGTCGGCCAGGTCCTGGACCCAGCCGATGACGCCGGCCTTGGACGCGGCGTAGTTGGTCTGCCCGACGTTGCCGGCGATGCCCGCGATCGACGAGACGCCGATGATGCGCCCGTTGGGGTTCACGACACCCTGCGCCAGCAGCTCGCGGGTGATGGTGGCCGGCGCGGTGAGGTTGACGGCGATCACGCTGTTCCAGCGGTCGTCGGCCATGTTGGCCAGCTTCTTGTCGCGGGTGATGCCGGCGTTGTGGACCACCACGTCGACGCCACCGTGCTCGGTGGCCAGGTGGTGGGCGATGCGCTGCGCGGCGTCGGGGTGGGTGATGTCGAGCGCCAGGTGGTCCCCGTCGAGCTCTGTCATCAGGGTGACCAGCTCGCTCGCGGCCTGCGGCACGTCGACGCCCACGACCTTCGCGCCGTCACGGTGCAGCACACGGGCGATCTGCTCGCCGATCCCGCGGCTCGCGCCGGTGACCAGGGCGACCTTGCCCTCGAGCGGGCGGCGCAGGTCGGGGACCTCGCCGGCCGTCGTACGGTCGCCGATGCCGATGCGCACGACCTGCCCCGAGACGTACGCGGACTTGGGGGAGAGGAAGAAGGAGAGCGTCGAGTCGGCCGCACGCTCGGCGCCGGGGGCGACGTAGACCAGCTGCGCAGTGCCGCCGCGGCCGATCTCCTTGCCGAGCGAGCGGGTGAAGCCCTCCAGGGCGCGCTGGGTGATCCGGGCGTCGCCCTCCAGCAGCTCCGGCGGGGTGCCGAGCACGACGACGCGCGGGCACGAGGCCAGGCGGCGCATCACCGGGGTGAAGAACTCGCGCAGGGTGACCAGGGTGTCGGGTGTCTCGAGGCCGGTGGCGTCGAAGACGAGGCCCTTGTACGTCGCCCCCTCGGCGTCCTGGTCGGTGGCGGTCACCTCGAGCTCCTTGAGCTGCGCGACGAGCTGCGGGGCGAGGCGACCGGCCCCGCCGACGAGCACGGTCCCGTCCACGAACGGAGCACCCTCCGACCAACGCTCCAGGCGGGTGGGGTTGGGCAGCCCGAGATTCTTGACGAGGAACTTGCCGACGGGCGAGGAGACGAAGCCCTGGTACTTGTCGCTCATGGGGTCCTCCGAGGAAGGTGACGTGGGACGGTGTGGGTGACGCGGCGCACGTGCTCCGGTCATGGACACGGCGCGGTGCTCACAGCCAGTGTGTAACTGTAGGTGTAACTCGTAGTTCCAGCCGGGCCGTCCACCATGTGTGACGACGCCGGGCGGACGCAAGACCTGAACCAGCAGAGCTGAACAAGGAGACACGTGATGCAGGCCCAGACCCGCCGCGTTGCCGTCATCGGCGGCAACCGGATCCCCTTCGCCCGGTCCAACACCGTCTACGCCGGCGTCTCCAACCAGGAGATGCTGACGGCGGCCATCGACGGGCTCGTCACCCGCTTCGGGCTCGAGGGCCAGCGCGTCGGCGAGGTCGTGGCGGGTGCGGTGCTCAAGCACGCCCGCGACTTCAACCTCACCCGTGAGAGCGTGCTCGGCTCCAAGCTCAGCCCGGAGACCCCTGCGACCGACATCCAGCAGGCCTGCGGCACGGGCCTCCAGGCGGTCATCCAGGTCGCCAACAAGATCGCGCTCGGTCAGATCGACGTCGGCATCGCCGGCGGCTCGGACACCACGTCCGACGCCCCGGTCGCCATCAGCGACAAGCTGCGCAAGAAGCTCATGAAGGTCAACACCGCCAAGGACACCAAGTCCAAGCTGCTGGCCCTGGGCCAGATCCGCCCGGGCGACATCGGCCTCGAGGTCCCGCAGAACTCCGAGCCCCGCACCCGGCTCTCGATGGGTGAGCACCAAGCGCTGACCGCGCTGGAGTGGAAGATCAGCCGCGAGGACCAGGACGAGCTGGCCGCCCGCTCCCACCAGAACCTCGCCCGCTCGTGGGAGGAGGGCTTCCACGACGACCTCGTGACCCCGTTCCGCGGCGTCGAGCGCGACACCAACATGCGTGCCGACTCGACCGTCGAGAAGCTGGCCAAGCTGAAGCCGGTCTTCGGCAAGGGCGCGGCCGCCACGATGACCGCGGGCAACTCGACGCCGCTCTCCGACGGCGCCTCAGCGGTGCTGCTGGCCTCCGAGGAGTGGGCGGCCGAGCGCGGCCTGCCCGTGCTCGCGTACATCACGGCGTACGAGACGGCGGCCGTCGACTACGTCAACGGCAACGAGGGCCTTCTGATGGCACCCGCCTACGCCGTGCCCCGCATGCTCGAGCGTGAGGGCCTCAAGCTGCAGGACTTCGACTTCTACGAGATCCACGAGGCATTCGCGTCCCAGGTCCTCTCGACGCTGAAGGCGTGGGAGTCGCCGGTCTTCTGCTCCGAGCGCCTCGGCCTCGACGCCCCGCTGGGTGCGATCGACCGCGACAAGCTCAACGTCAACGGCTCCTCGCTGGCCGCGGCGCACCCGTTCGCCGCGACCGGCGGTCGCATCGTCCCGGTGCTGGCCAAGCTGCTCGACGCGAAGGGATCCGGTCGTGGCCTGATCTCGATCTGCGCCGCCGGTGGTCAGGGCGTGGTGGCCATCCTCGAGAAGTGAGCACGTCGGTGTGAAGTGACGCCGGGGAGGGAACGCTCCCCGTCGTGGACAAGAACTCCGTCGTCAGCACGGTCAAGGGACGGGCCGAGAAGGCCCACGACAGCCAGTGGATGGACCACCTCGCACGCGCGGGACTCGTCGCGTACGGGGTGGTCCACCTGCTCGTGGCCTGGGTCGCGGTCCAGCTCGCCTTCGGCGAGAGCCGCCGGGAGGCCTCCAGCAAGGGCGCCTTCTCCGAGCTCGCCTCGCACTCCTTCGGCAAGGTGGCCCTGTGGGCGCTGGCCGTGGGGCTGGTGCTCCTCGTCGTCTGGAAGGTGCTGGACGCGGTCTTCGGCAAGCCCGACGACTCCTCGAAGGACGGGGAGGGCTGGCGCCAGCGCGGCGGTGCCGCCGTCAAGGCGGTGCTGTACGCCGCACTCGCCCTCACTGCCCTCCGTACGGTGACGGGCGGAGGCGGCGGCAAGGGCAGGTCGATGACCGCCACGGTGATGAACTGGCCCGGCGGTCAGTGGCTCGTCGCGCTCGCCGGGTTGGCCGTGATCGGCTACGCCGGCTACCTCGCCTGGAAGGGCTGGACCGACAAGTTCCTCGAGCACCTCGACGCGGAGGGTCGGGCCGGCGAGACGGGGGAGGCGTACCGCTGGTTCGGCAAGATCGGCCACCTCGCCAAGGCGGTGGCCACCGGCATCGTGGGCGGCCTGGTCGTGCACGCCGGCTGGACCCACCAGGGCAAGGAGGACCAGGGCCTCGGTGACGCCCTGCGTACGGTGCTCCAGCAGCCCTTCGGTCCGTGGTTGCTCTGCGTGATCGCGGCCGGCATCGCCTGCTACGGGTTCTTCTGCTTCGCCCGCGCCCGGCACCTCGACCGCTGAGGCAGGTCACGGCGTCGGGGCGGTGCCCACAGGAGGCCGGGTGGACCACGTCGCGTCCGCACGCTGGTAGTCTCCGGCGAGATAGACATCCTTTAACGAGCCGTCCTGTGAGGCGGAGAAGGAGGTCCGGCACAGCCATGACTGGTGCCCCCACCGATGGAACCACCGAAGGTGCTCCCCGCACCGTCCTCGACGCCCGTGACGTCTCCCGGGCGCTGACCCGCATCTCCCACGAGCTGCTCGAGCGCAACCGGGTCGTCGACGACCTGGTCCTGCTCGGGCTGCAGACCCGAGGTGTCCCGCTCGCGCGGCGGATCGCCGCCCGCATCGCCGCGGTGGAGGGCGTCGACGTCCCCGTCGGCGAGCTCGACGTGACGATGTACCGCGACGACCTGCGCTCGCAGCCGACCCGGGCCTCGCACCGCACCGAGATCCCCGCCGGAGGGATCGACGGCAAGGTCGTCGTGCTCGTCGACGACGTGCTCTTCTCGGGCCGCACGATCCGTGCCGCGCTCGACGCCGTCGCCGACCTCGGCCGTCCTTCGGCCGTGCGGCTCGCGGTCCTGGTCGACCGCGGCCACCGTGAGCTCCCGATCCGCGCCGACCATGTCGGCAAGAACCTGCCCAGTGCCCGCAGCGAGCGCGTCAGCGTCCGCGTCGCGGAGGTCGACGGGGCCGACGAGGTGAGCATCTCGTGAAGCACCTGCTCTCGATCGACGACCTGTCCGTCGACCAGATCCAGGAGATCTTCGCCACCGCCAGCGACATGCACGACGTGCAGCGCCGCTCGGTCAAGAAGCTCCCCGCCCTGCGCGGCGTGACCGTGGTGAACATGTTCTTCGAGGACTCCACCCGCACCCGCTCGAGCTTCGAGATCGCCGGCAAGTGGCTCTCCGCCGACGTCATCAACATCTCGGCCAAGGGCTCCTCGACCTCCAAGGGCGAGAGTCTGCGCGACACCGTGATGACGGTCTGCGCGATGGGCGTCGACGGGCTGGTCATCCGCCACCAGGCCAGCGGTGCTGCCCAGCAGGTCGCCGGGTGGGTCGACGCGAGCGTCGTCAACGCCGGTGACGGCATGCACGAGCACCCCACCCAGGCGCTGCTCGACGCCTACACGCTGCAGCGTCGCCTCGGCTCGCTCGAGGGCAGGCACGTCGCGGTCATCGGCGACCTGACCCACAGCCGGGTCTTTCGCTCCAACGTCCAGTGCCTCACGAAGCTGGGGGCCGAGGTCACCGTCGTGGCGCCGCCCACCCTGATGCCCAGCGGCGTCGGGCCGTGGTCGGAGAGCGCGGGCTTCGCGACCTCGTACGACGTCGACGAGGTCCTGCCGACCGCCGACGCCGTGATGATGCTGCGGGTGCAGCGGGAGCGCATGTCGGGCGGCTACTTCCCGACGGCGCGCGAGTACACCGTCGGCTACGGGCTGACCCGGGACCGGCTCGCCGCCCTGCACCCGGACGTCCCGATCTGCCACCCCGGACCGATGAACCGGGGCCTGGAGATCGCCGCCGACGCAGCGGACGCCGCCCAGTCGGCGATCCTCGACCAGGTCTCCGCCGGCCTCGCCGTGCGGATGGCCGTGCTCTACCACCTGCTCGCCGGAGAGGAGTCCAGCGCGTGAGCCTGCTGATCAAGGGGGCCGCGCTGTTCGGCACCGAGACCGCTGACCTGCTCGTCGTCGACGGCCGCATCGCCGCCGTGGGCGCCGACGCCGCGTCGCAGGCGCCCTCGGGCACCGAGACGCTGGACGCCGACGGCCTGGTCGCCCTCCCGGGGCTGGTCGACCTGCACACCCACCTGCGCCAGCCCGGTCGCGAGGACGCCGAGACGGTGCTCACCGGGTCGCAGGCCGCCGCGGTCGGCGGCTACACCGCCGTGCTCGCGATGGCCAACACCACCCCGGTGACCGACACCGCCGAGGCCGCCCTGCGCGTGTGGGAGCTCGGTCGCGAGGCCGGCCTCGTCGACGTGCAGCCGGTCGGCGCGGTCACCAAGGGGCTCGCCGGTGAGGAGCTCGCCGAGCTCGGGCTGATGGCCCGCTCGGCCGCGCAGGTCCGGGTCTTCTCCGACGACGGCAAGTGCGTCCACGACGCCCGTGTGATGCGCCGGGCCCTGGAGTACGCGAAGGCCTTCGGCGGCGTCGTCTCCCAGCACTCCCAGGACCCGGTGCTGGCCGGTCCCTCCGCCTGCTGCCACGAGGGCGAGGTCTCGGGGCGTCTCGGACTGCCCGGGTGGCCCGGGATCGCCGAGGAGGTCATCGTCGCCCGCGACGTCATGCTGGCCAAGCACACCGGCTCGCGCATCCACGTCGCCCACGTCTCCTCGGCCGGCTCGATCGAGGTGATCCGCTGGGCCAAGGCGCAGGGGATCGACGTCACCTGCGAGGTGACGCCGCACCACCTCATCCTCACCACCGACCTGCTCACCGGCTACGACCCGGTCTTCAAGGTCAACCCGCCGCTGCGCCCTACCGAGGACGTGATGGCCCTGCGCGAGGCGCTCGCCGACGGCACCATCGACGCGGTCGCCACCGACCACGCGCCACACGCCCGGCACGACAAGGAGCACGCCTTCGTCGACGCGGCGTTCGGCATGCTCGGCCTCGAGACCGCGCTGGGTGTGGTCCGCACGGCGATGGACGACGAGTTCGACTGGAACGACATCGCCCGGGTCATGTCCCGCACGCCGGCCCGGATCGCCGGGCTGGAGGAGCACGGTGGCCAGCTGGCCCCCGGCGAGGCCGCCCACGTGACGCTCGTCGACCCGACCGCGACGGTCACCGTCGACCGGGCCGCCTCGGTCTCGCTCTCGCGCAACAACCCGTGGCACGGTCACGAGCTGACCTCGCGCGTGGTGCACACGGTCTTCGGCGGCAAGGTCACCGTGCGCGACGGCGCCCTGGCCTGAGGCTGGTCGTGGCCGGGGAGCGGACCGTCGAGGAGCTCTTCGAGGGTCATCCGCGCAGTCTTGAGCTCTGCCGAGCCGTCGAGGAGGCCGTGGGCGCCGTCGGCGACAGCACCGTGACCGTGGGGCGCAGCCAGGTCGCCTTCCGGCGGCGCCGCGGGTTCGCGTACGTCTGGCGTCCCGGGCAGTACGTGCGCAGCGACGTCCCGGCAATGCTGTCCCTCGCCCTCCCGCACCGGATCGACTCCCCGCGCTTCAAGGAGGTCGTCCACCCCTCGCCCGGGGTGTGGATGCACCACCTCGAGCTGCACGAGGTCGCCGAGGTCGACGCCGAGGTACGCGGGTGGCTGCGCGAGGCGTACGAGCACGCTGGTTGACGGTGGTGCGGGACCACACGTCGGGGGCAGGATGGGGCGATGCGCATCGGACAGCAGGTCTCCCGCTTCACCTGGCCCGGCTCGCCGGCCTCCATCGGCCCCACCTTCGCCTCGATCGCCCGCTGGTCGGAGGCGGCCGGGTCGGAGAGCCTGTGGGTGATGGACCACTTCTGGCAGATCGCCCAGATCGGCCCGCCCGAGGAGGAGATGCTCGAGGCCTACACGACGCTCGGCTTCGCCGCCGGCGTCACCTCCCGCCTCGAGCTCGGCGCGATGGTCACCGCGGCGACGGTGCGCAACCCGGCGCTGCTCGTCAAGACGGTCACGACGCTCGACGTGCTCTCCGGCGGTCGCGCCTGGCTCGGCATCGGGGCGGCCTGGTTCGAGGAGGAGAACCGCGGCTACGGTCTCGACTTCCCGACGACCGCGGAGCGCTTCGTACGCCTCGAGGACACCCTGCGCCTGGCGAAGCAGATGTGGGCCGGTGACGACTCGCCCTTCGAGGGGGAGGGGTTCACGGCTCCGCGTCCGCTCAACGTGCCGCAGCCGGTGCGGACCCCGCCGATCCTGATCGGCGGCGTGGGGGAGCGCAAGACCCTGCGCTTCGTGGCGAAGTATGCCGACGCCACCAACATCTTCGACGGCGGGCCCGAGTTCGTGGCGCAGAAGCTCGGCGTGCTGCGCGAGCACTGCGACGCGGAGGGGCGCGACTACGACTCGATCCGCAAGACGGTGCTCACCCGGATCAGCCTCAGCGAGCGGAGTGGGGAGAAGGTCCCCTCGGGTGAGGAGGCGATGAGCGTCGACCAGGCCCTCGACAAGGTCGGCGCGCTGGCAGCCGTCGGCGTGGACACCGCGATCATCGGCATGGGCAACGACACCGACGAGGCGGCCTACGAGCTGCTGGGGCAGCTGGTGGAGCACGCCGCTTCGATCTGAGGCTGCGCCCACCCTGAGCTCAGGACAAGGCAGCCCAGGCCAGGCAGCTCAGGCCAGGCAGCTCAGGCCAGGCCCAGCGCCGCCGCCTCCTCGCGCAGCTCGTCGCGCACGTCGGGGTGCGCGGCGTACGAGATGAGGTTGGCGGCCTGCTCCTTCTCGCTGCGTCCGGCCAGCCGGGCGAGCCCCTGCTCGGTCACCACCGCGCTGTGCTGGAACGAGGTGACCGGCTCGTCGATGAGCGGCACGATCGTGGAGACGTCGGCCCTGGGGTGCCAGCTGCGCAGGGCCATGAAGGCCTGACCGCCCGGTGAGTGGGTCGCGCCGACGGTGAAGTCGGTCTGTCCGCCGAAGCCGCTGTAGATCCGGGCCTTGATGCGCGAGGCGTTGGCCTGGTCGAAGAGGTCGACCTGCAGCGCGGTGTTGACCGAGGTCATCGCGGGCTGCCGGGCGATCAGCGCAGGGGCGTTGGTCACCTCGGTGCGCCGCAGCCGCACCCGGGGGTTGCGGTCGAGCCAGGCGTACAGCTCTTCGCTGCCGAAGACGAAGGAGGTGACGATCTCGACCTCGGGGTCGAGCACGCCGCGGCGCTCCAGCGCCAGCACGCCGTCGGAGAACATCTCCGTCCAGATCCGCAGGTCCCGGCGGTCGGTCAGCCGGGCCACCGTCGCGTCGGGCACCTCGCCGATCCCGGCCTGCAACGTCGAGCCGTCGCGCACCTCGTGCGCCACCCGGGCGCCGATCTCGGCCGCGTCCTCGCCGGGCTCCGCCGCCGCGTGCGAGGCGAGCGGCTCGTCCACCTCGACGCCGAGGTCGACGGCGTCGAGGTCGATCTCGGCGTCGCCGAAGGTCCACGGCATGCGCGGGTTCATCTGGGCGACCACCAGGGCACCCCGGGCCCGTGCCGCCTCGATGGCGGCCGGCAGCACGTTGACCTCCAGGCCCAGGGACACCTTCCCGTCACGCGGCAGCGTGGTGTGCACGACCACCACGTCGGGCGCGAGGGAGGAGGAGTAGAGCGTCGGCACCGTCGAGAGCCGGGCCGGCACGTAGACCAGCCGCGGGTGACGTCGTACGCCCGGACCCACGAAGCAGGTCTCTGGCATGACGCCGTCGTGGAGGTCGAGCCCGGGCTGCAGGTTGAGGCCGTGGAGCCGGACCCGTTCGAGGGCGCCGAGCACCGGGGCGAGGACGGTGTGCGGCGTGGCGAAGTTGCCGCTGCACACGACCCGGACCTCCTCGGAGCCCAGCGGCGCGACGTGACGGGTGAGCTCCTCCAGCGTGACGGTCAGCACGGGTCCACCTTGGCACGTCGGGCCGCTCGCCGCTGGCGCTTCGCGACGCGCGAGGTGTGGTCGAGCCCACGCGCCGGCACCGCGGTCCACCCGCGGTGGCGGCGTCGGGGGAGCGGCCCGGCGCTGGTAGGGTTCGAGGCGCTCACACATCCTTTAACGATCCGTCCTGTGAGGCGGAGAAGGAGGTCAGGCGTGCCGCTGCATGCCCCCAAGCCCGCGCTCCTCGTGCTCGAGGACGGACGCGTCTTCCACGGTGAGTCCTTCGGTGCCGAAGGTGAGACCTTCGGCGAAGCAGTCTTCTCGACCGGCATGACCGGCTACCAGGAGACCCTGACGGACCCGTCCTACCACCGCCAGGTCGTCGTCATGACGGCCCCGCACGTCGGCAACACCGGCATGAACGACGAGGACCCGGAGTCCTCGCGCATCTGGGTGGCCGGCTACGTCGTCCGCGACCCTGCCCGCGTGCCCTCCAACTGGCGCTCCCGGCGCACCCTCGACGACGAGCTGCGCGCGCAGGGCGTCGTCGGCATCTCCGGCGTCGACACCCGCGCCCTCACCCGCCACCTGCGTGAGCGTGGCGCGATGCGCGTCGGCATCTCCACCGTCGAGAGCGACCCCGAGGCGCTGCTGGCCAAGGTGACCGCGGCCGCCGAGATGACCGGCGCCAACCTCTCCGCGGCCGTCTCGACCTCCGAGGCGTACGTCGTCCCGGCCGTCGGCGACAAGAAGTTCACCGTCGCCGCCGTCGACCTGGGCCTCAAGGCCAACACCCGCGGATGATGGCCGAGCGCGGCATCGAGGTGCACGTGCTGCCGCCACCGCGACGATCGAGGAGGTGGAGGCGGTCGAGCCCGACGGCCTCTTCTTCTCCAACGGACCGGGTGACCGGCGGCGCCACACCGCGCAGGTCGAGCTGCTCAAGAGCGCCCTGGCCGACGGCATCCCCTACTTCGGGATCTGCTTCGGCAACCAGCTCTTCGGCCGCGCGCTCGGCTTCGGCACCTACAAGCTGAAGTACGGCCACCGCGGCATCAATCAGCCGGTGATGGACCGCACCACCGGCAAGGTCGAGGTCACCGCGCACAACCACGGATTCGCCGTCGACGCCCCGCTGGAGGGCTCCACCGAGACACCGTTCGGCACCGCGACCGTCTCCCACGTCTGCCTCAACGACGACGTGGTCGAGGGCCTCGAGCTGCGCGACGCGGAGGGCAACCTCACGTCGTTCTCCGTCCAGTACCACCCCGAGGCCGCGGCCGGGCCGCACGACGCCGCATACCTGTTCGACCGTTTCTGCCAGCTGATGGCCAGCAACAAGGAGGCCTGAGAAGTGCCGAAGCGTGAAGACATCAAGTCCGTCCTGGTGATCGGCTCCGGCCCGATCGTCATCGGCCAGGCCTGCGAGTTCGACTACTCCGGGACCCAGGCCTGCCGCATCCTCAAGGAGGAGGGCCTCCGCGTCATCCTCGTGAACTCCAACCCGGCCACGATCATGACCGACCCGGAGTTCGCCGACGCCACCTACGTCGAGCCGATCACCCCCGAGTTCGTCGAGAAGGTCATCGCGAAGGAGCGCCCCGACGCGATCCTGCCGACGCTGGGTGGCCAGACCGCGCTCAACACCGCGACCGCGCTCCACGACAACGGCGTCCTGGAGAAGTACGGCGTCGAGATGATCGGCGCCTCCTTCGAGGCGATCCACCGTGGCGAGAACCGCGAGCTGTTCAACGACATCGTCCGCAAGGTCGGCGGCGAGGTCTGCCGCTCCTTCGTGTGCCACTCGATGGACGAGGTCGAGAAGGCGACCGAGGAGCTCGGCTTCCCGGTCGTCATCCGCCCCTCCTTCACCATGGGCGGCCTCGGGTCGGGCATCGCGTTCAACGCCGAGGACCTGCACCGCATCGCCGGCGCCGGCCTCTCTGCCTCGCCCACCACCGAGGTCCTGATCGAGGAGTCGATCCTCGGGTGGAAGGAGTACGAGCTGGAGGTGATGCGCGACAAGAACGACAACGTCGTCATCATCTGCTCGATCGAGAACTTCGACCCGGTCGGCGTGCACACCGGCGACTCGATCACCGTCGCCCCGGCGATGACCCTCACCGACCGCGAGTACCAGCACCTGCGCAACCTGGCGATCGGCGTCATCCGCGAGGTCGGCGTCGACACCGGCGGCTGCAACATCCAGTACGCGGTCAACCCGGAGAACGGCCGCGTCATCGTCATCGAGATGAACCCGCGCGTCTCCCGGTCCTCGGCGCTCGCGTCGAAGGCCACCGGCTACCCGATCGCCAAGATCGCCGCCAAGGTCGCCATCGGCTACACGCTGGACGAGATCGAGAACGACATCACGTCGGGCCCGCAGGGCTCCACCGCCGCCTCGTTCGAGCCGACCCTCGACTACGTCGTGGTCAAGGTGCCCCGCTTCGCGTTCGAGAAGTTCCCGACCGCCGACTCCACCCTCACCACCCACATGAAGTCGGTCGGCGAGGCGATGGCGATCGGTCGCAACTTCTCCGAGGCGCTCAACAAGGCGCTGCGTTCGATGGAGTCGAAGGGGTCGCAGTTCACCTGGACCGGTGAGGTCGGCGACAAGAAGGAGATCCTCGCCGACGTCGCCCGTCCGCACGACGGCCGCATCCAGAAGCTGATGCTGGCCATCCGCGCCGGCGCCACGCCGGAGGAGATCTTCGACGCCACCAAGATCGACCCCTGGTACGTCGACCAGCTCTTCCTGGTCAACGAGGTCGCCGAGGCCGTCGCCGGCGCCGCCGACCTCGACGCCGCCACGCTCCGCCTGGCCAAGCGTCACGGCTTCTCGGACGTCCAGGTCGCCGGGCTGCGCGGCCTCACCGAGGCCGAGGTGCGCGCGGCGCGCCACGACCTGGGGATCCGCCCGGTCTACAAGACGGTCGACACCTGTGCGGCCGAGTTCGAGGCCCGTACGCCGTACTACTACTCCTCGTACGACGAGGAGACCGAGGTCGTGCCGCGCGAGCGCGAGGCCGTGATCATCCTGGGCTCCGGCCCGAACCGGATCGGCCAGGGCATCGAGTTCGACTACTCCTGCGTGCACGCCGCGCAGGAGCTGTCGAAGGCCGGCTACGAGACGATCATGGTCAACTGCAACCCCGAGACCGTCTCCACCGACTACGACACCTCCGACCGGCTCTACTTCGAGCCGCTCACGCTGGAGGACGTGCTGGAGATCGTCGAGGCCGAGCGCGCTGCCGGCCCGATCGCCGGCGTGGTCGCCACCCTCGGTGGCCAGACCCCGCTCGGCCTGGCCCAGGGTCTGCAGGACGCCGGTGTCCCGATCGTCGGCACCAGCCCCGAGGCCATCGACCTGGCCGAGGAGCGCGGCGCCTTCGGCCGCATCCTCGCCGAGGCCGGACTGACCTCGCCGAAGCACGGCACCGCGGTCTCCTTCGAGGACGCGCGCGCCATCGCCCACGAGATCGGCTACCCGGTGCTCGTGCGCCCGTCGTACGTCCTGGGTGGCCGCGGCATGCAGATCGTCTACTCCGACGACACGCTGGAGACCTACCTCGAGGCCGCGACCGAGCTGATCAGCGCCGAGCGCCCGGTCCTCATCGACCGGTTCATCGACGACGCGGTCGAGATCGACGTCGACGCCCTGTACGACGGCCACGAGCTCTTCCTGGGCGGCGTCATGGAGCACATCGAGGAGGCCGGCATCCACTCCGGTGACTCCTCCTGCGCGCTCCCGCCGATCACCCTGGGCCGCAGCGAGATCGAGCGGATCCGCACCGCCACCGAGGCGATCGCCTCCGGCGTGGGCGTCCGCGGCCTGATCAACATCCAGTTCGCCATCGGTGCCGACGTGCTCTACGTCATCGAGGCCAACCCGCGCGCCTCGCGCACGGTGCCCTTCGTCTCGAAGGCCACCGGTACGTCGCTGGCCAAGGCGGCCTCCCGGGTGATGCTCGGCGCCACGATCGCCGAGCTGCGCGCCGAGGGCCTGCTGCCGGCGACCGGTGACGGTGGCCTGCTGCCGGCCGACGCGCCGATCGCGGTCAAGGAGGCAGTGCTGCCGTTCAACCGCTTCCGCACCCACGAGGGTCAGTTCGTCGACACCGTGCTCGGCCCGGAGATGAAGTCGACCGGCGAGGTCATGGGCTTCGACGCCGACTTCGGCAAGGCCTTCGCGAAGGCCCAGGCCGGCTCGTTCGGCCCGCTGCCGGTCGGCGGCAAGGTCTTCATCTCGATCGCCAACCGCGACAAGCGCACGATGATCTTCCCGGCGCGCGTCCTGGCCGACTACGGCTTCGAGCTGCTCGCCACCGAGGGCACCGCCGAGGTGCTGCGGCGCAACGGCATCCCGTCGACCGTGGTGCGCAAGCACTCGTCCGGCACGGGGCCCAACGGCGAGCCGACCATCGTGGGGATGATCCAGGCCGGGGAGGTCGACCTGATCGTCAACACCCCGAACGGCTCGGCCTCGGGGGCGCGCTACGACGGCTACGACATCCGTGCCGCGGCCGTCCTGACGGGCACGCCGTGCATCACCACCGTGCAGGGTGCCGCTGCGGCGGTCCAGGGCATCGCCGCCCTGCGCTCCGGCGGGATCGGCGTACGTTCGCTGCAGGAGTGGGCAGCCCTCACCAGCGCCGCCACGGCTCGATGAGCTCCACCGGGAGTCTCGCGGGGCTGGGGCAGAAGGCGTACGACCAGCTCTTCAAGCAGGTCCTGACCCGCACCGACCCCGAGTGGATCCACCACCGGGCCTTCTCGGCAATCCGTGCCGCCCGCCCGCTCACCGAGCGGGTGGTCGGCGCGGGTGCTGCGCGCGTCGGCCAGCCGGTCGAGGCGATGGGGATCCGCTTCCCGCACGCGCTCGGCCTGGCGGCAGGCTTCGACAAGAACGCGGTCGGCATCGACGCGTTGGCCGGCCTCGGCTTCGGCCACGTGGAGATCGGCACCGTCACGGGGGAGCCGCAGCCCGGCAACCCCACGCCCCGGCTCTTCCGGCTGCCCGAGGACCGGGCGATCGTCAACCGGATGGGGTTCAACAACGACGGCGCCGAGGCAGTCGCCCGTCGGCTCGCCGCGCGCGCCGCCTCAGGCCGGGCCTCCGACGTGGTGCTCGGCGTCAACATCGGCAAGACGAAGGTCGTTCCGGAGTCCGAGGCGGTCGCCGACTACGAGAAGTCGACCGGCCTGCTCGCCCCGCACGCCGACTACCTGGTCGTCAACGTCTCCTCGCCCAACACCCCGGGCCTGCGTGACCTCCAGGCCGTGGAGAAGCTCGAGCCGCTGCTGCGCGCCGTACGTCGTCGTGCTGACGAGGTCACCGAGCCGCTCGGGCGCAGTCGCGTCCCGCTGCTGGTCAAGATCGCCCCCGACCTCAGTGACGAGGACGTCCTGGCGGTGGCCGACATGGCCATGGCCGTGGGGCTCGACGGGATCATCGCGACCAACACGACGATCAACCGCGAAGGGCTGCGCTCCGACGCCGCCAGGGTGGCCGAGATCGGTGCGGGCGGTCTGTCCGGGTGTCCGCTCACCGAGCGGTCGACGGCCGTCATGCGGCTGCTGCGCGACCGGGTCGGCCCCGACATGACCCTGGTCGGCGTCGGCGGCATCACCACCGTGGCCGACGCCCTCGACCGGATCGACGCCGGCGCCACCCTGCTCCAGGGCTACACCGCGTTCATCTACGAGGGTCCGCTGTGGCCCCGCCGGATCGTGAGCGGTCTGGCCCGCGGGTGACGACGACCACCAGCTCCGCCCCGGGCCCCCTGCGTGTCCGGGGCGAGGTGCTGGCCGTCCGTCGCGCGGGGGCGTTCCGCGTCCTCACCCTGTCGGCGCCCGGTGTCCCGGCGGCGTTCCGTCCGGGCACGTTCGTGGTCGTCTCGCCCGGTGACGACCGGTTGACGGCCCGTGCCTGGTGGATCCACCGGGTGGAGGCTGCCGGCGCCTTCGGGCCGACCATCGAGGTGGTCATCGACCCGGCCACGGCGTCGGGTGCCTGGTTCGCGGGCCTGCCCGTCGGCACCCGCCTGGGCCTCACCGGGCCGTTGGGCCGCCCCTTCACCCTGCCCGGCAGCCGGTCTCCGCGCTGCTGGTGGGGGAGGGCCACGCGGTCGCGCCTCTGCTGGCGCTCGCCGAGCGGCTCCGCTCCCGCGAGTGCCGGGTGACGCTGCTGGTGGGGGCGCCCGACGAGCAGCACCTGCTGGCCGTGCGCGAGGCCCGTCGCCTGGTGCGCCAGGTCGTGGTGGTGACCGAGGACGGCTCCGTCGGTCAGCGCGGCGTGGTCACCGACCACCTGCCCGGGCTGCTCAGGTCGTCGGAGGCCGCGGTGGTCTACACCGCCGGCCGCCCCGACGCGGTGCGCCTCGTGGCGCAGGCGGCCGACGACGCCGGCGTGCCCAGCCAGGTCGGCCTCGAGTCGCCGATGCCCTGCGGCACCGGCCTCTGCCACGGGTGCGTCGTCCCGGTGGTCGGTGACGACGCGGTGCCGCGCCAGGTACGTGCCTGCGTCGAGGGTCCCGTCCTGCCCGGCCACCGCGTCGACTGGGAGGCCTTGGCATGAGCGACGTCCTGGCCGGCCTCCGGCTCGCCCACCCGGTGATGGTGGCATCAGGCTGCGGCGGCACCGGTCGCGAGCTGGCGCCGTACGTCGACCTCGACGGCCTCGCCTTCGTCACCCGCACCCTGACCCGCGAGCCGCACCCCGGGTCGGCGATGCCGCGGGTGCTGGAGTCGCCGAGCGGGCTGCTGCACGCCGTCGGCCTGCACAACCCCGGCATCGAGGTCTTCCTCTCCGACGAGCTGCCGTGGCTGGTCCGGGCCGGCGCCAGGGTGCTGGTCTCCTTCTGCGCCACCTCGCTGGGGGAGTACGCCGAGCTCACCCGCCTGCTCGCCGGCGCGCCCGGGCTCGGTGGGGTGGAGGTCAACCTGGCCTCGCCCGACGCCGACGCCGTGGGTGCCTTCGACGCGCGCGAACCCTTCCACGCCGCCTCCGCCGTGGCGGCCGTACGCCGCGAGCTCCCCGCCGACCTGGCCCTGCTCGTGAAGGTGCGGCCCGACCCGGTCCGGGTCGTCGAGACGGCCCGGGCGGTGCGCGACGCAGGCGCCGGCGCCGTGGTCGTCGGGGGAGCCCTGGCGGCTGCGATGCCCGACGGGCGTCCGGCTGGCCTGAGCGGACCCGCGATCCGTCCCGTCACGCTGGCCGCGACCCGCGCCGTACGCCGCGCTGCCCCCGAGGTCCCGGTCGTCGCCTGCGGCGGCGTCACCGCGCCGGAGCACGTGCGCGCCTACCTGGACGCGGGTGCGGTGGCGGTCCAGGTCGGCACCGGCCTGCTGCACGACCCGACGTTGATCACCCGACTCGCCCACGACCTTGAGGAGACCCCGTGACCACACCTGACTCCACCCTCGCGCCCTTCGGCGCCCGGCTCCATCGCGCCATCGGCGAGCGGGGCCGGCTCTGCGTCGGCATCGACCCGCACGCCTCGCTGCTCAAGGCCTGGGGCCTCGACGACGACGTCGCCGGACTCGAGCGCTTCGCCCTGACCGTCGCCGAGGCGCTGGCGCCCGAGGTCTCGGTGCTCAAGCCGCAGAGCGCGTTCTACGAGCGGTTCGGCAGCCGCGGGGTCGCCGTGCTGGAGCGCGTGGTCGAGATCTCCCGCCAGGCCGGCGCGCTGGTCTGCATGGACGTGAAGCGCGGCGACATCGGGTCGACGACCCAGGCCTACGCCGACGCCTACCTCGACCCGCGCTCGCCGCTCTTCTCCGACGCCGTCACCGCCAGCCCGTTCCTCGGCTTCGGCTCGCTCACGCCGATGGTCGAGACCGCGCGTCGTCACGGCGCCGGTCTCTTCGTCCTCGCCCTGACCTCCAACCCCGAGGGCCACGAGGTGCAGCGCGCCCGGGCCGCCGACGGTCGTACGGTCGCCGCCACCGTCCTGGACTCGCTGCGCGAGCTGAACGCCGGCGCCACGCCCCTGGGCAGCTTCGGCCCGGTCGTCGGCGCCACCGTCTCCGACCCGGAGACCGAGCTCGACGTCAACGGCCCGATCCTGGTGCCCGGCTACGGTGCGCAGGGCGGCACCGTCGAGGACATGCGCCGCATCTTCGGGGCCGCGGCCCACGCGGTCCTGCCCAGCACCAGCCGCGGGGTCCTGGCCGCCGGCCCGGACCCGGCCGCCCTGGTCGCCGCCGCCCGTCGGGCCAACGAGGACGTGGCCGCTCTCGACGCCTGATCGGGCGTGGCCCACAATGGGGAGCTGACCGGGAAGTCGCGTGCGCCCCTGACTCGGGGGTGCGCACACGGCAACCAGGACGGGTGACTAGATTGACCCAGCCGCCCAGCGCGGACCCACCGACGAAATGACGAGGAACACCGACGTGGCACTGCCCCAGCTCACCCCGAACAGCGCCAGGCGGCGCTCGACAAGGCGGCGGCGTCCCGTCGGGAGCGTGCCGAGGTGAAGAACCGCCTCAAGAACTCGGGGGCCTCGATCATCGACGTGATCCACGAGGGCCAGGAGAACGAGGTCATCGGCAAGATGCGGGTCATCGACCTGCTGCAGTCGATGCCGGGCTGGGCAAGGTGCGTGCCACCGCGCTCATGGAGCGTCTCGCGATCGCCGAGAGCCGTCGGGTGCGTGGTCTGGGCGTCAAGCAGATCGCCGCGCTCGAGCGCGAGTTCTCCACCGGCGCGTGAACGGCGTGAGCGAAGCTCCGAAGCCGTCGCGACTCGTCGTGCTGGCCGGTCCGACCGCCGTCGGCAAGGGCACGGTCGCCGCGCAGATGCGCGCGGCCAACCCTGACGTCTGGATCTCCGTCAGCGCCACCACCCGGCCGCCGCGCCCCGGCGAGGTCGACGGCGTGCACTACCTCTTCGTCTCCGACGAGGAGTTCGACCGCATGGTCGAGCAGGCCGAGCTGCTGGAGTGGGCCGTGGTCCACAAGGCCGCCCGCTACGGCACGCCGCGCCGCCCCGTCGAGGAGGCGCTGGCCGCCGGGCGGCCCGCGATGCTTGAGATCGACCTGCAGGGCGCCCGCCAGGTGCGTCGCACCATGCCCGAGGCGCTCTTCGTCTTCCTGGCGCCCCCGTCGTTCGAGGAGCTGGAGCGCCGACTCGTCGGCCGCGGCACCGAGACCGAGGAGGAGCGCACCCGTCGGCTGGAGACGGCGCGCGAGGAGCTGGCCGCCGAGAGCGAGTTCGACGTCACCATCGTCAACCACGAAGTTCCCGCCGCCGTGGATGAATTGGTAACCTTGATCAGGTCCGGGTCCTGAGACCCGCCCGACGACGTGCACGACCGCCGTACGCCGCACCGCGTACGGCCCACTACGAACACCTGCGAGGCCACGCGTGTCTGCTCCCCTGATCGCCGCCGAGGGCGTCACCAACCCCTCGATCGACGACCTGCTCACCAAGACCGACAGCAAGTACAAGCTGGTCCTGTACAGCGCCAAGCGCGCCCGCCAGATCAATGCCTACTACTCGCAGCTCGGCGAGGGCCTGCTCGAGTACGTCGGCCCCCTCGTGGACACCCACGTCCAGGAGAAGCCCCTCAGCATCGCGCTGCGCGAGATCAACGACGACCTGCTGACCTGTGAGGACGTCGACCCGGCCGAGCTCGCTGCCGAGGCTGCGGCCCAGGCTGCCGCTCAGGCTGAGGCCGTCTCCGACTCCGAGTGACCTCCGCGTGACCTCACCGGTGTCCAGCACCGCGCCGGCCGCGTCCCCCTCCGGGACGCGGCCGCGTGTCGTCCTCGGGGTCAGTGGCGGCATTGCCGCCTACAAGGCCTGCGAGCTGCTCCGTCGCTTCACCGAGTCGGGTCACGACGTCACCGTCGTCCCGACCGCCTCGGCGCTGGAGTTCGTCGGCGCGCCCACGTGGGCGGCCCTGTCGGGCAAGCCCGTCGCCGCCGACGTCTGGAGCGGCGTCCACGAGGTGCCGCACGTGCGGATCGGCCAGCAGGCCGACCTGGTCGTGGTGGCCCCGGCGACCGCCGACGTGATGGCCAAGGCCGCCCACGGCCTGGCCGACGACCTGCTCACCAACACCCTGCTCACCGCGCGCTGCCCCGTGGTCTTCGCCCCGGCGATGCACACCGAGATGTGGGAGCACCCCGCCACCCGCGCCAACGTGGCCACGCTGCGTGAACGCGGCGCCGTCGTCATCGAGCCCGCGGAGGGGCGCCTGACCGGCAAGGACACCGGCAAGGGCCGCCTGCCCGAGCCCGGCGAGATCTTCGAGACTGCGCTCCAGGTGATGACCCGTGGCGCGGGCGCCCTGGACCTGGTTGGCCGCCACGTCGTGGTCTCGGCCGGCGGCACGCGCGAGTACCTCGACCCCGTGCGCTTCCTCGGCAACCGGTCCTCCGGCCTGCAGGGGTACGCCCTCGCCCGGTCCGCCGCCGCCCGGCGCGCACGTGACGCTGGTCGCCGCCAACGTGACGCTGCCCGACCCGGCCGGTGTCACCGTCGTACGCGTGGAGACGACCAGTGAGCTGCGTGAGGCCATGCTGGCGGCTGCCGGCGAGGCCGACGCCGTCGTGATGGCGGCCGCGCCGGCCGACTTCCGCCCCACCTCGACCAGCGAGGCCAAGATCAAGAAGGCGGCCGACGGCTCGGCGCCGGCGGTCCACCTCGAGCAGAACCCCGACATCCTGGCCGAGCTCTCTCGCGAGCGTCGCCGCGCGAAGCAGGTCGTGGTCGGCTTCGCCGCCGAGACCGGTGACGAGACCGGCAGCGTCCTGGAGCTCGGCCGCGCCAAGCTGGCCCGCAAGGGTTGCGACCTGCTGGTGGTCAACGACGTCAGCGGGGGAGCGGTCTTCGGGGCCGCGGACAACGCGGTCGTGATCCTGTCGACCGACGGCGAGGCCACCGAGGTGGCGCGGGCGTCCAAGTCGGACGTCTCGCACGCGATCTGGGACCAGGTGGCCCGTCGATTCGTGATGTGAGACGCCTTTCTTGCATGCTGACACCCCTTTAGGCTTGAACATCCACCTATCACCTGGGGAGAGTCAGCTGTGGCAGGACGCCTTTTCACCTCCGAGTCCGTGACCGAGGGTCACCCGGACAAGATCGCTGACCAGATCAGCGACACCATCCTCGACTACCTGCTCGAGCACGACCCGCGCAGCCGCGTCGCGGTCGAGACCCTCCTGACCACCGGTCTGGTGGTCGTCGCGGGCGAGGTGACCACGGAGGCCTACGCCCCCGTCGCGCAGCTCGTGCGCGACAAGATCCTCGAGATCGGCTACGACTCCTCCGAAAAGGGCTTCGACGGCAGCTCCTGCGGCGTCAGCGTCGCCATCGGTGCGCAGTCGCCCGACATCGCGCAGGGCGTCGACGACGCCTACGAGGAGCGTGTCGAGACCTCCGACGACGAGCTCGACAAGCAGGGTGCCGGCGACCAGGGCCTGATGTTCGGCTACGCCTGCGACGACACCCCCGAGCTCATGCCGCTGCCGATCACGATCGCCCAGCGTCTCTCGCAGCGTCTCTCCGAGGTGCGCAAGGACGGCACCATGCCGAACCTGCGTCCCGACGGCAAGACCCAAGTCACCATCGAGTACGACGCCGACAACCGTCCCGTCCGCGTCGACACGGTCGTCCTCTCCACGCAGCACTCCGAGGAGACCGACCTGGAGAAGCTCGAGGTCGAGATCAAGCAGCACGTGATCGACCCCGTGCTCGCCGGCTTCGACATCCCCGCCGAGGGCTACCGCCTGCTGGTCAACCCGACCGGTCGCTTCGTCGTGGGCGGTCCCATGGGTGACGCCGGCCTGACCGGCCGCAAGATCATCATCGACACCTACGGCGGCATGGCCCGTCACGGCGGAGGCGCCTTCTCCGGCAAGGACCCGTCGAAGGTCGACCGTTCGGCTGCGTACGCCATGCGCTGGGTCGCCAAGAACGTCGTCGCAGCGGGCCTCGCGCGTCGCTGCGAGGCCCAGGTCGCCTACGCGATCGGGAAGGCCGCTCCCGTCGGCGTCTTCATCGAGACCTTCGGCACCGGTGTCGTCGCGGACGAGAAGATCCAGGAGGCCGTGCTCGAGGTCTTCGACCTGCGTCCGGCCGCGATCATCCGCGACCTCGACCTGCTGAAGCCCAAGTACGCCCAGACCGCGGCGTACGGGCACTTCGGTCGCGAGCTCCCGGGCTTCACTTGGGAGGTCACCGACCGCGCCGACGCACTGCGGGCGGCCGCCGGCATCTGACCCACGGGTCACCTTGCGCCGACGGTCGAGGTGTCGGCGCGGGCTGGTATCAATGCGCACATGAGTGAGACGCACGAGGCCGGGCAGCTGGACATGCTGCCCGGCCTCCGTGCGTCCGTGGCCGGTGGCCGCGCCCGCCGTGGCGAGGCCGAGATGCGCCGCCGCCACGAGGAGGAGCCGGCCGAGGTCGACCCGGTGGCCCGGGTGCTGGTCGACGTGCCGCTGGCCCACCTGGACCGGCCCTTCGACTACCTGGTGCCCCAGAGCATGGACGACGCCGTGCAGCCCGGGATCCGCGTCAAGGTGCGCTTCGCCGGGCAGGACGTCGACGGCTACGTCGTCGAGCGCGCCCCCGGCACCGACCACGACGGCCGCCTCACGCCGTTGCGGCGCGTGGTCAGCCCCGAGCGCGTCCTCACCCCGGAGGTGGAGCAGCTGACCGCCGCGGTGGCGGCCCGGTACGCCGGTGCCCGCGCCGACGTCCTGCGCCTTGCCGTCCCGCCCCGGCACGCGACCACCGAGAAGGCGGACCGCGAGCCGCGACCGGCTGGCCTCACCAGCACGCTGGCCCAGGCGCAGGCGGCGTGGAGCGGGCACCCGGCTGCCGACTCCTTCCTCGCGCGTCTGGAGGAGGGCGCCGCGCCGCGTGCGGTGTGGCAGGCCCTGCCCGGCGCCGACTGGACGGTGCTCGTGGCGCACGCCGTCGCCCGGACCCGCGCTGCCGGCAAGGGGGCGCTGGTCTGCGTGCCCGACCACCGTGACGTGACCCGGATGGCCGCGGCGCTCGACCAGGTCCTGGGGGAGGGGCAGCACGCGGTGCTGACCGCCGACCAGGGGCCGGCCAAGCGGTACGCCGCCTTTCTCGCGGCGCTGCGCGGGGACGTCCACGTCGTCATCGGCACCCGCTCGGCGACCTTCGCGCCGGTGCGGGACCTCGGCCTGGTGGTGATGTGGGACGACGGCGACGACCTGCACAGCGAGCCCCGCGCGCCCTACCCCCACGCCCGGGAGGTGCTGCTCACCCGCGCCGACCAGCAGGGGTGCGCGGTCCTGCTCGGCGGGGTGACGCGCACCGTGGAGGCGGAGTACCTGGTCCGGACCGGCTGGGCCCACCCGATCGCCCCGTCCCGGACGGTGCTGCGTGAGCGGGTCCGGGTCGACGTGGTGGCCAACGACGAGCGCAACCGGGGGGCGCGGGTGCCCGGCCCGGCGATGGGTCTGGTGCGTCGGGCGCTGGCCGAAGGGCCGGTGCTGGTCCAGACACCGCGGTCGGGCTACGTGCCGCACCTGGCCTGCGAGCGATGCCGTACACCCGCCCGGTGCGGTGCCTGCCGGGGACCACTGCGGCTGACCGACCCTGCCTCGCCGCCCTCGTGCGGCTGGTGCGGCGTCGTCGACCACCGGTGGCGCTGCGGCACCTGCGGCGCCCAGGGGCTGCGCGCCCCGGTCCTGGGGCGCGACCGGACGGCCGAGGAGATGGGGCGGATGTTCCCCGGCCACGCCGTCCGCAGCTCGGGCGGTGACCGGGTGATCGCCGCGGTGGGGGAGGATGCCGACGTCGTCGTCGCCACTCCGGGTGCCGAGCCCCCGGCAGCGCGTGGCTACGCGGCCGTCCTCCTGCTCGACACCTGGCTCGGGCTCGGTCGCCCCGACCTGCGCAGCGACGAGGAGGCCGTACGCCGCTGGTTCAACGCCGCCGCCCTCGTACGCCCCCAGGGGCGCGTCGTGGTGGTCGGCGACCCCGGGTCCCCGCTGCTCCAGTCACTCGTGCGGTGGGACCCGGCCGGCTTCGCCGAGCGGGAGCTGGAGGAGCGGCTCTCCGCCCACCTCCCGCCCGCCGTCCGGATGGCGACCGTGACCGGGGAGCCGGAGGCGGTCGAGGAGGCGCTGGCGCTGGTCACCCTTCCTGACGTCGTCGAGGTGCTGGGGCCGGTCCCGGTCGAGCGGCGCCAGGACCGGCCCGAGGCGGCTACCGAGGTCGAGGAGATTCGCATGGTGCTGCGGGTGCCGCGCAGCCAGGGCACGGCCCTGAGCGAGGCGCTCCTGGCGATGCAGCGGCTGCGCTCGGCCCGGCGGCTGGCAGCGGTGCGCGTGCAGGTGGATCCGCACACGCTGTGACGGGCCGTCTGGCCGGCCGACGTCGGTCCTGGCCGTGGCGGTCTCGGCCTCCCCGCACGGCTCCGTAGACTGAGCGGTTGCACCGACCTGACGAGGAGCCTCCCGCGTGGCAGTCCAGCCCATCCGCCTGTTCGGCGACCCGATCCTGCGCAAGCCCGCGCTCGAGGTCGTCACGTTCGACAAGGAACTGCGCACCCTCGTGCAGGACCTCACCGACACGATGCTCGAGGCGTCAGGTGCCGGTCTCGCGGCGCCCCAGGTCGGGGTCGGCCTGCGTGTCTTCACCTGGAACATCGACGGGGAGCTCGGCCACCTCGTCAACCCTGTGCTCGACCTCTCCGACGAGATCCAGGACGGCCCCGAGGGGTGCCTCTCGCTGCCGCACCTGACCTACGACTGCCAGCGCGCGCTGCGGGTGGTCGCCAAGGGCTTCTCCATGCACGGTGAGCCGGTGACCATCGAGGGCTCCGACCTGCTCGCCCGCTGCATCCAGCACGAGACCGACCACCTCAACGGCGTGCTCTTCATCGACCGCCTCGACGCCGAGGCGCGGCGCGCCGCCATGCGTGAGATCCGCGAGTCGGAGTGGTTCGGGCTGGAGAAGCCCGTCGTCAAGGTCTCGCCCCACGCCACCAACGGATTCGGATTCTGATGCGCATCGTCTTCGCCGGCACCCCCGAGGTCGCCGTCCCGTCCCTCAACGCCTTCATCGACTCCGACCACGAGGTCGTCGCCGTCGTGACGCGTCCCGACG
The DNA here is from genome assembly GCF_004777465.1 of Nocardioides daphniae. Taxonomy (NCBI): domain Bacteria; kingdom Bacillati; phylum Actinomycetota; class Actinomycetes; order Propionibacteriales; family Nocardioidaceae; genus Nocardioides; species Nocardioides daphniae. Next base: position 1,582,339 of record NZ_CP038462.1, read on the forward strand.
CCCCCTCCGGCCGCGGCCGCAAGCTCGTGGCGAGCCCGGTGGCGCAGCGCGCCGAGGAGCTGGGCATCCCGGTGCTGAAGCCGGAGCACCCGCGCGACGAGGAGTTCCAGGCGCAGCTGCGCGAGCTGGCCCCGGACGCCTGCCCGGTGGTCGCCTACGGCGCGCTGCTGCCGCAGTCCGCCCTCGACATCCCCACCCACGGCTGGATCAACCTGCACTTCTCGCTGCTCCCCGCCTGGCGTGGCGCTGCCCCCGTGCAGCACTCCGTATGGGCCGGCGACGAGTTCACCGGTGCCACCACCTTCCGGATCGTCAAGGCGCTCGACGCCGGTCCGACCTTCGGCGTGATGACGGAGCGGATCCGGCCCGACGACACCTCCGGTGACCTGCTGGGCCGCCTGGCCGAGGCCGGCGCCCACCTGCTGGTGCAAACGATCTCCGGCATCGAGTCCGGCCAGATCGAGGCGCGCGAGCAGCCCGCGGACGGGATCTCGATCGCACCCAAGATCCTGGTCGAGCACGCCAAGATCGACTGGAGCGCCCCCGCAGTCGCCGTCGACCGCCAGATCCGGGCCTGCACCCCCGCGCCGGGCGCCTGGAGCACCCACGAGGGCGAGCGGATCAAGATCGGTCCGGTCACCCTGGCCGAGCGCGAGCCGCTCGAGCCCGGCGTCCTCGAGGTCACCAAGAACGCGGTGTTCATCGGCACCGGCACGGTGCCCGTGCAGCTCGGTGAGGTCAAGGCGTTCGGCAAGAAGCAGATGCAGGCGGCCGACTGGGCCCGCGGCGTGCGCCTTGAGTCGGGCGTCCGGTTCGGCGCCGAGGACTGACGTACGTCCTTGCGCGTGCGTACGCTCGCAGGCATGAGCCGTGCCGCACGCCCCGACGACGTGGACGCCATCTGTGCCGCGCTGCCCCAGACCGAGCTCGACACCACGTGGGGTGACGTCCCCACGTGGAAGGTGCCGCGCGGCGACAAGGGGCGGGGCTTCCTGCTCTACCGCCACCCCCACTCGTCGGCGATCAACCCCGAGACGGGCGACCTCTACGACGACCTGCTCGTCATCGTGACCGTAGGCCCGGCGGAGAAGGCCGAGCTGGTCGACGACCCGGACACCCCGTTCTTCACGATCGACCACTTCCGTCACACCAACGCCGTGCTCGTCCAGCAGTCCCGCCTCGGGGAGCTCACCGAGGACGAGCTGCGCGAGATCATCACCGACGCCTGGGCCGCCCGGGCCCCCAAGAGACTGGTCAAGGAGTTCTTCGCCCATGGGTGAGCCCACGCGACGCCGCCACGGCGCCCGCCGCCAGAGTCGTCCCGGCCCCGGCACCGCCCCGCCGTCGCGCCCCCGTGTGGACCCGTCCCGCCGGGCCGCGTGGGAGGTGCTGAAGGCGGTCCGCGTCGACGACGCCTACGCCAACCTGGTGCTGCCCCAGGTCCTGGAGAAGTACCGGCTGACCGGTCGCGACGCCGCCTTCACGACCGAGCTCGCCGCGGGCGCGATCCGCGGCCAGGGCACGTACGACGCGATCATCGACGTCTGCCTCACCAAGCCGAAGCTGGAGGGCAAGGTCCGCGACGTGCTGCGCCTCGGCGCCCACCAGCTGCTGGCGATGCGGGTGCCCGACCACGCCGCGATCGCGACCAGCGTCGAGCTGACCCGCGACCGCGTCGGCCAGGGGCCCACCGGACTCGTCAACGCGGTGCTCCGCAAGGTGGCCGCCCAGGACCTGGCTGCGTGGGTCGACCAGGTGGCGCCCGGCGCGCCCGGCTCCACCGCGCGCCTGGCCGTCGCCACCTCCCACCCGGCCTGGGTGGTCGACGCGCTCGCCGAGGCACTCGACGGCCACGGCCGTGACGTCTCCGAGCTTCCGGCGCTCCTCGAGGCCGACAACGCTGCCCCGCAGGTCACCCTCGTCGCCCGCCCCGGGCTGGTGGACGACGACGAGATGCGGGCCGCCGGCGCCGAGCCCACCGGCCGGTCGCCGTACGCCTGGACCTGGGGTGGCGGCGACCTGACCGCCGTCCCTGCGATCGTGCAGGGGCGCGCCGGCGTCCAGGACGAGGGCTCCCAGCGGGTGGCCCTGGCGCTGGCCGACGCGACGGTCGAGGGCCGTGACGAGCGCTGGCTCGACCTGTGCGCGGGCCCGGGTGGCAAGAGCGCCCTGCTCGCCGCCCTGGCCGCGCAGCGGGGGGGCAAGGTGCTGGCCAACGAGGCGCAGCACCACCGTGCCCAGCTCGTGTCGCGCGGCGTGCGCTCGGTGCAGGACGGGATGCTCGGGGTGGTCACCGGCGACGGCACCCGTCCCGCCTGGCGCCCCGACACCTTCGACCGGGCGCTCGTCGACGCCCCGTGCTCGGGCCTCGGCGCGCTGCGCCGACGCCCTGAGTCGCGCTGGCGACGCAGGCCCAGCGACGTCGACACCCTGGTGCGGCTGCAGCGAGCCCTCCTGGTCACCGCCCTGGACGCCGTACGTCCCGGCGGCGTCGTCGTCTACGCGACCTGCTCACCGGTGGTCGCGGAGACCGTCGGTGTGGTGTCGGCGGTGCTCCGGGCCCGCGACGACGCCCACCTGGAGACGTCGTGGCAGCTGTGGCCGCACCTGGACGGCTGCGACGCGATGTACGCCGCCACCCTGCGCCGCACCTGACGACCCGTGCCGGTCGAGCCCCGGTGGCAGCGCCGGCGACCGTCCATCCCCTAGGTTGGCAGCCATGGGGAGCTCACCGTTCGTCGAGATCGAGGTCGAGGACCGCGTCGTCAAGGTGACCAACCCCGAACGGGTCTACTTCCCGGAGATCGGGGCCACCAAGCTCGACCTGCTGGAGTACTACCTCAGCGTCGGCGACGGCATCGTCAACGCGCTCTTCGAGCGCCCGTGCATGCTGCACCGCTTCCCGAAGGGGCTGGCGGGGGAGAAGGTGCACCAGAAGCGGATCCCGAAGGGCGCCCCCGACTGGGTGGAGACCGTCGAGCTCTACTTCCCGCGCTACGGCCGCACCGCCGACGAGCTCTGCGTGACCTCGCTGGCCAGCGTCGCCTGGGCGGTGCAGATGTCGACCGTCGAGTTCCACCCGTGGAACAGCCGACGCGCCGACACCGAGAAGCCCGACGAGTGGCGGATCGACCTCGACCCCGGTCCCGAGTGTGACTGGGCGCGGGTGCAGCGTGTCGCCGGGGTGGTCCACGAGGTGCTCGACGAGCTCGGCGCCGTGGGCTTCCCCAAGACCAGCGGTGGCAGCGGGCTGCACGTCTACGTGCGGATCCCGCCCGACCACGGCTTCGCCGACGTACGCCGTGCGGCCCACGCCTTCGCCCGCGAGGTCGAGCGCCGCGCCCCCGACGACGTGACGACCGCCTGGTGGCGCAAGGACCGCGACCCCGCGCAGCTCTTCGTCGACTACAACCAGAACACCCGCGACCACACGATCGCCTCGGCCTACTCCGTACGCGGCGTGCCCAACGCCCAGGTCAGCGCCCCGGTCGCGTGGGACGAGGTCGACGACTGCGAGCCAGCCGACTTCACGATCGCCACGGTGCCCGCGCGCTACGCCCGACTCGGCGACCTGCACGCCGAGATCGACGACCATCCCTTCGACATCGGCCCGCTGCTGGAGTGGGCGCAGCGGGACGAGGCGCAGTCGGACGACGAGCAGGGGGACGAGGAGCAGGGGGACGAGGAGCAGGGGGACGGACCGGCGGACGAGGACGCCGCTCCCGGCGCCTAGAATCGCTGCGTGGGTATCCAGATCACGCCGTCCATCCTCAACACCGACTTCTCCCGCCTGGGCGAGGAGATCAGCCGCATCTCCAGCGCCGACATGGTGCACGTGGACGTCATGGACAACCACTTCGTGCCGAACCTGACCTTCGGGCCGTCGATGGTCGAGGCGCTCAGCCGGGCCACCGACATCCCGCTCGACGCGCACCTGATGATCGAGGACGCCGACCGCAACGCCCCGGCGTACGCGGAGGCCGGCGCGAGCAGCGTGACCTTCCACGTCGAGGCCGCCAAGGCTCCGATCCGCCTGGCCCGCGAGATCCGCGCCCTGGGCGCCCGCGCCTCGATGGCGCTGAAGCCCGCGACGCCGATCGAGCCCTACGAAGACCTCCTGCCGGAGCTCGACATGCTCCTGGTCATGACGGTCGAGCCCGGCTTCGGCGGCCAGAAGTTCCTCGACCTGTGCCTGCCCAAGATCCGCCGCGCCCGCGCCCTGATGGAGAAGCACGGCGTCGAGACCTGGCTCCAGGTCGACGGGGGTCAGCCTCGAGACCATCGAGCGGTGCGCCGAGGCCGGCGCCGACGTCTTCGTGGCCGGTTCCGCGGTCTACTCGGCCGCCGACCCCGACGCGATGGTCCGCCAGCTCAAGGCCACCGCCGAGGCGGCCAGCCCGCTGGTCTGAGGCCCCTGCGGGGGCAGCGTGGTCTCACTCACTGCGACGACCGTTCCGGTCCGACCGGGGGTGGGTTATGGTTCAACCACGAGTTGACAAGCTCGCGTGCTCTGGGGCGGTGAAATTCCGCACCGGCGGTGAAAGTCCGCGACCCGACCACCACCAGTGGCCGGTTGAGCAGGTGAAATTCCTGCACCGACGGTTAAAGTCCGGATGAGAAGCGCACGCAGGTGAGTCCGTGCAGCCGTGCTGTCTGCCCAGACCACCCAGCCACCCTCCAGGTCCCGCGAGAGCGGACAGGAGAGCGTGGCCATGACGGACAGCACCGCCGAGCGGGCAGCCATGCAGCGCGCCCTCGCGCTGGCTGCCACCGCTGGCGTGCCACTGGGCCCGAACCCGCGCGTCGGCTGCGTCCTGCTCACCCCCGGCGACGTGGTCGCCGAGGGCTTCCACCGGGGAGCCGGTACGCCGCACGCCGAGGCCGACGCCCTGGCCCGCGCCGGCACCGCCGCCCGCGGCACGACCGCCGTGGTCACTCTCGAGCCGTGCAACCACACCGGGCGGACCGGTCCCTGCGCCCAGGCGCTGCTCGCCGCCGGCGTGGCCCGCGTCGTCTTCGCCCAGGCAGACCCCACCCCGGTCGCGGCCGGGGGAGCCGACACCCTGCGCGCCGCCGGCGTCGACGTGAAGGGCGGCCTGCTGGCCGAGGAGTCCGCCCACCTCAACCGGGCCTGGACCTTCGGCGTGGCCCACGACCGCCCGCTCGTCACCTGGAAGTTCGCGACCACGCTCGACGGCCGTAGCGCCGCCGCCGACGGCACCAGCCGGTGGGTCAGCGGTCCCGCCTCGCGCCTCGACACCCACCGCCTGCGCGGCGAGTGCGACACGATGCTGGTCGGCACGAGCACCGCCGTGATCGACGACCCGCAGCTCACCGTCCGCGGCGCCGACGACCAGCCGCTCGCACACCAGCCGCTGCGCGCCGTGATGGGCCTGCGTGACCTGCCGGCCGACCTGCGCGTGCTCGACGACAGCGCACCGTCGCTGCGGCTGCTCACCCGCGACCCCGCCGCCGCGCTGGCCGAGCTCTTCGCCCTCGGGCGGCGCCACGTCTTCCTGGAGGGCGGACCGCGCCTGGCCGCCGCCTTCCTGCGCGCCGGCCTCGTCGACGAGGTCGTCACCTACGTCGCCCCGATGCTCCTGGGGGCGGGCCGCTCGTCGGTCGCCGACCTCGGCATCACCACCATCGCCGGCGCCCTCCACCTGGAGCCCACCGACGTCACCGTGCTCGGCAGCGGCGCCGAGACCAACGTACGCCTGACCATGACCCCGCGGTACGACGCCGTCGTCACCGCGCACCCCGGAGACGCCGCGCGCGTCGCCCTGCGAGAGGACCACTGAGATGTTCACCGGCATCGTCGAGGAGCTGGGCACCGTCCACGCCGTGGAGGACCAGTCCGACGCCATCCGCCTCACCGTCCGGGCCGAGACCGTGCTCGACGACGTCCACCTGGGCGACTCGATCGCGGTCAACGGCTGCTGCCTCACCGTGAGCGCCGTCGGCGCGAGCGCTGACGGGGGAGCGGTCGACCTGTGGACCGCCGACCTCATGCAGGAGACGTTGGACCGCACCAGCCTGGCCGGGGTGAAGCCCGGCGACCGGGTCAACCTGGAGCGCGCCGTCACCGCCGACAAGCGGCTCGGAGGCCACATCGTCCAGGGCCACGTCGACGGCGTCGGCGAGGTGGTGCGTCGTCTCCCCAGCGAGCACTGGGAGGTCGTCGAGCTCACGCTCCCGGCCGAGCTCGCCCCCTACCTGGTGGAGAGGGCTCCATCACCGTCGACGGGGTCAGCCTGACCGTCGTCGACGTCACCGACACGACCTTCACGGTCAGCCTGATCCCCGAGACGCTCGCCCGCACCACGCTGGGCTTCCGCGAGGTCGGCGACCGGGTCAACCTGGAGACGGACGTGATCGCCAAGCACGTCGCCAAGCTGGTCAAGGCCTACCTGCCGTCCGGCACGCAGCACGAGGAGAAGAACGCATGAGCATCCTGCAGTGGCTCTTCGACGGGACCATCCCCGTCGGGAACAGCTTCCTGAGCGTGCCGGAGGTGCTGGGCAACGTCTTCGGGCTCGCCAGCGCCATCCTCGGCATGAAGCGCTGGATGCTCGCCTGGCCGATCGGCCTGGTCGGCAACGTCCTGCTCTTCTTCGTCTTCACCACCGGCTCGATCGCCGAGATCGGCGACCAGCCGCTGTGGGGCCAGGCCGGCCGGCAGATCTTCTTCGCCGCCGTCAGCCTCTACGGCTGGTGGCGCTGGAGCCAGGAGAAGCGCAACGGTGCGGGGGCGGGTGCCGCGGCGATCACGCCGCGCTGGGCCACCTGGTCCGAGCGCGGGGTCCTGGTCGGGGCCGGCCTGGTCGTCTGGCTCGCCACCTGGGCCGTCTTCACCCAGATCGGTTCCTGGAACCCGCCCACCGAGGCATGGATCGTCGCCGGCTCCATGCTCGCGACCTGGGGCATGGCGCGTGGCTGGGTCGAGTTCTGGCTGGTGTGGATCGCGGTCGACGTGGTCGGCGTCTGGAGCCTCGCCACCTCCCACTACCCGGCGCACGCCACGATCGGCATGTACCTCTTCTACGCCTTTTTCGTGGTGCTCGGCTTCTTCACCTGGTGGCGTGCCGCGAGCGAGGACGACGGTGAGCCGCCACTGGTGCACGACTGGGGCACCGGTGAGGCTGCGGAGACCGGGCAGGTGACGGCATGAGCACGCTGCGGCTTGACCCCGTGGAGCAGGCGATCGCCGACATCGCCGCCGGCAAGGCCGTCGTGGTCGTCGACGACGAGGACCGCGAGAACGAGGGCGACATCATCTTCGCCGCCGAGAAGGCGACCACCGAGCTGATGGCCTTCACCATCCGGCACTCCAGCGGCGTGATCTGCGTGCCGATGCCGGCCGCCGAGCTCGCCCACCTCGACATCGGGCTGATGACCCCGCACAACCAGGACCCCCTCAGGACGGCCTACACGGTGTCGGTCGACGCCCGCGACGGCGTCTCCACCGGCATCTCGGCGGCCGACCGGGCCCGCACCGCGCGGCTGCTCGCCGACCCCGAGACGCAGCCCTTCGAGCTCACCCGCCCGGGCCACGTCTTCCCGCTGCGCTACCGCGAGGGCGGGGTGCTCGTACGCCGTGGGCACACCGAGGCGGCCGTCGACCTGGCCCGGCTCGCCGGTCTGGCCCCGGTCGGCGTCCTGGTCGAGATCGTCAACGACGACGGCACCATGAAGCGGGCCCCCGAGCTGCGGGAGTTCGCCGACGAGCACGGCCTGTCGATGATTTCCATCGAGGACTTGGTGCGCTTCCGTCGCCGCCACGAGATCAACGTCGAGCGGGCCGCCGTCACGGCGCTCCCCACCCCCTACGGGACCTTCACGGCCTACGGCTACCGCAACCCCGTGGAGGACTCCGAGCACGTGGCGCTGGTGCTCGGCGACGTCGGCACCGACGAACCGGTGCTGGCGCGGGTGCACTCGGAGTGCCTCACCGGTGACGTCTTCGGCTCCTACCGCTGTGACTGCGGACCCCAGCTGGAGGAGGCGCTCGAGCGGATCGCCGCGGAGGGGCGCGGCGTCGTCGTCTACCTGCGCGGCCACGAGGGGCGCGGCATCGGCCTGGTCTCCAAGCTCCAGGCGTACGCGCTCCAGGACGAGGGGCACGACACCGTCGACGCCAACCTCGAGCTGGGGCTGCCCGCCGACGCCCGCAACTACGGCGCCGCCACCCAGGTCCTCCGCGACCTGGGCGTGCAGTCGGTGCGGCTGCTGACCAACAACCCGGTCAAGTCGCAGCACCTCGGTGACTTCGGGGTGCCGGTGGTCGAGACGGTGGCGCTGACCATCCTCCCGACCGAGCACAACGTGCGCTACCTGCGCACCAAGCGTGACCGCATGGGTCACACCATCGACAACCTGGAGGACGAGCAGTGAGTGGAGCAGGAGCACCCCAGAGCAAGCCCGTCGACTGCAGCGACCTCCGGGTCGCGGTGGTGGCCGCGAGCTGGCACACCGAGGTGATGGACGGGCTGCTGGCCGGGGCCCGTCGCGCCCTCGAGGCGTACGGTGCGACGGCCACGGAGCTGCGGGTGCCCGGCACCTTCGAGCTCCCGGTGGTCGCCCAGGCGCTCGGCGCCGAGGGCTACGACGCCGTGGTGGCGCTCGGCGTCGTGATCCGTGGCGGCACCCCGCACTTCGAGTACGTCTGCTCCGCGGCGACCGACGGCCTGACCAGGGTCGCGCTCGACCACCGCGTCGCGATCGGTTTCGGCGTGCTCACCTGCGACACCGACGCCCAGGCCCTCGACCGGGCCGGCCTGCCCGGCTCCTCGGAGGACAAGGGGTGGGAGGCCACCTCGGCCGCACTGGAGACGGCGCGGCTGCTGCGCGACATCCGCTCCGACAGGTGAGTGGACCGAGGTGCGGCCCGCGCGCGGCGACCGCTTAGGCTGGGGCCCGTGAAGACGTTCGAAGGTCTGTGGGACGAGCTCAACGAGATCGCCCGGACCCGCCCCGAGGGATCCGGCACGGTGCGCGCACTGGACGCCGGCGTCCATACGATCGGCAAGAAGCTGGTCGAGGAGGCTGCGGAGTCCTGGATGGCCGCCCGTTTCGAGGGCAAGGACGCCGCCGCCGAGGAGATCAGCCAGCTGCTCTACCACGCCCAGGTGCTGATGATCGCCAGCGGCCTGACCCTCGACGACGTCTACGCCCACCTCTGAGGACCCACCCCATGACGCAGACCCCGACCGGCACGCTCCTGCGTGTCGCCGTCCCCAACAAGGGCGCCCTCTCCGTGGCGGCCTCCGAGATCCTCAAGGAGTCGGGCTACCGCCAGCGCCGCGACTCCAAGGAGCTCGCGCTCACCGACGCCGAGAACGGCGTCGAGTTCTTCTACCTCCGGCCGCGTGACATCGCGCTGTACGTCGGCTCCGGCACGCTGGACATCGGGATCACCGGCCGCGATCTGCTGCTCGACTCGGGCGCCAGCGCCAAGGAGATCCGGGACCTCGGCTTCGGCCAGTCCCGCTTCCACTTCGCCGGCCCGGCAGGGCGCTACTCCTCGCTCGACGACCTGGCGGGCAAGCGCATCGCCACCTCGTACACCGGCGTGGTGGAGAGCTTCCTCGCCGAGCGCGGCATCGAGGCCGAGGTCATCCGCCTCGACGGTGCCGTCGAGACGAGCATCCAGCTCGGTGTCGCCGACGTGATCGCCGACGTCGTCGAGACCGGCTCCACGCTCCGAGCCGCCGGCCTCGCCACCTTCGGGGAGGAGATCCTCCGCTCGTCGGCCGTCATGGTCACCCGTGACGGCGCCGAGTCGCACCCCGGCTTCGAGATCTTTCGTCGTCGCGTCGAGGGCGTCCTGGTGGCGCGCAGCTACGTGATGATGGACTACGACATCCGCTCCGAGCAGGTCCAGGCGGCCGTGTCGCTGACCCCGGGCATCGAGAGCCCGACGGTCTCCCCGCTGCACCGCGAGGGGTGGGTCGCCGTCCGGGCGATGGTGCCCCGCGCCGGCTCGCAGCGTCTGATGGACGAGCTCTTCGACCTGGGTGCCCGCGGCATCCTGCTGACCGAGATCAATGCCTGCCGACTCTGAGGACCGTCCCGTGACCGTCGACCTCCCGCACACCTGGCGTCCGCTGGGGGTGCGACTGGCCGTCGTCTTCTTCGGCGCCGTCCTCGCCGTCGTCTTCCTCTTCGCCTGGTTCGCCTTCGACCAGGAGGTGCGTGACACCTACACGCCCTTCCAGCTCGGCACACTGACCTTCATGATCATCGGCGGTGCGGCGGTCGGCTACGGCGTCGCACGGGCCCGGATCGATGCCACCGCGCAGGGCCTGGTCATCGTCAACGGCTTCCGCAGGTACGAGGTGCCCTGGGAGCAGGCCGAGGTCATCCGGCTGCCCTCGGGTGCCCCGTGGGCCCGGCTCCGCTCACCGACGGCACGGTGCACTCCGTCACCGCCCTGCAGGGCTCCGACGGCGCCCGGGCCACGCGGGGCGTCGCCGAGATCCAGGGCTTGATCGAGCAGCACCGAGCCTCGGGCGCAGAGCTGTACTGAGCCTCTGGCCCGGAGCTGTACTGAGCTGCTGGCTCGCCCCTACTGGCCGACCATCGCCCCGACGCGGCTCGGCGTGAAGCCGGGGAAGACCGCGGCCGTGCTCGTGCCGAACCGGGCTTTCACCACCTCGGCCAGGACGCTGCGGTAGTCGGTGGTCACCAGCAGGTCGCTGTCGTGGCTGTTGGTCAGGCCCGGCCAACGGCCGTGGTAGCCACCTCGTACGCCGGCGCCCAGCAGCAGCATCACGGTGCCGTAGCCGTGGGAGGCCCCAGTTCGCGTTCTCCGCGACGCGGCGGCCGAACTCGCTCAGGCAGACCACGGTGACGTGGTCGCCGAGCGCGCCCAGGTCGGCGAAGAAGGCGGCCAGCGCCTCGGCCAGCTCGGTCGCGTTGCGCTTCATCATGCCCCAGTCGAGGTTGCCCACGTCGGTGTGCATGTCCCAGTCCCCGTGGTCGACGGTGACGACCTCCGTGCCGACGCCGGAGCGTACGACGCGTGCGACCTGCGCGAGCGCACGTCCCAGGCTGTTGCCGGGGTAGGTGGCACCGTTGTGCGGCTCCTTGGGGCTGGTGCGGGCCGGCTGGAAGGTGTCGACGGCGGTGAAGGCGGCCTGCATGGCCGAGCCGAGCGCGTCCTTCTGGCCGCTCCACAGCGTCCGCAGCGAGCGGGGCCGCCCCCTGTGGGTGTCCCACTGGTCGGCGCCGGCGAGCTGCACGTTCTCGATGTTGCCGGCGCTGAGGAAGGGCTGCGAGCCGTAGAGCGCGGCGGGCGGCGTGCCCTCGCCGACCTGCATGGCCTGGAGCGGCGACGGGTTGGCGTCGACGCCGATCAGGCGGTTGAGCCACCCGCTGCGGATGCTGGAGCCGGGGGCCGCTGCCTCGAGCTCCTCCATGGCGGAGAAGTGCGAGCGGTTGGGGGCGGGCAGCCCGGCCGCGTGGACGGCCGCCATCCGGCCGCCGTTCCACAGGGGGAGCAGGGGCGAGAGCGCCGGGTGCAGGCCGAAGAAGGCGTCCTTGGCGACGAGCCGGTCAGCCGGGACGGCGATCCGCGGTCGTGCCTGGGCGTAGACGGGGTCGCCGTGCGGCACGACGAGCGAGAGCCCGTCGGCGGCACCGCGCAGCGAGAGCACGACCATCACGGCACGTGCCCCGGCCGGAGCGGCGTCGGCCTGAGGGGCGCTGGCGACCTGCACGACCGTCGAGCCGAACGTGGTGGCCACGCCGGTGGCCAGGGCGCCGCCGAGGAAGCCGCGACGCGACAGGCCGACCTGGGCGAACTCCTCGCAGCACGAGCGCCCGGGAGTGGTGGTCTGGGGGTCCATGGAGGTCACCGCCGGAAGAAGTCGGGGGAGTCGAGCACGGTGGTCAGCAGGCGGGGCATGCCCCACCTCACCAGTGCGTGGTCGTGGCCGATGCGCTCGTGGGGCTTGAGGGCGGTGGCCTCGCAGCAGGCCTGCAGGAGCCGGGAGGTCGAGGGCCGGTGCAGGATGCTGCGCGAGAGGTGGTCGACGAGCTCGTCGAGACGCATCCCCGACTTCGGCACCCACGACTTCGGCGTGCGGTGGGTGGCGCGCTCCTTGGGCCACCACCCGCCCGACATCGAGTAGTGCATGCTCAGCGAGGCGATGACGCGCGACGTCGACGACCACGAGGTGTTGTCGATCGGTGTGCCGTCGGGGCGGGGCCAGCCGAAAGGGGTGGCGCCGACCGACTGGGCCTGCCAGAGCACGGCGTTGGCGGCCGAGTTCGCGGTCGTGGGCCGGGCGACCTTCACCCCGAGGGCACGGTAGGTGGCCACCACGTCCTCGATCGGGTCGCGCACCTTCTTGCCGGCGGCCGCCTTGAACTGCTTCGACGCGACCAGAGCCTGCAGCACCGGTGCGATGGCGGTGTTGTTCTTGAGGTAGACCTTCGCGAGCTTGTCGACCAGCGCCGGCTGCGGGGTGTCGCCGACGAACTTGGTGACCAACTTCGTGGCGATCCGTCGAGCGGTGTCGGGGTGGCGGGCCAGGTAGCGCAGGTAGAGCCGGGTGACCTCGCGCCCGTCGGCGGAGCGGTTGGCGTGGCTGAAACCCTTGACCTTCACCGGGCCGGTCGCGTGCATGTCGGGGCGGTAGGACGGCTTCCAGGTCTTCCACATGTCGACGTACCAGCCGGTGAGGATCCGGGCCGAGCTCTTCACGTCGGCCTCGGTGAAGCGGCCGCGCCCCACCGTGTGGAGCTCCAGCAGCTCGCGACCGAGGTTCTCGTTGGGCCGCGCTGCGGTCGAGGTGGCGTTGTCGAGGTAGAGCAGCATCGCCGGGTGGGTGATCGTCGCGTGAAGCAGGTTCTCGAAGCGGCCGAGCGCGTGCTTGCGGATCGTCTCGCCGTAGGAGACCCGGTGCACGAACCACTGCTCACCGTTGGTCGGCACGTAGAGGTGGTTCTCCCAGAACTGCGTCATCGTCTCGAGCACCTGCTGCTGGGACTGGTGGCGCCGCGCGATCACCCAGCGCTGGTAGTCGGCCATCACCTCCCACCCACCGCGGACCCCGTCGACGTTGCGCTTCCACAGCGACTCGGGGCTGCGCGTGAGGTCGGGCCACCACGCCTTCGTGGTGGCGTACGTGGAGTCCTTGACCGCGGTGCCCCTGAGCTGCCACGTGAACCACTTGGCTGCGCCACCGCGCTTGCGGACCTGGGCAGCCAGCGCGGGCGTCGTGCCGTAGGAGAAGCGCCCCACCAGGTGGCCCTGGGCTGCGGGCAGCACCTTGACGGCCGCGTACGAGCGCGGCTTGTAGGAGGTGGCGGCAGCCCGGTCAGCCATGGCGACGACTGTAGGGAGCGGTCACGGCCCTGTCAGACGAACTCACAGGTCGGTGGTGATCCTGAGGTCAGCGGTCGCCCTCGTGCGTTCAGCGGTGAAGAGGCGCGCCTCCTGCTCCGCCCAGGCGTCCCAGTGCGGTGCGAAGTCGTCGCCGTCGCGGGCCAGGGCGCGGCGGCGGCGCAGCGGCGTCGACGCCTCGACCCAGACGCTGGCGGCCCGGTAGGGGGCCGTGGCCCGGGACCCGGCGCCCACCCCCTCCACGACGAGCAGCTGGGTCGCCGGCACCGGCACCCGCTCGGCGAACCGCCGGGCGTGCCAGTCGTAGCGGCGGTACGCAGCCCGCTCGCCCCGCGCCAGAGGCTCCAGGACGTCGGCGACCAACGTGGCGGCGACGTCGGCGAGGCCGTCCCAGCCGTCCAGCAGCAGGTCCAGGTGGAGGAGATGCGCCTCAGGCGCTGCGGCGACCACGGCGCGCGCCAGGGTGGTCTTGCCCGAGCCGGCCGGGCCGTCGACGCAGAGCAGCCGTCCCCGTGGCTCGCCGGTGCCCAGGCGCGCCGGACCCGCGGCGACGAGGTCGAGCATGCGGCGTACGTCGTCGGTCGTCACGCTCAGAAGGCCTGGCCCCGGCCGCGGTAGCTCGGGACGGAGTCGACGATCCGGTCGCCACGCACCAGGTGGGCCGTGGTGACGTGCTCGAAGAGCTCACCCGACTTGGCGTGGCGGAACCAGACCAGGTCGCCGATGGCCAGGCCCGAGGCGGGGTGGCCCGTCAACGGGGTCTGCACCTCGCTGGCGCCCTCCAGCGTGGTGAGGGAGAGGCCGGGCGGTGCCCAGGGCCGCGGCTCCCGGTCGGGGCCCGGCACGCCGGAGGCGATCAGGCCACCGCCGTGCACGGTGGCGATGGTGGGGGAGGGACGGCGCGTCACCGGCAGGCCGAAGAAGGCAGCCGGCCGCGGGGCGAACGCCTTGTAGTGGTCGAAGAGGCCGGGCACCAGCAGGCCCGACCCGGCGGTCAGCTCGGTGACGGCGGCGTCCGCACCGCTCGACTCGAGCGACCCAGACCCGCCGGCGTTCCAGAACTCCAGCGGTGCGACCTCGGCCAGGGCGGCGGCCAGGTGCTGGCGACGCTCCCGCAACTGGTGCAGCGAGACCTGCTTGAGCCGGCGCACGACTGCCGACCGGGCGCGCTGCCCCGGGACGTCGTCGGGCAGCCCGGCCACCTGACCCTCGTAGGTCATCACGCCGACGAGCCGGAAGCCCGGCCGGTCGGCGACCTCGCGGGCGAGGGCCAGGACGTCGTCCGCGTCGTGCAGCGGCGAGCGCTTGGGGCCGACGTGCCGCCCGGCCATCCGCAGGCCGGCGTCGATGTCGACGGCGACCCGGACCTCCGCGTCGCCCCGGCGGCTGGCGTGGATCACGTCCAGGTGGGCGGGGTCGTCGACCATCACGGTGACGGCGGCCGCGGCCGGCTCCGACGCGGTGAGACGTCCGAGGGCGCCGCGGTCGACGCTGGGGTAGGCGACGAGCAGGTCGTCACTGACGCCCTCCTCGTGCAACCACAGCGCCTCGGCGACGGTGTAGGAGAGGACTCCGGCGAAACCGGGCTCGGCGAGGGCACGGCTGATCAGGGCGGGCACGCGCAACGACTTGGAGGCGACTCTGATCGGGACTCCGGCCGCCCGGCGTACGAGGTCGGCGGCGTTGGCGTCGAAGGCGTCGAGGTCCACGACGGCGAGGGGAGTCGGGAGGGGCTCGGGGTGCTGCTCGACGGCGCGCCGCAGGCGGGTCCAGAGCTGGTTGCGCTCGACCCAGGACGTTTCGGTCACTCGATCCCTCTCCGTCGCAGCAGCTCCTCGATCTCGTCGAGCTCGTCGTCGTGCGACTCCTTCGACCGCGGTCGCCGCTCCCGGGCAGTGACCTGCGCGGAGCCAGTGTGCCCGAGGGAGTCCTGCCGGCGGCGCTCGACACCCGGACGCCTGCGGTCGAGCAGCCGTGCGACGACCAGCAGCAGGCCCGAGGTGCCGGCCGCGCCGATCCCGACCCAGACGGCGGGGGAGAGGACGAGGTTGGTGGCCCACCACGACACGGCCGTGGCGATCCGGGTGAACAGCCCGAGCGTGCCCGTCAGCCAGGCCGCCACCACGAGCAGCGTGAGCGCGACCCCGCGCAAGCCGGGCGCGAGGCCACGGTGCCGGAAGGCCCACCACGAGTAGAGGGAGCCCAGCACCGTGAGGCTCAGGGCCAGCGCTGCCCACGTCACGTCGTCCACCACGTCACCCTAGCGGCCGGTGGGACTAGGCTGACCCCACCATGGTCGACCCCAACCGCTTCGCGGGTGCCGAGATCCTCCAGTCGTCCTTCCCTGACGACGACGGCGGCATCTCGCCCGCCCTTGCCTCCGCACTCGAGGCGTACGCCGTCGACCCCGGCGGCTTCGCCGAGGTCGTGAACGCGCTCGCCCCGAGCCGACTCCTGGTGCCGGTGGTCGCGGTGCTGGGCGAGGTGGAGTACGACGAGAGGGGCCTGGCCCACGACAAGTCGAGCGACATGGCCACGGTGCTGGTCACCGGCGGCGACGGTCGCCAGGCGCTCCTCGCCTTCACCTCGACCGAGTCGTTGCACCGGTGGAACCCCGAGGCCCGTCCGGTGCCGGTCCCGGCGCCGGTCGCTGCCCAGAGCGCAGTCCAGGAGAAGGCGGCCGCGCTGGTCGTCGACATCGCAGGCCCGGTCACGTTCGTGCTCGAGGAGAGCGACCTCGACGCCTTCGCCGCGGGCTGGACGCTGGCCCGGATCGGTGACCGGACCGGCTGGATCCGTCCCGGCGAGTGACCGGGCGAGTG
This sequence comes from Nocardioides daphniae, assembly GCF_004777465.1. NCBI lineage: Bacteria > Bacillati > Actinomycetota > Actinomycetes > Propionibacteriales > Nocardioidaceae > Nocardioides > Nocardioides daphniae. Next base: position 1,598,512 of record NZ_CP038462.1, read on the forward strand.
ATCGGGCAGGGAGCCTGCCGGTGACCTCGGCAGCACCGATTGGGCAGGACGGGAATGCTCGGCTATTGTTGCTGCGTTGACCGATCAGTCCGGCCTCGTCGGACCGATCACCAAGCGGAGGCAAGCACCACGTCTCCCACCCGCACCGGCCGCCACAGGTCGTCGGGTCCGGTCAGGGCATGGCTCCCCGCGAGGGGTCTCGTGCCCAGGACGCGTCCGGAGGACGTGTGTGACTGGCTTCCGCTTTCGACAAGCGGGAGCCTTTCGTCATTTGAGGCGGACGACCTCGCACACAACCACTGGAGGACACATCAGTACTGAGTTGCGCATCAACGACCGGATCCGAGTTCCCGAGGTCCGGCTCGTGGGTCCCAACGGCGAGACGGTCGGCATCGTTCCGACCGATCAGGCACTGAAGCTTGCCCAGGAAGCAGACCTCGACCTGGTCGAGATCGCGCCCCAGGGTCGGCCGCCCGTCTGCAAGCTCATGGACTACGGGAAGTTCAAGTACGAGAACGCCCAGAAGGCCCGTGACGCACGACGGAACCAGACGAACGTCATCATCAAGGAGATGAAGCTTCGTCCGAAGATCGACCAGCACGACTACGAGACGAAGAAGGGCCACGTGGTCCGCTTCCTCAAGGCTGGCGACAAGGTCAAGATCACGATCATGTTCCGCGGCCGTGAGCAGCACCGCCCCGAGCTCGGCTTCCGCCTGCTGCAGAAGCTGGCCGAGGACGTGCAGGAGCTCGGCTTCGTCGAGTCGTCGCCGAAGCAGGACGGCCGCAACATGATCATGGTCCTCGGCCCGCACAAGAAGAAGGCCGACGCCAAGGTCGACGTGCAGGCAGAGAAGGACGCCAAGGTCGCCGAGCGCGCCGCCGCCGCCGAGGAGGAGCGCGCAGGTCGTGCCCCCAAGGAGGGCCAGGCCGTCGCGCAGAAGAAGGAGCGCAAGCGCTCCGACAACGTCGACGCCGACGTCGACATCTGAGCATTCCCCCGTACTGACGACGGCCGATGAGGCTGTCGCACGCACCACGACAAGAGAGAGCATCCTGATGCCGAAGAACAAGAGCCACTCCGGTGCCGGCAAGCGCTTCCGCGTGACCGGCTCCGGCAAGATCCTTCGCGAGAAGGCCGGCAAGCGCCACAACCTCGAGAAGAAGGCTTCGAAGGTCACCCGTCGCCTCACCGGCACGGTCGAGGTCGCCACGGCCGACGTGCCGCGCGCCAAGAAGCTGCTCGGTCGCTGACCCTGCTCGAAGCCCCAACCCCGAACTTTCGGCGACCGACCTGAGTCAGGTCGCTGGTCTCTCAAGCAACAAGGAGTAAGAAATGGCACGCGTCAAGCGGGCAGTCAACGCCCAGAAGAAGCGCCGGGTCGTCCTCGAGCGCGCCTCGGGCTACCGCGGTCAGCGTTCGCGCCTCTACCGCAAGGCCAAGGAGCAGGTCACCCACTCCCTGGTCTACAACTACAACGACCGCCGCAAGAACAAGGGCAACTTCCGCAAGCTGTGGATCCAGCGCATCAACGCTGCCGCTCGCGCCAACGGCATGACCTACAACCGCTTCATCCAGGGCCTGAACCTGGCTGGCATCGAGGTCGACCGCAAGATCCTGGCCGACCTGGCCGTCAACGACGCGCCGGCCTTCGCCACGCTGGTCGAGGCCGCCAAGGCTGCCCTCCCCGAGGACGTCAACGCCCCCAAGGCCTCCTGACCCACTGACGTGAACACTCCTCTGTCGCACGCGAACAGCCGCGTCAAGGAGGCACGGAAGCTCAGCCGCCGCTCGGTGAGAACCGAGCGGCGGCTTTTCCTTGCCGACGGCCCGAAGGCCGTCGAGGGCGCCCTCACGGTGCCCGACTGCGTGGTCGAGGTCTTCGCGACCGTCACGGCCGCCGAGCAGTACGCCGACCTGCTGGACGCCGCTCCGCAGGTCTGGCTCGTCGAGGACCGGGCGATGGAGCTGCTCTCCGACTCCGTGACGCCGGCCGGCGTCGTCGCCGTCTGCCGCTTCCTCGACGTCACCCTGGACGAGGTCCTGGCGACCTCGCCGCAGCTGGTCACCGTCTGCGCCGACGTCCGCGACCCCGGCAATGCCGGCACGGTGATCCGTACCAGCGACGCCGCCGGTGCGGGCGCCGTCGTGCTCGCCGGCCACAGCGTCGACCCCTACAACCCCAAGACCGTGCGCGCCAGCGTCGGCAGCCTCTTCCACCTCCCGGTGATCCTGGCCGACGACCCGGCCGCCGCCGTGCAGGCCCTGCAGGCAGCCGGGCTCACCGTGCTGGCCGCCGACGGTGCCGGCGAGGTCGACCTCTTCGACGCCGAGCTGGCCCCGGCCACCGCGTGGCTCTTCGGCAACGAGGCCTGGGGCCTGCCCGACGAGCTGGCCGCCCTGGCCGACCACCGGGTCTCCATCCCGATCCACGGCTGCGCCGAGAGCCTCAACCTGGCCACCGCCGCCGCGATCTGCCTCTACGCCAGCGCCCGCGCCCACCGCTGACGAGCCCCTGCCCGAGCCCCGCTCGTCCCACGGTCGGGCACTCCGGCGTCGCCGGCGCGACCCGGCTGGGGCAAGGTGGTGCCGTGATCGTCATCGACCCGCCCGCCGTGCACCGCTACGGGCGCACCTGGTCACACCTGGCCAGTGACACCTCGCTGGGGGAGCTGCACGCCTTCGCGCTCGCCCACGGCGTGCCCGAGCGAGGCTTCGACCGTGACCACTACGACGTACCGGCCGCGTACTACGACGCCATGGTGGCCGCCGGGGCGGTCGAGGTCTCCTCCCGCGAGCTGGTCATCCTGCTGCGTCGGGCGGGCCTGCGTCGTCCGAAGCCGATGGCGCCGTGAGGCGCTCCAGCTCGCCCTGCACGTTGGCGCGGGCCCGGGCCTCCCAGGCCTCGCGGGCGTACGCGGTGCGGAAGAGCGTGGGGTGCGCGAGCAGCGTACGCAGCACCTCGGCGCGCCCGAGCCGGAACAGGCCGTCGGGCACCGACGCGTAGTCGCGGCGCACGCCCGCGACGTACTCCTGGTAGCGCGCGGCCGGTGCGGCCAGGATCGCCAGGTCCGCGTCGCAGAGCGCCTCGGCCTCGGCGTCCCCCGGCGCAGGGTCGTGGTCACGGGTCATCAGCACCAGCCGTACGACCTCCGCGCGCCGCGGGTGAGCGGTCAGCGCCCGGTCCGCCCAGTCGGCCGAGCGACCTTCGGGATCAGGGTCGGCGTCGTGCACGGCGTCGTGGAACCACGCGGCCAGCTGGACGGTGGCCAGGTCGAAGGCAGCGTGCGACGCCAGCTCGTCCAACCGTTCCAGCACCTCACGCAGGTGCTGAAGGTCGTGGTATCCGCGTCGCGGCTCCCCGTAGGCGCGGAGCAGCGCGTCGCGCAGGTCGGTGCGCTCCGGCCAGGGCCAGCGGGCGTCGAGGACGGGGTCGCGGCTGGGGTCGTCGGTGTGGTCGGGGGTGGGGTCGGGGGACACGTGTCCATTCAACTCGCTACATTCGGCGGGTGACTCACCTGTGGCTCGACCAGCTCCCCGACGGGGTGGTGATCGCCGACCAGCACCAGCGCGTCGAGGTCGTCAACGCCGCCGCACGCGCCATGCTCGGCGAGGGGGCCGTTCCGGGGCAGCCGCTGGAGGAGGTGCTGGCGCTCGTCGACCAGCACGGCGCCACGTGGTGGGAGCAGAACGAGCCCTACGGCGGCCTCGGGATCCGCTCGGGGGTGCCGGAGCAGTCATGGCTGCTGCCCGACGGCTCGGAGGTGCTGGTGCTCGCGCGGCTGCACCGCGCCGGTCCCGGCGCGCCCGTCGAGCAGGTCGCCCTGACGCTGCGAAGCGGTCGTGGTCGGGCCCGGCTCGACCGTGAGCGCTCCGACCTGGTGGCGACCGTCGCCCACGAGCTGCGCTCCCCGCTGACCGGGGTCAAGGGGTTCGTCCAGGCGATGCTGAACCGTTGGGACGTGCTCAACGACGAGCAGAAGAAGCTGATGCTCGCCACCGTCAACGCCGATGCCGACCGGCTCTCGCGGCTGATCGCGGAGCTCCTGGACGTGGCCCGCCTCGACACCGGCCGGCTGAGCATCTATCCGCGTGAGGTCGACGCGCAGGTGCTCGCCGGACGCGTCGTCGACTCGGTGGCCTCCGCCACCGCCCGTACGGTGCGACTCGACGTCGACGAGCCCGAGCTGGAGATCTTCGCCGACCCCGACAAGTTCACCCAGGTGGTCACCAACCTCGTCGAGAACGCGGTGCGCCACGGCGACGGCGAGGTGGTCGTGACGCTGCGCCGGCTGGGGGAGGGGGCCGAGTTCCCCGGCGTCAGCCTCGAGGTCAGCGACGTGGGGGAGGGCATTCCCGAGGCGCTGCGTCGCCGCGTGCTCACGAAGTTCTGGACGCAGGGCTCCAGCGGAGGCAGCGGTCTGGGGATGTACATCGCCCACGGCCTGACCCGCGCCCACGGTGGCGACCTGCGGATCGGCGACCGCGAGGGCGGTGGGGCGCTGGTGACCGTGCGGTGGCCGTCGGTCGACTGGCGCGACCACGTGCGATGAGCGCGTCGGTGGTGGATCCGCGCCGGACCTGCACAGAACCTTCACGATTCGCAGGGACTTCCTGCACCGCCGTCTTCCTAGGGTCGGTGGCATGACCAGAACTGCACCCCCGCACCCCTCCTCCGGCCCGGCGACGAGCCGCGGCAGCGTGCTGCTCGTCGAGGACGAGCGCACCATCAGCGACGCGCTCGCCGACCGATTCCGCGCCGAGGGGTACGAGGTGAGCCAGGCCTTCGACGGCCCGTCGGCCGTGGCTGCGGCCGAGGTCCTCCGCCCTGACGCGGTGGTGCTCGACGTGATGCTGCCGGGCTTCGACGGCCACGAGGTCTGCCGTCGGATCCAGGCGCACCGCCCGGTGCCGGTGCTCATGCTCACGGCGCGCGACGAGGAGTCCGACGTGCTCGTCGGCCTCGGGGTCGGGGCCGACGACTACCTGACCAAGCCCTTCCGGATCCGTGAGGTCGTGGCCCGGGTGGCGGCCCTGCTGCGGCGCGTGGAGCGCGCGGCGGCGCTGAGCGCCGGAGACGTCGCTGCTCCCGAGGAGACGCTGCGGGTGGGCGACCTCGAGGTCGACCTCGCCGAGCGGCGGGTCCGGGTCGCGGGGGAGGAGATCCACCTGACCCGCACCGAGTTCGACCTGCTGGCCGTCCTGGGCCACGAGCCCGGCCGGGTCCAGAGCCGCGAGCGCCTGCTGGCCGAGGTCTGGGACTGGGCCGACGCGGCGGGCACGCGCACGGTCGACAGCCACGTCAAGGCACTGCGCCAGAAGATCGGCGCCGCCCGCATCCGCACCGTGCACGGGGTCGGCTACGCGCTGGAGGCGCTGCGATGAGCGCCCTCACCCGGATCAACTCGATCAAGGTCAAGCTGGGCCTGCTGGTCGTCGCCGCCTCGCTGGTGACCGCGCTGGTGGCGACCGTCGGCAGCGCCGCCGGGGTCTCCGCCTGGTTGTCCCTCCCGGTGACCCTCCTCCTCGCGCTGGTGGTCACGCAGCTGCTGGCGGCCGGCATGGTGGCGCCGCTGGTCCAGATGACCGAGGCGGCCCGGGCGATGGCGCGCGGCGCCTACGACGCCCGGGTCCTCACCCCCAACACCGACGAGGTGGGCCAGCTGGCCCGCTCGTTCAACGTGATGGCCCGACCGACCTGCAGCGTGTCGACGCCGAGCGGCGCGACCTGATCGCCACGGTCTCGCACGAGCTGCGTACGCCGGTGGCAGCGCTCTGCGCCCAGCTGGAGAACCTCGCCGACGGCGTCGTCGAGGCAACGCCCGAGCGGCTCGGCGCCACCCTCGGCAGCGCCGAGCGGTTGGGTGACCTGCTCGCCGACCTGCTGGCGCTCTCCCGGCTCGAGGCCGGCGTGGTCGAGCTGGACCCCGTCGCCGTCGACCTGGCCGAGCTGGTCACCGGGTGCGCGGAGGAGGTCCGGGCCGCCGGCCGCGACACCCGCATCGAGGTCGACGTCCCTGCCGGGATGAAGGTCTGGGCCGACCCGGTGCGCCTGCGCCAGCTGGTGATCAACGGGCTGGACAACGCCGCCCGGCACGCTCCCGAGGACACGGCCGTCGAGGTCACTGCGCAGGGCACGGACGACGGCGCCTGGTGGCTCGAGGTCGTCGACGCCGGGCCGGGCGTCGACCCGTTGGAACGCGAGCGGGTCTTCGAGCGCTTCGGCACCGATGCGCAGGGAGGCGGCACCGGGTTGGGGCTCGCCGTCTCCCGCTGGGTCGCCCGCCTGCACGGCGGCTCCCTGGCCTTCGTCGACCCCGAGCCGGGGCGTCCCGGCGCCAGGCTGCGCCTCGACGTGCCCGGTCCGGCGCCCACGTCGGCCACGCCAGTCACAGTGAGCCCGCCGGCCGCTGCAGCCAGCGCAGCCGCCTCGGTCCCGGCAGTCACGCTCCCGCCGCTGGCTGTCGAGCCCGTCGACCCCAGCACCGACTCGGTCGGCTTCCTCTTCGGCGGGCGCTGGCCGGAGCGCCGCGGTGCGGGGGCGCCCTGGATCGTGGTCGCCGCGACCCTGCTCGGAGTCCTCGCTGCCCTGCTCGTGGTCGGCTCCGAGCCCGGGGTCGCCTGGGCGATGGTCCTGGTCGGTGCGGGCGGGGTGGCGCTGGCCGCCTCCGGACGCGGAGCCGACCGTTTCACGCAGCTCTGCGCCGCGCTGGCGGTCGCCGCCGTGGGGATGGTCGTACGCGGCCACCTCGGCGTCGTGGCGCTGGGCGTCTTCGCCGCCGCCGGCACGTTCCTGGCCGGCATCACCCATGCCCGGACCTTCCGCGGCATGGTCGCCGCAGGCCTGGCCTGGCCGCTCTCCGGCCTCCGCGGCCTGCCCTGGCTGGGTCGCTCGCTGCAGCTCGCCGGGAGCGCCTCCGACCGGGCCGCGGTGGCCAGGACCGTCCTGCTCTCCCTGCTGGGCCTGGCCGTCTTCGGGGTCCTGCTGGTCTCCGCCGACGCGCTTCTCCAGGACTGGGTCGCCCGCCTCGTGCCCGACTTCCGCGTCGACGAGCTCGTCGGACGTACGTTCGTGGCCGTCGCGATGGCGGGGATGACCCTCGCTGCGGCCTACCTGGCCCGCAACCCTGCCGAGGTCGACCCCCGCCCGGGTCACGGGCTGACGGCCGCCAACCGCTGGGAGTGGGTCGTCCCGGTGCTCGCCGTGGTCGCCGTCTTCGCGGCGTTCGTGGTCACCCAGGTCGTGGTGGTGCTCGGCGGCGACGCCTACGTGCAGCGCACCGTGGGGCTGACGTACGCCGAGTACGCCCGTCAGGGCTTCTTCCAGATGGTGCTCGCCACCGCGCTCGCGCTGGTCGTGGTGTGGGCGGCGTCGCGACGGGCCGGGCGTACGCCGCTCGACCGCCGCTGGCTGCGGGGCACCACGGGTGTGCTCTGCCTCCTCGTCCTGGGCGTGGTCGCCACCGCCCTGGGCCGCCTCAGCGTCTATCAGGACGCCTACGGCTACACCGTGCCGCGCGTCCTGGCCTACTCGGTCGAGGGGTGGCTCGGCCTCGTCGTCCTCTCCGTCGTCGTGCTGGGACTCCTTGGCCGCACCGCCTGGGTGCCACGGGTGGCGCTGGTGACCGGAGCCGCGATCGTGGTCGGCCTCGGGTGGTTCGACACCTCCGGCTGGGTGGCCGGTCGCAACATCGACCGTTACGAGGCCACCGGCAAGCTCGACCTCGAGTACCTCGGTGCGCTCGGCGACGGTGCCCTGCCCGTGGTCGTCGACCGACTCCCGGCCGAGCTCGCGGCCTGCGTGATTCACCTCGGCCCCCGCGGGGACTACCAGCAGCCCGGTGTCTGGATCGACGAGACCGACTGGCGCAGCTGGACCTGGGACCTGGCCCGCGCGCGAGAGGCGGTCTCCGAGCTCGGGGACGACGTGGCTGTCCCGAAGGACGGCTGTCCCTACGACACCGACCTCTACGGAGGCAGCGGCTCCTGACGGTGCGCCGCCAGGTCCCGGTGGCGTACTCTGGCCGAGTGAGGTGGACGCAGCGATTTACCTGCCCCGGGCCCGTCGCGGTTCCGGGGGTCTGAGCGCGCGCCAGCCCGAGGCGTACGCCTCACCTCCGTCTCCGGGTCCGGGGAGAGAGCCCACCCCGTCCGACCCCTAGAATTCGCTGCGTCCGTGCACGCAGCTGGAAAGGGAGCCATGTCCGGCCCCAACAACGACTACGACCCTGTCGAAGTGACCCCCCTCAAGGCGGAGGAGGTCGACGCCCAGCGCGAGGCCGCCCTCGCCGCGATCGCCGCCGCCGGCGACCTCGAGGAGCTCAAGCAGGCTCGCCTCGACCACGCCGGTGACCGCTCGCCGTTGGCCCTGGCGAACCGTGAGATCGGCGCCCTGCCCCCGCAGGCCCGGAAGGAGGCCGGCCAGCGCATCGGCCAGGCCCGCGGTGCGGTCAACAAGGCGCTCGCCGAGCGGCTCGCGGTGCTCGAGGCCGAGCACGAGGAGCGGATGCTGGTCACCGAGACGGTCGACGTCACGCTGCCCACGACGCGTCGTCGTCGGGGCTCGCGCCATCCGATCACCATGCAGTCCGAGACCATCGCGGACATCTTTGTCGCGATGGGCTGGGAGATCGCCGAGGGCCGATGGTCGAGGCCGAGTGGCTCAACTTCGACGCCCTCAACCTCGGACCCGACCACCCGGCGCGCACCATGCAGGACACCTTCTGGACCGAGCCGGCCGAGCACCACGTCGTGCTGCGCACCCACACCTCCCCGGTGCAGGCGCGCACGATGCTGACGCGCAGGCCGCCGATCTACGTGGCCTGCCCCGGCCGGGTCTTCCGCACCGACGAGTACGACGCCACGCACAGCCCGATGTTCCACCAGGTCGAGGGCCTCGTCGTCGACGAGGGCATCACCATGGCACACCTCAAGGGTTCGCTCGACCACCTCGCCGCGCAGCTCTACGGCGACGGCGTCACGACGCGCTTCCGTCCGTCGTACTTCCCCTTCACCGAGCCGAGCGCCGAGGTCGACCTGCGCTGCTTCGTCTGCCTGGGCAGCAACTCCGAGGAGTGCCGCACCTGCAAGGGCGAGGGCTGGATCGAGTGGGGCGGCTGCGGCGTGGTCAACCCGCGCGTGCTGGTCGCCTGCGGCATCGACCCCGAGGTCTACTCCGGCTTCGCGTTCGGCTTCGGCATCGACCGCACGTTCATGTTCCGCCACAACCTGACCGACCTGCGCCCGCTCTTCGAGGGCGACGTGCGCTTCGCGTCCGCGTTCGGCACCGAGATCTGAGGACCAGACCATGAAGGCACCCGTCTCCTGGATCAAGGAGTACGTCGACGTCCCCGAGGACGTCACCACCGACGAGCTCACCCGTCGGCTCACCATGACCGGCCTCAAGCTCGAGGCGATCGACAGCCCCGGCGCCCAGATCACCGGCCCGCTCGTCATCGGCAAGGTGCTCACCAAGGAGCCCGAGCCGCAGAAGAACGGCAAGGTCATCAACTGGTGCACCGTCGACGTCGGCGACGCCAACGAGACCGGCCTGCCGCAGGGCATCGTCTGCGGCGCGCACAACTTCGAGCCCGGTGACCTGGTCGTGGTGATCCTGCCCGGCGGCGTGCTGCCCGGGAACTTCGCGATCTCCGCGCGCAAGACCTACGGCCACCTCTCCGCCGGCATGATCTGCTCGGCCACCGAGCTCGGGCTGCCCGAGGGTGCGTTCAACTCGGGCGACGGCATCATCGTGCTCCCCGCCGACGCCGGCCAGCCCGGTGACGACGTGCGCTCGGCCCTGGGGCTCGACGAGGAGGTCATCGAGTTCGAGGTCAATCCTGACCGTGCCTACGGCCTCAGCCTGCGCGGCATCGCCCGCGAGGTCCTCGTGTCGGTGGAGGGCGCCAGCAACTTCCGTGACCCCGCGCTGCGCGAGACGCCGGCCGCCAACGACGCCGGCCACCCGGTGGTGCTCGAGGACACCGTCGGCTGCCCGGTCTTCGTGGCCCGCAAGGTCACCGGCTTCGACCCGGCCGCGCCGACCCCGAAGTTCATGGCGGACCGCCTCGTCGCGGCCGGCATGCGCTCCATCTCGTTGGCCGTCGACGTCACCAACTACGTGATGCTCGAGACCGGTCGCCCGATCCACGGCTACGACGCCGACAAGCTGCAGGGGCCGATCGTCGTACGCCGCGCGAAGGCGGGGGAGACCCTCACCACCCTCGACGGCACCGCGCGTGACCTGCACCCCGAGGATCTGGTCGTCACCGACGACTCCGGCATCATCGGCTTGGGCGGCGTCATGGGTGGCGAGACCACCGAGATCTCCGACTCGACCACCTCGATCGTCGTCGAGTCGGCGCACTGGGACGCCGTCTCGATGTTCCGCACCGGCAAGCGCCACAAGATCTCCTCCGAGGCCGGCAAGCGCAACGAGCGTGGCGTCGACCCGACGATCTGCGAGGCGGCTGCCGACCGCGTGGTCGAGCTGCTCGTCACTTACGGCGGTGCCACCGCCGACCCGGGCGTCACCGTGGTCGGCACCCCGCCGGAGGTCCCCGCGATCACCGTCGCCGGCGACAAGGCCGCCCGCGTCTCCGGGATGGAGATCTCCGAGGAGACGGCCGTCGAGGCGTTGCGCGCCGTGGGCTGCGAGGTCTCCGGCACCGGCACCCTCACGGTGGTCCCGCCGCCGTGGCGACCTGACATGACCGACCCGCAGGACACCACCGAGGAGGTCATCCGCCTCGTCGGCTACGACAAGGTGCCCTCCGTGCTCCCGATTCCGCCGGCCGGTCGCGGCCTGACCCGCGCCCAGCAGCTGCGCCGTCGCTTCGGTCGTGCCGCTGCGGCCGAGGGCTACAGCGAGGTGCTCACCTTCCCGTTCGTCGGGGAGGCCGACTTCGACGCCCTCGGCATCCCGGCCGACGACGCCCGGCGTCACGCGCTGCGCCTGGTCAACCCGCTGAGCAGCGAGCAGCCGTTCATGACCACCACGGTCCTGCCGGGCCTGCTGCGCACCGCCGCCCGCAACGTCGGGCACGGCGCCGGCTCCTTCGCGCTCTTCGAGACCGCCACGGTGACCGTGCCGCGCGACGTGGCTGCGCCGATCCTTCCGGTCGACCGCGGGCCGGACGCCGACGAGCTCGCGGCCCTCGACGCCGCCGTGCCAGAGCAGCCGCTGCACCTGGCGCTGGTCGCCGTCGGTGAGGCAGATGGCTCGGGCTGGTGGGGCGAGGGTCGCCCGGTCAGCTGGGCCGACGCCGTCGAGGCCGTGCGGGCCGTCGCCGACTCCGTCGGCCTCGAGGTGGGCGCCCGCGGCGTGGAGCACGCACCCTGGCACCCGGGCCGCTGCGCCGAGCTGTCGGTCGACGGCGAGGTCATCGGCCACGCCGGCGAGCTGCACCCCAAGGTCTGCACGACCCTGGGCCTGCCCCGCGGCACGGTGGCGGCCGAGGTCGACCTCGACGTGCTGATCGAGCGCTCGGTCCACCTGCGTCCGGCCTCGGTCTTCTCCACCCAGCCGTTGGCGAAGGAGGACGTGGCGCTCGCGGTCGACGCCGACGTCCCTGCCGCGGACGTGGAGGCTGCCCTGCGTGAGGGAGCAGGTGACCTGCTCGAGTCGATCCGCCTCTTCGACGTCTACACCGGCGAGCAGGTCGGCGAGGGCCGAAAGTCGCTGGCGTACGCCCTGCGCTTCCGCGCCGAGGACCGCACCCTGACCGAGAAGGAGACCGCCGCGTTCCGCGAGGCCGCGGTCGCCTCCGCGGTCGAGAAGGTCGGCGCCGTCCAGCGCTGACCCCTGCTCCGCCACGGCCCACTTTACGGAACTGACCGAGGGGTGGGCCGTTCGGCTGTCGCGAGGGCTGCGGTCTGCTTGCATGACCCTCATGAAGACCACCAGGTGGCGCTCGGCGCTGGCGGGCACGATGGCGACGGCGCTGCTGTCCGTGTGGGCGCCGGCATCCGCACCGGCGAGCGCCGCGGACGAGGCGTCCGCCGCTCCCACCCGCGTGATGGTGGTCGGCGACTCGATCTCGCACGCGTCGGTCGGCGACTACTCGTGGCGCTACTTCGCCTGGAAGCACCTGGCCGCGGCGGGCGCCGGCGTCGACTTCGTCGGTCCCCGCAGGGCGCCCTTCGTGGGCGAGGGCGCGACCTGGCCCGCCGTCTACGCCGACGCGGCGTTCGACCAGGACCACGCCGCCATGTGGGGCGACCAGCTCTTCAGGCCGCGCCACGACCGCGACGCCCTCATGACCACGTACGCCCCCGACGTCGTGGTCGTCGAGCTCGGGGTCAACGACATGCTGTGGGTGCAGGCGACTGCAGAGCAGACCCAGTCGATGATGCGTACGTGGGTGACCGCGGCCCGCGCGCGGGTGCCGGGCGCCGACTTCGTCCTGGTCGAGGCGCCGTGGACCAACAGCCCGGTGGCCGCCGACTACAACCAGCGCCTCGCGGCCCTGGCGTGGGAGATGACCACCTCCGCCTCGCGCGTCGTGGTGGCACGCACCACTCCGGGCTACGTGATGGGGACAGGTCTCGACGTGAAGGGCGACACCTACGACCCGCTCCACCCCAACACCAGCGGCCAGATCAAGATCGCCGCGGCCGTCACCGACGCGCTCGCGACCCTCGGTGTCGGCAAGGCCTACCCGAGGCCGTTGCGGATCCCCGCGGAGGGGCCGCGCGTCGTCCCGGTGCTCAAGGGCTCCTCCACCGACACCGCGGCCCGCTGGACCTGGTCGGTCCCGCCGGGTGCCACCTCGTACGACGTGTGGGTGCGGCGCCCGGGGAGGAAGTGGGTGCGCGAGGTGCGTGCCCTCGAGGGCACCTCGCACCAGGTCGCCGGACTGAGGAAGTGCAAGCCGTACGACGTGCGCGTGCTCGCCCGCAAGGGGTGGACGTTGGCCGGTCAGGACGTGCGCTCGCCCGTGGTGACGGCCCAGGCGGGCCCGAAGGTCGCAGGGCGTGCCACCGTCCGGGCCACGGCCCGCGGACGGACGGTGCGCACCAGCTGGAGTGCCGTGAAGGGCGCGTGCGCCCACCGGGTGAAGGTCACCGTCAAGGCACCCGGGGCCAGGGCCACCACCCGCTTCCTCGACGTGAAGGGGACGAGCACGGTGCTCCGCCGACTGACACGTGGATCGGTCGTGAAGGTGAGCGTGCGCGGCGTCGGGGCCCGCAACCTGACCCGGTGGTCGGAGGTTCGCACCGTGCTCCTGCAGCGGTAGGGTCTCGTCCAAGGGGCGACACCCGGACCCGGATGTGATGATCATGCGAGGTCATGTATATTCATGCACATGAGCCAGGTCAGTGTCGCCATCGCAGGTGCGAGCGGGTACGCCGGGGGTGAGGTCGCCCGGTTGCTGCTCGGCCACCCCGGAGTCACCATCGGGGCCCTCACCGGTGCCAGCAACGCGGGGGAGTCCTTCGGACGCCTCCAGCCCCACCTGGTGCCGCTGGCCGACCGCGTGCTCGAGCCCACGACCCTCGAGGTCCTGTCCGGCCACGACGTCGTCTTCCTCGGGCTGCCGCACGGCCAGTCCGCCGAGATCGCGAAGGCGCTGCCCGACAGCACCGTGGTCATCGACTGCGGTGCCGACTTCCGGCTCACCGACGCAGCGGTGTGGGAGAAGTTCTACGGCTCGCCCCACGCCGGATCCTGGCCCTACGGACTCCCGGAGCTGCCCGGTCAGCGCGAGGCGCTCGCCGGCGCCACCCGGATCGCCGTCCCCGGCTGCTACCCGACCATCTCCAGCCTCACCATCGCCCCGGCCCTCGGCGCCGGGCTGGTCACGCCCGACGTCACCGTGGTCGCCGCCTCCGGCACCTCCGGCGCGGGCAAGGCCGCGAAGACCAACCTCCTCGGCTCCGAGGTGATGGGCAACGTCAGCGCCTACGGCGTCGGCGGCGTCCACCGGCACACGCCCGAGATCGCCCAGAACCTCCGCGGCGTCGCCGGCACCGACGTGGTGGTCTCCTTCACGCCGCTGCTCGTGCCGATGCCGCGCGGCATCCTGGCCACGGTCTCCGCGCCGCTGGTCGACGCCGGCACCACGGCGGCACAGGCCCGCGAGGCGTACGCCGCCGCGTACGCGGACGAGCAGTTCGTCCACCTGCTGCCCGAGGGCATCTGGCCCCAGACCCAGTCCGTGCTCGGCTCCAACGCCGTGCACCTCCAGGTGACCGTCGACGAAGCGGCCGGTCGCCTGGTCGCCGTCGGAGTCGTCGACAACCTGGCGAAGGGCACCGCCGGCGCCGCCGTGCAGTGCATGAACATCGCCCTCGGACTCCCCGAGGCGACCGGACTCACCACCGTGGGGTTGGCACCGTGACCGAGCAGACGTACACCCTCGAGCAGTACCCCGAGCAGCTGGCCGTGGTGCGCTTCGGCCCCGGTGCCGCGATCCCGCCCTGGGCCGAGTCCTCCTCCATCTTCTCGGTGACCGCCACCGCGACCGAGACCTCCGTGGTCTGCGCCGCGCGCAACGTCCCGACCAAGGCCCGCCACGAGCGCTCCTTCACGGCCTTCGCGGTCAAGGGCCCCTCGACTTCGGCATGACCGGGGTGCTGGTCGCCCTGCTGACGCCGATGGCCGAGGCGGAGATCAGCGTCTTCACGCTGTCGACCTTCGACACGGACTGGATCCTGGTGCCCAAGCAGCACGCCGAGAAGGCCGCTGAGGAGTGGCGACGGCGGGGGCACACCGTTGCCCCCGCCGTCCCTGCCTGACCTCTCCTCGAAAGGCTCCTCCATGAGCGTCACCACCCCCGCCGGCTTCCTCGCCTCGGGCGTCCCCGCCGGACTCAAGTCCACCGGCGCCAAGGACCTCGCCCTGGTCGTCAACACCGGGCCCACCTTCGACTCCGCCACCGTCTTCACCTCCAACCGCTGCAAGGCCAACCCGGTCCTGTGGAGCCAGGAGGTCGTCAAGGACGGCATCGTGAAGGCGGTCGTCCTCAACTCCGGCGGTGCCAACTGCTACACCGGCGCCGAGGGCTTCCAGACCACCCACGCGGTCGCCGAGAAGGTGGCCGAGAAGGTCGGCATCGGCGCGATCGACGTCGTCGTCTGCTCCACCGGCCTCATCGGCCTGGCCAACCCGCGCCAGAACCTGCTCGACGGTGTCGAGGCAGCCCATGCGGTCCTCTCCGCCGAGGGCGGCGCCGACGCGGCCACGGCGATCATGACCACCGACTCGGTCTCCAAGCAGGCCGTCGTCGAGGGCCCGGGATGGAGCATCGGCGGCATGGCGAAGGGCGCCGGCATGCTGGCCCCCGCCCTGGCCACGATGCTCGTGGTCATCACCACCGACGCCGTCGTCCCGGCCGCCGACCTGGATGCCGCCCTGCGCGCCGCGACCCGGGTCTCCTTCGACCGGCTCGACTCCGACGGCTGCCAGTCGACCAACGACACCGTGACGCTGATGGCCTCGGGTGCCTCCGGCATCACCCCGCCGCTGGAGGACTTCACAGCCGCCCTGACGCAGCTGTGCACCGACCTGGCGATGCAGCTGCTCAAGGACGCCGAGGGTGCCGACCACGAGATCGCGATCACCGTGGTCAACGCCGCCAGCGAGGAGGACGCCGTCGACGTGGGCCGCTCCATCGCCCGGTCCAACCTCTTCAAGGCCGCCGTCTTCGGCAACGACCCCAACTGGGGCCGGGTCCTGGCCTCGGTCGGCACCACGCAGGCCGCCTTCGACCCGGCGGACCTCGACGTGGCGATGAACGGCGTGTGGGTGTGCCGCAACTCCACCCCGCACGAGGACCCGGCGACCGTCGACCTGACCGGCCGGGAGGTCACCGTGACCGTCGATCTCAAGTCCGGTGACGCGCGCGCCACGATCTGGACCAACGACCTGACGCACGCCTACGTCCACGAGAACAGCGCCTACAGCTCATGAGCGAGAAGATGTCGAACCGCCCCGACCCGAAGAAGGCCGCCACCCTGGCGGCCGCCCTGCCGTGGCTGAAGAAGTACCACGGCCAGACCATCGTGGTGAAGTACGGCGGCAACGCCATGACCGACGACGCCCTCAAGGTCGCCTTCGCCGAGGACATCGCCTTCCTGCGCTTCGCGGGGTTCAAGCCCGTCGTCGTGCACGGCGGCGGCCCCCAGATCAACCGGATGCTCGGCAAGCTCGGCATTGAGTCGGAGTTCCGCGGCGGCCTGCGCGTCACCACGCCCGAGGCGATGGACGTCGTACGCATGGTCCTGGTCGGCCAGGTGCAGCGTGAGCTCGTCGGCCTGATCAACTCGCACGGACCGCTGGCCGTGGGCCTGTCCGGCGAGGACGCCGGGCTCTTCACCGCCGTCCCGGCCACCACCGTCGTCGACGGTGAGGAGATCGACCTCGGCCTGGTCGGCGAGGTCTCCCAGGTGCGTCCCGAGGCCGTACTCGACCTCGTCGAGGCCGGCCGCATCCCCGTCATCTCGTCGGTCGCCCCCGACGTCGACGGCCAGGTCCACAACGTCAACGCCGACACCGCGGCGGCTGCACTGGCGGTCGCCCTGGGCGCGGAGAAGCTGCTAGTGCTCACCGACGTCGAGGGCCTCTACCGCGACTACGGACACTCCGACGACGTGATCCAGGAGATCAGCCCCGAGTCGCTCGCCGAGATGCTCCCGACGCTCGACTCCGGCATGGTCCCCAAGATGCGTGCCTGCTACGACGCCGTCACCGGGGGAGTGGCCCGTGCGACCGTCGTCGACGGCCGTGAGCCGCACTCCGTGCTTCTCGAGATCTTCACCGACGAGGGCGTCGGCACCCAGGTGCTCCCCGGCGTCGAGACGAAGATCCGCAACGCCTACGCCGCTGAGGAGATCGACCAGTGACCACCCCCTGGCAGGACCGCTACACCGGTGCGGTCATGAACACCTTCGGCACGCCGAAGCTGATGCTCGAGCGCGGCGCCGGCGCCCACGTGTGGGACGTCGACGGCAACGAGTACATCGACATGCTGGCCGGCATCGCCGTCAACTCCCTCGGCCACGCCCACCCGGCGATCGTCGAGGCCGTCTCCACGCAGCTCGGCACGCTCGGCCACATCTCCAACCTCTTCGCCTCCGAGCCGCAGCTGCGACTCGCCGAGCGCCTGGTCGCGATGGCCGGCGGTGACGCCCGGGTCTTCTTGTCCAACTCCGGCACCGAGGCCAACGAGGCCGCCCTCAAGGTCACCCGCCGCACCGGTCGTACGAAGGTCGTCGCCACCGAGGACTCCTTCCACGGCCGCACGATGGGCGCGCTCGCGCTCACCGCGACGGAGGCCTACCGGACCCCGTTCGAGCCGCTGCCCGGCGACGTCGTCTGGGTGCCCTTCGGCGACGCCGACGCGCTCGCCGCGGCGGTCGACGACACGACCGCTGCCGTCGTCGTGGAGCCCCTCCAGGGGGAGGCTGGCGTCAACGTGCCGCCGCGCGACTACCTGCTCAAGGTCCGCGAGGTCACGGCCGCGCACGGCGCGCTGATGTGGGTCGACGAGATCCAGACCGGCATCGGCCGCACCGGCACGATGCTGGCGCACCAGAACCCCGAGCTCTTCGACGGCGAGGTCGTGCCCGACCTGCTGACGCTGGCCAAGGGCCTCGGGGGTGGGGTGCCGATCGGCGCGACCCTGGCCTACGGGAAGGCCGCCGAGCTGCTCGTGCCCGGCAACCATGGCACGACCTTCGGTGGCAACCCGATCGCGACCGCGGCCGCCAACGCCGTGCTCGACACGATCGAGGCCGACGACCTGCTGACCCACGTCGAGGGCGTCGGGGAGATCCTGCGTCAGGGCCTTGCGGCCGACGCGCGGGTCACCGAGGTCCGTGGCGCCGGGCTGATGCTCGGGTTGACGCTGGACGACACCGTCGACACCGGACGACTGGTGGAGGCGGGCCTGGCCCAGGGGCTGATCCTCAACGTCCCGCGCCCCGGCCGGGTGCGCCTGGTGCCGCCGCTGGTGCTCACCGTCGACGACGCCGAGCAGTTCCTGGCGTCGTTCGCCAAGGTGCTCGACGTCGTGGGAGCCGCAGCATGACCCGCCACCTCCTCGCCGACGACGACCTCACCCCGGCCGAGCAGGCCGAGGTGCTGGCCCTGGCCGCCGAGCTCAAGGCCGCGCCGTACGACCACAAGCCGCTCGCCGGACCGGTCACCGTCGCCATGGTCTTCGACAAGCCGACCCTGCGGACGCAGGCCTCCTTCGCCGCCGGCATCGCCGAGCTCGGCGGGCACCCGATGCTCGTCGACGGTGCGCTGGCCGGCATCGGCGTGCGCGAGTCGGTGCCCGACGTGGCTCGGGTGCTGGGGCGTCAGGCCGGGCAGATCGTGTGGCGGACCTACGCGCAGAGCGCGCTGGAGAAGATGGCGTCCTACTCGGGCGTGCCGGTCATCAACGCGCTCACCGACGACTTCCACCCCTGCCAGCTGCTGGCCGACCTGCTCACCATCTCCGAGCACAAGGGTCGCCTCGCCGGGCTCCGGGTGGTCTTCCTGGGCGACGCCGCCTGCAACATGGGCAACTCGTGGGCGCTCGCCGGCGCCACCGCCGGGATGCACGTGGTGCTGAGCGGTCCTCGTGGCTACCAGCCGACCGACGAGATGGTGGAGCGCGCCCGCGCGATCGCCGCCACCACCGGTGGATCGGTCACCGTCGAGCTCGACCCGTCGACCGCAGTCGCCGGCGCCGACGTGGTCGTCACCGACACCTGGGTCTCGATGGGCAAGGAGGAGGAGGCGGCCACCCGGCTCGCCGACCTGGCTCCCTACCGACTCGACCAGGCGCTGCTCGACCAGGCGGCGCCCGACGCCATCGTCATGCACTGCCTCCCGGCCTACCGTGGCAAGGAGATCACCGCCGAGGTCCTCGACGGTCCGGCCAGCGTCATCTGGGACGAGGCGGAGAACCGCCGCCACGCCCAGAAGGCCGTGATGACCTGGTTGCAGGCACGCCGATGACCGCCGTCAGCCCGCTCACGAAGGGTGCGCGCCACTCGCGCATCATCGACCTGGTGACCCACCACGCGGTGCGGTCCCAGGCAGAGCTGGCTGCCCTCCTCAGCGCCCAGGGCGTCACCGTCACCCAGGCCACGCTGAGCCGCGACCTCGTCGAGCTCGACGCGGTCAAGGTCCGCAGCCCCGAGGGGGTCCTCGTGTACGCGGTCCCCGGCGAGGGTGGCGACCGGTCGCCGGCCGCGCCGCGCGAGACGGCCGCCGCGCTCGAGCGCGTCGCCAAGCTCTGCAACGAGCTGCTGGTGAGCGCCGAGGCGAGCGCCAACCTGGTGGTGCTGCGTACGCCGCCGGGGGCCGCCCAGTTCCTGGCGAGCGCCTTCGACCGGGCAGAGTTCCACGACGTGCTCGGCACCATCGCGGGCGACGACACCGTCATGGTGATCGCCCGTGATCCGCAGGGCGGAGCTGCGTTGGCCGCGCGGTTCCTCGAGCTGGCGGAGTCCTCCGCCCCGGCCACCAGCACCACCCCGCACAATTCTTCCCAGATCCCACACAGCAGCACAGCAAAGGACGACCAGTGAGCAAGGTCCTCACCTCCCTCCCCGTCGGCGAGCGCGTCGGCATCGCCTTCTCCGGTGGTCTCGACACCTCGGTGGCCGTGGCCTGGATGCGCGCCAAGGGCGCCATCCCGTGCACCTACACGGCTGACATCGGCCAGGCGGACGAGCCCGACATCTCCGGCGTCCCCGACCGGGCGAAGCTGTACGGCGCCGAGATCGCTCGCGCCGTCGACATCAAGCCCCAGCTGGTCGAGGAGGGCCTCGCCGCGCTGGCGTGCGGCGCCTTCCACATCCGCTCGGCGGTCGCGCCTACTTCAACACCACGCCGCTGGGCCGCGCCGTCACCGGCACCCAGCTGGTGCGGGCGATGATGGAGGACGGCGTCAACATCTGGGGCGACGGCTCCACCTACAAGGGCAACGACATCGAGCGGTTCTACCGCTACGGCCTGATGGCCAACCCGGCCCTGCAGATCTACAAGCCGTGGCTCGACAACGACTTCGTCACCGAGCTCGGTGGGCGTGCCGAGATGAGCCAGTTCCTGCTCGACAACAAGCTGCCCTACCGCGACTCCGTCGAGAAGGCCTACTCCACGGACGCCAACATCTGGGGCGCCACCCACGAGGCCAAGACCCTCGAGCACCTCGACGTCTCGCTGGAGGTCGTGGAGCCGATCATGGGAGTCAAGTTCTGGACCCGTCGGTCCAGATCGAGACCGAGGACGTGACGATCCAGTTCGTCGCCGGCCGCCCGGTCGCCCTCAACGGTCGGGAGTTCTCCGACCCCGTCGCCCTGGTCCTCGAGGCCAACGCGATCGGTGGACGCCACGGCCTGGGCATGAGTGACCAGATCGAGAACCGGATCATCGAGGCCAAGTCGCGCGGCATCTACGAGGCGCCGGGCATGGCGCTGCTCTGGATCGCCTACGAGCGCCTGGTCAACGCGATCCACAACGAGGACACGGTCGCGCAGTACCACAACGAGGGCCGCAAGCTCGGTCGTCTGCTGTACGAGGGCCGCTGGCTCGACCCGCAGGCCCTGATGATCCGTGAGTCGATCCAGCGTTGGATCGCTTCGCTGGTCACCGGTGAGGTCACCCTGCGCCTGCGTCGGGGTGAGACTACACCGTCCTGCGCACCGACGGCCCGGCCTTCTCCTACCACCCGGAGAAGCTGTCGATGGAGCGCACCGACAACGCGGCGTTCGGCCCGCTCGACCGCATCGGTCAGCTGACCATGCGCAACCTCGACATCGCCGACTCCCGCGCCAAGCTGGAGCAGTACGCCAACCAGCCGCTCGACCAGGGTCAGGTGCTCGTCGAGCACGGGACGCTGTTCGGTGAGCTGCCCGCCGGCGGCGCCGACGTGATCACCGCCAACCCCGACGTGGCCGACGAGGCCGACGTCGACGCGGCGAACGACCACGCGGCGTTCGAGTTCGGCGCCGACTGAGCTCGGTCCGCCGACCGTTCGAGATCTACGAGGAGCACTGTGAGCAGCAACGAGGGCACCACCAACGAGGGCAAGCTCTGGGGTGGTCGTTTCGCCGGCGGCCCGTCGCCGGAGCTGGAGGCGCTGTCGCGCTCGACCCACTTCGACTGGCGCCTGACGCCGTACGACCTGGCTGGCTCCCGTGCGCACGCCAACGCCCTGCACCGGGCCGGGCTGCTCACCGACGCCGACCACGCCGATGCTGCGCGGCATCGAGGTGCTGGGGGAGCGGTACGCCGCTGGCTCCCTGCTGCCGGACGTGTCGGACGAGGACGTGCACGGTGCGCTCGAGCGGTTGCTGATCGAGGAGGTCGGCACCGACGTGGGCGGCCGTCTCCGGGCGGGCCGCAGCCGCAACGACCAGGTGGCGACGCTCTTCAAGATGTTCCTGCGTGACCACGCCCGGGTGATCACTGCCCAGGTGCTCGACCTGGTCGACGCCCTGACCGAGCAGGCTGCTGCTGCCGGTAGCGCCGTGATGCCGGGTCGTACGCACCTCCAGCACGCACAGCCGGTGCTGCTCGCGCACCACCTGCTGGCCCACGTCTGGCCGCTGCTGCGGGACGTCGACCGACTGGCCGACTGGGACGCGCGCGTCGCCGCGGACTCTCCGTACGGCTCAGGCGCCCTGGCGGGCCAGACCCTGGGCCTCGACCCGGTGGCGGTCGCCTCGGAGCTGGGCTTCTCGGGGTCATCCGCCAACTCGATCGACGGCACCGCTGCCCGTGACTTCGTCGCCGAGTTCGGATTCGTCACCGCCATGGTCGGCGTCGACGTGAGCCGGCTGGCAGAGGAGGTCATCCTCTGGTCGACCCGTGAGTTCGACTTCGTGACGCTCCACGACTCCTGGTCGACGGGGTCGAGCATCATGCCGCAGAAGAAGAACCCCGACATCGCCGAGCTCGCGCGCGGCAAGGCCGGTCGTCTGATCGGCAACGTGTCGGGTCTGCTGGCCACGCTCAAGGCGCTGCCACTGGCCTACAACCGTGACCTCCAGGAGGACAAGGAGCCGGTCTTCGACTCCGTCGACACCCTCGAGGTGCTCCTGCCCGCCTTCACCGGGATGGTCGCGACGCTCACCTTCAACACCGAGCGGATGGCCGAGCTCGCTCCCCAGGGCTTCTCGCTGGCGACCGACATCGCCGAGTGGCTCGTGCGTGAGGGCACGCCCTTCCGGATCGCCCACGAGGTCGCGGGGGCCTGCGTCCGGGTGTGCGAGGAGAACGGCATCGAGCTCCACGAGCTCACCGACGAGCAGTTCGCCGAGATCAACCCCGCCCTGACGCCCGCGGTCCGTGAGGTCCTCACCGTCGAGGGCTCCGTCGGTGCCCGCACCGGTGGGAGGAACGGCTCCGGTCCGGGTGGCCGAGCAGCTCGACGAGGTACGCAGTGCGGTCGCCGCCCGTCGTGAGCGCCTGGCCTGAGGTTGCCTGGCCCAGAGCCTCGCGTTTCACCGCTCCCACAGCCCCGTCGGTCCGAGGACCGACGGGGCTGTGTGCGTCCCGGACGAGGACCACCCGGGGCATCCTGACGCTCGAATGTGGCTGTGACCTGCGGGTATGCGTGGGGTGGGGGTCGATTTGCGTGGTGTCGGGGGAGTGGTGCTAAGGTTCACCTGTCGCCGCAAGGGACGTCCTCCCGGGCCAGAAGGTCCGGATCTGAGGGTGACTTGTGCGGGGGCCAAACAAGTGAGTCCGGTCAGTTTGACGGAGTCGGTTCGGCCGAGTAAGTTTGGCCGGGTTGTCTCAGCAAGAAGTCCTCGAGGTTTCGGGGTGGAAGCTGGGTGCGTTTGATCCTTGAGAACTCAACAGTGTGTCATAGTCGACGAATTAGTTTGATATGCCCCGTCGGCACTTCTTTGGGAGTGTCTACGGATTTCTTTGACAATGAATTCTGACAACGTAAGTTAGTCAGGGTTTGTTCTTGTCGGGGATGGCTTTTCTTGAAATTTTCAATGGAGAGTTTGATCCTGGCTCAGGACGAACGCTGGCGGCGTGCTTAACACATGCAAGTCGAGCGGTAAGGCCCTTCGGGGTACACGAGCGGCGAACGGGTGAGTAACACGTGAGTAATCTGCCCTTCACTTCGGGATAAGCACCGGAAACGGTGTCTAATACCGGATATGAACCTCCTTCGCATGTTGGGGGTTGGAAAGTTCTGGCGGTGGAGGATGTGCTCGCGGCCTATCAGCTTGTTGGTGAGGTAATGGCTCACCAAGGCTTCGACGGGTAGCCGGCCTGAGAGGGTGACCGGCCACACTGGGACTGAGACACGGCCCAGACTCCTACGGGAGGCAGCAGTGGGGAATATTGGACAATGGGCGAAAGCCTGATCCAGCAACGCCGCGTGAGGGATGACTGCCTTCGGGTTGTAAACCTCTTTCAGTAGGGACGAAGCGCAAGTGACGGTACCTACAGAAGAAGCACCGGCCAACTACGTGCCAGCAGCCGCGGTAATACGTAGGGTGCGAGCGTTGTCCGGAATTATTGGGCGTAAAGGGCTCGTAGGCGGTTTGTCGCGTCGGGAGTGAAAACTCAGGGCTTAACTCTGAGCTTGCTTCCGATACGGGCAGACTAGAGGTATGCAGGGGAGAACGGAATTCCTGGTGTAGCGGTGAAATGCGCAGATATCAGGAGGAACACCGGTGGCGAAGGCGGTTCTCTGGGCATTACCTGACGCTGAGGAGCGAAAGTGTGGGGAGCGAACAGGATTAGATACCCTGGTAGTCCACACCGTAAACGTTGGGCGCTAGGTGTGGGGCCTATTCCATGGGTTCCGTGCCGCAGCTAACGCATTAAGCGCCCCGCCTGGGGAGTACGGCCGCAAGGCTAAAACTCAAAGGAATTGACGGGGGCCCGCACAAGCGGCGGAGCATGCGGATTAATTCGATGCAACGCGAAGAACCTTACCTGGGTTTGACATACACCGGAAACACCTAGAGATAGGTGCCCTTTTAGTCGGTGTACAGGTGGTGCATGGCTGTCGTCAGCTCGTGTCGTGAGATGTTGGGTTAAGTCCCGCAACGAGCGCAACCCTCGTCCTATGTTGCCAGCACGTCGTGGTGGGGACTCATAGGAGACTGCCGGGGTCAACTCGGAGGAAGGTGGGGATGACGTCAAGTCATCATGCCCCTTATGTCCAGGGCTTCACGCATGCTACAATGGCCGGTACAAAGGGCTGCGATCCCGTGAGGGGGAGCGAATCCCAAAAAGCCGGTCTCAGTTCGGATTGGGGTCTGCAACTCGACCCCATGAAGTCGGAGTCGCTAGTAATCGCAGATCAGCAACGCTGCGGTGAATACGTTCCCGGGCCTTGTACACACCGCCCGTCACGTCACGAAAGTCGGCAACACCCGAAGCCGGTGGCCCAACCCTTGTGGAGGGAGCCGTCGAAGGTGGGGCTGGCGATTGGGACGAAGTCGTAACAAGGTAGCCGTACCGGAAGGTGCGGCTGGATCACCTCCTTTCTAAGGAGCACACACCCCGACAGCAGACGCCTGTTCTGCTGCGTATGGTGGTGTCTCACTAGTGGAATCGTCGATGAATGGCTTGAACCTGGCTGGTTCGTGCACCTCAGTACTGCCCTGTCTCTTCGGAGGCTGGGCGTGGAACCTGGTGGATGGCTGGTAGGGGGAGGGTCGTGACACGCTGTTGGGTCCTGAAGGATCGAACACTGCCTGAGTAGTCGGGTGGGGTTGGTTCTTCTGGCCTCCTTCGCTTGAAGCCTGGTTGATCTGGGCCGATGGGGTTGGTGGGGTTGTTGTTTGAGATCTGGATAGTGGACGCGAGCATCAGCACGCACGTTCAACGGTTCTTCGGGACTGGTTGGGGTTGTGTGTTGTGCAATTAAGCAAATGAGCCATCACGCCTGATTGTGGTGTGGTGGTTGGTCTTTGTAGCAAGTAAGAATCTGTGTTGACGCGTTGAGTTGTTTTGACGTTGTTGAGACAAGCTACTAAGGGCACATGGTGGATGCCTTGGCACCAAGAGCCGATGAAGGACGTAGGAGCCTGCGATAAGCCCCGGGGAGTTGGCAACCGAGCTGTGATCCGGGGGTGTCCGAATGGGGAAACCCAGCTGGAGTCATGTCCAGTTACCCTCACCTGAACACATAGGGTGAGTGGAGGGAACGTGGGGAAGTGAAACATCTCAGTACCCACAGGAAGAGAAAACAACAGTGATTCCGAGAGTAGTGGCGAGCGAAATCGGATGAGGCCAAACCTACTTCGTGTGATACCCGGCAGGGGTTGCGGAGTGGGGGTTGTGGGGCCGCTCGATCAGTGCTGCCGTGCTGGTACAGAGTAAGAAAACACAGATGAAGCCGAAGCAGGTTGGAAAGCCTGGCCGTAGAGGGTGATAGCCCCGTACGTGTAAGTCTGTGTCTCTGGAGCGTCACCCCAAGTAACACGGAACCCCTGAAATTCCGTGTGAATCTGGCGGGACCACCCGTTAAGCCTAAATACTCCTTGGTGACCGATAGCGGACAAGTACCGTGAGGGAAAGGTGAAAAGTACCCCTGGCGGGGAGTGAAATAGTACCTGAAACCGTGTGCCTACAATCCGTCGGAGCGAGAACTTGTTCTTGTGACGGCGTGCCTTTTGAAGAATGAGCCTGCGAGTTAGCGGTGTGTAGCGAGGTTAACCCGTGTGGGGAAGCCGTAGCGAAAGCGAGTCCGAACAGGGCGACACAGTTGCACGCTCTAGACCCGAAGCGAAGTGATCTATCCATGGGCAGGTTGAAGCGCGGGTAAGACCGCGTGGAGGACCGAACCCACTTAGGTTGAAAACTGAGGGGATGACCTGTGGATAGGGGTGAAAGGCCAATCAAACTTCGTGATAGCTGGTTCTCCCCGAAATGCATTTAGGTGCAGCGTTGTGTGTTTCTTGCCGGAGGTAGAGCACTGGATAGCCGATGGGCCCTACCAGGTTACTGACGTTAGCCAAACTCCGAATGCCGGTAAGTGAGAGCGCAGCAGTGAGACTGCGGGGGATAAGCTCCGTAGTCGAGAGGGAAACAGCCCAGACCATCAGCTAAGGCCCCTAAGCGGTGACTAAGTGGAAAAGGATGTGGAGTCGCATTGACAACCAGGAGGTTGGCTTGGAAGCAGCCACCCTTGAAAGAGTGCGTAATAGCTCACTGGTCAAGTGATTCCGCGCCGACAATGTAGCGGGGCTCAAGTCATCCGCCGAAGCTATGGCATTCACATATTGAGCTAGGCCTTCGTGGTCCAGGTGTGTGGATGGGTAGGGGAGCGTCGTGTGGGCAGTGAAGCGGCAGAGTGATCTAGCCGTGGAGGCCACACGAGTGAGAATGCAGGCATGAGTAGCGAATGAAATGTGAGAAACATTTCCGCCGAATGATCAAGGGTTCCAGGGTCAAGCTAATCTGCCCTGGGTAAGTCGGACCTAAGGCGAGGCCGACAGGCGTAGTCGATGGACAACGGGTTGATATTCCCGTACCGGCGAAGTAGCGCCCATGACGAGGCTGGTGATGCTGACCGTCCGAAGCGCCGTGATCTGATCCCTTCGGGGTGAGGACGTGTGCGTGGAGCACGGGACCCAATCCAGTAGTAGTCAAGCGATGGGGTGACGCAGGAAGGTAGTCCAACCGTGGCGATGGTAGACCACGGCTAAGGGTGTAGGACTGAGGGTAGGCAAATCCGCCCTCTGGATGTCTGAGACCTGATGGGGAGCCAATTGTGGTGAAGTGGATGATCCTATGCTGTCGAGAAAAACCTCTAGCGAGCTATGAGCCGCCCGTACCCCAAACCGACTCAGGTGATCAGGTAGAGAATACTAAGGCGATCGAGTGAACCATGGTTAAGGAACTCGGCAAAATGCCCCCGTAACTTCGGGAGAAGGGGGGCCGGATCCGTGAAACTCTTTTCGAGTGGCAGCGGTGATGGCCGCAGAGACCAGGCCCAAGCGACTGTTTACTAAAAACACAGGTCCGTGCGAAGTTGTAAGACGATGTATACGGACTGACTCCTGCCCGGTGCTGGAAGGTTAAGGGGACCGGTTAGACGCAAGTCGAAGCTGAGAACTTAAGCCCCAGTAAACGGCGGTGGTAACTATAACCATCCTAAGGTAGCGAAATTCCTTGTCGGGTAAGTTCCGACCTGCACGAATGGAGTAACGACTTGGGCGCTGTCTCAACCATGGACTCGGCGAAATTGCACTACGAGTAAAGATGCTCGTTACGCGCGGCAGGACGGAAAGACCCCGGGACCTTTACTATAGTTTGGTATTGGTGTTTGGTTCGGCTTGTGTAGGATAGGTGGGAGACTGTGAAACCTCGACGCCAGTTGGGGTGGAGTCATCGTTGAAATACCACTCTGGTCGTACTAGATGTCTAACCTAGGTCCGTAATCCGGATCAGGGACAGTGCCTGATGGGTAGTTTAACTGGGGCGGTTGCCTCCTAAAATGTAACGGAGGCGCTCAAAGGTTCCCTCAGCCTGGTTGGCAATCAGGTGGCGAGTGTAAGTGCACAAGGGAGCTTGACTGTGAGACAGACATGTCGAGCAGGGACGAAAGTCGGAACTAGTGATCCGGCGTCGGCATGTGGAAGCGGCGTCGCTCAACGGATAAAAGGTACCCCGGGGATAACAGGCTGATCTTCCCCAAGAGTCCATATCGACGGGATGGTTTGGCACCTCGATGTCGGCTCGTCGCATCCTGGGGCTGGAGTAGGTCCCAAGGGTTGGGCTGTTCGCCCATTAAAGCGGCACGCGAGCTGGGTTTAGAACGTCGTGAGACAGTTCGGTCCCTATCCGCCGCGCGCGTTGGAAACTTGAGAAAGGCTGCCCCTAGTACGAGAGGACCGGGGTGGACGAACCTCTGGTGTGCCAGTTGTCCCGCCAGGGGCACGGCTGGTTGGCTACGTTCGGAAGTGATAACCGCTGAATGCATCTAAGCGGGAAGCATGTTTCAAGATGAGGTTTCCCACCACCTTGAGTGGTTAAGGCCCCCAGCAGAACACTGGGTTGATAGGCCGGAGGTGTACAGCAGTAATGCCCAGCCGACCGGTACTAATAGGCCGAGGGCTTGTCCCAACACCGTACAAAACCACTCAACACAACACATCTTGTTGTGAAGACCCGCTACGCGTCCACTAACCAGTTCCCAGACAACAACTCGTTGCCTGAGAATGATGATTCACAACTGAATCCCATATGGCTTGGCAGCACCTGGCCCCACGCGAGTGGGTGCGGTGTTGTCGCAAGAGTTACGGCGGCCATAGCGAAAGGGAAACACCCGGTCCCATCCCGAACCCGGAAGTTAAGCCTTTCAGCGCCGATGGTACTGCGATCGAGAGGTCGTGGGAGAGTAGGACGCCGCCGGACATACCCTTCAGGAGAGGGAGCACCCCACGTGAGAGTGCTCCCTCTTCTGCCATTTCACGGCCCTTTGTCTGTCGCTCGAGGCAGCACCAACCCCACACGGTCGCCGGGTGGGGTTTTGGCGTTCCTGGGCTGGCGCTCAGGAAGCCGCGGGCGGGGCCATGAGCTCGGAGTCGACCGATCGCATCAGGACACCCAGGCTCGGCTTGGGCTGGAACGACGTGGCCTTCTCGGGAAGGAGCTCCCCGAGGTCCATGGCGCGGTCCAGGAGCGAGTAGTCAGGAGCGGGGAGCAGCACGCTGCTGTACGACGCGGTCGCAGCGTTGATCGCCTCCTCCACCGTGTGGTGGAAGAAGACGTCGTCGGAGCCGGCCGAGGGGAGGAGCTGCTGGTGCAGGAACTCCACCGCGCTCAGGTCAGGGTCCTGGGCAGGTCGAGCACCATCCAACGGTGTCCGTCAGTGGCGACCATGGCCCGTGGGCCCAGCTGGCGCAGTGCGTCGGCCTCGGGCATCTCCCGCGCGGTGGTGCCGATCGCCTCGGCGGCCGTCTTGAGCGCCTGCAGGCTGCGGCGCTTGAAGGTGCGGTGGATCGGCCCGAGAAAGAAGGGGGTGTCGTCCTGGTCGACGACCATGGTGAGGCCGCGGTCCCACGGCGTACCGGGGTGACGTTCCTGGAGGCGCAGGTACGCGGCGTACCTGTGGTGCCCGTCGGCGATCATGAAGCGTCCGCCCGCGAGTCCCTCGGCGATCACCGTCAGGTGGTCCGGGGAGGTGATCCGCCAGAGCCGGTGGTCCTGGCCGCTGCGATCGGTGTACGCGTGGTCCGGCGTCTGTGCCATGACCTGGCGCTGCACCTCGCGGACCGACTCGGGGCCGCGGTGCACGAGCAGGATGGGGGCGGGGTTGATGCCCATCTCGTGCATGCGCGCGGCCAGCTCGTCGGCCTGTTCGGGATGGATCGCCTCGTGCGCGAATACAGAACGCTCTCCTCCTCTGACGCGGCGCGCGTGGAGAGCTGCAGGCCGCCGACCAGGCCCCGGATCGTCATGCCGTGCACCGAGTACTCGTGCAGGTACAGCGCAGGCTCGTGGTCGATCTCCACGAAGCCCTCGTCCTGCCAGCGTGACAGTCGGCCGGCGACGTCGCGATAAGGTCGGGCAAAGGCACGAGCGGTGGCGGGGTTCGCCACCTTCTGCGGCGACAGGCGTACGCCTCGGAACGGGCGCAGCTCGACCGGGTGCGCCGGGGACGTAGGAATCTCGACCGCCAGCGTGGGAGCTTCACCGTTCTCGTGCATCGAAGCATCGTAGGGCTCGCCGGGCAGGCAGGGCCAAGGAGGTTCAGCGTGTTGCAGGAATCCACGACCGGGCTCGTTCACGCCTACGACCTGGTGATGCTGGATCTCGACGGCGTCGTCTACATCAGTGGGGCCGCCGTGCCCGGCGTGCCGGAGGCTCTGGGGCGCCTGCGTGACGAAAGGGTGCACGTCGCCTTCGTCACCAACAACGCGTCGCGCACCGCACGGACGGTGGCCGACCACCTCACCGAGCTGGGAGTGCCGGCGTCCGAGCACGACGTGGTGACCTCCGCGCAGGCCGCCG
The DNA here is from genome assembly GCF_004777465.1 of Nocardioides daphniae. Lineage (NCBI taxonomy): Bacteria > Bacillati > Actinomycetota > Actinomycetes > Propionibacteriales > Nocardioidaceae > Nocardioides > Nocardioides daphniae. The sequence continues at coordinate 1,628,450 of NZ_CP038462.1, forward strand.
CCGGCCTCCTGCTCGACCGGCACGGCGCCGGGGCTCGGTTGCTGACGATGGGGGCGGACGGACTGGTGGGGGCGCTCAAGGACGTGGGCCTCGTGCCCGTGCTGGACCCTGCCGACCCCGACGTGGTCGGTGTGGTCACCGGCTACGGACCCGACGTCGTCTGGAAGGACCTGATGAAGGTGGCGGTCCGCATCCGCGACGGACTGCCCTGGGTGGCCACGAACACCGACCTCACCATCCCCACCGCCTTCGGCGTCGCGCCCGGCCACGGGGCCCAGGTCGAGATGCTGGAGCGCTTCGCCGAGCAGACGCCGCTGGTGGCCGGCAAGCCCGCTCGGCCCCTGCTGGACGAGACGGTCAAGCGGGTCGGGGGAGAGCACCCGCTGATGGTCGGCGACCGCCTGGACACGGACATCGAGGGCGGCGCCAACGCCGGCGTCGACACGCTGCTGGTGCTGACCGGGGTGAGCGGTCTGTCCGAGGTCGTCGCGGCGGGGGTGCACGAGCGACCGTCGTACATCGCCCGCACGCTCGAGGGCCTCTTCACCCCCCATCCCGTGCCGGAGGTGCTGGAAACGTCGCAGCTCCCCGAGGGCGGGGTCGCCGGCGCCCGGTGCGGCGGTTGGAGTGCCGTCGTCGGCCAGGACGGCAAGCTCGCGGTGGAGGGCACCGGGGGCGCCGACGACTGGTGGCGCACGGTCGCCGTGGCCGGGTGGACGTACGCGGACGCCGCCGGGCACCCGCCACTCGTCAACAGGCTCGTGCCGCCGACGTGAACTGTCCCTGCTGGCCGGTAACCTCGTCCGCATGAACGAAGAGTGGTCGTCCGCCGAGTCGGCGGAGCCTGCGGTGGATGGGGGCGCGGTCGGGGAGAGCCCGGCCGCCGCGTCGGAGCGTACGGGGGTCCCTGCGGTCGACCGTGTGCTCGCGGAGGTGGAGTCGGTCGGCACCCTGCCGATCGCCGAGCGCGTCCGCGTCTTCGAGCGGGTCCACGAAGAGCTGCGTCGCTCGCTGGACGCCAACCCCACGCGCGACGTCGCGGGGCGCTGAGCGTGCCTCCCCGTCGCCTACGCCTCGACCAGGAGCTGGTACGACGCGGACTCGCCCGTTCCCGCGAGCAGGCCAGCACGCTGGTCTCCGAGGGGGGGTGAAGGTCTCCGGCGTCGTGGCCAACAAGCCGGCGACCGGCGTCACCACCGACGCGGCGATCGTCGTGGCCGATGACCCGGACCGCCCTGACTACGCCTCGCGCGGCGCGCACAAGCTGCTGGGTGCGCTGGAGGCGTTCGCGGCGCACGGACTCACCGTCGAGGGCAAGCGCTGCCTGGACGCCGGAGCGTCGACCGGTGGCTTCACCGACGTCCTGCTCCGCGCTGGCGCGCGTCAGGTCGTGGCCGTCGACGTGGGCTACGGCCAGCTCATCTGGCGGCTGCAGAACGACGACCGCGTGGTCGTCCACGACCGCACCAACATCCGTGACCTGGCTCCCGAGCTGGTGGGGGAGCCCGTCGACCTGGTGGTCGGCGACCTCTCCTTCATCTCCCTCACGCTGGTGCTCGACGCCCTTCTCTCGGTGATGGCTCCTGACGGTGAGCTGGCATTGATGGTGAAGCCGCAGTTCGAGGTCGGCAAGGACCGCGTGGGCAAGGGCGGGGTCGTGCGCGACCTCGAGCTCCGCGCCGAGGCCGTCCGCGACGTCGCCGAGGCGTCGGCCCAGCGCGGGTGGGGCGCTGTCGCCGTCACGACGAGTCCGCTGCCCGGACCGTCGGGCAACGTCGAGTTCTTCCTGCTGCTGCGCCGGGGTGAGGCCACCATCGGCGCGGACGAGATCCGCGCCGAGGTGGAACGCTCCGGGTCGTGGGGCACCTCGGGTGAGAAGGTGGAGACGTGACCCACGAGAGCGTGCCGCGGCGAGTGCTGCTGCTGGCCCACACCGGACGTGACGCTGCCCGTGAGGTGGCCCTGGAGTTCGTCGTCGCCCTGACCGGCCACGGCATGGTCGTGCGCCTGATCGACACCCAGGCCCACGAGCTCGGACTGGTCGCCTCCGACTACGACCCGCTGCTCGAGTTCGTCCCCGAGGGGGAGGACGTCGGCCACGACTGCGAGGTCGCCCTCGTCGTGGGTGGCGACGGCACGATCCTGCGTGCCGCCGAGTACACCCACCGCAGCGGGACCCCGCTCCTCGGGTCAACCTGGGGCACGTCGGCTTCCTGGCCGAGGCGGAGGTCGACGACGTCGAGACCACCATCGAGGCGCTGGCCCACCGTCGTTACACGATCGAGGACCGCCTCACGATCGACGTCGACGTCTACCAGGGCAAGGACCTGGTCACCAGCACCTTCGCGCTCAACGAGGCCAGCGTCGAGAAGGCTGCCCGCGAGCGGATGCTGGAGGTCGTCGTCGGCATCGACGGACGCCCCCTGTCGCGGTGGGGCTGCGACGGCGTCGTCTGCGCCACGCCGACGGGGTCGACCGCGTACAACTTCAGCGCCGGCGGGCCGGTCGTGTGGCCGGGCGTCGAGGCGCTCCTCATGGTGCCCATCAGTGCCCACGCCCTCTTCGCCCGCCCCATGGTGGTGGCCCCCACCTCCGTGATGGTGGTCGAGGTCCTGGCCGGCAACGAGAGCTCCGGCGTCCTGTGGTGCGACGGTCGTCGCGCCGTCGACCTTCCGCCCGGCGCGCGGATCGAGGTGCGCCGCGGCAGCAGCCCGGTACGCCTCGTACGTCTGCACGAAGCCCCCTTCACCGACCGCCTGGTCGCCAAGTTCGGTCTCTCCGCGGAGGGCTGGCGAGGCTCGGCCGAGCGCAGGCGCCGAGCGGCCGAGGACGCGCAGGGCGCCACGACTCCGACGGAGGACGCCGTTGTTTGAGGAGATCCGCATCAGCCAGCTCGGGGTGATCGACTCCTCGACGCTCGAGCTGGGTCCCGGCTTCACCGTCATCACCGGTGAGACGGGCGCAGGAAAGACCATGGTCGTGACCGCTCTCGGCCTGCTGCTGGGCGGTCGTGCCGACAGCGGCGCCGTGCGCCGAGGTGCCACCTCCGCACGGGTCGAGGGAGTCGTGGTCGCCGACGGGCTGACCGACTTCGTCGAGCAGGTCGAGGAGCACGGCGGTGAGCCCGAGGACGGGCGCGTCGTCCTGGCGCGCAACATCTCCGCCGAGGGGCGCTCGCGCGCGTGGGTCGGTGGCGCCGGGGTGCCTGCCGCCAAGCTGGCCCAGGTGGCGGAGCCCCTCGTCGCGGTGCACGGCCAGTCCGACCAGCACCGTCTCCTCAAGCCGGCCGCCCAGCGCGAGGCCCTCGACCGGTTCGCCGGTGAGGAGGTCGCCCGGCTGGGCGTCGAGTTCGCCGACGCCTGGCGTCACCTGGCCGGCGTCGAGCGCGAGCTCCACGACGTGGTCAGCAGCGCCCGCGAGCGGGCGCGCGAGGCCGACCAGCTGCGCTTCGCCCTCGAGGAGATCGAGAAGGTCTCGCCCGAGCCCGGGGAGGACACGGTGCTCGCTGCCGAGGAGACCCGGCTGGGCTTCGCCGACACCTTGCGCGTGGCGGCCGAGACCGCCCGTGAGGCGCTCTCCTCCGAGCACGGCACCCCCGACGCCCTCGGGGCCACCGCAGCTGCACGGGGCGCCCTGGAGGGCGTACGTGAGCACGACCCGGAGGCCGCCGGCCTCGCCGACCGCCTCGCCGAGCTGACCTACCTGCTTTCCGACCTCGCGGCCGACGTGGCGTCGTACGCGTCGAACCTGGACACCGACCCGCTGCGCCTGGCTGCCGTCAGTGAACGGCGGGCGGCGCTGATCGCCCTCACCCGCAAGTACGGCGAGACGATCGACGAGGTGCTCGAGTGGAGCGGGACCGCTGCCCAGCGGCTCACCGAGCTCGACGACACCGACGGACGGATCGAGGAGCTGAAGGCCGCGCGCGCCGAGGCACGCGCCACGGTCGCCCGGCTGGGGGCCGAGCTCAGCAGGCAGCGCACCGCAGCGGCAGTCCGGCTGGGGCAGGCCGTCAGCGACGAGCTCACCCTGCTGGCCATGCCGCACGCCACCCTCGAGGTGACGGTGACCCAGCAGGAGGCGGCGCCGCCGACCGGTGAGCCCAGCGGCCCGGTGATCGAGGTCGACGGCCGCCACCTGCGCGGCACGGTCCACGGGTTCGACGACGTGGAGCTCCTGCTGGCCGCCAACGCCGGCATGAACCCGCGTCCGCTCGACAAGGGCGCCTCCGGCGGTGAGCTGTCACGGGTGATGCTCGCGGTCGAGGTGGTCCTCGCGGCCACGACCACGGTTCCCACCTTCGTCTTCGACGAGGTCGACGCCGGTGTCGGCGGCAAGGCAGCCATCGAGATCGGCCGCCGGCTGGCCACCCTGGCCCGCAACGCGCAGGTCCTCGTGGTCACCCACCTGCCCCAGGTGGCCGCGTTCGCGGACCGCCACATCGTCGTGGCCAAGTCGAGCGACGGCAGCGTCACCACCTCCGGCCTGCACACGCTGGCCGAGGAGGAGCGCGAGCGTGAGCTCAGCCGCATGCTGGCCGGCCTGGAGGACTCCGACACCGCCCTGGCGCACGCTCGGGAGCTCATCGAGGCCGCTCGCGCGACGCGCTGAACCCCGGCAGGTGCGGCGCAGGCGGCCTGCTGTTTGGAACCATGGTCAGGCCATGAAGTTTGCCTCGAGAACCCGCCAGACCCCCGACCTGCCCGGTACGAGCGGCACGGCCCGAGTCGACCGACGCGCCCGCGCCCTGCTCGCACGCCTGGCGCCCGGGGACGTCGCCGTCATCGACCTCCTGGACCTGGACCGCGCCACGGCGCAGGCCCTCGTCGACTCCCGGGTCGTGGCGGTGCTCAACGCCTCGTCCATGATCTCCGGTCGCTACCCCAACCTCGGACCACAGGTGCTCGCCGACGCGGGCGTGCTGATGGTCGACCAGCTCGGACCGACGCTCTTCACCAGCGTCAAGGACGGCGAGAAGGTGCGGGTCGACGGCGAGACCGTCCACGCCGGTGAGGGGCGCGTCCTCTCCGGTCGCCTGCTCGGCGCCGACCGCGTGCGCGAGCTCACCGACGACGCCCGCTCCGGCCTGAGCCACCAGCTCGAGAGCTTCACGCACAACAGCACCGAGTTCCTCCGTCGCGAGCAGGACCTGCTGCTGCACGGCCAGGGCGTCCCGGTGCCGCGCACCAAGATCGCCGACCGGCCCGTGGTCGTGGTGGTCCCCGGCCGCGACTACGTCGAGGAGCTCGCCGCCGTACGCCGCTTCGTCGCCGAGCAGCGGCCCGTGCTGGTGGGCGTCGACCGCGGCGCGGACGCGATCCGCTCTGCCCGGCTGCGCCCCGACATCGTCGTCGTCTCCGCCAACGCCGGCGACGACGAGCTGCCCGAGCCGAAGACCCTGAAGTCCGCCCGCGACGTCATCCTGCGCGTCGACCGTGGCGCCAACCGCAACGCGGGGGAGCGGTTCACCAAGCTCGGGGTGACCCCGCTGCTCTTCGAGTCGACGGCCACCACCGAGGACGCGGCGCTGATCCTCGCCGACGCCCAGCACGCCAGCGTCATCGTGGGGGTCGGCATGCACGCCACCCTCGACGAGTTCCTCGACCGCCAGCGTGCGGGGCTGGCCTCGACCTACCTCACCCGCCTCAAGGTGGGCCCGAGGCTCGTCGACGCGACCGCCGTGCCCACGCTCTACTCCGGGCGGGTGCGCCCGCGCCACCTGCTCGCCGTCGTCGTCGCCGGTGCCGTGGCGCTCGCTGCGGCGATCGGCACCACGCCCGTCGGCCAGGAATGGGCCGACGCCCTGACCGCCAGCTCTCCGACCTTCTCGACCAGCTCCAGGGGATGTTCCAGTGATCTCGTTCCGTACCCATGTCGTCACCCTCGTGGCCGTCTTCCTGGCGCTCGCCATCGGCGTCGTGCTCGGTGGGGGTCCGCTCAGCGAGCTGGGCCGCGGCAGTGAGGACGCCGACGCCCTGCGCGACGACGTCGCCCAGGCCCGGAGCGAGGCGCAGTTCGGCGAGTCCTTCGCCGACGACGTCTCCTCCACGCTGCTGGGCAAGCGCCTCGACGGCCGCGAGGTCGCCGTGGTGACCCTCCCGGGCGCCGACTCCGAGGTGCTCGACGGCCTCACCGAGCGCATCAAGGCCGCCGGTGGGGAGGTCACGGTCACCCAGGCGCTCGGCTCCAGCCTGGTCAACGCAGGGGAGAAGTCGCTGGTCGACACCCTCGGCAGCCAGCTGATGGCCCAGCTCCCCGACGACACCGTCACCGCCGGGGCCAGCACCTACGAGCGCGCCGGTGAGCTCATCGGCCTCAGCCTGGCGACGTCGGGGGAGAAGTCCGTCGAGGCCACGCCCCAGAGCACCGCAGTGGCCGAGGGCCTGCGCGCGCCAACCTCCTTGACGCGGCCGACGACCCGAGCGGCCGCGCGCCACTCGTGCTCGTCCTGCTCGGCGACGAGGTGACCGGCGACGGCGCCGACGCGATCCTGGGCGGCCTGCTCAGCGGCATGGCCTCCCAGGCACGTGGTCTGGTCGTCGCGGCGCCCACGGCCGACGAGGGCTCCCAGCTGGACCGGCTGCGTGAGGGCGACGCGCTGGGTGACGCCACCAGCGTCGACGGCGCCGAGACCGCGGCTGGCCAGGTGGCCGCGATCGCGGCGCTGGCACGGTCGTACGACACGCAGGGCGGGAGCTTCGGCGCCGGAGGTGCGGACGGAACCGTACCTCTCGGGTAGCATTGAAGCCCGTGAAGAGTCGTAACGCCACCAAGCACGTATTCGTCACCGGAGGCGTCGTCTCCTCCCTCGGGAAGGGACTCACGGCCTCGAGCCTGGGAAGCCTGCTGAAGGCGCGCGGCATGACCGTGACCATGCAGAAGCTGGACCCCTACCTCAACGTCGACCCGGGCACCATGAACCCGTTCGAGCACGGCGAGGTCTTCGTGACCAACGACGGCGCCGAGACCGACCTGGACGTGGGTCACTACGAGCGCTTCCTGGACACCGACCTCAACGCGATCGCCAACGTCACGACCGGTCAGGTCTACTCGACGGTGATCGCCAAGGAGCGTCGCGGCGACTACCTCGGCGACACCGTCCAGGTGATCCCGCACATCACCAACGAGATCAAGGACCGCATCCTCGCCATGGGTGGCGAGGGCATCGATCTGGTGATCACCGAGATCGGTGGCACCGTCGGTGACATCGAGTCGCTCCCGTTCCTGGAGGCCGCCCGTCAGGTCCGCCACCAGATCGGCCGCGAGAACTGCTTCTTCATCCACGTCTCGCTGGTCCCCTTCATCGGCCCGTCGGGCGAGCTGAAGACCAAGCCGACCCAGCACTCCGTGGCCGCGCTGCGCAACATCGGCATCCAGCCCGACGCCATCGTCTGCCGTGCCGACCGCGACCTGCCTGCCGGCATCAAGCGCAAGATCGCGCTCATGTGCGACGTCGACGACGAGGCCGTCATCACCTGCCCCGACGCTCCGTCGATCTACGACATCCCCAAGGTCCTGCACCGTGAAGGCCTCGACGCCTACGTCGTGCGCCGTCTCGACCTGCCCTTCCGCGACGTCGACTGGACGAGCTGGGACGACCTGCTCCGCCGGGTGCACCACCCGAAGGAGGAGGTCACCATCGCGATCGTCGGCAAGTACATCGACCTCCCCGACGCCTACCTGTCGGTGGCCGAGGCGCTGCGTGCCGGCGGCTTCGCCCACGAGGCCAAGGTGAAGCTGCGCTGGGTCGCCAGCGACGACTGCCAGACCCCCGAGGGCGCCCGCAAGCACCTCGGTGACGTCGACGGCATCTGCGTGCCCGGCGGCTTCGGCATCCGTGGCCTGGAGGGCAAGCTCGGCGCGCTGACTTTCGCCCGCACCCACGGCGTACCGGCCCTGGGCCTGTGCCTGGGCCTGCAGAGCATGGTCATCGAGTACGCCCGCAACGTGCTGGGCCTCGAGGGCGCCGACTCGACCGAGTTCGACCCCGACAGCCCCGTCCCGGTGATCGTGACGATGGAGGAGCAGAAGTCCTTCGTCGAGGGCGCCGGCAACCTCGGCGGCACGATGCGCCTGGGCGCCTACCCGGCCAAGCTCGGCGCCGGCACGCTGGCGCGCGACCTCTACGGCACCGAGATGGTCGAGGAGCGCCACCGTCACCGCTACGAGGTCAACAACACCTACCGCGACCAGCTCAACGAGGCCGGCCTCGTCATCTCCGGCGTCAACCCCGACCTCGACCTGGTCGAGTTCGTCGAGCTGTCGCGCGACGTGCACCCCTTCTACATCGGCACCCAGGCCCACCCGGAGCTCAAGTCGCGCCCGACCCGCCCGCACCCGCTCTTCGCCGGCCTGGTCGGCGCCGCGCTCGCCCGCCAGAAGGAACTGCGCATCCCTGTCGACCAGGACGCCTGAGCGTGACCGAGGAACTGGCGGACCGGCCCGCTTCGTGGCCGGTGCACAGTTCCCGGTGCTCCACGCCGACGCGTGGGTCGTGGAGGTCGTCGAGGACCAGATCAGCCGCCCGGGCCATCCTGAGCAGCAGTTCGGGCGCATCGCGGTGCGCCACCCCGGGGCCGTGATGGTGCTCGCCGTCGACGACGACGAGCAGGTCTTCCTCCTCAAGCAGTACCGCCACACCTCGCAGCACGTGTTCGTCGAGATCCCCGCCGGGGTCCGCGACAGCGAGGGCGAGCCGCCGTTGGAGACGGCGCGGCGGAGAGCTGCAGGAGGAGGCCGAGCTCGCCGCCCGTGACTGGCGGCTGCTGCTCAGCACCTACCCGTCGGCGGGGATCCTCAGCGAGACCCACGACATCTTCCTGGCTCGTGGCCTCAGCCACTCCCCGCGGGGCGACTTCGAGCTCGCCCACGAGGAGGCGGAGATGGAGACCTTCTGGGTCCCCTTCGACGACCTGCTCGCCGCGGTGCTGCGGGGCGACGTACGCGAGGGGCCGCTCGTCCAGGCCGTGCTGGCGTACGAGGTGCTTCGCGCGCGAGGAGAGCTGTGACGGCCGACGTCACGCGGGCGGTGCGCACCTACCTCGACCACCTCAGCGTCGAGCGCGGACTGGCCGACAACACGTTGACGTCGTACCGCCGTGACCTGAAGCGCTACCTCGACTTCCTCGCCACGCAGCAGGTCGACGACCTCGGCAGCGTCACCGAGCAGGTCGTCACCGCCTTCCTGTCCTACCTGCGCGACGGCGACGCAGACCACCCGCCGCTGGGGGCCAGCTCGGCTGCCCGCACGGTGGTGGCGGTGCGTGGCTTCCACAAGTTCGCGCTGCGCGACGGACTCACCACCACCGACCCGGCCGCGGCGGTGCGTCCACCGAGCCAGACCAAGCGGCTGCCCAAGGCGCTGCCGCTCTCCGACGTCGAGGCGATCCTGGAGGCCGCCGGGGCCCCGGGCACCGTGCTCGCGCTGCGCGACCGCGCGCTGCTCGAGGTGCTCTACGGCACCGGTGCCCGGATCTCCGAGGCCGTCGGCCTCGACGTCGACGACCTCGACCTCATCGACCGGACCGTGCTGCTGCGCGGCAAGGGAAGCAAGGAGCGACTGGTGCCCGTGGGCTCGTACGCCTGTGAAGCCGTGGAGGTCTACCTCACCCGAGGCAGGCCCGAGCTGGTCAGCCAGGGCAAGGGCACCCCGGCGCTCTTCCTCAACGCCCGTGGCGGGCGTCTGTCGCGCCAGAGTGCCTGGTCGGTCCTGGTGAAGGCCGCCGATCGCGCCGGCGTCAGCCAGGACGTCTCGCCGCACACCCTGCGCCACTCGTTCGCCACCCACCTGCTCGACGGTGGGGCGGACGTACGTGTCGTGCAGGAGCTGCTCGGTCACGCCTCGGTCACCACCACGCAGGTCTACACCCTCGTCACCGTCGACAGCCTGCGCGAGGTCTTCGCGACGGCCCACCCCAGGGCGCGTGGCTGATGGCGGGCAAGAACTGGTGGGAGGGCACGAGCGACCCGGACGGCCTCCTCGACGCCTTCACCGCGTGGGCGGACGAGCAGCAGCTGTCGCTCTACCCCCACCAGGAAGAGGCGGTGATGGAGCTGCTCGCGGGCAGCAACGTCGTCCTGGCCACCCCACCGGGTCGGGCAAGTCGCTCGTCGCGCTGGCGGCGCACGGCGCCGCGCTCGCGACCGACCGCGTCTCCTTCTACACCGCGCCGATCAAGGCGCTGGTGAGCGAGAAGTTCTTCAGCCTCTGCGAGACCTTCGGAGCCGACAACGTCGGAATGCTGACCGGGGACGCGTCGGTCAACGCCGACGCCCCGGTGATTTGCTGCACCGCGGAGGTGCTGGCCAACATCGCCCTGCGCGAGGGGGCCGACGCCGACGTCGGCCTGGTGGTGATGGACGAGTTCCACTACTACGGCGAGCCCGACCGCGGCTGGGCGTGGCAGGTGCCGCTGCTGGAGCTGCCGCAGGCCCAGTTCGTGCTGATGTCGGCCACCCTGGGCGACACCACGGCCCTGCGTGAGGACCTCACCCGGCGCAACGGCCGGGAGACTGCCCTCGTCGACGACGCCGAGCGTCCCGTGCCCCTCGACTTCAGCTGGTCGGTCGAGCACCTCGACGACACCCTCCTCGAGCTGGTGCAGACAACCAGTCACCCGTCTACGTCGTGCACTTCACCCAGGCCGCCGCGGTCGAGCACGCCACCTCCCTGCTCAAGCCGCTGGGCAAGTCGCCGCAGGCCGACGAGCTCAACGAGCGCCTCCGCGGCTTCCGGTTCGGGGCGGGCTTCGGCAAGACCCTGTCGAAGCTGCTCAAGGCCGGGATCGGCGTGCACCACGCCGGCATGCTGCCCAAGTACCGTCGCCTCGTGGAGCAGCTCGCGCAGGCGGGCTGCTGCGGGTCATCTGCGGCACCGACACGCTCGGCGTCGGCATCAACGTCCCGATCCGGACCGTGCTCTTCACGGGCCTGGCGAAGTTCGACGGCAACCGACAGCGGATCCTGCGCAGCCGCGAGTTCCTCCAGATCGCCGGACGTGCGGGGCGAGCGGGCTACGACACGGCCGGCTACGTCGTGGTCCAGGCGCCCGAGCACGTCATCGACAACGAGAAGGCGAAGGCGAAGGCCGAGGCCAAGAACGCCGCCAACCCGAAGAAGAAGTCGAAGGCCCAGCTCAAGAAGGCGCCCGAGGGCACCGTCGTGTGGACCGAGCAGACCTTCACCAAGCTCGTCGAGGGGAGGCCCGAGCCGCTGCAGAGCCGGATGAAGGTCGACAACTCGATGATCCTCAACGTGGTCGCCGCGAGGAGGACGCCTTCGGCGTGCTGCGCGGCTGCTCAACGACAACCACGAGGACCGCCGCAACCAGCTCAAGTTGTCGCGCCGTGCGCTGCGCCTGGCGCGCAGCCTCGTGCGTACGGGCGTGCTCACCCGCCTCGACGAGGTCGACGAGTTCGGTCGCCGCTACGTGCTGACCACGACGCTGCCGTCGGACTTCGCGCTCAACCAGCCGCTCAGCCACTTCGCGCTCGCCGCGCTCGAGGTCCTGGACGAGGAGTCGGAGAACTACACCCTCGATCTGGTCTCGGTGATGGAGTCGGTGCTCGAGGCGCCCCGCCAGATCCTCTTCGCCCAGCAGTTCGCCGCGCGCGGCGAGGCCGTGCAGGAGATGAAGGCCGACGGGATCGAGTACGAGGAGCGGATGGCGCTCCTGGAGGAGATCACCTGGCCGCAGCCGCTCGCCCCGCTGCTCGGCGCCCTCTACGAGACCTACCGCCAGACCCACCCGTGGCTGCCCGAGGACGGTCTGACGCCGAAGTCGATCGTGCGTGAGATGTACGAGCAGGGCATGGGGTTCACCGACTTCGTCGGTCGCTACCAGCTCGCGCGCTCCGAGGGGCTGCTGCTGCGCTACCTCACCGACGCCTACCGGGCGCTGCGGCACTCGGTGCCCGAGCGCCACCACACCGAGGAGTTCGAGGGCCTGGTGGAGTGGCTGGGCGAGGTCGTCCGGCAGACCGACTCCTCGCTCATCGACGAGTGGGAGGCGCTCTCGGACCCCGCCCACGTGCCGGGGGCCGTGGCCCACCACGAGCCGCCGAGCAGCCCGCGGCCGCTCAGCCTGCGCGAGCGGGCCTTCGCGGTGATGGTCCGCAACGCCATGTGGGCCCGGGTCCAGGGCGTGGCCCGCGACGACCTCGACGCGTTGATGCGTCTGGAGCGTGACGCGGCGGACCGGTTCGAGCCGGCGCGTGAGGTGGTGATGACACGCTCGGCCTGGGACGAGGCGATCGAGGCCTACTACGACGAGCACGAACGGGTCGGCACCGACGCCGACGCGCGGGGACCGTCGTACCTGCAGCTGGGGCCCGAGGAGACCGGCGAGCCGGTCGGTGCCGAGGAAGGCGTGCGGGCGCGCGTACGACGCGTGGTGCAGACGCTGGCCGACCCCGAGGGGCACCGCGACTGGGTGATCGAGGGGGTCGTCGACTGCGACGCCACCGACGAGGCCGGCGAGCTGGTCCTGGCGACCAGTGCCATGCGCCGGATGGACTGACGCACCGCCGACGGGGCTCCACAGGCTTCTCCACAGGCGGAGATCGGCTGTGGACGTGGCGGGGGAGCGGTGCACAGATTCGCGGGCTGGCTTGGGGGTTTCGGTGGTCGGGTTGTGACGCCGGAATCGGGGGGCCTAGAGTCGCGCCACAGGGCGAGAAGTCGCCGTGTCGACAAAACGGCGCAGCAGAGACGTGGTGAGGTGACGAGTGGACGGATCGATCCCGGGGTTCCCCGGCAGCAACGCCATGGAGATGCCCCCGTCGGTCGCCCCGACGCGAGCCACTGCCTCGCCCACCACCCGACCTGATTCCGGAGACGAGACCCTCGTGAGTGACCCCATCGCCTTTCCCATCCCCGTGACCCGGGAGATGGAGATCGGGCCGACCGGGCGTCCGCTCCCGGTCTTCCCGGAGCCGCAGCCGGTCGCCGAGCACGGGCCCGCCCGCGTGGTGGCGATGTGCAACCAGAAGGGTGGGGTCGGCAAGACCACGACCACCATCAATCTGGGCGCCTCGCTTGCCGAGTTCGGCCGCAAGGTCCTGCTCGTCGACTTCGACCCGCAGGGCTCCCTCTCGGTCGGCCTGGGCCTCAACCCGCACGAGATGGACTACACGATCTACAACCTGCTGATGCAGCGTGACGTGGAGTTCGACGAGGTCGTGGTGCCCTCCGGCGTCCCCGGGATGGACCTGCTGCCCTCCAACATCGACCTGTCGGCCGCCGAGGTGCAGCTGGTGCACGAGGTCGCCCGCGAGCAGACCCTGCAGCGGGTGCTCGCGCCGGTGCTCGACCGCTACGACGTCATCCTCATCGACTGCCAGCCCTCGCTCGGCCTGCTCACGGTCAACGCCCTGACCGCTTCCGACGGCGTGCTGATCCCGCTCGAGTGCGAGTACTTCGCGCTGCGCGGCGTCGCGCTGCTCAAGACCACGATCGACAAGGTCCAGGAGCGCCTGAACCCCAAGCTCGAGGTCGACGGAGTCCTGGGCACCATGTTCGACGGCCGCACGCTGCACAGCCGGGAGGTCATGGAGCGCCTGGTCCAGGCGTGGGGCGACAAGGTCTTCCACACCGTCATCCGCCGCACCGTGAAGTTCTCCGACTCCACGGTCGCCGGTGAGCCGATCACCACCTACGCGTCGACGTCGCCCGGCGCCGACTCCTACCGCCAGCTCGCGAAGGAGGTGCTCGCCCGGTGGCTCGACGGGTGAGTGTTCCCTCCGCGGACGAGCTCTTCCGGCCCACGACCGACGCTCCCGAGGAGCCGGTCGTACGCGCCGTCCCCGATGTTGGCAGCGCCCCTCGCGCCGCCAAGCCGGTGAAGAAGGCTGCCCCGGCCAAGAAGGCGGCGTCGCGCCGGACCAGCGGCCGGGTGCGCCATGACGAGAAGATGACGGTCTACGTCACCTCCGACGAGCTGCTCGAGCTGGAGCACGCCCGGCTCGCCCTGCGCAGCGCGCACGGCCTGGCCGTGGACCGTGGCCGGATCGTGCGCGAGGCCGTGGCCCTGGTGCTCGCGGACCTCGAGGCCCACGGCGAGGAGAGCGCCCTGGTCCGTCGACTCACCGAGGAGTGAGCCGCGGATGACGCCGGTCGTCCGGGAGGTCGACCCCGTCGGCGTGAAGGAGGGCGAGGCTCCCGAGCAGCATGGTTTTGCCGTGCGCCTCGACAACTTCGAGGGTCCCTTCGACCTGCTGCTGCAGCTCATCGCCAAGCACAAGCTGGACGTCACCGAGGTGGCCCTGTCGAAGGTCACCGACGAGTTCATCGCCCACGTGAAGGCCGCCGGTCCGGTCTGGGACCTCGAGCAGACGACGTCGTTCCTCCTCGTGGCCTCGACGCTGCTCGACCTCAAGGCCGCGCGACTGCTGCCCCAGGGCGACGTCGAGGACGAGGAGGACCTGGCGCTGCTGGAGGCGCGCGACCTGCTCTTCGCGCGGCTGCTGCAGTACAAGGCGTTCAAGCAGGTGGCCGCCGTCCTGGAGACGCGCCTGGCCGGTGAGTCGCTGCGCCACCCCCGCTCGGTCGCGATGGAGGAGTGCTTCGCCTCCCTGCTGCCCGAGGTGCTGATCGGCGTGGGGCTGGAGCAGTTCGCCCAGCTCGCCGCCAAGGCGATGTCGCCCAAGCCGGTCGTCGAGGTCTCGCTCCAGCACATCCACTCCGCCAAGGTCAGCGTGCGCGAGCAGGCCCACCTGGTGGTCGACCGGCTCCGGCGCCACGGCACGCTGACCTTCCGCGCGCTCTGCGGTGACTCGCCCGACAAGCTGACCACCGTGGCGCGCTTCCTGGCGCTGCTGGAGCTCTTCCGGGAGTCGGTGATCTCGTTCGAGCAGGTCACCCCGCTGGGGGAGCTCACGGTGCGCTGGACGGGCAGTGAGGACGCCGACGTGGAGATCACCGACGAGTTCGACGGCACGGCGCCCGACGACGTACGACCCGAGCAGGAGGAGCAGGCATGACGCAGGAGACGGAGGCCGCCGTGGCTGAGGAGAGCGTGCCGGTCCTGCCGTTGCGGCCCGCCCTCGAGGCGGTGCTGATGGTCGCCGACGAGCCCCAGGACGCCATGGCGCTGGCCTCGGTCGTCGGTCACCCGGTGGCCGACGTGGAGGAGGCGCTGGTCGCGCTGTCGCAGGAGTACACGGCACAGGACCGTGGCTTCGACCTGCGCAACGTCGCCGGGGGGTGGCGCTACTACACCCGGGAGGCGTACGCCGGCGCCGTCGAGGCCTTCGTGCTCGACGGCCAGCAGGCGCGGCTCACGCAGGCGGCCCTGGAGACCCTGGCCGTGGTGGCCTACAAGCAGCCGGTGTCGCGGGCCCGCGTCTCCGCGATCCGCGGCGTCAACGTCGACGGCGTCATGCGTACGCTCGTCTCGCGCGGCCTGGTCGCACCGTCGGGCACCGACGAGACGTCGGGCGCCCACCTCTACCGCACCACGAGATACTTCCTGGAGCGCATCGGCGTCACCAGCCTCGACGAGTTGCCGGAGCTGGCGCCCTACCTGCCGGACATGGACGACCTCGAGGACGAGCTCAGCGCCCTGGCCGGTCCCGGTGTGGAGGAGAAGGCCCGCGCGGCGGAGAATGGACCGTCCAGCCCGACCGAGCCCGACAGCGAGCCTGCGCACTGATGAACACTCCCGAGGAACGCCGCCACATCAGCACCGACGAGGACGGCATGATCCGTCTGCAGAAGCTGCTGGCGCAGTCGGGCGTCGCCTCGCGCCGCAAGTGTGAGGAGCTGATGCTCGACGGTCTCGTGGAGGTCAACGGTGAGGTGGTCACCCGGCTCGGCACCAAGGTCGACCCCGCCACCGCGGTGATCCGCGTCGACGGCGAGCGGCTGCCGCCGATCACCGCCCACGTCTACCTGGTGCTCAACAAGCCCCGGGGCGTGGTCTCCACGATGTCCGACCCCGAGGGCGACGCTGCCTCGGTGACCTGGTCGCCGACCGGCCCGAGCGTCTCTTCCACGTAGGGCGGCTCGACACCGACACCACCGGGCTGATCCTGCTCACCAACGACGGCGACTTCGCCCACCGGATGGCGCACCCCTCGTTCGAGGTCGAGAAGACCTACGTCGCCGAGGTCGAGGGCGAGGTCTACCCCTCCACGCTCAAGCAGCTCAAGGCAGGCGTCGTGCTCGACGACGGGCCCGTCGCCGTGACCCGGATCAAGGTCGTGGAGGCCGGTCGCGGCAACGCGCAGGGCCGCACGATCGTCCAGCTGGTGATCCACGAGGGCCGCAACCGCATCGTCCGTCGGATGCTTGACCACGTCGGTCACCCGGTCCGGCGCCTCACGCGCACCAAGTTCGGGCCGGTCGACCTGGGTCGTCTGCCGTCGGGGCAGATGCGTGAACTCACCACGAAGGAGCTGGGCGTGCTTCTGGACAGCGTGAAGCTGTGAGCGAAGGGACCCCTGCCGCGCCGACGTCGACGCCGCGACTCGTCGGACCTGTCGAGGTCATCGGCACCGGCCTGCTGGGCACCTCCATCGGCCTGGCCTGCCGTCGCGCCGGCCTGGAGGTGCTGCTCACCGACGTGCTGCCCGAGCACGTGCGTACGGCCTCGGGCCTCGGCGCCGGCCGCCCGAAGCAGCCCGGTGACCAGCCGCAGGTCGTCGTGGTGGCCGTGCCGCCCGACCACCTGGGCCAGGTGATCGGTGACGTGCTGACCGCCACCGCCGGCACCGACACCGTGGTCACCGACATCGGCTCGGTGAAGTCGGGGCCGCTGACTGCCGTCGCCTCCCACCCCGAGGTTGCGCGCTACGTCGGGAGCCACCCGATGGCCGGGAGCGAGCGCTCGGGTCCGTTGGCCGGGCACGAGGCGCTCTTCGAGGGCCGGCCGTGGGCGATCACGCCCCACCTGGACGCCGACGTGGAGGCGGTCGAGACCGTCGAGGAGCTGGTCAAGGCGACCGGTGCCGTGCCGGTCTGGCTCACGCCGCACGAGCACGACCGGGCCGTGGCCCGGACCTCCCACGTCCCGCACCTGATGGCTGCGCTCACCGCCGGGCGCCTGGCCACCGCGCCCCCCAACCACCTGGCCCTCTCCGGACAGGGTGTCCGCGACGTCACCCGGGTGGCCGAGGGGGAGCCGACGCTCTACGGCCAGATCGTCTCGGCCAACTCCGAGGCCGTCCTCGACCTGCTGGGCGAGGTGCGCCACCAGCTCGACCAGGTGATCGCCGCCATCCGCACCGGCGACCGCGCCACCCTCGAGGGCGTGCTCGCGCTCGGGGCCGCCGGCACGCGGGCGATCCCGGGCAAGCACGGCCGTCCGGCGCGCCCCATGCAGTCGGTCTGGGTGTCGGTGCCCGACACCGCCGGCCAGCTGGCCAAGCTCTTCGCCGACGCTGTGGAGAGCTCGGTCAACGTCGAGGACATCCGCATCGACCACGACCCGACCCGCCCGGTCGGCCTGGTGGAGCTGGTGGTCGACGCCGAACAGGCCGACCACCTGCTCGACTCTCTCGAATCCCGCGGCTGGACCACGCACCGGTAGGCTCAGCGCCCGTGACCAGCGCTCAGTCCTCGCCCCGCACCGGAATCGTCATCGCCCTCGACGGGCCGTCGGGCTCCGGCAAGTCCAGCACCTCGCGAGGAGTGGCGACCCGTCTCGGCCTGCGCTACCTCGACACCGGGGCGATGTTCCGGGCGATGACGTGGGCGATGCTCGAGGCCGGCATCGACGTGCACGACGCGGCGGCCGTGGCGGCGTACGCGACGACGCCGCAGCTCGTCTCGGGCACCGACCCCCAGGCGCCCACCATCCACGTCGACGGCGTCGACGTCGGCGAGGCGATCCGTGGTGAGGCTGTGACCGGCGCGGTCAGCCCGGTCAGCACCGTGCCCGAGGTCCGTACCCGCCTGCTGGAGCTGCAGCGCGAGATCATCGGTGACGGCGACATCGTCGTCGAGGGCCGTGACATCGGTTCCGTGGTCGCCCCTGACGCAGAGGTGAAGCTCTACCTCACCGCCGACGCCGCGGCCCGTGCCGCCCGTCGCGCCCTGGAGGAGGGCGGCTCCGACGTGGCCGCCACCGAGGCCTCGCTGCTGGCCCGTGACGCCATCGACTCCACCCGCAAGGCCGCGCCGCTCACCATGCCCGACGGCGCGACCCACATCGACACGACCGCGTACACGCTCGACCAGGTCATCGACCAGGTGATCGCGCTGGTGCAGGCGGTCCAGGGTTCCGAGTGAGCTCGGGCGGCCTGCCCCGCAGCAGCACGGAGCCGCTGGACCCGACCTGGCTCGCCCGGCAGTCGCCGCGCGCGGCGGCGCTGGTACGACGCTGGTGGGACGTGCGCGTCTCCGGGCTGGAGGCCGTGCCCGGGACGGGGCCGGTGATCCTGGCCGCGAACCACATCGGCTTCCTCGACGGGCCGTTGCTGGTGACCTTCGCCCCGCGCCCGGTGCATGCTCTGACGAAGGTCGAGATGTTCAGCGGCAGGGCTGGTCGGTTGCTGACCCGTGCTGCCCAGATCCCGCTCGACCGTGGAGCTGTCGACATGGCCGCGATCCGCAGCAGCCTGCGGGTGCTGCGCGACGGCGGCGTGCTCGGCGTCTTCCCGGAGGGCCACCGCGGGGCGGGGGAGTACGAGGTCGTCCGCGGCGGCGCTGCGTACCTCGCCCTGGTCACCGGGGCGCCCGTGGTTCCCGTCACGTTCTTCGGCACGCGTGAGCCGGGCGGGGGCCGCAACTCGGTCCCGAAGCGTGGTGGATGCATCGACATCGTCTACGGTGAGGCGTGGCGCACGCCTCAGCAGGAGTGGCCCCGGACCCGGGAACAAGTGCGCACCACCACGACGTTGCTCAAGCAGCACCTGCTCGGTGAACTTGAGCGTGCCCGTGCCCTGACCGGGCGGGAGCTGCCGGGACCTCTCCCGGCGCCCCAGACCGACAACAAGCCCCGAGCGGGTCTGAAGCGAGGAACAGAATGACCGACTTCCCGACGGCGACGACGCCGTCACCGGCCCCACGCCGATCCTGGCCGTCGTCGGCCGGCCCAACGTGGGCAAGTCGACCCTCGTCAACCGCATCATCGGGCGCCGCGAGGCCGTCGTCGAGGACCGCCCCGGCGTGACCCGCGACCGTGTCTCGTACGACGCGACCTGGAACGGACGCGCCTTCACCGTGGTCGACACCGGTGGCTGGGACCCGGACGCCGAGGGCCTGGCGGAGGCGATCTCGGGCCAGGCCGAGGTGGCCGTGACGCTGGCCGACGCCGTGCTCTTCGTGGTGGACGCCACTGTCGGGATCACCGACACCGATGCCGCCGTGGTCAAGGTGCTCCGCAAGTCGGGCAAGCCGGTCGTGCTCGCCGCCAACAAGGTCGACGACCTGCGGGCGGAGGCCCAGGCGTACGAGCTGTGGAACCTCGGCCTGGGTGAGCCCTTCCCCGTGTCGGCGCTCCACGGGCGAGGCTCGGGCGACATGCTGGACGCCTGCCTGGAGGCCCTGCCCGAGCTGCCGGAGCAGTCGTTCGACGAGGTGGGTGGCCCGCGCCGCATCGCCATCGTCGGCAAGCCGAACGTCGGCAAGTCCTCGCTGCTCAACAAGCTGGCCGGTGAGAACCGTGTGGTCGTCGACAACGCGGCGGGCACCACCGTCGACCCGGTGGACGAGCTGATCGAGCTCGGCGGCGAGACCTGGCGCTTCATCGACACCGCGGGCATCCGCAAGCGCGTGAAGACCGCCTCGGGCCACGAGTACTACGCCTCCCTGCGCACGAACACCGCGATCGACCGCGCCGAGGTCGCCGTGCTGGTGCTCGACGGCAGCCAGTCGGTCTCCGAGCAGGACATGCGCATCATCCAGACGATCCGGGACGCGGGTCGGGCCATGGTCATCGCCTTCAACAAGTGGGACCTGGTCGACGACGAGCGCCGCTACTACCTGGAGCGCGAGATCGAGCGCGACCTCGTCCAGGTGCAGTGGGCTCCCCGGATCAACATCACGGCGAAGACCGGGTGGCACATCGACCGCCTCCTCCCGGCGCTGCAGAAGGCGCTCGAGGGCTGGGAGACGCGTATCGGCACCGGCGCCCTGAACACCTTCCTAGGGCGTCTGGTCGCCGAGCACCCGCACCCCGTGCGCGGCGGCAAGCAGGCCAAGATCCTCTTCGGCACCCAGGCGTCCACCGCGCCGCCGACCTTCATCCTCTTCACCTCGGGCAAGCTCGACGCGTCGTACGAGCGCTTCATCGAGCGGCGTCTGCGTGAGGAGTTCGGCTTCGTCGGCACGCCGATCGTGCTGCAGCAGCGGGTGCGCGAGAAGCGCAAGCGCTGACCTGCTACTGACCTCGCACTGACACGAGCGCCCCGGACCGTTGGTCCGGGGCGCTCGTGCGTGTGGGGTCCCGACGCGCACGGCGCACCCCGAATGCGCGTTCGCGCACCGCCTGCGCTATGGTTTTCCTCGCTTGACCACGGCTCGTTCGCGGCAAGTGTTCGGGCTGTAGCGCAGCTTGGTAGCGCACCTGACTGGGGGTCAGGGGGTCGCAGGTTCAAATCCTGTCAGCCCGACCGAAAACCGCCTCTGACCAGCGGAAACGCTGGTCGGAGGCGGTTCGTCATTTGACACTAAACGGCCTGTTCCCCACTTATTCCCCTTTTATTCGGTCGTCGGCGCCCTCCTGCGGGGGTCTGCCGTCGTCCGTCCCGACCGCTCCAGGAGCCTTCCCGAGCCGTTCCAGGAGGGCTGAGGCGTCCGCTGCCAGGTCCGGTTTGGAGATGTAGAACCGGCGCGTGATCTCGGACGAGGTGTGCCCCAGTTGCTGGGCGGCGACCTCTGGGTTCAGCTCCTGGGCGATCAAGGTCGCGACCGTCTTGCGGAACGTGTGGGGAGTGACCCAGTCCAGGCCAAAGTCGGAACGGATCGCACGCCAGCGCCGCTGGACGTTGGAGACCTGTTGCCACGTGTCGTTGCGGGTCGGGAAGACGGCGTCGATCCCCGACGGTGCCGCATGGGTGCGGCGTCGACGTAGCGCCTCAGGGCCAGCACCTCACCGATGCGGGCGCCCGATCCCAGCATGACGTCGATGATGTCGGCCATGTCGCTCGTGGCCCGCGGACCAGGACGATGCTCCTCCTCCCACGCCCTGAGCGCACGGCGCACCATCTCCAGGTCCTCCACCGTCAGGGTGCGCACCTCTTGGCGTTCGCGATGAACCTTGGAGGTCTGGTGGACGGGGTTGACCACGAGCGCGTCGTGGCGCACCGCCAGGCCGAACATCGCTCCCAGGACGACCTTGGTCTTGCGTTGGCGGTTCACGCTGACCTGCCGCAAGCGCAGGATGAATGAATCCAGGCGGCCGGTGGTGACCTCGCTGAGCTTCAGTCCTCCGATCTCGGGCACGACGATGTTGTCGAGGACTCGCTGGTACTCGTTGATCGTCGTGTTCTCGAGGCGGCGCTCGTCGTGAAGATGCTGGATCCACGTCTGGGCCAGCTTGGCGAGGGTCGTGCTGGGGGTGATCGCGCTCTCGCGAGGGGTGGACCTCTCAGCCAGCTTGACGCGCAGCGCCCGGTCCGCCGCTGCGCGGGTGGTGCCCGTGGCCGTGACCTCCCGCACCACCGTCGAGGTCACGGATGCGCGTACGGGCACGCCACGCGGTCTTGCGCGGCTGGGTGAAGGTGAAGTCGCCCCACGTACCCACCGGCAGGCTCGGCCGGCCGACTGACATGGCTGCCTCCTCAGCGAGGGTGACTGCGGCGGGAGAGGGAGGACCCGTCCCGGGGTGCGGGAACCGGCAAGCCTCCGTCGTCGTCGGTGAAGTTCTCGGCGTGCTCCTCGATCCAGGCATCGAGGTCGGCGAGACGGTACCTCAGGTTCCCTCCCATCTTGACCGCCCGCGGTCCGTAGCCGACCCGTCGGGTCCGCCACGTGTACAGGGTGGCCTTCGGGATGGACAGGTAGGCCGCTGCTTGGTCGATCGTCAGGATCGTGCACACCGGCGAGGTGTCAGACGTCGTGCTCATGGTGCTCTCCTTCGTTGTCGTGGGGACAGGTTTGTCCCTGCGCTACTCAGGTGCACGTCGGTCGCCGAACCTGTGGATGAGGCCTTTGCTGGCGGCCGGAGGCCGTGCCGTGGCCGTAGGCATGACCCACGGGCGGCCTGCGTGGTGGATAGGTCTGGCGGGTGCCGAGGGACGCTTGTGTGAGGGAGCGTCAGGCGTCGGGCTCGATGACGACCTGGACGTCCGGGAAGACGTCGACCCGAGCCTGCGTCTCGTGGTGTGGCGCCGAGGCCTCGGTGGCTCGAGCGAGCAGTCGCTCAACCTGGCTTCGTGGCGTGCAGCGACGGCGGTATCCGTTGCGCATGGCGGTCCTTAGATCGTCGGCGGTTGCTTGGCAGGCCGAGTGGTGGGTCGTTCGGTCGGTTGGTCAAGACCGCTGGGTCGGGCCGTGGCGATCTCCGCCTTGATGGAGTCCCACGTGCTGGGGTGCAGGCCGTTCTGTACGAGTGTGGTGACGAGCTCGGCAGCGCAGTAGCGCTGGTCGTGGGGGACTTGGTCCAGCGCGCACCACGCTAGGGCGCCGTTGCCGTGGAGCCAGCTCGCGAACGCGAGCATCGTGGCTGGGGCTGCCTTGACGTCGGCTGGGGCACGTCGGGTGAGGTCGCTCCACAACGCGATGTGCGACGTCGCGTTCGCCCCTGGTGGACATGTCCTGCCAGACCTCGTCGCGGATCGAGAGTCTCTGCATGGCGACGAGAAGCCGCGCAGCGTCGTGGTCGGTTGAGTCGGTTGCCATCGTCGTGGAAGGCGTTCACCCGGTCCAGCGCGAAGTCTGCTTCGACGCCGTGGGTACTGGATCGGATGGCGTCGCGTGCCACGGGGAGGAGGGCTGCGACGGGTACAGGGTCGCCGGTCAGGGAGTCGGCCAGCGATTCGCGGGGAGCGGGTTGGGCCAGGCCACCGAGCACGGTGCGGGCGGCGACGCTGTCGCGCACCGCTGTGGTGAGCGAGCCGTTGGCGCCGGTGTCGAGGTCGCTCCACTGGGTGGAGCTGGCCCAGAGGCGGAGCGGGGTGCTGATGCCGAAGGTGGCGAACCGGAGGGTGAAGTCCTGGCCGAGCCTGGCAGCGTGGTCGCGGTCGGCGGTGAATGCGACGAGCCCGACCGTGGAGCCGGGTTGGGCGTGACGGGCGTAGACGTCATGGATCGCGTCCATGCGTGTTCGCGTTCGCGCGCAGTCGTGGGGATGTCGAGGCGGGCGACGGGAGTTCGGGGGTGAAGGGGACGACGACGAGGGATTCGTGCGGGGTGAATCCCAGGAGGTGGGGGATGGCGGCGACGAGTTCTTCGGGGGAGCGGACGGAGAGCTTCATGCCCTGTAGGTGCGCTCCCGACGACCTGTCGCGCGTGGGGCGCTGCCTGGAGGTGCTCTGATCAGGGTGCTGCGTGGCCGCGGACGATGCTCGCTGAGTTCTGAATGGCCCATTCGGCGAGCGGGATGAGGAGTGCGCTGACCTCGTGTCCGCGCTTTGTCAGGCTGTAGTCCACCCTCGGCGGAATCACTGCTTGCGCGTCGCGCCGGACGAGTCCGTCGTGTTCCAGGGTCTTGAGGGTTTGGGCCAGCATCTTTTCGCTGATCCCGTCTGCGCGCTGCCGCAGCTCGCTCCACCGTTGTTTCGCCCTCGGAGAGGGCGATGAGGAGGAGTAGCCCCCACTTGCTGGTGACGTGTTCCAACACGATGCGGCTGGGGCATCCCGCCTGAAGGACCCCGTCGGTGGCGAGCGCGGACAGGCTCGCAGCAGCATCACTTTCGGTCATGTGGGTACCTTACTTCAAAGTGCGTACTCTCACCTGGAAGTACCCCCCGGGCTGGGTCGTTGAGCCTCATGACAACCCATCAACACGAAGGACACTCATGAGCATCGTCATCACCGGAGCCACCGGCAAGCTGGGCCGACTCGTCGTCCAGGCCCTCCTGGAGCGCAACGTCCCTGCCGGCGCGAGTCGTGGCCGCCGGCCGCGCCATCGAGAAGCTGGACGACTTCGCCGCCCAGGGCGTGCAGGTCGTCGCAATGGACTACACCGACGCCTCGTCGGTCGCCGCGGCCCTCGCCGGCGCCACCAAGGTCCTGCTGATCGCCAGCTCCGAGATCGGCAACGACCGCCCCGGACAGCACCGCACCGTCATCGAGGCCGCCAAGGCCGAGGCGTCGAACTGCTCGCCTACACCAGCGCCGCCAACGTGGAGGTGAACGCCACCATCCTGGCCGCCGACCACAAGACCACCGAAGCGATCCTCGCCGACGCAGGAGTTCCGTACGTCCTGCTGCGCAACGGCTACTACTTCGAGAACTGGACCGACCAGATCGAAGGCACCCTCGTCCAGGGCGCCATGGCCGGAAGCGCCGGTGACGGTCAGGTCAACGCCGCCACCCGCGCCGACCTCGCCGAGGCGGCAGCCATCGTCCTGCTGGCCGAGGACCAAGCAGGCAAGGTGTACGAGCTCGGTGGTGACGAGGCCTTCACGCTCACCGACCTGGCTGCAGAGATCAGTGCCGCGTCGGGCAAGACCATCGTCTACACCGACCTCCCGGCTGCGGCCTACGTCGGCATGCTCGCCAGCGTCGGTGTGCCGGAGGCCTTCGCGCAGATCCTTGCTGACTCCGATGGGGGAATCGCCCGCGGCGAGCTGCTGGTGAAGGGTAACGACCTCAGCACCCTCATCGGTCGTCCGACGACCACACTGGCCGAAGCGGTCCGGATCGCCCTCAACCAAGCCTGAGCCAAGGACGCCCGTGGCCGGTACCTGCCCCAGCCACGGGCAGCACAAGGGCGGAAGATCGAGATCGTCGTCGGGTGTGATGTCGGGGCCGGCAAGGGGGTGGTGCCGAGGTTGCCACCGATGTCGCGAAGCAGGCGCTTGAGGTCGCGGTACGTGGCTGCACGGGTGGTCCATCTTGCTGTGAGCACAGGGGAGTGACGGTCGGCCAGGCGGGCGAGCGTGGTCGAGAGTTGGTGTTGGCCGTCGGCGATGAGCTGCAGGTTGATGGCGGTGGGGATCTGGTTGAGCCGCACGAGCAGGTTGTGTTGGGCGTGGATCACTCCGGGGAGTCCGGACCGTGGGACACGGCGCCCGTCGCGGAGGCGCTCGAGCGCGGTGTCGACGCACTCGTGGCGAGGGGCTACGCCGCCACGACGTGCCTGTTGGCGCTCGACGGGAACGACGACGCCGAGGGACGGGTGACCACTGCCCTCGGTGCCGGGACCTGGGACTGCGTGCTCATCGTTGGCGGCCTGCGTAAGGAGGACGAACAGGTCGCGCTCTTCGAGCGCGTGGTCAACCTCGTCAAGGACCAGGCACCCGCGGCACGTCTCGCCTTCAACAGCACTCCGCACGACCTCGTGGACGCCGTCGCCCGGGCCCTCGGCGCCGGTCAGGGACGCGAGCGCTGACTGCGTAGGACAGCCAGTGGGGCGGCGGCCTCAGAGCTCCTCGTGGAGCGGACGTACACGGAAGTAGGCGGCCCGCCGAGTGATCAGCTCGGCACGTGCCAACCGCGGCTTGTCGGAGCCGTCGCGGATCACACGCCCGCCGGCCTCGAACTCCTCGAGGAACTCCACCGCCCAGGCGACGTCGGCCGGGGAGGGGCTGAACTCCTCGTTGATCACTCCCGGCTGCTCGGGGTCCAGGCAGAGCTTGCCGGTCATGCCCAGGGTGACGGCGTCCTGCGACTGCTCGCGCAGGAGCGCGTGGGTGGTGCCGACCGTCGGACCGTCGATCGGGCCGGTGAGGCCACCGATGCGGGAGGCGAGCACGAGCCGGGTGCGCGGGCAGGCCATCTCGACCGGCTCGTTGGCGGCGCCGGTGTCCTTGCGGTAGTCGCCGGACCCGAAGGCCAGCCGGTGGCCCCCGGTCGCCCGGGCGATCGAGACCGCCTCCTCGATGCCCAGCGCCGACTCGACGAGCGGGATCACGGGGTGCCGGGCGCCGAGCCGCTGGTAGGTCACGGTGACCTGCTCGGCCGACTCCACCTTCGCCAGCATCACGCCGTGCAGCCCTCGCGCATCGGAGAGCGCGAGCAGGTCGTCGGACCAGAACCGAGTGGTGACGTCGTTGATCCGGACCCACGCCCGTCCGCCTCCCTCGAACCAGGCCAGGACGTTGTCGCGCGCCTGCTGCTTGAGCGAGTCGTCGATCGCGTCCTCCATGTCGAGGATGACCTGGTCGGTCCGCCCGAGCTGGGCGGCGTCGAACTCCTCGACCCGCAGGGCCGACACCAGCTGCCACGAACGGGCGTGGGCGCTGACGACCCGGTTGGCCTCGCGGTGGGTGCGGCGTTCTGCGAGCTCCGGTTCCACGCGTCCTCCGTCGGTCGATGGTCCAGCGGGCGGGGGCCGGCTGGGGATGAGTTCAGCGTCCTCCAGCGGTGGGATCGACGCAACCCGCCCGCCTCGTTGCGCCGCACCGACGGGCAGGGCCACGCTGGAGGTCCCTGTTGGACAAGAGGCGATGCAGATGAGCGCGATTTTCGGGGAGACGCTCTCCTTTATGCAGGACACGGGCGAGCCGATCGACCTGGTGGTCTTCGGCGACGACATGTTCGCCCGGTACGAGACCCTCGACGGCTACACGGTCGTGTACGACGAGGAGGTCGGTCGGTACTGCTACGCCGAGGTCCGGGGGCCCACGCTCGAGTCCACCGGCGTCCCGGCCGACGAGCGGGCACCGGCCGGCCTCAACCGTCACCTGCACGCCTCCAAGGAGGTCCGCAACCAGCGGGTGCGCAGCCACCTCGACGGGATGTAGCCCCTGGACTCCTCGCCACGCGAGCTCGAGTCGCTGCTCACCTTCGGTCCCTCTGGCGGCCTGCTGCCCGGGGTGGTGCTCAACAACGGTGCCGTCCGCGGGCTGACGATCCTGGTGACCTTCCCGGACACGCCGTCCACCGTCACCCAGGCTGACGTGACCGCGATGCTCAACGGCCCGTCCTACCGGGCCAACGGCAACGCCAGCTCGGTCTTCGAGTACTTCCAGACGATGTCGACGGGGCGACTCGGCTTCACCAACGACGTGGTCGGTCCCTTCCGCTGAGCCGCCCCAAGCTCGCGTACGCCAACACCGACGGGCTCCTGGTGCCCGAGGCGCTCGACCTCGCGCTGGCCGCGGGCGTGGACTTCGCCGCCTACGACTCCCTCGGTCGCCACGTGGTGGACGCCGTCTGCATCATGTAAGCCGGGCGCACGGAGTACCGGGGTGACCTGTGGCCGCACAACTGGGTGCACCGCAGGACCAGCAACGGGGTCAGCACCGAGCTGTACGTCGTCACCAGCATGGGCCGCCGGACGGAGGACCTGTCGATCGGCACCTTCTGCCACGAGACCGGACACCTGCTCTTCCGCTGACCCGACCTCTACGACTACGGCCTGGCCGAGCGCGAGGGCGACGACTTCAAGAGCGCCGGGATCGGGACGTACTGCGTCATGGGGGCGGGCAACCACCTCCACCGCGGACGTACGCCGGCGCCCGTCTCGGTCTACCTGCGCGACCTCGTGGACTGGTGCGGGACCGAGGTCGACCTCAACGCCGGGGGTGTCTTCGAGGCCGGGCACGCCGACTACGACAGCGTCCTGCGCTACTCGACCGACCGGGAGAACGAGTACTTCCTGGTGGAGAACCGCAGCGCCCTCGGCTTCGACACCCACTCCACGTCGAGCGGCCTGGCCGTCTACCACTGCGACACGCGTGGCTCCAACGAGTTCCAGCAGGGCACCCGCGAGCGCCACTACCAGTGCGCCCTGCTGCAGGCCGACGGGCACCTGGACCTCGAGCAGGCGCTCAACCAGGGCGACGTCGGGGACCTCTGCACCGCGACAGCCGGGACGGCGCTGTCCCACACCACCGTCCCCGCCTCCCGCGCCTGGGACGGCTCGGCCTCGGGGCTGACGATCTCGGAGATCGGGGCGCCCGGCGAGGTCATCACCTTCCGCGCGGGGGAGGTGGGGTGCAGAACCTAGTCGTGCGTGGTGCCTCGTCCCCGGCGGTGGCGATCCCCGAGGACCGCCCCGAGGGCGTGGGTGACGTCATCACCCTCGAGGGCGCCGGCACCGTGAGCACGCTGCGGGTCACCGTGTCGATCACCCACACGTACGCCGGCGACCTGCGCGTCGCGCTTCTCTCGCCGACCGGCAAGCGCGCGGTGCTGCACAACCGGTCCGGGGGAGAGGCCGACGACCTGCACCTCGACCTCACCTCCGAGCCGCCCTCCTTGCTCGCGCCGTTGGTCGGCCAGCCGGTCGCCGGTCTCTGGCGACTGACGGTCTCCGACAACGCTGCCCGCGACACCGGGACCCTCGACAGCTGGGCGATCGAGATCCAGACGGCGACCTGAGGGTGGGGCACGCGCACGGGGGCTCCGTGACCGTCGTGGACAACGCCGTCTACGTGGACGGGCGCCGCCACGCAGAGCCTGCGTCGCTCGAGACGACGTACGAGGTGCTGCGGGCGCAGCAGGGCATGGCGTGGATCGGCCTGTACCGTCCTGACGCTGCTGGGATGCGGTCGGTCGCGGCCGAGTTCGGATCCACGACCTGGCCGTCGAGGACACCGTCTCCGCCCACCAGCGGCCGAAGATCGAGCGCTACGGCGACGTGCTCTTCACCGTGCTGCGCCCTGCCCGCTACCTGGAGCGGGAGGAACGGGTGGAGTTCGGCGAGGTGCACGTCTTCACCGGCGCCGACTTCGTCGTCACCGTGCGGCACGCCGAGTCGCCCGACCTCGGGCGCGTCCGCGAACGGATGGAGTCCGACCCTCAGCTGCTGCGGCTCGGTCCCGAAGCAGTCCTCTACGCGATCTCGACCAGGTCGTGGACGAGTACGAGCCGGTCGTCCTCGGGCTGGAGAACGACATCGACGAGATCGATGACCAGGTCTTCGATGGCGACCCGACCGTCTCGCGCCGCATCTACGAGCTCACCCGTGAGGTGATCGAGTTCCAGAGGGCCACGAAGCCGTTGCTCGCCATCCTCGGCGGGTTGAGCGAGGGGTTCGAGAAGTACGGCGTCGACGGTGAGCTGCAACGCCACCTGCGCGACGTGAACGACCACACCATCCGGGTCGTCGAGCGGGTGGACGGCTTCCGGGCGCTCCTGCAGAACATCCTCACCGTCAACGCCACGCTGGTGGCCCAGCGTCAGAACGAGGAGACGCAAAGGCTGACGGAGACCAGCCTGAACCAGGGAAGGAGGTCAAGAGGATCTCCTCTTAGGCGGCGATCCTCTTCGCGCCGACGCTGGTGGGGACGATCTACGGGATGAACTTCACCCACATCCCCGAGCTCGACTGGCGGCTCGGGTATCCGATGGCCGTCCTCCTCATGGTCTGCCTGGGCGCCGGGCTCTACCTCGTCTTCCGGCGGCGAGGGTGGTTGTGAGCCAGTCCTGACGCCGCCCTGGTCGGAGCTCAGCGCTCCCGGGCCGCGTTGTCGCTGCCCCGCCGGACGTCGTCCACTCGCCCGAGCACACGCAGCAGCACCCGGTCGGCGTCGGTCGCTGCGGTGTCCGCGACCACGTACGTACCGAGCAGCTCGTCGACCTCGGGCGGCGGCGTGGCCCCCGCCGCTCGTGCGCTCGCCGTGATCGCCTCGGCGGCTGCCAGTGCGGGCGCCCGGCGCAGGCTGACGACCGACTCGTAGACGGGTGGACCGGAGCGCGCGGGGACCTCCCACGCCGTCAGGACGGCGGAGAAGGAGGCGCTGAGGGTGACCACGGTCCACTCGCGTCGCAGCGGTGACTCCTTGGGGAGGTGGCAGCGGGCCGGACGTGCCTGCGGGGCGGCCGGGATCCCCTCGGAGAAGTCAGCGAGCACCGCGGACCACAACGACGTACGTCCGAGCTCCTCCCACCGACCGCGCGACCTGCTGAACTCGTGGCCGTGCTGGAAGGTGCCCAGGACCAACGGACGGTCGGCCCGGGCCAGGGACTCGTCCTCGAGCGCGTGGGAGGCGGCGATCAGGGTCGCCCTGCTGAGGCGCTGCGGGCGCAGCTCAGGGAACTCCCGGACCAGCATCGCGTGCACCGACTCCTCGGCGCGGCGCCGGGAACGCTGGACCACCGACTCGATGGCGAGGTGCAGCGGGACGCCGCTCTCCTTCGCCCCGAGCACCTCGTGGACGGCGGCCACGTCTGCGTCAGTGAAACGCCGGTGCCCCGACGGGGCCCTGCTGCCGGCCGGGAAGCCATAGCGGTTCTCCCACGTGCGCAGGACGTTGGCCGTGAGGCCGGTCCGCTCAGCGAGGGTCCCGATGCTGAAGGTGTCGGTCACGGGAGCTCCAGAAATAGAGGTGGCAAGGTCTGGCAATTACTTCTACGGAGAGTTATACATGATCGTAGAAGTAATTCCCATCACACCCCCGACCCTTCACACCCAGGAGAGCGTCATGGTCACCATGGTCTTCATCAGCTCGGTCGCCCTGCTCGTCGGCATCGTCGGCAGCATCGTCATCTGGCGCTTCGACGCCCAGCGCGCGGAGGAGATCGCGCACACCCCGGCGATGCCTCGGGCGGCCAGCCTGGCGGCTGGCACCGTCCCCGCCCAGCGCGCACTGCAGGAGGGCGTCCGGACGCGGGAGTGACGTTGGGCCCGCGACGCCACCCGTCAGGGCGGGGACGCGTGGCGGCTCAGGACGCTCCCGAGTCCGGCCCCCGCCGCCCGCACGGCAGCGACGTACGCGTCGGGCCGGAAGCGACCCACCGGGCCGGTCACGCTGATGGCCAGCGAGACCGGCGCACCGCTCACCGTGACGGGGGCGGCCACGCAGGTCAGCCCCACGGTCGACTCCTCGCGCTCGAAGGCGACCCCGTTCTCCAGGACGCCGAGCAGCTGCCGGCGGAGCAGGCCCGGTGCCACGATCGTGTGCAGGGTGCGGCGCTCGAGTGGGCCCGACAGCACCTCCTGCACCAGTGCAGGCTCGGAGTGGGCGAGCAGCACCTTGCCGATCGCCGTGCAGCGCATCGGCATCCTTCCGCCCGTGCGGGAGGGTGACTTCCGTGCTGCTGACCGGCCACGGCGACGGCCCGGGCACGCGGGAGAAGCCAGTCGGTCGCTCGCTCGACCGCCGTCAGCCACGCGCGTGGGTCCACCTCCGTGCTGGGGGGGGTGGGGTGCCGTGCGCGTCGCGACCACCTCGCCGCTGTCGGAGTCGACGAGGCGTGCCTTGGTGGACTGGGTGGAGGGGTCGATCCCCAGCACGAGCGCCATCCATCCAATAAGTACGAGACCTGAACTAATGTCAACGGTCTCCTCGGGGCTGCGCTCGGGCGCCGGGCTGGGGCCACCGTTCGCCCGTCGCAAGAAGTGGACGTGCGGGCTTCCCGGATCCCCTAATTGGGGTACTCTCGATTAGGCGCCGACTGGACACGGAAAGTAAAGTCGGCCTCAGCGACCGAGCTTGAGCTGTGGCAACTGACCACGCCAGGGACATCTGGTCGCACTTCCACACACAACGTCGGGGCCACTCCATGATGGCCCGGGGAACTCCGCGCGGACCTGTGTTCGGCGTGCTCCTCGTCGCGGCTGCCCGCTGCGCGCCGGACGACGACACAACGCCCACATCGACCCTCGGGGGAACTCAATGGGAGTGAACATGTTCAAGCGTGCACGCGTCGGCTCGGTCGCCGCAGCGCTCGGTGTCAGCACGGTCCTCGTCGCCACCCAGGGCGCCGTCCCGGAGCCGGCGGCCGCCGCTGCTGCCAAGGCCACCGTCGAGCGCACCCTGACCGGCAAGGCCATCACGGAGTCGAGCGGCCTGGCCCGCTCCACGTACCGCCGCCCGGTGCTCTTCACCCACAACGACAGCGGCGACGGGCCGCGCGTCTTCGCCGTCGACGCGGCCGGCAAGACCCGGGGCAAGCTGCGCCTCAAGGGCGCCAGCGCCGTCGACTGGGAGGACATCGCCTCCGGCCCTCGGCACAGCATCTGGGTCGGTGACATCGGCGACAACCAGCGCACCCGCAAGACCGTCGCGGTCTACCGCTTCACCGAGCCCAAGCGGCTCCCGAGCAAGGGGCGCACCGTCAAGGTCGCCGCCAAGAAGTTCCGTTTCGCCTACCCCGACCGCCCGCGCGACGCCGAGGCCCTGCTCGTCCACCCGAAGAACGGTCGCGTCTTCATCGTGACCAAGTCGACGAGCGGCAGCGCCGGGGTCTACCGCGCGCCGGCGAAGCTGTCGACCAAGCGTGTCAACAAGCTCACCCGCGTCGCCAAGGCCCCGGAGAACATCACCGCCGGCTCCTTCTCGCCCGACGGCAAGACCCGCGTCCTGGGCAGCTACACGAAGGCGTACACGTACAAGCAGTTCATCTCCCGGCCCGCCGAGGTCACCCTGCCCGAGCGTCCGCAGGGGGAGTCCCTCGAGGTCAACCGCCGCGGCACGAAGATTCTGCTGGGCAGTGAGGGTGTGCGCAGCCGTGTCCTGCAGATCGCGATGACGAAGCCGGTCAAGGCCTCCTCGTCGTCGCCCGCGCCCGCGCCGACGACGCCGGCGTCCTGCGCCACCTCGAACCAGTGGAAGCCGGAGCTGGACGACGACTTCAACGCCCTCGACCCGAAGGTGTGGAACGTCAAGAACAACACCTACGCGTCCAACGAGGACTCCTACCTGCGTGCCCAGAACGTGAGCGTCAAGAACGGCGTCCTTCGTCTGCAGGCGAAGAAGGAGGCCTACCGCGGGCGCAACTACACCTCCGGCTACGTCGAGAGCATCGGCAAGTACACGCTGCCCTCGACCTTCCGGGCCGAGGTCCGCGCCAAGGTGCCGCTCGAGCAGGGCATGTGGGCCGCTCCGCTGTGGTTCCGTCCGACCGACGGCCAGGCCGGCGAGATCGACCTGGTCGAGACCTACGGCAACGAGCACAAAGCCGGCCGCGCCGCTGCCCACCACACGATCCACACCGAGTACGGCTCGACCCACAAGCAGTCCGTGCGCTCCAAGAAGTTCTCCGAGCTCTCCGGTTCCGTCACGGGGTGGCACACCTACACGATCGAGAAGACCCCCGGAAAGATCACCATGTGGGTCGACTGCGTGAAGACCGCTGAGTTCACCCACGCCAACCCGTCCTGGTACAAGTCCTACTACGACGTCGGCGACCGGTGGAACCTGCGCATCAACCTCCAGGTCGGTGGCATCTGGGGCGGTCTGCCCGACGGCTCGACGGACTGGTCACCCGACAAGACCGCGATGCAGCTGGACTACCTCAAGACGTGGGTCCACAAGTGACGATGACGCCGTCGTCCTGACCGGGAGAGGCGCGCCGACCCCGCGACTCCCGCGGAATGTGCGTGCCAACCGGAGGCAAGACATGCAAACCTGTGGCCTTCACGTGGGCGACGGGGGAGCAGAAAGTCATGGAGGACGAGCAGGGCGACGGCGTTAACCTGAGACCCGTGGAGCCAAGAACGCCTGGTCAGGGTGTCGGCGCATCCTCGGGGTGGAGGTCGCGCCCCCTCTACGTGCGCGCTGCGCTCGAGGTCGGGCTGGTGCTGGTGCTCTTCGGCATCTACAAGATCGGCCGCCAGCTCGTGGCCGACCAAGTGCCGGAGGCCATGCGCCACGCCGACATGGTGCGGTCGGTCCAGGCCAACCTGTGGCTGCCGTCCGAGGCCGCCATCCAGGCCAGCGTGCACGTCGAGCTCCTGATGAGGGCCGCCAACGTCTACTACACCAGCGTCCACTTCCCGCTGATGGTGGTGTTCCTGGCCTGGGGGTTCCTGAGGCGCACCCCTGCTGAGTACCGATGGGCCCGTAACCTCGTCGTGATCCAGACGGGCGCAGCCCTGGCGATCCACGTCTTCTTCCCGTTGGCGCCGCCGCGGATGTTCCCGGAGTGGGGCTTCGTCGACACGATGGAGCGCTACGGACCTTCGCCCTACGAGGGGGTGAGCGGTGACGTCGCGAACCAGTTCGCGGCGATGCCGAGCCTGCACGTCGGATGGGCCGTGCTGATCGCCTACGTGGTCTACCGCACCGGGCCCCGCTGGTGGGCCTACGTGGCGGCGACGCACGCCTTGCTCACGGCCGTGATCGTGGTGATCACCGCCAACCACTGGTGGCTGGACGGCTTCGTCGGGATCGCCCTGCTGGTCGTCGCCGTCCTGGTGCTGCCCAGCCCCCATGCCGAGGTGGCGGATTCGGCCCCCGCCAGCGAGCCCGTCGAGGAGGCCGCAGCAGCCTGAAGGTCCGGGCACGGCACGTCGCCCGCTCCCGGAGGAACGGGCGACGCGGGCATGGGTCAGTCGTTCGAGTGCTGCAGCGTCCCGCCCTGGTCCTCCAGGTGCGCCCGGACGAACCAGTGGAACTGCTCCAGCTGCGACGCCTGGCTGATGAGCATGTCCTCGGTGATGGGGTCGAGGTCACCGGCCACCTCGACCGCGTCGCGCTGCGAAGTGATCACGCCCTCGTAGACGGCGTCGAGGGCGGAGAGGTGCTCCTGGGTGCCGGCGCGGCCGACCGCGTAGTCCTCCCAGTCGCGCTCCTTGACGAGGGCACCGGGGGTGCCGACCGGCGTACCGCCGAGCGCAGCGATGCGCTCCGCGGTCTCGTCGGCCATCGCGCGCACCTCGACGACCTGGGGGTCGATCATCTCGTGCACCGCGATGAAGTGCGGGCCGACGACGTTCCAGTGAGCGTGCTTCAGCGTGAGGTGGAGGTCGTTGAAGGCGTGGAGACGAGCCTGAAGGACCTCGATGAGTCGCTTCGCGTCCGCGTCGTCCAGCCCGGGGATCGTGTACGGAAGTGCCTTCTTGTTCTGGGTCATGCAACTCCACTACCCATGGCCCCTCGGCGGCTAACCCAAGAATTTCCGGCAACCGTGGGCGCGCTGCCGGGACCTGGGGCACTGTTCAGGCAGGGCTCAGGGTGGTTGGCTGAGAAGGCGTGGGTCAGGACGGGGAGGTGAGCATGCAGCCCGGTCACTTCGTCGGTCCGTCCCTCTCTGCCCTGGGCAAGGAGGTCGTCGCGCGGACCCCGTCGGACCGTGATCGCGTCGTCGACCTGGTGCGCGCCTGCGCGCTCCTCCTCGTCGTCCTGGGGCACTGGCTCAAGCAGGGGTTGTACGTCGACGACGTCGGCGAGCTGCGACGCGCCGGCCTGCTCGGCCAGGCCGAGTGGACCCACCCCCTCACCTGGGTCTTCCAGGTGATGCCGCTCGTCTTCGCGGTCGGGGGCTTCGTCAACGGCCTGTCCTGGCGCCGGGAGAGCGCGCGGGGCACCTCGTACGGCGCGTGGTTGCGCCACCGCGTCCGGCGCCTGACCGCTCCCTTGGTGCCGCTCATGCTGCTGTGGGCGGCTGCGCCGCTCGTCGCTCCCGCGGTCGGGCTGGGGCCCGACTGGCTGCACGTCGCCTCGAAGACGTCGTTGGTGGCGACCTGGTTCCTGGCGGCCTACTTGGTCGTGGTGGCGCTGGTCCCCGCCACGTACGCCCTCTGGCAGCGCTGGCGCTGGGCGTCGATCATCGCCGGCGTGGTGGTGGCCGTCGACGTCGCCTCACTGGGGATGGACCTGCCCTGGGTCGGGGGGCTCAACGCGCTGGTGGTGTGGGGGACGCTGCACCAGTGCGGGTACGCCTGGCTCGAGTGCCGTCGGAGGGCGTCCCCGCTCCTGATGGCCGGGGTGGCGGGGAGCCTGCTGGTCGCACTGACGGCGTTGGTCGTCGTCGGCCCGTACGGCGTCTCGATGGTCGGCGTGGACGGCTACGGCGTCAACAACACCGCGCCGCCGCGACTCACGATCCTGGTCCTGGGGTGCGCCCAGGTGGCGGGTGTCATGGCCCTCGAGCCGCTGCTGCGCCGACTCGCGGCGGTGCCGGCGATCTGGGTGGCCGTGGTGCTGGTGGACCGCAGGGCGATGACCCTCTACCTGTGGCACCTCACCTGCCTGTCGCTGCTGGCCGCCGTCTCCCTGTCACTCGGGGGACTGGGCCTGCGCGCCATCCCCGCGAGCGAGGAGTGGTGGTGGGGCCGTCCGGCGTGGTTGCTGCTCCTCCTGGTCGCCACTGTCGTCGCCGTGGCTCTGCTCGGTCGCTGGGAGGAGTCCTCGCCGGCGACCGACACGCCGGGCAGCACGGCCCGCGCCGTGGCGGAGGTGGTGGCGGTGGTGACCTGTGTCGCCTACCTGGCCAGCTACGGCGTGGGCCGGCAGAGCGACGGGGCGGGCGGCCTCGTCGCCCTGCTGTGCGCCGTGAGCGTGCTCGCGGCCCGGCGGTGGGACGCGACGGCGCGGAGGTCGGTCACCGGAACATCGCGACCTTGAGCGCGCCACTGTCCTGGGGTCGCTCGAAGACGTCGTACGCGTCCTGGATCTCGTCGAGCCCGAAGCGGTGCGTGACGAGGCCGTCGACCGGCAGCCGCTCCTCGGCGAGCAGCCGCAGCAGCGTGGGCGTGGACGAGGTGTCCACCAGTCCGGTCGTGATGGTGACGTCCTTGGTCCACAGCTGCTCGAGGTGGAGCGTGACCGGAGCACCGTGCACGCCCACGTTGGCCACCGTGCCTCCGGGCCGCACCAGTTCGGCGCAGAGCTCGAATGTCTCGGGGATGCCGACGGCCTCGATCACGGTGTCGTAGCCCAGTCCGTCGGTGTGCGTCCCCACCGACGCCAGCGCGGCGTCGCGGCCGTCGAGGCGACGCGTCGGCACCGAGCTGCTCCCCCGCCGTGCGTCGGGCCTCGGCGGGGTCGACGACCACGATCCGCGAAGGTGTGAGCAGCCGTGCGGTGGCGATGCAGGCCAGACCGATCGGGCCGGCGCCGACGATGGCGACCGTCGAGCCCGGGGCCACGGCGCCGTTGCACACCGACCTCGTACGCCGTGGGGAGGATGTCGGCGAGCAGCACGGCCTGCTCGTCCGTGACCGTGTCCGGCAGTACGTGCAACGCACGGTCGGCGAAGGGCACCCTGACGAGCTCGGCCTGGGTCCGTCGACGAGGTGTCCCAGGGTCCAGCCGCCACCGTTCAGGCACTGGCCGTCGCGGTTCTGGCGACAGTACGAGCAGCGCCCGCACCCTGCGACGCAGGAGACGAGGCCGGTCCCCGGCGCTGACCCCGGTGACGCCGTCGCCCACCTCGAGGACGGTGCCGACCGCCTCGTGGCCCAGGACCCGCCCGGCAGTGACCTCCGGACGTCGCCCTTCAGGATGTGCAGGTCGGTCCCGCAGATGGTCACTGCGTCGACCCGCACGAGCGCATCCGTCGGGGCCTGCAGCTCGGGGTCCGGGACGGACGTCCAGACACGTCGTCCGGGACCCTGGAACGTCATCGCCTTCATGGGCTTCTCCTCACCCGACGGCGGCCGTGTGCCGCGCCGTCGGTAGCTCGGCTGGTGGCTCGCGGGGCGGGTCCGTGGCGCTTCTGTCCGCGTCGCGGGCCTGCGGGAGCTCCATCTCGTCCAGGTCCACCCGGATGACGAAGCTGCGCCAGGACTGGGTGGTGACCGGTCGGCGTGACCGCTGTCGCGGCCAGGTCCCGTGGCGTGTCGACTGCATGACTCCTCCTGGCCCTGGCTCGGCGCACTGCCCCTCGCTCCGAGCGTCCTCCCGGCCCGCCCGTCGAGCCACGGTCGGGGGTCCCGGGTGGCTGGGACGAAGGGCCCCGACTGCCCTGCCCACCGCACGCCGGGCAGGTTCGGGACCAATGGCCCGGGCCCGGGGCCTGCTCGACGGCTAGCGTCGGCATGGAGCCAAGGAGGAGGCGGACGTGGCTGACAACGCAGCGGGCGCGGGCGGAGGAGCGATCTACGCCCTCGGCATCCTCGGGGCCTGGGTCCACTTCTGGCGCATCGCCGACGGGTTCTGGGAGCACGCGTACGCCGTGCTGCAGGGGCTGCTCTGGCCCGCCTACATGGTGTACGAGGCGTTCGGTGCGCTGGGCTGAGGGCCGGGGCCGCGCGCAGCGTTGCGCTCCGCGCGCTCCTTGATGCCCAGCAGCATCCGGCGCTCCATGACGGCGTGCGGAAGCTCGACGAAGGCGACGTACGCCAGTCCGCCGACGTTGCGCTCGGCATGGCTGCGGGCGATGAGTCGACAGGTGTGCGGGCCCGTGGGCGCACGACGTAGGCACCCCAGTTGTCGATCAGCAGGGACCGTGGAGGGTCGACCGCACCGATGGTCGTCGCGTAGCCGGGGAAGACCGTCAGCGGGTCGCCGACCTCGCGGTGCTGCCACTCGGGGTGGATGCGGTCGGCGCTGTGCAGCCGGCAGCCGGCCAGGTTCTCAAGCCAGTCGTAGGAGTAGAACCCACCGCGGTCCTGCCCGACCTGCACCAACCACCGCCACACCTCGGACGGCGGAGCGCGGACCGTGACGGCCCTGGTGGTGGTGAACCACGGCCGTTCGACGTCACCAGGGTAAGCGGTCGCCTGCTCCTCAGCGGTGGAGCCCCAGGTGAGGAGGCGTGGTCGCACGAGCGCGACGTGGAGCCACGGGGCCAGGGCCGGCCCACGCAGTGGCGCTGACCGCGCGTCGCGCCGTGGACCCGCGCCGTGGCCATCCGCGCAGGAGCGCCTCCGGTCCGACCACGCCACCCAGCCACAGGGCGAGCGGGCCACCGGAGACCACGGCCACGGCCCGGACGACCGCGGCGGGTCGCGGGCCCGGCCCCCTCGGCGTCTCGTCCGAGCTCATGGGTCCTCCTCGTCCGGCTGGCGACGTCCCACCTCCAGCGTCCGGGGAGGCCGGGGCCGTCGAACAGGGACTGCTGGCCCCCGGACCGGGGCCGAAGTCCTCCTGTCGTCCGGCAGCGCCCTGCGCAAGGGTTGAGCTGGAGCCGACCCCCAGGGAGGACCTATGTCGGAGCAGCAGAGCGGGGCCGTGGTCGTGGCGGTGGGCCGGGACCCGATGGATGCCGCGTTGAAGTACGCCGTCGACGAAGCGACCCGCCACCGTGCCCCGCTGCGTCTCGTGCACGTCGTACAGCGTCTCGAGCAGGGTTCGGAGACCCTGCCGCCCCCGGTCGACCTCGAGCAGGCAGCGCGAGAGCTGCTCGAGGCGGCCACCACCCAGGCGAGACGTCTCGAGGCGTCGCTCGACGTCACCACCGACCTGGTCGACGGTGCCGTCGTGCCGACCCTTGTCCGCTGCACGCAGGACGCGAGGGTGGTGGTGCTGCAGCGTCGCCAGCTCTCGCGGGCCAGACGGATGGTGACCCGGTCGGTCTCCAGCGGCGTCGCGGCGCGCGCCAGGGTGCCCGTGGTGTCGGTGCCGGCCCGGTGGTCCCCGGTCCGCTCGACCGAGGACACCCCCGTGGTCACCGTCGGCATCGACGACCCGGGGCACGCGCGCACCGTGCTCGAGGCCGCGGTGGAGGCTGCCAGGGTCAGGGGAGCCCAGCTGCACGTGGTGCACGCGTGGGTCCTGCCGGGCGGGTACGAGGGCTACGCCATGTCGCCCCACGAGGAGGAGACCTGGGCCCGTCGGTCGGAGAAGGAGCTGACCGGCCTGCTGGGCGAGGTGGAGACGACCGGGCTCGAGGTGCAGACCGACGTGGTCCACGGGCACGCGAGCGAGGTGCTGCGCGAGCAGGCGCGTGAGTCCGACCTGTTGGTGCTGGGACGCCACGACCCGCTCCTGCCGCTCTTCTCCCACCTCGGGCCGGTGGCACGGGCGATGCTGCGTGAGGTCTCCTGCCCGGTGCTCCTGGTCGATCCTTCGTGACGGCGGCTGGGCGGGGCGGCACGACGGACGCCCGGCCCGTGGTCCGAGGGGGTCATGGTGCGGACCCCCCTCGAAGTCCTATCGTCGGGGCATGGGCCGTCTCCCTGCAGGTGGGCGCTCGCCGAGGGCACGCGATGGTGTCCCGCCCGGGTGAGGGGGTGCAGCACGCCCTCCCGCACACGACGACGAGGGCGCTGCTCCGTGCCAACCGGACGATCATCGCGGACCTGTCGCTGGAGTCGGTGCTCAAGCGGATCGTCGAGGTCGCGTGCGAGCTGGTCGGTGCGGCGTACGGGGCGTTGGGCGTCATCGGGCCCGACGGCACCGGACTGCAGGAGTTCATCCACGTCGGCATGGACGCCGAGACGGTGGACCGCATCGGTGACCTCCCGCGGGGTCGGGGGCTCCTGGGTGCGCTGATCGAGGATCCGTGCCCGATCCGGCTGCCGCACATCGGGGAGGACCCGCGGTCGGCCGGGTTCCCGGCGGGCCACCCCGAGATGAAGGGGTTCCTCGGGGTGCCGATCCGGGTGCGCGACGAGGTCTTCGGCAACCTCTACCTCGCCTCGCCCGACCGACGCGAGTTCACCGCGGAGGACGAGGAGCTGGTGGCGGCGCTGGCGGCCACGGCAGGGATCGCGATCGACAACGCGCGGCTGTACGAGGAGTCGGTCCAGCGCCAGGAGTGGCTCGAGGCGACCACGGACACCACGCGCAAGGTGCTCCTCGCGCACGGGGACCAGGCGCTGCGGGCCATCGGCCAGCGGGTCGCCGAGCTCGCGGAGGCCGACGTCGTCGCGGTGGTGCTTCCGGCCGACGAGGAGACGCTGCACGTCGTCGTGGCGGTCGGGCTCGACGCCGACCGGCTGCTCGACCTCGAGTACCCGATGGCCGGTTCGGTCGTGGAGAGCGTCATGACCTCGGGCCGGCCACAGGTGTTCGTGGACGTCGTGGACCCCGAGAACCCGGGCGTGCCCCGGATCGTCATCTCGGAGATCGTGCAGCTCGGCCCGGCGATGGCGCTGCCGCTGGCCGGCAGCGAGGCGGTCAGGGGAGTGCTCATGGTGGGCCGTCGTCCTGGCGGCGCACCGTTCACGGACGCGGAGGTGGCGATGGCGACCGACTTCGCGCACCACGCGGCGGTGGCGCTGGAGCTCGCCGAGGCGCGGCGGGAGGCCCAGCGGGCGCTCATCATGGAG
Organism: Nocardioides daphniae; assembly: GCF_004777465.1. Classification (NCBI taxonomy): domain Bacteria; kingdom Bacillati; phylum Actinomycetota; class Actinomycetes; order Propionibacteriales; family Nocardioidaceae; genus Nocardioides; species Nocardioides daphniae. The sequence goes on from NZ_CP038462.1 coordinate 1,669,329, forward strand.
GACCGTTCCCGGATCGCCCGCGACCTCCACGACCACGTGATCCAGCAGCTCTTCGCGGCAGGGATGACGTTGCAGGGCGCGGCGCTTCGTTCCGACGACGAGGCCGTGGCAGAGCTGGTGGGCGGGGTGGTCGACCAGATCGACGACGCCATCCGCCAGATCCGGACGTACATCTTCCACCTGCGTACGCCCGAGGGACCCGGCGCCGGCCTGCGGGCCTGGGTCCTCGGCCTGTGCAGCGAGGCCGTCCCTGCCCTCGGCTTCACGCCTCGCGTGCAGTTCCGGGGACCGGTCGGCACGGTGACAGACGAGGAGCTGGCCGACGACGTGTGCGCAGTGGTGCGTGAGTCGCTGAGCAATGCGGCGCGCCACTCCGGCGCCAGCCGGGTCTCGGTCGTCGCGGAGGTCAAGGACGGACGGTTGGCGGTGGTCGTGGAGGACGACGGCCGCGGCATCGCGCACTCCGCACGTCGCAGCGGGTTGCGCAACCTCGCGCAGCGGGCTGCCGCGCGAGGAGGAAGGTACGACGTGGGGCCGGGGCCGCAGGGACGTGGCACCCGGGTGTGGTGGGCGGTGCCCCTGCGTCGGGGTGAGCCGGCCGAGGGGGCCGTGCCGACTCCTCGCGGTCGCGCCGTGAACGGATCGGCGAAGGAGGAGTGATGGCTGGGGAGTCCAAGATCCGGGTCTACGTGCTCGACGACCACGACGTGGTGAGGAGAGGGTTGCGGACCTTGCTGGAGGCCGCCGGTGACATCGAGGTGGTGGGGGAGTCCGGGTCGGCGGTGACCGCCACGGACCGGATCCCCGCGCTGAGGCCTGACGTCGCCATCCTGGACGGCCGGTTGCCCGACGGCTCGGGCATCGAGGTCTGTCGGTCGGTGCGCTCCGTCGACCCCTCGATCAGGGCGCTGATCCTGACGTCCTACGACGATGACGACGCGCTCTTCGCCGCCATCATGGCGGGCGCCTCGGGCTACGTCCTCAAGGAGGTGAAGTCGGGGGACCTCGTGACGGCGGTGCGGCAGGTGGCTGCGGGGCTGTCGTTGATCGACCCGCAGCTCACCCATGCCGTACTGGAGCGGATCAGGCACCCGGCGCCGACGGTGCCGGAGCTGCAGGCGCTCACCGACCAGGAGCTGCGCCTGCTCAAGCTGGTCGCCGAGGGCCTCACCAACCGCCAGATCGGCGAGCGGATGTTCCTGGCGGAGAAGACCGTCAAGAACTACGTCTCGAGCATCCTCGCCAAGCTCGGGCTGGAGCGGCGTACGCAGGCAGCGGTGCTGGCGACCAAGCTCCTCGGCCCGCCTGAGAGGTGAGGCTTCTCGGGGAGACCCACGTCACGCCACCCGGCCGGTCCTTGCCGTTAGGTTGAGGAGTGCCACCACGCGAGCCCGAGGAGACGGCATGCACATGACCCCCGCGACCATGCGGCTGCACGGTCAGGACCTGTCCTACGTCGACAGCGGTGACGGTCCGGTCGTCCTCTTCATCCACGGGATCCTCGGATCTCAGCACCACTGGAGCCACCTGGTGGAGCAGCTCGACGACACCTTCCGTGTGGTGGTGCCGGACCTCTTCGGGCACGGCGCGTCAGCGAAGCCGATGGGCGACTACTCGCTCAGCGCGCACGCCGCCACATTGCGCGACCTGCTGGACCGCCTCGAGATCGACACGGTCACCCTGGTCGGCCACTCGCTGGGCGGCGGCATCGCCATGCAGTTCTTCTACCTGTTCCCGGAGCGGGTCGAACGACTGGTGCTGGTGGCCAGCGGAGGGCTGGGCCGGGAGGTCAGCCCGTGGCTCCGCTCGGCCACCCTGCCAGGGGCCGAGCAGGTGCTCGGCGTGGTTGCCTCGGACTGGCTGACGAGCCGGTTGCAGGGGCTCGCCGTCAAGGCCTCGGACTGGGGATGGAGGCCGGGAGCCGACGTCCGAGCCATGTGGCGGGGGTTCCGGTCGCTGGGCGACCGGGAGAGCCGTCGAGCCTTCCTGGCCACGACGCGTGCCGTGGTCGACGTCGGCGGCCAGACGGTCAGCGCCCACGGCCACCTGGAGGAGGTGGAGGCGCCGCCGACCCTGCTCGTCTGGGGCTCCAAGGACAGGGTGATCCCTGCGTGGCACGCGCTCAAGGCCCGTGAGTCCGTGCCCGGGATCCAAGTCGAGCTCTTCGAGGGAGCCGGCCACTTCCCGCACCTCGACGACCCCGAGCGTTTCACGGAGCTGTTGCGGTCGTTCGTGGCGTCGACGCCCGAGTGACACCTCGCCGGACCCGCACGGTCACGGTGTCACCGCTTCTCGCAGGCGATCCCGTCCTTGTCGCGGTCGGACTTGGTGTTCTTGTTGTACCAGGCCTTGGACTTGTGGAAGTTGCGCACCGGGGTGCCGCTGGTCTTGTCCTTGGCGTTGGGTCGACCCACGCCGTGGGGGAACTTCTTGTTGAGGGCCGTGCAGTTCTTGAAGGTGTACGGCCCGGCAGCGGCCTCCGCCGAGGAGACGACAGCCATCGTCGGGAGCCCCACCAGCGCAGCGGTGGCGAGCGAGGCGACGGTCGTGCGGAACCTGGTCATGGCAATCTCCCTGTCGAGTGGTGGGGCGTCAATCTAGGTCGCGCCCGTCGGGTCCCGCAGGCGAACCGTTCAACGCGCGCGTCTGCCGTTCGGCGTACGCCGTCACGCGCCCACTGGCGGGAAGCTGACGGATGTCGGAAGGTGGTGACCGCGGTCACATGCAGCGGCCGCGACGACCCCGCGCCCCGAGGAGCCACCCGTGACTGACTCGACGACCGTCCCCAGTGCCCTGCCCAGCCACGACGCCGGTCCGACGGACACGCCGCTGCTGGAGTCGACGATCGGTGACAACTTCGACGAGGTGGCGGCGCGCTTCCCGACCCGCGAAGCACTGGTCGACGTCGCCCAGGGTCGGCGCTGGACCTACGCGGAGCTGCGCGAGGACGTCGACCGGTTGGCGCGTGCGTTCCTCGTGTCCGGCGTACGCACCGGTGACCGGGTCGGGATCTGGGCCCCGAACTGTGCTGAGTGGACGTTGACCCAGTTCGCGACCGCGAAGATCGGGGCCATCCTGGTCACGATCAACCCGTCCTACCGGGCGCACGAGCTCGCCTACGTGCTCAACCAGGCCGGCGTCTCGACCCTGGTGGCGGTGCCTTCCTTCAGGAGCAGCGACTACGCCGCGATGATCGAGGAGGTCCGTCACGACGCGCGGGCCCTCGAGGGTGCACCTCATCGGCACCGGCTCCTGGGACGACCTGCTCGCCGGAGCCGACGACCTCTCCGCCGAGCAGCTGTCGGTGGTGCAGATGAGCCTCGAGCCGAACGACCCGATCAACATCCAGTACACCTCCGGGCACCACGGGCTTCCCCAAGGGCGCCACCCTTAGCCACCGCAACATCCTCAACAACGGGTTCTTCGTCGGTGAGCTGTGCGACTACACCGAGGAGGACCGGGTCTGCATCCCGGTGCCCTTCTACCACTGCTTCGGCATGGTGATGGGCAACCTCGCGTGCACCACGCACGGTGCCTGCATGGTCATCCCGGCGCCGGGCTTCGACGCCGAGACGACCCTGCGGGCGGTGCAGGACGAGCGCTGCACCAGCCTCTACGGCGTGCCGACGATGTTCATCGCCGAGTGGAACCTGCCCAACTTCGAGGAGTTCGACCTCTCCACGGTCCGCACCGGCATCATGGCGGGCTCGCCGTGCCCCGCCGAGCTGATGAAGAAGCTCATCGCCTCGGGGATCGAGGAGATGACGATCGCCTACGGCATGACCGAGACCTCGCCGGTCTCCACCCAGAACCGCACCGACGACACCTTCGAGCAGAAGACCGGCACCGTCGGACGCGTCGGTCCGCACCTGGAGATCAAGATCGTCGACCCGACGGGTGAGACCGTGCCGCGCGGAGTGGCGGGGGAGTTCCTGACCAAGGGCTACTCGGTGATGCTCGGCTACTGGGACGAGCCGGAAAAGACGGCCGAGGCCGTCGAGGACGGATGGATGCACACCGGCGACATCGGGGTGATGGACGACGACGGCTTCGTGCGCATCACCGGCAGGATCAAGGACATGGTGATCCGCGGCGGCGAGAACGTCTACCCGCGCGAGATCGAGGAGTTCCTCTACACGCACCCCGACATCGTGGACGCCCAGGTGATCGGGGTGCCCGACGAGCGCTACGGCGAGGAGCTCTGCGCCTGGGTCCAGCTCAGGGAGGGCGCGGAGCCCCTCGACGCCGACCGGCTGCGTGAGTTCTGCACGGGCCAGCTCGCGCACTACAAGATTCCTCGCTACGTCGAGGTCGTCGAGGAGTTCCCGATGACCGTGACCGCAAGGTGCGGAAGGTGGAGATGCGCCAGACGATGGCCCGCAAGCTCGGGCTGGTGAACTGAGCGCGCCGGGCGCCTTCTCCTCCCTCTGCTCCCGGGCATCAGCCCTGGGGCACCAGGTCGGCGTCCTGCGTGCGCAGGGTGCCCTTGACGATCTTGCCGCCGGCGTTGCGGGGCAGCTCCGGCAGGACGACGAGGTCCTTCGGGGTCTTGTACGACGCCAGCCGGCCCTGCAGGAACTCGGTGAGCGCGTCCAGGGTGAGCTCCCGGTCGGGGACCGTCGAGACGACGGCGACGGGCACCTGGCCCCCACCGGTCGTCGGCCCGCCCGATCACGGCCACCTCGCGCACGGCCGGGTGGTTGGCGATGGCGTTCTCGACCTCGGCGCAGTAGATGTTCTCGCCACCCGAGACGATCATGTCCTTCATCCGGTCGACGACCCAGACGAACCCCTCGGCGTCCTGCCTCACCAGGTCGCCCGAGTGGAACCAGCCCCCGGCGAAGGCCTCCGCCGTGGCCTCCGGCTTGTTCCAGTACCCCTTCATCACCGTGGGGCCGCGGTAGACGATCTCGCCCACCTCGCCAGGGACGACGTCGTTCATCAACGGGTCGACCAGCCGGTACTGGATGGTCGGGATCGGCTGGCCGACCGACCCGAGCTTGCGCAACGAGTCCTCGCCGCGTAGACCGCAGGTGATGGGTGAGGTCTCGGTCTGGCCGAAGACCGCGACGTTGAGCGCGTCGGGGAACTTCTCCGCCATCGCCCGCAGCGTCGCGTCCGAGGCGGGTGCTGCACCCCAGCTGATGATGCGCAGCTTGAGGTCGCGCCGGTCGATGTCCGGCTGGGCGCAGATCAGGACACACGCGGTGACCTGACTGCTGCGGCCGCGGCGGCGAAGTTTTGGTGCTCGGAGCAGTACGTCGACGTGGTGAACCGATGCGTCCAGCTGCACGGCGGCTACGGCTACATGCTCGAGTACCGCATCGCCCACGACTACCTGGACTCGCGCATCTCGACGATCTACGGCGGGGACGACCGAGATCATGAAGGAGATCGTGGGGCGCGACCTGGGGCTCTGAGCCCGTCCGAGACCCGGCGGATCAGCCCGCGTCGTGGTCCTTGCGGCGCAGCCAGCCGCCGGCGTAGAGAGCCCAGAGCACGAGCAGCGGCTGGAAGAAGAGGCGGGTGAGGCGCTTCTGGTCGGTGTCGAGGCCGAAGGCGTCCGTCCCTCCACGTACTGAGCGATGTTGCCCGGGAAGATGGCGACGAAGAAGGCCGCCAGGAGGCCGCCGAAGAGGCGCTTGTGCTTCGGGAGGGCGACGAGCCCCGCACCCAGCGCGACCTCGACGACGCCGGAGCCGACGACGGTGAGGTCGTCGTCGATCGGGAACCACTCGGGCACCTGTGCCTGGAACTCCTGACGCTGCGCGGTCAGGTGGAGAACACCGGCGGTCACCATGGCAGACCCAAGGAGGACCCGGGCGACGGTGCGGGGGAGTGAAGTCATGGAGCGAGCGTACGGAGCCCGACAAGGCAGTGGTCAGCGTTTGTCCCGAGCGGGAGCGGGTACCCGAGTCGCGAGCACCTGTGGAGCGCAGCCCGCCTGCACGAGCGGCGAGGTCCGGGCGCCCGATCGAGGAGGAGACCTGATGGCCGCGAAGAATCAGAAGGGTCCGGGGCCCAGCGTCAAGGACGCGGACCTCTACGAGGAGCTGCGTGACGACGGCGCCAGCAAGGAGAAGGCGGCGAGGATCGCCAATGCCGCGGCCAACACGTCCCGCTCCGAGGTGGGGCGCAAGGGTGGGGAGTCCGGGTCGTACGAGGACTGGACGGTTCCGGAGCTGCGCAAGCGGGCCGCCGAGATCGGCGTCGAGGGCCGTTCGTCGATGCGCAAGGCAGAGCTCGTCAAGGCCCTGCGCGACCACTGACCATCGCGCCGGTGCCGCGGGCACCGGTCGCACCGACCGCGCGACGCACCGACCGCCACGAGGGAGAGCGCGATGACGACGTACGAGGACCAGACGGCCCGCAGCGACCGGAGCACGGGCGTCACCAGCCGTGACCGCCTGCGACAGGCGGTGGTGGTGGTCAGCGCCGTGCTGGGCATCATCGGCGCCGTGATCGGCTCCGGGGCCTGGGGCGGTGAACCGGTGGCCGAGGCGGCCGGGGGCGCCCTCTCCGCCGACGCGACCTTCCTGGCGCCGGCAGGCCCGGCGTTCTCGATCTGGTCCGTGATCTACACGGCCCTGGTGGTGTGGACGGTCTGGCACACGCTGCCCGGACGCGCCTCGTCGTCGCTGGCCCGGGCCACCGGCTGGTGGGGGGCCGCCTCGCTTCTGCTCAACGCGTCGTGGCTCCTCACGGTGCAGGTGGAGCTGCTGTGGCTGAGCGTCGTGATCATCGTGGTGCTGGCACTCGTCCTGGGGCGCCTGCTGACCGCTCCCGGGGCCACCGACGACCGCGCCGGGGAGGTGATCACCCGGGTGACGTTCGGCCTCTACCTGGGCTGGGTCAGCGTGGCGACCTGCGCCAACCTGGCTGCCGTCCTCGTCGACGCGGGCGTCGACTCCGGACGACGTGTGGGTGAGGAGATCGCGCTGGTGGTGCTGGCGGCCGTCTGCGGACTGGTCCTTCTCTACGCCCTGCGGGTCGGCATCGCACGCTGGGCCGTCACCGCGGCGGCCGTGTGGGGGCTGTCGTGGATCGCGGTCGGGCGTCTCACCGACCAGCCCGACTCCACGGTGGTGGGGATCGGTGCGCTCGTCGCGGCGGTGGTCTCGGTCGGACTCACCGCCCTGGGTGCCCGGCGGGGGCGCAGCCGACGTGGAGCCTGACCGCGTGTGATCCCCGGGGCGCGGGGTACAGGAAGGTCTTCCGCAGCCCCATCAAGGAGGACGACGTGACGCGTTTCGGCTACTTCCTCACCTGTGAGGAGTACAGCCCTGCAGAGCTGGTCGAGCAGGCCGTGCTCGCTGAGCAGGCCGGCTTCGAGGCACTGTGGATCAGTGACCACTACCACCCGTGGAACGACGAGCAGGGCGAGAGCGCCTTCGTGTGGACCGTGATCGGCGCCCTGGCCCAGGCCACGAACCTGCCGGTGACCACTGCCGTCACCTGCCCCACGGTGAGGATTCACCCAGCGATCATCGCCCAGGCGGCCGCCACCTGCGCCGCCATGATGCCGGGCCGCTTCATCCTCGGGGTAGGCAGCGGCGAGGCCCTCAACGAGCACGTGCTGGGGGACGTCTGGCCCTCGGCAGACGTGCGCCTCGAGATGCTCGAGGAAGCGGTCGAGCTGATCCGCGAGCTGTGGAAGGGCGACTTCGTGACCCACCGTGGGCGCCACTACAAGACCGACACCGCCCGCATCTACACCCTGCCCGAGCAGCCGCCGGAGATCTGGGTCTCAGGCTTCGGGCCGAAGGCCACCGAGCTGGCGGCTCGGATCGGGGACGGCTACATCACCACGACGCCGGACGAGGAGCTGCTGCAGCGGTTCCGGGAGGGCTCCGGAGGCAAGCCCGCCCAGATCGGCATCAAGGTGAGCTGGGCCCCCACGGCCGAGGAGGGCGTGGACCACGCGCACCGGCTGTGGGGCACCAGCGGCCTGCCCGGGGAGCTGGCCCAGGTCCTGCCCTCACCGCGACACTTCGAGCAGGGGGCCGAGCTGGTGACGAAGGAGCAGACGGCCTCGACCGTCACCTGCGGGCCCGACCTCGATGCGCACGTCGCCGCCATGAAGGAGTGCGTCGACGCCGGCTTCGAGGAGGTCTACGTCGCCAACATGGGACCGCACTGGCGCGAGATGATCGCTGCCTACGGCGACCAGGTCCTGCCGCGGCTCAGGTCGACCAGCTGACGTCGTCGGCCGGCGGGTGGGTCAGTTGTCTCCCCGCCGGCGGCGGCTGCCGCGAGTGGGGTCGGGGGTGACGTCCTGGCGCTCGGGGTCGTGGGCCTGGCGCTCGGCCCGGCGGGCGTCCAGCCGCCACACCAGGAGGAACAGCAGGCCAGCACGACGACAGGGATCAGGAACGTCAGCAGTGTCGTTGTCATGGGGTCGCTCTACCCGCTCGCACGCCATTCCATGCCCGATTCGTGGCTCATGGTTGGAACGCCGACGACGGGGTACACGGAGGGCTCACCCACACCTGAAGGAGGTCCTCATGGGACTGGATGACAAGGCCAAGCACAAGGCTGAGGAAACCATCGGTCGGGGCAAGGAGGCGGCCGGTGCCGCCACTGACGACGACTCGCTGCGCGCCGAGGGCAAGACCGACCAGAACAAGGCGAAGGTGAAGGACAAGGTCACCGACGTCAAGGACAAGATCGAGAAGAAGATCGACGACCTGGGGTGACCACGCCCCTGCCGTGCTAGACACGTCGCGTGGAGACCACGACGTCGTTGTTCCTCGCGCTCGACCTGACCGGCGTCTTCGCCTTCGCCCTCAACGGGGCGTTGACGGCGCTGCGGGTCACGCGGATCGACATCGTCGGGGTCGTGACGCTTGCGATGTTCACGGCGCTGGGCGGGGGCATGGTGCGCGACATCCTGTTGGGCGCCGTGCCCCCGGCCACCTTCGTCGACTGGAGATACCTGGCAGTCGCCGCCCTCGGCGGGCTGGTGGCCTTCGTCTTCGGTCGGCACCTGCAGCAGCTCTCCCGCCCCATACTCGCGCTGGACGCCGCCGGCCTGAGCCTCTTCGCCGTCACCGGCGCGCTCAAGGGGCTCGACTTCGGGATGGGGGTCGTCCAGGCCACCATCCTGGGCGCTGTCACCGCGGTCGGCGGGGGCACGTTGCGCGACGTCCTCGTCCGAGAGGTGCCCGCCGTCCTCTCGAGCGGCCTGTACGCCGTCCCCGCGCTGCTCGGAGGCCTCCTGGTGGCGGGTCTCGTCGAGGGCGGTCTCGCGGTGCTGCCAGCGGCCCTGGCCGGCGCGGTCGCCTGCTTCACCCTACGGATGGTCGGGGTGCGTTTCGACCTGCACGCCCCGGTGCCGCGCTCGGTGCTGCGCCCGCGGCCGTGACGGCGGGCACCCGCCGACGCGCCAGCACCGTCCCCGAAACTGTCGGTGGTCGTCCTTAGCCTTGGTCGCGTGAAGATCCTGCACACGTCGGACTGGCACATCGGCCGGACGTTCCACCAGCACTCGACCGCTGACGCGCTCGCGTCCGTGCTCGACGCCCTGGTGGTGGCGGTGGCCGAGCACGCCGTCGACGTGGTCGTGGTCGCCGGCGACGTCTTCGACTCCTCGATGCCGTCGGCGCAGTCGGTGCGGGAGCTCGACCGGGTCCTGGTCGCCCTCAGCCGTGCGGGGGCCACGGTCGTCGTGACGGCCGGCAACCACGACTCACCGGCCAGGCTCGGAGCCCGAGCTGTCTTCACCGCCGAGGTGGGCGTCCACGTGCTGACCCGGCCCGAGCGGCTCGCCGACCCCGTCGTCGTCGCCGACGAGCACGGTCCGGTGCACATCTACGGCATCCCCTTCCTGGAGCCCACCCTCGTGCGACACCTCTGGCCCGAGGCTCCCCGCACCCAGGCGGGCGTCATGCAGGCGGCGCTCGGCATGGTCCGCGCCGACGCCGAGGGGCGCGGGGCACGGCGTACGGTCGTCGCTGCCCACACCTTCGTCTTCGGCGCCGACGGTGAGTCCTGCGAGTCCGAGCGCGGCATCACCTCCGGCGGTGTCGACCGGGTTCCCGTCCCCAGCTTCGACGGGTTCGACTACGTGGCGCTGGGCCACATCCACGGGCGCAGCACGCTCGCGCCCGCCGTGCGCTACTCGGGCGCACCGCTGCACCTCTCCTTCTCCGAGCAGGACAAGCCCCGAGGCGCCTGGCTGGTCCACCTCGACGCGTCCGGCCTCGAGCGGGTCGAGTGGCTCGACCTCCCCGTCCCGCGCCCCTTGGTGACCCTGGAGGGCACGTTGGACGAGCTCCTGGGCGACGCCGGGCTCATGCACCACGAGGGCGCGTGGGTGCGCGCCCGGCTCACCGACGTCGAGCGGCCCATGGACCCGATGCGACGCCTGCAGAAGAGGTTCCCGCACTGCGCGGTCCTGGAGTTCGCCCCGTCCGCGGTGCGCCCGGTGCCCGCGCGCCTCGACCGTGAGCGGTTCGCCCAGCTCAGCGACGAGGACGTGGTGGCCCAGTTCCTGGCTCACGTGCGAGGCGGCGAGGAGCCCAGTCCCGCCGAGCGTGGGCTCATCGACGAGGTGCTCGGCGAGCTGCGTGGGCAGGAGGCCACCCGGTGAGGATCCACAGCGTGGAGATGGCCGGCTTCGGTCCTTTCCTGTCTCCGCAGCGCGTGGACTTCGACGCCCTTCGCCGACGACGGGATCTTCCTCGTCCAGGGCAGGACCGGGGCGGGAAAGTCCAGCATCCTCGACGCCGTCGTCTACGCCTTGTTCAACAACGCCCCACGCTACCGGTCGGCCGCGCCCCTGCAGCTGCGGAGCCACCACTGCTCCACCGACGACCCGACGTGGGTCGAGCTGGAGTTCAGCTCCGACGGTCGGCGCTACCGCGTGCGGCGCACCCCTGAGTACGAGCGCCCCAAGAGTCGCGGCGAGGGGCTCACCACCGAACGTCCCACCGCCCACCTGTGGCGCCTCGACGCCAGCGGGTGGACGGCTCTCGAGGCCAGCGTGCGTACGGTCGCCCAGGCGCTCGACGAGATCCTTCCGTTGTCCTGCCAGCAGTTCCTCCAGGTGGTCCTGCTGGCCCAGGGTGAGTTCGCCCGGTTCCTCGTCGCCGACAGCGCCGAGCGCAAGACCCTGCTCGGCGCCCTCTTCGACACGAGTCGGTTCGAGAGCTTCGACCGGCTGCTCCAGGCCCGGGTCGCGAGTCGCCGCGGCGAGATCGAGCGAGCGGCCTCCGCGACCGACGTGGTGGTGGAGCAGCTCGTGCTCCACCTCGCCACCGATCGTCCTGAGGAGCCCGACGAGGAGTGGTTGGCCCTCCTTCACGGCACGACTGCCCAGGCGGTCGCCGAGGCCGAGGAGGCCCGTGCCGCGGCCCGCCGCCTGCTTGACGAGCGGCGGAGCGAGTGGGAGGGAGCCCGCGCCCTGCTCGCCCTGCAGCAGCGCCGCGACTCCCTGCTCGCCACGTTGGCCCGGCTCGACGAGCAGGCGAGCCGGGTGGGGGAGGCACGCCGGGTGGTGGCGCGCGCCGAGGCCAGCGAAGCCGTCCGACCGGCCGCGAGACGTGCGTCCGGCTCGACGTGCGCCTGCGCCACGAACGTGATGCGCTGGCCAAGGCCGAGGCGACCTACGAGGAGGTGCACGGCCTCCCGGTCCCGTCGGTCCTCGCCGACGAGCGTGACGACCTGGTGGAGCGGGTCGCCGCCGCCCGACAGGCCCTCGAGCTGGAGTCCCGCCTCGCCACGGTCCGGGCGGAGCAGGACCAGGTCGCGCGCAGGATCGAGGAGCTCCGCCACCAGCTCGGGCAGGTCGAGCACCGACTGGCCGAGCACCGCCAGGTCCTCGAGCGCGAGGCCACGACCAGCGTGGACAAGGCCAGCTCGGTGGTGCTGGAGCTGATCGACGAGCAGGCGCGGTCCAGGCGCCACGTCGCCGCAGTGGCAGAGCGTGCCCGGGCCGAGCAGGAGCTCCTGGTGGCGGGGGAGACGCGTACGCGCGCGTCGGCCGCCCTGGACGCGCTGCGTCGTCGCAGCCTCGACCAGTACGCCGGCCGCCTTGCGCAAGGGCTGGTGGAGGGTGAGGCGTGCCCGGTGTGTGGTGGTGTCGAGCACCCTGCCCCGGCGGAGGTCACCGGGGTGCCGGTGCGCGAGGAGGACGTGGAGGCAGCGGAGCGCGAGTTCACGGCCGCCCAGGCTGCGTGCACGGCTGCCGAGGCCACGGTGGCGGCCGCACGGGCGCGCGAGTCGGCCCACGCCGGCGCCCGGTCGCCGGAGCTGCTGGCTGAGCTGGTGCACGAGGCGGGGCTGGTGGTCCGTGACGCCGAGCGTCAGGCCGCCGAGCGGGCGGAGGCAGCCACGGCCCACGCGGAGCTGGACCACCGTCGGCAGCGCATGTCGGAGGAGGTCGCCGGCCTGGTGGTGCGGGCTGAGGCACTGGAGGAGAGCGCGGACGAGCTGCTGCGACGGGTCGAGGCAGCCTCCGGCACCTCGGAGTCGGTGGCCGATCGGTTGGACGGGCTCCAGGCACAGCTGGCTGCCCTCGATGGGGTGCTCTCGTGCCGTCGCTCCGAGGAGAAGCTCCGGGCCGAGCACGCGACTGCCCGGGCCCACCTCGTCGAGATGCTGGATCGGCACGGCTTCGACGACGAGGCGGCCTGCGTCGCGGCCCAGCGTCCCGCCGTGGAGGTTGAGCAGCTGCGCCGCGACGTGCGGCGTCACGACGAGCTGTTGACCGTCACCACCAGCGGGTTGGCCGACCCCGCCCTGCACGAGCTGCCCGAGGATCCCTGCGACCCCGCTCCGCTGGAGCGCCTCGTGCACGAGGCGGCGACCGCGCACGACCTCGCCGCCGAGGCAGCCGGGGTCGCCACCCAGCGGCACGGGACCACGACCGACCTGGTCCGGCGCCTTCGCATCGCCTGGGCCCGCGACGCCGACGTACGACGCGAGTTCGAGGTCCTGCGACGCCTGGCCGCCACCGTGCACGGTGAGCCGCCCAACACACGGCGCCTGCGCCTGGAGAGCTACGTCCTGTCGGTGGAGCTGGACCAGATCGTGCAGGCGGCCAACCGTCGGCTGCACGTCATGTCAGCCGGGCGGTACGCCCTGCTGCTCGACGACCGGGTGGCGACCAGGGGCAACAACGCGGGCCTCGAGGTGCGGGTGCTCGACCACCACACCCAGGAGACGCGGGCCCCCGAGTCCCTCTCCGGCGGGGAGAAGTTCCTGGCGTCGCTCTCGCTCGCGCTCGGACTCTCCGAGGTGGTGAGCAACCGGGCCGGGGGCGTCAGCCTCGACACGCTCTTCATCGACGAGGGGTTCGGCTCACTCGACGCCGAGACCCTGGACCTGGCGATGCACACCCTGGACTCCCTGCGCGAGCACGGTCGGACGGTGGGGGTGATCAGTCACGTCGAGGCGATGAAGGAGCGCATCCCGGCGCAGCTGCTCGTCGAGCACGCTCCAGGCGGTTGGAGCATGATCCGCACCCTCGGCTGAGCCGCGGGGCCGACCCGATCGGGTGCGCAGGCCTGAGTCGCTGACCCCGAAATTCGGTAGATCGTGGGTTCGGTAGTCCTACGGATTCCACAGGTCCGAAGGTGGATCTAGCGTGGAGAACGATCGAGGCGACTGACATACCGCCGTCTTGAACCGGGCGCCGCGGACCCAGCCGCAGGCCGGGCGTCCCACGGCGGATCGGGCCATGGGGGCCGAGCGGCTGATCGCCCGCTGCGCCGGGCCCTTCTCGGGGAGACTCACGATGAACGACACCACCCACGAGCACGACGACACGGCCATGCCGCGTCCCAGCTCCTTCGCGCCGGCCGAGACCTCACGTGCCGGTGACCAGGGCACGGCCGTCCGGTCCGCGCAGGCGTACCTGCGCCGGTTCGGCTACCTGCCCAACGAGGACCTGTCCGAGCAGTACGCCCAGTGGCGCCCTGCGGTGGGCAGGTCGCCGCGGGCCGAGGACGAGTTCGACGACTCGATGGAGGAGGCGGTGCGCCTCTTCCAGAAGATGTACGGCCTCGACGAGACCGGTGAGGTCGACGAGGCCACGCTCGAGCTGATGTCGAAGCCGCGCTGTGGCTTCCCCGACATCGTCACGAGCGACGGGCTGGCCCCCTTCGTGGCCCAGGGCAACCGGTGGCCCGGGCCCAACGTGACCTACCGCCACGTCAACTTCACGCCCGACCTCCCGCAGGCCGACGTCCGAGCCGCGATCCGGGGTGCGTTCGACCGCTGGTCGGCGGTGACGCCGCTGAGCTTCACCGAGGCCGCGACGGCGGACATGGAGATCGGCTTCTTCGCCGGCAACCACGGTGACGGTGCGGGCAACGCCTTCGACGGGCCGAGCGGCGTGCTGGCGCACTGCTACTACCCGCCGCCCAACGGCGGGGGGATCGCCGGAGACTGCCACTTCGACGAGGCGGAGACCTGGAGCGTCAACACGCCGCCGTCCGGCATCGACCTGCCCACGGTCACCCTGCACGAGCTCGGGCACGGCCTCGGCCTTGCGCACTCCGAGGACCCCAACGCGGTGATGTACGCCTACTACGGCGGCCCCCGGCGCGAGCTCACCGGGGACGACGTCGCAGGCATCCAGTCGATCTACGGGCAGCGTTTCCGCTGGGCCTCCCTGGGCGGGGTCATCAACAACCAGGTGGCCGGCAACAACAAGGACGGCCGGATCGAGGTGTTCGCGCAGGGGACCGACGGCGCCCTGTGGCACATCTGGCAGACCGCCCCCAACAACGGGTGGAGTGGCTGGAGCTCGCTCGGTGGCTGGCTCAGCAACCCCACGGTCGGTCGCAACAAGGACGGCCGTCTGGAGGTCTTCGGGCGCGGTGCCGACGGGGCGCTCTGGCACAAGTGGCAGCTGACGCCCGGTGGGGCGTGGAGCGACTGGAACTCGCTGGGCGGCGTGATCAGCCAACCCGTCGTCGCGAGCAACGCCGACGGCCGGCTGGAGGTCTTCGGCCAGGGGACCGACGGCGCCCTGTGGCACATCTGGCAGACCGCGCCCAACGGTGGCTGGAGCGGCTGGAGCTCGCTCGGCGGGTGGATCACCACGCCTGCGGTCGGTCGCAACCAGGACGGTCGCCTGGAGGTCTTCGTGCAGGGCTCGGACAACGCCCTGTGGCAGATCTGGCAGACCGCGCCCAACGGCGGCTGGAGCGGGTGGAGCTCGCTGGGTGGCTGGATCCGCGACCCTGCGGTCGGTCGCAACCAGGACGGTCGCCTGGAGGTCTTCGTGCAGGGCTCGGACAACGCCCTGTGGCAGATCTGGCAGACCGCGCCGAACAACGGCTGGAGCGGGTGGAGCTCGCTGGGTGGCTGGATCCGCAAGCCGTCGGTGCGCAACAACGCCGATGGCCGTCTGGAGGTCTTCGTCCGTGGTGCGGACACGGCTCTCTGGCACATCTGGCAGACCGCGCCGAACAACGGCTGGAGCGGGTGGAGCGGACTGGGAGGACTGATGATCGGCGGCCCGGTCGCCACGAACAACCAGGACGGGCGGCTCGAGGTCTTCGTCAAGGGCACCGACGGAGCCCTCTGGCAGACGTGGCAGAGCACGCCGAACGGGGGCTGGAACTGATCAGCCTGGTCTGATCGGTCCCAGGGCGCGCGACGCCGACGGTGCTCCGTCGGCGTCGTTGCCCAGCCTCGTGTGGCCATCGGAGTTCGCCGGTCGTTCACCGCTGACCCCTTCCCGTCAGCCAGCAGCCCACCTAGGGTCCTTCCCAGAAGACATCGGGGTCTGAGGAGAGTGGCATGCGCGCTGTACCTGTTCATCGTTCGAGGTGGCGCGCCGCGGCGCTCGCCGTGTCCACCGCACTCGCCACGGGAGCGGCGCTCCTGGTACCGACCGGGGCAGGAGCGGCAGAGGCTGGTGACGTGCTGCTCAGCGAGTACGTCGAGGGCAGCAGCAACAACAAGGCGCTGGAGCTGCACAACAGCGCCGACACCGCCGTCGACCTTGCCGCGGAGGGCTACGACGTCCAGATCTTCTCCAACGGGGCCGCCACCCCCGGGCTGACCGTCGCCCTCACCGGCTCGGTCGCGCCCGGTGGCGTGCACGTCCTGGCGCACGCCAGCGCAGCAGCCGCCGTGCTGGCGCAGGCCGACCAGACCGTCTCGGCAGGCGTCTTCAACGGCGACGACGCCATCGTGGTGCGTCGTGCCGGCGTCGTCGTCGACTCGCTCGGCCAGGTGGGCGTTGACCCCGGCACGGAGTGGGGCAGCGGACTCGCCTCGACCGCGGACAACACCCTGCGTCGCCTTCCCGGCGTGACCACGGGTGACACCGACCCGACTGACGCCTACGACCCGGCCACCGGGTGGCAGGGCTACGCGGTCGACACCTTCGACGGTCTGGGTGCCCCCGGCCTCGGTTCGGCACCCGACCCCGATCCGGAGCCCGACCCGGACCCTGAGCCCGGGGCACCCGACCCCTCCTGCGGCGCGCCCGCCTCGGTCGTCGGGGCCGTGCAGGGACCTGGTGCGGCCACTCCCGCCACCGGTCCGGTGGCTGTCGAGGGCGTCGTGGTCGGTGACCACGAGGGAGCCCAGCCCTCCCTCCGCGGCTTCTACCTCCAGGACGCCGGCGACGGTGACGCCGCGACCTCGGACGGCATCTTCGTCTTCAACAACTCCGACGCCGACCGCGTCGCCCTCGGCGACCGCGTACGCGTGGTGGGCACCCCGGCCGAGTTCCAGGGCCAGACCCAGGTCGGCGCCCTGGCCTCCGTGCAGGTCTGCGGCACCGGGCAGCAGGTGGCGCCGACGGCGATCGAGTTCCCGACGACGCAGGACGCCCTCGAGTCCGTCGAGGGCATGCTGGTCCGGGTGCCGGAGAAGATGACCGTCACCGAGCACTTCCAGCTGGGACGCTTCGGCCAGGTGGTCGTCTCGTCCGAGGGTCGTCTGCAGCAGCCCACCGACGTGGTCGCGCCCGGCCCGGACGCCGTCGCGCTCCAGGCCGCCAACAACGCCCGTCGCCTCGTCATCGACGACCCCTCGCAGGGCCAGAACCCCGACCCCGTGCCGTGGGGCCGCGGGGGCGCCCCGCTCACCGCCAGCAACACCCTGCGCGGCGGTGACACCGTCACCGGTGCCGTCGGGGTGATGACCTACACGTGGGGCGGCAACAGCGCCAGCCCCAACACGTTCCGGCTGCGGCCGATCAACGCGCTCGGGGGTCAGGCCGTCTTCGAGGCCGGCAACCCGCGCCCGGCCTCCGCGCCCGACGTCGGCGGTCGCCTCCAGGTCGCCGGGATGAACGTCCTCAACTACTTCAACACCTTCACCGGCTGCACGCTCGGCGTCGACGGTGAGCCCGACGACTGTCGCGGGGCCGACAACGCCACGGAGTTCGAGCGACAGGCCGCCAAGACGGTCACTGCCCTCGACCGGATGGAGGCCGAGGTGGTCGGCCTGGTCGAGATCGAGAACGACGGCTACGCCCCGGACAGCGCCATCGGGGACCTGACGGGGCGCCTCGACGCCTCGGGAGACGCGGGGGAGTGGGCCTGGATCGACGCCGACGCCCGGACGGGTGAGGTCAACGCCCTGGGCACCGACGCGATCAAGGTCGGGATGATCTACCGCTCCGGAGCGGTGACGCCCGTGGGAGAGACCGCGGTCCTCAACACCGAGTCCTTCGTGATCGGCGGCGACGCCGAGGAGCGCAACCGGCCAGCTCTCATGCAGTCGTTCCGTGAGGACGCGACCGGGGCCGTCTTCTCGGTCGTCGTTAACCACCTCAAGAGCAAGGGGTCGGCCTGCGCCGCGCCCGACGCGGGCGACGGGCAGGGCAACTGCAACGAGGTCCGCGTCAACGCGGCCCGTGAGCTGGCGCAGTGGATCGCCAGCGACCCCACGGGCGTCGACGACGACGACGTCCTGATCGTCGGCGACCTCAACTCCTACGCCCAGGAGGACCCGGTGCGGCTCCTCGAGGAGGCCGGTTACAGCAACCTCGTCGACGAGCGGCTCGGTGACGACTCCTACAGCTACGTCTTCGACGGCCAGTGGGGCTCGCTCGACCACGCCCTCGGCACCCCCAGCCTGGACGCCCAGGTCACCGGCGCGGCCCCGTGGTGGGTCAACGCCGACGAGCCGTCGGTCCTGGACTACAACACCGAGTTCAAGACCCCTGGCCTGGTGGAGGCGCTCTACGCGCCGGACGAGTTCCGCAACTCCGACCACGACCCTGTCCTGGTCGGACTGTCCCTGGACGCTCCGCCGTCGGGCTCGGCGTTCGGCGCCGGCTGGGTGGCGTCCGCTCCCGGCGGGCACGGCAAGGACAAGGCATTCTTCGGCCTGGCAGCCCTCGCTCCCGAGGGCGGTGCCGACGCCAGCGTCCTGCTGACCTACCGTGACGCCAGGGCAGGCATCGACCTCCTGGCCGCCGGTTCTGCCCGTCTCGCGTGAGTGCTGACGGAGCGGCCTTCACCGGTACGGCTCGCGTGAACGACGTGGCTGGCCACCGCTACGAGCTGACCGTGGTGGACGACGGACGACGTGACACCCTGCGCCTGCGGGTGTGGGCCCCGTCCGGAGCGTCGCTGTACGACAGCGGCGTGCAGGCTGTCCACGGTGCGCTCAGGGTGGACCTCGACTGAGCGACGACACGCCCCGCGTGTCTTAACTTGAATGATTCCAGATTGAGCGGTTGAATCTGGTTCATGCTGACCGCCCCCGCCGACATGCTCCGTGAGGCGTCGCTGCGTGTGACCAAGCCTCGCGTCGCTGTCCTGGAGGCGCTCGCGCAGCGACCGCACGCTGACGTCGACGAGATCGCACACGCCGTACGCCGTGACCTGGGCTCCGTCTCGACCCAGGCGGTGTACGACGTGCTGCGCGCCCTCACCGACGCGCGCCTGGTGCGCAAGATCGAGCCGCAGGGCTCGCCCGTGCGCTTCGAGACCCGCGTCGGTGACAACCATCACCACGTGGTCTGTCGAGCGTGCGGACGCATCGGCGACGTCGACTGCGCCGTGGGCCACACCCCGTGCCTGACGGCGTCGGACGACCACGGCTTCACGATCGACGAGGCCGAGGTCCTCTACTGGGGCACCTGCCCCGACTGCGCGACCAGCTGAGCCACACCCCCCACCTTTCCCGCATTCCAGCAACCGGAGGAACCGAGTGTCCGACAAGCCTGACGCCGTGGTCGGCGAGATCAACGAGCCCGAGGTCGGCAAGTGCCCCGTCATGCACGGGCAGCCGCACCCGGGTCAGGGTGACGCCAACAAGACCTGGTGGCCCAACACCCTGAACCTGAAGGTCCTCGCCAAGCACGCCGACGTCGCCAACCCCCACGACGCCGACTTCGACTACAAGGCCGCGTTCGAGTCGCTCGACCTCGCCGCCGTGAAGGCCGACCTCAAGGCCGTCATGACCGACTCGCAGGACTGGTGGCCGGCCGACTTCGGTCACTACGGCGGCCTGATGGTGCGCATGGCGTGGCACTCCGCGGGCACCTACCGCTCGGGCGACGGTCGCGGCGGCGCGGGCCACGGTCAGCACCGTTTCGCCCCGCAGAACTCTTGGCCCGACAACGGCAACCTGGACAAGGCCCGTCGTCTCCTGTGGCCGGTCAAGAAGAAGTACGGCCAGAAGATCTCCTGGGCCGACCTGATGATCCTCGCCGGCAACGTCGCGCTCGAGGACATGGGCTTCCCGACCTTCGGCTTCGGTGGTGGCCGCCCCGACGTCTACGAGCCCGACGCCGACGTCTACTGGGGTCCGGAGACCGAGTGGCTCGGCGACGAGCGCTACTCGGGTGACCGCGACCTGATGGACCCGCTCGCCGCGGTGCAGATGGGTCTGATCTACGTCAACCCCGAGGGCCCCAACGGCAACCCGGACCCGCTGGCCTCCGCGAAGGACATCCGCGAGACCTTCAAGCGGATGGGCATGAACGACGAGGAGACGGTCGCCCTCATCGCCGGCGGCCACACCTTCGGCAAGACCCACGGCGCGGGCGACGCTGCCCTCGTGGGCCCGGAGCCCGAGGCTGCCCCGATCGAGGAGCAGGGCCTGGGATGGAAGTCGTCCCACGCCTCCGGCAAGGGCATCGACGCCATCACGTCCGGCCTCGAGGTCACCTGGACCTACCACCCGACCCGCTGGGACAACGAGTTCTTCCACATCCTCTACGGCTACGAGTGGGAGCTCTTCACCTCGCCCGCCGGCGCGAAGCAGTGGCGTCCGGTCAACGGCGGCGGCTCCGACATGGTGCCCGAGTCTTTCGGCGACGCGAAGCGCGAGCCCCGCATGCTCACCTCGGACCTCGCCCTGCGCTTCGACCCGGCGTACGACGCCATCTCGCGCCGCTTCAAGGACGACCAGGAGGCCTTCACCGAGGCCTTCGGCCGCGCGTGGTTCAAGCTGACCCACCGCGACATGGGCCCCAAGGCCCGTTACCTCGGCCCCGAGGTGCCCGCCGAGGACCTGCTCTGGCAGGACCCGCTGCCGGCGTACGAGGGTGAGCCTCTCACCGACGCCGACGTCGCCGTCCTCAAGCAGAAGATCGCAGCCACCGGCCTGACGGTCTCCGAGCTCGTCTCCACCGCGTGGGCGTCGGCCGCGAGCTTCCGCTCCTCCGACAAGCGGGGTGGCGCCAACGGTGCGCGCATCCGCCTCGAGCCGCAGTCCGGCTGGGCCGTGAACAACCCGGGCCGCACCGCCAAGGTGCTGGCGGTCCTGGAGAAGGTCAAGGCTGACTTCGACACCCGGCGAAGCCCGTCTCGATGGCCGACCTGATCGTCCTCGCCGGTGGCGTGGGCATCGAGCTGGCCGCCCAGGCTGCCGGTACCGAGGTCGTCGTCCCCTTCACCCCGGGTCGCACCGACGCCACCCAGGAGCAGACCGACGCCGAGAACTTCGCCTGGCTGGAGCCGCGCTACGACGGCTTCCGCAACTACCTGGAGAAGAAGTCGAAGGCGGCCACCGAGTACCTGCTGCTCGACCGTGCCAACCTGCTGAGCGTCTCCGCCCCCGAGATGACGGTCCTGGTGGCCGGCCTGCGCGTCCTCGACACCAACTGGGACGGCTCCAGCACGGGCGTGCTCACCCAGCGCCCGGGCCAGCTGACCCAGGACTTCCTGGTCAACCTGCTCGAGCCGCAGACGTGGACCGCCACGGACGAGAGCGAGGAGCTCTTCACCTCCTCGAACGGATGGACCGGGTCGCGCTACGACCTGATCTTCGGCTCGAACTCCGAGCTGCGCGCGCTGGCGGAGGTGTACGCCGCTGACGACGCTCGCGAGAAGTTCGTCCGCGACTTCGTCGCCGCCTGGGTCAAGGTCATGGAGAACGACCGCTTCGACCTGCGCTGAGGCGCGCTGCTCCGTCGCTGACGGCACGCCCGATGGGCTCACCGCTGACGCGGTGGGCCCATCGGCCGTTGTGGGCCGAGTGACGGGTGGGAAAATATAGGCAAAGCGTAGAGCTGCTTGACCCAATACGTCTGACATTTACGATGAGTGGGTCGTTGAGCATCACACGTGAGGAGTGCGCCATGGGCGTCAAGGCTGGTTGGCAGGGTCGTTTCTTCGAGGACTTCGAAGTGGGTGACATCTACCAGCACCCGCTCGGTCGCACCGTGACCGAGTACGACAACACGCAGTTCACGTTGATGACGATGAACACCAACCAGATGCAACTACGCGGGCGCCAAGGCGTTCAAGAAGTCGGCCGCCAAGAAGGTCACCTTCCGCGTCAAGTGAGCTGACCTGAACTCTCCGGACGCCACCGCCCACGCGGTGAGCTGACACTGCGGACGGGCCCTCGGAGCACCGCTCCGGGGGCCCGTTCTGCGCCCCAGGCCGTCACGCCGGAGTCGGGGGAAAACCCGGTGCGTCTGCCCGATAGCATTGACCAGACGTCGTCCCTTCTCTCCACAGGAGTCCCCGTGTCCGACATCAAGGTCGTCCGAGTCCACGCCGACGAGCGCGAGGACAGGACCACCGCCACGGGCACCAAGGCCTGGGAGCTCTTCGCCGACGCAGGTGACGTCGTCGCCGCGCGGGTCAACGGCGAGCTGAAGGACCTGTCGTACGTCCTCGTCGACGGTGACGTCGTCGAGGCCGTCGAGATGGCGTCGGCCGACGGGCGCGACATCCTGCGCCACTCCACCGCCCACGTCCTCGCCCAGGCGGTGCAGCAGCTGTGGCCCGAGGCCAAGCTCGGCATCGGGCCGCCGATCAAGGACGGCTTCTACTACGACTTCGACGTCGAGACCCCCTTCGTGCCCGAGGACCTGGTCAAGCTCGAGTCCGCGATGCGCAAGATCATCAAGGAGAACCAGCGCTTCGAGCGTCGTGTCACCACCGACGCCGACGCGCTGGCCGAGCTCGCGCACGAGCCCTACAAGGTCGAGCTGATCGGACTGAAGGGCAACTCGGCCGAGGCGGCCGAAGGCGCCTCCGCGGAGGTCGGCGCCGGCGAGCTCACCATCTACGACAACGTCAACCGCAAGGGCGAGGTCGCCTGGTCGGACCTCTGCCGTGGCCCGCACCTGCCGACCACCAAGCGGATCCCCGCCTTCAAGCTGATGCGCACCGCCTCGGCGTACTGGCGTGGCGACGAGAAGAACAAGCAGCTGCAGCGCGTCTACGGCACCGCCTGGGAGAGCAAGGAGGCGCTCGAGGAGCACCTCCACCGCCTCGAGGAGGCGGAGCGTCGCGACCACCGCAAGCTGGGCCGCGAGCTGGACCTCTTCTCCTTCCCCGACGAGCTCGGCTCGGGCCTCCCGGTCTTCCACCCGAAGGGCGGCGTGCTCAAGCGCGTCATGGAGGACTACGTCCGCCAGCGCCACATCGAGGAGGGGTTCGAGTACGTCGGCACCCCGCACATCTCGAAGGACGGCCTCTTCCACACCTCGGGGCACCTGCCGCACTACGCCGAGACCATGTTCCCGCCGATGGAGTTCGAGGGGTCGAACTACCAGCTGAAGGCGATGAACTGCCCGATGCACAACCTCATCTACCGCAGCCGTGGTCGCTCCTACCGTGAGCTCCCGCTGCGCCTCTTCGAGTTCGGCTCGGTGTACCGCTACGAGAAGTCCGGCGTGATCCACGGCCTGACCCGCGTCCGCGGCTTCGCCCAGGACGACTCCCACTCCTACTGCACCCCCGAGCAGGCGCCGGAGGAGGTCAAGCACCTCCTCGACTTCATGCTCAGCGTGCTGCGCGACTTCGGCCTCGACGACTTCTACCTCGAGCTCTCGACCCGCGACCCCGAGAGCGACAAGTTCATCGGCTCCGACGAGCAGTGGGCCGTCGCTACGAAGGTCCTCGAGGACGTCGCCACCGCCTCCGGGCTCGAGCTCGTCCCGGACCCGGGCGGCGCCGCCTTCTACGGCCCCAAGATCTCGGTCCAGGCGAAGGACGCCATCGGCCGCACCTGGCAGATGGGCACCGTGCAGTACGACTTCAACCAGCCGGCGCGCTTCGAGCTGGCCTACCAGGCCGCGGACGGCTCGCGCCAGGAGCCGGTGATGATCCACTCGGCGAAGTTCGGCTCGATCGAGCGCTTCATCGGCGTCCTGGTGGAGCACTACGCCGGCATCTTCCCGCCGTGGCTCGCCCCGGTCCAGGTCATGGGCATACCGATCGCCGAGCGCCACGACGACTACCTCAAGGACATCGTCTCCCAGCTCAAGGCGGCCGGGCTGCGTGCCGAGGTCGACCTCTCCGACGACCGGATGCAGAAGAAGATCCGCAACGCGCAGCTCCAGAAGGTGCCCTTCATGGTCATCGCGGGCGACGCCGACGTGGAGGCGGGCGCGGTCTCGTTCCGCTACCGCGACGGCCGGCAGGACAACGGAGTGCCGGTGGCCGAGGCCATCGAGCGGATCAAGGCAGCCGTCGACAGCCGCGAGCAGGTCTGAGCCGTGGAGCAGCAGGGCATCGGGGAGGTCGACGGCCTCCAGCGGCTGTGGACCCCCTACCGAATGGCCTACATCCGCAAGGAGGCGGCCGCCAAGGCCGACGGCACGCAGGAGTGCCCCTTCTGCTCGATCCCGGCCGGTGACGACCGGGAGGGGCTGGTCATCGCCCGCGGGGAGCACTGCTACGCGGTGCTCAACCTGCACCCCTACAACCCGGGCCACCTCATGGTCATCCCCTTCCGGCACGTCGCCGAGCTGGAGGACCTGACGCCGGAGGAGTCCGGCGAGCTGATGACCATGACCCAGTCGGCCGTGCGGGCGCTCAAGACGGTGAGCCAGCCCCGCGGCCTCAACATCGGCCTCAACCTCGGCTCGGCGGCGGGCGGCTCGCTCGCCTCCCACCTGCACCAGCACGTCGTGCCGCGCTGGGTCGGTGACGCCAACTTCATCACCGTCACCGGCAACACCAAGGTGATCCCGGCGCTGCTGGGTGACACCCGTGACCTGCTGGCCGAGGCCTGGCAGTGACCGGTGGCCGGAACGCCGACGCCGTCCTGGCGAAGGAGCTGGTGGAGGGCGCTGCGCGCGTCGCGACGGCGTACTTCCGCACACCGGTCGAGGCGCGGGCCAAGTCCAACCCCACCGACCTGGTGACGGTCGCCGACGCCGAGGCGGAGGCGTACGTCGTCTCCCGCCTGGCCGAGGCTCGTCCCGGTGACGGGGTGCTGGGGGAGGAGGGAGCGGTGCGCCCCGGGTCGTCGGGGCGTCGCTGGGTCATCGACCCGGTCGACGGCACCTACAACTTCGTGCGGGGCACCGACTGGTGGTGCTCGGCGCTCGCCCTGACCGAGGGCGAGGCGCTGGTCCTCGGGGCGGTGCATGATGCCGTACGAGGTCGCACCTACGTCGGCGGTCCCGGCCTGGGCGTCCGTGTGTCGGCGTCCGGGGACGAGGACGCGGTCGCGCCGCTCGTCGACCGTCCGTTGGACCGGGCCTGTGCGGCGACGTACCTGCACCCGCCGCACTTCGGCACCGAGGTGGGCACCGCGTGGCAGCGCGTCGTCCAGGGGCTGGGGACCTACCGCCTCTTCGGCTCCGGGACGCTCGAGCTGGCCGCGATCGCCGAGGGCCGGCTCGACCTCTTCCTGCACCACAGCGTGCCGGCCTGGGACGAGCTTCCCGGTCGGGCGCTGGTCGCGGCCGTCGGTGGCGTGGCGCGCCACGTCGAGGCCGGGGGAGTGACGTGGTTCGTGGCCGGCGTGCCCTCAGCCGTGGCCGAGGCGTGCGACCGGCTCGCGGACCGGTAGCCTGCGAGCGTGCTCGACAGGTTCAAAGACTTCTGGCAGGGCGTCGTACTGGCGCCGATCGTCCGGCTTCTCCTCCGTCTCGGGGTGAGTCCTGACGTGGTGACGCTCGTCGGCACCCTCGGGGTGGTCGGTGGGGCCTTGGCGTTCTTCCCGCGGGGAGAGCTCCTGACCGGGGTGCTGGTGATCACCGCCTTCGTCTTCTCCGACCTCGTCGACGGGGCGATGGCGCGGGCCTCGGGCCGCACGTCGCTCTTCGGTGCGTTCTGGGACTCGACCCTGGACCGTTTCGGCGACGCGGCCATCTTCGCCGGCCTGGCCCTCTGGTTCGCCGGTGGCGGTGACTCCGACGTCCTGCTGTGGCTCTCCCTCTACTGCCTCGTGACCGGTTCGGTGACCTCGTACGTCCGTGCACGTGCCGAGTCGCTGGGCATGGACGCGAAGGGCGGCCTGGCCGAGCGCGCCGACCGACTCGTCCTGATCCTGGTGGCCACCGGCCTCTCCGAGCTCCTGGACCTGCCATGGCTGCTCAGCGGTGCGCTGGTGGTGCTGGCCCTCGCGAGCACCTACACCGTCGGCTTCCGGGTGCTCAAGGTGCACCGACAGGCCAAGGTGCTCGACGCGCACTGACCGGTCGTGGCCCGGTCGTCACGAGGAGCGGCGGGCCTCTGCTGCGGCGGCGACGACGTCCCGGGCGAGGGCGGCCTGGCTGTCGTCGTCCAGCTGGTGCACGGTGAGGCGGACGTGGCGCGAGGCCACCTCGGGCGCAGCCGTCAGGGCGAACTCGTCTCCTGCCCGAGCCAGCCAGCCGCGCCGCATCAGACGTGCGACGGTGAGGGCTGCGGGCGCCCGGCAGTCCACCCACAGGCTGAGTCCCTCACCGGGGTGGGTCTCCAGGCCGTTCGCGGTGAGCAGCTGGGCGAAGGCGGCGTTGCGCTCCGCGTAGTGCTGACCGGCCTGCCGGATGCCGGCGAGCACGTCGGGGTCGGCGAGCTGCGCGTGGGCCAGCCGCTGGAGCAGGTGGCTGACCCAGGTGGTGCCGGGCCGGAGCCTGAGCGCGAGCCGCTCCGCGGTGTCCCGGTCGGAGGCGACCAAGGCGACGCAGGAGTCGGGGCCGAGGAACTTGGAGACCGAACGGACCAGCGCCCAGCGACGGTGCTCGGGGCCGACCAGGCTGCGGTAGGGCTGCTGGGAGAGGAGGGAGAAGTGGTCGTCCTCGATCACCAGGACGTAGGGGTGCTCAGCCAGCACCTCGCGCAGCTGGGCGCTGCGTCGCTGGCTCAGCCCGACCCCGGTCGGGTTCTGGGCGCGCGGCGTGGTGACCACGGCACGTACGCCCTGGTCGAGGGCCGCGCGCAGCCCGTCGGGGGTCATCCCCTCGGAGTCGACGGGCACACCGACGGCCCGATAGCCGCCCAGGCGCACGGTCTGGATGCTGGCCAGGAAGCAGGGGACCTCCAGGGCGACGGCGTCGTCCCGCGTCAGCGACTGCGACAGGAGCCGTTCGACCGCGTCGACGGCTCCCGAGGTCACGCTCAACCTGAAGTCGGCAGGTCCACCCGCGGTGCGCAGGTCGTCGGCGAACCACTCCGAGGCCCACTCGCCGAGGTCGCGGTCGACGACGGGCTCGCCGTAGAGAACGGGTCGGCGTGTCAGCGTGGCCAGGGCCGAGGTGAGGTCGGGCAGGCGCGCAGGGTCGGGGTTGTTGCTGGCGACGTCGCGCAGGGCACTGTCACTGGCGAAGCCCTCCTCAGGGGCCGGGCGCAGGTCGGCGACCCGAGTTCCGGCACGTCCCTGGGTCACGACGACGCCCGCCTGGGCCAGTTGGCGGTATCCCGCGACCACCGTGTTGCGGTTGACGCCGAGGTGGTCGGCGAGGGCGCGGACCGGGGGGAGTGCGTCGCCGGCGCTCAGCTCTCCGCGGTCGAGCAGGTCCCGGACGCTCTCGGCGAGCTCGGCCGCCGTGGAACCCGTGATTGCTGTCTGCATGCCACCTCCGGCGCAGATCCTAGGCGACAGGGTGCAGGGCCGGGACATGCTAGCGTTTTGGCCTAGGACAATCGTGTCTCCTGAACCGGACAACGTTGGAGGAATGAGCATGAGCACCACCCAGGCCACGTCGGTCGGCACGTCGCGCGTGAAGCGCGGCATGGCCGAGATGCTCAAGGGCGGAGTGATCATGGACGTGGTCACCCCTGAGCAGGCGAAGATCGCCGAGGATGCGGGCGCCGTGGCCGTCATGGCCCTCGAGCGGGTCCCGGCCGACATCCGCGCCCAGGGCGGCGTCTCGCGGATGAGCGACCCCGACATGATCGACGGCATCATCGAGGCCGTCTCCATCCCGGTGATGGCCAAGGCGCGGATCGGCCACTTCGTCGAGGCGCAGGTCCTCCAGAGCCTCGGCGTCGACTACATCGACGAGTCCGAGGTGTCACGCACGCCCGCCGACTACGCCCACCACATCGACAAGTGGGAGTTCACCGTCCCGTTCGTGTGCGGCGCGACCAACCTCGGTGAAGCACTGCGCCGGATCACCGAGGGCGCGGCGATGATCCGCTCCAAGGGTGAGGCGGGCACCGGCGACGTCTCCAACGCCGTCACCCACATGCGGACGATCCGCGGCGAGATCCGTCGGCTGTCCGGTCTCTCGAAGGACGAGCTCTACGTGGCCGCCAAGGAGCTCCAGGCGCCCTACGAGCTGGTGGCCGAGGTCGCCGAGCGCGGCGAGCTGCCGGTGGTGCTCTTCACCGCGGGCGGCATTGCGACCCCGGCCGACGCGGCGATGATGATGCAGCTCGGGGCGGACGGTGTCTTCGTCGGCTCCGGCATCTTCAAGTCCGGCAACCCGGCCGAGCGCGCCGCGGCGATCGTCAAGGCCACTGCCTTCTTCGACGACCCTGACGTGCTGGCCAAGGTCTCGCGCGGACTGGGCGAGGCCATGGTGGGGATCAACGTGGACGAGCTGCCCGTCGGTCACCGGTTGGCCGAGCGCGGCTGGTGAGCGCCGCCGTCCTAGGATCGTCGCGCTGACAGCGGGCGATCCAGGACGGAGCAGGCGTGGCCGAGGAGCGGGACGAGAAGGAGCTGCGCGAGACCGCGCGGCTCCTCGTCAGGTCAGGACTGGTGGAGGGGCCCGACCTCGAGGAGACCTTCACCGAGATGGTCCGTCTCCAGATGCCCGGCACCGACGCCGTCATCATGTCGCGCGCCTGGCTGCACGCCGCTCGCGTGAGTGGCAGCGCGAGGTTCAGGGCTGGACCGTCCCCACTGACCACGACCGTCTGCAGTCGGCCTTCGAGGAGTGCCGCAGCCATGCCGTGGCGGTGCTGGAGGGCGTGGGCGACCTGGCCGACGTACGTCGTGTGGTCGAGGCCAGCACTCCGCCCCTGCGCGGCGTGGTCTGGTTCGGTCGCGACGAGGTGTTCGCCGCCCTGGACCGTGGCGTCCTGACGATGGGTCTGCGGCACGGCAACGGTGCCCCGGCCGCTGTGGCGGGTGACGGCCTCACCACGGCCGTCACCGGGTGCCTCGCCCGCCACGGCCTCGAGTCGCGTCCGGTGTCCGGCGGCGTGGAGGTGGCAACGTGGTGGCAGCGCCGCCCTTGATCAGTGGCAGCGCCGCCCTTGACCAGCGATGGCGGCCGGAATGACTGAAGGGCCCCGAGGGGCCCTTCAGCGTGGTTCCTGAGCGGGGGTCAGACCGCGGCGTTGCCGGCGAGGGCGGCGATGAACGCCTTGGCCTCGGCCCGGACCTCGTCGTCGGCGAAGTCGCCGTCAGGGGTGAAAGTCGTCTCGGTGACGTTCAGGTTGAAGGGGTCTCGAGGACCTTCGCCTCGCCGAAGGCGAGCACGGCAGCCATGGCCGTGGTGCCGGGCGTGCCGCCGTGCGGGGCGATGGAGGAGCCGGCGACCGCGACGGGCTTGCCGTTGAAGGAGTGCTGGCCCCAGGGGCGCGACGCCCAGTCGATGGCGTTCTTGGCGACGCCGGAGAAGGAGTCGTTGAAGGTCGGCGTGGCGACGACGACGGCGTCAGCCGCCTCGATGGCGGACTTGAGCTGGCGGGCGACCTCGGGGAAGTCGTGGTCGTGGTCCTGCGAGTAGAGCGGCAGGTCGGCGATGGAGATCTCGGTGATCTCGACACCCTCGGGGGCGTTCTTGCGGACGGCCTCGAAGGTGGCGCGGTTGATCGAGATCGAGGAGAGGGAACCGACGAGGTAGCCGATCTTCACGGTCACGAATGACTCCTTGCTGTAGGTGCGAGCACCACGGTAGTTGACCAATCAACAATAGAACGGATGGCCAGCGGTGACCATTCCCCCGCCAGTCCCAACCGTGCACGTGAGCCGTGTCACCGCGTCCCGTCCGAGCGGCGTGCCGCACGCCCGCAAGGCCGGTCTAGGCTCCGCCCCATGACGACCAGGATCGGTGTGCTGGCCCTCCAGGGCGACGTGCGTGAGCACCGCGAGACGCTCGAGGGACTCGGGGCACAGGTGGTGGCGGTCCGCCGTGCACGCGAGCTCGCACAGCTCGACGGTCTGGTGCTCCCGGGCGGGGAGTCCACCGCGATCGTCAACCTCGCCCGCGTCTTCGGGATGCTCGAGCCGCTGCGTACGGCGGTGGCCGGTGGTCTGCCGTGCTTCGGGACGTGTGCGGGGATGGTGCTGCTCGCCGACCGCCTGGTCGACGCCATGGAGGGCCAGGAGACGATCGGTGGCCTCGACGTCACGGTCCGGCGCAACGGTTTCGGACGGCAGGTCGACTCCTTCGAGCAGGACCTGCCGATGGTCGGGGTCGAGGGTTCGGTCCGTGCCGTCTTCATCCGGGCGCCTTGGGTGGAGGAGGCCGGTGCCGAGGTCGAGGTGTTGGCACGGGTCAGCGAGGGACCGGCCAGCGGTAGGATCGTTGCCGTCCGCCAGGGCAACCTCATGGCCACCTCCTTCCACCCGGAGGTCGGCGGTGACCCACGGGTCCACAGGTCGTTCCTCGACCTGGTGCGTGGAGCCTGAGCGGCGCTAGACCAACGGACACGGAAGAGGGACGTATGTCAGGCCACTCCAAGTGGGCGACCACCAAGCACAAGAAGGCCGCGATCGACGCCAAGCGCGGCAAGCTCTTCGCCAAGCTGATCAAGAACATCGAGATCGCGGCGAAGATGGGAGGCCCCGACCCCTCCGGCAACCCGACCCTCTTCGACGCCATCCAGAAGGCCAAGAAGCAGTCGGTCCCCAACAAGAACATCGACTCCGCGGTCAAGCGCGGCGGCGGCATCGACGGTGGCGGCGTCAACTACGAGTCGATCATGTACGAGGTCTACGGCGCCGGCGGTGTCGGCCTGCTGGTCGAGTGCCTCACGGACAACAAGAACCGTGCCGCCATGGAGACCCGCACCGCGGTGACCCGCAACGGCGGCACGATGGCCGACCCCGGTTCGGTCTCGCGCCTGTACGACCGCAAGGGCGTCGTCGTGGTGGCCAAGTCGCAGGACGGCAAGGAGGTCACCGAGGACGACGTCCTCGAGGCCACCCTCGACGCCGGGGCCGACGAGGTGAAGGACGCCGGCGAGAACCTGACGATCATCTCCGACCCCAACGACGTGGTCGCCGTGCGCTCCGCGCTCCAGGAGGCCGGCATTGACTACGAGTCGGCGGAGGTCGAGTTCGTGGCGAGCCTGGACATCCCCGTCGACGCCGACGCCGCGGCGAAGGTCTTCAAGCTGATCGACGCCCTCGAGGACCTCGACGACGTGCAGAACGTCTTCGCGAACGTCGACGTCTCCGACGAGGTCATGGCCGAGCTCGACGCCTGACCCGGCACGCGCAGGGGCCCGGGAGCGAGCTGCTCCCGGGCCCCTCGTGCGTCCACGTCAGGTCAGGTGCGGCGTACGACCACCACGCCCGGGCGCGGGAACGCGTGCGTGTGCGGCCAGGTGCTGGCCGGGGTCTCGAAGGTCGCCCCGTCGATCTCGCCGGGGTGCTGCACCGCGACCAGGACCGACTGCTGGTCCGGGGAGATGAAGGGGCCACACGTCTCGGCGCCCAGCGGCACGGTGAGGAACTGCTCGACGAGCCCGCGCCGCGGACCTTCCACCGGCACCCGGAAGAGCCCGTCGTTGGAGCCCAGCGCATTGCCGTCGGTGGAGATCCACAGGTTGCCGGTGCGGTCGAAGGCCACGTTGTCGGGGCAGCTGATCGGGCTCACCAGCTGCTTGGGGAAGCCGGCGAACCACGTCTCGGGGGCCTGGGGGTCACCGCAGACGAGCATCAGGTTCCAGGTGAAGGAGGTGCCGGTGTGCCCGCCGCGACCGGGCTCGATCTCGAGCACGTAGCCGTTGCGGTTGCCCGACGCCGGCTTCAACGGGGCGTCGAGGGAGGACCGCACGTACGAGGTGGTCACCGGGTTCGGCTCGTCGGCGGGGAACCTGCTGCCGCGGTTGGAGTTGTTGGTCAGCGCGGCGTAGACGCGACCGTTCACCGGGTTGACCTCGACGTCCTCGGGGCGGTCCATGCGGGTCGGTGAGACGGCGTCGGCGGCGAGGCGGGTGTCGATGAGCACGTCGGCCAGCGACATGCCCGGGACGTACGAGCGCCGCTCGTCGGCCAGCTTGATCCACTCCCCGGTGCCGTCGTGCACGCCGTCGGCGGTGCCGTCACCGGTCAGGCGCGCCACCCAGAGCGTGCCCTCGCTGAGCAGGGACATGTTGTGGCGCCGCGCGCGGGCAGAGGGCCGCGGGTCGTAGGTGTGGCGCGAGGTGAAGCGGTAGAGGTAGTCGCCGCGCTCGTCGTCGCCCATGTAGGCCACGACGTGCCCGCTCCTCGCGACGGTGACGTTGGCGCCCTCGTGCTTGAAGCGGCCCAGCATCGTGTGCTTGCGCGGACGCGAGTGCGGGTCCGTCGGGTCGACCTCGACGACCCAGCCGAAGCGGAACGGTTCGGGGCTCGGCGGTGAGGTCGAAGCGGGCGTCCACCTGGCTCCACCCGCGCCCGGAGCCGCTGATGCCGTAACGGGCGTACGAGGCCGCGTAGCGCGGGTCGAGGTCGCCGCTCGCGTCGAAGTACTGGTTGAAGTTCTCCTCGCCGCTCAGCACCGTGCCCCAGGGCGTGGTGCCGCCGGCGCAGTTGTTGAAGGTGCCGAGCACCCGGCGTCCGGACGGGTCCGCCTGCGTGCGCAGTCGCGGGTCGCCGGCCGCCGGGCCCGTGACGTCGAAGACCGTGCGGTCGTGCAGGCGTCGGTTGTACCGGGTCGAGCGGGGGTTGACGACGCTCCACTGCCCCGGCGAGCGGCCCTGCTGGACCTCCACCACGGACATGCCGTGGTTGGCGATCGCCACCTCGAGCACCTGCTCGGGGGTGTGGGTGCCGGCCGGGAACATCAGGGGCTCGTCGGTGTACTCGTGGTTGACCACCAGCAGGGCGCGGTCCTTGCGGGCCGGGTGCGGCACGAGCCCGACGTAGTCGTTGTTGTAGCCGAACTGGGACCGGGCAGCGGCGGCGCTCTGGCGTCGTACGTCGAAGGCAGGGGCGTGGCGGGTCACCGGGTCCCCCCAGGCGATGAGCAGCTCGGCCGTGAAGCCGTCGGGCACGGTCACCTCGTCCGCCCGGTTGGGCGCCACCGGGGTGAAGGGCCAGGTGCCCGCGCCGGAGCCACCGGGTCGGGGGCGCGGGCCCCGGTGCGGCGCGGCCGCCGCAGGAGTGCCGTGGGCCAGCGCCAGGGCGCCGACGGCAGCCGCCGCGACGCCGCCCTGCAGGACCTGGCGACGCGCCATCGCCCGCCCGACGACGTCGTGGAACTCCTCGTTGCCCGAGACGTTGGGGATCGGCATGTCGCAGGCGTTGCCGCACCGGAAGGCGCAGGTCATGGCGCTGCGGGAGCCGTGCGGTCCGCGGCGCGGCAGCCCGAGCAGTTGGGCGCCAGGAGCTGCGGTGTCGTTCGTCGCGGTGCCTGCAGCGCAGGGTGAGGGGGTCATCGATCCTCCGTGATCGGGGTACGACGGCGTCGCCACGGCAACGCCCGAGATGGTGCGGTTCACGGCGACCCTGACGGGGCTGGCCGACGAGGGGGTGGGCCGGCGGTGAACGGACGACGAACAGTGGCCGGACGCGTGTCGTCCCCGCCCCGGCCTGCTCCACGGGATAGCGTGCTCATGCGAACATGTGTTCGGACATGCGTACGACGAGGAGGCTGCCATGCGGGTGCTGGGTGTTGACCCGGGACTGACCCGGTGCGGCATCGGCGTCGTCGAGGGAGAGATCGGCCGGCCGCTGTCGATGCTCGACGTGGGGGTCATCCGCACGAGCTCGCACCTGCACGTCGCCGAGCGCCTGGTGACGGTCGAGAAGGGCATCGACGCCTGGATCGACGAGTACCGCCCCGACGCCGTGGCCGTCGAGCGCATCTTCGCCCGCTCCGACTCGAGCACCATCATGGGCACCGCGCAGGCCAGCGGCATCGCCCTGGTGGCAGCCGCCCGACGCGGCCTGCCCGTCGCCCTGCACACCCCGAGCGAGGTCAAGGCGGCCGTCTCCGGGAGTGGGCGTGCCGACAAGGCGCAGGTCACCGCCATGGTCACGCGCATCCTGCGGCTGGAGGCCCTCCCAAGCCGGCCGACGCCGCCGACGCGCTGGCCCTGGCCATCACCCACATCTGGCGCGGGGGAGCGGCCGACCGTCTGCGGGCTGCCGCCGAGACCCAGCGTGCCGCCTCGGCACCCACCACCCGTACCTCGCACCTCGTCACCACCAGCCGCATCCCGAGGAGTCGCCCGTGATCTCGTACGTCCGTGGCACCGTCACCGGTGTCAACCTCACCTCCGCCGTCGTCGAGGTGGGAGGCGTCGGCCTGCAGGTGCTCTGCTCGCCCGGGACGCTCGCGTCGCTGCGCCACGGCCAGGAGGCGCAGCTGGCGACGAGCTTCGTGGTGCGCGAGGACTCGATGACGCTCTTCGGCTTCCTCGACGAGGACGAGAAGGCGTGCTTCGAGCTCGTCCAGACTGCCACCGGCGTCGGCCCCAAGCTCGCCCAGGCGGTGATGGCGGTGATGACCCCGGACACGCTGCGGCGCGCGATCGCCGACGACGACGTGAAGGCGTTGACCCGGGTCCCCGGGATCGGGCAGAAGGGCGCCCAGCGGATCATCCTGGAGCTACGGGACCGGATCGGTGCGCCCAGCGGTGCTGCCGGTGCGGCCGCCCCGTCGGCCTCCGACGCAGGGCGCGAGCAGGTCCTGCAGGGGCTCATCGGCCTGGGCTGGTCGGCCAAGGAGGCCGACAAGGCGGTCGACGCCGT
The DNA here is from genome assembly GCF_004777465.1 of Nocardioides daphniae. Taxonomy (NCBI): domain Bacteria; kingdom Bacillati; phylum Actinomycetota; class Actinomycetes; order Propionibacteriales; family Nocardioidaceae; genus Nocardioides; species Nocardioides daphniae. Next base: position 1,703,793 of record NZ_CP038462.1, read on the forward strand.
GGTCAGCGAGGCGAGCGACCCCACCGACGTCGGGGCCCTGCTGCGCGCGGCCCTCCAGAAGCTGGGCAAGGCCTGATGGCCTTCTCCGACGAGTGGTCGGCCACGGACCCGCTGGAGGCCGCCGAGCAGGAGTACCTGCGTACGCTCGTGCAGGCCGAGGCCGACGGTGACGACCGGGCGGTCGAGGCGGCGCTGCGGCCCCGGACGCTCGACGAGGTGGTCGGCCAGCAGCGCGTGCGTGACCAGCTCGGGCTCGTGCTGGAGGCGGCCCGCCAGCGCGGTCGCGCCCCCGACCACGTGCTCCTCTCCGGTCCCCCCGGACTGGGCAAGACGACCCTGGCCATGATCGTGGCGGCGGAGATGCAGACCGCGCTGCGCCTGACCAGCGGCCCTGCCATCACGCACGCCGGCGACCTGGCCGCGATCCTCAGTGGCGTCAACGAGGGCGACGTCCTCTTCGTTGACGAGATCCACCGGATGTCGCGTCCCGCCGAGGAGATGCTCTACATGGCGATGGAGGACTTCCGGGTCGACGTGGTCATCGGCAAGGGACCCGGCGCCACCGCGATCCCGCTCGACATCCCGCCCTTCACCCTGGTCGGGGCGACCACCCGGGCGGGCCTCCTGCCGGGACCGCTGCGGGACCGCTTCGGCTTCACCGCGCACCTCGAGTACTACGAGCCCAGCGAGCTGGACCGGATCGTGCGCCGCTCGGCCGGCCTGCTCGGGGTGGAGCTCACCGGGGAGGGGGCGGCCGAGATCGCGTCGCGCTCGCGCGGCACGCCCCGCATCGCCAACCGCCTGCTGCGTCGCGTGCGCGACTACGCGCAGGTCCGGGCCGACGGGGTCCTCGACCGCAAGGTGGCGCGCGCTGCCCTGGAGCTGTACGAGGTCGACGAGCTCGGGCTGGACCGGCTCGACCTCGCGGTCCTCGACGTCCTGTGCCGCCGCTTCGGCGGGGGACCGGTCGGGGTGTCGACGCTGGCCGTGGCCGTGGGGGAGGAGCGCGAGACCGTCGAGGAGGTTGCCGAGCCCTTCCTGGTCCGCAACGGCATGCTGGCCCGCACGCCCCGCGGTCGGGTCGCGATGCCCGCTGCCTGGCAGCACCTGGGACTCACGCCGCCGGTCGAGTCGTTCGGGGCGCAGCAGGCTCTCTTCGAGGAGTGAATGCCCCGTAGACTCGGGGAGTTGTCTTCATCCACTCACAGAGGATTACTCGTGGAGTTCCTTCCCCTCGTCGCCATCGCACTCCTGTTCTGGCTGCTGATCGTCCGCCCCGCGTCGAAGCGCCAGAAGGAGGTCCAGAAGCTCCAGGCTGGCCTCGCAGTGGGCAACAAGGTCGTGCTGACCTCCGGCATCTTCGCCGTGATCACCGAGCTGGGTGACGACCGTGTCCACGTGCGCGTCGCAGACGGCGTCGTCCTCGAGGTGGCCCGAGGCGCCATCGCAGCCGTCGAGGCGCCCGATCAGCCCGGCCCCGAGCAGCCCGGCCCCGACACCCACGAGGAGCTGTGATCCGCGTGGCTGACCACCTGGGCATCGCCCGTGAGGCGATGGACCGACTGATCCTCGACGTCCCCGACTACCCCGAGCCGGGGTCGTCTTCAAGGACATCACTCCGCTGCTCGCCGACCACGACGGCTTCCACGCGGCGATCGTCGCGCTGGCCGACGCCGGCCGTGACGAGTCGGGCGCCGTCGTCGTCGACAAGGTGCTCGGCATGGAGGCCCGCGGCTTCATCCTGGCCGCGCCCGTCGCCCTCAACCTGGAGGCCGGCTTCGTGCCCGTGCGCAAGGCCGGCAAGCTGCCCCGCGAGTGCCTGAGCGAGTCGTACTCGTTGGAGTACGGCGAGGCCACCCTGGAGATGCACGCCGACGCCGTGTCGCCCGGCGACCGGGTGCTGCTCGTCGACGACGTGCTCGCCACCGGCGGGACCATCGCCGCCACCCGCCGCCTGGTCGAGTCGGCCGGTGGTGTGGTCGTCGGGGCCGCCGTGCTGATGGAGCTGGGCTTCCTCAGCGGGCGTGACGCCTTCGACGACGTGGCCTGCACCGCCCTGGCCGTGATCTGACCCGACTAGACTGACGCAATGGTCGAGGACAACCGCGCAGCAGTCGAACGGCCCCGCCCCGCCGACAACGGGACGACCGGTCGTTCCATGCGTGCGCGCCTGGCCCGGATCGGCAACCGCAGCCAGTCCGGCAACCCGGTCCTCGAGCCGTTGTTCAGGGCGGTGCGGACCAACCACCCCAAGGCCGACCTGGCCCTGCTGGAGCGGGCGTACCGCACCGCCGAGCGGCTGCACGCGCCGCAGAAGCGCAAGAGCGGCGACCCCTACATCACCCACCCGCTGGCGGTCACGACCATCCTGGCGGAGATCGGCATGACCGAGCCGGTGCTCGTCGCGGCCCTGCTGCACGACACCGTCGAGGACACGCCGTACACGCTCGAGGAGCTCACCGCCGAGTTCGGCGAGGAGGTCGCCGCCCTCGTCGACGGCGTCACCAAGCTCGACAAGGTCCAGTACGGCGCGGCGGCGCAGTCCGAGACGATCCGCAAGATGATCGTGGCGATGTCCAAGGACATCCGCGTGCTCGTGATCAAGCTGGCCGACCGCCTGCACAACATGCGCACGCTGCGCTACGTGCCCCAGGCGAGCCAGGAGCGCACGTCGCGCGAGACGCTCGACATCTACGCGCCGCTGGCCCACCGGCTCGGCATGAACACTCTCAAGTGGGAGCTGGAGGACCTCGCGTTCGCCACGCTGCACCCGAAGATCTACGACGAGATCGTGCGGCTGGTCGCCGAGCGTGCGCCGTCGCGCGACCAGTTCCTGGCCCAGGTGATCGCCCAGGTCGAGCAGGACCTGCGCGACGCCAAGATCAAGGCGAAGGTCACGGGTCGGCCGAAGCACTACTACTCGATCTACCAGAAGATGATCGTCGGAGGTCGTGACTTCTCCGAGATCTACGACCTGGTGGGCATCCGCGTCCTCGTCGACGACGACCGTGACTGCTACGCGGTGATGGGCGTCCTGCACGGCCGCTGGAACCCGGTCCTCGGCCGCTTCAAGGACTACGTCGCGATGCCGAAGTTCAACATGTACCAGTCGCTGCACACGACGGTGATCGGCCCGACCGGCAAGCCGGTGGAGATCCAGATCCGCACCTTCGCGATGCACCGCCGCGCCGAGTACGGCGTCGCCGCGCACTGGAAGTACAAGGAGGACTCGCGCACCGGCGTCGACACCGACCGCCAGGCCGACAAGGACGACATGGCCTGGCTGCGCCAGCTCATGGACTGGCAGAGCGACGTCGAGGACCCGGGCGAGTTCCTGGACTCGCTGCGCTTCGAGATCAACCGCGCCGAGGTCTACGTCTTCACGCCCCGCGGTGACGTGATCGCGCTGCCCACGGGTGCCACGCCGATCGACTTCGCCTACGCCGTGCACACCGACGTCGGGCACCACACGATCGGTGCCCGGGTCAACGGACGCCTGGTGCCGCTCGAGTCGACCCTCGACAACGGTGACGTGGTGGAGGTCTTCACCTCCAAGGCGTCGACCGCCGGGCCCTCGCGCGACTGGCTCAACTTCGTCAAGTCGCAGCGCGCCCGCTCCAAGATCCGTCAGTGGTTCACCAAGGAGCGCCGCGAGGAGGCGATCGAGCGCGGCAAGGACGCCATCGCCAAGATGATGCGCAAGAGGGCCTGCCGCTCAAGCGCCTGCTCTCGCACGACTCCCTGACCCAGGTCGCCGAGCACTTCAAGCTCGCCGACGTCACCGCGCTTTACGCGGCGGTGGGGGAGCACAACCTGTCCGCCCAGGCCGTGGTCCAGCGCGTCCTCCAGCTCCACGGTGGCACCGAGGGCGCCGCCGAGGACATGGCCGAGGCCGTCACCATCACCGGCCGCCGCAACCGGCCGAAGCAGCCGTCGCCCACCGAGAGCGGCGTAGTCGTCCAGGGCAGCAGCGACGTGTGGGTCAAGCTGGCCAAGTGCTGTACCCCGGTGCCGCCGGACGAGATCCTCGGCTTCGTGACCAAGGGCGGTGGCGTCTCGGTCCACCGCAAGGACTGCACCAACGCGGGCGACCTCGAGGCGCAGTCGGAGCGGCTCATCGACGTGGAGTGGGAGCCCAACTCCCAGAGCACCTTCCTGGTCAACATCCAGGTCGAGGCGCTGGACCGGGCCCGGCTGCTCTCCGACATCACGATGGCGCTGGCCGACACGCACGTCAACATCCTCAGCGCGACGCTGCAGACGACGCGCGACCGGGTCGCGAAGAGCCGCTTCACCTTCGAGATGGCCGACGCCACGCACCTCGACAACGTGCTGCGTGCCGTACGAGGCGTGCCCGGCGTCTTCGACGCCTACCGCGTCACGCAGTAACCGCCCCGCCCGCGTCGCCAGCACGACGAAGCCGCCGCTCCCCGAGGGGGAACGGCGGCTTCGTGCGTACGAGGACCGGGGATCAGCCCGAGAACTCCTCCGAGGCCTTGCGGGCCATGTCGAGGAAGGCCTGGCGCGAGGCCAGGTTCTCCTCCAGCTCCTTGACCTTGCGGTCGTCGCCGGCGGCCCTCGCCTTGTCGAGCTTCGCCTGCAGGTCGTCGATGGCGGCCTGCAGCTTGCCGATCATGTCGTCGGCGCGGGCCGACTTCTCCGGGTCGGTACGACGCCACTGCTCGTCCTCGACGCCCCGGATGGCCTGCTCGACCTTGCGCAGGCGTCCCTCGAGGTCCTTGATCCGGTCGCGGGGGACCTTGCCGGCCTCGTCCCAGCGGTCCGCGATGTCGCGGAAGGCGGCCTTGGCAGCCTCGACGTCGGTCACGGGCAGCAGGGCCTCGGCCTCGGCCAGCAGGCCCTCCTTCACGACCGCGTTGTCGGCGAACTCGGCGTCGAGCGCCGCGTTGGCCGCGTCACGGGCACCGAAGAAGGCGTCCTGCGCGCCGCGGAACCGCTTCCACAGCTTCTCCTCGTGCTCACGCGGGGCGGGGCCGGCGGCCTTCCACTCGCGCATCAGGTCACGGAAACGGCCCGAGGTCGGGCCCCAGTCCGTGTTGTCGGCGAGTGCCTCGGCCTCCTGGGCCAGGCGCTCCTTCACGGCGCGGGCGGCGTCGCGCTTCTCGTGCTGCTCGGCGAAGTGCGCCTTGCGGTGGCGGGTGTACGTGGTGCGCGCGCCGGAGAAGCGGCGCCACAGCTGGTCGTCGGCGGCCTTGTCGAGACGGGGGAGTGCCTTCCACTCCTCGAGGAGGTCGCGCAGCCGGTTGGCGCCGTCGCGCCAGTTGCTGCTCTCGGCGAGGGCCTCGGCCTCGGCGACGATCCGCTCCTTCGCGACCTTCGACTCCGCGGTGCGCGCCGCACGCTCGGCACGGCGTGCCTCACGCTGCGTGGCGATGACCGGGCCGAGGGCGTCCAGCCGGGCGATCAGCCCGTCGAGGTCACCGACGGCGTTGGCCCCGGTCACCTGCTCGCGCACGGTCTTGACGGCCGCGACGGCCTCCTCGGGCGACATCTTCGCCGCGTTCACGCGCTGGACCAGCAGCTGCACCTCGAACTCGAGGCTGGCGAAGCGCTCCACGAAAAACGCCAACGCCTCCTCGTGGGTCTTGTCGGGGTAGGAGCCGACGGCCCGTTCCCCGGTGCTGGTCTTCACGAAAACGGTGCCGTCCTCGGCCACGCGGCCCCACTCGGACTGCTTCTCAGCGCTCATGGTCGCCCATGCTAGTCACTCGGGGTGGAAGGCTCGGTAGGCTGACTGCCTGCCAGCCCCGATCCGGGGCTCCAGACGCCCGATCCGACGAACTGAAGGTCACCCACGTGTTCATCGCCGGCTTCCCCGCAGGTCCTTGGGGAACCAACTGCTACGTCATCTCCACCGGCCCCGGCAACGAGTGCGTGGTGGTCGATCCGGGGAAGGACGCGGCCGCCGGAGTGACCGACGTCGTGCGCGAGCACAAGCTCAAGCCGGTGTCGGTGCTCGTGACGCACGGCCACATCGACCACATGTGGTGCGTGGCCCCGGTGGCCGGCACCTACGACGCGACGGCGTGGATCCACCCCAGTGACCGCCACCTGCTCAGCGACCCGATGGCCGGCATGTCGCGGGAGACCACCCAGATGCTGCTCGGCGGCAACTACGAGTGGGCCGAGCCCGACGACGTGCGCGAGCTCGCCGACGCGCAGACCCTGGAGCTGGCCGGCCTGGAGTTCGTCGTGGACCACACGCCGGGCCACACCCAGGGGTCGGTCACCTTCCGCACGCCCTACGGCGCGAGTGGGGGCAACGCTGACATCTCCCAGGTGATGTTCTCCGGCGACCTGCTCTTCGCCGGCTCCATCGGTCGCACGGACCTGCCCGGTGGCGACCACCCCACGATCCTGCGCAGCCTGCGCGACAAGGTGCTGACCCTCGACGACGACGTCGTCGTGCTGCCCGGCCACGGCGAGCAGACGTCCATCGGTCGCGAGCGCGTCACCAACCCGTACCTGCTGGACCTGATGGACTCCGGCGACACCGACCGAGTCACCCGAGGACTGTGATGAGCAAGCCCCGCCCGCTGAGCGGGTTCCCCGAGTTCCTGCCTGCCCAGCGCAGCGTCGAGGTGGAGGTCCTCCGGACGCTGTCGCGCACCTTCGAGCTGCACGGTTTCACGGGCATCGAGACCCGCGCCGTCGAGCCGATGGATCAGCTGCTGCGCAAGGGGGACACCTCCAAGGAGGTCTACGTCCTCAAGCGCCTGCAGGACACCGAGGCGGGCAAGGACGCCGGGATGGGTCTGCACTTCGACCTGACCGTCCCGTTCGCCCGCTACGTCCTGGAGAACGCCGGCAAGCTCGAGTTCCCCTTCCGGCGCTACCAGATCCAGAAGGTCTGGCGGGGCGAGCGTCCGCAGGAGGGCCGTTTCCGCGAGTTCACCCAGGCCGACATCGACATCGTCGGCCAGGGCGAGCTGCCGTTCCACCACGACGTCGAGGTCACCCGGGTGATGCTCGAGGCCTTGTCGCAGCTGACCTTCCTGCCCGGCTTCCGGCTCCAGGTCAACAACCGCAAGCTCCTCCAGGGCTTCTACGTCGGGCTCGAGCTGGCCGACACCGACGAGGCGATGCGCCTGGTCGACAAGCTCGACAAGCTGCCCGAGGAGAAGGTCCGCGAGATGCTCGTGGCCGAGGCCGGCCTGAGCGACGAGCAGGCCGACAAGGTGCTCGGACTGGCGCGGATCTGCACGCCCGACGACTCCTTCGTCGAGCAGGTGCGCGCCCTCGGCGTCGAGCACGAGCTCCTGACCCAGGGGCTCGACGAGCTCGCCGCCCTGATGCGCGCCTGCCAGGACATCGTGACTGACACCGTGCGCATCGAGGCCGACCTCAAGATCGCCCGAGGCCTGGACTACTACACCGGCACGGTCTTCGAGACCCGCCTCGACGGCTACGAGTCGCTCGGCTCGATCTGCTCCGGTGGGCGCTACGACGCCCTGGCCACCGACGGCCGTACGACGTACCCCGGCGTCGGCATCTCGCTCGGCGTCAGCCGCGTCCTGGTGCCGCTGCTCAGCAAGGGCCACCTGGTCGCCGACCGCCAGGTGCCCAGCGCCGTCCTGGTCGCCCTGACCGACGAGGAGTCGCGGGCCGGGTCGACCGCCGTCGCCACGGCCCTGCGTACTCGCGGCGTGCCGTGCGAGGTCGCGGCCACGGCGAGCAAGTTCGGCAAGCAGATCAGGTTTGCGGAACGCCGCGGAATCCCGTACGTCTGGTTCACCCAGGCCGACGGTTCGCACCAGGTCAAGGACATCCGCTCGGGAGACCAGGTCGCTGCCGATCCGGCGACCTGGACCCCACCCACCGAGGACCTGCGCCCGCAGGTCGTCACGCACATCCCCCAGAAGGAGATCCAGTGATCCGCACCCATGACGCCGGCGCCCTGCGCGTCGAGCACGTCGGCCAGACCGTCACCCTCGCCGGGTGGGTGGCCCGTCGTCGCGATCACGGAGGCGTGGCCTTCCTGGATCTGCGTGAGGCCAGCGGGGTTGTCCAGGTCGTCGTCCGCGACGAGGCCGTGGCGCACAGCCTGCGCAACGAGTTCTGCCTGAAGGTCACCGGCGAGGTGGTCGCCCGCACGGCCGACAACGTCAACCCCAACCTGGCCACCGGTGAGGTCGAGGTCGTTGCTGCCGACATCGAGGTGCTCAACACCTCCGCGCCGCTGCCGTTCCCGATCGACGACGCTGCTGCCTCGAAGGGCGGTGAGGTGGGGGAGGAGACGCGTCTGAAGTACCGCTACCTCGACCTGCGACGCTCGGAGCCCCAGCGCCTGCTGCGCCTGCGCAGCAAGGTCAACAAGGCGATGCGCGACGTGCTCGACCGCCACGACTTCGTCGAGGTCGAGACGCCCACGCTGACCCGCTCCACGCCCGAGGGCGCCCGCGACTTCCTGGTGCCTGCGCGCCTCCACCCCGGCAGCTGGTACGCCCTGCCGCAGAGCCCCCAGCTCTTCAAGCAGCTCCTGATGGTCGGCGGCCTGGAGCGCTACTACCAGATCGCGCGGTGCTACCGCGACGAGGACTTCCGTGCCGACCGGCAGCCGGAGTTCACCCAGCTCGACATCGAGATGTCCTTCGTCGACCAGGACGACGTCATCGCGCTGATGGAGGAGATCCTCGTCCAGGTCTGGGCCCAGGCGGGTCACGAGATCTCGACGCCGCTGCCGCGGATCACCTACGCGGACGCGATGGCACGGTTCGGCTCCGACAAGCCCGACCTCCGCATGGGCCAGGAGCTCGTCGACTGCACCGCGTACTTCGCCGACACCACCTTCCGCGTCTTCCAGGCTCCCTACGTCGGTGCCGTGGTCATGCCGGGTGGCGCCTCGCAGCCGCGTCGTCAGTTCGACGCGTGGCAGGAGTGGGCCAAGCAGCGTGGCGCCAAGGGCCTGGCCTACGTCACCGTCTCGGCCGAGGGTGAGCTCGGCGGCCCCGTCGCCAAGAACCTCTCCGACGTCGAGAAGGCGGGGCTCGCAGCCCACACGGGGCGCTGAGCCGGGCGACTGCATCTTCTTCGCCGCCGGCGGCGCCAAGGCCAGCCGCGCGCTGCTCGGTGCCGCCCGCCTGGAGATCGGTCGTCGCTGTGGCCTGATCGACGAGTCGACCTTCGCCTTCACCTGGGTCGTCGACGCACCGCTCTTCGAGCCGGCCGACGACGCGGTCGCCTCGGGTGACGTGGCCGTGGGTGCAGGTGCCTGGACCGCCGTCCACCACGCCTTCACCTCGCCGAAGCCGGAGTTCATGGACTCCCTCGAGCAGGACCCGGGCGCGGCCCTGGCCTACGCGTACGACATCGTCTGCAACGGCTCCGAGCTGGGTGGCGGGTCGATCCGTATCCACCGCGAGGACCTGCAGAAGCGCGTCTTCGACATCATGGGCATCACGCCGGAGGAGGCCGACGAGAAGTTCGGCTTCCTGCTCGACGCCTTCAAGTTCGGCGCGCCACCGCACGGCGGCATCGCGCTGGGCCTCGACCGCGTGGTCGCGATCCTGGGCGGTGCCGACTCGATCCGCGACGTGATCGCGTTCCCGAAGTCGGGCGGCGGCTTCGACCCGCTCACCGCGGCACCGGCCCCGATCACCGAGCAGCAGCGCGCCGAGGCGGGCGTGGACGCCACCCCGGAGGAGATCGTGTCCGAAGCGTGATCTTATCGAGATCTAGAGGCTGATTCGTGCTAGGCCGAGACCGGATCGTTACTCGCCGCTAGTGCTCAACGCTGTCATTCCCACCTAGAGTTTTGGCTTGTGACTCGGGCTGTTCGCCCTGGTCGTTGTGTGTCACAAACAAGGCTCAGAGGTGGGAATGACAGCGCCAAGCAGTGAACTCGAGAGCCACCTTCCTCGCGCGTCGGAGGGGTCGCTTCTCGAGGTGCAGTCGGTGGAGAGCAAGTCGCCGATGCAGTTGGCCAAGGCTCGCTTCCTGAAGGACAAGCTCTCGATGGCGGCCCTGGCCGTGGTGACGTTCTTCGTCGTCGCCGCGATCCTCGCGCCGCTCTTCGTCTGGCTCGACTGGATCGACCCCTACTCGTCGAACCAGCAGCTGCTCGACGAGTTCGGCCTGCCAAAGGGCGCCTGGGGCGGCATCACCTCTGAACACTGGCTCGGCGTCGAGCCGGGTCTGGGCCGCGACTCGCTCGCCCGCATGTGGTACGGCGTGACCTTCTCGCTGGGCATCGCCCTCTCGGCCACCATCATCGCCGTCCTGCTGGGCGTCGTGGTCGGTATCGTCTCCGGTGTGGCAGGTGGCTGGGTCGACGCCATCCTGGGTCGCATCATCGACCTGACCCTGGCCTTCCCGCAGACCCTCATGCTGCTGGCGCTCAACGTTGTGGCCATCGCCTTCATCGTGGAGGTGGTGGGGGTCCCCAAGGGCAACGCCGCGCAGTCGGTCTACGTGATCACGGTCCTCGGCGCCTTCGGCTGGACCGGCATCGCCCGCATCGTGCGCGGTCAGGTCCTCTCCCTGCGCGAGCGGGAGTTCGTGCACGCAGCGACGCTCTTGGGCGCCTCCCGCAGCCGCATCTACTTCCGCGAGATCCTGCCCAACCTGTGGGCGCCGATCCTCGTGCAGTTCACGCTGATCATGCCGGCGTTCGTCTCGGCCGAGGCCGCGCTGAGCTACCTGCAGGTCAGCATCAAGCCGCCGACCCCGACGCTGGGCAACGTCCTCTTCGACGCCCTGCGCAACGCGGAGACGGCGCCGGTCTACTTCTTCGCCCCCGCCATCCTGATCGCTGCGCTGGTCGTGTCGTTCAACCTTCTCGGTGACGGACTGCGAGACGCGCTCGACCCGAAGTCGGACCGCTGAGGCCCGGCCCCACAGACCTCGCCGGTGCCCACCGGTGACAGTGGCGCAGTCCCTGCGCCGCCCCCAAGGAGGAATCAATGGTTAGCAAGTTCAGGAGAGCACTCTCCGTCGGCGCCGCCGGCGTGCTCGGTCTGACCCTGGCCGCGTGCGGCGGTGGGGACAGCTCCGACGCGGGCGACAACACCTTGACGGTGCTCCACCACACCCCGTACGAGAGCGCTGACCCGCAGCGCATCTACTACGGCGTGCAGATCGCCCACTACCGCCGCCTCTTCTACCGCGGCCTGCTGGCGTTCCCGATGTCCGAGGACGAGAAGGAAGGCTCCACCCCGGTGCCCGACCTCGCCACCGACACCGGCACGTCCAGCGAGGGCGGCAAGGTCTGGAAGTTCACGCTGAAGGAAGGCGTGAAGTGGGAGGACGGCTCGGACATCACGTGTGAGGACGTCAAGTACGGCACCTCGCGCGTGTTCGCCAACGACGTCATCACCGGTGGACCGAACTACACCCTGAGCTACCTGGACATCCCCACCGACAAGAAGGGTCAGCCCGTTTACAAGGGCCCCTACTCGGGCAAGGGCCAGGAGTTCTTCGACAAGGCCGTCACCTGCGACGACCGCACCGTCACCTTCCGGTTCAACAAGCCGTGGGCCGACTTCCCGCTGGCCATCGCCGGCATGATGATGGCGGACCCCTACAAGGAGGCCTTCGACGAGGGCGCCAAGTCCCAGTGGAAGGTCCTCTCCAACGGTCCTTACAAGGTCGAGGGCGGCACCTGGTCGAAGAACAAGGGTGCGACCCTCGTTCGCAACGAGGAGTACGACGCCTCGACCGACGAGCCGGACAAGCTCCGCAAGGCGCTCCCGGACAAGATCGAGATGGTCGTCGACCCGTCCGACACCGCGGGTGAGCTCTTCAACGACCGCCTGATCAAGGACTCGCCGAAGGACCAGCGCTCGATCACGATCGCCCGCGTGGCCCCGAACCAGTTCCCGAAGATCAAGGGTGACGTCGAGGACCGCTACGTCAACACCCTCTCGCCGTACACCAGCTACCTGGTGCCGAACGCCAAGCGCCTGACGGACGTCAACGTCCGCCGTGCCCTGGCCGCCGCGCTCGACGCCGAGGGCTACGTCACCGCTCTGGGTGGCGAGCGTGCCGCCGAGACGTCGTCGAACATCATCAACCCGACCGTTCCCGGCTGGGCCGAGCTCGACGCCTTCAGCACCGACAAGGCCGGCGACCCCGCCGCTGCCAAGAAGCTGCTGCAGCAGGCCGGCGTGAAGACGCCGTACCCGATCACCCTCGGCTACATGGCCAGCCCCACCAATGACAAGGCCATGGCCGTCATCAAGGAGGGCTGGGACAAGGCTGGCTTCAAGACCACGCTGGAGCCCCTGGGCGACACGTACTACGACGTCATCTCCAAGCCGGACGACGAGTACGACGTCACCTGGGCCGGCTGGGGTGCTGACTGGCCGTCGGCCATGACCGTCCTCCCGCCGCTGTTCGACAGCCGCCCGAACTTCTCGCCCACCACGTGTGGTCAGGACTACGGCTGCTACCAGAGCAACGAGTTCGAGAAGCTGGTCGACGAGGCGGCGAACGCGTCCGACCTCGAGAGCCAGGTCTCGTCCCTGCAGGCTGCCAACGAGGTCCTCGCGAAGGACGTCGCCTACATCCCGCTGGACGTCACCAAGTTCAACTGGCTCTACGGATCCAAGGTGACCGGCTTCACCACCACGCCGGCTTCGAGCTCGTACCCCGAGATCGGCCTGATCGGCGTCGAGGACTGAGCCACCGGCTCATGAAGTAGTTCTCACCCGGGTGCCGGGCGACCGCGTGGTCGTCCGGCACCCACCCGGGTCCGGCTCCCCGGACCACACGGCCGTCCTCCGACGAGCCGCTCCAGTTCCCCCAGGAGGTGCCCCAATCCATGTGGGCCTACATTGTTCGACGCGTGGCGATCGGCCTCGCGTTGCTGATGGCGCTGACGCTCGTCACGTTCGCCCTCTTCTTCGCCTCGCCGGTCGACCCCGCGCGCTTCGCATGCGGCAAGAACTGCAACGAGGCGCAGCGCGACGTCGCGCGCAAGGCGCTCGGCTACGACCTTCCGGTCCACGAGCAGTGGACGCAGTTCATGAAGGGCGTCGTCGTCGGTCGTGACTACCCCGCCGACCCCGAGCTCCGCGCCGCCAACCCGTCGATCGTGACGCACTGCGAGGCACCCTGCCTGGGTTACTCCCACCTCAACGCCGCGACGGTGAACGACCTCGTCGGCGAGGCCGCCCCGGTCACCGTCTCCCTGGCGCTGGTCGCGCTGGTGATGTGGCTGGTGGGCGGAGTCCTCTTCGGCATCCTGGCCGCCGTCTTCAAGGGCTCGATCATCGACCGAGGAATCGTGGGCCTCACGCTGGTGGCCTACGCGTTCCCCACCTTCTTCATCGGCGTCTTCCTGCTGAAGTTCGTCGTCATCAAGTGGGAGATCCTCCCGTACCCGGAGTACTACTCGATCGCCGACGCGGGCGTGGGGACCTGGCTGGCCGGCGTCCTGCTGCCCGCGGCGGTCCTGGCCCTGGTCTTCACCGCCGGCTACGTCCGGATGACCCGTGCCTTCGTGATCGAGTCGATGAGCGAGGACTACATCCGCACGGCCCGGGCGAAGGGCCTCAACGGCCGCAGCGTCCTCTTCAAGCACGGCATCCGTGCGGCGCTCACGCCGCTGGTGACCATGGCCGGCCTCGACTTCGCGACTCTGCTGGGTGGCGCGATCATCACCGAGTCCGTCTTCTCGTACGAGGGCCTGGGGCTGCTGACGCTGCAGGCGAGCGAGGCCTACGACCTGCCCACCATCATCGGCGTCGTCGTCCTGGCCGGAACCTTCGTGATCGTCGCCAACATCATCGTCGACATCCTGTACGCCGTCATCGACCCCCGCGTCCGGCTGGGCTGAGAGAGACAGAGATGAACCAGTTCCTCGTGGTGGACGACCTCAAGGTCCACTTCCCGACCGCCGACGGCCTCGTCAAGGCGACCGACGGTCTCTCCTTCACGCTCGAGCGCGGCAAGACGCTGGGGATCGTGGGGGAGTCCGGCTCCGGCAAGTCCGTGTCGAGCTCCGCGATCCTCGGTCTGCACCGAGGCACGCCGGCGCAGGTCTCGGGCTCGATCCAGCTCGACGGCGTCGACCTCCTGACGCTCTCCGACGAGGAGATGCGCCGCAAGCGTGGTCAGGAGGTCTCGATGATCTTCCAGGACCCGCTCTCCGCGATGCACCCGTACTTCACCGTCGGGCGACAGCTCGCCGAGGCGTACCGCGTGCACAACAAGGTGTCGCGCAAGCAGGCCAAGGTCCGCGTCATCGAGATGCTCGACCGCGTGGGCATCCCCAGCCCCGATCGCCGCTACCACGACTACCCGCACCAGTTCTCGGGCGGCATGCGCCAGCGCGCGATGATCGCGATGGCCCTGATCAACGACCCTACGCTGGTCATCGCTGACGAGCCGACGACCGCGCTCGACGTCACCGTCCAGGCCCAGATCCTCGACCTGCTGCGCGACCTGCAGCGCGAGTTCGACACGGCGATCATCATGATCACCCACGACCTCGGCGTCGTCGCCGAGATGGTCGACGACGTCCTGGTGATGTACGGCGGCAAGGCGGTCGAGTACGGCCCGGTCAAGGACGTCATGACGCACCCGGAGATGCCCTACACCTGGGGCCTGCTCTCGAGCGTCCCGGACATCTCCGCCGACCCGAACGCGCGCATGGTGCCGATCCCCGGCAACCCGCCGAGCCTGCTCAACCCGCCGTCGGGATGCGCGTTCCACCCGCGCTGTGCCTTCCGCGAGTACGTCGACGGTGACCGTTGCCGCACCGAGGTGCCCCTGCTGCTCCCCGGTGGCCAGGGCATGAACCACCTCAAGCGCTGCCACCCCTGACCCCGACGCGATCTACGAGCGCCAGGTGCTGCCCGAGATCGCTCCCGACCGTGCAGAGGAACTCTGACCATGGCTGAGTCCACCGAGGTCCCCACCCCCGGGACCGCGTTCGACGAGCTCGGCCACGCGGCCACCCAGCTCGACCCCGAGGCCCCGCCGATCCTGACGGTGCGCCACCTCAAGCAGTACTTCCCGGTGAAGTCGTCCGGCCTCATCCGTCGCAAGGTGGGCGACGTCAAGGCCGTCGACGACATCTCCTTCCAGGTGCCGCAGGGCGGTTCGTTGGGCCTCGTCGGCGAGTCCGGCTGCGGCAAGTCGACGACGGGTCGCGCGATCACGCGCCTCTACACGCCGACCGAGGGGTCGGTGGAGTTCGACGGCAACGACATCGCGAACTACTCGGCGCGCCAGCTCAAGCCGCTGCGCAGCGAGATCCAGATGATCTTCCAGGACCCGTACAGCTCGCTGAACCCGCGGCACACGGTCGGCTCGATCATCGCGGCCCCCCTGCGGATCCACGACATGGTCCCGAAGGACCAGACGCTGAAGCGGGTCCAGGAGCTGCTGGAGATCGTCGGCCTCAACCCGGAGCACTACAACCGCTACCCCAACGAGTTCTCCGGCGGCCAGCGACAGCGCATCGGCATCGCCAGGGCCCTGGCCCTCCAGCCGAAGCTGATCGTGGCCGACGAACCGGTCTCGGCGCTCGACGTCTCGATCCAGGCCCAGGTCGTCAACCTGCTCCAGGACATCCAGCGGGACTTCGGCGTCGCCTTCCTCTTCATCGCCCACGACCTTGCCGTGGTTCGCCACTTCTGCCCCGAGGTCGCGGTCATGTACCTCGGCAAGATCGTGGAGATCGGCGACCGGGAGAGCATCTACGAGAACGCCCACCACCCCTACACCCAGGCGCTGCTCTCCGCGGTGCCCGAGGTGAAGTCGGCCGTGACGGGTGAGCCCGACGCCGGGCGCATCCGGCTCGAGGGCGACGTGCCCAGCCCGATCGACCCGCCGTCCGGCTGCCGCTTCCGCACCCGCTGCCCGATCGCGCAGGAGATCTGCGCGACGCAGGAGCCCCGCTGCTCCAGATCGGCCAGCGCCACAAGGTCGCCTGCCACTTCCCGGGGCGCCGCGGCGACGTGCCGACCCGTCCGGTCACCACGCGGATGCTCGGTGTCGACGACACCGGCGCTCCGGACCCCGGCATGAGCGGCGCGGAGAAGATGGTGGACGAGCCGGGCTACGCCGACACCTGGCTGGACCTGGACCGCAACACCGTGGGTCGTGCCTGACACACTGCTGACGTGGCGGAGTCCGAGAGTCTGTTCGACGTACCGGGGCGTTCCGGTGGCGGGTCGCTGAGCGACCAGAGCCACCGGGGCGCCCCGCTGGCGGTCCGCATGCGACCGCGTGACCTGGACGACCTCGTCGGCCAGTCCCACCTGAGGGCCGACGGTTCGCCCCTGCGCCGGCTGGTCGAGGGCGACCAGTCGATGTCGCTGGTGCTGTGGGGCCCTCCGGGCACCGGGAAGACGACGATCGCGGGCATCGTCAGCCGCCAGACCGACCGGCGGTTCGTGGAGGTCTCGGCTGTCTCGGCCGGGGTCAAGGAGGTACGCGCGGCGATCGACGCCGCACGTGCGCAGCTGGCCGCGGGCGGCGCCGAGACGGTTCTCTTCGTCGACGAGGTCCACCGCTTCACCAAGGCGCAGCAGGACGCCCTGCTCCCCGGGGTGGAGAACCGTTGGGTGACGCTGGTGGCCGCCACCACCGAGAACCCGTTCTTCTCGGTGATCTCGCCGCTGCTCTCGCGCAGCCTGCTGCTCAAGCTCGAGTCGTTGACCGACGACGACATCGACGAGGTGGTGACGCGGGCGCTGCGGGACGAGCGCGGCCTGGCGGGTGCCGTCGACCTCGACGACGCTGCCCGCGACCACCTCGTACGCCTGGCCGGCGGTGACGCCCGGCGTGCCCTGACCTACCTCGAGGCCTCGGCCGCTGCGGCCGTCGCGGTCCGGAGCACCGAGGAGGACCGGCCGCTGATCACGCTCGAGGTCGCCGAGACCGCGGTCGACCAGGCCGCCGTGCGCTACGACCGTCAGGGTGACCAGCACTACGACGTCACCAGCGCCTTCATCAAGTCGATCCGTGGCTCCGACGTGGACGCCTCGCTGCACTGGTTGGCCCGGATGGTCGAGGCGGGTGAGGACCCGCGCTTCATCGCCCGGCGCCTGGTCATCCTGGCGAGCGAGGACATCGGGCTCGCCGACCCGACGGCGCTGACCACCGCCGTCGCGGCGGCCCAGGCCGTCCAGCTGATCGGCATGCCGGAGGCCAGGCTCAACCTGGCCCAGGCGGTGGCCGCGCTCGCCTCCGCGCCGAAGTCCAACGCCGTCTACATGGCGTACGAGGCCGCGGCTGCTGACGTCCGTGCCGGCAAGGTCGGGGCGGTGCCTGCCCACCTGCGGGACGCGCACTACGGGGGAGCGAAGAAGCTCGGCCACGGGGAGGCGTACGTCTACCCGCACGACGTGAAGCACGGTGTCGCGCAGCAGCAGTACCTCCCCGAGCCCGTCCGGGACGCCGTCTACTACCGACCGACGACCCACGGTGCCGAAGCGGGTGTGAAGGACCGCTGGGAGCGGATCCGGAGCATCGTTCGCGGTGTCCGTGGCGGCAGGTAGGGTTTCGCCTGTGAATCAGTGGAGCACGACGGTCGTCGCAGGCGTTGCCGCCCTCGCCGTCGCCCTGCTTCTGGTCGCTCTGGTCCTGCTGCTGCGTTCGCAGCGACGGACCCGTGGTGAGCTCGCGCAGACACGGGCGGCGCAGGCCGAGCTGCTGGCGCGCCTCGACGCGCTCGACCGCCCGGCAGCAGGCGTGCACGCCGACCCGCGAGTGGCCGAGTTCGTCATCACCGAGCTCGGTGAGGAGGACGCGGGGCCGGGCACCGGTGCCGAGCAGCCGGCACCCGTGGCGGGGCGCATAGACGGCCGGCTCTTCGTCGACATCGTCGCGCGCGAGAGCCTGGTCAAGGCAGCGTCGTGGACCTATGGCGTACGTCGTGCGCTCTCCGCCGAGAACCGCAACCGCGTGAGGTTCGAGGTGCGACGGGAGACACGTCGCGCCGCCCGCCAGCGCAAGGCCGACGTCAAGGAAGCCCTGCGCCAGTACTACGCCAAGGAGAGGGGTGACGTGGCATGAGCCGCGGTCTCTGGTTCGTCGCCGGTGCGAGTGCCGGCGTCTACGTCGTGACGAAGGCCAGGCGCCTCGCCGACTCCGTCACCACCGAGGGGCTCCGGGCCCGTTGGCAGGGCCTCACCCACGGCGCCCGGCTCCTCACCGAGGACGTCCGCACCGCCCAGGCCGAGCGCGAGGTCGAGCTGCGTGAGTCACTCGGCCTGCCTGCCTCGCCACCTGCCGGCCGGCAGCTCACCGGCCCCTCCGCTCCGCCCGGACCCGCTCCCGTAGCCTCCTTGGTTCCCCCGATCGAAGAAGACAGGAAGAACGACCACTGATGGACACCTCCGAGATCCGCCGCCGGTTCCTCGCGCACTTCGAGGCTGGTGGCGCATGGGGCGCCCACACGCCGGTCCCCTCGGCCTCGCTGCTGCTGGACGACCCGAACCTGCTCTTCGTCAACGCGGGCATGGTGCCGTTCAAGCCGTTCTTCCTGGGCCAGGAGACGCCGCCCTACGCCCGCGCGACGAGCGTGCAGAAGTGCGTGCGCACCCCCGACATCGAGGACGTCGGCAAGACCACGCGCCACGGCACCTTCTTCGAGATGTGCGGCAACTTCTCCTTCGGCGACTACTTCAAGCAGGGCGCGATCGAGCTCGCGTGGGAGCTGCTGACCAAGTCGGTCGCCGACGGCGGCTTCGGCCTTGACGAGAGCCGGCTCTACCCTTCCGTGCTCGCCGGTGACGACGAGGCCGTGGAGCTGTGGATGAAGGCCACCGGCCTGCCGCGGCACCGGATCGTCGGTCTCGGTCGCAAGGAGAACTACTGGTCGATGGGCATCCCCGGCCCGGGCGGCCCGTGCTCCGAGATCCTGTACGACCGTGGCCCCGAGTTCGGCCCCGAGTTCGACCCCGCGACCCTCGGCCCCGACATGCCGGTGGCGCTGGAGGACCGTCTCCTCGAGATCTGGAACCTCGTCTTCATGCAGGACGAGCTCAGCGCCGTGCGGTCGAAGGAGGACTTCGACATCGCCGGCTCCCTGCCGAAGAAGAACATCGACACCGGCATGGGCCTGGAGCGCGTCGCGTTCCTCATGCAGGGCAAGAACAACATGTACGAGATCGACGTGATGTACCCCGTGATCGCCCGTGCGGAGGAGCTCTCCGGGCGACGCTACGGTGCCGACCCGGTCGACGACGTGCGGCTGCGCGTGGTCGCCGACCACGTGCGCTCGTCGATGATGCTGATCGGCGACGGCGTGACCCCGGGCAACGACGGCCGCGGCTACGTGCTGCGTCGCCTGCTGCGTCGTGCGGTCCGTTCGATGCGCCTGCTCGGCTACGAGGACCCGGCGCTGCCGGAGCTGATGCCGATCAGCCGCGACAAGATGGGGGAGACCTACACCGACCTCGTCACCGACTGGGACCGGATCGCCCGCGTGGCGTTCGCCGAGGAGGAGGCCTTCCGCAAGACCCTCCAGGCCGGCACGCAGATCTTCGACCTGGCCGCCACCGACGTGAAGTCCTCGGGCTCCACCGTGCTGACGGGCGACAAGGCGTTCGCCCTGCACGACACCTACGGCTTCCCGATCGACCTCACCCTCGAGATGGCGGCCGAGGCCGGTCTCACCGTCGACGAGGAGGGCTTCCGTGGGCTGATGACCGAGCAGCGTCAGCGCGCCAAGGCCGACGCCCGGGCCAAGAAGGGGCAGCACGCCGACACCTCGGTCTACCGCGGCATCCTCGACGCCAACGGACCGACCGAGTGGCTGGCGTACGAGACCCTCAGCACGGAGTCGAAGCCGCTCGCGCTGCTGCGCGAGGGCGCCCCCGTGCCCGTGCTGGGCAGCGGCGAGGTCGGTGAGGTCGTCCTCGACCGGACCCCCTTCTACGCCGAGTCCGGTGGCCAGGCCGCAGACGCCGGCCGCATCGAGTTCGACGGCGGCGTGCTCGAGGTCCTCGACGTCCAGCGGCCCGTGCGCGGGCTGGTCGTCCACCAGGTCCGTGTGCTCGAGGGCGAGCTGCCCGCCGACGTGTCCCAGCTGCACGCCCAGGTCGACCCTGAGTGGCGGCTCGGCGCGCGTCAGGCCCACTCCGGCACCCACGTCGTCCACGCGGCGCTGCGCGAGGTGCTCGGTCCCACGGCTCTCCAGTCAGGCTCGTACAACCGTCCCGGCTACCTCCGTCTCGACTTCGGATGGACCACCTCGCTCACCTCGGCCCAGGTCAAGGACATCGAGACCGTCTCCAACGAGGCGCTGCGGGCCGACCTGCCGGTCGGCTGGCAGTACATGACGCTGGCCGAGGCCAAGGACTGGGGCGCCATCGCCCTCTTCGGCGAGACGTACGACAACTCCCAGGTCCGGGTCGTCGAGATCGGTGGCCCGTGGTCGCGCGAGCTCTGCGGTGGCACGCACGTCGAGCACTCCTCCCAGATCGGCACGCTGGTCGTCACCGGCGAGGCGTCGGTCGGCTCGGGCAACCGTCGCATCGAGGCCTTCACGGGCGTCGAGGGCTTCAAGTACCTCGCCCGCGAGCGCGACGTCGTCGCCCAGCTCACCGGCATGCTCAAGGCCCAGCCCGACGACCTCGTCGGTCGCGTGTCCGACATGGTGGAGAAGCTGAAGTCCACCGAGAAGGAGCTCGAGAAGGTCCGCCTGGCCCAGCTGCTCGCAGCCGGTGGCCTGATGGCCGCCGGTGCCCGGGACGTCGGCGGGGTCGCGGTCGTCGCCCAGCGCCTCGAGGGCGCCGGGGGTGGCGACGTGCGTACGCTCGCCACCGACGTGCGCGCACGTCTCGACGCGGCCCGCCCCGGCGTGGTGGTCCTGCTCGGCGTCAACGACGGCAAGGTGGCCGTCGTGGCCGCCGTCAACGACGCAGCGCGGAAGGTGGGCCTCTCGGCCAACGACCTGGTGCGCGCCACTGCACCGCACGTCGACGGCAAGGGTGGCGGCAAGCCGGACATGGCGCAGGGCGGTGGCACCAACCCCGCCGGTGTCGACGCCGCCATCGAGGCGGTCGTGGCCGACGTCGCACGGGTGCGAGGCGCCTGAGGTGCGCTCGGGTGTGCGCGTGGGCGTCGATCCGGGTGATGCCCGCATCGGCGTCGCGCGCAGCGACCCCACCGGCTTCCTCGCCACACCGGTGGAGACCGTCCCCCGGGGCAAGGGCGACGTCCGTCGCATCGCTCGGATCGTGCGCGACGAGGAAGCGGTCGAGGTCGTCGTCGGGCTCCCGCGATCGTTGAAGGGCACCGAGGGGCCGGCGGCCGCCAAGGTGCGCGACTTCGCCGCTGCCCTGGCCGCCAAGGTGGCCCCCGTGCCGGTCCGCCTGTGTGACGAGCGCTTGACCACGGTCACCGCGGAGGCCATGCTTCGCGACCAGGGGCGCAAAGGCAGCAAGCGACGAGCAGTGGTCGACCAGGCCGCAGCCGTCGTCATCCTCCAACATGCGTTGGACACGGAGCGGACCAGTGGTTCCGCCCCGGGAGAGATCATCGAGGTCGACCATGCTTGACGACGAAGGCACGACGCAGACACCCGAGCGCACCTACGCGCCCGAGGGTGGGGCGCGCAAGGCCAGGAAGCGCCGCAGCCCCCTGGGGGTGATCGTGGTGCTGACCGTGATCGTGCTGGTCTGTGCCGGCCTCTACGTCGGAGTCAGCAAGGGCGTCGACTGGGTCCAGGACCAGTTCGGTGCGGCGGACGACTTCTCGGGCCCCGGGACGGGCGAGGTCATCTTCGAGGTCCGGGAGGGCGACACCGCCGCGGCGATCGGCCGCAGCCTGAAGGAGGCCGGCGTGGTCGCCTCGGTGGAGGCCTTCATCTCGGTGGCCACCGCCGACAGCCGTTCCTCGAAGATCCAGGTCGGCTACTACCCCCTGCGCAAGGAGATGAGTGCGGCCGAGGCCCTCGAGGTCCTGGTCGATCCCTCCAAGCAGGTCAAGAACCTGGTCACCGTGCCCGAGGGGTTGCGCGTGGTCGACATCGTCGACGTGCTCGTGGAGAAGACCGACTTCAAGCGTGGGCAGTACGAGGCCGCGCTGAAGGACCCTGCCGCCCTGGGCCTGCCCGACTACGCGAACGGCAACCCGGAGGGCTACCTCTTTCCGGCGACGTACGACATCGGCCCCAAGGACAAGCCCAAGGACATCCTCGCCAAGATGGTGGCCCGCTGGCGTCAGGCCGCCGACGAGGTGCAGCTCGAGAGCCGCGCCGCTGCCCTGGGCTACACCCCGGCCGAGCTGATGACCGTCGCCTCGCTGGTCGAGGCCGAGGGGCGCGGCGACGACATGGGCAAGATCGCCACGGTCATCTACAACCGCATCGAGAACCCCGGTGCCGGGACGGGCGGCAAGCTGCAGATCGACGCCACCGTCAACTACGCCCTCGGTCGGACGGGCACGATCGCCGTCACCACCGAGGAGACCCGCACCGAGCACCCCTACAACACCTACGTGGTGCAGGGGCTCCCGCCCGGCCCGATCGAGGCGCCCGGCGAGGAGGCCATGGCTGCGGCCGGCAACCCCGTGGACGGTCCCTGGATCTACTACGTCACCGTCGACCTCAAGACGGGCGAGACCAAGTTCACCGACAGCTACGACGAGTTCCTCGGATTCAAGGCGGAGTACAAGAGCTACTGCACGACGTCGGACGCCTGCTGACGGATGGAGCGCACTGTCTGCGGAGTGCTGGGCGACCCGATCTCCCACTCGCTCTCACCGGTCCTGCACCGCGCCGGGTACGCCGCCCTCGGGCTGCCCTGGACGTACGACGCCCACCGCGTCCCGTCCGGCTCCCTGCCGCAGTTCCTGGCCGGGCTGGACGGCACCTGGCGCGGCCTGTCGCTCACCATGCCGTTGAAGCGTGAGGCGGTCGCCCTGGTCGCTGACCTGAGCGAGCGCGCCCGCCGGTCGGGGGCGGTGAACACGGTCGTCCTCGACGGACACGAGGGGTCACCCACCCTCTGGGGCGACAACACCGACATCCCGGGGGCCGTGGCCGCGATCCGCGAGCGCAGTGCGGGTGTGCTGCGCACCGCCACCATCCTGGGGGGCGGCGCCACCGCCACCTCGGTCGGGCTGGCCCTGGTCGAGATGGGCGTCGAGCAGATTGCGCTCCTGGTCCGGACCCCCGAGCGTGCCCGGGAGACGGTGGAGGTCCTGACCGCCGGTTCTGACGCACCCGCGGTCGACGTACGGCTGCTCTCCGACCCGGTCGCGCCCTCGGACGTCGTGGTCTCCACCGTGCCGGCGTCGGCCCAGCACGATGACCTCGTCCGTTCCCTGGCTGAGAGTCCGGTCCTCTTCGACGTCGTCTACGACCCGTGGCCGACCCCGTTGGCCGCTGCTGCGACGGGGGTCGTCGTCTCTGGGCTCGACCTCCTGGTCCACCAAGCCGCCGTGCAGTTCACCCACTTCACCGGGCAGCCGGCTCCCCTCGAGGCGATGCGTGCTGCCGGAGAGTCCGCGCTGGCCGCGCGCACCGAGCAGTCCCGGGGAGACCAGCCGTGACGTCCGTGGTGGCCGGGCTGCTGTGCGGAGCCCTGGCGCTGCTGGTGCCGGCGTTGGTCCGTCGGGTGCCCGAGCCCGCCCCCGCGGTGGAGCCGGCGCTCGAGGAGCTGCCGGAGACCGTCCCGGAGAGCGCCGCCGGCAGCAGCTCGGACGAGGCGCCGGCTCCGGGTCCGGAGCCGGTGGAGAAGGAGCTGTACGCCGACATCGCCCGCCGTCGCGGGGTCGCGGTCGGTTCGGTGGCCGCGAGCGCCGCTGCAGGTGCCGTACTGGGCTGGTCGCTCGGGTGGTCCTGGTCGCTGCTCTTCCTCGTTCCGCTGGTGCCGGTGCTCGTCGCCCTGGCCGTCGTCGACTGGCGCACCCAGCTCCTGCCCACGTGGGTGATCGCCCGGACCTACGCCGTGCTGGTGCCGCTCGTGCTCGTCGTCGGTCTCCTGACGGGGGAGTGGGACGACGTGCTGCGGGCCTTCTGGGGCTGGCTGATCACCGGTGGCCTGTACTTCCTGCTCTGGTTCATCCACTCCGCCGGTCTGGGCTACGGCGACGTGCGCCTCTCCGGGATCATCGGCATCGTCCTGGGCCACCTCGGCTGGGGCACGCTCTTCGCAGGGGTCTACTCGGCCTTCATCCTGGGCGGGGTCGTCGGGGGAGTCCTGGCGCTCCTCAAGGTCGTGGACCGGCGCGGCGTGCCCTTCGGCCCGTTCATGGTGGCCGGTGCGCTCCTCGGTGTCGTGCTGGTCCCTGGACCGCCGCGCATCTCGGTTGAGGCAGAGGCTGCTCGGCGGCTGAAGCGGGCATGGAAGAATGCGGCGCATGCTGCGTTGGCTCACCGCTGGTGAATCCCATGGCCCCTCCCTCGTCGCCATCCTCGAAGGACTTCCGGCCCACGTCCTCGTCAACACCGACGACATCAACGACTCGCTCGCCCGTCGTCGCCTCGGTTACGGCCGCGGCGCGCGGATGAAGTTCGAGCAGGACGTCGTCCGTTTCATCGGTGGCGTGCGCCACGGTGAGTCGCAGGGGGGCCCCGTCGCCATCGAGGTCGGCAACAGCGAGTGGCCCAAGTGGGAGAAGGTCATGTCCGCCGACCCGGTGGACGCCGAGGAGCTCGCGAGCTCGGCGCGCAACGCGCCGCTCACCCGCCCGCGTCCCGGTCACGCCGACCTCGTCGGCATGCAGAAGTACGACTTCGACGAGTCGCGTCCGATCCTCGAGCGCGCCTCCGCCCGTGAGACCGCGGCCCGGGTCGCCCTGGGCCGCGTCGCCTCCAACTTCCTCGAGCAGGCCGTCGGCGCCCGCATCGTCTCGCACGTGGTCGAGCTCGGGGGCGTCCCCGCGCCCGCCGGGTCGGTCCCCGGGGCCGACGACGTCGCCCGCCTCGACGCCGACCCGGTGCGTTGCCTCGACCCCGAGGCGTCGCGTGCGATGGTCGAGCGCATCGACCAGGCCCACAAGGACGGTGACACCCTCGGTGGCGTGGTCGAGGTCGTCGTCCACGACCTGCCGCCGGGCCTCGGCTCGCACGTCCACTGGGACCGTCGCCTCGACGCCCGACTGGCCGGCGCCCTGATGGGCATTCAGGCGATCAAGGGCGTCGAGGTGGGTGACGGCTTCGAGCTGGCCGCCACCCCGGGCTCCCTCGCCCACGACGAGATCGTGTCCACCGACGACGGCCTCCGTCGCACCTCCGGTCGCTCCGGCGGCACCGAGGGCGGCATGAGCACCGGTGAGGTGCTGCGCGTGCGCGCCGCGATGAAGCCGATCGCGACGGTGCCGCGTGCGCTGCGTACGGTCGACGTCGCCACCGGCGAGGCCGCCGTGGCCCACCACCAGCGCTCGGACGTCTGTGCCGTGCCGGCTGCCGGCATCGTGGCCGAAGCCATGGTCGCCCTCGTGCTGGCCGACGCGGTCGTCGAGAAGTTCGGCGGCGACTCGGTGGCGGAGACGCGGCGCAACTTCGAGTCGTACGTCGAGAACCTGAAGTTCCGGTGACCGGTCCGCGGGCCGTCCTCGTCGGTCCCATGGGGGCCGGCAAGACCACGGTGGCCGAGGTGCTCGGCGAGCGGTGGGGCGTCGAGGTGCGCGACACCGACGCCGACATCGTCGCTGCCGAGGGGCGCCCGGTGCAGGACATCTTCGTCGACGACGGCGAGGCGCACTTCCGCGAGCTCGAGGTCGACGCCGTGGCCAGGGCGCTCGCCGAGCACGACGGCGTCCTCGCCCTCGGAGGTGGCGCGGTGCTCGACGCCCGCACCCGTGAGCGCCTGGCCGGCCACCGGGTCGTCTTCCTCGACGTCGGCCTCTCCGAGGCGGTGAAGCGTGTCGGACTCGGAGCCGGACGCCCGCTGCTGCTCGGCAACGTACGTGCCCGCGTCAAGGCGCTGCTCGACGAGCGCACCCCTGTCTACGAGTCCGTCGCGACCATCCGGGTCGAGACCGACGGACGTACCCCGCAGGACATCGCTGCGGAGATCATGGAGGCCCTCTCATGACGATCGGCGCACCCCACGACGTCTCGACCCTGCATGTCGGTGGAGCGAACCCGTACGACGTCGTCGTCGGCCGTGACCTGTCCTCGATGGTGCCCGGAGTCCTCGGCGACTCCGTGCAGCGGGTGGCCCTGCTGTACGCCGGTGAGCTCGGCGCCCTGGCCCAGCCCGTCGCCGACGCGCTCTCGGAGCACTACGACGTCCTGGCCCTGGGCCTGCCCGACGGCGAGCAGGCGAAGACCGCCTCGGTGGCGAACGACTGCTGGGAGGCGCTGGGCGCCGCCGGCTTCACCCGCTCCGACGCGGTCGTCACGCTGGGCGGGGGAGCGACCACCGACCTGGGTGGCTTCGTGGCTGCCTCGTGGCTGCGCGGCGTCCGGGTCGTGCACGTCCCGACCACGGTGCTCGCCATGGTCGACGCCGCCGTCGGCGGCAAGACCGGGATCAACACCGGCGCCGGCAAGAACCTGGTCGGCGCCTTCCACGAGCCGGCCGGCGTGCTGTGCGACCTGGCCCTGCTGGAGACGCTGCCGCGCGACGAGCTGGTGGCCGGCCTCGGTGAGGTCGTGAAGTGCGGCTTCATCGCCGACCCAGAGATCCTGGCCATCGTGGAGTCGACCGAGCCCGAGGCGCTCACGCCGCGCTCTCCCGAGCTCCGCGAGCTCGTGGAGCGCGCGATCCGGGTCAAGATCGACGTCGTGGTCGACGACCTCAAGGAGACCGGCGGCCAGGACGGCACACCGGGCCGCGAGGTCCTGAACTACGGCCACACCATGGCCCACGCCATCGAGCGTGCGACCGACTACCGGGTCCGCCACGGCGAGGCCGTGGCCATCGGCTGCGTCTTCGTGGCGGAGCTGACCCGACTCGCCCAAGGGCTGGAAGACGCGCTCGTCGAGCGGCACGCCAGCGCCTTCAGCCGGGTCGGACTGCCGGTTGGCTTCGCGGGTGCGACCTTCGACGAGCTGCGAGAGGCGATGGCCGTCGACAAGAAGACCCGCGGCTCCCAGCTGCGCTTCCTGGTGCTTGAGGAGCTCGCCGTGCCGCGGGTGCTCGCCGGACCGTCGGAGGAGCACCTGAAGGCCGCGTACGAGGCGATGGTGGCGCGCGCATGAGCATGTCCGTCCTCGTCCTCAACGGTCCCAACCTCGGACGGCTCGGCCGGCGTCAGCCCGAGATCTACGGGACGACCACGCACGCCGAGCTCGCAGCGCAGTGCATGGCGTGGGGCCATGAGCTGGGCCTGCGGGTCGAGGTGCGCCAGACCAACCACGAGGGCGAGCTGCTGGACTGGCTCAACGCGGCGGCTGACGAGGGCACCCCCGTGGTCCTGAACGCGGGCGCGTGGACGCACTACTCGTTGGCGTTGTACGACGCCTGCGCCCAGCTCGAGGCCCCGCTGGTGGAGGTGCACATCTCCGACCCGAAGGCACGACCCGAGGTCTTCCGGCACACGTCGTACGTCGAGCCGCACGCCGCCGCGACCTTCGCCGGCCACGGCGTGGAGGGCTACCGGATGGCCCTCGAGCACGTGGCCGCGAACAGCGCCGACCACACCGGTGAGTCCGGCGACCAGCCCCACCCCTGAGGCCCGTTGGGGCACCGGTTTTCCGGTGCGCGGGGCACGCCACTAGAATCGCCAGTCGGCCCTGCACCCGAGACGAAGGCGGAACACCGCTCATGGCAAGCACCAATGACCTCAAGAACGGCATGGTTCTCAACCTGGAGGGCCAGCTCTGGGCCGTGGTGGAGTTCCAGCACGTCAAGCCGGGCAAGGGTCCCGCGTTCGTCCGCACCAAGCTGAAGAACGTCGAGTCGGGCAAGACCGTCGACAAGACCTTCAACGCCGGCACCAAGGTCGAGACGGCCAACGTCGACAAGCGCACCATGCAGTACCTCTACAACGACGGCAACTCCTACGTCTTCATGGACGTGCAGACCTACGACCAGATCGAGGTCTCCCCGGAGTCGGTCGGCGACGCCAAGAACTTCCTCCTGGAGAACCAGGAGGCGATCATCGCCACCAACGAGGGCCGCGTCCTCTACGTCGAGCTCCCCGCCTCGGTCGAGCTGCTGATCGCCGAGACCGAGCCGGGCCTGCAGGGCGACCGCTCGACCGGCGGCACCAAGCCCGCGACCCTGGAGACGGGTCACGTCATCCAGGTTCCCCTCTTCCTGACCACCGGCGAGAAGGTCAAGGTCGACACGCGCGACTCGTCCTACCTCGGCCGCGTCAAGAACTGACGGACCGGCAGGCTCTCGACTCCATGGCTGCCCGCAGCAAGGCCCGCAAGCGCGCCCTCGACATCCTCTTCGCCTCCGAGCTCCGCTCCCAGGACCCGGTGGAGGCCCTGGAGGGGGCCGTCGCCGACGGTGAGGGGCCGACCAACGCCTACACCGGCGAGCTGGTGCGGGGGGTGCAGTCGCACCGACGCAGGATCGACGAGGTGCTCGGGCAGTACGCCCAGGGGTGGACCCTCGACCGCATGCCGGCGGTGGACCGCAACGTCCTCCGCATCGGTGTCTACGAGCTGCTCTACTCCGAGGACGTGCCCGGGGCCGTCGCCGTCAGCGAGGCGCTCGCGCTGGTACGTGACCTCTCGACCGACGAGTCGCCCACCTTCGTCAACGGCGTGCTGGGCGCCGTGATGCGCGACAAGGCCGACCTGGTCTGACTGACGTGCGAGAGCCCCGACGAGCGGGCCACGGCCCTCGTTGGGGCTCTGTCGTCCTACCGGTCAGCCCTTGAGCTGGGCCGTGACCGGAGCGGTGGCCAGCGCCACGGCCGAGCGGACCAGGTAGTCCTTCGCCGTGGCGCCCTCGATGGTGTGGATCTGTGGGGCGCCCGAGGCACCCTCCTCGACGAGGAGCCCGACGCGGGCCAGCTGGAGCGTCCCCAGACCGGTGGCGTAGAGCAGGTTGGCCAGGGCGCCGGGGTTGCTCACGTGGAAGTCACCGGCGTCGGCGCCGGCGACGAGCACCTTGGTGAGGATGCCCAGGCAGGAGGCCATCGCCCGCCCCAGCCGCAGGGCCGCGTCCTCACTGACCTCGTCGAGGAGCTCCGGCCCGGTGCGGCGCATCAAGGTCTGGGCACAGTCGACGAAGGCAGGGTGGGCCAGGCCGTAGTCCGCGAACGCCTCGACCAGGCGTTCGAGCCGGTCGGCCGGGGCGGCAGCGCGGTCGTCGGCCGCCGCGAGCGAGTCGTGCAGCTCGTCGAGGTAGCCCACCAGCGTCAGCGCGAAGAGCTCCTCCTTGCCGCTGAAGTGGCGGTACACGATCGCGCGGTTGATCCCGACTGCGCGCGCGATGTCCTCGACCTGGGCGTCGCCCAGCCCGCGCTCGTCAAAGACGGCACGGGTGGCGGCCAGGATCTCCTGGGTGCGCTGACGCCGTCTCGACGCGGCCGGGGTGCGGCCACCCCGCGACGGTGAGGACGAGGGACTGCTCTGCTCCATGGGGGGAGTGTAAGTCCTTGTGCAACTGCGTGTGACAGTCGGTTGTCGGTGGCGCCACGTACCGTGGCACCGTGGTGGACGACGGCATCGAGAGGACCTGGCGACCGGCATGGCCGTGCCCGGTGGGCTCGCTCCTGCGGCAGCAGCGACGAGGCCCGGGTGACCCGACCCAGCGCGCGGACGGAGCCCGCACCTGGCGGGGCGTCCGTACTCCCGAGGGGCCCGCCACGCTGTGCGTGGAGCCGTTGGCCCACGACGGCACGGTCCATGCCCGTGCCTGGGGTGCGGGCGCCGCGTGGGCGCTCGAGCAGCTCCCGGCGCTGCTGGGGGCCGAGGACGACGTGTCGTCCTTCGAGCCGCGTACGCCCCTGGTCGCCGATGCCTGGCTCCGCACCCCGCACTGGCGCCTGGGCCGGACGGGCCTGGTCCACGAGTCGTTGCTGCCGTCGATCCTCGAGCAGAAGGTGACGGGCCAGGAGGCGTTCGCCTCCTTCCGGCGTCTGGTGCGACGGTTCGGGGAGCCTGCCCCGGGTCCGGGAGCCGACGTGGGCCTGCTCGTCCAGCCAGCCGCCGAGACCGTGGCGCGCATCCCGTCATGGGAGTGGCTGCAGCTCGGCGTCGACGGCGCCCGCTCGACAGCAGCCGTACGCTGCGCCCGCGTCGCCGACTCGCTGCAGCGAGTCGTGGACCGCGACCCCGGACGTACGGACGCCGCCCTCCAGTCCGTGCCCGGGATCGGGGTCTGGACGAGTGCCGAGGTCAGGATGCGCGTGCTGGGCGACGCCGACGCCGTCTCCTACGGCGACTACCACCTGGCCACCCAGGTGGGCTGGGCCCTGGGCCACGCTGCCTTCACCGATCAGCAGATGGCCGACTACCTGGCGCCGTGGGAGCCCCAGCGCGGCCGGGTCGCCCACCTGTTGCGCGGCGTGGGCATGTCGCGGCCCCGCCGTGGACCTCGGATGGCGCCCCGGACGCACCTCCCCGTCAGGAGACGTTGACGCCCTGCAGGAGGCCTCAGAGCAGGGGGCCGAGTGGACCGAGGACGAACTCGGTGAACTTGCGGTGCCACTCGCGGGCCTCCCACTCCTCGCGGGTGAGCTCGACCGCGTTGGTGAGGTCGACCCGATAGATCTCCTCCATCGCCTCGGCGACGTTGGCGTCGATGATCTCGACGTTGATCTCGTAGTTGCCCGTGAGGCTGAGGCGGTCGATGTTCGCGGTGCCCACCGTCGTCCACCTGCCGTCGATGGTGGAGGTCTTGGCGTGCACCATCGCGCCCTGGTAGCGGAAGATCCTGATCCCGGCCTCGAGGAACTGCGCGTAGAGGCCGCGCGAGATCCAGTCGGCCACGATGTGGTTGGAGCGGTGGGGGAGCAGGATGCGCACGTCCACGCCGCGGGCGACCGCGTTGGCCAGCGCCTCCACGAAGTCCTGGTCGGGGATGAAGTACGCGTGCGTCATCCAGATGTGGTCGGCTGCGCGGTCGATCGCGTCCAGGTACATCGAGCGGATCGGGAACATCATCAGGCGCGGGTTGTTGCGCGACAGGCGGATGTGCGCCTCCCAGCCGGGAGGTGCCTCCAGGAGAAGCGGGTGCTCACTGGGGCGCAGCCGGTTGCGACGGTGGAGGTTCCAGAAGTCGGCGAACGATCGCTTGAGGTCCCACACGGCGGGGCCGGTGAGGGCGATGTGCGTGTCACGCCACTCCGTGGCGTAGGGAGCACCGATGTTGTAGCCCCCGACGAAGGCGACGGTGTCGTCGACGACGAGCACCTTGCGGTGGTCGCGCCCGTAGTGCCGGAAGTCCCAGAAACGGAAGCCGGCGTTGTAGATCGGGAAGCGCAGCACCGAGATGTTGGCGGGGAAGCGCTTGAAACGTGGAGGCACGACGAGGTTCGCGAAGGCGTCGTAGATGCAGTAGACCTGCACCCCGCGGTCGGCCGCGGAAGCCAGGGCCCGCTTGAACGCCTCGCCGATCTCGTCGGCCTTCCAGATGTAGGTCTCGAAGAAGATCTGGTGCTGGGCGCCGTCGATGGCGGCGAGCATCGCGTCGTAGAGGTCCTGGCCGTAGGTGTAGACCGTGACGGAGCCGTCCTCCACCTGGACGTCGGTGGGGGCGCTGCGTGGGAAGGGCGTCGTGCTGTTGTTGCGACGGCGGTACTTGTCGACCACCGTGAGGCCGATGGCCAGCGCGAACGGCGTGACGAAGAGCGCCACGAGGACGCGACGTACGACTCGCATGACGCGTTCGGAGGGGTGACGGCTCACGCGGCCACCCTACTTGTGGGAGACGCTCCGCACGGCGGCGGCACTCGGTGTCGCCGGGTCGAGGTCGGAGGTGTCAGCTGACCTTGAGACCGGCGAGGGTGCGCTGCAGCAGGTCGCGTCGCTCGTCGAAGCTGGAGCGCTCGGTGAGCGTACGCCGCACGGCGACGTGGCCGTCGGCCACGAGGTCGCCGACCAGCACGCGGACGACGCCGATCGGGAGCTTCATCGCGGCCGCCACCTCGGCGACGGAGCGACCGTCGCAGAGCGCCAGGGCGCGTGCGTGCTCACCGAGGACGCGGGCATGGCTCTGCGGGGTCGTGACCAGCGTGGCCTCGAAGGGAAGGTCCACACGCGGGACCGTGCGACCACGGGTCAGCGTGAACGGACGGACGAAGGCCGGGCGTGCCGGTTCGTCGGCGTGCTTGCCGAACGGGACGTCGGGGGTGGGCATGGGCCCATGATCTCCCACACCACCAAACCTTCACCAATCCTTCGGCCACGATGTGAACGGGGCCGCGTCGCGAGCACGCGGACCGGCCCCCGGGGAGGGGACCGGTCGACGTGTCGGTGCTGTGCCGGAGGGTGCAGGAGGGGGTGGTCAGCCGACGGGGATCTGGCTCGCCATCCGCTCGAGCGCGTACTCGGTGACGCGGATCAGGGCACCCTTGGCGGACTCGCGGTCGCGGGCGTCGATCCGGATCATCGGCACGTGGGCCGGGAGCGCGAGAGCCTCGCGGACCTGCTCGAGCTCGAACTGCGGGCCCTGGTCGAACTGGTTGAGGGCCACGATGAAGGGCAGGCCCTTCTCCTCGAAGTAGTCGAGGGGGGAGAACGCCTCGTCGAGGCGGTTGGTGTCCACCAGCACGATGGCGCCGATGGCGCCCAGGCACAGGTCGTCCCACATGAACCAGAAGCGCTTCTGGCCGGGGTGCCGAAGAGGTAGAGGATCAGGTCCTCACCGAGGGTGATGCGGCCGAAGTCCATGGCCACCGTGGTGGTGTGCTTCGTGGGGACCTGCGAGATGTCGTCGACGCCCTCCGACTCGTCGGTGACGAGGGCCTCGGTCCGCAGGGGTCGATCTCGGAGACGGAGCCGACCAGGGTCGTCTTGCCGACGCCGAAGCCTCCGGCAATCACGATCTTGGTGGAGGCGGCGCCACGGGAGTCAGAAGGCTCGAAGTCCACGGAGGGTCCTTTCGATCAGGTCGCGACGCTGGTCACTGGAGGAGTTGGAGGTGATGGTTGCCTGGACGGCCACGTGACCGGCCTCGATGAGGTCGGCCAGGAGCACCCGCACCACGCCGATCGGCATGGAGACGAGGGCCGAGACCTCGGCAACGGAACGGAGGTGGCACACGTCCACGACGTGGGCGATCGAGGCGTTGGGCCACGACCGACCGTGGGCGTGCTCCTGGAGGCGGAGGGTCGCCTCGACCGGCAGGTCCACCTTGGGCTTGGTGCGCCCCGCCGTGATGGTGAAGGGTCTGACGATCCGCGGTGCGGGGGCGTCGTCCCAGTCCTGGTCAGCCATGTGGTCTCACCTCACGCAGTCGGCTGGGGCACCCGCGCCTGCGCCTGGACCATGCGGCCCACGCGCTCGACGAGGAGCGCCATCTCGTAGCCGACCTGGCCGATGTCGGCGGAGTCCTGGGTCAGGACGGCGAGGTTGGAGCCGTCGCCGACCGCCATGAGGAGCAGGTAGCCCAGCTCCATCTCGATGACCGTCTGGAGCACCGGTCCACCCTCGAAGAGGCGGGAGGCACCCACGGCCAGCGAGGCGAGGCCGGAGGAGACCGCCGCGACCTGCTCGGCACGGTCGGCCGGGAGGCGGTCGCTCGCGGCCATGAGCAGGCCGTCCGCGGACACCAGCACGGCGTGGGCGGTGCCGGGGACCTCCTGGATGAACTTGGTGACGATCCAGTTCAGTCCGGTGTCCTGGGCGGATGCGCTTTCGTTGGTCATGCCGGACCTTCCTTCTGGGTGTTGGTGGTGGTGGCTGATGCGGAGCGTCCGCGGGAGACGCCCGCCGCGTGGGCCGCGAGGCGCTTGCGGATGGCCTCCGGGTCGCGCGCGGGAGCGGTACGCGTCGGGGCGACGCTTCCGGGGACCAGACGTCGGCCGGGCTGACGCTGGGGGAGGCCGGAGGTGGCGGTGGGAACCGCCTCCGACTCGTTGGCGCGGTGGGCGGCCTGCCAGCCGGCGTCGGCGCTGGTGCCCCACGACGTCTGCGGACCGTTGCCCAGCCAGCCCGAGGCCGGGGCCTGGGTGGCGGGCGGGACGATGCCGTTGGTTCCGGGGGTACGCGTGGGAAGGGCGCCGTTGGTGCCGTTCGCTGCAGCCGGCTCGGCGGCGGGAGCCTCGGGCTCGGACGCCTCGTCGACGACGAGCTCGGCGGACTCCGCGGGCAGCGCCTGCGGAGCGGACGCCGCCTGAGTCTCGGTCTGCGTCTCGGCGTGCACCTCCGGCTGGCTGGCCTCGACGACCGGGGCGGCCTTCGGGGCGTCCAGACCGAGCGGGTCCTCGGGCGAGATCGCCGGGGCGGCCGGAGCGACGGCGGCGGGCGCCTCGTCCTGCGTCGGGGTCTTCTCCTCCGCGACCGGGTCGGCGTGCTTGCCAGCAGCGGCCGCACGGGCGGCACGGGCCTCGCGCAGGGAGAACATGCCCAGGGCCCCGCTCTCGGCCTTGCCGCCGCTCGCACCGTCGTCACCGGCGGTCCGGGCGAACATGCTCACGTTCGGGTCCGGCTCGGGGGCCACCTCGGGGGCCGGGGCCGGGGCCTCGACCAGGGCGACGGGCTCGGGTACGACCTCCTCGACCGGAGCCGGCTCCTCGACTGCCTCAGGGGCTTCGGCGGCACCGCCGAAGAGGCTTCCGCCTGCCGGGGCGACCGCTGCCTGACGGCCGGGCACGGTGGCGCCGGGGCGGCGCTTCGGCAGACCGGTCACGGCGCTGATTGCCGCGTTGATCTGCTCGACCTGACGGTCCTCCTCGGGCTCCACCACGACCTCGGGTGCCACGATCTCGGGTGCCTTGGCGACAGGAGCCGGGGTGGGCTCGGGTGCGCTCGGCGTACGCTGCGGCAGCGGGTCGGTCAGGGGGTCGCCCAACGGAGCGGGGAGCGGGTCGTTGAGCGGGTCGGGCGTGGAGGCCTTCGCCGCGGGGGCGGCGGGCTCCTCGAGGACGGGCTCGACGACCGGCTCGATGACGGGGGCGACGGTCGGGGTGATCACCGGTGCGGAGGCCTGTGCCGGCACGTCGATCGTCGACGGCACGTCGATCGGCGGGGGTGCCGTCACTACGGTCTCCGGCTTGGAGCCGCCGACCAGGAGCGAGTCCGGGATGCCGACCGTGGCGGTCACGCCGCCGCGTCCGTTCTTGCTGAGCTTCACGTCGAGATCGTGGCGGTGGGCCAGGCGGCTGACCACGAAGAGACCCATGCGGCGTGCGGCGTCAGGGGTGATGCCGACGTCTGAGCGCAACATGCCGTTGAGCTGCTGCAGGACGTCCTCGGGCAGTCCGAGACCACCGTCGGAGACGGAGATGACGGTCTGGCCCACGGCGCTCGTCGTGCTGACGTGCACCGGCTCGGTGGGCGGCGAGAACGACAGCGCGTTGTCGATGAGCTCGGTCAGCAGGTGGACCACGTCGTTGGCGACGGCTCCGACGAGCTGCTCGCTCGAGGCGCCGCGCATCTCCACCCGCTGGTATTCCTGCACACCGGCGGTGGCGGCCTGGAGCGCGTCGTTGAGCGACAGGCTATGGGCGTCGCGCTGGCGCACGGGGGCGTCGGAGAGGATCACGAGGCTCTCCGCGGTGCGGCGCTGGCGGGCGGCCAGGTGGTCGAGGCGGAAGAGGCTTTCCAGGCGGCGGGGGTCCTGCTCGTCGCGCTCCAGCTCCTCGATGAGGCCGAGCTGCTGGTTGATCAGCGAGGTGTTGCGGCGCGAGAGCGTCACGAACATCTCACCGACCTGCGTACGCAGCTGGGCCTCGCCCTGGGCCAGGTCGACCGCGGTCTGGTGGAGCTCGTCCACCGCGCGGGCCAGCTGACCCATCTCCTCGTTGGTGTGCACGGGGATCCGGTCGATCGCGCCCGGGTCGCCGCCGGCGCGGATCGTGGCCACGGCCTGCGGCAGCTTGGTGCTCGCGACCTCGCGGGCGCTGTCACGCACCGTGAGCACGGGGCGCGTCATCAGGCGCGCGATGATCCAGGCCAGCAGGAGGGTGGCGAGCAGCGAGGCCGCCAGGATGACGATGTTGAGCACGGCCTGGGAGCCGGCCTCGGCGGCGTTCTCGTCGAGCGCCTCCTCCGACTCGGTCAGCACCTGCTCGGACAGGCTGTCGTAGACCTCGAGGGCCTCCTCGTAGGCCAGCTCGCCGGTGCCCTTCTCGACCGTGTCGAAGCGGGAGGCGTTGAGCGAGCGGAGGTCGAGCACGTCGGGGGCGTCGTTGCGGGCGCGGGCCAGCTGCGAGATCGCGGCGTCCTCGACGCCGAGCGCGGAGAAGACGTCGGACGAGTTGGTGATGCGGTTGCCCTGGTAGGCGACCTGGAGCTGCTGCATGGTGAAGGCCAGACGACCCTCCATCACGTAGCCGATCTGCTGGAGCACCGGCTCCGGGGCGTTCTGTCCGTTGACGATGGACTGGTAGAAGTCGCTCACGCCGTTGTGGAGCTGGCGGACCTGCGACAGCGACTGCAGCAGCGTCACGTAGGCACGGCCGTCGCGGAGCTGGTCGCTCAACGCCACCAGGCCCTCGAGCTGCGCCTTCTGGTTCTGGGTGAGGGCCTCGTCGTCGATCTGCGCCTCGAGCTTCTCTGCGGCCTGACGGACCTTCTCCACGGCCTCGGTGCGGGCGGGGGAGTTCGACGCGGACTCGGAGCGCGCGACCACGGTCGCCGACTCGGCGGCGTACAGGTAGTCGATCGTCGGGCCGAGCACGCGGATCTGGCCCGCGGTGGCTCGGTACTCCTCGGCGACGATCCAGGCCTCCACCGACTTGTCGACCGCGAACCACGAGGCGGCCACCATGGGGAAGGCGAGCGCCAGGGCGATCTTGTTGCGCAGCTTCCACCCGGAGACGCGCCAACCGGCACGCGACTTCACGTCCTCCACGTCGGAGGTTTCCGACGAGGACGACGACACGCCGTTCTTGTTCGTTGCCATGAGCTCCCCGGTTGGTGCGTCTGGTGGTTCGTCCGTGGACGGGTGGACCGCGGATCGGGCCCGGACGACAACATAAGGACGAAACCGCGCCCGTGTTCGTGGAATGGCAGGACTCGTGTGACGAAAGTTGCTGGTTGGGGCGGGGTGCATCGGGTCCCCGCGCCCGCGCCCGCGTGCGGGAGCCTGGGACGAGCGTGTTGTCGGACCCTCCGCGTACGCTCGAACCATGCGGCCAGTGAGCGACCTGGAGCGCCGGGTGGCGCCCTTCACCGTCAAGTCCGACTACCAGCCGTCGGGCGACCAACCGACGGCGATCAAGGAGATCTCCGAGCGCATCCGTGCGGGGGAGAAGGACGTCGTCCTTCTCGGCGCCACCGGTACCGGCAAGACCGCGACGGTGGCCTGGGTGACCGAGCAGCTGCAGCGTCCGGTGCTGGTGCTCCAGCCCAACAAGACGCTCGCCGCCCAGTTCGCCAACGAGCTGCGTCAGCTCTTCCCCGACAACGCGGTCGAGTACTTCGTCTCGTACTACGACTACTACCAGCCCGAGGCGTACGTCCCGCAGACCGACACCTACATCGAGAAGGACTCCTCCATCAACGAGGAGGTGGAGCGGCTGCGCCACTCCGCGACCAACTCGTTGCTGACCCGGCGTGACGTCATCGTGGTCTCGACGGTGTCGTGCATCTACGGCCTGGGCACCCCGCAGGAGTACGTCGACCGGATGGTGCGCCTCAAGCGCGGCGAGGAGCGCGACCGCGACAAGCTGCTCCGCCAGCTCGTCGACAACCAGTACACCCGCAACGACCTGAGCTTCACGCGTGGCACGTTCCGGGTCCGCGGCGACACGGTCGAGGTCTTCCCGGTCTACGAGGAGATGGCGATCCGGATCGAGTTCTTCGGTGACGAGGTGGAGCGGCTGATGACCCTCCACCCGGTGACCGGCGAGGTGCTCACCGAGGACGACGAGATCCACGTGTTCCCGGCGACCCACTACGTCGCGGGCCCCGAGCGCATGGAGCGGGCGATCAAGGGCATCGAGGCCGAGCTGGTCGAGCAGCTCGCCACCTTCGAGCGGCAGGGCAAGCTGCTGGAGGCGCAGCGACTGCGCATGCGCACCACGTACGACGTCGAGATGATGCGCCAGGTCGGCTCCTGCTCCGGCATCGAGAACTACTCGATGCACATGGACGGCCGCAACCGGAGCGCGCCCAACACCCTGCTCGATTACTTCCCCGAGGACTTCGTCCTGGTCATCGACGAGTCCCACGTGGCCGTGCCGCAGATCGGCGGCATGTACGAGGGCGACATGTCGCGCAAGCGCAACCTGGTGGAGCACGGCTTCCGGCTGCCGTCGGCGATGGACAACCGCCCGCTGCGCTGGGAGGAGTTCCTCGACCGGATCGGGCAGACGATCTACCTCTCGGCGACGCCGGGCGACTACGAGCTCGACCGCGTCGGCGGACCGCAGAACGCGGTGCAGCAGATCATCCGTCCGACCGGCCTGGTCGACCCGGAGGTGATCGTCAAGCCGACGAAGGGTCAGATCGACGACCTGATCCACGAGATCCGGGAGCGCGTGGAGAAGGACGAGCGCGTCCTGGTGACCACCCTGACCAAGAAGATGTCCGAGGACCTCACCGACTACCTGCTCGAGGCCGGCATCCGCACCCGCTACCTGCACTCCGAGGTCGACACCCTCAAGCGCATCGAGCTGCTCCGTGACCTCCGCCTGGGGGAGTACGACGTGCTCGTCGGCATCAACCTGCTGCGCGAGGGCCTGGACCTCCCCGAGGTGTCGCTTGTCGCCATCCTCGATGCCGACAAGGAGGGCTTCCTGCGCTCCGACAAGTCCCTCATCCAGACGATCGGACGTGCGGCCCGCAACGTCTCCGGCCAGGTCCACATGTATGCGGACCGGATCACCCGGTCGATGGAGGCGGCGATCGACGAGACCAACCGCCGTCGCGCCATCCAGGTCGCCTACAACGCCGAGCACGGGATCGACCCGCAGCCGCTGCGCAAGAAGATCGCCGACATCACCGAGATGCTCGCCCGCGAGGACGAGACGACCCAGGAGCTGTTGCAGACCTGGGCCGACGTGGGTCAGAAGGGCCGCGCCGGCGGCGTGAAGCCCAAGGGCTCGCCGACGCCGATGCTCTCAAGCTGCACAAGGACCTGCCCGACACGGCCGGCATCCCCAGCTCCGACCTGGCCGAACTCATCCAGCAGCTCACCGACCAGATGAAGACCGCGGCCGCTGAGCTCCAGTTCGAGGTTGCCGCGCGGCTGCGCGACGAGATCAGCGAGCTCAAGAAGGAGCTGCGCCAGATGATGGAGGCCACGAAGTGACAGCGATCGAGTTCCAGGTGACGTTCGACGCCCACGACCCCGGTCGGCAGGCCCTCTTCTGGGCCGAGGCCCTCGGCTACCGGCTCCAGCCGCCGCCCGGCGACTTCACCTCGTGGGACGACGCGCTCGATGCCTGGGGCGTCCCGCCCGAGGCGCGCAACTCCCGCTCCGCCATCGTGCCTGAGGAGGGGGAGAGCGGCCCGCGGGTCTTCTTCCAGCAGGTCCCGGAGGAGAAGTCGGTGAAGAACAGGGTCCACCTCGACCTGCGGGTGGCGCCCGGACTCTCCGGGGACGACCGGGCTGCTGCCCACGAGGAGGCTGCGGAGAGGCTGGTCGCGGCTGGTGCCACCGTCGTACGCCGGGTGCCGCCCTCCCAGGAGATGGGCGACGGGAGCTTCATCGTCATGGCCGACCCCGAGGGCAACGAGTTCTGCCTGGACTGACGGCTCGTCGCGAGGGGCTGGGGCTCGGCGGGTCCGTGATCTAGGGTGACCTGCATCACAGCCGAGCCTGCGGGGTGCACGTTGGACGTTGTCGAGACGGACCTGTTGATCATCGGCGCGGGGCCGACCGGGCTCTTCGCGACCTACTACGCGGGGTTCCGCGGGCTGCGGGTCGTGCTGGTCGACTCCCTTCCGGAGCTGGGCGGTCAGATCACCGCCATGTACCCGGAGAAGCGGATCGCCGACGTGGCCGGCTTCCCGGCGGTGAAGGGCCGCGACCTGGTGGAGGGCCTGGTTGCCCAGGCCAGCACGGCCGGTGCCACCCACCTCCTGGAGCGCACCGCGTTGTCGCTCACCCAGGAGGCCGACTCCGTCTCCGTGGGGCTCGACGACGGCACCACGGTGCGGGCCGCAGCCGTCCTGGTGACCGCCGGCATCGGCACCTTCACCCCGCGGCCGCTGCCGGTCGGCCCGGAGTGGGTGGGCCGGGGCGTCGAGTACTTCGTGCCGGACTTCGAGCCGTACCGGAGCAAGGACGTCGTGGTCGTCGGGGGAGGCGACAGTGCCTTCGACTGGGCCGAGCACCTCGAGCCGCTGGCATCCTCGGTGACCCTCGTGCACCGACGGGACGCGTTCCGCGCCCACGAGCGTACGGTCGCGGCCGTGCGGGCCTCGTCGGTGCGGATCCTGACGAAGGCCCAGGTGGTCGAGATCAGCGGCGGCGACGCGGTCAAGGCCGTGGTGGTGCGCACCGACGACGGCGTCGAGGAGGTCCTTCCGTGCCAGGCCGTCGTCGCCGCGCTCGGCTTCGTGGCTGACCTGGGGCCCATCCAGACCTGGGGGCTGGAGACGGCCAAGCGGCACGTGGTCGTCGACAGCTCCATGCGGACCTCCCTCGAGCGGGTCTTCGCCGCCGGTGACATCACCGACTACCCGGGCAAGGTGCGCCTCATCGCCGTGGGCTTCGGGGAGGCAGCAACCGCGGTCAACAACGCCGCCGTCGTGATCGACCCGTCGGCCCACGTCTTCCCCGGTCACTCCAGCGAGGCATGACGCCCTGTGAGTCTCCCCACGCGTGCCGCGTGGAACAGTACGCGGGTCAGGTCCGTTCACTGGCGACAGAGAAGTTACCGAGGTGACGCGTGGTACAAACGCGGGTCACCAATCAGGAAGGCCGAGACCTTGCGCGTTGCACTGCTCTCCTACCGCAGCAAGCCCCACGTCGGCGGCCAGGGCATCTACCTGCGCCACCTGAGCCGTGAGCTCGTGGCGCTGGGGCACGAGGTCGAGGTCTTCTCGGGCCAGCCGTACCCGATCCTCGACGAGGGTGTGAAGCTCACCAAGGTGCCTTCGCTCGACCTCTACCGCGAGCCCGACCCGTTCCGGGTCCCCAAGCTCAAGGAGTTCCGCGACCTGATCGACGTCGAGGAGTTCCTGACCATGTGCACCGCCGGCTTCCCCGAGCCGAGGACCTTCAGCAAGCGCGTGGCGCGCCTCCTCAAGGACCGCGTCGACGACTTCGACGTCGTCCACGACAACCAGGTGCTGGGTGACGGGATGCTCGCCATCGAGAAGATGGGGCTGCCACTCGTCACGACGCTGCACCACCCGATCACGTTCGACCGCCGGGTCGAGCTCGCGACCGCGCCGACGCTGCGCAAGAAGCTCTCGTTGCGCCGCTGGTACGGCTTCCTGCGGATGCAGGGCCGCGTGGCCCGCCAGGCGCGCAAGATCCTCACCCCGTCGGAGTCCTCGAAGCGCGACATCGCCACTGACTTCGGCGTCGACCCCGCCCGGATGCAGGTGATCCTGCTCGGCGTCGAGGACTCGTTCGTCCCCCCGACGACTCCACGGGTCCCCGGGCGGATCCTGGCCATGGCCAGCGCCGACGCCCCGATGAAGGGGATCTCCACGCTCCTCGAGGCGTTCGCGAAGCTGCGCACGGAGCGGGACCTGTCCCTGGTCCTGGTCACCAAGCCCGCCCCGGGCGGCCGCACGGAGCAGCTGATCGAGACCCTCGGCATCGGTGAGCACGTGAGCTTCGTCAGCGGCGTCTCCGACGCCGAGCTCGTGGAGCTCATGGGCTCTGCCGAGCTGGCCTGCGTCCCCTCCCTGTACGAGGGCTTCTCGCTCCCCACCGCCGAGCTCATGGCCTGCGCCACCCCGCTCGTCGTCTCCCGCGCTGGCGCCATCCCCGAGGTCGTCGGCGAGGACGGAGAGTGTGCCGACCTGGTCACCCCCGGTGACGTCGGCGAGCTGACCCACGCCATCGCCGCCCTGCTGGACGACCCCGAGCGGCGGGCCCGGATGGGCGCTGCCGGACGCCAGCGGGTGCTCGACATGTTCAGCTGGCGCGCGGTCGCGCAGAAGACCGCCGCTGCCTACGAAGAAGTGATCAACGACTACCGGGCCGAGAAGGCCCAGGGGGGTGACGTGCTGACCGTTGACTTCGACCGACTCGGTCTCAAGGCGGGCGACCGCGTGCTCGACATGGGCTGTGGCGCCGGTCGCCACGCCTTCGAGATGTACCGCCGCGGCGGCGACGTGATCGCTTTCGACCAGGACGCCGCAGAGCTGGAGAACGTCCGCAACCTCTTCGTCGCGATGAAGGAGGCGGGCGAGGTCCCCGAGGGCGCCGAGGCTGACGTCAAGGAGGGCGACGCGCTCGCGCTGCCCTTCGCCGACGGTGAGTTCGACCGCGTCGTCGCGGCCGAGGTGCTGGAGCACATCCCCGCCGACATCCAGGCGATCCAGGAGCTCGTACGCGTGCTCCGGCCCGGCGGCACCCTGGCGGTCTCGGTGCCCCGCTGGCTGCCCGAGGTGATCAACTGGAAGCTCTCCGACGACTACCACAACGTCGAGGGCGGCCACATCCGCATCTACACGGACAAGGAGCTCATCGACAAGATCTCCAAGGCCGGCCTCAACTTCACGGGCAAGGACTACGCCCACGGCCTGCACGCGCCGTACTGGTGGATCAAGTGCGCGGTCGGCGTCAACAACGACGACCACCCGCTCGCCAAGGCCTACCACAAGCTCCTGGTCTGGGAGATCATGAAGCAGCCGAAGGTGCTGCAGCTGGCCGGCAAGGTCCTGGACCCGATGATCGGCAAGAGCATGGTCCTCTACTTCACGAAGCCGCTCAGCGCCTGATGGCCCACCTCATCCCCGAGGTACCAGGCGTCCTGACGGCCGACCAGGTCGCGCAGACCGCGGCCTCGATCGCCGCCATGCAGGAGCCTTCGGGCGCCGTGCCGTGGACGCCGGGTGACAAGGTCGACGTGTGGAACCACGTCGAGGCCGCCATGGCCATGCTCGTCGGTGGGCAGGTCGAGGCCGCGGAACGCGCGTACGAGTGGGTGCTCCGTACCCAGCGGGCAGACGGCTCCTGGCCGATGAAGATCGTCGCTGGCACCGTCGAGGACCACAGTGGCGAGACGAACATGTCCGCCTACCTCGCCGTCGGCGTCTGGCACCACTGGCTGGTACGCCGTGACCGCGCCTTCGTCGACCGCTTCTGGCCGGCCGTGCGCGCCGGCCTGGACTGGGTCGTCTCCCTGCAGCTTCCGTCGGGCGGCATCGCCTGGTCGCAGGAGTGGGCGGAGGGCCGCCCGGCCCGCATCAACACCGACGCGCTGCTCGCCGGCTCGTCGTCGATCCACCACGCCCTGGCTGCCGGCTGCGCGTTGGCAGACCTCCTCGAGGACCCGCAGCCCGAGTGGGAGTTCGCCGGTGCCCGTCTGGCGCACGCCCTGCGCGACCACCGTGACCTCTTCCTGGACAAGTCCGAGTTCTCGATGGACTGGTACTACCCGGTGCTCGGCGGTGCCGTGCGGGGCGAGGCGGCCGAGGCCCTCCTGAAGGAGCGGTGGGACGTGTTCGTCGAGGAGGGGCTCGGCATCCGGTGCGTCCGGGAGAACCCCTGGGTCACCGGGGCCGAGACCTGTGAGCTGGTGATGGCCTTGGAGGCCAACGGCGACCGGGACCGCGCCCTGCAGCTCTTCGCCGACATGCAGCACCTGCGCCACGAGAACGGCAGCTACTGGACCGGCTGGGTCTTCCCCGACCAGGTCAACTGGCCGGGCGAGCAGACCACGTACACGGCTGCGGCCGTGATCCTGGCGGCCGACCAGCTGTCCCGGACGACGCCGGGCTCGGACATCATGCGCGGTGAGACGCTCGTGACGTTCGGGGACCTGGGTGCCCGGTGCTGTGGATCAGCCGACGCCCGCAGTGTCGCCGGCGTCTCCTGACGTCCGTCGCAGCACCCGCATCGACCCCAGGCGCTCGTCCTCGGTGAAGCAGCCGCCCTCCAGCGCGCGCAGGAACACGTGGTACGGCGGCTGGCCCCCGTCGGCGGGGTCGGCGAAGACGTCGTGGATGACGAGCAGTCCTCCGGCCATCACCCAGTTGGCCCAGCCGGTGTAGTCGTTCTGCGCGTGCTCCTCGGAGTGGCCGCCGTCGATGAAGAGCAGGGAGAGCGGGGTGCGCCAGTGGCGTGCGACGGTGGTCGACTGCCCCACCACGGCGACGACGTGGTCCTCGAGTCCTGCGTCCTCGATCGTGCGGCGGAAGAACGGCAGGGTGTCCATGCGGCCGGTCCGTGGGTCGACCACCTCGGTGTCGTGGTGCTCCCAGCCCGCCTGGTTCTCCTCGCTGCCGTGGTGGTGGTCGACGGTGAAGACCGTCCCACCGACCTGCGCGGCAGCCGCCCCGAGGTAGACGGCCGACTTGCCGCAGTAGGTGCCGACCTCCAGCGCGGGACCCAGCGGCAGCTGCTCCAGGGCACGTCGGTGCAGGAGCAGCCCTTCGTCCTCGGGCATGAAGCCCTTGGCAGCGAGCGCGTGGTCGAGCAGGGCGGGCGGCATCGTCGAGGTCACTGCGCCATTGTTCCCAACGGCTCGTCGGGCACGGAGTCGGGTCCCGCCACGTGCCGACGCCGGTGCCAGGTCAGGTAGTTGGCGAGGGCCCGCACCATGTGCGACGTGCGGGTGGTGTTGAAGAGGTCGAAGGCGTGCTGGCGCCCGCCTCGGCGTACACGACGTGGGCCCTGGACCGTCGCTTCAGCGCCTCGACGAAGAGCC
Source organism: Nocardioides daphniae (assembly GCF_004777465.1). NCBI lineage: Bacteria > Bacillati > Actinomycetota > Actinomycetes > Propionibacteriales > Nocardioidaceae > Nocardioides > Nocardioides daphniae. Next base: position 1,748,520 of record NZ_CP038462.1, read on the forward strand.
GCGCCTGACCCACGTCGACCAGTGAGTCGGCGGCGCCGTGGACCACGAAGAAGTCGGGGGCACAGTCGTTGATCCGCAGGATGGGGGAGCCTGCCTCGAAGAGCTCAGGCTCGGCGTCGTAGGAGCGCAGAAGGACCCGTGGCCCGAGGAACCGGTCACGCATCGCGATCGCACTGCGCAACCCGGTGGCGCCGGCGAAGTCGTAGACGCCGTAGATCGGTGCCGCCGCCTGGACGCTCGTGTCCGCGTCCTCGAAGCCGGGCTGGAACTCGGGAGCGTTGGGCGTGAGCGCAGCGAGGGAGGCGAGGTGTCCGCCCGCGGAGCCGCCGGTCACGACGACGTAGTCGGGGTCGCCGCCGTACTCCGCGACGTGCTCCTTGATCCAGGCGATCGCCCTCTTGACGTCGATGATCTGGGCCGGGAAGGGGGCGCGGGGGCGAGGCGGTAGTTGATCGCCACGCAGACCCAGCCGAGGGAGGCCATGTGCTGCATCAGCGGCACCCCTTGGTTCTCCTTCGCGCCGATGGTCCACCCGCCACCGTGGACCTGGAGCAGGACCGGGGCATGAGACGCAGGAGGATCGGTCGGCAGGTAGAGGTCGAGCAGGCCTCGCCGCCCGGCGGGGAGTAGCGGACGTCGCGCACCACCCGGACCCGCGGGTCGCGGCGCGGGAGCGGGTTGACCCGACGGGCGAGCGTACGCTCGGCGTCGCGCGCCGCGATCGGCTCGAGGCCCTCCAGCTCACCGAGGGTGCCCACGGCGGTGTTCAGTCCCTGCGGACTGCTGCGGCTCAGGGCGATCTCCCGGGCCAGGCCAGCCGTCGAGAACGCCGCCAGGGCGAGGCCGGGCCACGACCGACGGCGCCGCAGCAGATGGACTGCGGTGTCGACCGAGTTGGCCGCAAGGATCTGCGGCGCCAGCTCCACGGTCAGGAAGCCGGCGAGGAAGGACAACGCCCCTCCACGAAAGGACCGGGAGGGGCGAAGAGCGTTGGCGGTGAGCGCGGCGACGAGCGTCTGGCGTACGAGGTAACCCACGGCGCCGATGCTAGCCAACCGTCACCAGACGGGTCAGGACTCCAGCGGCCAGCCGCGGTCGGCCCATCCCATGGTGCCGTCGGAAACGTTGATCGCCTGACGACCCTGCGAGCGCAGGAACTCGCAGACCTGGCGGCTGCGGTTGCCACTGCGGCAGATCACCAGGAGCGGGCCCTCGGGCAGCTCGTCGATGCGCTCGCCGACCTGACCCATCGGGATGTGCACGGCTCCGGGGACGTGCCCGGCCGCGTACTCGTCGTCCTCCCGGACGTCGAGGACGAAGGCACCCATCGCGTGCTCGGCCGCGAAGGCGTCGAGGTCGATCTCGCCGGACTCGGCGGCGGCGATCTGGCGGCGGGCCTCGTCCATGTCGATGGCGCGTACGCCAGCGATCAGCTCGTCGAGCGCGGCGGCGGGCAGGGCGCCCGGCTGGGAGAAGACGAGGATGCCGTCACGGAAGGCCATGATCGTGGGGATCGAGGAGATCTGCGCCATGGCCGCCAGCTCACGCTCGGCCTCGGTGTCGACCTTGCCGAAGACGATGTCGGGGTGCTGCTCCGAGGCCGCCTCGAAGACCGGGGCGAACTGCTTGCACGGACCGCACCAGTCTGCCCAGAAGTCGACGAGCACGATGCCCTCGCCGGTGACGGTCGATTCGAAGGTGGAAGCGGTGAGCGCCTTGGTCGTCATGCACCGCACGTTACAAGGTGCTCCCGGCTGCCGTTCAAACGGAACCGGCCCGGCGCCAGTCGCCACGCCGACGAACGGCTGAGTAGGCTATATCACATGGTCTAGTGATGGTCTACCCCGTTCATACTCCGAATTGGGGAACGGCCCGGAAATCAGAATCTGCGGTCGCCGCGATGCCTTTACATCTATGCAGCGACCACAGTCGCTGGCCCGCGGCTTCAGCACCCGGGGGCAGTTTCTTCATCTCGCACCTGTGTGCGCACTGCGCGCTGCCGTCGTGCGCCCACTCGAGGGTCAAGCATGTCCATCACCACGTCTCGTCGCGGTCTCCTGACCGCATCCGCCTGGGCCGTCCCCGCCATCATGGTCAGCTCCGCGTCCCCCGCCTTCGCCGGCTCCGGCGTCGTCCCCCCGCCAACCTCGAGCTGCCGGGAGATCGACTACACGTTCTCCTGGCAGGCCAGCGGCTACTCCTTCGTGCCGACGTCCTCCAGCTCCCTGTACGGCGTGGGCAAGGGCTCGGCCCCGGCCACCCGCGTGCCCAACCAGTCGCTGACGCCGGCGGAGGTCGCCGCCATCACGCCGCTGACGGTCACCGCCTCGAACAGCTTCACCGGCAACCGCATGCGCGGCAGGTTGGCGAGCGACGGGGCCGCGAACATGCGCGTGTCACCGTTCAACGTCGGTGGGCTGCAGGCCCGTGGCCTCACGCTGCTGCAGGACCTGACCACCAACAACAGCCTCGGCAACAACGCGGCCACCCGCGCCGGTCACGCCCAGGTCCTCAAGCTGGAGTTCAGCCGCCCGGTCAAGAACCTCCGGTTCACGATCACTGACATCGACAGCACCTCGGGGCAGTACCGGGACCGCGTCAGCGTGAGTGGAGGCGCCAGCGGCGTCCGCGCCACGGCCCTCCGGGGCGCCGGCACCGCGTCAGACCCGTGGCGCAACAACTCCGACAACACCGGGTACGACCCCGGTGTGGGTTCCGGCAACGTGGCGGTCGACTACTCGGGCCTCGCCCCGGTCAGCACGGTCCTCGTCACCTTCTGGAACGACCAGAGCGGCTCGCTGAGCAGCTACGGCCTCCAGGGCATCTTCATCTCCAACCTGACCTTCAGGGCGATGAGCTGCTGAGGTTCACCACTTGCGGGCGCGCCACTCGGGCAGGTGCTCACGCTCCTGCCCGAGCACGCCGTCCTTCCCGTGCCCCGGGTGGAACCGTGTCTCGTCGGGCAGCGTGCCGAAGATGCGCTCCTCGACCTGGTCGATGAGCTGCTCGAAGGCCTCCTCGTTGCCGAAGGTGGCTCCCACACCACCGGGGAAGAGGGTGTCCCCGGTGAAGACGTGAGGGGAGCCCCCGGGGTCGTGGTGCACCAGGCACACCGACCCCGGGGTGTGGCCGGCGACGGCGATGACGTCCAGGTCGACACGTCCCACCCGGACCACGTCGCCGTGCTCCAGGCGACGCGCCACGGCGACCCCCGTCTGCTCGGTGATGGCGTCGGCGTCCGGGGCGCCCGCGAAGACCTCGGCACCGGTCGCCTCGACCACGGCGGCGAGGGCGCGGTGGTGGTCCCAGTGCTGGTGCGTGGTCACGACGGCAGCGAGGCCGGCGTCCCCGATTAGGGGGAGCAGGACCTCCGGCGCGTCGGCGGCGTCGACGAGCAGCTGCTCGCCCGTCTCGTTGCAGCGCAGCACGTAGCAGTTGTTCGACATCTTGTCGTCCACCGCCACCTTGGTGACGGTCAAGGTCGACAGCGTGAGGGTCTGGGGGTCTCCGCCGGGGGAGACGTCTCCGGTGTAGGACGTCATGGGCCCATCCTGCCCGACACGCTGCCATGGGTCGGTGTGGAAGAGTGGGAGTGCCACCGTCCGGGGTTGTCCGAGCCTCTAGGATGGCGAACATGCGTTCGAACGAACGTCGCGACCCACACCTCAAGGACGCTCGTGACTGACCAACTCATCATCCGCGGTGCCCGGGAGCACAACCTCAAGGACGTCTCGCTCGACCTCCCTCGGGACTCCCTCATCGTCTTCACGGGCATGTCCGGGTCGGGCAAGTCCTCGCTCGCGTTCGACACGATCTTCGCCGAGGGCCAGCGACGCTACGTGGAGTCGCTCTCGGCCTACGCGCGCCAGTTCCTGGGGCAGATGGACAAACCTGACGTCGACTTCATCGAGGGGCTGTCGCCCGCGGTCTCGATCGACCAGAAGTCCACCTCCAAGAACCCCCGCTCCACCGTGGGTACGATCACCGAGGTCTACGACTACCTCCGCCTGCTGTACGCCCGTGCGGGGCGTCCGCACTGCCCGACCTGCGGTGCCCCGATCGAGCGGCAGACGCCGCAGCAGATCGTCGACCGGATCCTGGCACTGGAGGAAGGTCGACGCTTCCAGGTGCTCGCCCCCGTCATCCGGGGACGCAAGGGGGAGTACGTCGAGCTCTTCTCGTCCTTGCAGACGCAGGGCTTCAGCCGTGCGCGGGTCGACGGGGAGACGTACAGCCTCGACCGCCGCCCACGCTCAACAAGCAGAAGAAGCACACCATCGAGGTCGTCGTCGACCGTCTGGCGGTGAAGCCCTCCTCGAAGCAGCGGCTGACCGACTCGGTCGAGACTGCCCTCGGGCTGGCCGACGGCCTGGTGGTCTTCGACTTCGTCGACCTGGAGGCCGGGGCCGAGGGGCGTGAGCTCACCTTCTCGGAGCGGATGGCCTGCCCCAACGAGCACCCCATCGAGTCCGACGACCTCCAGCCTCGCTCGTTCTCGTTCAACTCGCCCTTCGGCGCCTGCACCACCTGCCACGGCATCGGCACCCGGATGGAGATGGACCCCGAGCTGGTCGTCCCCAACCCCGAGGCGACGCTGGGCGAGGGTGCGGTCCAGCCGTGGAGCGGCGCGCACGTCGCCGACTACTTCCTGCGGCTCATGGGCGCGCTGGGGGAGGAGCTCGGGTTCGACCTGAACACCCCCTGGGAGAAGCTGCCGGTCAAGGCCCGCAAGGCGATCCTCGACGGCCACGCCACCAAGGTGCACGTGGTCACGCGCAACCGCTACGGGCGTCAGCGCTCCTACTACGCCGAGTTCGAGGGCGTCAGCCAGTACATCGAGCGGCGACACAACGACGCCGAGTCCGACACCACGCGCGAGCGGTTCGAGGGCTTCATGCGCGAGGTGCCCTGCCCCGCCTGCCAGGGCAGCCGGCTCAAGCCGATCTCCATGTCGGTGACCCTCGGCGGGATCTCCATCGCCGAGCTCTGCGCCAAGCCGCTCAACGAGACCGCTGACTTCCTCGCCCAGCTCGAGCTCTCGCCGCGCGAGAAGCAGATCGCCGAGCGCGTCCTCAAGGAGATCCAGGAGCGCCTGCGCTTCCTCCTCGACGTCGGCCTCGACTACCTGTCGCTCGACCGGCCCAGCGGCTCGCTGTCGGGCGGCGAGGCGCAGCGCATCCGGCTGGCCACCCAGATCGGCGCCGGGCTCGTGGGCGTCCTGTACGTCCTCGACGAGCCCTCCATCGGCCTGCACCAGCGCGACAACGCACGCCTGATCGAGACGCTCGTCCGGCTCAAGGAGCTCGGCAACACCCTGATCGTCGTCGAGCACGACGAGGACACGATCCGCACCGCCGACTGGGTCGTCGACATCGGCCCCGCGGCGGGCGAGCACGGCGGCCAGGTCGTGCACTCCGGGACCGTCGACGACCTCCTGTCGCACCCCGACTCCATGACCGGGCAGTACCTCTCCGGTCGCCGCGAGATCCCGGTGCCGGAGCTGCGCCGCCCGAGGACCCCGGGCCGCGAGCTGGTGGTGAAGGGCGCCAAGGAGAACAACCTCCGCAACGTCGACGTCACCTTCCCGCTGGGGATGTTCGTGGCCGTCACGGGCGTCTCGGGATCGGGCAAGTCGACCCTGGTCAACGACATCCTCTACACGTCTCTGGCGAAGCAGATTTACAACGCCCGTACCGTCCCCGGACGGCACCGGACGATCACGGGCGTCGACGAGGTCGACAAGGTCATCCACGTCGACCAGTCGCCCATCGGTCGTACCCCGCGCAGCAACCCGGCGACGTACACCGGCGTCTTCGACCACGTGCGCAAGCTGTTCGCCCAGACGCCCGAGGCCAAGGTCCGTGGCTACATGCCGGGTCGCTTCTCCTTCAACGTCAAGGGCGGGCGCTGCGAGGCGTGCCACGGCGACGGCACGATCAAGATCGAGATGAACTTCCTGCCGGACGTCTACGTCCCGTGCGAGGTATGCCGCGGCGCGCGCTACAACCGCGAGACGCTCGAGGTGCACTACAAGGGCAAGACCATCGCCGAGGTCCTCGACATGCCGATCGAGGAGGCGGCGGAGTTCTTCGCCGCCGTCCCGGCGATCTCCCGGCACATGAAGACGCTCACCGAGGTCGGTCTCGGCTACGTCCGTCTGGGACAGCCGGCGACGACGCTGTCGGGTGGTGAGGCGCAGCGCGTCAAGCTCGCCAGCGAGCTGCAGAAACGCTCGACCGGGCGCACCCTCTACGTGCTCGACGAGCCCACCACGGGCTGCACTTCGAGGACATCCGCAAGCTTCTCCTGGTGCTGGCCGCTCGTCGACCAGGCAACACGGTGCTGGTGATCGAGCACAACCTCGACGTCATCAAGACGGCCGACTGGCTCGTCGACATGGGGCCCGAGGGTGGCTCGCGCGGTGGCCTGTGGTCGCCGAGGGCACGCCAGAGGAGGTCGCGAGCAACCCGGAGAGCCACACGGGCCGTTTCCTCCGCCGCTGCTCGAGGGTCGGGCTGCCCAGGTGGCGGCCCGGCCGAAGAGGAAGAAGTCGACCGCCAGCGCGAAGAAGTGAACCCGGAGGCACCATGAGCAACAACCGTCCCTCTTCCCACCTCCTGTCGCGTCGCAGCGTCCTGGCGTCGGGCGCCACGGCCGCGGCGGTCCCGATGGTCGCCGGTTGCGGCGAGGACGAGCCGGTGACGGCGCCCGAGCCGCCGAAGGCCGACACCGAGCTGCTGAAGACGTCCGACGTGCCCGTGGGCGGCTGCGCGGTCGTCTCGGCGCTGAAGCTGGTCGTCACCCAGCCCAGCGAGGGTCAGTTCAAGGCGTTCAGCTCACTGTGCACCCACCAGGGGTGCGAGGTCTCGTCGTCCAGCGACGGCGAGATCCCGTGCACCTGCCACGGCAGCCGCTTCTCGTTGACCGACGGATCGGTGATCAAGGGTCCGGCGGAGGTCCCGCTCGAGGAGGTCGCCGTCGAGGTCAAGGACGGTGTGGTCACCACCACGAACGCCTGACCGGCCGGCTGGGCCCGACCGCTGCGCCGACCACTGCCTCCCTATGCTGGAGACAGTTAGTCAGGAGGATGCGTGACCCAGCCCCCCACTCGTCGTCGTGTGCTCGCCGCAGGTGCCGGCGTCGCGATGGCCCCCGTCGTTGCCTCGTGTGCCGACCCGTCGGCCGACCCCCAGCTCCACCAGCAGGACCCGCCCCGGCCGGGCACCGACGTGGCCCCCACCACCGACGTCCCCGTCGGGGGCTGCCAGGTCTTCGCGCGCTTCGGCACGGTGGTCTCCCAGCCCGTCGAGGGTGAGTTCAAGGCGTTCAACGCCGAGTGCTCCCACAAGGGCTGCTTCGTCGGCTCGTCCGACGAGGGACACATCCCGTGCCGCTGCCACGGCAGCAAGTTCGACCTCGCCACCGGGGCCCGTCTCGCCGGCCCGGCCAAGGCTCCGCTCGACCCCGTGGCGATCAAGGTCGAGAACGGCCGGATCGTCACCGCGTGATGCCGGCGGGTGCTCCGTCCCGGCTCGTCCGCACTCCGTAGGCTGGAGGCGTGCCGAGCCCCGCGTCGTACCGTCCCGCTCCCGGGTCGATCCCGACCCAGCCAGGGGTCTACCGCTTCCGTGACGTCCACGGACGGGTGATCTACGTCGGCAAGGCGAAGAACCTGCGTTCACGCCTGTCGTCGTACTTCCAGGACATCTCCGGGCTGCACCCTCGCACGGCGTCGATGGTGACCACCGGCGCCAGCGTCGAGTGGACCGTGGTCCGCACCGAGGTGGAGGCGCTCCAGCTCGAGTACTCCTGGATCAAGGAGTTCGACCCCCGCTTCAACGTCAAGTACCGCGACGACAAGTCCTACCCGTGGCTGGCCGTCACGGTCGGGGAGGAGTTCCCCCGCGTCATGGTCGGGCGCGGCGCGAAGAAGAAGGGCACCCGCTACTTCGGTCCCTACGGCCACGCGTGGGCGATCCGCGAGACCGTCGACCAGCTGCTGCGGGTCTTCCCGATGCGCTCCTGCACCAAGGGTGTCTTCAACCGTTCGGCCCAGATCGGTCGTCCGTGCCTGCTCGGCTACATCGACAAGTGCGCCGCGCCCTGCGTGGGCAAGATCAGCGCCGAGGACCACCGCGCCATCGTCAACGACCTCTGCGACTTCATGGCCGGCAACACCGACGCCTTCGTGAAGCGCGTCGAGAAGGAGATGTACGCCGCCTCCGAGGCCATGGAGTTCGAGAAGGCCGCCCGCCTGCGCGACGACCTCGGTGCCCTGCGCCGGGCCCTGGAGAAGCAGGTGGTCGTGCTGGCCGACGGCACCGACGCCGACGTGGTGGCGCTGGCGGAGGATCCGCTGGAGGTCGCGGTCCAGGTCTTCCACGTGCGCGGGGGTCGCATCCGAGGCCAGCGCGGCTGGGTGGCCGACCGCATGGACGAGGGCGGCACCCCCGAGCTCGTCGAGGAGTTCCTGCTCCAGCTGTACGCCGACGACCCCGACGCCATCCCGCGCGAGGTGCTGGTGCCCGAGCTGCCCGCCGACGTGGCGACGCTCGAGGACCTGCTCTCCTCGCTGCGCGGCTCCAAGGTCCGGATCCGGGTGCCGCAACGAGGCGACAAGAAGGTGCTGCAGGAGACGGTGGCCCGCAACGCCGTCCAGGGCCTGGCCCTGCACAAGACGAAGCGCGCCAGCGACCTGACGACGCGCAACCGCGCCCTGGAGGAGATCCAGGAGGCCCTCGACCTGGGCGAGGTGCCGCTGCGCATCGAGTGCTTCGACGTCTCCAACCTCCAGGGGACCGAGGTCGTCGCCTCCATGGTCGTCTTCGAGGACGGGCTGGCCCGCAAGGGCGAGTACCGCCGGTTCGTGATCAAGGACGTGGAGGGACAGAACGACGTCGCCTCGATGCACGAGGTCATCACCCGACGCTTCCGACGACTGCTCGAGGAGCGCTCGAAGTCGGCCGAGGTCTCCACGGACGCCGGCCCGATGCTGGTCGACCCGGACACCGGTCGACCGCGCAAGTTCGCCTACACCCCGGCCCTGGTGGTCGTCGACGGTGGCCCGCCCCAGGTCGCGGCGGCAGCCGACGCGCTGGAGCAGCTGGGCCTGGGCGACATCCCGGTCTGCGGCCTGGCCAAGCGGCTCGAGGAGGTGTGGCTCCCCGGCGACGAGGACCCGGTCATCCTGCCCCGCACCAGCGAGGGGCTCTACCTGCTCCAGCGGATCCGCGACGAGGCCCACCGCTTCGCGATCGCGCACCACCGGGGACGCCGCTCGCGCACGATGGTCGAGAGCCTGCTCGACGACGTACCGGGCCTGGGGGAGATCCGGCGCAAGGCCCTGCTCCGGCACTTCGGCTCGCTCAAGAAGCTGCGTCTCGCGGCCGTCGAGGAGATCGCGATGGTGCCCGGCATCGGCCCGCAGACGGCCGCCGCCATCAAGGAAGCACTCACGCAGCAGGACGGCGCACGACAGACTGGGCCGCGCATCAACACGGCCACCGGAGAGATCGAGGAGCACTGATGAGCATCGAACCGGGTGAGCTGGTCATCATCACGGGCATGACCGGCGCCGGACGCAGCACCGCCGCCAAGGAGCTCGAGGACCTGGGCTACTTCGTGGTCGACAACCTGCCGCCCACGCTGGTGCCCGACGTGGTCAGCATGGTCGACGCCGAGCGGGGGACCTCCCAGCCGATCGCGATCGTGGTCGACGTGCGCTCCGGCGCCTTCTTCGACACCCTCGCGACCCAGCGCTACGAGCGGAGCACCGGCCGACCCACGACGCTGCTCTACCTCGACGCCTCCGACGACGCCCTCGTACGCCGTCAGGAGCCGCCCGCCGCCCGCACCCGTTGCAGGGCTCCGGGCGTCTGCTCGACGGGCTGGCACGGGAGCGGAAGGTGCTGGAGACGACGCGTGGCCGTGCCGACCTCCTCATCGACACCACGGGCCTCAACGTCCACCAGCTCACCAAGCGGATCGCGAACCACTTCGGGTCGGCGGAGTCGCTGCAGCTCAAGGTGACCGTGATCAGCTTCGGCTTCAAGTACGGCATCCCCGTGGACGCCGACTTCGTGGCGGACATGCGCTTCCTGCCCAACCCGCACTGGGTGCCCGAGCTGCGTGCCCGAACGGGCCAGGACGTCGACGTCGCCGACTACGTCAAGGCACAGCCGGGCGCCGGCGCGTTCCTCGAGGGGTACATCCCCGTGCTGCAGCTTGTGGCACGCGGCTACCTCGAGGAGGGCAAGCGCTTCATGACGGTGGCCGTCGGGTGCACCGGGGGCAAGCACCGCAGCGTGGCCATGTCCGAGGCCATCGCCCAGCGCCTCTCCGAGGGCGGGCTCGACGTCCGCACCACCCACCGCGACCTCGGACGGGAGTGAGATGGGCGTCCCACCCCTGACCTCCCAGCCCCGCTCCGTCCACTCCCAGTCCGTCGTGGCGCTCGGGGGAGGCCACGGCCTGCACGCGTCGTTGAGCGCGCTGCGGATGCTGCACGACTCCCTGGACGTCGACCGGATCACCGCCGTGGTGACGGTGGCCGACAACGGAGGTTCGTCGGGCCGGCTGCGCCAGGAGTTCGGCGTCCTGCCCCCCGGTGACCTCCGGATGGCGCTGTCGGCGCTGTGCGGCGAGGACGAGTGGGGCCGCACCTGGGCCGAGCTCTTCCAGCACCGTTTCGGTGGCGAGGGCGAGATGCAGGGGCACGCCATCGGCAACCTCGTCCTGGTCGGTCTGTGGGAGCTGATGGGCGACCACGTCCGGGCGCTCGACTGGGCCGGGACGCTGCTCGGGGCGCGCGGTCGCGTGCTGCCCATGGCGACCACCCCGATGGACATCACGGCGGAGGTCCGCGACCCGCACTCCTCCGACGGCGTCACCACCACGGTGCGTGGCCAGAAGGAGGTCGCGACCACGCCAGGGGAGATCGTCCAGGTCGCTCTCGACCCCGAGGGCCGGACGCCTGCAGCGAGGCCGTGCAGGCCATCGAGGAGGCGGAGTGGGTCCTGCTCGGGCCGGGCTCGTGGTTCACCTCGGTGATCCCGCACCTGATGGTGCCGGGCCTGCGCGAGGCCCTGACCCGCACCCCGGCCAAGGTGGTGCTGCTGCTCAACCTGGTGGCCCAGGAGGGCGAGACCGCCGGCTACGGCCCCGTCGAGCACCTGGCCGCCCTGATGCGCCACGCCCCCGACCTGGCGCTGCACGCCGTCGTCGCGGACCGCGGCAGCGTGCCCGACACCGACGCACTGGCCGGCGCCGTCGGTGCCGTGGGAGCCCAGCTGGTGCTGGCCGACGTCGCCAGCCCCGGTGAGGCGCACCACGATCCCTCCCGGTTGGCCGCGACGCTGCGCGCGCTGATGTCGGCATGAGCTCCGCCGTGGCTTCGCACGAACTCCACGCCCTCGGGCGATGCGTGGCAGGATGCCGCCCATGGCAATGACGGCACAGGTCAAGGCAGAGCTCGCCAACACCCAGATCACCAAGACCTGTTGCCGCAAGGCCGAGGTGGCCACGCTGCTGCGCTTCGCCGGCGGGCTCCACATCGTCTCCGGCCGCATCGTGGTGGAGGCCGAGGTCGACACCGGTGCCGCCGCCCGCCGCCTGCGGAAGGACATCGCCGAGATCTACGGCCACCAGTCCGAGGTGGCGATGGTGCAGGGCAACGGCATCCGCAAGGGCACCCGCTACATCGTCCGCGTCGTACGCGACGGTGAGGCACTGGCGCGCCAGACCGGCCTGCTCGACGGCCGCGGTCGTCCCGTACGCGGCCTGCCCCCGGCTGTCGTCTCCGGCGGCGGCTGCGACGCGGTCGCGGCCTGGCGTGGCGCGTTCCTCGCCCACGGCTCGCTCACCGAGCCCGGCCGGTCGTCCGCCCTCGAGGTCACCTGCCCCGGCCCGGAGGCAGCGCTGGCCCTGGTCGGCGTGGCCCGTCGTCTCGGCATCCAGTCCAAGGCACGTGAGGTGCGCGGCGTCGACCGCGTGGTGATCCGCGACGGCGACGCGATCGGCGCGCTGCTCACCCGGCTGGGGGCCCACGAGACCCTGCTGGCCTGGGAGGAGCGACGGATGCGCCGCGAGGTGCGCGCGACCGCCAACCGCCTGGCCAACTTCGACGACGCCAACCTGCGTCGCTCCGCCCGTGCCGCGGTGGCCGCAGGCGCGCGCGTCGAGCGGGCCCTGGAGATCCTCGCCGACGAGGTCCCCGACCACCTCAAACTGGCCGGCGCCCTGCGGCTCGAGCACAAGCAGGCCTCCCTGGAGGAGCTGGGCCAGCTCCACGACCCGGTCCTGACCAAGGACGCGATCGCCGGCCGCATCCGTCGTCTGCTCGCGATGGCCGACAAGCGTGCCGAGGAGCTCGGGATTCCCGACACCGAGGCGTCGCTCACGCCCGACATGTTGGCCGAGGACGGCTGAGCCACCCCCACGGTCGCGGTCCAAACAGGGCCGCGGGTGCGGGCACGTCGCCGAGGCGCGATAAAGTCGGACTGCTGTTCGATCATCGCCAATCAGGAGTGACTGTGACTGTTCGTGTGGGAATCAACGGCTTCGGCCGTATCGGCCGTAACTTCTTCCGTGCCGTCCAGGCCTCGGGTGCCGACATCGAGATCGTTGGTGTCAACGACCTGACGGACAACAAGGTGCTCGCGCACCTTCTCAAGTACGACTCGATCCTCGGTCGCCTCGACGCCGACGTGTCGGCGACCGACACCCACATCATCGTGGGTGAGCAGAAGATCGCTGCCTTCGCCGAGCGCAACCCGGCCGACCTCACGTGGGGCGACCTGGGCGTCGACGTCGTCGTCGAGTCCACCGGCTTCTTCACCGACGCGACCAAGGCCAAGGCCCACATCGACGCCGGCGCCAAGAAGGTCATCATCTCCGCTCCCGCCTCCAACGAGGACATCACCATCGTGATGGGCGTGAACCACGAGCTGTACGAGGCCGACAAGCACCACGTCATCTCCAACGCCTCCTGCACCACCAACTGCCTCGGCCCGATGGCGAAGGCGCTCAACGACGCCCTCGGCATCGAGAAGGGTCTGATGACGACGGTGCACGCCTACACCGCCGACCAGAACCTCCAGGACAACATCCACAAGGACATGCGTCGCGCCCGCGCCGCCGCCCTGAACATCGTCCCGACATCCACCGGAGCCGCCAAGGCCATCGGCCTCGTGCTTCCGGAGCTCAAGGGCAAGCTCGACGGCTACGCCCTGCGCGTCCCGACCCCGACCGGCTCGCTCACCGACCTCTCCTTCGAGGCGTCGCGCGAGACCACCGTCGAGGAGGTCAACGAGATCATCAAGAACGCGGCCGACGGCAAGATCCTCAAGTACTCGACGGACCCGATCGTCTCCTCGGACATCGTCACGGACTCGGCGTCCTGCATCTTCGACGCTCCGCTGACCAAGGTCATCGGCAACCAGGTGAAGGTGGCCGGCTGGTACGACAACGAGTGGGGCTACTCCAACCGCCTGGTCGACCTGATCGACTACGTCGGCGCCTCGCTCTGACGACCGACCGACACGGAGATCACTGACACATGAGCAGCATCGAGTCGCTCGGCGACCTGCGAGGCAAGCGCGTCCTGGTCCGCTCCGACCTGAACGTGCCCCTGGACGGCACCACCATCACCGACGACGGCCGGATCCGCGCGAGCGTCCCGACCATCAAGGGCCTGGCCGAGGCGGGGGCGCGGGTCATCGTGACCGCCCACCTCGGTCGCCCGAAGGGTGAGCCGGACCCCAAGTACAGCCTCGCTCCCGTCGCCGGGCGCCTCGGTGAGCTCCTCGGTCACCCTGTGGCGTTCGCCACCGACACGGTGGGGGAGTCGGCCCAGCAGGTCGTCTCCGGCCTCGGTGACGGTGACGTCGCGCTGCTGGAGAACGTCCGCTTCAACGAGGGCGAGACGAGCAAGGACGACGCCGTGCGCGGCTCCTTCGCCGACCAGCTCGCCCAGCTCGCCGACGCCTTCGTCTCCGACGGCTTCGGCGTCGTCCACCGCAAGCAGGCCAGCGTCTACGACGTGGCCCTGCGCCTGCCCAGCGCGATGGGTGGTCTCGTCAAGACGGAGATCGACGTCCTGCGCCGCCTCACCGTCGACCCCGAGCGTCCGTACGTCGTCGTCCTCGGCGGCTCGAAGGTGTCGGACAAGCTCGCGGTGATCGACAACCTGCTCTCCAAGGCGGACAAGCTGCTGATCGGCGGTGGCATGGTCTTCACCTTCCTCGCCGCCCAGGGCCACGAGGTCGGCAAGAGCCTGCTCGAGACCGACCAGCTCGACACCTGTCGTGCCTACCTGCAGGCAGCGGCCGACAAGGGGGTCGAGATCGTCCTGCCCACCGACATCGTGGTGGACACCCAGTTCCCGGCCGGCGGCGTCGTCCCCTCGCCGCAGGTGGTGCCGGCCTCGGAGATTCCCGCTGACGCGCTCGGCCTGGACATCGGCCCCGAGTCGGGGGCCGCCTTCGCCGCGGCGCTCGCCGACGCGCGTACGGTCTTCTGGAACGGCCCGATGGGCGTCTTCGAGGTCCCCGCCTTCGCCGAGGGCACACGAGCGGTCGCCGCCGCGCTGACCGCAGTCCCGGGCCTCTCGGTCGTCGGCGGTGGCGACTCGGCCGCCGCGGTCCGCGCCCTGGGCTTCGACGAGTCGGCCTTCGGCCACATCTCCACCGGCGGCGGCGCCAGCCTCGAGTACCTCGAGGGCAAGGAACTGCCCGGCATCGCCGTCCTCGAGCGCTGACGCGCTCCCACCCACCACTTCGCAGAGGTAGACACCCCATGGCTTCGCGCACGCCCCTGATGGCCGGCAACTGGAAGATGAACCTGAACCACCAGGAGGCGGTGGTCCTGGTCCAGAAGCTCGCCTGGACGCTCGACGACAAGAAGCACGACCACGCCAAGGCCGAGGTGGTGGTGATCCCGCCCTTCACCGACCTGCGCTCGGTCCAGACGCTCGTCGACGGTGACCGTCTCAAGGTCAAGTACGGCGCGCAGGACGTCTCGGTCCACGACTCGGGCGCCTACACCGGTGAGGTCTCCGCGTCGATGCTGGCCAAGCTGGGCTGCTCCTACGTCGTGGTCGGGCACTCCGAGCGGCGCGAGTACCACGCCGAGACCGACGCGGTGGTCAACGCCAAGGCGCACAAGGCCGTCGAGCACGGCATGGTCCCGATCGTCTGCGTCGGGGAGGGCCTCGACGTCCGCAGGGCGGGCGAGCAGGTGGCCTACACCCTGGCCCAGGTCGAGGGATCCCTGGCTGGCTTCACCGCCGAGCAGGTCGCCGACCTGGTCGTGGCCTACGAGCCCGTCTGGGCGATCGGTACCGGCGAGGTGGCCACCCCCGACGACGCGCAGGAGGTCTGCGGTGCCATCCGCGCGCGCATCCGTGAGCTGCACGGTGACGCGGCGGCCGACGGCGTACGCGTGCTGTACGGCGGCTCGGTCAAGGCGTCGAACGTGGCCGGCATCATGGACAAGGCCGACGTGGACGGAGCCCTCGTGGGCGGCGCCAGCCTGCAGGCTGACGAATTTGGGGGAATCTGCCGCTTCTACGACATGCCGGTGCTCTGACCTCCCCCTTTTGACGTAAGGTTCCTGCCGTGGAAATCGTTCTTCAAGTTCTGCTCGTTCTCACGAGCCTGATGCTGATCATGCTGGTGCTGCTCCACAAGGGACGTGGCGGCGGTCTGTCCGACATGTTCGGTGGCGGCACGTCGAGCTCCCTGGGGGGTTCGTCGGTCGCGGAGAAGAACCTCGACCGCTTCACGGTCGCCATGGGCGTGCTCTGGTTCGCCACCGTCATCGGCCTGGGGTTGCTGACGGCGTACAGCTGAGTTTCACAGTCGCATTTCACTCTGGGGAGGGTCTGAAGTGGCAGGTGCAGGAAACGCGATTCGAGGCAGCAGGGTAGGCGCTGGGCCGATGGGAGAGGCCGAGCGTGGGGAGGCAGCGCCGCGCAAGCAGGTGACCTTCCACTGCTCACAGCAACACCAGTCGGTCCTGGCCTTCGCCAGGGAGGCGGTCGTCCCGGAGTCATGGGACTGCCCCAAGTGCGGGCTCCCGGCCAGCATGGACGAGCTCAACCCGCCGCCGGCGCCGCGGATCGAGCCGTACAAGACGCACCTCGCCTACGTGAAGGAGCGTCGTTCCGACACCGAGGCCGAGGACATCCTGCAGGAGGCGATCCAGCTCCTGCGCTCCCGCCGCAAGTCCGGCGAGATCATCTTCTGAGCAACGACAAGGGCCGCGTCGGAGTCTCTGACTCCGCTCGCGGCCCGTGGTCGTCCACCGGCTGCCCGCCCTACTGCAGGGCGCTGGCAGCTGCCGCGTCGAGAAACCACACGGTCTCGTCCTGACCTCGTACGCCGCGGGCCGGGCACTCCTCCCACGTTCCCTCGCCGTGGGCCGCGGCCACGGCTTCGGCCTTGCCCTCTCCAGCAGCGAGGAAGGCGACGGCCCGGGTGGCGGCGAAGGCCTCGTAGGTGAGGCTCACGCGCTGGGGCGGCGGCTTGGGGGAGTCGTGCACCGGAACCACCAGGGCGTCGCGGATCGCCGCGGCCGGGTGGTGCGGGAAGAGGCTGGCGACGTGCCCGTCAGGGCCCAGCCCGAAGAGGGCCACCTCGAACTCGCGCACGCCCGAGGCCCTCAGCTGTTGCTGGTAGCGCCGTGCGGACTCCTCCACCGTCTCGACCGCGTCACTGGCGGCTGCGACGTGCACCCGCTCGGCCGGGGCCCCCACGACGTGGAGCAGGTCGTCGAGCCCGGAGCGGCAGTTGCGTTCGGGGGAGTCGGCTGGCACGAAGCGCTCGTCGCCCCACCACCACTCCACGCGGGTGAGGTCGACCCCGCTGCCGGCGGCCGCGCGGGCCACCTCACGATGGAAGGGCGCGGCGATGCTGCCGCCCGTGAGCACGACGTGCGGGACCCGGCCAGCAGCCTGGGCGGCCGCGAGACGGCCCAGGAACCAGGAGGCGGCGTCGGCCACCAGGGCGTCGACGTCTGCGTGGATGCGGTCGGTCATGAGGCCCCCTCCAGGTCGAGCAGCTTCTGGATCGTCAGCTCGTAGATCTCGTCGGCGTCCAGGTGCTGCAGCTCCTCGGAGAGCAGCTCGGGCAGCTCACGGATGCGCAAGGAGACGGGCCGCTCGGGCCGGCCCGGCGTGGCCAGGCTGGCCTCACGGCCGTCCGGGCGGGAGATGGTGATCGGTCCCTGCACGGTCTCGAGCATCACCTCGGTGACGGCCGGCCCCTCGCTGGCGACGAGCTCGACGTCGAGCTTGAGGCAGTGCGAGAGCCACGCCCGCAGCAGGGCCGCACTGGGATGACCGCGCTCCGAGCTCACCCGGACGGCGGTGACCTTGGCGGGATGCTGGTCGAGCACCGCTGCCAGCGTGGCCCGCCAGAGCGTGAGTCGGGTCCAGGCGAAGTCCGTGTCACCCGGGGCGTAGTGCGCGTAGCGGCGCTGTGCAGCCTTCGACCGGGGCTGGCCTCCGTGCCGAGGTCGGTGATCCGCCGGGTCGCCAGGCGGCCGAGTGGGTCGGACGACGGGTCGTCGGGGCCGACGTCACCCCACCACCACACGACGACCGGTGAGTCCGGCAGCAGCAGGGGCAGGACCACCGACTCGGCGTGCTTGACCACGGCGCCGCGCAGGCGGATCAGGGCGGTCTCGCCCGGGTGGCCCGCGCCGGTGCCCACCTCAGCCTCGATGTGCGCCCGTCCGCGGCCGTCCCCCAGGACCACCCCGAGGATGCGCGCCGGGTGGTCGTGCGCCGCGGCACGCGCCACGTCCATGGCCTCCTCGGCCTCGTCCTCGGGGGCCACCACGACGAGCGTGAGCACCATGCCCATGGCGGGGCTCCCCGCCTTGCGACGGGCCCGCAGGAACTCGGCGGCGATCGCGGCCGCGTTGGTCTCCTCGAGCTTCTTCACGGTCGCCTCCAGGTGTGCCCGTTGCGTGCCAGGACCTCGTCGGAGGAGGTCGGCCCCCACGTCCCGGCCTCGTACTCGTCCGGATGCCCGCTGGCCTCCCAGTGCTCCAGCACCGGGTCGAGGATCTGCCAGGAGAGCTCGACCTCCTCGTGGCGCGGGAAGAGCGGGGGGTCACCGAGCAGGACGTCGAGAATGAGGCGTTCGTACGCCTCGGGGGGACTCGGTGAAGGACTCGCCGTAGGCGAAGTCCATCGAGACGTCCCGGATCTCCATCGCGGTGCCGGGGACCTTGGACCCGAAGCGCACCGTCATGCCCTCGTCGGGCTGGACGCGGATCACCAGGGCGTTCTGGGTGAAGTCCTCGGTGGCGTGGTCGCTGAAGGGCAGGTGGGCGCCACGCTTGAAGACGACGGCGACCTCGGTGACGCGACGCCCCAGCCGCTTCCCGGTGCGCAGGTAGAACGGCACGCCCGCCCACCGCCGGTTGGCGACGTTCAGGGTGATGGCCGCGTAGGTCTCGGTGCGGGAGTCCGGGCCGATCCCCTCCTCCTCCAGGAATCCCTCGACCTCGACGCCGCCCGCCCAGCCACGGACGTACTGACCGCGCGCCGTGGTGCGGGAGAGGGGCGTGGCGAGGGTGGCTGAGGCGAGGAGCTTCAGCTTCTCGCGGTGCAGCGCCCCCGCCTCGAAGGTGGTGGGCTCCTCCATGGCCACCAGGGCCATCAGCTGGAGCAGGTGGTTCTGGATGACGTCGCGGGCGGCACCGATGCCGTCGTAGTAGCCGGCGCGTCCGCCGATGCCGATGTCCTCGGCCATGGTGATCTGGACGTGGTCGACGTAGAGGGCGTTCCACAGCGGTTCGAAGAGGGCGTTGGCGAAGCGCAGCGCCATGATGTTCTGCACCGTCTCCTTGCCCAGGTAGTGGTCGATGCGGAAGACCGACCCCGACGGGAACACGTCGGCCAGCACCTGGTTGAGGGCCCGGGCCGACTCCTGGTCGTGGCCGAAGGGCTTCTCCACGACGACCCGCCGCCAGGCGTCGTCGCCGCCGTTGACCAGGCCGTGCTCCTTGAGCTGGTTCACGACGTTGCCGAAGAGGCCCGGTGGGATCGCCAGGTAGAAGGCGTGGTTGCCGCCGGTGCCGCGCTCGTCGTCGAGGTCCGACAGCGTCGTCCGCAGCAGGTCGAAGGCCTCGTCGTCGTCGAAGTCGCCCGAGACGAAACGGAAGCCGGCGCTGAGCTGGTCCCACACCTCGTCGTGGAACTCGGTGCGTGAGTACTGCTTCACCGCGTCGCGCACGATCGAGGCGAAGTCCTGGTCCTCCCAGTCGCGGCGGGCGAAGCCCACCAGGCTGAAGCCGGGCGGGAGCAGGCCACGGTTGGCCAGGTCGTAGATGGCCGGCATGACCTTCTTGCGCGAGAGGTCCCCGGTGACGCCGAAGATGACCATGCTGCACGGCCCCGCGATCCGAGGCAGTCGACGGTCGCGCAGATCGCGCAGCGGATTCGTGTAGGGGCGACTGCCTCGGGCGCTCATCCCACGTCCTCCCGCAGGGCCGCGAGCGCCTCCGGCCGTCCGACGTGCAGCCGCAGCACCGGACGTCCGCGTGAGCCCAGCACGTGGGCGTCGCCCGCCGCCTGGGCCTCGATGAACTCACCGAAGGTGAAGGGCCGGTCGGGCACTGCAAGGTCCTGGGTCTGGGCGCCGGTGACCTGGAGGAAGACCCCCTGGGCCGGTCCACCCTTGTGGTACTGCCCGGTGGAGTGCAGGAAGCGCGGTGCCCAGCCGAAGCTGACCGGGCGTGAAGTGCGCTCGGCCAGCGCCGTACGCAGTCCCGTCACCACCTCGTCGCGGTCACGGTCGAGGTAGGCCTGGACCGCCAGGTAGCCGCTCTTCTGGTCGAGGCGAGCGAGCAGCGCCCGGACCGCCTCCGCCACCGTGGAGATGCCGTCGGGGAGCCAGTCGCCGGCGGTGAAGACCTGGACGTCACCGTCGACGAAGTCCGGCGCCCAGGTCTCGGTGCTGCCGTCGAGCATCTCGCGGGCAGCCGCCTTGGCGCTCTCGACGTCGGGCTGGTCGAAGGGGTTGATGCCGAGCAGTCGACCGGCCACGGCGGTGGCCACCTCCCACACCAGCATCTGGGCGCCCATCGCTGCGTCGACGTGGGCCGACCACCCGGACGGCGCGTCGGGCAGGTCGCTCGCCGGGCCACAGCTCACCAGGACCGTGTCCTGGCTGGCGGGGGTGAAGTTGGGTGCGGTGGTCGAGCCCACGTCGATCGGAAGGATGCCGGTGCCGTTCTTGCCGGTGGACTCCGCCACCAGTTGCTCGACCCATGCCGCGAAGCCCACCGAGGGCTCACGCGTGTCGCCCAGCACCATCTTGTCGACGCCCTGACGCGCAGCGACCGCCATCACGGCGCCCAGCTGGAGAGCCGGGTTGGCGGGGGAGTCCTCCTGGAGCGCAGGGACGAGCGCGCTCGCGTCGTCCAGCAACGTCTGTAGCTCCACCCCGGCCAGGCCGGAGGGCACCAGGCCGAAGGCGGAGAGCGCCGAGTAGCGCCCGCCGACCTCGGGGTCCGCCCGGAAGACGGTCCAGCCTCGCCCGGTGGCGAACTCGTCGAGGGGCGAGTCGGGATCCGTGACCACCACCATCCGGGAGGCCGGGTCGATGTCGGCCTCGACGAAGGCCTGCTCGTAGGCGCGGCGCTGGCTGTCGGTCTCCACGGTGCCACCGGACTTCGAGGCGATCACCACGGCAGTGCGCGCGAGGTCGGTGTCGATGACGTCGCGCACCGCGTCGGGGTGCGACGAGTCCAGCACCACGAGCTCGACGCCGGCGTCGGCGCAGATGACCTCGGGGGCCAGCGACGAACCGCCCATCCCGCACAGGACGATGCGGTCGACGCCCTCGGCACGAAGAGTGTCGCGGCGCTCGATGATCGACTCCAGGAGCGCGCGCGAGGTGCGCGGGAGGTCGATCCAGCCGAGTCGCTGGGCCGCCTCCGACTCCGCTGCCGCACCCCACAGCGTGTGGTCCCGGGCGAAGAGGCGGCTGGCGACCTTGTCCTGGACGAGGTCGTGCATGGCGGCGTCATACGCGGCGCTGTCGCCCGCGACGACCTGGACCGGCCCGGCCGGGCTCATGCGCCCTCGGTCTTCGCGGCCCGGCCAGCCTTGGTGAGCTGCTCTCCCACGGTGTCGAGTAGTTCGTTCCACGACGCCACGAACTTGTCGACCCCCTCCCTCTCGAGCGTGGCGATGACGTCGTCGACGTCGACCCCGGCGGCGCGGACCTCGGTCATCACGACCGCGGCGTCGTCATAGTTTCCGGTGACCTGGTCACCGGCGACCTCGCCGTGGTCGGCGAACGCCTCCATCGTCGCCTCCGGCATCGTGTTGACGGTGCCCGGGACGGCGAGGTCGGTGACGTACATGGTGTCGCGGTAGTCCGGGTTCTTCACGCCGGTCGACGCCCACAGCGGACGCTGTCGACGGGCGCCCAGCGCCGCCAAACGCTCCCACCGCTCGCCGGTGAAGAAGCGCTCGAACTCCTGGTACGCCAGCCGGGCATTCGCGACGCCGGCGCGGCCCTTGAGCGCCGGGTCGGCGCCGAGGTCGTCGAGGCGCTTGTCGATCTCGGTGTCCACGCGGGAGACGAAGAACGAAGCCACGGAGTGCAGCGTCGACAGGTCGTGGCCGTTGCGCTCGGCGAGCTCGAGCCCGGCGACGTAGGCCTCCATCACCTGGCGGTAGCGGGGGATGCCGAAGATCAACGTGACGTTGACGCTGATGCCGGCGCCGAGGGTTTCGGTGATCGCCGGCAGGCCCGCCTCGGTGCCGGGGATCTTCACCAGCAGGTTGGGGCGGTCGACCGACCTCCACAGCTCCTGGGCCTCGGCGACCGTGCCCTCGGTGTCGTGGGCGATCGTGGGCGAGACCTCGATGGAGACGCGGCCGTCGACGCC
Organism: Nocardioides daphniae; assembly: GCF_004777465.1. Classification (NCBI taxonomy): domain Bacteria; kingdom Bacillati; phylum Actinomycetota; class Actinomycetes; order Propionibacteriales; family Nocardioidaceae; genus Nocardioides; species Nocardioides daphniae. The sequence continues at coordinate 1,770,432 of NZ_CP038462.1, forward strand.
GTCCGTCGCCTTCCAGGTGGCCTCGAAGAGGTCGCAGGCGTCGCGGACGTCGGAGGTGGTGAGCGCGTGCACGGCGGCCTCCACGTCGGCCCCCGACGCGGCGAGCTCGGCGACGTGGTCGTCGTAGCCGTGCCCCTTGGCCAGGGCGTTGGCGAAGATCGACGGGTTGGTGGTCACGCCGACCACGGACTTCTCCGAGATCAGCCCGGCCAGCGTCCCGCTGGTGAGCCGTTCGCGTGACAGGTCGTCGAGCCAGATCGACACTCCGGCCTCGGCCAGCGACTTCAGACGTTCGGACATGGTGTTCCTCCCAAGAGTGTTGGTGGCCGGGGCCGGAGTGTGCGCTGCGGGTGTGCCGGTCAGGCTCCCGCGGCGGCGATGCTGTCGAGGGCGGCCGTGACGACCGCCTCCGTCGTGATGCCGTACTCCGTGAAGATGCGGGCGTAGTCCGCACTTGCACCGTACTGCTCGACCGAAACGATGCGCCCGGCGTCGCCGACGACCTCGCGCCATCCCTGGGCGATGCCGGCCTCGACGGAGACCCGCGCCTTGACGTACGGCGGGATGACCTCGTCGCGGTAGGCCTGGGGCTGCTCGTCGAACCACTCGCGGCAGGGCAGGGAGACGACGCGGGCCTGGATGCCCTGCTCGGCGAGGACGGAGCGGGCCTCGACGGCCAGCTGCACCTCGGAGCCGGTGCCGATCAGCACGACGTCGGGCTCGCCGCCCTCGGCCTCGAGCAGGACGTACCCGCCCTTGGCGACGCCGTCGGCCGACGCGAAGCCGTCCTCGCCACGCGGGAAGGTCGGCACGTTCTGGCGGGTGAGGCACAGGCCGGTGGGGCGGTGGTGGCGCTCGAGCAGCGACTTCCACGCGGCGGCGGTCTCGTTGCCGTCGGCGGGGCGTACGACGTCGAGGCCCGGGATCGCACGCAGCGCGGCCAGGTGCTCGATCGGCTGGTGCGTCGGTCCGTCCTCGCCCAGTCCGATCGAGTCGTGGGTCCACACGTAGGTGACCGGGACCTCCATCAGCGCGGCGAGGCGGACCGAGGGACGCATGTAGTCGGCGAACTGCAGGAACGTGCCACCGAAGATGCGGGAGTTCCCGTAGAGGGCGATGCCGTTCATGATCGCGCCCATGGCGTGCTCACGGATGCCGAAGTGGAGGACGCGGCCGTAGGGCGAGCCCTTCCAGTGGTCGGTGGAGTGCTCGGCGGGGATGAACGAGTCGGCACCCTTGATCGTGGTGTTTTCGACTCGGCCAGGTCGGCGGAGCCGCCCCACAGCTCGGGCAGCGGCCCGGCCAGCGCGTTGATGACCTCGCCGGAGGCCTTGCGGGTGGCGACACCCTTCGGGTCGGCGGCGTAGACGGGGAGGTCGGCGTCCCAGCCCTCGGGCAGCGCTCCGGCACGCAGCCGCTTGAGCAGCGCCGCACGCTCGGGGTTCTTCTCGGCCCACTCCTCGTACGCCGTGTCCCAGGCCGCACCGGCCTCCTTGCCCCGGGCCAGGGCCTGGCGGGTGTGCGCGAGGACGTCCTCGGGGACCTCGAAGGTCCGCTCCGGGTCGAAGCCCAGCAGCTCCTTGGTGGCGCGCACCTCGTCGACGCCGAGCGCCGAGCCGTGGGCGGCGCCGGTGCCCTGCGCGTTGGGCGTGGGCCAGGCGATGATCGTCTTGAGCACGATCAGGGTGGGCTTGTCGGTGACGGCCTTGCCGGCCTGGATCGTGGCGTAGAGCTCGTCGACGTCCTCGACGTAGGCGTCGCCGCCCTTGCGGTCACCGGCCCAGTCGACGATGCGGACGTCCCAGCCGTAGGCCTCGTAGCGCTTGGCCACGTCCTCGGTGAAGGCGACGTCGGTGTTCTCCTCGATGGAGATCTTGTTGTCGTCGTAGATCAGCGTCAGGTTGCCCAGCTGCTGGTGCCCGGCGATCGACGAGGCCTCGGAGGAGACGCCCTCCTGCAGGTCGCCGTCGGAGGCGATGCAGTAGACGTGGTGGTCGAAGAGGGACTCGCCCACAGGGGCGTCGGGGTCGAGCAGTCCGCGCTGGTGGCGCGCCGCCATCGCCATGCCGACCGCGTTGGCGACACCCTGGCCGAGCGGGCCGGTGGTGGTCTCGACGCCGGTGGTGTGGCGGAACTCCGGGTGGCCGGGGGTCTTGGAGCCCCACGTGCGCAGCGCCTTGATGTCGTCGAGCTCGAGGCCGAAGCCGGCCAGGTAGAGCTGGGCGTAGAGCGTCATGCTCGTGTGGCCGCAGGAAAGGACGAAGCGGTCGCGGGCGATCCAGTGCGGGTCGGCCGGGTCGTGCTTCATGACCTTCTGGAAGAGCAGGTAGGCGACCGGGGCGAGGCTCGAGGCGGTGCCGGGGTGGCCGTTGCCGACCTTCTGCACGGCGTCCAGCGCCAGGAGGCGAGTGGTGTCCACAGCGCGGCGATCAAGGTCCGTCCACTCAAGAACGGGGGACGACTTGCTGGGAGTGGTCACGTGCTTCCTCTCGGAGGTGGGGGCGCAGAACAGGCGAGTCCGAGCCTATCCGGAGCAGCGGCTAGACTCGACCCCGCACCACTTCCCAAGCTCTGAGGTTCAGCCCGTGACGTACGTCGGCCACTCGGCATCTGCTGCCGAGCCGTCCACCACCTCCGGCGAGGAGGGCGACACCGGCAGGGCGACCTTCAAGGACGTGGTCGCCGCCTACGTCGGCCTCACCAAGCCGCGTGTCATCGAGCTGCTGCTGCTCACCACCGTGCCGGTGATGTTCTTCGCCGCGCGGGGCATCCCCGAGCTCGACAAGGTCCTGTGGACCGTCCTCGGTGGGGCGCTCAGTGCAGGCGCGGCGTCGGCGTACAACTGCGTCTACGACCGCGACATCGACGAGCAGATGCGTCGTACGAAGCGCCGCGCACTCCCTCGTCACGTGGTGACGCCCCGCTCGGCCCTGGTCTTCGCCACGGTGCTCGCGGTGCTGTCGACCGCGGTGCTGTGGACACAGGTCAACTGGCTCTCGGCCGTGCTGTCGGTGAGCGCCATCGCGTTCTACGTCTTCATCTACACGATGCTGCTCAAGCGTCGCACCACGCAGAACATCGTCTGGGGCGGCATCGCCGGCTGCTTCCCGACCCTGATCGGTTGGACCGCGGTCACCGAGCAGCTGGCGTGGGAGCCCGTGGTGCTGTTCATGGTCGTCTTCTTCTGGACGCCGCCGCACACCTGGGCGCTCGCGCTGCGCTACCGCGAGGACTACGCGAACGTCGACGTGCCGATGCTGCCCGTGGTCGCTCCGGCCGCCGTGGTCGGCCGCCAGATCGTCATCTACAGCTGGGTCATGGTCGCCACCTCGCTGCTGCTGTGGCCCGTGGCCGACACCGGATGGTTCTACCCGGTTGTCGCCGTGGTGCTCGGCGCTGTCTTCCTCGTCGAGGCGCACCGCATGTGGGGCCGTACGAAGCGGTCGAACGAGCTGGTCGACATCGCGCCGATGCGGCTCTTCCACAACTCGAACCTCTACCTGTCGCTGCTCTTCGTCGCCGTCGCGATCGACCCGCTGCTGCGCTGAGCCGCCGCGTACGACGCGTCGGGCGTCAAGAGCGGTGCACGACGACCTTCGTGCCGATCCTGACCTGGTCGAAGAGTCGCGCGATCGCCTTGCGGTCGCGAATGTTGACGCAGCCGTGCGAGTTGCCGTCGTAACCGTTGCGGGCGAAGTCGGGGGAGTAGTGCACGGCCTGCCCGCCGGAGAAGAACATCGCGAACGGCATCGGTGAGTGGTAGATGCTCGAGACGTGGTCGCGTGACTTCCGGAAGACCTTGAACGAGCCTTCCCGGGTCGGGTAGTACGGGTCGCCGAAGCGTGCGTCGAGGCGCACCTTCACGTCACCGTTGACGACCCACTTGAGCGCGCGCGTCGTCTTGTCGATGCAGAGCACCCTGCCCTTGAGGCAGCGCCTGTCGAGGTCGAAGCCCCAGTTGCGCAGCTCCGATCTCGTCGGCTTGCGGGTGGCGGCGCGCAGGCGCTGCAGCGTCCGGGCATCGACCTCACCGGTCACCGGGATCCTCACGGCCTTCTGGAAGGCGCGCACCGCCTTCACGGTCCGACGGTCGTACGTCGTGCCCACTCGCCCGCTGAAGTGCTTGCGCTGCGCCAGGCGCGCCTCGAGGTCGCGGACCTTGCCCGACTTCGCCCCGCGCTTCAGGATCGCCGGACCGGGCGTGTAGACGTTGTTGAGCTCGTCGGCCGTGGGCTCGCGGGTGAGGCTGAGGAGCTTCGTCCAGGCAGCCTCGTTCACGACCCCGCGGTGGCCGGGGAGGTCGTACTTCGTCTTGAAGGCGACGACCGCGCGTCGGGTCTCCTCCTCGAAGTACGACGTGATGACCTCGGAGTGCAGCTTGAGCTGGTGCAGGCGGCTCTCCAGCACCCGGACGCGCTGGGAGCGCTCGCCCTTCTTGATCGGGACGAACGGCTCCGGCTCGGGCTCAGGCGTCGGCTCGGGGCTGGGCGAGTGCGTCGGGTCGGCCTGCGGCGCCGTGGGAGCAGCAGCACTGGTGGCAGGCGCCGGCGCCGGGGTGGGCGTGGAGCTGGCGCTGGGCCCGGGAGTCGGGGCCGGACTGGGAGCCGGGCTGGGGGTGGGCGTGACGCTTGCCTCGGCCGGACTGGGCGTCGGCGTGAGCTCGGCCGCTCCGCTGGGCGCGGCCAGCACTCCGCAGGCGAGGACACTGACGGCCGCGGCCGCCAGGGCCCGACGTGGATGGATGGTCGTCTGGTGCATCGTGTTCCCCCGAACGTCACGAGCCGATGTGGCGGCGGCCTGGCCCACGATCGTACGCAGTCACGGCCTCGAGGTCACCGAGGCGCGTCGCCGCTGGCCCAGGCGAGGAGGCGACCGGTCGGCTGCTCCCCGGCACGGTGAGGCCGGGTGGCGAGCCACACGCGGGCGAAACCCGCCGCCAGCAGACCGGCGCCGAGCATGTGCAGCGCGACCTGCAGCTCGTTGAGGTCGAGCAGGTACTGGCTCCAGCCGATGACGCCCTGCAGCAGCTCGAGACCGAGCAGGGCCGTGGTCACCACCACGAGCCAACGGTCGCCCGAGCGCCGGGCCAGGACGAGAAGCGTGAGGGTGAGAGCCACCAGCACGTAGACCACGGTGGCGTGCACCTGCGACACCAGGGCCGGGTCGAGCCCGTTGCGGCGCGCATCGGCGTCGCCGGCGTGCGGGCCGGCACCGGTGACGACGGTGCCGAGGTAGAGCACCACCCATCCGACGACCATGATCGCCCAGGCCACGGTGCGCTGAGGCGCGGGCGCAGCGTCACGCTGGGGACTGCGCAGGTGGTCGAGGAGGGCCAGGCAGACCATCACCATGAGCATGGAGGCCATGAAGTGCAGGGAGACGACCCAGGGGTTGAGGTCGGTGAGCACGGTGAAGCCGCCGATCACCGCCTGCAACGGGACGCCCAGGGCGACGACCAGCGAGTGACGCAGCGCCACGCGGTCACGCGATCCGACGGCCGCCAGGAAGCACGAGATGGCGATCACCACGAGCACGAAGGTCAGCATCCGGTTGCCGAACTCGATGGCGCCGTGGATGCCCATGCTGGGGTGGGTGACGTAGGAGTCGTCCGTGCAGCGCGGCCACGTGGGGCAGCCGAGTCCGGAGCCGGTGAGCCGCACTGCAGCGCCGGTGACCACGATCCCGATGTTCGCCAGCAGGTTGGCCACGGCCAACGGCCAGAGCCACGTCGACAGTCGCTCGAGGAACTTGACCATGGTCACTCCCAACGGAAGGTGCGGGCGGTGAGGACGGAGGCGACCACGGCCCAGACGGCCAGGACGCCGAGGGCGGTCCAGTCGGTGTGGCCGTGCAGGAGCGCCGAGCGGAACGACTCCCCGAGCGCGCCGCTGGGCAGCACCTGCACGAAGCCGCTGGCCGGCCCGTACTGGGCCGCCGGGATGACGACGCCGCCGCCCGCCATCAGCAGCAGGTAGACGAGGTTGGCCAACGCGAGGGTGGCCTCCGCCCTGAGCACCCCGGCGATCAGGAGCCCGAGGGCGCCGAACGCAGCCGTCCCGAGGACCGCGGTGAGGACAACCCCGACCGCAGCCACGTCGGGCGACCAGCCGAGGGCCAGGGCGGCCCCACCGATCACCACGACCTGGACCGCCTCGACGACCAGGAGGGCCCCGACCTTCCCGAGCAGCAGGCCGTGGCGCGGCAGGGGAGAGGAGCCAAGACGCTTGATCACGCCGTAACGGCGCTCGAAGCCGGTGGCGATCGCGACGGCGGTGAAGGCCGTGCTCATGACGGCCAGCGCCAGGACCCCGGGAGCCAGGAGGTCGATCGGCTCGGAGTCGATGCCCAGGTCGACGCGGTCAGCTGCGTAGAGCCCACCCACCAGGACGAGCAGCGGGATGACCAGCGCGAGCAGAAGCTGCTCACCGTTGCGCATCATCAGGCGCGCCTCCATGCGCGCCTGGGCTCGCACCTGCTGGCTGAGCGGCGCCGAGCCCGGCGCGGGGGAGAAGGTGCCGTTCACGCCTCGATCTCCCGTCCGGTGAGCTCGAGGAAGACGTCCTCGAGGGTGCGCTGCCCAGGGTCAGCGAGACCGGCAGCACCTCGTGGTGCTCGTACCAGCGCGCCACGGCGGCAAGGGTCGACCCGTCGGCCGGGCCGGAGATCTGCACGGCTTCGTCGAGCGCGGTGATCTCCACGTCGTCGCCGAGGATCTGGGCGAGCTCGGTGCGGGCGTCCCCCGACAGCGTCGGGACGACCATGCGCAGCGTCGCCTCCTTGTGCGAGCTCGTGAGCTCGCGAGGTGTCCCGGAGGCGATGACACGCCCGCGGTCGATGATGTGCACGAGATCACTCAGGCGCTCGGCCTCGTCCATGTGGTGCGTGGTGAGCACCACCGTGACGCCGTCGCCGCGCAGCTCCTCCAGGAGCTCCCACGTCGTACGCCGCGCCATCGGGTCCATGCCGGCCGTCGGCTCGTCGACGAAGACGAGCTCCGGGCGGCCCACCAGCGCCATCGCCAGGCCGAGGCGCTGCTGCTGGCCCCCCGACAGCCGTCGGTAGGGCGTCCGGCCGCAGTCCGCCAGGCCCAGGCGCTCGTAGAGCATCCCGGTGTCGAGCGGGTGCGCGTGCAGCCGGGCGACGTGGTCGAGCATCTCCATCGCCTTGACGCCGCTCCAGGCACCGCCCGACTGCAGCATCACGCCGATCCGGGGGAGCAGGGCACGCCGGTCGCGCTGCGGGTCGAGGCCCAGCACCCGCACGGTCCCACCCTGCGGCTTGCGGTAGCCCTCGCAGGTCTCCAGCGTGGTGGTCTTGCCGGCGCCGTTGGGGCCGAGCACGGCGGTGATGGTGCCCCGGTCGACCTGGAAGGAGAGGTGGTCCACGGCGACCTTGTCGCCGTACCTCATGACGAGCCGGTCGACGACGACCGCGGGTTCTGCTGGGGGCACCGCCTCAGTCTAGGGAGCGATCACACCCTCGATCGCCCAGGGTCACGACCGAGACGCTGGTCACACGGCCCGCCCCGGGGGAGCGAACTAAGGTTCGCCTTACTTGAAGCGCCCCAGCAATAAGATCACAATTGCGTTGTGGAATTCGACCGGACGACCGTCGCGCCTGTTGGCGACGCGTCCACCCGTGGGCGCGTGACCCGCTCCATCCTGGAGAACGGGCCGTCGACCGCTGCCGCCCTGGCCGAGCGTCTCCAGCTCACTCCGGCCGCCGTACGCCGGCACCTGGACCACCTCGTCGGCGAAGGTGTCGTCGAGGGGCGCGAGCAGAAGGTCTACGGCCACCGTGGCCGTGGCCGCCCGGCCAAGGTCTTCGCCCTCACCGACTCCGGGCGTGACCACTTCGACCAGGGCTACGACGACCTGGCAGCCCAGGCGCTGCGTTTCCTCAAGGAGACCGCCGGCGACGACGCCGTCATGGAATTCGCCAGGCAGCGCGCGGCGTTCATCGAGCGTGACTTCGCCACCGTCATCGAGAACGAGCCCGACCTGAGCTCGGCCGAGGCCCTCGCCAAGGTCTTCTCCGACGAGGGCTACGCCGCGAGCGTGCGGGCCCTGCCCGGCGTCGGCGTGGTCGAGCAGCTCTGCCAGCACAGCCTGCCCGGTGTCCCACGTGGCGAACGAGTTCCCCCAACTGTGCGAGGCCGAGACGGAGGCGATCAGCCGGGTCGTCGGCACGCACGTCCAGAGGCTGGCCACCATCGCCCACGGCGACGGCGTCTGCACCACCTGCATCCCGAAGAACAAGGAAGGCTGAACCATGACCTCCATCGAGGAGCTGAACCCCGAGCTGAAGGGCATCGGCCGCTACGACTTCGGCTGGGCCGACAAGGACGATGCCGGTGCCACCGCCGCACGTGGCCTCAACGAGGACGTCGTCCGCGACATCTCGAGCAAGAAGTCCGAGCCGCAGTGGATGCTGGACATGCGCCTCAAGGGCCTGAAGCTCTTCCAGCGCAAGCCCATGCCGACAAAGCCCAATCCGACCTCGACGGCATCGACTTCGACAACATCAAGTACTTCGTGCGTTCGTCGGAGAAGCAGGCCCAGTCGTGGGAGGACCTCCCCGAGGACATCAAGAACACCTACGACAAGCTCGGCATCCCCGAGGCGGAGAAGCAGCGCCTCGTCGCCGGCGTGGCCGCCCAGTACGAGTCCGAGGTCGTCTACCACTCGATCCGTGAGGACCTCGAGGAGAAGGGCGTCATCTTCGTCGACACCGACACGGCGCTGAAGGAACACGAGGAGCTCTTCAAGGAGTACTTCGGCACCGTCATCCCGACCGGTGACAACAAGTTCTCCGCGCTCAACACCTCGGTGTGGTCCGGTGGCTCGTTCATCTACGTGCCCAAGGGCGTCCACGTGGACATCCCGCTCCAGGCCTACTTCCGGATCAACACCGAGAACATGGGCCAGTTCGAGCGCACGCTGATCATCGTCGACGAGGATGCCTACGTGCACTACGTCGAGGGCTGCACCGCGCCGATCTACTCGTCGGACTCGCTGCACTCCGCCGTCGTCGAGATCATCGTCAAGAAGGGTGGTCGCTGCCGCTACACGACCATCCAGAACTGGTCGAACAACGTCTACAACCTCGTCACCAAGCGCGCGGTCTGCGAGGCCGGCGCGACGATGGAGTGGGTCGACGGCAACATCGGTTCCAAGGTCACCATGAAGTACCCGGCCGTCTACCTGATGGGTGAGCACGCCAAGGGTGAGACGCTCTCCATCGCCTTCGCCGGCGAGGGCCAGCACCAGGACGCCGGCGCCAAGATGGTGCACGCTGCTCCGAACACCTCGTCCTCGATCCTGTCGAAGTCGGTGGCCCGTGGTGGCGGCCGCACCTCCTACCGTGGCCTGATCCAGGTCAACGAGGGTGCCCACGGCTCCAAGTCCAACGTGCTGTGCGACGCGCTGCTCGTGGATCAGATCAGCCGCTCCGACACCTACCCCTACGTCGACATCCGCGAGGACGACGTCTCGATGGGCCACGAGGCCAGCGTCTCGAAGGTCAGCGACGACCAGCTCTTCTACCTGATGTCGCGCGGCATGGAGCAGGACGAGGCGATGGCGATGATCGTGCGCGGCTTCGTCGAGCCGATCGCGAAGGAGCTCCCGATGGAGTACGCCCTCGAGCTCAACCGCCTGATCGAGCTGCAGATGGAGGGTGCGGTCGGCTGACGCCGGCCCCCACCCGCAGCCTCCGGGGCACGCGCCCTGCACCACTTCTAGACGGAAAGAACTGACGTGACTGTTACTGACACTGCCCGCGACTCGGTCGCAGCGGCGCTCGAGCAGGGCAAGGTGGAGTCGCACCTCCACCCGACCGGCTCGTACGACGTCGCCGACCACGCCGCCGCTCCCACGGGCCGTGAGGAGATCTGGCGCTTCACGCCGCTCAAGCGCCTCAAGGGCCTGGCCGCCGACGCGGTCTTCCAGTTCCCCCGCACCGAGGTCACCTTCAACACGCCCGAGGGCGTGCGGGTGGAGACGGTGTCGGGCGAGGAGGCCCGGGCGCTGCGCGGCATCTCCGGCTACAAGCCGGCGACGCTCTTCGGCGCCCGTGTCCTGAGCGAGGTGCCCGAGACGCTGCTCGTCGACGTGCCGGCCGAGGCCGAGGTCGCCGAGCCGGTCATCGTCAACCTGGTCGGGAACGACGCCGACCACACCGAGGCCGGCCACGTCGTCCTGCGCTTCGGCAACTTCTCCAAGGCCGTCGTCGTGCTGCGCCACACCGGCTCCGCCGCCCTGGCCCAGGTCGTCGAGATCCGCGTGGGCGACTCCGCGCAGGTCCAGGTGGTCTCGCTGCAGGACTGGGCGGACGACGCCACCCATCTGACCCACACCGAGGCGCTCGTCGGTCGCGACGCGTCGTACAAGCACACGGCCATCTCCTTCGGTGGTGACCTCGTACGCATGGACGCCAACGTCCGCTACTCCGGCCCCGGTGGCTCCGCGGAGATGCTCGGCCTCTACTTCGCCGACGCGGGTCAGCACATCGAGCACCGACTCTTCGCCGACCACAACCAGCCGCGCACCTCCTCGAACGTCATCTACAAGGGCGCACTCCAGGGCGAGGGCGCGCACACCGTGTGGATCGGCAACGTCCTCATCCGCCAGGCGGCCGAGGGCATCGAGACGTACGAGGAGAACCGCAACCTGATCCTCACCGACGGCACGCTGTGCGACTCGGTCCCCAACCTGGAGATCGAGACCGGTGAGATCGAGGGAGCCGGCCACGCGTCGGCGACCGCGCGGTTCGACGACGAGCAGCTCTTCTACCTGCGCTCGCGCGGGATCGACGAGAAGGAGGCGCAGCGCCTCGTCGTGCACGGCTTCTTCAACGACCTGATCCGCAAGATCGACGTGCCGGCGCTTGAGGAGCAGCTGATCAGCACGGTCGAGGGCGAGCTCGCCAAGAACGTGACCGGAAAGCACCTCTGATGGCTTTCCAGCGCGCCTGCGCGGTCAACGAGTTCCGCGAGGGCGAGGCGGTCGCCGTCACCCTCGACGGGATCGACGTCGCCGTCGCCCACGCCGAGGGGGAGTACTTCGCGCTCCAGGACCTCTGCTCGCACGCGCACGTCGCGCTCTCCGAGGGTGAGGTCGAGGACTGTGCGATCGAGTGCTGGATGCACGGGACCACCTTCGACCTGCGCACCGGCAAGCCCCAGACGCCGCCGGCCACCGAGCCCGTGGCCACCTTCCCGGTCGAGCTGCACGGCGACGAGATCCACGTCGACGTGAGCACGACCCTCAACGGCGTCACGCCGTCCTGAACGACACAGACTTCGAGAAGAAGAGAGACACACAGATGAGCACTCTGGAGATCAAGGACCTCCACGTCACGGTCGAGACCGAGGACGCCACCAAGGAGATCCTCAAGGGCGTCACGCTGACCATCAAGGACGGCGAGACCCACGCGATCATGGGCCCCAACGGCTCGGGCAAGTCGACGCTGGCCTACACCATCGCCGGCCACCCGAAGTACACGGTGACCAGCGGCACCATCACGCTCGACGGCGAGGACGTCCTGGCGATGTCCGTCGACGAGCGGGCCCGCGCCGGCCTCTTCCTGGCCATGCAGTACCCCGTCGAGATCCCCGGCGTCTCGGTCAGCAACTTCCTGCGCACCGCCAAGACCGCCATCGACGGCGAGGCCCCCAAGCTGCGTACGTGGGTCAAGGACGTCAACGCCGCGCTCGCGTCCAACAACCTGGACTCCTCCTTCGCCCAGCGCTCGGTCAACGAGGGCTTCTCCGGCGGTGAGAAGAAGCGCCACGAGATCGCCCAGCTCGAGCTCTTGGCCCCGAAGGTCGCCGTGCTCGACGAGACCGACTCCGGCCTCGACATCGACGCCCTCAAGGTCGTCTCCGACGGCGTCAACCGCTTCACCGCCAACGGCGACAAGGGCGTCCTGCTGATCACGCACTACACGCGCATCCTGCGCTACATCAAGCCGGACTTCGTGCACGTCTTCGTCAACGGCCGGATCGCCGAGCAGGGCGGCCCGGAGCTGGCCGACCAGCTCGAGGCCACCGGGTACGACAAGTACCTCACCGCTGCTGCGGGCTGACCTTTTCCGCACTGCCCCGCACCACTCCTCCCACCGCAGAAGGTGAATGAGAGCACCATGAGTCTCGAAGGACTGCTCCCCGATCTGGACGTCATCCGCAAGGACTTCCCGATCCTCGAGCGCACCGTCTCCGGCGGGAAGAACCTGGTCTACCTCGACAGCGCCAACACCTCGCAGAAGCCCCAGATCGTGATCGACACGATGGTCGACCACCTGGAGCGTCACAACGCCAACATCGCGCGCGCCATGCACGCGCTGGGGGCGGAGTCGACGGAGGCGTTCGAGCACGGACGCGACCGGGTGGCCGCCTTCCTGAACGCGCCCTCGCGTGACGAGGTCATCTTCACGAAGAACGCCTCCGAGGCGCTCAACCTGGTGGCCAACACGCTGGCGCTGCGGGGCCCGCTCCAGGTCGGTGAGGGCGACGAGATCCTCATCACCGAGATGGAGCACCACTCCAACATCGTGCCGTGGCAGATGCTGGCGGAGCGGACCGGCGCAACCCTGCGCTGGTTCGGCCTCACCGACGACGGCCGGCTCGACCTGTCGAACGTCGACGAGCTGGTCAACGAGCGTACGAAGGTCGTCTCCTTCACCTGGGTGTCGAACATGCTCGGCCGATCAACCCGGTCGCCGAGCTCGCGGCGAAGGCGAAGGCCGTCGGTGCCCTCGTCGTCGTCGACGCCTCCCAGGCTGCTCCGCAGCTCGCGGTCGACGTGCAGGCGTGCGGTGCCGACCTCGTGGCCTTCACCGGCCACAAGGTCGTCGGCCCGACGGGCATCGGGTGCTGTGGGGTCGGCGCGAGGTGCTCGACGCCCTGCCGCCCTTCCTGGGTGGTGGCGAGATGATCGCGACGGTCTCGATGGCCAGGTCGACCTACGCCCCGATCCCGCACAAGTTCGAGGCCGGTACGCCGCCATCGTCGAGGCCGTGGGCCTCGGCGCAGCGGTGGACTACCTCGCCGCGGTCGGGATGGAGGCGATCCACCGCCACGAGCAGGCCATCACGCGCTACGCGCTGGAGGGTCTGGCGACGGTGCCCGGCCTCACGGTGCTGGGCCCGCTGGACGCGGAGTCCCGGAGGCGCGATCTCGTTCGAGATCGACGGCGTCCACCCGCACGACGTGGCCAGGTGCTGGACACGCGCGGCATCGCCGTGCGCGCCGGTCACCACTGCGCCAAGCCTGCACACGCCCGGTTCGGGGTCCAGAGCTCGACACGGATGTCGTCGTACCTCTACACGACCCCGGCGGAGATCGACGCGCTCGTCGAGGGCCTGAACTACACCCGTTCCTACTTCAAGGTGGGCTGAGGATGTCTGCAGAGCTCGACACCCTGTACCAGGAGATCATCCTACACCAACTACAAGAACCCGCTGAACGCAGGGCTGCGCGAGCCCTTCGGCAGCGAGGTGCACCACGTCAACCCCACCTGCGGTGACGAGATCACCCTGCGCGTGCAGCTCGACGGCGACCGCATCGCCGACGTGTCCTACCACGCCGAGGGGTGCTCCATCTCGCAGGCGTCCACCTCCGTCATGACCGACCTCGTCATCGGCAAGACGGTCGCGGAGGCCATCGCACTGCACACCGAGTTCCTGACCCTGATGCAGGGCAAGGGGCAGGTCGAGCCGGACGAGGAGGTGCTGGAGGACGGCATCGCCTTCGCCGGCGTCGCCAAGTTCCCCGCGCGCGTCAAGTGCGCCCTGCTGTCGTGGATGGCGTGGAAGGACGCCACCGCGCAGGTGCTCGGCACCGATTTCACCGAGGAGAAGGCATGAGCGAGCAGACCCACGCCCACGACCACAGTGGTCACGACCACGCTGGTCACGACCACGCTGGTCACGACCACGCTGGTCACGACCACGCTGGTCACGACCACGCTGGTCACGACCACAGCGGCCATGACCACGTCGGGCACGACCACGGCCACGGTCACGGCCGGCACGACGACCTCCCGAAGGTCGACCTGGCCGCCGCGTCGTCCAGCGCCTCCTCGGTCGCCGTCGAGGACGTCACCGAGGCGATGAAGGACGTCGTCGACCCCGAGCTCGGCATCAACGTCGTCGACCTCGGCCTGGTCTACGGCATCCACATCGACGAGGGCTCCAACGCCGTCATCGACATGACCCTGACCTCGGCTGCCTGCCCGCTGACCGACGTCATCCAGGACCAGACCGAGATGGCGCTCGAGGGCCTCGTCAACGACGTCGCGATCAACTGGGTCTGGATGCCGCCGTGGGGCCCTGACAAGATCACCGATGACGGTCGCGAGCAGCTGCGCGCGCTCGGCTTCAACGTCTGAGGAGTGTCCGTGGTCGATGTGAGCGCCGACGAGCGAGTCACCTACGTCCTGGTCGACGGCGAGAACATCGACGCCACGCTCGGCAACTCGATCCTGGGGCGCCGGCCCCGGCCCGACGAGCGTCCCCGCTGGGACCGTCTGCTCGAGTGGGCGGAGGACGCCTTCGAGCAGCCGGCCCGCGGCCTCTTCTTCCTGGCGGTCAACGACGAGCTGCCGATGCCGTTCATCCAGGCACTCACCGCGATCGGCTTCCGGCCCGTGCCGCTGCGCGGCGAGGGCAAGGTCGTCGACATCGCCATCCAGAAGATGGCCGAGGCGATCGCCCAGCGCGAGGCCGACGTCGCCCTGGTCAGCCACGACGGCGACTTCGTGCCGCAGGTGCGTCGCCTCTGCGACGGCACCCGCCACGTGGCGCTGGTCGGCTTCTCCGAGTTCATGAACTCCGCCTTTCGCGGCCTCCCGGGTCTGCGCCTGGTCGACATGGAGCACGACGTACGCGCCTTCAACTCGCGTCTGCCGCGCATCCGGATCATCGCCATCGACGACTTCGACCCGATGGAGTTCCTCTGACCACCACGGTCCTCGTGCCCGCCGGCCGCTTCGTCCGGTGGGTGGAGAACTTCGCCTCCCGTCACGGGGCCGCCGCGGTGAGCACCGTCGACGGCGCCCTACGGGGTGAGGCTGAGGACACGTCGTACTTCGAGGCACGGCTGCCCTTCTGGGTCCCGTACGCCGGTGGTCCCGAACCCGACGAGCTGGTCGCCGCCCTCGAGCCGCCCGACGACTGGGGCGTCCTGATCGCCCGTCGCGGCGGCTTCGCCGTGGCGAGGATGGCGGGGGAGCGGATGGTCTCCTCGAAGGTCGGTCAGCGCCACGTCCAGGGCCGCACCAAGGCCGGGGGACAGAGCCAGCAGCGCTTCGCCCGACGACGCGACAACCAGGCCCGCGAGGCCTGGGCAGCCGCTGCTGGCCACGCCAGCACCCACCTCCGCGGGCTACGCGGCCCACTGGTCCTGGCCGGCGACCGTGAGGGCCTGGCCGCGGTGGTCGAGGGCGCCGGGCTGGGGGAGCTGCCGACCCACCACCTGCCGGACACCGTCGGGGAGCCGCGGCGCGAGGCACTGCTCAAGGCGGTCCAGGACGCACTCAGCGTGCGCGTCACGGTGCACAACGCCGACTGAGCCCCGGCGTCCCACGGGGTGTCACCACCCGACGAGGGTCAGCACCGACGAGTCAGGCGTCGGGGCGTCGAAGTGACGCCGTACGAGCAGCGCCCGGACGTCAGCCGCGCCTGGAGTCGGATCGAGCTCGGCGCGCACCCGCCCGTCGTGGTCGACCGCCAGCTGGTGCAGCACGGCAGAGCCCACCCCTCGCCCACGCCACGACTCCTCGAGGACCAGCGAGTGCAGCACCAGGGCGTCCTCCGCCGAGGTGCTCAGCGTCCCGACGGGCTCCCCGTCGACCAGCACCTGGCCCTGCCCGTCGAGCGCACTGAGCGTGAGGCGTCCTTCCCACAGGGGGTCGTGGCCCCAGTTGCGCAGCGCGTGGCGCCAACGACGCTCCCGCACGTCACCGCGGGGCCACTGGGCACGGTGCCGACGTACGAAGCCGGCGACACGGCGTACGTGGGCATGGTCGGCAGCCGTCCACTCCGCGACCGGCACCGCCAGCAGCTCGGCCGTGCGGATGCCTGCCAGCTGCCCGACGCTCCACCGGGCCCCCGGAGCGCGGGTGCCGACCGAGCTCGAGGCGGGCGTGGTGTGCCACTCCTCGATCTCCTCGACCCGGCAGTTGACCACGCGGCGCCACAGCTCGAGGACGTCGTCGTTAGGGGCTGGCACGCAGTGATGGTAGGCGGGTTGCCACGCAATGCCGGACTTCGGGTGGGCGCTCTGTCACGATGTCGACATGAGGGCGCCGCGATGAGGGCCGACACCTGGCAGCCGCAGCCGGGGTGGCAACGCCTCCCCGGTGGGCCCGCCTCCACTGGTCTCTGGTTGGTGCCGGGTCCTGACCGACCGATCGTGGTGAAGCGGATCTCCGCCCCCGGGCCGTACGACCCGCCCGAGACGGGCCAGCCGCACCACCCGGCGTACTGGCGTCGGGCCGCGGACGTTGCCGCGTCCGGGGTCGTCGACACGACGCCGGGGCTGCGCTCCGTGCCCGCGCTGCGCATCGACGAGGACGAGGCTGGCATCACGCTGCTCCACCCGTGGGTGGAGCCGGAGGAGCACAACGGACTCTTCCTCGCCCGCAGCCTCGGCCGATTCGCGGCCACGCCCCTCGTCGAGGCCCCGTGGACGGCGCGCGACCAGCTCGCCACCCGTCTGGGCCACGTGGCTCGGCGCGGTGGGTGGACCACCCTGGCCCGTACGCCGGTGGCCGACGTCGCCGACCTGCTGTGGCGTCGGCGTGAGGTGCACCTCGGTCGTCTGTCCGACCACCGGCACGTGATGCAGCACGGTGACCCCGTGCCGGCCAACCTGCGGGGCCGCGACGGGGACGACGTCGTCGCCATCGACTGGTCAGGCCTGGGCACCGCACCCGCCGGCGCCGACCTGGGCTACCTGACGCTGAGCGTCCGTGAGGAGTTCGACCCGCTGCTCGTGGCCTACCTCGGCGGCCTCGGCACCGACGTCGACCGTGACGAGGTGCGGTACGCCGCGCAGGTCACGGCCGTCTACACCGTGCTCACCCGCACCGACTGGGCGCTGGCCAGGGTGGCCGGCGGCGAGGGTGCCCTGGCCGGGAAGTTCCGGCACCCGAGCGTGGCGCCCTACATCAGGGCGATGCAGCGTCAGTTCCCGCAGATCGAGGCGCTGACCGCTCGGACCTGAGAGAGGCGGCCGCCGGTGTCCTGGGTCAGAGGCTGCTGGCCGAGAAGGTGTCGCACGCCTCGAGGTCGCCGGTCTCGTAGCCGGTGCTGAACCACCGCATCCGCTGCTCCGACGAGCCGTGGGTCCAGCCCTCCTTGTCGACACGCCCCCCGGAGCGCTTCTGGATCCGGTCGTCACCCACGGCCTTCGCCGAGTCGAGCGCCTCGGTGATGTCGCCCTCGTCGAGGTCCTCGATGATGGCGACCCCCTCACCGGTGCCCTCGGCGGCACGGGTCCACATGCCGGCGTAGCAGTCGGCCTGGAGCTCGAGGCGCACGGCGTCGCTGTCGGCGCCGCGCTGGGTGCGGACCTTGCCCATGGTGCCGAGGAGGTTCTGGACGTGGTGGCCGTACTCGTGGGCCAGGACGTAGGGCTCCACGAAGTCGCCGCCCTGGCCACCGAGCTGGCCCTCGAGAACCTCGGCGAAGAAGGTGGTGTCGAGGTAGATGCCCTGGTCGGCGGGGCAGTAGAACGGGCCGACCTGGCTCGAGGCCTGGCCGCAGCCCGTGCTGGTGGCTCCCGAGAACGTCGACATCGTGCCGGACGGAAGGTGCCACCGCCCCGCTCGAAGAGGTCGCTCCAGTAGTGTAGAGGGAGTTCTCCACCGCCACCCGGGCGCAGTCGACGTCCTCGTTGGCGTCGGCGCCGGTCTGGCAGTTGGCGTAGCGCTCGCTGTCGCCCATCCGTGTCGTGTCCGTGCCCACGCCCTGACCGAGCATCCCGCCCGGCAACCCGAGCCACCGTTGCCGCCCAGGCAGCTGGCCGCCAGCACGATGATGAGGACGATCAGCATGCCCGCCCCACCACCGGCCTTGACGCCACCGGGGATCGGGATCCCGTTGCTTCCCCCGCCGAGTCCGGAACCGCCCCGGTCGGAGACCCGACCGGTGTCGAGGCTGGCCTTGGGGTTGAAGCGCATGTGGACAGTCCTTCCGCGTCGGCGCCAACGGGCTTCTGGAGCCTGATCTCCGTAGACTAGTCACGAGATGATCACTGCCCAACAGCTTGAGGTCCGCGCCGGCGCGCGTCTCCTCATGGAAAACGTCAGCTTCCGTGTCGCAGCCGGGGACAAGGTCGGGCTCGTCGGTCGCAACGGTGCCGGCAAGACCACCATGACCAAGGTCCTGGCAGGGGAGGCCCAGCCCGCGTCGGGCGAGGTGGTCCGCGGCGGCCAGGTGGGCTACCTCCCGCAGGACCCGCGCACCGGCGACCCCGAGGTGATCGCGAGCGACCGCATCCTCTCCGCCCGCGGCCTCGACGACGTCGTACGACGGATGCGTCGCGCCGAGGAGGAGATGGGGAGCGACGACCCGGCCGTGCGCGAGAAGGCGATGCGCCGCTACGCCCGCGCCGACGACGACCTCCACGCCAACGGTGGCTACTCCGCGCAGTCGGAGGCCGCCACGATCGCCAGCAGCCTCGGCATCGAGGAGCGCATCCTCAGCCAGCCGCTGAAGACCCTCTCCGGTGGTCAGCGCCGTCGCATCGAGCTGGCCCGCATCCTCTTCTCCGGGCCGAGACCCTGATCCTGGACGAGCCGACCAACCACCTGGACGCCGACTCGATCGTCTGGCTGCGTGAGTTCCTGAAGAACCACAAGGGCGGCTTCATCGTGATCAGCCACGACAACGCCCTCATGGAGCAGGTGGTCAACAAGGTCCTGCACCTCGACGCCAACCGCGCCACCATCGACGTCTACAACATGGGCTGGAAGCAGTACCTGACGCAGCGCGAGACCGACGAGCGTCGCCGCCGTCGGGAGCGCCAGAACGCCGAGTCCAAGGCCAAGGTCCTTACCGACCAGGCCAACAAGATGCGCGCCAAGGCCTCGAAGGCCTCAGCCGCGCAGTCGATGCTCAAGCGCGCCGAGAAGATGGTCTCGGGGCTTGAGGGCGAGCGCCAGCAGGACAAGGTGGCCGCGATCAAGTTCCCGGCTCCTGCCGCCTGCGGCAAGACGCCCCTGATGGCGGAGGGGCTCTCCCGCTCCTACGGTGCCCTGGAGATCTTCACCGGCGTCGACCTCGCCATCGACCGCGGTTCCCGGGTCGTCATCCTGGGCCTGAACGGTGCCGGCAAGACGACGATGCTGCGGCTCCTGGCCGGGGTCGACGAGCCCAACAGCGGCACCGTCGTGCCGGGCCACGGGCTCAAGGTGGGCTACTACGCGCAGGAGCACGAGACCCTGGACACGAGGCGCACCGTCCTGGAGAACATGCAGTCGGCCGCGCCCCAGCTCACCGACACCGAGGCGCGCTCCGTGCTCGGTTCGTTCCTCTTCAGCGGCGACGACGCCCACAAGCCGGCGGGCGTGCTCTCCGGTGGCGAGAAGACCCGCCTGGCCCTGGCCAGCCTGGTCGTGTCGAGCGCCAACGTGCTGCTGCTCGACGAGCCGACCAACAACCTCGACCCCGCGTCGCGCGAGGAGGTCCTGGCCGCGATCCGCTCGTACGAGGGGGCGATCGTGCTGGTGACCCACGACGAGGGCGCCGTGCGTGCCCTGGAGCCCGACCGCGTCCTCCTGCTGCCCGACGGCGACGAGGACCTCTGGAACGACGACTACGCCGACCTCGTGTCGCTGGCCTGACGGTGTTGCTACCCGTGGGTAGCAAGTGCCTCTAGGATGCGTCCATGACTCCTGAGGACCTTGCTGCCGTCGGACTTCGTTACCAGGTCGACGGCGCCGTCGCGACGATCACCATCGACCGCCCCGAGGTGCGCAACGCCCAGACCCCCGCGATGTGGCGCGCCCTCGCCGCGATCGGCCGGTCGATCGGCGACGACGTACGCGTCGTCGTCGTCGAGGGCGAGGCCGAGCACTTCTCCAGCGGCCTCGACCGCAGCGTGCTCGACCCCCGGGGCACCGCAGGCGGCGAGTCGATCCTGCACCTCCTCGCCGGCAGCGACGAGGCGATGGCGGACACGATCGGCGAGTACCAGGAGGGGTTCACCTTCCTGCGCGACCCGCGCTTCGTGAGCATCGCGAAGGTGCGCGGCTACGCCGTGGGTGCCGGCTTCCAACTGGCCCTCTCCTGCGACATCCGCCTGGTCTCGAGCGACGCCAAGTTCTCCATGAAGGAGTCCGCGCTCGGACTGGTGCCCGACCTCACGGGAACAAAGCCGCTGGTCGAGGCTGTTGGCTACAGCAGGGCCCTGGAGATCTGCGCCACCGCACGCGTGGTGGAGGCAGAGGAGGCCGTGAGGATCGGGTTGGCGCTCTCGGCGCACCCCGCTGACGAGCTGGACGAGGCGGTGAACACCTTGGCGAGGACGCTGGTGAGCACCATGCCCGACGTCGTCACCGAGACCAAGGCCCTGCTCCGGGGGGCCGACCAGCGCAACCTCGACGAGCAGCGCGAACTCGAGCGGACGTCGCAGGTGCGACGCTTCCGTGCCGTGGCAGCCGCGATGAGCGGCTGAGAAGGAGATGCCATGTCGATGATGGGAATGGGCGGGGGACGGCCCGCCATGCGCCACATGAGGGCCGACAGGTCCGTCGTCGACACGCACCTCGAACGTCGCACGTTGCGGCGTGTGCTGGGGTTCGCCCGTCCGCACCGTCGCATCATCGCCTGGTTCCTGGGCCTGACGGTCCTGGACGCGGCCCTGGTGGCCGTGCCGCCGCTGCTGCTGCAGCGGATCATCGACGACGGCGTCGTCGCCGGTGACGTCTCCCTGGTGGCCTGGCTGGCGGCCGGCGTGGCCGCGGTGGCCCTGCTCGGCGCCGTCTTCACGGTGGTCAACGGCTGGTTCTCCAGCCGGATCGGCGAGGGTCTCATCTTCGACCTGCGCACGCAGGTCTTCGCCCACGTGCAGCGCCAGTCGCTCGCCTTCTTCACCCGCACCCAGACCGGGGCCCTGGTCAGCCGGCTCAACAACGACGTGATCGGCGCCCAGCGTGCCTTCACGTCGACGCTGCAGAGCACCGTGTCCAACGTGGTCTCCGCGCTCGTCGTGGGCGTCACGATGCTCTTCCTGAGCTGGCAGGTGACGCTGCTCTGCCTGCTGCTCTTCCCGTTCCTGCTGCTCGCCTCGCGCATGGTCGGCGCCAGGTTGGCCGGACTCACGCGTGCACAGATGGACGGCAACGCCGACCTCGGCAACGCGATGACCGAGCGGTTCAACGTCGGCGGCGCCATGCTCCTGAAGCTCTTCGGGCGACGCGCGGACGAGGACGCGTTCTACGCCTCCAAGGCGGCGGTCGTGCGCGACCTGGGGATCCGGATCTCGCTGCTCACCCGCTTCTTCATGGCCGCGATGAGCCTGGTCCCTGCGCTGGCGACCGCGCTGGTCTACGGGCTCGGCGGCTACCTCGCGATCCGTGGCGACCTCTCCGTCGGAACCGTGGTGGCCCTCGGCATCCTGCTGACCCGCCTCCTCGGGCCCCTGCAGGCCCTCTCGAACGTGCGGATCGACGTCATGACCGCGCTGGTCTCCTTCGACCGCGTCTTCGAGATCCTCGACCTGCCCTCCCTGATCCAGGAGCGTCCCGACGCCGTCCGTCTGGAGGCCGGTCCCACCAGCCTCGAGTTCCGCGACGTGCACTTCAGCTACCCGCGTGCGGAGGACGTCTCGCTGGCCTCCTTGGAGGGCGTGGCCCGCAAGGAGAGCCGCGACTCCGGCGAGGTGCTCCACGGCGTCTCGTTCACCGCCGCCCCCGGCCAGGTGGTGGCCCTGGTCGGTCCCTCCGGCGCGGGGAAGTCCACCATGACCCACCTCGTCGCCCGGCTGTACGACGTCGACAGCGGGAGCGTGCTCGTCGGCGGGCACGACGTACGAGACGTCGAGCTGGAGTCGTTGGAGTCCGTGGTGGGCTACGTGACCCAGGACGCGCACATGTTCCACGACACGATCCGTGCCAACCTGCTGTACGCGCGCCCCGGTGCCACCGAGGACGAGATCTGGGCCGCCCTGGAGTCCGCCCACGTGGCCCAGCTGGTCCGCTCGCTGCCCGACGGCCTGGACACCGTCGTGGGCGACCGCGGCTACCGCCTCTCCGGTGGCGAGCGGCAGCGACTGGCGATCGCCCGACTCCTGCTCAAGGCACCGGCCGTCGTGGTCCTCGACGAGGCCACCGCCCACCTCGACAGCGAGTCTGAGGCTGCGGTGCAGCGCGCGCTGGACAACGCCCTCGCCGGACGTACCTCGCTCGTCATCGCGCACCGTCTGTCGACCGTGCGCGGCGCCGACCAGATCCTCGTCCTCGACCAGGGACGCGTGGTCGAGCGCGGCACGCACGCCGAGCTGCTGGCACACGGCGGTCTCTATGCCGACCTGCACCGCACCCAGTTCTTCGACGGCGACGCCGCCGCGCAGTCCGTCGCGACCCTCTGACGGGCAGAACCGGACCGGTGCCGCTCCTGCGTCGCTGGGATAGGTTCAGGTCATGGACCTTGACGTCGCTGACCACGTGTACCTGCTCACCGGCGCCAGCAAGGGGCTGGGCCGGGCCACGGCCGAGGCGCTGCTCGCCGACGGGGCGCGCGTGGTGGTCTCGGGCCGCGACCCGGACGCTCTGGCCGCCTTCGCCGCGGAGCACCCCCACGCCCAGGTGGAGACCGTCGTCGCCGACAACAGCGACCCCGACACGGCCGAGCTCCTGGTCGACCGGGCCAAGCTGCGCTGGGGGCGGGTCGACGGGCTGCTGGTCAGCGTCGGCGGACCGCCGGCCGGACCGGCGCACGCGATGTCGGACGAGCAGTGGCGTGGTGCCTTCGAGTCGGTCTTCCTGGGCGCCGTACGACTGGCTCGCACCGTCGCGGCCGAGCTGCCCGAGGGAGGCTCGATCGCCTTCGTGCTCTCCACCAGCGCCAAGTCCCCGGTCAGCGGGCTGGGCATCTCCAACGGCCTGCGCCCCGGCCTGGCCGCAGTGGCCAAGGAGATGGCCGACGAGTTCGGGCCGAAGGGCATCCGCGTCAACACCCTGCTGCCCGGCCGCATCGACACCGACCGCGTCCGTGAGCTCGACGCGGGGTCGGACGACCCCGACGCCACCCGCACCCTGTGGGAGGAGCGGATCCCGCTGCGACGCTACGGACGCCCCGAGGAGTTCGGTGCGGTGGCAGCCTTCGTGCTGTCACGCCGCGCGTCATTCCTGACCGGTGTCGCCGTCCCCGTCGACGGGGGCCTGCTGCGCACCTACTGACGCCTTGCGACGGTCGCGCCACTCGTCGTACAGCAGGTAGAAGAAGCCGAAGATGGCCATGGCGCCGAAGAACCACCACTGGAGGCCGTAGAAGAAGTGCGGCCCCTCGTCGAGCTCGGGCTCGGCGGGCAGGGTGAGGGCCTCCTCGGGCTCGGGCGACTCGCTCACGAGCTGGACGAAGCCGCCCAGGGTCTCGTGGTCGATCGCCTCGGCGATGGCCTTGCTGGAGATGGCGCGGGTGCTCTTGTCGGTCACCTTGGTGGCGTCGCCGGTGGCGTCGGCGCGCACCCGGCCGACCACGTCGACGGTGCCGTCGGGCGGAGCCGGGACGTCGGTGGGTACCTCGCCGCGGTTCTGCGTGGGCCACCAGCCGCGGTCGACCAGGAGGGTCGCGCCGTCCTCGAGTCGCAACGGGACGACCACCTGGACCCCGGAGCGCTCACGGTTGGTGCGGTAGCGCACGAAGACGGTGTCCTCCTCGTCGTACTCGCCGCGGGCGCGCACGGTGGCCCACTCGTCCTGGGCGGAGACCTTGCCGCCGGGCTCCAGGACCTCCTCGACCGGCACCGGGTCACGGGCCTCGTTGCGCTCGATGATGGCGTTGCGCTCACGACGGTCCTCGAGGCGGTCGAACTGCCACTGCCCCAGCTCCCACGCCAGCCAAGAGAGAAGGGCCACGGCGACGAGGAAGAGTCCCCATCGCCTGCTGATGAGGAAGCCAAGACGCTGCACGCCACGAGGTTATCCGCCGCGGCCAACGCCACCGCGCCGCCCCTATGCTGGGCCCATGGGAGAACTCCGGGACCGCCACGGACGTGTGGCCACCGACCTTCGGGTCTCCCTGACCGACCGCTGCAACCTGCGGTGCACCTACTGCATGCCCGCCGAGGGCCTGGACTGGTTGCCGCCCGAGGAGCAGCTCACCGACGACGAGGTCGTGCGCCTGGTCCGTCTCGGGATCGAACGTCTCGGCATCCGTGAGGTGCGGTTCACAGGCGGCGAGCCGCTGCTGCGCCGCGGCCTGGTCGACATCGTGCAACGGTGCTCTAGGCTGGGCGCCGAGCTGTCGTTGACCACCAATGGACTGGGGCTGCACCGCTCGGCGGACGCGCTGGCCCGGGCCGGCCTCGACCGGGTCAACGTCAGCCTCGACACCGCGGACCCCGAGACCTTCGCACGGATGACGTTGCGTGCCCGTCTCGACGACGTCGTCGCCGGTCTGGCGGCCGCCCACGCCGCCGGGATCCGTCCGGTGAAGGTCAACGCCGTGCTCATGCGCGGCGTCAACGACCACCAGGCGCCTGACCTGCTGGAGTGGTGCCTCGAGCGCGACTACGAGCTGCGCTTCATCGAGCAGATGCCCCTCGACGCCCAGCAGGGCTGGCGACGCAACGAGATGGTGACCGCCGACGAGATCCGGGCGCTCCTCGGTGAGCACCACGTTCTCGCGCCGGCCGTGGAGCCGCGGGGGAGTGCGCCGGCGGAGCTCTACACCGTGGACGGCGGACCGGGCACCGTCGGCGTGATCGCCTCGGTCACCGAGTCGTTCTGCGGCGCGTGCGACCGCGTACGCCTGACCGCCGACGGGCAAGTGCGCAACTGCCTCTTCAGCACCGAGGAGTCGGACCTGCGCAGCGCCATGCGGGCCGGGGCCGACGACGACGACCTGGTGGCGCGCTGGCAGGCGGCCGTGGCCGTCAAGCTGCCGGGCCACGGCATCGACGACCCGACGTTCCTGCAGCCGCCGCGCCCGATGTCCGCCATCGGCGGCTGAGGCGTCGGCCCACGCGGGTCAGGCGCCGGCCTGCTGGTGCGGGGTCACGTCCTTCAGGAAGTTGCGCGCCGCGAGGAACTCGCTCAACGAGCCCCGGTGCTCCTCGCACGCCAGCCAAATCTTGCGGCGGTCGGGCGTGTGGACCTTCGGGTTGTTCCAGGCCAGCGCGTGCTGGGCGGGTGCCGTGCATCCCTTGGCCGAGCAGATGTCCTGGGGGCTGTCGTCACTCACTCGTGGTCCTCGGGTCGTTCGGTGGGGCCCCCGAGGCCGGGAGCCGGCGGCGGCCCCTCGAGCTCGGGGTCGGTGATGACGGGGCGCAGGTCGTGCGCGTCGGAGCGCTGGTCGGTGGCGTTGGCCATCACCACGGCGATGTAGGGGAGCAGCACCGCGCCGGCCATGAAGACCCACCGCAGGACGCCCGGACCGACCAGCACGGCGGCGGCGAAGCAGGCGACGCGGATCGACATCGAGACGAGGTAGCCGCGGACCCGGCCGTCGATCTCCTCGCTGCGGTTCTTCCCGGCGGTGGTGATGCGGATCGCCTCACCGTCCCGGGGCCTTTCGCGCACCATGCAGCCAGCATACGTCGACGCCCGGAGCGCCTCTTTTCGTGTACTCCGGGGTAATGGTTACGGTCAGGACGCGTGACGACTCCCACCCCTTCCCAGAGTGCGCGTTCGGTCCTCGTGACCGGCGGAAACCGTGGCATCGGACGCGCGATTGCCGAGGCGTTCCTCGCCCAGGGCGACCTGGTGGCCGTGACCACCCGTAGCGGAGGCCCCCCGAGGGCGCCCTCGACCTGCGGTGCGACGTGACCGACGCCGCGGCCGTCGACGCGGCGTTCGCCGAGGCCGAGGCCGCCCACGGACCGGTCGAGGTGCTGGTGGCCAACGCCGGCATCACCGCCGACACCCTCCTGCTCCGGATGAGCGAGGACGACTGGAGCTCGGTCATCGACACCAACCTGACCGGCACCTTCCACCTGGCCAAGCGCGCCGCGAAGGGCATGCTCCGTCTGCGCCGAGGACGCATCATCCTGATCTCGTCGGTGGTGGGCCTGCTGGGCTCCGCCGGCCAGGTCAACTACGCGGCGTCCAAGGCCGGGCTCGTGGGCATCGCGCGCTCCCTCGCGCGGGAGCTGGGCAGTCGCAGCATCACCACCAACGTGGTGGCCCCCGGATTCATCGACACCGACATGACGGCCGTGCTCAGCGACGAGCAGAAGGCCGCGATCAAGACCCAGGTCCCCCTGGGCCGCTACGGCGACGTCGCCGAGGTCGCCAACGCGGTGACCTGGCTGGCTTCCCCCGGCGCCGCGTACGTGACCGGCGCCGTGGTGCCGGTCGACGGCGGCCTGGGCATGGGCCACTGAGGCTGAGAGGCAGACACATGGGAATTCTCGAGGGCAAGACGATCCTGGTGGCCGGAGTCACCATGGACACCTCCATCGGCTTCGCGACCGCCAAGGTCGCGCAGCAACAGGGCGCCACCGTCCTGATCTCCAACTTCGGCCGCGCGCTCGGCATCACCCGACGCATCGCCAAGCGGCTCCCCACCGAGCCGCCGGTGCTCGAGCTCGACGTCACCGCCCGACCACCTGGCCGGCCTCGCCGACCACGTGCGGGAGCACGCCGACCACCTCGACGGCGTCGTGCACTCCATCGCCTACGGCAACCCTGAGACCCTCCTCGGCGGGAAGTTCCTCACCGGCCCGTGGGACGACGTCGCCCAGGCCGTCCAGGTCTCGGCCTACTCCCTGAAGTCGCTCGCGGTGGCCTGCCAGCCGCTGATGTCGTCGGGTGGCTCCATCGTCGGCCTCACCTTCGACGCGACCACCGCGTGGCCGGCGTACGACTGGATGGGCGTGGCGAAGGCGGGCCTCGAGTCGACCTCCCGCTACCTCGCCCGCGACCTCGGCCCCGAGGGCATCCGCTGCAACTTGGTCTCGGCCGGTCCGCTCAAGACCCTGGCCGCCAAGGCGATCCCGGGCTTCGAGGACATGGAGTCCACCTGGAAGGACCGCGCTCCGCTCGGGTGGGACGAGTCGGACCACGAGCCGACCGCGCGCGCGGTCGTCGCGCTGCTCTCCGACTTCTTCCCCGCGACCACCGGCGAGATCGTGCACGTGGACGGCGGATACCACGCGATGGGCATGTGATTGCGGGTGGTCTCCCGACCGGACCGCTTGTCGACGGATGGGAGAGTGGAGCCGTGAGCTCCGCACCCCGCCGTCTCGTCGTCATGCGCCACGCCAAGGCTGAGGCCGTCGCTGCCTCCGACCTGGAGCGAGCCCTGACCGAGCGCGGGCGGACCGAGGCGGCCCAGGCGGGCGAGTGGCTCTCCGGGCTCGGGTTCGTGCCCGACCACGCCCTCGTCTCCGCTGCCGTGCGCACGCGCGACACCTGGGCGTGCGTCGCCGAGTCCGCCGGCTGGGACCTCGAGCCCGACGTGGACTCCGGGCTCTACGCGGCCGGCCCCGAGGCCGCCGTCGACCTGCTGCGGCTGGTGCCTGCCGAGGTCACCCACCTGATCGTGGTCGGCCACAACCCCACCGTCAGCCACGTCGCCCAGCTGCTCTCCGACGGGCAGGGGGACGAGGCGGCCGCACGGGCCATGGCGGGGGGCCACCCCACCAGTGCGTGCGCCGTCTTCGACGTCGAGGAGGAGTGGTCCGAGCTCGGGTTCGGCGACGGACGCCTCGTCGCCTTCCACGCGGGCCGAGACTGACCTCGCCCGCCCCGCTTCGGAGACTCCGCGAGCGTCAGGGGAGCGTGGGAGCCGGGGTGAGGAACCCTGACTCCGCGTCCGCCTGCTCGATCTCCTCGCGGGTGATCCCGAGCAGGTAGATGATCGTGTCGAGGTAGGGCACGTTGACGGCCGTGTCGGCTGCGTCGCGCACCACCGGCTTGGCGTTGTAGGCGACACCGAGGCCGGCGGCCGCGAGCATGTCGAGGTCGTTGGCGCCGTCGCCGATGGCAATCACGGACTCCTGCGGGACGCCCAGCTGGGCGGCGAACTCGTGCAGCGCGGCGGCCTTGCCGGCACGGTCGACGACGTCGCCCACGATGCGGCCGGTGAGGACGCCGTCGACGATCTCCAGCTCGTTGGCCCGGGCGAAGTCGATGTCGAGGTCGGCGGCGAGACGGTCGGTGATCTGGCTGAAGCCGCCCGAGACGATCGCGAACCGGTAGCCGAGGCGGCGGAGCGTGCGCACGAGCGTACGAGCGCCGGGGTTGAGCTGCAGGTTGGCGTGGACCTCGTCGAGCGCCGAGGCGGGGAGGCCGGCCAGCAGCGAGACGCGGTGGCGCAGCGACTGCTCGAAGTCGAGCTCGCCGCGCATGGCCATCTCGGTGACTCGGGCCACCTCGTCCTCGACGCCGGCGTGGGCGGCCAGCATCTCGATGACCTCGCCCTGGACGAGGGTGGAGTCGACGTCCATGACGATCAGGCGCATGCCGTGGCGCATCAGGCCGGCGGGTTGCACGGCGATGTCGACGCCCTGCGACGACGCCTCGGCGGCGAGCACCTGGCGCAGCACCACGGGGGAGGCGCCGGAGACGTGGAGGTCGAGCGCGGTCACGGGGTAGCGGGCCATCCGGACGATGCGGTCGATGTTGGCGCCCGAGTCGGCGATCCGGCCCGTGATCGCGGCCAGTGCCGAGGCCTTGAGCGGGGCGCCGATGACGGTGACGTGGCTGCGCCCCTCGGCACGGACCTTGTTGTCGCCCTCGCCGCGCGAGACCTCCAGACGCATCTCCAGGCGCTCGGCCAGGGTCTCGAGGTCGGCGCGCAGCTTCTTCCACCCGCGGGGGCCGGTGACCAGCAGACCGAGGATGAGCTGGCTGCGGAGCACGATCTGCTCGACGTCCAGCACCTCCACGCCGCAGGCCGCGAGTCGGCGCAGGACGCTGGCGGTGACGCCCGGGCGATCCTTGCCGGTGAGGGTGATCAGCAGCGTCTTGTCGTCATCTTCCATGGCAGTGCAGAGGGTACCCGCGCCAAACGGCGTCGCGGCGCACGGATCAGCGATCGGGCGGCCAGACCTCCGGTGAGCAAGCAGCGACCAGCCCGCGCGGGCAGCTCGCCCCAGGTCCCGGAGCGCCTCCGCACGACGGGCGACCTCGAGGGCCGAGACGGCACCCCCGTGGTCCTCCAGCGCGGCCTCGACGACGGCCAGGGCCTGCTCGGCCCGTGCCGCGAGCGACCGGGCCTGGTCCGGTACGCCGGGGGCCGGGCTGACGGCAGGGAGGTGACGCAGGTTCATCGCGCGGTCAGCGGCCTCGGGGCTCCACGACGCCACCTCGAGCGACTCCAGGGCGTCGAGCGTCGCGAGCAGGGTGCTGCGCAGCATCCGGTCGGCCTCGCCGAGGTCGGGCACCTGCCGGCGTCGGGCCTCGTGCAGCGTCCAGGTGACCCCGGAGCCCACCTCGTACGGCACCGCGCCGAGCCCGACCTCGGTGACCACGACGGCCTCGCCGACCTCGGTGGCGGCCGCGTTGAAGTCGCGTGGCCCGCCCAGCCCGAGGGGGTGCCCCTCGACCGGCAGGGCCAAGGAGACCGAGGTGGCGCCGAGGCTGCGCCACAGGGCCAGCAGGGGGACGAGCGAGGTCTCGTCGAGCTGGGGGACCTCGGGGCCGTGGCTGCGGACGGAGTGCACCGACACGCGCTGGGTCAGCGCGTCCAGCAGCTCGTCGGTGCCGGCGCGGCCCCGGAGCCAGGAGGTGCCCCACCACGCGAACTGGGCGGCAAGAGGCATGTGGTCGGTCACTCAGGGAGCGTAGTCCTGCCGCGTGGATGCAGGGTCGATAAGGTACCCGCCATGACGACAGTCCTGGAGTTCGCCGGAGTGACCGTCCGCCGTGGAAGCACCACCCTGCTCGACGACGTGACGTGGACGGTCGACGAGGACGAGCGCTGGGTCGTCCTCGGCCCGAACGGCGCCGGCAAGACGACGCTCCTCCAGGTCGCTGCGGCCCAGATGCACCCGACCGCCGGTGTGGCGGGCATCCTCGACGAGGTGCTCGGCGCCGTCGACGTCTTCGAGCTGCGCACCCGGATCGGGCTCACGAGTGCAGCCTTGGCCGACCGGATCCCGCGTGACGAGCTCGTCGAGAACGTCGTCGTGTCGGCCTCGTACGGCGTAGTCGGACGGTGGCGCGAGGAGTACGAGTCGCTGGACCACGACCGCGCCTCCGGGCTGCTCCACGAGGTGGGTGCCGCCCACCTCGTCGGACGTCCCTTCGGGACCCTGAGCGAAGGCGAGCGCAAGCGCGTCCAGATCGCTCGCGCGCTGATGGCCGACCCCGAGCTGCTGCTGCTCGACGAGCCCGCAGCCGGCCTCGACCTGGGCGGTCGCGAGGACCTCGTCTCCACGCTCTCGTCGATCGCCCTCGACGCCGACTCGCCTGCGACCGTGCTGGTCTCGCACCACGTCGAGGAGATCCCGCCGGGCTTCACCCACGCGCTCATGCTGCGCCAGGGACGGGTCGTGGCCCAGGGGCCGCTGCACCGGGTGGTGACCCAGGAGGCACTCTCGGAGACCTTCGGCATGCCGCTGGTGCTGACCGAGCAGGACGGGCGGTACGCCGCGCGCCGGCGGCCCCCGACGCGGGCGGCGCTCTGACCCGTCGGCCCCCGCCTGTGGGCAGCGGCGCCGACGTGACCGTGACCCGGCTAGGGTTCGGCCATGGACTGGTTCGGTGATCACGTCTGGCAGACGTGGCTGGGAGTGGCGTTCGTGCTGGGCGTGCTCGAGCTCTTCAGCCTCGACCTGATCCTCATCATGCTAGCGATGGGCGCGCTGGTCGGCATGGTCGCCGCACTGCTCGGGGTGCCCGTGGTCCTCCAGGTGATCCTCGCCGCCGTCGCTGCGCTGGCCGCCCTGGCCCTCGCCCGTCCCTCCATCGCTCGCCGCATGCACGGCGGCCCCGAGCTCGCCCTCGGCCACGGCAAGCTGGTCGGGCAGCGCGGCGTCGTGACCCAGCAGGTCACCGCCCTCAACGCCGGTCGCATCAAGCTCGCCGGCGAGATCTGGTCGGCGGTTCCGCTCGACGAGACCGTGACCATCGAGCCCGGCGAGCCGGTCGAGGTCATCGAGATCCGGGGCGCCACGGCCGTGGTCTACCCGATCAGCACGCCCGGCGTCTGACCCCGCCACCGAGACCCCACCCACCCGAAGACAGGAGAGGCCATGCTGCCCTACGTACTGCTCGGACTGGTGCTCGTGTTCGTGATCGTCGTCCTCATGAAGACGGTCCGGATCGTGCCCCAGGCTCGCGCGGGAGTCGTGGAACGGTTCGGCAAGTACAAGCAGACGTTGCCCGCCGGCCTCAACGTGGTCGTGCCGTTCATCGACCGCGTCCGCTACCTGATCGACCTGCGTGAGCAGGTCGTCAGCTTCCCGCCCCAGCCCGTGATCACCGAGGACAACCTGGTGGTCTCGATCGACACCGTCATCTACTTCCAGGTGACCGACCCGGTCGCGGCGACCTACGAGATCGCCAACTACATCCAGGCCGTCGAGCAGCTGACCATGACCACCCTGCGCAACATCGTCGGTGGCATGGACCTCGAGGACACGCTGACCAGCCGCGAGGAAATCAACGGTGGGCTGCGCGGGGTCCTGGACGAGGCCACCGGCAAGTGGGGCATCCGCGTCAACCGCGTGGAGATCAAGGGCATCGACCCGCCGCCGTCGATCAAGGACGCGATGGAGAAGCAGATGCGCGCGGACCGCGACAAGCGTGCCCTCGTGCTCCAGGCCGAGGGTCAGCGTCAATCGGCCATCCTCACCGCGGAGGGCAACAAGCAGTCGGCCATCCTCAACGCCGAGGGTGAGCGCGAGTCGCAGATCCTGCGGGCCCAGGCCGACCGCGAGGCCGCCATCCTGCGTGCCCAGGGTGAGGGCCAGGCCATCCAGACGGTCTTCCAGGCGATCCACGACGGACGCCCGACCAGTCCCTGCTGGCCTACCAGTACCTGCAGATGATGCCGAAGATCGCCGAGGGCGACGCCAACAAGCTCTGGATCGTGCCGTCCGAGATCGGCAAGGCACTCGAGGGTCTCGGTTCGACGATGAGTGAGCTCACCGGCATCCCCCAGGACGCCAGTCCGGTCAAGCGCGTCGACATGGGGCCGAGCGAGCCGCAGCTGCCGCGCAGCAGCGCCGAGTCCGCCCACGCGGCCGCCGCCGACGCGATCGCGGAGGCCAAGGGCCTGGCTCAGCAGCCGCCGGTCGCACCGACCTCGGGGGCGCCCGAGGCCACGAGCAGCCAGGCTCCGGCCGATCCCGTCGACGGGGACGAGGGTCCGCGGCTCCAGTGACCCTGCTCGAAGGCTTCATCATCCTGGTCGCCGGGGTGGCAGCCGGCACCATCAACACCATCGTGGGGTCGGGAACGCTCATCACGTTCCCGACCTTGCTGGCGTTCGGCGTCCCCCCGGTGACCGCCAACGCCTCCAACACCATCGGCCTGGTCCCGGGTGCGATCTCCGGCGCCATCGGCTACCGGCGGGAGCTGGCCGGGCAACGCAGCCGTGTGCTCCGGCTTCTCAGCGCCTCCGCACTCGGCGGACTGCTGGGCGCGGTGCTCCTCCTGGCGCTGCCCGCGGCGGCCTTCGAGGCCGTGGTCCCGGCGCTGATCCTGCTCGGTGTCGTGCTCGTGGTCACGGGACCGCGCATCTCGCGCTGGGTCGCCAAGCGGCACGAGGCCACCGGTGGACTGCCGCACCACGGCGCCTGGTGGGTCTGGCCCGCCATCCTGCTGGCAGGGGTCTACGGCGGCTACTTCGGCGCCGCCCAGGGCGTCCTGCTGATGGCCATCATGGGCATCGGCATCTCCGAGACGCTGCAGCGCCTCAACGGCATCAAGAACATCCTCGGCGCCGTGGTCAACGGGGTCTCGGGGCTCTTCTTCGCCTTCGTCGCCGACATCGACTGGCAGGTGGTCGTGCTGATCGCCCTGGGATCGGTCGTGGGTGGACAGATCGGCGCCGGCGTCGGGCGGCGCCTGCCGGACCTGTGGCTGCGCGGCACCATCGTGGTGGTCGGTCTGACGGCGCTGGTGCTCTTCATCCGCGGCTGAGCGGGTCCGCCCGCCTCCCCGAGGGCCAGAGCGGGCCACGGTGCGGGTCACGGTGCGCCCGCGCGGGTCAGACGTCGGAGACGCGTCCGGCGCCGTCCTCGACGTACGCCCCCAGCCAGCGGTCGAGCTCCTCGTAGACCACCGCGCGCACCGGCGGACGGGACAGGACGACGTCGTGCATGGCGTCGTCCACCACCACGCTCGTGACGTGGCGGCTCACCGAGGGTGCCCAGCGGCGGATCTGCTTGACGTCGAGGACGACGTCGCTGGTGAAGACGTCCTCGCCCATCTCCAGCGGCAGCGTGGTGCGTCCTGAGGCCAGCACCAGGACCGGCATGCGCAGCCCGAGACCACGGTGCAGGCGGGCGTGCCCCTGACGCACGGCGCTCAGCCACCCCGCGTACACGGGCCAGGAGCGCAACGGCTTCCAGTCGAGGTTGAAGTCCCACTCGCCGCCGTGCTCCCGGTGCAGGGAGCGGGCGTAAACCACTGACCGAGCGGGGGATGACGCGGCGCGGCTGACGCTGCGCCACCCGGTTGATCACGCGGGTGCCGACCGAGCGCACCACCCACGGTCCGCGCAGGTCGAACCACGGCGAGTTGAGCACGATCCCGGCCAGGGCCACCGCCTGGTCGCTCGCCCACAGGGGGAGGACCAGGCCGCCTGTCGAGTGGGCGCTCCCGACGACCACGTCGTGACCGTCGCGCTCGGTGATGAGGCGCAACGCGGCGTCAAGCTCGGGGTAGTAGGAACGCAGGTCCTCGACGTAGTTGGGCGTCTGGTGCGGCCGGATCGACCGGCCGTACTTGCGCAGGTCGAGTGCGTAGAAGGTGTAGCCGCGGTCGGTCCACCACTCGGCGTACTCGGTCTGGAAGAAGTAGTCGGCGAAGCCGTGGACGTGCAGCACGGCGCAGTTGGTCTCGCCGTGGGTGGGGCGCTTCACCAGGGTCGCGACCACCTCGCCCTCGTCGTCCGCGTCCAGGTGGATGGTCTCCGACGTGTAGGGAGCCCCGAGGACGTCCTCGACAGCGGGGTCGACTCGCTCATGCATGGCGTCATCCTGCCAGCCGGCGGTGGGCGCCGCCGCACGACCCGGCGACCTTTGGCAGGGTGTCGGAGGAGGCCGGAGGAGAAGGACTGGCCCCACGGGCACCGGGAATACCTGGACCATCGCCACCGTTGGGCCGGATAGTTCGTCTTTCAATTAGGAGTCAGGGATGCAGTTCGGAATCTTCACCGTCGGCGACGTGACGACGGACCCGACCACCGGCCACACGCCGAGCGAGCACGAGCGCATCAAGGCCACCGTCGCCATCGCCCGCAAGGCCGAGGAGGTGGGGCTCGACGTGATGGCCTTCGGCCAGCACCACAACCCGCCCTTCGTCGCGACCTCGCCGACGACCACCATGGCCTACGTCGCCGCCCAGACCGAGCGCCTGCTCCTGTCGACCTCGACGACGCTGATCACCACCACCGACCCGGTGCGCATCGCCGAGGACTACGCCCAGCTGCAGCACCTGGCCGAGGGCCGGGTCGACCTGATGCTGGGACGGGGGAACACAGGACCCGTCTACCCGTGGTTCGGCAAGGACATCCGCGACGGCATCGAGCTGGCCGTGGAGAACTACGCCCTGCTGCACCAGCTGTGGCGCAAGGACGTCGTCAACTGGCAGGGCAAGCACCGCACCCCGCTCCAGGGCTTCACCGCCACGCCCCGCCCGCTCGACGACGTACCGCCCTTCGTCTGGCACGGCTCGATCCGCAGCCCAGAGATCGCCGAGCAGGCGGCCTACTACGGTGACGGCTTCTTCTCCAACCACATCTTCTGGCCCGCCTCCCACACGGCCCAGATGGTCCGCCTCTACCGCCGGCGCTTCGAGCACTACGGCCACGGCAAGGCCCACCAGGCCATCGTCGGCCTCGGCGGGCAGGCCTTCATCTCGAAGAACAGCCAGGACGCCGTGAAGCAGTTCCGTCCGTACTTCGACAACGCGCCCGTCTACGGACACGGCCCGTCGCTCGAGGAGTTCATGGCCGGGACGCCGCTCTCCGTCGGGTCGCCGCAGCAGATCATCGAGAAGACCCTCAGCTTCCGTGAGTACGCCGGCGACTACCAGCGCCAGCTCTGGCTGATGGACCACGCCGGACTGCCGCTCAAGACGGTCCTGGAGCAGCTGGACCTGCTGGGCGAGGAGGTCGTCCCGGTCCTGCGCAAGGAGTTCGCCGCCCTGCGTCCGGCCGACGTCCCCGACGCCCCCACGCACGCGTCGCTGGTCGCCGGGAAGGTTGCCGCGCAGGAAGGCGTTGCAGCACCGTCCACACGCACGCCCGTCGCGGACACCGTCACCGGTCGTTCGCCCGTCGCCCAGGAGAGCCACGCATGAGCACCCGCCTCGTCGTCGTCAGCGCCGGCCTCAGCACGCCGTCGTCCACCCGTTTCCTGGCCGACCTGTTGACCACGCACGCGGTCGAGGCCCTGAGCCACGACGGCGTGCCGCCGCAGGTCGACGTCGTCGAGCTGCGGCCCCTGGCCCGCGCGTTGGCCGACCATTTGGTGACGGGCTTCCCGACCGGTGACCTGGCCACGGCCCTGGAGGCAGTGGGCAGTGCTGACGCCCTCATCGTGGTGACCCCGGTCTTCTCGGCGTCCTACTCCGGTCTCTTCAAGACGTTCTTCGACGTCATGGAGCCGGGCCTGCTCAGCGGCAAGCCGGTGGTGCTGGGCGCCACTGCAGGGACGGCACGCCACTCCCTGGTGCTGGAGCACGCCATGCGGCCGCTCTTCGCCTACCTGCGCGCGGTCCCGGTGCCGACGGCGGTCTTCGCCGCGACGGAGGACTTCGGCTCCGAGGCGGGCAGCTCGCTGGACGCGCGTGCCACACGCGCAGCGGGGGAGCTGGCCGCCCTCCTGGGCGGTGGCCTCCGGGCGACTGCACCGCGCGACGAGTTCGCCGACCCGGTGCCGTTCGCGGAGCTGCTGGGCCGCGTCTGACCGCCTCGGCACGAGGCCGTCCCGCGCGAGCGAGACTGGTGCAGGAGTGGCGGCGCGAGCAGGGAGAATGTCTCCCATGAACGCCGCCGCTCCGTACCCCACCGGCCTGCGCCTGCACGGTCGACGCGTCGTCGTCGTCGGGGGCGGCCACGTCGCCCAGCGGCGCATCCCGGCCCTGATCGACGCCGGCGCCGACGTGCTGGTCGTGGCTCCCGTGGTGACTCCCGCGATCGAGGGCATGGAGCAGGAGATCACCCTCGCCCTGCGCCCCTTCGTCGAGGACGACCTGCAGGACGCCTGGTACTGCATCGCAGCCACCGACGTGCCCGAGGTCAACGCGCAGGTCGCCGCTGCCTGCGAGGCCAGGCGCATCTTCTGCGTCCGCAGCGACGACGCCACCGGCGGCACTGCCTGGACTCCTGCCGTCGGGCGACACGGCTCCGTCACCGTGGCGGTGCTGGGCAACCGCGAGCCCAAGCAGTCCGCAGCGCTGCGCGACGACATCCTGACCGCCCTGCGCGACGGCCAGCTCACCGCCGCCGGCGCGCTGGACCGCACGCCGGGCGTCGTCATCGTGGGTGGCGGTCCGGGCGACCCGGAGCTGGTGACGGTGGCGGCTCGCCACGCGCTGGCGTCGGCCGACGTCGTCGTCGCCGACCGGCTCGCACCCCGCGCCCTGCTCGACGGCCTCGGCCCGCACGTGGAGCTGCTCGACGTCGCCAAGCTCCCGAGGGGTCGCAGTGCCCGCCAGGAGTACATCAACGAGGTGATCGTCGAGAAGGCGCTCGAGGGCAAGCGGGTCGTGCGGTTCAAGGGCGGCGACAACTTCGTCTTCGGCCGCGGCTTCGAGGAGATCCTCGCGTGCCGCGAGGCCGGCGTGCCGGTCACCGTCATCCCGGGCCTGAGCTCGTCGGTGGCGGTGCCGGGGATCGCCCAGATCCCGGTCACGCACCGCGGGGTGGCGCACGAATTCACCGTCGTCTCGGGCCACATCCCCCGGGGCACGACGACTCCCTCGTCGAGTGGCCGGCACTGGCCCGGCTCCGGGGCACGCTGGTGCTCCTGATGGCGGTGGAGAACGCCCCGGCCATCGCCGCCACGCTCGTCGAGCACGGGCGTACGGCCGAGACCGCCGTCGCCGTGATCTGCGACGGCACGATGCCGACCGAGCGGACCGTGCTCTCGACGCTCGGGACGCTGGCCGACGACCTGGTCACCCACTCCGTGCGCCCGCCCGCGATCATCGTGGTCGGCGACGTCGTCGCCGTCGCCCACCCCGACCGCTACCTCGCCCCGACGCAGGGCTGAGCCCGTGGCCACGTACATCGAGATCGAGTCGGCCGACGACCCGCGGCTCCACGACTACCGCAACCTGCGCGACGTACAGCTGCGCCAGAGCCTCGAGGCCGAGCACGGGCTCTTCCTGGCGGAGGGCGAGAAGGTCGTACGACGCGCCGTCGAGGGCGGCTTCGAACCGCGCTCGTTCCTCATGGCCCCGCGCTGGCTCGACGGCCTGCGTGAGGTGCTGGACCGCACCGACGCCCCCTGCTACGTGCTGTCGGAGGAGCTCGCCGAGGAGGTCACCGGCTTCCACGTGCACCGCGGAGCCCTGGCCTCGCTGCACCGCCGGCCCCTGCCCAGCGTCGAGGAGGTCCTGGCCGGGGCGCGCTCGGTCCTGGTCCTGGAGGACGTCGTCGACCACACCAACGTCGGCGCGATCTTCCGGTCGGGCGCGGCCCTCGGCTTCGACGCCGTGCTGCTCTCCCCGCGGTGCGCCGACCCGCTCTACCGCCGGTCGGTGAAGGTGGCGATGGGCAGCGTCTTCTCGGTGCAGTGGACCCGCCTGCCCGACTGGTACGACGCACTGCCGCAGCTCTCCGAGGCGGGCTTCACGACGGTCGCCCTGACGCTCGCCCCTGACGCCACGCCTGTGGAGGAGGCGGTACGCGGCGTCGACCGGCTCGCACTGGTCCTGGGGTCCGAGGGGCCCGGGATCTCGGAGCGGTGGCAGCGGGTGGCCGACAGGCGGGCCATCATTCCGATGGCGGCCGGGATCGACAGCCTCAACGTCGCCGCCGCCTCGGCGGTCGCCTGCTACGTCGCGGCGCGGCGCTGACCCTCGCCCCGGGCTGCGTCAGACGGCCGGCCAGCCCTCGGGGTACTTCTTCGCGACCTTCTCGTGGGCCTTCGTGAGCTTCTTGCGGACCTTGGTGGGCAGACGGTCACCGAAGACGGTGCCGACCGTGTGGTCGGTCTCGTGCTGCAGGCATCGGGCGAGCAGGCCGTCGCCTCGAAGTGCACCGGCTCGCCGTCGAGGCCCTGGCCGTCCACCGCGGCCCAGTCGGGGCGTGCGCACTCGGCGAACGCACCGGGGAAGGAGAGGCAGCCCTCGTCGTCGACGTCGAGGTGGCGCTGGCCGGCCTCGGGGAGGGTGAGGCGCGGGTTGCAGACGACTCCGACCGTGTGCTGCCCGGAGGCGTCGGGACAGTCGAAGACGAAGATGGAGACATCCTCACCGATCTGGCAGCCGGCCAGGCCGACCCTTCGGCCGCGTACATCGTCGCGACCATGTCGGCGGCGAGCTCCTTGAGCGCGTCGTCGAAGACGGTCACCGCCTGCTGGGGCCGGTGCATCACGTCGGTGCCCCAGCGGGTCATCGGGCGGACGGTGCCGCCCTGGGCGACCAGCGGAGGGGGCGACGGACATGGGGAGATCCTAGTCGGCGCAGTCGTGTGACCTGCGTCACTTCGAAGCCTGTGGCGCGGTGTGTAACTCCGAGTTACATTTGCCGCATGTTGTTCACCTCACAGCGCGGTCCGGGCGGCACCCACGGCCTGGCCTCCAACGAAACCAGGGCACCGCTGGGCTACGCGGTCGCGGTGCTGGGCAAGCTCGCCCAGAGCGACATCCTCGACCGGGTCGGGGTGCGCAAGCAGACCGAGCAGCTCGTCTTCAACGCGACCCGCAGCGGGTTCCGCACGGCGGCCGCAGCCGGTCGCGCGTTCGCCCGCCGGGGGAGCAAGAAGCCCGGCGTACGCCCCTCGACCCCCTCGGCACAGGGCGTCTTCGACCTGACTCCCACCGAGGACGAGCAGATGCTCGTCGACGTGGTGCAGGAGTTCGCCCAGGAGGTGCTCCGACCGGCGGCCTCCGTCGCCGACGACGAGTGCGCAGCCCCCGATGTCGCCCTCAAGGCCAGCGTCGAGATCGGGCTGCCGATCCTCGGGATCCCCGAGTCGCTGGGCGGCCTCAGTGAGGAGCGGTCGGCGGTGGCCGGCACCCTTGTCACCGAGGCGCTGTCGCGCGGGGACATGGGTCTGGCTGTGGCCACGCTGGCGCCCGGCGCCGTGGCCACGGCGATCTCGCTGTGGGGCACCGACGAACAGCAGCAGACCTACCTTCCGGCCTTCACGGGCGAGGACGTCGCCGCAGCGGCGTTGGCCTTGGCCGAGCCCAGCGTGCTCTTCGACGCGATGGCCCCGACGACCACGGCCGTGCGTTCCGGCGACGGCTACCGCCTCACCGGCGTGAAGTCCGGCGTCGTACGCGGCGCCGCGGCCGAGCTCTTCGTCGTGGGCGCGCAGCTCGACGGCCGGCCCGCACTCTTCGTGGTGCCCTCCTCGGCCACCGGCATCGAGGTGGAGGCCGACCCGTCGATGGGCGTGCGGGCCGCAGGGCTCACCCGACTCACCCTCACCGACACCCCGGCCGAGCTGCTGGGCGACACCGACGGCACTGCCTACGCAGACTGCGTACGCCTGTCGCGCCTGGCCTGGTGCGCCCTCGCGGTCGGCACCGGGCAGGCGGTCCTCGACTACGTGAGCGACTACGTGAAGACCCGTGAGGCGTTCGGCGAGCCGGTGGCGCACCGGCAGTCGGTCGCGTTCATGGTCGCCGACATCGCGATCGAGCTGCAGGCCATGCGCCTGCTGACCTGGAAGGCGGCGTCGCGCGCGGCGCAGGGCAAGAGTTCGCCCGCGAGGTCGCCCTGGCCCGCAAGCTGTGCGCCGACAAGGGGATGAAGATCGGCCTCGACGGCGTGCAGCTGCTCGGTGGCCACGGCTTCGTCAAGGAGCACCCGGTGGAGCGGTGGTACCGCGACCTGCGGGCCGTCGGCCTGATGGAAGGAGCCGTCCTCGTCTGAGGGCACCACGACCATGATCAACCTCGAGACTCCCCGCAAGCACCGCATGGTCATCGACCAGGCCCACCAGGTCGCGATGAACATGCTCCGCCCGATCTCCCGGAAGTACGACCGTGCCGAGCACGCGTACCCCAAGGAGCTCGACATGCTGGCCGCCATGATCGACGGCCTCTCCGAGTCGGGCACCGCTGAGGGCGCGGGCGCCACCGGGGCCAGCCAGCAGTCGCCCGCCAAGGAGCCGCACGACCCCACCAAGGTGCGCAACGGCGCCAACCTCGCCTCGATCCTCTCGGTCGCGGAGATGTGCTGGGGCGACACCGGCCTCCTTCTCTCGATGCCGCGCCAGGGCCTCGGCAACGCGGCCATCGCAGCCGTGGCCAACGAGGAGCAGAAGGCGCGCTTCAAGAACGTCTGGGCCTCGATGGCCATCACCGAGCCCTCCATGGGCTCCGACTCGGCCGCGCTGACGACCACCGCCGTCAAGGACGGCGACCACTACGTCATCAACGGCGAGAAGATCTTCGTGACCTCGGGCGAACGCTCCGACGCCGTCGTGGTGTGGGCCTCGCTCGACCGCTCGTTGGGTCGTGCCGCGATCAAGTCCTTCGTGGTCGAGAAGGGCACCCCGGGATGAAGGTGGAGCGGCTCGAGCACAAGCTCGGCATCCGTGCCTCCGACACCGCCGTGATCACCTTCACCGACTGCCGGGTGCCGGCGGAGAACTTGCTCGGCAGCCCGGAGATCGACGTCAAGGCCGGCTTCGGCGGCGCCATGGCGACCTTCGACAACACCCGGCCGCTGGTCGCGGCGATGGCGATCGGGTGCGCCCGCGCGGCGCTCGACCTCACCCGCGACCTGCTGGAGCAGGCCGGCGTGGTCGTCGACTACGACCGGCCGGCGATCGTGCAGAGCGCGGCCCGGCCACCTTCCTGGCGCTGGAGGCCGACTGGGAGGGCGCCAAGCTGCTCACCATGCAGGCCGCCTGGATGGCTGACAACCGGAAGCCCAACTCGCTCGAGGCCTCGATGTCGAAGGCGAAGGCGGGGCGGGTCGGGTCAGCGGTCACCCTGGGCTGCGTGGAGCTCGCCGGCACCTTGGGCTACAGCGAGACCGAGCTGCTCGAGAAGTGGTCGCGCGACTCCAAGATCCTCGACATCTTCGAGGGGACAGCAGATCCAGCAGCTCATCGTGGCGCGACGGGTCCTCGGGCTGTCGAGCGCCGAGCTCAAGTGAGGCGCTGAGCCTGCGACAGGTCGACATGCGACGGCCCTGCTGCCCGGTGACGGGTGGCAGGGCCGCCGGCTTCCCCGGGCAGGAAGGAGGGCTCCGGGTGACCGGCAGCACGTGCAGCGGCGCTCACCCGGGCGACGACGCGGTCACGCTGGGTGGTGGGCACCAGGACGACGGCGCACCCACCGAATCCACCTCCCGTCATGCGTGCCCCCAGGGCACCGGCCGTGCGCGCGGCCTCCACCACCGCGTCGAGCTCGACGCAGCTGACCTCGTGGTCGTCGCGCAGGCTCACGTGCGAGGCCGTGAAGAGCGCTCCCACCTCCGTCCAGTCGTGGCGCTCGACGGCGGCGACCACGCGACGTACGCGGTCGTTCTCGCTGTCGACGTGGCGGCGACGGCGGGGCAACGGGTCCCGGGCCGCCACGACCTCGTCGGGGCTCAGCGCCATCGCCGCCTCAGCCTCGGCCCGCCGGCGCGCGAAGGCCCCGTCGTCGTTGGCGTGACGGACGCCGGTGTCGACGACGAGCAGCTCGACACCGTCGCGCTCCGGACTCCAAGGCACGGGCCGTCCCGCCGGGAGGCCACCTCCCGCGAAGTCGAGCAGCAGCGCGTGAGCCGGCCGGGCCAGGAGCGAGACCGTCTGGTCCATGCCGCCGGTCGGGGCGCCCACGTGCACCTGCTCGGCCTCCAGCGCTGCGCGCAGCAGGTCGTCGGGGCTGCGCTCCGTCACCGCCGTGACCACGGCGCAGATCAGCGCGGCCGAGCTCGA
This sequence comes from Nocardioides daphniae, assembly GCF_004777465.1. Taxonomy (NCBI): domain Bacteria; kingdom Bacillati; phylum Actinomycetota; class Actinomycetes; order Propionibacteriales; family Nocardioidaceae; genus Nocardioides; species Nocardioides daphniae. The sequence continues at coordinate 1,812,837 of NZ_CP038462.1, forward strand.
GAGACCGGCCCCCACGGGCACCGATGACTCGACGTGCAGGTCGAGCCCGCCCTGCCAGCCGACCGCGCGCAGGGCGCCCACGACGTACGACGCCCACCCCCGCAGCGGGGAACCAGTGAGGTGCGACGTGTCGCCGGACCACTCGAGCGCGTCACCGCTGGTCAGGTGGACCCGGGAGTCGGTGCGTGGGGCAGCCACGACCCACGTCCTGTGCCCGAGAGCCACCGGCAGGCAGAGGCCGCCGAGGTAGTCGGTGTGCTCGCCGACCAGGTTGACCCGCCCCGGGGCGCTCGCCCGCCACGACGGCTCCCGCCCGTGCCGCTCGACGAACGCCCGCACGCTGGCAGGGAGGAGGTCGGGAGCCGGGATCAGCACGCCGTGAGCCTAGGCTGGGCCGGTCGTCCCAGCCACCCCGGAGGCCCCATGCCCACCACCCCCCGCATCCTGGTCGTCTCCGCGACGGAGGCCGAGGCGCGCTACGTGCCCGAGGACCTGCCACTGGTCATCACCGGCATCGGCAAGACGGCCGCGGCGGCGCGCACGGCCCGGGCGCTCGCCGCCTTCGAGGACGTCGACGACCTGGTCGTGGTCAACATCGGCACCGCCGGCGCCCTGCGCGACGACGTGACGGGGCTCCACGTCGTCGGACAGGTGCTCAACCACGAGATCAGTGCCGACGCCCTGGTCGCCCTCGGCTACGACCCGGAGCACCAGTTGCTGCTCGGCGAGGGCGCCAGCGTGCTCGCCTCCGGCGACGTCTTCGTCTCCGACACCGACGTGCGCACCCGGCTGGGCCTAGCGGCCCACCTCGTCGACATGGAGGGCTACGCCGTCGCCTGGACGGCGCGGGAGTTCGGCCGCGAGGCGATCCTGGTCAAGCACGTCTCCGACGCCGCCGACGACAGCGCCTGGGACTGGCCCACCGTCGTCGACCAGAGCGCCCGGGTGCTGGGGCAGTGGCTCGAGGAGTACCTCGCCCGCTGAGTGGTCAGCGCGAGCTGCGCGACGTACGGCCCCGCACGATCCCGACGAACGCCTGGGTGCGGTCGTCGTCGACCTCCTTGCGCCAGGCGAGCGCCATCCGCGTCGTGGGCAGGTCGGTCACCACGACGTGGGTCACGTCCTTGCGGTGGTGGAGCCGGGCCACGGACATCGGCACGACGACCACCGCGGTGCCCGACGCCGCGACCTCGACGGCCTCCTTCACCGACATCGACGGGAAGGGCAGCTGCTCGACGCCGCTGGGCACGCCCTCGGGGACGCCGAGCGCGAACTGCTCGTCGGCCAAGTCGGCTGCGGTGAGCTCCTCGTACGCCGCCGCCGGGTGCTCCTTCGAGACCACCACCACCGGCAGCTCCTCGTAGAGCGGGATGCAGAAGAGGTCGTCGGTCTCCAGGGGGAGCCGCGCGAGGACCAGGTCGGCGCGGCCGTCGAGCAGGACCTGCCGCTGGTCGTCCTCCTCGACGGCGACCAGCTCGAGCGGCTCGCGGAAGCGGTCCCGCCACGCCCGTGCCCACTTGTCGGGGGTGGCGCCGGGCACGAAGGCGAGTCGCATCGTCATGGCGCGAGGCTACCCATCGCGGCTGGCGCGACGCTGCCCGGTGCCGCCGGCGGCGCGGTCGCCGCGCGGGCGTTGCCGGCGCAACTGCAGTCGGTGGCTCCCGCCGGCCTGGGACTGATCGGGTTGCCGCGCTGGTACGGCAAACGGTTCTCCGACGGCGAGCAGGCCTGGCGCGGCGTCAACCTGCTGCGTGACGGCGGCGGTCTGGTCGAGGTCATGCCGATGGAGGTCAGCATCGGCATGTCCTACGCCGACGACCACCCGTGCGTCGCGATCACCTACCCGCCCAGCACCCGCAAGCCCTGGCCGTGGGTGCGCGACGAGGCGCGGAGGCTCGACGACGACACGCTGCTGGGGATGACGTACGTCGACGTGCCCGGCCTGCGTGCCGCGGGCGGTACGCCGTTCCTGCTGCGTCGGGCGGGCTGAGCCAGAACAGCCCAGGAGCGGCTCAGCGCTTCCTGCGTCCCCAGACCAGGAACGCCACCGGCCCGAACGGCTGCACGAAGCAGGCCAGTGCCCACCACAGCTTGCGTCCGCGGACCTGGTCGCCGGGCCGACGGGCCAGCTCGACGAGGGCTGTGGCCGTGAGGGCCATCTCGACGCTGCCCGCCACCAGGACGGCGGTCTGCTGGCCCGAGCTGAGGTCGTTCCACTTCCTCCTGGAGCGTGCCATGGTCGTGTTCCTTCCGGCGCGTCGGCAGGCCACGGACTCTAGTCCCGAGCCGCGCCCGCGAGGACGGGGCTCAGGTCACCCCACGGACGGAAGGGTCATGACCTCGGCACCGTCCTCGGTGATGAGCACGGTGTGCTCCGCGTGGGCCGTGAGGCACCCGGTGCGCTGCGCAGCGTCCACCCGTCGTCGTCGGTGACCAGCTCGTCGGTGTCGGTCATCACCCACGGCTCGAGCGCGAGCAGGAGCCCCGGACGCAGCTGGTAGCCGCGACCCGGCCGACCGATGTTCGGCACGTGCGGGTCCTGGTGCATGGTCGTGCCGACGCCGTGGCCACCGAAGTCGGTGTTGACCGGTAGCCCTCGTCGGTGAGCACGGTCCCGATCGCGTGGGCGAGGTCGCCGATGCGCGCCGTCGGGCCGGCCACCGCGATGGCGGCAGCCAGCGCCCGCTGGGTGACCTCGATGAGCTTCTCCTTCTCGGGCGTCGACCCGGTGCCCACCACGGTGGTGATCGCCGAGTCGGCCACGACGCCGTCGAGCTGCACGGCCAGGTCGAGGGAGAGCAGGTCGCCGTCGGCCAGGACGCGGTCGTGGGGGAGCCCGTGGAGCACCGCGTCGTTGACCGAGGTGCAGACGTAGTGGCCGAACGGGCCACGCCCGAACGAGGGCTCGTAGTCGACGTAGCACGAGACCCCGCCGGCCTGCATGATCATCGACTCGGCGACGGCGTCGAGCTCGAGCAGGTTGACGCCGGGCACCGCACGACGGCGCAGCTCCTGGAGGATGTCCGCCACGAGGGCACCGGCGGCGCGCGCCCGCGGGAAGCGCGGGGCGTTGAGGATCTCGATCATCGCTTCTTCCTCCCATACGCAGAACGGCCCCGGCAAGAGCCAGGGCCGTTCTTCTGTGTCCGAGGGGGGACTTGAACCCCCACGCCCGATAAAGGGCACTAGCACCTCAAGCTAGCGCGTCTGCCTATTCCGCCACCCGGACGAGCAACGAGAGGAACATTAGCAACACCCCTGAGCAATGCGAAAACGGGGGTGGTCCCGCTTTCGCGAACCGCTGCGAGCAGGGAGGATGTGCCCATGTCAGCGTCCCCCAGCACCCCTCAGCACGACGCCCTCCACGACCCCGCGACCGAGGTCGTCGACCTCTGTCGCGACCTGATCCGAATCGACACCTCCAACTACGGCGACGACTCCGGCCCCGGTGAACGACTCGCCGCCGAGCACGTCGCAGCCCTGCTCGACGAGGTCGGGATCGAGAGCCGGATGGTCGAGGACGTCGCAGGCCGCACCTCATTGGTCGCGCGCTGGGGCGGCTCGGAGGGGGAGGGGCTTCTCCTGCACGGCCACCTCGACGTGGTGCCGGCCCAGAAGGAGGACTGGACGCACGACCCGTTCGCCGGCGAGATCGCCGACGGCTACCTGTGGGGCCGCGGTGCCGTCGACATGAAGGACTTCGACGCCATCCTGCTCTCCGTCGTCCGTGCCCGCGCCCGCGCCGGTCGGGTGCCGAGTCGCCCGATCGCGCTCTGCTTCACCGCCGACGAGGAGGCCGGGGGCCACAAGGGCGCCGAGGTGATCGTGCGCGACCACGCCGACCTGGTCGACGACTGCACCGAGGCGATCGGGGAGGTGGGCGGCTTCACCACCACGGTGCGGGGCCAGCGCATCTACCTCATCGAGGCCGCCGAGAAGGGCATGGCCTGGATGCGCCTGCGCAGCCGAGGGACCGCCGGCCACGGATCGATGGTCAACCACGACAACGCCGTCACCGAGCTGGCCGCCGCCGTCGCCCGGGTGGGGGCCCACGAGTGGCCGGTGCGCCTCACGCCTGCCATGGAGGTGCTCCTGGCCGCTGTGGGTGAGATCGCCGGCACCCGGGCGACCCCCGACAACGCCCAGGCCCTGGTCGAGGAGTTCGAGAGCTCCGCCCGGATGCTCGGTGCGGTCATCCGCAACACCGTCAACCCGACGATGTTCGACGCCGGCTACAAGGTCAACGTCATCCCCTCGGAGGCGACCGCCCACCTGGACGGCCGTTTCCTCCCGGGCCACGAGGACGAGTTCTTCGCGACCCTCGACGAGCTGCTCGGGCCGCGGGTGGAGCGCGAGTTCATCAGCCACCAGCAGCCGTGGGAGTCGCCCACCGAGAGCACCCTGATGCGCTCGATCACCAGGTCGATCCTGGCCGAGGACCCGGACGCCGTCGTCGCGCCCTACCTCATGAGCGGCGGCACCGACGCCAAGCACTTCGGCAAGCTCGGGATGACGGCGTACGGCTTCGCGCCGCTGCGCCTGCCCGCGGACCTCGACTTCGGCTCGCTCTTCCACGGCGTCGACGAGCGCGTCCCGGTGGACGCGCTGGAGTTCGGCGCACGCGTCTTCGACCGCTTCCTCGACGAGTCCTGCGGCTGAGGGCGGGCGCAGCGCGGGTCAGAGCAGGAACGTCGGGCGCTGGCGGATGATCTTGCGCCTGAGGACCACCGACCTGCTCCCGTCCGGACGGATCCGGAGCCGGGACAGCTCCCAGCCGCCGTTTCTCCGCCCGCTCGACGAGCAGTCGGCGCACGGCGCTGCGGCTGAAGTCGCGGGGTAGACGACCGTGTCGAACTCCCACTCCACCCCTCGACCGAGGGTGCGCTGCGCGGGAGCCATCGTCACTCCGCCGAGACGTCGTCCAGTGCGGCGGTGATCTCCGGCGGCAGCGTCAGCTCCTCCACCGACAGGGCGGCCGTGAGCTGGGCGGCCGTGCGGGCCCCGATGATCGGCGCGGTGACGCCCACCCGGTCGCGCACCCAGACCAGGGCGACCTGCAGCGGCGTCCACCCCAGGCCCTCGGCGGCCCGGCAGACGGCCTCGGTGATGCCGCGGCCACGCTCGTCGAGGTAGGGGTTCACGAAGCCGGCGAAGTGGTTGGAGGCGCCACGCGAGTCCTGCGGGGTGCCCGAGCGGTACTTGCCCGTCAGCACGCCACGACCGAGCGGCGACCAGGGGAGGATGCCCATGCCCATGGCACGAGCCGCCGGCAGCACCTCCGCCTCGATGCTCCGCTTGAGCAGCGAGTACTCGACCTGGGTGCTCGCCAGCGGCGTACGACCCGGGACGGCGCGCTGCCAGGTCGCGGCCTGGGCGGTCTGCCAGCCGGTGTAGTTGGAGACGCCGACGTACGAGGCGCGACCGCTGGTCACGGCGTGGTCGAGCGCGGCCAGCGTCTCCTCGATGGGCGCCTCGTCGGTCCACACGTGCACCTGCCAGAGGTCCACGTGGTCGACGCGCAGGCGGCGGAGCGACTCGTCGAGGTTGGTGAGCAGGGTGCCGCGCGAGGTGTCGGCCACCCGCTCGTTGCCGCGGCGGCCGACGCCGGCCTTGGTGGCGATGACGACCTCGTCGCGCCGCAGCACGTCGCCGACCAGCGAGCCGATCAGCGCCTCGGGGCGCCGTCGCTGTAGCTGGCAGCCGTGTCGACCAGGGTGCCGCCGGCCTCGTGGAAGGCGACCAGCTGGTCGCGGGCCTCGTGCTCGTCGGTGTCCCGCCCCCAGGTCATGGTGCCGAGGCCGAGACGGGAGACACGAAGGCCGGTACGTCCGACGGTGCGCTGCTGCATGGCGCACAGGTTAGCCAGCGTGACCCACGCCGCCACGCACGGCTCGCCGCAACCATGGCCGGGGAGGCGGCCGGGGAGCGCCCGCCGTGCCCCTAGGCTGTGGCCCCATGTGGGATCTGCTGAAGGCCGTCGTGCTCGGAACGCTGCAAGGGCTGACCGAGTTCCTCCCGATCTCGAGCAGCGCGCACCTGCGCATCTTCCCCGAGTGGTTCGGTTGGGGCGACCCGGGGGCCGCCTTCACCGCGGTCGTCCAGATCGGCACCGAGCTCGCCGTGCTGATCTACTTCCGCAAGGACATCTGGAACATCGGGTCGACCTGGGTCAAGGCGATCTTCAAGCCCGAGCTCCGCGGCACCCACGAGGCCCGGATGGGCTGGTTCATCATCTTCGGGTCGCTCCCGATCGTCGTGCTCGGCATCGCGCTCAAGGACATCATCGAGAGCGAGTTCCGCAACCTGTGGATCGTGGCCGCGATGCTGGTCGTGATGGGTGTCGTCCTGGGCATCGCCGACCGGGTCGGCCGCAACGAGCGCCGCACCGAGCAGATCCAGATGAAGGACGCGATGCTCATGGGCCTGGCCCAGGCGATGGCGCTGGTGCCGGGCGTCTCCCGCTCCGGCGCGACGATCTCGATGGGTCGCTTCCTCGGCCTGGAGCGCGAGGCGGCCACGCGCTTCGCCTTCCTGCTGGCCATCCCGGCCGTCGTCGGCGCCGGCCTCTTCACGCTGCCCGACATCCCCAACGGCGACAACACCTACGGCTGGGGCCCGACCCTGGTCGCCACGGTGGTCTCGTTCGTCGTGGCTACGCCGCCATCGCGTGGCTGCTGCGCTACGTCTCGACGCGCTCCTACACGCCGTTCGTGATCTACCGGATCGCGCTCGGCCTGCTGACGATGGGGCTGCTGACCGCCGGCGTGCTGGCGGCCTGAGCCGGCTCCCGCCCGTCAGAGCCAGTTGGAGCGCTTGAACGCCGCGTACAGCACCGAGACGACGACCACCATGACGCCCAGCGCCAAGGGGTAGCCGAAGGTCCAGGAGAGCTCGGGCATGTGCGTGAAGTTCATCCCGTAGATACCGGCGATCAGCGTCGGCACCACGACCAGGGCAGCCGCCGCCGAGATCTTGCGCATGTCCTCGTTCTGCTGCATCGAGATCCTGGCCACGTGGGCGTCGAAGACGCTGGTCAGCATGGCGTCCAACGAGTCGACCGCCTCGTTGAGCCGGTGCAGCCGCTCGCCCAGCACCCGGAAGGCGGCGTCCTGGTCGGCCTCGGCATGGGCGAAGCGCTCCAGCGGGCCGACCAGCGGGGTGACGGCACGACGTACCTCCGCCACCTCGCGCTTGAGCAGGTAGATCCGCTCCGCGTCCGAGGTGGAGGTGGTCGAGAAGACCGACGCCTCGACCTCCTCCACGTCGACGAAGAGCTCGCTGGTCACCTCCTCGTAGCCGTCGACCACCCAGCGGCAGAGGGCTGCGACGGCGGCACGGCCGGTGTCGCCACCGTCTGGCGGGCGGTGTGCCGGGTGGCGTGGGTCGGCGGGCGGTGCAGCGAGACCACCACGTCACCCCGGATGAAGACGTCGAGCTGCCCGGTCTCCACCGCGTCGGTGGGGTCGTCGTACTGCAGCGTCCGCAGGGTCAAGCGCTGTACGCCCGACTCACCGCTCAGGGCGGGCTGCCGGGCGCCGCTGTGCTCGACCAGTCGTTCGGGGGTGGTGCCGAGCACCCGGGCGGCCTCGACCACGTCGGCCGCGTCGGGGGACTCGATCGCCACCCACCGCGCCGACGAGCCGGAGGCCGTCTCCGGGTCGGCGGGCTGCCGGAGTCGGGACGCTCGTCGTCGGCGTCGGCGTCGTCGAAGGAGTCGTGTCGGATCACGGCGCCACGGTAGCGCCACTAGGCTTCAGCGCATGGCCACAGTGATCCTCGTGCGGCACGGCCGCTCGACCGCCAACTCCACGGGCGTGCTGGCCGGGCGGCTCCCCGGCGTCCTGCTCGACGCCACGGGGGAGGAGCAGGTGCGTCGTGTCGGCGAGCGCCTCTCGGTGGTCCCGTTGGTGCGGGCGGTCAGCAGCCCGCTCGAGCGCTGCGAGCAGACGGCCCGCGCGATCGTGGACGCCCAGACCTCTCCGCCCACCCTCCAGCACGACGAGCGCCTGACCGAGTGCGGCTACGGCGCCTGGCAGGGCCGCTCCCTCAAGGAGCTGGCCGGCGAGGACCTGTGGCGCACCGTGCAGCGTCACCCCTCCTACGCCGTCTTCCCGGAGGGGGAGTCGATCCAGGCCATGGCGGCCCGAGCCGTCGAGGCGATCCGCGCGATCGACGCCGACGTCGAGGCCGAGCACGGCGCCGGTGCCGTCTGGCTGGCGGTCAGTCACGGCGACGTCATCAAGTCGATCCTGGCCGACGCCCACGGCACGCACCTCGACCACTTCCAGCGGATCATCGTCGACCCCGCGTCGGTCAGCATCGTGCGCTTCACCGCCGACCGGCCCTACGTGGTCGCCACCAACACCCACGCCGGCGACCTCTCCTGGCTGCGCCCGGGACAGGGCGAGGAGACCTCGGTCGACGCCGTCCCCGGCGGAGGCGCCGGCCCGTCCACGTCAACCCACCCCGCCTAGGCTGGCCCCATGCCCCTCGTGCACTCCTTCGATCCCCCCGAGCGCTTCGTCACCGGAACCGTGGGCGAGCCCGGACACCGGACGTTCTTCCTCCAGGCGCGTGCGGTCGACAAGGTCGTCACGGTCTCGCTGGAGAAGCAGCAAGTCGCGGTGCTGGTCGAGCGCCTCGACGAGCTGCTCGACGAGCTGATGCGGGTCCCCGGCAACGAGACGGTGATCCCGGCCATCACGCCCTTCGACCTCCAGGACTCGGCCCCGCTGGAGCAGCCGATCGTGGAGGAGTTCCGGGTCGGCACCATGGCGCTGTCGTGGGACCCGGTCGACCAGCGCGTCGTGCTCGAGGCCTTCCCCGTCGACACCGCCGAGCCGTCCGACGAGGAGGACGACAGCGAGCCCGAGGAGCTCCTCCTCGTCCGCATGACCGGAGCCCTGGCCCGCGCCTTCTGCTCCCGCGCCCAGCAGGTGGTCGAGGCCGGACGCCCCGACTGCCCCTTCTGCGGCAACCCGGTCGACCCCGACGGTCACCTGTGCGTGCGCGCCAACGGCTTCAGGCGCCGGCAGTAGTGGAACCGGCGCCCTTCCCCGGCGTCCCCGGCGTGCCGGAGGGGACGCTGACCCTGCACGGCCGGGTCATGCCCGCCTCCAACGCCACCTTCGTCGGTGAGGTCGACGGCGTACGCGTGGTCTACAAGCCGATCAGCGGGGAGCGGCCGTTGTGGGACTTCCCCGACGGCTCCCTGGCCGGGCGCGAGGTCGCCAGTGCGCTGGTCTCCGAGGCGCTGGGGTGGCGGGTCGTCCCGCCGACGGTGCTGCGCGACGGTCCCCACGGGCCGGGGATGGTCCACTGGTGTGCGAGCCCGACCCCGGGCAGGAGGCGGTCGACCTGGTTGAGGCCGACGCCGTGCCCCAGGGCTACTGCCACGTCCTGGACGGGCTCGACGCCCTCGACCAGCCGGTGGCGCTGGTCCACGAACGCTCCGACGCGCTGCGGCGGATGGCCCTCTTCGACGTCGTCACCAACAACTCCGACCGCAAGGGCGGCCACGTCCTGGCGATGGCTGACGGCCACCGCTACGGCGTCGACCACGGACTCACGTTCCACACCGACCCCAAGCTGCGCACCGTGCTGTGGGGATGGGCGGGGGAGCCGGTCCCGGCCGACGACCTGACCCGCATCGCCCGTCTGGCCGACCAGCTGGAGGGCGAGCTCGGCGAGGAGCTGACCTTCCTGGTGACGGTCGACGAGGTCGCTGCAGCGGTCCGTCGGTGCCGCCGACTGGCCGAGGCCGGAGTCATGCCGGTGCCGGACGGACGGTGGCCTGCCATTCCCTGGCCACCCTTCTAGGTAGGCTTCGGGCCATGCGTGCATGGTCTGCCCCGGATGTCCCCGTCCTGCCGGTCCGTGGTCCCGAGGTGAGGATCCACGACACCGCGACCGGGCGACTGGTCACCAGCGTCCCCGAGAGCGGCGCGGCACGCCTCTACGTCTGCGGCATCACGCCCTACGACGCGACCCACATGGGCCACGCAGCCACGTACGTCGCCTTCGACCTGCTCAACCGCGCCTGGCGCAACGCCGGCCACGAGGTCACGTACGTCCAGAACGTCACCGACGTCGATGACCCGCTGCTCGAGCGCGCCGGCAAGGTCAAGGTCGACTGGGTCGAGCTGGCCGAGCGGGAGACCGAGCTCTTCCGCCAGGACATGCGGGCGCTGCGCGTGCTTCCCCCGGCGCACTACGTCGGTGCGGTGGAGTCGATCCCGCTGGTCATCGCCTACATCCAGCGCCTCCAGGAGGCCGGTGCCGTCTACGAGCTCGAGGGCGACCTCTACTTCTCCGTCGCGGCGGACACCTCCTTCGGCGGTGTCTCGCAGTACGACCGCGAGACCATGCTGACGATCTTCGGCGAGCGGGGCGGCGACCCCGAGCGCCCCGGCAAGCGGGACGCGCTCGACTGCGTGCTCTGGCTCGCGGCCCGTGAGGGGGAGCCCTCGTGGGACAGCCCGTGGGGCGCCGGTCGACCCGGCTGGCACGTCGAGTGCACGGCGATCGCCCAGGAGCACCTCGGCGGCGGCTTCGACGTCCAGGGCGGCGGCTCCGACCTGGTCTTCCCGCACCACGAGATGTGCGCGTCGCAGGCGCACGTCGCGCACGGCGAGTTCGCCCGGGCGTACGCCCACGTGGGCATGGTCGCCTACGACGGCGAGAAGATGTCGAAGTCCAAGGGCAACCTGGTCTTCGTCTCCCACCTGCGCAACAGCGACGTCGACCCGATGGCGATCCGCCTGGCCCTGCTGCGCCACCACTACCGCGACGACTGGGAGTGGCAGGACGCCGAGCTGTGGGACGCGGTCGACACCCTCGACCGCTGGCGCAAGGCGCTGTCGCTGGGGGCCGGAGCCGCTGCGGGCCCGGTGGTGGAGTCGGTGCTCGCCGCGCTCTCCGACGACCTCGACGCACCGAGCGCCGTGGCTGCCGTCGAGGCGTGGGTGGACGCCACCCTCGGCACCTCGGGCCTGGCCGACGCCAGTGACGCCGACGCCTCGCGCATCGTGCACCAGGTCCTCGACGCTGCGCTGGGCCTGTCGCTCTGACGCGTCAGGCGCCCGCGGCAGGCCGGGAGTGGCTCACTCCTCGCCGCGGCGCCTGAGGTAGCGCTCGAACTCGGCGGCGATCGCGTCGCCGGACGCCTCGGGAAGGTCCGTCGCGTCACGGGCCTCCTCGAGCTGGCGTACGTAGTCGGCGATGTCGCTGTCCTCCTCGGCCAGCTGCTCGACGCCGCGCTCCCACGCCCTGGCCTCCTCCGGCAGGTCTCCCAACGGCAGCGGCGAACCGAGCAACTCCTCGAGCCGTCCCAGCAGCGCCAGGCTGGCCTTCGGGCACGGGGGCTGCGCCACGTAGTGAGGCACCGCGGCCCAGAGCGACAGTGCCGGGATGTCGAGTCGGGCGCAGGCGTCCTGGATGACGCCCACGATGCCGGTGGGGCCCTCGTACGTCGACACCTCCAGGCCGGCGTGCTCGCCCAGGCTGGCGGCGGAGGCCGTGCCGGTGACCGGGACCGGGCGGTGTGCGGGGTGTCGGCCAGCAGGGCGCCGAGGGTGACGACGAGCTGGGCGCCGAGGTCGTCGCAGGCCGCAAGCAGCTCGGCGGTGAACTGGCGCCAGCGCATGTTGGGCTCGATGCCCTGGACCAGGATGACGTCGCGCTCCAGGTCCGGGGGAGAGGCGACCGCGATCCGGGTGCCGGGCCAGCTCAGGGTGCGGCGACCCCCGTCGTCGGTGCCGACGACGGGGCGGTTCACCTGGAAGTCGTAGTAGTCCTCAGGGTCGACCTGCCCCACCACGGTGGCGTCCCACTCCTCGATGAGGTGCTGGACCACAATCGTGGCCGCCTCGGCGGCGTCGTTCCACCCCTCGAAGGCCGCGATCACGACAGGGTCCACGAGGTCCGTCAAGGCATCGATCTCGATCACCTCCCCAGCCTAGGCGGTGCCCGGGATTTCCCCTGCCAGCGCGGGGAGTGTCACGATTCGGGATGCCTGTCCATCCTCCGGACACGGGTCTACCGTGGCAGGACGGGACCAGCCCCACCCTCTTCGAAGGAGCCACGTGTCCGCTGACATCGCGCCCCACCACCGCCCCGACTGCACCGACGAGCTGGGCGCGCTCCTGCGCGAGCGCATCATGGTGATCGACGGCGCGATGGGCACGGCGATCCAGCGTGACCGCCCGGACGAGGCCGGCTACCGAGGCGAGCGCTTCGCCGACTGGCACATGGACGTCCAGGGCAACAACGACCTGCTGACGTTGACCCGACCCGACATCATCTCCGGGATCCACCGCGAGTACCTGGCCGCGGGCGCGGACCTCATCGAGACCAACACGTTCAACGCCAACGCGATCTCGCTGGGCGACTACGACATGGCGGAGCTGGCCTACGAGCTCAACTGGGCCTCCGCCCGGCTCGCGCGCGAGGCGTGCGACGCGGCCGAGGCAGCCGACCCCACCCGACGCCGCTACGTCGGCGGCGCGCTGGGCCCGACCACCCGCACGGCGTCGATCTCGCCGGACGTCAACGACCCCGGCGCCCGCAACGTCTCCTTCGACGAGCTCGTGGCGGCGTACGACACCGCGGCGCGCGGCCTGCTCGACGGAGGCGCCGACGTGCTGGTGATCGAGACGATCTTCGACACCCTCAACGCCAAGGCCGCGATCTTCGCGGTGGAGACCCTCTTCGAGGAGTGGGGCCGGCGCTGGCCGGTGATCATCTCCGGCACCATCACCGATGCGTCGGGCCGTACGTTGTCGGGCCAGACCACCGAGGCCTTCTGGAACTCGGTGCGCCACGCCAAGCCGTTGCTGGTCGGGCTCAACTGCGCCCTGGGTGCCGCCGAGATGCGTCCCTACGTCGCCGAGCTGAGCCGCATCGCGGACACGTTCGTCTCCGTCTACCCCAACGCCGGCCTGCCCAACGCCTTCGGCGAGTACGACGAGGCTGCCCACCAGACCGCGGCCGTGATCGCGGAGTTCGCCGAGGCCGGCCTGGTCAACATGGTCGGCGGCTGCTGCGGCACCACGCCCGCCCACATCACTGCGATTGCTGCCTCCGTCGAGGGCGTGGCCCCGCGCGAGGTCCCCGAGGTCGGACCGGCCATGCGGCTCTCAGGCCTCGAGCCCTTCAACATCACCGCCGACAGCCTCTTCGTCAACGTGGGGGAGCGGACCAACATCACCGGCTCGGCCCGTTTCCGCACCCTGATCAAGGACGGCGACTACGACACCGCCCTCTCGGTGGCGCTGCAGCAGGTCGAGAACGGCGCGCAGGTCATCGACGTCAACATGGACGAGGGCATGATCGACGGCGTCGCGGCGATGGACCGCTTCGTGAAGCTCATCGCCTCCGAGCCCGACATCAGCAAGGTGCCGCTGATGGTCGACTCCTCCAAGTGGGAGGTCATCGAGGCCGGCCTCAAGTGCGTCCAGGGCAAGGCGATCGTCAACTCGATCTCCATGAAGGAGGGCGAGGAGCAGTTCCGCGCCCAGGCCCGCCTGTGCCGCAAGTACGGCGCCGCCGTCGTGGTCATGGCCTTTGACGAGGACGGCCAGGCCGACAACCTCGCTCGCCGCACCGCGATCTGTGAGCGCGCCTACCGGATCTTGGTCGACGAGGTCGGGTTCCCGCCCGAGGACATCATCTTCGACCCCAACGTCTTCGCCGTCGCCACCGGCATCGAGGAGCACGCGACCTACGGCATCGACTTCATCGAGGCCTGCCGCTGGATCACCGAGAACCTGCCCCACGCACTGATCTCGGGCGGCATCTCCAACGTCTCGTTCTCGTTCCGCGGCAACAACCCGGTGCGCGAGGCGATCCATGCCGTCTTCCTCTTCCACGCCATCAAGGCGGGGCTGCGGATGGGCATCGTCAACGCCGGCGCCCTGGTCGTCTACGACCAGGTCGACGCCGAGCTGCGCGAGCGCATCGAGGACGTCGTGCTCAACCGACGGCCCGACGCCGCCGAGCGCCTGCTCGAGATCGCCGACGCCCACAACCGCAAGGGTGAGGCCGCGGAGGCGGCCGTCGACGAGTGGCGCGACCTGCCGGTGGGCGAGCGCATCACGCACGCCCTGGTCAAGGGGATCGACGCCCACGTCGAGGCTGACACCGAGGAGCTCCGCGCCTTGATCGCGGGACGCGGCGGTCGTCCGATCGAGGTCATCGAGGGCCCGCTGATGGACGGCATGAACGTCGTCGGCGACCTCTTCGGTGCCGGCAAGATGTTCCTGCCCCAGGTCGTGAAGTCGGCCCGGGTGATGAAGAAGGCGGTCGCCTACCTGATCCCGTTCATCGAGGCGGAGAAGGCTGCCGACCCGGCCCTGGCGCAGGCCAAGGACACCAACGGCACCATCGTGATGGCGACGGTGAAGGGCGACGTCCACGACATCGGCAAGAACATCGTCGGCGTCGTGCTCCAGTGCAACAACTACGAGGTCATCGACCTGGGCGTCATGGTCCCGGCCCAGAAGATCCTCGACACGGCCAAGGAGGTCGGCGCCGACATCATCGGTCTCTCGGGCCTGATCACGCCGTCGCTCGACGAGATGGTCAACGTGGCCTCGGAGATGCAGCGCCAGGGCCTGCAGATCCCGCTGCTCGTCGGTGGCGCGACCACCTCGCGCGCCCACACCGCGGTCAAGATCGACCAGCGCTACGACGGCGACGTGGTCTGGGTGAAGGACGCCTCGCGCTCCGTGCCCACGGCCGCCGCACTGTTGAGCGACGCCCAGCGTCCCGCGCTGATGGCCGACGTCCAGGCCGACTTCGACGCGCTGCGGGCCCGCCACGCGACGAAGCACGACCGGCCGATGATCGACCTCGAGGCTGCCCGCGCCAACCGCACGCCGATCGACTGGACCTCGTACGAGGCCCCGGCCCCGGCGCGCCCCGGCGTGCAGCGCCTGGAGGCGTACGACCTCTCCGAGCTGCGCGACTACATCGACTGGCAGCCGTTCTTCAACGCCTGGGAGATGAAGGGCAAGTTCCCCGACATCCTCAACAACCCGACCACGGGTGAGGCGGCGCGCAAGCTGTACGAGGACGCGCAGCACATGCTGGACCGGATCATCGAGGAGAAGTGGCTGACCGCCAACGCGGTCTTCGGCCTCTTCCCGGCCAACGCAGTGGGCGACGACGTCGAGGTCTACGCCGACGACGCGCGTACGTCCGTGCGCACCACGCTCCACCACCTGCGTCAGCAGGGGGAGCACCGCGAGGGTGTCCCCAACCGCTCCCTGGCCGACTACGTCGCGCCGCGCGAGACCGGGATCGCCGACCACGTGGGCGCCTTCGCGGTGACTGCGGGAATCGGCGCGGCGGAGCGTGTCGCCGCTTTCCGTGAGGAGCTCGACGACTACTCCGCGATCCTCCTCGAGTCGCTCGCCGACCGTCTGGCCGAGGCGTTCGCCGAGCGTCTGCACGAGCTGGTCCGCACCGAGCACTGGGGCCATGCGGCCCAGGAGGAGCTCACCAACGACGACCTCATCGCGGAGCGCTACACGGGCATCCGTCCGGCACCGGGCTACCCCGCGTGCCCCGACCACACCGAGAAGGCCCTCCTGTGGGACCTCCTCGACGTGGAGGAGTCGGCAGGCATCCAGCTCACCGAGTCGATGGCGATGTGGCCGGGCGCTGCCGTGTCGGGCTGGTACTTCTCCCACCCGCAGTCGCAGTACTTCGTGGTGGGGCGACTCGGACGGGACCAGGTCGCGGAGTACGCCGAGCGCAAGGGCTGGACCCTGGCCGAGACGGAGCGCTGGCTCTCGCCCAACCTGGGCTACGACCCCGAGGACTGACCCGGGCCCCTGTCACGACAGGGTCCGGGTGAGTACCTTCGTGGCCCGGTTGCCCGACCGGTCATGGGCGACGGCGTTGAGCACCAACGTGCCCGCGCGCAGCCCCTTCAGCTTCACTGCCCACCGCGTTCCCTTGAGCGTGGCAGGCAGGGCCTTGGCACGTGACTCGGCGGCAGCCCGCGTCTTCTGGCGGCTCCACCCCCGGCCGTTGAAGGCGTACCAGTGCTTGCCACGCTTCTGGACCGCGCGCAAGGACACCCCGGCGACGCCTGAGTCGCTGTCGGAGGCCACGCCGTTCACGGTGGCCCAGGCGGCCGGACTCCTGAGGTGGTCGCGGCACTTCTTGCCCTTGCGGGAGCCGCACTTGGGCAGGAGCACGTCCAGCTTCGGCGCCGTTCGGTCCGGTGCCGGAGCAGGGCTGGCCGTCGGGCTCCCGGTCGGCGACGTGCTCGACGTGGGGGACGGACCGGTCGTAGGTGTCGGGCTGGCAGTGGGGGACGGCGTCGGCGACGGACTGACGGTCGGACTGACCGTCGGGCTCGGGGACGGGGAGACCGGGCCGACCGGCAGTCCACTCCACCACGCCGGGCCCAGCCCCGTGGGCGTGGCACGCCCCGTGGCCAGGTCCACGGAGAGCGATGTGCTGAGGTCGTGCAGCAACAGGCTCTTCCCGTCGGGGGACCAGTCCCCGAGCCACCGGTCCTCGTCCATGGGCGCGAGGGCGCGCGGGGAGCCCACGTCATCCACGGAGAAGGCCACCACCGCCCCGTCGGGGGAGTACGGACCTTCCGTGCCGACGCTGAGAGCGACCGTGGCGGAGTCCGGCGCCCAGGCCACCGTGGTGTTGGGTCGCACCGCACCGAAGGACCCGGTGACCAGCAGCTCTGCCTCCCCACGGAAGTCCAGGTCCATGACGGCACCCCCGTAGCTGTACTCGCCGATCGGCTGCTGGACCCACGCCAGGCGAGTGCCGTCAGGGGAGACCTTCAACCCCTTGGCCAGGGAGCCCCTCCACGTGAGCCTGGTCGTGGGGGGCGCAGCAGGACGGTCCAGGCGTCGCTCCGCCAGCCGGAAGACCCGGTCCTGGTCGGTCGCCTCCACGGTGAAGAGCGTGCGCCCATCCGGCGAGACCGCAGCGTCGAGTGGGAAGCCGGTCGTGACGGCGTGCAGCTGCTCGCCGGTGACACGGCTGACGAGGTGCTCGAGATCCCCTCCGGACGTCCTGTGGCGCGACCAGAGGACGATCCCCGCTCCGGGATGGACATCAGTGATCTCGAGGACCTCGTCCGCGTGGCGGGGCTGTCCGACCACCACCGGACGGCCGCCGTCCGGGTCAGAGACCACGACGGGTCCGCCCGCCCGGGTCTGGTGGACGAGACGTCCGACGCTGGGAGTGGTGCGGGGCATGACGACGCGAATCTTGTTGGTCCGGAGGTTGTTGCCCGGGTTCCAGTCGAGCGTGGTCGACGTCGTCCGTGCCACCAGGGAGTGGACCCCGCTCGCCTCGAAGCTCTGGCGCAGGGTCAGGGTCACCGTCTGCCCAGGAGCCAGGCTGGCGATGTGGCAGACCCCGCCCGGACAAGGCTCGCCCTCGACGCTCGCCCCCTCGGCAGGAGCGCCGTCGATCTCCAGGGACAGCTGCACGCCGCGAGCCGTGTCCGGGCCCCGACCGGTCAGGGTGTAGGTGCCGACCCAGGGTGTTCCTGCGGTCGCCGTGCGCTCGGGGAGCTCTAGCGCCACGTCCGAAGCACCCGCGCCCAGCGACGGCACCACCACCGCCTGCCAGGAGTCCGAGCCGTAGTCCATCCACGGGTACTGCCGGGCCACCCGTTCCTCCGTCGCCACCCCGGGTGCCACGCGGACAGCGGTGCCCAGCGAGAGGGTCTGCGAGTCCCGGCGACCGTCGACGAGAAGTTCCGCCTCCTCGTACTGGCGGTAGGGCAGCCACGTGATCCAGCCCGACTCGAGTCGGATCGGGAGGTCCACGGCGCGTGCCTGCCAGACACCGCCGGCCACCCGGTCGAAGATCCTGAGCTTCGTCCCGACCTCCCACCCCCCGTGGTAGCTCGCCGCGACGTGCAGGCCGTCGGGGGAGACCGCGACGTCCGAGTACCCGTCGAAGAAGTCCATCGGGGGTGTGAGCGGCGGCGCCGGCAGGCCAACGGCTCCCTCGCCAGGCCGGAAGAGGACGAGGCTGCGGTTGCTGGGCCCTCCTGCGACCACGGTGCCGCCACCGGCCCACACGCCCTGCACGTGTCCGCCGGCGACTGTGCCGTCGTCGATGCCGAACTGCCCGACGACGCTGCCGTCGGCGATCGCCACCGTCCGCACGAACGTCCGTGTCGTCTCCGCCTCCGTGCCGACGAGCACCTTGCGGCGGACCGTGATGGCTACGCGGTCGGCGTCCACCCAGGAGACGCCCTGGAAGACGTCGAAGAGGCCCGAGGCCTCCCACTCCTCGTTCTGCTGGAGCACACGGACGAAGTGACCCTCCGCGTCGAGGAGCACGAGTGCCTGGCTGAAGGGCGCCGCATGACCGTGCTCGGCCCTCGGAGTTCCCCCCGGGACCACGAGCCCGGTCGGGTCGTCCACCCACGCCACGACATGGAGGCCGTCGGGGGACACCTGGGCACGCTGGATGTCAGGCAGGGGCGCGTCGGCCGCGCTCTCGGCAGAGGTCAGCGCCCTCTGCCGCACCAGCGGCGCGACGTCGGTCCCGTCGAGATCAGCGGTGTAGAAGCCCGCGTGGTGATCGCCCAGGGCGTCGACTGCTGTGCCCCAGGAGACGAAGCGAGTGAGAGTGCCGGGCTCAGGTGGCGTCGGGGTCGCGGCCAGCGCAGGCCCCGGGGCCACCTGGCCCGCGGCGAGTACGGTGAGAGTGCCGACGACCAACGATGTGGCGACGACTGAGACCCAGACTGCGGGACGACGCAACGTGACTGACATGGGAAGGATTCTGGGAGCGCGGCGGAGGCACTGACCCGAGAATGCCGAAAAGGTCATTCGTGTGGTCTGGACCATCATTCCCCCACGTCGCTGGACACGAGCATGGGTCGTCGCCGTGCGGGGTAGGTGCAGGTCATGTCTGCACGTTCCGAGCACGACGAGATACTGCGGCGTTTCCCCACCGTCGAGAGTGTGTCGAGGCGACCCGGCCCGGGCCGGGTCGACCACGTCATGCGGCGCATCGGCATCCTGCTGCTGATGGTTGTGGTCGTGGTCGGCTGCCTGGGCCTGCTCGGGCCCCGCACGGCAACCGCGTCGGGGAGCGGGGCCCCGGGCGAGGCCGCCCTGGAGTACGACGCGGTGACCCGACCGGGCCTCGACTCGGGCTTCACGGTCACCCTCACTCCCGACGACGACACGGACACGGCCGTGCTGGTCGTCGCACACTCCACCCTGGAGCGTCTCGGGATCGAGCTCTACGCCCCCGAGCCGCTTGCCCAGCACAGTGAGGGCGACCAGGTGGTCCTCGAGTTCCCCGCACGCGGCGAGCCGGGGGAGTCCTTCGACGTGCGCTTCTCAGGACGGATCCCGACCACCCAGGCGGCAGGCCGTCACCGCTGGGAGGTGGCGTGGCGCACCGGTGCCGACACCAGCGCCGACGACCTGATCCTTGACGCCACGACCTGGACGGTGCCCTGATGCTCACCGCGCTCGACTCCCTGCTCGTCTTCTTCCTCCTGATGGCCGTGCTCCGGGTCATGGGCAAGCGCGAGCTGTCCCAGATGTCCGCCTTCGACCTCGTCATCCTCTTCGTGATCGGCGACCTCATCGCCGAGGCGGTGGTCTCCGAGGACACCTCGTTCACCGGTGCCCTGATCGCGGTCTCCACCTTCGCCCTGCTGACGATCCTGATGTCGTGGCTGGCCTACCGGTATCCCCGGCTGAAGCCCGCACTCGACGGCACCCCGACCGTGGTCGTGCGAGACGGCCGACCGGACAGGAGCGCGATGAGGCGTGAGCGGGTCAACCTGTACGACCTCAACGAGGCCGCCCGCAACAACGGGATCGCCGACCTCGAGGAGATCGAGTTGGCGCTCCTGGAGCCTGACGGAAAGTTCTCGTTCTTCACTCGGCGCACCACCTGAGCGCCGCCGCTCGCGATGGGGGAGTCCGCGACGTGCCGACCTAGGCTGGTCGTCAGCACCCACGTACTACCTCGGAGGTCGTCCTGAGCAGCCCACTGCCCACCGTGTCAGAAGACCCGACCACGGTCGACGCTCACCCGCTCCCCAAGGCGGTCCTGTGGGACATGGACGGCACCCTGATCGACACCGAGCCCTACTGGATCGCCAGCGAGTACGCCCTGGCCGAGAAGTACGGCGGCACGTGGAGCGACGAGCACGCACTGGCCCTGGTGGGCAACGACCTGCTCGTCTCCGGCCGCTACATCCGTGAGCACATGGGCATCGACCGCACCCCCGAGCAGATCGTCGACGAGCTCCTGGAGCTCATGGTCGCCGCCGTGCGCACCGA
The DNA here is from genome assembly GCF_004777465.1 of Nocardioides daphniae. NCBI lineage: Bacteria > Bacillati > Actinomycetota > Actinomycetes > Propionibacteriales > Nocardioidaceae > Nocardioides > Nocardioides daphniae. Next base: position 1,833,143 of record NZ_CP038462.1, read on the forward strand.
GGTGCCGTGGCGCCCCGGCGCCCGGGAGCTGCTCGCCGAGCTGGCGGCATCGGGCGTCCCGTGCGCGCTGGTCACCATGTCGTACCGCTCCCTCGTCGACCCGGTCCTCGAGGCGCTGGGCGACCAGGGGTTCAGCGCCGTCGTGACCGGCGACGTGGTGAGCAGGGGCAAGCCGCACCCGGAGCCCTACCTCAAGGCCGCCGCGGGGCTGGGTGTCGCCCCCGAGGCGTGCGTGGCGATCGAGGACTCCGACACCGGGGCCCGCTCCGCCGCCGCCGCAGGATGCACCGTGCTCTGCGTGCCGAACCACGTACCGGTCCCGCCGGCTCCGGGACGCGTCTTCGCGACCTCGCTGACCGACGTCGACCTCCCGCGGCTCGCGACGCTCCACGCCGAGCGGTCCGAGGCCTGAAGGCTGCGGGCAGAGGGCTGAGGGGCTGCGTACGACCGCGAGCCGCCCCCATGCTGCTCGGGTAGGGTCTGCGCGTGTCTGAACCTGCCCCGTCGTCCCCGCCGCCGAGCGGCCCGTCCCCGCGTCCGCCGGGCACGATCCGCCTCGGATCCATCGCGGGGGCCGACGTCCTGGTCAACGGCTCCTGGTTCGTCATCGCCGCGCTCATCGCCCTGCTGGTCGCCCCCAGGGTCGAGCAGGTCGAGCCGGGTCTCGGCTCCTTGAAGTACGTCGCGGGCTTCGCCTTCGCCGTCCTGCTCTACGCGTCGGTGCTGCTGCACGAGGTCTCGCACGCCTACGTGGCACGTCGATACGGACACCGGGTCTCCTCGATCACCCTGCACTTCCTCGGGGCATGACCGCGGTGGAGGGGGAGGCCCGCAGCGCGAAGCAGGAGTTCTGGATCGCGGTCGTCGGACCGATCACCTCGCTCGCCGTCGGCGGAGCCGCCCTGGCGAGCTGGTTCGTCACCCCCGACGGGCTGCTCAAGGTCGGCGTGGAGGGGCTGGCAGGCGCCAACCTCCTGATCGGTGTCCTGAACCTCGTCCCTGCCCTGCCGCTCGACGGCGGCCGGGTGCTGAAGTCCGCGGTCTGGCAGGTCTCGGGCAATCCGCACCGTGGCTCCCTGGTCGCCGGCTGGTCGGGCCGCGGCCTGGCGGTGCTGGTCCTCGGCTGGCCGTTCTACCAGCAGGCCCTCTTCGGTACGCAGCCCCTCGTCGTCGACTACCTGCTCGCGGTCGTCATGGCCGTCTTCCTCTGGTCGGGGGCCTCGGCGGCGATCCTGCACGCGCGGATCCGTTCCCGCCTGCCCCTGCTGGTCGCCCGCACCCTCGCGCGTCGAGCGGTGACCGTGCGGGAGGACACGCCGCTGGCGCAGGCCGTCGCGACCGCCCAGACGCTGCGCGCCGGCAGCATCGTCACGGTCGACGCGCAGGGGCGACCGGTGGGCCTGGTCAACGAGTCGGCCCTCCTCGCCGTGCCCGACGAGCGTCGTCCGTGGATGCCCACCTCCGGGGTGGCCCGTCCCCTCGAGCCTGGCCTGACGCTGCCCCTCGACATCTCCGGGGAGGAGCTGGTCGCCGCGATCAGTCGCCGGCCGGCGGAGGAGTACCTCCTCGTCGCTCCCGACGGGACGATCCACGGCGTGCTCTCGACCGTCGACGTCGATCGCGCCTTCAACCGACGGGGCAACTAGGCTCCAGCGCATGCCTGATCAGTCCTCCGCCTCCCACGACGTCCCCTCCGAAGCGTGGGCCGGTGTGCACCGCGGCCCCCTGCGCGAGGGGGAGTGGGTGCGCCTGACCGACCAGAAGGGGCGCCGCCACAACTTCGAGCTCGTGGCCGGCAAGCGCTTCTTCTCCAACAAGGGTCACCTCGAGCACGACGAGCTGATCGGTCGCGAGGAGGGCTTCACGGTCACCTCGTCGGCCGGGGGTGAGTACCTCGTCTTCCGCCCGTTGCTCTCGGAGTTCGTCGTCTCCATGCCGCGCGGCGCGGCCGTGATCTACCCGAAGGACGCCGCCCAGATCGTCGCGATGGCCGACATCTTCCCCGGCGCCCGGGTCGTCGAGGCCGGCGCGGGCTCCGGCGCCCTGACCTGCTCGCTGCTGCGCGCGGTCGGACCGCACGGCACCGTCACGAGCTACGAGCGTCGCCCCGAGTTCGCCGAGGTGGCGCAGCGCAACGTGACCCAGTTCTTCGGTGGCGACCACCCGTCGTGGGACCTGCGCCTGGGGGACCTGACCGAGGAGCTCCCGCAGCTCGAGCACCGGGTCGACCGCGTCATCCTCGACATGCTGGCCCCCTGGGAGTGCGTCGACGTCGTCGCCGACGCGTTGCTCCCCGGTGGCATCGTCTGCGTCTACGTCGCCACCACCACCCAGCTCTCGCGGGTCGTGGAGACGCTGCGGGCCCACGGTGGCTTCACCGAGCCGCAGCCGTGGGAGTCGCTGGTCCGCGACTGGCACGTCGAGGGTCTGGCCGTACGTCCGGGGCACAAGATGATCGGCCACACCGCCTTCCTCGTCACCGCCCGCCGGATGGCGCCCGGTGAGCGCCCGCCGATGAAGAAGCGTCGGCCGGCACCGGGTGCGTACGGCCCCGACTACTCGGGCCCGCGGCCCGAGGGCCTCCCGCCGCAGATGCTCGAGGAGCCCCTCGACAGCTGAGCCGTCCTCCACGCCGCCCCGGGTCAACGAGCCAAATCGTGACCCGGGGCGGCGTGCTTCGTCTTCCCTTCCACCGACACATCGGTAAGGTCGCCAACAAGTGGAGGTGATCACGGTGACCTACAGCGACAGGGACGCCAGGGGGCGCAGCCCCGAAGAGCTCGTCAGTCAGGTGCGCGACCTGGAGGCTGAAGTCACAGCCCTGCGTCGCAAGCTCGCCACGGCCCCGGACCGCAGTCGCGGCGTCGAGGAGCGGCTCCAGGAGGCGCAGCGCTCACTCGCGGCGATGACGGGCCAGAACGAACGGCTCGCCTCCACGCTGCGTGAGGCGCGCGACCAGATCACCCGGCTGCGCGACGAGGTGGACCGCCTCGCCCAGCCCCCCACGGGGTTCGGGGTCTTCCTGGCGCGCAACGCCGACGACACGGTCGACGTCTTCACCGCGGGCCGCAAGCTGCGCGTGACCGTCAGCCCGGCGGTCGACGTCGACGACCTGGTCAAGGGCCAGGAGGTCATGCTCAACGAGGCGATGAACGTCGTCGCGGCCTGCGGCTTCGAGAGCGTCGGCGACGTGGTCATGGTCAAGGAGGTGCTCGCCGACGGCGAGCGAGCCCTGGTCATCGGCAACGCCGACGAGGAGCGCGTCGTACGCCTGGCCGCACCGTTGCTGGAGCAGCCGCTGCGTGCCGGCGACTCGCTGCTCACCGACTCACGCTCGGGCTACGCGTACGAGCGCGTGCCCAAGGCCGAGGTGGAGGAGCTCGTGCTCGAGGAGGTGCCCGACATCGCCTACGAGTCGATCGGTGGCCTCGCCAGCCAGATCGACGCGATCCGCGACGCCGTCGAGCTGCCCTACCTGCACCCGGACCTCTTCAAGGACCACAAGCTCAAGCCGCCGAAGGGTGTCCTGCTCTACGGCCCGCCCGGCTGCGGCAAGACCCTGATCGCCAAGGCGGTCGCCAACTCGCTGGCCAAGAAGGTCGCGGCCAAGACGGGCGCCGAGGGCAAGTCGTACTTCCTCAACATCAAGGGCCCCGAGCTCCTGAACAAGTACGTCGGTGAGACCGAGCGCCACATCCGACTGGTCTTCCAGCGCGCCCGGGAGAAGGCGAGCCACGGCACGCCGGTCATCGTCTTCTTCGACGAGATGGACTCGCTCTTCCGCACCCGCGGCTCGGGCGTCTCGTCCGACGTCGAGAACACGATCGTGCCGCAGCTGCTCAGCGAGATCGACGGAGTCGAGACCCTCGAGAACGTCCTGGTCATCGGCGCCTCCAACCGCGAGGACATGATCGACCCGGCCATCCTGCGTCCGGGACGCCTCGACGTGAAGATCAAGATCGAGCGTCCCGACGCCGAGTCTGCCCGCGACATCTTCACCAAGTACCTCACCGCCGACCTGCCGCTGCACGAGCACGACCTGGCGGAGTTCGGCGGTGACCGCGACGCCTGCGTGGCGGGGATGATCCGGGCGGCCGTCGAGCGGATGTACACCGAGACCGACGAGAACCGCTTCCTCGAGGTCACCTACGCCGACGGAGACAAGGAGGTCCTGTACTTCAAGGACTTCAACTCCGGCGCGATGATCCAGAACATCGTCGACCGCGCGAAGAAGATGGCCATCAAGGACCTCCTCGACCACGACCAGCGTGGCATCCGGGTCCAGCACCTGCTGCAGGCCTGCGTCGACGAGTTCAAGGAGAACGAGGACCTGCCCAACACGACCAACCCCGACGACTGGGCCCGGATCTCGGGCAAGAAGGGCGAGCGCATCGTCTTCATCCGCACCTTGGTCACGGGCAAGCAGGGCACCGAGCCGGGCCGGTCGATCGACACGGTCGCCAGCACGGGCCAGTACCTCTGACGCACGGGCGGTGCGCGGCGCGGCTCCGGGGCCGCGCCGCGCAGCCGACCGCTAGGGTCGACGCATGAGCGTCGTCAGGGTGATGGGCACAGAGGTCGAGTACGGCATCTCGGTCCAGGGGCGGCCGGACGCCAACCCGATGCACGCCTCGTCGCAGATCGTCAACGCGTACGCCAGTGCCCAGGCCTCCGCCCGACGCGCGCGCTGGGACTTCGAGGAGGAGTCACCGCTGCGGGACGCCCGCGGCTTCGACCTCTCCCGGCAGGAGGCGGACGCGAGCCAGCTCACCGACGAGGAGGTGGGGCTGGCCAAACGTCATTCTCACCAACGGCGCCCGGCTCTACGTCGACCACGCCCACCCCGAGTACTCCTCGCCCGAGGTCACCACGCCACTCGACGTCGTCCGGTGGGAGCGCGCCGGCGAGCTGGTGATGCACCGGGCCATGGAGTACGCGGCGCGCAGCCAGGGCGGGCCACCGATCCTGCTCTACAAGAACAACACCGACAACAAGGGCGCCTCGTACGGATCGCACGAGAACTACCTCGTGCGTCGTTCCACCCCGTTCGCTTCGATCGTGCGCCACCTGACGCCCTTCTTCGTGAGCCGTCCGGTGGTCTGCGGTGCAGGTCGCGTCGGCGTCGGGCAGAACGGCCGGACCCACGCCTTCCAGATCAGTCAGCGAGCCGACTTCTTCGAGGTCGAGGTGGGTCTGGAGACCACCCTGAAGCGCCCGATCATCAACACCCGTGACGAGCCGCACGCCGACCCCGAGATGTGGCGCCGCCTGCACGTGATCGTCGGCGACGCCACCATGTCCGACGTCTCCACCTACCTGAAGGCCGGGACCACGGCACTGGTGCTGGCCATGGTCGAGGACGGCTTCATCACGGACGACCTCACCGTGCGGCACCCGGTCGAGGCCCTGCACGAGGTCTCCCACGACCCGACGCTCACCCACCTGCTGGAGCTCGCCGACGGACGGCGGATGACGGCCGTCCAGCTGCAGCGGATCTACCTCGACCTGGCCCGGGCCCACGTCGAGCAGGGCGCCGCCGAGGTGCACGTGCAGACGCTCGACGTGCTCGAGCGGTGGGGGAGCGTCCTCGCTCGACGGCTCGAGCGCGACCCCTTCGAGTGCGCCGGCGAGCTCGACTGGGTGGCAAAGCTGCAGCTGCTCGAGCAGTACCGCGAGCGCGACGGCCTCGACTGGTCCGACGCCAAGCTGCACCTGATCGACCTCCAGTACCACGACATCCGGCCCGAGAAGGGGCTCCACCACCGCCTGGTCCGCGCCGGCCGCATGGCGCGCCTCGTCGACGACGCGGCGGTCGAGGCTGCGGTGCACGCGCCGCCGCCGGACACGAGGGCGTACTTCCGGGGTCGCTGCCTGGCGCAGTACGCCGACCACGTCGCCGCCGCCTCGTGGGACTCGGTCATCTTCGACCTGCCAGGCCACGAGTCCCTGCAGCGCATCCCGACGCTGGACCCGCTGCGCGGCACGCGCCAGCACGTGGGCGAGCTGCTCGACACGTGCACCACGGCCACGGAGCTCTTCGACGCGCTCACGAGGTAGTTCTGGATAGGGTGGGGACATGGCCCAGGAGCAGAAGCACCAGCGCAGGTCGTCCCAGGACGAGGAGGCCGTCACCGAGACGGTCGAGACCGACGTCGCGGAGCGCCGCGAGGCGCTGGACGACGACGTCGACGCCATCCTCGACGAGATCGACGAGGTCCTCGAGAACAACGCCGAGGAGTTCGTGAAGTCGTTCATCCAGAAGGGCGGCGAGTGAGTGGGCCACGCTGCTGACTCACCCCGCCTCTCGCCGGCGTTCATGCAGCCCGGTGTCGTCTCCTTCGCCGAGTTCGTCGGCGCCCAGGCGCCCGACCTCCTGCCCGGTCGCCGCACGCTCCCACCCGGCGACGCGGCCGCGCTCGCGCCGCACGCCACCACGATCGTGGCCGCCACCTTCGAGGGCGGCGTCGTCATGGCGGGCGACCGCCGCGCCACGATGGGCAACATCATCGCCCAGCGCGACATCGAGAAGGTGTTCCCCGCCGACGAGTACTCGGTCGTGGGCATCGCCGGCACGGCCGGCCTCGCCGTGGAGATGGTGCGCCTCTTCCAGACCGAGCTCGAGCACTACGAGAAGATCGAGGGCACCACGCTCTCGATGGACGGCAAGTCCAACCGTCTCGCTGCCCTGATCCGCGGCAACCTCGGGATGGCCATGCAGGGCCTGGCCGTGGTGCCGCTCTTCGCCGGCTTCGACCTGGCCGGGCAGCTGGGCCGGATCTTCTCCTACGACGTGACCGGGGGTCGCTACGAGGAGACCGCCTTCCACGCGGTGGGCTCCGGCTCGCTCTTCGCCCGAGGCTCGCTCAAGAAGCTCTACCGCGACGACCTCGGCGAGGCCGGGTGCGTCGCCGCAGTCATCCAGGCGCTGTACGACGCCGCAGACGACGACTCCGCGACCGGCGGCCCCGACCTGGCCCGACGCATCTTCCCGGTGGTCCACGTGGTCACGGCCGACGGTGGCCGTCGGTTGACCGACGCCGAGGTCGCCGAGGTCGCCGACCGCGTGGTCGCCGCCCGGATGGAGCGCCCCGACGGTCCCGTGGCAGGCCTGCTGTGACCGCGTACGACCTGGCTGAGGAGCCCACCCGATGAGCACCCCGTTCTACGTCTCGCCCGAGCAGATGATGAAGGACCGGGCCGACTTCGCCCGCAAGGGCATCGCCCGGGGCCGTTCGGTCGTCGTGGTCCAGTACGCCGACGGCGTGCTGTTCGCCTCGGAGAACCCGTCCAAGGCACTGCACAAGGTCTCCGAGATCTACGACCGCATCGCCTTCGCCGCGGTCGGTCGCTACAACGAGTTCGAGAACCTGCGCATCGCGGGCGTCCGGCTGGCCGACATGCGGGGCTACTCGTACGACCGCCGCGACGTCACCGGTCGCGGGCTCGCCAACGCCTACGCCCAGACCCTGGGTGCCGTCTTCAGCTCCGCGGCCGAGAAGCCGTACGAGGTCGAGCTCTTCGTCGCGGAGATTGGCGACGAGGCCTCCCAGGACCAGGTCTACCGGCTGACCTACGACGGCCAGGTGGCCGACGAGCACGGCTACGCCGTGATGGGTGGTGCGGCCGACGTCGTCGCTGGGCACCTCAAGGAGCACTACCGCCCGGGCGCCTCCCTCGAGGAGACCGTGCGTCTCGCGGTCGCGGCGCTGGGCCACTCCGAGCAGGGCGACCGGACCATCGGCGTCGACGACCTCGAGGTGGCCGTCCTCGACCGCACCCGCAGCCAGGTGCGCAAGTTCCACCGGCTGCGTCCCGAACGCGTGGCGGCGATGCTCGGGGGCGTCCCCACCGAGGCCCCGGCTGACACGGTCCCCCCGGTCGACGCCTGACCGAGCCGCTCACCACGACGCCCCTTGTCGCCGCCACGGCGCGACCAGGGGGCGTCGTGGTGCTGCCCAACGTGTGGTGCGTGGTCCTAGGGTGGGGTCATGGACCGCAGGATCTTGGGCATCGAGAACGAGTACGGCGTCACGTGCACGTTCGAGGGTCAGCGCCGGCTCAGTCCTGACGAGGTGGCCCGCTACCTCTTCCGCAAGGTCGTCGCCTGGGGGCGCAGCAGCAACGTCTTCCTGGCCAACGGCGCCCGCCTCTACCTCGACGTCGGCAGCCACCCGGAGTACGCCACGCCCGAGTGCGACTCCGTCGAGGACCTGGTGGCCCACGACAAGGCGGGGGAGCGGATCCTCGAGGACCTGATGCTCGACGCCCAGTCGCGGCTGGAGGACGAGGGCATCAAGGGAGACATCTACCTCTTCAAGAACAACACCGACTCCGGGGGCAACTCCTACGGGTGCCACGAGAACTACCTGATCTCGCGCCAGGGTGAGTTCTCCGCGGTGGCCGACGTCCTGATCCCCTTCCTGGTGTCGCGGCAGATCATCGTCGGTGCCGGCAAGGTCGTGCAGACGCCGCGTGGCGCGACGTACGCGGTCTCCCAGCGCGCCGAGCACATCTGGGAGGGCGTCTCCAGCGCGACGACGCGCAGCCGGCCGATCATCAACACCCGCGACGAGCCGCACGCCGACGCCGAGCGCTACCGCCGGCTGCACGTGATCGTGGGCGACTCGAACATGAGCGAGACCACCACCATGCTCAAGGTGGCCAGCTGCGAGCTGGTGCTGCGGATGATCGAGGACGGGGTCGTGATGCGCGACCTCACCCTGGAGAACCCGATCCGCGCCATCCGCGAGATGTCCTACGACATGACGGGGCGGCGTACGGTGCGCCTGGCCAACGGCCGCGAGGCGAGCGCCGTCGACATCCAGGCCGAGTACCTCGGCCGGGCCCTCGACTACGTCGACCGCCGCGGCGTGCGCACCCCGACGATCGACCGGGTGCTCGACCTGTGGGAGCGCACCCTCAAGGCCGTCGACTCCGACGACCTCAGCATGGTCGAGCGTGAGATCGACTGGGTGATCAAGTACCGGCTGATCGAGCGCTACCGCGCCACCCACGACCTGCCGCTGGGCCACCCGCGAATCGCCCAGCTCGACCTGGCGTACCACGACATCCGACGCGACCGCGGCCTCTTCCAGCTGCTCCAGAAGCGGGGCGCCGTCGCCCGGGTGACCGACGACGCGACGATCGACGCCGCCAAGAACGTCCCGCCCCAGACCACGCGCGCCAAGCTGCGGGGCGAGTTCATTCGCCGGGCCCAGGAGCAGAACCGCGACTTCACGGTCGACTGGGTGCACCTCAAGCTCAACGACCAGGCGCAGCGCACCGTGCTGTGCAAGGACCCCTTCCGCTCGGAGGACGAGCGCGTCGAGCGGCTCATCGCCGGCATGTGAGGCGCGTCCACGGCCAACTCTCAGGTCGTGCGGCTAGTGTGGCCCCGCGCTGTGAACCCATCGAAAGGCAACACCTGTGTCTCCTCGCCGCACCCTGTCCGCCGCTCTGCTGAGCCTCAGCCTCCTGACCCTCGCCGCGTGCGGGGACGACGAGGCGAAGTCCGGCCAGGGCCTCGACGCCGTCGCCATCGAGGCTGAGCCCGGCAAGGCCCCTGAGGTCGACTTCGAGAAGAAGCTCGACCCGGAGAAGCTCGAGACCGAGGTCCTGGTCGAGGGCGACGGTGACACCACCAAGGTCGGCGACATGATCACCGCCTACATCTGGATCGGCAACGGCTTCGACAAGAAGGAAGTCCTCAACACCTACGAGGCCGGCGAGCCCGAGCAGCTGGAGCTGGTCGACGAGCTCCTGCCGGGCCTCAAGAAGGGCCTGATCGGCCAGAAGGTCGGCTCGGTGGTCGCCATCGCGGCCCCGGCCAAGGACGCCTTCGGCGAGGGCGGTCGCCCCGACATGGGCATCGGTGACGGCGACAGCGTGCTCTTCGTGACCGAGATCGTCTCCAAGCTCACCGAGAAGGAGGCCGCCAAGGCCAAGGCCGAGCAGGAGAAGGCCGCCAAGGAGGCCGAGAAGGCGCAGAAGCAGGCCGAGAAGAAGGCTGCCGCCACCCAGAAGAAGGTCGACCAGGCGAAGAAGAAGGCCCCCAAGGAGGCCAAGGGCAAGAAGGTCAAGCCCGCCGCCTGGGCGCCGAAGGTGACCTACAAGAAGGGTCAGGTCCCGGTCTTCGACTTCTCGGGCAAGCCCGAGCCGACCGGCAAGCTCCAGGTCACCCAGCTGATCCAGGGCAACGGCCCCAAGGTGAAGTCCGGCCAGACCCTCATCGTCCACTACGTGGGCCAGGTCTTCGGGGCCAAGGAGCCCTTCGACTCCTCCTACAGCCGCAACGACGCCGCGACCTTCCCGATCGGCGTGGGCCAGGTCGTCCAGGGCTGGGACAAGTCCCTGGTGGGCCAGAAGGTCGGCAGCCGCGTGATCGTCCAGATCCCGCCGGAGCTGGGCTACGGCGAGAACGGCAACGAGGGCGCCGGCATCAAGGGCACCGACACGATCGTCTTCGCCGTCGACATCCTCGGCGCGGTCTGAGACCACCGACGAGCCACCGGCCGTGTCCGCCCGACGCAGTGAACGCCTGCTCAACCTGCTGATCATGCTGTTGGTGCAGCGTCGCTACGTGCCCAAGGAGCGCATCCGCGAGCTCCTCTACCCCGACCAGGGGGCCGACGCCTTCGACCGCATGTTCGACCGGGACAAGGAGGAGCTGCGGGCGCTCGGCGTCCCGATCGAGGTCGGGTCGCTGTCGGCCTTCCACGAGGACGAGCTGGGCTACCGGATCCGTCCCGACGACCTTGCCCTGCCGGAGATCAGCCTGACGGCCGAGGAGGCCTCGGTGCTGACCCTGGCGGGCAAGGTCTGGCACCACGCCAACCTGGCCGACACGACCGCGGCGGCGCTGCGCAAGCTGATGCCCGCGCTGCCCTCCGAGGAGGCCGAGCCCCCACCGCTGGTCCGGCCGGTGATCGAGGCCGAGGAGCCCAGCTTCGACGACTTCTGGGACGCCATCCAGGACCGACGTACGGTCTCCTTCGCCTACCGCAAGACCGGCCTGCCCGAGCCGACCCAGCGCCACGTCGAGCCCTGGGGTCTCTTCCGGCAGTCCGGACGCTGGTACGTCGTCGGCCGCGACACCGACGTGGGGGAGCAGCGGGTCTTCCGCCTCTCTCGGGTCGTCGGGGCGTGCAAGGTCGGCAAGTCCGTCGACGCCTTCCGGGTGCCCGCCGACCTCGACCTGCGCCAGGTCGTCGAGCGCTTCCAACCGCGCGACGAGACGGCCGAGGCCCAGGTGCTGCTGCGCCCGGGCAGCGGCCACGGGCTGCGCCGGCAGGGGACGGTCGTCGCCACCGACGTGATCGGCCCCGACGGCAGTGACGCCTGGGAGCGGCTGACGGTGCGCGGCAGCGTACGCACGCTCGCCGACGAGGTGCTGAGCGTCGGCCCGCGCGCCTACGTCGAGGCGCCCGACTCCTTGCGTGACGACGTACGCCGTCGCCTCACCGCGCTGGTCGGGACGACGGGGAGCAGCGATGAGCCGCGCTGGCACCGGCGCCCGCGACCAGGTCGCCCGCCTCCTGGCCCTCGTCCCGTTGCTGCACAGCCGCCGGGGGCTCAACCTCGCGGAGGCCGCGACGCTCCTGGGCACCACCCCCGAGCAGGTCCGCAAGGACCTCAAGGTGCTGTGGATGTGCGGACTGCCCGGCGGCCTCACCGACGACCTCATCGACGTCGACATGGAGGCCTTCGAGGAGGAGGGCGCCCAAGGTGTCATCCACGTCGCCAACGCCGACTACCTGTCGCGCCCCGTGCGTCTCTCGGCCACCGAGGCGACCGCGCTCGTCGTCGCGCTGCGCGCCGTCCGGGACTCCTCGCCCGAGGAGACCCGCGCCATCGTCGACACCGTGATCGCCAAGCTCGAGGTCGCGGCGGCCTCGGAGCGCTCGCAGGTGGAGGTCGCCCCGACCCCCGTCGAGGCGTCGCCGGTCCGCGCCGCCATCCAGCAGGCGCTCGACGCCGGCGCCCAGCTCCGCCTCACCTACTGGGTCGCCTCACGCGACGAGGTGGGCGAGCGGGTCGTCGACCCGCTGCGCCTCGCCTCCGTCAACGGCGTCGACTACCTCCAGGCGTGGTGCCACCGGGCGGAGGGCACCCGGATCTTCCGCCTGGACCGGACCGAGCAGGCCGAGGTGCTCGACGCGCCTGTGCTGATGCACCCCAGCGACTCCGAGGAGCCGCTGTCGGTCGCCCTGTTCACCACCTCGCCCGACGCCACCACCGTCACCCTCCGTCTGGCACCGGAGGCGCGCTGGGTCCCGGAGTACTACCCTGTGGACGACGTCCGCCACCTGCCCGACGGCTTCCTCGAGGTCGACCTGAAGGTCGTGGACCTCAGCTGGCTCCACCAGCTGGTCCTGCGCCTCGCGCCCCATGCGACGGTCCTCGGGCCGGCACACGTGGCGGCAACCGTCCAGCGTTCTGCGATGGACACCTTGTCCCTCTACACCTGATCCGGAGCGTACGATCACCGATGACGTTCCCCACACCCAAGGACTGACATGAACCTGTACGTGGTTCCCGCCGTGATGGGCCTCGGCCCGACCGAGCTCATCATCATCGCCCTGGTCATCGTCCTGCTCTTCGGCGCCTCCAAGCTGCCGGAGCTCGCGCGCGGCAGTGGCCGGGCGCTGCGGATCTTCAAGGCCGAGACCAAGGGCCTGAGGGACGGCGACGAGAAGATCTCCGCCGAGCAGGTCGACGACGACGTCATCGACGTGGACTCGCCCCGCCGCGACGACAACGCCTGACCGCGGCGGTGCTGCGCGGATTCCTGGGCCTGCTGAGCAGCAAGCCCCAGCACCCCACCGGTCCCGACGGGCGGATGCCGCTCGGTGACCACCTGAGGGAGCTGCGCGCCCGCTTGCTGCGCGCGGTGCTGGTCTTCATCGCCGTCTTCATCGTCTCGCTGTTCTTCTACGAGGACCTCCTCGAGCTCGTCATGCGGCCCTACAACGACGCCCGCGAGGTGCTCGGCCAGTCCGTCGAGACCAAGGCCTACGTCAAGGGCGCCACTGGCCCGCTGCTGCTCCAGCTCAAGCTCTGCGCAGTCGCCTCGATCGTCATCACGAGCCCGTACTGGCTCTACCAGATCTGGGCCTTCATCGTGCCCGGTCTGCACCGCCACGAGAAGAAGTGGTCGCGCATCTTCGCGGCCGTGGCCGGGCCGCTCTTCCTGGCAGGCGTGGCCATGGGCTACTACGTGCTCCCCAAGGGCCTCGAGGTGCTGATCGGCTTCACGCCGGCGGCCATGGAGAACCTCGTCGAGTTCGGCGAGTACTTCTCGTTCTTCACCCGCATGCTGCTGGTCTTCGGTGTGGCCTTCGAGATCCCGCTCTTCGTGGTCATGCTGAGCCTGGCTGGCATCGTGAGCGGCAAGACCCTGGGGCGCTACCGGCCGTGGATCATCGTCGGCACCTTCATCTTCGCCGCGGTCGCGACCCCCTCCACCGACCCCTTCTCCATGCTGATGCTGGCCCTGCCGATGCTCATGCTCTTCATGGCAGCCGAGATCCTGGCTCGCATCATCGACCGCTTCCGTGGTCGCAGGAAGGCGGCGGCCAACCAGTGGGCTGACGACGAGCTCTCCCCGCTGTGACCTCAGCGCCGCTGCACCTCGTCGAGTCGGACCCCTTCGACCTGCCCGAGTGGCTGGGGGAGCGCGACGTTGTGTGGCGCCCCGAGCGCGGGCTGCGGACCGGGCACCTGGTGCCGGGCCACCTCTTCTCGCCCTCCGGCGTCGAGGTCGTCCCGGTCGCCTGCGACCTGCTCGCCGTCGACGAGGCCTACCCCGTCCCGGTGACGGGGCCCGAGGTCCGCGTGCGCGCCCACCAGGTGTGGAGGCACGGACAGGTGTTGCTCACCACCCACGGCGAGCGCCTCACCCTGGCGGTCCCGGGCACCGAGTTCAGCGCCGACCTTGCGCTGGAGTGCCTCGACCGGCTCGCGCTGGCCGTGGGCGCCTCACCCGACAACTACTCGGCCCTGCTGCGGATCGGGCAGCGCCGCGGACGCGGAAGGCGTTCCACGGGTTAGTGTCCCTCGCGTGAGCGCCCCCATCCGCGAAGTCGCCCTGATCGCCAATCCGTCGTCGGGGCGTGGCCGAGGGGGGCGTGTGCGCACCCAGGTGGCGGCCCGGCTCAGGGCCGGCGGTCTTCGCGTCCGAGACCTCTGGGCCCGCGACCCGGAGCACTTCGTCGAGCTGGCTCGGGCTGCCGTGCGTGACGGCGTCGACGGCCTCGTCGTCTGTGGCGGTGACGGGACCTTCCACCTCGGACTCCAGGCCGTCGCTGGCACCGACACCCCCATCGGCCTCGTCCCGGCGGGCACGGGCAACGACGTGGCCCGCTACTTCGGCGTCCCGCGGCGCGACCCCGACGCCGCCGCCGACCTCGTCGTGGCCGGGCGTACGCGGAGCAGCGACCTCGCTCGCACCGGCGACCGCTGGTTCATGACCGTGCTCGCTGCCGGTTTCGACGCCGTGGTCAACGAGCGCGCCAACCGGATGACCTGGCCCCGTGGGCAGATGCGCTACAACATCGCCACCGTCGCCGAGCTGCGGACCTTCTCGCCGCTGCCCTACGTGCTCGACCTCGACGGCACCACCGTCGAGCTCGACGCGATGCTGGTGGCGGTCGGCAACGGGCCCTCCTTCGGCGGGGGCCTGCGGATCTGTGAGGGCGCTGACCTGCACGACGGGCTCCTCGACGTGGTGGTGATCAAGCCGCTGTCCCGACTCGAGCTGGTGCGCACCTACCCGAAGCTCTTCTCGGGCACCCACGTCACGCACCCGCAGTACGAGCACCACCGGGTCCGCCGCGTCACCGTGGCCGCCCCCGGCGTGGTCGGTTATGCGGACGGGGAGAGACTGGGAGCGCTGCCGTTGACCGTCGAGTGCGTCCCCGACGCTGTGAAGGTGTTCTCATGAGCTCTCCCTCCGAGGCGTACTCCAAGTTCCGTGCCGGGCGCGCCCACCCGGCCGTGGCCGAGTTCGTCGACCTCTACCCCTTCGGGCTCGACGACTTCCAGGTCCGCGCCTGCCGCGAGATCGAGGACGGCCACGGCGTCCTGGTCGCCGCGCCGACCGGGTCCGGCAAGACCGTGGTGGGCGAGTTCGCCGTCCACCTCGCGCTGCGCGAGGGGCGCAAGTGCTTCTACACGACCCCCATCAAGGCGCTGTCGAACCAGAAGTACCACGACCTCGTGGCCCGTCACGGCAGCGAGAACGTCGGCCTGCTGACCGGCGACAACTCGGTGAACGGCGAGGCGCCCATCGTCGTGATGACCACCGAGGTCCTGCGCAACATGCTGTACGCGGGGTCCCGCACGCTGCTGCAGCTCGGCTACGTGGTGATGGACGAGGTGCACTACCTGGCCGACCGTTCCCGTGGTGCCGTGTGGGAGGAGGTCATCATCCACCTGCCCGAGTCGGTGCAGGTCGTCTCCCTCTCGGCCACCGTCTCCAACGCCGAGGAGTTCGGCGAGTGGCTGCAGACCGTGCGCGGATCGACCACGACGATCGTCGAGGAGAAGCGGCCGGTCCCGCTCTTCCAGCACGTGATGCTCGGGCGTCGCATCCTCGACCTGTTCGCGAGCTCCGACGTCGACGCCAGCGCCGGCTTCGTCAAGGAGGGGGCGCCGGTCAACGGTGAGCTCCTGCGGGTCGCCCGTGACGACTTCGCCAGCGCACGCCTGATGCGCGACCGCCGCGCACCCAAGGGCAAGGGGCGCCCCTCGGGCGGACGACAGGTGGGCAACGGCCGGCGCGTCTGGATCCCGAGCCGCGTCGACGTCGTCGACCGGCTGGAGCGGGAGAACCTGCTCCCGGCCATCGTCTTCATCTTCAGCCGCGTGGGCTGCGACGCGGCGGTCTCGCAGCTGCTCCAGGCCAACGTACGTCTCACGTCGCCCGAGGAGCGCGACGCCATCTACGAGATCGCCCAGGAGACCGCGCGCTCCCTGCCGGCCGAGGACCTCTCCGTCCTGGGCTACCACGAGTTCCTGGAGGGGCTCACCCGCGGCGTCGCCGCCCACCACGCCGGGATGCTGCCAGCCTTCAAGCACCTCGTCGAGCAGCTCTTCGTACGAGGCCTGGTCAAGGTCGTCTTCGCGACCGAGACCTTGGCGCTGGGCATCAACATGCCCGCCCGCACGGTCGTCATCGAGAAGCTCTCGAAGTGGAACGGCGAGACGCACGCCGACCTGTCGCCGGGGGAGTACACCCAGCTCACCGGACGCGCCGGACGGCGCGGGCTCGACGTCGAGGGCCACGCAGTCGTCCTGTGGCAGCCGGGCATGAACCCCGCCGAGCTCGCGGGCCTCGCCTCCACCCGCACCTACCCGCTCCGTTCGTCCTTCAGGCCGTCGTACAACATGGCGGTCAACCTCGTGCACCAGTTCGGCCGCGAACGCTCCCGCGAGCTGTTGGAGCTCTCCTTCGCGCAGTTCCAGGCCGACCGTGCCGTCGTCGGCCTCGCGCGCCAGCTGCGCAAGGCCGAGGAGGCGCTCGACGGCTACGCCGAGGCGGCGACCTGCCACGTCGGCGACTTCATGGAGTACGCAGCGTTGCGGCGGGAGATCTCCGACGTCGAGAAGGCAGCCTCCCGGGCGCGCCGTGCGGACCGCAGGGCCGAGGCGATGGCCTCGCTCGCCACCCTGCGCACCGGTGACGTGATCGAGGTGCCGGCCGGCAAGTTCTCGGGGTGGGCGGTCGTGGTCGACCCGGGCCTGGGCAACCCTGACGAGCCGCGCCCCTACGTGCTCACCCTGGACCGCCACGCACGCCGTCTCGCGCCGATGGACTTCCCGGTGCCGGTGGAGGCGCGGACCAGGCTCAAGGTGCCGAGGGCGTTCAACGGCCGCAACCCGGCCAACCGACGTGACCTGGCGATGGCCCTCCAGGCCCGGGTGAAGGGTCTCGAGCGGAGCCGGCCGCGCAAGGGCGGCGGCAGTGACCCGGCGGTGGACGCCCAGCTCGACGAGCTGCGACGTCGGCTCAAGACGCACCCGTGCCACCAGTGCCCCGAGCGGGAGGATCACAGCCGCTGGGCCGAGCGTTGGTTCAAGCTCTCGCGTGACGCCGACACGCTCCGCCGTCGGGTCGAGAACCGCACCAACACCGTCGCCCGCACCTTCGACCGCGTCTGTACGGTCCTGACGGCGCTGCACTACCTCGACGGCGACACCGTCACCGAGCGTGGGCGGCACCTGATGCGGATCCACTCCGAGCTTGACCTGGTGGCTGCGGAGGCCCTGCGCGAGGGCACCTGGGAGAACCTCACACCGGCCGAGCTGGCCGGGGCGCTCTCGGCCCTCGTCTTCGAGGCGCGGCGTGCCGACGAGGGCTCGGCGCCTCGCGAGGCCAACGCGGCGGTCCAGCAGGCGTTGCGCGACACGGTCCGGCTGTGGCGCGAGCTCGACCACCTGGAGAAGGACCACCACCTCGACTTCCTGCGCCAGCCCGACCCTGGGTTCGCCTGGGCGGCCTGGCGCTGGGCCGAGGGTGACGACCTGGACGACATCCTGGACGGGACCGGGCTGTCGGCCGGTGACTTCGTGCGGCTGGTCAAGCAGCTGCTCGACCTGACCGGCCAGATCGCCGAGGCGGCGGTGGGCACGCCGCTGCGGCGCACGGCGCGGGAGACGACCCAGCTGCGCCGCGGGGTGGTCGCGCTCTCCATGGCGGGGGAGTGACGGGCGCCGAAAGGCGTCGGAGGGGTGTGGCAGGCTGACCGCCATGAGCGACCAGCGCCTCCTCCTGCTCGACACCGCGTCGTTGTACTTCCGCGCCTTCTTCGGCGTCCCCGACACGATGAAGGCGCCCGACGGCACGCCGGTCAACGCCGTGCGCGGGCTGATGGACTTCATCACCCGCCTGGTCGAGGAGTACGAGCCCACGCACCTGGTCTGCTGCTGGGACGACGACTGGCGCCCGCAGTGGCGCGTCGACCTCGTGCCGACGTACAAGTCGCACCGCGTCGTCGAGGAGGTGCCGGGGCCGGCCCCCGACGTCGAGGAGGTGCCCGACCCGCTGCAGGTCCAGGTGCCGATCATCCGCGACGTCCTGGCTGCGTACGGGATCGCGGTGCGAGGCGTGCCCGCGATGGAGGCCGACGACGTGATCGGCACGCTGGCCACCGACGCCGGAATGCCCGTCGACATCGTCACCGGTGACCGCGACCTCTTCCAGCTCGTCGACGACCCCGCCGAGGTGCGGGTGCTCTACACGGCGCGCGGGGTGGGCCGCCACGAGCGGGTCGACGAGGAGTGGGTGCGCGCGAAGTACGGCGTCGAGGCCCACCAGTACGCCGCCTTCGCCACGATGCGGGGCGACGCCTCCGACGGCCTCCCGGGCGTGGCAGGCGTGGGGGAGAAGACGGCTGCCGCGCTGCTCGCCCAGTTCGGTTCCCTGGACGCGATCGTGGCGGCCGCCCAGGACGACGCCTCCGCGATGGCGCCCGGGCCCCGGCGCAAGGTGCTGGCCGCCCTCGACTACCTGGCCGTCGCTCCCACCGTCGTCGCGGTCCGTCGCGACCTCGACGTCGACCGCTCCGGGCTGGAGCGGCCGAGGGGCGCTGCCTCCCCGGAGATGGTCGTGGAGCTGGAGGCGGCCTGGGGCCTTGGCTCATCGGTCGAACGGTTGAACGCCGCGCTCTCCTGAGCGCATTACCCTGACCCCGTGAACTCTCCGCAGATCGAAGCCACCGACCGCCAGATCCTTCGTTGCTGGCTGGCGACGGCCGGATGTCTTTCACCGCGCTCGGGAAGGCCACCGGGCTGTCGACCTCGGCGGTGCACCAGCGGGTGAAGCGGCTCGAGCAGCGCGGGTGATCAAGGGCTACGGCGCCACGATCGACCACGAGCAGCTCGGACGTTCACTCACGGCCTTCGTGTCGATCACGCCGTTCGACCCGTCGCAGCCCGACGACACCCCCGAGCGGCTGCGCGACCTCGCCGAGGTCGAGTCGTGCTGGTCGGTGGCGGGCGCCGAGTCCTACATCCTCAAGATCCGGGTGGAGAACCCGTCCGCGCTGGAGGACCTGCTCGCCAGGATCCGGGCCGCCGCCAACGTCGCGACCCGGACCACCGTGGTCCTGACGACCTTCTTCGAGAACCGCCCCGCCGAGTGAGGCACGTGGGTGCCCACGGCACCCACGTGTGGGCTCACGACTGGTTGGCCGACCACCACCGGCGCCCCTCCTCGGGGAGCGTGTGGATCGGGTCGTAGTAGGGGTAGGGACGCGCCAGGGCGTCGTCCCCTCCTCGAGGGCGGTCAGGTAGTTCTTCGTCCAGTACGAGACGCCGCGCTCGGTGTCGTACGAGTGGACCTGGTGCACCCAGCGCTTGCCGACGAACGGCACGTCGCAGACGATGCGCGGTGTGGCGAAGCCCGGCAGGTATCCCATGATCTCGTGCTGCAGCGACTGGGCCTGGGCCACCGAGACCCGCCAGTGCTCGGCGTTGGGGATCATGTCGCACATGTAGAAGTAGTACGGCGTGACGCCGGCGTCGTCGAGCAGGGCGAAGCTCAGGTCGAGCAGGTCGTGGGCAGTGGTGTTCACCCCGTCGAGCAGGACGCCCTGGTTGCGCACGTCGCGCAGCCCCGCGTCGAGCACCGCGCGGGATGCCTTGGCGACCAGGGGGGTGACCTGGTTGGCGTGGTTGGTGTGGGTGTGCAGGGCGAGCTGGACACCGCGTGACTTGGCCACGTCGCAGACCCGCGCGAGCCCGTCGAGCAGGCGGGGCTCCAGCCAGTGCTGGGGCAGGCCGATCAGCGCCTTCGTCGCCAGGCGTACGTCACGGATCGACTCGACGGTCAGGAGCTCCATCAGGAAGGACTCCAGCCGCGGCCACGGCATGTTGGCCACGTCGCCGCCGGAGACCACCACGTCGCGGACCCCGGGGGTGGCGCGCAGGTGGTCGAGCATCGCGGCCAGGCGGTCGACGGGCTTCGCGGTGAACTTCAGCTTCTCCACCGTCGGGGTCGAGGTGCCCACCAGGTCCATGCGGGTGCAGTGGCCGCAGTACTGGGGGCAGGTGGGCAGCAGCTCGGCCAGCACCTTCGTTGGGTAGCGGTGGGTGAGTCCCTCGACCGCCCACATGTCGTGCTCGTGGAGCGAGTCGCGGGTGGCGAGGGGGTGCGACGGCCAGTCGCTGCGCCGGTCGGAGTGCACCGGGATCATGTAGCGACGGACCGGGTCGGCATGGAAGGCCTCGGTCCACGACCCCGCACCGCTCGCCTCCACGGTGGGCACCATCGTGTTGACCATGTGCGGCGGCACGAGCATCGACATCGTCGCGAACTCGCGGCGGTCGCGCTCCAGGTCGTCGTAGAAGCTGTCGGCGACCCGGTCGCCCAGGACCGCCCGCAGCTGGGCGGGATCCTTCACGCAGTGGGCGCGCTGCCACTGCACGTCGGTCCACTCCGCCTCCGTCACCGCGCTCCAGCCGGGGAAGCGACGCCAGTCGGGCTCGACGAGCGCACGCCGGGCGTACGAGTAGGGCTGCGGCGGGCGGTGGGCAACGGGGGCAGTGGTCATCGAAGGGCCTCCTCGACACGCGGGACCGTGCCGTGTTCGTGATTGTGATCCATCTCTCGTTCTGCCAGAGTAGGCGTAGATCCTGCGGCTTGACTATTCATACGCCGCAAGTCTTTTTGTTTGCGAGTAGATCAGGAGAAGCAATGGCGCTGGATCTCGCAGCCGACCCGCTCGGCCTGCACCGCGTCCTCGACGGGGCGCTGCTCCCGCAGGCCGCCCGACGACTGGACCCCCGACCCGAGCTGTGGCCGGACGAGGTCCGGGTCCGGGTCGAGCGGCTCAACCTCGACGCGGCGTCGCTGCACCAGCTGCGGCAGGCCCACGACGACGACCCCGACGCCGTGCGCGCCGCCGTGCGCGAGATCATCGCCAGCCGCGGCAAGATGCAGAACCCGGTGACCGGCTCCGGCGGGATGCTCCTCGGCACGGTGGAGGAGGTCGGTCCTGACTCGCCCCTCGGCCTGGAGGTGGGCGACCGGATCGCCTCCCTGGTCTCCCTGACGCTCACCCCGCTGGTGGTCCACGACGCCCTGGCCCTCTGGGACGGACGGAGCGAGCAGGTGCCCTGCTCGGGCCACGCGATCCTCTTCGGACGCTCGGTGGCAGCCGTCCTGCCCGACGACCTGCCCGAGTCCCTCAGCCTGGCCGTGATGGACGTCTGCGGCGCCCCGGCCCTCGTACGCCGCGTGGTCACCCAGCACCGGACGTCGTACGCGAAGGACCCGGTCGTGCTCGTGCTCGGCGCCGCGGGCAAGTCGGGCTCGCTGTCCGTCGCCGCCGCACGCGAGGCAGGCGCGGGACGCGTCGTCGGCCTCGTGCCCACCCGCCAGGAGGCCCACCAGCTGGAGCAGGCCGACCTCTGCGACGACGTCGTGGTCGCCGACGCCCGTGAACCGCTCGCGGTGCGCGACGCCGTGCGGGAGGCGACCGGAGGGCAGGCCGACGTCACGGTCGTCTGCGTCGACGTGCCCGACTGCGAGGGTGGCGCCATCCTTGCCACCGCCGACGGCGGCACCATCGTCTTCTTCTCCATGGCCACCTCCTTCTCCGCGGCTGCGCTGGGCGCCGAGGGGATGGCCGCCGACGTCACCATGCTGATCGGCAACGGCTTCGTGCCCGGCCACAGCGACTACGCGCTCCACCTCGTCCGTTCCGTCCCGGGAGTGCGCTCCCTCTTCGAGAGGAGGCACCCGTGAACGGCTTGCCCTCGACCCGTCCGCCGTCACCGCCGCCCGCGACCTGGCCGCGGCCGTCGGTCGCCCCGTCGTCGACCTGGCCAGGCGCCACACCACCGTCTCGGTCGAGCGAGCGACGCTGCGCCTGGCCGGTGCGACCGGCGCCGACCCCGACGGCGTCCCCTGGGTCAACCACCTGGTCGACGCCGTGCGCGACGGGCTGGTCACCGACGGCGGCATCGCCCACGGCGCCTGCCTCCCGCTCTTCGACGTCCTGGCCCGGGGAGAGGCCGCCGACCTGGTCGACCTCGCCCAGCGCCTGAGGAGCGGGCAGGCCACCCTGCGGGTGCCCGAGGGAGCCGACCGCATCCGTGCCGCCACCGCAGCGCGCACGGCGGTCGCCCGCGGCCTCCACCAGGTCGACGCCCAGCGTCGCCGCCGCGAGGAGACCGTGCAGGCGGTCGGCGACGCGCCCCGACGTCCGTGGATCTACCTGATCGTCGCCACCGGTGACATCCGCGAGGACGTACGTCAGGCCCAGGCCGCCGCCCGGGCGGGCGCCGACGTGGTCGCGGTGATCCGCAGCACCGGCCAGTCACTGCTCGACTACGTGCCCGAGGGCGCGACGTACGAAGGCTTCGCCGGCACCTACGCGACCCAGGAGAACTTCCGGATCATGCGGGCCGCGCTGGACGAGACCAGCCACGAGCTCGGCCGCTACGTCCGGCTGACCAACTACGCCTCCGGTCTCTGCATGCCCGAGATCGCGGTGCTCGCCGGGCTCGAGCGGCTCGACATGATGCTCAACGACTCGATGTACGGGATCCTCTTCCGCGACATCAACCCGATCCGCACCTTCGTCGACCAGCGCTTCAGCCGCCAGGTGCACGCCCGGGCCGGGATCATCATCAACACCGGCGAGGACAACTACCTCACCACCGCCGACGCGGTCGAGGCAGCGCACACGGTGACGACCAGCCAGCTGCTCAACGAGTACTTCGCCAAGGAGGCGGGGCTCGAGGACTGGCAGCTCGGCCTGGGCCACGCCTTCGAGATCGACCCCGAGGTGCCGGAGAGCTTCCGTCTCGAGCTCGCGCACGCGATGCTGGCCCGCTCGCTCTTCCCGGACGCGCCGCTGAAGTGGATGCCGCCGACCCGGCACATGACCGGCGACGTCTTCCGCGGCCACCTCCTCGACGGCTTCTTCAACCTCGCCGGACTGCTGACCGGGCAGGGCATCCTGCTCGTCGGCATGATGACCGAGGCAGTGGTCACGCCGTGGCTCTCGGACCGCGACCTGGCCCTGCAGAACGTCCGGTACGTGCTGCAGGCCGCGGGCGGCCTGACCGAGGACTTCAACCCGCCGGCCGACGGGTTCATCGCGCGGCGCGCCGGCCTGGTGCTCGACGAGGCGGTCGAGCTGCTCGAGCGCATCCGCCAGCACGACGACGGCCTGCTCGACGCGATCGCCGACGGGACCTTCGGCCTGATGCGGCGTCCCGCCGACCGGGGCCGTGGCCTCGAGGGCGTCGCGGCCAAGTCCGACGACTACTTGAACCCGGCGCAGGAGCTGCTCGACGGCACCAGCGCGACCGAGCAGCGCGAGAAGGAGGCGGTCCGATGATCGTGCGTCCCTACGGAGACAGCACCGGTGACGGGATGGTGCAGGTCTCCTTCACCCTGCCGCTGCCCGCCGGCAAGCGCGCCGAGGGCGCCGCCGCCCAGCTCGCCCAGAAGATGGGCATCCACCCCGCGATGGTGGTGCACGCCCGTCCGATCGGTCCGGACTTCACCTTCTTCGTGGTCTACGGACCGGTGAGCCACCTGGTCGACACCTCGGCTGTCCAGGTGGTCGAGCGGGACTTCCCGTTGCTCACCCCGGCGGAGGTCAACCAGGCCGTGCGCCGCGGCCTGCGCCGCCGCCTGGTCGTGGTCGGCGCCTGCATCGGCACCGACGCCCACACGGTCGGCATCGACGCCATCCTCAACATCAAGGGGCTGGCGGGGGAGAAGGGCCTGGAGTACTACCGAGAGGTCAAGGTCGTGAACCTCGGCGCCCAGGTCGCGGTCGACGAGCTGGTCAGCGCGGCGGTCCGCGAGAAGGCCGACGCGGTCCTGGTCTCCCAGGTCGTCACCCAGCGTGACGCCCACCTGCACAACACCGCCGCGCTGGTCCAGGCCTTCGCCGACCGGCTGGCCCCCGAGCAGCGGCCCCTCCTGGTCGTGGGCGGTCCGCGCTTCGACGAGTCGGCCGCCACCGAGCTCGGCGTCGACCGGGTCTTCGGCCGCGGTACGACGCCGCGCGAGGTCGCCTCGTACCTCGTGCACCGCCTGGTGCCGCAGGAGGTGCTGGCGTGAGCGGCGACGTCGGCCCGCAGCCGGGGCTGGAGGTCCGTCACCGGCGCTACATCCCGTACGCCCACGCGCACTACGCCGGGCACCTCGTCGACGGCGCCTACTCCCTGGGGCTCTTCGGCGACGTGGCGACCGAGATGTGCATCCGCACCGACGGCGACGAGGGGCTCTTCGCCTCCTACGAGGACGTGCAGTTCCTGGCCCCCGTCCGGGCCGGCGACGTCGTCGACGTGAGGTGCGTCCTGGAGTCGGCAGGACGTCGCTCGCGCCGGCTCTCCTTCACCGTCACCGTGGTCGCCCGCGGAGCGCCCACGCCCGAGCGCCCGGGCGCCGCCCGACTGCTCGACGACCCGGTCGTGGCGACCACCGCGGTCGGGACCGTGGTGGTTCCCGGCTGAGCCGCCGACGCGGCCGCGACACCCTTCCCGGTACGTTGGCCCCGTGCTGCTCCGAGTCCTGGTCGCCCTGGGGGCAGGTGCCTGCCTGGCAGCTGCCTCGGAGCCCCTCGGCTGGTCGTGGCTGACCCCGCTGTGCGTGGCGGTGCTCATGGGCGCCGTCTGGCGGGTCGCACCGCGTCGCGCCTGGCTGCCCGGGCTCGCCTTCGGCATCGGCTTCTTCTTCACCCTCCAGTGGTGGATGCGGGCCGTCGGACCTGACGCGTGGCTGGGGCTGTCGGCGCTGGAGGCGGCCTTCTTCGCCCCGCTCGGGGCTGCGCTGGCCCTGGTGCAGAACAGGACCCGGGCGTGGCCGGTGTGGGCGGCGGTGCTGTGGGTCGGGATCGAGACCCTGCGCAGCGGCTGGCCCTTCTCGGGCATGCCCTGGGGGCGGCTGTCCTACGCCGTCGCCGACACCGTCTGGGCCGACGGCCTGCCGTGGTTCAGCTTCACGGGAGTGAGCCTGCTGCTCGCGCTCACCGGGACGACGCTGGCGTGGACGGTGCTCGAGCGGCCTCGCGCCGCGTACGTCGTCCCGGCGGCCCTGGCGCTGCTCGCGGCGACCGTGGCCCCCACCCTGGTGCCCTGGACGCCGCAGGAGCACGACACGGCGACTCTCGCCGTGGTCCAGGGTGACGTGCCGGGGAGCGGGGACGACCTGGTCGCCGTGCACCGCGAGGTCACGGCCAACCACGTCCGGGCCACCGAGCTCCTCGCCCTGGACGTGGAGGCCGGACGCGAACCCCGACCTGACCTGGTGCTGTGGCCGGAGAACTCGACGGCCGTCGACCCCTTCCGCGACGGCGGGACCTTCAGCGGCATCAACCGCGCCGTCGACCGGGTCGGCGTGCCGGTCCTGGTCGGCGCCATGGTCGACGCGGAGAAGGACCACCAGGTCCTCAACCAGGGCATCGTCTGGCAGCCGCAGGTCGGCGCGGGGGACCGCTACACGAAGCAGAACCCCGTCCCTTTCGGCGAGTACATCCCGTGGCGCGACGTCGTCTTCCGCGGCAACCTCGGCAAGCTGCGGCAGATCGGTCGCGACATGCTCAGCGGCACCCGGACCAGCCCGCTGCGGGCCGGTGGCGTCACGGTCGCCGACGCGATCTGCTTCGACGTCGCCTACGACCGTGGCATCCACGACCAGGTCCGCGGCGGAGGCGAGCTGCTCGTCGTGCAGACCAGCAACGCGATGTTCATCCACACCCACCAGATCGCCCAGCAGTACGAGATCACCCGGCTGCGGGCCCTCGAGACGGGTCGCCACGTGGCGGTGGCCGCCACGAACGGGATCTCCGGGGTGATCGACGCACGAGGTCGGCCACTGGCCGAGGCCGAGCCGCGGACCACGACGGTGCTGGTCGAGGAGGTCGGGCTGACGCGGGACCTGACACCGGCGGTGCGGATGGGGGAGTGGCCCGGACGCCTGGTGCTGCTCGGCAGCCTCGTGATTGTGGTCGCTTCGGCGAGACGTGCGTCACGCATGGCCTATATTCGCGGTGGCCAACGTCCCAGTTCCAGGAGTGCAGAGTGAACCAGCCACAGCTGGGTCGAGTCGTCATGGTGATCCCCACCTACAACGAGTCCGCCAACATCGAGTGGATCATCGGTCGCCTCCGGTCCGCCCAGCCCCACGTCGACGTGCTGGTGATGGATGACAACTCGCCCGACGGCACCGGCAAGATCGTCGAGGCGATCGCCGAGCGCGACCCGCAGGTGCAGGTGGTGCACCGCACCGAGAAGGCCGGCCTGGGTGCTGCGTACCGGCACGGGTTCCGGGTCGCCCTCGACCAGGGGTACGACGTCATCGGCGAGATGGACGCCGACGGCTCCCACCAGCCGGAGCAGCTGCAGCGGCTGCTCGACGCCATCGCCGAGGGGGCCGATCTCGTCATCGGGTCGCGCTGGATCCCCGGCGGCTCGATCGTCAACTGGCCGAAGTCGCGCGAGGCGCTGTCGCGCGGCGGCAACCTGTACGTCCGACTCCTGCTGGGCATGCCCGTCAAGGACGCGACGGCCGGCTACCGGCTCTTCCGCCGCGCGACGCTCGAGGCCATCGACATCGACACGGTGACCTCCACCGGATACGTCTTCCAGACCGACATGGCCTACCGGACCCTCCAGCAGGGCCTGACCGTGCGCGAGGTGCCGATCGAGTTCATCGAGCGTGAGCGTGGTGACTCCAAGATGAGCAAGGACGTGGCGTCGGAGTCGCTCAAGCTCATCACCCGGTGGGGCATCGCC
Source organism: Nocardioides daphniae (assembly GCF_004777465.1). Lineage (NCBI taxonomy): Bacteria > Bacillati > Actinomycetota > Actinomycetes > Propionibacteriales > Nocardioidaceae > Nocardioides > Nocardioides daphniae. The sequence continues at coordinate 1,859,903 of NZ_CP038462.1, forward strand.
GAGCGGGCCGCCCAGCTCAAGCGCCTCGTTGGGGTCCGTGGCGCATGATGGAGGCATGACCTCGGCACGTCGTCGGCTGCCCCGCTGGCTCCTCGTCCTGCTCCTGCTGGGCATGCCCCTGCTCGAGCTCTTCGTCCTGATCCAGGTCGGCCAGGTGATCGGTGCCGCCTGGACGATCGTCCTCCTGATCGTCGCCAGCTTCGTGGGTGGCTGGCTGATCCGCCGCGAGGGAGCGAAGGCGTGGCGCGCGCTGACGGAGTCGCTCCAGGGCGGCCGCATGCCCACCCGTGAGCTGGCCGACGGTGCGCTCATCGTCCTGGCCGGTGCCTTGATGCTGAGCCCCGGCTTCGTGACCGACGCCTTCGCGCTGCTCCTGATCCTGCCCGGCACCCGTCCGCTGGCCCGCCGAGCGCTGACCGCCGCCGTGGCGCGGCGCGTGGTCACGCCGCCCGGGGGAGCGGGCTTCGGGGGAGCGGGCTTCGGCTTCCCCGGTGCCCCTTCGCCCACGCCGGGAAATGCACGACGCCCCGGACCCCCGACCGATGGTCAGGTGATCCGGGGCGAGGTCGTCGACCCGTAGGTCAGGCGCCAGCCTTCACGCGCTTCTTGGCGTTGGCCCGGTGCAGGTGCGCCGGACCGATCTCGCCACCACGCAGCAGCTCGAGGCGCTCCTTGAGGATCTCCTCGAGCTCCTTCTCCGAGCGGCGCTCCAGCAGCATGTCCCAGTGGGTGCGCGCGGGCTTCTCGTTCTTCTCCTCGGGCAGGACGCCCTGGGTGCTGAGGGCCTCGCTGCCGCACTTGGGGCACTCCCACAGGGCCGGGATCTCGGCCTCGTCGGACATGGTCACCTCGAACTCGTGACCGCTCTTGCACTTGTAGCCGACCTGCTGACGAGCAGCGAACTCGATGCCGCGCTCGTCCTCGAAGCTCTGACCACCGAGCCGTGCACCACGCAACGTGCGCTCCGCCATTGAGCCACCTCCAGAATCCGGTTTCGCCCCGTTTGTCTACGCCAGTGAGACGACCAAGTGGGGGGATCGTGACGCCAGTCGAACCACTGACGTCAAACGGTCGTCCACTGTCCAACGCTATCGGTAGGCGCAAGATTCCTTGCAATCGCAACCACACGAGACGGCTGCGCGCCATCCCCAGATTTCAGGAACTGAGGCTGGAGGCGGGGTTCTCCGTGGCCCGGACCTTCGTGAGGAACCCGAGCCCGAGCGCCAGGACCAGCATGATGCCGAGGATGCCCCAGTGCTCGGCCGAGTCCTTGTCGGCGACGCCGGTCACGGCCGCGCCCATCACGATGAAGCCCGACCACGCTGCGGGTGCGAGGAAGCTCACCGCTCGTCCCGTGGTGGCGTACAGACCGAAGATCTCGCCCTCCTTGCCCTCGGGGATGAGCCTGGCCAGGAAGGTCCGGGACGCGGACTGCGCCGGACCGACGAAGATGCACAGGAGCAGACCGAAGACCCAGAAGATCGTGGCGCCGCGGTCGTGCAGGAAGAAGATCACCGTGCCGGCCACGAGCATGCAGCTCAAGGAGCCCACGATCACCTTCTTGGGTCCCCAGCGGTCGTCGAGCGTGCCGAAGGCAATGGTGGCGACGCCGGCCACCACGTTGGCGGCGACGGCGAAGATGATCACGTCACCGGGGGAGAAGCCGAAGGTCCCGGCCGCCAGGACGCCGCCGAAGGTGAAGACGCCCGCGAGACCGTCGCGGAAGACCGCCGACGCGAGCAGGAAGTACGCGGTGTTGCGGTCGGTCTGCCACAGGAGCCGGATCGTCTGGAAGAGCTGGCGGTAGGACTCGACGACGCTCACGACCTCCGTGCGCGGGCGACGCGACGCCTTGTCGTCCCGGATCGTGAGGATCACCGGCAGGCTGAAGACGGTGGTCCACACCGCGCAGAGCAGCATCGTCACCCGGACGTCGAGCCCGTCCTCACCGGTCACGCCGAAGAGACCCACCTCGGGGTCGATGAAGCCGTAGAAGACGATGAGCAGCAGCACGATGCCGCCGATGTAGCCCCCAGTCCCAGCCCGGAGATGCGTCCCACGTTGGCGGGGGTCGAGATCTCGTTGAGCATCGCGTTGTACTGCACTGAGGCGAACTCGAAGAAGATGTTGCCCGCTGCCAGGAGCAGGAGGCCCAGCCACAGGTAGTCGGGCGAGGGCTTGACGAAGAAGAGACCGGTGGAGGCCAGCACCACCAGGGCCGTGTTCACCGACAACCAGAAGGTGCGTCGGCCCGAGTGGTCGGCCCGGCGCCCGGTGATCGGCGCGAAGAGCGCGATCAGCACGCCCGCGCCCGCCAGGGCCCACCCGAGCTTGGCGCTCGCGCCGTCACCGAAGGAGTCGGAGGTGATGTAGACGCTGAACACGAAGGTCGTGATCACGGCGTTGAAGGCAGCCGACCCCCAGTCCCACAACCCCCACGCCACCACCGGCCAACGACCGGTCCTCGTGGCCTGCTGCTGCGTGGTCACCGTCGTCTCACTCATCCGTGCTCCCTCCAGAGTCCCTGGCTGAGCAGGGTCTCCTTGAGTATGTCCGTGCGGTCGGTGATGAGGCCGTCGACACCACGGTCGAGCAGCTCCTTCATCTCCTTGGGGTCGTCGACCGTCCAGACGTGCACGTGGACGCCGGCGGCGTGCGCGCGGCGTACGAGGCCGGGAGTGACGACCTTGAGCCAGCCACGGCGGTGGGGCACCTGGAGCGCCGCGACGTGGCCACGGGTCACCCATCGCGCCAGGCGTCCGCTCGGCAGGAGCCGGAAGGCGGCGACCTCCCACGGGTGGGCGGAGGTCGGCACCCGCCCCCTCGCCGCGGCCCGGAAGGCGTTCATCCGCTCACGGGAGAAGGAGCCCACCAGCACCCGGTCCCAGGCCCGGCACTCGTCGATGACCTGCACCAGCACCTCGGCCGCACCGCGGGCCTTCACGTCCACGTTGAAGCGGGCCTGCGGGAACGCCTCGAGCAGCTCGCGCAACGTCGGGATCCGGCCGTGGCCCCCGATGCGTGCCCGACTGATCTGGGCGTACGTCTGCGAGGAGATCGAGCCGAGCTGGTCGGTGACGCGGTCGAGCACGTCGTCGTGGAAGGCCAGCAGGACCCCGTCACTGGTGACGTGGACGTCGGTCTCCAGGTAGACGTAGCCCAGCGAGAGCGCATGGGCGAAGGCCGCCTCGGTGTTCTCCAACCCCGGGATGTCCGGGTGGAGGGCGCCCCCACGATGGGCGAACGCCAGCACAGGGCGCCCGTCGTCCAGGAAGGCGTAACCCGTGTCTCGACCGATCACGTCGCGAGTATGCCCCATGACGCGGCAGCGGGACCGCGGCGTGCCGCGGTCCCGCTGGGGTCGTTCAGGTTCTGCGTGAGGGTCGCCTCAGATGCCACTGTCCCGATTTCGCGACATCCTGCGGGGGGCTCGCCTCCGGCACACCTCGCTGGCGCTCGGCGTACCTCCGGCACTGTTCTCAGATGTCACTGTCCCGATTCCGCGACATCCTGCGGGGCTCGCCTCAGATGTCGCGGAAGGTCTCGATGTTGGCGCCGAGGTGTTCAACCGGTTGGCGAGGTCCTCGTAGCCGCGGTGGATGACGTACGTCGTGCGCAGCACCGAGGTGCCCTTCGACGCCAGCATCGCCAGCAGGATGACCACCGCGGGGCGCAGGGCCGGCGGGCAGACGATCTCCGCACCCCGGAAGCGGGTCGGCCCCTGCACCATCACGCGGTGCGGGTCGAGCAGCTTCACGTCGGCGCCGAGCTTGTTGAGCTCGAGCAGGTAGATGGCGCGGTTCTCGTAGACCCAGTCGTGCAGCAGGGTCTGCCCCTCCGCCACGGCACCGATGACCGCGAAGAACGGCAGGTTGTCGATGTTGAGGCCCGGGAACGGCATCGGGTGCACCTTGTCGAGCGGCGCCTTCAGGTCGGAGCGCTGGGTGGTCAGGTCGACCAGACGGGTGCGGCCGTTGTTGGCCAGGTACTCCTCGGAGCGGGAGTACTGCAGGCCCATCTCCTCCAGCAGCGCCAGCTCGATCTCGAGGAACTCGATCGGCACGCGCTGGATGGTGATCGACGACTTCGTGACGATCGCCGCGGCGAGCAGCGACATCGCCTCGATCGGGTCCTCGCTGGGGGAGTAGTCGACGTCGACGTCGATCCGCTCGAGACCGGTGACCTTCAGCGTCGTGGTGCCGATGCCCTCGATCTCCACGCCGAGCTTCTCCAAGTAGAAGCACAGGTCCTGGACCATGTAGTTGGAGGAGGCGTTGCGGATCACGGTGGTCCCCGGGTGCAGGGCCGCGGCCATCAGGGCGTTCTCCGTGACCGTGTCGCCGCGCTCGGTCAGCACGATGGGACGCCCCGGCTCGACGGCCCGGTTGACCAGGGCGTGGTAGGCCCCCTCGTTGGCCTTGACCTCGAGGCCGAAGGGCCGCAGGGCCGCCATGTGCGGCTCGACCGTGCGCGTACCGAGCTGGCAACCACCGGCGTACGGCAGGTGGAAGTCGTCCACGCGATGCAGCAGCGGGCCCAGGAACATGATGACCGAACGGGTGCGGCGCGCCGCCTCCTCGTCGATCGCCGACAGGTTGAGCTGGGCCGGCGGCACGATCTCGAGGTCGTTGTCGTCGTTGAGCCAACGGGTCTGCACGCCGAGCGACTCGAGGACCTCGAGCAGGCGGTTGACCTCCTCGATCCGCGCGACCTTGCGCAGCGTCGTACGCCCACGGTTGAGCAGCGAGGCGCAAAGCAGCGCGACACCCGCGTTCTTCGAGGTCTTGACCTCGATCGCGCCCGAGAGGGTGGTGGGGCCCGTGACCCGGAGGTGGGTCGGTCCGCCGCCGACGGAGACGATCTCCGAGTCGAGCGCGGCGCCGAAGCGCGCCAGCATCTCCAGGGAGAGGTTCTGGTGGCCCTTCTCGATGCGGTTGATGGCGCTCTGGCTGGTGCCGAGCGCTTCTGCGAGCTGCTGCTGGGTCATTCCGCGGTGCTTGCGGGCGTCGCGGATGAGGTTGCCGATCCGTCCGAGATAGTCCTGCGTCATGCGTTCCACGGTATCTCAAATATGAGATACGCCAATTCGACGGCGGCCCCCGGCGGGTCCCGTGCCACCCACGGGCCGCTGGGAGGGGCGTGGAAGGATCGACCTCATGCGCGCCACCACCATCCACGGAGTCCGAGACGTCCGCTTCACCGAGGTGCCGGACGCCGCCGTCACCGAGCCCACCGACGCCGTCGTCAAGGTCCTGGCCGGGTGCGTCTGCGGCAGCGACCTGTGGAGCTACCGTGGCGAGAACGACATCAACGTCGGGGCGACCATCGGCCACGAGTGCATCGGAGAGGTCGTCGAGGTCGGTGCCGAGGTGCACGACTTCCGCGTCGGCGACCACGTGGTCGTCCCGTTCTGCCACAGCGACAACACCTGCCCGCACTGCCTGGCCGGCTTCCACTCGGCCTGCGTGCACGGGGGCTTCACCGTCAGCGGCCAGGGGGAGTACGCCCGCGTGACGCACGCCGACGGCAGCCTCGTCCGGGTCGAGGGCGGGATCACCGCCTCCAACCGCGCGGCCCTGCTCACGCTCTCCGACGTCATGCCGACCGGGTGGCACGCGGCCGTCTCGGCCGGCGTACGCCCGGGCTCGACCGTCGTGGTGGTCGGGGACGGAGCCGTCGGCCTCTGCGGCGTCCTGGCCGCCAGCACGATGGGCGCGGAGACCATCATTGCGATGTCGCGCCACGAGTCACGCCAGGCCATCGCCCGCATCTTCGGTGCCACCCACGTCGTCGCCGAGCGCGGCAAGGAGGCGAACGCGGTCGTCAAGGAGATCACCTCCGGCGTCGGCGCCGACGCGGTGCTCGAGTGCGTCGGCACGGACGGCGCGATCCAGACCGCCTTCAGCGTCGCCCGTCCCGGGTCCACCGTCGGCTTCGTCGGGGTGCCCCACGGCGTGGAGCTGCCGGTGCGCCGCATGTTCCAGAAGAACGTCGGTCTGCGCGGCGGGATGGCACCGGTGCGCGCCTACCTGCCCGACCTGCTGCGCCGTGTCGAGGCGGGGGAGATCGACCCGAGCCCGGTCTTCGACCTCACGCTGCCGATGGACCAGGTCTCCGAGGCGTACGCGGCGATGGACGAGCGCCGCGCGACCAAGGTCCTCCTCGAGCCCTGAGACGGGCGACACCGGTCACACCCGGTCACAGGTCTTCGTCGGTGGTCGTCACTAGGGTGTGACCAGTCCCGCCCGCGACGGCAACCAGGAGATGACGTGACCACGCACCCCGCCGACTCCCACGACCTCATCCGCGTGCACGGAGCACGGGAGAACAACCTCCAGGACGTCTCCGTCGACCTCCCGAAGCGCCGACTGACGGTCTTCACCGGCGTCTCCGGCTCCGGCAAGAGCTCACTGGTCTTCAGCACCATCGCAGCGGAGTCGCAGCGGATGATCAACGAGACCTACTCGACCTTCGTCCAGGGGTTCATGCCGACGCTCAACCGTCCCGACGTCGACGTGCTCGAGGGCCTGACCAGCGCGATCGTCGTCGACCAGGAGCGCATGGGCGGTGACCCTCGCTCGACCGTGGGCACGGCCACCGACGCCAACGCCCTGCTGCGCATCCTCTTCAGCCGACTGGGTGACCCGCAGATCGGTTCGTCGCAGGCCTACTCGTTCAACGTGGCCTCGGCCTCCGGGGGAGGGGCGATGAAGACCGAGAAGGGCGGCAGGACGGTCACCGAGCGGCGCTCCTTCTCGATCACCGGGGGCATGTGCCCCAGGTGCGACGGGCGGGGCAGCGTCTCCGACTTCGACCTGACGGCGCTCTACGACGACAACCTGTCGTTGAACGAGGGCGCGCTGAAGATTCCGGGCTACTCGATGGAGGGGTGGTACGGCCGCATCTTCGGCGGGTGCGGCTTCTTCGACGCCGACAAGCCGATCAAGGAGTTCACCGCCGACGAGCTCGAGGCGCTGCTGCACAAGGAGCCGACCAAGATCAAGGTCGACGGCATCAACGTCACCTACGAGGGCCTGGTCCCGAAGATCCAGAAGTCGATGCTGTCGAAGGACCGCGAGTCCATGCAGCCGCACATCCGCGCCTTCGTCGACCGGGCCATCGTCTTCACCACCTGCCCCGACTGCGACGGGATGCGTCTCAACGAGGCGGCCCGCTCCTCACGGATCGACGGGATCAGCATCGGCGACGCCTGCCGCATGCAGATCAGCGACCTGGCGGCCTGGGTCCGCGGCCTCGACGAGCCGTCCGTGGCGCCCCTGCTCAAGACCCTCCAGGAGACCCTGGACTCGTTCGTCTCCATCGGTCTGGGCTACCTCAGCCTGGAGCGCCCTGCGGGCACGCTCTCGGGCGGCGAGGCGCAGCGCGTGAAGATGATCCGACACCTGGGCTCGGCCCTCACCGACGTCACCTACGTCTTCGACGAGCCCACGATCGGCCTGCACCCGCACGACATCCAGCGGATGAACGACCTGCTGCTCCAGCTGCGCGACAAGGGCAACACCGTGCTGGTCGTCGAGCACAAGCCGGAGGCCATCACGATCGCCGACCACGTCGTCGACCTCGGGCCGGGGGCCGGTACGTCCGGCGGCACGATCTGCTTCGAGGGGACGGTCGACGACCTGCACAGCAGCGGCACCCTCACCGGTCGCCACCTCGACGACCGGGCCCAGCTCAAGTCCACGGTGCGCGAGCGCACCGGCGTGCTGGAGGTGCGGGGAGCCAGCGGCCACAACCTGGTCGGCGTCGACGTCGACGTCCCCCTGGGCGTGCTCTGCGTGGTCACCGGCGTCGCCGGCTCGGGCAAGAGCACGCTCATCCACGGGTCCGTCTCGCCCCAGGAGGGCGTGGTCGCCATCGACCAGACGCCCATCAAGGGGTCGCGGCGCAGCAACCCTGCGACGTACACCGGGCTCCTGGAACCGATCCGCAAGGCCTTCGCCAAGGTCAACGGGGTGAAGCCGGCGCTCTTCAGCGCCAACTCGGAGGGGGCGTGCCCGAACTGCAAGGGAGCCGGGGTCACCTACACGGACCTCGCGATCATGCAGAGCGTGGCCTCCCCGTGCGAGGTCTGCGAGGGGCGGCGCTTCGACACCGAGGTCCTGCAGTACACGCTGGGCGGCAAGAACATCGCGGACGTCTTCGACATGCCGGTGGCCGAGGCCGAGGAGTTCTTCGGCGCGGGGGAGGGCAAGGTCGCGGCCGCCCACAAGATCCTGGTCCGTATGGTCGACGTGGGCCTGGGCTACGTGCGCCTGGGTCAGCCGCTGACGACCTTGTCGGGAGGCGAGCGCCAGCGCCTCAAGCTGGCGGCGCAGATGGGGGAGAAGGGCGACGTCTACGTCCTCGACGAGCCCACCACGGGCCTCCACCTGGCCGACGTCGACAACCTGCTGGGCATGCTCGACCGCCTGGTCGACGCAGGCAAGTCTGTGATCGTCATCGAGCACCACCAGGCCGTGATGGCCCACGGCGACTGGATCATCGACCTCGGGCCGGGAGCCGGCCACGACGGTGGTCGGGTCGTGTTCGAGGGCACGCCGGCCCAACTGGTGGCGGACCGGTCGACGCTGACGGGTCAGCACCTGGCCGAGTACGTCGGCGGCTGAGCCCCGGACGGCTGACGGCGCCGTCGTCGCGGCTACTTCTTGCGCTGGCCGATGGCGACGGAGGTGTTCTCGTACGAGGCGTCCTCCACGGCCTTCAGCATGAAGTGCGCGACCGAGGCTCGGGGGATCGAGTAGCCGCCGGACGACGGTCCGTCGAGGTCCTCGACGTAGTCGGTGGTGAGGGGCTTGTCGTTGAGGGCGCGGGGGCGCACGACCGTGACCACGAGACCAGCAGCCCTGAGCCGTTCGATGGCGGCACGGTGGTCGGCCAGCGGCTTGGCGAGCACCTTCATGACGAACTTGCCGAAGAGCCCGGGGATCTTGCCGTCCACCCCCTCCGAGGCGCACCAGAGGATGCGACGCACCCGGGTCGCCTCCATGGCGGCGGCGATGTGACCGCCCATGGTGCGCAGGGAGGTGTCCTTGCCCGGCCCCTGGGTCGACCCGAGGCAGGAGACGACCACGTCATGGCCCGCCACGGCGGCCGTGACTGCCTCCTGGTCGAAGGCGTCACCCCTGGATGATCGAGACGCCCTGCTGGGCGACCTTGCACGGGGTGCGCGCGAAGACGGTGACCGCGTGGCCCGCCGCGACGGCGTCTGCCACGAAGTGCGTCCCGACACCACCGGTGCCACCGAACACGATGATCTTCACTGGATGACCACCGAAGCTTGACGAAGTGACTCGAGCGCGTCGTCGCCCAGGACGAGGGTCGCGGAACGGAGCAGGTCAGGGACCTGCGAGACGGAGCTGGCCGAGGCGACGGGGGCTGCGACGGTCTCCTGTTGCCGCAGCCACGCCAGGGCCACGCTCGCGACGGACGCGTCGTACGCCTGGGCGACCGCGTCGAGGGCGGCGAGCACGCGCGCACCCCGCTCGTCGGCGTAGCGGGCGGCCCCACCGGCACGAGGGCTGTCTCCCCGGGCACCGTCGCGGTACTTCCCGGTGAGGAAGCCGCTGGCGAGCGCGTAGTAGGGGAGGACCGCCAGGTCGTGCTGCACCGCTGCAGCACGCAGTCCGTTGGTCTCGAAGTCACGCTCGACCAGGCTGTAGTGCGGCTGCAGGGCGACAGCCCGATGCAGGCCCTCGGCCTCGGTCACGTCGAACCACTCGGCGATGCGCGCCGGGGAGAAGTTGGAGATCCCCAGGTGACGCACCTTGCCGGCGTTGACCAGGGCCGAGAGGGCCCCGACGATCTCGACCATCGGGGTGTCGTCGTCGAAGTGGGCGTAGTAGAGGTCGATGTGGTCGGTGCCGAGACGCTCCAAGGAGGCGTCGGCGGCCTTGGCGATGTTCGCGGCCGACAGACCCCTGTGCGCGGGGTGCTGGGAGACCTTGGTGGCGACCACGACGTCGTCGCGACGGCGCGTACGCAGCCATGCCCCGATGAGGCGTTCGCTCTCCCCGCCCGTGTGCCCCGGCACCCATGCCGAGTAGGAGTCGGCAGTGTCGACGAAGTTGCCTCCACCGTCGACGAAGGCGTCCAGCACCGCGTGGGCGGTGGCCGCGTCGGTGGTCCATCCGAAGACGTTGCCGCCGAGGTTGAGGGGGAGGACGTCGAGGTCTCCGATGCGGGTCATGCGCACAGGCTCTCACCCAGCCCAACCCTGTCGGCTGCGGCCTCCTGAGCCGGCCCACGCAGCTCAAGGGCTGGACAACAACGTGGTCTGCATCACAAGGTGTCTACTTCAGCACACCGGATCCATTCGGAATCGGTGCATCGTACGAGAGCGCTCGGGGCGCTCGAGCGGAGGTTGAGCAGTGAAACGAAGAGTCCTGCGAGCAGTCGTCGGAGGAGCAGTCAGCGCTCTGGTCGTGACCACCGCACCGGTGGCGCCGGTCGGCGCCCACGGTCCCGGTCACGGACACGGCGGCACGCCCGGCAAGACCCAGGTCACCGGCAAGGCGGTCTACCGCCACCTCGAGGCCTTCCAGAGGATCGCCGACGACAACGGTGGCAACCGCGCCATGGCAACGCCCGGCTACGAGGCTTCGGCGAGGTACATCGAGAAGAACCTCCGCAAGGCGGGCTACTCGCCCACCCGCCAGTACTTCGAGGTCGAGTCCTTCAACGTCGAGACCCTCGAGGTCACGGTGCCCGGCGTCGAGCTCGACCCGATCGCCATGGAGTACTCCACCAGCACCGACGCCGACGGCGTCCAGGCGGAGCTGGTCGCTCCCACCGACCCGCTCGGTTGCACCGAGGCGGCCTGGACCGGCGTCGACGTGACCGACAAGATCGCGGTGGTGAGCCGCGGCTCCTGCCCGTTCTCCCAGAAGGCCATCACCGCGGAGACCGTGGGCGCGGCCGCCATCATCATCTACAACAACGAGGCCGGTCCCCTCAACGGCACGCTGGGTGGCCCCGGCACGGCCTCCGCGCCGTCGGTCGGCGTCTCCCAGGAGGAGGGCGCCGCGCTCGTCGCCGCGATCGAGGGCGGTCCCGTCAACGGCTCCTTCACCCTCCAGGCGTCGCTCGAGACGGTCGAGACCTTCAACGTCATCGCCGAGACGAGGGGGGGAGACCCGAACAACGTGGTCATGGTGGGCGCCCACCTCGACGGCGTGCCGGAGGGTCCCGGCATCAACGACAACGCCTCTGGCTCCGCGACCATCCTCGAGACCGCGTTGCAGCTGGCCAAGTCGAGCAAGGGCAAGAAGAAGGGCCACCCGAACCCGGGCAAGCTCAACAACAAGGTCCGCTTCGCCTGGTGGGGCGCGGAGGAGTCCGGCCTGGTCGGGTCCAACCACTACGTGGCCGACCTGCAGGCGAACAACGCAGCCGAGCTCGACAAGCTGGCTGTCTACCTGAACTTCGACATGGTCGCGTCGCCGAACTACATCATCGGTGTCTACGACGCCAACGAGTCGACGTACGAGGCTCCTGTCGTCGTGCCGCCTGGCTCGGCAGCTGCGGAGAAGGCGTTCACTGACTACTTCGACCGGATCAACCAGCCGTGGGTCGACACCGAGTTCTCGGGTCGCAGCGACTACTCGGCGTTCATCGACGCCGGCGTCCCGTCGACCGGCCTCTTCACCGGCGCCGACGACGTCAAGACGCCTGAGGAGGTCGCTCTCTTCGGCGGCACCGCTGGCATCACGCACGACCCGGATTACCACTCGGCGCTCGACGACATCACCAACGTGAACAAGAAGGCGCTCGACATCAACGCGCGCGCCATCGGCTCGGTCGTCAGCTCGCTGGCCTACAGCACCGAGGCGATCAACGGTGTGAAGCCGCCGACGAAGCACAAGCACGACAAGAGGAAGCACCCCAAGAAGGACAAGGGCAAGAAGGACCGCAAGGGCCCGAAGAACAAGACCAAGCGTCGCTGACGCGGGGCACGCTCCACCCGCAGGACCGCACGCGGCGCCTCGTCCCTCCGGGGGCGGGGCGCCGCGTCACGCTCCACCGGCTGGTGGCGTCATCCGGGCATGGGGTCGGGCGGGAGTGGGTACGCCACCTCCATGACCGACATGAACCAGGACAACGCCCGTACCGAAGCCCTCCAGCGCGTCGTCGAACGCGTCACCTCCTGGCAGGAGACCGCCACCGAGGGCACGATCCACGACGAGCTCGACAAGGGGCTCCGCGAAGCCGGGATCACCCTCACCGAGGCTCAGCGCGACCAGGTCGCCGAGGACATCTCGGAAGGACGCGAGGTCGACGTCGCCTCGTTGGGTGCCTCGGACGAGGGCGGTCCCGCCTGAGGGTCCGCTGACGGTGCCGGGCCCTCCGGCCCGGCACCCGCACCGGACGAGGGCGGTCCCGCCTGAGGGTCCGCTGACGGTGCCGGGCCCTCCGGCCCGGCACCCGCACTCCGTCGGAGCACGCCGGCCACGACCAGCAGCAACGCCCCGACGGCGACCGGGAGCAGGTCGAGCTGCGGCATCTCGTCCGGCACCATCGTCGGCCCAGCCCCCAGCACCACCACGTCGTAGTCGTAGAGGTCCTTGGTGAGGCCCGTCCAGGCCCACAGGGCGAACGGACCGGCCACCAGCAGCCAGCCGATCCCGCGCAGCGGGCGGGCAACGTGCGTGGGGGAGAGGGCTGGGTCTGCGGCGGCCGCCAGGAGCCGGCGCACCAGGAAGAACCCCACGCTGACGAGCGCAAGGCTGAACGACAGGTCGATGGCCGAGAGCAGGGCGTACCGGCTGCCGCCACCCACGCTCGTGAGCGCCACCTCACCCCTCAAGGACGCTGAGGTGGGTCGAACGGAACCGTCCTGCGTGTGGATGCCGGAGCTCGCGGCGTCACCGGAGCTGGCCTCGTCGTGCAGGTAGAAACGGAAGCAGCCCTCGGGCTGGTTGGGCGCGCCCGTGTCGCCCTTCTGGCACACGGGTCCGGATGCGGTCACCGGCAGGGACAGGTCGCTGGTCGCCCGGAGCGGCCCGAGGTCCACGCGGACCGGGTAGGTCGCCTTGCCGGCGTACGCCAGCCCGCCGACGACCAGGACGGCCACGGCTGCGAGGGCAGCGATCCCTGAGAGCGCCAGCGCCAGCCAGCTGGTGAGGCGGAGCACTCGGTGGGTCATGGTCGTACCGTCCTTGTCAGCGCCTGTGGCTCAGGACGAACCATGCAGCACCCCGCCTCCGCTGGCAACCCTGAGCCGGCGCGGCCTGTCGGCGGTTCAGTCGAGGCCGCAGGACTCGCGGGCGAACGCGAAGGCCGCCCTGCGCCCCGCCTCGTCCATGCGCAGCAGCACCTCGCCCGGTACGCCGTCGAGGTGGAAGCGGACGCGGAAGGCGGTGGCGCCTCCACCCTCGACGAAGGCGTGGGGGTCGCAGCGTGCCGGCGTCAGGGGGAGTGGGATGCGTGTGGGCCGACCGTCCGAACGCACCGTCACCCCCGGCTCCCAGACGGCCGGCACCTCGGCCGAGGCGAACAGGTGCGACCCCGCCACGGCGTCGATGCGCAGCACGTGTCCCGGCGCACCGCTGGGACGGACCACGAGAGTCAGGACGCCTCGGGCGCCGGCACCCGGGCGGTCGACGGGGATGGTCGGAGCCCACGCCAGCGTGGCGGCCTCGGCGAGACCCTGCTCGGCACAGCGAAGGGCCACGAACCGGCCCACCACGTCTGTCTCGTCGCTCACCCGTGCCCGAAATATACGATCTGCGGCGCGCACCTGGACCAGCCCGCTTCCCTCAGCCGAGGGATCACCCACCCCGGGAGCATCACAGTCGAGACGAGCAGGTGGCACGAGCGGAAACCCTCGCTCCGAGCCGGCAGGGATCGTACGCAAGCGTGCGCTGTCGACCCGGAGCGGAGCCGGAAGTCGGTGGTCGCGGTAGACGATTGTCCCGGGCAGTCGGTCCCGGCGCGTGTCGTTGGTGATCCAGACCTGCATGCGGCCGAGCGACGCGTCGATCGACGACTGACGCATCTCCGCCGTCAGTCGCCCGGTGGGCGCAGCGGATTCTCCAGGAGGCGCGCTGAGCGACGTTGGCGCCGGAACGTCGTCACTCGAGTCGTCGTCCGCCACGCAGGACGTCGTGGCCAGCAGGACGGACAGCACCGCAGTCAGCAGCGCCGCCCACCGCGCCGCACCCAGGGCTGACAGAGCCATGCCTCATCGGACCAGACGGACCAGAAGAGGCGCAAGCGACCCTTCCAGCCCTCACCACGATCTGGCGAAGCGACATGTGCAAAGGCGACGAGTCATAGCAACCGGCGGTCACGTCCTCCGGACCTAGCAGGCCTGCAAAGATCCGGCCATGGGAGAAGGGGTGGTGGTAACGGTGCTGTCACCAGCCCCAATGCAGGGTTTCCGCTCCTCGAAGGTCGAGCTCAGCTCGCTGTTGAAGCCTGCGCGCGCTTGACCGTGCGGTAGACCGTCGAGCGGGCCACCCCGAACAGCTCACCGAGCTCGGCGGTGGTGTGCTCGCCCGCCTCGTGCAGCTTGACCAGGTGGGCTTCTTGCTTGGGGTTCAGTTTCGGCTTCTTGCCACGCAGTCGACCCTTGGCCTTGGCGACCTTAATGCCCTCCCTCGTCCTTAACCTGATCAGGTCTGCCTCAAATTCGGCGACCATGCCGAGGACGTTGAACAGCAAGCGGCCCACAGGATCGGTCGGGTTCGTGGACAGACCCACCGATGCTCAGCTTGACGTCACGGGCCGTCAGCTCGTCGACGATGTCACGCGCATCAGGCAGGGAGCGGGCCAGCCGGTCGAGCTTGGTCACCACGAGGGTGTCCCCGGCGCGGCACGCAGCCAAGGCCTCACGCAAGCCGGGACGGGCACGGTTCGCTCCGGTCAACCCATGGTCGACGTAGATCCGCTTCAAGCTCACGCCGAGCCCGACCAGCGCCTCCCGTTGGGCGGTGAGGTCTTGCTGGTCGGTTGAGCAGCGCGCGTACCCGATGAGCATTGCGGTCATCGGAAGACTGTAGCGGTTAGCCCCCCATCACCGGGCATTTCAACGGGCGGGTCTAACGGGACGACGACCCTTCGCACGCAGGATGTCTGGGTGTAGTCCGAGGGGTGCCCGTTGGTGGTTCCCCTTACGGGCATGCAATCTGGGCTGACGCCCGTGACCGAGTGTTCAGTGCGCGCTGTATAGTTCAGTCCATGCTGACTATTGCTTCGCGTCTCGACGTGATGAACCGCCTGGGTCGTGCACTGGCCGACCCCACTCGATCCCGGATCATCTTGACCCTGCTCGACCATCCCGCTTACCCGGCGGAACTGGCCCGAGATCTGGACCTGACACGCCCGAACGTGTCCAACCACCTGGCATGCCTGCGCGATTGCGGGATCGTCGTCTCCGAGCCCGAGGGTCGTCGGACACGATATGAGATCGCCGATTCGCACCTGGCGCAGGCGCTGACGGCACTGGTCGATGCCACCCTGGCAGTGGACGAAGACGCCCCGTGCATCGATCCCGCCTGCTCGCTTCCCGGATGCGACGCAGCTGGGGAGGGCGCATGATCCTCACCTCGGTCTTGCAGGCGATGGGCCTGTTCGCAGCGACCAACATCGACGACATCATCGTGCTCTCCCTCTTCTTCGCGCGAGGGGCAGGCCAGCGCGGCACTACCGCCCGCATTCTGGCCGGCCAGTACCTCGGATTCGCCGGCATCCTCGGTGCCGCGGTCCTGGTGACCATCGGTGCCGGAGCATTCCTGCCCTCGGCAGCCATCCCGTACTTCGGTCTCATCCCTCTGGGCCTCGGCCTCTGGGCCGCATGGCAGGCCTGGCGCGGAGACGATGACGACGATGACGACGAGGCCAAGGTTGCCGGCAAGAAGGTCGGCGTGTGGACAGTCGCAGGCGTCACCCTTGCCAACGGCGGCGACAACATCGGCGTCTACACCCCTGTTCCTCAGCGTGGAACCTCTCGCAGTAGTCGCCTACTGCATCGTCTTCCTCGCGCTCGTCGCGGTCCTGGTGGCCCTGGCAAAGTTCGTCGCCACCCGCCCCCCGATCGCCGAAGTGCTCGAACGCTGGGAGCACATCCTCTTCCCCATCGTTCTCATCGGCCTCGGCATCGTGATCCTCGTCAGCGGCGGAGCCTTCGGACTCTGACGTAGCGGCAGCGATCCAAACGGCCCCGACCGGGCGCACCCCTCTCGGTTCAGACCGCGACACCTACCTGCAGCCAGTCCTGCGTGATCGCGGCAACAAGACCGCCACGGAGCGCTGCAAAAACCCCGCCACCAAGCGAACGAAGCCACATAGTAGGGGACGCCATTGGGCGGGCCACTGGAGTTACGCGCCAGTCCGCCCATGCTCGATGGTCATGAGTCAGGGGATTGCAGCGCTGCTCTCCTGAACCGGATCTTGGAACAGGCCGGGGGGCGGGGCATCGTAAGGAAGCGGATCGGCGGCCTTTGCCTCGTAAGTGCTTTTGGCGAATGGTCCCGTGGGGGACATAAGGACTCCGAGGTGGTAGTCGGCGTGGTCGCGTAGCCAGACGCTGATGCCCAGAGCGGGGTCGAGTCGCAGTGATTCCCATGCGCGCCACAGGGCTTCGAGTCGGATGACGGCTTTGGGGTAGCGCCACCAGTCAGCGGCCCAGCGGTGTCGGCGCGTTCGCCTACGCGGCGCCGGAACACGGGGATGATCTGGCCGCGTACGAACTCATCGACGTTGGCGTAATACAGCGTGGGCTCGGTATCGGAAGAATCCGGATGGGGTGGGGCTGTCCGAGTGCGGGTCAGGCGCAGCAGGACAGCTTCGAGACGTCGGTGGTGAAGGCCTTGGCGACGATCCGGATCCCCTCGGCCATGGTCAGGTAGGGCGCCCAAGCGTCGGCGACCTCGGTGATGGTCTTGCCGAGGATGTGCACGCCGGCGGCGGCGAGCTCGCCGGCGTCCTTGGCGACCGCGGTGAGGCCGAGGATCTCGCCGGTGTCGGCGCTGGCGACCATCTTGATGAAACCTCGGGTGTCGCGGTTCACCAGCGCCCGGGGCACGTAGTCCAGCGGCAGGACCCGGCAGTCGCAGCGAATCCCCGCCGCGAGCACCTGGGCCTCGGTCATTCCGACGGCACCGATCGCGGGGGCGGTGAACGTCACCCGCGGCAGCCGGGTATAGTCCACCGACCGGTCGGTGCCGGTGAAGGCGTTCTCGGCGACCAGGGTGCCGTGGTGGGCGGCGACGTAGACGAACTCGGGATGCCCGGTCACGTCGCCGGCCGCCCAGATCCGCGGGTTGGAGGATTGCAGCTGGTCGGTGACCACGATCTCCCCGACCTCGCCGGTCTTCACCTCCACCGCGTCGAGGTTCAGCCCGTCGGTGACCGGCCGGCGGCCGAGTGCGACCAGGACCTGGTCGGCACGGAATTCCTGCTCGCCGCCCGAGACGTCGGCGGTGACGACGACCTGGCCGGTGGCGGCGTCGCGGGTCACGCGGGTCGGGACCGCGCGGCGGGCCACTCGGATGCCCTCGTCGGTGAAGATCTCCTGCAGGGCCTTGGAGACCTCCGGCTCCTCCTTCGACGCCAGCCGGGACCGAACCAGCAGGGTCACCTTCGACCCGAGACGGGCGAACAGCTGCGCCTGCTCCAGAGCCACGTAGCCGCCGCCGAGCACCAGCAGCGACTCCGGGACCTCGGTCATCTCCATCGCCGTGGTCGACGTCAAGTACCCGGCGGCCTCCAGCCCGTCGATCGGCGGGGCCCAGGGGCGGGACCCGGTGGCCACCAGGTAGTGCCTGGCCTCGATGGCCTCAACGGCGCCGTCGGCCGCGGTGACCTTGAGCAGGGGAGCGTCCGGAGTGCCGGCGAACGCGGCGTCTCCGTGGCGGATCTGCCAGCCGTAGGAGTCGGCGACGTCGACGTACTTCTCGCCCCGCAGCGCCTCGACGAGGTCCTGCTTTCCGCCGACCAGCGCAGCCATGTCCACCGGATCCGCGGTGGTGGCGATGCCCGGGAACCGGGTCGACGCGTCCGCGGCGACGTGCCGGGCGTCGGCGGCCGCGATCAGCGCCTTCGACGGCACACAGCCGGTGTTCACACAGGTGCCGCCGAAGGTGCCACGCTCGACCATCACCACAGACTTGCCCAGCGTGGTCGCACGAATGGCCGCGGCGAACGCCCCGCCGCCGGACCCGATGATCGCGAGGTCGTAGCTGGTCTGCATCCCGATTCCTCCCGGAGTGGTTGGGAAAGGCTCTTGATGCAGCGATACTGGACCTTCCAGTGCGGGGGAAGGTCAAGCGAGACCTGCGACACGATGGAGGGCCGGGGTGCGGATCGGGGAGCTCGCCGAGGCTGCGGGCACGACGGCGAAGACGCTGCGGTTCTACGAGGAGCAGGGGCTGCTGCCGCCGGCGGAACGCACAGCGGCCGGCTACCGCGACTACGCCCCCGAAGCTGTCGCGCGGATCGACTTCGTCCACCGCGGCCAAGCCGCCGGATTGACCCTCGCGCAGATCAAGCAGATCCTCGACATCCGCGATCACGGCCAGGCGCCGTGTGAGCACGTCCGGGACCTGCTCGACACGCGCCTCGCGGACATCGAGCAGCAGATCGCCCAGCTCCGCGCTACGGGACACCATCGCCGCGCTCCGTGACGAGGCCTCAGACCCGGAGCCCGAAACCTGCAGTCCCGACCAGGTCTGCCGATACCTATAGCCCTCACCAGCCCGGAGGCGATCCCGCACTATCCACCCTTCTGATCCGGAGGGCCACCAACTGGACGATTGATTCGCTCACCTGCCGCGAATAGCGGCTCTGACCTGTGCAAACGGCTCTCAGGCATTAACTGGCGAAGCGACATGTGCAAAGGCGACGAGTCATAGCAACCGGCGGTCACGTCCTCCGGACCTAGCAGGCCTGCAAAGATCCGGCCATGGGAGAACAGGCGGACCGGTTGGCAAGGGGCGAGTGGTATCTCGACGATGGGGAGCTCCAGCGAAGGCGTCGTGAGTGCTGGATCCAACTCGACTGCTTCAACAGTGCGCGGGCCGAGGACGACGCCACCCGTGCCCAGGTCCTGTTCGAGCTCTTAGGTTCCGTCGGTGAAGGGGTGTTTGTCATGCCCCGGTTCCAGTGCAGCTACGGAGCAACATCTCGATCGGCCAAGACGCCTTCGTGAACGCCAACGCGTTCTTCATGGACGACGCGCTCATCACCGTTGGTGAACACGCGAGGATCGGACCGGGGGCACAACTCATGACGGCACTTCACCCGGTCGATGAGCATCAACGCCGGCGCGAGGGCTGGGAGCGAGCGGCGCCCATCACGATTGGTGGGAACGTGTGGCTCGGCGCGGCAGTCACTGTTGGCCCAGGAGTCACCATCGGCCGGAACTCCGTGGTCGGTGCTGGCAGCGTCGTTCTCAGCGACATTCCCGATCACGTGGTCGCAGTCGGCTCACCCGCGAAGGTCATCCGCACAACCGCGGTCGAGGACGGCTCTCGTTGAGGGCCCCGGCCCCGCAATGCAGATTGCTTCCAGAGTGTCAGGAACGATCGGCGTCGAGCCTGGCTTGGATGTAGGTGGCGTAGTTCGCGGCTGATCCGATGGCGTGCCTTTCGATGGTAGCGGGGGAGTAGCCGAGGACTTCGGCGATGACGGCGGTGGGGCGAGCTTGCTCAGCTCGTGGTGTGCCGAGGCGACCGGCTCGTGCGCCGACGCTGGCTCGGAGTCGACCGGCGATGTAGCCGGCGTCGAGATGCCTGCCGGGGGAGTAGCCGGGGAAGACCCAGTTGCTGTTGGGGTGCGCGGCGGTCTGCTGGTTGTGCGGCTGGACAGCGAGTTGGCGGAACGGCTCGTCGAGCGGTGGGTGTAGCTCGATGTCAGCGGTTCCGCCGAGCCTGATCCTGACGGGATCACCGTGATGTTGACGTCGTCCCAGGTCAGGGCGACGAGTCGCTCGAGTGGCTGTCCGAAGACCAGGAGCAGGATGGCGATGGCCCGGTGTCTGGCGGGCATGTCGGTGTTGTGGACGTGGTCGTCGATGGCCTCGTTCTGGGCTTGGCTGTCGAGCTTGGGGCTCGTGCCGCGGCGGTGGGGCGTGAGCCGAGGTCGGGTCGATCAGTCTGGTCTTGATGGCCCATCCGAGGAATCGGCTGGCGATCCCGCGTGTGGTGGTTCCGCCGGCCTGCCAGGCGTCGAGGTCACCTTGGGTGAGGTCTTCGAGGCGGACTCCACGCGAGCGAGCCAGGTCACGAAGTCGATGGCGACGGTGACGGTCTGCTTGGACCGGAGAAGGTGCCGCGGCTGGTGCCGTCGGCCTCGTTCATCCGGCGCAGGATGTGCCAGCGGATGAAGCGGGTGATGACCTCACGGTCGTCTGGGTGGTTCGAGCCGTTCGATGGCACCGGAGCCCAGTCGCTGAAGCGGTCAAGGTAGAGGTCCTTGCGGGGGAGCGCACCGTGTTCGACTAGGAGCCCGCGTACGTAGTCGCGCGTCCGGGAGGGCGGCAGCGAGTCCAGAAGCTCGTGGGTGACGTTGCGGTGGCCGCGGACCTGCTCGAAGAACGCGCGCACGTGGGGTTGCTTGATCCAGGTCAGACCGCTGTTGGCGCGCTTCATGTTCTTCATCGCTTCCCTGATGGCGACGAGCTCGGGCGCGGTCTGCCCGGTGACCGGGTCGGCCAGCATCGAGTCCACGACGAGGTTCAGCTCGCAGTGCATGCAGCGCCCACCGCGGTAGAGCTCGGCTTCGGCGCCGCAGGCGACACAGTCGATGTTGAGGGTGACACCTGAGCAGGAGCGGCACGTCGGCCTGCCGTCGGTCCGTCCGGGGAGAACACCCTCGTGGCCGCAAGCGCATCGGCCGCGGTGACGCTTGGCGGCCTGGTAGCAGTAGCCACAGATCCGCCCATCTGGCCACCATGCGGAGGTCGGGTGGTGCTCGTTGCAGCGCGCGCACGGATCCGGCCAGGCGGCTGGGTCGCCTGGCTTCCTGGGACGCGCCATCAGTCGTCGGGCTCGTCAGGAACGACGCGGACCCGTCGGGCGATGGGACTGCCGGGCTTGAGGCCGAGGTCCTCGGGCCGCTTGGGAGCGTTGGCCGTGGCAGCGGCGCGCATTTCGACGTAGGGCTCGAAGAGGTCGTTCGGGGTGCAGTCGAAGATGTCACATAGGGCTGCGAAGGTGCGTGCGGGAATCCGGTCGGGAGCCTGGGTGACGAGTCGATGCACCTGGGCGTTGGACAGGTTCACGCCACGCGACTTGAGTAGCGGGATGAGCTCGGTGGTCTTCCAGAGGTTGTGCTCGGCCATCACCTGGCGCAGACGCCAGTGGTAGCCGACGCGTCGTTGCTCAGCCATCGTGACCACCATCCTGGTTGTCGAGTCGTAGGCGCCGGTTGATCATCTGCTGGATCGTCTTCTGTTTGAAGTCCGAGGACACCGATGTGTACAGCGACGTGGTCGAGGCGTGTTGGTGCCCGACCTGCTGCTGGACGAAGAACGGGTCGTAGTCGGCTTCGATCAGGTGCGTCACGTAGGAGTGGCGCAGACAGTGCAGCGTGAGCTCTTGGGGAAGGCCGGCTTGCTCGCGTGCGCGGGCGAAGGCGCGTTCGAAGGTTCGCAGGCTCGCGGCGCCGGCCCGTTCCGAGGGCCAGAGACACCGGGACCGGTCGGCGGTCGGGAAGAGCTCGCGGCCGGCGGGGGAGAGCCAATGCTGGAGAAGGTCGACCACCCAGTCGAACTCCGGTGTGGTGAGCACGGTGCGCCGTCGTGGCCCGGAGCCCCGCATACCCTTGGCCCAGCGCACCTGCACGGCCCCGAAGTTCCGGTACGCCGGGACCTTTGGGTTCGGGCCGAAGTCGACGTACTCCAGCTTGGTCAGTTCGCGCCGCCGGAGCCCGTAGGCGTAGGCGACCTTCAGCGCGGTCGAGTCACGCAGCGCCGGCAGCCACCGCTTGCTGCCCTTGGCGTACTCCGCGTCGACGAAGTCATCGGCGGCGTCGAACAGGCTCTGCATCTCGTGGCGGGTCAGGGCCCGTCGCCCAGTGGGCACGTCGTCGTCTGTGCTGTGACGTGGGCTGTTCCAGTCGAAGACAATCTGCGCCGGGATGTCGTCGAACACTCGGTCGCAGAACGCCACCCAGCCGTACCGGGTATCGCTGACATAACGCGTGAAGGCACGGATGGCAGTGGTGTAGGAACGCAGCGTCGAGACCTTCAGCGGCGGCTCACTGGTGCGTAGGTCGGCGAGGAACTCCTCGAAGTGATGAGCCATCCAGGTCCACGGGTACTCGTTGGCGTGCTCCTGGAATCGCTTCACCATCCGGGACGAGGTCTTGATGTGGGCCGTCGTCAGGCCGCGCGCCAGTTGTTGCGCACGCCAGCCGTCGAGCATCGCTTCGAACACGCGGTCATCAGCCCGCAGCAGCCCGATCGAGTCGTCGAGCAAATAGTCGGGGATCTGTCCAGGAACAAGCTCCACGAGAGCACACCGTACGCGAGAACCTCTCATTAAACGAGAGGAACCGCTGCTGAGCAGCCACGACGCGACGGTCGGGGCGCCCATGGGAACCTGGTCGCGGACGGGGATGGTGGCTGTGACCTGCGGAAACACGTCTCGGCAGCGTGCGACGAGTTCTCGCATCTGTTTGAGCTCGTCGTAGTTGTCACCCGATAACGTACATTATGTCAATACATGTTGGTTTGGGTCCTGCCGTCACGCCTGACGACGGTCCCCCGGGTCGTTGACCTCCCGGATCGCTCGCAGCTCGGCCGGCGTCAGCTCCGACTCGGCCAGCACCTTCTGCAGCACCGCCGTCTTCCCGGCGATGTACGTCTCGATGTCCATGGACGGCGCGTCGGCCAACGCCAGCTTGACTGCTGCGTACTCGTCGCGCAGGTCCGCTCGCCGGCGCAGCACGTCGCGCACGGCCAGGTGGTTGCGCACCGCCAGGCCGCCGGCACGACAGACGTACACGTGCCGGGCCGGCTCGTCATCGGGGGCAAAGAAGGCCTCTCGCCCCTCGACCCCGAGGTCGCCGCGGTGCACGTATCCGTCCGCGACCAACGCAGCAACAGCGCGCTCGATCTCTCCTGCGGCGACGATGACGTCGATGTCCAGGACCGGCTTGGCCACCAGGCCGGCCACCGAGGTCGAGCCGACGTGCTCGATGCGGGCCGAGGCCACTGCGGACAGCGCTGCCTGCAGTGCCGCCTCCACCTGCTTGAACCGAGCTGGCCAGGCGCGGTCGTACGGGACCACCGTGACAGCCGGGCCAGGACCCTCGCCCCTTCCCTGTGGGTCGTCCACGAACGCGCGCACCGCCTCGGCCACCGCCGACGCCGGGGTCGTGAGCACCGGCACGCCGACCTCGACCAGCAGCTCGGCTGCGGGCGCCATGCTCGCCTGGGCCAGCAGGACGACGTCGCTCCGACGCGACAGCTCGGTGGCCGTGCGTGCCACCAGGGCGGCGTACGTCGTCGTGCCCCGCCTCCCACGCGCCCCAGGCGCCCTCAGCCAGGGCGACCTCGATCTCGGGTGGGACTCCCGGGATCGCTGCCGCCTCCTCGTCGAGCAGCATGCGCGTCGGTGCGATCGTCGACTCGACCGCCACGACCACGCCGACTCGGCCGCCCTCGCCGGCGGTCGTCACGGCGCGCCGGGCAGCAGGTCGGTCGACGCGCCACACCTCGGCGCCGCCCGACGGGTCACCGAACGACTCGGCCACGCCGCCGATCGTGGAGCAGGTGCAGACCACCACGGCCGCTCCCCCGGCGCGCAGCTCCCCCAGCCGCGCAGCCACGCGCGCAGCCAGATCGCCCCGATCGACACCGTCGCGGCGAGCATCCTCGAGCAACGACTCGTCGACCACGTGCACCGTCCGCACCCCGGCGTACGGCGTCACCAGGGCGTCGAACGTCGCCACGTGCACCGGGGAGGTGTGCAGGAAGCCGATCGTCAGGGCAGGTCGGTCCACGGCGCCACTCTGTCACCACGAGGCGCCGCGGCAGCCACTCCCCTGCGCCAACGCCGAACAACACAGTCAATCCTGCGAAGTCAAGGCGTCTTGACGCTAGAAGTTCCGTTGAACTTGTCCGACTATGGATAAATGTTCGAAGAAGGTCAGTACTTCGCACCTGTCCACGAGAAGGACGACGGCACCCTCAGCGTGCAGCTGGGCGCCAATCACCCCGGTCTGAACGACCCTGAGTACCGCGCCCGTCGCGACCACCTCGCCACGCTCGCCGCGCGGTGGCAGCCCGGCGACCCGTGCCCGACGGCCGACTACACCGACGCCGAGCACGACGTGTGGCGGGTCGTCAGCGACGTCCTCATGGAGAGCCACCGCACCTACGCCTGCAGCGAGTTCCTGGAGGGCAAGGAGATCCTCGGCCTCCCGACCGACCACATCCCGCAGCTCAGCGAGGTCAGCCAGACGTTGGCTCCCCTGACCGGATTCGGCTACCAACCGGCCGCCGGACTGGTGCCGCTGCGCGCCTTCTACGGCGCGCTGGCCGACCGCCGCTTCTGGTCCACGCAGTACGTCCGCCACCACTCCGTGCCGCTCTACACCCCTGAGCCCGACGTCATCCACGAGGTGATCGGGCACGGCAACACGCTCGCCCACCCCCGCTTCACGGCGCTGTACGAGCTCGCCGGAGCAGCTGCGCGTCGCGTCGAGACCGACGACGCGCTCGAGTTCGTCAGCAAGGTCTTCTGGTTCACGCTCGAGTTCGGCGTGCTGTGGCAGCGCGGCGACCTGCGGGCGTACGGAGCCGGGATCCTCTCCTCCCCCGGTGAGATCCAGGAGTTCCGCGACGTGACCATCCGTCCGCTCGACCTCGTCTCCATGGGCACGGCCAACTACGACATCACTGCCTACCAGGACGTGCTCTACGCCGCGGAGTCGTTCACCCACGTCGAGGACGTGGTGGGCCACTTCTGGGCGACCTGCACCGACGAGTCCATCGCCCGGATGGCCCACATGGCCGTCCGCTGACGGCTCGGACGATCAGCCGGCGGTGGCGGCGGAGAGCTTGAGCGCGAACCCGAGGAAGACCACGCCCGCGGCGGAGGTGACCCCGGCGGTGATCGCCTGCCGGCGGCGGAAGACGTCGGCCAGACGCACGCCGCCGATGATCAGCGCGCTCAGGTAGATCACGCTCGCGAGCGTCGCGAAGGCGCCCAGCACCAGGAAGGAGATCCACGGGCGGGCGTACGTCGGGTCGACGAACTGCACGAAGAACGAGACGAAGAAGAGGATCGCCTTCGGGTTGAGGAGGCTGACCACCAGCGCTCGCCGGTAGGCCACGCCGCTGGTCACCGCCACGCCGCCCGAGGCCTGCTCGACCTCCTCGACGAGCTCGACCGTGGCACGTCCGCGGTGGCGTCGCCAGGCCAGGAACCCACCGCGGATGAGCCCGATGCCCATCCAGCTCAGGTAACCGGCCCCGGCGTACTTGACGACCGAGAAGAGCAGGTCGTGGCTCTGCAGCAGCGAGGCGACACCGGCCGCCGCGCACGTCATCAGGACGGCGTCGCCGGTCCAGACCCCCGCCGCCGCGCCGTACGCCGGACGCGCACCCGAGCGAGCAGCCACCGAGAGGACGTACAACGAGTTCGGCCCCGGCAGCAGGATGATGACGACGAGGCCCACGAGGTAGGTGGGGAGGTCGACGACACCGAGCATGGACGGATTCTCACACGGACTCCCCTACCATCGCCCCATGATTTCCCTCCCCCGTGCGGCTCGAGTGGCCGTCGTCACCCTCGCCGTCGCTGCGCTCACCTCCGGATGCTCCGACGACGAGCCGTCAGCCAGCGGGACGTGTGACTACCCGTCAGCCCAGGCCGCAGCGGTGGAGGTCGATCCCCCGGACGAGAAGCCAGACCTGGCTGACTCCCTCACCGCCACGCTGACCTTCGACCAGGGGCCGGTGACGATCGAGCTGACGCCCGAGCGCACGCCCTGCACCGTCAACAGCTTCGTCACGCTCGCCAAGCAGGGCTACTTCGACGGCACCGAGTGCCACCGCCTGACGACGGAGGGCATCTTCGTGCTCCAGTGCGGAGACCCCACCGCCACGGGGACGGGTGGGCCGGGCTGGACGATCCCGGACGAGGTCGACGGCTCCGAGACCTACCCGGCCGGCACGGTCGCGATGGCGAAGACGCAGGCGCCCGACAGCGGTGGTTCGCAGTTCTTCCTCGTGTACGAAGCCACCCCGCTCCCGCCCGACTACACCGTCTTCGGGCAGATGGACGCCGACAGCGTGGCCGTCGTCGCCGGGATCGCCGACGAGGGGTCCGAGCCGGCAGGAGACGGCGCACCGAAGGAGAAGGCCGTCATCTCCGCGGTCGAGGTCGAGTGACCTGACCGGCCGCCTCAGGCCTGGCGGAACTCCACCGGCTCGCCGATCTGGACCGTGCGGCTGACCGAGCAGAGACGGTCCCGACTCTGCTCCATCGAGCGCTGCACCACCGAGCGCGCGGCGTCGCCGGCCTCGCCCTCGGGGAACTCCAGGTCGAAGGTCAGCCGGAGGTTGGTCATGTGGTTGCCCTGCTCGTCGCGCACCTTGTCGCCCTCGCTGAGCACCTCGAACTTGATCGCCGGGGCGCGCTTGGCGGTGATGAGGTCGACGTCGATGGCGCTGCACCCTGCGATGGCCGCCAGCAGCAGCTCGACGGGCGAGAAGTCCGGGTCGTCGCCACCCGTGCCGAAGTAGGTCTCGCCGCCGCGACCGTTGGTCGCCTTGAAGCGGTTGTGCCCGATCTTGCTCACCTGCACCGCGCGGTGGTTCTCCGCAGGGATGGCCGGGGTCGGGACGTCGAGGCGGGGCGCGTCAGTCATGGGCAGATCATAGTGACCGCTGCTGGGGCCGCGTCACCGCGCTGGCTGCGGGCGTACGCCGTCGGCCGGCAGGTCGAACCAGCGCAGGTGCTCGAAGTCGTCGGAGACGTCGGCCGGGTGTGCGTCGAGGTCCGGACCCTCGCTGGCCGCGAGGAGCGCCGCCGCGTCGGCGAGGTGCTGGGCCAGGAGCTCCACTCCCCCGCGCGCGGCAGCCGTCGGGAAGGTCGGCGTCGGACCGTCGTACGAGATTGCGTGCAGGCTCAGGGGCGGCTCACCCGGGCCGCGCCGGTGCTGCCACCGCCCGGTCGCCGGGTCGAAGAGGTAGTCGCCCAACAGCTTCCAGCCGTCCCGCGCCACCATCCGCACGGCCTCGACGATGTAGTCGGCCACCTCGTCGGAGAGGAAGTAGTTGAGGTTGACCCTCACCCACCCGGGCTTGATGCCTTCGCACCCACCGCTGATCTCCCGCTCGAACTCCAGCGACCGTTCCAGGTCGATGCCGAGCAGCCGGTGGCCGTAGGGTCCGGCGCACGAGCACCCGCCGCGGGCCTGGATGCCGAACAGGTCGTTGAGCAGCGCCACCGCGAAGTTGTGGTGCAGGTAGCGCCCCGACGGGGAACGGAGCGCGAAGGAGACGATGGAGAGCCGCTCTGCCTGCAGGTTGCCGAGGATCTCGATCGCCGGTTCCTGCTGCCACGCAGCCACCGCACGCGCGAGGAGACGTTCCTCGGCCGCCCGTATCACCGGCACCCCCACCGCCGCCTTCAGCTGGAAGACCAGGCCTGCACGGATCGCCTCGATGATCGCCGGGGTGCCGCCCTCCTCCCGGTGCTCAGGGTCGGCGAGGTAGCGGTGGGCGTCGGTGTTGACGTACGACACCGTCCCGCCGCCCGGCACGTCGGGCACCCGGTTGGCGAAGAGCTCGCGGCGCGCCACCAGCACCCCCGGCGTCGAGGGACCACCGATGAACTTGTGCGGGCTCAGGAAGACGGCGTCCTTGTGGGAGCCGGGCCGTGCCGGGTCCCCGTTCATCTCGATCTCGACGTAGGGGCCGGCCGCCGCGAAGTCCCAGAAGCTCAGTGCACCGTGCTCGTGCAGCACCTCGGCGATGCCGTAGGTGTCCGAGACGATGCCGGTCACGTTGGACGCGGCCGAGAAGGAGCCGATCTTGAGCGGACGCTCGTCGTACGCCTCCAGCTCGGTGCGCAGGACCGCGAGGTCGATGCGGCCGTCGGCGTCCTCCGGGATGGTCACGACGTCGGCCAGCGACTCGCGCCACGGCAGCTCGTTGGAGTGGTGCTCGTAGGGGCCGATGAAGACGACCGGGCGCTCATGGGCGGGCACGTGCTGCGAGAAGTGGAACCGGTCCTCGAGCACCGAGGGATGCGGAGTCCCAGGACCCCGATCAGCTTGGCGATGGCCGCGGTGCTGCCCGAGCCCGTGAAGAGGACGACGGTCTCCTCGTCGCCTCCGACGCTGGCGCGGATGATCGCGCGTGCCTCCTCCCGCAGCCGCGTGGTCTGCAGGCCGGTGCCCGACGACTCGGTGTGGGTGTTGGCGTAGGAGGCCAGGACCTCGTCGCGGATGAAGTCCTCGATGAAGGTGAGGGCCCGGCCGGACGCGGTGTAGTCGGCGTAGGTGACCCGGCGCTGGCCGTAGGGGGTCGACATCACGTGGTCCTCCCCGATGACCGCGTCACGCACGGCCCGGAGGAGCGCACCGGCCCCGGACTCCGTGGGGAGTCCGGGGCCGGTGGCGGAGTGCTGGGGCGTCATGCCCCCATCATCACTTGATGATCACGCGAATGCGCTTCTGACCCGTCACGACGTTGCTCGTGTGGCCGGCGACGGCCTGCGCCGGTGCGGCCTTGCCCTCCGGGGCGTTGCCGAGCTGCGCGACGACCTGGTCATTGCGGACCTTCGTGGCGACGTACGTCTTGAGCCCCGGCAGCGACCCCCAGCCGCCCTGGCCGGCGTGGTCGTAGCCACCCCGCACCCACAGCGGCGCCTTCTTGCCCTTGAGCTTCTTCGGCACGGTCAGCGTCATGGTGCGGTAGACCGGGGTGCCCTTGCCCGAGAGCGCTGCACGCAGGGTGACCTTGCTGCCGGCCTTGAGGGTGAGGTCGCCGGTGATGTTGACCCACTTGCCCTTCACCTTGCGGTGCACCTCGGAGACCTTCAGGCGCTTCGCGTCGGTGACGATCTTCGAGTCGGACGTGACCGAGTCGACCGTCACGCCGTCGAGCTCGCTGAGCGACCAGACGAGGTCGGGCAGCTCCCCGACGCCCTCGCTGGTGACGTCGTAGGAACCCAGGTAGCGGTCGGTGTGCTTCAGCTCGTAGGCCTTGCCCTTCGCGTCCTTGCCCTTGATCGACCAGGAGACGAGCGCGTTGCCCTTCGTCATCCCGTCGACGGCGCGGTCGTTGACGGTGGCGAGGTGGTACCACGCGACCTCGCCGGTGAAGAGCGGGACGGTGACCGTCGACGTACCGGCGAAGCTGCGCGAGCCGAAGACGCTCCGGGCGCTGATCACGGTGCCCTTGGGTGCGGCGCCGAACGCGCCGGAGATCCCGGCGTAGCGGTCGTCGGTGATGCTGCCGACGGGGGCGCCCAGGTTGGCGACCTTGAAGGCGGCACCGACCGGGTCGGGCTGCACGTAGACGGCCGACGCCGGGTGGAGCGCCGCGGTGGTGGCCCCGAGGTAGGCGAGCGGGTGGCCGAAGCCGACGACCTCGCCGTCGCAGACCGAGGTGGCCGTGCCGACGCCGGCGTAGTTGACGGTGCCGTAGGAGACCGAGGCCCCGAGGTTGCCGCCGGCCACGATGGTCTCGGCGCCGACCGCGGCACCCGAGCTGGCTCCGGCCAACGGCGTACGCAGGTACTCGCGCCTGGCGACCTTGTCGATGCGTGCGGGGTTGATGCCGCTGACCGCCATCGGCACGGAGAGCCGCTTGAAGCCGCGGGCCGCCTGCGCCTGGGTGACTCCGGCCGAACGGGCCACGGCCCGGGCGTCGGCCCGGTCGAGAGTGACGGTGCTGCGGGAGGCGGCGCCGAGGTAGTCGTCCATCTTCTCGAAGGGCGTCACGCCGGCGATCTGGCTGGGGCCGTAGGAGAGGCCGTAGGCGACAGCGCCGATCAGGCGGCCGTCGGCGGCGTAGACCGGCGAGCCGGACATGCCCTGCCAGATCGACTTGACGCGGTCGATGTCGGGCGAGGTCAGGTCGACCATCACCATGTCGAGACCGGGCGCGATGCCGTCCTCGACGACGCCCAGCACCTCGCCGGTGAACCCGGCGGGGGTGGTGCCCTTGGCGACGGTGAGCCCCGTGACGGCGTCACCGGACTCGAGCTCGGCGACGGGGAACGGGGTGGCGCAGTCACCGCCAGGCGGTGCGGAGCTCGCCGTGTGGCTGCTGGCCAGCACCACGGCGGCTGTGCTCAGCAGCAGGCCAGCGCCCGCCGCGAGGGACGTGATGGAACGTGTCGGTCGGTTCACGTGGCTCATCTCTCTTCTTCCAAGGACAGCGCGCCGAATCGCGCTTGCACAACCTAGGACGTCCAGAGGGCCCGTGGAGGTTGCCACCGCACCTGTCTTGGTGTTTTGAGTACGAATACTCTGAATGGGTGAGCAGCCCTTACCAGAGTCTCCAGCGCACGGAAGCGACCGAACGACGCACCTTGCTGGACGTCCAGCACTACGACGTCTCCCTCGACCTGACCGGCGACACCACCTTCGCGTCGACCACCGTCATCGACGTCTCAAGCCGCGGTGGATCGACCTTCCTCGACCTGAAGCCGACCGCCGTCGAGGCCGTCCGCCTCGACGGCCGGGACCTGGACCTCGACCTCCTCGACCGTGGGCGCTTCCCCCTCGACCTGCCAGAGGGCACCCACCGCCTCGAGGTGGTCGCGACGATGCCCTTCCGCAACGACGGCGAGGGGCTGCACCTCCACGTCGACCCCGCCGACGGGCGCCGCTACGTCTACGGGATGTCCTTCATGGACGCCGCCCCGACCATCTTCGCCTGCTTCGACCAGCCCGACCTGAAGGCGCCCTACACCTTCCACGTGCGCGCGCCGCAGGACTGGACCGTGATCGGCAACGCCCCGGGCGAGCAGGTCGAGCCCGGCGTCTGGGAGCTCGCCACCACGCCCCCGCTCTCCACCTACTTCGTGACGCTCGTGGCCGGGCCCTACCACCTCATCCACGACGAGCACGACGGGATCCCGCTCGGGCTCAGCGCCCGCCAGTCCCTGGCCGGCGCGCTCGAGGCCGACGCCAAGGAGCTCCTGACGGTCACCAAGGCGTGCTTCGACGAGTTCCACCGGCTCTTCGGCATCCGCTATCCCTTCGGCAACTACCACCAGGCCTTCGTGCCGGAGTTCAACGCCGGCGCCATGGAGAACCCGGGCTGCGTGACCTTCCGGGACCCGCTCGTCTTCTCGAGCCGGGTGACCCGGGGCGTACGCATCCAGCGCGCGACCACGGTCGCCCACGAGATGGCCCACCAGTGGTTCGGCAACATCGTCACCCCGCAGTGGTGGGACGACCTCTGGCTCAACGAGTCCTTCGCCGAGTACATGGGCAACCGGGTCACCGCCGACGTCACCGAGTTCTCCGACGCCTGGACCCACAACGCCTACCTGCGACGCCAGTGGGGACTCAACGCCGACCAGCGCCCCAGCACCCACCCGGTCGCGGGCAACGGCGCCGTCGACGCCACCGCCGCCCTGCAGGACTTCGACGGCATCTCCTACGCCAAGGGCTCCAGCATCCTCAAGCAGCTCAACGCGCGGATGGGCGACGACGTCTTCTTTGCCGGAGCCGTCGACCACTTCGACCGGCACCGCTACGGCAACGCCACGATGCACGACCTCTTCGACTCGTGGACCCGCGCGGGCGCCGAGGGCCTGGAGGAGTTCACCGGAGCGTGGCTGCGCACCGCAGGCCCCGACACCCTGGCGTGGGACCGCTCCGCGGGGGCACTGCTGCGAACGCCGCCGGCCGACCACCCGGCCGACCGCACGCACGCCTTCCGGGTCGCCGTGGCCCGCGACGACGCGTGGGAGGTCACCCCCGTCACCGTCAGCGACGACACGACGCCGTTCGCGCCGGAAGCCGACGCCGTCCTGCTCGACCCGTACGAGGACACCTGGGCCGCCGCCACGCTGGACGACGCGTCGGTCGAGGCACTCCTCACCGCTCTGCCCACCAGCGACGACGCCGCCCTGCGAGCAGGTGCCTGGAACAGCGTGCGCACCACCTTCGCCCTCGGACGGCTGCACCCCGACCGGGTCGTCGCCCTCGCCGAGCGCACCCTGCCGACCGAGACCAACGAGGACGCGCTCGCGAGCGTGATGCCGTGGATCCTGCGCACCGTGGTCGGCCTCTCCCCCGCGCCGCAGGAAGCCACCCGCGCGCTCCACGCGGCGGCCAGCCGCCGGGTGGAGACCGCGCCGGCGGGCACGACCCTGCAGCTGGCCGGCTTCCAGTCGGCTGCGGCCACCTGCACCGACCCCGAGCGACTGCGCGCCTGGCTCGGCGGCGACGTCCCAGCCGGGATCGAGCTCGACCTCGACCTGCGCTGGGCCCTGCACGTGCGCCTGGCGGTGCTCGGGGCCACGACGAAGGAGGAGCTCGACGCCGCCCTGGCCGATGAGCCCACCGCCCGTTCCCGGGTCGAGCACGCCCGCGCCGTGGCCTCGCTCCCGCAGGCATGGGCGAAGGAGTGGGCGTGGGAGCGCTTCACCGGGGCGGCCGACGTGCCCAACTACGAGCTCGAGGCAGCCGGCCTCGGGATGTGGCGCTCCGGCCAGGAGGAGCTCACCGAGCCCTACGTGGAGCGCTTCTTCGAGGCGCTCCCCGCCCTGCCCGAGGTCCACTCCGGCTGGGTGCTCGGCACCGCGATCCGCTCGTTCTTCCCGTTCACCTCCTGCACCCGCGCCACCGTCGACCGCGCGCACGCGCTGGCCGGTGAGGAGCTCGACCCCACGGTGCGCCGCAACCTGGTCGACCACACCTTCGACCTCGAGTGCCGCCTCGCCACCCGGTCGCTCGTCGAGGGCTCGGCGTGAGCGAGCTCCCCCGGCGCCCCGGTCCCACGACCAGGGTCCAGGTGACCGAGCACCTCACGGAGCAGCACGCCTCGCGCACCCGCGAGGACCGCGTCATCACCGAGGAGCCGCTGGAGATCCGCCTGCGCTGGCCCGGCGAGCCCGGCACGCGCGTGTGGACCACCATGCGCACCCCGGGCCACGACTTCGAGCTGGCCGCCGGGTGGGCGCTGCACGAGGGGTGGCTCACCCCGGGCGGCCTGGAGACCGTCGCCTACTGCACCGACGTCGCACTCCCCCGCGAGCAGGAGTTCAACGTCGTGACGGTCGCCCTGGCCACCGTGCCGGCCAGGACCCCCACCGCGCTGCCGCACCACCACGCCTCCGGCTCGTCGGCGTGCGGTGTCTGCGGGAGCTCGACGATCGACGAGGTGCTGGTGGCACCCCGTGGCCCCCGGTGGCCCGGTGAGCTGCCGGACGAGCACGTCGTACGCACGCTGCCCGCCGCGCTGCGTGACCACCAGCGCCACTTCGACCGCACCGGCGGCGTGCACGCCGCCGGGCTCTTCACCGCCGGCGGCACCGCGCTCGTGGTCCGTGAGGACGTCGGACGCCACAACGCGGTCGACAAGGTGGCCGGGGCTCGGCTGCTGGCCGGAGCCCCGCCCGGCGCCGCGGCCCTGGTCGTGAGCGGGCGCGCAGGCTTCGAGCTGGTGCAGAAGGCCGTCGCGCACGGCAGCGGGTGCCTGGTCGCCGTCGGTGCCCCCACCAGCCTCGCCGTCGACCTCGCCCGGCGCAGCGGCCTGGCGCTCTACGGCTTCACCGGGCCCGAGCGCACCGTCCGGTACGCCTGAGGCCCGACTCCTCCCGCAGGAGGGGCCGGGCCCCGGGTCACCGCGTACGACGGTCGGTCACTCCGCGAAGGCCTCCGGCGAGGGGCGAGGGCAGAGCAGACCAGGTTGCGGTCGCCGTAGGCCTGGTCGATGCGGCCCACCGGTGGCCAGTACTTGTCGGGGTCGATGCCGGCCGGGAAGACGCCCTCCTCGCGGGAGTACGGGCGGTCCCAGTCGCCCACCAGCACGCGCGAGGTGTGCGGTGCACCGCGCAGCGGCGACTCCTCGGGGTCCACTCCCCTGCTGCCACGCGGTCGATCTCGCCCTTGACCGCGATCATCGCGTCGATGAAGCGCTCCACCTCGGCCAGGTCCTCGGACTCGGTCGGCTCCACCATCAACGTGCCGGCGACCGGGAACGACATGGTCGGGGCGTGGAAGCCGTAGTCGACCAGGCGCTTGGCGACGTCGTCGACGGTCACCCCGGTCTCCTTGGTGATCTCGCGCAGGTCGAGGATGCACTCGTGGGCAACCAGGCCCGAGTGGCCGCGGTAGAGCACCGGAAAGTGCTCCTCCAGCCGGGACGCGATGTAGTTGGCCGACAGCACGGCGTGGGAGGTGGCGGTGGTGAGGCCCTGGGCGCCCATCATCCGCACGTAGGCCCACGAGATCGGCAGGATGCCCGCCGAGCCGTAGGGCGCGGCGCTGATCGGGCCGACGCCCTCCCTTTCTCCACCTCCGGGTGGTCGGCGTGCGACGGCAGGAAGGGCGCGAGGTGCTCGCGCACCGCCACCGGGCCGACGCCGGGCCCACCGCCGCCGTGCGGGATGCAGAAGGTCTTGTGCAGGTTGAGGTGCGACACGTCGCCGCCGAACTCACCCGGCTTGGCGTAGCCGAGCAGCGCGTTGAGGTTGGCGCCGTCGACGTAGACCTGGCCGCCGTGGTCGTGCACCACCTGGCACAGCTCGGTGATTCCCTCCTCGAAGGCACCGTGGGTGGACGGGTAGGTGACCATGATGGCCGCCAGGTCCTGGGAGTGGGCCACGCACTGGGCGCGGAGGTCGTCGAGGTCGACGGAGCCGTCGTCGCTGGCCTTGACCACGACGACCCGCATGCCGGCCATCACGGCCGAGGCGGCGTTGGTGCCGTGCGCCGACGACGGGATCAGGCAGACGTCGCGGACCGGCTCACCCTCCGCACGCCGCGACGCGTGGTAGCCGCGGATCGCCAGCAGCCCGGCCAGCTCGCCCTGCGAGCCGGCGTTGGGCTGGATCGACACGCGGTCGTAGCCGGTCACGGCAGCCAGCCAACCCTCGAGGTCGTTGACCAGACGCCGGTAGCCGATCGCGTCCTCCGCGGGGGCGAAGGGGTGCAGGTCGGCGAAGCCGGGCAGGCTGATCGGCTCCATCTCGCTGGTCGCGTTGAGCTTCATGGTGCACGAGCCGAGCGGGATCATGCCGCGGTCGAGGGCGTAGTCGCGGGCCGAGAGACGGCGCAGGTAGCGCAGCATCTGCGTCTCGCTGTGGTGGGTGGAGAAGACCTCGTGGGTGAGGAAGGGCGTCGTACGCCGCAGGGCCTCGGGCAGGGAGACCTCCGTCGCGGCGTCGAGGCGCTCGAGGTCGGCGGCCTCCAGGCCGAAGGCACGCAGCACGCTGTGCACCGTGGAGCCGCTGGTGGTCTCCGACGTCGAGAGGCCGACCCGGTCCTCGTCCACGAGCCGCAGGTGCAGGCCGAGCGCCCGCCCTTGGGCCACCACGTCGGCGGCCTTGCCGGGCACCCGCACCGAGAGGGTGTCGAAGAAGTCGGCGTGCGCGACCTCGAGGCCCCCGGCACGCAGCGCAGTCGCGATCGCTGCGGCGTAGCGGTGCGTACGCTGCGCGATTGCGCGCAGGCCCTCGGGGCCGTGGTACACCGCGTACATCGAGGCGACGACGGCGAGCAGCACCTGGGCGGTGCAGATGTTCGAGGTGGCCTTGTCGCGGCGGATGTGCTGCTCGCGGGTCTGCAGGGTCAGGCGGTAAGCGGGACGCCCCTCGGAGTCGACCGAGACGCCGACGAGGCGGCCGGGCAGGTGGCGCTCGAGACCCTTGGCCACCGACATGAAGCCGGCGTGCGGGCCACCGTAGAAGAGCGGGACGCCGAAGCGCTGCGAGGAGCCGACCACCACGTCGGCGCCCAGCTCACCGGGCGCCTCGAGCAGGGTCAGGGCCAGCAGGTCGGCCGCCACGACCCCAAGGGCGTTGCGCTCGTGGGCGGCCGCGATCAGCGGGGCCGGGTCGACGATGCGTCCCGAGGCACCCGGGTACTGAACGAGGACGCCGCACAGCTCACCCTCGGGGAGACCCTCGGTGAGGTCGGCGACCACGACCTCGATGCCCATCGCCTCGGCACGCGTGCGCACGACGTCGATCGTCTGCGGCAGGGCGTCGGCGTCGACCACGAAGGGGCCCGACGCCTTGCGGTTGGCGCGACGCACCAGCGTCATCGCCTCCGCGGCTGCCGTGCCCTCGTCGAGCAGCGAGGCGTTGGCGGTGGGCAGGCCGGTGAGGTCACCGATCATGGTCTGGAAGTTGAGGAGCGCCTCGAGGCGGCCCTGCGAGATCTCGGGCTGGTAGGGCGTGTACGCGGTGTACCAGGCCGGGTCCTCCAGGACGTTGCGCCGGACCACGGGCGGGGTGATGGTCCCGTGGTAACCGAGGCCGATCAGCGACTCGGCCGGGCGGTTGCTCGCGGCCAGGGCACGCAGCTCGGCGGTGGCCGCGGCCTCGCTCAGGGCCGACGGCAGGTCGAGGGAGTCGGCCGTCCGGATGCCGCCGGGGACGGCCGCGTCCATCAACGCGTCGAGGGAGTCGAAGCCGAGGTGGGAGACCATGTGCGCCACGTCGTCGGGGCGCAGCCCCAGGTGGCGCTCCGAGAAGGGCAACGCACCGTCGAGGGCGACGAGCCCCGGGTCGGCCGACTGCGCCTCAGCGGTGGACGGGGTGGAAGGCTGATCGGACACGGGGAGTCCTTCGGGGTCGGGCGATCGAGGTCGCCTCCCCCTCTGTCACGCCGCATGCACGTCGCTTCCAGAGTTGCCTGCTCCACGCGGTCCTGGGTGCCTGAGAGGTTCCGGGGAGGAATTGCCCCTTCGGCGCTGACGACGGATTCGCCAGGCTCTCCCGCATGGGATGTGACAGCGCCCCCGAATCTAGCATTCGGGGGCGCTGGCGTGGTGCTGGTGTCCGGGTGGTGCGGTCAGCCGATCTTGCGGGCCGCGCGGCGCGCGGCCAGCTCGTCACCGGCGACGGGTGCGTCGGACTCGGCCGCGGTGCGCTCGCTGGGCAGCTCGGCGAGCGTCCCCTCGATCTCGCGCCACACCCCGCCGATGGCGATGCCGAAGACTCCCTGACCGCCCTGGAGCAGGTCGATGACCTCGTCGTTGCTGGTGCACTCGTAGACCGAGGCGCCGTCACTCATCAGGGTCACGCGAGTGATGTCCTCGGTGCCGCGCTCGCGCAGGTGCTGCACGGCGGTTCGGATCTGCTGCAGCGAGATGCCTGCATCCAGGAGCCGCTTCACGACCTTCAGGAGAAGGATGTCGCGGAAGGAGTACAGACGCTGCGAGCCGGATCCGGTGGCGCCACGGACGGTGGGTTCCACCAGTCCGGTCCGCGCCCAGTAGTCGAGTTGCCGGTACGTGATGCCGGCGGCGTTGCAGGCCGTGGGCCCGCGGTAGCCGGTGTCACTGGGCAACGGGGACACGTCGTCGGAGAAGAGCAGTCCTTGCTCCTCTGCGACTTCGGTGGCATGCGCAGCTGATGCTGCGTCCACCTTGTCCTTCTCGTTCTCGTTCACGCCCACAGGGGACCCTCCGTCGTCTACTCCGTTGAGCGTAACCCGTTCGGGGAAGGAAGAGGGACCTGTCGAGGACAGAATCACATCTGGAGAGTTACAACGGAGACAGTTCAAGGTAAGGCGCGGACCGGAGGTGGTCAACGCACCGACCCGGCGTGTCGCAAACCCTCAACCTCAAGGGGAGGGTGAGCCCCCGGGCTCCT
The DNA here is from genome assembly GCF_004777465.1 of Nocardioides daphniae. NCBI lineage: Bacteria > Bacillati > Actinomycetota > Actinomycetes > Propionibacteriales > Nocardioidaceae > Nocardioides > Nocardioides daphniae. The sequence continues at coordinate 1,897,669 of NZ_CP038462.1, forward strand.
CGAAGTCCTCGGGCGTCACCTGGTCCAGGAACTCGCGGAACTTCTCGACCTCGTCGTCCTGCTCGTCCGGCGCACTGATGCCGGCCTCGGCCATCACGTCGGGCGAGGCGACGATGCGGGTGCCGGTACGCAGCGCGAGCGCGATGGAGTCCGACGGACGGGCGCTGACCTCGACACCGGAGGCGAAGACGAGCGTCGCGAAGAAGACGCCCTCCTTCACGTCGACGATCCTGACCTCGTCGAGGTGCTGCCCGGTGGCCACCAGGACGTCCTTCAGGAGGTCGTGGGTCAAGGGGCGCGGCGGCACGACGCCCTGCTGCGCGAAGGCGATGGCCGTGGCCTCGCCCGCGCCGATCCAGATCGGGAGGTAACGGTCGCCCGCGGTCTCCCGGAGCAGCACGACGGGCTGGTTGGAGGGGGCCTCCACCCGTACGCCGATCACGTCCAACTCATGCACACCGAAACCCTACTCCCCTGCCCTGACGAGCGGGACCAGCGAGGTCAGGACTGCTGGAGGCGCGTCTTGACGAGCGTCGCGTGCAGCCGCACCGACAGTGCCGCGATCTGGTGCATGGTGTCGTCGGCCCGGGCGCTGGCCGACGCGTCACGCCCCCGCTTCAGGGGCTCCACGACCATCTCGACCAGGCCGGCCTCACGGTCGGCGGCGCTGCGGTAGGCGCGGAGGTGACGGGGCTCGAGGCCGAAGTCGGCCATCTCCTTGGCGGTCTGCACGATCACCAGGGCGTCGGTGTCGTAGTGACCGGTGCCGGGGCGCGGCTGGACCAGCCCGAACTGCTCCAGCTGGTTCAGCAGCTCGTCGCTGACCTCGGCGATCTTCATCAGCTCACGTCGGGACAGGCGTAGGTCGGAGCGTCGCGCGAACGACTCCGGCGAGGGGGTGCCGTCGCTGCTGAGAGCCACCTTGGGCACCGTCGGCACGACCGACTCGATGGGAGGCGGCTCCAGGCCCCGGTCGATCGCCTCGAGGTGCTGACCGATGACCTTCAGCGGCAGGTAGTGGTCGCGCTGCATCCGCAGCACGTAGCGCAGCCGGTCGACGTCGGCGTCGGAGAACTTGCGGTAGCCCGCGGGCGTGCGCTCAGGAGCGATCAGCCCTTTCTCCTCCAGGAACCGGATCTTGGGGATCGTCACGTCCGGGAAGTCCGGACGCAGCACGTCAAGGACCTGCCCGATGTTCATCCGCCCCTGGGGGCGGCACCGGACTGGGCCGAGGATGCGGTCACCACGGCGTCGTCAGCTCGCGTGGCCGGGGAAGAACACGAGTCGGTACTTGCCGATCTGGACCTCGTCACCGTCGGTGAGCGAGACGGCGTCGATCCGGTCACGGTTGACGTAGGTGCCGTTGAGGCTGCCGACGTCGGTGACGTCGAAGCTCGACCCGTTGCGGCGGAACTCGGCGTGACGACGCGACACGGTCACGTCGTCGAGGAAGATCGAGGAGTCGGGGTGACGTCCGACGGTCACCAGCTCGGTGTCGAGCAGGAAGCGCGAGCCGGCACCGGGGCCGCGCTGGACGACGAGGAGGGCCGAGCCCTCGGGCAGTCCGTCCACGGCGGCCGCGTCGACCGGGCTGAGGTCCCGGTCGGAGGTCTCCACCCGCTCCACGACAGGGCTGATCGTCGTGGTGGTCTCGGCACCCGCGTCGCCCGAGGGCGCGTCCTGGGCACCGGCGATCCGCGTCCCGCACTGGGCACAGAACCGGGCGTCGTCCGGGTTGTTCTTCCCGCAGGCCGTGCAGAACGGCATGTGTCCTCCGCTTCGACGATGTCAGCGTCCGCCTCGAGAAACCCTCAAGGTCGGACTGAGGCTCAAGGTTGCTATGAAACTACCAGTCGGGGCAACCGCCACGAGGCTGGATCAGGAAAGACCAGCCTGGTAGGCGGCGGCGTCCAGGAGGGTGTCCACCACGCCGGCGTCGGCGGGGACGACCTCGAAGAGCCAGCCACCTGCGTACGGGTCGTTGTTGACCAGCTCGGGAGTCGCGTCGAGCGCCTCGTTGACGGCCACGACCTCGCCGGAGACCGGCGCGTAGATGTCGCTGACCGACTTGGTCGACTCGAGCTCGCCGCAGGACTCGCCGGCAGTGATCGTGTCGCCCACCTCGGGGAGCTGCACGTAGACGATGTCGCCCAGCGCGTCCTGGGCGAAGTCGGTGATGCCGACCCTGACGGCGCCGTCGGTCTCGCCCGGGCTCCGCACCCACTCGTGCTCAGCGGTGTACTTCAGGTCCTCCGGGTACATCACGGCTCCTTCGTCGAGGTGGCTGCGGGTCGTTGCCGACGAGGCTACTGCCCCTCAGCCGGCGTAGCGAACTCCGCCCTGGGCAACGACCGGATGCTCTCCACGTCGACCGAGTCCAGCTCCTCGATGGAGACGTCGGCACTCTCGTCACCCCGCAGCGTCGCGATCGGCCCGCTCGGGAAGGTGAGGCCGGTGTGCAGGGTGTGCGGCTCGCCGATCACCTCGATCACGTAGGGCGAGCGCAGCGGCTCCCCGTCGAGGTGGATGACGCCGTCGACGTCGGAGAACGAGCTCGAAACGACCAGGCGGACCCGGCCGTCGAACTCGATGGCCTCAGCGCCGGCCGTGCGCAGCTCCTGGATCGTGTCGAGGAGGGAGTCGATGCTGATGCGTCCCGCCTCCTCGGTGATGGTGATCCGCAGGCCGGGGCCGGTGACGGGGACCAGACCGGCCAGCATGTTGAGCGTCTTGAGCCGCGCCTCGGCCTGCTCGACGGCTGCTTGGCGCGCGCTGGTGTCGACTTGGAGCTCACGGCGGTCCTGCTCCAGACGGGCGATCTCCTTGCGGGTGCGGTCGGAGGTGCCGGCGACGCCGTTGAAGATCTCGATGAGCTCTTCCTCCCGTCGACCCTGGTAGGAGTCATCGAGCTGGGTGCTGCGGACCTGGGTGACCGCCGCGAAGCCGAGCGCAGCGAGCAGAGCGCCCACCACGATCTGCGACCGGCCGGGCTTGACGAACACCTGCCGCAGGCGGGCGCGCACAGCGGGCCGTCCGACGAGGGCGGGCTCGTCCTGGTCGCCGTGCTTGGACGGCTCTGAGGGCCCTGGGGCGTCTGACTCCTCGGGCTGCGACGTCGACTCGGCGCGGCCCTCGGAGCCCGTCGGCTCGTCGACGTCCGTCTCGGACTGCGTCTCGTCCTGCGTCTGGTCCTGCGTCTCGGACTCGTGGTCGACCGCGCCGTCCTCCGGCGCCTCATCCGCGGCAGCGTCGACCGTCGCGGACGTGCCCTCCTCCACCTCGACCTCGTCGGGCTCGGGGCTGGCAGGACGCGTCGGCTCAGGCGTGGAAGACATGGCGGCGAATCGCAGCGGCGTTGGAGAAGATGCGGATGCCCAGCACGACGGTGACACCGGTCGAGAGCTGGCTGCCGACGCCGAGCTGGTCACCGAGGAAGACGATGAGGGCAGCCAGGACGACGTTGCTCATGAAGGAGACGACGAAGACCTTGTCGTCGAAGATCCCGTCCAGGTGGGCGCGGAAGGCGCCCAGCACGGCGTCCAGCGCCGCGACCACGGCGATGGGGAGGTAGGGCTCGAGACCGGTGGGGATGTCCGGTTGCAGCAGCAGCCCGGCGAGCACGCCGAGCAGCAGTCCGATCGCGGCGATCACTGCTACTCGCTCTCCTTCCGGTCGTCGACGTCGTTGCTGCTCCCCTGCGTGGCCGACCGCATGGGGCGGACCCGCGCAGCCGGGAGCTCGAGGTTGTCATCATCCTGCACGTCCAGGGCAAATCCCAACGAACGCGCCACGGAGTAGAACAAGGATCCGTTGGCGCTGGCGAGCAGCTGCGCCGGCATCCGGTCGGGGTCGCCGATCGCCTCGACGACGTACGGCGGGTTGAGCGGGCGGACGTTGACGTGGATGGCGCTGCCGGAGTTCTGGATGGACGACAGGGCGGTCAGGCGCTGGCCGTTGATGGCTATCGCCTCGGCTCCCGCAGCCCACAGGCCGTCGACGAGGACCAGGAGGTCGTCGTCCTGGACGATCTGGGAGGGGGACGGGTTCGGGGCGTCGTCGACGGTGACCCGCAGCCCGGGCCCGCGGACGGCCAGGTAGCCGGTGCGGGCTCCCAGCCGGCTCACCCGCGCCGTGAGCTGCTCCTCGCGCGCACGCAGCTCGCGCAGGTCGGCCTCGCTCCTCGCGTTGGCGTCGAGGAGCTGTCCGGCCTGGTCCTTCAGCGCGCGCACCGAGGCCTGCTCCTGCTGGATGCGCTCGGCCAGGCTCGCCCTGCCCAGCGCCTCGACGTCCGCGTTGCGCGAGGTCTGCATGGCCGCCACCGCGACCAGCACGCCGAAGACGGCCACGGCCACGGCGGTGACGACCTTCGACTGGCGCGAGGGCGGAGGCACCTTCACGCCACTCTCACGGCTGTGCCGGCGCTTGCGCTCGGCCACGGCCTGGTAGCCCTCGTCCATCGACTCGCGGGTGAGCAGGGTCAGCAGGGTCAGCAGCGGCATCGTCACGTGCTGCGGCAGTGGCCTGCCGGTCGGCGCGTCGGGGCGCTCCGGGCCAGGTGTCGGCGTCTCAGCCACGGACCCGACCTCCCCTCGTACGCGGCACGGGCGCCGTCTGCTGGAGCAGGACCCGCACCTGCCAGGCGTAGAGCACGCCGGCCCACCAGTAGAGACCGATCCCCCAGCAGGCGAAGGCCCAGCCGAAGATGTTGGCGAGCGTGGAGAGGGTCCCGTCCCCGCCGCCGAGCAGGAGCAGCGGGAAGGCGTACAGGAGGTTGAAGGTCGCCGCCTTGCCCAGGAAGTGCACCGGGAGCGAGCTGTAGCCGCGGGTGCGGAGCAGTGGCACCAGGCCCCAGAGCAGCAGGTCGCGCAGTGGCAGCAGGACGGCCACCCACCACGGGATGAACTCGCGCCACGCCAGACCCACCACGACGGCGAAGATGTATAGGCGGTCGGCGACCGGGTCGAGCAGCGCCCCCAGACGGGACCTCTGGTCGAGGGTCCTGGCGAGGTAGCCGTCCAGCCAGTCGGTGACGCCGGAGACCATGAGGAGCACGAACGCCCAGGTGACCTGCCGCTCGACCACGACGAGCCACAGGAAGAGCGGGACTCCCAGCAGACGCAGGAAGCTCAGGACGTTGGGGAGGGTGAGGACGCGCGAGTCCCCGGCGCGGACGTCAGCCACGGTCGTCCATGCTCCCTCCCGGCGCGCTCCGCGGCCCTGTCGTGGTTCGGCGCCCGCCAGCCTACCCAGCAGACCTCAGGACGACGGGGTGTCCTCGTGGTGAGCCGCGTCCCGGATCTCGCCGACCAGCTCCTCGAGCAGGTCCTCCAGGGTGACCAGCCCGAGCGTGCTCCCGTCCTCCCCCACGACGCGGCCCATGTGCGCTCCCCGCCGCTGCAGGGCCTCCAGCGCCGAGTGGAGCGCGTCGTCGAGACGGACGCTGGCGAAGGGGCGGGTCCACTTGTCGTCGATCGGGCGCTCGCGACGCGGCTCGTCGACCTCCAGGACGTCCTTGATGTGCAGGTAGCCGACCAGGTCGCCGGAGTCGGCCCGGACCGGGAAGCGCGAGTAGCCGGTGGCGGCGCAAACGGCTTCGACCTCGGCTCCCGAGGCCCCGCGGGGCACCGTGGTGAGGGTGTCGGTGGGCATCAGCACAGCGGCGACGGTGCGCTCGGTGAAGCCCAGGGCGCCGGAGAGACGGTCGTACTCCCCTGCCTCGAGCATCCCTTCGCCGCGCGACTCCTCGACCAGGGCAGCGACCTCCTCGCGGGTGAACGTGGAGTTGACCTCGTCCTTCGGCTCGATCCCGAGCGCCCGGATGACCACGTTCGCACAGGCGTTGATGAAGAGGATGATCGGCTTGAGCACCGTCACGAGGACCATCATTGCGGGTCCGAGCAGCAGGGCCGCCCGCTCCGGACCGGCGATCGCGATGTTCTTCGGCACCATCTCCCCCAGCACCACGTGGAGGTAGACGACCAGGGTCAGGGCCACCACGAACGAGATCGGGTGGACCGCTCCGTGCGGCACGTGGGCCAGCTCCAGCACGGGCTCGAGGAGGTGGGCCACCGCCGGCTCCCCCACGGCACCGAGGCCCAGGGAGCAGACGGTGATCCCGAACTGGGCCCCGGCCATCACGACGGAGACCTGCTCCATCGCCCGCAACGTGGAGCGCGCCATCGCCGAGCCGGCCGCGGCGCGCGGCTCGATCTGCGAGCGTCGGGCGGAGATCAGTGCGAACTCCGCGCCGACGAAGAAGGCGTTCAACGCCAGCAGCACGACGGCCAGCACGACGGCGGCGAGGTCACCCATCGACGTCACCGCCCTCGGCGGCCGCCGGGGTCACGGCCTCCACCCGGAGCCGGTCGATGCGCCGCCCGTCCAGGCGCTCCACGGTGAGGGCCACCGTCTCGTACGACGTCTCCCCTCCCGGTCGGCACTCGGCACCTGGACCTCGACCCGGTCACCGACCGCGGCGAGCCGCCCCAGGGCCTTGACCACGAGACCGGCCACGGTGTCGTAGTGCTCGTGCTCGGGCAGCGCCCACCCGGTGGCATCCTCCACCTCGTCGGGGCGCAGCAGGCCCGAGACCGACCACGAGCCGTCACGTCGCCGACGCGTCCGGTCGCCCAGACGGTCGTGCTCGTCGGAGATGTCGCCGACGATCTCCTCCACGACGTCCTCGAGCGTGACGATGCCGGCGTGGCCGCCGTACTCGTCGAGGACGACGGCGAGCTGGAATCCGTCCTGGCGCAGCAGCGCCAGTAGCGGGTCGAGGCGCAACGAGTCCGGGACCACGATGGGCCGGACCATGATGTGGCGGACACGGGTGGTCGCCCGTTCGTGCAGCGGCAGCGCGACGGCGTGCTTGACGTGCACCGTGCCGGCGATCGCGCCGGACTGGTCGAGGACCGGGAAGCGGGAGTGGCCCGTCTGCCGGGCCAGCTCGATCACCGCCTCGGCACGGTCGGTGTCGGTGAGGCTGTGCGTGCGGACCCGCGGGGTCATGATCTCGCCGGCCGTGCGGGTCCCGAACTCGACCGAGCGGCCCATGAGCTCGGCCGTCTCGGCGTCGAGCGTGCCCTCGACCGCCGAGCGCTGGACCAGGGAGGCGAGCTCACCGCTGCTCCGCGCGGAGCGCAGCTCCTCCTGGGGCTCGATGCCCAGGCGCCGCACGATCGCGTTCGCGGAGTTGTTGAGACCGCGGATGGGCAAGGCCATCGCGCGGGTGAAGCCGCGTTGGAAGCCCTGGGTGGCTCGCGCCGTGCCCAGGGGCACCGAGAGGGCCACGTTCTTGGGGACGAGCTCGCCGATCAGCATCGTGCCGAAGGTGGAGAGCGCGAGTCCGATGCCGACCGCAGTGGGGCTGATCGCGCCCTCGGGCAACCCGAGCCGCTCCAGCGGGGTGTCCACGAGCGAGGCGATCGCCGGCTCGGCCAGGAAGCCGATCGCCAGGTTGGTGATCGTGATCCCCACCTGCGCCCCGAGAGCTGGGTCGAGAGGCTGCGCAGGGCCTGCTGCACGCCGAGGGCTGCGGAGTCACCGCCGTCGGCGGCCCGCTCCACGGCGTTGCGGTCGACCGTGACGAACGAGAACTCCGCCGCCACGAAGAGGCCGCAGGCCAGCATCAACAGCAGGGACAGGCCGAGCAGGAGCCACGGTGTCACGGGCCCTCCCCGCCGTCGAGGCAGGCAGCACCGCAAGGCAACCGACTCAGCGAGCTGGGTTGGTGACCGTCCATGCGGGGTGTTGCTCCTCGAGGTCCGGGGACGCGGTCAGGCGATCCTACGCCTCACGACGCGGCCGGTTCGGGCTCGCCCAGCTGGCGCCCCTCTGCCACCAGGAAGAGGCCCAGTGCCCGGGCCACCTCGTCGGTCGAGACGGCGGGCAGCACGTCGCCGGGCCGCGTGGTCGAGACCCAGCCGATGCCGGGCTCGAGGCGACGTACGACGCGGGCCGGGACGCCGACGACCACGCTGTGGTCGGGCACGACTCCCCTGACGACCGAGCCGGCGCCCACCACGACGTTGCGGCCGATGCGGCTGCCCGGCAGGATCACCGCACCGCGCCCGATCCACGAGCCGTCACCGATCTCCACCGGGTCGTGCTTGCCGAACTGGAGGCCGATCGGCGTGTGCGGGTCCTGGTACCCGTGGTTGGCGTCGGAGATGTAGACGTCCTGGCCGAACCAGACGTCGTCGCCGATCACGATCGACTCGTGGGCGGTGATGGTGGCCCGCGCTCCCACCACGCAGCGCTCCCCGATGACCAAGCCGCGCTCGGGGGCACTCGCGTCGTCGGGTCCGTAGCCGACGCCGAGCGAGCACTGGCGCCCGATCATCGTGCCGGCGCCGACGTGCATCGACCTGGTCCCGAAGAGCGACATCGGCGGAAAGGCGATGCAGCTGCCGGGGGCCAACGTCCCGAACTCGTCGCCCAGGGCGGTGCCGGGGGCGATTGCGCCGGCGCGTTCGACCCAGCCGTGCACCCGGTGCAGGGCGTCGGCGATCAGGCGGTGACGTCGTTTCACGAGGCGTGACCCTACCTGCGGGTAGCCCTCCCGTGGGCCACAACGCCGGGTCAGTTGACCGGCAGCTCGATCGTGGTGCCACCGGCGGCGATCACCTTGCGCTCGGTGGCGGCGATGATCCGGAAGAGTCGGGTGTTGCGCCCGAGGCGCACGTGGTCGGGGACGACGCGCTGACTCGCCCGCGCCGCGGCGGTGAGGGCGCGGTGACCGGCGGCGTGCGCCGGGCTCCACGACAGCCCGAAGGCGTCGCGTACGCGGGGTGGGAGGAGGCCGACCACCACCAGGTTGGTGCCACGCGTGCCGATGCGCAGACGCCCGGGCACGGGCATGTCGTGCGCGATCGCCCTCCCCACGGCGCGAGCCTCCTCGGTGACGTGGAAGTCAGGGCCCGAGAGGTGGGCCTCCATCCATGCGTCGAAGGCGTCTGCCGTCACGGGTGCGACCTCACGCGGCATGCCGAAGAGCTCACCGAAGCGCACCCAGTCCTGCCAGAGCTCCTCGCGCTCGTCCACGGTCAGCGGACGCACCAGGGCCTCGAAGCAGGCGTGTGACGAGTCCGCGAGCACCGCCATCGTCCAGAGCATCAGCTGCGGGTCGAAGGCGTCGTACGGCGTCCCGGCAGGGAAGCGCCCCTCGTCACGAGGCAGTACCCCCTGGACGCGGGTGTGCATCCGGCGGACCCCGGTGAGCACCCGGTCGGCCTCCTCACGGTCACCGAAGAAGATCGACTCGAACGCCTCGGCCGTCGCGGAGAGCCGCGCGAACGGTCGCTCCTTCGCCTTGGTCGAGGAGCTGGTCCCGACGTAGGGCACCGGCGAGGTCGCACCGATGATCAGCGCCCGCTGCCCGTACGTCTGCCCCACGGCCCGCTGCAGCTGCACCCGGTGAAGCATCGAGTCGGGTGGAAAGTACCCCGGTGCCCCCACTGCCCCTCCTGCGTCCGCTGGCTCCTGACCACCCTAGCGAGCCGACACGTGGTGCCCCACGGTTCATGCGATGGCTCGCGAGTTCCGCCGGCAGGGCTACGGCGTCGTCGTCTGCGGCCGCAGCGAGGAGGCGGTCCAGGGCGCGGTCGCGGCCCTCGGCACCGAGGGCGTGTCGGACGGGCCACCGACGTCACCGACGTCAGCCAGCTGCAGGCTCTGTGGGACCTCGCCGCCGACGAGTTCGGCGCGGCACGAGCCCCAGGGCAGCCGGCACGTCGGCGACGGCCCACACGAGGGACTCGACGCCGGGCGCACCGTGAGGTCGCTCCCCCGGCGTCGGCGACCCGAAGGCCAAGAGCTCGATGAAAGCGGTCTCGGTGCGCAGCAGCGCCACCTCGGCCGACGTGCCGCTCAGGGCGAGTGACTCGTCGGCCGGCCCGGTGCCCACAGGCCAGCTGAAGCCTCCGTGGTCGTGCGCCCCGAGGGCATGGATGAAGAAGTCGCGGGCCACGGCCACGTCGCGCACGCTGACGCCGACGTGGTTGACCGCGCGCACGCGGCCGGGGATCACGGCATCGGCAGGTCGATGGTCTGGCACTTCTGGCAGGTCTTGCGGGTGGGCGTCTGGGTGTTGTTGCCCGGGGAGCGCCACACGTGACCCTTGAGGCGGCACGAGAGCGGCAGGCCGGTGGCCACGCCGGTCTTCGGGGCGGGGGCGCCGCCGATGAGGCCAGCGCGCCTGGCCACCAGCGCGGCCACTCCGGCAGCACCGAGCACGGCCAGGACGAGGCGGACGGTCTTGTTCATCAAAGGTCACCTGGAGAGGTGGGGGGACAGGTCCCGGGTCGAGCCGGGGAGCCAGGGGTCAGGCGCCGCGCTCGCGACGCTCGCGGTCGATCTGCTCGTAGGTGGGCCGGATGTCGCCCAGGTGGGCGCGCTGGGCCTCCTCAGCGCCGGCCACGTCGCCGGCACGCACGCGGTCGAGGATGTCGCGGTGGTCGTGGTCGACCTGCGCCCAGAACGAGTCGGGGGCGTTGCGACGGATGAAGCGCTCGTAGACGACGCCGAAGATCGGCGCCGCGACCGCCTCCAGCACGGGGTTGCCGGTCGCGCGCAGCAGGCTCAGGTGGAAGTCGCGGTTGGCGGTGAACATCGCGTCGAGGTCGGTGAGGTCGGGGTCGAACATCGTCGCCTCGAGCGCCTCGAGGTCGCCGTCGGCGTGCCGGGCAGCGGCCAGGCCGGCAGCTGGCACCTCGAGCATGAAGCGCACCTCGATCAACGACTCCACCGAGAGCGAGTCGGCCGAGGTCAGCAGGGCCAGGCTCGACTGCACCAGGCCGGCGATGTCGCCGGGCTGCGGGGCCGCGACGAAGGAGCCGCCGGCCACACCCCGGCGGGTGACGAGCAGCCGCTCGGTGGTCAGGGCACGCAGGGCCTCGCGCACGGTGCTCCGGGAGACGCCGTACAGCTCGCAGAGCTCAGCCTCGGCAGGCAGCCGGTCGCCGGAACGGAGCTCGCCCGAGAGGATCTGGCTGCGCAGGGCGTCGGCCAGCACCTGGTACGCAGGCCCCTTCTCGGCAGCACCGCCTTCACGTCGCATAGGGGGCACCCTAGCCTCCCGACCGGGTCGCGAGAGGCGGTGCGGACCACACGGGCGACGGCCTCATCGCGCACCGCCGGCCACGCGCAGCAGCTCGGCCACCACCAGGTCGGGTGCGACGAGCGGCGCGTCGTGCCCCGTGGGGAGGAGCCGGTAGGCGATCCCCCGGACGTCGCAACGGGCCCGGGTGACGGTGAGGGGTAGCCCTGCGGGGTGCCGGTGCAGAAGTAGAAGTGCTGCCCGACGGAGTCGGGCACTGCAGGCACGGGGTCCAACGACGGCCCCACCGGGGTCGGGGTCAGTTGCGGCGCGATCCAGGTGGCGAGCTCCTCCGAGAGCCAGGCGTCCGGTGCCGGAGGCCGCGGGGGCACCGTGGCCTCGCGCGCAGGCAGCTGCGTCAGGCCCGGACCGAGGTCGACGGCCCGCTCGCCTGGTCGCCAGTGCTGCCCGAGCAGCAGGGCGCCGGCACCCAGGGTGCGCAGCAGCGCGCCCGGGGCCATCAGGCGACCCCGTTGCCGCGACGCGGCATGAACCACAGCGTGGCACCGCCGAGGAGGAAGAGGAGGAGGCCGAAGAAGAGGATGGCCGCCAGCTCCTCGCCGGGGCCGGTCTGCGGGAGCTCGCCCCCGGCGGCGGGCGCGGCGTCGCCGGTGGTGACCGTGGGGGCAGCGGCCACCTCGCCGAAGGAGATGTCGCTGTAGAACGAGTTGGCGGTCACCGTGGCTGCGTCCTCCGCACCCGGGAGGGGCTGCGGGCCGATGACGCACTTCTGCTTGGTGCAGTCGAAGGTGTTGAACTTCTCCTTCACCACGATCTGCGTGGTCGGGATCTTGCCCGAGGCGTCGGCGTCGACGAACGTGGCGCCGCCCGCCGTGTTGCAGTCGGCCGGCCCCTTCATGCCGTCGACGCACTGGCCGATGGCGATGCTCTTGAGGCCGGGCTTGAAGCCGCTGCCCGAGATGGTCACCTGCTGACCGTCCTTGAGAACGAACTGGCCGTCATGCCCTTGCGGACGCCGTCGGCGTCGAGGGTGGTCACGATCGTGACCCCACTGGGCCACTGCGCCATCACGTCCCGGAACGTAGCGGGATCAACCATGGGCACCTCGTCCCCCAAGGAAGAATATACGATATCTAGCCTCGTGCGAACACGCATTTGCAACAAACGCCCACAGGACCGTCCCGGCTATATGATGTAAAGGACCGCGATTCCCTGGAGAGGCCGCCCCATGACTGCACGTACGGACACCCGAGTGCGCTCCATCAGTCACCGCTCACTGGTGGACCGAGTCACCGAAGAGCTGCAGCGTGCGATCCTGAACGGCGACATCGCCCCGGGATCCACCATCTCGATCGTGGAGCTCTGCAAGGAGTTCGACGTCAGCCACATCCCCGTGCGCGAGGCCCTGCGGCGCCTGGAGAGCGAGGGCGTGGTGAGCCTGCGCCCGGGTCGCTCCGCCGTGGTGGCGAGCCTCAGCGCCGACGACCTCAGCAACATTTACAGCCTGCGCAAGCTCATCGAGGCCGACCTGGTCGTCAAGGCCACCCCGCGCCTGGACGCCGCCACCCTCGAGCGTGCCGACGCGGCGATGAAGGAATACGCCACCATCGAGCGCGAGGCCTCCCGCCTGGCTGCCGCCCACCACGCCTTCCACGCCGCCTTCCTGGACGACGTGCTGGGCACGGCCGACCGACGGGTGCTGGAGCTCCTGTGGACCTCGTCGGACCGCTACCTCCACCTGCTGCTGAGCGACCTGGACAAGGGGCCGGAGAAGACGCAGGCCCGCATCGACGAGCACCAGGAGCTGCTCGAACTGGCTCGCGCCGGGCGTACCGAGGAGCTGCGTGACGCGTGGGTCGCGCACCTCGACAGCTCCGAGCAGGCACTGCTCCAGGCACTCGCCGCCCGGGACAAGTGACGGGTCTCCCCCGCACCCGAGGCCACCGGGCACGACGATGGGCCGGCACCCGTGACGGGTGCCGGCCCTTCGTGCGTCGACGTCAGACCCGGACGATGCTCTCGGCCAGGCCCCACGGGCGACCGTCGACGAGGTCGGTGCCCTTGGAGACGAAGCGGTTGACCGCGCACTCCGGGCGCAGGACCACACTGGTGAGGCCGGCCTCGGCCAGGACCGGTTCGGGGCGGCTGATCGCCCCGTCGAAGGGGCGCTCCCAGCCGTCGCCCCACAGGGTGAAGTTGTGCGAGAGCGGCACCAGGACGCCGCCCGCCACCCCAGGCGTACGAGGTCCTGCCGTGACCAGGTTGAGCCGGTTCTCCGCCGCGCCCTCGAGGAGCAGCGGGTCGAGGTCGAACGCCCCGAGCTCTACGGCCCGATCGCAGAGGGGCCCCGCGGTCGCCGTGCCCCGGCCGGCGCCGCCGAGGTCACGGCTGCCTCCGTCTCCCCGCGGCTGGGGAGGACGCCACCGCGGTGCTCGCCCAGGCGATCGCCGCCGGTACGCAGCTCGTCGTGCTCCCCGAGCTGGCGTCGCGCGGCGGGGGTGGGCACGGCCGACGAGTCGCCGACCCTGACCGTGGACTTCATCGTGTCGGCGCTGGCAGGCACCGAGTCCGTGGTGGTCACCTCGGTGGTCGAGGGCGACGCCCACGTCGGCGTGGTGATCTCGGCCGACGGGGTCGTGCTGCGCCAGAAGCAGCCGCACTCCAGCGCACGCCACGCCGAGTGGGCCACCGACCTGGGCGACACCGTCGAGCTGCTCGGCCGCCATGCCCAACATGACCTCGGCCAACGCCGACGCGCTGCCGGCGAACGGCCGCCGCCTGGGCTTCGCGGTCCTGACCTTCCTGGTCACCCTGGGCGGCTCGGTCGGACCGCTGCTGATCGGCATCGCCGCCGACATCGTCGGCCTCCAGTACGCCATGTTCATGCTGCTGCCGCCGCTCTTCCTGTGCATCTGGGTCGCGCTGCGCATCAGGAACACCTACGACGACGCCGCCGCCAAGGCGCTCGCCATCGGCGGCGGTGCAGCGATGGACGCGCTGGTCACCCACTGACGCTGCTGCACGGCGTACGAAGGGCTCCACCCGAGCGGGGTGGAGCCCTTCGTCGTCCCTGCTCGACGCGGCAGCAGGTCAGTCGAGGAAGCGGACGAGCGCGGGTCCCTCGACCTGGGGCGGCAGGCCACGGCGCGGGACCACGGCGTACTGCTGCGACTGCAGCCAGACGACCTCGACGTCCTGGTCGAACCCGTCCTCCGGGACCTCGGGCACCAGCTCGAGGCGGCCCGCCAGGCCGTCCACGGGCTCTCGTACGACACCCTCGCCCAGCGTGCGCGTCGAGACGGTGCCCGCCTCGAGCGAGTCGCCGTCGACCCATCCGCCGCCGGAGCCGGTGTAGAAGACCACAGCCCTGGTGCCCGGCTCGCTGGCGGTCGCAGAGCGCAGCACCCGCGGGGTCACCACCAGCACCTCACCCACGCCGACCCGCTGGCCACTCATCGTCAGGCCACCGCTCAACGGGACGAGCTCCTCACCCGCCGGCTGCGTTCCCGTCGCGGGGCGGTTCCACCCGTCGGGGAAGGTCAACAGCACGGTCCGGGTGCCGCGCTGCAGGTCGACGTGCAGCGGATACATCCGGGCGGGCAGGTCGGCGCCGGCGATCGACGCCTCCAGCCACTCGTGATGGTCACTGGCCAGGTCGACGATGCTCATGGAGTTCTCCTGCTCGGTCCGTGGTGGCGGCTGTCATTCTCGCCGACCCGTGGGGCGGCGCGAGCGCGAGGTCAGTCGAGGAAGCGCACCAGGGCGCGGTTCGCGCCGGCGGGCACGGCCTCCCCCGCGGGCACCACGGCGTACGCCTGCGACTCGAACCAGACCACCTCGACGTCCTGGTCGAGGACGGCGCCGGCAACGTCGTCGCGCAGCTCCACCCGGCCGTGCAGCCCCTCGACGGGCTCGCGGACGAAGCCGGGCTCCAGCGCCGTCAGCGTGCTGGAGCCCGTGACGAGCTCCTCGCCGTCGACCCAGCCACCCCCGGCGCCGGTGAACATGACGACGGCGCGGGTGCCGTCCTCGGTCCAGGTGTCGGCCCGCAGGGCGCGCGGGGTGATCACGAGGTAGTGGCCGGGCACGGCTCGCTTCCCGGCGACGTGGAGCGCGCCGCTGAGGGTGACCATCTCCTCGCCGGCGGGCTGGGTGCCCACGGCGTCACGTCGCCACCCGTCGGGGAAGTCCACCAGGACGGTACGGACCCCGCGCCCCTCGTCGACGTGGAGCATCGACATGCGGGCCTCGAGGTCGGCGCCCGCGATGGCGGCCTCGAACCAGGAGAGGGTCTCGGAGCTCAGGTCGACGAGGGTCATCAGTTCTCCTTCTCGCCGGGCCGGGCACCCAGGGCAGAGAAGCGCGTGAGCACCTCGGCCTCGGTGACGACGTCGGCGTACGTGGCGTTGAGGTCGAAGAGGTTCTGCTCGTGCGTGGCGGGCTCGCGGTCGCCGCTCGCGTCGGCGACGACCTGGGGACGGAAGCCGTGCTGGAGGGCGTCGAGCGCGGTGGCCCGCACGCAGCCACTGGTCGAGAAACCCAGGAGGTACGGGGTGTCGATGCCCATCGAGCGCAACGTGGAGGCGAGCGAGGTGCCGAAGAAGCTCGACGCGTACTGCTTGGCCACGACAACCTCGCCGGGCACCGGCGCGGGGCCGGCCTCAGGGAAGTCCGCGAGCGGGTTGCCCACCTCGAAGACCTTGAGCGAGGGCACCTTCTTGGCGAAGAAGCCGGCGTCGGCCAACCCGGGCTGGAGCACGACCTGCGTGAAGAGCACCGGTACGCCGGCCGTGCGCGCCGCGTCGACCACGCGGGCCGCGCTGGCGCGAGCGGACTCAAAACGGCCACCCTTGTCGGAGAGCGGCGACTCGGGGCCGAGGTGGGCGCGCAGCTGGCGTCGGGCGAGCTGGTGATGCCCGAGGACCGCACCATCGGCCTCGAGCACGCGGGCGCGGCCTTCGCGGCGATGATGAGCGGCGCCAACGTCGGCAAGGTCGTCGTCGAGGTCGCCGTCCGCTGACCTCCCGGGCCGGGTCTGTGACCCGGCTCCCTTTGCAGATCTTTGCGAAGCGGTCCCGAGGTTGGGTCCGGCTCACTAGCATCGGTGCCATGGGGCTGATCGAGGAGCGCGTGGTTGACCTGCGCTCGGCGACCCGTCCGTGGCACGAGGCGCTGGAGGGTCCGGAGGTCCCCGAGCCGCACAGCTCGCTGGCCTCCGACGACGTCGCCTGCCCGCCGCTGCCGTGCAGCCGTATCGCCTGGCACAGCCTGCTCGGGGCCGTCGCGGCCTTCGACCGCGTGCTCGACGCCCTCGAGTCACCCGACGCCGACGGGGCCACGGTCCTGGGCGACCTGCGTACGGCCCTCGTGCACGCCTCGCACGCCGTGGTCGTGCTGGCACTCCCCCGCCGCGAGCGCACCGACTTCGCCATGCGGATCGCCTGGTCGGCCCTCGACGGAGCACCGGACGACCCGGGCGTCGCCGCCCTGGTTGCCTTCCCGATCCCCCTCGCCGCCCGCGAGATCTCGCGCCTGCTCGCTGCGCGCAGCTTCAAGGCGTCGCCGCGGTGGACCGACCGCGCGTCGGTCCGCGTGGCGGGCGACCACGTGGCCGCCCGCGTACCCGACCGGGCGCTCTTCGAGGACGTCGTCCGCTTCGTCTGGGCCGCCGACTCGGGAGCCGGAATCCTGCGCGACGACTTGGTGACCAGCGCGGAGAGCGTGCGGGTCGTGGTCGACCGTGCGGTCACCCTGTGGCGTACGCGGCGCCTCGCGCCCCCGCAGGCAGCCGCACCGGCGACGACGGACGAGACCCCGTTCGGCACCCCGACGTTGCTGGCCGCCGGTTCCTGAACCCCTGACGCCCCGGCCTCCATGGCCGAGACTGTCCTCGTGCTCGACCAGATCCTCGTCCCGGCCGCCGCCGGCGTCGCCGCCGGACTCGGCGTGGCCATGCCGCTCGGGGCGGTGGCGGCGCTGCTCCTGCGCGAGGGGCTGGCCAACGGGTTCCGTGTCGCCGCCGCGGGAGCCAGCGGAGTCGCGACCGTCGACCTCGTCTACTGCCTCGTGGCCTCGCTCGCGGGCGTCGCGGTCGCGCCCCTGGTCGCCGACCACCAGGGCGTCTTCCTGGTGGTCTCGGGGGTGGTCGTGCTGGCGCTCGGCGTGCACCAACTCGCGGTGGCGGTGCGGCGGCGTACGTCGCCGGCGACGACCGTCGAGCGCACCTCCCCTGCCGCTGCGTACGCGAAGTTCGTCGGCCTCACCGCGGTCAACCCGATGACGCTGGTCTACTTCGTCGCCCTGGCGGGCGCCGTCAGCTCGCGGTCGACGACGTGGGTCGGACCGTTCGTCTTCGTCGTCGCCGTGGGGTTGTCGTCGTGGGCCTGGCAGCTACTCCTGGCCGCCGTCGGGGCGTTCGCGGGGCGCTCCCTCGGCCCCCGTGCTGCCGAGACGGTCGGAGTCTTCGCGTCGGCCGTGGTCATCGCGCTGGGCTGCGCGATCGTCGCAAGCGGGCTGGCGGCCTGACGCCTGGGGTTCAGCGGGCTGCCGGGCAGGTGACGCAGGTCCGCGCGAGCGGGCGCGCCTCGAGGCGGGCGGCCGGGATCGGCCCGCCGCAGCGCTCACAGACTCCGTAGGTGCCCGCGTCAACACGGGCCAACGCCTCGTCGACCTCCTCGAGCTGACGACGAGCCTGCGTGGCCAGCGCTGCGACCTGCGAGCGCTCGAACGCGATCGTCGCACCCTCGGGGTCGTGCTCGTCGTCGGCGTTCGTGTCCAGCGAGGCAGCCACGATCGCGTCGTGGTCGCGAGTCAGCCCGGCAAGGCGGTGCAGCACACGTTCCCGTTCCTGCTCGAGCCTGGTCCGTCCCTCGTCCATGCGCCCATCGTGCCCGGTCGGTCAACGGTCGCTGGCATGGCTCGGCCCCGCAGCGGGTACGAGGCCACGCACGCCGCAAGGCCGGCCACGGCCGGTCTGCCCAGAGGAAAGGTGGATCGATGACGCACCACGACAAGCCCCAGGAGCACGACGACCTCGCAGCCCACCAGCAGGGGGCAGGCTCGGTGAGCGAGCCGGAGGCCAACCCGACGCCGCCGGGTGCGGACCCGTCGACGACCCCGGGCGTCGACGACACGCCGCAAACGGCTCCGGACCAGGAACGGGAGCACACCACCCCGGACGAGTGACGGATGGGCGGCCGGACGCTGGGCCCGGCCGCTCGCCGGTCCGTCAGCAGCTCCACTCCACTGCGAGATGCTCGCAGTGATCGGCCACCCGTGGCCGTGCGGTTCGATGTGCGGCTCACCCAGGTCGAGGCAGTCGTCGACGAAGTAGGTGTGCTCCAGGTTGACCAGCCATGCCCACGCAGCGTCGGCCGAGGCCGTGAAGCCGTTGCCCTGGGCGTCGAGCTGGGCGGCCTTCCACTCCTCGTTCGCCCTGTCGGGATCAGTGGCGGCCAGCGCTGCGTCGAGGTGACGGTCGACGGGCTTGCTGGAGTAGTAGCCGGCGTTGAGCAGGTCGGTGCCGGCCAGGTCGGACTTGTAGAGCGAGTACATCTCGTAGGGGTCGTGCGAACCCCAGCCGAAGAGCACAGAGTCGGTGTGCAGGCGCTGGTAGATCTCGTCCCAGCTGACTCCCTCGGTGGTGATCTTGATGCCCGCGGGCTTCACCTGGTCGACGACGCTCAGGGCGAGTCCCTGCCGCAGGGAGTCGCCTGCGGGGTAGAGCAGCGTGAAGGCCGCGTCGAGTCCGCCCTTCTCCACGACGCCGTCCCCGTCCGTGTCGGCCCAGCCAGCGTCGGCCAGCAGCTGCTCGGCCCTGTCGACGTCGGCGTCCTCGATCGCGGAGTCAGGGTTGAACCACGGCGAGTTGTCCACGGGGCCGCTCGCCGGGGAGCCGAAGCCCTCGAGCACGCCGTCGACGAGTGCCTGCCGGTCGACCGCGTAGTTCACGGCCTGCCGGATCGCCCTGTCGGCGGTGACGTCGTTGCCGATCGGCAGCCCCGCAGGCGACTTCCTGCCCTCCTTCGGGACCGTCACGAAGTGCAGACCGCGGTTGTCGATCGAGGTGATCGCCTCGAGCCGCATGCCGGGGATCTCCTGGGTCGCCAAGGAGGCGGGAAGCCCGGCCAGGTGGACCTCGCCGGTGCGGGCGGCCGCCAGCGAGGCGTCCTCGTCGGTGAAGACGAAGACGATCCGCTCGAAGGGCGACTTCTCGCCGTAGTAGTCGTCGTTGCGCGCGACCACGAGCTGCTCCCCCTTGGCCCAGTCGACCAAGGTGAACGGGCCCGAGCCGACCGGCTTCTGCGCGTAGTCCTTGCCGTGGGCGTGCTCCGGCACGATGCCCAGGCTGACGAGGCGGTTGACGAAGGTCGACTGCGGCTTCACCAGCGTGAGCTCGACGGTGTCGTCGTCGACGGCCTTGGCCGACCTCAGCGACGTGACGTCGGTGAGTCCACCCTCCTTCGCCGCCGTGGTGAAGGTGTAGGCCACGTCCTCGGCCGTGACCGGTTCGCCGTCGGTGAACTCCGCGTCGTCGCGGATGTCGACCGTCCAGACGAGGCGTCGTCGCTGACCGAGTAGTCGGTCGCCAGGTCCGTGCCGATCGACAGGTCGGCGTTGCGCTTCAGGAGCGTCGACTGGAAGAGCGGCGACCCGTAGCGCCCCCAGCCGAGCGTCGGGTCGTACCCCTCCTCGGACTCCCCGCCGATGGCCAGCCGCAGCTCGGTCGGAGCGGCAGTGCTGCGGCTGTCGTCGGTGGCGCAACCCGAGGCGATCAGGACAACCGCGAGCGCGGCGGCCGGCAGGCGCAGGGTGCGACGGAGGGCAAGGCGGGACATGGGCGCTCCTTGTTGCGAAGTGTTTGCAATAGAACGCTACCGCACCCCATGCACTCAGCGTAATTGCCGCTACAGATTGCGTCAGAAAACCCCCATCAGCACAACGGTCCGAGTGATGCTTGCGGACCGGCGGGTCGACGTACGACGCTGAGCTCGGGGCTGCGGGCACGTGGCTCCTGTGCCGCCACGAGGCGTTGCTGCGCCGCAAGCTGGACGAAGGCGCAGAGGGCCGAGGTCGTCCCGCTCGACGAAGTCGGTGAGGTCTGTCACCCAGGCGTGGTGAATCGCTCGATCACCCTCGACGGGACCGGCCCGGGTGCGACCATCGACCAGCGGCACGTCGACGTGTTGCCTCGACGTGACATCTCGGAAGTGGACGAAAGACGTGAGCAACACCCAGGCCAACGTGAGGTCATCACGCTCGCTCGCCATCATCCTCGGTGCCCTGCTGGTGCTGGCTCTCGTGGCGGTGCCCCTGGTGGTCCTGCCGGCTGGAGGGCAGGCCGGGATCTCCCCTGGCTCCCTGGGGGTCATGACGGCGCTGGTGGCGGCCGCCCTCGCCGCGCGCACGGCACTGCTCAGGCGCGGGGCGATGCGTTTCTCCTGGAGCATGCTCGGTCTCTACCTGGGCATCTACGCCGTGGGGGACGCGCTCTACTCCGGACTCCTCGGCGGGAGCCCCCAGCCGAGCCTGGCCGACATCGTCTACCTGATCGCCTTCGTGCCCGCTGGCCTCGGGCTGCTGTGCTACCCGATCCTCGAGCTCTCGCGCGGAATGTGGCGCCCGCTGCTGATCGACGCCGCGCTGCTCGTCGCCTCCGTCGCCCTCGTCGTCCACACGCTCGTGCTGCGCCACGTGCACGGGGCCGGTCTCGAGCTCGTCACCGTCACCATCCTCAGCATCTATCCGCTGATCTCCACCTGGTGCGCGGCACTGATGGTGCTGGTGCTGGCCCGTAGCCGCGGCGGGCAACGGCCTGACGCCACGCTGATGGGCCTGGCGTACGTCGTCTACGCCTGGGGCGACAACGGGTACGCCTTCCTCTCGGTCAGCGGTGCCGACCTGGCAGGCACCTGGGTGGACGCCTGCTACACGCTGGCGCCCCTCCTCCTGGCGGCTGCCGCGGCGGTCGCCGCTGCCACCCCGACGCCTCGGCGAGAGCTGCGGCGCCACCTGTCAGGTTCGTTCACCCCCGTGCTGGCCGACCTCTTCGGCCTCGGCGCACTCGCGCTCGCCGCCGTGGTCGGGCCGCGCGACGTGGTCTCCGCGGCGCTGGGACTCCTCACGGTCGTCATCCTCAGCGTCCGTCAGGTCGCCCTGACGAGCGCCTCGTGGAAGCTGCGCGGCGCCCTCGAACGGCGGATCGACGAGCGCACCCAGGAGCTGAGGGAGCTCACGGCGCACTACGAACGCCTCGACGCCCGCAAACGGGAGTTCATCACTGCCACCAGCCACGAGCTGCGCACGCCGTTGGCGGCGATCCGCGGCGGGCTGGAGATGCTCCAGGACGGGGACGCCGGCGAGCTGAACCCGACGGCGCAACGCATCGTCACCATCGCCAGCCGCGGCAGCGAGCGACTCTCCCGACTCGTCGACGACATCATCGACCTGGAGAAGCTGGACAGCGGAGCCTTCGCCCACGACCCCAGCGTCCAGCCAGTCGAACGTCTGGTCACCGAGGCGGTGCAGACGCTGGCGCCCCTCGCCGCCCAGCACGCGGTGGAGCTGCGCATCGACCTGGCGGAGGCCTCCGTGGTGTGCGAGCCCGACCCGATCGTGCAGGTGCTCGTCAACCTCCTGGGCAACGCGTTGAAGTTCTCCGACGGTGGCACCCAGGTGGTCGTGCGTGCACGACGTCAGGCCGAGGAGGTCGTGGTCTCGGTGCGCGACCAGGGTCGCGGGATCCCGTCCGACCAGCTGGAGACCATCTTCAGACGGTTCCACCAGATCGAGAAGGACGACAGCCGCGAGAAGGGCGGCGCGGGCCTGGGTCTCTCCATCTCGCAGCTCATCGTGCACCAGCACGGCGGCCGCATGTGGGCCGAGAGCGACGGCGACGGCGCGACCTTCTGGTTCACCCTGCCGGCCGCCGACTCACCCACCCCAGCCACCGCCCGCCCGCGCGGATGACCCTCTCCGCCTGAGCCGACCGACCGCGCACGACCTGTCCGGCTCGTGGTCGTACGCGGGCCGTGCGCGTGGCAGGCACCTGCTTCAGGCGCGCCCGATCGAGAAGGCCAGGATGAAGCCGACCGTGGCGATCAGCCCCGCGTAGAGATGGGTGCGCTCGAAGGCCTCGGGGATCATCGTGTCGGCCACCATGGCCAGGATGGCACCGGCGGCCAGGGCAGTGATCACGGCGACGACCTCCGGAGCCGCGCCGTCGAGCAGCAGCGCACCGAGCAGCCCGGCCACCCCACTCGCGGCGGCGATCGAGCCCCACACCCCGAAGACGTAGCGCGCGCTGCGGCCACTGCGCTTCATGCCGGCCGCACTCGAGAGCCCCTCCGGAAGGTTTAGAGATGAAGATCGCGGCGAGCACGGGCACGCCCACGCCGTTGCCGCCCAGCAGCGACAGCCCCAGCACCACCGACTCCGGGACGCCGTCGAGGAGGGCCCCGATCGCGATCGCGGCCCCCGACCCCTGGCGCTCCGATTCCGACGGCTGCTGGTCCTGCGAGCGCTTGCGGTGGGCCGCCCCACGGCGCGACAACGCCACGTTGGCCAGCACGTAGATTACGGCCCCACGAGGAACCCCGCGACGGTTCGCGGCCAGTCACCCCGGTCGTCTCCGCCTCGTCGATGAGGTCGAAGGACAACGCCGAGATCAGCACGCCGGCACCGAAGGCCATCACGGAGGCCACGACGCGCTGCGGGACGTGCACGAACCATGCGACGAGTGCCCCCAGGACCAGCGCCCACCTGCGACCAGCCCCCACGCCCCGGCCTGCAACCAGATCGGCACCAGCGCCCTCCCCTCCTGACGACGTCACCTCGACGCTAGTCGCCCGCGGTCCCCGGAACTAGGCTCTGGCGATGGCTGACACCCCTACGTCCCCCGACTCGATCCCCCGCCTGCGTGTCGGCGTGGTCGGCACCGCCCACTGGGCCCGTGAGGTGCACGCCGCAGGTGCGGTGGCGGCCCAGCACGCCGACCTGGTCTCCGTGTGGGGCAGGACGCCGGAGCGCGCGCAGTCACTGGCGCAGCGGTACGACGTGGAGGCAGCCGCCTCGTTCGAGGAGCTGCTCGACCGGGTCGACGTGGTCACCTTCGCGTGCCGCCGCAGGTGCAGCCGGACCTGGCTGCGATGGCCGCCCGGGCTGGCCGCCACCTGCTGCTGGACAAGCCGGTCGCGACGTCGTTGCGCGCGACCGACGAGCTGGCCGCAGCGGTGCGGGAGGGCGGCGTACAGGCGTCCGTCTTCTTCACCGACGCTTCGTCCCCGATTTCGAGAAGGCTCTCCAGGCCGCTGCCACGCAGGAGTGGAGCGGCGCCCGGGTCAGGTGGCTCGCCGACGTCGCCGCCGCCGACTCGCCCTATCGCGACTCGGTGTGGCGCGCGGAGCCGCTGGCGGCCCTGTGGGACCTCGCACCCCACGTGCTGGCCCATCTCGTCCGGTGCTCGGCGCGGTGGAGTCGGTGACGGCCGAGCGCTCCGGGCACGGGGTCGAGCTGCGTACGCAGCACAGGAGGGGCGCGCAGGCCGACATCGCGGTCTCCCTGCACTCGCCCGACTACGTCGAGGAGTTCCGGCTGCTGCGCGGCGACGGCAGCGAGCTCGTCCTCGACGCTTCTCCCGTCGACGCCGTCGAGCCCTTCGCCCGCGCCCTGGACAACCTCGTACGCCGGGCACACGGTCTGGACGAGCCGTGCCCGGCGCCGCTCGAGGTGGGCGTCGAGGTCACCCGGGTGCTGGCGGAGGCCGAGGCGTCGCTCTGCCGCAGCGGCCCCCGCAGCGCGGAGTGGCGAACTACTTCCTCTTCGGCTTCTGCTTCGACTTCTCGGGATAGACCGCGTCGACCTCGACCTCGACCAGCCAGCCGTTGACGGGGAGGTTCTCGATCTCGAGGGCGAAGCGGGAGGGCCGCGCGGGGTTCACGACCATGGGCGCGCCCTGCACGCTCCCCATCGGCACCGTCATCGTGGCGCCCGTCCTGAGGTTGGTGTTGGCGAAGAACTGGCGGTAGGCGCGGTTCCAGCCCGCGAAGTCCATCTTCTCCTCGCCCGCCGGGTTCTGCAGGAAGACCCGCATCGAGACCACGTCGTCGTACGAGAGCCCCGCGGCGGCGAGGTTCTCGCCGATGCGCATGAGGGTGTTGATGCCCTGGGCCTCGGTGATCGTCACACCGGCCGGCAGCACACCGCCGGGGAAGACGTCGGTGGGGATGTAGCGCTGCTCGGGTGTGGCACCCGCGGTGTTCATCGCGGATGGCCCGAGACCCGAGGACTTGTACCAGGCGACCTCCTTCCCGAAGGCCACGCCGTCGGCGATGCTCGGGGTGTCGCCGGTGACGAAGGAGAACGCCTCCTTCGGGTCCGGGCGGAACAGCTTGTCGTGCGCCCAGACAGTGCTGGGCACGGCCAGTGCGGCCGTGGCCACGACAGCGGTCACGATGGTGCGTGCAGTCTTCATCCTTGCCTCCGAGACAGTGCGGGCCCCCGCGTTCGAGGGCGGCCGAGGGGTCGGCCATGGGGCTGGACGCTAGGCAGAGGGTCACGTGGACGTAACACCGACGTGTCACCCACGAATCTTCAACGAACTTTTGTTTCGGCTGGCTACCTGCGAGCACAGGCGCCGCGACTTCATTGCATTAAGAGGTGAAGCCCCACCTGTCCCACGCTGGATCTACTCAATTTTTGTGACTCGCTCGAAACGCGCGAGGCCCATCCGCGTCACACGGCGTCCCTACGTTCATGCCGGGCGCTGACCTCGGCCTCCGGTACGGGTTCCGGAAGTACGGCCGCGTGTCAGGTCCGTTTGACGAGAGGACCTCCCATGGTCGAAGAAGAAGTCTTGTCCGGCGTCTCGCGGCGCAGCCTCCTCCAGGCGGTCGGAGCGGGCTCGAGTGCGGGAGTGATGTTCGCGGCGATGGGAGCCGTGGGTCTCGCCCCCACGGCGGCCGCCCAGCCGCCCAGCAAGGCCTGGACTCCTCCGGGCCGCAGTGACTTCGCGCTGTCCGGACGATCGTCCAAGAAGGTCGTCGTCGTGGGCGGAGGTCCGGCCGGCCTCGCCACGGCGTACGAGCTGCGCAAGGCCGGCTACCGCGTCACGGTCCTCGAGGCCCGCCACCGCGGGGCGGCCGCACCCTGACGATCCGCGACGGTGACTCCGAGACCGACACCGACGGCATCAAGCAGACCGCGCGCTTCGACCGCGACGTCTACATGAACGCCGGCGCCGGGCGCATCGCCCAGTGGATGGTGACGATGGACTACATGCGCGAGCTCGGCGTGCCGTACGAGGTGTTCACCAACGCCAACGCGGACGCGTACCTCTACAACGAGAAGAGCGGCGCCACCCCCGGCAACCCCATCCGCTACCGCACGGCGAAGGCGGACGTCTTCGGCTACACCTCCGAGCTCCTCAACTACGCGACCGACCAGGGCGCGCTCGACCAGAAGCTCACCACCGAGGACAAGGAGAACCTCCGCGACTTCCTGCGGTCGTTCGGCTCCCTGCAGTCGAACGGCACGTACGCCGGGGGCAACAACCGGGGCTTCTCCGAGTACCCGACGGCCTGGAACGCCCACGGGACGCCGCTGCCGGGCCCGGGGACCGCCTCCCAGGTGCTCGCCAGCAAGGTCGGGTTGTACTTCTCGTTCGAGAACAACTGGGAACAGGCGATGCTGATGTTCCAGCCGGTCGGCGGCATGGACACGACCTACAGCTACTTCGTGAAGGCGATCGGCCAGCAGAACGTGCTGCTCAACTCCCCCGTCACGGGCGTGGAGAACACGCACCGGGGCGTCAAGGTCACCTACCAGCCCAAGCGCGGCCACACCCGGCAGATCGAGGCCGACTTCGCGGTGGTCACGGCGCCCGCCGGCCTGATGCGCCGCTGGGACACCAACTGGGGCTCGGAGATCGACTCGGCGCTGGGAGAGTTCTCGGTCGGCTCCCCCGCCGGCAAGATCGGGCTCCAGTACAAGTCGCGCTGGTGGGAGGACGACCACCGGATCTACGGCGGCATCACCGAGACCGACATGGACCTGGCGCACGTCTGGCACCCCTCGTACGGCTACGGCGGGCGCAAGGGGCTCATGGTCGGCTACTACAACACCGGTGCCAACGCGCGGGCGTACGCCGACCTCTCACCACGCCAGCGCGAGGCGCGGGCCGTGGCGCAGGGCGTGAAGATCTTCGGGCCGAAGTACCGCACCGAGCTGGAGTCGTCCTTCTCGATCGCCTGGCACAAGGTGCCCTACATCGAGGGCGCGTGGGCCTACCCGAAGACCACGTCGCCGCTCTTCAAGAAGCTGCAGCAGGGCACCGGCAACGTCTACTTCGCCGGTGACTGGATGTCGGAGATCTCCGCCTGGCAGCACGGTGCCTTCTGGGCCGCTCGGTACGCGGTGCAGGCGCTGCACGCGCGAGTGATGAGCGCCTGACCCCTCCTTCGTGCGGTGTCGTGGCGATCGCTCGCCACGGCACCGCACGATGCTGTGCGGGCCCGCGGCTCAGAGCTTCCGCAACGTGACGACGGGGACGTCGGCGCGGGCACTCTCGGCGACCCCGGCGATCCGAGCAGGCACGCGGGTGACCCCCGAGCCGTCGCGGGCGACGTACACGTGGACCCAGTGCCCGAGCGCTGCTCGCCGTCCGTCGACGAAGGCGGCAAGGGCGTAGGTGATGCTGCTGCGCCCGACCTCCCTGACCGCGAGCCCGATGGTGACCTCGTCGCCCAGGCCCACCTCGTTCTCGTACGAGCAGGCGGACTCGCCCACCACGCCGATGGCGTCGGCAGAGACCGGCTCGACGCCGGCCTCGGCCTGCAGCCACGTGTTGATCGCGGTGTCGAACCAGCCGTAGTAGACGATGTTGTTCACGTGGCCGTACATGTCGACGTCGGACCAGCGCACCTGCTGGCCGACCTGTACGGGGTAGTCGTCGACGGTGGGAGGCGTGCTCATCGTGCGTCCGCCTTCATGGTGATCAGCTGGCGCAGCTCGCTTCCCTCGGCCAGGCGCTCCATCGCCTCGTTGATCCGGGAGAGTGGGAGCGACGAGCTGATCAGCTGCTCGACGGGCAACCGGCCCCGCGCCACAGGTCGACGAAGATCGGGACGTCCCTGGCGGGCACCGACGACCCCAGGTAGCTGCCGACGATGGTGCGGCCCCTCGGCCACCAGGGCGAGGGGCGAGACGGTCGCGGTGTCGTCGGGGGCGGGAAGGCCCACCGTGACGGTGGTGCCGCCGGCGGCGGTGCATGCGACGGCGAGCTCGAAGGCGCTGGCGCGGCCCACGGCCTCGACGACCCGGTCTGCCTTCAGGGTGGCGGCGGCCTCGTCGGGGTCGAGGGCGCGGCTGGCCCCGAGCCGGAGTGCCTGGTCGCGCTTGGCCCGGGAGGTGTCCACGCCGACGACCTCGACGTCGTCGAGGGCGAGCGCCGTGACCAGCGCCGCCATGCCGACGCCGCCGAGGCCCACGACGGCCAGGGTCGACCCGGGGGCAGGTCGCGCGGCGTTGACCACCGCTCCCCCGCCGGTCAGCACCGCACATCCCAGGAGGGCGGCGACCTCGGCGGGGACGTCGTCGCCTACAGGCACCACGGAGCGTCGGTCGACCACCGCGTGAGTGGCGAACCCCGAGACCCCCAGGTGGTGGTGCACCGGGCCTTCGGCGTCGGACAGGCGCCCGCCACCGGCGAGCATCTCGCCGGCACCGTTGGCGGCGGATCCCGGCACGCACGGGGCGACACCGTCACTCGCGCACCCGCCGCACGCGCCGCACCGTGGCAGGAAGGTGAGGACCAGGCGCTGCCCCACGGCTATGTCGTCGACGCCCGAGCCGACCTCGAGCACCCGTCCTGCCGCCTCGTGGCCGAGCAGCATGGGGGTCGGGCGGCTCCGGGACCCGTCCACGACCGACAGGTCGGAGTGGCAGACGCTCGCCACCTCGATCTCGACGAGGAGCTCGGTCTCACGAGGCCCGTCGAGCTCCAGGGGCACGACGTCGAGCGGGGTGGAGACCTCGTACGGTCGGGGTGCCCCCACCGTACGCAGCACGGCTCCTGTGATCTGCATGCGAACCTCCCAGTCGGGCCGGCGCACGGCGGCCAGCGCCAACGTATGCAGCCGGGCGGGCGTCCACAAGGGCCAGACGCCGTCGGAGCGATCAACTCCGTTTGTGCGCTGCGCCCCTGTACGTGGACGACGGTCGCGCGCATGATGAACGCTCACGAGGAGAGAGGGGCGTCGGGATGCGGCTTTCGCTGTCCGCCGAGGACCAGGCCTTCCGCCAGGAGATGGCCGAGCTGTTCACCAGCGTGGTGCCGGCCGAGGTCCGCCGGACCGTCCTGGAGGGTGGCGAGATCACCGAGCAGATGTTCCGCACCAGCCAGCGGGCGCTCAACGACGCCGGCATTGCGGTGCCGCACTGGCCGCAGCAGTGGGGTGGGCGGGGTGGACGGAGCTGCAGCGCCACCTCTGGCACGAGGAGATGCAGCGCGCAGGCGTCCCCACCCCCCTGCCGTTCAACGTGAGCATGATCGGCCCGGTGCTCATCCAGTTCGCCTCGCAGGAGATGAAGGAGCGCTTCCTGCCCGCCACCGCCAGCCTCGACATCTGGTGGTCCCAGGGATTCTCGGAGCCCGACGCCGGTTCCGACCTGGCCGGCCTGCGGACGAGCGCCGTGCGCGACGGTGACGACTGGATCGTCAACGGTCAGAAGACCTGGACGACGCTGGGCCAGTACGGCGACTGGATCTTCACCCTCGTGCGCACCGACCCTGCGGTGAAGAAGCAGGCGGGCATCTCGATGCTGCTGATCGACATGACGTCGCCAGGCGTGGAGGTCCGGCCCATCCAGCTCATCGATGGCGGCCACGAGGTCAACGAGGTGTGGTTCACCGACGTACGTGTGCCCGGCGAGAACCTCGTGGGCGAGGTCAACCAGGGCTGGACGATGGCGAAGTTTCTGCTCGGCAACGAGCGGGTCGGCGTCGCCCCGGTCGCGATGGTGAAGCGGATGCTCGGCCGGGCCAAGGAGGTCGCCGCCGACCAGCTCGACGACCCCGTGGTCCGAGCCCGGGTGGCCGAGCTGGAGAACGAGCTGCTGGCACTCGAGCTCACCACCCTGCGCGTGGTCGCCCACTCCGACGGAGGAGAGCCGCACCCCGCCAGCTCGGTGCTCAAGCTGCGCGGCACCGAGCTCCAGCAGGCGGTCAGCGAGCTGGTCGTCGACCTCGCCGGGCCTGCCTCCCTGGTGCCTCCCGACTCG
The DNA here is from genome assembly GCF_004777465.1 of Nocardioides daphniae. NCBI lineage: Bacteria > Bacillati > Actinomycetota > Actinomycetes > Propionibacteriales > Nocardioidaceae > Nocardioides > Nocardioides daphniae. Next base: position 1,927,001 of record NZ_CP038462.1, read on the forward strand.
GAGAGCGACCTGCCGCTGTGGGCCCGGCGCTCGGCCCCGGTCTACCTCAACTACCGCAAGGCCTCGATCTACGGCGGCTCCAACGAGATCCAGCGCCAGATCATCGCCGGCACCATCCTCGGACTGTAGGGACTGACATGGACTTCACGCTCGACGACGAACAGATCGCCCTGCGCGCGGCCGCTCCTGCTCGCGCCGCTACGGCGACTTCGAGGAACGGCGCCGCAGCGTCAGCAGCGACCTCGGGCACGACCCGACGCTGTGGAAGGCGCTCGCCGAGATGGGTGCACTCGGGCTGCCCTTCTCCGAGGAGGACGGCGGGATGGGCGCTGGCCCCGTCGAGGTCGGCCTCGTGGCGCAGGAGGTCGGCCGCGTCCTGGCGCCCGAGCCCTACCTGGCCGCAGTCGTCCTGGCGGGCGGCGTGGTGGCCTCCCTGGGCACGGACGCACAGCGCGCCGAGGTGCTGGGCGAGCTCTCGTCCGGGAACCTGCACCTCGCCCTCGCGCACGCCGAGCCCGGAAGGCGGTGGAGCGACACCGCCAGCTCCGTGACCGCGACCCTCGTCGGTGACGAGTGGAGGATCAGCGGCGTCAAGGAACCAGTCCTCCACGGCGACGCCGGCACGCTCGTCGTCACCGCCGCGCTGCCCGAGGGTGGCACCGGCGCGTTCCTGGTCGCCGGCGAGTCCGCGACCACGACCACCGCCACGGCGTACGACGGCACCCGCGTGAGCCGCGTCGTCCTGGACGGCGCCCGCGGGGTCCCGCTCGGGGAGGCGGGCGCCGACGCCACGGAGGGGATCGCCGTCGCGCTCGACCGGGCCCGGATCACCGCCTGCCATGAGGCCCTCGGCGCCATGGAGGCTGCTCTGGCGGCGACCACCGGCTACCTCCGAAGCCGCAAGCAGTTCGGCGTACCGCTGAGCACCTTCCAGGCGCTCACCTTCCGCGCCGCCGACATGTACGTCGCCGTCGAGCTCAGCACCAGCATGGTGTGGTGGGCGACGATGGTCGCCGCCGAGCGCGACGCGACCGCGACCAGGGAGGCGGCTGCGCGGGCCGCCCTCCAGGTCAGTCGGGCCGGTCGTCTGGTCGGGCAGGAGGCGATCCAGCTGCACGGCGGCATCGGTATGACCGCGGAGTACCTGGTCGGCAACCTCAAGGCCCACCTCACCGCGCTCGACCACCTGCTGGGTGACGGGTCGCACCACCTGCGCTCGCTCGCGCAGGGAGTGGCCGCGTACGACGCCCTGGACCCGCTGGCCTGACCGGGGTCAGCGGGCGCGCGCCATGAGGGCCAGCCCCAGCAGGAGCTTGTCCCGCGGGTTGCCGAGGGAACGGCCGGTGAGCTGCTCGATCTGCTTGAGCCGGTAGATCACCGTGTTGCGGTGGCAGTAGAGCTCGCTCGCCGCGTGCGTGGGAGAGCCGTCGTGACGCAGCAGGGCGTCCAGGGTCTCCAGCAGCACCTCCGCCTGGGCGGGCGGCTGGGCCAGCACCGGCCCGAGCGCCTCGGCCACCAGCCGCGGGGCCACCAGCGGGTTGCCGGCGATGAGCACCTCCGGGAGCCGTTCCGAGACCGCCACCACCCGGCGGGCACCTCGCGGCACGGTCTCTGCTGCGCGGCACGCGAGCTGGAAGGCGGTCGCGAAGCCGGCGATCCCGTCGGCCGAGAGCGCCACCCCCATCCGCCCCGCCCCCGGTGGCGTGAACACCCCGACCAAGGTGTCCTCGTCGGGCAGCTGCCCCGACAGGAGCCCGTAGTGCACGCCGGAGCGCACGTGCCAGCGAGCGACGATCCCGAGCCGGTCGAGCCGGTCGTCGGCGGTGGCCAGCTCGTCCCCCACGTCGGGGCGGTCGTGGATCAGCGCGACGCAGGCCACCGCGTCGTCGGCCCCGATGCCCAGGGCTGCGTACACCTCGTCGGCGAAGGCGGGGTCCGCGCCGCGCCCCTCGACCAGCCCGTCGAGCAGTCCCTGCTCCCGCTGGAGGTCCTGGCGCTGCATGCGGGAGGTCTCACGGCGGTAGGCCTCGATCACGACGGTTTCTGCACGTCCAGCGTGGTCCACACGCTGCGCGCCGCGAGCAGCAGCACCTGGTCGTCGACATGGATCGCCGGGTCGACGGTCACCCGCCCGACCAACGCCTCCCAGAGGATCCGTGCCCCGAGCATGTAGGCGTTGAGCACCAGCTCCAGCGGCACGTCCTGCCGTGCGCGGCGTCGCCCCGTCTCGCGCCAGAGCTCGACGGCGTTGCCGGTCCCTTCACCGCGCTCCTGGCCCTGCCCCGAGAGGATCCGCAGACCGCGGCGGATGTGCTCGCGGGTGCTGGTGCGCACGTCGGCACGGAACTCCGGACCGATGCGCTCCCACAGGTCGTGGTCGCGTTCGAAGAGCGACAGGGTGATGGTGTCGGCGATCGAGTCGGACTGGTCGAGCAGCAGCGCCCACGCACTCCGCAGGGCGTCCTCGACGTCGACCTCGCTGGTGGTCATGCGGTCAGGTTCGCACTCGGAGCACAACTCTGACCATCCCCCCACGCGGCCTTGGGGCCCCGGGACCAAGCACTTCTGGGCGCCGAGACCAATGACCCCGATGTGCCAGCCAACCAGGGTGGTACAGGTCACACCGCACGAGGAGGGCACCGTGGGGCACGCAACCGCACCAACGGCACAGGTCGAGGCCTCCGCCATGTTCGCGCTCGAGCACGTCACCGTCACCTTCGGCGGACTCGTGGCGCTCACCGACGCCTCCCTGTCGGTCGCGCCCCACAGCGTCCACGGCGTCATCGGACCCAACGGCGCCGGCAAGACGACACTCTTCAACGTCGCGTGCGGCTTCGTACGCCCCGACGAGGGCCGGGACGCGCTGCACGGGCGCCACCTCCCCCGGCTGCGCCCCCACGACCTGCCCCGCCTCGGGATCGCCCGCACCCTCCAGGGCTCGGCCTGTTCGACGGGATGACCGTGCTGGACCCGCCCCCTTCCGCTACGGCGCCGACAACCACCTGGGCATCTCGGGCATGCGCCTGGTCGAGCTCAAGGGCAGAGGTTCCGAACCGCTCACCCCGGTGCTGGTCACCGACATCGGCGACGCGGAGATCACCGAGGACTCCTCCGGCCAGGACGGCGATGCACCGCCGGCGAGCGGAGTGCCGGAGTGAGGTCAGCGGTCGCGGCGGTACGGCGAACGAGCAACTCCCTCCTGGCCCCCGTGCCATACTGAGGGCCGAGGGTGGAGCACGGCGCCCTACCCTCAAGTTGACGGAGTGTTCTTGAACATCGATGAGCCGCTCCGCACCGCACCGCGCTCGGCCCTCAGCGGCACCCACGGTGACGACCCGGAGTTCATGCGATCCGCCCACGCCCGCCTGGTGACGGGACAGATCGACGACACCACGCGTCTGGACCGGCTGACCGAGCTGACCGCTCGGTTGCTGGGCGCGAGCACCTCCCAGGTGTCGATCATCTCGGAGGTCCAGATGGTGGTGGGTGCCTCGGGCCCCGCGGCCCCCGCGAAGCTCGAGGCGTCCCCCGCGGAGGACTCGATGTGCACGGTCACCGTCAACCACGGGTCGCCGCTGGCGGTCCACGACGCCGCCCGGGACGACCGCGTCGCGGGTCTGCCTCCGGTGACGAGTGGTGCGGTCCGCACCTACGCCGGGGTGCCGCTCCGCGTCGGTGGTCACGTGGTCGGTGCCCTGTGTGCGTACGACAGCGTCGTCCGCACGTGGACCGAGGATGACGTCGCGCTCCTGGAGCTGCTCGGCGAGGCGGTGACCGCCGAGCTGCAGCTGGCGGCCGTCGAGGCCAGCTACAGCGAGGACCGGCAGATCTGGAGCGTCGCCGTCGAGGCCGCTGGCGTGGGGGCGTACGACTGGAACCTGCACACCGGCGAGCTGAGCTGGGACGACCGGACGTTGGAGCTCTTCGGGGTGGAGCGCAACCACTTCGACGGCCGGATCGAGACCTTCAGCTCCTTGGTGCATCCCGACGACCGCGACCGGGTCACGCAGGCTTGGCAGAACACGATCGAGCAGTGCGGCGTGCTCGACGTGGAGTACCGCGTGGTGCCGCCCGAGGGTCCGACGCGGTGGGTCCTGGCCCGAGGCGAGGCCTACCCCGGTCTCTCCGGGCGGGCCGAGCGACTCGTCGGAGCCGTCCTGGACACCACCCAGGTCCAGGAGGGCGAGGCGCGCATCGCGCGCGTGCTCGAGGCCATGCCGAGTGCGTTCTTCAGCCTCGACCGCGAGTGGCGGTTCACCTACGCGAACGCCCGTGCTCAGCAGCTCCTGGCCGGTGTCTCGGGGGACCTCAGCGGCCACGTGCTGTGGGAGCTCTTCCCGCAGGCCGTCGGCAGCGACTTCGAGGTGCACTACCGGCACGCGGTCGAGTCCGGCGAGCCCGTGTCGTTCGAGGCGTACTACCCGCCGCCCCTCAACGCCTGGTACGAGGTGCGCGCCTGGCCGAGCCCGGAGGGACTCTCGGTCTACTTCCTCGAGATCACCGACCGCCGCCTCGCCCAGGAGGAGCTTGCCCGCAGCGCAGAGCGCGGGTCCCTGCTCGCCGAGGTCACCTCGTCACTCACCTCGACCTTCGACACCTACCAGGCGGTCGGGCGGCTGGCCCAGCTCCTGGTGCCCCGACTGGGCGAGTGGTGCATCGTGACGCTGGTCGACCACAACGAGCCCTTCACCCAGCGCGACTGGCGGCGCCACCTGCGTGACATCGGGTTGTGGCACGCCGACGAGTCGCGCCGGCACACGCTGCAGCGGTACGTCGACCTGCGGGTCTCGGCGCTCTCCGACGACTCCTACCTGGCCCGCGCGCTCTCGGGCGAGCGGTCCGTCCTGGTGGCCGACCGCGCCCACGAGCAGGTCACTGCGACGTTGCAGCCGGGCGAGGCACGCGACCGGTACCTCGAGCTGGAGGCGGAGAACGTCGCGTTCCTGCCGGTCCGGGGCCGGGGCCGCACGGTCGGCGCACTCACCGTCGGTCGCCGCCGCGGCATGCCGGCGTTCACCCCCGACGAGCTCAACACGCTGGTGGACATCTCCGCCCGCGCCGGGCTCGCGTTGGACAACGCCCGGGCGTACGCCGAGCAGCGCGACCTCGCCGAGGGCCTGCAGCGCAGCCTGCTCACCCCGCCACCGGACCCGGCGCACCTGCAGGTGGCAGTGCGCTACGAGCCGGCCGCCGAGGTCGCGCAGGTGGGCGGCGACTGGTACGACTCCTTCCTCCAGACCGACGGCTCGGTGGTGGTCGTGATCGGCGACGTCGTGGGCCACGACACCGTGGCCGCCGCGGCCATGGGCCAGCTGCGCGCCCTGCTGCGCGGCATCGCCGTCACCACGGGCGAGGGCCCGGCCGCTGTGCTGGGCAGGGTCGACTCCGCCATGCCGACGCTGCAGATCGACACCACGGCCACCGCAGTGGTCGCGCAGGTCGAGCAGACCTCGCAGGAGGTCGAGGCGGGGACGGTACGGCTGCGCTGGTCGAACGCCGGCCACCCGCCGCCCATCGTCGCGGTGCGGCAGACCGACGGCAGCGTGGTCACCGAGGTGCTCGAGGGTGACGGGCCCGACCTCCTCCTGGGCATCGACCTCGGCGTCGAGCGCGCCGAGGTGGTCACCCACGTGCCCCTGGGCGCGACGGTGCTGCTCTACTCCGACGGCCTCGTCGAGCGTCGTGGCCAGAGCCTGGACGACGGCATCGAGCGCCTGCGCGCCACCCTCGCGGACCTGGTGGCCGAGGGCTGCGACCTCGACACCCTGGGCGACCAGCTGCTGGCCCGCCTGCTTCCCGATCGGCCCGAGGACGACGTCGCCCTCGTCGCCCTGCGGCTGCGTCAGCCGGTGGCGTCGTCCGACTGAGCCAGGTGCCGACCACGTCGTGCAGGCGTTGCTCGCGCGGCTGATGCGCGCCTGAGCTGACTCATGCCGGGGATGACCTCGGACCTCCAAGCAGGTGGGCTAGCACGACATCTTGGTCCGCGTGTCGAGCAACGCCCGACGCACGTCGCGGTAGGCACCCTCGTGCCCGGCCAGCACCGTCCCCGCCACGCTCGACGCGGTCGAGGCAGCAGCATCCATCTGCGCCCTGGCACGTTCCCAGTTCTGGCGAAGCTGATCGGTGAGCCCGTCGAGACGCTCGTTGCCCCCCATCGTCGCCAGGTGCACCTGCACCTCCAAGGTCCTCGATCCGACCCTTCCACTGGTCGAGTCGCGCCTGCACCAACTCCTCCCGCAGCGCGGCCTGAGCCTCTTGCAGCTTCGTGAGCTGCTCCTCCAGGTGCACGATCCTGTCGTCCGTCGTCATGTGCAACTCATGGCTCTGGGAGGGCACTCGACGAGCCACGCGGCGATGCGCTACCAACAGGCTGCCTCGGACCGGCCGGCCGAACTGGCCCGGCGGAGGGCCGAAGCGCGAGGCTGGAGGCCAGAGCCAGGCACAGCAGCTGGGCGACGACCGGCGCCGCGGGTGCGGCTGTCCCGAGGACGTCCTCGGTTCCTCCCCGTGTGGGGGCAGAGTCCCGCAAGAGGCAGCTACTCCACCCGCGTCACGCCATGCTCGACCAGGAAGACGGCCCCGTTGGGGACCTCCAACCAGTCCCCCGTCTTCTGCGGGTCCCGAAGCACGTCGGCTGCATGACGGATGGCGTCACCGTGGGTGACGAGCACGACGGGGATACCCCGTGCGGCGTCCGCCCGTGCCTCCGAGAGCACGGCGGCCATCCGGCTGCGGACCTGCGCGGGACTCTCACCCCCGCCGACAGGCAGATGGAGATCTGACCAGTCGTGTTCCTCGGCCGCGCGCCAGGTCTCCTCGTAGCTGAGACCTTCCAGGGAACCCAGCGCCATCTCGCGCAGACGCGGGTCCTCGAGCACGGGAACCCCCAACCGCCGTCCGACGACCTCAGCCGTCTCCAGCGCCCGGGTCAGGTCGCTGCTCGTGATCCGCACGGATGTGAGCACGCGGTGACCGAGTACCTGTCCCACCCGATCAGCGGCAGCTGCTGCCTGCTCACGGCCGGCGGCGGTGAGACGGGGGTGGCGCGTCTGCCCTTGTGTCCTCCGAGCAACGTTCCACTCCGACTCGCCATGGCGTACGAGGAGGACGGGAGCAGGCACGGTCGACCATTGTGCCCGGCGCTCCACCTGGCACGTCCACGGCCCGACCGCGGACCGGGTCCCGGCCGAGCCGCTCGTTCCCGTACGCTCGGACAACCCACGGTGCAGGAACCCGGTGAGATTCCGGGGCGGTTCCGCCACTGTGATCCTCCATTGGAGGACAGCCAGACACTGGCCGTGGGTGATCCGACCGCTACACGGGGCGAGAACCCCGGAGGAGGAACCCGGCACATGACCGCGTCCGCACACATCAGCCTGCTCTCGACGTCCGACACGGACCTGCTCTCGGCTCGCGCGAGCGGTGCCAGCTACGCCGTGGCCAACCCGGCCCGGAGCACGGGCGGTGAGCTCGATGCCGTCGTGGAGGGCGCCGACCTGGTCGTCGTCCGTCAGCTCGGCTCGCCCCATGACTTGTGGCAAGGACTCGTCGACCTGCGCCGTGCCGGCACGCCTCTGGTCATCCTGGGTGGCGAGCAGCAGCCGAGCGCCGAGCTGATGGAGCTCAGCACCGTGCCGATCGGCGTGGCGGCCGAGGCCCATCGCTACCTGGCCGAGGGTGGCCCGGTGAACCTGGCGCAGCTGCACGCCTTCCTCTCCGACACGGTGCTGCTCACCGGTGAGGGCTTCGACCCGCCGGTCGAGGTGCCGTCATGGGGATTCGCAGCTCGTGAGAAGACACTCGACAACACGCTCCCCCAGGTCGGCGTCCTCTACTACCGGGCGCACGAGACCAGCGGGAACACCGCCTTCGCGCACGCCTTGGCCGACGCGGTCGACGCGACCGGTCTTGCCGTGGGCGTGCCGATCTTTGCCGGATCGCTGCGCAGCGCGCCCGACGAGCTCTTCGCGGCCCTCGGGGGGCTCGACGCCCTGGTGGTCACCGTCCTGGCCGCGGGCGGCAGCGTCCCTGCCTCGGTGAGCGCCGGCGGTGACGACGAGAGCTGGGACGTGGAGCGGATCGCCGCCCTCGACATCCCGGTGCTGCAGGGCCTCTGCCTGACCAGCAGCCGTGAGGAGTGGGAGGCGAACGACGACGGCGTGACCCCGCTTGACTCCGCAAACCAGATCGCGATCCCGGAGTTCGACGGCCGGATCATCACCGCCCCGTTCTCGTTCAAGGAGATCGACGAGGACGGGCTGCCGCGCTACGTCGCCGACCACGAACGGTGCCGCCGGGTGGCCGCCATCGCGGTGAACCACGCGCGACTGCGCCACGTGCCGAACGCCGAGAAGAAGGTCGCACTCGTGCTGTCGGCGTACCCCACGAAGCACGCAAGGATCGGCAACGCCGTCGGCCTCGACACCCCCGTCTCCACCGTGCGGCTGCTGCGGCGGCTGCGCGACGCCGGGTACGACCTCGGCGCCCCCGGCGACATCCCGGGCCTGGACCTGGAGGACGACACCCAGGCGGGTGACGCCCTCATCCACGCGATGATCGCCGCCGGAGGCCAGGACGAGGAGTGGCTGACCTCGGGCCAGCTCACCGATGCCCACGTCCGCATCCCGAGCGAGCAGTACCGCCGCTGGACCTCCCACCTTCCCGCTCCGCTGCAGGACGCGATGACCGAGGCGTGGGGCGAGGCACCGGGTTCGCTCTTCGTCAACGACGCGGAGGAGATCGTGCTCGCGACGTGGGTCGCCGGCAACGTGGTCATCATGATCCAGCCGCCGCGCGGCTTCGGTGAGAACCCCGTCGCGATCTACCACGACCCCGACCTGGCCCCGACCCACCACTACATGGCGGCATACCGCTGGCTGGAGGAGCTGCCGGCCAACGGCGGGTTTGGCGCCCACGCCGTGGTGCACGTCGGCAAGCACGGTTCGCTGGAGTGGCTGCCCGGAAAGAACGCGGCTCTCTCGGCTGAGTGCGGGACCGACGCGGTCCTGGGCAACCTGCCGCTGTTCTACCCGTTCCTCGTCAACGACCCGGGCGAAGGCGCCCAGGCCAAGCGGCGGGCGCACGCCACCATCGTCGACCACCTCATTCCACCGATGGCCCGGGCAGAGACCTACGGCGACATCGCGCGCCTGGAGCAGCTGCTCGACGAGTACGGGAACATCGCCGCGATGGACCCGGCCAAGCTGCCGGCGATCCGGGGCGAGATCTGGCAGCTGATGAAGGCGGCCGAGATGCATCGCGACCTGGGGCTGGAGGAGCGCCCCGACGACGAGGAGTTCGACGACTTCCTGCTCCACGTGGACGGTTGGCTCTGCGAGATCAAGGACGTCCAGATCCGCGACGGGCTGCACGTCCTGGGGCAGGCCCCCACCGGCGAGGCGATGGTCAACCTCGTCCTCGCCGTGCTGCGCGCCACCCAGGTGTGGGCGGTGTCGGCAGCGCGGTCCCCGGGCTCCGCTCAGCCCTGGGGCTGTCCGAGGGCGCGTCCACCACCGAGGTGGACGCCTTCGAGGCCGAAGCGCGCCGACTGGTCCAGGCACTGGCCGACGCGGGGTGGGACCCCGCCGTGGTCACCGACCTCCACGAGGATCCCCAGGTGCGAGCCGCACTCGCCTTCGCCGCCACCGAGGTCGTCCCGCGTCTGGCCAGCACCACCGACGAGATGGACGTGCTGCTGCACGCGCTCGACGGTGGCTACGTCCCGGCCGGGCCATCAGGCTCTCCGCTGCGAGGACTGGTGAACGTGCTCCCGACCGACGCAACTTCTACACCGTCGACCCCAGAGCGATCCCCTCGCGTCTGGCCTGGGAGACCGGTCAGGCGATGGCGGAGTCCCTCGTGCGGCGTTACCTCGACGAGACCGGCGAGTACCCGAGCTCGGTGGGCCTGTCGGTCTGGGGCACCAGCGCGATGCGGACCTCCGGGGACGACGTCGCCGAGGTGCTGGCGTTGCTCGGCGTACGACCCTCGTGGGACGAGATGTCGCGTCGTGTGAACGACCTCCAGGTGATCGACCTGGCCGAGCTCGGTCGCCCGCGGATCGACGTCACGGTGCGGATCTCCGGGTTCTTCCGCGACGCGTTCCCGCACGTGGTCGCCATGCTGGACGACGCGGTCCGCCTGGTCGCCGACCTCGACGAACCGGTCGAGCAGAACTTCGTCCGCGCCCACGCCCGGGCCGACCTCGCCGAGCACGGCGACGCCCGCCGCGCCACCACCCGCATCTTCGGGTCCAAGCCCGGGTCGTACGGCGCCGGCATCCTGCAGGTCGTCGAGTCGGGCACCTGGCGCGACGACAACGACCTGGCCGAGGTGTACACGGCGTGGGGTGGTTTCGCGTACGGCCGCGGTCTCGACGGCGCTCCGGCAGCCGACGACATGCGGACCGCGTACCGCAGGATCAAGGTGGCCGCCAAGAACGTCGACAGCACCGAGCACGACATCGCCGACTCCGACGACTACTTCCAGTACCACGGCGGCATGGTGGCGACCGTCCGCGCGCTGACCGGAGCCGACCCCAAGGCGTACGTCGGCGACTCCACGTCGCCCGACGCGGTCCGTACCCGCTCCCTGCAGGAGGAGACCAACCGGGTCTTCCGGGCCCGGGTGGTCAACCCGCGCTGGATCGCCGCAATGCAGCGACACGGCTACAAGGGAGCGTTCGAGCTCGCAGCCACCGTCGACTACCTCTTCGGCTTCGACGCCACGGCAGGCGTGGTGCACGACTGGATGTACGAGTCGCTCGCCAGCTCGTACGTCCTGGACGAGACCAACCAGGCTTTCCTGCGCACGTCGAACCCGTGGGCTCTGCGCGGCATCGTTGAGCGCTTGCACGAGGCGGCCGAGCGTGGTCTCTGGGCGGAGCCCGAGCCGGAGACCTTGGCGCAACTGCAGAAGGTCTACCTCGAGGTCGAAGGAGACCTGGAGGACGACGCGTGAGACCCCACGTCCACGTCGTCGGCTTCGGCACCGGACCGCAGCACCTGACCCGCGAGGCGGTACGTGCCCTGCAGGACAGTGACTACGTGCTGGCTGTGCGCAAGCACGACGATGACGACCTGTTGCGGGTCCGCCGCGCGATCTGCGCGGAGATCGGCCTCGAGCTGGTCGAGGTCCGCGACCCCGAGCGCGACCGGGACGACCCGAGCGACTACCCGGGCGCAGTGCGCGACTGGCACGCCCAGCGGGTGCAGGTCTTCGCCGACGTTGTTGCCGAGCGGGGTGGCCGGGCGGCCTTCCTGGTCTGGGGAGACCCGTCCCTGTACGACTCGACGCTGCGGGTGGTCGGGGCATGGCCGCCGATCCGCGTCTTGCCGGTCTCGGCTGGGACGTGGTCCCTGGCATCAGCGCCCCGCAGCTGCTGGCAGCCCGGCACCGGATCGTGCTGCACCCGGTCGGTGTTCCCGTCCACGTGACCACCGCTCGCCGGCTGCGAGCCGCAGTCGATGCCGGGCAGCGCAACATCGTGGTGATGCTCGGCTCGGAGCCGAGCCTCGACCTGCTAGATCAGCTGCCGTCGTGGTCGATCTGGTGGGGCGCCAACCTCGGTTCCGTCGGGGAGCAGCTCCACGCCGGGCCGGTTCGCGAGGTGCTGCCGCGCATCCGCGAGGCACGAGCCCGGGCCCGGGCGGTCGCCGGCTGGGTGATGGACGTCTACCTGCTCAGGGCTCCCGAGGACGATGCATGAGTGGGCTGCTAGTGGCGGGTACGACCTCGGACGCCGGCAAGTCGGTGGTCACCACCGGGCTCTGCCGCGCCTTCGCCCGCCGGGGGGTCGCGGTGGCTCCGTACAAGGCGCAGAACATGTCGAACAACTCCATGGTCTGCATCGACGGTGACGGACGCACCGCCGAGATCGGTCGCGCCCAGTGGGTGCAGGCGCTGGCCGCGCAGGTGACGCCGGAACCAGCCATGAATCCGGTGCTGCTCAAGCCCGGATCGGACCGGCGCAGCCACGTCGTGGTGATGGGTCACCCGGCCGGGGAGGTCTCGGCGACCGATTTCGCCACCGGCCGTCGCCACCTCGCCGCGGCCGCCCACGCCGCGTACGACGACCTGGCCTCGCGCTTCGAGGTGGTCGTCGCCGAGGGCGCCGGTAGCCCCGCCGAGATCAACCTGCGCAGCAGCGACTACGTCAACATGGGGCTGGCCCGCCACGCCGAGCTGCCCGTGGTTGTGGTTGGCGACATCGACCGCGGGGGCCTGTTCGCCTCGATGTTCGGCACCCTGGCGCTGCTGGAGCCGGCCGACCAGGCGCTGGTCGCCGGGTTCGTGGTCAACAAGTTCCGCGGCGACCTGGGGCTGCTCCGCCCTGGACTCGAGCAGCTCGAGCACCTCACTGGACGACCCGTGACCGGCGTCCTGCCGTGGCACCCCGACCTGTGGTTGGACTCCGAGGACGCGCTCGACCTCGAAGGTCGTCGCAGCCAGGACGGTGCCCGGGTGCGGGTCGCGGTCGTACGGCTCCCCCGCATCAGCAACTTCACCGACGTCGACGCTCTCGGGCTCGAGCCGGACCTCGACGTCGTCTTCTCCTCCGACCCTCGCGACCTGGCCGACGCCGACCTCGTCGTGCTTCCGGGGACCCGCGCCACGCTCGCCGACCTGGCCTGGCTCCGCTCACGCGGGCTGGACGTCGCGATCACGCAGCACGTGGCCGCGGGCCGGCCGCTGCTGGGTATCTGCGGCGGGTTCCAGATGCTGGGCCGCGAGATCCGCGACCCCGACGGTGTCGAGGGTGCGCCGGGCGCCCGGGCCGACGGGCTGGGCCTTCTGCCGGTCACCACCACCTTCGCGTCGAAGAAGGTCCTACGACTGCCCAGCGGAGAAGCCCTGGGGGCGACCAGCACCGGGTACGAGATCCACCACGGTCGGATCACACTCGACGCCGACGCGGAGGAGTTCCTCGGCGGCGCTCGTTCCGGCCAGGTGTTCGGAACGATGTGGCACGGGAGCCTCGAGGGCGACGCGTTCCGAGCCGCCTTCCTCTCCGAGGCCACGGGTCTGTCCTCCTCCAGCGTCAGCTTCCCGGCGGCCCGGGAGCGCCGGATGGAGCTCCTGGCCGACCTCGTCGAGGAACACCTGGACGTCGACGCGCTGCTGTCGCTCGCGCGCCATGGCGCACCGTCGTCGCTGCCGCTGCTCAGCGTTCCCCTGCTCACCGCACCGGAAGGTGACCGATGAAGGTACTGCTGCTCGGAGGGACCGCCGAGGCGCGCGACCTGGCGCGGCTCCTGGTGGAGGCCCGAGTCGACGTCACCTCGTCCCTGGCCGGCCGCGTGGCCCGTCCCCGCCTTCCCGTCGGGCCGGTCCGCATCGGGGCTTCGGCGGGGTCGCCGGGCTCCGTGCCGCGCTCGTCGAGTACGACCTCGTCGTGGACGCCACCCATCCCTTCGCCCGGGGCATGAGCGCCAACGCGGCCGAGGCCTGCACGGCCGAGCAGGTGCCGCTGCTGCGCTTCGAACGGCCCGGCTGGGAGCGCGACCCGGCGTGGCGCTACGTCCGTACCCACGACGGCGCCGCGGCCGTGGCTGCCGAGCTGGGTGAGCGCCCGTTCCTCACCGTGGGCCGTCAGGAGCTGGCGCGCTTCGTCCCGGCGCTCGGCCACCTGACCGTGCTGGCGCGGGTCGTCGACGTCCCGGAGATCGAGCTCCCGGCTGGCTGGCAGCTGGTCACCAGCCGCGGCCCGTACACGCTGAAGGGGGATCTCGCTCTGATGCGCGACCACGGGACCGACGTACTCGTGACGAAGGACTCAGGGGGCACCTACACCTGGCCCAAGATGCAGGCGGCGGCACGGCTGGACGTCCCGGTCGTGGTCGTGGAACGACCAGAGCCGGACCCCCGCACACACGTCGTGCACGCGGTGGGCCCGGCGCTGGAGTGGGTGCTGTCGCACCGCTGAGTCAGGCGGTGCGCTCCTGGGTGGTGCTGATGCGCCCGAGCAACCAGGTGAGGGCGACGCCCAACGACCCCCAGAGGGTGGCGAGGGTGAGGAGCGAGGAGACCCGGAACTCCCACAGCACGTCGGCCGGGAAGTCGCCCAGCTCGTTGACGCCGGGCATGGCAAGGGCGGCGACGGCCACCACCACGACGTACGACACTCCCGCGACGACGACGCCCGTCCAGGAGCCGCGCGAGGCTGCGAGACGGCGTCCGAGGGCGACGACCGCGACCATGGCCACGACCGACACGAGGGCGAAGGCGAAGTAGTAGGCGGTTCGCTCACCGATGGTGTCCCCGCTGCCCACCGCCGGAGGGGCGGCTGGGTACTTCAGGAAGGGGATCAGGGCGTAGGACACGAAGCCCAGTGCCGTGACCAGGGCCGTCGACCCGACCACCGTCAGCCGACCGAGGCGGCCGGCGACCGCTGCGGCGATCAGCGCGATGATGCCGCCCAGCGCGACGCCCACTGCCACGGTTGCGGTGGCCAGGCCCCAGGTCTTTTGTGTGGTGCGGGTGATTCCGCCCTCCTCCTCATCGTCAGCGTGGGTGTGGCTGTGGCCCTCCTCGGCCTCAGCGTGGCTGTGGTCCTCGGCGGCGGGTTCGGCGGGAGCCTCCGCCGCGGCGGCCTCCTCGAGGCCGATCGCGGTGTCGATCGGCGGTTCGCCGACGGTGAAGGCCACCGCGAAGGTCAGGAGTCCGCGATGAGCCCGGCCAGGAGGCCGCGGACCAGGAAAGTACGTGCGTTCACTTGTGGATCCAGTTTCTGTGGTCGTCGAGATCACCGCGCAGGCAGCGCGGCGTGACCGAGCACCCGTCGAGGGATCGGTGGAAGGGCCGCCCGAGGGCGGCGCTGCTCAGGTGAGCTGCTGAGCCGGCGGGCTCAGTGGCAGGGTAGCCGAGCAGGTGACGACCGTCGTGGACCCACTCGTGGATCACGGTGCCGGCGGGGATGGAGACAGCGCCCTGGTCGGCGCTGACGAAGAAGATGACCAGCAGGCCCAGCAGTCCGACAAAGAACGCCCACGGCGCGAGCTCGCGCAGGTCGACGGTCGGAATCTCGACGGTGGGAATGGCCGGAGCGCCGGGGAACGGCGCGGCATGGGTGTGCGACATGAGTCCTCCTCAGGGTTCTGCGCCCTGGTGGTGTGGGATGGACGAGTGCCTGGGTCTGACTCCACCGCCCGAGGACGGTGACACAGCAGCGCGACTGTGCCGGATTCACACCGGCTTCCATGGCATTCGCAAGACTCATCGTACGCCCTGCGCCGACGGCTGTACGGCCGTGCACCACCGGCTGGTACGGTGCGCGTGCCGTGGTGCACGGGAAGCCGGTGGAAGACCGGCGCGGCCCTCGCCACTGTGAGCGCGGAGCTCCGCGACCTCACCGACACTCCGGTGTCGGGACCACTGGGCACATGCCTGGGAAGGTCGGTCGCAGGGTGTCGATGCGCGAGCCAGGAGACCGGCCACGGCGCGTTCACATCCACGAGGTCCTTGGAGAACAGATCCATGATCAACCGTACCCTCATGCCCGTGGCGTCCCTCGCCGGGGCCGCCCTGCTCCTCGCCGGCTGCGCCGGTGCGCCGGAGAGGAAGTCAGAAGCCGCCGGGGCCGACGGGAGCGTTCCCGTCGAGCTCACCAACTGCGACCACGACGTCGTCGTGCCCTCCGCCCCCAAGCGGGTCGTCACCCTCAACCAGGGCGCCACCGAGGTGGTCCTCGCGCTCGGGCTGGGCGACCGCCTCGCCGGCACCGCCTACCTTGACGACACCGTCTCGGACCGCTGGTCCGAGGAGTACGAGCAGGTGCCGGTGCTCGCCGACGAGTACCCCACCCACGAGGCTGTCCTCGAGGCAGAGCCTGATCTCGTCTACGCCTCGTACGCCTCTGCGTTCGACGAGGGCGTGGCCGGTGACCGGACCGCCCTGGCCGACTCGGGCACGGCGTCCTACCTGTCCCCCTTCGGGTGTCCCGAGGAGGACCAGCGTCCGACCCCGACGTTCGACGCCGTCTGGCAGGAGCTGGACGACGTCGCCGCCTTGCTCGGCGATCCGGCCAGCTCGCGGAAGGTAGTGGCCGACCAGCAGGAGACCCTCGACGCCGTCGAGGAGGCAGCGGTCGGCAAGGGCCTCACCGCCCTCTGGTACGACTCAGGCGACAAGACCCCGCTGGTCGGCGGCGGCCAGAGCGGACCACAGCTGATCCTTGACGCGGTCGGCGCGCGGAACATGTTCGCCGACATCCAGCGCGGCTGGGGTGAGGCCAGCTGGGAGGACGTCCTCGAGGTCGACCCCGACGTCATCGTCCTGGCCGACGCCAGCTGGTCCTCGGCGGCGGAGAAGCGTGCATACCTGGAGAAGGACCCGGTGTTGAGCGAGCTCACCGCGGTGCAGGAGGGCGCGTTCGTGACCGTGGCCTACTCCGAGGCCACGCCCGGAGTGCGGATGGTGGACGGCGCGGTCTCCGTCGCCGAGCAGTTGGCCGCCCTCCGGCTCGAGAAATGAACCCGGCCCGCCCGGCGGGCCGGACCCTCCTCGTCGTCGCGTTCGCCGTGCTGGCCCTCGTGGCCAGCGCGGCCGTCGCCCTGGCCCTCGGCTCAGTGGACGTCCCGCTGAGCCGGGTGCTGGCCGTGCTCGTACGACGCCTCGGCGGGGGAGGCGACGTGACCGTCTTGGAGGACCAGCTCGTCTGGCAGCTGCGGCTTCCCCGGGTGCTGGGGGCCGTCGCCGTCGGTGCCGTCCTCGCCCTGTGCGGGGCCGTCCTGCAGGCGCTGACCCGCAACGACCTCGCCGACCCCTTTCTCCTCGGCGTCTCCAGCGGGGCGACCGTCGGTGCTGTGACCGTCATGGTGCTCGGCATCGGTGTCGGAGGGCTGGTGGCCAGCACAGCTGTGTCGGCCGCGGCCTTCACGGGCTCGCTGGCCGCGCTCGCCGTCGTCCTGCTGATTGCGGCCGCGGGCGGCCGCGGACTGAGCCCGCACCGCACTGTGCTCGCCGGGGTCGCGGTGGCGTACCTGTGCAGCGCCTACACCTCCGTCGTGGTGATCATGCACGGCGAGGGCGACGCAGCCCGCCGGGTGCTGAGCTGGACGCTCGGTTCGCTTGCCGGCGTGCGGTGGGAGAGCTCGCTGGTGCTGCTGGGCGCGGCGGCTCTGGGACTCGTCTGGTTCTGCGCCTACGCCGAGCGCCTGGACGCCTTCACCTTCGGTGAGGTGTCGGCGCTCTCACTGGGGGTGCCGGTCACCTCGACACGCTGGCTGCTCATGGTGGGCACGGCGTTGGTGACCGCGACCACCGTTGCCTACGTCGGGGTGATCGGCTTCGTCGGCCTGGTGGTCCCCCACCTGGTCCGCCCCGTGGTGGGGCACCGCCACGCGGCCGTCCTGCCCGCCTCGGCGTGGGGCGGGGCGGTCCTGCTGGTCTGGGCCGACACCGCCGCACGGTCACTGGTGGAGCGCCAGGAGGTGCCGATCGGCGCCCTCACCGCCTTGTTGGGCGTACCCGTCCTGATCTGGCTGATGGCAAGGAGGCCACGGACATGACCCACCGCGAACGCTGCGTGCACGGCGCCACCCCTGACCTGGTGGCCGACGGAGTCACCGTCCGGCTGGGCGACCGCGCGCTCCTCGACGACGTCCACGTGCACGCACGGGGTGGGAGGGTGACCGGCCTGCTGGGCCCCAACGGGTCCGGGAAGACGACCCTGCTGCACGTGCTGGCCGGCATACGCAAGCCCAACCGGGGTACCGTCCTGGTCGGAGACGTCGCCGTACGTTCGCTCTCGCACCGCCGCCGCGCCCGGACCATCGCCCTCGTCGAGCAGCACGCCGCCACGACCACCGACCTCACCGTGCGGCAGGTGGTCGCACTGGGCCGGCTCCCCCACCGGAGGATGCTCGCAGGTCCGGGCAGCGACGCGGGGGCCGCAGTGGTGGACGACGTCCTGGACCTCGTCGGGCTCACCGACCTTGCAGATCGTGGTTGGACCACGTTGTCCGGCGGTGAGCGACAGCGCGCCCACCTGGCACGCACCCTGGCCCAGCAGCCCGAGGTGCTGCTGTTGGACGAGCCGACCAACCACCTGGACCTCGGGCAGCAGCTGCGCTTCCTGGCGTTGGCTCGGGAGCTCGGCCTCACCACCGTTGCCGCCCTGCACGACCTCGAGCTCGCCACCGCGTTCTGCGACGACGTGGTCGTCCTCGACGCGGGCCGCGTCCGGGGTCATGGACCCGTGGGCGCGACACTTACCGCCCCGCTGCTGCGGGAGGTCTACCGGGTCGAGGCCTCCCTCGACCCCCACCCCCGCCTGGACCGGGACCACCTGGTCTGGGACGGCCACGTCGAGGAGACCGCATGACCGTCCACGTCCTCGTCGGCACCTCCCCCGCCGACGCCGCACGCCGCTCCGAGCTCGCCACACTGGCGGACGAAGTCGGCGCAAAGCTCGCCTTCCTGCAGATGGCTGTGCCCTCGTTGGGTGACGTCCTCGACTCGCTCGCGCGAGGGGGTGAACGGCGCCTGGTGCTCGTCGGGGTCTCGGGAGGTCAGGGCGGCCCAGGCGTCTCCTGGTTGCGTCGCATCGCCTCCGAGTGGTGGCGCTCGTACGGCGAGGACGCTCCCGAGCTCTGCACGGCACCGGCCTACCTGACGGACCGGTCCGAGTGGAACGCGCTGGTGGACCTGGCCCGCCCCATCACGCACGGCGGCCCCGGGCTCACCTCGGCGGCGTGGGAGGACGTCCCCGGCCACCGTCACCAGGTCTTCGTCTGCCGTGGCCCCCGGTGCACTGCTGCGGGTGCCGAGGGGGCCTGGAAGGGACTCGTGCTCGGTCTGATGGGCGCGGGCCTCGGCGACGACGACGTCCTGGTGACGCAGACGGGCTGCCAGTTCCCGTGCAACCAGGCGCCCGTGGTCACCGTCCAGCCCGACGACGTCTGGTACGGCCAGGTCGACAAGGCGGCCGCCGGCGAGATCGTCACCGGCCACCTGGTGGCCGGTTCCCCGGTGGAACGGGTACGGCTGCCGCGGACGCGCCGCGACTGAGCGTGCGACGTTCGTCGGTTCTCCTGCCAGGACCGCGCCGCCGACCTAGGCTTTCGGCGGCCGACGACGAGGAGGAGACGTGCCGGCTCTCTTGACCTGCCCCTCTGCCGTGGCGACGTCCGCGCCGGATCGTCCGGGTGCCTGTCCTGCCACCTGTCGATGGCCGACGTCGCGAAGCACCAACCGCGTTCGAGCACCTCCAGGGTTGCTCGTGCGGTCGGCGTACGGCTGGCAGGTGTGCTGCTGTACGCCGCGGCCGTGGCGTGGACGGCGCTGCAGATGCGTGACGCCCTGGTCTTCGTCGTCCCGGCCGCCGTGCTCGGGGGCGGTCTGCTGCACGTGTGGAAGGGCAGGCCGGGGTGGGGACTCGTCGTCTTCACCGTGGTCGTGGTGGCGCTGCCGCTGGTGATGACGCCGGCGCTGGGTGCGGGGTTCTGGACCAACCTGCGTCAAGGCTTCTGACGCCGCAGCAGTGCAACGAGAGCGGCTCCGAAGGCGGCCACCACCCCCACCCGTCGCGCCAAAGCGGTGGAGCGGGGAACGTCAACGGCGGTGGGAACAGGTCCGTCCCCCATCGTCGGCCGGTGCTCCACGCGATCTCCGTACCGGTTGGTGCCTCCCAGCGTGATCCCGAGGGCACCGGCGAATGCCGACTCGACCACGCCGCCGTTGGGGCTGGGATGCCCGGCCGCGTCGCGTCTCCACACGGCCCAGGCGCGACCGGAACGTGACGGTTCGGCGACCAGCACCGCGAGACCGGCCAAGCGCGAACCTGGCAGGTTGAGGACGTCGTCCAGCCTCGCGGATGCCCAGCCGAACCGGTTGAACCGGGCGTTGCGGTACCCCACCATCGCGTCCAGCGTGTTGGACGCCCGGTGCGCCAGGAGCCCGGGGACGCCTGCGACGGCCCCCCACACCAGCGGTGCGGTCACCGCGTCGGAGGTGTTCTCGGCGACCGACTCGACCACTGCCCGGGCGATCTCCTCGGGCGAGAGGGCGCTCGTGTCGCGCCCCACGAGGTAGGTCAGGCGGTGCCGCGCGCCGTCCAGGTCGTCACGGGCGAGGAAGTCGTGGACCGCCAGCGCCTCCCGTTCGAGGCTGCGGCCACCCAACACCGTCCAGGTGGCCACGGCCGTGACCGCCGCGTGCAGGACGGGCCGACGTCGGGCGCACCGTTCGAGACCGATCCCCAGCGCGGCGCATCCCCCCACGAGCACTGTCGTGTACGCAACGCCCCGTGGGCGCGAGTCGGCGTGCAGGCGTCGTTCGAGACCGCCGGCAACCGTGCCGAAGGTGGCGACCGGGTGGCCCCGGCGCGGGTCGCCGAGGAACCGGTCGGCCGCGAACCCGAGGAGGAGTCCCGCTGCCCGGGAGAAGGCCAGCGCTGACGATCCGCTCATGCGCCGAGCGCGGCCGCGGCGTCCGCACGCACGTCGTCGAGCGCGCGCAGCAGGTCGGCCGTCGTCTCCGGCGGGCGGACCGCGATCCTGGCCCACTCGCCGTCCAGCCCCGGGAACGTGTCTGCGCGGCGCACGGCGACGCCGCGGACGCGCAGCGCCTCCCGCGTACCAACGCCGAGCCTGGCCAGCACGAAGGAGGTCTGCGACGCGACGACCTCGACCCCCCGCTGCTGCAGGGCGGCGACCAGCTCCGTACGCCACGAGTTGATGCGCCCGGCACGGAGCGCCCCCTCCTGGGCCGCTTCGCTCGAGGTGCAGGCGCGTGCGGCGGCGATGGCCGGGGCCGACACCGACCACGGCACCTGCTTGGCCGCCAGCCCTGCCACGGCGCGGTCGTTGCCGAGCACGTAGCCGGCCCGGATCCCGGGATCGACCAGTGCTTGGTGAGGCTGCGCACCACCAGGAGACCGCGGCGGCGGTCGCCGGCGAGCGACTGCTCCTGGCCGACGACGGCGTCCATGAAAGCTTCGTCGACGACCACGACGCGTTTGGGCCGGCGAAGCTTGAGGATCTCCTCGGCGGGGTGGAGGACACCCGTCGGGTTCGTCGGGTTGCCCAGCATGACCAGGTCGGCGTCCTCGGGCACCGCCGAGGCGTCGAGGCGGTAGCCGTCCTCGGCGCGGCAGTGCACGACGGTGACTTGGCGGCCGGCTCGCTCGAGCGCCGCGTGCGGCTCGGTGAACTGCGGGTGCACCACCACCACGTGGCGCCACGGCTTCCACCGTGCGATGAGCTCGAACGCCTCCGCTGCTCCCGCCGTCACGAGCACCTCGTCGGGGCGCCGGTGGTGCAGGTCGGCTATCGCCTCGCGTGCGGGGGCCACGTCGGGGTAGGTGGTTGAGTGCTCCACGCCCTCGCGCAGTGCTGTCTCCAGCCACGCCGGCCGCGGCTCGGGGTGGACGTTCACGGCGAAGTCGGCCAGGCCGCGTCCGGTCTCGACGTCCCCGTGGTGCAGGAGGGGGTCGGTGACGGCAGCATCCGGCACCGGCAGGGCGACCACCGTCCGGTGCGGCGCCGGAGCCGCGACCGGGGTCGCCCGCGCCGCCGCCTCGGCCAGACGCTGGGCCATCACAGGGTGCCCGGCCCAGTGGGTGTGCAGGTACGAGGCGTGCAGGGTGGGGGTGGCGACGCCGATCAGCTCGCCGTCGACCTCCCAGGCCGGCGGCCATCCGCGTGCGGGTGCGGTCAGCGCCGTGCGGTGGAACTCGTGGCCGTGGACCCGCTCCCCGGCTCGGGTGAGCAGGTTGTCACCAGCCGCGACCGCCGCGGGGTAGCGGAGGGTCAGGCGCTTCGTCATGGCTGCGCCGGTGCCGATGACCCCGGCCATCGCGGAGCCGTCCAGCTCGTCGAGGAGGTAGAGCAGGCCAGCGCACTCGGCCACGGTGGGGAGTCCGGCGCGGACGACGTCGCGCACCTGCTCGAGCAGGGCCCGGTTGCGGGCCAGCTGCTGGACGTGCACCTCAGGGAACCCACCGCCCAGCAGGAGCGCCTGGGTTCCCTCGGGCAGGGTTCGGTCACGCAGCGGGTCGAACGCAACGACACGGCAGCCCGCGGCGCGCAGCAGTTCCTCGGTCTCGGCGTACGCGAAGGTGAAGGCGCGCCCTCCGGCGACGGCGACCACGGGCGCCGGGCCCTGCACCGGACGTACCTGGCGGTGCGGGTCCCAGGCCTCGCCCGTGAGGTCGGGGGCCTGCCGGGCGACCTCGAGCACCGCATCGAGGTCGACGTGTCGGGCGACCTGCTCACCGAGCCGCGCCACGACGTCGGCCGACTCATGTCGCTCCCCCGCCGGCACCAGTCCGAGGTGCCGCGAGGGCGAGGAGATGGCGTCGTCGCGGGGAACGACGCCGAGCACCGGGAGGCGCAGGCTCCGCTCGACCTCGGCCACGTTGCGGGCCGAACCGGCCCGGTTGAGGATCACACCGACGACGTCCACCTCGGGGTCGTACGCAGCCATCCCTGCCACCACGGCGCCGACGGAGCGCGACATCCGGGCGATGTCCACGACCAGCACGACCGGCGTACGAGTGAGGGTGGCGACGTGCGCGGTGGAGGCGAACCCGTCGGTGCCGATGCGTCCGTCATGGAGACCCATGACGCCTTCGATCACCGCGACATCGGCACCCCGGGCGCCGTGCAGCAGCAGCGGCGCGATCCGCTCCTCCCCCACCAGGTGGGGGTCGAGGTTGCGGCCCGGGCGGCCGGTGGCCAGGGCGTGGTAGCCGGGGTCGATGTAGTCGGGTCCGACCTTGTGGCCCGACACCTCCAGCCCCCGCGCGCGCAGCGCAGCCATGAGCCCGGTGGAGACGGTGGTCTTCCCCTGCCCGGTCGAGGGCGCCGCGAGGACGACCCGGGGCAGGACCGTGGTGGCCGGCGCGGGGGTCACCACTCGATGCCTCGCTGGCCCTTCTGGCCGGCGTCCATGGGGTGCTTGACCTTGCCCATCTCGGTGACGAGGTCGGCCACCTCGATCAGCTCCGGGGCGGCGCGGCGGCCGGTGATGACGACGTGCTGCTTGCCGGGGCGGTCGCGCAGGGTGGTGACGACGTCCTCGGGGTCGACCCAGCCCCACGCGATCGGGTAGGTGAACTCGTCGAGGACATACAGGTCGTGGGTCTCGGCGGCGAGGCGGCGCTTGATCTCCTGCCAGCCTTCGGCGGCGGCCCGCGCGTGGTCCTCGGCGTCGCCCTGCTTCTTGGTCCACGACCAGCCGGCGCCCATCTTGTGCCACTCCACCGGGCCACCCTCGCCGGTCTCCTCGTGGAGGCGGCCGAGACGTTCGAGGACGGTCTGCTCGCCGATGCGCCACTTGGCGGACTTCACGAACTGGAAGACACCGATGTTCCAGCCCTGGTTCCACGCCCTGATGGAGAGCCCGAAGGCGGCGGTGGACTTTCCCTTGCCGTCGCCGGTGTGGACCATCAGCAGCGGGCGGTTGCGGCGCTGACGAGTGGTGAGACCGTCGTCGGGGACGGTGAGCGGCTGACCCTGGGGCATCAGATGACCTCTTCGAGAGTGTGGGAGACGACGTCTGCGGTCGCAGCGGACACGGCCGACAGGGCGGCGAACGACGCCACCTCGCCGATGACGGTGATGGCGGGTGGAGCGAGGTGCGCGGCGCGGGCGGCGATCTCGATGACCGGTGCGTGCACCACCCGCTGGTCGGGGTGGCCCCCGCGGGCGATCACCGCTGCCGGGGTCGTGGGGTCCAGCCCATTCTCGACGAGCGTGGCGGTGATGTCGGGCAGCGTGGCGACGCCCATGAGCACCACCAGCGTCGTCCCGGACCTGGCGAGCGCCGCGTAGTCGAGCGTGGACGCAGGGTGGCCGGGTGGCACGTGGCCCGAGATCACGCTGAAGCCCTGGACGAGCCCGCGGTGCGTCACCGGGATGCCCCCGAGCGCGGGAACCGCCACCGAGGAAGTGACGCCCGGTACGACGCGCACCGGCACGTCCGCCTCGGTGCAGGCCAGGAGCTCCTCCATTCCGCGTCCGAAGACGAAGCCGTCGCCTCCCTTGAGACGTACGACGCGACGCCCGGCCCGCGCGTGCTCGACCAGGAGCTCGTTGATCCGTTCCTGGGGGGTGAAGGCCCCGCGGGGAAGCTTCGCGACGTCGACGACAAGTGCGTCCGGGCTGGCCCAGGCGAGCGCCTCCGCGGGGGCGAGGTGGTCGACCAGGAGGACGTCGGCCTGCTCCACGGCAGCTCTACCGGCCACCGTCATCAAACCGGGGTCTCCCGGGCCGCCTCCGACGAGGGCGACAGTGCCCGGCAGCAGGGGCGCCAGGGAGCCCATCAGGCCACCCGCCCGTTCACGACGTCGACCAGCCCGGTGGCGCTGACCTGCGCCATGGGCAGGTGCTCTGCACGCAGGTGGGCGGCAAGGGTGCGTGCCAGGCCCAGGCGCAGCGGGCCGTCCTCGCAGTCGACGACGACGCTGGGCACCCGCAGGGCCGCGAGGTGCTCGGCAGCCATCCGCGAGCGCTCGACCGCATCCACCCCGGCCGTGGCGCGACCGTCGGTCACCATCACCAGCAACGGGCGCAACCGAGCGTCGCGGAGGCGCTCGCGTCGCAGCAACGCGGCGGAGGTGAGCAACCCCTCGGCCAACGGCGTACGACCTCCCGCAGGCAGGTCGTCGAGCAGCGCGGCGGCCACCTCCACCGAGCCGGTCGGCGGCAGCGACAGGTCCGCATCAGTTCCGCGGAAGCTGATCATCGCCACCTTGTCGCGTCGGCGGTACGCGTCGGTGAGCAGCGAGAGGATCGCGGTCTTCACCTGGGTCATCCGGCGACGAGCCGCCATCGACCCGGAGGCGTCCACGCAGAACAGCAGCAGGTTGGCCTCGCGCCCCTCACGCACGGCCGTGCGCAGGTCGCTGACCTGGAAGGCGAAGCGGCCACGGTCCACGGCCGGCCGACCGCCTGCGTGCCGCTCGGCGGCAGCACGCAGGGTCTCCACGAGGTGCAACGACCCGGATCCCCCACGCCCCGGCACGGCGCCGACGCGACGGCCGCTGGCGCCCAGCGCGCGGCTGCGCCGTCCCGGCGTGCCCTCTCCGATCCCGTCGACGGTGAAGAGGCGGGGACGGAAGGCGGCCTCGGCCTTCACCGTGGTCGTGCGGTCACCCGCGGGTTGCGGCGGTGCGGGCGGCCGCGGTGCCGTGGGTGTCTCACCAGACTCCGCGTCGCTGGCCGCTGGGTCGGTGCTCTCGCCACCGTCGGTGTCATGCGCGTCCGCCGTGGCAGGGTCGCGCTCCGTGCGCTGCGATTCGCCCTCGGCCTCGCCGGCGGTATCGGTCGCGGAGGGCGACTGCTCGCCCTGGGGCTCGTTCTGGGATTCGTCCCCGTCGGTGTGGCCCTCCGGATCCGGCGGCTCGGGGAGCTCGTCGTCCCCCAGGAGTCGGTCGAGCAGGTCCTCGTCGAGCCCGGGTGCGTCGAACGGGTTGCGCCGGCGGCGGTGCGGGAGGGCAAGCAGGGCCGCTGCCCGGATGTCGCCCCGGGTGACGAACCGGCGGCCGGCCCACGCGGCGTGGGCCACGGCCGTACGCGCGGTCACGATGTCGGCGCGGAGGCCGTCGACCTCGAATGCCGCGCAGATCTCGGCGATCTTGAGCATCGCCGCCTCTCCCAGTGCGACCTCGGCAAGTCGGGTGCGGGCGTCGGCGATGCGTTGGGTCAGCGCTTCCTGGCTGGCGGCGTACGCGGCGACGAAGCCGGCGGGGTCGTGGTCGAAGGCGAGGCGACGGCGTACGACCTCGACCCGCAGCGCGGGGTCCCGGGGCGCGGCCACCTCGACGGTGAGCCCGAAGCGGTCGAGCAGCTGGGGGCGCAGCTCGCCCTCCTCGGGGTTCATGGTGCCGATCAGCACGAAGCGCGCGCCGTGGCCGAGCGAGACGCCGTCGCGCTCGACGGTGACCTGGCCCGTGGCGGCGGCGTCGAGCAGCAGGTCGACCAGGTGGTCGTGCAGCAGGTTCACCTCGTCGACGTACAGGACTCCGCGGTGGGCGCGCGCCAGCAGGCCGGGCTCGAACTCGACGGCTCCGGCGGTGAGCGCCTTCTCGAGGTTGAGGGAGCCGAGCACCCGGTCCTCGGTGGCGCCGACGGGCAGCTCGACGAGGCGGACCGGGCGGCTGACCACGCCGCTCGTGCCGTACGCGGCGTCGGGTGACGTGGCCGCGGGGTCGTGCGGGTCGGCCGAGAACCGGTCGTGCTCGTGCACGTCGATCCAGGGCAGCACGTCCGCGAGACCGCGGACGGTGGTCGACTTGGCCGTCCCCTTCTCGCCCCGCACCAGGACACCGCCGATGTCGGGGCTGATGGAGGTGAGGACGAGGGCGAGGCCCATGTCGTCGAGACCGGAGGCGGTCGTCGGGTCGTACGCGCAGCCGACGACGGCAGAAAATGGGTACTTCAGTGGCACGTTGAGGCTCCCGCTCGTAGGCCATGGATGGCTGTCCGCGAGGCCGGTCTTCGGACTTGTCGAGTCACTCCTGACGGAGTGCTCGGCTCACCGCAGCGGGCCTGTGCCGGATTCTCACCGGCTTCCCAGATTCTCCCCGTTGTCCGTCCCCACCGTTTCCGATGGCTGGGGCGCAGGGGCACCTCACGTGTGGTGCTGACGATAGCCTCCCGTCACGTGGATGACATGACGGGCCCTCTCGGTGGACACCTCGTGACGGTCGTCGGGGTGGGTGCCGACGGCGTCCTAGCCGCCGGCTGCGAGGCGCTCGTGCGCGAGGCCGACGTGCTGATGGGCGGGCGCCGTCACCTCGACCTGGTGCCGGAGGTCGAGGGTCAGGAGCGACGTCCGTGGCCGACGCCGCTGGCCCCCTCGTTGCCGGGCCTGCTGGAGGAGCTGCGTGGCCGTCGGGTGGTGGCGTTGGCGTCGGGCGACCCGATGGTCTCGGGCATCGGTACGACGCTCGTCCGGGCCCTGGGCACCGAGGCCGTACGGGTGGTGCCCGCGGTCTCGTCCGTGGCGCTGGCCCGGGCGCGTATGCGCTGGTCAGACGAGGAATCGGTGGTCGTGACGCTGGTCGGTCGGCATGAGGCGCGGGTGCTCCGGGAGGTGGCTCCCGGACGCCGGATCCTGGCCCTGACGTCGGGGTCGGAGACTCCCGCCATCGTCGGTGAGCTGTTGAGCGAGACGGGCCACCCGGACGCCGTGATCACCCTGCTCGGAGACCTCGGGAGCGCGGCGGAGTCGCGGTCCGTGAAGACCGCGCAGGAGTGGGCTCAGGTGGCTGCCGCGGACGTTCCGTCGCTGCACGTCCTGGCGATCGAGTTCCCCGAGGATGCTGGGACGAGGCGCGCGTCGTGGGTCGCCGGTCTGCCGGACGACGCCTTCGAGAACGACGGTCAACTCACCAAGCGCGACCTGCGCGCGTCGGCACTGGCCCGCCTCTCCCCGCCCCCGGACAGCACCTCTGGGACGTGGGTGCCGGGGCTGGCTCCGTGGGCATCGAGTGGATGCGCGCCCACCCCAGCTGCCGTACGACCGCGGTGGAGGCCGATCCTGAGCGCGCCGCCCGGGTGTCCCGCAACGCGGTACGCCTCGGTGTGCCCGACCTGAGGGTCGTCGAGGGACGAGCGCCCGATGCATTGGCGGGGTTGGACGCTCCCGACGCGATCTTCATCGGCGGTGGCGCGACGCGCCGGCGTGCTAGCCGCCTGCCTCGCCGCTCTCCGGCCCGGTGGACGTCTCGTGGTGCACGGGGTGACGTTGGAGACCGAGTCACTGATTGCGGAGGCGTATCGAACCCACGGGGGCGAGCTGACTCGCCTGGCGGTCGAGAGCACACACCCCGTCGGGACCTTCACCGGGTGGACGCCGTTGCGCACCGTGACGCAGTGGAGCCTGTACGTCTGAGTCGATGCGCGGTGCAACACTCCACCCACTATGGGTCACCTCAGACTGTCACCAGTCGGTGCAGCAGCCCCTCCCTTCGGTCTTTCACCGAGAAACGGCCACGCTCGTTGATAGACCTTGTCGCTGTCGACATCGACGGGCAGCAGGTGGGTGTCCTTTCGCCGACCCAAACCGCGAACTTCATGCCGCTCGTGCGGAGAGCCGAAGCCGAAGGCAGGCAGGTCTATTGCCGAGCCTCCTTGCGAGGCAACACGTTGAAGGCCGATGTGGCGCTCCACGCCCGGAAAGCGCACGAGCTCGATGAGACGGAGTTGCAGGAGCTCTTCGCGACTCGCTTGAACTGAAGCAGGTGGCATTAAGAGCCTGACCTCGGGTTTCAGACGTCTGGACGTGCCTGCGTAGCGCGTCACACCCCCGCGTATGCCCGCTGCGTTCGACACATACCAACGCGCAACCTAGTACCTCCGTGGTCCCCCTCGCGCCAGAGCACCATCACCACGTGCCGCTCAAGTCCGTGGCGGACGTCAACCCGACCTTCATGCCCACCGATGAAAAGGGGTCAACGCTGCTGACGCTGCTTGCCATCGAGTCACAGGTGACGGAGCTCCGACTCCGGGTCATGGCTGCTGCGGAAGACCTGGCCGAGCGCGAAGGGTTCCACACCTCCGCCGGATGGTTGGCCCACCACGGGCGCGTGCGCCGCAGCGACGCGGCGGCTGATTTGGGTCTCGCCCAAACCTTGGCCAGGGAGCTGCCGGTGCTGGCGGCCGCGCTGCGGGAGGCGCGCGTCAACGTGGCGCAGGCGCGGGTGATCGGGCACGCCGTGAGTGAACTGCCGCGCCGGATCGGTGAGGACTTGATCGCCCGCGCCGAGGCCGAGCTGGTGCGGCTCGCGGAGCAGCACGACCCCAAGGAGCTGACGGTCCTCGGTCGCAGGATCCTCGAGGTCGTCGACCCGGAACGGTTCGAGGACGAGGAGCGTCGCAAGCTCGAAGCCGCGGAGAAGCGGGCCCAGGAGAAGCAGCGGCTACGCCTGCGCGCTATCGGGGACGGGACCACTCGGATCAACGGCGTCGTGCCCGACGCGGTGGCAGCGCGACTCGCCACCTACCTGCACGCCTTCACCAACCCCCGCCGGTCGGACGGTGCTGTCCGCAAGACCAGCGATGAGCAGTCCAACGTCGAGAAGAACGGCGTCGGGCACGCGTCAACCACCCGCGGCGCCTCGCCGAGGCGTTCGGCCAGCTGCTCGAGACACTCGACCCGAGGCGACTCCCGATCCATGGCGGCGACGCCACCCACCTCACCGTCACCCTCTCGTTCGAGGCCCTCAAGACCGGGCTCGGGACGGCGACCCTCGACAACGGCGTCCCCGGCGACGGGTGCAACCGCATCTCCGCGAGCGAGGCCCGCCGTCTCGCCTGCAACGCCGAGCTGATCCCCGCGGTCCTCGGCAAGTACTCCGAGGTCCTCGACGTCGGCCGTGCCTCCCGGCTCTTCACCAAGGCGCAGCGGCGGGCACTGCTGCTGCGCGACACCACCTGCCGGGCCGAGGGCTGCTCGATTCCCGGCACCTGGGCCGAGGCGCACCACCTGGTGCCGTGGTCCCACGGCGGAGAGACCAATGTCGACAACGCCGTTCTCCTCTGCAGCAGGCACCATCACCGGGCGCACGACGCCGCGTACGACATGACTCGCCTCACCAATGGCGACTACCGATTCGCCAGGCGGACCTGAGCCACCAGGCCGCTACTCCTCCAGCCGCTTCCCCAACCGATCACGGGGGGGCTGTACAGGTACGACTCCCCGCCCGCGCGCGTTCCCGACGCGGCCAGCGCGCGCCCCACCAGCACGACGGCCGCCTGGCGCAGGCCTGCCTCCTCCACCGCCTCAGCGATCGAGTCCACCGTCCCCCGCAGCACCAGCTCCTCCGGCTGACTTGCCCGGTGCACGACCACCACAGGGCAGTCACCACCGACGACCGGTTCCAGCTCGGCCATCAGCGCACGCGTCCTGGTGATCGCCAGGTGCAGCACCACGGTGGCACCGGTGGCAGCGAAGTCGGTCAACGACTCCCCCGCGCCCATCGCGGTCGACCTGGCCTGCGTACGCGTGAGCACCACCGACTGCGCCACCAGCGGGACCGTGAGCTCGCTGCCAACCCGCGCCGCCGCCGCGGCGTACGCGGGCACGCCGGGCGTCACCGACCACGTCACGTCGGCGGCATCGAGCCGCTTCGTCTGCTCGTGCAATGCCGAGTACAACGACGGGTCGCCCGAGGTCAGGCGTACGACGTCCAGGCCAGCGCGCGAGCCGTCGACGAGGTGCGCCGTGATCTGGTCGAGGTCCAGGTCCTGGGTGTCGACGAGCGTGGCGCGCGGGCCGCAGTGCGAGAGCACCTCGGGGTCGAGGTACGTCCCCGGGTAGAGCACGACGTCGGCCGACGCCAACAGGCGCGTCGCCCGCACCGTCAGCAGGTCGGCGGAGCCAGGCCCGGCGCCCACGAAGTGCACGGTCATCGCACGAACCTCGGCGTCCACACCCCAGCCGGCGAGACCCGCGTCGACGAGGCCCCCACGATCAGCAGGCACTTCATGTCGATGGTGCTCGGGTCCAGCTCGCCCAGCGTGGTCACGTGCAGCGCCTCCTCCGCGCGTCCGACGTCGCGGCCCACGACCACCACCGTCTCGGGGCTCTTGTGCTCCAACAGCACCCGGCGTGCGGTGGCGACCTGCTCGGTTCGGCTGCGCGAGGCCGGGTTGTAGACGGCCAGTACGAGGTCGGCCTCGGCCACGGCGCGCAACCGCTTCTCCACGATCTCCCACGGCTTCAGCCGGTCCGAGAGGCTCATCACGGCGAAGTCGGCTCCCACCGGAGCGCCCGCCCGCGCGGCCACGGCCTGCACGGCGCTCACTCCGGGAAGCACGCGGACGGAGACGCCTGAGTACGCCGGGTCCTCCGCGGCCTCGAAGACGGCCGAAGCCATCCCGAACACGCCCGCGTCGCCGCCGGAGACGACGGCGACCTTCTCGCCGCGCCGCGCCAGGTCGAGCGCGAAGGCTGCCCGGTCGACCTCGACCGTGTTGCCCGACGCGTGCCGGGTGAGTCCCGGTCGCTGCGGCACCCGGTTGACGTACGGGGCGTAGCCCACGACGTGGTCGACTTGCGCCAGCGCCTCGGCAACCTCGGGGGTGAGCCAGCCGTCCGGCCCCGGGCCCAGGCCCACGACCAGCACCTCCGCCGGGACGCCTGCCGCCTCGAGCCACGTGTCCGCCGCCACCGGCTCAGCGCACTCGCGTGAGCGCCGCCCGTTCAGGCTGTCCCCGGTGACCACGATGAGCGAGAAGTACGGCACGGTCGACTCGTCGACTTCGACCGCCGGCACCCACCGTTCCTCGGGCATCGACGCCCGCTCGACGTACAGCGCGTGGTCGAGGCGTCCCGCTGCGGCGAGCGCGCGGCGTACGGCAGGGAACGTGCGGCCGAGCTTCATGATGATCGCGCCGTCGGTGTCGGCCAGGCGCCGCGCGAGCTCGGGCTCGGGCAACGTGCCCGGGAGCACAGTGAGCACGTCGGTCTGCCGCACCAGCGGGCTCGCGGTGGCTGCGGTGGCGGCCAGGAACGCCGGGACACCAGGCACGATCTCGGTCGGAAACCGGTCGGCCAGGCGGTCGTGCATGTACATGTACGAGCCGTAGAAGAGCGGGTCGCCCTCGGAGAGCAGCACCACGTCACGCCCGGCCGCGAGGTGTGCGGCCAGGCGCTCCGCGGACTGCTCGTAGAACTCCGCCAGCACGCCGGCGTACCCACCCGGGTGGTCGGTCGTCCCGGTGGTGACCGGGTAGGTGAGCTCCTCCTCCACCACCCCGGCAGGAAACAGCTCAGCGGCGATGCGTCGTGCGTTCGATTGCTTGCCACGTGCTGCGTGGTAGGCGACGACGTCCGCCGAAGCGATCAGTCGGGCGGCCTTGCGGGTGATCAGCTCGGGGTCGCCCGGGCCAACGCCAACCCCGGCGAAATGGCCTGTGGTGACGACGGTGATGCTCATTCCTGCTCCTGGGCGAGTGCGTTGAGCGCCGACGAGGTCATCGCGGATCCGCCGCGCCGGCCCCGTACGGTGACGAACGGGATGTCGATGCCGTGGTCGGCGTGGAGGTCCTCCAACGCCTGCTTGGACTCGGCTGCACCGATGAAGCCGACCGGGCAGCCCACGATGGCGGCCGGCCGCGGAGCACCGTCGACCAGCATCTCCAGCAGGTGGAACAGGGCGGTGGGTGCGTTGCCGATGGCGACGACCGCTCCTTCGAGGTACGGCTCCCACAGCGACACCGCCGCGGCCGTGCGTGTGGTCCCCCACGCCTCCGCCAGCCCCGGCACGACCGGCTCGTTGAGCGTGCACACCACCTGGTTGTCAGCCGGCAGCCTGCTGCGCGTCACGCCCTTGACCACCATGGTCGCGTCGCACAGCAGCGGCGCACCCGACTCCAGGGCGGCCCGGGCCGCTGGGACGAGCTCCGGGTGGACCACAAGGTCGTCGACCAGGTCGACCTGACCGCTGCCGTGGATCATCCGTACGGCAACCTTCTCGGCGCTCGCCGGTACGCCCGACAGGTCGGCCTCACGCCGGATGGTCGCGAAGGAGTCGAGGTAGATCGCCGGGCCACGGTCGACGTACGGGTAGTGCCGCTGCGGCCGTCGGGGCTGGAAGGTGGAACTGGTCACGCTGTCTCCTCGGGGATGAGAACGCCACGCCACGGGGTGACGACGAGATGGGATGCGTCGGCGCAGAGCCGCTCGACGGCTGGACGGTCAAGGCCCTCCTCGGGCACGGGTACGTGACGGCCACCGGGGACCGAGCCGTACGGCAGGCGCGCACGCGCGGTCGGCAGGAGCGACGACGGACGCTGCGGCAGCTCGAGCGGCTCGGCCAGCTCACGGACGTGCCACGCAGCGCTCTTCCCGTGCCCGCGTACGGCGAGGAAGCGACGGGCGAGTCCGGCGAGGTAGCGGTGCGCCGATCGCAGCGGTACCACCGGCCCCCAGGCGTCCCCGACCCGTACCTGCCCACGTACGGCGTCCAGTGCGACCAGCCCGAGGTCGCAGCTGCGCTCCACGAGGTCGCCGCGCCCGTCGTCCAGGACGAAGAGAAGCGCCCCGGCAGCGCAGCCAGGTCAGGAGCGTCCGTCAGGGCGCCGTCCAGGGCCGCGGTGACGCTTCGCAGGTCGGCGCGTCCGTGGGCCAGCCCGGTCTGCGGGGACACGAGGATGTTGCGCGCGAGGTCGTGCGCGAGGCTCGGCAGCAGACCGGTGGACACGAGGGCCTCGAGCGCTTCACTCGTGAGGTGCGTGGTCCCAGCGGCGGCGGGCAGGCCCCGCACCTGCAGGTTCGCGCGCGTGGTCACGTACACGCGCCCGTCCCCGTGGCGCTCGGCCGTCGTGAGCAGTGCCAGGAGTTGGCGTGAGGTGACGTGTCCACCGGGCAGCCGCAGCCGCACCAGCAGGCCGTCGTCCGCAGGCCACGGGCGCAGCGCGCCGGGGCAGCGGTCGGGTCGGGACCGGTTCACCGAGAGTCTCCAGATTCGAGTCCGGGGTCCGTACGCGGGGACCCACCCATGACCCGACGACGGATGTCGTCAGGGCCAGCAGGTCTTCGGACTCGGATCAACCGGGAGCGGACGCCTTCCCAGGATCCGAGGATCCCAGTGGCTGCCGTTGCCGGCGTGTCCGTCCCGTCCCCTCACCGCTGCGCGTCAGTTCCGGAATTGCACCGGATTCCCTGACTCCACGTGGGAGTACGACTGGCTGGCGCGACCATACCGTGCCTGAGGACAGACCTTGCGGCAGGCCCACATCCGACCGCAAGCACGCCCGTTTCTGCGCGGATCCCGCGAGCATCCTGCTGCTGTGACGCCGCCGGCCGCGGGGAGCACACGCCCACCACGAAAACCTGTGAGAACCCGGGACTGACGCGAAGCGGTATGCCGAACGGCCGATGCAACGAGCCCCGCACCACCGGTCTCGCAAGGCGCCTCGTTCCGAACAATCCCAAGCCCAATGACTGGCCCTCACAGCATCAGTTGAAAGCCAGGACGAGCCACGCGCAGACGCTCGAGACCCACCCGAGGATTCGCGCCGTGGATAACGGCTGAGGGCAGCAGGTGGTCACGCGCGAACCTCTGCAGGTTTTGGGCTTGGGCGGTGACGCTGCCGCGCAGCGAGATTGGGGTCTGCTGAACGATCAGGGGACCCGGGGAAACCCAAAGCGCAGTGCACATCGCGCCGGCCACTACGAATCTATGAGTGCCTTCAGCACATCTGCCCCCACCGTCAACGGCAACTCGGGCGTTGGGCCAGCGTCGCAATCCGTAGCACGGCACGCAGATGCGTCATGTATGCAACAGAGCGGTTCGTCAATAATGTCCGCTTTCCTAGGCGGGCTACTCGGCCGGGCCCTCAATTCGCCGCAGGTCCGCGGCCACCTCGAACGGAAGGTGGATTCCGGTCGCAATGCGTAAGCGTCATTGCGCTCGGGTTAGGCGGTCACAGGCGGCTGATGATCCCCCGGCGGCGCGCCTCCGCCACCGCTCCTGTACGGGAGCTGACGCCCAGCTTGGGGTAGATATGTGCCAGGTGGGACTTGACGGTTGCCTCGCTCAAGTGGAGGTGGCGAGCGATGTCTGTGTTGCTGTGTCCGGACGCGACCAGCGCGAGGACTTCGAGTTCGCGTGCGCTCAGCGCCGAGGGGGCTGCTGCATACGTGCGAACAGACGAGTGGCGATCGACGGTGCGAGTGCGGTTTCTCCCGCGGCGGCGGCCCGGATCGCGGCGGTGATGTCCTCGGGGGCGGCATCCTTGAGGAGGTACCCAGCCGCACCGGCCTCGATCGCCTCGATGATGTCGGCATCAGTGTCGAAGTTGGTTAGGACCAGCACGGCAGGCGGGTCCGGCTGCGCGCGAATCTTGCGGGTGGCACGAGCCCCCTCGAACGAGCGGTTGAACTGTCCATGAGCACCACGTCGGGCCGCTCGCAAGCGACCTTCGACAGGGCCTCGGCGGTCGTGCCGATCGCGGCGACGACCTCGATCGTGGGGTCGGTGTCAAAGAGCGCGGTCAGGCCGGCCCGCATCATCGGGTGGTCGTCAACGACCAGGACGCGCACGGTCACCGGGTCCCCCCGTGATCGAAGCGATGCTCCTGCGCGAGGCCCTTATCCAGGCCCTTGCCGGGGTGGACCGTGAAGCTAGCCGCGACGCTGGTTCCTTGTCCCCTCCCTGACTCGACCACGAGCCGGCCCCCAAGGGCGACGGCTCGGTCCTGCATGGCGACGAGGCCGAACGACTGCTGGTCGGTGCGGGAGGAACGGCTCAGGGCGGCCAAGTCGAACCCGACTCCGTCGTCGACCACGTCGAGGATCACCTCGTCGTCGAGCCGGCTCAGGGTCACGTCGACCCGCGCGGCGCGGGCATGCTGGACGACGTTGGCAACCGCGCTCTGCGCGATTCGCAGTAGCGCGGTCTCCACCGGGGTGGGGAGGTCGCCGACGTAGCCGCTCACGTCGACCCGCGTGCGCAGGCCGGACGTCTGCTGGGTCGTGGCGCCGAGTCGCTGAAGCGCATCGGCAATGCCACCGACCCTTAACGAGGGCGGTGCGAGGGCGTGGATGAAGTTACGCGTCTCGGCCAGAGCCCCCCGGCGGCCACGCGGGCCTGTTCGACCCGTTCGCGGCCCTTGTCTGTGTCGGTTCCCTCGCGTTGTGCCACATGGAGCAACATGACGATGCTCGATAACGACTGGGACACGGTGTCGTGGATCTCTCGCGCGAGCCGCTCCCGCTCTGCCACGACGCCGGCTTCGCGTTCGACCGCGGCGAGCTGATCGCGCGTGTGCGTGAGCTCGTCGATCAGAGCCTGGCGGCGGGTGACGTCCCGAGTTAAGGCATCGTAGCCAAGTCCGATGACGACAGCCACACCGGCACCGAGGGCCGGGCCGACGACACCCGCGGCGTCGAAGCCGCGGTGGATCCCGAACGCAATGACCGCGACAACCGCGGCAAGGATGACAGCCGCCACTCCGCGGGTGGTGCCTAGCAGGTGCATGTAGATGAAGAACAGCGCGAAGACCAGGTAGGTGGCGTCGGCACTCAGGGTGAGCAGCACCAGCCACTCGAGCGTGAGAGCAGTAGTCCACCACCAGCCACGACGGCCGCGCGGCAATGCCCGGCTGGCCACACACCGACGACGTACGTGACGACAAACAGTGCGGCCAGACCCAGCACGGCGGCTGTCCCCCCGGTCCCCGGCCACGTCCCGTCTGATGCATTAAGGACCAGCACCCCGACGAGGGCGAGCACAAGGACGTGCAGAGACGCCGACAACCACACCGACGTTGCGCGCAGGCTGCCAACACCCGGCGCCGTCGCTCCCGCGCTCGTACTGACGTTCGGGCCGTCATACCGGCTCACTGACACATCACGTGATCAGTCTAAGAACCAAAGCGAACCGAGTCTTCATACGAAAGGTGTACCGGAAGGTCGGCAGTTTGATGCCCGGAAACCGTCCCAGCTCACGATGGCAAGAGTCGTGAAACCCGGGACCGTTGCTGACGAGCAGGAAACTGCCGCGACCAAATCCCGTTCATCAACCGCCCGCCCGTCGAGAGGACTCGCATGTTCGTCGCCTGGCGCGACCTGAAGGTAGCGAAGGGACGGTTCGCGCTCATCGCAACCGTCGTCACACTCATCACTGTCCTGGTGACCTTCCTCGCCGGCCTGACCGGAGGGCTGGCCAACCAGAACATCGCCGCACTCACCTCCCTCGACGTTGACCGCATCGTGTTCGCGAC
This sequence comes from Nocardioides daphniae, assembly GCF_004777465.1. Classification (NCBI taxonomy): domain Bacteria; kingdom Bacillati; phylum Actinomycetota; class Actinomycetes; order Propionibacteriales; family Nocardioidaceae; genus Nocardioides; species Nocardioides daphniae. Next base: position 1,963,684 of record NZ_CP038462.1, read on the forward strand.
GCACGAGGGCGAGCAACCGAGCTTCGCCGACTCGGTCGTGACCGAGGCGCAGGCTGATGCCTGGGCCAGCCAGGCCGGTGTCGCGGCGGTCGAGCCGCTTGGGATCAGCACCGCCAGGCTGTCAGCCGGTGACCGGCAGGAGGCGGTGACGCTGTTCGGCGGCGGCCCCGGCACCGGGACCGTCGACGCACCGCAGCCCGGTCAACTGCTGCTGAACACCACCACAGCCGACGCGCTGGGCGTGGCGCAGGGGCAGCAGGTCGAGATCGCCGACCGCACATTCGTCGTGAGAACGACCACCGACGACGATCTCTGGTACTCGCATATGCCGGTCGTGTACGCCGACCTCGACGACTGGCGTGCGCTTGTCACCCAGCCGGGGAACCGAACGCCGTTCGCAACCGTCCTCGGCGTCTCGGGCACCGATGTCGACTACGCGGCCGCCGACATTGCCGCCGACACCACCTCCATGGGCGTGTTGTCTTCCTTGACAGCTCTCAAGTCGTTCAAGTCCGAAATCGGTTCACTGCTCCTCATGGTCGGCATGCTCTTCGGCATCTCGGCCCTTGTTGTCGGCGCCTTCTTCACCGTGTGGAGCATCCAGCGTCAACCTGACGTCGCGGTACTTAAGGCGCTCGGGGCGACGAACCGCATGCTCACCCTCGACGCCCTCGGCCAGGCCGCCGTCGTGCTCCTGCTCGGAGTCAGCGCCGGCATCGCGACGACGTCGCTACTGGGTCTCGCCGCCAGGAACGTGCTGCCGTTCGTGCTCAACCCACTCACCACCGTGGTGCCCGGATTCATCATGACCGCACTCGGGCTAGCGGGCGCCGCGCTTGCGACCCGCTCCATCACCACCACCGACCCCCTCACTGCACTAGGGAGCAACAGATGATCGACCTCGACAACATCACCCTGACCTATCCCGACGGCACCTCCCGCATCACTGCGGTCGACGACGTCAGCCTACGCGTGGCCGCCGGCACCGTTGTTGGTCTCACGGGCCCGTCCGGGTCCGGCAAGTCCAGCCTCCTCGCGGTCGCCTCCACCCTCATCCGCCCCGACCGCGGCACCGTCACCATCGACGGCATCGACGCAACGAACCTGGATCTGTCCGAACGAGCCGAGCTGCGGCGCACCAAGGTCGGCTTGGTGTTCCAGCAGTCCAACCTGCTCGGTTCTCTGACCGCCTACGAACAGCTGCTCGTCATGAACGAGCTCACCGCCCAGCACGCCCGTCGAGCCGCGCGAGCCGCCACCCGCGAGCGAGCCCGTCACCTCCTCGACACCGTCGGGCTCGCTGCGGATGCCGAGAAGCGACCCGCGCAGCTCTCCGGTGGCGAGCGCCAGCGTGTCAATATCGCTCGCGCGCTCATGCACGAGCCCGCCGTCCTGATCGTCGACGAGCCCACCAGCGCGCTAGACCAGGAACGCGGTGGCCAGATCGTCGACCTCCTGCTCCGACTCACTGCCCAGCACTCAACCGCCACCTTGCTCGTCACCCACGACCGGCGAATCCTGCCGCGCCTCACCAAGACCCACGTCATGGTCGATGGCCACCTCACCGCGGAAGGGTCGATGGCGGACCAGATGCGAGGTTAGATGACAGCTGGGTCGGTCAGCCTCAGTGCCTGACTGAGGCATGGCGGGCTCGAACTCCACAGGACACTACGACGGGCGGCGTTCGCCACCTCGTCGCCGAACTCCTAGGCCTAAGGACAGAGGCTAGACACAACCCAAGAACCCATTGTCACCCTTGCAGTCTCCGTCTCAGCGACTGATTGCAGCTCAGAAGACTCTCGGTCCCGGCAGACCGCCAGATGCCTGCGGCTCAACCCCATTGCTGCCCACCTTTAAGGTCCTGCAGATGGTCCGCCTCGCCGACTGTGGTCCATGACACAGGCCATGTCTGAGACGGGACCGAGCTACTCACCCGTAGGCCGCTCAATTGTGCATGGAGTCCTGGCGAGCAACCGGGGGGCGCACGGCGAAGAACTATCGCCACCGGCTCTGCCAAACGCCCAGCGGGATTCTCTTCCTCCCCCATGGGGCTCCTGGCTGGGCAGGACTCCGCCTTGCACCAGCTCCTTCGGATCTGGGTGCGCGGCCTACCGAGTGCGCTTCGGCGAGGCGGGGTCCGCTCCAGCTCCTCGTCGACATCAGTCAGTGGCCCGCGAAGACGCGCTCACTCCACCGAGCAGAAGGAGACCTACCGGTACGCGAGTTCCAGCGTGACGGGAACCCCCTCACCGATCCTGACACCGCACGACTTCTCACCGCGCTTGAGAATCTGGCGGTCCGCGACGAGCTCTGGCACGACATGAGCAGAAACAACGCGCCCTCCCACGTCGCGCTGTGGCGCGACCTCACCCGCCGCGCGCCCGAAGACGCGAAAGCAGCACCCGCCACCATGCTGGCCTTCGCGAGCTGGCTAAACGGCCACGGAGCGCTCGCGTGGTGTGCCCTCGACCTGGTCCCCCACCACCAGCACTACAGCGCCGCCGAACTCGTCACCACCCTCGTACTGAACGGCGTCCATCCGCGGGCTTGGGAAGCCGTCAAGGCCGCCGTCACCGCGGACCGCGCTCAACATGTCGGCCCGCCCGCCGCACCCTGCGCCGCCCGCCCGGCCCAGCAGCCCCCAAACGATCTGAGGACCACGATGCACAACGGACATCGCCACCATCACCGGATGCGAAGCCGGATCGAACTTCTGCTCACCAGGGTCCTCAGCCCGCTGCCCATACGCCGCGCGCAACGACCCCAGATCTACGTCGTCCCCAACATTCACGTCGCGATGGACCGAAAGAACTGACTCTTCTGAGGGCGCGGGCCCCGGTCCCGCTGTCACACCTAGCCCGAAGAGGACGCGACAGGCCACGAAGGAGTCCGCGATCAGCGTCCGCCCACCTCAGAGGAGCACAGCGATGAGCCAGAACAAGAACCTGCCGACCTACCTCAGTCTCGACGAGGCAGCGGAAATGCTGTCGGTCTCCGTAAAGACCCTTCGACGCCGGATCAGCGAGGGCTCACTGCCCGGCTACCGATGCGGGCGACGTCACATCCGGGTCCGTCTGGACGAGCTGGAGAACACCATCCGACGCATCCCGAGCTCCGATTCCTGACCGATCCATTGGACACGTATGGGACACGAGGCCTGAAATGAAAACCGCCTCCAACCCGCGTTTTCGCAGGTCAGAGGCGGTTTTGCATGCGGTGGGCGATACTGGGTTCGAAGCAGAAAACAGCAACTCCTCTTGCACGCCAATACACCAGCAAATTATGGTTCTGACCTGCGGTTTTAGTGAGACGGCGGGTTGGACAGAAGTGGACATCAAGGACCACGAAACGCCTCCTGAGGACTACGTAGGGACTACGAAACGGGGCGTAGAAGATGGTTGAGCGGCGACAGTTCGGGCAGATCATGAGGCTGCCGAGTGGCCGATACCAGGCACGCTACGCCGACCCCAAGGGTCGGGTCACCGAGGCCGGCAAGCGCTTGCGCCACAACGCGCCCCACACGTTCACCACCAAGGGAGACGCCGAGGCCTGGCTGGTGGACGAGCGCCGACTGCTGTCGGCTGGCACGTGGTCTCCCCCGGCCGTGCGCCTCATGAACTCGTCCGCCAAGCCCGTCACGCTAGGTGACTACGCGCAAGGGTGGTTGGCTGCGCGCAAGGTCAAGGGCCAACCGCTCGCCGACCGAACCCGCGACCACTATCAGGACCTGCTGGATCGCTTCATCCTGCCGACGTTCGGCGAGGTGCCCCTTACAGACATCTCCCCCGCCGCTGTGGCCCATTGGTACGACACCGCGGCCGCCGACCGTCCGACCTACCAGGCGCACGCCTACTCCCTGTTGCGCGCGATCATGCGTACGGCGGCGGACCCCACGAAGAACAACGGCACTCCCTTGATCCCCTACAACCCCTGCGGGATCTCTGGCGGCGGCTCAGCCGGGGGCAAGCGCAAGATCAAGCCCGCTACGGTGGACGAGATCCTCACGATCGTCCAGAACATGCCCACCAAGCACCGCCTCATGGTGATTCTCGCCGACAGCTGCGCCCTCCGCTTTGGCGAGCTCAGCGAACTTCGCCGCATGGACGTCGACACGAAGAACGCTGTCATCCACATACGCCGCAGCGTCGTCCGCTCGAAGTCAGCGGGCGTCGTCGCCAAGGCGCCGAAGAGCGAAGCCGGGATCCGCGACGTGCCTATCCCGCCCGACATCCTTGACCTCGTGATCGAGCACAGGAGGCAGCATGCGGCTCCAGGACTCCAAGGGCTGATGTTCCCCGGCGCCAACGGGAGCCACCTCGCGCCCAGCGCGTTCTACGGCAAGGTCTCCAAGAAGCGTCGCGGCAAACCCGACACCAGAGGATGGGGCTGGTACGAGGCCCGTCGCCTCGCCGGCCGCGAAGATCTCCGCTTCCACGACCTTCGCCACGGCGCGCTCACGGAGGCCGCCCGCCACGGCGCCACGCTCGCCGAACTCATGGCGCTCGGCGGCCACTCCACCAGCTACGCCGCCATGCGTTACCAGCAGGCCGCATCGGACCGACTCGCCGAGCTGGCGCGAAAGCGGGCCGAGGCGCGCGGTTGGAGGGCAGATACGCACTAAGTCCCGTGCAGGCACGGGCTTGGCCCGTTCCTACGAGATCCACCCTCAAGTCTGTACGTACGCCACGTCTCCTATCCACGCCGCGTTCCACGGAATTGTCAGAGCAACGGTCGACGGCACTCTTCAGGAAGTCAGAACCCCAGGAGTTTGCCGAACCCCGAGAAGATGGCATCGAACGACCTGGCGATCGGGTTCCTGGGCCCGTCGGCGCTGGACTTCTGCCAGAAGAGCGGGGCGTGACCGGTGAACTCGTCGTCGACGAGCGGCGTCTTGCCTCGCAGGTAGGGCCAGAACACCTCGGTGCGATTGACGCCCACGGTCAGGCGCGAGTCGAAACCCATCACGAGGTTCTGCTCCATCCTCGTGGCGCGGCCGCGGGGGTCCGTCGCCACGACGTCACCGACGCCCTGGACGATCAGGCTGCCGGTGCCCGCGAACATGACGTAGCGCACCTGCCACGTGGCGAACGACTGGATGCCCCACCGCCAGCGCGTCTGTAGGTCCGGCGTGCCGATGACGCCCACGACGTGCTTCGGATGCATCACCAGACCCGGATGGTCCTGGAAGTCGAGGCGCATCAGGTAGGCGTCGGGGGCGTCGGGCGACGCCAGGGTCGCCGACGTGACGCCGTCGTCGCCGGTGATCCGGCTCAGGAAGTAGAGACCGGCCGCGAAGCTGATGAACGGCGCGGACGGGTCGTAGAGGATCCGACTGCGTATCTTGCCCTGCACGGGCCGCACGTACTCCGACCGCGCGGACAACACCTCCCCCGCGGACAGCTCGATCGGAAGGGTCCGCTGGGCAGCCGAGGTACGGACCTCGGCTGTCGCGCTCTCGGACCCGGCCGCCAGCCGGATCGGCGTGTGCACCCGGCTCACCACCGGCATCAGCACGAAGTAGCTGAAGATGCGTAGGGCTGCCGGCAGGAAGAGGACGAGCAGCGCGATGGCAACCAACCACTTCCACGACTGGGCCCACTGGTTGACGACCCATCCCACGCCGGACGACTGGCCCTGTTCCAAGCTCTCCTGCTCGGCCTTCCTCTGGGCCAGCTCCGCCTCGCCGTTGTCAATCTCCCGCTCGACGCTGGACTGCTCGCCGCCCACGCCGAGTCGATCCAGCTTCTGCTTAGGGCTCAGTTCAGGGTCAGCGAGGATGGCGGCGTCGTCCTCCGCCTGGCCGAGGGTTCCCTCCAAGGTGTCGAGCGCCTGGTCGGCCTTCTCGACCGCGGCCTCGGCGGCCTTGCACTTGCTGCCGGGTGTCAGAAAGTCGATGACCTCCTGCTTGAAGTTGCAAAGGTCCTGCTGGTCGTCCCGCAGACGGTCGATATCCGCCTTCTTCGCGGCGACTGCACGACGTCCCTCCGCGATCTCGGCGTCGATCCTGGTCTCCAGCGACGCGACCGCCTCGCGCCGGCCCGCCTCTGCGGTGCGCCGCAGTCGCTCAAGGTTGTCCTCGAGGGCTGCCCTCTCCTCGCTCACCTGCTCCAGCCGATCGCGGTCCGCCACGGCTTCCCGCACCGTGGGCACCAGGACCTGGACGAGCAGGTAGCCGAGGAACAGGGACACCACCAGCGCCCCGAGCAGACCCAGCTTCCTCAGGGCGAAACCTAGAAAGGCGGACACCAGGCGCACGAGCGCGATCCTAGTTCCGTATCACGGCCAGCCGTGGCCGGTTTCGACCACACGTACGCATTAGACGTGGGGGTCATCGGGAAGACACCGACGATCCCGAGCGCAAACGCGGGCAGCTGCGTCCGGCTGCGCTTGTGAGGCCAAAGTGGCCTTTGACCTGCAGCGACGTCGCGTTTGGCAGTTGATGGCGTAGGCGTGCAGTTGTGGGCCGTTGCGAATCAATTCGAGCCCAATCCGAGCAATGGGCCCGTCGGTCGCAACCGACGCAGCTTCCCCGCAGACGCTGTCGGTCGTTGACTGAACCGCCCCGGCGTGTCCGGAGACTCTGGGGTGCCCCGGGAACGATGGAGACCGGAGGATGGATTCTCAGGCCACGGTTGATGGTGCCTGTGCTTCAAACGGTACTTGGGGAGAGCATTCCGAGTGCGGAGGGGACTGCTGCACGGCCAGGTAACGTCTTCGAGCCCCCAATGGTGGTCTTGCGGGCCTCTCGTGGCGGATCCCACGCAGCCAGGCGCTCGGCAAGTTCACAAGTTCAAGGGCCGGGAAGCCGACGCGGTGATCGTCCCACCGGTTTGCTCGAACTCGGCTGAAACGGTGAAGACGGGCCGCGGTGACCACTATGGTCGGCGAGATGACAAGGCCGCCGTACTCGCCCTGGAAAACGTCGTGCCCCAACGCGGCATCACGAGCCACCGCCGAGTAGCGCATGGCCATTCCCGACGCCTTGGTGGTCAGCTCGACCCACGGCTATCACCCTGTCACCACCGAGCTGGAGGATGTCCTCCGCGCCGGCGCCTTCCAGCAGCTCCTGGTCCTCGGCCCGGGCGTGAACGACGTCGTCGACCTGGTCAACGAGACCAGAATCGTGGCATCTCCTCCGGTTCAGCTTCCTCAGGGGATCTACTGGTTCTCCGGGATCGAGCCCTCAGTCGTTCTGTCCGTCACGAGTGGGACATCCCCTGGGCCCAGCGTCGCCGCGCCCTCAGACGAAGTCCTCAATGGCTCCCCCCTCGACAATGCGCTCGGATGGGTCGATGCCATTTGGGATGACGCCGCGCCCGTGTCGAAGCCTCGCTTCGCTGTCGGGGAAGACGTCCTGGTCGACAGCACCGGCCAGGACGGTGTGATTCGTCCTGGCCGCCGATACGTCAGCGGGAGCTGGCTCTACAACGTGTTCGCCGGCGGGCAGACAGTACGGCGAACCGAGGACTCGCTCTCGCAACGCCCCACGGTTGACGACGCATCGACGTGGGTCGCCGGGCAGCCTGTTCCGCCGAAACGGTTCGCCGCGACGCTGACGCGCGCCAAGTTGGAGGGCCACTTCACCGACACCATGTTCTCGTTCCGAGCGACGAGGACGCTGTTTCGCCCGTACCAGTTCAAGCCGGTCCAGAAGCTGTTGGACACCGGCTCGCTCCGGCTGCTGATCGCCGATGAGGTCGGTCTCGGCAAGACGATCGAAGCAGGCTTGGTGTGGACTGAGATGGAGGCCCGGCGCCAGGCGGACCGAGTCTTGATTGTCTGCCCGAGCTCGCTGGTGGAGAAGTGGAAGCGAGAGATGGAGGATCGCTTCGGCTTCCTTCTCGTCGAGCTCGACAACCCTGGCCTCGCCGACCTGCTGGAGCGTCTTGAGACCGACCGTCTCCCCCGGCGCGTGGCCTACATCAGCAGCATCGAGCGTCTCCGCGTGTGGGACGGGATCGAGCGCGCCACCGAGCTCGGCCTGCAGTTCGACCTGTCCATCATCGACGAGGCGCACGCCTTCCGGAACTCTGACACGAAGAGCTACGAGCTCGGCGAGCAGCTCCAGGACTGGTCCGATGCTCTGGTCATGCTGTCCGCGACGCCGGTCAATTTGCGCAACCGCGACCTCTTCAACCTGCTGTCCCTGCTCGTGCCCGGTGAGTTCGAGGACGTGGAGTCCCTCGAGCGGCGCATCGCCCCCAACGCGGTGCTCAACAGGCTCACGAAGTCGCTGACCGATCCCACGGTGACCAACGCAGAGAGGCGATCGTGGCTTGCCGAGCTGGAAAAGGACGTCTTTGGCTCGATCCTCACGATGCGTCCCGATTTTCAGGTCCTGCGCCAGACCCTCGCCCCAGACCGGCTCGACGCGGCCGGCGCAGTGACCGTCAAACGACTGTGCGCGGAGCTCCACGGCCTGTCGGCGCAGGTCACCCGTTCACGCAAGATCGACGTCCAGGAGGAGAAGCCGCTCCGGGAGCCGCATCGCATCGACGTGGCGTTCGATGCCACAGAGGTGAAGTTTTACGAGGCGTACTTCCAGTGGTGCGTGGATAGGGCAGCACTCAGCGGTACGCCCCTCAACTTCTCTATGCAGATGCCCCTGCGCCTCGCAGGAAGCTGCCTACCTGAGGCTGCCCGCTACGTCCTGGAGTGGGGTCACTCTGACGACATCGAGTCCGAGGAAGCAGACGTACCGGCCACCAAGAGGTCTGACCTTGCGCCGGGCCCGGAGCTCACCAAGGCTGCACGAGCGCTCACGTCCGACACCAAGTACAAGCAGTTGGTCACCGCTGTCACCGACCTCATGGCCCAGAACAAGCAGGCCATCCTCTTCACCTTCTCCCGACGGACACTGCGCTATCTGGAGGACCGGCTCGGGCGGGACTTCCGGGTCGGCGTGCTCCACGGTGGCGTGCCCAAACACCGTCGCGAACGCATCATGACCAACTTCCGGCGCGGAGAGTTCGACCTGCTCCTCGCCAGCAAGGTGGCCAGCGAGGGTCTCGACTTCGAGTTCTGCTCGGCGGTCATCAACTACGACCTGCCCTGGAATCCCATGGAGGTGGAGCAGCGCATCGGACGTATCGACCGTATCGGCCAGGTCGAGAAGAAGATCGGTGTGCTCAACTTCCACACCCCCGGAACGATCGAGACCGACATCATCGAGCGGGTGATGGAGCGGATCGAGGTCTTCGAGCACTCGATCGGAGAGCTTGAGCCGATTCTTGAGTCCGAGTGGCGCAATGTCGAGAAGCTCTTGTTCGACTTCACGCTCAGCCCAGACCAGCGTCGCCTGCGGACGGAGCAGGCCATCCAGGCGATCGAGATGCAGGCGAAGGATCGTGAGTTCATCGAGTCGGCCGCCCCGATGCTGGTGAGCAGCGATGGCGCGGAGATCGACGGGCTGGAGCGCGACCTGCTGGCCAGCGGTCGGTACGTGGGCCAGGCGGAACTGGCGCTTCTGGTCGAGGACTGGGCAGAGACGTACGGCGGAAGCGCACGCCGGGACGGCTCGATCCTTCGGCTGCGTGGCAACGAGGAGCTCGCCGATCACGTTCAGACGTTGGTGAGGACTGGCGAACGCAGCACCATCGAGGTCCAGGAACTCGGAGCCCAGTTGCGTTCGGAGCACGACATCGTCGTCTCGCTCGACCAGGAGTACTCCAGGACCTCGGATGTGCCGCTCCTGACCGCGACGCATCCGCTGACCCGGGCAGCGGTTGGGACGCCTGGTCACCGTCACGGCCGGTTCACGCTGCTGCGCATGACGTCGTCGTCTGCCGGGGTCCGCCCGGGGAATTACCTGGCACTCCTCGCCGTGGTGCATTGGAACGGCGTCCGTCCGATCCATGAGGTGTGGTCGTCCGCTATCGACCTGACGAACCTTTCGGAGGCCGGTGATGCACTGGGCGCGGCCATCATGAAGGAGCTGGCCACGGCGTCATACCAAGCAGGGCCGCTTCGAGACCATCCGCATCTTCTCGAGGCTGTCGACCTGGCAACGATGAACCTGGAGGCCCGGGTGGCGACACGACGCAACGACCTGGCGCAGGAGAATGCCGCGTTCATCGCGACCCGCCGCGCCTCCTTCACCGAGGTGCACGAGCGCCGCATGCGCGCAATCCGCGCTCGGCTCCAGACCCACATCGATCGCGGTCAAGCGAAGATGCTTCCGCTCGCCGAGGGCAAGCTCCGTAAGGAGCAGGCCCGATACGAAGCCCAGATCGCGGGCCTCGAGTCGGCTGCCGCGCCGTCCCTGACCACCGACGACCTGGCTGTCTGCGTCGTGGAGGTCGCCGGATGACGCCCCACCCGGAACTTCCTTACGAGCAGGCCAAGAACAAGGAGTACCTCGACAAGCTTGAGAGGAGGCTCCAGCGCAACCCGCTCACCGACGTTGCCCGCAACGTCCTGTGGATCGACGCTGTCAACCACCAGATCAAGGCCAACGGCTACCACCACCCGCTCCTCGGGCGCGTGGGGTGCGACACCGACGACGAAGAACTGCGGGACTTCTACATCGGTTCACGATTCCTGCCGGAGTTGGGCGTGCCGGTCTACAGCTGGGCCGCACCGATCGCACGACTCTTCTTCCAGCCCGATGCCGACGGCTCCGAGGACGTCGTCGTCCGACGCACCTTTGCCCACAGGTTTACCGACATCAGCGACCTCGACGACGAGTGGGTTCGAGAAGGCGTTGACTCCCCTTTCATCAGCAAGGAGTTGAACGTCCCGGCTCCAGCGCCGACCTCGACCAGGCGACGTCGCGCGGCTTCTCCCGCTCCTGCGTCCCATCAGCCTTCGCCGAGCACATCGACGGGCGGGGAGGGAACGCGCTCCGACGCGCCTGCGGCCCCTGACACGTCCACGGTTCGGATTCGGAAGGCCCTGGACATCAGGGAAGGGATGCGCGCCGAGGAGGCCGTCCTCAAGCGCCTCACCGCTCCACGCCAGGACAAGCTTCAGTCCGTTCTCGCTCTCCTGCAGCCCGACCAGCACGCCCTGGTCTCATGGCCGGTCGACGACAGCCTGGTGGTTCAGGGGCATCCTGGCACTGGCAAGACAGTGGTGGCCGCCTACCGTGCCGCCTACCTCGTCAATCCCGTGCTCTACGAGGACGAAGGCGCGCTGGCCGCACGCGCCAGCAAGCCTCTGAAGGTGCTGGTCGTCGGCCCCACCGCGGGATATGTCAGCCACGTGGACGGACTCATCCAGCCACTCGCGGCATTCGACCAGGTGCGCGTCACCCATCTGCACGACCTGATGGCCGAGACGACGGGTCTGAAGGGACCGTGGCCGGGCGCCATCGGGGGTGAACACAACGATGTCGACGCCCAGGCCCGCATGTTTGCCGAGCGCGCCGCCCGGATCCACGAACAGAACCACCGATGGCGCGAGGGAAACGGCGCCAGGCGGGAAAACATCAAGACGGTCTACGAGCTGATCCGGCGCAACGGAACGCCGGAACGCCGTTTGGTCGAGGACGCTGACCAGGTCGCGTGGATGGCGAACCTTCCGGCGTTCGAGCAAGCGTTCAAGCGACGCTATCTGCCGTTGATGGCACAGTGCCGTCTTGCCTACAACCCGATCCCCGACGGCATGCGCTACGACCACATCATCGTCGACGAGGCACAGGATGTGTCTCCCATCGAGTGGAACGTGCTGGACCAGTACCTGCGACGCGACGGTCATTGGACACTGGTCGGCGACATGAACCAGCGCCGCTCCGACGTCACATACGGATCGTGGCACGAGATCGCCGACCACCTCGCCCTGGCCGCCGACGGCGAGTTTCGGCCGCAGGTGATGACACGCGGCTACCGTTCGACCGGCGCGGTTCTGCGCTTCGCCGACCGCCTCCTGCCTGCCAAGCAGCGCGGCAACCAGACCGTGCAGGCTGACGGCGAGCCGGTGAAGGTCGATCACGTCACGCGCCCTGAGATGTTGTGGGTGTCTGCTCTGCAAGTCGCCCACCAGCTTGCGACCAAGTACGCCGACGGCTCCACCGCAATCATCACCGTCAATCCCGGCGAGATGATGGGTGAGCTGGGCCGCGGCGGTTGGCGACGCAAGGGCTCCGGGTTCCATATCTGGCAGAAGGGCGAGCTGACAGTTCGACTCTACGCGCCGGAAGACGCCCGCGGCCTCGAGTTCGACGCCGTCGTGGTCGTCGAGCCGGGTGCGTTTCCGGAGAATCTCGGCCGCACAGGGCAGCTGTACACGAGCCTCACCCGCGCCAACCGAGAACTCGCGGTGATCTGGCACCGCAACATGCCCGACGCGCTACGGCGCGCTGCTCGATCCTGAAAGGGCGGCACCCCTTGGCGGGGTGGCTCAAGGCCTTCGTTCCAGCGCCTCTTTTCGCAGTACGACGTGCTTCCGGAATCCAGCACCTGCTTCGCCATCGACTCCCAGGCAGGCGGGTCGACGCCCCTGCTGTCGTCGCTCCGCATCAGCACGCCACGATCTCCTGTCGCCCCGGGCTCGTCGTACGGCCGATATCCGTGCGCGATGTACCAAGCTTCTTTTGGCTGCCCAGTCGGCTGCGCACTTGAGGTCGTTCATCATGCCGAGGTGTCCCAGATCAACCTCATCGCCCGAGGGGGCTAGCTCCACTTCACCGGGGTCATCGACCTCTACTCCCGCCGCGTCGTCGGGTGGCGATGGGCACCAGCCCGACGCCGACCTGGTCATCGACGCCCTCGTCATGGCGTTCGAGCGACGCCGACCCGACCAGCGCGTCATCGACCACGCCGACCCGAGGATCGGCCTACACCTCGTTGGCCTTCGGCCAACGACTCGAGACCCTCGGGATCACCGCTTCCTTCGGGTCGACGGGCGACGGCTACGACAGTGCCGCGGTCGAGTCGACCTGGGCCACACTCAAGCGCCAACTGGCATGGATCCACCGCCGACAGACCTAGCCCTTACGCGGCCTGCTCAGATCGGCGATTTCGACGATATCGAGGCTTCTACAACACCAACCGCATCAAGCAGCGGCGCGGATACCGTTCCCCTGAGAAAGGACTCGGATCCCGAAACTCAACGCGTGTGCAGACCCACCGCCTACCTTTGCGGCCGGAACAGCGATCATCCTGCCCCGCCTTCACGTGCTTCCCTGATCTCGTCTGCTCGAGCGCGGAACACCTCACTCTCGGGATCACCCTTCGCCTCCAGCTCGGCGGCCAGAAAGCTCAGGAACTCCACGAAGGCGTCATCCTCACTTCCCGGGTCTGCGGCGAGCAGGTGGTCGTAGATGCCGACGACTCGGCGGTAGCAGACCCAGGAACTTTCATCGTCGTCGAGCGCGTCTGCCAGGACTATCAAGGCGCTGATGAGGACGCGTCGAAGTCCGTTCTCAGCAGGATGACGCTCGACGGCCGTGTCAAGGACGGACACGGCACGCTCTGCGGGTACGACCGCCTCGGCCCTTTTGCCAGACATGCAGTGCGCCGCAGCAAGCTTGGACAACGTCTCCCCCAGGCGTTCTGCGACCTGGAAGTCCAGTGGATGTTGGTCATGCTCCACCGCGTACAGGTCAAGCAGGCGAGTGGACACTTCGACGGCTTCGTGCCACTCCTTCAGACTCAGGTGGGCGTTCCGCAGCAGCGTGAGATCCAACCATGCGCGAGAGCGGGACGGGCCCCCGTCGGCACCAGCTTCGGCCAGCACCTGCTTGATCCGCAGAGCTCGCGTCAGGTGTTCAACTGCGTCACGCAGATCCCCGGACTGCACTAGGCATAGGCCCAGAGCGGAATGGCACTCCGCCACGTCCCGCTCCTGGTCCCACTGATCAGGCTGGGGATGCGCCTCAAGGTGGTCGAGAAGTGAGCGGTAGAGCGAAGCAGCGTCACTCCACCTGCTGCTGGACATTGCTTTCAGGGCGATCTTCCGGAGCTCCAGCCGGTTCACTTCCACGATGGTTGACGTCCAGTCGGCGTCCATCAACTCACGAACCGCCAATGGCAGCTCGAGAGGCTCGCCGCTCGCGTACCCGCTGGCCGCAGCCCCCCGACTCTGGATGTCATCATCGGACAACGTCGACCACGCAGCATCCTGACGCCCCCGGTGGAGCTGCACACTGCCGAGGAGCACACGCTCGCGTGTCAGGTCCGGTTCGCCGAGTGCGGCCTGCAGACAGCTCTCCGCGTCCATCCACTCTTGTTCACGGATGTGCAGCCCCCGAGCGCGACCAGCCACCCACGCACAGTTTGCTTGAACGAACTCACTCCCTCGAGATTCGCCGCCGCCTTCCGGTAGCACTCCTTGGCCTCCGATCTCCGACCGAGGTCGTTGAGGAGCTGAGCCCTCGCCGCCATAGCGTGGCGACGAGAAAGAGTGAGCGTTCATCGCCAGGGACAGGGTTAAGGATCGGGGTCTCGAGTTCTTTCGCTGCAGCTGCTGCAAGGTCAACTCGCGTGTCTGACGAGCCGCTCGCTGCATACAGTGACGCGAGAGCAGAGACCCATGAGGAATCAGGATCGGGCGACTCCCGGATGAGGCCTTCGTACAACCGCACCGCTTCGTCGCGCCCGGCCCGAGCTTCCTCCCATTGGCCAAGCCTCTCCTGCCCCTCGGCCAATCGACATACGAGCGTGGCGCGAAGCGACCGGTCCACGTCCACGTCCATATCTGCGAGCAGGGCTTGCAGCACGGCCACGGCCTCCCGCCGCATCAAGGCAGGCGTCTCGAGCCCACATGCCGCCATGACGTCCTCGCCGACGTTGGCCCGCTCAAGCTCGTCACTCTGCTCCAACCACAGCTCGGCCCAGCGTGCTCCTCCCACCGCCCCACCTGCGAGGAGCGCCGGCGCGATGTCACGTACTCGCTGGAACATGAGCGCCACCGTGGGCAACGCAGGCCGGTCCACGAACGCCCTGAGCGCGTGAGCAGTACATGTGCCTGCGCGTGAGGTCCGCAGACAGAGGCGAGGGCGTCGACGTTGGCCAGGAGGACTCCGACCTCCGGCTCAGTGACGGTGAGTCGCTTCACCCATTCGAGGCACAGAAGCTCGACCAGCTCCGCAACCACGGCCTCGGCGACGTGCTCCCGGACCGCACGGGACGCGAGCTGGTGCATGCGCAGACGGCCATCTGACCACGATCCTTGGAGCTCGACCACGTGGTGGTCGATCAGTCGTTGAACCACCTTCGGCATTCCGTGGCGCCGCTCGAGCGTGTTGCCTCCCGCGACCCAGCCAGCCACCGCATCTGTGTCCCACAGCCACGTGGGGTGTCCATCAGCGGCTTGCACCGCTGCCACGAGCGCAGCACGCTCCGCCAGCCCATCGGGAAGGCCTTGGCTCGCCTTCGCGAGTGCCATCCTCCAGGTCGCCGCGATCAACCGGGGGTAGCCACCATGGTCCAGCTCGTCTGCCACCTGGTCCAACGGGGCCTCTGACGCAAACTCCCTGAGCCACTCCTCAATGGTCAGGGCGTTCGTGGAGATCGTGCCGGCCGCGATGGCCAGCCCCAGGGGATGGTTGCCGACCGCCTGCGCCACGGCATCCAGCTCCGCATCTGTCGCCGCAGCGAAGGCCGATCGTCCCGTGCGTCCGGCGTGGACGTTGTTCCGGAGGAACTCACGGGCTTCGTCAGGCTGGAACTGTGCGGCCTCGAAGACCTGGCCGTTGCGGCGCATGCGCGGCGACCGGCTGGTCGTGGTGACCAGCGTCCGGCCGCAGGGGTTCGTCCCTGTCGGAAGAAGATTCGCAGCGATGAGCGCGTCAGCCTCCGCGTTGTCGAGGACGACCAGCCACCTCCATGGACTCGTCGCAAGGGTGTCCAGGACCGCGCGGGACTCCTGGTCGGGAGATCGTGACCCTCCTGCAGTGGGCATCAGGCCACGGGCGCGGAGGGCCTCACCGACTTTGCCCAGGGCGTCGTGCACTGCGGCGACGTCAGCGGACTCCACCCAGACGAGCAGGGTTTCCCCCTGCCGGGTTCGGAGGGCGTCTTCCATGATCTTGCGTGCGGTGTAGGACTTGCCCAAGCCCGGGCCACCCGTCAGCCACACGCGCCGCTCGCCACTGGTCGCCCAGTGGTGCCCGATCTCGAAGTCGACGAAGCGGCTCTGGTACCCAGGCCCGACGTCCGGCAGCGGCCCGATGTAGATCGGCGCGTCGCCAGTCACGTCGTCAGTGTCTTTCCCCCGCCACGACGGCGGGTTGACGAGGGTCTCCGACCGAGCGTCCGGCTCGTCCCAGGTCCATGTGAGGGAGCGAAGCCTCTCGTCGTCCTCGGTGACGGAGGCAGACACCGGCCCGTCCAACGCCGTGGTGCGGCCGGCGAGGATGCGCTGGGCGACGAGCACGACCAGTCGAGCTCCCTGCTTGCGGAACCCTTGACCCGCCGACTTGCCTGAGCACTTCCGGTTGGCACGCGCCGTCCACCGCATCGTGGCGAAGTCGGCTGTGCTGCCGGGGACGGGAATGTCTCTTGCGACCAGGCGACCGCCACCGACATGTGGCCTGATCGGGAGGAGTGACCGAGCTTCACTGGCTTCGATGTTCCAGTAGATCTGCCCCAGGAGAAGGACGGCCTCCTCGCTCAGGGGACGCGACTTGTTGAGCATCTTCCTGGCGGACTGGTCGGCAGCGACCTGGGTGAGTGCGAGGTAGAGACCCTCGCGGAGCAGGTCAGCGGTGATGCGTGTGGTGTACCCCATAAGACACGTCAATAGGTCGTCGAGACCCCCCGGAAGCCCCAGACGAACCACCGGGTCGTCGTCGACGGTGCCGTTCTCGCTGAGGCCATGCCCCTTCGCCATGGAGTCCAGGAATGCAGCGAGCACCACCACGGCGTCTGCTGTGGCGGGCGCCTCTCCCAGCACCTCCCTCAGCCCGTGGTCGAGGTCCGCGGTGATCTCCAGCTCAAAGGTGGACACGGACCAGATGATGCCAGCGAACAGGGCTGGGCACGGTAGGCATTGAAGAAGTTGATGCCTCCTGTGCCTGGCCGAAGTGTCTGTCTCACCGAATCACTCAGCAGCTCAGGAGACAGCCATGCAGACCCCCCAAGCCCACTTCATCGCCTAATTCGCGGCTCGCCGCCCTGGTCGACATCGAGAACCTCCTAATCCAGGACGACCCGCTGAGCAGCCGCGAGGCCGGGACTCTCCTCACCATCGTGCGGGGACACCTCGGAGCCGTCCCCACCACACCCGCACCGCGACGGGTCCGAGCATCCTGCGGCGACATGCGGCGGCGCTGAGCAGCTTCGGAGGCGGCCTCACCCTGGTCGAGAGTTCGCCGGACGCGGCGGACATCGCCCTGATCGAGGCCGGGCGTGTACTCGCCGAGGCAGGCGTGACCGACCTGGTCGTCGTCAGCGGCGACCACGCGTTCGTCGAGCTCGCCGAGGTCGCTCGTGTGCACGTCCTCGCGCAACCCGGCAAGCTGAGCCGTCGCCTACGGCTGGCCGCGACCAGCGTCACGCTCCTCCCTGACCACCGCGTCGCTGCAGCACAGGCGCTGACCGAGAGGGCAGGAGCATGAGCTCCGCAGTGTTGGACCCGATCATGTTCGGTGCCGCGGTCTTCATCGTCGTGGCGGTCCTCGTGGCCGTCACCCGCAAGCGACCACAGTCCACGCATCTCGTCGGCCTCCCTGCCGACCTACGCCGCCGTTACTCCCGGCACATCAGGCAGCGCATGGTCGAGCGAGGCGTCAGCAGGGACGAGGTCGAGGCCACGCTCGCGACCCCGGACCGGATGGAGCACGACCTCGCCCAGGCGAGCATGCGGTTCGAGAAAGACTTCCATGAGCGCATCCTCAAGGTGTGGGTGGTGCGTGAGCCCCACGCGGCGTGGCCGCCCACGGCCGAAGTCGTCCTGAAGACGACCGCATGGGTGCACACCACCAGGTTCGAGGTGCCGTCGGAGTGTGTCGGCAGGCTGATCGGACGTCAGGGCGCCACGATCCGAAGCATCCGTGAGTCCACCGGTGCCCGGGTCTGGATCGACGACAACGTCGTGCACCTGAGCGCCGACAACCGCCGCCCCTTCGAACAGGCCAAGCACCGTATCCATGAGCTCATCCGGAGCGCATGAACCCCTGGCCAGCGCCGGCAACTACCATCCCCCAATGGACACTCCTCTCTTCGGCGACGACGTGCCCTCGAGTCCCCCCACCAGCAACCCCGCCCCGGCCCAAATCGCGGACTGGCAGGTCGACCTGCTCCGCAACGCGTTGGACGCCCGCGGCCTCACCGACCAGCAGGCCCGAAAGAGCCTCATCGAGCAGCACGCCGGTCGCCCTCTTGCCTCCCTTCGGCATCTCACCTCCGAGGAGGCGCTGCGGGTGATCAGCTCGCTCGGGCGCGACGCTGGCAGGACGCAGCGCAGCGAGGGTTCCCTCTGGGACGAGCGTGAGGACGACACCTGGATCGACCGGCTCTGAGCCGATTCACCGTCGAACCACCCACACCACCCGTCCCATCTGGATAGGGTTGGCGCACGCCCAGGACCAGCAGAGGAACAACCCACCGATGAAGCCAGATTCTCCGAACTGGATCCTCATGGGCGAGCCGGCCTCACCGGCGGAGCAGGCCGCGCTCGACGCGTTCCGTGAGCTGTTGCCCGAGGACGGTCTCACCCGCGCCTGGGTCAACCTCACCTTCCTCGACCTCGACGGCCGCGCCGCGGAGGTCGACGTCCTCCTCCTCACGAAGCGCGGCTTCTTCGTGGTCGAGCTCAAGGGCTGGCACGGTACGGTCGCGGGCAACCAGCAGAGCTGGCACCAGATCACGCCGGGGGGGCAGGTCCGCCACTACTCCAACCCGTTGAAGCTGACGATCAGCAAGGCGAAGCGGCTCAAGAGCCTGTTGCAGCAGGTGAACCCCAACGCTCCTGTCCCCTATCTAGGGGCGCTGGTGGTGATGCACGGCCACGGGTCCTCGATCGAGCTCGACGGCCTGGGGCGTACGAACGTGCTCGCGCTGGACGGCTACCAGCTGACGGGCGGGTTGCCGACGCTGGGCGCCTTCCTGGCCAGCCAGCCGGACAACCCGCACCACATCGTCGACCGTCCGACCGCCACCGCTGCCCGCAAGGCGTGCGACATGGCGGGGTTCACCGCGACGCCGCGTCAGCGCAGGATTGGGCAGTACGTCCTCGACGACGGCGACCCCGTGGCCGTCGGGCAGGACTGGCAGGACTTCGTGGTCAGCCACCCGGTGATGGACACCAAGCGCCGGTTGCGGCTCTTCGACCTGCCGCCGCAGTCGTCTCCGGACGAGCGTGAGCGGATCGAGGCGAGCGCCCGGCGCGAGCTGCGTCTGACCGAACCGTTGCACCACGACGGAGTGGACCGTCCGCTCGACTACCTGGTCACCGACTCGGGTCCGGCGTTGCTCTTCGACGACTGGCCGGGCGCACAGCCCCTCGACCAGTTCCTGGCGTCGCGCGGCGACTCCCTCGACTTCGACACCCGCATCGCGCTGATCCGCCAGATCGGCGAGGTGTTGCGGTACACCCACAACCGGCACCTGGCCCACCGGGCGCTGGCACCCAACCGGGTGTGGGTGCGCGAGGAGGACTCCCGTGGTCCCCGCATCCGGATCCGTGACTGGTACACGGGTCAGCGCGAGGCCAGCACCCGCACCAAGGTGACGGCCCTGTCAGCCGGCCTGACCGACGTACGTGGCGCGGTCGACCAGGACGACTGGATCTATCTGGCCCGTGAGGCGCTGCACGGCGCCGAGGAGCTGCCCAGCATCCCGCTCGACGTCTACGGCCTCGGTGCCCTGGCCTTCCTGATCCTCACCGGTGAGCCGCCCGCGACCACCCTGGCTGACCTGCAGGCGCGCTTCACCCGCGACGACGGCCTCGACCCGAGCTCCCTCACCCCGGAGATCCCGGACCAGTACGCCGATGTCGTACGCCGCGCCACGGCGTTCGCGGAGCCCGAGCGCACCGCGTCGGTCGACCAGTTCCTCACCGAGCTGGACGCTGCAGCGCGCGCGGTCCGTCCGGCCGAGCGCGACCCGCAGCCGGTCGCGGACCCCCTCGATGCCCAGAGCGGTTCGGTCATCGCCGACCGCTTCGACGTGCTGGAGCGGCGCGGGAGGGCTCGACGGGGACGGCGCTGCTGGCGGTCGACTACGACAGTGACGACACCCGTCCGATCATCCTCAAGGTGGCGCGCAACGACGCCGCCGGGGAACGGCTCGCGGTCGAGGCCGAGGTGCTGGAGCAGCTCGACCACCCGCGGGTGGTGCGGCTCATCGGTGGCCCGATCCGGATCGACGGGCGCACGGCGCTGCTCCTCTCCGACGCCGGCAAGGAGACGTTGGCAACCCGGATCGCCACAGAGGGCCGGGCGACCATCGAGCAGCTCGAAGGCTACGGCCGTGACCTGCTCGAGGCTGTGGCCCACCTCGACGAGCAGGGGCTCTTCCACCGCGACATCAAGCCCGCCAACCTGGCGATCTCGCCCGACCCGGCACCCGCAAGCCGCGGCTGACGCTCTTCGACCTGTCGTTGGCGCGTGAGCCGCTGGACAACACCACCTCGGGCACGCCCGGCTACCTGGACCCCTACTTGTCGCAGCGCCGTCAGTACGACCGGGCCGCGGAACTCTGGTCGGTGGCGGCAACTCTCTTCGAGATGGCGACGGGCAACCCATTGTGGTGGCCCGAGGGAACCAACGGTCCGTTGACGCCCGACGAGGCGCCGGTGGTGATGTCCACCAGCTTCGAGGACGCGGTGGCCGAGCCACTCACCGACTTCTTCCGCCGGGCGCTGGCCCCGAAGGCGCCCGAGCGTTACGCGGGCGTCGCGGAGATGGCGCAGGCCTGGGCGGCGGTCTTCGCCGATCTGGATGCCGGCACCGACGGCGCCGGGGGCGACGACGAAGCGGCAGCTGCCGCCTCGCTCGCCACGCCGCTCAACAGTGCGGGACTGAGCGCCCGGGCACTGTCGGGCGTGCTGCGGCTCGACGTGTTGACGGTCGGCGACCTGCTCGGCGTGCCGCCTCACCGGATCAACGCCGTGCGTGGCCTGGGTGAGCACTACCGCAAGGAGATCCAGAGGCGGATCCGCGAGTGGCGTGAGCGTCTCAGCGCACCCTCGAGCGTCGAGGTCGTCCCGGGCCGCGGCGTCGAGGGTGTGGTGCGGGTGCTGTTGCAGGTGCCGTCGAGCTCGAAGTCCGACCAGACCCCGCTGCGAGCCCTCGTCGGGCTGGACCACGAGCCCGGTCCCACGCCGCTGTGGCCGACCGTCGCCCAGGCCGCGGAGCACGCCGGGGTCAGCCAGGATGCGATGACCTCGGCGCTCAACCGAGCCGCGAAACGGTGGGCCAAGCTCGACTCCGTGGCCCAGGTCCGCGCAGACCTGGTCGCCCTGCTCGCCGGCGACGGTCGTGTGATGACGCTGACTGAGCTGGCGGTGGCGCTGGCCGGGCGGCTCGGCTCCCAGCTGGAAGGCACGGCGCGCCGTGACCACTCCGTAGCGCTGATCCGCGCCGCCCTCGAGGTCGAGGAACGGGAGGACGAGCCCCGGCTGACCATCCGACGCCCCTCCCCCGGCGCGACCCCGTTGGTGGCGCTGACCGAGTCGGCCCAGACGGACCCCACCGCCCCAACCGGCGAGCGCGCGCACCTGTCGGCCGACGCGCTCACGGAGATCGCCGTGGCCCTGGGGCGGCGCGCCGACGACCTGGTCGCCGACGGGGTCGTGCCCGCGGCCCGGGCCCGCGCCGACCTGCGCTCCCTCCTGCCCCCCGCCCAGGACCGACTGGTCGAGCTGAGCGACGAGCGTCTGGTGCGGCTCGCCGCGGCGACCTCCACCACGGCGGCAGTCTCTGGCTTCGGCGAGCTCTACCCGCGCAGCCTGCCGGTCGCCGACGCGATCGACCATGCACTGCGCGGCCGACCGGGGCGAGTCATCTCGGAGATGTGGGTGCGCCGCCGCGTCTTTTCTCGCTTCCCCGACCTGGCGGCGACGATCCGAGCCACCCCGAGCTCGACCCGCTGGTGCTGCAGGCCCTGCCGGGCATGGCCTGGAACGGCACCGAGTACGCCGCCCGCGACACCACCGACGTCTCCCAGTCGGTCACCGGTTACGCGACCAGCGTGGCTTCCACCTCCGCCGTCGAAGTGGACCGCACATTGCGTACGTCCCTGCGGACGCACGCTCCCGTCGCCCTGGCCGTGGCGCCGCACCGCTACCTCCAGGCGATCGACAGGCTGGCGTCCCTCTACGACGTCGAGGTCGTGGACGTCTCGCTCATGGTGGTGGAGACCAGTCGGGCGTTGGCGGCCGATCAGGAGGTGCCGTGGGAGGTCGTGCTGGAGGCCGACGCCGCGGAGCACGACTCCTTCGACTGGGAGCAACTGACCTCCTTGGTGCGTGAGGCGCTCGAGCCCGGTGGACCGAGGCGATCGCCACTCAGCGGCCAGTGCTGGTAGTGAATGCCGGCCCGTTGGCGCGCTACGGCATGCGCGACCACCTCTCCGACCTGCTCGACGTCGGCACCCCGCGCCCGGCCGCCCGCTGGCTGCTGGTAGCCCGCGACGGTTCCATGGCCGTGCCCCACCTCGAAGGACAGCCGGTGCCGCTCGGCCCTTCCGGTGTCCTCGACCTGCCCTCCCATCTCGACCTGGCCTCACCCACAGGAGTCACTGCGTGATCACCTCTTCCGCCCTGCTCGCCGACCTCAAGGGACAGCTCAAGCTGCTCCAGGCCGACCTGCGCGAGCGTGCCGACGACGCGGATGACCCGTGGGGCGCCCGGCTGCGGGAGCAGCACCGCACCGCGCTGGAGCGGGGCCGCACCGGTCACGCGTGGGTGACGTGGCGCGACAACGAGGTCGACCAGGCAGCCGTGGCCTGGATCGTCGCCTCGACCTTCATCCGGTTCTGCGAGGACAACGACCTGCTGGCGGGTGCCCGCGACGGGCAGGGGCGCCTGGTGCCCCAGCCGTGGATCGCCGGCCCCGGGGTGCTGTTGTCCCGTGCCATCGAACACGAGACCGCTTACTTCACCGCCCACCCCTCGGCCAACCGTCGGGACTGGTTGCAGCAGGCCTTCTCGGTGCTGGCCAGCCAACCGCCGGCCGGTCGCTGGTGGACCCGGACCACTCCCCCGTCTGGACGGCCCTGATCAGCGCCGAGGCCGCGGACCGGCTGGTCACCTTCTGGCGCACCACTGACACTGCCGGCGAGCTGGTGCACGACTTCACCGACCCCGACCTCGGCACCCGCTTCCTGGGTGACCTCTACCAGGAGCTGTCGGAGCACGCGAAGAAGACGTACGCCCTGCTGCAGACCCCGGACTTCGTCGAGGAGTTCATCCTCGACCTCACCCTGACCCCCGCGGTGGAGGAGTTCGGGCTGAAGGGCCTAAAGCTGATCGACCCGACCTGCGGGTCGGGCCACTTCCTGCTCGGCGCCTTCGCCAGGCTCAACCAGCAATGGGCCGACGAGGCGCCCGCCCTCGACGTGCGCGACCGCGTGCAGCGGGCCATGGCTTCGATCCACGGCGTGGACATCAACCCTTCGCCGTCGCCATCGCCCGGTTCCGGCTCACAGTCGCCGGCCTGCAGGCCATCGGCGCCCGCTCCCTCGTCGAGGCGCCGCAGTTCGCCTACCGGCTGGCCGTTGGTGACGCCCTGCTCGGCACCCACGAGAAGCAGCTCGAGATCAGTCTCGGGATCGACGACGAGGACGACTCGGTCTACGAGTACGACTCCGAGGATCTGTCCGCCTACCAGGGCATACTCAAGCCCGGCAGGTACCACGTGGTGGTGGGCAACCCGCCTTACATCACGGTCAAGGACAAGGTCCTAAAGGACTTGTATCGGACCATCTACCCGTCCTGCTCAGGATTGTGGGTTCTCTCCGTCCCCTTCATGGAACTGTTCTTCAAACTGCTCCTCAAGGCCGACGGACGCCAGTCCGCTGGGTACAGCGGTCAGATCACCGCCAACTCCTTCATGAAGCGTGAGTTCGGCAAGAAGCCGATCGAGACTCTGCTGTCGGGCCACGACCTCGGCAACCCAGTGGATCTCACCCATGTCGTCGACACCTCCGGTGCCTACATTCCTGGTCACGGCACCCCCACCGTGATCCTGGTCGGACGCCGCCGGCGGCCGCAGACTGAGCACGTCCGGGCGGTTCTTGGCGTGCGCGGAGAACCGGGACAGCCAGCCGACCCTGCTCATGGACTGGTGTGGGCGGAGATTCGAACTCATCTGGACTCCCCTGGTCACGAGGGCAAGTACATCAGCGTTCGAGACGTAGCGCGTGCGGACTTTCAGTCACACCCTTGGTCGCTGTCAGGTGGCCAGGCCACCGCGCTGGTAGGACTTCTGGAGCACGGTTGCTCCCGCTTCGACGCGCGAATTGTGCGCATCGGCTTCATGGCCATGAGTCATGCGGACGAACAGTTCACCCGTCCCCGCCACATGCGCTCGAGTCAGCGAGTTGTCGAGGCGCACTACCCGGACCTGGCTGCGGGCGAAAACGTGCGCGATTACGCAGTCAGTACTTCAACCATGACGTGGTTTCCGTACGAAGACCAGGAACTGCTGGATACCACCCTGACAGAGGCCCTAATGGATCTCTGGCCTTGGCGTAACGATCTCGCTGAGCGAGCACTCTTCGGCGGCGCGACATACCGAAGCGAAGGCAGGCCCTGGTATGCCTGGCATCAGGTACCCAAGGACGTGGGAGCCCATGCGTGGTCCATCACCTTCGCCTTCGTCGCAACCCACAACCACTTCGTACTCGACCGCGGCGGCAAAGTCTTCAAGCAGTCCGCGCCGGTAATCAAACTGCCGGAGTCCGCAACGGAGCAGGACCACCTGGACCTGCTGGGCGTACTGAACTCGTCCACGGCGTGCTTCTGGTTGAAGCAGGTGAGTCACAACAAGGGCAACGGCGGCATCGGCGGCGGTATCGGCGATGAGGACTGGGAACCGCGATATGAGTTCACCGGCACCAAACTCCAGGAGTTCCCGCTTCCCGACACGCTGCCCAGCGCCCGGGGACGCCGCCTGGATGAACTGGCGACCACGCTCAGCGCCACCAGCCCCAGCGCACTGCTGGATCGGGCCAGCGACGACGTCGCCGCATTGATTGCTCGGGGCCAAGTCGCGTGGCACTCCACCCGCGCCCGAATGGTCTTCGAGCAGGAAGAACTTGACTGGGAGGTCTACCGGCTCTACGGATTGATCGACGACGACCTGACCTACTCCGGGTCATGGACCGAGGACGAGCGGCACCTGGCGTTGGGTGAACGGGCCTTCGAGACCGCCCTGGCACGCAAGGTCGCCGAGGGCGCCGAGGAGACGGCGTGGTTCGAGCGCCACAGTTCCACGCCACGTACCGAACTACCGGAGCACTGGCCAGCCGACTACCGCGAGCTGGTGCAGCGTCGCCTCGACCTGATCGCCTCCGACAAGGCGATCGGACTGCTGGAACGACCCGAGTTCAAGCGCCGTTGGGCGACCCCCGGCTGGCACGCGCTGCTGAAGGACGCGCTCCGCGACGCGATCCTGGACCGTCTGGAGCAGCGCGACCTGTGGTTCGACCCCTCTGGTGCGCCGTTGACCCGTTCGATCGGTGAGTTGGCCGACGCGGTCAGGCACGACGCGTTCCTCACCCAGTGCGCCCAACTCCTGGCCGGCACGGACGTTGTCGACCTGACCGCGGTGCTGGGCGACCTGCTCAAGGAGGAGCCGGTGCCGCACCTGGCGGCGCTGCGCTACAAGGAGCCCGGCATCGAGAAGTACCGGGCGTGGCAGGAGGTGTGGGAGCTGCAGCGACGCGAGGACGCCGGTGAGCAGGTCACCATCCCGGTGCCGCCCAAGTACAAGCCCACCGACTTCCGCGCAGGCGGCTACTGGAAGGCCCGCGGCAAGCTGGATGTGCCCAAGGAACGGTTCATCAGCTATCCCGGCGTGCGTCGCACCGGCGACTCGACCCCCGTCATCGGGTGGGCCGGATGGGACCACGCCGAGCAGGCGCAGGCGTTGGCGCGGGAGTTCGGCCAGCTGCAGGCGATGGGCGCGGAGACCGACGAGCTCGTGCCGCTGCTCGCCGGGTTGCGCGAGCTGCAGCCATGGCTGGACCAGTGGCACAGCGACATCGACCCCCGCTTCGGCCAGAGCCCCGCAGCGGTGATCCGCAGCATGAGCGAGAGTTGGGCCCAGCAGCTCGGCGTCACGCCCGCCGAGCTCGACGCCTGGCGACCGCCGGCCCCCACCCGGGGTCGACGCCGCGCCACCTGACACCCAGCCCTTCCTGACCAGCGCACCCACCTCCGTACGAGATCCGTGGAGAACCCCGTGACCGCACCCGACCCGCAGCTCCTGCTCGCCGACGCCATCCACGTGCCCGAGCAGGTGCACGCCGACGACTTCGTGCTCCAGCTGCACCGTGGCGTCGACGCCGCGACCCGCACCTGGAGGACTACGTCGTCACGCCGGCGATCGCGACGTCCTTCGACCAGGCGCTGGGTCTGGTGCAGTCCGCGCTGGCCCAGGGGTCGTCGAAGGGCACCTTCATCCACGGCTCGTTCGGTGCCGGTAAGTCGCACTTCATGGCGGTGATGCACCTGCTGCTCACTGGCAACGTCGAGGCGCGTGCCCTGCCCGGCCTCCAGGCGTCGGTGGCCAAGTATGCGCCCGTGCTGGAGAAGAACCTGCTGGCCGTCGACTACCACCTCCTCGGCAAGAAGTCGTTCGAGGAGGCGCTCTACACCGGCTACCAGCAGACCGTGAGCCGGCTGCACCCCGAGGCTCCGCTGCCGGTGCTGCACAAGTCCGACGGCATCCTCGACGACGCCGCGTCGCTGCGCGCCCGGATGGGCGACGAGTCGTTCTTCGCCGGCCTCGGCGGCGCGGAGACCGGCGCCGGCAAGTGGGGCAAGCGAGCCGCCGGTTGGAGCGCCGAGACCTACGACGCCGCCGCGGCCAAGCCGGCCGAGCACCCCGACCGGGAGCGGCTCGTCCGCGCGCTCGTGGCGGCCTACTACAAGGCGTCGGTCGCCACCCGGGAATGGTTGGAGATCTCCCAGGGGCTGCGCGCGATGGCCCAGCACGCCAAGGACCTCGGCTACGACGGAGTCGTGCTCTTCCTCGACGAGTTGGTGCTCTGGCTGGGTCAGCACCTCGGCGACATGGCCTTCATCCAGGCCGAGACCTCCAAGGTCGCCAAACTGGTCGAGTCCGAGATGGGCGTGCTGCCCGTGCCGCTCATCTCCTTCGTCGCCCGCCAGCGTGAGCTCAAGGACTTCCTCGGCGGCAGCGGCGTCGGCGCCGAACAGGTCGCGCTGGGCCAGTCGTTCCAGTGGTGGGAGGACCGCTTCGACAAGCTCACCCTGCAGGCCACCGACCTGCCCGAGATCGTCCACAAGCGACTCCTGCAGCCCACCAGTGACCTGGGCCGGGTCTCGCTGCAAGCCGCCATCAGCCGGGTCAAGGGCAACCCCGTGGCGTGGCGCTACCTGCTCGACGACGAGGCCGGCTCCGGAGAGGTCGACTTCACCAAGGTCTACCCCTTCTCCCCCGCCCTGGTCGACGCGATGGTCGCGCTCTCCTCCCTCATGCAGCGCGAGCGCACCGCGCTCAAGCTGATGAGCGAGCTGCTCGCCGCCGGCCGCGACGAGCTGACCGTCAGCGACGTGATCCCCGTCGGTGATCTCTTCGACGTCGTCGTGCTGGGCGATGCCAAGCCGCTGACCGACGCGATGAAGCGCCACTTCCAGCACGCCGAGACGTTCTACCGGCGCAAGATGCGGCCCTACCTGCTCAACAAGCACTCCCTGACCGAGGAGACGGCGGCCGCGCTGCCGCGGACAGCGCCGTTCCGCACCGAGGACCGGCTCGCCAAGACCCTCCTCATCGCCGAGCTGGTGCCGGAGGCGACCTCGCTGAAGAACCTCACCGCGGCCAAGCTGGCCGCCCTCAACTTCGGCACCGTCGTCTCCTTCGTGCCCGGCCAGGAGCACCAGCAGGTGCTCGCGTGGGTGCGCGAATGGACCAGCGAGTTCGGCGAGGTCACCATCGGCGCCGGTGCCGACCCGCTGATCAGCATCCAGCTCTCCGGGGTCGACTACGACTCCGTGCTCGAGCACGTCCGCAACGAGGACAGCACCGCCAACCGACGCAAGCTCCTGCGCGACCTGCTCATCGAGGAGCTCGGCGTCACGGTGCAGGGCGGGCTGATGGCCGAGTTCCAGCACCACCACGTCTGGCGCGGCTCCCGACGCACCGCCGACCTGGTGTTCGGCAACATCCGCGACGTCCACAGCGTCAGCGACCAGGCCCTCACCGCCGAGGGCGGACGGTGGCGCGTCGTCATCGACTACCCCTTCGACGACTCCCCCGAGCACGGCCCCAACGACGACGTGGTCCGCATGTCCGAGACCCGCGACCGCCTCGAGAGCACCACCGTGGCGTGGATCCCGCACTACCTCTCCACCCAGCGGATGGACGACCTCGGCAAGCTCGTGCTGCTCGAATACCTGATGACCGGCGACCGGTTCGCCCAGAACTCCGAGCACCTGCCGATGGCCGACCGTGAACCGGCCCGCATGCAACTCGACAACCAGCGCAAGAACCTGCGCGAGCAGCTGCGCGGCGCGCTGCGCCAGGCATACGCCGTGCAGACCGGCACCGACGACAACCTCGGCGCTCGCGTCGACGCCGGTGACTCGTTCGTGACGTTGGTGCCCGGCTTCCGGCCCCGCACCCCGCAGGCCACCAGCCTCAAGGGCGGTCTCGACGAGGTGCTCGCCCAGGCGCTGGACCAGCAGTATCCCGACCACCCGCGGTTCGAGCCCGGTGAGCGGGAGGTCACCCGCACCCAGCTGGGTCACACCCTCGACCTCGTCCGCAAGGCCATCGACGCCGGTGGCCGACTCGACGGCATCGAACGCGGCAAGGCCACCGTCGCCCGGCCCATCGTGGCGGCGCTCGGACTGGGTGAGCTGCGGGAGAACGTGCTCGCGGTCAAGAAGGAGAACTTCCGCTGGTGGACCCAGTTCACCCAGTGGGCTGCGGGAGCCGGCGGCTCCCCCGACGTCGCGACCCTGCGCAGCCACCTCGCCGGGCACGGCATGACCACCGAGGTCGAGAACCTGCTCATCCTCACCTGGGCCGCCCTCGACGACCGCCAGTGGCGCCGCCATCAGGCCCCCGCCGCCACCCCCGAGGTGGGATCCGTCGCCAACGACCTGGTGCTGGTGCCTGCAGTGCTGCCCGACGCGGAGCTGTGGGACCTCGCGCTCGGGCGCGCCGGGAAGGTCTTCGGCGTCCCCCGTGAGCACGTGCTCAGCGCCGCCGCCGTCGGTCGTCTCGGCAGCGCGGTCCGCCAGAAGGCCATCGACTGGCGCACCGCCGCCTCCGACCTGGTGGGCGAGCTGGAGAAGCACGCAGGCGTGCTGGGCCTCGACCCGGCCGCGGTCGACGGACGGCTAGCCACCGCCCGACGCGGACGCGACCTCGTCGAGGCGCTCGCCAGCCGCAGCGACGCAGGCGTCGTGGTCGAGACCCTCGGTGGGTTCGACCTGCCCAAGGAGCCCCAGGCGCTCGCCAAGTCGCTGAGCTCGGCGCACACCGTGGTCGCCTCGCTGCGGGGGGCCGCGTGGGACCTGCTCAGCCAGGTCGACGCCTTCGACACCGACGGGTCGGTCGCCGCGGCGCTGCACGCCGCAGCGCGCGCGGAGGAGCTGCACAACCCGCTCGCACCGGCGCTGCACAAGGCCCGCACCGAGATCGTGGCGCGCCTGCCCAAGGGGCCGACTCCCTCGCCGCCGGGGCCGACCCCGCCCGGTCCTACCCCGCCCGTCCCCCCGCGCCCGGGGCCGACGCCGCCACCGGCGTCGCACCCGGACGACGTCGTCCTCGAGATCAGCGACGACGCCTCGCTCGACGACGTCGCCGCCCGGCTCCGAGCCGACTTCGCCAAGAAGCAGCCGGGCAAGACCTTCCGGGTGCGATGGGGCTGGGAGTGAGCGTGCCGGAGATGCCAGTGCCGGAGAAGACAGAGTGAGCGCCACCCTCAAGGGCGCCACCGCGCCGGTCGAGCCGGGCTACGTCCGCCAGCGTGCCACGGCCCTCGTGCGCCACCACGACCCCCACGCCCGCGTGCTGGTCCTGCACGCCGTGCCGCAGTGGTCGGGCGAGCCCTCCTTCACCGTTGAAGGGGCCACGGTGCACGTGCGCGCCTGTGCGTCGCAGCTCGCGGTGCTCGACGCGTACGCCCAGCTCCCCGAGAGCTACCTCGTCGTCCTGACCGACCGGACCGCCCAGGACCTGGGCGACGCCGTTCTGCTGCGGGCCTGGCGACG
Organism: Nocardioides daphniae; assembly: GCF_004777465.1. NCBI lineage: Bacteria > Bacillati > Actinomycetota > Actinomycetes > Propionibacteriales > Nocardioidaceae > Nocardioides > Nocardioides daphniae. The sequence continues at coordinate 1,993,984 of NZ_CP038462.1, forward strand.
GCGCGTCGAGATGCCCGACCTGTGGCAGGCGGTGCCGGCGCTCTTCGGCGCGACCGGCTGCTCGCGTGAGCTCCACCGTGTCGGCACCTGGGCGCCAGCCGCCCTGCTCAGCCACGTGCCGCCCGACGGTTGGCCGCCCGCCCGTGGCGTCGAGGTCACCCCCGACCACGCCCTGGGCAACCTGCTCACCCACCTGCTCGGCCGCTCCCTACCGGAGACTCCCGATGCCTCCCTGGTGCTGACGACGCTCGACACCCCGGCCGCCCGCAGCCGGTGGCGGAACGTCGACCCCACCCTCCGGGCCGAGCTCACCGACTGGGCCGAGAACCGCCTCGGCGTCGACGTCGGCTTCGGGCTGCGCGCCGGAGCCGACCCCAGCCCCGTCACTCCGCTGGCGGTCGGACTGGCCATCGACACGCTGTGGGATCGACACGCCAGCGGTCAGGCACGCGGCCCCGCCATGGGTCGCCTGCTCGAGCGTCACCTGGGTGGGCGCCAGCTCTCCGTCGAGGCCGCCCAGCGCATCGGCGCCTCGTGTGCTGCCGTCGTACGCCAGCAGCTCGCCGTCAATGCCGCGCACGCCGCCGACGCCCGCCGCACCCTCGCCCAGGCCGAAGCCGTACTGGCCGACCTCGGCTGGCCGGAAGGCGCCGAGCACTCCGACCTGCTGCCCGCCGGACTCACGGCACGCCTGCGTGCCCTGGGTGAAGTCCTGGGGCAGGGGTCCGAGGCCGCGGAGGCGGCGCTCAGCCAGGTCAACCAGCATGTGCTGGCGCACCAGGAGACACCCGCCTTGGTCGCGGCCCGGATGGCCGTGCGGCTCGCCCGCTGGCTGGAGACCACCGAGCCCGCCTGCCCCACGCTCAGCCACTCGTTGAGCCGGCAGGTGCGCGACGGTGCGTGGGTCGACCGTGCGGTCAACGCCGTGTGGAACGGCTCCGACGATGGGGTCCTCTCCCAGCAGTACGCCACCCTGCTGGCCCAGGTCGCCGCCCGTCGCCAGACCCGGGACCGGGTCGCCGCCGAGCAGCTCGCCGTGCATGCCGCCGCGCCGCATCCGGTCGAGGGCAGTGTGCCGGTCGAACGTGTCCTGGCCGAGGTGGTTCAGCCCTGGCGCTGCGGCGACGGCGTCCTGCTGGTCGTGCTCGACGGCATGAGCACCGCCGTGGCCTCCGAGATCGCCGAGAGCGCCGGCGAGCTGGGCCTGGCCGAGTGGGTGCCGGTCTCCGGCACCCGCATGAGCGCACTCGCGGCGCTGCCCTCGCTGACCGAGATCTCGCGTGCGTCACTGCTGTCGGGTGAGCTCACCACCGGTCACGGCCCGGCGGAGAAGGTCGGCTTCGCGAAGAAGTTCCCCGGCGCCCCGCTCTTCCACAAGGACGACCTGCGGGCCGGTGCCGGCGCCCAGCTGCCCGACCCGGTTGCGGACGCCATCGACGACACCGCCGGGAAGCCCGTCGTCGGCGTCGTCCTCAACACCATCGACGACACCCTGCACAAGCAGGACGTCAGCGCCATGCAGTGGACCCTCGACCGCCTCGCCCCGCTCCGGCCGCTCCTCTCCGCGCGCGCGCGCGGCGGGACGTACGGTCGTGCTCACCGCCGACCACGGTCACGTCGTGGAGCACGCCACCGAGGCCCGGCCCGGCACTGCCTCGCGGTGGCGTACGCCCGACAGCGGCCCCGTGGGTGACGGTGAGGTCCTGGTGCGGGGCCCGCGCGTGCTCAGCGAAGGCGGCGAAGCGGTGCTGCTGTGGCGTCCCGACGTGCACTACGGCCGTCGGCACCCCGGCTACCACGGCGGTGCCAGCCTGGCCGAGGTCACCGTGCCCGTCATCGTGCTGCAGCGGGCCTTCACCAGCAGCGGCGAGCAGCCCACCGGACCGAAGGGCTGGGTGGCCGCACCGCCCCAGGCACCCGAGTGGTGGAACGAGCCCGTGCGTGCCGTCGAGGCGACGGCCCCGTCCGTGACGCCGAAGGCTGTCACCAGGAATCGCGCCACGCCGGCACCCGACGCCAGCCAGGACGCCCTCTTCGACGTCGCCCCGCTCGACGCCGAACCCCAGGCCCCCACCGCCACCGAGCGGGACGTCGTCGACGCCGTGCTCGCCACCACCGTCTACCGCAACCAGGCGGCCCGCGCGGGACGGCGACGTCCCGCGGACACCGTGGTGGCAGCCGTGCTGCGTGCCCTCGTCGCGCGCGGCAACCGGGCACACCGCGACACCATCGCCGCTGAGGCCGGGATCGCCGCCCACGCCGTGGAACCGACCCTGGCGGCCATCAAGCGCATCGTCAACGTCGACGGCTACGCCGTGCTCGAGGATGACGCTGACCGGGTGAGCGTGAAGCTCGACGTCGCGCTGCTGCGCGACCAGTTCGGGATCTGACTGGAAGGTGAGTCAGTGCAGATCAGCCCACGGCGACGTCAGGAGATCGTCGACGCGCTACGCCGCGGCACGGTGCCACAGCAGGGGCTCGACGTCATGGCGGTCGGGCTCGACCGTTTCGAGACGGCCATCGACGACGAGCTGCGCTCCGTCGGCAACGGCGGCGCACAGTTCAAGGCGGTGCGCGGCGAGTACGGCTCCGGCAAGACGTTCTTCTCCCGCTGGCTGACCGAACGGGCCAAGACCGCCGGCTTCGCCACCGCCGAGGTGCAGATCTCCGAGTCGGAGACACCGCTGCACAAGCTCGAGACCGTCTACCGCCGCATCGTCGACTCGATGTCGGCGCCGTCCTTCCGCGACGTCATCGACGGCTGGTTCTTCGTGCTCGACGGCGATGCTCGCGAGGCCGGCGCCGACGACGTCTCCGAGGCCACCGAGCAGCTCCTCGAGCAGCGCCTCTCCGCCGTCAGCGCCCAGGCGCCTGCGTTCGCCCAGGTGCTGCGGGCCTACCGGCGTGCCATCGCCGAGGGCGACCGGGGGCACGCCGACGCGCTGCTCGCCTGGCTCGGCGGCCAGCCGCACGTCTCCGCCGCCGTCCGGCGCTCCGCCGGGGTGCGAGGCGACATCGACCACTTCCAGGCGTTCGGGTTCCTGCAAGGCCTGCTGACCGTCCTCCGCGACTCCGACTACCAGGGGCTCGTGCTAGTGCTCGACGAGGTCGAGACGCTCCAGCGAGTGCGCTCCGACATCCGGGAGCGGTCCCTCAACGCCTTGCGGCAGCTCATGGACGAGGTCGACGGTGGCCGTTTCCCCGGTCTCTACCTGCTGATGACGGGCACACCGGCCTTCTACGACGGCCCGCAGGGAGTGCAGCGCCTGGCTCCGTTGGCTCAGCGGCTGCACACCGACTTCGGCGACCCGCGCTTCGACAACCCCCGGGCCGTACAGATCCGGTTGCACGGCTTCGACTCCAGCAACCTCGTGGAGCTCGGCACTCGGGTACGCGACATCTACGCCCAGGGGGCGTCGGACCCAGTGAGGATCACGTCGGTCGTCGACGACGACTACGTCTCGCTGCTGGCCTCTGCCGTTACCGGTGACCTCGGCGGTCGCACCGGGGTGGCGCCGCGCCTCTTCCTCAAGAAGTTGGTCGCCGACGTGCTCGACCGGGTCGACCAGTTCGCCGACTTCGACCCGCGTCGTGACTACGCGCTGACCGTCACCGACCTCGAGCTGACGCCGGCAGAGCGGCAGGCGGCGGCGCTCGGGCGGCGGCCCGAGCCGGTGAGCAGGGCCGACGAGATCGACCTCGACATCGATCCGGAGTCCTGATGGCCTCCAAGGCTACGACGCTGAACCCGGCGATCGAGTTCCACGTCGTCAACGACCTGGGGTGGCCGCGACTCCGGCCGCTGCAGGAGGCAGCGATCGAGCCCGTTCGCTCCGGGGCGGACTGCATCCTCATCGCCCCGACCGCGGGCGGGAAGACCGAAGCCGCCACCTTCCCGATCCTCTCCTCGATGGTCGAGGAGGACTGGCGCGGCCTGACCGTGCTCTACGTGACTCCCCTGCGTGCCCTCCTGAACAACTCGCACCCCCGCATCGAGAAGTACGGCGCCTGGCTCGGGCGTACGGTCGGGCTCTGGCACGGCGACGTCGGCGACGGCCCACGCCGCGGCATCCTCGCCGAACCGCCGGACATCTTGTTGACCACGCCCGAGTCGCTCGAGGCGATGCTGGTCTCACGGCGGGTGGACCACGACCGGTTCTTCGGCAACCTGCGCACCATCGTCATCGACGAGTTGCACTCGTTTGCCGCCTCCGACCGCGGCTGGCACCTGCTGGGGATCCTCGCGCGGCTGGAGCGGGTCGCCGGCCGGGACATCCAGCGCGTCGGTCTCTCCGCCACGGTCGGCAACCCCGAGGAGATCGGACGCTGGTTGCAGGGTGACCCGGGTCGTGAGTTGCGGGTCGTCACCGAGGAAGGGGCCGCCGGCGCTGCCGAGCCCGACGTCACGCTCGACTTCGTGGGCTCGGAGGCCAACGCCGCCAAGGTGATCGCCGCGTTGCACCGGGGCGAGAAGCGTCTGGTCTTCTGCGAGTCGCGGCGCAAGAGCGAACACATCGCCCGGGCCCTGCGCGACATGGGCGTGGAGACCTTCGTGTCGCACTCCTCCCTCTCCGCGGACGAGCGACGACGCAGCGAACAAGCCTTCGCCGAGGCGCAGAACACCGTCATCGTCGCCACCTCGACGCTCGAGTTGGGCATCGACATCGGCGACCTCGACCGGGTGATCCAGGTCGACGCGCCGCGCACCGTGGCGTCGTTCCTCCAACGGCTGGGGCGCACGGGACGGCGGCCGGGTACGGTGCGCAACACCCTCTTCCTCGCCACCGACAGCGGGGCCTTCCTGGAGGCGGCGGGGCTGTTGCTGCTGTGGCGACGCGGCTATGTGGAGCCGGTGCTGCCGCCACCACACCCTCAGCATCTCGTCGCGCAGCAGCTGTTGGCGCTGGCGCTCCAGGAGGGTGCTTTCGATGCGACCGCCTGGCACGCGTGGTGGGGTGGGGAGGCGGCCGCGAGTGGCCTGATGAGCGGGGCCGAGGACGTACTGGCTCATCTGCGGGCCGAAGGGTTCCTCGTCGAGGACTCCGGGTCGCTGATGATCGGCCCTGCCACGGAGAAGGCCTTCGGTCGCCGGCACTTCATGGACCTGCTGTCCTCGTTCGCTGCCGAGCGGGAGTTGAGGGTGGTGGCCGGCACCACGGAGATCGGGTTCATTTCGCCGTTGGCGCTCCCCCGGCCCGACGACAAGGGCGAGGAGAAGGCCATCCTCATGAACGGCCGCGCCTGGCACGTCGAGAACGTCGACTGGCAACGATTCGTCGTGCACGTCAGTCAGGTCTCCCAGAAGGCCGACGTCCGGTGGCAGAGCGGCGCCGTCGCGCTGTCCTTCGAGTTGATGCGCGCCCAGCGTGATGTGCTGCTCGGCGAAACCCCGGACGTACCGCTCACGCAGCGCGCCCAGCAGCGGCTCGACTCGGTGCGCGAGCGCCGCGGACACGAGGTGTCTGACTCGGGGCTGGTCGTCGAGCGCGCAGGACCCGACGTCCACCTGTGGACGTGGGCCGGGCTCAAGGCCAACGAGACCCTGCGCGCAGCACTGGGCGGCCCCGAGGGGCACTCCTACAACGACGTCATGGTGATTCGCGGGCTCGATGACGCGGGCGCCATCAACCGTGTGGACGTTTCTGACGCGGTGCCTGACATTCCGGAAGCGATGGCCGAGGAACTGAAGTTTGCTGCGGCCCTGCCGCGTGAGGAAGCGGTGCGGGTGCTGGCAGAGAGGTTCACAGACGGGATGGGAGCTGGACGCATCACCGAGCAGCCGCTGGTGTACCGCCAGCACGGAAGCGAGTCCTGAGGGGCGCCTCCCCGTCTCCCGCTGCCCCCGGGAAGCACCACTGGTAACGGGCTCATTCATAGGCCCACTTGCGTCGGTGGCAATCCCTAGACTCCGCGCAGGGGACCAGGCGAAGGGCCACGTCCGAGAAGCGCCAAGGGTGCATACGCGTTGGGAGATCCAGCTTGTCAGCACGACGGAGCCGACGACGCTTTCGCCGCCACCTCAGGGAGCCGTGTTCCAGCGCTTCATCGCCGGAACGCGAGTCGACCTAGGACGGCCAGGAATCCGAGATAGAGCAAGGTTCGGACCGGCTCGGTAACGATCTGCGCGGCGAAGTCACCCACGCTCTCGAGCGTGGCGAGCGCCAGTGCTGGCATGATGCCGTCGAGGGTTCGGTTGTACCACAGGTAGAGCGCGAAGAACTGGGCGAAGGGCCATAACAGGAAGGCTGCGAGAGCGAGCCTGACGATGGACATGCGGCGGGTGCGATCGTGGAACCGGTCGCGTCCCCCTCCTCTCCTGGCGATGTGGCAATGGCTGTCTTTGACCCGGGCCGTGGTGGTCCCGGGGCCGTTGTCGAACTCGACGGTGAGCCACCGGCCCGACCGGTCTGTGACGACGCCACGGGAGCCGGCGGGTAAGCCGCCTCCGGTGAGGTCGTCGAGCAGGCCGGTCGAGATTTTGGTGGTGGCGCTAACCCAGTCACCAGGCTGGGCGGGTCGGCCCCACATCAGGACAGCCGGATTCGGATCTTGGGCCGGTATGGCTCGGGCGGCCTTCGCTCGCCGGAACGCACCTTCTGATCGTTCTCGGCGTCAACGTGGTCGTTGCCCTCATCCCTCATCCGCTGTTTGTTGTTCTCGTCGGCGTCGGAGAGGTTTTCAACCTGCTGTTGCTGCTGGTTCTGGCGGGACTCCTCGGGTGTGCTTGGCGCCAGCAGTTGGTTGACGCCCACGGCTAGTCCGACGACGGTGGCGCCGATGAGTGCAGTCTCCTTGAAGCTCATCAGCGTGCCTCCAGCCTCTGGCCGGTGGCGTGGGCGAAGGCCTCGCCGACCGCGAGCGCGGTCTGGTCGACCGATCCCGCATCGGCGTTGATCTCGAGTTCCCAGCCGAAGGCGTCTCGCCAGTCACCTTCGACCCCGGTAGGGGTGATGACAGACATCGTCGTCGCCCCCAAGCCGTGGACCAGATCGCCGATAGCGTCCGGGTCGGCGTCACCGATCATCGTGTCGGTGACGGCGACCAGGCTGACCGACGCCTTGGTGGCCTCGGTCCCGTCGGTGAGGAGCCTGAGTGCGGGCTGGATGTCGGTTCCGCCGCCAGGCGCGGTGGGCGCGTAGGCGGGTGGCCGGTTGGCAAGGTCGGCGACGCGGGTGGTCGGCATCTTGACTGCGGCGTCGCTGGCGAAGGAGACCACCGTGACCAGGTCGTCGGGACGCAGATTCTCCGGCGCCCACTCGGTCAGCTGGTCGAGCACCTGGCGACGTACCTGGTCGTAGTCGGTGAAGCTGCCCGACTCGTCGAGCAGGATCGCCACCGAAACCGGAGCGGGACTGCGTGGACCCACCAGACGGGACTGGACGAGGGACTCGGGATCCTCGTCCCGGGTGAACCACCATAGGCCGCCCATGAGCGCGAGGACGAGGAGGGCGGCCAACCACCAGGGGATGCGGGCCCGTCCGGGTAGGGGGGCGAGCTCACGGAGCCCGCCCACCTGCGGCTGGTTGAACGCGATGGGCTTGGTCATCGAGAACATGGCGCCCCCTCGATGATCAGCTCGACTCGCCGCTCGGCTGCGGCGATCTCGGGGATCTGCAACCCGGTGGACGGGTCGATGTCCTCGGCGAGCGGCTCGGTGTCTCCAACTCCACGGCTGCTGACGCGGGCCTTCTCGATACCTGCGGCGACGATGCGGTCGCGGACCGCCTGGACGCGCGCTTTGGACAGTGCGAGCAGTTCGGCTGCGGTGTAGGCGCCCGAACTGGCGGCGTGTCCGACAATCCGCAGCGTCGTCTCAGCATTGGCATCCAGCAGGGCAAGGGGCTGGTTGAGAACCTCGTCGACGTCACCACGCAGTTCAGCCGACCCGCCGTCGAAGAGGAGCTCGTCGGGCAGCGTGAAGCTGCAAGTGGTCGCTGTCGTGACTGCGTCGACTGCCGGGAAAGGAGGGACTGGGTCCTTGGGTAGCCCGGTGGCGGTCCTGACCGGGTTGACCGGGTCCAGCTCGATGGACTTGCAGCCCGACGCGTTCCACCCCCGACACAGCCCCCGAGTGAAGTCACGCACCCACTCCCGGCTGGCGCTCAGCAACGGGGTGGCGGCGTTGGCCATCCCGCTGACCTTCCAGACATTCCGGTGGAGATCGACCGGAGCGTCCGCCGCAGCCGTCTCGGCAGCCTGGTCGGCCGGCTCGGCGAGCACGGCCTTGGAGAGGGCCAGTTGGCCGCTGGTGGACATCATGTCGGAGACGGTCCACACCGTCGCCCCCGGCTCGGCGATCTCGGCCGCGACGGTCATCGCCCGGTGCAGGTCGGTGCCCGGCGCGGTGGGAACCAGTCCGTTGAGGTAGACGGACTGGACGCAGGCGGGTATGACCTCGGCGAGCTTCGCCACCGACGGCCGGTCCCGCTCACCAGTCGTGCTCAGGGCGACGTCCTTGGCCAGGATCCGGGGCGCGACAGCCTCGCCGTCTACGGCGATGACGCTCAGAGTGCCGTCGTCCAGACTCGCGGTCTTCAGGTCCTCGGCCAGTGCCGCTGGGAAGGGCATATCGGCCACCGACGCGGTCGAGTCCCAGAGCACGATGATCTGGGCGCCCGGAGCGTCGGTTCGGGAGAAGACGTCCTTGCAGGCTCGACCGCTTCGTAGGACAGTTCACTGCCCGTCGTAGTGGCGTCTGTCGTTGTGGCTCCAGACGATTCAGTGCGGCCGCATGCGGTGACGCCGACCAGCACAAGGAGGAGTCCGCAGAGGGCGGGGACCAGGCGTGAGAGCCGCCGGGTCATCGGGGGGTTGGTCCGGTCGGTGGTTGCTCCGGTGCCGGTGTCGTTGCCGCGGTGGCGGCTGGTGTGGGTGGTGTTCATGGCCTCTTCCATGTCAGGCCGCCGGTTCGGTGGTGGCGGCGGTGTTCTCGACCGCGGGGGTGACGCGGTGGAAATCGGTGGCGTGCTGGTGAGAACCAGCGGCGTGCTCGGAGACCTGCTGGGCCTGCGTTTCCTCGAGGGGGTAGGGCTGGTAGGCATCAGGGGCCTTGCGCAGGTCTCGCCAGTCGGCGGCGAGCGGCGCACGGTCAGGCACCGAGCCCAGGTCGTTGAAGATGTTGATCGCGTGGGCGACGGTGTTGCTCACCACGGGCAGGCCTGGCAGGTAGGGGTTGGTGGTGGTGCCAGACAGGTCCAGCGACAGTTCGTCGCGCTCGACCCACCTCTGGCGCCGGACAGGGTCTTGGTGAAGTTGGTCAGGTCCACACGGCCGGTAGTCAGCGAGGCGTCGACGATCTCGGCGAGGGCTCGGCGGCCGACATCCTTGAGGATGTCGGTGAGCTTGAGGATGTCCCGGAGAGCCCTGCGGTAGGCAGCCCTCTCGCGCTTCAGCAGCCTTTGATCGCGGCGGATGTGGCGGTGCTCGGCAATGCGCATCTGAAACGACCAGCGCGCGGACTTGGGGCGTGCGCCAGCGACGGAGAGGCGGCGATCACCTCGAAAGCGGTGACCACGACTGGAGCAGCGTGATGAACCAGACCACGCTGGAGTTGATCTCATCGGCGGAACCGAAGACCGCGGTGGTGTCCTGCTCGAAACGGGCGGCAGCGATGGTGTGGAGGAAGTGAATGAACCACACCAGCACCGCGCCGCCGATGACGATCTTGACGACCATGCGGGCCGGCCTGATGTCGTTCCAGGTCCGAGCGACCTCGGGTGCTCCTTGTTGAGCACCGGGCCCGACCACAGCAGTGTGCCCAGAGACTTGCCGACGAGATGGGCAGCGGCCAGCAGGACGGCTGTGGTGGCGAGGGCGGCCGCCAGTGCGACTACGACGTCAGGGTTGGTGACATCGAGAATGCCGACACTTGTGGGGACATCGAAGACCTGCCGCAGGGTCGTGTAGACAAAGCCCGGGTCGTTGGCTGCCATCGCTACCGCGACGATGTAGTTACCGATGGCAGGCAGCCAGGCGGTCAGGTAGCCGGTCGCAGCCGACCGAAGGTCGTGAATCTCGGCTTCTTTGACACGTGTGCGCGTGCGCGTCCGGGTCAGGACCTGCCGCACGCGTGCCTCGTAGTCGGCGCGGCGCTGCCGGCGCTTGGCGGCCTTGGGTGCGACGCTCGGCGCGACGCGCGGTTCGAGTGGCGCGCTGGACGGCGCTGGCCTCACTGCGAATCGCGATGGCGGCCGCGGGTGCACCCAGGGTGCGGAGCGTCTCACTATCGGAGTTCGTCCGGTGCGCCTCACGTTCGAGATCTGCCGCGTAGGTGGTGCGTGCTGCGGCGGTGACTGTGATTCCGCCGGTGCCGCGCTTGGAGAGTAAGCGCTTGATCCACGCAATCGGATTATGCTTCGTGGGCGCTGCTGTGTTGGTCATGGCCTCGTCCTTCTTCAGGTTGTGCAGCTGGGAGAGGGGTCCGTTTGGGCAGGCAGACAGCACCAGTCCTCGCCGGCGAGGGGTAGTGAGGGCGACAGGGCCTGCTGACGTTCGAGCGAGCCGCTCTGGTTGGACCTCACGCGGCTGGTCGGGACGATCGGCTTTCGTTGAGTCATCAGGCTCGGGGCTGAGACGAAAGAGTCAAGCGCTCTCATGACTCCTCCTGACACTGAAGGTGATGCCGCGGTAACCCACAACACACATTTTGGATTACGTGAACCGTGCCAGCATGGGGCGCATGCGTCAATCCCCAAAAGCAATATTTGCGTTCTGGGATGCGGTACTCTCGTCGCATGGTGCGAGTCCAGAAACCAGGCCCTAGCCGTCGACTTGAGCGGCAGGAGGTGCTCGCCGCCGGCGTCCAGGCTGTGTCGCAGCAAGTACGCCGCCCGCGGGCGATGAGTGACGTGCTTGGGGGGGTAAAGCTGCGTGACATCGTGGACGCAGCCTCCCGGTACTACGAGCACAAACACGGGCGCGTCGCTGATCCTCCGTTGACCCCCTCGTCCATTTACCGCGACTGGGAGGACAAGGACGACTACCTGCGGGATGTGTTCCGCGCCATGTTCACCAATCCAGAAGGGCTCGCGACCAAGGCACTCGAGGATGCCGACTCGGACTGGGAGTCAGGACTCCGCGCTTGGGTGGCATCTGACATGAAGCAGATTGCGGACACGGGACCCGGGTACTTTCTTGCCTTCCCCGCGACTGAGGATGGAATGGTGCGAGACGTTCTGGCGAATGTCTATGCAGACTTCGACGACTTCGTGGTGCCACGGCTACGCGACTTTCTACGAACTCACAACATGCGCATCACCCTCCCGCCCACGGACGTAGACCCCGATGGATGCCGACGGCTAGCGGGAATGCTCACGGCGTTGACAGAGGGTTGGTACCTGCGCACGCTCGCTCAACCCGAGCTTCAAGCTGATGAGCCTTGGCTCGATCAAGCCGTGGCTACGGTCCGTGGACTCACAGCCACGAGTGATTGACGCGAACCCCATCGCGTCCCTCCCAGACGCCCGAAACAATGGCACCCGTTTCTTTGGCCACGCTCGGAATGGTGAGACGCCTTTAGGCTCTTGACTACGGCTCGCCCGTGGGCGGGTTGCCAGGACTTGACCCCTGTCAGCTCGGTCCACGCGCGAGAAGGACCAGGACCACCACAAGTGCGCGCACGGCAAGCGCGCCGAACTTGATCGCGTTCCACACGAAGAGCAGCAAGAGCAGGTACAGGTACTCGGGACCGCCGTCATCGATGAACACTTGGCACAGGGATGCCGCGAACAGGTATCCCGGGACTGCGAGGAGCGCGACGGGGATCCCCACTTGATGCCGGTTGGGGTCCGCATCCATGCGGCGACGCGATTGGTCGGGGCGTAGTACTCGAGGTACGCGTGGAGGACCGCCGCGAGACGGAGGCACAGGTAGACGATCATTGCGACTCTCCTTGATTGGGGGGCACCTCGAACCTCTCGCGTGAGCACGACATGGGGCGGCTGAGAGGGCCAAGCCTGTGGAGAAACCACCCCCGATTCGCGCAGCGCGGCCAGAGCTGCTCAGATATGGGTGATCTCTCCTCGGAGGTGACCGGCTCCAAGACGACCGGAGTCTCCTGCAGCGATTACCCCGGCACGGTGTGCAGCGCGTCTGGCCCGGACCGCGTCAGCGTGCTGGCGGTCGCTCACTCCCCCGTCGCCCACTGGCACCTCGTGGTCGACGTTCCAGAGGTCTCGGTAGGCCGCGACGGTCCTGACTTCCTGCAGCCAGGCGTGACGTTGTCGCGGATCAGCTGGAGGAGCTCCGCAGCGGCGCAACCACGGCTCCTTCTGTGCGACAGCGGTCTCTGAAAGCGAGGTGGCGCGGTCCTCCATGAGGTCCTCGCGTTCCTTGAGGGCGCGACTCATGTCGTCGGGCATCGGCCCTTCCGCAGCGACCACGAGACCTGCGATGAGCCGACCTCGACGCTTCCTATCCTGAGCCCGCGTGCGTGTGTGTCGCAGGCGACTGATCAGAACGGCTCCGATGTCGTCCGCGTCGTCGAGCCTGCGCTGAGTGATGACCTTGCGCAGCGTTCCTGGGAGGTCCTGCCCGCTCGCTTCGGCACGCCGAAGTTCTGCGGCGAGGGGCCCGAAGGAGGTGGAAGCGATGACGCCCTCGACCTGGTCGGTGCTGAGGCCGGCGGTGAGGAGCTCGGTGATCCAGCGGTCGCGTTGGGCTTCTGCGGCGATGGTGAGGTACTCGGCCACGATCTGGTCGAAGCCGGACCAGCGTTCATGCTCCTGGGTGAGTGTCTGGTGGGCAGACAACTCCACACCCGAGTGCCGAAGGACACCGAAAAGCACGGTCGCGGCCGTGGCGTCACCCAGTTTCGGGCTGACGTGGGAGTCATCGGGCTCGTCGAGGGCCACGTACACGCTGTTGGAGTCACGACCCCGGGTCATGGTGACGTACAGGTTCTCTCGCGTGGTCGAACTCGTGACAACGACGTGCGCGGTGTCGACGGTCAGCCCCTGGGCACGGTGGGCGGTGACGGCGTACCCGAGGTCGACGTGCTCGGTGACGTAGTCGGCAGGCAGCACCACGGATGCCGCGGTTCTTCTACCGAGGCGTTGCGCGACGAGGCTGCCGTCAGCACGGACGTCCGTGACTCGCCAGCGGTCACCGTTCTTCACCCAGCCACCGCGCCCCACGCCCAACTGGCGCTGGTTTCGGCGGGTGATGATCAGGTCACCGCCCGAGGCGCGGGTTCCGTCGTGGAGTTCGACCTCGCGGGTGGGCAGGGTCTCGCCGTCGTGGAGTCGTTCCGCACGGGCTCGTTCGTTGAGTTCGACCATGGCGTCGGTGGAGTCGGTGACGAGCACGCTGCTGAGACCGTTGGCGAGGTCGTTGCGCCAGGCAAGGTAGGCGGCGTCGAGCATGTCGGCGTGGGCGCCGTCCTTGATGCGGTCGTTGCGGGCGTAGGCGCTGATCGCCTTCGTGCGTCCGTGGCGAAGGTCGAGGGAGGCGTCCTTCTCCCAGTCGTGGGTGAAGCGGTGGACTTCGGCGAGTTCGGGAGTGTCGTCGCGGGCTTCGGCCAGGAGGGGGAACGCACCACCTGCGTCGATGGACTGCAGTTGCGCCCAGTCCCCCACCAACAGCACCTTGGCGCCCACCTCGGCCGCCAGCCCGGTCAGCCGGTCGAGCGTGAGTGTGCCGGCGAGCGTGGCCTCGTCGACGATGACGAGTTGTCCCCTCCTGAACGCGACTCGCCCGTGGTCGTGCTCGTGCAGCCACTTAGCGGTGTTGTCGCAGGCGACGCCGAGGTCCTGGGCGAGGACATCCGCCGCGGCCGCGGACGGGGCCAGTCCGACGACGCTGCCGCGTCCGTGCACCTTCGTCCATGCCTGGTGGAGAGCACGCATGGTGGTGGTCTTGCCCGCCCCGGCCGGGCCGATCAGCAGGTCGACCTGACGCCCGGAGACCGCGATGCTGGCCAGTGTCGCGGTCTGCTCGTTGCCGAGCCGATGCCCCGGGACCTCGCTGCGAGCGACGGACTCGATGACATCGAGGGCGACCACGGGCGCATCCCGGTGCTCACCCCGGGCGAGCAGCCGGTCCTCGGCCGCGAGGATCAACTTGGACGTGAACATGACGGAATGTCGAGGTCGGAGCAGGCTGGTGCCGTCGCTGCGACGGAACACCCCCGGGCTGTACGCCAACTCCGGCGGGGTGAGGGCGATGGAGATCTCCTCGGCCCGGGTGACTATCGCAGCGACCGCCTCATCCCGATCAGCAGGCGTGGCGAAGCGCCACTGCATTGTCTGCCGTGACGCCTCGGCCCACAGGTTCCAGTGCTTCCACGTGGAGCGCTTCGTGCTCACCGTCCCGACCGTGGCGTGGGCGACCTCGGTGACCATCGCGGGCGTGATGTCGTCGGCGTGCAGCAGGCCCCGGGCGAGCCGGGGGCCCTCGTCGTGGCTGCCGCGGGCGAGTAGTCCATCGGCCCATCGTGTGGCATCGGTTCCGAGCAGCCGGGTGGCGCGGGTACGCCAGTCGTGGGTGAGGTCGGCGAGGGACCGGACGGTCTTTTCCGGGCGTGTGGTGAGGGTGGCGGTCGCCCGCAGCTTGATCACGGTCGCTGCGTCGGGCGTACGCCCGTGGTCGCGTTCGAACTGAGCGACGAGCCGGTCCTTCTCCAGCTCGATCGCCCGCGCCCGGTTGGAGAACTCCCCCACCAACTCCTCCCCCACACCAGCGAGCTCGAACGCCGGGTTGCGGTTGCCGCCCCGCTCACGCAGCTCCCACTCGAGCCCGAACGAGCGCTGCAAGAGGTCGGCCAGTACCGCGTTGTAGTGCTCCGACATCGCCACCACGGAGGCGAAGAGCGGTCGGCTGTCCAGGGAGCGCCACCGGCCGTCGAACACGGTGCGGACCTTGCTGGAGACCACGACATGGGTGTGCAGTTGCGGGTCCCCAGCGCGCGAGTCCCAGTGGTCGTACGCAGTGGCTGCGACACCTGCCACGGCGTGGTGTGCCGTCGCTCCGTCGCGGGCGTTCGCTCCAGCACGGGTCACCGCGACGTCGCGCTCCAGCAAGGACACGACCTCCGCGACCGCTCGGTGGTGGGCGTCGACGATGAGGGCCTGGGTGGCGGCGTCCGCGACGCCCCACAGCACCGAGACGGACTTCGGGACGCTGAACGTGAAGTCGAACCCGGCCGTCGCGGTCTTGGTGCCCTTGGCCAGCTCATCGGCTTCGATCTCGTCGACGACCTGGGCGCGTTCCTCCTCACCGAGGTGCGGGTTGAGGCTGGCCGTACGTTCGTCCACCCGTTGCTGGTGGCTGGCGAACTGTTGGAACGCGGAGCCGAGCTGTTTCCCGGTGACGGGATCGCGTCCCGCGCCGATGAGAAGCATCAACTGCCGCTCGGTGACGGTGTCCCCGACCGCGAGCGCACCCTGACCGAGCTCCGCCACGCCAGAGCCCATCCAGACCCCGGGCGGTGTCCCAGCCTGGGCGTAGTAACGCGTCAACGGCGTCGAGAGGCTGCGGTTGCCGTCGCCACAGGCGACGCTGCGGAGCAGATACTTGTAGCCCTCCCCCGCGGACATCTTCCGCATCGACACCGTCACCGGCGGCACCTCCTCGTAGTGGAGGTGCGCGGACGTCACCCGACGGCGCTAGGGATTGCTCCGCCTTCAGACGGATCTGCGGTATCTCCACACCGCGTGGTCGAGGTCTCTCGCGTCGACGCCCAAGCGCCCAGCGACTCCCTTGAGGAGGGCTCCGGCTTCGTGCGCGGTGCGGACGTGGGGCAGCTGGTCCTGGACGAACCGCATCACCCACGTGTCCGGCTTGACGTCTTCGTAGCCCAGAAGCATCCGCAGATACGCCCATGTCACGGGGCCGCAGCCTTTCACCGACCGGTAGGCACGCTCGGCTGCTTCGAGTTTCTCTCCGAAGTCCTTTGCGCTGAGCACGCCAGCGTCGGCCAGGGCAGTTGCGGCGTCGAGGGCGACACGAGCTTTGGTGCGTCCAGCGAGCCGCCCCTTGTTGGTGACTTGGACGAGGTCCGCCTCAGAGGTGCTCTTGAGCACTGCAAGGTCGTCGGCTTGTGACCGGTAGAAGCGCCAACGCTGCACGACCCCATACACGCCGGTGCCCGTAGTCCGATTTCCATAACGTGCGCGCACCGAGAAGATCGCGTCGATGAGTGCTGCATCGACCTCTCCGGGCCATCCCCCAGGCCAAGCGTCCGGCCTATCCCCGATGGTGTCGTTAACGTAGGTGGACAATCTGTCGAGGTCTGCGCCGGCAAGCGTTTCCGTCACGAGTGTGCCTCTCGGAATCGAGCCCACTGGGGCTGGTGATGGAGCAGCACGCTACGACTGAAACCCCACCTGTTGTACAAGATTCGGAGATCGACTTCCCCTGGCCTCGACTTCGCTTCCGGGACCCCTGGCGTTGACAGTTCGAGGATCACGTCGGCGGCTCTAGCCCATCCCGGATCCAAATTGCTGCCGTTTCCGGTGTCACCGAACAGGAGGTGCCGAGGGAGCGACACCAGCACGAACTGCCCCGCGTCCCGGCACGCTTCTACCGCAAATGGCCCCATGCCAGAAACCCGGTCAGCGTCGTCGACCACGACCGCAGTCGGCACGCCACCGCGGGCCTTGAACGGATGCACTTCAGGGACGTACGTGTCCTCACCGGACGCGTACACGGCGAGCGCCAGATCGCTCACTCGCTGGCGTGCCTCCTCGTACCGTGCGCGGTCTCCATCGGGCACACACCGCTTCGCCTGACTGTCGAATGAGGCACCCTGGACGGCCATCAACCATGCCGCCACACGCTGGGGATCGTCCGAAGGTGTTACGAGATGGACCCACTGGTCCGAGGCACTCGCCAAACGGCATGCAAGTTGCACCGTCAAGGTTGTTCGCCCATGTCCCGGCGCCCCAGTGATCACCCAGACGCGTCCGGCGACCATCCCGCCGGTCACGCCATCCAGAGTGGGGAAGCCGCTATCTGCCGCAAGCACGGCAGGCGTCGCGTCCTCATAGGCGGTCAGCAACTCGGAGGTCTCAAGCATGCCCTGAATCTCGCTCGGTCCGCCGACAGTTCTCCTCGCCTCTCGCCCTACCTCGAGGAAAAGGGCGTGGCACGCACCTGCCCCAAACCTGCGAGCTTCCGTCGCTCCGTGGCGAAGAGGTGATCTGCAACGCCAGACGCGTCGGGCCTCGCCGATCAGTGCTCGCCGGGGCCGGCGACGCAACCAGCGTCCCCGGCACCCGCGCTTCGCATGAGTTGACGACATCGCCCCGCCGCGATGAGGGCGGGTCTATCCACAGCCCGAGCCACGGAGCCCACCTCACGGTGCCAGACGTGTGGACGCTGGAAAGGCAGCTCGCCCGTGGTGAGGGAAAAGGCGCGCACCTGGTGGGTGGAAGCGACATCGGACGAGGAGAAGGCGGCGATGAAACGTGAGTGACGGTTGCGAACTCGGTCTCGACTCTGGGTCAATGGGACCGGACGGTGTTCACGGCAGGATCGGGTGGCGTCGTCCACCTCGTCCGCGGGCGACCGCGGCTGACGTCAGGAACTCGGGCATGACGACATTTCGAGGGGTACGTGCATTCGCGGCAGCAGCAATCTTGCTGGTCGCCCTGACGTCGTGTTCCGACGACGCCGACGAGCCGGAAGCAGCCCCGCCACCGACACCCACCTCACAGTCCCCCACGACCACCCCGTCGGATCGGCCCTCAACCTCTCCCAGCGAGAAGGCGGCCGGGGACGCGGAGGCCCTGGTGCGGCGGTACTACACCACGCTCGACCTCTTGAGGCGGGACGCGAACCGACCGCTCGGAGAGCTGAAGTCGGTGGCTTCCAGCACGGAGGCTCTCGTCATGCGCAACCTGATCTCTGGCGAGCGCGAGAAGGGGCATCGTGCGGTGGGCAACGTGGAACTCGTCCAGGTGAACGTTGAGTCCGTCAGCCTCGATCGCCCAGCGACAGCCCTCGTGGACGTGTGCTGGGACGCGACGGATGCAGATGTGGTCGACAGCAACGGCACGTCCATCGTCAGCCCGGACCGCAAGGACGTGGGATGGACGCGACTCACCGTTACCAACACGAAGTGGGACAAGGATCCATCCGGCGGATGGCGCGTCTCTGGCGGCCGCGACCTGGAGAAGGCACCATGCGCAAGCTCCTGAGCACACTCGCGATCCTGACCTCGCTCGTGGCCGCCGGGCTCGTAGCCCTCGTGTCTCCGGCCCTGGCCGACACCGAGTGCGCGCGTACCGACTCACGCACAGGGGTGTGCATTCTCTGGGTCGAGGTGCCCGGCACCCCTGGCGACTCTGGCAACACCTCCGGAGACGGCCCCAAGGACACCGGATCGGGGGCCGCTTGCTACTGGGACGGGCGGAAGCAGAACATTTTCAAGCCCCCGCCAGGACCGGTGCCGTGCAGCACCGAGTACGGCTACTGGTCCAACGACTACAACTGCTACATCCAGTTGCTGGAGCCTCAGCCGCCCGCGGAGGACCCTCTCTGGGAGGGGCACGAACCCGGCGACGGGGCGGTCTACCACTGCTACCAGCCGCAGAGCGACCTGGTGCACATCTTTTGGTCGGCTGACCAACCACCCAATTCCGGTGCTGGGCCAACACCTCGCGAGGTAGCGCTGATCGCCGTCGACGACATGCAGCTGACTGCGATCCGGATCGGCATCGCGCCTGAGGCGATCCAGGGCAGCATCGGGCTGGTCGGGATGCCGGTGTGGATGTGGGCCTCGAGTCCCGATGGCAGCACGTGGGGTCCGCAGACGGCCTCGGCCAGTGCGGGCGGCATCACCATCACGGCGACGGCGCGGGTCCACAAGGTCACCTGGAACATGGGCGACGGCACCACGGTGATCTGCAGTGCCCCGGGACGCCGTACCGACCGTCCTACGGGATGCGCACCTCACCCGACTGCGGTCACACGTACACGAAGTCCAGCGCGTCAGAGCCCGACCACAAGTTCACCGTGACTGCGACCTCGGACTGGGTCGTGGAGTGGGAAGGGGCCGGGCAGTCCGGCACCATCCGGCTCAACGGGCTCGTCCGTGAAGCGCGGGTCGCGGTCGGTGAAGCGCAGGTGCTCGTGCAGTAGTCACCGACCCGCGGAAAGGCGGCGAGGATGAGCAACACAGCCACTCGAACCGAGATGGTGAACGACCCGGAGTCGACTCGCTCGAACCCGCTCGTGCCTCCACCGAAGTTGCGTCGCCGTCCGGCGCTCGTCGTTGCGGCCGCCGTCGCGATCCTCTTGGGAGCGTTGCTGGGCGGGTGGGCGTGGACCGCGACGACCAACACAGAGGAGTTGCTGGTTGCGCGCACGACCATCGAACGCGGTGCCGTCATCGAGGCCGACGATCTGGCGCGTGTGCAGGTCAATGCCGACCCAGCCCTCTCCCCCGTGCCCGCATCGCTCTTCGACGAGATCGTCGGTCAGCGAGCGGCGTACGACATCGCCGCCGGTGTGCTGCTCACCCCGCAGACCTACACCCGCAGCCTTATCCCGGACGCCGGCAGTTCGATCGTCGGCGTGGCCCTCACACCAGCACAAGCACCTGGACTCGCATTGAGTCCCGGCGACCGGGTCCGGGTCGTGGTGACACCAGCGCTGGGCGATACACCGCCCACCGGAGGCGAATCGTTCAGCGAAGCCACCGTGGCCGGCGTGCACGTCTCGCAGGAGACCGGACAAACTGTGGTCGATGTACTGGTGCCCCACGCCGAGGCCGCGTTGGTCGCTGCTCGAGCAGCGACCGGCAACGTGGCGCTGGTCCTGGACTCGCGGGAGCGTTGATGGCTGTCATCGCCCTCACCTCGGCTTCCGGCTCGCCCGGGGTGACGACCTCAGCCCTCGGGATGGCGTTGCTGTGGCCACGGCCGGTGCTCTTCGTGGAGGCCGACCCCACCGGTGGCTCCGGGTTGTTGGCGGGGTACTTCCGCGGCACCCGGGAGTACACCTCCGGGCTCGTGGAGCTTGCGTTGACGGCCAGCAGCATCCATGACGGCCTCGCCGAGGTGGCTGAACCCATCGAGGGAACGACGGTGTCGTTCGTCGCCGGGACGAGGTCGCACACCCAGTCGCCCGCGCTGCGGGACCTCTGGGCTCCCCTCGCCGACGAGCTCACCGCGTTGGAGGTGAACGGGCAGGACGTGATCGTCGACGCGGGTCGCCTGGGGCTGGTGGGATCTCCCGAACCGTTGCTCGCCCGTGCGGACCTGGTGCTGCTGGTGACGCGTACGACGCTCCCCGCGCTGTCGGCGGTCCGGTCGTGGGCCGAGGCGCTGCGCAGCGGGTGGCTGGAGACTCGTCACAGCGGGGTGCTGGTGATCGGTGAGGGGCAGCCCTACAGCGTCCGCGAGGTCGCCCGGGTGCTCAACTCGCCCGTGGTCGCTGCGCTGCCGCACGATCCGACGTCGGCGGCGGTGTTCTCCCGGGGCGCCACACCTCCGAAGAGGTTCGAGACGTGGCTACTCGCCCGTGGTCTGCACGCGGCGATCGCAGCCATCGACTCAACGCTGACGACCCACCGTGCCGACCTGGTGGAAGGAGTCGGGCCGTGACCAGCGACCAGATCGAAGACGCACCGACCAACCCCATGACGCTGCCACTCTTCGTCCAGTCCGTGCCCCCGGGCGTACCACGGGCGAGTGCGCCGCCACGAGCAGCGGAGGCGAGACTCGGATCGAATTACTCGCCCGTGGGCGAGCTGGACTGGTCACTCGTGGCCGCCATGCGAGCCCAGGCCTCCGAGCAGCTGAGTCAAGCTGTCGCGGCGGATCGGCTGCGGCTCGACAAGTCCGCGCAGGAGGAGCTGGGCCGTTCGATCGTGCTTGACCTGGTCGACGCTGCGGTCGCTGACCGGGTCGACGCCGGCGAGACGGCGTGGTCGCCGGCCTACCAGACGGCGATGGCCCGGGCGGTGTTCGACTCCCTGTTCCGTCTGGGGCGGTTGCAGCCACTCGTCGACAACGACCACGTGGAGAACATCATCATCACTGGCCACGACACCGTGATGCTCGAACTAATCGACGGCTCCTTGGTCAAAGGACCAGCCGTGGCGGACTCCGACGACGAGCTGATCGACTTCCTGGTCTTCCTTGCCTCGCGCTCCGAGGTGAACGCCCGTGGCTTCTCGGAGGCCCAACCCAGGTTGCACCTGAGGCTCGACGGCGGCTCGCGACTGGCGGCAGCCGCCTGGGTCACTCCGCGCCCCTCGGTGGTGATCCGGCGTCACCGGCTGATGGAGGTCACGCTCGACGACCTCGTGGCCCGCCAGATGCTGACGCCACTCGTGGCATCGTTCCTGCGGGCCGCCGTGGCCGCACGCAAGAGCATCGTCGTCTCCGGGGCCCAAGGTGCCGGCAAGACCACGCTCGTCCGTGCGCTGTGCGCCGAGATCGACCCCTGGGAGGCAATCGGGACCTTCGAGACCGAGTACGAGCTGCACCTGCACGAGCTCGCTCGCCACAAGATCGTGCACCCGTGGGAGGCACGCCCCGGGTCAGGTGAGCGGGGTCCGGACGGTCGGATGGCGGGCGAGTTCACCCTCGACGATGCCCTGGTCGACTCGTTCCGGTTCAACCTGTCACGTCAGATCGTCGGGGAGGTCCGAGGCCGGGAGATCTGGGCCATGATCAAGGCGATGGAGTCCGGTACCGGTTCCATCTCCACCACGCACGCCTCCGACGCCGTCGCTGCCGTCCGCAAGCTGGTGACCTGCGCGATGGAGGCGGGCCCGCACGTCACCCACGAGTTGGCCACCAGCAAGCTGGCCGCCACCATCGACCTGATCGTGCAGCTGGACCTCCACACTTCCACTCGCGACGGTGTCTGTGAGCGACGCCGACGCGTCGCCGAGATCATCGCCCTCGAACCCGGGGAACAGCAGACCGGCTACGCCACCACCCACGTCTTCGCGCCCGACGGCGACGGCACCGCGGCCCCGGCCGTGCTGCCTGACACCTACCGGGACCTCGCTCGCCACGGCTTCGACCTCCCCGGCTATCTGATGCAGCAGGAGGTCCGGTCGTGACCGCCCTGATCCCTGCGCTGGCTGGTGCGCTGGTCGTGGCCGGTGTCATCGGCCTGGTCGTGGGGTTGCGTCCCACTCCGGTCACGGAGGTACGCCCGTCCACCCGCAGAAATCTGCGGCTGCGTTCGCTGGACCGGCGGATACGTCTCACGCTGGCCGTGAGCCTGGGGACTGGTCTGCTTGCCTGGTTGGTGACCGGGTGGTGGCTGGCGGTGGTGGCGGTGCCGGTCACCGTCGTGGGTCTCCCCGGTTGCTCTCCGCGGGTTCAGCGCCCGCACGGATCGCGCGGCTCGAAGCACTGGAGGAGTGGACCCGGTCGTTGTCCGGGGTGCTGACGGTCGGGGTCGGCCTTGAGCAGGCCCTGGTTGCCACCTTGCGCTCGACCCCGAGCGCCATCAACCCCGAGGTCACGCGGCTAGTGGCGCGGTTGCGGGCTCGATGGGTCACCGAGGACGCGCTGCGTGCGTTCGCCGAAGAACTCGACGACTCCACCGGGGACCTGATTGCCGCCAACCTGATCCTCGCGGCGCGACGCCGTGGCGCAGGGCTGGCGGCAGTGCTGGAGGGGTTGGCCGAGTCGGTCGCAGCCGACGTCCGCGCCCGACGACAGGTGGAGGCCGACCGCGCCAAGCCTCGGGCCACCGCTCGCTGGGTCACGCTGATCAGTGCCGCCGTGCTCGTAGTGCTGGCCCTGTCGGGCACCTACGTGGAGCCCTACCGCAGCCCGCTCGGCCAGGTCGTCCTCGTGTCCCTACTGTCCGCGTACGTGGCGACGCTGGTCTGGATGAAGCGGATGGCCATCGGCCGGGAGCTGCCCCGGTTCCTCGACGCCCGGAGCACGTCGTGACCACCGGACTGCAGATCGCGATGGCCGCGGGGGCGCTGCTGTCCCTCGGTCTGGTGCTGCTGGTGGCGCGGTTGACGCCTGCGGAGCCGGACCTTGCCGACGCGCTCGGACGCCTGACCCCCACACGGGCACGCGCGGGCGCCGCCCCCGCCGGCAACGCGGTCGGAGGCAAGGAGCGGCTCGGGGTGTGGGCCATGAAGACCCTGCCGGCCGGGATGTGGGTGCGGACCCCGACCCGCGAGCTCGCCCTGTTGCGGGTCCCGCTGGCCCGGCTCTACGGCGACAAACTGATGTTCGCCTCCCTCGGGCTGCTCATCCCACCGCTGCTGGCGTGGTTCTTCGCGATCATCGGGCTCGGTTTCCCCCTCACGATCCCGGCCGCAGCCTCGCTGGGACTGGCGGTGGTGATGTTCTTCATCCCGAACTACAACGCCATCGACGACGCACGCCGGGCCCGCCTCGAGTTCGCCCGCGCGTTGGGCGCCTACATCGACCTGGTCGCCCTGGAGCGCAACAGCGGTTCGGGCACCCGTCAGGCGATGGAAGCCGCCGCCGAGGTGGGTGACTCGTGGGTCTTCACGCGCCTGTCGGAGGAACTCACCCGGTCCCGCTGGTCGGGTCTGCCGCCGTGGGACGCGCTGCACACCCTCGCCGACGAGCTGGGGTTGCCCGAGCTCGACGACTTCGCCGACATCATGCGCCTGTCCGGCGAAGAAGGCGCCTCGATCTACACCAACCTGCGGGCTCGTTCAGCAGCGCTGCGCACCGCAATGCTCAACGACGAGATCGCCGAGGCCAACGCGATCGGTGAGCGCATGTCGATCCCGGCTCTCTGCTGGGCGTGGTCTTCATGGCGCTGCTGGTCGCGCCGTCGCTGCTGCGGATGTTCACGAACACCTGATGAGAGACGAACCGGAAGGACACGTCATGGAACGACTGATCGGGGCACTGGTTGCCCTTCACCTCACCATTCGGGCTCGTACGCGGCAACGCAGCGACCAGGGTTCGGTGACCATCGAGCACGTCCTGTGGGCGGTGGCCGTGATCGCCATCGTGGGCGTGGTCGTCGCGGCGGTGATGACCTATGTCGAGACCCAAGCCGGCAACATCGGCTGACCGTCCGCGGCGGCGCACCGAACGCGGCTCGGTCTCGATCGAGCTCGTGATCCTGCTGCCCGCACTCTTCGCCGTGATGTTCCTGGGGATGCAGGCGGCACTGTTCCACCACGCACGCACCGTCGCCATCGCCGCTGCCCAGGAAGGCGCCCGCACCGCGGCTGCCGAGCACGGCACCGAAGCCGCGGGCGTCGCCGCCGCGGCGGCGTTCGTCGAGGACGCCGGGGGCGACGAGGTACTCACCCATGCCACCAACCGCGCCGAGCGCAACACCACCACGGTCACCGTGGTCGTACGCGGCCGCTCGTTGAGCGTGATCCCCGGCTGGGCGCCCGTGGTGCGCCAGAGCGCATCGGCACCCGTGGAGAGGTTGACCACGCCATGACCAGGCCGCGGGACGAACGAGGGTCCGCCGCCATCGAAGCAGCGGTCGGCGTGCCCGCCTTCGTGCTCTTCGTCGGCCTCATCGTCTTCGGCGGTCGCACCGCCACCACGCACCAGGCGGTAGAGACCGCATCCGCGGACGCCGCCCGCGCCGCGTCCCTGGAACGCACCAGTGCCGCCGCCCGCGCCAGCGCCACCTCGGCCGCCGCCACCAGCCTCGCCAACCAAGACATCCAATGCCTCGACGTCGACGTCACGGTGGACACCACCCAGTTCGCCCGCGCCGTCGGGGAGACCGCACGCGTCTCCGTCACCGTGCGCTGCCGGCTCGATCTCGCCGACCTGTCCGTACCGGGGGTTCCCGGGTCGCGCCTCATCGCAGCCACCACCGCCAGCCCGATCGACACGTGGAGGGAACGCGGATGACTCAACGCAAGCGCGACGAGGACGGGTCCATCTCCCTCTGGATGGCCACCGCCAGCTTCGTGATGATCGTGCTCGTCGGTCTCGCCGTCGACCTCGGCGGCCAGGTCCACGCCAAGCAACGCGCACTGAACGTCGCCGCCGAAGCCGCCCGCACCGGAGGTCAACAGGTGCAGCCCGCACCGGCCATCGCGGGCCAGCACGTACGCATCGACACCGCCCCCGCGCGTACCGCAGCGCAGCAGTACCTCGCGGCTGCAGACGTCACCGGAACCGTCACCATCGTCGGCGGCGACACCGTCCGGGTGGCGGTCACCGACACCTACGCCCCCAAGTTCCTGGGACTCATGGGCATCGGCACCCTGACCGTCACGGCCGACGCTTCCGCCCGCATCGTCCGCAGCATCGGAGGGACCGAACAGTGACCAGGACCTCACACCGCCTCACCGGACTCGCTGCCACCTTGGTGATCCTCCTGCTCGCGGCCGGCACCCCAGCGCTTCTGGTCGCCCTCGACGCCGCACCGTGGCGCCAGGGCTGGAGCGAGATCACCACCCTGTTGACGAACCCCGACGACGGCCGACTCGCGCTGCTCGTCGTCGCGTGCGCGGCGTGGATCGCGTGGGCAGTCATGGCCTGGCTCTTCGCGGTCGAGATCATCGCCACGCTGCGCGGCGCCCCTACCCTCAGGTTGCCGGGGCTGGGTGTCCCCCAGGAGTACGTCGGTCAGCTCGTCGCAGCCGCGGCCCTGCTGTTCACCGTGGGGCCGGCCATTGCGCCAAGCTTCGCCGCCACACCGGTCCACGCGACCCCCGACGTGGGCACCCCCGCGGCCACGCTCCCCGCCGGCGACGTCGCGACGGCGGCGGACGCAGATTCGGCGTTGCCCACGGCCGCTGAGCCGGTGCCGGCGCAGGACACTGTCGCCTACACGGTCCGGCGCGGCGACAGCCTCTGGAAGATCGCCGAAGAGCACTTGGGCGATGGCCTGCGGTACCGCGAGATCGTCTACTTGAACAAGGACGTCCTGCACGGGGAACCAGACTTCATCGACCCCGGGTTGGTGCTCCGCCTTCCTCGCAGCGTCGACGACGATCCTGGAGCCGTAGACACCGACGACACGTACGTTGTCGAGCCGGGCGACACGTTGTGGGAGGTCGCAGAAGCCGAGCTCGGCGACGGTGCCCGTTTCGTCGAGATCTTCGAGGCATCCACCCACACCGTGCAGCCCGACGGTGAGCAGTTGAGTGACCCGAGCCTGATCCATCCGGGTTGGGAGCTCACCGTCCCAAGCCAGAACGGGCATTCGCCCGTGGTCGAACCACCGGTGGAGAGCAAGTCGCCCGTGGTGAAGCCACCCGTCGAGGACAACTCGCCAGTGGTCGAACCACCGGTGGAGAGCAAGTCGCCCGTGGTCGACAAGGACGGCTCCGACCAGAGCTGGCTCCTGCCCGGGCTGGTGGGCGCTGGCGCCCTACTCGCGGGCGGGGCCTTCGCGGCGGTGCGCGCGCACCGGCGTACGCAGTTGAGGCACCGGCGACCTGGCTTCACCATCGCTCCCCCGCCTGAGCACCTGCGGCGCGTGGAGAAGACCATCACCGTCTCCGGCGCCGCCACCGCAGACGTCATCGACCAGCTCGACCGGCTCCTGCGCCACCTGGCCGCCTGCACCGCCGAGGCGCCACCGGTCGCGGCCATCGAACTCGCCTCAGACACCGTCACGCTGCATCTCGCCGACCCGTGCGAACTGCCCGCCCCGTGGTCCGGCGACACCGTCAGGTGGTCGGCGCCACTGATCCCATCGCCACCCGACGAAGACGTGATTCCCCCCTATCCCCTGTTAGCCAGCGTGGGCCAGTCCGACGACGGCCACCTCTGGCTCCTGAACCTCGAACAGGCGGCTTCGGTGGCGCTGGTGGGTGACTGCGAACGGGCGACTGCGCTCGCACGACATCTCGCCGCAGAACTCGCGCTGAGTCCGTGGTCCACCCTTGTCAGCGTCGAGGTCCTCGGGCTTGCCCGCGAACTGGCTGATCTCGACGAACTCCGACTGCGTCATCACGGCGACGACCCCGACTTTCTAGGCGACTTGCTCGCCGACCTGACCGAGGCTCAGGCGACAGGAACAGGCGACCCCGAGCCCTACGTACTGCTCCTCGCGCCGGAAGAGCGTGACCCGCGAATCCGCGACCTGACTGACCTCGTCCTCGGTCAGAACTCACGTTCGGGGCTCGCCGTAGTCCAGGTCGGGGCGGGCGAAGCCACCGACGTGATCCTCGACCTGACCGGCGACGGCCGTCTCCGGGTGCCCTCGCTCAACCTGGATCTAGCCGCAGCCGGACTCACAGCGGACGAGGCCGCAGCGTGCGCCTCCTTGGTCAACCTCACCCGAGACATCACACCTACCCCGGTGCCCCGGGCCGAACCCTCAGCGCCGCTGGGTGCTCTGGCCGACCAGGCCGGCGCACTCATCGAGGACGTGACCGACCCACGACCACCCGGTGAGGCCGGTCCCACCTCATTGCTCCCCGAAGAAGCGCAACGATACGAAGCCGTCGCGGCCACCACTGCGGCCGACATCGAACAGCTGGCCCCGCGAGTCCCCGAGGAAACCCGCCGCAAGGTGCTGGAGACTGACCCACAACTCGACGAGGACCTCGCCGCGTGGCTCGATCCACACAGCCCATTGCCCAAACTCCACCTGCTCGGCCCCGTCACGTTCGCGGCACCGGCCGAGGCGCCCCACTCCGTGCAGGAGCGCAGGGCCTACTACACCGAGCTCATCGCCTTTCTCGCCCTCCATCCCAGCGGGGTGTCTTCCCGCCAGATTTGTGAGGCCTTCGGCGTTAGCGCCTCGCGAGCGCGCACAGACGTGGGTCACCTCCGCCGCTGGCTGGGCACCAGCGCTCGCACCGGCGAAGACCACTTGCCGAAGGCCACCACAGCGCCGGCTCACACAGACCGGGGCACGAGTGGTTACCAACTCCACGACGTACTCGTCGACTTCGACCTGTTCCGACGACTCCGCGCCCGAGGCCAAGCCCGCGGCTGCGAGGCATGACCGATCTCGTCACCGCCCTCGACCTGGTCACTGGCGAGCCCTTCACTGCCCTGCGCAGGGCAGGGTGGACCTGGTTGCTCGACGACGAGCGCCTCCACGAGACCGCCACCCTCGCGGTGGTCGACGTTTCGCACGTGGTCGTCACTGACGCACTCTCACGTGGAGATATCGCAGGAGCTCGTCGTGCGGCCGAGATAGGTTGTCTGGCCGCACCGTACGACGAGATCTGTCGACTGGATCTGGCCAAGGTCGCAGAGACCGACGGCCACGAAACTCTAGCGGGGCGGATTCTTAGGGAACACGTCTTCGACCGGAGCGACGACTACCTCGCTCCGGTGGACTTGTCAGAGCGCACCGAAGCAGTCAGGGGTCAAGGCTAGCCAGTCTGGGCGGTGGCGCCTCGGGACAGGCAGCCGATCCGATCACCCACGGAGCAGTACAACGCGGATGAGACCTCCCCCCGTGATTAGCGAGGAGCGATGTGACCCAGCCGCCTCGCCACACTCGTGAAGATGCGTGCTGCGTCTTGAAGGAACTCCCTGGCGTGACCGTCATAGTTGCTCGGCACGTCGACCCCCACGAGCACAGTTGACAGTCCTTCGAGCGCATCGGCAGCTGCGTGGATGTGGTCGGGGAGTTCGTCGTCGCCTTGTAGTTCTTCAGGAGTCCGCCTGAGCCAGTTGGCGAGTTCTCGGGGAGGTAGGTAGGTGAGGTGCTTCCTAAGCATCCCAGCCGCGCGCATGAATGCAGTCGCCGCCTCCATCGTTTGAACGTTGAGCGCGGTGGTCTCTTCCGACAGGGGAATCAGGTCTTGGTCCGCCCCGATGAGATCGCTGACAAGCGATGGGCCGGAAGGCGCCGGGGGTATCCGACCCTCGACAACTTCGGTATGAATCCCCCTGAAGGTCTCGATGATCTGTCCAACTGTCTGGCCCCGACGAGCCTCGTGTTCGGCCCACGCGGTAAGCGCCAGCGCGACCGGCGACCTCCCAACGAAAGAGATCTGCGAAGGGGGGAGGCCAGTCTCTCCGATGATCCACACGGCAGGAGTGGCATGTGTGGGGTCGTTTGCCAGTGCCGGTTGGTCACTGAACAGGATGGTATGGATGCTCGCGACTTCGGTGGCCGACATGTCTTCAACCGGGACCTTGGAAACGGATTCGCCCTCGGGCGCAGAGCGCCTAGACGCGACGCGCCTTTGCGAAGATCGAGTCGTGTCTCGTGCCGCATTCTGTCGCTCCGCTGCTGCATTCGCTGGCAACAGATAGCAGGAACCTCCGAAGCGGAGGCCGAGTTCTCTCGGAGTGAGCGGACCTTCAGACAGGTGTTTGAGTGCGTCTTCATGCTCCCAACCGGGGAGCCCTACGGGCTCGACCTCGATGACAGCGTCGGACAGACTCCGAGCGGTTAGTCGGAGGAACGGCTCGGGTGTTGGGGCGTCGCTCTCGTAAGCCCTGTGGTCGTAGGGGCTCGGACCCCACGCAAGGTAGTAGGCGGGCACGTCCGCCTTGGTTCCTTCGGTCATTATGTCGGTCCTGTCGGTTGTCGTGGGCCGTTCCAAAGGGGACGGATGAGGTGTGGTTACAGGCAGACCGGCGAGGTGTTTCCGATAGCCGAGCTCTGCCAGGGTGGCCGTGTCGATGCCTCGCTCGTCGGCGTACTGCAGGACATCGTGAGGGAAGCCATCAGCGACCAGCAGGCCGCGGAGAACACCGTTTGCGAGACCTAGAGACCGGAAAGCGTCCAGGTATCCCACGAGTTGGTCTACGGCCTCCAGATAGCCGCCAGTCGCTTTCAACTCGACGATCAGCGTGCCTGGCGACCCGTCGCTCTCGACCAGGTCGAATACCAGGTCGGGTCGTCGCCGGTCAGGCAGGACGAACTGTTGCCGCTTCAGCTGCACGTCGTACCCGATGGCAAGGAGGCACTCGGTGTGGTGGACAACCCAAGCCTCAAGATCGCGTTCCAGCCCGACACTGCTCAGTCGGTAGCGGCGTTCCTGCGCGAAGGTGTCGAACCATGCCTCGGCGATCGCAACGGCCTCCATTCCTTCTGGGCCGTCAGCGTCGTCTATGCCGAGCGCGTCGAGAAGGTCGATGAGCACCCGTAGGTCGCTGGCAACAGGGTGGCGCAGGTAGACCGGGAGCGGGATGCCGAGCCACTGCGCTGTGGCTTCCATATCGCCTAGGTTCCACGCCTCGATGTCGGCATCTGACGCGTCGTCGATGCGCGCGGCAAAGACGGGAGCGACGGGGTCGCTTGCGTAAGTCAGGCTGAACGGCGGAGCGAAGATCGTGTACCCGTCAAGAAACAAGCCGTCGATGGCGTCGCGCAGTGCAGCGACCACGGTAGCCGTCCTCTCCCGTGATGCGCCGGTCACCGCTTCGATGGTCTGGAGAACTGCAATGTCTTCTTCGATGCGTCGCATGGCGTTCTCCGTGTCCTCCAGAGACACCCTCGGTCTCCCTGCTAAGACGTATACGTATCAGACGTCACCGACACAGATGTGGCCATGACCTCGTTTGGTGGACCTCGGGTTATGCGGATTCTTGAACGGTCGCAGTCTGGTTGGAGTGCTGCATCTCGACGGCCACGGGACTGATCTGGCCACCCGAGGAGTGCCTTCGTCGGCGGTTGTAGCGGTCCTCGATCGAGGCCCCGACATGGCGCAACGCAGTTCCCTAACCTAACGCTCCAGCTCGGCGGTCGCTCTCCCGATCGCTCGCTCCCGAAGCTCGTCGGTACCTCGTCGGGTTCGCCCACGACTTCATCTGCCGTGGAATGTGGGCCTCCATCACTGCCGGCGCGCGACAGCCGTCTCAATACCCTGGGCCCGGCTGCGACTCGCCACCGCTGGTGTCGGCTCGCCCGTGGTGACCTCTACGCGCCCGTGGGCGAGTGACCCGAGACCCGTCAGGCGGCCACGGGCGAATTTTGGTGCCCCCCGAGGCGCACGCTCGGGGCATGGAGCACACAGCACAGCGGCGGCCCGCGATCTCGCGGTGGGATCCGATGCTGCCAGTCCAGTTGTCCGAGGCACCTGACCTCGTCACCGCGTCCACGATGCTCGCGTCGCGCGACATCCCCGTCTTCCCGTGCGTGGCTGGCGGCAAGCAGCCGCTGACCAGGCACGGGTTCCACGATGCGAGCGCCGACCTCGCCACGGTGCACGAGTGGTGGAGTCGGTGGCCGGACGCGAACATCGGCATGCCGACAGGGATCGCGTCGGGGGTCGACGTGGTCGACATCGACGTCCACGCAGGCGGCAATGGGTTCGACTCATTTGAACGGGCCCGCGGGGAGGGCCTGGCCGAGGGATGGGCCTGGCTCGTGCGCACCCCATCCGGTGGCGTGCACGCCTCCTACCTGCGGGACACCTCCGCCGACGCTGCCGCCACATCGCTGACCGAGCAACGCTCCTGGCAGGCACCCTCACGGCACATCGACTTCCGCGGCGACGGCGGCTACGTGGTGGTCCCGCCCTCCCGGACGACGGCCGGCGCCGACGAGGCGGGGAGGTACCGGCTGCTCGCTGTCTCCCAGCATCCGATCTCGCCGGTGGACGCTGCAGCACTGAGGGCGTTCCTCGAGCCACCTCGGGCGGATCTCCCGTCCCCTGCAGCGGCGCAACTCCTGACGCGGCCGGACCGTCTGGCGGCGCAGGTCGAGCGGCTGCAGCAGGGCGAACGCAACCGCGGATTGTTCTGGGCTGCCTGCCGTATGGTCGAGGACGGTCACGCGTTCGACGCGACCGCCGACGCCTTGGGCCCCGCCGGACGCACCATTGGTCTGGAGGACCGCGAGATCCTCGCCACGATCCGATCGGCCTACCGCAGCACCTCACCCCGACCCACCTCTGCCACGAGGACGTCGCGGCTGTCTGAGGTGGTGGCGTTGTGAACACTCTCCACAGCTACCGGCACCACGACCACCGTGTGCTCCCCCGGCCCGACCACACGTCATTCCAACCCAGCTCTGGGGTGGCGTGGGTGCGTCCCACCGAGCTGGCCACCCTGGCGGGGTCGAGAGTGGCCGGACGTGGGATCGACCTGCAGGCCGACCTGGCCCGACGAGCGCGGCGAGCCCCACTGACCGCAGCCCAAGCGGTGCGGCGAGCGACGCGGACGCCCGCAGATACCCCCGACGTCCCCTCACCTTCATCACGCGGACAACGGCCAAACCACGGGGTGTCACTGTGAACGCCGTCGTGGACACCCCGGTGGACTTCACCACCGCGGAAGGGTTGCGGTTGATGTTGGTGCGGCTGCGCTACTGCTCCACCGGTTGGGCTCAGGACCCTGAGGCGTCGGAGTTGATGCAATACGTCATGGACAAGTACGCCGCCTTGGCCCGCAAGTACGGCTACGAACCAGTGGAGGCCGCGGTCGCTGCCTTCGAGGCCATGCACGCGCGAGCTGTGCGTGTCGCGGATGACCCGTGGGCTGTCATCACCCACGCCGTCGAGCTCACCTTGATCTACGACCGGCGCGCTGATGGGTTGCTGTGCTCGAACCACCAGGCCCGACGCGAGACTGGAGTGGAGCGTCACGACGCCGACCGGTTCTGCGACCGCAGAGGACATCCTCGACTACCACCCGGCCTTCGCGATCCCGGCACCGCAGGACGCGATCGACTTCGATGCCATCGACAGGGCCCGCGGCAGCGGTTCCGTCGACGGCCTCGGCTCCACGGACGACGAGGATGAGCCCACGAACGCGTGGGACGCGGTCGATGACGCGGTCGCGGTGTTCGTGGCGTTCGACTGGCCTGAGGACGTCGCGCGATCCGCGATTGAGTACATCTGTACGCGGCTGATGCGCGCCGGCAGCCGGCGTACGGCCTTCGAGGCCCTGCGTCGCGACCGCAGCGTGGAAGCGCTGATGGATGTTGACCACCGCGCGTGGCTGGTGATCCTGCGGGTGGTGCTGGGCAACCCACACCCCGACCGGCAGCACACCACCGCGGGTCGCGGCATGCTCCTGCGTCTCGTGGTGGGCGACTTTCCCGAGGACCTGATCCATGACCCGGCGCTCGCGGCCGAGATCGCGAGCATCAGGCACCCCCGACGGATGTGGAGGGGAGACGTCCATGTCTGAACACGACGGTCACATCGAGCTGGAGCGCAGCGTCAACTCCATCCGCGTCGGGGCCCGCCACCGCCACCACCCCGACGAAGGGGTCGAGTCCTTGATGGCGTCGATCAAGAACCTCGGCCTGCTGCAGCCGATCACCATCACGCCTGATGGAGTCCTGGTCTGCGGAGCCCGTCGATTGGCGGCGATCAAGCAGTTGGGGTGGCGCACCGTAAAGGTGTGGGTGCGCTCGGGGATCTCCGACGACCTGTCGCGGCTGCTGGCCCAGCAGGACGAGAACACCGAACGCAAGGAACTCACCCCCCGGGAACAGGCCGCCCTCTTCACGGAGCTGCGGCGACTGATGAGCGAGGACGCGGCACGCCGCCAGGAGGCTTCGCGTTTCGGCGCCAACACCACGGTCACCGACGGCGCGGAGCCCGGCGACGCAGGCGGGGTCCCCGGTGCTGCCGAATCGGCAGCACCGCGCGGACACCTCACCAGTCGCCACCAAGCCGCACTGGAGGTCACGGGGAAGGCTTCGTACTCGTTGCTGGAGCAGATCTCCAAGATCGAGCGGGTCGCCGCCGACCGGTCCTTGCCGGAAACGTTGCGACGCCTCGCCGAGGCCGAGCTCGAAGCCATCGACGACGGGGCGGCCGTGAACCCGGCCTACCAGCGGCTGCTGGCGGCCCACGACCTCCTCGCCGTCGGCAACGCCCGGCCCGGGCCTTCCACTCCAACGGAGAAGGATCAGCTCGACAACAAGGCGGCCGACACGTTCGTTCCTCACAGCCAAAAGCGCGCCAGGATCGCCCGTGGCCCTGGGACGTCGAGGCGGTCTCTGCGGGCCTTCGTGTTGACCTGGAGCGATCTCGACGGCTGGTCGCGGTTCTACGACCCGCGCGAGATCGCTGCCCAGCTCTCCGCCGAGAACTGGCAGATGTTCGAACGCGTCCTCGCCGAGACCATCACGTTCGCCGACGAGGTCCGGACTCTGCGCGCTGCCCGCGTCTCCGCATGAGCACCGGGGGCACGCGTACGCACCTGTCCGATGTCCCCTCACATCTGGGAAGCCACGATGCCCACTCTCTCTCCCCTTCGCTCCCCCACCCGCCGACTGCTGGCCATCGCCCTGGCCATCTCCGCGGCCGCAACGACGTTGATCGCGTACGCCGTGTGGCGCGGCGCGTCCGGGCCTTCGGGGTCGCCGTCCCCTCCCCGCTCCGACCAGACGATCCCGCTCCTTGTCGAGGCGCCGGCCGCGCGTACGCCCCAGCAACTTCGCTCCTTGAGCCGCACGGATGACCCCCAGGCTTTCGTCCGGGAGGTCGCGTTGGCCCTGTTCGGCTTCGACACCACCACGGTGATCACCCGCGCCGACCACCTCGCTCAGCTCGTGGAGGTGGCGGACCCGACCGGGGAGTCCGCCCCCGGCCTCGTCTCGGACCTCGACAACTACCTCCCCACCCCGCAGGCGTGGACGCAACTGGCGCAGTACGAAACCCGGCAGTGGCTCGCGATCGACTCGATCACCACACCGTCAAAGTGGTCAGAGGCCCTGGCGCAGGCCGGCGACGAACTGCTGCCCGGTACGACCGCGCTCACCGTGCGCGGTGTCCGTCATCGCGAGGGCGTCTGGGAAGGCGAGCACGTCGCCTCCGACCACGAGGTGGCGTTCACGGTGTTCATTGTCTGCGCCCCGGCCTACCCCCAGTGCCACCTGCTGCGGTTGTCCCTGCTCGACCGGCCGCTCGAGTAGCCAGGGGCAAACATGCTGAAGGTCGTGTTCACCGGGCTTCTTGCCCTGCTCTTCGGTCCCGCGATCCTCCTGATCTCGATGGGGACGGTGCTCAACCCTGCGGCGCAGGCCAACTGCCTGCCCTCGGCCGCCGCCTCTGGCACGGACGCAAGTGACGCGGCGAGTGTTCCGGAGTCCGCCCGGGTGGTGTTTCCCCTTCCCGCGGGTACGTGGGTGCGCACCAGCGGCTACGGCATCCGGGTGCACCCGATCACGGGGGAACGGAAGCTGCACAGCGGTGTGGACTTCGCCGCCACCGTCGGGACCCCCATCGTGGCGGCAGCCGATGGGCGAGTCGTATTCGCCGGCCCCGCCACCGGATACGGGCACTGGATCGTCATCGAGCACACCGTCGCCGGGAGGCGCGTGGCCACGGGGTATGCCCACATGTACGCCTCCGGCCTGCACGTCGCGGCGGGTGAGACCGTCACCGCCGGCCAGCACATCGCGGACGTCGGCAGCGACGGCTACTCCACCGGCGCCCACCTCCACTTCGAGGTTCGCCCCGGCGGCGCGGGCGCAGACCCAGCTGACCCGGAGCCGTGGCTCGCCGCCCAAGGTGCAGACGCCGCGGCCGTCGATGTCGAGGCAGTGGCCGCGGGGTGCGCGTCGCCGACTGCGGGTCCGGCGGCACCGTTTCCCGGCCAGGATCCCGGCGCCATGGTTGACGACCCCACCAGCGACGGGCGCATCACCGCCCGTACCGCCCACGTGCTGGCCCAAGTCCGCACCCGCTTTCCTGCCTCGTCGTGGGCGTGCTGGTCGCTACGTTCGGGACCGTCCGAACATCCGCTGGGTCGTGCCTGCGACGGCACCTTCGGCAACGCCATCGGGATTCCGGCCACCGGACGTTCCCTGGACCTGGGGTGGAGGGTGACCAACTGGTTGAAGACCAACGCTTCCGACCTCGGGGTGGAGTACCTGATCTGGCAAGGCCGGATCTGGTCTCTGGCCCGCGACGGCGAGGGCTGGCGGTCCTACAACGGCGGCGGGATGCACGACCCCGGCAACGTCACCGGCGGGCACTACGACCACCT
Source organism: Nocardioides daphniae (assembly GCF_004777465.1). Lineage (NCBI taxonomy): Bacteria > Bacillati > Actinomycetota > Actinomycetes > Propionibacteriales > Nocardioidaceae > Nocardioides > Nocardioides daphniae. The sequence continues at coordinate 2,029,743 of NZ_CP038462.1, forward strand.
GCACTTCACGGTCGCCGTCTGACGACGACCTGGCTCCCGGACCAGCCCCTGGCCTCTCAGCGGCGACGCGGCCGCACCTACCGGTCGTGAACCTCTCCCAACTCCCGCTCCCCGTCGTACGCCCGACTTCGGCGCCGTGGGTGGCACCAGTGAGCTCAACGCCGTCGTCGGCGCGCTGCTGACCTACGGGCTGATCGTCGCGGTGCTCATGGTCATCGTCTGCGCGACCGTCTGGGCGTTCGGCTCGGCCCAGGGCAGTTGGCAGGCAGCCAGCCGCGGCAAGACCGGGCTGCTGGTGGCACTCGCCGGCGCGGTCCTGACCGGCGGCGCGCTCGCCTGGGCCAACTGGCTGATCGACCTCGGAGCAGGACTCTAGGGACGGGACCCACACCTGACCCACAGGGCCATCCGGTCCATTGATTCAGGAGGAACCCGCGATGCAATTCACCGTCTCGAGCTTCGCCGCACACGCGGTGACCGTGCTTCCCCACGAGGTCACCATCAGCCCGAACTCCAACGGGCTTCCCGGCATCAGCCAGCTGCGCTCGATCGTCGGGGCATCCATGACCGTCGGGTTAATCCTCGCGGTCCTCGCGCTGATCATCTCCGCGGTCGTGTGGGCCCTCGGTGCCAACTCCTCCAACCCGCACCTGGCGGGCCGTGGGAAGGTCGGCGTCCTCGTCGGTCTGGGGGCCGCCGTCGTCACCGGGGCGTCGGTGGCGCTCGTCAACTTCTTCTGGAACGTGGGCCAGCAGGTCTGAAACCGACCTGACGAATCCGAGCTAGGAGGTAGCGACGATGGCCGATGTCTGCGAAGTTCCCGTCATCTCCGGGGTGTGCGAGAAGGCCGGCGAGGCCGCCGGAACCCTGGTCGCAGCCCCCTTCGACTGGTTAGCCCAGTCCCTCGCACACGGTGCGGGCTGGATGTACCAGGCCGTGTGGTCGACCATCGACTCGACCACCATGGTCGATGCCACCAGTGGGGAACTGACCGGGTCTACAACATCCTCTTCGGCGTCGCGGTCTTCGTGATGCTCGGCTTCTTCATGCTCCAAGTCATCGGCGGCATGATCCGCCGCGAGCCCGCCGCCCTCTCACGCGCCGCGCTGGGGTTGGGCAAGTCGATCCTCGGTTCGTTCGTCGCCCTCACCCTGGTCGCCGCCGCCCTCGAGATCACCGACCAGCTCTGCGTCGGCATCGTCCACGCCAGCGGCACCACCATGAGCGAGATGGGTGAACGCGTCGAACTCCTGGCCCAGGGCCTGCTGACGCTTCACATCGCAGCGCCCGGAGCCGGCGCGATCATCACGATCTTCGTTGCCGGACTCGCGATCGCCGCGGCCGTCATCGTGTGGATCAGCCTTCTCGTGCGTAAAGCACTGCTGCTGGTCGCGATCGTGTTCGCCCCCATTGCCCTGGCCGGGGCGAGCTGGGACCACACCGCGGCTGGGTCAGCCGATGGGCAGCGTTCGTCCTGGCACTGATCCTGTCCAAGGTCGTGCTCGTGGTGATCTTCCTGATCGCCACCACCCAGGTCTCCGCACCCATCGACAGCGATCTGCAGTCGGTCAGCGACCCCATCGCCGGAGTCGTGCTCATGCTGGTCGCCGGCTTCGCGCCGTACCTGACCTACAAGGCCATCAACTTCATGGGCTTCGACACGTACCACGCGATGTCGAGTGAGCAGGAAGCCAAGTCCGCGCTCAACCGCCCTCTGCCCATCCCCCTGAACCGACGCGCCGGAGCCGAACCCAGCAAGGTCCTCAACGGCGCCTTCGGCAACAGCAACGGAGCAGGTGACGGCAGCACGGGTGCTCCACGGCCCGTGCCCACACCTCCGGTGTCCCCCACATCAGGCGCCGGCGCCCGCACAGCAACCGGTGCAGCGGGGGCCGGCGGCGCCACTGCGGCCGCCGGCGCTGCCACCGGCGGCCTCGCAGCTGGCGCGGCCCTTGCGACCGGGGCCGCAAGCGCGGGCGTACGCACCACCCAGAGCATCGGCGGAGCTGCGGCCGCGCAGGCTGACGCCGCCCAGTCATCGGCTCCCCCGCGATCTGGTCCCGTTCCCTCCCACGTGCCGGACGCCGTGCCCCCGGTGTCCGTCGCCGACCGGAGGAGGTGAGTCATGGCCAGCCACGCGCCCAGCGCGGAACACGAACTCGCGCCGGTGAAGTTCTCTCGTCTCGCCCGCCGCGGCATCCTGCTCGGACTGTCGGGTACACAGCTCGTGGTCGTGGGTGCCGCGGCAGTCAGTGTGGTCGCATCCCTGTACAGCGGTGGCGGCGCCTCCCTCGCCTACGTCACTCCGCTCGTCCTGGGTGCTGCCGTCGTGACCTTCGTCGGGATCGGCGGCCGCAAGTTGATCGAATGGCTCCCCATCCTGACGCGGTGGGCGTGGCGAACGGGCGGCGACCAACGCGTCTACCGGCGCCGCGTTGTGACTCCACGCCCCGCAGGGACCCTCGCCCTGCCCGGCGATGCCGCCCGACTCCGTCAGTGGTCGGATCCCGACACCGACGCAGTCATGGTGCACGACCCCCACGCCGGGACCCTGACCGCGATCGTCGGTCTTACCCACCCGGCGTTCATCCTGCTCGATCCCCTCGAGCAGCAGCGCCGCGTCACCGCCTGGGGACGGGTCCTGGCCACGGCATGCCGCTCTGGACGCCTCGCCTCCGTGCAGGTGATGGAGCGGACCTTGCCCGACTCCGGCAAGGGTTTGGCGCAGTGGTGGACCGAGCACGGCCAGCACGACGGCTCCTGGACCTCGAGGACCTACGCCGAGCTCATCGAGCGCGCCGGCCCCGCCGGCGAGCGGCACGCCAGCACCATCTCGATCTCCCTGGATATGAAGGCTGCCCGTCGCGCGATCCGTGCCGCAGGTGGCGGTCATCGCGGCGCCGCCGCGGTGCTACGCCAGGAGATGTCGACCATGACCGCCGCGCTCCGCGCCGCCGACCTCGCCCCCGGCGACTGGCTTTCCCCCGGCGAGTTGGCCGTGATCCTGCGCCAGCGCCTACGACCCGGTCGTCGCCGGTGCGCTGGAGCGCCACGGCAGCCTCGGCAGTGACCTGGCCACCGCCGGCCCCGTCGCCGTCACCGAGACCTGGTCGTCGCTGCGCAGCGACTCCGCCCACCACTGCGTGCTGTGGATCAGCGAGTGGCCGCGTTCCCTGGTCTACCCCGGTTTCCTCGCACCCGTCCTGCTCTCCTCAGGCGTCCGGCGCGCCTTCACCCTGCTCTACACACCGATGCGTACCGACCAAGCCGCGCGCGACATCCGCAGGAAGAAGACCGAGTACCTCTCCGACGCCACCCAACGTCAACGGATCGGCCAGATCGAAGACGCCCAACAGTCCGCCGAATACCACGACGTCCTCCAGCAGGAAGCCGACCTCACCGCCGGCCACGGCATCCTGCGCGTGACCGGGTTCCTGACCGTGAGCGCGACCGATCCCGAGGAACTCGAGCGAGCCGTGGCGGACATCGAGCAGGCCGCCATCCAGACCTCGTGCGAGACCAGGCGGCTGTGGGGTCAGCAGGCTCAGGCGTTCACCGCGGCCGCGCTGCCACTGTGCCGCAGGCTGTGAGTGGCGAGACTTCGCCCCTTGGAGCGATCCGCGCGGCCGGAATCATGCGTTCTGGACTCTCCTGTCGGTGCGCGCTGCCACACTCGTCGCCATGACCGAGACCATGGACCCCATCCGGACGGAGTTGGAGCGGCACGACTGCTGGTTCCCCAGCACCGACAGGGTCGCACGCCGTCCTGACGTGACCGCCTTCAAGCAGACCGCCCGTCTGCAGCAGTCGAAGTGGCGCGAGGCCCAGGGCTACCCGAAGGGCCGGTCCCAAGGTGGCGGACGCCTCTCCGACAATGGCTCGCGACTCGCACCGGTCGAGCCCTTGGGCGGAGACTTCCGCAATTTCCTGTCCAGCCCTGCGATCCGGGCTGCCGTCACGCATCGCTCCTCTTCCGAGGCGAAGGCTGCCGAGCGCGGGCAGCAGTTCAACGAGACCAGGCTGCGTCAGGACCTTCTCTCCTCGATGCCGATGTGCTTCAACCTCTTCGGTGAGCTCCACGGCGATCCCGAGCGACTGACCCGCTTCGGCAAGGAACTCGGTCTCGATCGGCCGGGACTGGAGGTGAGGTTCGAGCACTCCCCCGGACGACGCGTCCTCGAGTTCACCAACGACGGCACCGCATTCGACGTGGCGCTGTTCTTCGGCGAACCCGACGGCCCCCGCACGGTGGTCGGGATCGAGACCAAGTTCCACGAACACGCCCTCAAGGAGTCTGCCCCTGACGCTGTCTCGCGGATGCCGCGCTACGCGGAGATCTCCGAGCGTGCGGTGGCCGACGGGATCCTCAAGCCGGGCTGGCAAGGACTGCTCAACACCGAGCTGCAGCAGATCTGGCGTGACCACCTTCTCGTTCTGTCCATGCTCCAACACCCCAGCGGCCTGTGGGATGAAGGGCTCTACGTCCTGGTCCACCCTCAGGGCAACCCCTCGTTCGCGGAGGCCGGCGCACGCTACCGCGACGAGTTCCTCGCCGACGACAGCACCTTCGCGGTCAAGACCGTCGAGGAGCTGCTCGACTACGGGGTGCTGCACTCGCCCGAGGTCGAGCGCGAGTTCCGCAACCGCTACCTCTGGTGACCCTTGGCATGCGTGCACTGCCACCGGCCGCTCTGGTCGAGGCCGCCTCGTGGGCTCTGGCCCGGGACCTGACACGGCGTCACCCCGAGTTGTCGATCCTCAAGTACCACCCCGGCGGTGGACAGTACGACTGCTTGGCCATCCGTTCCGCGTCCGGCCTGCACATCGATCTGAACCGTGTCGGCCGGATTCATGTCCACGCTGACCACACTGGCGACAGCGTCCGCACTGAACCCGTCGAGTGGAACGACTACCTCAAGACAGACCCTCGTGAGTTCGTGGAACGTCTCGAGCGGATCGTGGGCCTGCCACACGTGACGTCCATCCCCGTCACCACCCCTCGGGTGCTGACCTACCGGGTGCTGGCCGCGTTTTCCCACCTCCACGCGTTCGGTCGCCACGCCGACATCTCCATGAGCACTCTCGACTCCTCCGGCGGCATGGGCGGCGGCCCCGCAGCTTGGCCGTCCGACTACCCCACTGTCCTACGTGCCATGGACGCTGACCCGTTCGGCTTCTGGCGGGCAACGTCCACGACTACCGAACTCGTCCTCGAAACCGAGGCCGCGACCCTGCATCGACAGGACGGTTCGACGGCGTCTCCCCGGGATCTACGCCACACATGAGCGCGACTTCGGCCGGCTCTTCGGTCACCTGTTGGCTGGGATCTGACGCCTCAACTGGGTCACCTGCAGACACCTCCTTCTCATCCCGCGAGCAAGGAGACCGTCGATGTACGACAACCCCTCAGTTGAGGCCCACCAGGTGCAGGACGCCACGCGCGCTCTCGCTCACGCATCCCGGAGCGTTGAGGATCCACGTCAGATCTACTCGGTACTCGGGTCTCTGACCGCGGCAGTGGCGTCGTTGAGTCAGACACTGCACCAACTCGGCGCCGCGCACGACAGCCCAACCCTCCACGCCACGTGGGAAGCCGACGGGTCCCGCCGCGACCGCGCCACCACGTACCGGGTGTCGTGGGAACTGCATCGTGCCGCCGAGATGCTCAACCAGGTCGGTGAGGTCATCGCACGCGCCCACAACGCCGAAGCCACCATCACCTACGCTCCCTGCGACCCACTCGCCGCGCCCCGGCGCGTCGCGTCGGGTCGACGACCCTGGGCTCTCACTGTGAGCGGCCCCGACCAGACACGCTTGCACAGCACAGCGCTGGTCTCCCCCGGGCGGGAGAAGCGCCGCGACCGGCGTACGCGTCGCGCAGCTGCAGCAGCGCGCATCGCGGCCGACCGCGACGCCCGCAAGACCATGGAACGGACCAAAGCAGAAGCGTTGCAGGCCGAACGCCGCGCCACCGTGGTCCTGCCGAAGGCCGGCGAACCCGGGCCCGCGGCACTACGCACCCCGGGACGACTCCGTATCCCCAAGCACCAGGACACCTCGGCCACGCTGGCGGGGGCCTATCCGTTCCTCGCCGAGGGTGGCCTCGGGAGCGACGGCGTGTTCGTCGGACAAGACCTGTACTCGGGGTCCTCGTTCGTCTACGACCCCTGGGTGCTGTACGCCCGCGGCCTAATCACCGCACCCAACATGGTGCTGGCCGGGATCGTCGGCTCCGGGAAATCCGCACTCGCCAAGAGCCTCTACACCCGATCCATCCCGTTCGGGCGTCGCGTCTACGTCCCCGGCGATCCGAAGGGTGAACACACCGCCGTGGCGGAGGCAGTCGGCGGCAAGGCCATCGCACTGGGCCACGGCATGACCACGCGCCTCAACCCGCTCGACGAGGGCCACCGCCCCCGCGGGCTCGACGACGTCCAGTGGGCCGCGCAGGTCAACGCCCGGCGTCGCGACCTCGTTGGTGCGCTCGCCGAGACCGTCCTCGACCGCCGTCTCACTCCGCTGGAGCACACCGCTGTCGACGTTGCGCTGGCCGACACGGTCCGTACCTGCCAGGTACCGGTCCTGCCGATGGTCGTGGACCGCCTGCTCGCACCCGACACCACCGCCGACATCGACGGACGGCTGACTGACGACGGACGGCTCGTGGGCCACGCTCTCCGGCGACTGGTCGCGGGTGACTTGGCGGGCCTGTTCGACGGGCCCTCGACGGTGCGGTTCGACCCATCGCTGCCGATGATCGCCCTCGACCTCTCCCGGGTCACCGAGAACGCCACGCTGATCAGCGTGCTGATGACGTGTGCCTCGGCGTGGATGGAGTCCGCGCTGCTCGACCCCGACGGCGGCCAACGCTGGGTCGTGTACGACGAAGCCTGGCGCCTCATGTCTCACCCGGCGTTGCTGCGACGCATGGACGCCCACTGGCGTCTGGCACGCCACTACGGCATCGCGAACATGCTGATCTTCCACAAGCTCTCCGACCTCGACAACGTCGGCGACTCCGGCTCCGCGATGCGCGCTCTGGCCTCCTCGCTCCTCGCGAACGCCGAAACCCGTGTGGTCTACCGCCAGGAGTCCGACCAGCTCGGGGTCACGGCGGCTGCCCTCGGACTCACCGGCACCGAGCGCTCGCTCCTGCCAACCCTGGGAACCGGACAAGGGCTGTGGCGGATCAAGGACCGCTCCTTCGTGGTCCAGCACCAACTCCACCCGGCTGAGCTGGGGTTGTTCGACACCACCACTCGGATGACGGCTGCTCGTTAGAAGTTCGCGCGAATTTTGACGGTTCTGCGACGAACTTGAGCATACGCAACGTCCTCGAGCCTGTGCGGACACTCAGGTTCAGAGAAGCCGCGATGGGAAGCTGTCGCGTGCCGGATGGGGAGCCGTCACCGAGAAACTCACCGGACGGGCTATCTGGAACTCTTGAGCGGCGGCGAGCGCGCCGGGCCGCAGCTTCACCATTGGAGGTTCGGCTCTCGGAACGACCAGGTCGGAGAGCGTATGTGCGGTGCCACTGAGGGACAACGACCTCAACGCTCCCTTCCAGCGACGTCGCGGATCTTGTCGGTATGGGCTGGGGTCAGGGAAGGGCCAGTTCGATGTGCTGGTCGGGTTCGAGCTGGAGGTTGGCGGGGTCGCCGGGCACGGGGGTGCCGTTACTGGTCACCGTCACCTCCTCACCGGCGTTTGCCTTGGCGCCACCGATCTGGGTCGGCGTGAGGGCGACGCCCCACTGGGTGAACAGCTGACCGAGGGTGAACTTCTCCCCGATGGTGTGCGCTTCGATGTGGATGGTGCCGTCGCCTTCGTGGGTGTGGAGCGCGGACATGGCTCCGGTATCGGGATCGACGCCGATGTTGGGCGGGACGGGGACTGGCTGGCCGTCGATGGTGATGGCGAGCGTGGGGTGGTAGTGCTCGGCGGTGCCCATCGGGCCTAGGTCGAGTCCGGCGGCGGCGACTCTTGCGGGAACGTCGCCGGGTGCTGGCCATGGCGGGAGCGACGTGTCGTCGGGTACAACGCCGGAGGAGCTCGAGATGGTGTCGCTGGTGTCATCGGTGGCTGTCGGCTCCGTGCCGCATCCGGTGGCGGTGAGGGTGAGGGTTGCTGTGATGGCGGCGGCCGCCGGCCGAGCGGGGGTGGGTGTCTTCACGGGGTGTTCCTCTGCTGTGGTGGCGTGCCTCGCGCCTCGGTGCGGTCCCTGGGGCGTGCCGGACGTGGGGCGCACGAGCAGGCGGACGCCACCGGCGCGGTGGCGTCCGCCCGCGCTGCGGGTTCAGGAGTCGAGGAGGCCCTGCATGGTGTCGATCTCCTGCTGTTGGGCGTCGATGATCTGGCCGGCGAGGTCGACGGCGTCGTTGAACTGGCCGTCTTCCTGCTCGGTCTCGGCCATTTCGATGGCGCCCTCGTGGTGCTCGATCATCATCTCGAGCCACATGTCCTGGAACTCGGCGTCGGAGGCGTTCTCGAGGGCTTCCATGTCCTCGGAGGTCATCATTCCGGGCATGTCGTCGTGGCCCATGTCGTCCATGGTGTCGGACATGTCGCCCATGTCGTGGCCGGAGTTGACGTGGTCGCGCATGGTCGCAGGCACGTCTTCGCCCCACTGGGTGAGCCAGTCGGCCATGGTCTCGATCTCCGGGCCTTGGGCGTCGCGGATGTCTTCGGCGAGGGCCTGGACCTCGGGGTCGAGGTCGCGGTCGAGGGTCAGGTCAACCATCGACAGCGCTTGGGCGTGGTGGGTGATCATGTCGCTCGCGAAGGCGACGTCGGCGTCGTTGTGCTCGGTGGTGCTGACCTCGGTCTGGCTGGCCGAGTCGGGGGTGTCGTCGCCGCAGGCGGTGACGCCGGCGCCGAGGAGGAGGGTGAGCGCGACGGCGCCGAGGGCGCGGGTACGGGTCTTGGTGTCGGTGTGCATGTGAGTTCTCCTGGAAGTCAGGTAGTCAGGTGGGGTGTTGCGGGCAGGCGGGAGCGACACCCGTCCGGGACGCTGGTGTCGACCTCGCGGTCGAGGTCAGCGGTGGCGGGTGGTCGCAGGGCCTGTCAGCACCTGATGACGGAGAATTGCCATTCATGGGGTGGCCCGGTGCCACGCACCCAGCGCAGGGCCCGTTCGCGGAAGGCTGCGGGCTTGAACGCCTTCGGCTGCAGCCGCCGGAGGAAGCCGGTGGCGAGGAGCGTCAGCAGGGTGAGTGCTGCAGCGGCGAGCATGACGACGCACAGGATCACCATGCTCGCCATGCCGTGACCCGAGCCGGAACCAGGGTCAGCACCGGCCTCAACGCTGGACCCGGGGGGTGCCGTCGAGGACTGCGTCGCGGTGGAGTGGGTGTGTCCGTCGTGCGAGTCTCCCGAGGCCATCGCCGCCTCGTGAGCAGAGGTCGCGGCCGCCGCACCCGTCATGCTCATCGTGCTCGAGGCAGTCACGAGAGGTGCGGGAGCGCCGTGGTTGGCAAGGGCGTGCATGCCGAGGATGCCGAGGACCAGGGCCGCTACGAGGACGGCCACTGCGCCGCGGCCGGTGACCTGCGCAGCCATCCGCACCCCCAGGGAGTTGCGGGTGCGTCGGCTGGTCGCGGGCACGGGGCTCATCGGCTTCGATGGTACGGAGACGCTGGTGTCAGCCCAGCTTCTGGGTCCGCAGTCTGAGCGCGTTGATGATGACGCTGACCGAGGAGAGAGCCATGGCGGCCGCGGCGATGACCGGGGACAGCAGCCACCCGAACACCGGGTACAGCACCCGGCGGCGATGGGGATGCCGGCGGTGTTGTACCCGAACGCCAGCACCAGACCGCGGCGGACGTTGCCCATGACGGCGTGGGAGAGCGCGCGGGCGTGGGCGATGCCGTTGAGGTCGCCGCGGAGCAGGGTGACCCCGGCGGATTCGATGGCGACGTCGGTGCCGGTGCCCATCGCGAGTCCGACGTCGGCTGCGGCGAGCGCTGGGGCATCGTTGACGCCGTCTCCGGCGAACGCGACCACGCGGCCCTCGGCACGGAGTCGGTTGACGACGTCGGCCTTGTGGTCGGGCAGCACCTCGGCCTCGACCCGGTCGATGCCGAGGTCGGCGGCGACCGCGGCGGCGGTGATCTGGTTGTCGCCGGTGAGCATGATGACCTCGATGCCCTCCTTGCGCAGCGCCGTGAGCGCGGCCGGGGTGGTGTCCTTGACCTGGTCGGCGATGCCGATGACGCCGGCTGGGGTGCCGTCGATGGCGACGAGGACGGCGGTCGCGCCGGTGCGGCGCAGCTGGTCGGCCCGCTCGGCCAGGGCGGCGGGATCGATGTCCTGGCTCGTAAGGAACCCGGCGGTCCCGATAAGAACCTTGCGGCCCTCGACGACGCCGAGGACGCCCTTGCCGGCGGGTGCGTCGAAGTCAGCGACCTCGGGCAGCCTGGCACCCTCAGTTGCGTCGCCGGTGGCCTTGTCGACGATGGCGCGAGCCAGCGGGTGCTCCGAGGCGTTCTCCACCGCGGCCGCGAGCCACAGCAGCTCTTCGGCCGTGTGGCTGGTGTATCCGTCGGCGAGCTCGAGGGCGACGACGGCGGGTTGGCCCTCGGTCAGGGTGCCGGTCTTGTCGACGACGACGGTGTCGACCTTCTCCATCCGCTCGAGCGCTTCGGCGTTCTTGATGAGGACACCCATCTGGGCGCCGCGTCCGACGCCGACCATGATGGACATGGGTGTGGCCAGGCCCAGCGCACATGGGCAGGCGATGATCAGGACGCTGACCGCGACGACGAGCGCGTGAGCCAGCTTCGGGTCGGGGCCGACGATGGCCCAGATGATGAATGCGAGCACGGCGACGCCGATGACGGCGGGTACGAACACCGCTGAGACGCGGTCGACGGTGCGCTGGATGGGTGCGCGGGAGCGCTGGGCTTCGGCCACCATGTTCACGATGCGGGCCAGCATGGTGTCGTGGCCGACCGCGTTGGCGCGCACCAGCAGCGCGCCGGTCTGGTTGAGGGTGCCGCCGATGGCGTTGTCGCCGACGTTCTTGGTGACGGGCATGGACTCGCCAGTGACCAGCGACTCGTCGACAGCTGACTTGCCGTCCTCGACGAGCCCGTCGACGGGGACCTTCTCGCCGGGACGGACGCGCAGCAGGTCCCCGATCTGGACCTGGTCGAGGGTGACTTCCTCCTCGGTGCCGTCGTCGCGGACGCGGCGTGCGGTCTTGGGCGAGAGATCCAAGAGGGCCTTGATGGCGCCGGAGGTCGCTTCGCGCGCGCGGAGCTCGAGGACCTGCCCGAGAAGAACGAGGGTGGTGATGACGGCAGCCGCCTCGAAGTACACCTCGACCGCCCCGCCCTCACGGAACGCGGCAGGGAAGATGCCGGGCGCGACGGTGGCGACGACGGAGAACAGCCACGCGACGCCTGTGCCCATCGCGATGAGCGTGAACATGTTGAGGTTCCGGGTCCGCACCGACGCCCAGCCGCGGACGAAGAACGGCCACCCGGCCCAGAGCACCACCGGGGTCGCAAGCACGAGCTGGGTCCACGCCGACGCGGTGGCGGAGATGTTGTCGTGCAGCCACGGGACCAAGTCGCGGCCCATGCCGAGGATCACGACCGGGACCGACAAGACGACGCCCACCCAGAAGCGGCGAGTCATGTCCCGCAGCTCCTCGGACGGGCCGGTATCCGCGGTGACGATGACGGGCTCGAGGGCCATCCCGCAGATGGGGCAGGTTCCCGGGCCGTCCTGCCGAATCTCGGGGTGCATCGGGCAGGTGTACTCGACCGCCTCGCCCTCACTCGGGGTCGGCTGCCCATGTCCGGGCTCAGTTGCATGCCCGGCGTGGTCACCTTCGGCGTGGTCTGAGAAGCCACGGTCGATGTATCGGTCAGGGTCGGCGAGGAACTTGCCCTTGCAGCCAGCTGAGCAGAAGTAGAACTGCTCACTGCGGTGCTCGACCGTGTGCTCGGCCACTGCGGGGTCGACCGTCATGCCGCACACCGGGTCGGTGACCTGGTCCGTGGTGGCCGCGTCCGAATGATGGGTGTGCGTGTTCATGCCTTCACTATACCCCCCTGGGGTATCCGGTCAAGGAAGCTCTACGCCGAGCAGGGCCAGCATGGCAAGGGCATCGCTGACGTCTTCGAGGTTGCCGGCGGCGGTTCCCTCAAAGTCCGGGACGGGACGCTGCTCGGCTTCTTCCTGAGTGGTGGCCGGGCCGTTCTTCTCGATGTCCTCGATCAGCCAGTCCATTTCCTTGATCTCTTTGCGCTGGGCCTTGATGATCCCGTCGGCGAGCTCACGAACGCGAACGTCGTCGATGTCGGCCCGCTCACTGGTCAAGATGGCGATCGAGTGGTGCGGGATCATGCCCTTCATGTACGCCTGGTCATCGACCAACGCCTGGGAACGCGAGAGGTACAGCCCACCTGCACCCAGCAGCATCGCCAGCCCCACGAGCACGACGTTGTAGGCGCGGTTCTTGTACATCATGCTGCGCATGAACGCGAACATCACCAGCGCCATGGCGCCGCCCATCAACAGCGCCATGTAGAAGCGCTCCTCGCTCCACCGCACGTGGTCGAAGGCGAAGACATTGGAGTACATCAAGACGAACATCACCACCGTGGAGGTGGCGATCATCAGCCCGAAACGCAGGTACATCTGCCGCTCGTGGGTCTTGTGCTCCTTCTGCTGGTCGGGCTCCTCCTCCCGGCTGCTGGGCTTGCTGGCACCGGACGGCTCCTGCGTGTGATGCGATGACATTGGGGATCGTCCTTCCCGCGGGTGTTGGGTAGCGGTGGTTGGTGTCGCTCAGAGTGGCGTCAGCTGTCGTCGTCCTCGATCGGAGCGCGAGACATCTCGATGAGCTGACGTAGGCAGTGCTGTCGAAGTGGCTCGGGAAAACCCTCTGCGAGCCGGTAGAACACGATCCGGCCCCCTTGCGTCGCGTCACCAGCCCGGCGGTACGCAGCACCCGCAGGCCGTAGGAGACCGCGTCCTCGCTCACCGACAACGCAATGGCGAGGTCGCCCACACAAAGCTCCTCTACCACGTCGAGGGCGTACAACAGTCGAGCACGAGTGGGATCTGCCATCAACGACAGCACGCTGGTGAGCCGATCCCCCTCCTCTGCCGATGGCAGGCGCTCGCGGGCCATGGCAACCCGTCTCGCGTCGACCGGGTGTTGGTGCCGATCGCCGCCACCGGTGATCTGGTCGGGTTCGTTTCCGCGAGCACGCACCGGGTGGTCCTCAGTCACCCCACAAAAGTACCCAATATCCGTGCGGCTATGCGGATGACGCTGTGTCGGGTGGGTACAAGCCGGTAGCAGAGTGGCGGATTTCAGGGTCACCAGCCGGATGACCCGCTGCCGTAACCAAGAGGAGGAATCATGGCTCACACCAAAATGCTGGAGGCTTACCCGAAGGACCTGGGGAACATCGACAAGGAGAAGCTGGCCGAGTGCATCGCAGCCTGTTTCGAGTGCGCCCAGGTCTGCACCGCGTGCGCCGACGCGTGCCTGTCGGAGGACATGGTCGCCGAGCTGGTCAAGTGCATTCGTACCGACCTTGACTGCGCCGACATCTGCCTCGCCACCGGGAACGCGTTGTCACGCCACACCGGGTACGACGCGAATGTGACCCGAGCGTTCCTGGAGGCTTGTGCCACTGCCTGCAAGGCGTGCGGCGACGAGTGCGAGAGCCATGCCGACATGCACGCTCACTGCCGCATCTGCGCCGAAGCCTGCCGACGCTGCGAGCAAGCCTGCCGCGACCTCCTCGCCAATCTGGGGTAAAGGCCGGTTCGGTGACCTTCTTGGCCATCGCTCCGCAGCGACCGGTGGGTGCGTTCGTTCCAAGCTTGGCACAAGGGGCCGACGCGCAGATCAGCGTGGCTCAGTCGGTCGAAACTGCGACACACAGCACTGGCGCACAGAGAGCTCGGAATTATGGTCGACGACGCGGGCTCCGGCTGACCTGGGGGGTCCGCGTCGCGTCCTCGCGCCGCACTCTTGGCCGGTCACTTAGCAGTGGGAGCAAGCCGACGATGCTTGCGGTCGCGGCAAACTGGTGTCGCTCTTACAACATGATCGCGGTGACGCCTGCAGCCCGAGGCCACGGGCCCCATCACCCCATGGGAACCCTTAGTTGGCGAGGCGCCCTTCAAGCCAGGTGCGTGACCTGACTCAACGAGCGCCTCAGGCTCACTATCCGACACGGAGCTCGCGGTGTCCACGGTCTCGGCCATGCCCGCCACCGATCCGTGCTGGTCACGTGGCCGGTGACCGATCCGCTTGCGGGCTCCTCCTTCACCGTCCGAGCGACCAGGTCTCAGGGATTTCCCTGGTTTTTGGGGGGACGCTGTTTGACCTGCGCAAACGTGGCGCAGGCTGCCGCGTCCCCCGGGCTTGGACGGCCCGGGGGACGGATGGGGGGACGCTGAGCCGCCACGCTGCGGCCCGTGACAAAAGTCAGTGGCGTCAAGGTTTCCGATTCGTGCGCGTCGCGGTTGCTTATCCGTGGCGTGAGGATGTTGCGAGGACTCTCTGGCCGCGCCGCGCGGTCCGAAAGGACATGGTCATGGTCGCTTGCCGGGGTAATCCTTGTTCCTCAGGTCGGGGTGCTCGATCGTCTTGAGGTAGCGGGTGGCGCCTTCGACGCTGAGTCCGAAGAGGTCGTATATGCGGCGTACGTCGCCGCCGGTGGCGTGGATCTCGTGCAGGATGCGGTCCTCTCGCAGGGCGCGCGGGCGGACGCGGCTGTCCCTCCAGGGAAAGGACGGGCCGCCGGGGACGAGACGCGGCGCGGTGCGTCGGTTGATGAGCAGGTGCGGGTTCGCGGTGGCCGGCCAAGTGCGGTGGGGTGGTCCAGCCAGGCGCTCAGCCGTGTCCTCACGGGTGCGGCGAGTGGGATGTCGCGGCCGCCGAGGTGGAGCCGGCCGTCAACGATGTCGCTCAGCTGCAGCTCACGGACCTGCTTGCCGGTCAGCCCGTGAAAGGTCACCAGCGCGACCGCGAGCGCGACGGCCGGGTTCGGCGAGTCCAGTTCGGCGCGGATCAGGGGGGGTCGAGCGGCAGCGGAAGGTTCGTGGCGATGCGGGTCAGGTCGATGCCGCGCATGGGGTTGGTGAAGACGAGTCGGCGGCCTTTGAGGATCTTGAACAGCGACTTCAGGCCGTTCTCGGCGAAGTGGCGGTGGCTGGTGCCGGCGGGCAGGGCCGTGAGGGCGGCCAGGATGTCGTCCTCGCTGATCTCGGCGAACGACTGGCGCCCCGCTTCGACCCATGCCTGTACGACGGGCGCGAGACCTTGGATGTGGATCTCGACGGTCTCGGGTTCGCGGGGCAGCTGGCGTGGTGCGTGTCGAGATCCGCCGAGCATGATCTGAAGCCACAGCTGGAGGTGCTCCCGCATGGTGTCCGGGAGGGCTCCGGACTCGATGAACTTGGCGTTGAAGTACCGCTCAACCCGGGTCGGGACGTCCTCGATCAGGAGCCCAGCTTCGGCGAGGACGTCGAGGGTGGAGGTGATGGTGCCGTCGTAGCGGCGCAACGACACGACGTCACTGGCGCGGACTTTCGCGGTGGGAGTAGGCCGCAGGATCTGCAGCACCCGCAGGGACTGGATCACGGCATTGCGCTGCCTGACGCTCCAGCCGTAGCGGCGGGCGTGGTCGGCGACGATGGCCGCGCAGTACCGGGTCAGTTCGCTGTCCTCGACCAGGAGGCGTTGGCGCAGCGCCTCCGGTTCGGGGTCCATCTCAAACAGGGTCAGCTGTTCGAGCGCGTGGGCGTCGAAGCTTGCGCCGGGTTGGTTGGGCAGCTGGTTCTTGTTCTTCTTCGACCACCGGCGATCCCTGCGGACGTAGTCGGGCAGCGGTGTCACGCGCCGCTTGAAGACCATGTTGGCGAAGAACAGCTGCTGGCTGTCGTTGTTGGCGCTGGCCAGGTCGGGGGCACGGGCGGGCTCTTGTTCGAGTCGGGCGTTCTCGAGGCAGAGGCGACAGGCTTGTCGGTCGCTGACGTGGCCTGTGCGGCCGCAGTAGGCGCAGGTGCCCTTCGGGTAGTGGCTCTGCCACCAGCGGCAGGACCAGCAGGTCCAGTTGTGGCGCGGGTAGACGCCCCAAGCCAGGCAGCCCTTGCACGATCCGATGTGCTCGGGGCTGCGGGGATGGCACCGGCTGCACAACTCCTGACTGAAGTAGTCGGTGCGGGCGCGGCAGCGGTTGCACGGTGGAGCTACGAAGGGGCCGCCGGGCAGGCACTGATAGCAGAAGTCGACCCGGGGGCTCGTCCACGCGACCCGGTTGCTCTGGCAGGCGCTGCACTTGGGCGGCAGCCGCAAGGGCGCGTCGGGGCCGGCGCGGGCATCCTGATCGTCTCGTGCTCGTCGTGTCGTGGGCGATGCGGGTGCGGACTACAGCGGTGGGGTCGAGCGGGGCTTGCCGAGCCGCGGTGTGACCGCCCGCGGCGTGCCACCGTTGCCGTTCGGATCCCCCTCCGCGTCGCCGCCATTGCCGCTGGCTGCGTCGGCGGTGCGGCGACGCCGCGCAGCGACCTTGTCCGGCTCGGGTGTCATCAGGTCGTTCGGGGTGCACTCGAGCACGACGCACAGCACGTCGAGCTCTTCGAGGCGCATCGTCGGCGGGACCCCGGCCCACCACGACGACATCTTCCCGGCCGAGATCTCGAGCCCGGCATCTGCCAGCATCCGCCGCAGTTCTGCGGACTTCCAGATCCCTCGTTCGGCGGCCCGTAGCCGCAGACTCCACTGCATCTGGATCCTCTCCTTCGGTTCGTCGGTCGGGTCAGTCGCTACGAAGGCCCAGGCGGGCTTCAACGCGGTCGCTCGCGCTGTTCCACGCCCGCTCGATGTGGTCACTGCGGACGTGGAGGTAGCCCGAGGTCGTCGCCAGCCACTGGTGGCCGAGCAGTTCCTGGAGCGCCTTGATGTCCATCCCGGCCGCGTACAGCGACGAGGCGCAGTAGTGCCGCAGCACGTGTGGCGTCATTCGCCCCGACCACGCCGGCAACCACTCCTCGACGTGGATTCCCAGCGCGCGGCGCAGCGCGTTCGCACCGACACGTCCACAGCGGTCCAGGTCCTGTCGAACCGCTCAGAGGGCAGCAACGGCGCGTCCGGGTCGGCCCAATCCTCGCCGTACTGCGGACGGGCCTCGGCCAGCCACCAGTCGAGCAACTGGTTCGAGCCGTTGATCGCCGGTACCAGCCGCGGCTTGGGTCCGCGGCCGCCCGAGCCCTTGCCGTGGCGGACGTGGAGCTTGCCGAACTCACCCAGATCCGGGCGCCAGTCGCGGATGTCGAGCATGACGGTCTCGTTGATCCGCAGCCCGAGCCGACGCCACAACGAGGCAGCGAAGTAGTCGCGGGCCGCGGGACGGTACTTGCGCGCCTGTGCGACGGACCCGCGCCAGGCGGTGAACAGCGAGTCGATCTCCTCGTCCGACGGCGGCACCCGGACCTTGCCCAGCGATGCCCCCGACTGGCGATTGAACTCATCGATCGGCTGCTCGACCAAGACACCGGTCGCGCGGCGGATCGTGCCCTCGTAGCGGGCGATCACGAAGTCG
The DNA here is from genome assembly GCF_004777465.1 of Nocardioides daphniae. Classification (NCBI taxonomy): domain Bacteria; kingdom Bacillati; phylum Actinomycetota; class Actinomycetes; order Propionibacteriales; family Nocardioidaceae; genus Nocardioides; species Nocardioides daphniae. The sequence continues at coordinate 2,047,319 of NZ_CP038462.1, forward strand.
TAGAAGCCCGCCAGCGCGCCCGCCTTGCCTGCGCGGGTCGACACGCTGAGTCCTCGCCGGCGCTGATGGGCCAAGAAGGCGTCCGCGTCCGCACAGGTGGCCTCCCACAGGGGAGTCGACAGCGAACGAGCGAACTCGATGACGATCGCCCTGGTCGAGCCGATGTGGCGGTCAGTCAGACCTGCCGCGGACATCGCCAGCGCGTACTGGTCGACCAGCTCCTGCTCGAAATCCGCGGCCGCCTGCGCACCTATCAGTGCCGGATCAGCAGCGTTGCCACCCGGCAACGCCACCAAGCCCATCAGACACCAACTTCAAGCGAGGCGATCGTGGTCGACACTACAACGAAACCGGCAGCTACAGTGACGTGGCATCATCTCAGGGCCTATTGAAGGCTGAACCGACGCCACCTGCACAAACGCGGATCGGACCGCATGGACGCCCGATCGAACCTGAGTTCCTAGAGATTGCCGACCCGGGCCGCTCATGAGGCTCCGACGGCGTCACCGGTGCACCTGTCCTCTGTAGAGACAGGAGACCAGCCATGAGGACCCAGACCCGCGATGCCGCCACCCGTGAGGCGAAGCTGCAGGCAGTGCACACCCAGCTGACCGCCGCGGTGTCGGCTCTGGTGTCGGGCGAGGACTGGAGACGTGCACTCGAGTTCGCGGCCCGGTTTCGTTCGCGCTCGTTCAACAACACGATGTTGATCCACGTCCAGCACCACGCCGCCTTCCAACAGGGCAAGGTGCCGGACCCTATGCCGACATACGTCGCAGGGTTTCGCCAGTGGTTGTCGTTGAACCGTCTGGTGATGAAGGGGCAGTGCGGGTACGCGATCCTGGCCCCGGTCACCGCCCGCTACGCCTCCTCCAGTCCGGGCGACCCGGCGTCGTGGCGTCGCCTCGGACGCGGCGAGAAGCCCCGCGCGGGTGAGGCGGTGCGCACGAAGCTCGTCGGGCTCAAGCCCGCGCACGTGTGGGACGTCTCCCAGACCAGCGGGGACCCGATCCCCGAGCCACCCCGGCCCACGCTGCTGCGTGGTCAGGCACCCGAGGGGTTGTGGGACGGGCTCGCCGACCAGATCACCGCACGCGGCTACGGCCTACGGTTGGTGTCCACCGCGGCCGCGATCGGTGGCGCCAACGGCCTGACCGACTTCACCACCCGCGAGGTCTCTGTGCGCGTGGACATGGACGACGCGGCCCAGGCCAAGACGTTGGCCCACGAGCTCGGCCACGTGATGCTGCACGGCCCCGACGTCGAGGATGCGACGCTCCACCGTGGGATCGCCGAGGTCGAGGCCGAATCCGTCGCCCTCATGGTCGCCGCCGCCCACGGGTTGTCGACCGAGGACTACACCATCCCCTACGTCGCCACCTGGGCCGCGTCCGTGCCCGACAAGACCCCGGTCGAGGTGGTGCAGGCCACCGCCGAACGCGTCCGTGGCGCCGCGGTCACCATCCTCGGCGGCCTCGACACCACCCAGGTCCCCCACGGCAGCCCACCGGGACTGGACGCAGTCGTGCCGCACCGGCGGCGCACCCCACCCGGCCTCCCGAACCTGCCTGCCCCGGCACGACCGGTCGAGGTCCTGGGGCTGGGACGAGGCACGGGGCGATGACCATGCACCACACCTCCCTAGCCTCTGGGCGCCCCTATCGACGCGAGGACCGTCGCCCGGTCCGTGTGCCCGTGGTCCTGCCCATCGTCGACGTCACCGTCGACGACTACGGGTCCCTGACCGTGACTCTGGACGGGGACCCGTGCACCGCTGATGACACCCTGGGACGCAGCGACCTCCGGGCACTGGTGGACACCATCGCCCACGACCTCGGCTCCCCGGTCCGCGTCGAGGTCCACGAACACGACGGCAGCTCGTTCACCGACATCGTCACCCCCGCCCCCGTCGAGCCGGCCCCGCAGAGACCCGGGCCTGCCCGCGACGCCGCAGCCGACGAGCCTCCCCCACCGGTTCGCAGCGGGACGCCTACCGCGTTGGCCTCCGTCTTCGGGATCTCCGGTGAAGGGTTCACTGCAGGCGAGGAGGTCGAGATCTGCCTCGTGTTCGCACGCCAGGTCGCCGACGAGCACGGCACCACCCAACTCCGCCTCCCTCCCGCCGCCCTCGCTGCCCACCCTCGGGTAACACTCATCGGCCGAACCTCCGGGGTCATCGCCATCAGCGAGACCGCGTCATGAACCTGGCATCCGGATGAACTCCCAGACCGGGCGGGTGGACGACTCACTGGTCAACCTCGGACTCATCGGCATCGCCGCCCTCGCGCTCCTGGCTGCAGTGCTGCGAGGAGCCGGCGCCCTCACCGCCTGGGTCACCGGCGCCACGGCCCCGCGGACGGGCTGGGCCGGCGGTCTCGCAGTGTTGCGCCATCCCGGCGACCCGGCACACGCCCTCGACGCAGAGCACCTCAACGTCTGGGTCTACTGGAGCGTGGTGGTCGTCCTGCTGGGCGTCACCGTGACGTCGGTGGTGTGGGGGTGGGCCCGGTTCAACTCCACGGGGCGTGTCTCACGGCCCGACCCGCGGCGCCTCGCCGGAGTCGCGACCCGCAGCGACGTGCGTACGACAGCCTCCCGACGAGCACTCTTGGCCCGCGGCCGCACCCTGCGGCCCTCCCTCATCCATCCGCGCGCCGCCGACGTGGGCTATCTCCTCGGACGCTCGCAGGGACACGAGGTGTGGGCCTCGGTTGAGGACTCGATGCTGCTGCTCGGACCACCTCGTTCCGGCAAGGGCTTGCACGTGGTGATCAACGCGATCCTCGACGCCCCCGGGGCGGTCATCACCACCGCGACCCGCCCCGACAACATCGCCGCACCCTCACCGCCCGCCAAGCCAGAGGGCCCGTCGCGGTGTTCGACCCCCAACGCCTCGCCGAAGGCCTGCCCGCCGGCCTGCGCTGGTCCCCCGTCCGCGGCTGCGAGGACCCCCTCACCGCGATGATCCGCGCCACGGGCCTCGCGTCTGCCACCGGACTTGGGTCCGGGAGCGTGGAGTCCGGCGGGTTCTGGGAAGGCAAGACTCGCACCGCCCTGCAAGCGCTCCTTCACGCAGCTGCGTTGGACGGACGTACGCCCCGCGAACTGTTCGGCTGGACTCTCTCACCGTCCTCAGCAGCTGATGCAGTCGCGATCCTCTCCAGCCACACGGGCGCGGCCGCCGGGTGGGCTGACTCGTTGGAGTCGATGATCCACGCCGACCCACGCACGCGCGACTCCATCTGGATGGGCGTCTCCCTGGCGTTGTCCTGCCTGGCCGACCCCCGTGTCATCGAGACCGTGTCACCGCGCGAGGGCGAGGAGTTCGATCCCGTCGAGTTCCTCACCGAGCACGGCACGCTCTACCTGCTGGCCACCGGCGCCGGCGCTGGGGCGTCGTGGCCGCTGGTCGCTGCCTTCATCGAGGACCTCGTCGAAACCGCCAGACACCTCGCCGCCACCTCACCCGGTGCCCGCCTCGACCCACCCTGCTGATGGCACTCGACGAGATCGGGAACCTGTCACCACTCCCCTCGCTGCCGGTCTTGATGGCCGAAGGCGGAGGGACCGGGATCACCACCATGCCGGTGCTGCAGTCCCTGTCCCAGGCCCGCGACAAGTGGGGGGACCACGCCGCCGGAGCGATCTGGGACGCCTCCATCGTGAAGGTCATCCTCGGCGGCACCTCCTCCGCCCGCGACCTCCAAGACCTCTCCGCCCTCATCGGGAACGCGACGAGACCACCGACACGACCTCCATCGGTGACTACGGCTCCCGATCCCTGCAACGCTCCACCCGCCGCGTCCCCGTGATGCCGCCCGAGACCATCCGGACACTGCCGTTCGGCACCGCGCTGGTCCTGCTGCGCAGCGCACCACCCCTGGTCACCGACCTCCGCGCCTGGACCAGGCGCAAGGACGCCGACCTCATCGCGACCCAACGGGCGGCCGTCGAGGCATCACTCCGCCGCCGCTAGGTCGTCGACAGTGGGCGCAGGGTCCTCAGGACGATGACGCGGTACGCCGCCCCGCCTTCCGGTTGGCGAACGGGCGTGCACCCCAGGCATCGACGAAGCGACCGATCAAGTCGGACTCGACGTCCTCAGGGTCCGCCTCGGGGGTCTCCAGCCAGGCGACGAGCAGATCCCCCGCGTCCTCCAGGTGCCACAGGTAACGGCCACCCCAGTGACCCACCGGCCGCCTCCGTGACGCCGGAACTCGTCCAGACGTTTCGCCAAACCCCGCCGCCCGGTGGCCCCGGCCGCGGCCTTCCCGATGTAGAGCACATGCGCGCCCTGCACCCACGCGGCTTCCAGCAAGGCGCCGGTGACCGAGGGGTCCTTGCCCTTGAACCACCCAGCCGGACTGACGTCGAGGAACACCGGGTCCCCAACGTGCTCGCGGATCACCACGTAGACACCGGGAGCCCGCGGCACCCCCGCGGTGGGTAGTGCCGAGAACGGCACGAATCCGGTAAACCCCACTGCTTCGAGACCCTCACGCGTCCACTCCATGACGCGAGTCTGCCCGAGCCCACCGACAACGACGCCGAGCCCAGACGAGACGCAACTGCCCCGGTCTCCTGCGCACACCTGACATGTACCGGCGGTCGTGATCCACACCAATCGCCCCAGCACCAGGAGCCAGTCATGACGATCCCCCCAGATGAGCCTGCACGGCTTCATCGCCACCACCCCGCAACTGCACTTCACCAGCACCGGGCAGGCCCGCTTCTACGCCCGCGTCGGGGTCGAGCACTACCGCCGCGAGGCCGACCACACCTTCACAAAGCTCGACTCGACCTTCCACGACCTCGTGGCCTACGCCAAGACCGCCGAACGTGCCTACGACCGGTTCCGGGTCGGCGACAACTTCCTCGCCTCGGCTACATCACCGAGTACGAGGTCGAACGGCACGGCGACGTCACCACCCGCGAGGAGTTCGTCGCGCGCCGCATCGGCCACGACCTCGCACGCACCACGTACACCGTCGAACGCGCACCCAACCGCCAGCTCGACGCTCCCCCTGCAGACCTGACCAGCACACCCGACGTGCCTACCCAGCCGTCGAAGGCTGCCGCCAACCAGGCACTGGGCATCTAAGCGGCAGGCCTCCGCGATGGACGCACCAGACCCCTCCCACGCCACGGCCGGACAGAACCCCGCCACCGAATCCGGCAGGGTCAGTTCCTGTTCGCCGAGCCCGACGACGACCTGCCCGCACACCGCGGCCCCCAGCCGACGGACGCCCTCGGCCTCGGGGAGCCACCGCCCGGGCCGGTGAACTGGAACCTGCTCACCGCAGCCGAAGCCGCCGCGGAATGGCTCGACCTCGACGCCTGGGTCGACTGGCTTCGCCACACCTACGGCCTCCCAGCCACCGTCGTGCCACCGCTGTGGCATCGCCACGACGAACTGGTGTGGGAACTCTCCGCCCTCCACATCGCCTGGCTCGCTGCCTACGACCCGAAGGCCACCCCCGGCCCGCTGAGCTGGCACCGCGAGTTCACCGAAGCCCGCCACCGGCTCCGCGAATGGGTCTCCACCTGCGGCACCCGCCTCGACCGTGACCGCCCCACCCGCACCACAGCCTGGCCCGGCGACCCCCCCCGCCGTACCTCGAGAACCAGATCACCGACCGGCGCGCCGACTTCCTCGAGTTCGTCCACGACGACATCGCCACCCGCCGCCACATCGAAGACCAGGTCCTCGACACCGCCTGAGCGGACGTCCGCGCTCGGCACTCAGACGGACCGAGCCATCCACAACGCCGCCCCCGTCACGACCCGAGGCGCCGATTCCAGTCATCGTGAACACGACCCCAGCCCGGAGCCCGCTGATGCTGATCGCCCACACCCACACCCTCGCACTGGCTCGCTCCTGCATCGCCGAGCTCGCCGACACCGCGTTCACTGCCGACGCCTCCAGCGCCTACGAGCAGGCCCTCGCCGCGCTCGATCTGATCCACGCCGACCATGTCCCCGCGATCGACACCACGCTGGTCTGCGCCGAGACCGAGCGGCAATTGTTCGTCGATGCCCTCGAAGCGGTCACCCGGCTGCGCGCCTACGGCCTCGACGTCCTCCACATCGACCTCGTCCTGGCCATGCTCGGCACCGCCCACGAACTGGACCACTGTTGATGTACGGCGAAAACACCCACCTCACCCGCAGCCACCTCGACGAGCTCCTGCGCCACCACCGCCACGCCCAACACCTCGCCGGCGCCCCCAGTCCTGGAAGGCCCCGTCCCACACCCGACGAGACCGCAACCTTGGTCCAGCAGTGCGTGCGGTACCGCAACAACGTCCTCACCTGGTGCCTTCAAGCCATCGAAGCCGTCGCCCGTACGCCGTCCCCGCCGCCGCGACACCCCCACCCGACCCGTTCAGCCCGTACGCCCCCACGCACGGCGCACTCATCGCACTGCGCTACGCCCTCACCCAGGCCGTAGCTGCCGCCGGTGCACGCGCGGACCTTGACCAACTCACCACGTCGCAGGACCACCGGCTGGTCGAGTGCTGGCGCAACGCCGCCCGCGGCGCCGCCCTCGCCGAGCACGACCACGCCGCCGACCTCACCAGCCTCCACCTGACACCCGCAGCAGCAGACCCTCATCGGTGATGTCGCCGCCGTCACCCAAGCGCTCGTGATCCTCGACCGTCGAAACCACCGTCAGTCCGGCTGGACGGCGCTACCCCAGCCGCAGCGGCTCGGGTGGGCGGCCCTGGCCTGCGCCCTGGATGCCGCCATGGGGCCAGCCGACTACTCCATCGACATGCGCGGCTGGAAGCCCCGCGCCCGCATCCTCAGAACCGCAGCCCCACCCGGACTTCCTGGCGTGATCCACGCCCAACACAACCTGCTGGTGCGGCTCAACCAGTTCCCTACCGCCCTCAACCTGCGCCTCATCGCCGACGGCCAACACCAGCTCTCGACCACGCTCGCGGGCCTCGCCGACCGTTACTCCCCCACGCTCGCGGCGCGGTGGACCACCCGCGCAGCCACGTACCGCGACCTCCAGCGGCTACTGCGCGACATCGGCGGCAACCTCGGCACCGGCCATCACGCCGCCACCGAAGCAGCGAACGCCCTCACCCGCGCACGGGCACTCTCACCCAACAGCGAGATCCAGCTGCGGTTGCTTCACTCCCTCGATCACCTCTTCGACCTCACCGACACCCACATCAGCGACCTGATCGACGAGGGCCTCCGCCGCCACGCCTACCTGCCCCGCCACACACTCGACGAACTCGAACACCGCGACGGCAACGTCATCGCAACACCCAAGACGGCGTACGCCCCCGCCCTGACCACCGGGACCTCCCCGTCATGGAGCTCATCGAGAACGGCCTACGCCCCGCGCCCGCTGCCCAGGCCTCCGCGAGCCCATCCGCAGTCGCGCAGCACTGCACGCCAGCCTCGTCCACTTCCCCTACGACCAGACGGATCGTCGGCCCTCCATCTGAGCGGCTGAAGAAGCACGAAGGCCAGCCGGCCACTCGATGCACTCCACCCAGACTGCAGCAGCTTCCAACGTCATTGGTCTGGCTGAATGCGGCCACGAACCGTGAGAAGGATGGCCCACCCCGCCAGGGCACCCGACAAGCCCATGTGTGCTGCTGGTCCGTTCCTTCCCCGCAACGACACCGCGAGTGTCATTCGTGTATACGCTTTCTGGCCTGACGATTCGGCGCGATGTTGAACGCTGGTGTGAAACTCATCCTTACCTCTTTCACGAGGACTCGATCCGCGTCACGCGCCACGAAGGTAATGCCACCTTCGGCTTTCCTGCTCGCCAGTGTTGACGCCAGCGCCGCCCTCTGGCCTAGCGTGACGTTATGACCCGGGTCGGAGTGCTGTTCGTCCACGGGATCGGCAACCAGGCACCAGGTTCAACCTTGCGCTCGATGGGTGACGCCCTACTGGACACGATGAAGCGTTGGGAGGCCGCCCGCGGCGGGTCGATTCGGATCCACGCAGTGGCAGCCGATACGAATGGGCCAACCCGGCTGAACCTAGACTGGCTACGCCACGACCGAACGGCCATACAGGTCACGCTTGCCGAGAGTTGGTGGGCGGACTGCTTCACTCCTCCGTCCCTGGGCCAAATGCTGCGGTGGGCGCCCGTCGTAGCATGGCGTGCGCTGTTTCGGCTCTGGCTGTTCTTCGGTCTGACCCTCGCCGTTCTCCTTGTGTTCTCGTTGATCTTCACACCGGCAGCCCTGGTGGCCATGGCGACGCTCGCCGCGCTTGCGATCCTCTCGGTCGTCCTGCCGATCCTGGTGGTCGCGTTCTACGTTGTGGCGAGGGTCGTGCCCGGCCTGCGCGGAATTGCCAAGTCCATGTCCGGCTGGCTCATCCTCGCCGACGGCGACGCTTACGCACTTGTGCGCAGCCCGGTCAGCTTCAATGCGATGCGGTCACGCCTGGTGGCGGATCTCGAGTGTCTTTCGTCCGAGTGCGACCAGATCATTCTGGTGGCCCATTCCCAGGGCAGCGTTATCGCTTTAGAGACCGTGATCGCAAGACCCGACCTGCAGCCCCATACGATGTTCACGCTCGGCAGCGCGATCGGCCTGTTGCGGCTGTCCCGAGAGGATCCGTCGGCGCGCGTTAAGGCCGCCTGCCCTGAGCTCCGTTGGTTCAACCTCTACAGCCAGCTCGACCCGGTCAGCGCCGGCCCCATCGATGCGGACGGCATCCACCCCGTCGAGATTATCGTCCAGAACGGTGGCGAGCCCTGGTCAGCGCACACAACCTACGTTTCCAATGTCGACCAGGTGATTGTCCCGATCATGGCAGCGATCGGGTTTGCGGCAGATGGCGAACCTTTCTTCTCCACTGATGACGTAGGGCTGATGCACCATGCCATGCTCGATCGTGAGCATCGCAGTGTCCGGCTCGGCGAGCGTCTGATCGAACTCGCCGCGATGGTCGCGGCCTCGTGGGTGCTGTGGCGCTGGGGCGATCTCACCTCCTCCGCCGCTTGGGCGGCCCGCACGGCGCACCTTCCCGACTGGCTGCGCCACGAGGTCGCTTCGACAAGTGACGAGACTTGGCAACGCGGGACGCTGGCAGGCGTTGCTGCGGTGGCCGGGGTAATCGCGTACGCAGTCGTGGTCCTCACCCCGTTGCACTCCGCGTTGCATCGTCGTGGGGAACGACGGCTGCTGGAACGAATGGCCCCGCCACGACGACTCGATTTAGCTGCGCTGCCCTATGGACTCGCTCAACTGCCGCTCCTGGCACTCATCGCGTGCGTTGCTATACACGCCAACCACGAGCGGGATCAGGTGATCGCTCTACTCGCCACCTGTGCCGGTGCGGTCATGATCGGATTCTCGCTCGTGCGCCCCGTCGAGACCGGCTTGCCGGCAGCGGCTGCGACGCCGCTGTGGCCGGCGTACCGTCACCGCCTGGCCCGCGGTGCACATAATGCCGCGAACTGGGAGGCCACCCAGCACCAGCTCGCATTCTTGAGCTGGGTAACCGAGCAGATCTGCGCTGGCCGTTCCGACGCAGCGCTTCAGATCATCGAACGACCCAGGTACGCGGACCTCGTGGCCGAGGACGTGACCGTTCTCCGCGTCTTCGCACTTCATCGCCACGACGCTGCGACCACATGGGAGGGAGGATACGAAGCGTTCGTCACCCAGGACCGGGACACTCCGACTCCGCCGCGAGCGCTAGCCTTCCTCCTTTGCGCCGACGCGGACTTTCCACCTCCCGACGCCGAGGCATTGCTCATCCGCCCCGAGAATTTGCCCCCGCCCACGTCAGAATTGGATGAGTGGATGGGACGGATTGTCCCTCTTAATTTCCTCGCCGAGCACTGTCAACGGTCCTCGCTAGACGAACTGCTGTTGACGGTCGAGCGGCTCGGATCCTGATCCTGACCCGCTGGAGCTTGCGTCACTGCTGACATCCGACACACGCAATCCGGTGGGCTCGTCTTTCTGCTGAAGGCGCGCACATGCCACTCGCCCATGATCCCGGAGAGCGGAGTCAGGAGCTGGCTCCAGTGTCGCCTAGGTGTGATGTCCAGGGAGGTTGTTCAGCCAGGCGCGGTGAGTCGACCTGACAGGTGAAGGCCTCCGGTTGTGGAGTGGAGCTGTCTAGTTCACCGCTCCCGCAACCTGGAGGCCTTCGTGTCCCACGCTAACGCTGCCCTGACCCCGCGCGCCCGTTTGCGACTCGCTCGACTCGTCGTCGACACCGCGGTTGGACCTACGGCGCCGCTGCGAAGATGTTCATGGTGTCCCCACGCACCGCGAAGAAGTGGGCCGTCCGCTACCGCACCGAAGGCCCAGCGGGCATGGGTGACCGGTCATCGCGGCCACACTCTTGGCCAACCAGAACCAGCCCTGCGGTCGTGCGCCAGATCGTGCGCCTGCGGTGGCGTCACCGCCTCGGTCCGGTCCAGATCGCCGGCCGTCTGGGGATGCAGGCATCGACTGTGTACGCAGTGCTGGTGCGGTGCCGCATCAATCGGCTGTCCCACATCGACCGCGTCACCGGGGAACCCCTACGCCGCTACGAACATCCGCATCCGGGGTCGCTGATCCATGTCGATGTCACCAAGTTCGGCAACATCCCCGACGGCGGTGGCTGGCGCTACGTCGGTCCTCAGCAGGGCAACAAGAACAAAGCCGCCACGGCCCTGAGGACCGGCCGCACAGTCAAGGGACACCCCAACATCGGTACCGCCTTCGTGCATACCGTGATTGACGACCACTCGCGCGTGGCTTACGCCGAGATCCACCCTGACGAAAAGTCGGCCACCGCGGTCGAGGTCCTGCACCGCACGGTGGCCTGGTTTGCCGAGCGAGGAGTCAACGTCGAACGGGTCCTGTCCGACAACGGCAGCTGCTACCGCTCCTTCGCGTGGCGCGACGCCTGCGCTGCCCTCGAGATCACACCCAAACGGACCCGCCCGTACCGGCCACAGACCAACGGCAAGATCGAACGGTTCCACCGCACCCTGGCCGACGGCTGGGCCTACGCCCGCCTGTACGAGTCAACCGAGCAACGCAACAACGCGCTACCGGGCTGGCTCCACTTCTACAATCATCATCGCGTCCATTCCGCCATCGGAGGCCGTCCGCCCATCACCCGGCTGACCAACGTGCCTGGACATCACACCTAGGCACTCCAACGGTCCCGCTCGCGGCCAAGCACTCACGCGTATCCCAGAAGACGATTCTCTGCACTGGCGCGCCCCGCGAGCCGATTCGGGGGAACCTCACCCTGTTATTTGTGGCCAGCGAAGAGATAGTAGACGCCTTGTAAATTTTCATTGCGCAGGTCGGCGGACCCCTGTTGTATAGCACCGGAGAAGATCCGGCTGCTGGATTCTCGGGCCGTTTATGGGGGTTAGGAATGAGTGGTGTACAACGTGCGCTGACCGCGGTGGCGACTGTGGCTGCGCTCGTGGTCTCGACGATGGGCGTGACTACCTCAGCAGTCTCCCTGGACTCATCCAGCGTGGTTGGTGGGAGCGCAGCCTCGGCGCGGGCAGGCAAGAGTTTCCTCCTGTCTCCGACATCGACTGCACCGGGGGGGACGGTCTCGGTCAAGGGAAAGGTGCCCGGCAAGGTCAAGCGGCCGGTGATCGTGCGGGTCGCTTTGGGCAAGAAGTGGACCACGGCTGCGAAGGCCAAGACCACCAAAAAGGGCACCTACAAGGTGTCGTTCGCTGCCCCTGCCAAGGCCGGGGTGGAGGGTCGGCATCACCGCGCCGAAGACGAAGGTCAGGGGCAAGCGGTACAAGAAGTTCACCACCAAGACCCGGACCCTCACCGTCACCACGCCCCCCACGCCGACTCCGCCGCCGACGCCCACCCCGACGCCCACGCCGCCCCCGATGCCGGACACCACGCCTCCGCCTGTGCCGGCGTCTCTCGATGCGTCTGCGGGTGACACCTCGGTGCATCTGACGTGGGCGGCGGTGAGTGCGGCCGACTTGGCTGGTTACAACGTGTATCGGGCGACGTGGTCGGATGGTCCGTGGACCAAGCTCACGGGCTCGACCATAAGCGCCAGGTCGTACGACGCGACGAATCTCACCAACGGGTCGACCTACTTCTTCGCCGTGACGTCGGTAGACACCACGGGCAACGAGTCAGCGAAGTCCACAGCGGCCAGCGCGACGCCTGCCGCCGCAGATGACACAAGGCCGCCACCCGTCCCGAGGGACCTCGATACGACACCGGGCGACACCTCGGTGCATCTGGCCTGGGCGGCGGTGAGTGCGGCCGACTTGGAAGGTTACAACGTCTATCGGGCGACGTCGTCGGGTGGCCCGTGGACAAAGTTGACGGGTTCGCCGATCAGTGCGAATTCGTATGAGGCTACGGAGCTGACGAACGGGACGACCTACCACTTCGCCGTGACATCGGTGGACAACGCTGGCAACGAGTCGGCGAAATCCGCTTCCGCCACAGGTTTGCCGACGGCAACCCGCCCAGGGGTCTCAGAACACTGCGGCCAGCTTGGCGGCGATCAGACCTGGTCGCAAGACGGAGGCGTCCACCGATTGACCTGCGACGTCGTAGTTCCCGCCGGAGCCACCCTGACCATATCTGCCAAGACGATCATCAAGGCCGACGCCAACACGCGTCTGTACATCCAAGGCTCGTTGGTGGCGGTGGGTGCCGAGAATGCGCCGGTGGTGTTCACCACGACTCTGGATGACTCGGTGGGGGTCGATCTCAGCGGGAATTCTCCCGAGGCGCCAACCCCGTCGTCTTGGGGTGGCATCCACGTGGCCGATAGCGCGTCGGCGACCTTGGAGCGAGTCGAGGTGCGGTATGCCGATCGTCTGTACGTCAACGGTGGCAGCTTTCAGCTGGTTGATTCGCTGGCGTCGACCCGGGCCGGGTTGGATGTGACTGTGGGGTCTGCTGACCTGCGAGTATCGGGCTCGGCGGTGAGCGCGGTGAACCGCGGCACGGCCATCGCGGTATCGCGGGGATACACCGGCACCGACGTTGGTGATGTGGTGGTTTCAAACAACGAGCTGGTGGGCGGCCTCTACTACTACTCCGCGAATGAAACTTCTGCCGCAACGGCAGATCTTCGAAACAACCAGGTATCGGGTGCGGCGCGGCCGTTCCAGTTCTGGGATAAGAAGTTACGACCTACGTCGTGGACTGGTAGCTCATTCACTGACGCGACGTATCCGGCGTTTTATGTGGCCGGCGAACTGGTTGAGGACTGGCGAATCTCGGCGGAAGGGCCTACGTACACCGTGGGCATTACGACCTCCGGGAGCGGGGGTGACGGTCTATCCGTGCCGTCTGGCCGGTCTCTGAAGTTGGATCAGGGCGTCGTCTTGAAGTTCCACCGGGCTTATAACAACTACGCAAACCTGCACATCCAAGGCTCGTTGGTGGCGGTGGGTGCCGAGAATGCGCCGGTGGTGTTCACCACGACTCTGGATGACTCGGTGGGGGTCGATCTCAGCGGGAATTCTCCCGAGGCGCCAACCCCGTCGTCTTGGGGTGGCATCCACGTGGCCGATAGCGCGTCGGCGACCTTGGAGCGAGTCGAGGTGCGGTATGCCGATCGTCTGTACGTCAACGGTGGCAGCTTTCAGCTGGTTGATTCGCTGGCGTCGACCCGGGCCGGGTTGGATGTGACTGTGGGGTCTGCTGACCTGCGAGTATCGGGCTCGGCGGTGAGCGCGGTGAACCGCGGCACGGCCATCGCGGTATCGCGGGGATACACCGGCACCGACGTTGGTGATGTGGTGGTTTCAAACAACGAGCTGGTGGGCGGCCTCTACTACTACTCCGCGAATGAAACTTCTGCCGCAACGGCAGATCTTCGAAACAACCAGGTATCGGGTGCGGCGCGGCCGTTCCAGTTCTGGGATAAGAAGTTACGACCTACGTCGTGGACTGGTAGCTCATTCACTGACGCGACGTATCCGGCGTTTTATGTGGCGGCGAACTGGTTGAGGACTGGCGAATCTCGGCGGAAGGGCCTACGTACACCGTGGGCATTACGACCTCCGGGAGCGGGGGTGACGGTCTTTCCGTGCCGTCTGGCCGGTCTCTGAAGTTAGATCAGGGCGTCGTCTTGAAGTTCCACCGGGCTTATAACAACTACGCAAACCTGCACATCCAAGGCTCGCTGGTGGCGGTGGGTGCCGAGAATGCGCCGGTGGTGTTCACCACGACTCTGGATGACTCGGTGGGGGTCGATCTCAGCGGGAATTCTCCCCAGGTGCCAGGCCCGTCCGCTTGGGGTGGCCTCTACGTGGCCGACGGCGGGGAAGCTGTCCTTCGGGACACGACGATCACGTACGCCGCCACGGGTCTGCACACAAGTTCCGACGGCAACGCCGAGATTCACGGCGCAATTCTCAACAGCTCAAGCGGGCTCGTTGCTCATGGCTTCACCGATGCCACAGACGTGGACTGGGGATCCGCAAGCGGTCCGTCGCCGTTCGGGACAGGCACATCGGTCTCTGGGACCGGGGCTGTCGTCTTTCCGTGGCGCGGCTACGTAGCTCCGCCACGACCGCCCGCAGCGCCGGCGCAGCCAGCACCAGCCGACAATGGGTGCAAACAACTAGTGATCTACGGGCTCCGGGGCTCCGGCGAATTGCCACAGGGCCCGAACGAGACGACCTTGCCGACCTTCGGTTCCGACACGTCTGGATTCGGCCTCGACAACCTTGTGATTGCGGGCGCCATACGTGACCGAGTGCTTGAGCTCAAGCCGTCCGCCACGACCAAGTTCGTCGCGATTCAATACCTGGCCCTTCCGGTCCCCTACCTCGAGCCCCGAGTGTCCGGCGAGGAGTTCATCGACAGCATCTGGCAGGGAGTGGACAAGTTGCTCGCAGCGATGCGTGCCGAGTCAGCACTCTGCCCAAGCTCCCAGTTCGCGCTCGTGGGCTACTCACAGGGGGCGTTATCGATCAACATAGCCCTGCGGAACATGGACTCGTCTGAGAGGAGCCGGATTGGTGGAATCGCGCTGCTAGCTGATCCCGGCAAGCTAGCGAATCCCACCGAGACACTCTGGGAAGGTGCATATACCCCTGCGGTCGACGGAGTGCGCGACAAACCGGGCGCGTATGTTGCGCTCAATTTCGCTGGTCATGGCCCGATACCGTCCGACGTGAGTGGACGCACGATCTCCATGTGCCACCAGCGAGACATCGTCTGCGCTCCAAAATGGAACGCCAGGATCGCCTTCCACGAGAACTACACCTACGAGGAAGACCAAGCGATGGGCGTCTTCGTGGGTACTCGAGCCGCAGCGCTACTTCCGTAGTCAACGCGGAATCCGAGTGACTCCGACGTGGACACGGAAGGGTGCCTTGCCGCCGGGGGTGCAGATGACCGTCTCGAGGAACGGCAACATGGTGAAGTTCTACGGCAAGTCGAAGCGTGCAGGTCGCTACGCCGTGACGGGGTCTGCCCCCAGTTGAGTTGACACCTGACCTCTGAGGTTTCGGCCTCAGGCGGAAGGATGTCCCCCGTGGCAAAGCCCTACCCCCAAGAGTTCCGCGACGACGTCGTGGCTGTGGCCCGGCAGGGCCAGTCCTCGTTGAAGCAGATCGCGAAGGACTTCGGGATCTCCGAAGGCTCCCTGGCGAACTGGATGAAGCAGGCCAACATCGAAGACGGCCGGCGTTCCGGTCAGACCGACGCCGACCGTGAGGAGCTGCGGGCGCTGAAGCGGCGCAACAAGCTGCTGGAGCAGGAGAACGAGGTCCTGCGACGAGCTGCCGCCTACCTGTCCCAGGCGAACCTGCCGGGAAAATAGTCTTCCGCTCGTCCGAGAGATGGCCGCGGCCGGTGCCCCGATCAGGGTGCCTGTCGCGGTGGCGTTGCGGGTCCTGGGCTTGTCCAGGCAGGGGTACTACCAGTGGCTCAAGGACCCCGTGAGTCAGCGGGACTGGGACGACGCGCACGTCATCGACGTCCTGTACGACCTGCACACCGACGACGCGACGCTGGGGTACCGGTTCCTCACCGACGAGCTTGAGCTCGAGCACGGCATCAGGGGCGGTGAGAACCGCGTGCACCGATTGTGCCGCATCGCCGGCATCACCGCCAGCCACCCCAAGAAGCGCAGCAAGCCCGGCTCGACCGGCCCGGCGCCGCACGACGACCTGCTCGCGGTCGTCGACGAGCACGGGGTCGTGCGGCACGCTTTCGCCGCTACTGGCCCCAACCAGCTGTGGCTCTGGGATATCTCGGAGCACCCGACGCGGGAAGGGAAGCTCTACATCTGTGCGATCAAGGACGTGTGGTCGAACAAGATCGTCGGATACTCGATCGACACCAGAATGAAGTCGTCTCTGGCACGTGCTGCGATGCGCAACGCCATCGCCCTACGCGCCCCCGTCGGCACCGTGTGTCCCAGCGACAGAGGCGGCCAATTTCGCGCCAACCGCACCCAGCGGCTCCTGGCCAACAACGGCCTGGTCGGCTCGATGGGCCGCTCCTACGGAGCCGGCGACAACGCCAGCATGGAGAGCATCTTCTCGCTGTTGCAGAAGAACGTGCTGAACACCCGCCGCTGGGACACCCGCGACGAGCTACGCCTGGCGATGGTCACCTGGATCGAAACGAAGTACAACCGCCGCCGTCGCCAACGAGCCCTCGGCAAGCTCACGCCGGTCGAGTTTGAGATGATCTACGCGGCCGCAGACGCGGCCTGACTACTGCAATCCCCGAGTGTCAACAAGACCGGGGGCAGACCCTATCCTGCTGCACCTCTAGGTTGCCGCGCAGGGAGCACCCGCTGAGGCAGCCACCCATGATTACCGTCACGGCGCCGCACCCCCTCGGCTCCGCGGTCCGCGTCGTACCCCCGAGAAAGCCGCGCGGCCCGACTACAGACGCTGGCGCCCACCTACAGGGCATGAAGTTCTCCGTCCGCTCCCCTGATGAGCTGATCAGCGTCATCCCGCACGTCCTGGGCTTCACACCACAGGACTCACTCGTACTCGTACCCCTGAGTTCTGAACTACCGGCTGCCCGAGTCGACCTACCGACGTCGGCTCGGGAACGTGAACAGGTCTGGGAGTCGATCGGCGGTGTGTACGCCCGGCACACCCGCCCCGGTGCGCAGATCGGGCTCTTCTCCTTCTCCGCTGACCGCGACTACGCGGACAGGCTCGGCCAGGACTTCGCCATTCGACTCCAGGCCATCGGTGTGGACGTTCCCATCCGGCTCTGGGCCAGCGACACCCAGTGGGCCGACCTCGACACCGGGGCTGCCGGTCCCCTCACGCCCGAGACGCGCCAGATCGTCGCCGCACAGACCGTCCTGAACGGCCTCGCGCAACCCGCCCCCAGCCGTGAAGCGCTCGCCGCTTCGCTGGTGGGCGACGACAAGTCCATCGCGGCACTCCTCGCGGACGCCCGCACCGCGACAGCAGCCAGCACCACCCACGTCGATGCCACACTCGCGCTGGACCGGCTCGACACCTTCCACTCCACCGGCATCCGCCTCGACGACCCCGAGGCGGCTCGGCTCCTCGTGTCGGTGAAGTCCATCCCGATCCGCGACCAACTCTGGCACGACATGAACGCTGAGAACGCCACCTCGCACGTGGCGCTGTGGAGCGACCTGACTCGCCGGGCACCGGATTCTGTCCGGGCTGCCCCGGCCACGATGCTCGCGTTCGCCAGCTGGCTCAAGGGCCACGGCGCCCTCGCCTGGTGCGCCCTGGACCAGGTGCCGCAGGGCCAGCCCTACCCAGCAGCGGAGCTCGTGACCGCCGTCGTACAAAACGGTGTGCGCCCCAGCAGATGGCAAGCCATCAAGACCGCCGTCGCCACCGAAGGCCACACCCGCGGCCTCGACGGGCTTGCCTCGTGGGCTAAGAACCCGCCCGTCCCCCGCCCGCCGACGATCTGAGACACGTCATGCACAACGGATACCGACGCCACCCCACACCACGGAGCCAGATCGAGCAGCTGCTCACCCGACTCGCCGGCCGGCGGCTCGAACTTCCGGCTCCGTGGCAGGTCGACGTCATCCCGGACGTCCAGGCCTCGATCGACCACGGGGACGCCTGACCCCACGGGCTGAACGCGGGATGGGAGTCACACCTATCCAGCACGGGACACGGAGCACCAGACCCGGCCTCGCCCCGACCTACCCACCTCGCGCCTAGGAGCAACGCCATGACCCAGCACAGGAACCTCCCGACCTACCTGAGCATCGAGGAGGCCGCAACCGTCATGTCGGTCTCGACCAAGACGATCCGACGCCGGATCAGCGACGGCACGATCCCCGCCTACCACTGCGGGAACCGACCGATCCGCATCAAGCTCGACGACCTCGAGGCGGCCCTCGAACGCATCCCGGCCGTCAACTGGTGACCCGAGGACCACGAAACGCCGAGGATTCTGAGGACTACGTAGGGACTACGCCGGCGAAAATGAAAACCGCCTCCGACCCGTGTTTCCGCAGGTCAGAGGCGGTTTAGCATGCGGTGGGCGATACTGGGTTCGAACCAGTGACCTCTTCGGTGTGAACGAAGCGCGCTACCACTGCGCCAATCGCCCGCGTGGTACGTCGCGAAACATTAGCGCATGACCCACCGCGACACACATCGGGGGTTCATCGTGGCATCCCTGGCAGCTCGGGGACGACCCCGGAGAGCCCCTGCACCCAGTCCCAGCCCTCGACGGCGAAGTGCGGCCACCCGTGGGCGTCGATGACGGCGTACACGAGCAGCCCGACCAGCAGCGCGGTCATCGCGAGCACCGCGACGCGCTTGCGGCGTACGACCGGGTCCATCTCGCGGGCCTTCTCCGCGGCCCGGTGCGCGGCGTCGCGCGCCGCGTCCAGCCACCGGTCGGCCCACCGCCACTCGGTCGACAGGATCGCCAGGCCGAAGATGAGGCCCAGGATCCCAGGGCCGGGGGCCACCATCATCACGACACCGGCCAGGATCACCAGGACGCCGACCGTGGTGACCACGATCTTGGTCAGGATGCTGGTCACCGGGTTCTGGTGGAGACGCGCATGGATCCGGGCGAGGAACCGCGGGCCGAAGTACTCCTGCTCGGCCCGCTCGAGGTCCCGCTCGGTGTCATCCATCACGTTGCTTCCCGCCACCCCGCTGAGCCTAGCCAGAAGGGGCAACAAAACTTTCCCCAAAATAGTTGATGAGAAACCGCGTCATGGCACATTGGCACCTGCGTCTCTTCACCAACAGAGACCAAGTTGGAGGGGTCACCATGGGCAGTCGTCACGACCGCGTCACCGAAACCGTCGTCACGCACGACATCACCATCCAGTGCATCGACACGTCCGGTCGCACCCACGACCTCGACACCGTCTTCTCGTACTCGAAGACCGACCCGTTCGCGGTCACCGTCACCTTCCTGACCCCCGAGGGCGACCTCCCCTGGACGTTCAGCCGCGACCTGCTGCTGCGCGGCCTCACCGCCCCCATCGGCGACGGCGACGTCCACGTGTGCCCGAGCATCAACGACCACGGCCGCGCGGTCGTGATCATCGAGCTCAGCTCCCCCGACGGCCACCTCGTCACCGAGGCGCGCACCGACGCGGTCTTCACCTTCGTCCAGCGCTCGCTGGCGCTCGTCCCCGAGGGCGAGGAGTCGCAGCACCTCAGCATGGACGCCATGATCGAGCAGCTGCTCGCCGTCTGATCTCTCGTTCCCGGTCCTACGGATCGAGCTGCGCGTCCCGACGCGCAGCGAACGTCCGCACCACCTCAGTGGTGAGCGGCCCCGGCGCGGCGTACGTCCACGCGTCGCACGACGCGACGGCCTGCACCTCGCGCGTGCTCGACGTCAGGAAGACCTCCTCGGCCTCCTCCAACACCCCGAGCGGCTCCTCGACCTCGCGCGCACCCACCCACTCCAGCACGAGGGCACGGGTGATGCCGGGCAGGCAGCCGGTGACGAGCGACGGCGTACGCAGCTCTCCCCCGACGACGTAGAACACGTTGGTCGCACTCCCCTCCGCCAGGTTTCCCCCGCTGTCGGCGAGGAGCACCTCGTCGGCGCCCGCGGCCACGGCCTCGCGCAACGCCACCAGGTTGTCGACGTAGTCGGTCGACTTGTGACCTCCGGCGCCCGCACCCCGGCTGCGGCGCCACGACGTCGTACGCACGTGCAGCGCTCCGTCGGCCGGCGGCAGCTCGCTGTGCGCCACCTGCAGACCGCCAGCGCTCCACAGCAGCCGCAGCCGAGCGACGGGGGCAACCCCTCCCCCGGCCTCGGCCACCTCGCGCAGCACCTGCTCGCGAACGTCGTCCACGACGACCTCGGGCAGTCCCAGGGCTGCGGCCGAGTCGGCCATCCGTCGCAGGTGACGGGTCAGGGCGAACGGCACCCCGTCGACCATCCGCAAGGTCTCGAAGACCCCGTCCCCCGTACGCATGGCGTCACTGTAGAGGGGCCTCCGCCGCGGAGCGGCATCCCCGTGTGGGCCCCTGCGGC
Source organism: Nocardioides daphniae (assembly GCF_004777465.1). Classification (NCBI taxonomy): domain Bacteria; kingdom Bacillati; phylum Actinomycetota; class Actinomycetes; order Propionibacteriales; family Nocardioidaceae; genus Nocardioides; species Nocardioides daphniae. The sequence continues at coordinate 2,067,769 of NZ_CP038462.1, forward strand.
ACCCCTACGACACCCCCGCGACACCCCCGGTTTTGCATCACTCGACCCATCGGCTAATGTTCCTTTCGCAGCAACCGACCGGGGCAACTCGGGCGGAAGTCGCAGTGCGGACATAGCTCAGTTGGTAGAGCGCAACCTTGCCAAGGTTGAGGTCGCGAGTTCGAGTCTCGTTGTCCGCTCGGTCAGGTCTTTCCACCGGGTCCTTCCATGGGAGGACCACCACGGTGGGTTGGCCGAGAGGCGAGGCAACGGACTGCAAATCCGTGTACACGGGTTCAAATCCCGTACCCACCTCGAGCACCACAACTGAAGAGCACCACCACGGGCGATTGGCGCAGCGGTAGCGCGCTTCCTTGACACGGAAGAGGTCACTGGTTCAAACCCAGTATCGCCCACCACCACGAAGGCCCCGGTCAGTTGACCGGGGCCTTCGACGTGTACCCCGGGCCTGGCCGATGCGCCCCGGAGGGCTCACCAGGGGCCGCCCCCAGCCACCCTGACAGGGTCGCTGCCAGAAAACCGACCCCCCGTTTCGGACCCACCTGCACCATCCGTTACTGTTCTTCTCGCACCACCGGCCGGATCACGGCCGAGGGAGCAGTGCGGACATAGCTCAGTTGGTAGAGCGCAACCTTGCCAAGGTTGAGGTCGCGAGTTCGAGTCTCGTTGTCCGCTCCAAGGGCCTCACGGCCCAGCTCCACCGCCGTGGGCCTCGCAGGGTGGGTTGGCCGAGAGGCGAGGCAACGGACTGCAAATCCGTGTACACGGGTTCAAATCCCGTACCCACCTCGAACGACAACTCCACATGCACCACCCCGGGCGATTGGCGCAGCGGTAGCGCGCTTCCTTGACACGGAAGAGGTCACTGGTTCAAACCCAGTATCGCCCACCGAGCCTCGTGACTCCCGCTCCGCAGCCTCCAGCTGCACCGGCCTCAACCGCCGCCCTCCGCGCTCCACCGCCGGCCCACACGCAAACGACCCGCCGGCCCAGCCGACGGGTCGCCTCCTCCGAGGTCAGCGGAGGATCGGGTACTTCTGGACCACGGGCACCTTCTCCCAGTAGCTGCCCAACCCCAGGTGGCGTCCTGCTCCCATCAGGGCCAGCAGGCCCAGGACCAGCGCGTAGACCAGGTGGTCGTCCATGAAGGGGTTGTTGTCCAGCGGAAGCACCGCGGCCCACATCAGGACCAGCATCACAGCACCGCTGGCTGCCGCCAGGTTGGTGAAGACCCCCAGCATCAGGGCCACTCCGATGCCCAGCAGCCCGATCATGAAGAGCCAGTCGGCCCATGCCTGCCCGGCCATCGAGTTGAAGGTGCCGGCGAACGGCCCCTCGACCCCGCTGAGGAAGCCGCTGGTGGGGCTGCCGCCCTCGAGCCATGCCCGGTCGGCGGGCGTCGCGAAGCCGAGGCCGAAGGTCTTGTCCAGGAACGCCCAGAGGAAGACCCAGCCGATGGCCAGTCGGGTCAACCCCGCGGCGATGGCCACACCGACGGGGTGCCGGCGGGTCGTGGGCTCCTCAGCGGAGTCACCGACGGTGAGGTGGGCGACGATCTCGCTGAAGGCGTGGTGGTTCTGTGCCTCTCGTGTGCTGTGGGTGGCGTTCATGACGGCCTCCGGGTCGGTGTGCACCCGATCTCGGAGGGCCCTGTGTCCTCCACGGGAACACGTTTTCTTTCACTTCCACGATGCGCCTGCGGGGGCCCGGTGACTAGGCCGAAAGGCGTCTCTCGCGTCACACAGGCAGGCTGTCCTGAGAGGCCTCCGTGCGCTGGGACCCCACCTGCCGCACCCGGCCGGGCCACCTAGACTGGCTCGGTGACTGTTGCTGCTCCCGACCCCCATGTCCGCGCCGACGCAGAGGCCCGCCTCCTCGGGCTGGCCACCCCTCCCGGCGCGCTGGGTCGACTCGGCGAGCTGGCCTGTTGGTTCGCCGCCACCCAGGGGCAGGTCCCGCCGCCCGAGCTGACCAACGTCCGCCTGGTCATCTTCGCCGGTGACCACGGCGTCGCCGCCCACGGCGTCTCCGCCTTCCCGTCCGAGATCACCGGCGCGATGGTGGGCACGTTCCTGGCGGGCAAGGCCGGGGTCAACGCCCTCGCCTCCGCCCACCAGGTCGCCGTCCGCGTCCTCGACCTGGGCGTCGACTCCGACCTGGGCGAGGTCCCGGCCGACGTCGTCGCCCACAAGGTCCGCCGTTCGAGCGGCGCCATCCACCTCGAGGACGCGCTCACCGACGCCGAGCTCCAGCGGGCGTACGCCGCAGGTCGCGCCGTCGCCGCCGAGGAGATCGCCGCCGGCGCGCAGATGCTGATCTCCGGCGACATGGGCATCGGCAACACCACCCCCGCCTCCGCCATGGTCGCCGCCGCGCTCGGGCTCCCCGCCGTCGAGGTCACCGGGCCGAGGCACGGGCATCGACGACGCGGCGTGGCAGCACAAGGTCGCCGTGGTGCAGCAGGCACTCGACCGCGTCGGGGAGCGGACCGACGACCCGATGGAGACCCTGAAGGCGCTCTCCAGCGCCGACCTCGCTGCCACCACCGGCTACCTCGTCGCGGCGGCCGAGGCGGGCGTACCGGTGCTCCTCGACGGCCTCATGTCCGTCGCCTGCGCGCTGACGGCCGAGCGCATCGCCCCGGGCGCCTCTGCGTGGTTCGCCGCCGGCCACCGCTCCACCGAACCGGGTCAGTCGCTGGCCCTGTCGAAACTGGGTCTCGAGCCGCTGCTCGACCTCGGGCTGCGCCTCGGCGAGGGCAGTGGCGCCGTGGCCGCCGTCCCGGTGCTCCGCAGCGCCATCGCGGTGCTGCGCGACGTGGCCCTGCTGTCGGAGATCATGGGGTGATCCGCGACGGCTGGCGGCTGGCGCTCGGCACGCTGACCGCCCTGCCGACGGCGCCGCCCACGGTGGTCAACGGCGCGAGTGCGCGTGCTGCCGTCCTGCTCGCACCCTTGGCAGTCCTCCCCCTCGGCGCGGGCGTCGTGGCGCTCGGCTGGCTCGGTGAGCGTCTGCTGCTCTCCGGCCTCACGCTGGGCTTCCTGGCGCTCGGCTGGCTGGCGCTCACCACGCGCATCCTGCACTGGGACGGCCTCTCCGACACTGCGGACGGCCTCACCGCGTCGTACGACCGAGAGCGCGCGCTGCAGGTCATGAAGTCGGGCACCTCCGGCCCCGCGGGCGTCGTGGCCACCGTGGTGGTCGCCGGGCTCCAGGTCGCCGGATTCGCCGCCCTGCTGACCTCGGTGCGCGGCGCGGTCGCCGCCGGCCTGGCTGTCTGCCTCTCGCGCCTCGCCCTCTCGATCGCCTGCCTGCGCGGGGTGCCGCCGGCCCGTCGTGACGGACTGGGCAACCCGATGTCGGGCGTGGTCGCCCCCTGGCAGGCCGCGATGCTGTGGATCCTCTGGGCCACCGGCGCCACGGCGGTGGCGTGGTGGCTCGACCTGCCGCTGGCCGTGATGACCCCGGGCATGGTCCTGGCCGCCGCGACCGTCACCGCCCTCGTCGCACACTGCGTACGACGTCTCGGCGGCGTCACCGGCGACGTGTTCGGCGCCGGGATCGAGCTCGCCCTCGCGGCGGCCCTGCTGGGGACCACCGCGGCGCTCTAGAGCACCAGGACGCGACCGGCCACCACCAGGTGCACCTCGTCGCACACCTGCCCCACCCGTTGGTTGACCGTGCCAAGCAGGTCACGGAAGAGCCGGCCGGAGCGGTGCACCGGCACGACACCGAGCCCCACCTCGTTGGTGACCAGGACGACGGGGCCGGGGTGGCTGCGTACGGCCTCCACCACGCCCTCCAGCGCCTGCTCGACGAGTGCCTGCACGTCGTCCGACGGCGCCTCCCACGCCTGGGCGACGTCGATCGTGCTGGTGAGCCAGGTGCCCAGGCAGTCGACCAGGACGGCGCTGGGCGCCTGCGCGAGCGCGGCGGCCAGGTCGTGCCCCTCGACGGTGGCCCAGTGGGCGGGGCGCCGGGCGCGGTGGGCCTCGATCCGGGCCGTCCAGTCAGGGTCCTGCTCCACGTCCGGCGTGGGGCCGGGCGCGACGTAGGTCACGTGCCCGGCGTCGGCCAGCAGCTCCTCCGCGTGACGGGACTTGCCCGAGCGGACTCCCCCGGTGACCAGGACGGCGCGGGCAACCATCAGACGTGCACCTCAGGCGTCCTCGGCGAAGTCCTCGTCGGCGTGCGTGCCGGGACGCGGTGCCCACGGCAGCTCCTTCGAGGGTCGCACCACGATCAGGCGGTCGCCGCGGGCGAGCTGGGTGACCACCGGGTCGTAGTAGTGGTAGGTCTTCTCGTCCCGCACGACCGCGATCACCTGGTCGGAGACTCGCTGTGGCTGCATGCCGACCTCGCTCAGGAGCAGGTCGCGCTCCCCCACCTCGAGGCCGGCGCCGGAGGTGAGCAGGTCCTCCATCACGTCACCGAGGTCGGGCGAGAGGGTCGAGAGGCCGAGCAGCCGGCCCACGGTCTCGGCGGTCGTGATCACGGAGTCGGCGCCGGACTGCTTCATCAGCGGGACGTTGTCCTCCTCACGCACCGCGGCGACGATGTGGACCTCGGGGTTCAGCTGACGCACCGTGAGGGTGGCCAGCACGTTGGTCGCGTCCTGGTTGGTGGTGATGATGACCTGCTGCGCCTCGTGGACGTCGGCCGTCAGCAGGATGTGACGACGCGTGGCGTCACCGGTGACCACCGCGAATCCGTCGGCGTGGGCGTCCGCCAACGCCGTGGGCGAGGGGTCCACCACGACGATCGAGCCGCGGTCGAGACCGTTCTTCACCAGCGTGAGGGCGGCGCTGCGGCCCTTGGTGCCGTAGCCGATGACGACGACGTGGTCTCCCATGTACTTCCTCCACCGGGCAACCCGGAACATCTCGCGGCTCTGGCTGGCCAGCACCTCGAGGGTGGTCCCGATCAGCAGCACCAGGAAGGCGATGCGCGCCGGGGTGATGATGAACGCGTTGATCATGCGGGCCCGGTCGGAGACCGGGACGATGTCGCCGTAGCCCGTGGTGCTGAGCGTGACGGTCGTGTAGTAGATCGAGTCCAGCAGACTGACCTCGCCCGTGGGGTCGTTGCCGTCCTTGTAGCCCGAGCCGTCGAAGTAGACCAGCAGCACGGTGCCGACCAGGATTGCGACAGCTGCGAGCAAGCGCTTGCCGAGCGCCGCCCACGGCGACTGCTCCGGGTCGGGAAGCCTGACCGAGGCACTCCCCCCGACCGGCCCCACTGGGATGTCACTCACGCGGCCGAGTCTTTCACGCCGATGCGGACCTTGACGCGTTGCACGAGGTCACGTCGCGCACGCGTCGTGGCCGACTGCGGGAAGACGCTGTCGAAGGCAGCGTTGACCGCGGCTCCGACGAGCACCGCGATGGAGAGCAGGTAGAGCCACAGCAGCACCGCGATCGGCGCGGCCAAAGGCCCGAAGACCGAGCTCGACTCCGACGCCGTCTCGGTGAGGATCCAGCGCAGCAGGTAGGAGCCGGCGATCCAGCTGACCAGGGAGAAGACCGCCCCCGGGAGGTTGAAGCTCCAGTTGGTCCGCACCGGGACCGACACGTGGTAGAGCGTGGCCAGGAAGAGGACGCAGAGCAGGATGACGACGGGCCAGTAGAACTGCAGCAGAGCGTCGAAGGAGTCGGGCAGCCACTTGTTGAGCAGCCCCGGCCCGGCGACGACCAGCGGCAGCGCCAGCGCCCCCATCAGCATCGCCAGCAGGTAGAGGGAGAAGGAGAGCGCCCGGGTGCGCACGATCCCCCGGTGCCCACCGAGCCCGTGCATGATCGTGATGGTGTCGACGAAGACGTTGAGCGCGCGCGAGCCCGACCACAGGGCCAGGAAGAAGCCGAGCGACATCACGTCGAAGCGGCCCTCCCTCAGCACCTCGTCGATCGTGCGCTCGATGACACGCACCGCGTCCTCGGTCAGTGCCCGCGAGGCGAGGGACAGGATCGAGTCCTGGAGGTCGGCCACCTGGGCCGGCGGGTAGCGCTCGGAGATGAAGCCGATGCCCCCCACCAGGGCGAAGATCAGCGGCGGCACCGAGAGGATGGCGAAGAAGGCGGCCTCGGCCGCGAGACCTGTCACCCGGTACCGCAGGCAGGCGCCGAAGGTGGTGACGACCAGGCGCCACACCACGTGCCCCCAGCTCGACACCCGGCCACGAACCCACGGGATCACACGATCCCACTGGTTCTGTGACGGCATGCGCCTACGGTAGCCACATGCGCGCCGATCTCCGGACACCTGCGAACCAGACACCCGCATTGGTCGGGCACGACGTGGTCTCGTGTGACGCAGCCCTCAGCGAAGGGGTGCTCCGCCACGGCGGCGAGGACGTGCTCGCGAGCCTGGTCGACCTGGGTCGCGAGGCGGGCAGCGAGGAGGCGCGCGAGCACGGACTGGCAGCCAACGAGCACCCGCCGCGACTGGTGTCGTACGACCGGCACGGGCACCGCGTCGACGAGGTCGCCTTCCACCCCTCGTGGCACTGGCTGATGGACCGGGCCGTGCAGCACGGACTCCAGGCCGCGCCGTGGGTCGCCGGCGACGACCATGCGCACCTGCGCCGCGCCGCCGGCTTCCTCGCCTGGTCGCAGACCGAGCCGGGCCACGGCTGCCCGATCTCGATGACGTACGCCGCCGTCCCCGCCCTGCGCGTCGACGAGGCGATCGCCGCCGAGTGGGTGCCGGGGCTCGCTGCGACGTCGTACGACTTCGGGGTGCGCGACCCGAGGAGCAAGCGCGGCCTCCTCGCCGGGATGGGGATGACCGAGAAGCAGGGCGGCTCGGACGTCCGCACCAACGTGACGCAGGCCGTGCCGACCGGCGAGGACGGCCTCTACACGCTGCACGGGCACAAGTGGTTCACCTCGGCGCCGATGAACGACGTCTTCCTGGTGCTCGCCCAGGCGCCCGGCGGCCTGACCTGCTTCGTGATGCCCCGGGTCCTGCCCGACGGCACGCGCAACGCCTTCGACGTGGTCAGGCTCAAGGACAAGCTGGGCAACCGGTCCAACGCGTCGGGCGAGCTCGAGTTCGACGGGACCCTCGTACGACGCCTCGGCGACGAGGGTCGCGGCGTCCGCACCATCATCGAGATGGTGGCGGCGACGCGGCTCGACTGCGTGATCGGCTCGGCCGCACTGATGCGTCACGCCCTGGCGGAGGCGTCCTGGCACGTCGCGCACCGCAGCGCGTTCGGTGGGGTCCTGGCCGACAAGCCCCTGATGCGCAACGTGGTGGCCGACCTGGCCCTGGAGTCCGAGGCGGCGACCGCGCTCGCGCTCCGACTGGCGACCGCGGTCGACCGGACTGACGACCCGCACGAGGCCGCACTGCGTCGGATCGCCCTGCCACTGGCGAAGTTCTGGGTCTGCAAGCGGACCCCGGCCATGGTCGCCGAGTCGTTGGAGTGCCTGGGCGGCAACGGGTACGTCGAGGAGTCCGGCCTGCCGCTGATGTATCGCGAGGCGCCGCTCAACTCGGTCTGGGAGGGCTCCGGCAACGTCAATGCGCTCGACGTGCTGCGGGCGCTGGGCCGCGAGCCGGAGACCCTGGGGGCCTGGATGACCGAGGTCGGTGCGGCGCGCGGCGCCAACGCCCACCTCGACCGGGCGGTGGATGAGACACTGGTCCTGCTGGGCGAGTCGGGGGCCGTCGAGGGCTCGGCCCGCCTGCTGGCCGGACGGATGGCGACCTGCCTCCAGGGGTCGCTGCTGGTGCGCTTCGCCCCTGCGGAGGTATCCGACCTCTTCTGCGCCTCCCGCCTCGCCGCCGGGCACCACGGAACCTTCGGCATGCTGACGGGTGGCGACCAGGCGTACGTCGTGGAGCGCGCCACGCCCGTCATCGACTGACGTCTTCTGTGTGCGCGAACCGGCCCGAACACCGGCGTGGCGGGCCAGTTCGCGCACACAACCTCCGGGCGCTCCCCAGCAAATGACCCGGCGCTGATTCTGCGGACCGTTCACACGCCACGCTGCTGCCATGGACGGACGACGGACACGGGTCACCCCGGCGCCTACCGACGGGTCGACGCGGCCGACGCCGACCACGCCATCCTCAGCGCCTGGCTGGGAGTGCTGCCTGCAGGGACCGCCTTCACCCACGTGACGGGCCCCACCTGCTTGGACTGTGGCTGCCACCTCTCCCGCCCCAGCCCGTCGTGGTGGTGCAGCTGCCCCCGGGCGCGCACCCGGTCCGCCGTCGTGGCCTACGGGCGTTGCGCAGTGAGTCCGAGGGCCCGTCCCGATGGGCCGCAGGCTTGCCGGTGGCCCCGGTGACCGACGTACTGCTCGGGCTCTGCCGGGACCTGGACGACCTCGGTGCCCTGATGGCGGTGGACTCCGCGCTCCACCTAGGTCTGGCCAACACCGACGAGCTGGAAGAGGCCAGCAGGTCACGACGGCACGGGGCCCCACGGCTGCGTCGACTCCTGCCCAGGGCCGACGCACGCACGGAGTCACCGTGGGAGACCGTGCTGGGCCAGTTCCACCGACAGGTCGACGCACCGGTCACGCCGCAGTTCGAGGTCAGGTGCACCCAGGGGCAGTTCGTGGCACGAGGCGACCTGCGGGTCCGCGATGCGCGCGTCCTGCACGAGTACGACGGTGGCGTCCACCGCGGTGTCGAACAGCACCGGACCGACCTGCAGCGGGACAGGCGACTGGAGGAGGCCGGATGGAAGCGCCGGGGCTACACCTCTCGTGACCTCGTCCACCAGCCAGTGGGCCTCCTCCGGGACGTGGATCGGACGCTGGGCCGCACCCATGACCCCGAGCGGCTGGCCGCGTGGAACGCGACGCTGCAGGCGTCGACCCTCACCAGAGCCGGACGCGCGCTGGACTGGCCCCGCCTCATGCAGTGAGCCGGGGTTGTGTGCACGAATCCGCCACCACGACGGCGTGTCGGGCCAGTTCGTGCACACAACGCACGAGGCCCCTGCCGCAGCGGCAGGGGCCTCGTGGTCGGACTCGGCTCAGGCGAGCTCCAGACCCGGGTAGAGCGGGTTGGCGTCGAGCAGCTCGGCGCTCGCGGCGCGCACGCGGTCGGCGACACCGTCGGCCACGACGTACGACGCCTTCGACGGCTCCCCGCCCTTGGTGGTGCCGGGCTTGGTGTTGGACAGCACCTCGACGATGAGCTCGGCGACCTTGTCGAACTCGGCCTGGCCGAAGCCGCGGGTGGTCAGCGCCGGGGTGCCGAGCCGGATGCCGGAGGTGTACCAGGCGCCGTTCGGGTCGGCCGGGACCGAGTTGCGGTTGGTGACCACGCCGGCGTCGAGGAGCGCCGACTCCGCCTGACGACCAGTGAGGCCGTAGGAGGAGACGTCGACCAGGACCAGGTGGTTGTCGGTGCCGCCGGTGACCAGGTTGGTGTCGCGCTTCAGGAAGCCCTCGGCCAGGTGCTGGGCGTTGTCGGCGACCTGCTGCGCGTACGACTGGAACTCCGTGGTGCGCGCCTCGGCGAAGGCGACGGCCTTGGCGGCCATGACGTGGCTGAGCGGGCCACCGAGGACCATCGGGCAACCGCGGTCGACGGAGGGGGCGTACTCCTCCGTGGCGAGGATGAAGCCACCGCGCGGGCCGCGCAGCGACTTGTGCGAGGTGGAGGTGACGACGTCGGCGTAGGGAACCGGGTTCTCTTCGCCGGTGAAGACCTTGCCCGCGACCAGACCGGCGAAGTGCGCCATGTCGACCATCAAGGTGGCGCCGACCTCGTCGGCGATCTCGCGCATCTTGGCGAAGTTCACCCGACGCGGGTAGGCCGAGTAGCCGGCCACGAGGATCAGCGGCTTGAACTCCTTGGCCTTGGCGCGCAGCGCGTCGTAGTCGATCAGGCCGGTGGCCGGGTCGGTGCCGTACTGGTTCTGGTGGAACATCTTGCCGGAGATGTTCGGGCGGAAGCCGTGCGTCAGGTGGCCACCGGCGTCCAGCGACATGCCGAGCAGGCGCTGGTTGCCGAGCTCGTGGCGCAGCTTCTCCCAGTCGGCCTCGGTGAGGTCGTTCATGTTCTTGACGCCGGCGTCCTTGAGCCACGGGCCCTCGACGCGGTGGGCCAGGATCGCCCAGTACGCGGTGAGGTTGGCGTCGATGCCGGAGTGCGGCTGGACGTAGGCGTACTCCGCACCGAACAGCTCGCGGGCGTGCTCCGCGGCGAGCGACTCGACGGTGTCGACGTTCTGGCAACCGGCGTAGAAGCGGTGACCGACCGTTCCCTCGGCGTACTTGTCGCTGAACCAGGTGCCCATGGTGAGGAGCACGGCCGGGGAGGCGTAGTTCTCGGAGGCGATGAGCTTCAGCGAACCTCGCTGGTCGGCCAGCTCCTGGCGGGTGGCCTCGGCGATGCGGGGCTCGACGGAGGCGATCACCTTCAGGGCGGAGTCGTACGCAGCGCTCGCGGTGGCGGCAACAGAGTCGGTCATGGGGCCAGCCTAATTCGGTCCCGAGCCCTTCCCGCTCTCGGGGAGCGAGGGGGATGTGACCTGCGACTCACAGCCCCTCGGCGCCCCGCGTGCAGTACCCCATTTGGGGTCCACATGTTGATACAACGTTCCGCGATATGAGATTCGAAGTTGTGGCAACCCTGTCCGCACGATGAGACTCGGTCGGGTGATCAGCCGAGCAACCCACATCCACCTCGTGGCACGACGCCACGTGGACCTGATGCGCATCGGCAGCATGACCTGTTGGCCCCGCTGACCTTTCGACGACCCGACGCCTCGCCCGCGCCCCCTCAGCGAATCTAGGACCACGTAATGACTGCCACCCCTGCTCCCGCTCGTCCACGCCGCAAGCGCGGTGAAGGCCAGTGGGCCCTGGGTTACACCGAGCCGCTCAACAAGAACGAGCAGAGCAAGAAGGACGACAACCCCCTCAACGTCCGGGGCCGCATCCTCAGCACCTACTCGAAGCGCGGCTTCGACTCGATCGACCCGGCCGACCTGCGCGGCCGCTTCCGCTGGATGGGCCTCTACACCCAGCGCGCGCCCGGCTTCGACGGCGGCAAGACCGCGACGCTCGAGGAGGAGGAGCTCGACGACCGCTTCTTCATGATGCGCGTCCGCACCGACGGCGCCATCCTCGACGCCGCCGCGCTGCGGGCCCTCGGCATGATCTCGGTGGACCGCGCCCGCGGCACCGCCGACATCACCGACCGCAAACAACATCCAGTACCACTGGATCCAGATCGAGGACGTCCCGGAGATCTGGGAGCGTCTCGAGGCCGTCGGGCTGACCACGCTGGAGGCGTGCGGCGACTCGCCGCGCCCCTTCCTCGGCTCCCCCGTCGCCGGGATCGCCAAGGACGAGATCATCGACGGCACGCCTGCGATGGACGAGATCAAGCGCCGGGTGCTGGACAACCCCGAGTTCTCGAATCTGCCCCGCAAGTTCAAGACCTCGGTCAGCGGCCACCCCAGCCACGACGCGGCCCCGGAGATCAACGACGTCTCGTTCGTCGGCACCGTCCACCCCGAGCACGGACCCGGCTTCGACCTGTGGGTCGGCGGAGGCCTCTCCACCAACCCGATGCTCGCGGTCAAGCTGGGCGTGTGGATCCCGCTCGACGAGGTGGCCGACGCCTGGGAGGGCGTCTGCGCGATCTTCCGTGACTACGGCTACCGTCGCCTGCGCTCCAAGGCCCGTCTGAAGTTCCTGGTGGCCGACTGGGGCAAGGAGAAGTTCCGCGAGGTCCTCGAGACCGAGTACCTGCAGCGCGCGCTGGTCTCCAACCCCTCGCCGGGCGTCCCCACCCGCCAGGGTGACCACGTGGGCGTCCACGAGCAGAACGACGGCAAGTTCTACATCGGCGCCGCCCCGGTCGTAGGCCGCGTCAACGGGGAGCTCCTCGTCGCCCTGGGCGACCTGGTCGAGAAGTACGGCGCCCGCGGCGTACGCCTCACCGCGTGGCAGAAGCTCGTGGTGATCGGCGTCGACGGCGCCGACGTGGAGTCCTTCGTCGCAGACCTTCGTACGATCGGCCTCGACGCCCGCCCCTCGAACTGGCGCCGCAACACATGGCCTGCACGGGCATCGAGTTCTGCAAGCTCGCCATCGTCGAGACCAAGGCACGCGCCGCCGACCTGATCAAGGTCCTGGAGCAGCGCTTCCCCGACCTCGACACCCCCATCACGGTCAACGTGAACGGCTGCCCCAACGCCTGCGCCCGCACCCAGGTCGCCGACATCGGCCTCAAGGGCCAGCTGGTGATGGACGCCGACGGCCAGCAGGTCGAGGGCTTCCAGGTGCACCTCGGTGGTGCGCTGGGCCTGCAGGCCAACTTCGGCCGCAAGCTGCGTGCCCACAAGGTGACCAGTGCCGGCCTGGACGACTACGTCACCGCGGTAGTCACCAACTACCTGGCCGACCGCACCGAGGGCGAGCAGTTCGCCGAGTGGGCGGCCCGCACCGACGAGGCCAACCTGCGGGGCGACCTCGTGCTGGAACGGGCCTGACATGACCGAGCGATCGCAGCCCAACCACTGCCCGTACTGCGGCGACGACAACCTGTGGCCGCGTGAGGCCGAGCAGGGCCTGTCGGCGTGGGAGTGCCGCTCGTGCCTGCGCTCCTTCGGCCTGAAGATGCTGGGCATGATTCCCCGACCTGAGGTGAAGTCATGACGACCGAGACCACGAGTGCCGCGCGTGCCTTCCGCGGCACGCACACCGAGGGCCGCTCCCCCGAGGAGCTGCGCGAGCTCGTCTCCCACATGGGAGCGGAGCTCGAGCTGGCCCCTGCCGAGCACATCATCGAGTGGGCCTTCGCGACCTTCGGCGAGCGGTTCTGCATCACCTCCTCGATGGGCGACTCCGTCCTGGCGCACCTCGCCTCGCGGGTGGCCCCGGGCATCAACGTCGTCTTCCTGGACACCGGCTACCACTTCGCCGAGACCATCGGGACCCGCGACGCGGTCGAAGCCGTCCTTGACGTCAACCTGATCACGATCAAGCCGCCGCTCACCGTCGAGCAGCAGGACGCCGAGTACGGCAAGGACCTCTACCGGACCAACCCGGACCTCTGCTGCAAGCTGCGCAAGGTGCAGCCGCTGCAGGAGACCCTGGACGGCTTCGACGCCTGGGCCTCGGGCCTGCGACGCGCCGAGACCTCCAACCGGGTCATCGCCCCGGTCATCGGGTGGGACGCTCGCCGCGGCAAGGTGAAGGTCTCCCCCATCGCGCGCTGGAGCGACGAGCAGGTCGAGCAGTACATCGCCGAGAACGGCGTCCTGGTCAACCCGCTCGTGTACGACGGCTACCCCTCGATCGGCTGCTGGCCCTGCACGCGACGCGTTGCCCCAGGTGACGACCCGCGGAGCGGTCGTTGGGCCGGCACCAACAAGACGGAGTGCGGAATCCACTCCTGAGCACCACACAGCACCACCGGCACCACACAGCAACACCTGCACCACCCAGCACCACCTGTACGGCACCACCACACCCAATCGACAACGGCGTCGATGCACGGCACACCACTGGAGAAATGGGAGGTCTCTGATGGCTGCTCCTGCGTTGGTTGCACTCGCCCACGGAAGCCGCGACCCGCGGTCCGCGGCGACGGTCAAGGCACTCGTCGAGGAGGTCCGCCGCATGCGGCCGGACCTCCGTATCGACCACGCGTTCCTCGACCTGGCCAAGCCCTCGTTCACCACGACGGTGGACAAGCTCGTCCGTGCGGGACACGACGAGATCGTCGTCGTCCCCCTGCTGCTCACCGAGGCCTACCACGCCAAGGTGGACGTCCCCGAGGCCGTCGCGGAGGCCATGAGCCGCCACGCCGGCCTGCAGATCCGCGCCACGTCGGTGCTCGGGCTCGAGTCGACCTTCCTCGACGTGCTCGACATCCGGATGCGTGAGGCGCTGAAGGAGAGCCGCGTACGCGAGCTGGACGCACTCGTCCTGGCCTCCGCCGGCTCCTCCGACCCGCTCGCCAACCAGTCCGTGGCGCGCCTGGCTCGACTGTGGGCGCGCGGCACAAGCTGCCCGTCACGGCGGCGTTCGCGTCGGCCGCTCCGCCGGCCACGGGAGAGGCCGTCCGGCAGTTCCGCGCCCAGGGGCGACGCCACATCGCGGTCGCCTCGCTCTTCCTCGCGCCGGGCTTCCTGCCCGACCGGGCAGCCGAGCTCGCCCTCGAGGCCGGCGCGGTCGCCGTCTCCGAGCCGCTGGGCGCCCACCCCGAGGTGGCACGCACGATCCTCGCCCGGTACGCCGTCGGCGCGGTCGAGCTCGTCCCGGTCTGACCGGCCTCGCCCCACCGGGCTCCGGCACGACACAGCACGCCCCACGCAGCCCCCGGTCGACGACCGGGGGCTGCGTGCGTACGCCGGTGCCTGACGCCCGGGCCTGCCTCACCCCACCAGGTGGGAGCGCAGGCGGGTCAGTGCCGCTGCGGGGTCCTCAGCGACGCCGCCGTGAACGGGCCCGGGCTGGACGACCGTCGACTTGGGGGCCTTGAGGAAGCCGAACCGTTGGCTCAGCGAGCGGGTGGAGGCCTCTCCCCCGCGCTCGTCCCCCGCGCAGACGCCACTGACGAACTCCAGGGCCGCGCAGACCGGTCAAGGTCCAGCCCCGGGGCGAAGGCAGCGAGCCGGACGCGGTCGACGTCCCACTCGACGGCGAGGAAGTCGATCTCCTGGCTGTAGAGGACGACGCCGACGTTGACGAACTCCTCGCGGTCGGGGCGCGGCACGCAGCGCAGGACGACGTACTGGTAGGTGTGCGCGCTCATCCCTCGACCTCCGGGAGCCAGGCGGTGCTCTCGAGCCGTGCGGACAGGAAGTCGACGTAGGCGGCTCGCAGCTCGTCGGGCGTCACGTCGGGTGTGGAGTTGAGCCACTCGTCCGGCACCTCGGCCACGACCTCCTCGAAAACGGCCCGCGAGAGCACCTGGCGGGCGCGGACGTCCGCTCCCCCCACCTCGGAGAGGTGACGACGCAGGACGTGGTCGGAGGAGTCCCAGGGCTGCGCGGCGAAGCGGGCAGGATCGGTGACACCGCGGCTCCAGGCGTGGTGGAAGTAGAGGGACGCCCCGTGGTCGATGACCCAGACGTCTCCGTGCCAGACCAGCAGGTTGGGGTTGCGCCAGCTGCGGTCCACGTTGGCACAGAAGGCGTCGAGCCACAGGATCATGCCGTGGTCGGTGGCCGACGCCTCCACGTCGCCGTCGAAGCCGAACGAGCCGGGCAGGAAGTCGACGCCCAGGTTGAGCCCGACGCTGGCGACGAGCAGGTCCTGGACCTCGTCGTCCGCCTCGTACCGTGCGATGGCCCGGTCGAGCTCGAGAGGCGACGAGCCGCGGCGTACGCAGCCCGAGCCGGGTGGCCAGACCGCTCGCGATCACACCTCGGCCACGAGCACGCGCACTCCCTGGCCGGCACCGGCGAACTTGCACACGTACGTCCCGAGGTCGTCGGCCTCGACGATCCCGGGCAGGCTGCCGCCCTCGCGCAACGGCGTGACGTACCGGGTGACCTCCACGCGCGGGATCACTCGACCACCAACGCCTCGAGGCGGGCGCGCTCGCCTGCACGTCGAAGTCCGCCTCCGGCCACTGCAGGTCCATCCGGGCGAGGGTGTCGCCAGCAGCGCGGCCACCGCGAGGTTGCGGTACCACTTGCGGTCGGCCGGGATCACGAACCACCCGGCGTCCGCGTGGTTGGTGCGCTCGAGCGCCACCTCGTACGCCTCCTGGTACTGGGGCCAGAGCGCCCGGTCGTCGACGTCACCGGGGTTGAACTTCCAGTGCTTGTCGGGGTTGTCGAGGCGCGCCATGAGCCGCTTGCCCTGCTCGGCGGCGCCCACGTGGAGCATGCACTTGAGCACGGTGACCCCCTCGGAGACGAGCTCCTGCTCGAACGAGGTGATCTCGTCGTAGCGGCGCTCCACCTCCTCGGGCGAGGAGAGCCCACGTACGCGGTGGATCAGGACGTCCTCGTAGTGGCTGCGGTCGAAGACGCCGATGTGCCCGGCAGCCGGCAGCGCCTTGCGGACGCGCCACAGGAAGTCGTGCTCGAGCTCCTCCGCCGTCGGCGCCTTGAACGCCTTGATCGACAGGCCCTGCGGGTCGACGAGCCCCAAGGCCTTGCGGATCACGCCACCCTTGCCGCTGGTGTCCATGCCTTGAAGGACCAGGAGGATCCGCCGGGTCTCGCCGCCCTCACGGCTGGCCCACAGGCGCTCCTGCAGGTCAGCCAGCTCGGGGGCGACAGCCGCCAGCGCAGCCTCGCCAGCCGCCTTGTCCCCGGTGAAACCGGGCGTGCCGTCCGTCGGGATCGAGGTCAGGTCGACCGGGCCGGGCGGCAACGCGAGCTGCGTCGTGTCGAACGTCTTCTCGTCACCCATGCCCCCATCATGGCTGACCGTCGTCGAGCTCCTCCTCGCGCTCCCCCAGCGCGTCGCGCACCACCGCGTACGCCAGGCCGCTGGAGTAGCCCTTGCGCGCCAGCATCGAGACCAGTCGTCGGGTCGCGGTCTGGTGGCCCACCGACCGCAGGGAACGCATCTTCTTCGCCACCAGGGCCTCCGCCGCGGCACGCTCGTCGTCGGGGTCGATCTCGCCGATCGCCTCCTTGACGATCTCGTCGTCGACCCCCTTGCGTCGCAGCTCCTGGGCGAGCGCGCGCCCAGCCAACCCCTTGCCGGGCTGTCGCGAGGCGATCCACATGCGGGCAAAGGCCTCGTCGTCGATCAGCCCGACCTCCTCGAAGCGGTCGAGCAGTCGGGTCGCGATCTCCTCCGGCACGTTGCGCTGGGCGAGTTTGTCGGCCAGCTGCCGGCGGCTGCGCGCCTGGCCCGTCAGCTGGTCGAGCAGGATCTTGCGCGCCACCTCTTCGGCGTCCGCAGGCGGACCGGTCTGGACCGGGTCGACGGGGATCTCCCCGGTCCAGGCGGCCACACACCCGCGTGCACGTCACCGACCCACGGGTCGTTGGCGTGCGGCTCAGAAGTCATCGACCCCGATGGGCTCGTCGGACAGGTCGTCCGCCGGAGCGTCCACCTTGGCGCCCACGCCGAGCTTCTCGAGGATCTTCTTCTCGAGCTCGTTGGCGAGGTCAGGGTTGTCGCGCAGGAAGTTGCGGGCGTTCTCCTTGCCCTGGCCCAGCTGGTCGCCTTCGTAGGTGTACCAAGCACCGGCCTTGCGGACCAGGCCCGCCTCGACACCCACGTCGATGAGGCCACCCTCGCGGCTGATCCCCTTGCCGTACATGATGTCGAACTCGGCCTGCTTGAACGGCGGAGCGACCTTGTTCTTGACCACCTTGACGCGGGTGCGGTTGCCGACCATCTCCTGGCCGTCCTTCAGCGTCTCGATGCGACGCACGTCCAGACGCACCGACGAGTAGAACTTGAGCGCGCGACCACCGGTCGTGGTCTCGGGCGAGCCGAACATCACGCCGATCTTCTCGCGCAGCTGGTTGATGAAGATCGCGGTGGTGCCGGAGTTGTTCAGGGCACCGGTCATCTTGCGGAGCGCCTGGCTCATCAGTCGCGCCTGGAGGCCGACGTGGCTGTCTCCCATCTCGCCTTCGATCTCGGCGCGGGGCACCAGCGCCGCCACGGAGTCGATGACGATGAGGTCGAGCGCACCCGAGCGGATCAGCATGTCGGCGATCTCGAGGGCCTGCTCACCGGAGTCGGGCTGGGAGACCAGCAGGGCGTCGGTGTCGACGCCGAGGTTCTTCGCGTACTCCGGGTCGAGCGCGTGCTCGGCGTCGATGAAGGCCACGATGCCGCCGGCCGCCTGGGCACTCGCCACGGCGTGGAGCGCGACGGTCGTCTTACCGGAGGACTCCGGGCCGTAGATCTCGACGACACGGCCGCGCGGCAGGCCGCCGAGGCCCAGCGCGACGTCGAGCGCGATGGCGCCCGTGGGGATGACCTCCAGCGGAGCGCGGGTCTCGTCGCCGAGACGCATCACCGACCCCTTGCCGAAGGACTTCTCGATGTTGGCGAGAGCGGCGTCGAGGGCCTTGCCGCGGTCGCCGCCGCCACCCTTGTTCGTGTTCTTCGGTGCAGCCATGGTGTTCGTTTCCCATCCGGTCGTCGGTGATGCAGGTACGTCTCCGACGCTAGAGCGAGCCACCGACAAAAAGCCTGATCAGCCTGTCGAGCTGTGGACTACCTCGCCCTGCGTCGTACCTGTGGAGACGACAGTACCCGAACAGGTGTTCGACACGGATCAGTGGTGCCGGGCGTGTCGCAACCCGGCAACACCCGCCAGCAGGACCGCCAGGGCGAGCACCGCCGCGTACGCGTTGAGGGCCCCGTAGCCCCACGTCCCGACGATGACGCCGGCGAGCGCGCTCGCCGCGGCGGCGGCCAGGGACATGGTCATGTCAGCGGCTCCCTGAACGTCGGCGCGCACCTCCAGCGGCGCGTGCTCGGCGAGCAGGGTCGAGGCGGCGATCGTCGAGATCGACCACCCCAGCCCCAGCAGGAAGAGCCCGGAGAAGATCTGCCACGAGCTGCCCTGCGGCGAGAGGCCACTCAGCAGCAGCGCCAGCAGCAGCACCCCCGCCCCCACGACCAGGAGCCTCGCCCGCCCCCACTGGTCGGCGGCCCACCCCGCGACGGGCGCAAACGCGAACATGCCCAGCACGTGGAACGAGATGACGAAGCCGATCACCCGCAGCTCCGCACCGCCGTGCTCCATGTGCAGCGGCGTCATGACCATCACCGCGACCATCGTGGCGTGCGCCCCGGCCAGGCCCAGGGTGGCGGCGACCAGCAACGGGTGGCTGCGCAGCGCCTTCCACACCTCGCCCAGGGAGGGCGCGGTCGGCACCTGCCCGACACGCGCCGAGGAGTCGTCGCTCAGTTGGCGCGCCAGGACGAGCGGGTCCGGGCGCAGCAGCAGGGCCGCCAGCAGCGCTGCCGCCGCGGTCCCCAGCGCGCCGAAGACGAACGGCCCGGTCAGCTCGGGCACGCGCAGCGCGTCAGCGACGTCCGCGGCAGGCCCGGTGAGGTTGGGGCCGACCACGGCACCCAACGTGGTGGCCCAGACGACCACGGAGAGGGCACGCGCCTTGTGCGCCGGCGCGGCCAGGTCGGTCGCGGCGTAGCGCGCCGCGTTGTTGGAGGCGGATGCCGAGCCGAGCAGGACCATCCCGACCAGCAGCAGCGTGATGGAGCCCAGCGTCCCGGCGAGCACCGCCAGCAGGGCGCCACAGGCCGCGGTCAGGTAGCCCGTCACCAGACCGGTCCGGCGACCACGGCGTGACATCAACCGGGCGATCAGGAAGGCGGCGACGGCAGTGCCGAGCACCTGGAAGGTCTGCGCCAGCCCGGCCATCTCCTCCGACCCCGAGAGGTCGCGGGCGAGCAGCGACGAGGTCGCGATGCCGATGGTGATGCCCAGTGCGCCGGTCGCCTGGACGGCCACGAGGCTGCCCACGGTGCGGCGTTGGACCGCCGCGACGTCCAACGGCGCCTCGGTACGAGGAAGCGTCACCGCAGGCGCTCGGGCAGCTCGAGGGTGCGCCACACCGCGCGCCAGACCTCCTTGGGCGCCACGCCCGCGGCCAACGCCTCGGAGGCCGTGCGGGAGCCGAGCTCAGGGATCACGAACAGCTCTGCCCAGCTGCGGGAGGAGGCCTCACCCAGCGCCTCGTCCATCCGCGTCCAGAACTCCGTGTGCCTCATCGTCCGTCGCCCTGGGCCCGCGGGACCGGGCGACCCACGTCGTGGAGGTGGTGGAGCACGTCGTGGAGGTGGTACTGCCCCAGGGTCCTCACCGTGAAGAGGCTGCCGTTGCTGCGGCGTCCGGGACGGTCGTACGCCTCGGGGGTCACGCTGGCCCACAGCCCGGCGGCGTGCCCCGCGGCCTCCACCAGCTCCACGTCGACGACGGCCGGGTCCTGCTCCCAGTAGCGCTCGGCCACCGCGGTCTCGTCCTGGTCCCAGTTGTCGAAGACCGGGTCGTCCTGCTCCAGCATCAGGTCGAGTCGGGCCGCCATGGTGCGGTGCACGTCGCGCACGTGGCAGGCGTACTCCAAGGCCGACCAGGTGGTCGGCGCGGGCCGCTGGGTGGCGTCCGGAGCCCTGAGCGCCTCACCGAACTCGAGCGCGGAGTCGTGGAGCAGGCCTGCGAGCGCAGGGACCTCGAGGTCGCCGGAGGCGACGCCGCACTCCTCGCACGGGCGCTCCAGCACCCACGTCCAGTCCTTGGTCTCGGGGGTGATCGCCTGGGGGTCGGGGGTGGGGCGCTCGTCTGCCATGGCCACATGGAACCAGCCCGCGGTCGTCCGGGACAAACAGGTTCCCCCGCGCGACCAGGTGTAGGTGTCGGACCTCGGTGACAAGATGACGCCGTGCCCGCGCTCGACGCCTTCAGCGCCCCGACCCGTGAATGGTTCGAGGCTGCGTTCGCCGCGCCCACCCCCGCCCAGGAGGGTGCGTGGGACGCGATCAACCGCAGGCAGCACGCCCTGGTGGTGGCGCCGACCGGTTCGGGCAAGACGCTCAGTGCCTTCCTCTCCGCGCTCGACCGGGTACTGACCCAGGAGCCGGAGGCCGACGCACCGGCCTGCCGCGTGCTCTACGTCTCGCCGCTCAAGGCGCTGGCCGTCGACGTCGAGCGCAACCTCCGCGCTCCGCTCGCCGGCATCCGGCACACCGCGGACCGCCTCGGCGTCCCCGTCCGCGACGTACGCGTGGGGTTGCGCTCCGGCGACACCGACGCGGCCGAGCGTCGTCGTCAGGCCACCAAGCCACCGGACATCCTCATCACCACCCCCGAGTCGCTGTTCCTGATGCTCACCAGCCAGGCGCGCGAGGCGTTGCGGGGGGTCGACACGGTGATCCTCGACGAGGTCCACGCCGTCGCCGGGACGAAGCGCGGTGCCCACCTGGCCATCAGCCTCGAGCGGCTGGACCACCTGCTCCCCCGCCCGGCTCAGCAGCGGATCGGCCTGAGCGCGACCGTGCGCCCGATCGACGAGGTCGCCCGCTTCCTCGGCGGCGCGGCACCGGTCGAGGTGGTGGCCCCGCCGAGCCACAAGGAGTGGGACCTCAAGGTCGTTGTGCCGGTCGAGGACATGACCGCCCCCGGCGAGGTCGGCGGTGCCGACGACCCGGACGCCCCCTCCTCACCCTCCCTGTGGCCGCACGTAGAGGAGCACGTGGTCGACCTGGTCGAGCAGCACCGCTCGACGATCGTCTTCGCCAACTCCCGGCGGCTGGCCGAGCGCCTCACCGCGCGGCTCAACGAGATCGCGACGACCCGCGCCGGCGGCGACCTGACCGAGGGGCACCGCCCCGCCAGCCTGGTGGGCGGATCGGGCGTGGCCCAGGGCGGCGCGGAGGTCGTGATCGCCAAGGCCCACCACGGTTCGGTCTCCAAGGAGCAGCGGGCCCTCATCGAGGACGACCTCAAGAACGGGCGCCTGCCCTGCGTGGTGGCGACCAGCAGCCTCGAGCTGGGCATCGACATGGGTGCGGTCGACCTCGTCGTGCAGATCGAGTCGCCCCCCTCGGTGGCCAGTGCCCTGCAGCGCGTCGGTCGTGCCGGGCACCAGGTCGGCGAGGTGAGCCGGGGCGTGCTGATGCCGAAGCACCGCGGCGACCTGGCCCAGACGACCGTGGCGGTCAGCCGGATGCGCTCCGGTGGCATCGAGGCGCTACGGATCCCTGCGAACCCCCTCGACGTGCTGGCCCAGCAGGTGGTCGCGGCCGTCGCCATGGACGAGTGGGAGGTCGATGACTTCTACACGCTCGTCCAACGCGCCGCGCCGTACGCCGCCCTGCCGCGCAGTGCGTACGAGGCGACGTTGGACCTGCTCAGCGGCCGCTACCCCAGCGAGGAGTTCGCCGAGCTGCGCCCCCGTCTGGTCTGGGACCGGGTCGCCGACACCTTGACTGCCCGGCCCGGCGCCCAGCGACTGGCGGTGACGAGCGGTGGCACCATCCCCGATCGCGGTCTCTTCGGCGTCCACCTCGTCGGTGAGGGGTCGGGTCGTCGGGTCGGCGAGCTCGACGAGGAGATGGTCTACGAGTCGCGGGTGGGTGACGTCTTCGCGCTGGGCGCCACCAGCTGGCGGATCGAGGAGATCACCCACGACCGGGTGCTGGTGTCGCCGGCGCCGGGCATCCCGGGGCGCCTGCCCTTCTGGAAGGGCGACACGCTGGGTCGCCCCGCCGAGATGGGCGCGGCGATCGGTGACCTCGTCCGCACCCTGACGACGCTCTCGCCCGAGGCCGCCCGGCAGCACGTGCGCGACGAGGGGCTCGACGCGTACGCCGCAGACAACCTGGTGCGCTACATCGAGGAGCAGCGCGAGGCCACCGGGGTCGTGCCCACCGACTCCCACGTGCTCGTCGAGCGGTGCCGCGACGAGCTCGGCGACTGGCGCCTGGTCCTGCACTCGCCGTGGGGCACGTCGGTGCACGCGCCGTGGGCGCTGGCGATCAACGCCCGGCTGCGCGAGCGGTACGGCGTCGAGACCCAGGCGATGGCGAGCGACGACGGCATCGTGATCCGCGTGCCCGACACCGACGCCGAGCCGCCCGACGCCTCGCTCGTGGTCTTCGACCCCGAGGAGATCGAGGCCATCGTCACCACGGAGGTCGGTGGCTCGGCGCTCTTCGCGAGCCGCTTCCGCGAGTGCGCCGCGCGTGCGCTGCTCCTGCCGCGCCGCGACCCCGGACGCCGCTCCCCGCTGTGGCAGCAGCGCCAGCGCAGCGCCCAGCTGCTCGAGGTGGCCGCCCAGTACCCGTCGTTCCCGATCGTCCTGGAGGCGGTGCGCGAGTGCCTCCAGGACGTCTACGACCTCCCCGCCCTGGTGTCGGTGCTGCGCTCGATCGAGCGGCGCGAGGTCACGGTCACCGACGTCGAGACCCAGCACCCGTCCCCGTTCGCCGGGTCGCTGCTCTTCGGCTACGTCGCGCAGTTCCTGTACGAGGGCGACTCGCCGCTCGCCGAGCGGCGCGCCGCCGCCCTGTCGCTCGACCCGGCCCTGCTGGCCCAGCTGCTGGGGCGCAGCGAGCTGAGAGAGCTGCTCGACCCCGCGGTGATCGACGAGGTCGAGAGTGAGGTGCAGTGGCTGGCCGAGAGCCGCCGCGCGAAGGACGCCGAGGCGGTCGCCGACATGCTGCGCCTGCTCGGCCCGCTCACCACCGAGGAGGTGGCGCAGCGCAGCACCGAGCCTGACTCCGCCCTCGGGTGGCTGGAGTCGCTGGCCGGGTCGCGCCGCGTCGCCCGGGTCCGGATCGCCGGTGTCGAGATGTGGTGCACGGTCGAGGAGGTCGCGCGCCTGCGCGACGGGCTGGGCGTGCCGGTGCCCGCCGGGGTCCCCGCCGTCTTCACCGAGCCGTCGGAGGACCCGCTCGGTGAGCTGCTCGGTCGCTACGCGCGTACGCACGGCCCCTTCACCCCGTCGGAGCCCGCGACCCGCTTCGGCCTGGGCGTGGCGGTCGTACGCCAGACCCTCGCCCGCCTGGTCGCACGGGGCCGGCTCGTCGAGGGCGAGTTCCGACCCGACGGCGAGGGGCAGGAGTG
Source organism: Nocardioides daphniae (assembly GCF_004777465.1). Taxonomy (NCBI): domain Bacteria; kingdom Bacillati; phylum Actinomycetota; class Actinomycetes; order Propionibacteriales; family Nocardioidaceae; genus Nocardioides; species Nocardioides daphniae. The sequence continues at coordinate 2,091,274 of NZ_CP038462.1, forward strand.
GTGCGACGCCGAGGTCCTGCGCCGCATCCGCCGACGTTCCCTGGCCGCGTTGCGGCAGGAGGTCGAGCCGGTCTCCCCCGAGGCGTTGGCGCGGTTCCTGCCGGTGTGGCAGAAGGTGGCCGGGAGCGCGACCCGCGTCGGGCTCTGGGGCATCGACGGCGTCCTGACCGTGGTCGACCAGCTGGCCGGCTGCCCGGTCCCCGCGAGCGCGCTGGAGTCGCTGGTCCTGCCCGCGCGTGTCCGCGACTACGAACCCTCGTACCTCGACGAGCTCACCGCGTCCGGGGAGGTGCTGTGGGCCGGCCACGGCGCCCTCCCCGGGACCGACGGATGGATCAGCCTGCACCCGGCCGACCAGGCCCACCTCACCCTGCCGCCGCCCGACGAGACCGAGCTCGACCCGCTCGCGCTCTCCGTGCTGGAGGCGCTCGCCCCCGGCGGTGCGTGGTTCTTCCGCCAGCTGTCTGACCTGGTCAAGAGCACTGACGACCGGGCGCTGAGCACGGCTCTGTGGAGCCTCGTGTGGAGCGGGCACGTCTCTGGTGACACCGTCGTGCCGCTCCGCGGCCTGCTGCGCGGCGGCTCCACGGCCCACCGCTCGCGTCGCAAGCCACCGCGTGCCGCCCGGATGCCGTCACGCACCGGCCCACCGGAGACGGCAGGACGCTGGTCGCTCCTGCCGCAGCGGGAGACCGACCCGACGCGGGTGGCCCACGCCCGGGCCGGGCTCCTGCTGGAGCGGCACGGCGTCGTCACCCGCGGGGCGGTCGCCTCCGAGCGGGTCCCGGGCGGGTTCGCCGCTGTCTACCGGGTGCTCGGCGCCCTGGAGGAGAACGGGCGTTGCCGACGCGGCTACTTCGTGGAGGGTCTCGGCGCCGCACAGTTCGGCACGGCCGGCTCCGTGGACCGGCTGCGCACCTTCGCCGACGCGCCCGAGGAGCGGGCCGCTGAGCCGGTGGCCCTGGCCCTGGCTGCGACCGACCCGGCCAACCCCTACGGCGCCGCGCTGCCGTGGCCGGAGTCCACCGGCCACCGCCCCGGACGCAAGGCCGGCGCCGTGGTGGTGCTGGTCGACGGCCGCCTGGTCCTCTACGTGGAGCGCGGCGGCAAGACCCTGTTGACCTGGGGCGAAGAGGAGCACGACCTCCGCCCTGCGGCCGCTGCCCTGGCCGACGCCGTACGACGCGGCACCCTCGGCCAGCTGACGGTGGAGAAGGCCGACGGGGAGCCCCTGCTCGGCTCGGGCGAGTCGGCGCTGCGCACGGCGATGAACGAGGCCGGCTTCGTCACCACGCCACGGGGGCTGAGGATCCGTGCCTGAGGGCGACACCGTCTGGCGGGCCGCCCGCGCGCTGGAGACGGCGTTGGCCGGCCAGACGCTGGTGCGATCGGACTTCCGGGTGCCTGACCTGGCGACCGTCGACCTGGCGGGTGGCCTCGTGGCCAGCAGCGTCGCCCGCGGGAAGCACCTGCTGATGCGGCTCGACCACGACCAGCAGTGGACCCTGCACACCCACCTCAAGATGGAGGGCGCGTGGCGGACCTACCGCCCCGGCGAACCGTGGCGGCGCCCTGCCCACACCGCCCGGGTGGTGCTGGAGACGGCCACGACGACGGCCGTGGGCTTCTCACTCGGGATCGTGGAGCTCGTCCCCCGCACCCGGGAGTCGGCACTCCTGGCGCACCTGGGGCCGGACCTGCTGGGGCCTGACTGGGACGAGCAGGAGGCGCTGGCCCGGCTCGTCGCCGACCCGGCCACGCCCCTGGTGCAGGCGCTCCAGGACCAGACCCTGATGGCCGGCGTGGGCAACATGTACTCCTGCGAGCTCTGCTTCCTCGCCGGTCGCTCCCCCTTCACCCCCGTGGGGGAGGTCGAGGGGCTGCCGCGCCTGGTACGACGGGCGCACCAGGTGCTGATGCTCAACAAGGAGCGCGCCGTTCAGTCCACGACCGGGGACCTGCGGCCGGGACGGCGTACGTGGGTCTACCGGCAGCGCGCGTGCCGACGCTGCGGAGGCATGATCGAGGTCGACCAGGTGGGCAAGCAGATGCAGGAACGCACCACGTACTGGTGCCCGCGCTGCCAGACCTGACCCGCGGGCCCTCCCACCGTCAGGCGGCGGAGGCCACGACCTCGGCGGCGGAGGAACGAGCCGTCTCGAGGGACGCCATGCGGCCCATCGCCTCCTCGCGGGCGACCACGTCGCTGGCCTCGCGCAGGACGTAGGAGAGCGGCATGTCGAGGGCTGCGCACAGCGAGGCGAGGAGCTCGGAGGAGGCCTCCTTCTGGCCTCGCTCGATCTCGGAGATGTATCCGAGGGAGACACGGGCCTCGGCCGACACCTCGCGCAGCGTCAGACCACGCTCCATCCGGGCGGCACGCAACACCTCGCCCAGCGTCCGGCGAAACAGCACCATGCGTCCTCCTCGATCAAGCAGTGGTTCGACGTGGGGGCAACGCTACCCGACGGCTGGTTCTTCCCTGCGGAGGATTCCCAGCAACAGGTCCAGGACCGCCTCGACGGTGGCGCGCTGGATCTCCGGACGGCCGCCGTCCAGGGCCAGCTGTCGGGAGACCACCCCCTCGGGGGAGGCGACGGCGACGTGCACGGTCCCCGCTGCTTTGCCCTCCTGCTCGTCGGGCCCGGCGACCCCGGTGGTCGCGACGCCGTACGTCGTGGCGAGCAGGCTGCGTACGCCCTCGGCCATCGCCTCCGCGCACGGCGACGAGACCACGCCGTGGTGGACGACGACGTCGGACGGTACGCCGAGGACGTCGACCTTGACGCGCGTCGCGTAGGAGACGACCCCTCCGACGAACGTCCGGGAGGCGCCCGGCACGCCCGTGACCGCGGCAGCGACCTGTCCCCCGGTCAGCGACTCCGCGGCTGCCAGCGTCGCGCCGGCGCCCACGAGCTCGGCGACCACCTCGGCCGCGCGGTCGGTCAGCTCCGCGTCGATGGGCGACGACTCCACGGTGCCTCCAGCCGGGTCAGGGGCGCGTCAGGACGGGGTCAGGACTTCAGTGCGGCGCGCTGGCGCCAGACCTCACGGTAGAACTCGTAGCCCGACCACACGGTCATCACCACGGCACCGGCCAACGCGGCCTGACCGAGGTAGAAGACGCCCTCGCCGACGATGCCGAGCCCGTCGAAGGCTCCTCCGTGGGCGCCACCGTGCGGGAGCGGCATGACCAGCAGGCCGAGGGCCAGGCCCTGCAGCGCAGTCTTCACCTTGCCCGACTGGGCGGCCGGCATGACGACCTTCTTGAGCACCGACAGCCGCAGGATCGTGACGCTCCACTCGCGCAGCAGCACGACGATGGTGACCCACCACCAGATGTCCCCGGTGACCGAGAGGCCGATGAAGGCCATCCCGGTGATCGCCTTGTCGGCGATCGGGTCGGCGATCTTGCCGAAGTCGGTGACGAGGTTGTACTTGCGCGCCAGGTCACCGTCGATCTTGTCGGTGATCATGGCGCCGGCGAAGATCCCGAAGGCGATCCAGCGCCACATGGTGGAGTCCCCACCGTCCATGAGCAGCGCCCAGCCGAAGACCGGGACGAGCAGGATGCGCAGCGTGGTCAGTGCGTTGGGCACGTTCCAGTTGCTGGGCTTGGTGACCACCTCGGTCATCGTGTCTCTCCGTTCTCCGCCTGCGCGACCAGGTCGACGCCCTGGCTGTCCACGACCTCGGCCCACAGCAGGTCTCCGATGCGTACGTCGTCGGGAGCACCCACCAGCTCGGTGGTGCCGTCGACCTCCGGGCCCTGGTGTTGGGCACGTCCTTCGACGACACCGTCCTCCAGGCGCTCCACGAGCACCTGCACGCGCTCCCCGATGCGCTCCTCGGCGCGCTGCGTCGTCAACTCCTCGACCAGGGCGTTGACGTGCGCGACGCGGGCCGCGACCTCGTCGGGGTCGAGCTTGCCGTCGTACGTCGCCGCCTCGGTGCCGTCCTCGTCGGAGTAGCCGAAGACGCCGGTGACGTCGAGGCGAGCGGCCTCGAGGAAGTCGCAGAGCGTCTCCAGGTCTTCCTCGGTCTCACCGGGGAAGCCGACGATCACGTTGGAGCGGATGCCGGCCTCGGGTGCCTCGGCGCGCACCTGCTCGAGCAGGGTGAGGAAGCTCTGCGGGTCGCCGAAGCGACGCATGCGGCGCAGCACCGACGCGCTGGCGTGCTGGAAGGAGAGGTCGAAGTAGGGCACGACGCCGGGCGTACGCGCCACGGCCTGCACCAGCCCGGGCCGCGTCTCGGCCGGCTGCATGTAGGAGACGCGCACCCACTCGATGCCGTCGATCGCGGCGAGCTCCGGCAGCAGGGTCTCCAGCAGGCGCAGGTCGCCGAGGTCCTTGCCGTAGGAGGTCGAGTTCTCGCTGACCAGGAAGAGCTCCTTGACGCCCTGCGTGGCGAGCCACTGCGCCTCGTGCAGCACGTCGCTGGGACGGCGCGAGACGAAGGAGCCGCGGAAGCTGGGGATGGCGCAGAAGGAGCAACGACGGTCGCAGCCGCTGGCCAGCTTGAGCGGGGCCATCGGTCCGCCGTCGAGGCGGCGGCGCATGGCACGGGGGCCGCTGGCCGGCGCCGACGCGGCGTCCAGGTCGGGGGCCTGGATCACCGGAGCCTCGACCAGGGGGGCGTGGCCGGGGACGCTGATCGTGCTGGCGTCACGGTCGACGGGCGAGATCGGCAGCAGGGCACGGCGGTCGGCCGGCACGTGCGGCTCGTGCTTCTCCCCACCCAGGATCGAGCGCAGGCGCGCGGCGATGTCGGGGTAGTCGTCGAAGCCCAGGACGGCATCGGCCTCGGGCAGCGAGTCGGCGAGCTCCTTGCCGTAGCGCTCGGCCATGCAGCCGACGGCGACGACGGCCTGCGTACGCCCCTGCTCCTTGAGGTCGCTGGCTTGGAGCAGCGTGTCGACGGAGTCCTTCTTGGCGGACTCCACGAAGCCGCAGGTGTTGACCACGACGGTGTCGGCCAGGTCGGGGTCGTCGACGAGCCGGAAGCCGTCGGCCTCGAGGCGACCGGCCAGCTCCTCGGAGTCGACCTCGTTGCGGGCGCAGCCGAGGGTGACCACGGCGACGCTGATCGGCCCGGCGGAGTCGGGGGAAGTAGGCGTGTCCATCGGGAGACGAGTATGCCCGCCCGGCCACCGAACGGCCGCATCCCCAGGTGGGGTGTGCGACACGTCCGGAGCCGGACGGGCAGGGCTCGGGCAGCGGGCTGTCCCGGGCGGGGTCTCAGTCGGCGTAGGTGCCCTGGGCGGGCTCGCCGGCCTCGCCGACGGCGCCACGCTTCTTGCCGGCGACACTCACGGTGACCGACCCGTCGCTGGCTTGGACGCGGACGGGCGGGGCGGCCTTGACCTCGGTGCTCTCGCCGATCGCCAGGTCTCCCTGGAAGACGATGGAGCCGCCGGCGTCGCGGACGACGACCTCGGCACCGCTCGTCGGGGCCGCGACCTTCACCTTCACCGGGTCGGCCAGCGAGTTGCCGACACCACCCGGGCCACCGGATCCGTTGAGCACCGGGGTGCCGTCAGTGCCCTGCGGGGCGTCCATGACGAGGCGGGCCACCGACCAGGCGAGGACCAGGGCCATCACCACGGCGACCAGGATCGACCAGTTGGGGCCGCCCTTGGTGCCGCGGATCGAGCCGTGCGACCCGGTGGCCAGCTCGGCCTCGAAGACGCGGCGCGGGTCGATCGGGGCGTTCGCGTAGCGCTCGTCGTAGGAGACCAGCAGCGGTGCCACGTCGATGCCGAGCACGCGGGCCAGCGTGCGCAGGTGGCCGCGGGCGTAGAAGTCGCCGCCGCACGGCACGAAGTCGTCGACCTCGATGGCCTCGATGACGTGCGGACGGATGCGGGTGCGCTCGGCGAGCTGGTCGGTGGTGAGACCCAGCCGCGTCCGGGCGGCGCGCAGCTCGGGGCCGACGACGGGGTCCTGGGCGGGCTCGACCACGAAGTCGTCGACGACCACCGGGGCGACCGGCTGACCCTCGCGGGCGATCGGGCGGACCCGCTCACCCCAGGTCTGGTCCTCCTCGAAGAAGTCGACCTCGGCGCTCTCCATGAGCTGGGTGTCGTCGGAGGCCGGGGCGGACACGCTGCTGACGGCCTCGCTGCGCGACGGCGCGACGATCGAGCGCACCGGGGCCGGGGTCTCACTCGGCTCGACGTCGCGGGCGAGGACGTCCTCGACGGGCCCCTCCACCACGACGGCCTCGACCGGCTCGACGTCGGACCCGGAGTCGTCACGGCCGCGTCGGGTGACCAGGGCGGTCACGCCGGCGCGGGCACGGTCGAGCAGACCCGCCGAGCGCGTACGCGGTGTGGTCGCGCTCGCCTCGTCGTCCGACCGCTCGACCGGCTCGAGGGACTCAGCCGGCTCGTCGACGTACGTCGGAGCGAGCTCCTCGGCCGCCGCCGGGGCGTCGACGGCGCCGACGGTGTCCTGGCTCTCCCAGGTCTCCGACGTGGTCTCGTCCTCCACGGGGGCGGCCTCGCCCACGACGACGACCTCCGCACCGCGGCTGGCCAGTCGGTCGAGACCAGCGGTCAGGTCGTCACCGGCGCCGACGACGCGGGTGCCGAGCCCGAGCGGCAGGGCGAGCGGGCCGCCGTACATCCGCGGCGGCGACGCGCGCGTGCCGGGCGGCCGCGGGGCCGACCTCGGCGAGCAGGCGGTCGGGGTTGTGCGGGACGACGTTGAGCACGCCGTCGCGCAGCAGCCCGCGCCGGGGACGGTGCTCGACCCGCTCCACGGCCGACCAGGGCAAGCCCACCCAGGCGCGGCCCAGGCGCAGGCGCACCCCTGGTCGTCGGCGACGAGCAGTGGCGTGCGCGCGTCCACCAGGGTCGCCAGCCAGAGCGCGCCGAGGCCACCCATCAGGGCCACCAGGATCCAGTCGCCGACCGAGGCGGAGCTGATCGCTCGCCCGAACCAGGCGATGGCGACGCCGGAGGCGAGGGTGCCGACCACGGCGGCGACCGCGGAGTTGCGGCGCACCTCCACGATCTCCCCGGCCAGGCTCAGCCCGGGCGTGTCCTGGACGACGTGGTCGTCGTGGAGCTGCTCGGCCGTGTTGTCTGCAGTGTTCATCGCTCCCCCTCGAGCGTCGCGATCACTCCGTCGATCTCGTCAGGCTTGACCAGCACGTCGCGGGCCTTCGATCCCTCGCTGGGTCCGACGACGCCGCGGCTCTCCAGGATGTCCATCAGGCGTCCGGCCTTGGCGAAGCCGACGCGCAGTTTGCGCTGCAGCATCGAGGTCGAGCCGAACTGGGTGGAGACGACCAGCTCGATGGCCTGGATGACCAGGTCGAGGTCGTCGCCGATGTCGTCGTCGAGCTCGCGCTTGGCGGCCGCCGGCGCGGTGACCTCCTCGACGTACGTCGGCTCGAGCTGGTTCTTGCACGCCGAGACCACCTCGTGGATCTCCGCCTCGGTGACCCAGGCACCCTGCACGCGGATCGGCTTGGAGGCACCCATCGGCAGGAAGAGGCCGTCACCCTGGCCGACGAGCTTCTCAGCGCCGGGCTGGTCGAGGATGACGCGGCTGTCGCCGAGGCTGGAGGTGGCGAAGGCGAGGCGCGAGGGCACGTTGGCCTTGATCAGGCCGGTCACGACGTCGACGGACGGACGCTGGGTGGCCAGCACCAGGTGGATGCCGGCCGCGCGCGCCAGCTGGGTGATGCGGACGATCGCGTCCTCGACGTCGCGCGGGGCGACCATCATCAGGTCGGCGAGCTCGTCGACGATCACCAGCAGGTAGGGGTACGGGGTCAGGACCCGCTCGGAGCCCGGGGGCACCTCGACCTTGCCGGCGCGGACGGCCTTGTTGAAGTCGTCGACGTGGCGGTAGCCGAAGTTGGCCAGGTCGTCGTAACGCATGTCCATCTCGCGCACGACCCACTGCAGCGCCTCGGCGGCCTTCTTGGGGTTGGTGATGATCGGGGTGATCAGGTGCGGGATGCCCTCGTAGGCGTTGAGCTCCACGCGCTTGGGGTCGACCATGATCATCCGGACCTCGTCGGGCGTCGCGCGCATCATGATCGAGGTGATCATCGAGTTGATGAACGACGACTTTCCGGAGCCGGTGGCACCGGCGACGAGCAGGTGGGGCATCTTCGCGAGGTTGGCCACGACGAAGCCACCCTCGACGTCCTTGCCCAGGCCGGCCACCATCGGGTGGTGGTTGTTGCGCGCCACGTCGGAGCGCAGCACGTCACCCAGCGACACGATCTCCTTGTCGGCGTTGGGGATCTCGACGCCCACGGCCGACTTGCCCGGGATCGGGCTGAGGATGCGCACGTCGGCCGAGGCGACCGCGTACGCGATGTTGCGCTGGATGTTGGTGATCTTCTCGACCTTGACGCCGGGGCCGAGCTCGACCTCGTACCGGGTCACCGTCGGGCCACGCGTGTAGCCGGTGACGGCCGCGTCGATGCCGAACTCGTCGAGCACCTGGGTGAGGCGTCCGACGACGTCGTCGGAGGCCTTCGTACGCGCCTTGTGCGGCGAGCCGGGCTGCAGGACGGTGCTGGCGGGGAGCGTGTAGGTCACGTCGCCGGACAGGGCGAGCTGCTCCACGCGCGGCGGCAGCGGGGTGTGCGGCGGCGGCTCGACCACGGAGCCGGGGCTCGGCGCGTCGGCCACCACGGGGGCGAAGATGCCGACGCCGGCGTCGGTCTGCTCGGCGTCCTGCTCGAGGGCGACGTCGATCGGGTCGGGGCGCCGGCGCCGCTTGGTGATCTCGCGGTCCTCGACCAGCGGGGTGTCGTACGCCGGGTCCCCCATGTCGGGGTCGATCTCGTCGTCGGCACGCCGGCCGCGACGACGGCTGGTCGGCTCGTCGGACTCGTCCTCGTCGTAGTGGCGACCGAGCAGGCGGTCACGCAGCTCGGCGAGCCGGGTCGGCACCTGGTAGATCGGCGTTGCGGTGATGACCAGCACGCCGAAGACGGTGACGAGCACCAGGATCGGCACCACGACGAAGGGGGTGCGCAGCAGGTCCAGCAGGAGGCTGGAGACCACGAAGCCGACCGCTCCCCCGGCCTGCTGCAGCTCGCGGGCGTCGCCGAGGCTGGGCTGCGGGTTGCCGTTGGCGATGTGGACCAGGCCCAGGACGCCGAGGAGCACGGCCGTCCAGCCGATGACCTGGCGTCCGACCGGACCGTTGCGCTCGGGGTCGCGCAGCGTGCGCCACCCCAGGTAGGCGAAGGCGAGCGGCACGGCCCAGGCGACCTTGCCGACGGTGCCGGCGGTGGCGGAGCGGACCAGGTCCATCACCCCGCCGGGTGGCTGCCACCAGACGGCACCGGCCACCACCATCGCCAGGCCGAGCATGAAGAGGCCGACCCCGTCACGCCGCACCTCCGGGTCGAGGTCACGGGCGCCGTGGCCCAGGCTGCGCGCGACCGCGCCCACCCCGTGGGCCATGCCCATCCAGGTGGCGACCAGCGCGCGCCCGAGGGCGGCGAAGGTCCTGCTCACCGGTCCGGGGCCGTTGCGGACGGCTCGAGGTGCCGGACGTCGCGCCGCCTGGGCGGGGCGCGACGAACCACGTCCTGCCGACTTGGGGGCAGGACGTGAGGCACTCTTGCCGGCTCCGCTCGAGCCAGTACTCCGTGATCGGGTGTTCGAACCCTTGCCTGAAGTGCTCGAACTCCGCGACCGCGGCGGGGAAGACGTACGGGTCGCCATGCTGCGACCCTAGTTGATTCGCCTCACCAGTCACATGAACCACAGGTGCGTGTCGCTGCCCGCCCGCCTCGGCGCGGCGGGCTGACACTCGGATCGGGACACGGTCCAGAACTCGGAGTTGAAGGATCTTCGCGCTCACCCTTTACGCCCGAACATTTCTCTCCTTAGGGTGACGACACCCACACAATCTCGGGTGGCGTAGACACAGTTGTTCTCGGAAGGACACGACGTGAAGCTCCTCTCCCAGGGGCTTGCGCTGGTGGTGATCGGAGCCGGCCTCGCAGCCGCTCCCCTGACCGCGGCCCAAGCCCGCCCCGTCACACCCACACCCCCGGGTGTGCAGTCCATGAAGTCACAGGCCCAGGGCACCACCGCGGTCTCCGCCGAACCGGCCACCGGCCGTGTCGGCTTCATCCGGGTCAAGGGGTCGGGCGACCTCCTCCCCGCCCGTCCCGGCAAGGGCAAGGACGCCGCCGTGGCCAAGGCCGAGGCGTACGTGGCCCAGCACGCCACCGCCTTCGGTGCCCGCGCCGCCGAGCTCGAGCGCACCGGCGTCATCTCGTCGAAGACCGGCTGGACCGTCGACTTCGAGCAGGCCTACAAGGGCGTCCCGGTCTTCGGCTCCAAGCTGCGGGCCCACGTCGACGCCCAGGGCGACCTGGTCTCCGTCAACGGCTACGCCGCCCCCGACCTCAACCTCTCCGTCGAGCCGCGCTTCACCGCCGCCCAGGCCGCCGAGCGCGCCGTCACCACGGTGCGCCAGCAACCTCCCGGTGAGAACGGCAAGGCCGACACCACCGGCATCAAGGCCGCCTCCAACGACCTGGTCGTCTACCGCGTCGGCTCCACCCGCGGCGTCAAGGGTGAGGCCACCCTGGCGTACGTCGTCGAGGTCAGCAACGAGCGCAACGTGCGCGACGCCGTCTTCGTCGACGCCACCACCGGCAAGCTGCTCAACCGCTACTCGATCATCCACGAGGCGCTCGACCGTCGCCTGTACGAGGCCGACGAGGACCGCAACCTGACCCTGGTGTGGAAGGAGGGCGACCCGCTCCTGCCGGACCCGGCCGCCACCGTCAACGAGGACCAGGACTCGATGGTGAAGAGCACCGGCGAGAGCTACTGGCTCTTCCGCAACGCCTTCGGCCGTGACTCCTACGACGGCGAGGGGCGCGGATGAACACGATCAACAACGACCCGTCCATCTCCTGCCCCAACGCCAACTGGAACGGCGTCACCACCAACTACTGCGACGGCGTCTCCTCCGACGACGTCGTGGCGCACGAGTGGGGCCACGCCTACACCGAGTACACCTCCGGGCTGATCTACCAGTGGCAGTCGGGCGCGCTCAACGAGTCCTTCTCCGACATCTGGGGCGAGACCGTCGACATGGTCAACGGCCGCATGGACGAGGACGAGGGCGACCTCACCACGCCGCGTACGCCCGACCAGTGCTCGGCCTCGACCCGCGGCGACATCACGATGACGATCGACGCCCCCGCGGCGATCGCCGGTCCGTGCGCCGACGCCAGCCCGGCGGCCTTCGGCCCGACCTTCAGCCAGAGCGGCATCACCGCCGAGGTGGTCGTCGCCCAGGACGCCGTCGAGGGTGACGGCTACACCGCGACCGACGCGTGCTCGCCGTTCTCGAACGCGGGAGCGGTCTCGGGCAAGTTCGCCTACGCCGACCGTGGCTCCTGCACCTTCGCGGTCAAGGCGGCCAACGCCGAGGCCGCCGGCGCCACCGGCATCGTCGTCGGCGACAACGCCCCGGCCCGCCTGCCCATCCAGATGTCCGGCACGGCCGACATCTACGGCGTCATGGTGCGCCAGGAGGACGGCGCGAAGATCAAGTCCGCGACCGCGCCCGTCACCGTGACGGTCAAGGACGCCGGCACCACCCCGAAGGAGGAGAGCCTCCGCTGGCTCGTCGGCGAGGACTCGTCGGCCTTCGGCGGCGCGATCCGTGACATGTGGAACCCGACCTGCTACGGCGACCCGGGCAAGGTCACCGACGCCGAGTACCACTGCGACACCTCCGACGCCGGCGGCGTGCACAGCAACTCGGGCGTGCCGAACCACGCCTTCGCGCTGCTCACCGACGGCGGCACCTACAACGGCGTCACGGTCGAGGGCATCGGCCTCGACAAGGCCGCCGCCATCCACTGGCGGGCCCAGTCCAACTACCTCACCCCGGTCTCCGACTTCGTCGACCACGCCGACGCCCTCGAGGCGTCGTGCACCGACTTGGTCGGGTCCAGCGTGAACAAGTTGACGACGGCTCCCGACGCGACGCCCGTCGTCTCGGGCCAGCTCACCGCCGGCGACTGCACGCAGGTCGCCAACGCCGTCGCGGCGACCGAACTGCGTACGCCGCCGGAGCAGTGCAACTTCCAGCCGCTGCTCGACTCCGACACCCCGTCGCTCTGCGGCGACGGCCTGACCACCGACACCGTGTGGAGCGAGGACTTCGAGGACGGCCTGGCCGGCTGGGAGACCTCGCAGGAGATCGTCTACGAGGGCGGCTTCGGCGCACCCTGGGAGTCCGTGGCCGACGCGCCCGGGGCCAACGCCACCAAGGTGGCCTACGGTCCGGCCCCCGACCGCGGCGACTGCCAGGGAGGAGCCAACGACTTCTCCAGCCGTGACTCGATCACCAGCACCACGATCGAGCTCCCGGGCGCCGCGAACCGCTTCCCGAAGCTGTCGTTCGACCACTACGTGGCGACCGAGTCCGGCTACGACGGCGGCAACGTGAAGATCAGCGTCAACGGGGGTGGCTTCGCGCCGATCCCGGCCGAGGCCTACGTCTTCAACGCGCCCCCACGCTGGCCACCTCGGCCACCAACACCAACCCGCTCGCCGGGCAGCCGGGCTTCACCGGCACCGACGGCGGCGAGCTGACCGGCTCGTGGGGCACCTCCGTCGTTGACCTCGCCGCAGCCGGCGCCGGGGCGGGCGACTTGGTGCAGTTCCGCTTCGACATCGGTCGTGACGGCTGTGGTGGCGTCGACGGCTGGTACGTCGACAACGTCAAGGTCACCACCTGCCTGGTGGCGGTGGACGTCGAGGCCACCCACTCCCCCTCCCCGGTGGAGCAGGGCAAGCCCTCGAAGGTCACCGTGAAGGTCTCGCGTGACGGCACCGCCGGCTCCACCCCGACGGGTGAGGTCAGGCTGACCGGTCCGGGCGGAAAGGGCTTCGGCACCAAGACGGTGAAGAACGGCAAGGCGACGTTCGACCTGCCGAAGAACCTGCCTCTGGGCAGCCACACCTTCACGGCCGCCTACCTCGGCGAGGGGCAGTTCGCCCCCGCCAAGGACCAGGTCAAGGTCATCGTGAAGGCCAAGGCGAAGGCCGGGTCGACGACCCGCGCCAGCGTCGCGCCGAAGTCCTTGCGACCCCGTCAGGACTTCAAGGTGACGGTCACCGTGAAGTCGCGGGCCGTGAAGACGGTCAACGGTAAGGTCGTCCTGCGCGTCAAGGGCGCGAAGGTCGGCCAAGGCACGTTGCGCAATGGCAAGGTGGTCATCAAAGTGACGCGCAACTTCAAGCCCGGCAAGTACTCGCTGGTCGCGGCCTACATGGGCTCGGCGAAGGTGAAGGCGAGCCGGACGACCGTGAAGTTCACGGTCCGCAAGAGGTGAGGCCCAGCGTGAGCTGAGCTCCCACCCGCCGACAGGCACAGCGCGGGGCCCCGTCGACCACCCGGTCGGCGGGGCCTCGCACGCGTAACGGCGCCTCGTCGCCCGTCTACAGCTCGTTGAGCCAGGGCGCGACGACCAGCGCGGTCGGGGCCACCAGGAGGGCCCACGACGTCGCCAGGAGCAGGAAGACCTGCAGCGGTCGCGGTCGCAGCTCGCCGAGGACCCGGACCCGCTCGACCAGGTCGACGGTGCCGGCCCCCATCGCCCCCTCAGGGGCCCGGCCACCAGCCATGGTCAGCAGCGCGTGGCCGAGGTCCTTCGCGCTCCCCACCTTGAGGGCGGCGCGGTCGGCGAGGATCTCCACGAGCAGCTGGACCTCGCGCAGCGCGGCGCAGGAGGAGACCCACGTCGGGAAGGCGCGGTGCAGCACCGTGAAGGCCTCCAGCACCAGGTCGTGGCGCGCCTTGAGGTGGGCGCTCTCGTGCGCGAAGACGGCGTTGAGCTGGCGTTCGTCCAGGCGTTGGAGCGTCGCACCGGAGACCACCACGCGCGGGTTGCCCACCCCGGGCACGCAGTAGGCGACCGGCACGTCGTGGTCGAGCACGCGTACGCGGCCGTGGGCACCGAGACGCTCGGCGACCAGGTCGAGCTGCTCGCGGTGGCGCCTGCGGGTCGCGCGCAGGGAGGTGCCGACCCGGTGGCCCGAGAGCAGCAGGCGTACGACCACCGACACAGTCAGCAGCCCGGCCAGCACCGCGGCCGCGAGCTCGAGCGGTCCGTGGTCCTTGTTCCAGGTCGAGTCGGTGATCAGCGAGAGGCCGGCACCGACGGCCGAGAGCACGGCAGCCAGGGCCACGGCCTGCCACAGCACCATGGCCGTGAAGGGCGTGTGGTGCAGGCGCCGCCAGCGGGCCAGGAGCGCGGGCACGGGGCCCGCCAGCAGGACCGCGGTGGCCCCGAGGACGAAGGGTGTCATCGGCGCCGGGTCAGCTGGCGTCCAGCGCCGCGAGCGCACGACGCAGTGCTGCCAGGTCCTCGGCGGAGGCCTCCTCGACGAAGGCGACGAGGGCGGGCTCCCGCTCACCGGAGCCGAGGTCCGAGAGGGTGCCCCGCATCAGGTCGGCCGTCATCTCCGCGCGCGTGGTGCGGGCGAGGTAGCGGTAGGCACGCCCCTCCTTGTGCTGGATCGTCATCCCCTTGCGGGCGAGGCGATCCATCACCGTCATCACGGTCGTGTAGGCGACGTCCCGCGTCTGCGACAGGGCGGCGTGCACCTCGCGGACAGTGACCTCCTGGCCCTCGTCGAGGTCCCAGAGCACGTCCATCACGGCACGCTCCAGGTCGCCCAGCTGCGCCTTGCCGGCGGTGCGGGTGGTGGTCGTGGAGCGTGCGGCGGAGAGCTTCTTCTTCACTGTCACCCCCCAAGTGTACCTACGAGTCAACACGTACTACTCTCCGTAGTAATTCGTACTACCGTGTGTAGTAGTTCGGGCGGACCGACGAGTGCCGAACCGCCCCTGAGTCCCACACCTGTTGGAGGAACCGTGGAAGTCCTGGACATCGCGAGATGGCAGTTCGGCATCATCACCGTCTACCACTTCCTGTTCGTGCCGCTCACCATCGGACTGACCATGCTGATCGCGGTCATGGAGACGATCTGGGTGCGCACGCGCAAGGAGGAGTACCTGCGCCTGGTGAAGTTCTTCGGGAAGCTCTTCCTGATCAACTTCGCACTCGGCCTCGTCACCGGCATCGTGCAGGAGTTCCAGTTCGGCATGAACTGGTCGGACTACTCGCGCTTCGTGGGTGACGTCTTCGGGGCTCCCCTGGCCGTGGAGGGCCTCCTCGCCTTCTTCCTCGAGTCGACCTTCCTCGGACTGTGGATCTTCGGCTGGGACAAGCTGCCGCGTGCCCTGCACGCCGCCTGCATGTGGCTCGTCCACCTCGGCACGCTGGCCTCGGCCTGGTTCATCCTGGCCGCCAACAGCTGGATGCAGCACCGGTCGGGCACACGTACAACCCGGAGACCGGGCGCGCGGAGCTCGTCGACTTCGCCGCGGTGATGTTCAACAAGGTCCAGCTGGTCACCTTCCCGCACGTGGTGCTCGCCGCCTACATGACCGCTGGCGCGTTCATGGTCGGCGTCGCGGCCTACCTGTACGTCTCGAAGCGGCACCAGCACGACCGCGCGCTCTACCACAAGGCGATCCGCATCGCGCCGTCGCGGCACTGGTCGGCGGCCTGGGGGTCGCGGTCTCGGGCGACATCCAGGGCAAGATCATGACCGAGGTCCAGCCGATGAAGATGGCGGCCGCGGAGGGTCTCTACGAGACCACGACCACCGCGCCCTTCTCGGTGCTGACCATCGGCCGCCTCGACGGCTCGGAGGCACTCGGCATCATCGAGATCCACGGACTGACCTCGTTCCTCGCCACCGGGTCGTTCAACGGCACCGTCGAGGGCATCAACCCGCTGCGTGAGCGCTACATCGAGACCTACGGCCAGGACCCGGCGCGGCGTACTACAGCGCCACCGACTACGTGCCGGTCATCCCGATCACCTACTGGTCGTTCCGCTTCATGATGGGTCTGGGCATCTGGGTCGCCCTCGGCGCTGCGGTCCTGCTGTGGGCCACCCGCAAGGGCCGGGTGCCGCACGGTCGGCGCTGGCCGGCCGTCCTCGGCCTGTCGCTGCCGATCACCGCGGTCGCCGCGAACTCGTTCGGCTGGATCTTCACCGAGATGGGTCGTCAGCCCTGGGCCGTCTACGGCCTGATGACCACCGAGAACGCGGTCTCGCCCGGCGTCAGCGTCTTCGAGGCGGCCACCTCGCTGATCGTCCTCACGCTGCTCTACGCCGTGCTCGCGGTCGTCGAGGTCGCCCTGCTCGTCAAGTACGTGAAGCTCGGCGCCGAACCGTTCACCGAGCCCCCGGAGGTCCCTCTGGGCGGCCACGACGACGACCGCCCCATGGCGTTCGCCTACTGAGAGGAGAGGGACCATGGAACTCACCACCGTCTGGTTCGCGCTCATCGCGATCCTCTGGATCGGCTACTTCACCCTCGAGGGTTTCGACTTCGGCGTCGGCATGCTGCTGCCCAGGCTCGCGACCAACGAGAAGGAACGACGCGTCATGTACAACACCGTCGGCCCGGTCTGGGACGGCAACGAGGTGTGGGTGCTCGTCGCGGGCGGCGCGACCTTCGCCGCCTTCCCCGAGTGGTACGCCACGCTCTTCAGCGGCTTCTACCTGCCGCTGCTGCTCATCCTGGTCGCGCTCATCGTGCGCAACCTCGCCTTCGAGTACCGGCACAAGCGTGACGACGACACCTGGCGCAAGCGCTGGGACATGGCGCTGATCGTGGGCTCGTGGCTCCCCGCCGTGCTGTGGGGCGTGGCCTTCGCCAACATCGTGGCCGGCGTGCCGATCGACGCCGACAAGGAGTTCACCGGCACGCTCTTCACCCTGCTCAACCCGCTGGGCCTGCTCGGCGGACTCGTCACCGCGAGCCTCTTCGCCACCCACGGTGCCATCTTCGTGGCGCTGAAGACCGATGGCGAGATCCGCTACCGGGCCCGCGAGATGGCGACGAAGCTCGGTGTGGTGGCCGCCGTCCTGGCGGTCGTCTTCATGGGCTGGATCCAGGTGAAGACCGGCGACACCGCGTCGGCCGTCGCCTTCGTCCTGGCCGCCCTGGCCCTGGTCGGCGCACTCGTCGCCAACCTCCAGGGCCGCGAGGGCTGGGCCTTCATCGGCACCTTCGCGACCATCGCCCTGGCGGTCTCGGGGCTCTTCCTGGGCCTCTTCCCCGACGTGATGCCGTCGACGACCGACGCGGCCTTCTCGTTGACCACCACCAACGCCGCGGCCACCGCGTACACGCTCAAGGTGATGACGTGGGTGGCGGTGATCTTCACGCCGATCGTGCTGATCTACCAGGGCTGGACCTACTGGGTCTTCCGCAAGCGCATCACCGTGGCGCACATCCCGGACCACGTCGAGCACACCCTCCCCACCCACGAGATCGCGGAGAAGTGACCTGAGATGAAGCCCTTCGACCCTGCGCTCGTCCCGCACCTCCTGCCCGCACGCCGACCCCTGGTGGTCGGGCTGGTGGCCGGGACGGCGCAGGGTCTGCTGGCCGTCGCCCAGGCGTGGGCGGTCGGTGTGCTGATCGTCCGGCTGGTCACCGACCCCACCGGCGACGACTGGCACTCCCCCGCCCTCTGGCTCGCCGGCGTCGTCGTGGCGCGGGCCCTGGCGACGTACGTCGTCGACGTGAGCGGGGCGCGAGCCTCGGCCATCGTCTCGACCACCCTGCGGCGCCGGCTCCTGACGGCCGCCTCGCAGCTGGAGGCCGTCGACCTCTCGCGCCGTCGCACCGGCGAGATGACCGCGCTGGCCACCCGCGGCATGGCCGCGGTCGAGCCCTACCTGACCCGCTACCTGCCCTCCCTCGTGCTGGCCGCCGTGCTGCCCGCGGCGACGGTCGCGACCATCTTCTGGCTCGACTGGTTCTCGGGCCTGATCGTGGTGCTGACGCTCCCGCTGGTGCCCGTCTTCGCGATCCTCATCGGCCTCAACACCCGCGACCGCGCCGACCGGCAGTGGCGCGAGATGGCGACGCTGTCGGGGCACTTCCTCGACGTCGTACGCGGCCTGCCCACCCTCGTCGCCCACCGTCGGGCCGGGGCCCAGTCGCGCAGCATCCGAGCGGTCACCGACCGCTACCGTCGAGCGACGCTGGAGACCCTCAAGATCGCCTTCGTCTCGTCGGCTGCGCTGGAGTTCATCGCGACGATCTCGGTCGCCCTGGTCGCCGTCGTGGTCGGCCTGCGGCTGGCCGCCGACGGGCTCGACTTCGAGACCGCTTTGATCGTGCTCCTGCTGGCGCCGGAGGCCTACTGGCCGTGGCGCCGGGTGGGCGCGGAGTTCCACGCCGCCGCCGAGGGCACCGCCACCTTCGAGGCGGCCTCCGCGCTGCTCGACGGCGCGGAGCCGACGCTCCGCCCCGGGACCACCCCCGCTCCCCTGCCCCTGGGTCGCGGCCTGGAGGTGCACGGAGTCGGATTCACCTACCCCGGGCGCCAGGACCCTGCCCTCGCGCCGCTCACCGCCGACCTCGGCCAGCGCGGGCTCGTCGCCGTGACCGGCCCCTCGGGTGCCGGCAAGTCGACCCTGCTCGCCCTGCTGCTCGGCGAGCTCACCCCGACCGCTGGCGCGGTCACCGTCGACGGAGACCCGCTCACCACCGACCAGCTCGCCGCCTGGCACGCGAGCGTGGCCACCGCTCCCCAGCGGCCCTGGCTGACCGCCGGGTCGATCGCCGACAACCTGCGACTGGGGCGACCCGCCGCGAGCCGCGGAGCTGTGGGCCGCCCTCGACGCGGTGGACCTGCGTACGGTCGTCGCCGCCCTCCCCGCTGCCCTCGAGACGCCGCTGGGCGAGGACGGCGCCGGACTCTCGGCCGGGCAGCGTGCCCGTCTGGGTCTGGCCCGCGTCGTCCTGGCCGCCCGGCCGGTCGTGCTGCTCGACGAGCCGAGCGCCCACCTCGACGCCGAGTCGGAGGCCGTGCTGCTGCGCACGCTGCGCCGCCTGGCTGAGCAGTCGCTGGTCGTCGTCGTCGCCCACCGCGACACCGTGGTGGCCGCCGCCGACCGCGTGGTCGAGGTCGCTGCTCCCGTCCGTGGCGCCGACGCCGAGCCAGCGGCCGCCATCGACGCCCCGGCGCGCGCGGTGGTCGCCCCGCCCCCGTCGAGCTCGACGACGAGCCGGCCCGCTACGGGCTGCGCACCGGCATCGTGCTCGGGGCGCTCTCGGTGGCCTCGGGCGTCGCCCTCACCGCCACCGCGGCGTGGCTGATCACCCGCGCCTCGGAGCACCCGCCAGTGATGTACCTGATCGTCGCCATCGTCGGTGTCCGCACCTTCGGCCTGGCCCGTCCGGTGCTGCGCTACGTGGAGCGGCTGGTCTCGCACGACGCCGCCTTCCGGCTGCTGGCCGAGCGTCGCGCCCAGGTGTACGACGCCCTGGTCCCGCTGGTGCCGGGCCGCCTCGGCGTCCGCCGGGGTGACCTGCTGACCAGCGTGGTCGACGACGTGGACGCCCTGGTCGACGAGCAGCTGCGGGTGCGCCAGCCGCGCTTCACCGCGGCCCTCGTGGTCGCCGTCGCGCTGCTCTTCACGGTGCTCGTGCACCCCGCGGGTGCCCTGGTGGTCGCCGGCCTCTGCCTCGCCGGCCTCCTCGCCCACGTGGTCCCCCTGGTCGGCGTGCGCTCGGCCGAGGGCGACTTCGTGGCCGCCCGCGCCGCGGTGTCGACGCAGGTGGAGACCTACCTGCACAGCCTGCGTCAGTGGGTGCTGTGGCAGGCACGCGACCGCGTCCTCGACGACGTGGACACCGCCTCTGACCGACTCGGTCGAGCCGCCCTCCGCTCGACCCGGGCCAGCGCCCTGGGCCACGCCCTGGTCGTCCTCGTCTGCGGCCTCGGCCTGGTGCTGATGGCCCGGGTGATGGCCGGGCCGCTGGCCGACGGAGCCCTGTCGCCGGCCATGACCGCCCTGCTGGTGATGCTGCCACTGGCGCTGGCCGACGTCTTCGTCCCGTTGGTAGACGCGGCCCCGGTGGCCGTGCGTACGCAGGCCGCCCGCGAACGGCTCGACGCCCTGACCGGCATGGCGCCGGCCGTCGTGGTCACCGCCGCGGCCTCGACCGCGGAGCTGAGCGCGCACCCCGACGGCGGCCTCGAGCGGGTCTCGCTGGCCTGGGGCGAGACCCCCGCCGTGGTCGACCTCGACCTCGCCCTGCCGGCCGGTGCCCGCGTCGGCATCGTCGGCCCCAGCGGTTGCGGCAAGTCGACGGTCGCCGCGGGCCTGCTGCGCTTCCTCGACCCCAGCGCCGGACGCGTGGTCTGGGACGGCACGGATGCCCGCAGCCTCCACCCGGACACGATCCGCGAGCGGGTCGGACTGGTCGACGACGACCCGTACGTCTTCGCCTCGACCGTGCTCGAGAACGTACGCCTCGCGCGGCCCGAGGCCGACGACACCGAGGTCCTCGACGCGCTCACCCGGGCGCACCTCGGCCCGTGGGTGGCCGCGCTGCCGCACGGCGTCGAGACGATGGTCGGCGAGGGGCACGCCCACGTCTCCGGCGGTGAGCGCGCCCGGCTGGCGATGGCCCGGGCACTGCTGGCCGACCAGCCGGTGCTGGTGCTCGACGAGCCGACCGCCCACCTCGACGCCGAGACCGCCCGAGCGGTGGCCGGCGAGCTGCTCGACGACGCGGGGCGCACGGTCGTGTGGATCACCCACGGGACCATCGGGCTGGACGCGATGGACCGGGTCCTGGAGCTCGGGAGCGGGGCGCCTGCCGACCTCACGTCGGCGCGCTGACCCGCCGCTCTCCCGGCAGGACGCCAGCGGCCCCGGACACCTCAGGTGTCCGGGGCCGCTCTCCGTACGTCGTGGGGCTCAGGCCTCGATGACGACGGGCACGATCATCGGGCGGCGGCGGTGGGCCTTGTTGACCCAGCGGCCGACCACCCGGCGCACCACCTGCTGGAGCTGGTAGGTGTCGACGACCCCCTCCGACATCGCCGTCTCGATGGCCTTCACGATCTGCGGCTTGACCGAGTCGAAGGTGGAGTCGTCCTCGGCGAAGCCGCGGGCGTGCATCTCCGGCCCGGAGGAGACCTTGCCGGTGACCGAGTCGACCACCGTGATGATCGAGATGAAGCCCTCCTCGGCCAGGATGCGGCGGTCCTTGAGCGAGGTCTCGGTGATGTCGCCACCGATCGTCGTGCCGTCGACGAAGACGTAGCCGCAGTCGACCTTGCCGACGATCCGGGCGCGACCGTCCTCGAGGTCGACGACGACGCCGTCCTCGGCGATCACGATGTGCTCGTCGGGGACGCCGGTGTCGCGGGCCAGGTCGGCGTTGGCACGCATGTGCCTGATCTCGCCGTGCACCGGCATCACGTTGCGCGGCTTGACGATGTTGTAGCAGTAGAGGAGCTCGCCGGCGCTGGCGTGACCGGAGACGTGGACCAGCGCGTTGCCCTTGTGCACGACGTTGGCGCCGAGCTTGGAGACGCCGTTGATGACGCGGAAGATCGCGTTCTCGTTGCCCGGGATCATCGACGAGGCGAGGATGACGGTGTCGCCCTCCTCGAGGTGGACGAACGAGTGGTTGCGCTGTGCGATGCGGCTCAGCGCCGAGAGCGGCTCACCCTGCGAGCCGGTCGAGATCAGCACCTGACGCTCGGGCGGCAGCTTCGCGAGCTCCTTGGCGTCGACCAGGACGTCCGGCGGCACGTTGAGGTAGCCGAGGTCCTTCGCGATCTGCATGTTGCGCACCATCGAGCGACCGACGTACGCGACCTTGCGGTCGTGCGCCACGGCGGCGTCGAGGGCCTGCTGCACGCGGTGCACGTGGGAGGCGAAGCAGGCGACGATGATGCGCTGCTTGGACTTGTAGAACGCACGGTCGAGGACCGGGCCGATGTTCTTCTCGTGCGTGGTGAAGCCGGGCACCTCGGCGTTGGTCGAGTCGGTGAGGAAGAGGTCCACACCCTCCTCGCCGAGGCGGGCGAAGGCGCGCAGGTCGGTGACGCGGCCGTCGAGCGGCAGCTGGTCCATCTTGAAGTCACCGGTGTGCAGGACCATGCCGGCGCCCGTGCGGATCGCCACCGCGAGCGCGTCGGGGATCGAGTGGTTGACCGCGACGAACTCGAGGTCGAAGGGGCCGAACGCGATGCGGTCGCCCTCACGGACGACGTGGTGCACGGTCTCCTTCAGACGGTGCTCGCGCAGCTTGGCGCCGAGCAGCGCCAGGGTGAGCTCCGAGCCGACCAGCGGGATGTCCTCACGCTCGCGCAGCAGGTAGGGCGTGGCGCCGATGTGGTCCTCGTGCCCGTGGGTGAGGACGAGCGCCTCGACGTCGTCCAGGCGCCCGCGGATGGCGTCGAAGTCCGGGAGGATCAGGTCGACGCCGGGGTGGTGCTCCTCGGGGAAGAGAACGCCGCAGTCGACGATGAGCAGGCGCCCGTCGTACTCGAAGACGGTCATGTTGCGGCCGACCTCGCCGAGGCCGCCCAGGGCGATGACACGAAGGGCTCCCTCGGCGAGCGGGGGAGCTTCGTCGAGTTCAGGGTGGGGATGCGACATGCAGTTCCTCAGATCAGGCCTGCGGCGGTGAGTCCTTCGCGCAGGGCTTCGTACTCGGTGTCGTCCAGCGGCACCAGCGGGCCACGGACGTTGCGGTTGTCGAGGACACCTGCGAGCTGCAGGGCCCCCTTCGCGGTGGTGGCGCCATAGTTGGCGACGCCCATGACGGCGTCGAAGGCCGGCGTCAGGCCTCGGAAGATGTCGAGGGCGGCAGCGTGGTCGCCGCCCAGGAAGGTGTCGATCATGGTCGCGAGCTGGCGGCCCGCGACGTGGCCGACGACGGAGACGAGCCCGCAGCCACCGTGGGCCAGGAAGCTCAGCGTGGCGACGTCGTCGCCGGAGTAGACCGCGTATCCCATGTCGGCCAGGCGCGTCGTCCGGACCATGTCGCCGTGGGCGTCCTTGACGGAGATGACCTTGTCGGACTCGAAGGCCCGCTCGTAGGTCTCCATGGCGACGGTGATGCCGGTGCGGCCGGGCACGTCGTAGAGCATGACCGGCAGGTCGGTCGCGTCGGTGACGGTGGTGAAGTGGTGGAGCACGCCACGCTGGGACGGCTTGTTGTAGTACGGCGCGACGAGCAGGACGCCGTCGACGCCGATCTTGGCGGCGTTGCGGGCGAGCTCGACGGAGTGCTGCGTCGCGTTGGTGCCGACGCCGGCGATGACGGTGGCGCGGCCACCGACCGCGTCCTTGACGGCGCGGAGAATCTCCGCGTCCTCCTCGACCGTGGTGGTGGGTGACTCGCCCGTCGTGCCGGAGACGACGACACCCTCGTTGCCGTTGTCGACCAGGTGGGCGGCGATCCGCGCGGTCCCGTCGAGGTCCACCGACCCGTCGTCCTTGAACGCGGTGGCCATGGCGGTCAGCAGACGTCCGAAGGGGGCGATGGGTGCGGTGCTCATGGAGGCAAGGCTATCCCGGCCCGGTCCGCGGTCCGCGACAGGTGAACCGGTGTGGTCACCTGTCGCGTCCGCGGAGGCGTCAGCGCACGTGCGGCATGACCTGCTCGGCCACCAGCGCCAGGTGGTCGAGGTCGGCCAGGTCGAGCACCTGCAGGTAGAGGCGCTTGCTGCCCAGGGCGGCGAAGCGCTCGATCTTCTCCACCACCTCTTCGGGGGTGCCGGCCAGGCCGTTGGCGCGCAGCTCGTCGGCCTCACGGCCGATCGAGGCGGCCCGGCGGGCAACCTCGGTCTCGTCCTGGCCGACGCAGAGCACCAGCGCGTTGGACCAGGTCATGGTCGCGGGGTCGCGGTCGATCTTCTCGCAGGCGGCAGAGACGCGGTCGAACTGCTCGCGGGTCTCCTGCTCGTCGACGAAGGGCAGGTTGAACTCGTCGGCGAAGCGGGCCGCGAGCGCCGGCGTACGACGCTTGCCGCGACCGCCGATGAGCACCGGGGGCTTCTCCTGCGTCGGCTTGGGCAGCGCCGGGGAGTCGGTGAGCGTGTAGTGGTCACCCGCGAAGGAGTACGTCTCCCCCACCGGCGTGCCCCACAGGCCCGTCACGATCTCGAGCTGCTCGGCGTAGCGGTCGAAGCGCTCGCGGGTGTCGGGGAACGGGATGCCGTAGGCCGTGTGCTCCTCGGTGAACCAGCCGGCTCCCAGGCCGAGCTCCACACGGCCACCGCTCATCTGGTCGACCTGCGCCACCTGGATGGCGAGCACGCCGGGGTGGCGGAAGGTCGCCGACGTCATCAGCGTGCCGAGGCGGATGGTGCTGGTGTCGCGGGCCAGGCCGGCCAGCGTGGTCCAGGCGTCGGTCGGACCGGGCAGGCCGTCGCCACCCATCGTCAGGTAGTGGTCGGAGCGGAAGAACGCCCCGAAGCCGAGCCGCTCACTCGCTCGGGCGACAGCGAGGAGGTCGTCGTAGGTGGCGCCCTGCTGGGGTTCGGTGAAGATGCGGAGTTCCATGCCTTTACCTTGCCGCACCCGTCCGCGCCTGGCACCCCAGGGGCCACGGCCGCGGGAGCTCGGTGCGCCGATGGTCACATCACGCTGCGGCCAGCTGACAGGCGAGCTCGCGCCTGCAGCGACCCCGCCGTACCGGCCCCGCCTAGGCTTGTGGCGTGACGGTCTCCCTCAAGCACCACTTCGTCGACGCCCTCCCCGAGCTCGCAACCCCCACGCAGGCGCACCCGTTCGCCGAGCCGCAGCTGGTCGTGCTCAACGAGCCGCTGGCGGCCGAGCTCGGCCTGGACGCCGAGTGGCTGCGTACGCCGGACGGCACCCGGTTCCTCGTCGGCCAGGGCCTCCCCGACGACGCGAAGCCGGTGGCGCAGGCCTACTCCGGCCACCAGTTCGGCGGCTACTCCCCACGCCTGGGCGACGGCCGTGCCCTGCTGCTCGGTGAGGTCGAGACCCCGCAGGGACTCCGCGACATCGCCCTGAAGGGCTCCGGCCCGACGACGTACGCCCGGGGCGGCGACGGGTTCGCCGCGCTCGGGCCGATGCTGCGCGAGTTCCTCGTCAGCGAGTCGATGCACGCCCTGGGCATCCCGACCACCCGTTCGCTGGCCGTGGTCGCCACCGGTGAGCCGGTGCTGCGCGAGGAGGGCGCCCTGCCCGGCGCGGTCCTGGTCCGGGTGGCCGCCAGCCACCTGCGCGTCGGCACCTTCCAGTACGCCCGTGCGAGCAACCAGATGCGGGTGCTGGTGAAGCTGGCCCGCTACGCCCTGGAGCGCCACCACACCGACGACCTGCAGCCCGAGAACCCGCCGCTGGCGCTCTTCGAGCACGTGGTCGACGCCCAGGCGCGGCTGGTGGCCCAGTGGCTGACCGTCGGCTTCGTGCACGGCGTGATGAACACCGACAACGTCGCGATCTCGGGCGAGACCATCGACTACGGCCCCTGCGCCTTCCTCGACTCCTACAACCCCGGCGCCGTCTTCAGCTCCATCGACACGGGCGGCCGCTACGCCTACGGCAACCAGCCGACCGTGACCCAGTGGAACCTGGCCCGCTTCGCCGAGGCGCTGCTCCCGATCATCACCGACGCGGAGGCGGAGGCCGTGGAAGCGGCGACCGCCGTCCTGGACACCTTCCCGGCGCGGTTCAACCAGGCCTGGATGGCGGCGATGGCCGCCAAGCTCGGCCTCGCCCCCGACACCGACGGCCTGGTCGACCTCGTCACCGAGCTCCACGGCTACCTCGAGGCGAGCGGGGTCGACTTCACCACCTTCTTCCGTGACCTCGCGACGGCGGCCCGCGGCGACCGGGAGCCGGGTCGCGGTGCCACGCTCGAGCTGCAGCAGCTCGACGCCTGGCTGGAGAAGTGGCTGGCCCACTCCCCCGACGCCGACGCGATGGACCGGGTCAACCCGGTGCACATCCCGCGCAACCACCTCGTCGAGGAGGCACTGGCCGCATCGCTCTCCGGTGACCTGGCTCCGTTCGCGGCGCTGCTCGACGCCGTACGCCGCCCCTACGACCCGATCCCGGGTGGCGAGCGCTTCACGCAGCCCGCGCCGGCCGGCTTCGCCGAGACCTTCCGGACCTTCTGCGGGACCTGAGGCGTCAGGCGGTGCGTCGCTGCCGCGCCCGCAGCAGCGGCATGACGTTGAACTCCAGCATCGGGGCCAGGTCGTCGTACGTGCCGTCGAGGTCGGTCCAGCGCAGCTCGGCGATCTCGCCGGCCAGCACCGGCTCGCCGGGCAGCTCGGCGGCGTAGACCGTCGAGTGCAGCTGGTGGCCGGGCTCGTTGGCGGCCTCGGAGGTGAACTCGCCGAGCAGCTCGAGGTCGGTGATCGTCAGCGACACCTCCTCGGCGGTCTCCCGCACGGCGCAGTCGAGCGCGCTCTCGCCCGGCTCGGGCTTCCCACCGACCAGCATGAAGCGGCTGGTGCCCTGCTTGCGGACGGTGAGCACGGCGCCGTCGCGCACGAGCGCGACGGCTGAGACGACGATCTGGGGAGCCACGCCGCCATTGTGCCGGGTGGCGACGTCAGCCCAGCGCGCGACGTACGTGGGCCAGCACCTCGTCGTCGGAGAGACCGAGGTGCCGCGCCTGCACGACGTACGCCGCCGTTGCCGCCCGCGCTGCCTGCTCGGTGCCGAAGCCGAGGACGACGGTGCCCGCACGGCCGCGGGTGGCGACGAGCCCGGCCGACTCGAGCTCCTTGTAGGCGCGGGCGACCGTGTTGGTGGCCAGCCCGAGGTCGGTGGCGAGGGTGCGCACCGGTGGGAGCTTGTCGCCGGGGACGAGCACCCCCTGGGTGACCGCCTCGCTGACCTGGCGGCGCACCTGCTCGAACGGGGGCTCCTCGCCCCCGTGGTCGACGACCAGCTCGAACGGGAGCGTCACGTGCGGTCCCACCAGACCCACGAGAGCGGCGGGTCGAGGTCGGGGCGGGAGATTCGGCGGACCTCCACCCACTCGTCCGCGTCGAACTCGGGGTAGTGCGCGTCGCCGGGGACGTCGACGTCGACCTCGGTGAGGATCTGCCGGTCGGCCAGCGGCAGCGCGGCGGCGTAGATCTGGGCGCCACCGGCCACGAAGACCTCGTCGTCACCGGCCATCGCGATCGCCTGCTCGATGGAGTGGGCGACGTCGACGCCCTGGTCGCGCCAGGCGGGGTCGCGGGTGACCACGATGGTGCGACGGCCCGGCAGGGGGCGCCCGATCGACTCGTGGGTGACCCGGCCCATCACCAGGGTGTGGCCCAGCGTGGTGGCCTTGAAGTGGCCGAAGTCCTCGCTGCTGTGCCAGGGGATGTCGGGCCCGTCGCCGATCACCCGGCCCCGCGAGTGCGCCGCGATGAGGGTGACCCGGGGCTGTGCGGCGGCGCTCATACCGCGATCGGCGCCTTGATCACGGGGTGCGGGTCGTAGCCCTCGACCTCGATGTCCTCCAGGTCGAAGGCGTCGAGCTCGGTGACGGCCGGGTTCAGCCGGAGCGTCGGCAGCGGTCGGGGCTCGCGGGTGAGCTGGAGCCTGGCCTGGTCGAGGTGGTTGGAGTAGAGGTGCGCGTCACCGAACGTGTGCACGAAGTCGCCGACCCTCAGCCCGGTCACCTGGGCGACCATGTGGGTGAGCAGCGCGTAGGAGGCGATGTTGAAGGGCACGCCCAGGAAGACGTCGGCGGAGCGCTGGTAGAGCTGGCACGACAGCTTGGCGGGCCCACCGTCGTCGACGGGCTGCACGTAGAACTGGAAGAGCGTGTGGCACGGCGGCAGGGCCATGTCGTCGACGTCGGCCACGTTCCACGCGGAGACGATGTGCCGCCGCGAGTCGGGGTTGGTGCGGATCCCCTCGACCAGCTTGGCGACCTGGTCGACGTGGCGGCCGTCCGGCGTGGGCCAGGAGCGCCACTGGTAGCCGTAGACCGGACCGAGGTCGCCGTTCTCGTCGGCCCACTCGTCCCAGATCGAGATCCCCCGGTCCTGGAGCCACTTCACGTTGGTGTCGCCCCGCAGGAACCACAGCAGCTCACCGAAGACCGACCGGGTGTGCACCTTCTTGGTGGTCACCAGCGGGAAGCCCTCGGAGAGGTCGAACCGCATCTGGTGGCCGAAGATCGAGCGCGTGCCGGTGCCGGTGCGGTCCGACTTGTCCGTGCCCTCGTCGAGGATGCGTTGCAGCAGGTCCAGGTAGGCGCGCATGCGCGTCACCCTATCGCCGGCAGCGCCGGCCCGTCCGGCCGCTGGGCACTTCTCGGTGGCTGGGCCGTGTCCTGCGCGTCAGGGCGGCCCACGCCGTCGCCCGGAAGCAAGTCACTCAGGAGCGCGGCGTGCCGGCGGGACGAGCTTCGCCTCGGCGGGGACGCTGACCTTCCTGGTGCGGATCGGCGGGTCCAGGACGGAGAGCGGCCGCCCCACGGTGCGCTCGAAGAACTGCCGCCACCACGGCAGCTCCTCCCACTTGTGGACCAGGGCGGCGAGCCCGAGCGCAGCTGCCACGGTCAGCGGGTAGACGATCCACTTGTTGGCGTCGGTGATGAGGAACGACATGGCGACGTACCCCATGCGCGCGTGCACCAGGTAGAGGGGATAGGTGAGCGCCCCGGCCAGACGAGCCTTCGGCAGCCGCAGGGCCGCCACGCGTGGGATGAGCATGGAGGCGACCAGGGCCACCCACAGCAGCACGACCCCGAGCAGGATGGCCTCGTTGAAGGTGGTGTCGTCGAGCTCACCCTCGGCGCGCCCGCGGACCACGGCCCAGCGCAGCACCACCCCGAGGCCGACCAGGAACCCCGTCGCCTGCAGCGCGTTCCAGCGCCCGGTGTGGCGCACCTCGGCCAGGATCGCGCCGATCGCGAAGTAGCCGTAGAAGTTGCCCAGGAAGGGCCCCGCCTGGAGCTGGGGCGCGACGAGCAGGACGACCCCCATGCCGATCGCCCAGAGCGGGATCAGCGTCGGGATGCGAGGGCCGAGGCGCAGCACCATCAGCACGAAGACGCCCGCGTAGAAGAGCAGCTCGTGCACCAGCGTCCAGTAGACGCCGTCCACGGCCGGTTGCCCCAGCAGCGTCGGCACCATGGTCAGGTTCACCAGCACCTGTCGGGGCGTGACGCTGAGGTCGACGCGGTCGCCGAAGAGGGCGATGACCGCCGCGGTGACCAGCATCGCCACCCAGAAGGCCGGGAGCAGCCGCCGGGCCCGCGAGACCGCGAAGCGGCTGGGCGCCTTGCCGCGGGCTGAGTTCATGATGACGAAGCCGCTGATCAGGAAGAAGAGGTCGACACCCAGGTAGCCGTACTTCACGACCTCGGCGAGCGGGGTCAGCGTGACGTCGATGCGGTCGAACTGGATGCCCCAGAAGAGGTAGTGGAAGAGCACGACCATCATGGCCGCGGCGAACCGCAGGTAGTCCAGCAGGTCGAGGCGGCCCGACCCTGCCGCATCCTGAGCAGGTCCCATGGCTGTCCCCCGTCCTCGGCCCGCGCGGCGTTCAGACTAGCCCGTCGGCCGGGTCCCCGACCAGTGACTCCTCAGGCGTCAGCTGTCCGGATGACCGCCCGGTCAGGCGCCGAACGAGACGGTGCCGCGCACCGACGTGCGGGTGGTGCCACCGATCCAGAGATCACCGTCGCGGCGCTGCACGTGGACCCGTCCCGAGCGGCCGATCGCGGTGCCCTGACGGGCGACGTAGGAGTCGGGCAGCACGCCCGCCCCCACCAACCACTGCGCCAGGCCTGCGTTGAGGGAGCCGGTGACCGGGTCCTCGGTGGTGCCGAAGAGGGCGCGCACCTCCACGGCGTACTCCCCTCCGGCGGGGTGGAGCCCGGCCAGTCCCACTGCGAGGCCGGAGAGTGCGGCCACGTCGGGGCGCACGGCCAGCACGGCGTCGGCGTCGCGCAGCAGCACCCCGATCCAGCCTGGCCCGTTGTCGACCCACTGCATGGCCTCGACGTCGTCGGTCTCCAGCCGGAGCGCCGCTCGCACCCCTCCTGGGTGGAGGCGTCGACGTCACCGCTGCGCAGCAACGGCGGCGCGGCGAACGAGAGCACCTCGCGGCGGCGTACGGTCACCAGCCCGACGCCGCACTCCTGCACGACGTCGTCGCCGGCGGGCGCTCCCCCGGCCTCGAGCCAGGCGTGCGCCGAACCGAGCGTGGGATGACCGGCGAACGGCAGCTCGCCGTCGACCGTGAAGATCCGCAGCCGGTAGTCGGCGCCCGGGTCACGGGGGGTGAGCAGGAAGGTCGTCTCGCTCAGGTTGGTCCAGCGGGCGAAGGCAGCCATCTCGGCGTCGTCGAGGTCGTCCGCGCCGTGCACGACGGCGACCGGGTTGCCGCCCCACAGGTCGGGCGAGAAGACATCAACCTGGGAGAAGTCGTGCTCCCCGGACCCAGCGCCCACCTCAGGCACCGAGGGCCTTCAGCGCCTCGGTGTCGAGGCGGTAGGTCGTCCACTCGTCCTGCGCCACTGCGCCCAGCGACGCGTAGAAGGCGATCGACGGGGCGTTCCAGTCCAGGACCCACCACTCCAGACGGGTGTAGCCCCGCTCGAGGCAGACCTGGGCGAGCTGGCGTAGCAGGGCCTTGCCGAGGCCGGTGCCGCGGTGCTCGGGAAGCACGAAAGGTCCTCGAGCCAGATGCCGTTCTTCCCGGTCCACGTGGAGAAGCTCAGGAACCACACGGCGAGACCGACGACCTGCCCGTCGACCTCCGCCACGTGGCAGAAGGTCGTGGGTGAAGCGTCCTCGAAGAGCACCCGGCGGAAGTCGGCCTCGGTCGCCTCGACCGCGTCGGGCTCCTTCTCGTACTCGGCCAGGGCGTGCACCAACGCCAGGATCGCCGGGACGTCGCCCTCGACGGCCGGACGGATGCGGGGGTCGCTCATGCGTGCAGCGACATCGGGCCGTAGACCTCGCGCCCGCCCTCGAAGAGGGTGACGGAGTCGACGCCCTCGGCAGCGAGGTCGGCGAAGAACTCCCCCACCCACGCCTCGGCCTCGGCCTGGTCGGCGAAGGTCCGGTCGGCGAAGTCGGCCGAGACCTGGACCGGCGCACCGGAGGCGTCGTTGAGCGTCCAGTACCACGCGTTGCCTGCCATGATCAGCCCTCCCGGACGGACGTGTCGACGAACGGCGGCTTGACCACCGTGAAGATCTCGCGGCGCCCACGGACGTCGACGCCGACCTCGGCGCCGACCTCGATCGAGGTGGGCAGCAGGGCCAGGCCGATCCCCTTCTTCAGCGTCGGGCTGAAGGTGCCGGAGGTGACGTCCCCGAGCGGCACGTGCTCGGTCAGGGTCACCGACATGCCGGGGCGCGGGATGGCGCGGCCGGTGGAGAGCAGGCCACGCAGCACGCGCGGCGCGCCCTCCTCCTTCTGGGCGGCGAGCACGTTCTTGCCCCAGAAGCGCTCCTTCGACCAGCCGACCGCCCACCGGACACCGCCCTCCAGGGGCGTGGTCTCGAGCGAGATGTCCTGGCCGTGCAGCGGGTAGCCCATCTCGGTGCGCAGGGTGTCGCGGGCACCCAGGCCGCAGGGCACGATGCCGTGGTCGGCACCCGCCTCGAGCAACGCGTCCCAAACGGCCAGCGCCTGGTCGTTGCGCACGATCAGCTCGTAGCCACGCTCGCCGGTGTAGCCGGTGCGGCAGACCACGACCAGGGAGTCCGGCGACGCGACCTCGCCTCCCCCCACGCGGCCTCGACGAACGACATGTAGCCGTGGCCGGCGGGCAGGCCAACGGCCGTCAGCACCTCGTCGGACTTCGGCCCCTGGACGGCCAGGACCGCGTAGTCCTCGTGGTGGTCGGTGAGCTTCACCCCGTCGGGCAGCTCGGCGGTGAGACGGCGTACGACCTCGGCGCTGTTGGCGGCGTTGGGCACGAGCAGCACGTGCTCGTCGTCGCTGAGGTAGGCGATCAGGTCGTCGACGATGCCGCCGGTCACGTCGTCGCAGCAGAGCGTGTACTGCGCCTGGCCGGGCTCGATGCGGCCGAGGTCGTTGCTCAACGTGGAGTTCACGAAGTCGGCCGCGCCCGGGCCGCTGACCAGCACCTTGCCGAGGTGCGAGACGTCGAAGACGCCGACCGCGTCGCGCACGGCGGTGTGCTCCTTGACGATCCCGGTCGAGTACTCCAGCGGCATCGACCAGCCGCCGAACTCGGAGAACTTCGCACCCAGCGCCGCGTGGCGCTCGTGCAGCGGCGACTGCTTCAGACCCTCGTCGGTGGACATGGGGCGACCTTAACGCAGCGCAGCCGCCCACCCGCGTGCCGCACGCATCGCTATCCTTCCGGGGTGACGACGACGTACACCCTGCGCACCGCCAGCCCTGCCAAGACCCGCACCGACGCCGTGGTCGTGGGGGTCCTCCTCGACCGACCAGGGGCGACGCTCGCTCCCGGGGCAGAGGACGTGGCCACGGCGTACGGGCGCAAGCTCCGTCCGATGCTGGAGACGATGGGGTGACCGGCAAGACCGGTGAGGTGGTCAAGGTGCCGACGACCGGCACGATCACCGCGCCGCTGCTCGTCCTGGTCGGCCTCGGCACCGAGGTCACCCCGGTCTCCGTACGCCGTGCTGCCGGTGTCGCCGCGCGCAACATCCCCAACGCAAGCTCGGTGGCGCTCGCCCTGCCCGCCACCGACGAGGCCCTGGTCAGCGCGACGCTCACCGGGTTCGTGCTCGGCGGCTACACGTTCACGACGTACAAGAAGCCCGGCAAGGACACCCGACCCAGCGAGGTCGGCGTGCTCTCCCCCGTCGCGCGGAGCGAGGCCGCGAAGGCCGCCTTCGAGAGCGCCCGGGTCGTCGCCGACGCCGTGCTCTCAGCCCGCGACTGGGTCAACGAGCCGCCCGGCGACTTCACCCCCGAGCGTTTCGCCGAGGCCGCCACGGCCGCCCACGCCGAGGCCACGAAGGGCCGCGGCGCACCAGAGGTGACGCTCGAGGTCTTCGACGAGAAGCAGCTGGCCGAGATGGAGTGCGGCGGGATCCTGGGCGTGGCGCCGCCTCGGCCGCTCCCCCGCGCCTGGTCAAGCTCACCTACGCTCCCCAAGGGGCCTCCACGCACCTCGCGCTGGTGGGCAAGGGCATCACCTTCGACTCCGGCGGCCTGACCATCAAGCCGGCCGGCTCGATGGGCACGATGAAGTCCGACATGGCCGGGGCCGCGGCCGTCGTGCAGTCGATCCTCGCCATCGCCCGCCTGGGCCTGCAGGTCAAGGTCACCGCCTGGGCACCGCTCGCCGAGAACATGGTCTCGGGCAACGCCACCCGGCCCGGCGACGTCCTGACGATCCGCGGCGGCACGACCGTCGAGGTGCTCAACACCGATGCCGAGGGCAGGCTGGTGCTGGCCGACGCGCTCGTCCTGGCCGTGGAGGAGGAGCCGGACGTGGTCCTCGACGTGGCCACCCTCACCGGCCACATGGTCCTGGCGCTGGGCGACAAGGTCACCGGCGTGCTCGGTGACGACGAGACCGTCGCAGCCGTCGTCGCAGCCGGCGAGCGGGCTGGTGAGGCCCACTGGCCGATGCCGATCCCCGAGGAGATGGACGAGCGCATCCGCAGCAGCAAGATCGCCGACCTCGCCCAGCACGACTGGGTCCGCTGGGGCGGAGGGCTGTACGCAGCCGCGTTCCTGCGCGAGTTCGTCGGCGACGTGCCGTGGGCCCACCTCGACATCGCGGGCCCGTCGTTCAACTCGGGCGGACCGTTCGGCGACTGGACCTCCGGCGGCACCGGCGTGTCGGTGCAGACGCTGGTGGAGTACGCCCGCACCCTCGCCGAGGGCTGACCCAGAGCCTCAGCTGGTCCGGAGCCCGGGTCAGACCTCGCCGGCCTTGCGGCGACGGTTCCACTCGCGCATCCGCTGCGGCACGCCGACGACGGCGGCGTCGTACGACGGGATGCCGTGGTGGTTGCAGAAGTCGTGCGCCCACTTGACCGACGGGACCCGGCGTCGGGTCCACTCGCCGTCGTGGGCGACGAGCAGCAGGGTCACGTCGTTGACCGCCGTGCGCGGCTCGACGAACCCCTCCACGCCGCGGCGCTGGACCACCCACTCGTTGAGGTGCCTGGCGTCGGAGGAGGAGGCAGCACGCACCGTCGTGGAACCCGTGCGCGACGCGTCGCCGGCAGGTCGACGCATGCGCGCGGAGCCGCCGCTGCGGAACCGATCGAACAAACCCATGGACACAGTGTGACGGGTGGGTGGCGACCGGGTGCTGCGCAGTCCGGGTCGAAGTGAGAAGATGACAGGAGAAATCACGATCTCGACCTAGCGAGGGATTGACCACAGTGGCGGTCGCCGAACACGACGCACCGGTCCTCCGGACCAGCTTCGACGGTGGTTCCTGTCAGGGAGCCGTCGGAGGCCGTGGCCGCCCGGTCCCGCGTCGACGTGGCCCCTCGCCCGTGGTGCATGCTCATCCCACCGGCACCACGTCGCTCGACCAGGCACCCCTGGTCATCCCGGGCGACCCCCAGCACCCCCTCTCCTGACCCCGACCCACACCTCACGAGACGACAGGACACCCATGGCCTCCGAAGTCACCCTCCCCGCACTCGGCGAATCCGTCACCGAAGGAACCGTCACCCGCTGGCTGAAGCAGGTCGGTGACACCGTCGCCGTCGACGAGCCGTTGCTCGAGGTCTCCACCGACAAGGTCGACACCGAGATCCCCTCGCCCATGGCCGGCGTGCTGCTCGAGATCCGTGCCAACGAGGACGACACCGTCGAGGTCGGCGCCGTGCTGGCCGTCATCGGCGAGGAGGGCGAGGGTGGCGCGTCCGCCGAGGCCCCCGCCGAGGAGGCCCCGGCCCAGGAGGCGCCCGCCGAGGAGGCCCCGGCCCAGGAGGCGCCCGCCGAGGAGGCTCCGGCTGCCGAGGCTCCGGCCGCCCAGGAGGCTCCGGCCGCCGAGGCTCCCACCGCTGACACGTCCAACGCCACGTCGGTCACGCTCCCCGCGCTGGGCGAGTCGGTGACCGAGGGCACCGTGACCCGGTGGCTGAAGCAGGTCGGTGACGAGGTCGCCGTCGACGAGCCGCTGCTCGAGGTCTCCACCGACAAGGTCGACACCGAGATCCCGTCGCCCGTCGCCGGCACCCTGCTGGAGATCAAGGTCTCCGAGGACGAGACCGTCGAGGTCGGCGCCGAGCTCGCGCTGGTCGGCTCGGGCTCGCCCGCCGCTGCCCCCGCAGCCGAGGAGAAGCCCTCCGCTCCCGCCGCTCCCGCAGCCGAGGAGAAGCCGGCCGCTCCCGCGGCACCTGTCGCCGAGGAGAAGCCCGCAGCGCCTGCTGCCGAGGAGAAGCCCGCAGCTGCTGCCGAGGAGAAGCCGGCCGCACCCGCCGCTCCCGCCGCTCCCGCCGCCGAGGAGAAGCCCACCGCTCCGGCCCAGCCGGCTGCCCCCGCCGAGTCGAAGCCGACCCGCGACGAGGACCAGAGCGCCTACGTGACCCCGCTGGTGCGCAAGCTCGCCGCCGACAACGGCGTCGACCTCTCCACCCTCACCGGCACCGGTGTCGGTGGGCGCATCCGCAAGCAGGACGTCCTCGACGCCGCTGCTGCCGCCAAGGCCCCGGCTGCCCCGGCCGCCGAGTCCGCCCCGGCCGCTGCAGCGCCGAGCGCCCCCGCCGCCGCGGCCCCGTCGCCGCTGCGTGGCCGCACCGAGAAGCTCAGCCGCCTGCGCAAGGTCATCGCCTCGCGCATGGTCGAGTCGCTCCAGACCGCCGCCCAGCTCACCACGGTGGTCGAGGTCGACGTCACCGACATCGCCCGCCAGCGCGACGCGATCAAGGCCGACTTCGCCGCTCGCGAGGGCGTGAAGCTCTCCTTCATGCCGTTCTTCGCCAAGGCCGCGATCGACGCCCTCAAGGTGCACCCGGTCCTCAACGCGCAGATCGACCTCGAGAACGGCGAGGTGACCTACTTCGACAAGGAGAACCTGGCGATCGCCGTGGACTCCGAGAAGGGCCTCCTCACCCCGGTCATCAAGGACGCCGGCGACCTGTCGGTGGCTGGTCTCGCCCGCAAGATCGCCGACGTGGCCGACCGCACCCGCAACAACAAGATCGGTCCCGACGAGCTCTCCGGCGGCACCTTCACGCTGACCAACACCGGCAGCCGTGGCGCGCTCTTCGACACCCCGATCCTCAACCAGCCGCAGGTCGCCATCCTCGGCACCGGTGCGGTCGTGAAGCGCCCGGTCGTCATCGACGACCCCAAGCTCGGCGAGACCATCGCGGTGCGCCAGATGGTCTACCTCGCGCTGACCTACGACCACCGCCTGGTCGACGGCGCCGACGCGGCTCGCTTCCTGAGAGACGTCAAGCAGCGCCTCGAGGCGGGTCAGTTCGACATCTGATCCACCTGTTCCACCACGACGCACGGGGCCAGCCGACCAGTCACCTGACAGGCTGGCCCCATGCGCGTCGTGATCGCCGGTTCGTCCGGCTTCCTGGGCACTCACCTCCTCCGACTGCTGCGCAGCCACGGGCACCAGGTGAGTGCCCTCGTGCGTCGTCCGCCCGGCCCTGACGAGATCCAGTGGGACCCGTACGCCGGCCCGCTCGACCCGGCCGCGCTCCAAGGGGCGCACGTCGTCGTCAACCTCGCCGGCGCGCCCACGATGGGCAACCCGCACTCCGAGAAGTGGGCCCGGGCGCTGCGCGAGAGCCGGGTCACCACCACGGCCGTGCTGGCCGAGGCGATCGCCGCGTGCGAGCGCCCGCCGGCCTTCCTCGCCGGCAACGGCATCTCGTGGTACGGCGACCACGGCGACGACCCGGTCACCGAGCAGTCCGACAGCCGTGGAGACGCGCTCCTGACCCGCGTGACACGGGAGTGGGAGGCCGCGACGGCACCCCCCTCGAGGCTGGCGCGCGGGTCTGCCTGCTGCGGACGGCACCGGTGCTCGACCGCCGCTCCGCTCCGCTCAACGTGCTGGCGCCGCTCTTCCGGACCGGCCTGGGAGCCGGCCTCGGCTCGGGCCAGCAGTACTTCCCGATCATCTCGCTGCGCGACTGGACCGCTGCGGCCGCCTTCCTGGCCGAGTCGCGCGACCTCTCCGGGCCCTTCAACCTCTCCTCCCCCGTGACTCCGACGAATGCCGAGTTCACCGACGCGCTGGCCGCGGCCGTCGGACGGCGCGCCTTCCTCCGTGTGCCCGCCTTCGCCCTCAAGCCCGCGGCCGGCGCGATGGCTCCCGAGGTCCTCGGCTCGATCCGCGCCGTCCCGGCCGCGCTCGAGTCGGCCGGCTTCGACTTCTCCGACCACACGGTCGCCGACGTCCTGGCAGCCGGTCTGGCGAAGTGACGCGGGTCCCGCCCCCCGGCTCCGGTCAGGTCTCCCCGCGGGCGGTGCGGTGGACCACCTTGGCGACGCGCCACGTCCCGTCGCTGCGTCGCAGGGTGACCCTTCGCCGCGAGGGCGCGTCGCGGGGCAGTGCACGTCGTACGTCCGGGCCGACGACGGTGCCGGCGTACAGGCGGTCGGTCACGTCGAGCACGACGAGGTCGGCCTCGACCCTGAGCTCCTCGACCTCGAGCAGCTGCGTGGTCATCCCCTCGACGACGAGCCCGCGCTCGACGTACGCCCGGAGCATCGCCGCGTCGGTGCGCCCGACCCGCGCACCGTCGACGTAGAGGCGGCGCAGGGCGTCGACGTCCCCCTCGCGCCACGCCTGCGAACGGGCCTCGTCCCAGGCGTGGAGCAGCTCGACGGGCGTACGCGGCTGCTGCTGCGCGGGTGCCGCAGGCGAGACGTCTCGCTCCCCCGCCAACCAGATGACGAAGGTCCCGACCACGCACAGGACCGCCGCCACGAGACCTGCTGCTGCCACACGAGTGAGTGCCATGGATCCACCCTGCCCGCATCGGGGCCCGGACGTCGGCCGTCATCCACAGGGTTACATTGGCCACATGACGCTGGAGTTCGTGGAGGCAGGATTCGGCGAGGCCGCAGTGCCCTACCTCGAGGCCTGGGAGCTGCAGCGCGACGTGCACGCCGGCGTCGTCGACGGCTCGCGGCCGCCGACGGTGCTGCTGCTCGAGCACCCTCCGGTCTTCACGGCCGGCAAGCGCACCGACCCGCACGAGCGCCCCGCCGACCCCGGTGGCGCCGACGTGATCGACGTCGACCGCGGCGGCAAGATCACCTTCCACGGACCGGGCCAGCTCGTGGGCTACCCGATCGTGGGGCTGCCCGACCACGTCAAGGTCGTCGACTACGTACGACGCGTCGAGGAGGCCCTGATCCACGTCTGTGCCGACCTCGGTGTCGCCACCGCCCGAGTTCCGGGGCGCAGCGGGGTCTGGCTGCAGGCCGACGCCCGCGGCCCGGAGCGCAAGATCGCCGCGATCGGCATCCGGGTCAGCCGCGGCGTGACCATGCACGGCTTCTCGCTCAACTGCGACGTCGACATGTCCTGGTACGGCCGGTTCGTGCCCTGCGGCATCGCCGACGCCGGCGTCACGTCGCTCAGCCAGGAGCTGGGCCGCGACGTCACCGTCACCGACGTCCTGCCGCTCGTACGCCGCCACGTCACCGACTACCTCGCGTGGGCGCCGTACGACGCCACCCCCGACTACGAGCCGCGGCCGGAGCCCGGGCGTACGCCGCGCATCGAGCTCGTCACGCCCGGCGCGTGAACCCCGGGGCCAGCGCGGTGTGACCGTCGCGACGTCCCACGATTGGGCCGGACCCACCCGCGGCGTAAAGTTGCCCCCGTGACGTCACCTCTTCCTGATGGCCGCAAGCTCCTCCGCCTCGAGGTCCGCAACGCGGAGACCCCGATCGAGCGCAAGCCCGAGTGGATCAAGACGCGCGCCAAGATGGGTCCGGAGTACACGGCGCTCCAGAGCCTGGTGAAGTCCGAGGGCCTGCACACGGTGTGCCAGGAGGCCGGGTGCCCCAACATCTTCGAGTGCTGGGAGGACCGCGAGGCCACCTTCCTCATCGGCGGTGACCAGTGCACCCGTCGCTGCGACTTCTGCCAGATCGACACCGGCAAGCCCATCGACCTCGACCGCGACGAGCCCCGCCGCGTCGCCGAGTCGGTGCAGAAGATGGGCCTGCGCTACGCCACCATCACCGGTGTGGCCCGCGACGACCTGCCCGACGGCGGCGCCTGGCTCTACGCCGAGACCGTCCGCGTCATCCACGAGCTCAACCCCGACACCGGCGTCGAGAACCTGATCCCCGACTTCAACGGCAAGCCCGACCTGCTCCAGGAAGTCTTCGAGTCGCGTCCCGAGGTCCTCGCCCACAACGTCGAGACCGTCCCGCGCATCTTCAAGCGGATCCGTCCCGCGTTCCGCTACGAGCGCTCGCTCGACGTGATCACCCAGGCTCGAGACTTCGGCCTGGTGACCAAGTCCAACCTGATCCTCGGCATGGGCGAGACCCGCGAGGAGGTCACCCAGGCGCTGGAGGACCTGCACGGCGCCGGGTGCGAGCTGGTCACCATCACCCAGTACCTGCGCCCGTCGGTGCGCCACCACCCCGTCGAGCGCTGGGTCAAGCCCGAGGAGTTCGTCGAGCTCCAGGCCGAGGCCGAGGAGATCGGCTTCTCGGGCGTGCTGTCCGGCCCGCTCGTACGTTCGTCCTACCGCGCAGGACGCCTGTACCGTCAGGCCATGGACGCCCGGGCGTCCGCGACCGCCTGAGCGGTCCCCCGTCACGTTCCACCACCCGGCCCCGGCCGTCGAGTCAGCAGAGGCACCACATGTCTACCCCCGTCACCACCGACCTCTCCCGTCGCCAGCAGCTGGTGCGCTCGTACCAGATGGCGAAGAAGTCCGACCCCCGCCTGGGCCTGTTGACCCTCGGCGCCGGACTCTTCGGTGCCCTCATCGGCTTCTTCGGCGTCGCGGCCCTGCCCGGCGGCGGCCCGCTGTCGTGGATCATCGCCGTGGTGACCGGCATCCTGCTGGGCCTCCTCCTCGCCATGATCGTCTTCGGCCGTCGCGTGCAGCGCGCTGCCTACGACCAGATGGACGGCCAGGTGGGCGCCGCCGCAGCAGCCCTGGGCATGCTCCGCGGCAAGTGGAAGGTCGACCCCGCCGTCGGCTTCACCAAGCAGCAGGACGTCGTGCACCGCGTGGTCGGCCCTCCCGGCATCGTCCTCGTGGGTGAGGGCTCCAGCCCCGCTCGCCTGAAGGCCCTGATGAGCACCGAGCGCCGCAAGCACGAGCGGGTGCTGGCCGACACCCCGATCCACGAGGTCGTCTGCGGCAAGGGCGAGGGCCAGGTGCCGCTGGACAAGATCCTGCGCCACGTCCAGAAGCTCGGCCGTCAGGTCAAGCCGGCCGAGATGACCGACATCCTCAACCGCCTGCGGGCGCTGGACGCCAACCGCTCCAACATCCCGCTGCCGAAGGGCCCCGTGCCGACCAGCATGAAGGGCATGCGCGGCCAGATGCGCGGTCGCTGAGCGGCAACCCACGACGTACGACGAGAGCCCGGGCACCTGCCCGGGCTCTTGTCATTGTGGGGTGCGGCGTCACCGCCGACGGGGGTCAGCCCTGTGGCGAGTCCGGCATGTCGGGGCGCTCGATGACGTCGCTGGCCGGCGGGGCGGTGATCTTCACCGGAGCGCCCCAGGCGTCGTAGGTGACGGTGGTGCCGCCGAGCTTGCCGATCTTCATGGCGATCTGCGGACCAGCCTCTCGTCGTCGAAACCAGATGTCGTAGTCGATGGTCTTGGGGTACTGCGCCAGGACCGACTTGTCGATCTTCATGCGGGCCGGGTCCAGCTTCATGGAGTAGCGGTGGAACGCGTCACCGTCGACGTCCTCCTGGCCCGCGTACTCGATGCTCTTCGCGGCCTTGGTGAAGACGTCCACGGTCGAGGAGGGGTCCAGCGCGCTCAGGTCGAGACCCATGCCGGCGGTCTGCTCGGCGGGGATCTTGACGAACTTGCCGCCGCTCATCCCGGTGTTCATGTAGAGCGCACCGTCGACCAGGCGTACGTCGCCCTCGGTGCCGTCGGGCAGCGCGCCGCCCGACAT
This sequence comes from Nocardioides daphniae, assembly GCF_004777465.1. NCBI lineage: Bacteria > Bacillati > Actinomycetota > Actinomycetes > Propionibacteriales > Nocardioidaceae > Nocardioides > Nocardioides daphniae. The sequence continues at coordinate 2,132,198 of NZ_CP038462.1, forward strand.
CGTGATGGCGAGCTCGGGCTCGTCCTGGGTGAAGTCGATGTCGCCCGAGAAGCTGGTGGAGAACTGGTCGGACTCGGTCGTCATCGCCACCTTGGCGGTGGTGGCCTTGTCGAAGGCGGCCGCGAGCAGCGCGCCGAACTCCTTGGCGCTGATGCTGGCGCCGGGCTCGGAGGCACCGACCGCGGGCCCCTGCGACGGCGAGGAGGTGCTGGTGTCGTCGCCGTCGCTGCTGGCGGTGGGCGCGGGGGCCTCGCTGGCGTCGGCGTCCGGGGACTCCGTCTGCTGGGAGGCCGACGCGCTCTCGGCGTCCGACTTCGAGTCGTCGTCGCCCCCGCAGGCGGCCAGGCTCAGCGCCAACGGCAGGGCGAGGGCTGCGCCGGTGCGGCGCAGGGTCATGGTTCGACGCACGGGAGGGCCTTTCGAGCGTGGGCGGCGGTCGCCCCCGACACTACTGGGCGGGGGAAGTCAGGTCCTCGAGTCGTACGACCGCTGACCCGACCGCCAGGTCGTGCAGTCCGCGACCGTCCGGTCGGAAGACCAGCGGCGGGATGACCAGGGCGACCAGCACCTGGCGCAGCAGTGCGGGCAGCAACGTGATGGGGCGCGGGGTGCCGTCGAAGCGCACCACCCGCAGGCGGGTGACGAGCTGGCCGAAGGAGCCGCCGGCGAGCGCGACCAGGAAGCCGGACTGCAGGACGAAGACGCCGAGGGTGTAGAGGCCGGAGGACGGGTTGTCGAGCCATCCCTGCCAGCCCAGGAGGAGCATGACCACGCCGATGCTCGCGAACCAGTCGACGAGGAGGGCGAGGATGCGGCGGGTCCACGAGGCGGTCTGCACCGGGCAAGGCTACCGAGGGCGTGCGTACGCTCCTGAGTGCGGGCGGTGTTACGTCGTTGAAACAATGGGGATACGGTCAAGAAACTGCCCCCGCATAGGTTGCGGGGCACCTCGGTGCACCGTCGCACCGACTGCCACTCCCCGGATCTGGCGGCCACCACCCGAGTGGATGGCCTAGGAGGATGAATGTTCGCGAATAGCGATGAGCTGCTCAAGTACATCAAGGACGAGGGCGTCGAGATGGTCGACGTCAGGTTCTGTGACCTTCCCGGCATCATGCAGCACTTCACCGTGCCGGCTTCCTCGTTCGACGAGTCCGTCTTCAAGGACGGGCTGGGCTTCGACGGGTCGTCGATCCGTGGGTTCCAGGCGATCAACGAGTCGGACATGAACCTGTTCCCGGACCCGTCCACGGCTTACCTGGACCCGTTCCGCGCAGCCAAGACGCTGGTCGTGAACATGTTCATCCACGACCCGATCACCGGCGAGCAGTACAGCCGCGACCCGCGCAACATCGCGAAGAAGGCTCTGGCCTATCTCGCCTCCACCGGCATCGCCGACACCGCGTACTTCGCCCCCGAGGCCGAGTTCTACATCTTCGACCAGGTCCGCTACTCGACCGGCGTCAACGAGTCGTACTACCACATCGACTCCGTCGAGGGCTGGTGGAACTCCGGCAAGGAGGGCGACAACCTCGGCTACAAGACCCGGCTCAAGGGTGGCTACTTCCCCGTCGCGCCGTACGACCACTACACCGACCTGCGCGACACGATGGTCAAGAACCTCGAGGCGTCCGGCCTGCAGGTCGAGCGTGCGCACCACGAGGTCGGCACCGCCGGCCAGGCGGAGATCAACTACCGCTTCGACACGCTGCTCAAGGCCGCGGACGACGTGATGAAGTTCAAGTACATCATCAAGAACACCGCATGGGAGGCCGGCAAGTCGGTCACCTTCATGCCGAAGCCGATCTTCGGCGACAACGGCTCGGGCATGCACGTGCACTCCTCGCTGTGGAACGGCGGCCAGCCGCTCTTCTACGACGAGACCGGCTACGGCGGCCTCTCGGAGATGGCCCGCCACTACATCGGCGGCATCCTGAAGCACGCCCCCTCGCTGCTGGCGCTGACCAACCCGACGGTCAACTCCTACCACCGCCTGGTGAAGGGCTTCGAGGCCCCGATCTCGCTGGTCTACTCCTCGCGCAACCGCTCGGCGTCGATCCGCATCCCGCTGACCGGCACCAACCCGAAGGCCAAGCGTGTCGAGGCCCGCTTCCCCGACCCGTCGGCCAACCCCTACCTCGCCTTCTCGGCGCTGCTGCTGGCCGGCATCGACGGCATCAAGAACAAGATCGAGCCGCCGGACCCGATCGACAAGGACATCTACGAGCTGCCGCCGGACGAGATGGCCGAGATCGAGCAGGTGCCCACCTCGCTCGGTGCCGTCCTCGACGCGCTCGAGGACGACCACGACTACCTGACGGTCGGCAACGTCTTCACGCCCGACCTGATCGAGACGTGGGTCGACTACAAGCGCACCCAGGAGATCGAGCCGGTGCAGGCGCGTCCGCACCCGCACGAGTTCGAGCTCTACTACGACATCTGATTCGCACAGTTGGCTGACCAGTGGTTTTGCGGCTACTGGTCAGCTGACCAGCGGAAACGTCGTTCGACGCTTTCCATCAGTTTCCATCCGTGAGCGCCGTCTCGTGCGCCCAGGGTGCGCCAGTGCTAGACGCGGCCGCGTCGGGCCTCCGGCCCTGTCCGAGGGCCGTGTCTAGCGCTTGCCGCGCCTTGTCACCAGAGCTCGGCATCACATGGGTGTAGACCCTGAGCGTGAAGCCTGGATCGGCGTGGCCCAGGTACTCAGACACCGCCTTGATGCTGACGCCGTGCTCCAACCACAACGATGCACAGGTATGCCGTAGCGCATGCATCCCGTTGTCTCGCTCGGCAACGAGTCCGACGGCCTGTTGAGCAGGACGCCACACGGTTTGGTTGAAGTAGTTCCGGTTGAGCGGCTTGCCCTCACGACTGTAGAAGACCAAGCCCCGAGGGAGGGCGTGGTCCTGCGCTCCCCCGAGAGAGGCTGCAGCGACCCGAGATGCCGTTCGAGGTGTTCCAGGACCCAACCACCGACTGGAACCGAGCGCACACGTTGGTACTTCGGCAGAGCTGGAACCGGCTTGCCCGCCTCCAAGCGAATCTGTTGCCTCACATGGAGCGTTTCTGCAGCAGAATCAATGTCATGGACCCGGATACCGAACGCCTCCCCCTGGCGGAGTCCGCAACCTGCTGCGACAGCTACGAGGGCGCGAAAGCGCTCCGGAACCGCGTCCACCATCCCGAGAACCTGCTCTGGGGTCCACGGCCGGACCGCCCGCGTGGGACGCGAAGGCAAGCGCACAGACGCGGATCGAGCAGGGTTCCGAGGAATCAAGCCGTCATCACACGCGCCTTGAAGAATTGCGCCGAAGTTTGTCAGGAGAAGCTGCACGTACCGAGGTGCCAGCTCGTCGCTCAATCGCCTCAACCACCCCTGGATATCTGCTGGCCGGATCTGACGCAGCTCCCAGGCGCTCCACTGAGGCAGCAGGTGGACCCTGAGCCGCACGTCCATCGCCTCGCGGGTGGTGGGCGCAACGATCTGACGCTCCATCCATGTCACGGCATAGTCCGAGAAACGAGAGCGACCCGCGTTCACGTCGATGTACTCACCGCGGTTGAGTTGCCGCTGGAGCTCTACAGCGAAGCGGTCGGCGTCCACCTTGCGCTCGAACGACCGATTCCGCGATGCGCCTTCAAGATCCCGGTACCGCACTTGCCACCGCTGCCCCCGGCCGTAGCGCGGAGTCTTCGTTCGCTCCCCCGTCGCTTTGTCAACCGCCCACCAGCGGTCAGCCACCGACGCCACGAGTCAGCCCACCGCGCGGCACGCGGGGCTTTGGAGCCACGCAAGCACCGCTCGCGGGTCGTAGCGGCAATGACGGCCAACGCGAAAGAACGGCGGTCCCGTGCGCTTGTGATTCAGCTTGTAGAGAGTCGCCACCGGGATAGCCAGGAACTCAGCCGTCTCTTCCAAGGTCCACAGCCTCTCCGGAAGACCGCGGGTCATGCCATCACCCCGAGGCGCTTCTCTTGGAGCAAGGCAGCGAAGGCGCGCCCCGTCTCTTCTTCGTCCAACGCCAACTGTCGACCAACTCGCCTCATCGTCTGTTCGAGGTCCTCCGCTCCCAGCAGGGCGCCGCCCTGGCCACGTAGCCACGGAGTGCAGGCATGATGCGTCGCAGATCGCCTGCCACTGCGCCAGCGCGGACACGGTCAAGGCCGACAGCGCCTCCGCGCAGGGAGGCCTGTTGCACCTGTTGCCATTCCGCCGCAACGGGCCATCGGCTACGCGTCTCGTCTTCAGTCGGGATGCGGCAGGAGAGCCACTTCTCCGTGAGGTAGCCCCACAGCTCAGGCGCGTGCTCCAACGCCTGCTCGGGTTTGTCGATGCCGCATTCCTTGAGTACCTGGCGCCCAACCTGAAACTCAACCCGAAGTACCCGAGTCCCAGGGCGATAGGCGTCCCCCCACACGGACGGCCACCAGTCGGTGCCCTTCTTGGCAATCTCCGCCGTCTTGTCGTAGATCCGTGCCTTCACGGGCGACTTAGCCGACCCGAACATCAGCGTCTGCATCTCCGCGTCGTTCTCGTACATGACCGTCTGAGCGGATCTGGCAACGAAAGCGGCTCGATCCTCGGAGCTCAACAGCCACCCCTGAGAGTCCATGTAGACATCCAGCCGGGAGACCTTCCACTCCACGGCGCCAAGCAGCAGCTCCACAAGGTCGCGCCACCAGGACAGGGCCGCCTCCACGCCGACGGCGTGCAAGAACGCCGCTCGCGGCTGAACCTGAACCGTCGGAAGCGCGGCGCTCGTCGTGAGCCCCAGGAGTCCGTGCTGGTGCTCCAACCTAAACGGATAGCGGTTCAGGGACGTGCCGGACACCTGCAACAACACTCCCCCGGCGTCCAGCAGCTCAGGCCTGCGAGTCTCGCGGGCCACTGCCTTGCTCTGTTCGAGGTCAGCGAGCAAGCAAGGCCGCAGAGATGACCCCGCGGCCAGAGAAGTACAACGAGTCAATCCCGGAGGCCAGCTCCGTCACTGTAGTCACATCATCCCGAAGTCCCATATCTGAGACTTTAGACGCGCCCCATTCTGTTGTCCAAGATTTGCGACTAGCCGGTCTAGTCCTCTTCCTGGCTCTGGGTCAAATACTCCGCAACGTCGATAGAAACCCCTGGCAGCGTGAACTCGTCAGGATGCTGTTTGAAGACCTTCCGGAAGGCAGCGACCTTGCGGAAGATCGATGAGCGGCTCATGCCTAGGCTCAGCAGACCCTCGAAGCCTCCGTGAAGCTGCCAGACCAGCCAGAAGCCAAGAAGGTCCGCGACGCTGTTCGCTGAGATGCTTCGAAGCCCGTCACCCACCGGCGTCCGCTCGATCAGCGGCTTCGTGATCACAGTGTTGACGGCCTTTGCGTACGCGTCCCAGGCGGCACGTGCCATCCCTTGACCTTCAGCGGACGGCATGCGCTCGGATCGGAAATCGTTCACCGGGACACGGTATCGACTTCCACCGACACTGACCGCATGACGGTCCAGACCGCTAGCGTTCGGCCCATGAGCCTGAAGGACATTACCCAGCCAAGAGCCGTCACGCAGGCGCTCAACGAGGCGCAGAAGCTTGGCCGCGCAGGGTTCCTCTCGAAGTACGGCTTCGGGAAGGCTCACAGGTACTTCGTCCTGTGGCAGGGCAGACACTTCGACTCGAAGGCGATCCTCGGAGCAGCCCACGGCTACCAGCACGGGACGCCACTCAAGCCGGCCGATTTCAGCGGCGGAGAGGACACCGTAGCCTCGCGTTTGCGAGCTCTCGGTTTCACTGTAGCTACCGACTCAGACTGGGTATACGACGAGGGTGACGTGACTCTTGGCAGCAACATTGCTCAGCGCTACGGGGGCAGCGACCAAGGCGGGATCCGTCCGTCCACCTCCACCCCGAACATCTTTCTCTTCACCGACCCTGAAGAGGGCGTGAAGAGCGGCTACAACTTTGACCGCTGGGACGACGCGAATCCTGATCTGTTTCACTACACCGGCGGCGGCCAATACGGCGATCAGAGCCTGAGCCATCGAAACGGATCCATCCTCAACCACGCGGAGGCCGGCCGTACCCTTCGCCTGTTCCACACCCTCGACTCGAAGAAGCGGCGGGGCGGCAAGCGCCAGGAGTACCTAGGTGCCTTCTACGTCGATCCATCGAACCCCTACCGCGGGGAGGACGCCGTCGGACGGGACGGCCTCATGCGCAAGGTGGTTGTCTTCCACCTGTTGAAGGACTCGGCCGCTCCAACGCCCGGCAAGAACACCGCTGGCCCCGAGCTCGCCAGCACGGCACCAACGGATCAATCCCTAGAGTCCGCGCCTGACAACACGCCAACGGGAATCCTCCCACCGGGAACCACTGTGGAGCCAGGACCGAACGCGACCAGGGGCGCGGACATCACCGTAATCGACTCCGAGAACCACAAGGAGATGGAGTTTCTGGTCCCCGCTCAGGAAGCGACCATCGCCAAGAAGGTTGAGGCTGAGCTGGTGGAGGACTTCCAGTCTTGGCTTCAGGACCAGGGACACGCGACGCGTCGCGTGAGGATCAAGGTGGCTGGCGAGAAGTACACGCTCGTCACCGACACCTATGACGTGACTGCCAACCACCTCTTCGAGGCCAAGGCAAACGCGGACCGCAACTCTGTGCGCCTGGCCATCGGCCAGTTGATGGACTACATGCGCTTCATGCCCGAACCAGAACCCGAGGGCTACATCCTCCTGCCGGAAGCTCCCATCATCGATCTGGAGAAGCTGATCTTCGTGGCCGGCTTCGGATACGTGTACCCAGAGGGTGACGAGTGGATCTACGAAATCTGACCAATGCAGTTTGAGGGTGCTGTGTTACAGCGAACGCACCCCACACGGAGGTAACTGATGTACGAGCACAACCCGCCACCCACACCTCAACGCTTGCACGCTCTTTCCCTCACGCAATGGCGCCAGTTTGAAGACTTGGAGCTCGACCTAAGTCATCGCGTGACCATCTTGACGGGCGAGAACGGGACGGGGAAGACAACTCTGCTTAAATTGATAGGGAAACACTTCCAAGCCCCGTCAAGCTTTATAGCTTCCCCCAGACGGGAAGCCGATGGGACCATGAGTTGGCTCGCGGACCCGGACTCCAGATCAAACGAGCGCTCCGTGGGAACCTTCACCTATGGAACGGAGTCAGGACAACTAATTTCCGCGCCCGCTTTCATTCATTCAGCTGGAGTAAACCACAACGCCAACGTTCCCGCATTGCTTCCCGGAATCTTTATCGCGTCACACAGTCGCGTTGGAGCACACCACGGATACGGGGCAATTCCCCTAACTTTTCCCTCCACATCGGAGATCTTAGAACGCGGCAGAGGAGCTGCCGCCGTCCTCTTAGCAGGCGATTCGTACGGCGGCCCTACGATTCAATCGACCATCAAGGAAACGCTCATTTCAGCCGCGATTCTCGGCTACGGGAATCAGGCGATGCAGCCAGATCCGAGGGCACTCGATATTTGGGTGAACTTCCAGGAGGTCCTCCGCTCTCTCCTGCCTTCGACGCTCGGATTTAAGCAACTTGCAATTGCACTTCCGGAGCTCATGATTGAGCGCGACGAAGGAGAGGCATTCCTACTCGAAGCCAGCTCCGGTGGAATAACGAAACTGATAGAGATCGGATGGCTACTTTATCTCCAAAGTCTGGAAACCCCTGAGTTCACCGTGTGCATTGACGAACCAGAGAATCACCTCCACCCGAGCCTTCAACGCACCCTGCTGCCAGGACTACTCCGGGCCTTTCCAGGGGCACGCTTTATCGTCGCGACACATAGCCCGTTTGTAGTAACCGCCTCACCCGACGGGCATGTATACGCCCTCGAGTACGAGGAGGGGTCGGTGCAAGCAAGATCCCTTGACTTCCGCGGCAAAGCTGCCAGTGCCGACGCCACATTGCGCAGAGTCCTTGGCGTGCAAAGCACCATGCCAGTCTGGGTAGAGCAGCGTCTGTCCGAGGCCCTTAACAGGGCGGCCACACAAGGCTCGACACAATCGCTCCTATCCCTTCATCGCCAAATGAATGAGCTGGGCCTCAACGACGAATTCCCCGCTACCCTAGAATCTCTCAAAGAAATCGCTGAGGCTCGCGATGAGGAAGATTGAGCGGTCATCCAAGCCGGCCACGTTGGTCAAAAACTCAGACCTTTGGACTGAGAATTATCTTAACGCCGTCAAAGGTGCGAAGAAAGATCTTCCCACCCCATGGAAGCATCCGGAAATAAGGTCGGCCCTAGAGGGCGACACGTTCAAAAAGTGCGCTTACTGCGAAGTGCTTATCAGCGACTGCGCGTACGCCCACATAGAGCATATCGAGCCCAAGTCCAAAGTCCCATCCAAAGTGGTCGAGTGGGAGAATCTCACACTGGCGTGCCCGCGGTGCAACCAAAACAAGTCAGACTATTATGAGCCTCAGGAACCACTACTCAACCCCTATGCTGATGAACCCAACGAGCACTTGGAGTTCTTAGCCGGCGGCGTGTACGCGCGCCCAGGGAGCTTGCCCGGTCGAAGAACCGTACTTCATCTGGATCTCCAACGTGCCGATCTTCTGTGGTCACGCATGACTGTCTTTGAGTCCTTCAAGCGACTTCTTCGCCTTTGGGAGGAGGCCGACGGCGAAGACAGGCAACTGGCGGCACTAGAAGTTGGCCGAATGCTTCACCCAACAAATGAGTTCAGCGCCTTCCTAGTAGCCGAAGCCCGACGGGTCAACTTCCCCGTTACTTAGCCACGGGGTGGGCGGGAAGCGCCCCTCCACACTTCGCTCCGCTCAGCGCGGAGCCTCTGCGCACCCGAGAATCCCACCCACCCCTCCCGTGCGCCCACCGTGCGCCGGCGAGTAGGGACACCAGCCATCGACGCAGCTCAGGACGGCAATCAACTCAGTCTCTCCCCCTACTACGACATCTGATCCACGCCTGAACCACGAAAGGGCCTCTGACCTGCAGGTATGCATGATCAGGGGCCCTTTCGCTTGGGCTCTGGAGGCCCAAATACCGCAGGAATACCGCAGAAGATCCGCGGGAGCGATCTTCGACGGCTCCTGACGGTTCTGCGCGCACCCGCCGTGGACATGAATAGGCTCGCGCCGTGGTCGATATCGAGGCGAACCTCAACAGGTTCCTGGGTACGCGCGAGCCGACGCTGCGCTATGCATCGTTCGACTACTGCTTCAACTACTTCCAGTCCCACAGTCAGGACCCGGGCCGGCTGGTCACCTCCGGAGGCTTGGAGACAAGTTGCCTCCAACTTGGCTTCTACCTCGCAAGTTGGGGCATGCTGCGTGGATCCTCGGCCCTGCTCTGGCGTAGTTCGAAGCACCTCGTGCCGCTCGTCGATCTGATCGCCAACGACCTCGACTACCTCTGGGGGTTGGATGTCGATGGATACGACGCAGAAACGATCGCCAAGCTGTCGGTTGCTGGCGAAGGTAAGTGAGCGACCGTGCGCGTGACGCTGCCCTCTTCACATCCGATCTCGCACATCAAGCTCATCGCGATTGACTACGATTCCGGGCACTGCTCGATCGTCGCGGTGGACGGACGCATCCTCACCGAGCAGATCCCGGTCCCGAGCAAGCGCGGCCTGGTGTCACGATGCACCTTCATCCCGGTCGACTCCCTCCTGGAGATCGTGGCCGGTGGAGAGACGATCACCATGAACATCGGGACGGTTCTAGAGACCATCTCAGTGCCGGTGATCTATCTCGACCAGAACCACTGGATTGATTTCGCGAGATGGCGAAAGAATCCGGAGGCGCTTGAGGCAACCAAGAGACCGTTCTTCGACTTGCTCGCTCAGGCCGCCACCGCCGAGCGTGTGATCATCCCGCTCTCGAGCGCCCACCTGTCGGAATCGTCGAAGCGCGGGGGCCCGAGTCGGCTCGAACTCGCCGCAACGATGCTCCAGTACTCGCGCGGATGGCAGCTTCGGTCCGTCCTCGGCCTTCGCCGGGCAGAACTGAGGGCCCTGTTCGGCGGGACGCCCTTAGTCAAGCAGGACGCAATAACGCTCGCGCCTGAGGCGATCCTAGACAAGATGCCCGACAGAACCATCGGCCAAAAGTTGGGGCCCGAAGTCGCCGGACTCATACGACGCCAGGTCTGGGCCACCGTCTTGGTAAGCCTCCTGCTAGACCCCGAGGCCCGTGAAGATGCTGGTAGCGAACTAGCGACCCGTTGGGCGATGTCCTTCGCCCCTCTGGCCAACCACATGAGAACCAACCCCAAGGCGAAGGCCTGGTCTCGCGACCTGACCCGCACGAGGTTCTTTTCGGACCTGGGCACCGACCTCCCCGCTGCGGCCAACGAATCTGGAATGAGCCCGGAGCGATTCGGCGAGTGGCTTCTGCACGACGCTGAGGCCGCGATCTCGACAACTCCTGGGTTGGGTCGCCTTCGTGAGGTACTGCACCTGCGCCTGTCGAACGCCGATGACAAGTGGGAGCCCAACGACCTCAATGACTGGCTGCACCTGTCCTACGCTGCCGGCTACAGCGACCTGGTTCTTGGAGAGAAGAAGACCATCAACTACCTACGGCGGTCGGCGCACCGGGTCCCGCCGGGGGCCTTGCTGCACCGCCGCGCAAGCGAAGCCATCGGCGACCTCGCGGCACTGCTCGACGGCGCGCCCGCCGAAAAACCGGTGGCGTAGGCCAGTCTGCTGCCCCCACCAAATACCGCAGGGATACCGCAACGAGCTCTACTACGACATTTAGTCACTTGTGCACGTAGAGCTCGAGCTCAACTGATTCGAGTACGAGGGCTCCGGCGTCGCCGGAGCCCTCGTCGCATCCCGGGCACGGCGAGAGGTACAGGCGCCGGCACTCCCCCGCGGCCGCTTCCCTTGTGCACGCTCATGACGATGAGCGGGCGGGGTGTGCACTGGGTGAACAGGGAAGGTCTTGTTGATCCATACCTCAACCTACGCTTGCCCTTGCCAGTCGGCTGCCGCGCACAGAAGGACCCGTGGATGCTACGTCGAATGGATCGGGAGCCTATTGCTGTGGCTCACCCAGGCGCGCCCCCTGCTCGAGCTCGGCGGCGAGACCTTCACCCGTCGCGGCTCGGGCGAGAGCGCGCCCCAGCGCAGGTGCCTGCTTGAACAGATTGTGACCGGCCACGAACAGGACAGAGCCTGCCTCCCACACGGCCACGCCGTCCTCGCTCCATGGGAGGTCGGTCACCCAGCAATGAAGGAAGTCGCGCGGCTCTGGGTGGAGACCGGGCAGCGCCCGTGTCACGTATTCGCGCGCGCGTTCGTCCAGCGATCGAATCGCCGCAGGGTCGATGAACGTTCCGTCGTCGCGGACGCCGACGGTCTCGCTGAGTCCGACCGAATAACTGCTGTTGCCCGGTAGCGGCGTCGCGTACACGCCGACTTCGCCGAAGACGCCGCTGCTGTCCTGCAGGCACGCGACTCGTGCCGGGGCGGCGGCTTTCACGTCGAAGGTCAGCCGGACGTGCGCGGCAAGGCGAACCGGCAGCGACAGGCCGACGCTGCGGGCCAGGCGGGCGGTTTCGCGGCCGGCGCACACGACCACTTTGGAGTAGACAGCCCGCTCGGTGACGCTGCGCACCTCGACCGTCCCATCGGCGCGGGGATCGATGGAAATGACCTCTGCGGTGGTGACGGCATCTGCGAGGGCACCCGCGAGTGCCGTGATCGCGGTGCGGGTGCGGATCGCGCCGCCCGACTCGTCGAGCACCGCTGGCCCCGAGTACCCAGCGAGCAGCGGCATCCGCTGGGCGAGCTCGGCTGCATCGATCTCGTACGCTTTCACGCCGCCGACCTGGTCGAGCACCCGCAGCCGCGCCAGGGCGCTGTCGCCGATCGCCACGACACCGTCTGAGGAGACCAGCTCGACGTCGAAGTGTTCGGCCCACTCATCCCATACGCCGCGGCTTTCGCGCGCGAAAGCGACGAGTCGCGGGTCGTCGTGGGCATGCCGGAAGATCCGCGACTCGCCTGCGGACTGACCCATTCCGGGCAGACCAGCCTCGTACAAGCGCACCGGCACGCCCTGCTCCCGCAGCGCGTACGCCGTCGACAGACCGACGATCCCGCCCCCGATCACTGCTACCTCGGGTGAACGTGTCGTGGCAACGCCGTCGTCAGTTCCTGTCATCGCGGTTCCTCGATCTGCTGGTGATTTGCGATAGGCCGCAAGAGAAGGGGCCGCTGCCACGACGTCAGCGGGCTGTGTCAGCCCGAAGTCACCGCGTGCAGCGACCCCTCCTGTCTGGCCCAGTACTCCCGGTCTGTGGTGTCAGGCGGGGAGTTTGGAGCCCAACACGTCGAGCTTCTCGATCGTCGGTTCGGAGAACAACGTACCGGTCTGCTCGCCGAGTGCTACCGCAACAGGGCCGGACAGGTGGGCGTCACGTCCGGCGTCATCGGGGAACACGTCGAAGATCCCGAACGAGGTCGGCCCGAGGCGGATCGCGAACCACGCGGTGGTCGCCTGCTCGTCCTCGACAAGCGCACGGCCGCTGTCAAGGAACTCCTTCACGTCGTCCTCCTTGCCGGGCAACGCGTCAAACCTGACCAGCAATCCCTTGGTCACACTCATGACTTCTCCTCTTCCTTTGTCGTGGTGCCCGCGAGTTGGGACACGATCGCCTCGGAGAACGCCGGCAGGTCCTCCGGCGAGCGGCTGGTGATGAGATTCGTGTCGACCACGACCTCCTGGTCAACGACGTTCGCGCCGGCATTGCGCAGATCCGTGCGGATGCTCGGGAAGGACGTCAGGGTGCGACCGGTGGCCACGCCGGCCTCGATCAACGTCCACGGCCCGTGACAGATCGCAGCCACTGGCTTGCCGCTCTCGACGAAGTCGCGGACGAAGGAAACGGCGCCCTCGTCGACCCGGAGCTGGTCGGGGTTCACCGTGCCGCCGGGAAGCAGCAGCGCGTCGTAGTCATCCACCGAGGCGTCGGCGACCAGCCCGTCGACGGTGAACGTGCCCGCTTCATCCAGGTCGTTCTTACGGGCCTTGATCTCGCCGTCGTGGATCGAGAGGACCTCGGTCTGAGCGCCCGCGCGGTCCAGTACTTCGCGGGGTTGCTCGAGCTCAACGCGCTCGACCCCGTCCGCGGCGAGGATCGCGACCCTCTTGCCCTGAAGATCTGCTGCCATATCAGTTTGCCTTCTTTCCGTCGGACATACCCGGCTTGATGACGACCTTGGTCCAGCCCTCGGACCTGGAGTCGAAGTTCCTGTAGGCGTCCGCGGCCTGGTCCAGCGAGATCTCGTGGGAGACGATCCAGGACGGCTTCGCCTTGTCAGCCGCGATGAGGTCTCGCAGTCGGCGGTTGTACTTCTTGACCGGGCACTGACCGTTGCCCATGGTCTGTCCCTTGAACCAGTGGGTGCCGAAGTCGATGGCCGCCTTGCCCTGTTTGGCCAATTCGCCCTTGGCCCCCGGGTCCTCGGGGACGAACACACCGACGGTGCCGATCCCGCCGGTGAAACGCACCGAGTTGATGAGCATGTTCAAGGTGGCAGCCGGGTCTTCGTTCCCCTGCGGGTCGTGGGCCTGGTAGCCGACACACTCGCAGCCACGGTCGGCCCCGAGCCCCATGGTCTCGTCCAGCACAGCCTGCACGGGGTCGACCTTGGAGTCGTCGATGGCGATCGCTCCGATCTGCTCGGCCAGCGCGAGCCGGTCGGGGTGGCGATCGACCACCATCACCTTCGAGGCGCCCTTGATCGTCGCGGACAGGGCGGCCATCAGTCCCACGGGGCCGGCCCCGGCGATCACGACGCTGTCGCCCGGGATCACGCCGGCCATCTCGGTGGCGTGGTAGCCGGTGGGGAAGATGTCGGAGAGCATGACGTAGTCGTTCTCCTTGTCCTGCGCGTCTTCACCCAGGCGCAACGCGTTGTGGTCGCCGAAGGGCACCCGGAGCAGTTCTGCCTGCCCGCCGCCGTACGGGCCCATTTCGGCGAAGCCATAGGCCGCACCGGCGGCCGACGGGTCAGGTTGCGTCGTCAGGCAGTAGTTCGTGAGGCCGCGCTCGCAGTTCTTGCAGAACCCGCACGAGATGTTGAAGGGCAGCACGACCCGGTCGCCCACCTTGATCTTCTCTACTCCCTTGCCGATCTCCACCACCTCTCCCATGTTCTCGTGGCCGAACGTCCGGCCCTTCTCGAAGGAGGTCCGCCCCTCGTACATGTGCAGGTCCGAGCCGCAGATGTTGGTCGTTGTGATCTTGACCAGCACATCGGTGGGCCGTTCGATCTCGGCGTCCGGAACGTCCGTGACCGCGACATCTTTGGGTCCCTGATAGACGACAGCCTTCATGGCGAATCTCCAATCGTTGTGTGACTCCGACCAGTCCACACTCGTCGCCGACCACCAAGAAGTCATGGGCGCACCAGGCCAAGTCCCGGGGCATGATTTGGTCCGAGTGCACAACTCCCCGCGGGTGGTTGCGCTGGGCAAGGGGTACGGTGAACGCGACGCTGCCCCCGAGAGTTGATGAGGACCGATGAGCTCTCACGGACTCGGACTGGATCCCGGGATACATCCGTGCTGCATGTACCGAGGTGTCGCCGCTCAGGGCGACGACCTGTGGGGTTCCTACGGCACAGGGGGATCCCGGGCGGGCCGGCCAGGGATCAAGAGATGACCGTCTGCGAGCCCGCCACAACCGGAACCGATGTGCCAACCGGCGAGCTGGATCTGCGGCGTGCCCTCACCGGCCTCGATGGGCTGCTGGCGATGTCCACGGCGATGATGCAACGTCACGACGTGGACGAGGTCATCAACGTCCTGAAGCGTGAGGTCGAGTCGGTGACCGGCTGCCAGTTGGTTCACGTCACCTTCCAGCGGGACCGGGAGTGGATCACCCTGCCACCCGGGGAGCCAACGAAGCCGGCGGAACCGAGCCCCTCAATCGGTGAACGGGTATTCGTGCAGGACCACGGCGACTCCTGGACGTCGACGACGGCTGTGGCGGTCTTGAACGGCGCCCCGGGCCAACTGGTCCTTCGCAGCTTCGCCCGGCCCGACCCCGAACAACTGTTCGTCATCGAACGGTTGGGCGATCTCCTCGGGACGGCGCTCGCGGACGCGCAGGTGCACGAGCGCCACCGCCGACGCGCCCACGAACTCGATGCAGCCAATAACGAGATGGCGCGCACCGTCGCGGCGCTGCAGCACCGTGAGGGGTGCTTGAGGAGTTCGCCCGACTATCCACGACCGGGACTGAGCTCGACGTGGCTACTTCACTCAGCCGGCTCACTGGCTCCGCTGTCGTGCTGCGGGACAGATTCGGGCACGAGACGACCCGGATCACGGTTGCCGGCCGGTACCAACCGGTCCTCGAGCGAACCTCGCTCGAGGAGGTCATCGGCGGACGCCCCGAACTCGGCACGATCGAAGTGGAGGTGCCACCGGACAAAGACCGAGACGACGCATCATTCGCTCTGCGGTACGCGGGCGTCGCACTGGGGCTGCTGAGGGCTAAGGCCGCAGCGATGAATGAACTGGAGAACCGACTGAGTCGAGACCTCCTCGACGACCTTCTTGGAGGGCTCCCGGCTGACGTTGCCGTGGACCGGGCATCCGCTCAGAGCCACGACCTTGGCGTTCCGCACGACCTGATCGTGTCCGCGTGGTCCTCCGAGCGGGGTCACCGCGGGCACGACCGCGACGTCGATCACCTCCGGATGGCCATGGCTCGTCAGCGGCTGCCCTGCTTGGTAGGCCGGAACCAGGGGCTGGTGGTCGCTCTCACCCATCGAGGTGTCGACATCGGCCGCTTGTTCGACGACTTGTCCCACGGTTACGGCGACACCAAGGGTGTGATCGCCAAGGGGGAGCCGGCCAACTCGCCGGAACAGATCCCACGTGCGTATGAGCAAGCCCAACGAGCACTCAGGGCTCGTCAGCAGTCCCACATCCGTATGGCTTCATCGCCTACGCCGACTTGGGAGTAGACCGGCTGCTCGCCCTCGACGGCAACGCTGAGGAGGTCGAGCGCCTCATCAGGGACTGGCTCGGCGACCTATTGAGCTACGACCGCCGCCACGGCACCGAGCTCGTCCCCACGCTAGCGGCCTACCTTGACCACGGGGGCAAGTACGCCGACACGTCAACGACGCTCGCCATCCACCGCAACACGCTGCGCTACCGAATCAGCCGCATCACCGAGATCTCGGGCCACGACCTCAACGACGTCGAGGCGCAACTCAACCTCCACCTGGCGACACGCGCGTGGCGACTGCGCCAAGCCCCCGTCGGCGAGCCCCTGCGAAACGCCGTCCGATGAGGTACCCCCAAGCCGTAGGTGCGAGAGTCTGCGCGGCGATGGCACTGGACGATCAGGAGTCGTCGACCGGGCCGATCGCCGGGTGGTGCCAGAGTTCCCAGCTGGTGTGCAGCAAGCAGACGAGGGTTAGCCCGGCGAGCGCCGCCGAAGCAGGCGCCACCACCGCGACCGGGATCAGCGAAGCAGCCCCCACTGCGGCCACCAGGCGACCGGTGGCGAGCTGGTGGTGGTCGCGCCATCGGTAGGCGACGTCGCCGACGTAGAACATCGCGACGCCACCGGCCAGGGCGACGGCCGGCAACAAGTGGAGTGGTTCCCCCGGTGCCGCGACTGCTTCGTGCACCCCGAGAGCGAAGAACACCACCCCGGCCACGAGCGGCAGATGAAGGTAGCTGTAGGAGTCGCGCGCAAGCCTTGACCGCTCCCGATCAGTGGTGCCGCGCAGCCGTCGTTCGGCACCGCCGCGCAGATAACCGAAGTAGGACCACCACAGACCGGCCGCGATCAGCACGGCGAGGAGGACGGCCGTCACCACACTCGGGCGCGGAAGATCGGCTTCGGCGCCAGCGCCTACCCCGACGATCGCCTCACCCAGCGCGATGATGATGATCAGCCCGTGCCGCTCCACGAAGTAGGCAGGTGTCACGCTCCAACCGGTGGTCCCGACCAGGACCGGCCCCGACAGATCCATCACCGCGGCGACGATCCACAGCAACTCTCGTTCTGGTGTGTCGAAGAACGCCGCGGCCACCAGCACTGCCGGGCCGGCGAGCAGGGTGGGGACTAGTCGCAGCGCGGCCGAACCCACGTCCGCCTCGCCCCGCACGTCAAGAGCCAGCAGCACGACGTGGATCAGTCGGACCGCCAGGAATGCAAGCGCAAAGACCAGCGCCCGCGCGCCGAACGCCTGCGGCAGCGCGACCGCGGCCATCAGCATGGCCGCCATCGCGAGAAAGAGCAGCAGGCGAGGCCCGGGTCCGTCGTGGTCGGAGGTGTTCGTCAGCCAGGCGTAGCAGGCCCACGCCCACCACACAGCAGCGAGCGCCAGAATCCCGCGGCCGAACCCCGCCCAGGAGATGTCCGCGAGCATCAGGACAGTGACCTGCGACATCGCGTAGACGAAGACCAGGTCGAAGAACAACTCCAGCGTTCCGACCGACCGATCTGCTGTGTCTTCGGCTGCTTGCTCATCCGCATTGCCGAGACCATCGTCACGCATACGGTGCTCCTCACCCACTCGCCGACCTTGATGCTTGCGTACACCAACTCACAGTGGGCTTCGGAGGGCGGGCCCGTTTCGCCGTGGGAGTCTCAAGCACTCTTCGGGGAACGCGATACTTTGTTGTAGAGCAAACCGGGAGCGACCGACAGGGGCAGCACGTGACCACCGATGCGACCGATGGCTTTGTGCGTGTCCGCGGTGCCAATGAGAACAACCTGCGCAACATTGACGTGGACATTCCTCGCAACGTGATGGTGGCGTTCACCGGGATCTCTGGGTCGGGGAAGTCGTCGCTGGCCTTCGGAACGCTGTACGCCGAGGCGCAGCGCCGCTACTTCGAGTCGGTCGCGCCCTACGCGCGCCGGCTGCTGCAGCAGGTCGGCGCCCCGCACGTCCAGGAGATCACCGACCTGCCGCCTGCGGTCGCGCTTCAGCAGCGCCGGGGCGCGGCCACCTCGCGCTCGTCGGTCGGCACCATCACCACGCTGTCCAACCTGCTGCGGATCCTCTACTCGCGGGCCGGCGACTACCCGGCCGGCGCCCAACACCTCGCGGCCGAGGCCTTCTCGCCCAACACCGTCGCTGGCGCGTGCCTGCGCTGCCACGGCCTGGGCGTCGTCCACGACGTCACCGAGGAGCTGCTCGTCCCGGACCCGTCACTGAGCATTCGTGAAGGGGCGATCGCCGCCTGGCCGGGCGCGTGGCAGGGCGCCAACCTGCGCAGCATCGTGATGGGGCTCGGCATCGACGTCGACAAGCCGTGGCACAGTCTCAGGAAGCGGGACCGCGACTGGCTGCTGTTCACCGACGAGCAGCCCTCGGTGCTCATCGAGCCGGAACCAGGTCGCGTCGACCACGGCTACTACGGGAAGTTCTGGAGCGCGCGCAAGCACGTCATGCACGTGCTGGCCGACTCCACGAGCGAGCGGATGCGCGAGCGAGCCGGGCGGTTCGTGGAGGAAGCGCCCTGCCCGGACTGCCAGGGCAGTGGACTGCGGCCCGAGGCCCTCGCGGTGACCTTCCGCGGGTGTTCGATCGCCGAGGTCAACGACCTACCCTTCACAGCGCTGGTGGCTCTGCTGCGTCCGGTCGCTGAGCGGCCCGCGGGTGCCGACGAGGTCGCGGCGCGGATCTGCACTGACCTGGTCGCCCGCGTCGAGGTGCTACTCGATCTGGGCCTGGGTTACCTCAGCCTGGGACGGAACTCGACGACGCTGTCGCCCGGAGAGGCGCAGCGCCTGCGGATCGCCACCCAGCTGCGTTCGGGTCTGTTCGGAGTCGTCTACGTCCTCGATGAGCCTTCCGCCGGCCTGCACCCGGCCGACGCGGAGCCGCTGCTGGATGTCCTGGACCGCCTCAAGGCGTCCGGCAACACACTGTTCGTCGTGGAGCACGACCTCGACGTCGTACGACGAGCAGACTGGGTCGTCGACATCGGCCCCGGTGCGGGCGAGGCCGGAGGCCGAGTGCTCTACAGCGGCCCTGTCGCGGGCCTCGAGGATGTCACGGAGTCGGCCACCAGCGCCTACCTGTTCGGTCGCGCCGAGCGGCTCGTGCACGACGCGCGCCCCCCGCAGGGCTGGCTGCGGCTGGACGGAGCAAACAAGAACAACCTGCGCGACCTGTCCGTCGACATCCCGCTCTGCGTCCTGACCGCCGTCACCGGGGTGTCCGGCTCCGGCAAGTCGACCCTGGTCACCCAGGTCCTGGCCGAGGACCCGACTGCCCTTGAGTCGTTCGACCGACTGGTACTAGTCGACCAGCGCCCGATCGGCCGGACGCCGCGGTCCAACCTCGCGACGTACACGGGGATGTTCGACGCCGTGCGGAAGCTGTACGCCGCCACGGACGCGGCCCGGGCCCGCGGCTACGGCGCCGGCCGCTTCTCCTTCAACGTCCCCGCGGGCCGGTGCGAGACCTGTCAGGGCGAGGGTTTCGTCTCCGTCGAACTGCTCTTCCTGCCTGGCACCTACGCACCATGCCCGACGTGCCACGGCGATCGCTACAACTCCGAGACGCTCGAGATCACCTACCGCGACAAGAACATCGCGGAGGTCCTCGCACTGACCGTCGACGATGCCGCGACGTTCCTCGCCGACGTGCCGGCCGCCGTACGCAGCCTTCGGTCGCTGCGCGAGGTGGGCTTGGGCTATCTGCGACTGGGACAGCCTGCGACCGAGCTGAGCGGCGGTGAGGCACAACGCATCAAGCTCGCTACCGAGCTCCAGCGCGCGCACCGAGGCCATACGCTCTACCTGCTCGACGAACCCACCTCAGGACTGCACCCCGCCGACACCGCGCTCCTGCTGCGTCAGCTGCACCGGCTAGTCGACGCCGGCAACACGGTGGTTCTCGTCGAGCACAACCTCGACGCGATCGCCACAGCCGACTGGGTCATCGACCTCGGCCCGGGCGGAGGAGACGCCGGCGGTCGGGTCGTCGCGACCGGCACGCCGGCCGACATCGCGAGGGCCGAGGGCAGCGCGACCGCGCCCTACCTCTCGCGGCGGCTCGAGCGGACATGAGCTGGGTGCGGGCGGCCGGTGTGCCGTCAGGCTGCCGCGCGGGTTCGGAGGCATCACGCCAAGAAGAATCCGTAGATGTCATGAAAGATGAAGGCATGACTGTGTATCTCGCTTGGACCTCGGAGAACCTGCCTGACCTGGAGGGGCGTGGCACGAGGCTCGGCTTGTGGCGCCCGGGCTGGTCGCCGTGGACAGCACCGAATCGCTGTCAGCGGTCTATCACGCCATCAAGTGGTCCCTGGAGGGTGAGGCTTCGCTGATCGTGGTCCCCGTGCACCAGACGCCCAAGTCGCGGGGCATGGCTGCTGGCACCACTAGGTGGTTGCGTCAGCGGACTGCAAGGCAACCGCCCGGTGCGAACATCCGGGGCGTCACGTCATCCGATTGAGCTGTCCAGGCTCCCAGACCACGAGGGCTGCCAGGTTGGCTCTCCCATCTCAGGGAACGAGGATTCACATAGGTGGGTGATGGACACGGGAAGATTGAGACCGGGGAGCGGCGCCCGCAACCGGGAAGACCCCGCGCGGACGCCCCTGCCCCGGGGACGCCGCCCGATCAGCGAACCTCAGTTGGCGTAACCCGACCTCGAGTTCGCGCCGAGCGTGCTGCGTGTCGCAAGACCAGTCCAGACGACGCGTCCGCCTGGGAACGGAGCGACAATGGGCACGTAGTTCACGCTCAAGGCAACGTCGTCGCAGCGGCGCGACCGCACATCGGCAGGACCGCGCATTCAGCGGCATGAGCGGCCACGCTGTGCCGTACTAACAGCGGCTACTTGTTTCCTTGACCGCGGGAACGGTGCTGGCGAGTGTCGGTCCTGGTGCCTGGCTCGTCGCTCTCGCTGCCCACGCTGCCCACGCTGCCCGGTGACGGGCCCGTGTGGCAACGCAGCGGGCCCGGTGACGGGCCCGTGTGGCAACGCAGCGGGCCCGGTGACGGGCCCGTGTGGCAACGCAGCGGGCCCGGTGACGGGCCCGTGTGGCAACGCAGCGTGGCGTTGCGTCGCGACCTGGCGACGGCTCGGCGGGGCGCGATCGTCTCGTGCGTTGGCGGACTACGGGAGCTTGGACGCGAGGACGTCGGCCGGCAGGATCTCGGGTGCTGCGCTGAGGAGGTGCTGGTTGGCCATCAGGGCTGCGACGATGGCGCCGTTGGCGTGGGCGTCGCGAGCGGCCTCGTCGGGGAATGCATCGAAGATCCAGAAGGTGTCGGCGTGGGTCCTGACCGCGAACCAGACAATCGTTCCTACTTCTTCGTTGGCGAGCGCGACAGCGCCGGCGAGCAGATCGGCGAGCGCGTCGTGCTGTCCATCGGCCGCGACGATCTTGGCGACGAAGGCATACGGAAGTGATGCGGGTGCAGACATGAGGGGTTCTCCTGGGTGTCGAGGTTTCTTGGTGAAGCGAGTTGAGCCTATGACGAGCAAGGGCATGTGAGAAGTGGCGTATACGGCAGTATTGCTATTGTTCGCGCCATGCGTATCGGACTGATCGCGATCGACGGCTGCTTCGGTTCGGCTGTCGCGTCGCTCATCGACATCGTGCGGGTGGCCGACGGAGCCCGCGGCGATGTCGACCCGCGGATCGAGCCGATCGAACTCGCCATCCTCGGACCGAAACGGAGAGTGACCACGACGGCATCGATGACCCTGTCGGTGGACCACCCGCTGTCGGAGTCCGCAGAGTTCGACGTGGTCGTCGTCCCTGCGCTTGGAACCCTCACGGCCGCCGCTACCCACGACGCCCTCCAGAGCCGAGATGTTCGTTCGGTCATCGCCTCGCTCGGGCGCCTCGACGAGGCGACCACCCGGATCGCCGCGGCGTGCACCGGCGTGTTCGCTGTCGCCGAGACCGGACGGATGCATCATCGGCGGGCGACGACCAGCTGGTTCCTGGGGCCGGAGTTCCTGAAGCGCTATCCGACCGTCGCCCTCGATCTCGACACCATGGTCGTGGTCGACGGGAACCTCGTCACCGCCGGCGCCGCGTTCGCCCACATTGACCTCGCGCTCTCACTCGTGCGATCGATCAGCCCCGACCTGGCCCAACATGTCGCCAAGCTCCTCATCATTGACGAGCGTCCGTCGCAGGCGGCCTTCGTCGCCTACGAACATCTCCGGCACGAGGACCCGATCGTCGTCGAGTTCGAACGCTTCGTGCGCGCCCGCCTGGACGAACCGTTCAACGTCGCCTTCGTCGCGCAGTCGCTCGGCACCAGCCGGCGCACCCTCGAACGACGAGTCCGTGCGGCGCTCAACCTCACTCCGCTCGGCTTCGTCCAACGGCTTCGCATCGAACGAGCTCGGCACCTCTCAGCAACCACGGACCTCACCTCCGCCGAGATCGCGCTACGGGTCGGCTACGCGAACGCCGAGACTCTGCGCTCCCTCCTGCGCAGGGAGCGACGCCGTTCCTGACCTATCGCCATGCCTGTAGCCGGTGTCCTAGTGCTCGACTGGAACCACCTCTCAGCACGTCGAGTCGACGCTTCTGCATCGCTCCTGGACGACCCACTCGACACGCCCGCAGCACAGGCCATGTGACGTGTCCCGGCTTCCCGGACGGTCGGGGTTGGGTGGCTGTGATGTCGCTGCGTTCTCGTCGAGGGGGTCAGCAGACTCGATCAGGGTCGATTGGGATGAGACGCGAAGGCGACCGGGGCGGCCGAAGCCGGCCGGCGGGGTAGCGTCGGTCACGTCGAGGTCTTTTGGATGGATGGCGTAGGAACCTCCATCGTCGGGAGACCTCGGCGTCTACCTGCGGACCGACGCGCCCGGCCGACCTACACCCTCATCTGGGAAGAGCCGAGTAGTTGCTTCGCACTGTCCGGTGGGTGCCCTGCGCCGCGGCGAGGCTTTCGCGAGTGACCATGCACCGACCGTCGTGGACGCGTTCGTCTGAATCGAGCGTCCCGTCCTCCACCAGGCGCTCCACGACGGCAACCGTCGTGCCGAGTGAACCGCCCCGGCAAGTCCGGAGACCCCGTTCCTTGGGAAGGATGGAGTCATGTCAGGGAGTACGTCGAAGAGGTACCCGGCCGAGCTGCGTGAGCGGGCGGTCCGGATGGTCGTTGAGATCCGCGCCGACCACGAGTCGGAGTGGGCAGCGATGGCCAAGATCGCCGAGTTGCTCGGACTGACGGACTGACCGCACCGCTCTGGTGTCGATTCCATGACCCGCTTCTTCTCCATTCCGCCTTGCGCGCTGCACGGTCGACAAGTCTCGTCGCCGGCGCTGCCCTTGGGTCCCGATATGCTTCGCGCATGACGAGTGGGCAGATGGAACGGCGCACTAGTTGGCGAACGATTCGCACGGAGTCGGGTGCGGCTGTGCTCTTGGTCGTCGTCGCAGTGGTCGCCTTGCTCTGGGCGAACTCGCCACTCTCCGAGTCCTATTTCGGGCTGTGGGATGTCGAGATCGGGTTCAGTGTCAGCGGGTTCGGCCTGCACATGAACCTGCACCACTGGATCAACGACGGCCTCATGGTGGTCTTCTTCTTCGTCGTTGGCCTCGAGGTGCGACAGGAGTTCGCGCATGGGTCGCTCCGAGACGCCAGCCGCGCGCGTCTCGCGTTGATCGCTGGCGTCGCTGGCGTGGCACTGCCCGCAGTTTTCTACATCTTGATCGTGGCCGCCGCGGGCGGCGACGGGCTCGGTGGATGGGGCGCGGTGGTCGGTACCGACACCGCGTTCCTGTTGGGTGCCCTCGCACTCTTCGGCCCGAAACTCTCCGGCCAGTTGCGGGTGTTCCTACTCACCCTCACCGTTGTCGATGACTTCCTCGCCGTCTCCATCATCGGCATTGTCTACAGCGACGAGATCCGGCTCATTCCGCTGCTGATCGCAGTTGCTTGCCTCGCCGGGTTGTGGCTTCTGGGTCGTTCGCGGCAATGGAGCGCCACACCGTACGTGCTGCTTGTCATTGTGCTCTGGTTCGCGACCGTTGATTCCGGAGTCCACGCCTCCCTCGCGGGCATGGTCGCAGGACTCCTTATCCCCGCCTACCCGACACGTCGGCACAAGGTGGTCGCGGCTCGTCAGCTGTTCCGCGACTTCTGGCAGTCGCCGAGCGCGGCATCGGCCCGCGCAGTCGATCGAGGCTTGGCGCGAGGTATTTCGGTAAATGAACGCATGCACGAGGTCTTGCGCATGCCGACCGCGCTCGTCATCGTCCCGATCTTCGCGCTCGCGAACGCTGGCGTCGACCTGCGCGGCGGCGTGCTCGTCGATTCCTTCCAGTCCTCCGTGACGTGGGGAGTCATCGTGGGTCTCGTGCTCGGCAAACTTCTCGGCATCGGTCTCGCCACCTTCGTCGCTGTGAAGCTTGGAGCCGGTCGGCTACCCGAGGGTGTCGGGATGGGCAGCGTGTTTGGCGGCGCGGCACTGTCGGGGATCGGGTTCACCGTGTCGCTCCTGGTGATCGGCCTCGCGTTCGGCTCGACGTCCGACCTGGGTCGGCAAGCGACCGTCGGCGTGTTGGTCGCGATGGTGCTCGCTACCGCGCTTGGTTGGCTTATTTTCCGGGTTGCTGCGAAACGCTTGGGAGAGGAGACGGCAGATCTGCCGATGGTGCTCACACCACCCGTTGATCCTGAAGTCGACCACATCCGCGGACCAGAGGACGCCCAGCTCACGCTCGTCGAGTACATCGACTTCGAATGCCACTATTGCGCGCACGCAACGGGTTCCTGGGAGGACCTTCGCAGCCGGTTCGGGGATGATCTCCGGTATGTCGTTCGCCAGCTGCCACATCACCCTCACGGCCCCATAGCCGCACGAGCGTCGGAGGCGGCATCGAATCAGGGGATGTTCTGGCCGTGGCTGGACTTCGTCTTCACGCGGCAAGATGCGCTCGAGCGCGAAGATCTGATCCGCTACGCCGAAGAGCTGGGCCTGGATGTCGCCCAGTTCACGGCTGACCTCGACAGTGCCGCCGTACGTGCCCGGGTGGAGCGGGATCTCGAAAGCGCCGATGCAAGCGGGGCGCACGCCACCCCGACGTTCTTCGTAGACGGCCGACGGCTGCTGGGTAGCTACGACGCTCGAACGCTCACCTCAGCCCTCGAAGCCAGCCGCCGAGGCACACGAACCCAGGAAGTGCGCTCCTGAGTCGTCAGGCGTCGCGGGGCGCGTCGGTACACCTGTCCGAGCGAACAAGAACACCCGATGGCAGGGCGCTCGTCGCCCTCGACAGCGCTGGCGCGGGAATGTACCTCCCCGTTGCGGCTCTTTTCCTCATCCCAGTTCGCGGATTCTCGGTTGCGGACGCGGGCCTCGCATTGGACATCGGGGCAGGCGTCGGGACTGCTGTTCCCCGTGCTCGCCGGGACGCTGGTCGACCGAGTTGGCCCTCGCAGGGTGATCGGCACCGGACAGTTGCTCCGAGCCATCGCGATGCTCGTCTACCTACTCGTACCCGGGTGGCCCGGGGCGATTGCCGGGAGCGCGATCTGCGCCGCCGGAATGCAGCTGCACTACGGATCGCTATACGCCTTCCTGACAGCATTGCGTCCCAGCGACGGGTCTCACGATGCGCAGGTCAGCATGGGTCAGTCAGTCAGTACCACGACATCTGATCCACGTCGTACGCCTGAAGGGCCCCTCACCTGTCATCGCAGGCGAGGGGCCCTTCTGCATGCGCTGGCACCACGGTGGCCCACCTGTGTGGGCACGAATCGGGCGCACACGCCGCTCGTACGACGGTTTCGCGCACACAGAAGACGGTGCGGAGGTCAGACGTCGCCGTCCAGCGCCACGTCGTACGCCCAACGGGCCTCCTCGATGGCCGACATGTGGGTGCGGGCCCAGTCGAGCAGCTCGCGGTGGGGCGCGGCGATGCGCAGCTCGTCGTGCGTCTCGACGGACTGGCCGGGCGGCGAGGTATCCATGGCGAAACCTGGTCTCGTTGAAGTGTCCTGCGACTGACAGGTATCAAAGGTGTCAGGGCATCGGCGGTCGATCTAGAGGTACAGCGCTGCTGCCCGCTTCGACGACCTGTGGGCCGAGGTCGCGATCATCACCGTGATCACGCTGGTGCTCTACAACCTCGTGCAGGTCGTGGAGAACGTGGTGCTCGCACGCATGGGGATGAGCCAGCAGCAGGTCTGAGCGCCGCGTCAGCTCGCCCTCGCCCTCTTCACCATCGCCAGCTCGACGGCCTCGTCGAACTCACGCTCCACCTCGTCGTCGGGCTGGTGGGTGAGCTTGCTGACGACCACGGAGACCAACAGGTTGACGGCGAAACCGGGGATGATCTCGTAGAGGGTCACGCCGTAGACCTGCGGACCGAACCAGCTCCACACGAAGACGGTGACCGCGCCGGCGACCATGCCTGCGAGCGCACCCCAGTTGGTGAGGCCTCGCCAGAAGAGGCAGAGCAGCACTGCCGGGCCGAAGGAGGCGCCGAAGCCGGCCCAGGCGAAGGCGACCAGCTCGAGGATGGTGCCCGAGGGCCTGACGGCGAGCAGGCCGGCGACGAGCGCGATGACGAGCACGCAGGTTCGGCCCAGCACCAGCAGCGTGCGTTGCGAGGTCTCGGGCCGGAAGACCTTGAAGAGGTCCTCCACGAACGCGGACGAGCAGACGATCAGCTGGCTGGAGACGGTGCTCATGATCGCGGCGAGCACGGCTGCGAAGACGAGCCCGACAACCAGTGGGTGCAGCAGCTCCTGGGCCATCGTCAGCACCACGAGCTCGGGGTTGTCGAGGGAGTCACCGGCGCCGGTGAAGAAGGCGACGCCGATCAGGCCGCAGGCGACCGCCCCGACCAGGGTGAGCGCCATCCAGCTGATCCCGATGCGCCGGGCGCTGGTCGCCGACGCCGCGTCACGCATCGCCATGAACCGGACGATGATGTGCGGCTGGCCGAAGTAGCCGAGCCCCCAGGCCGCCGCCGAGACGATGCCGACGAAGGTGGCTGCGTCGAGGGTGCTCCCGGCGAGGAAGGAGAGCCGGTCCGGGTCGACCGCCCGGATCTCCGCGGTCGTGTCGCCGGGACCACCCAGGGTGGAGACGGCGATCACCGGGATGACCAGGAGGGCGATCAGCATCATCGTGCCCTGCACGACGTCGGTCAGCGACGCCCCGAGGAAGCCACCGAAGAGGGTGTAGGCGAGGGTCACCCCGACCACGATCACCATCCCGGCGACGTAGGGGGTCCCGAAGGCGAGGCGGAAGAACTCGCCACCGGCCACCATCATCGACGAGACGTAGAAGGTGAAGAAGACGAGCACGATGCCGCCTGAGGCGATCCGCAGGGCACGCGTCCGGTCGTGCAGCCTGTTCTCGAAGAAGCTCGGGATCGTGATCGAGTTCCGGGCGACCTCGGTGTAGGCCCTCAGGCGCGGAGCCACGAACTTCCAGTTGAGCCAGGCGCCGGCGGTGAGGCCGATCGCGATCCAGGCCTCGATGAGGCCGGCGACGAAGATGGCCCCCGGGAGCCCCATCATCAGCCATCCGGACATGTCGGAGGCGCCGGCGCTGAGCGCCGCGGTCCACGGCGGCAGCTGCCGCCCGGCCAGCATGTAGCCCTCGTGGTCGGAGGTCTGGGTGTAGGCGTAGTAGCCGATGCCGATCATCGCCGCGAAGTAGATGACGAGGGCGGTGATCTCGAACGCCTGGTCACTCATGGGGGCCTCGGTTGGCTGCATGGGGCACGTCGGGGGAAGGGACCCGGCCGCTGTCATGCCGGGTCCGGGACTGCGGGTGGGATCGGGTGGGTGCGAGGTGTGCCGAAGCGGTGGGCGGTGACGGAGACGGCCTGCTCCCGCAGGAAGGTGAGCAGCTCGACCCGACCCGCGCTGACCACGTCGCCGGCGTGCACGGCCAAGGCGGGCGAGCCGTCGGTGGCCTCGGCGAGAGCCTGGGCCGAGCCGCCGACGAGGCGGACGCGCGCTCCGTCGCGGGCCAGTTCCCGGGCGTGGCGGTGCCATGCCTCGGTGTCTTCGTGGCGCAGCTCGGCACCGTAGGAGGCCGCGAGCTGCTGGACGGGCTCCGGCAGCACGGTCGCAGTGCTCAGCGTCATCGCCGAGCCTGCGCGCGCCCCGGCCGCCAGCAGGCGTACGAGCTCGACCACCCGCTCGCCCTCGTGACGCAGCGTCACCGGGACGGGGTGGTAGCGCAGCGCGTTGTGCTCGGCGGTGAGTCCGGAGCGGTCCCGGACGACGCCGAACTCCTCGGCCCACGCGAGGGCGTCGTTGTGCAGGGCACCGCTGAGCCACTGCAGGTCGGCGTCGCCGACCCCGGCCGTACGCGCGGCGTCCAGCGCGGGGCGTCCGACCCGGTCGGTGGGTTCGGGTCCGGTGACCGGCCGGTCGGTCCACGAGCCGAGGCCGAGCAGGTAGTTCGGCCCCCCGGCCTTGGCGCCCGTGCCGACCGAGGAACGCTTCCAGCCTCCGAAGGGCTGGCGCTGCACGATCGCCCCGGTGGTGCCGCGGTTGACGTAGAGGTTGCCGGCCTCGACCCGCCGCAGCCAGGTCGAGATCTCGTCGTCGTCCAGCGAGTGGAGCCCGGAGGTGAGCCCGAAGTCCACGGCGTTGACCAGGTCGATCGCCTCGTCCAGCGTCTCGGCGGTCATGATCCCGAGGACGGGTCCGAAGTACTCGACCCGGTGGAACTCCGAGCCGGGCCGGACGCCCTCGCGCACCCCCGGCCGCCACAGTCGCCCGCGTCGTCGAGCTGCTCGGGCTCAATGACCCACCGCTCCCCCGGCCCGAGCGTGGTGAGGGCGCGCAGCAGCTTGCCCTCCGCAGGGCCGATGAGCGGGCCGACCTGGGCCGTCTCGTCCCACGGGCGCCCGACGCGGTACGAGGTGACCGCGTCGACGAGCTGGCTGCGGAAGCGCTTCGACGTGGCCACCGAGCCGACGAGGATCACCAGCGACGCCGCCGAGCACTTCTGGCCGGCGTGGCCGAAGGCCGAGTAGGCGACGTCCTTGGCGGCCAGGTCGAGGTCAGCGCTGGGCGTCACGATGACGGCGTTCTTGCCACTGGTCTCGGCGAGCAGGGGCAGGTCGGGCCGCATCGAGCGGAAGAGCTCAGCGGTCTCGTACGCCCCGGTCAGGATCACTCGTTCGACCGACGGGTGGGAGATGAGCTGCGACCCCAGGTCGCGCTCGCTGACCTGGACGTAGCGGAGCACGTCGCGGGTGACCCCGGCGTCGTCCAGCGCGGCCCACAGCGCCTCGACCATGACGGCGCCGCTCCGCCTCGCCGACGCGGCGGGCTTGATCACCACGGGTGAGCCGGAGGCCAGCGCGGCCAGCGTCGACCCGGCGGGGATCGCGACCGGGAAGTTCCACGGCGGGGTGACGACGGTCAGGCGTGCGGGCTCGTACGCGGCCCCCTCCACCGTCTCGAGGTGGCGGCCCTGCTCGGCGTAGTAGTGGGCGAAGTCGACGGCCTCGCTGACCTCGGGGTCGCCCTGCTCGAGCACCTTGCCGCACTCCGAGCCCATGACCTCGAGGAGCTCGGCCCGACGCGCCTGGAGGGCGTCACCGGCGGCGTGCAGGATCTCGGCCCGCCGATCGGCGCCCAGGTCGCGCCAGACCTGACCCGCTTCGACGGCACGCGCGAGGACCTCGTCCAGCTCGGCGGCGTCGTGGACGACGCCCTCCTCGGCGGTCCGGTTGCCCAGCTCGGAGGTCGGCATCCGGTCGCGGATCCGCGCGCCCCACTCGCGGTTGGCGGCGACCGAGGTGTCGGTGTCGGGCGTGTTCTCGAAGTGGTCGCGCGGAGCCGGCGACGGCGGCTGCGTACGGTCCTGGACCCGGTGCGGTGCGGGAGGGGACGACGGGACGATCGCCAGGGAGGCGAGGAATCGGTCCCGCTCGCGGGCGAAGAGCTCCTCGGACTGGTCGAGGTCGAAGACGGCCGACATGAAGTTCTGCTGCGACGCGCCCTCCTCCAGGCGCCGGACCAGGTAGGCGATGGCGACGTCGAACTCCCGTGGGTGGACGACCGGCGTGTAGAGCAGCAGGGAGCCGACGTCCTTGCGGACCGCGGCGGCCTGGGCGGTGGCCATGCCCAGCAGCATCTCGATGTCGATGTCGTCGGAGCAGCCCCGTCGCTGCGCCAGCAACCAGGCCAGGGCGACGTCGAAGAGGTTGTGGCCGGCGACGCCGACCCGTACCGCTCGGGTGTGCTCGGGCCGCAGGGCGTAGTCGAGGACCGCCTTGTAGGAGGCGTCGGTCTCCTCCTTGCTGCCCCACGTGGCGAGCGGCCAGCCGTGGAGCTCGGCGTCGACCTGCTCCATCGGCAGGTTCGGCCCTTGACCACCCGCACCTTGATGGGCGCTCCGCCGGCGGGGACCCGGGCGGCGGCCCAGCGCTGCAGCTCGGTCATGGCACCGAGCGCGTCCGGCAGGTAGGCCTGCAGCACGATGCCCGCCTCGAGGTCGCGGAGCTCGGGGCGGTCGAGCAGGTTCGTGAAGACGGCCAGGGTGAGGTCGAGGTCCTTGTACTCCTCCATGTCGAGGTTGATGAACTTCGCGCCCTGGGGTGCGGCCTTCGCCTCCCGGTAGAGCGGCAGCAGCGCCTCCACCGCGTCGGCCACCGCCCGGTCGAAGGACCACGGGCTGTGCGGGGCGACGGTCGAGGAGACCTTGATCGAGACGTAGTCGACGTCGTCTCGGGCCAGCAGACGGCGGGTGCCCTCCATCCGGCGTGCTGCCTCCTCCTGCCCGAGGATCGCCTCGCCCAGGAGGTTGACATTGAGGCGGACGCCTTCCTGCTCCTCGCGGATCCGCGCGATGGCCGGCCCGAGTCGACGGTCGCTGGCGTCGATGACGAGGTGGCGGACCATGCGGCGCAGCGCGAGGCGGGCGGCAGGCACGACGAGCCAGGGCGCGACGCGGCCGACGACAGCTCCGGTGAGCACGGCCGTACGCAGCGGCAGCGGCAGGAACTGCGGCACCAGGGGCGTCAGCGTCGCCAGGTGGCGGGCCGCGGCCTCCGGGTCCTCCGGTCGGATCACGCCGTCGACGAAGCCGACGGTGAAGGCGAGCCCGTGGGGGTCCTTCAGAACTCCGGCGAGGCGTTGTGCAGCGGCGTCGACCGGCTCGTCGCGGCTGGCCTCCAACCAGCGGCGGACCAAAGCGATCGCCTCGTCGGCCAGCTGCTGGTCGATCCCGGCGCCGGCAGGGTGGTGCGCTTCCACGGTGATCGAGTCCTCTTCAGGTGAGCGGGTGGACCACCTTCACCCTTCCCTCGAGTGTTGCGCGTCACACATGACGAACGGGTGACGGCGCAGTACTCACCGCTCGTGCCTCTCGCCCTGTCGGTCGCCAGGTCAGCTGCGGCACAGAGCGACGAAAGCTCCCAGCTCCGCCACCCCCGTCGCGGTGCTCGGCATGCACGAGGTCAACGCGCCGGACCGGAGCACGATCGCCTTCCACTGCGCCCTCGACACCGCGACGTTCACTCGGTTGCGGTTGAGCGGGAAGCCCATGCCGCCAAGGAGAACCGCCCGGCTTCGCGAACTACGACCAGGTCGCGCCACTCCGCATTTCTGCTGGCGGCCGCTCGCGCGCCGCTAGTCGGCACTTATCGCGGAGAACCACGGACGCAAGTGCTCGCGGAGGGCCGGGTCGCATACGTAGACGTAGGTACCGCGCATACCGCGCGTCAGGAGAACGGCATAGATGTTGCGGACAAACCTGAGAATGTCGTCGTCGGAGTAGGTAATGCCAAGCATCCGGTTGTTCGTGGCACCCCGCGGATCGTGGTAGTGGCGTCGATCAAAGATGATCCGTCCCGAGGAGGGGTCGAAGCGGAGATCTCTGCCGATGATGACGCCCGCGTAGTTGAGGTCGTAGCCCTGGATGGTGTGGATGGAGCCCACCTCGTGGATCGATGTCGGCGAGTTGACCCAATCCACGTCGGTGGTGTTCCACTGCAACGCCAGACCGTCGACGGTCACGTCCCGGGCATCGGGGTCATGCTTGCCCGTCCAGCGCCAAGCGAATCCGGCCAGCAGGCGAGCGAGACCATGCTCCGCCTCACGGTCAAGGATCGTCTGCTGCATCTGCGCCACATCGTCGAAGAACCGCAGGTCATAGCCCTCAAACGGACGCGGGACGTCAGCGGTACCAGCGAGCACGTCGCGGACGTATCCTACATAGTCATCACCCGCTTTGACTCGCATCTGTGAGCTGAGCGGGTAGAGGCGGCCTCGAGAACGTACGTCCGACACGAGTGCCACCGCAGTCGTCTCAGAAAGGTCCGCGGGTCGCACCGCTTGGTCCTTGTCGAGCAGGTAGATCTGATGGTCGCTGACCGCTCGATCCAGTCCAATTGCGTCAATGTGACGTCGTCCTGTCCGAAGAGCCGTGCATTGATCTCAGTGAACTTCCGGTTCAGCGGGCCAGCTGCCTGGGCCGCTCGCTGGTTGAGTCGGTGGGCCTCATCCACGATGAGAAGACTGAACCGTTCCTTGGAATTGCCCACCTCGAAGGGGCCCAGCACCTGCTTGGGGGAAAGCCCCGGGGTCTTTCTGAACACGTTCTTGATGGATTTGCGCAGCGAAATCTGCGGCACCACCAGCGCGGCGTGGAAGTTCTCGAGGAGTTCGGGGTATCCCGCCACAAAGAACTCTGACAGCAAGGAGTCACTGTCCGGTGGAGCAGTGACGTCAGCAGACTTGATGTCCATCAGCAACTTCATCAAGAAGATGCCGACCACCGTCTTGCCCGTGCCCGGAGCACCTTGAATGACGATCCTGCTCTGCTGTCGGGCTTCAAGGTCCTCGAAGAGTCCGCTGAGAATATCGTCGACCGCGATCGCCTGGTCCTGGGTCAACGCCTTGAACGGAGAGAGCTTGAAGAGGTCGGTGTTCTCAATTTCCTTGATGGGCCGAGTAAAGGCACCCCGGCGGCGCAACTCTTCGAAGATCTCTTCAAAGGTGCGCCGATACTCGAGCCGACCGTAGTAGTCAGCGTCGGTGATCCCGTGGTTGCCGTTGAGCACGTGGAACTTCCCGTCCCGGCAAACAGGCGGATTAGATAAGACTCGAGATCCAGGCAGACTGACTTGTTGAAGGTCTCGTCCACGACGACTCTGGCGCTCCTCAGGGTGCGCTTGTCGGCAGAGTCAAGATGCTGACGGAACCTTCCGGCAACGTTGAGAGACTCGCCGACATAGATCTTCCCGTCGCCATCCAAGGTGTAGACCACCGGCCAGTTCCTGAACTGAGGCTGGAGAGGCGCCCACACGGAGAGTTGGTCCGCGGTGAACCGTACTCCTCAATCCGAAAGCCGGTCATACTTCTCACTCCGCCCCCGTGCTAGGCCCACCGGATACTTCGCACGCGTCACCTCAAGCTTGTCAAGCACAATCTGATCGGGGTCGAGCCCGAAATGCATCGCCAGTAGGTGGCAGTAGGTCAGGACGTCTGCCAGCTCGCCGGTCACATCCTCTTGATCGCCTTCAGCGGACCACTGAAAGCACTCAAGGAGCTCGGCAGCTTCTATGACTATGCTCTTGGCCAAGTTTTCAGGAGTGTGGAACTGCCGCCACTCCCGCTCCGCCATGAATTCGCGAAGGGCCGTCGGGACGGAATGTGCAGACATGAACGTCACTGTACTGATACCGAGC
Organism: Nocardioides daphniae; assembly: GCF_004777465.1. Taxonomy (NCBI): domain Bacteria; kingdom Bacillati; phylum Actinomycetota; class Actinomycetes; order Propionibacteriales; family Nocardioidaceae; genus Nocardioides; species Nocardioides daphniae. The sequence continues at coordinate 2,165,833 of NZ_CP038462.1, forward strand.
GCCTGAGCTGACGCTCTTGGGTCTCCGAGGCACAGCCGACAAGACCTTCAACCCGCCAGGAACGAGAACCGCACCTCTCGCTCCGCGTTGTCGACGTTGAGGTCGACCAGGCAGATGCTCTGCCACGTGCCGAGCGCGAGCCGACCGCCGAGCACCGGCACACTGGCGTACGGCGGAATCAGCGCCGGCATGACGTGGGAGCGGCCGTGCCCACGGGAGCCGTGGCGGTGGAGCCACCGGTCGTCGACGGGCAGCAGGTCGCGCAGGGCAGCCAGCAGGTCGTCGTCGGAGCCGGCGCCGGTCTCGAGGATCGCAATCCCCGCGGTGGCGTGCGGGACGAAGACGTGCAGCAGTCCGTCACCGCGACCGGCGACCCAGCTCGCGACGTCGGAGGTCAGGTCCAGGACGCGCTCGACGTCGCCGGTGCGGTAGTGCTTCACGTGCGAGTCCATCCCACCATCGTGACAGGTGGCCCGAACGACGGACGGCGCTGACGTCAGTGCGCCAGTGCGGCGGTCGTGACCTCGGTCCGCCGGAGGCGCCGGTGCAGGCTCAGCGCCCGCAGCGCCGACAGGATCGCGAGCAGGTCGACGACCTCCTGCAGCAGCGCCCCGGCCACGGCCGGCAGGTGGCCGAACGCAGCCACCATCATCAGCCCGATCGAGATGACGATGCCCATCCAGATCGACTGCAGGGCGATCTTCACCGTGCCGCGCGAGACCTCGACGACGTCGGCGACCCGGAGAGGTCGTCGGAGGTGACCACCGCGGAGGCCGACTCACTGGCCGCGGTCGCTCCACGCCCGGCCATCGCGATGCCGACGTCGGCGGCGGCCAGCACCGGGGCGTCGTTGATGCCGTCGCCCACCATCATCACCGGACGCGGCTGCAGGGAGGCGACGACGTCGACCTTGCCCTGCGGCGTGGTCTCGGCGTGCACCGTGGTGATGCCGATGCCGTCAGCCACCGACCTGGCGGTCGGGGCGACGTCACCGGTGACGAGCACGAACTCGCTCGCGCCGAACGAACGCAGCCGCTCGATGGTGTGGCGGGCGTGCTCACGCACCGGGTCGGAGAGCACGATGACTCCGGCGAGCTCGTCGTCGACGGCGACGTAGACGGCCGTCTCCCCCGCCTCCAGCGTGGGCCGCGCCAGGGCGCCGACGACCTCCTCGACGAAGGCCGGCTTGCCGACCCGCACCTGCTCGCCGTTGCCCAGGACGGCCAGGACGCCGTTGGTCGCCATCTCCTCGGCCTCCAGCACCGTGGGCAGGTCCAGCTGCCGGCCGTGCGCCGCCTCGACGACGGGCGCCGCGAAGACGTGCACCGAGTACTGCTCGGCGGCGCCGCCGCAAGCCTCAGGACGTCTTCCGCGGAGCGGGCACCCGGCTCGATCCGGCTCACCGTCGGTCGCCCCTGGGTCAACGTGCCGGTCTTGTCGAACGCCACCGACCGGACCCCGGCCAACGTCTCGAGGGCGCCGCCCTCCTTGATGATCACGTTGAGCTTCGCCGCCGAGCTCATGCCGCCCATGAAGGCCACCGGCGCCGCGATCAGCAACGGGCACGGGGTGGCGACCACGAGCACCTCGGCGAAGCGCACCGGGTCACCGCTCAGCCACCACGCGATGCCGGCGATCAGGAGCGAGACGGCCGTGAAGGGCACGGCGTACCGGTCGGCCAGACGCACCATCGGCGCGCGCGACGAGACCGCGGCCTCGACCAGCTGCACGATCGTGGCGTACTGCGACTCCCCCGCCGTCCTCGTGGCCCGCATCGTGAAGGTGGCGGTGCCGTTCATCGTGCCCGACAGCAGCGCCGCCCCGGCGTCGTACGTCACCGGCACGGGCTCGCCGGTCACCGACGACTCGTCGATGACGGCGCGCTCGGAGAGCAGCACCCCGTCGACGGGCAGGATCTCCGAGGAACGGACCAGCAGCGCGTCGCCGACCTCGACCTCGCCTCGACCGGGATCTGCACGACCTCGCCGCTGCCCGGCGTGATGCGCATGGCGTACGCCGGTGCCCGGTTGAGCAGGGTGTCGAGCTCGCGCGAGGCCTGCCGCGCCGCCCACGCCTCCACCGCCTCACCGCGGTGAGCATCACCGCGATGATCAGCCCGGCGACGTACTCCCCACGGCCAACGTCGCGCCCATGGCGATCATCGCCAGGATGTCGAGGCCCCAGTGGCCCTCCATCAGGTCGCGCACCATCTCGACCGCGGTGACCGCGATGACGATCCCGAGCACCACGAAGGCGGTCAGCGCCAGTGCCGCAGGCTGGTCGAGGGCCCAGAGCACGACTCCCACGACGAGGCCGGCGACCGCGAGCAGGGTCAGCGCCCGCTGGATCCGGAAGGCGAAAGTCTCAGGCACGCAGGTTTCCTTCGGTGCGGCGCCAGCACGGGCAGGCCCATGATGGCACCCGTCTCCGACGTCAGCGCACGGTCCTCAGCGCACGGTTCAGAGGAACGCCTTCGCGAAGAGCTCGACCGAGCGCAGCCGCTCCTCCAACTGCGGGCCCTGGTGGGTGACGATGAGCTCGTCGACGCCGGTGCGGTCGACGAACTCGGTGACCTTCGAGGCAACCGCCTCGGGCGTCCCGGCCGCCGTGTAGGTCATCATCTGGTGCAGGTGCTGCGCCTGCGGGGTCGCGAGCAGCTGGTCGGCCTGCTCGTCGGTGTAGGAGACCCCCGGACGGACGAGCAGAGCCACGCGCTGGCGCATGATCTGCTGCAGCTGCCGGTCCGCGTCCTCCTGGCTGTCGGTGACGACGACGTTGTAGCCGGCGATCACGTAGGGCTTCTCGAGCTGCTCCGACGGCGTGAACTCACGCCGGTAGAGCGCAATCGCCTCGTGCAGCGCGGCAGGGGCGAAGTGGGAGGCGAAGGCGTACGGGAGCCCCAGCGCCGCGGCCAGCCCGGCGCCGAAGAGCGACGACCCGAGGATGTAGAGCGGCACGTCGGTGCCCTTGCCCGGGTAGGCGTCCACGCCGGGGATGTGCGACTGCCCGCGCAGGAAGCCCTGGAGCTCGAGCACGTCCTGGGGGAAGGAGTCGGCGGAGGCGTTGGTACGCCGCAGCGCACGCAGCGTGTTCTGGTCGCTGCCGGGCGCACGACCCAGCCCCAGGTCGATCCGTCCCGGGTGCAGGGACTCGAGGGTGCCGAACTGCTCCGCGATCGTCAGTGGGGAGTGGTTGGGCAGCATGACCCCGCCCGCACCGAGACGGATGCTCTCCGTGTGCGCCGCCACGTGGGCGATCAGCACCGAGGTCGCGGAGGAGGCGATGCCAGCCATGTTGTGGTGCTCGGCGTACCAGACCCTCCGGTAGCCGCTCCGCTCCGCCTGCTGCGCCAGGGCCACGGTGCCACCGAGGGCGTCGGCGACGCTCTGGTCACGCGCCACGGTCGCGAGGTCGAGGATCGAGACGGGGAGGGACATCAAGGGCCTTTCGTCGACACGACGACGCGGGAACGCGCCGTCACGGGGTCAACGCCTGCACGCCGCGAATCCATCCCGGTGCGCCGATTTTGCGGTGGCTCTGCTGAACTCGGCGACGGCTGTCGGTGGGTCCGGCTAATGTGAGCGCCGTCCAGACCACAGGCGAGACGGGGAGCACCCATGGGACTCATTCAGGCAGCGATCGGGGCCATCGGCGGAAGCCTCGCCGACCAGTGGAAGGACTTCTACACGGTTCCGGACGGCCTGGCGCCCACCGCAGCTCTCTTCGCTGCTGCCCCGCGCGGCACCAACGCCGGCCGGGGGTCGAACACCAAGGCCTCCGACGGCGTCATCACCAACGGCAGCAAGATCGTCGTCCCCGAGGGCTACGGCCTGGTCCTGATGCAGGACGGCGCGATCACCGGCTTCGCAGCCGAGGCCGGCGCGTACGAGTGGAACTCGGACGCCCAGGACTCCACCTCGATCTTCGCCGGTCACGGCATCGTCAGCCCGCTCATCACCACCTCGTGGGAGCGCTTCAAGTTCGGCGGCCGCCCCAGTGCGCAGCAGCGTGCCTACTTCGTGGCGCTCAAGGAGATCCCGAACAACCGCTTCGGCACCCAGTCGGAGATCTACTGGGACGACGCCTACATGAACGCCCAGGTCGGGGCGGTCACCCGCGGCACCTACACGCTCCGGATCACCGACCCGATCCTCTTCGTCAAGGCCTGGGTGCCGGCCTCCTACCTCGAGCCCGGACGCGTCTTCGACTTCACCGACATCGACAACGACGCCGCCTCGCAGCTGTTCAACGAGGTCGTCGGCTCGCTCGCGCCCGCCTTCTCGATGTACACGAACGACCCCTCCAAGGGAAACCGGATCACCAAGATCCAGCAGGACTCGGTCGGCTTCGCGCAGAGTCTCTCCGCCGCCGTGGAGAGCAACTACCAGTGGAGCACCGGGCGTGGCCTGGAGATCGTCTCGGTGGCGATCGTGTCGATCGAGTACGACGAAAACACCCGTGAGCTGCTGCGCAACGTCCAGCGTGCCGACGCGCTCTCCGGCGCCCGCGGCAACTCCAACCTCCAGGCCTCGGTCGCCGCAGGCTTCGAGTCGGCCGGCGAGAACGCCGGCCCCGGCGGCCTCATCGGGATGGGCATGGCCGCTGGCTCGGCCGGCATCGGCGGGCTCCAGCAGCCCGTGCCCGGCGTCGGTGGCCAGTCGACTCCGGCAGCCCCCGCTGCTCCCCCGGCCCCTGCCGCGCCGGCCGCGGCCGCGCCGGCAGCCGAGGACCCGGTCGCCGTGCTGACCCGCGCGAAGCAGATGCTCGACGCCGGGTTGATCACCCAGGAGGACTACGACGCGGCAAAGGCCAAGGCCCTGGGCCTCTGACCGACCGACGACGACCACCATGACCGAGAGCGCCGGCGTGCCCGACGACGCGTCCGTCGTCCCCGACCCGGGGGCGGCGGCCGCGGCAGCGTCGGCACCACCGGTCATCGACACCGCCAACCAGCGGCTCGACGACGGCGTCAACCGGTGCCCGAAGTGCGGGGCCACCGAGATCCAGCTGCGGGTCTCCACCGGCCTTCTCATCTGCCTCTTCTGCCGGCACGAGTGGGCCGAGGCACACCTCGAGCCGATCGTCGCGGGCGAGGGTTCGCTGCGCGACCTGGTCGGCACGGTCATCACCTCCGGCGCCGCCGACATCGTCGCCGACGCCGGGATGCTCACGATGAAGTGCTCCGGCTGCGGCGCCGAGGTCGTGGTCAACACGTCCGAGGCCACCTCCTCGCGGTGCCACTGGTGTCGTCACGTCCTCACCGTCAACGAGCAGGTCCCCAACGGGGCCGTGCCCGACGCCGTGCTGCCCTTCAGCGTGACCCGCGACCAGGCGGTCGAGCACATCCGGGCGTTCGCGAGCAGCCGTCGTACGTTCGCCCACCGCCAGTTCGTGAAGGAGTTCACCCCGGAGAACGTGGTCGGCGTCTACCTCCCCTACATGGTCGTGGACAGCAACGCGAGGGGCGACGTCTACGGCATCGGCGAGATCAAGACGCGCCAGTACACGCGCGGCAGCGGCGACAACAAGACCACCGTGTACGACGCCGACGTGTACCGCATCGAGCGTCACGTCGACTTCACCGTCGACGACCTGACGCTGGAGTCGTCGACCGAGCGCGCCAACATGAACGCGTTCGTCAACACCAACAACGTCATCAACACGATCCTCCCCTTCGACACGAAGAACGCGGTGCAGTGGAACGCGAGCTACCTCGTGGGCTACACCTCCGAGCGACGTGACTCCGACGTCGCGGCGCTGGTTCCCGAGCTCGAGGACCAGCTGCTCTCGATCGCCCGCTCGGAGGCCCGCTCCTCGGTGCGGGCGTTCGACCGCGGTGTGCGCTGGGAGTTCGAACGGCTGACGGTCCACGGCACCCGCTGGGTCTCGATGTACCTCCCGGTGTGGCTCTACTCCTACTACCACGAGGAGCACGGCAAGGCGATGGTCCACTACATCGCCGTCAACGGTCGTACGGGCGAGACCATGGGCAGCATCCCCGTCTCGCAGTGGCGGCTCATCACGGCGGCGCTGGTCACCGGCACGTTCCTCGAAGGCATCGCCATCGGATTGCTGGGGCTGTGGTGACCGCCGCGCTCCTGTCGCTTGCTGCGTACGCCGTCGAGGTGCAAGCCGAGTCGGGGACGCCGTGGATCCTGCTCGCAGCCGGCCCCGTCGGCGCGGTCGCCGTCTACTGGGGGCTCTTCCGCTACTACCGCAACACCGACAAGTCGCACTCGTTCGAGCGCGAGACCCTGATCGAGTCCCAGCCGATCGTCGGCCACGAGACCAAGTTCGACACGGTGCGTGGCACCGAGCGCCGCGAGGTGTCGGGCAACAACGTCTCCAAGCACCGCCAACGGGTCCGTCGCCTGGACTGACCCGAGGCGTGGGCCAGGCGCGGGGTTCAGGAGCGAGGGTCAGGGACGGGGCTCGTCGCCGTCGTGCGCTCCGCGGTTGCTGGGGCAGTCCGGGTTCGTGCAGACCCGGACGTCGACGCTCCCGTCGGGGTCCGCGCCTTCACGGGGCGGCTCTGCGTCGTGGGCACGAAGCTCCACCCGCGACCCGCACACCCGGCACTCCTGCTGGTCGAAGTACATGCTCGCTCCCTCGTCGTCGTCGTCGCTGCACCCTCTCTACCCACCTACGGGGCGGTCCGCACATCGATGCGTCGACGACCCGTCAGGACGCCTCCGGGTCGAAGACCCGCGTCTCCAGCACCGTGCCGGCCAGGTCGGTGACGAGGTAGCCGTACTCCTCGAAGTCGTTGTGGACGTGGATGGTGACCCGAGGCTGGTCGCTGTCCCTGGCGCGTTCGACCACGAGGGTCGTACGTCGGGTCCGGCACCCGCAGGCCCTCCCACGCGGCGTCGAGGTTGGCGTCGAGGGCCGCGAGGTCCACGTCGGCCAGGTCGAACTCCCGGTACTCCCCCGCGTCCCGGACCTCGCCTCCCGCCTCGAACCCGCCTTCGCGGGTGGGCCGCCACTCCTGGTAGCGCCCGCTTCCCTCGTCGACCGGAGCGCGCACCACCGACAGTGCGGCCTGTAGGCTCACGCCGTAGCTCCGGCTGGTGCCGAACTGGGCCACGTGGTCCGCGACCAACCGCTCCAGGTCGTCGGCCGTGGCGGGCACGACGTACCCGGCGCTCGTGGCGGACGGGGTGCCGTCGTCGTCCCCCCAGATCTGCACGGCCCCGACGACGCCGCCGACCAGCGCGAGCGCCAGTCCCACCAGCACGACCCTGACGCGCAACGACGCCCGTTCCCACCAGCCCGCCGGCTGGTCGGGCCGACCTCCCGAGTCGATCACCTCGCCACCGTACCCATTCCGAGGGACGCTGGGGCTCACTCCCGGGACGTGGCGTCGACGATCTGCGTGCCCGCTGCCCCGTCCACGGCCAGCGCGAGCGACTCGAGGGCGGCGATCACGGCCCGACGCCCCCGTCGCCCCTCGACGAACCGGGCGCACGCCTCGACCTTGGGTCCCATCGAGCCGGCGGCGAACTGGCGCGAGCGCAGCTCCTCGGGCGTCGCCCGGGGCAGCACCTGCGCCTGCGGCGTGCCGAAGCCGTCGATCACCCCCTCGACGTCGGTGAGGACGACCAGCAGGTCGGCCGCGACCCCGTCAGCGACGAGGCCGGCGACCAGGTCCTTGTCGACGACTGCCTCGACCGGGGCGTACGCCCGTCCCTCGCGCAGCACCGGCACGCCCCCGCCACCACCCACCACCACGACGCGCCCCGCCTGCACGAGCACCCGCGCCGCATCCAGGTCGACGACCTCCAGCGGCCGCGGGGACGGCACGACGCGACGCCACTCCTCCCCGTCAGGGCGCACGGTCCAGCCGCGCTGCTGCGCGAGACGCCGCGCGGTGGCCTCGTCGTAGGTCCCGCCGATCGGCTTGGAGGGGTCGCTGAAGGCCGGGTCGTCACCGTCGACGACGACCTGGGTGACCAGCGCCGTGGCCGGGCAGTCGTGGCTGAGCAGCTCCTGCTGGATCCACGACCCGATCAGTCCTTGGGACTCGGCGACCAGGTCGCCCAGCGGAAACGGTCGCGACAACCTCGGATCAGCCTCGGTCTCCATCGCCAACAGCCCGACCTGCGGGCCGTTGCCGTGGACGACGAGCACCTCGTGGTGGGCGGCCAGCGCGGCAACCGCGCGGGCGACCGGGCGTACGCGGCGTCGTTGCACCTCCGACTCGGGCACCTCCCCGCGGCGCAGCAGGGCGTTGCCGCCGAGGGCCACGACGATCCTCACGACCCGAACTCCGGGCCACGCGCGATGCGGATCGGGCCGCGGGCCCGGTTGGCGACCACCGGTTCCCCCTTCTGGGTGGCGACGACGACGTCACGCTCCGCCAGCGCGGCGACCACGCGGCGTACGTCGTCCATCCGGCCCCGCCATCCCTCACCGCCGACCACGCGGGCCACGTCGCTGGGGCAGATCGTCGACCCGCCGCGGTGGCGCAGCAGCGCGCGGACGGTGGCCTCGGCGCGCGCGGAGAAGTCGTCGTCCGACAGCTCCTCCCACCACGGGGCACCGCGCTCACCGAGCGCAACCTTGGCGTCCCCGACCCGGGTCCGCGCGTCGGGCTCCTTCGCGCGCACCGCCCGGCGTGCACTCATCAGCTCGTCGACGAGCTCCTGGCGCAGACCGTCCGGGATCGCGGGGTCGGAGGCTCGCCAGCGGCGGCCGTCGATCACCAGGTGGCGCCCGTCCGGCGTGCGCTCGACCTCCTCGGAGTCCGCCACCCTGCCTCCCCTCGACGTTCGGCCCTGGACCTCGACCCTAGCCTCGGCGGGAAACTCCGATTGAGAAGCCCGGCGGGAAGCCCGGTGAGAAGCACACCGCCCCGCCGACCACGAGGGTCGACGGGGCGGTACGTCAGCGTGACGGGGTCACTTGATGAAGAGCAGCTCCCGGTACTTGGGGAGCGGCCAGGCGGCGTCGTCGACCTCGGTCTCGAGGGTGTCCACGTAGACGCGGGCGGCCTCCATGAGCGGCCGGATGACGGTCGCACAGTGCTTCATGTGAGCAGCGGTGTCGGCGAAGTCGTGGCGAGCCAGCTCCGTGGAGAGCTGGGCGACGGTCTCGAGCAGGCCGTTCGCGTTCTCGGCGATGACCTTGACCTGACCGGCGTCGAAGCTCGCGTCCAGGGCCTGGGCGGCGCTGATCGTGGTGGCGAGCTCCGAGGCGTACTTGAGGGCGGCCGGGTAGATGACCGTCTTCGCCAGGTCGATGACGAGCTTGGCCTCGACGGCGATCGAGTTGATGTACTGCTCGGAGTAGACCTCGTAGCGCGAGTTGAGCTCGACGGCCGAGAGGACGCCGCTCTTCTCGAACAGCTCGACGACCTCGGGCTCGGTGAAGACCGGCAGGGCGTCGGCGCTGGTCGGCAGGTTGCGCAAGCCGCGCTCGGCGACCGCTGCCTCGTGCCACTCGGACGAGTAGCCGTCGCCGCCGAAGACGGCGTTGCCGTGCAGCTCCATGAGCTCCTTGAGCACGTCGGCCACGGCCGCGGCGTGGGTCTTGCCGGCCTTGAGCTCGACCTCGAGCTTGTCGGCGATCCAGTGCAGCGAGTCGGCGAGCATCGTGTTCATCGCGGTCAGCGGACCGGTGATCGACTGCGAGGAGCCCACGGCGCGGAACTCGAAGCGGTTGCCGGTGAAGGCGAAGGGCGAGGTGCGGTTGCGGTCGCCCGGGTCGCGCTTGAAGTTGAGGATCTGCGACAGGCCGAGGTCCATCTCGCCGCCGTCGGCCGACGGGTTGACGCAGCCGTTCTTGATGTCCTCGAAGACGGCCTCGAGCTGGTCGCCCAGGTAGACCGAGAGGATCGCCGGCGGGGCCTCGTTGGCACCAAGGCGGTGGTCGTTGGAGGCGGTGGCGATGACGGCGCGCAGCAGCGGGCCGAACTTGTGCACACCGCGGATCACGGCGCCGCAGAAGAGCAGGAAGTTGAGGTTCTGCTCCGGGGAGGTGCCGGGGTCGAGCAGGTTGCCCTGGGTCTCGTTGCCGACCGACCAGTTGACGTGCTTGCCGGAGCCGTTGAGGCCGGCGAACGGCTTCTCGTGCAGCAGGCAGAGGAAGCCGTGCTCAGCCGCAGTGGCCTTGAGGACGGTCATGATGAGCTGCTGGTGGTCGGCGGCGATGTTCGCGGTCTCGTGGTAGGGCGCGATCTCGAACTGGCCGGGCGCGACCTCGTTGTGGTGCGTCTTCGCGGGGATGCCGAGGCGGTACAGCTTCTCCTCGACGGCCTGCATGTAGACCTGCACGCGCTCGGGGATGGCGCCGAAGTAGTGGTCGTCGAACTCCTGGCCCTTGGCCGGGGGCGCGCCGAAGAGGGTGCGACCGGCGAGCAGCAGGTCGGGGCGCTGGGTCGCCAGGTGCTGGTCGATGAGGAAGTACTCCTGCTCGGGGCCACAGCTGGCGTTGAGCGGGGCGATCTCGGTCTCGCCCATGAGCTCGAGCACGCGACGCGCGGCGGCGTCCATCGCGGCGTTGGAGCGGAGCAGCGGGATCTTCTTGTCTAGGGACTCACCGGTCCACGACATGAAGACCGACGGGATCATCAGCGTCGCGCCGTTGGCGGTGTGCATGATGTAGGCCGGGCTGGTCGGGTCCCAGGCGGTGTAGCCACGGGCCGCGTTGGTCATGCGCAGGCTGCCGTTGGGGAACGAGGAGCCGTCGGGCTCACCCTTGATCAGCAGGCTGCCGGTGAACTCGGTGATCGCGTTGCCGTCGGCGTTGGTGATGATGAAGCCGTCGTGCTTCTCGGCGGTGATGTTGGTGAGCGGGTAGAAGACGTGCGAGAAGAACTTGGCGCCCTTGCTCATCGCCCAGTCCTTCATGGCGGCGGCAACGATGTCGGCCGTGGCGGGGTCGAGCGGCTCGCCCGTCTTCACGGTCTTCTTGACAGCCTTGAAGGCGTTCTTGGAGAGCGCCTCCTCCATCTTGTCGAGATTGAAGACGTCGGTCGCCCAAATCTCGCTCAGGGGACGGATCTCGGCGGTCGGGGCAGCGCTGCGGTTCAGGACCTCAGTGATGGCGGCGCTACGGACTTCGTTGGCAGTCATGTTCAACTCACAATCGTCGATGTTCGTTGGCGAGAGCCTAGGCAGGTCCTGTTACCTGAATCCGCCGCAATGTTTCGGGGAGGTTAACGTTCCTCCGGGATGCTCGACGCTCCTCCGCGGACGCCGTTCCACCGGGTCCTGGCGATCAGGGCGTGAGGCGTCGCCGAGTCGGGCGTGGGCACCGATCAGCGGTATCGTCGGCCGGTGCTCGACACCCGCCCTCGCCGTACGTTCGCCGTCATCAGCCACCCTGACGCCGGAAAGTCCACCATCACCGAGGCGCTCGCCCTGCATGCGCGGGCGATCAACGAGGCCGGTGCGGTGCACGGCAAGGGCGACCGGAAGGCCACCGTCTCCGACTGGATGGCGATGGAGAAGGCGCGCGGAATCTCGATCACCTCGGCGGCACTCCAGTTCGAGTACCGCGACCACGTGATCAACCTGGTCGACACCCCCGGCCACAGCGACTTCTCCGAGGACACCTACCGCGTGCTCTCGGCCGTCGACTCGGCCGTGATGCTGGTCGACGCCGGAAAGGGCCTCGAGCCGCAGACCCTGAAGCTCTTCCGGGTCTGCGCCCTGCGCGGCATCCCGGTGATCACCGTGATCAACAAGTGGGACCGTCCCGGCCTCTCGCCGCTCGAGCTGATGGACATGATCGAGCGTCAGATCAAGCTGCGCCCCACTCCCCTGACCTGGCCGGTCGGCGAGGCCGGCGACTTCCGCGGCGTCCTCGACCGGCGTACGGGCGACTTCATCAAGTACACCCGCACCGCCGGTGGCGCGACCATCGCGCCGGAGAAGCGGATGGCCTCCGACGAGGTCGAGGAGAACGACCTCCTCGTGTGGCACAACGCCGTCGAGGAGCACGAGCTGCTCGAGCTGGACGAGGCCGACCACGACCAGGAGCGCTTCCTGGCCGGCGAGACCACCCCGGTGATGTTCGCCTCCGCCCTGCAGAACTTCGGTGTCGCCCAGCTGCTCGACCTGCTGCTCGAGCTGGCCCCGGCACCCGGCCCGACCGAGGGCGTCGACGGCACGGTCCGCCAGCCCGAGGACGAGTTCAGCGCCTTCGTCTTCAAGGTCCAGTCGGGCATGAACAACGCCCACCGTGACCGGCTCGCGTACGCCCGCATCGTGTCGGGCGAGTTCGAGCGCGGCATGGTCGTCACCCACGCCTCCACCGGCCGCCCCTTCGCCACGAAGTTCGCGCAGACGGTCTTCGGCCGGGAGACGACGTCGGTCGAGCAGGCCTACCCCGGCGACATCATCGGCCTGGTCAACGCCAACGCCCTGCGCGTCGGCGACACCATCTTCACCGGCCCGAAGATCGAGTACGCCGGCGTACCCTCCTTCGCGCCCGAGCACTTCCGCACCGTCAGCGCCGGCGACATCGGCCGCTTCAAGCAGTTCCGCAAGGGCATCGAGCAGCTCGACCAGGAGGGCGTGGTGCAGGTGCTGCGCTCCGACCTGCGCGGCGACCAGAACCCGGTGCTGGCTGCGGTCGGCCCCCTGCAGTTCGAGGTGGTCGAGGACCGGATGCTCAACGAGTTCAACTCGCCGATCCGCTTCTCACGCCTCGACTACCAGGTCGCCCGCCTCACCGACGCCGCGGGCGCCGAGGCGCTCAAGGGGATGCGCGGCTGCGAGGTGCTGCAGCGCAGCGACGGCACCCACGTCGTCCTCTTCACCGACAACTGGCGCGCCAACGCGACCGCGACAACCCGTCGATCACGCTCGAGGCGCTGCCGGCCGGCGGGGTCTGAGCGAGTCCGCTCGAGAGCCTGCCGCGATCAGCTCCGCGGCGCAACCCGTCGAGCACCACGTCGACGAGTCGTTGCGGCAGCTCGGGTGCCGCCTCCAGGACGGCCGCGGGCTGCGGCCGGGTGAGGGTCCCGACCAGCACCACCAGCTCCAGCGCCTTCACGTCACCGCGTACGCAGTGCGCCTCGCGCCCCGCTGCCAGCACCTCCTCGACCCCGCTCAGGGTGCTGGCCTGGGTCTCGCGCACCTCGTCTGAGAGGTGCTGCGCGGCGTGCTCGGCGAATGCTGCCGTCAGCGCGCCCAGGTCCAGGGCGACGAGACGGCGTACGAAGCGCTCCCACGCCGCGCCTGCCTCACCCCCGGCGCCCTGGAGCTCTCCCACCGCCTCGTCGGCGGCCACGCGCAGGTCTCCCAGGATCGTCAGGACCACGGCGTCGCTGAGCGCGGCCCGTGACTCGAAGTTGCGGTAGAGCGTTGCGATGCCGACGCCGGACGCCTCGGCCACCGCCTCGAGGGCGACGTTGCCGCCCTGCGCGGCGAACAGTCGGCGCGCCTCCTCGACGATCCTCGCCCGTCGTCGGGCTGCGTCCGCGCGCATGGGTGCTCCTCGGTCCGTCGTGATTTGGCGGTCCGCGACCGCGACGTGGTCGGCGGCTTCGTGGTCGACCCCGAGGGCGTCCGGGCGGTCGTGGCCAGCGCCGGTTCCACCGCCATCTCCGCCACCCTGGCCTCCACCGCCGACGCCATGGCCGAGACAGGCGGAACCACGGCGACGGTCACCGACCTCGTGCCGCTCCCGGAGGAGGCCCCCCGGGCATCGGCATCGGCGGCCTGGCCTTCCCGCTGGTCTTCGGCGGCATCGTCCCGGCGGTCGCCTTCCGAGCGGCCTTCCCGGGCCGCGACCGGTGGAAGCTCGCCGGACTGGTCTCCTTCGCCGCCCTGGGTGGCGTCGTGGTCGCGGCCGTCCTGCGATTCCTCTTCGGGAGCATCGAGGAGGCGCTCTGGCCCGTGGCCGGAGCCATGGGGCTGGGCATCGCCGCCCTCGCCGTCCCGCTCACTGACCTGCAGCAGCTCTTCGGCGCGAAGGGATTCACCCTCGACGCGATGACGATGATGTTCCTCGGCAACCCCTTGGCCGGCATCGCCACCACCGGCGACTGGCTGCCCAGCGGCCTCGGCGAGCTCGGGCAGGCCCTGCCGCCCGGCGCCGCCGGGAGCCTGGTCCGGTCGACCGCCTACTTCGACGGTGCGGGCGGCCTGACGGCGGCCCCACCCTCGGCACCTGGGTCGTGGTCGGGGCGCTCCTGCACACCGTCGGGACCCGGCGCACGACACGGGCCGCAGCGCTCGCAGACTGACGTCGCCGGGCCCTCGCGCCACGCCGGAGAAGGAGACGCAGGAAAAAACTGTGACGCCGAAGAGCCAAAACGCCCGGACACCCGCTAGGGTCGTAGGTGTTGAAGGGGCGACCCCGGTCGCCCTGGCCGCGGAAGACGCGCGGCTCGTATTTCGTACTCCTGGTTTTCGGTTCGCTGAACATCAGCACGGTTCGATGTTCTTCAGCGGCTGGCGGGCACAGTGTCCCCAGCACCGAACAAGAAGGAAAAGATCATGGCTCAGGGCACCGTCAAGTGGTTCAACGCTGAGAAGGGCTTCGGCTTCATCGCTCAGGACGGCGGCGGCGAGGACGTCTTCGTCCACTACTCCGCGATCCAGACCAACGGCTACAAGTCGCTCGACGAGAACCAGAAGGTCGAGTTCGACCTCGCCCAGGGCCCCAAGGGTCCCCAGGCTGAGAACGTCCGCGCCATCTGACGTCGTCTCCGAAAGGCCCCGACCGCTCCTGCGGTCGGGGCCTTTCCCTTTCTGCGGCCCTCGGCGCGGTCGCTCCGGCACCGTGTGCCGGCCGGCGGTCACAAGTTGTCGTGTCATGTGGTGGCCACCTCCGCGTGTCGCCGACGGATCCGTGGGAGCGTGACGTCCGAACGCGTGTCTCATACGCCAGACGGGGTACCGACACCTCTCAGGGCCCCAGCAGCTTCAGCAAGCACGCGAAGGGAGGACGACGATGGACGAAGGTCTGGAGTCATTGGAAGCCCTTCTGCCCTCGACCCTTGGCCTCTTCCCCTCCCTCTGCGTCTCCGGCAGGTATGTCCTGGGGGGCCACGACCGCGAACACAGTGGCAGCGGCCTCAAGGCCACCCACCTGCCTGACGGCCGCATCGCGCTCGCGGTCACCGAGGCGTCCGGCGGCGGAGCGGTCGCGGCCACCACGACCGCCCGACTCCTGGCCGTGCTGTACGCCCGCCTCGAGGACGGCGCCAACGTGCGAGCCGCCCTGGCGGCCGTCGACCGCTACGCGCGGCGTACGCCCTTCGGCCCCGGGGCCACGATGGCGGTCGCGGTGGTCGACCCGGCCAACGGCGTGACGGAGGTGGGGATCGCCGGCCACCCGGCACCGCTGCGCCTCACCGACTCCGGTCAGACGTTGAGCTACCTTCTCTCCCCCAGCCGGCCCCTGGGGACCGGGGGTGTCGCCAGCACCGACTCCTTCCGCCTCGAGGTCGGTGACACCCTCCTCCTCTTCACCAACGGGCTGTTGACCGCCTCCGACGGTCTCGTCCGTGACGGCATCACCCGCCTCGAGGAGGCCCCCGGGGCCCTCGAGCCTGACTGCTACACCGACCAGGACGCCCTGGCCGACCGCCTGCTGAGGACCATGCAGCGGCCCGCCGGCTTCGTGGAGGACGTGGCCATGGTGGTGGCGCAGCGGTGTGCCCCCATCGACGACTTCCACTTCGGCGGCGACCTCGCCCCTGGCGAGCCGCAGCGGTGCACCGCCGCTCTCTCGACCTGGCTGGACGACCTCGGGGTCAGCCTGGTCGACCACGTCACGCTGCAGCAGGCGGTCAGTACCATCGTGAGCAGCGTCGTCGACTCGCACCCCGAGACGGTCCGCGCCGGCCTCGAGGTCACTGGCACCCTCACCGACGAAGGGGTGGTCGAGATCCGGATCCACGACGCGTCCGGCTGGCAGCCTCGTGGCAGCGCGCACGAGCACGGTCTCGTGGTCGCCGGCGGCCTGGTCGACCACCTCCGTCTCTTCCATGACGACCACGGGACCGTGGTGGTGCTGCGCCAGCCCGTGGGACGCACCGTCCCCCTGATGCGCTCGGTTGCGCAGGCGCGCACCAACGGGACTCCCACCGGCGCAGCGGGGACAGCCATGACGAGCGAGCTGCGCTCCGACACCCTGCGGGTCAGCGGCGCGGTCACAGCCACGGACGACGTGGAGTTCCGCGAGGCCCTCCACGAGGTCACCTGCTCATGCACCCGCTCGGCCACGGTGGACCTCTCCGGAGTCACCCGGATGCCCGGCCACGTGGTCCGCACCCTCTTCGACTACCTCGAGCGGGCGTCGTCCTCACAGGTGGACCTCACGGTCGTGACCGGCGAGGACTCGGTGGCCGCCCAGGTGCTGACGCAGGCGGCACTGCCCCACGTCACCACGTGAGACAGGTGAGGCAGGTGAGGCAAGTGAGGCACGTCAGGAGACGTCGCCCACCTCGGCACGGACCTTGTCGTAGATGCCGGTCAGCAGCCGCGAGACCTGGGTCTGGGTCACGCCCAGCTCGCGGCCGATCTCGGCCTGGGTCATGTCCTCGTAGAAGCGCAGGTAGAGGATGCGGCGGTCGCGCAGTGGCAGGTTGCGCACGACCGGCGCCAGCGTGAGGCGCGCCTCGGTCTCGTCGGTGTGCGGGTCGTCGGCGACCAGGTCGGCCCAGGTGCTGCTCCCGTCGGCACCGCGGGGCTGGTCCAAGGAGGCGGCGCGGAACGAGCCGTACGCCTGCACGGCCTGGTCGTACTCCTTCTGGCTGATGCCGACCTCGTCGAGCACCTCGTCGACGGTCGCGTCGCGCCCGTGCTCCTTGGCCAGCTCGTCCGTCGCCCGGGTCACCTGGGCCTGGACCTCCTGGATCCGGCGGGGCGGGCGGACAGACCAGCCGTGGTCGCGGAAGTGGCGACGGATCTCGCCACGGATGGTGGGGACGGCGTAGCTGAGCAGGTCGCGGTCGAGCGACGGGTCGAAGCGGCGTACCGCCTTGATCAGTGCCTCGTAGGCGACCTGGCGCAGGTCCTCCGGCGCGATGCCGCGACCGGCGTAACGCATGGCGATCGACTCGGCCACGCACTGGTTGAGCAGGACGATCTCCTCGAGGAGGTCGTGACGTTCGGCGCCGGTCGTCGACTCGGCGCGGGTGAAGAGCTCGGCCACGAGGTCCATGCGGGCCTCGCGCGGCATGGGGTCCGACGTCGTGGTCGGGACGGGGTGGACCCCGTCGAGCTGGGTGGAGGGAAAAGCTGGGTCGTGCTGCATGGTGACACCTCGCGATCCACGGTGCAGTGCGGTGATCAGGCACGTGCAGGTGCCGCCACGCGGCACCCCTCCCTCCACCATGCCAGCCCTCTGGTGGAAAGACCACCGGGCTACTTCTCGGGAGAACGGGTACCCACGCGACGCAGGGCGGCGCAGACCGGCCCGGGCGCCCGCCTCAGCGGACGGGTCGCCGGCCCCTCGATGACCTCTCCGTCGGTGTCGAACCGGGAGCCGTGCAGGGGGCAGTCCCACGACGACTCGGCGTCGTTCCACGACAGCGGCCCGCCGAGGTGCGTGCAGACCATCAGGTGCCCAGCCTCGTCGACGGGCGCCTTGAGGGTGGAGAGGTGGCGCACCGCCATCTCCCCGGCCACCATCGCGTTGAGGCGGGCCAGCGAGGGCGCCCTCCCCCAGACCTCACGCAGGCCACTGTGTGGCAGCGGGTCGGAGGTCTTGCCCGTCAGCGCACCGGCGACGGTCAGCGCCGCGGCGACGCCGTTGCTCAGTCCCCCTTGTTTGAAGCCGGTGGCGGCCCAGATCTTGTCGTCGCTGCCCGGCAGGGCGCCGACCACGGGAAGTCCGGTCCACGGCTGGTAGTCCTGGGCACCCCACGCGTGCGTCACGGTCAGGTCGCCGAACCAGCGCTGGCTCCACCCCCGGAGGGCCTCGAACCGCTGCTGCACCGACCCGCCGCGACCGGGCACGTTGCCCTCCCCGATCACCATCAGCAGCTCTTGCGCCGTGCCCCGCGAGGGGTCTGCCGCGACGTCGCGCACGGAGTGGTTGGGCGAGCCGGCCGACACGAACATGCCGTGGTCGAGGGTGTCGGCGAGGCCCGAGGGGGCAGTGAGCGCGACACCGTACGAGCGGTGCGGCTCGACGCGCGAGAAGTGCAGCGCGCGGTCGGCGATGGATGCACCGGTGGCCAGGACGACGGTCTCCGCCGCGATGGTCGTCCCGTCGGCAAGCTCCACCCGGGGGCTGCCGAGCAGGGAGACCGACCGCACCCTGCATCCCTCGTGCACCGTGACCCCGAGCTGCCCCAGCTCGCGGGCCCAGGCCAGCACGAGCGCAGCCGGGTCGATCTGGAGCTGGTCGTCGAGGGTCACGCTGACCTGGCTCGGGAAGGGAGTCACCAGGTCGTCGGTCAGCCGCACGGGCAGGCCGGCGGCGCGTGCTGCCTCGTACTCCTCGCGGACCGACGAGGCCTGCTGCGGGGTCTCGGCGAAGGTCACCGCGCGACGCCGCTGGTGGGAGGTGCCGGTCGCCTCGAGCTCACCGAGCAGCCAGTGCTGGGCGGTCTCGTTGGCACGGACGTACGCGCGCAGCGTCTCCGACTTCCAGTGCCGCCCCATGGAGGAGAGCACCGTGCCCTGGAGCAGGCTGACCTTGCCGGTCGAGCGTCCCGTGGTCAGGGCGGAGACACGCCCCGCCTCCACCACGGTCACGCGGCGACCGGCCCGGGCCAGCAGCAGTGCCGTGGCCAGGCCGGTGATGCCCGCGCCGACGACGAGCACGTCGACCGTGCCGGGCGCGGGCAGCGGGTCGTCGAACGTGGGGACGGTCCGGTCGAGCCACGGCGAGACGGTGAGCGGGGTCTCCCCGGGCAGCGGACCGGGAGCCCGGTCCTCGCCGGGCTTCTCACTGGGCTTGTCGCTGGGGTTGTGGCTGGGATCGAGCGGCACCTCACGCACCTCCACGCGTGTCGACGGACGACGCCACTGTGCCCAGCCGGTCGCGTTCCATACCCGGTGCAACCAGTTGCCCGCGGCGAGGTGTCAGACCGACTGGTCGCGGGTACTGGGGGGTCCCCTTATCTCCTGGAGTGACCATGACGCTGCGCCCCGACGTGATCCCCGCGTCGACCTCCCCCGAGACCGCCGCTGCCCCCGTGGCCGACGACGCGTCCGCCGCGTCGCCGGTGTCCATGGACTTCGGGCCGTTGACGATCTCCTACGACGGACGCGTGCTCACCCCGCGGCCCTGGACCCAGATCCAGTCGTCGTGGGCGGTCGAGCTGCTGGCTGAGCTGCCCGAGGGCCCCGTGCTGGAGATCTGCACCGGCGCCGGCCACATCGGCCTGCTCGCCCTGGCCCTTACCGACCGCGACGGGTGCTGGTCGACGCCGACCCGGTCGCCGCCTCGTACGCGGTCAAGAAACGCCGACGCTGCCGGCCTGGCCGACCGGGTCGAGGTGCGCACCGCCCTGGCCCAGGACGCCGTGGCACCGGGCGAGACGTTCCCGCTGGCCATCGTCGACCCCCCGTGGGTGAAGTCGCAGGAGGTGACGCGCTTCCCCGAGGACCCGCTGCTGGCGATCGACGGCGGCGACGACGGCCTCGCGGTGGCCCGCCAGTGCCTCCACGCCGTGGACGCCTGCCTGCACCCCGACGGCGCCGTGCTGCTCCAGCTCGGCACGTTCAACCAGGTCGCGGCCCTGGAGGAGTGGCTCGAGCAGTCCGGTCCCCCGCACCTGCGGGTGCGTGGGCTCCGCTCCTTCGAGGACCGCGGCGTCGTGGTCCTGCTGCGCCGCCCCGAGCCGGGCACCCGCCTGCTGTCCTGATCCGCTCTGCCTGACCGTTCGCCGTACTCCCCGCCACCACTTGCACCAGAGGAGCACCTTCATGAAGACACCCCGACCGTGCGGGCCCCTGAGCACCTGGGTCAGCCTCACGCTCACCGGGGAGGACCCGGGCCCCGCGCCCGCGGTCACCACACGAGACCCCCTCCTGGACCGCGACCTCCAGCTCGCCCTGTGGACGCTCTACGAGCTGCACTACGCGGGCTTCGACGACGTCGACGACGCCTGGGAGTGGAACCCCGAGGTGCTCGCCTTCCGTGCCGAGCTCGAGGCGCCCTTCGAGGCTGCGCTCCGCTCGCTGGCCGCCCCCCTCGTCCCGTCGGTCACCTCGGTGCCCGAGGGCAGTGACGCGCTGGTCGAGCTGCTGGAGGAGATCATCGAGGCGGCGCCCTCCTCTGGGCTGGCCCAGCACCTCCAGCGCCGCGCCGACCTCGACCAGTTCACGCACTTCATGCGCCTGCGGAGCATCTACCACCTCAAGGAGTCGGACCCCCAGACCTTCGTGGTCGCCCGGGTGCCTGGTGACGTGAAAGTCGCGGTCTCCGAGCTGCAGTACGACGAGTTCGGTGCCGGTCGCACCGAGATGCTGCACCAGACGCTCTTCGCCGAGGCGTTGAAGGCCTGTGACCTGGATCCGACCTACGGCGTCTACATCGACGAGGTCGACGCGGCGACCCTCGCGGTCAACAACACCATGTCGCTCTTCTCCCTGCACCGTCGCCTGCGCGGCGCGAGCCTGGGCCACCTGGCTGCCTTCGAGGCCACCAGCACGATGCCGTGCCGGCGCATCGCCGGCGGCGTACGACGCCTGGGGCTGCCCGAGGCGGCTGCCGCCTACTTCGACGAGCACGTGGAGGCCGACGCGGTGCACGAGCAGATCGCCCTGCGCGACATCTGTGGCCGCGCCGTCACCGCGGAGCCCGCGCTGGCCTCCGACATCGTCTTCGGGGCGGCGGCCTGCCTGGCCGTCGACCACCTCTCCGGGTTGCACCTGCTGCGCACCTGGGGCCTCGACCTCGACGCGGAGGGCGCGGCATGAGCGCGGGCGAGGACGTGCGTACGACCGTCTGCCCCCACGGGCCGCTGCTGGTGCGTGGCGCCTCGTCGTGGCCCGACGCCGACGGCGAGGAGCACCCCGTACGTCGTCCCGTCGTCGCCGTCTGCCGGTGCGAGCGATCCCGGTTGGCGCCCTGGTGCGACGGCACCCACAAGGCTCTCCCCCGCGGGTGGGACACCGAGGCGACTGCGGCCGACAGCGGCTCGTAGCCACACACTCGAACGAACGAACGGGCGCGGCGCCCGGGCTCTGAAGCCCGGGCGCCGCGCCCGTTCGTGCTCAGCTCACTCCTCTGACTCGGCCTCCGCGAGCAGCTTGCGCTGGAGCTCGTCCTTGGTCATCCCGGAGGTGCCCTCGAGCTCCATGTTGCGGGCCTGCTGCTGGACCTCGGCACGGGTGATGTCGCCCGGTCCGGCGCCCAGATGCTCCTCGCGGGACGTCAGGAACGCCTCGCCCAGTTCCTGGAGGCGGTCGTCGTCGAGCCGCTCACGCAGGTGCGGCAGGACCGTCTCCTCCTCCTCCTCGAGGGGTGGGTGACGGCCTCGGCGACCTCGGCCAGCAGCTCGGCGAACTCGGCGCTGTCGGGGTCGCACGCCTGCAGGCGCTCGACCAGGCGGTCGGCCTCGACGTGCTCCTCCTGGCTGTGCGCCACGTCGTCGGCGCCGTCGGCCGCGGAGGCCGCCGGGTAGACCTCGTTCTCCTCGGCGCGGCTGTGCGCGGTGAGCAGCGTGGCGAAGACCGGCAGCACCGTCGCCCGGCTGGTGGGGTCGGACTCCATCTGGGCGAGCATCCGCTCGAACTCGCGGTGGTCCTTCATGATCAGTCGACGACATCACTCATGGCTGTTCCTCTGTTCATCGGGGCGCTGCGTGCGACTGACGGCTTCCTACCCGCGCTCCGGCACCCTCATGCCTCGGAACGCTCATGCCTCGGAGCTCTCAGGGCCCAGCACCCTCGTGCCTCGCGGAGTCCCCGCGGCTCCTGCGGGCGCGGGCGTAGGCAGGGGCCCGCAGGAGGGCCACCCAGGGGTAGATCCCGAGCCCGGGCGGGGAGGACAGGACCGGGTCGAAGGAGACGTGCGCCTCAGAGCGCTGCACCAGCTCCAGGTGGGCGAAGTCGACCCAGCCGCGCAGGCCCCGGGCGTACGCCAGCGTGTAGCGGGTGCTGGTCTCGGATCCGCTGCCACCCTCGGGCACTGCCCGCAGGAACAACGGACCCACCGGGGTGCGGTAGGGAAGCAACGTCGTCAGTCCGCTCTGGTGGGCGGCCAGCGTCGGCAGCAGGACGAAGCGGGTGAGGGGACCTGCTCCGGTGGTGGCGAGGAGGACGTCGGCGTCCCCCTCGTCCGACAGGCGGATCGCCAGGCCGGCGATGTCCCACGTCAAGGACGGCAGCCCGATGGCGGCGGAGAGCCGGACGAGGACCGCGTCCTCGCCCGGCTCGTCCAGCCAGACGACGCCCGTGGCCGAGGCCGGGTTGCCGCTCCGGACGAGGCGGCCCTGCCAGACCTCGCCCCGGGGGTGGAGGGGCTTGGCCCGGCTCCGCAGCGCGGCCAGGCCGGCGGTGGCGCCCGAGAGGACCCCACCACCCAGCCTGGCCACGGCCAGAACGGCGTCACGCATGGCGGGTCAGGCCACGCTCGGCGGGAAGCGGTCCCAGACCCGGTGCTGGCCGAGCAGGGTCTGCAACTCGGCGAAGACCTCGTCGGGTCCGTCACCGCGCACCACGCCGGGCGTGGCGGCGGACGGGTCGGCCTCGCCGAGGGCGGCGACACCGGCGCCCCAGGCACCGATCGCCTTGGCGTGGCGCCAGCACTCGTCGATCATCAGCGACACCCGGGGGTCGAGCGCCCCGCCGCCCGGGGCGCCCGCCTTGGCGTCGCGCGCCGGCACCGCGTCAGGAGCCGGCACGGGAGCCGCGGCGAGCACCAGGGCGTCGAACTCGACCGAGCGCGCGGTCGCGAACGTACGCTGCACCGTGCTGCCGGCGACCTCGCCGCCGTGGGGAGCCACGACCAGCGGCACCATGCCGGCCCCGAAGACCGCGGCGCGCATGCTCTGCAGCTCACCGGCGTCGACGGTGTCGTCGACGACGATGCCGATCATGCGCCCGTCCGCCGGCCAGGTGCCGTTGAGCTGCGAGAGGGCCGGGCTGGGCGCGACGTCGGCAAGCGGCTCGGTCGGCTCCGGCGCCGGGAGGCCGAGACCAGTGGCCACCTCCTGGCAGAGCACCGGGTCGATGTTGGCCAGGCACTGGAGCTGACGCTGCTTGATGGCGTCCTCGTAGCACTTGCCGAGCTCGAAGGTGTACGCCCGGATGATGTGCTCCTTCTCCACCGGCGACATGCTCAGCCAGAAGAGCCGCGCCTGGCTGAAGTGGTCGTCGAAGGAGGCGGGGTTCTCCCGCACCTTCGTCGACTCCGACACCCTCACCGGCACGTCCGCGAAGGTGGCCTCCATCGTCCCGGCCATGAACGGGCACCCGCCGTCGAGGGAGTTGGGCTTGTAGGGCGCGACCCCCTCGTGGTCGGCGTGCTGGTGGAAGCCGTCGCGCAGCATGTCGTTGACCGGCGCGTGCGGCCGGTTGATCGGGATCTGGTTGAAGTTGGGTCCGCCCAGCCGCGAGAGCTGGGTGTCGATGTAGGAGAAGAGCCGCGCCTGGAGCAGCGGGTCGTTGGTCACGTCGATGCCCGGGGGAAGGTGGCCGGGGTGGAAGGCGACCTGCTCGACCTCGGCGAAGAAGTTCTTCGGGTTCGCGTCCAGCGTCAGGCGCCCGATCGCCTGGACCGGCGCGAGCTCCTCGGGGACGAGCTTGGTGGGGTCGAGGAGGTCGATGCCCTCGAACTGCTGCTCCTCGTTGTCCGGGAAGACCTGGATGCCCAGCTCCCACTGCGGGTAGGCGCCGGCCTCGATGGCGTCGTACAGGTCCCGGCGGTGGAAGTCGGGGTCGACGCCGTTGATGAACTGCGCCTCCTCCCAGTCCAGGGAGTGGACGCCGAGGACCGGCTTCCAGTGGAACTTCACCAGCGTCGTGCCGCCCTCGGCGTCGACCAGGCGGAAGGTGTGGACGCCGAAGCCCTCCATCATCCGGTAGGAGCGCGGGATGCCCCGGTCGGACATGTTCCACAGGGCGTGGTGCTGGCCCTCCGTGTGCAGGGAGACGAAGTCCCAGAAGGTGTCGTGGGCGCTCTGCGCCTGCGGGATCTCACGGTCGGGGTGCGGCTTGCCGGCGTGGATCACGTCGGGGAACTTGATGCCGTCCTGGATGAAGAAGACCGGCATGTTGTTGCCCACCAGGTCGAAGGTGCCCTCGTCGGTGTAGAACTTCGTCGCGAACCCGCGGGTGTCGCGCACGGTGTCCGCCGAGCCCCGCGAACCGAGGACGGTCGAGAAGCGGGTGAAGACCGGCGTACGCACGCCCTCCTGCAGGAACTTCGCGACGGTGAGCTCCGAGGCGGTGCCGTAGCCCTCGAAGTAGCCGTGGGCGGCGGCGCCGCGCGCGTGGACGACGCGCTCGGGGATGCGCTCGTGGTCGAAGTGGGTGATCTTCTCGCGCAGGTGGTGGTCCTGCAGCAGGGTCGGGCCCCGGCTGCCGGCCTTGAGCGAGTGGTCGGTGTCGCGCAGGCGCGTGCCGGTCGAGGTGGTCAGGTGGGCGCCCTGCTGGGCGCGGGCGCGGTCGGGGGCCTCCGTCGCGGCGCCGGTCGCGGTGACCGTCTCGGCCCCGCGCTGGTCGGGCTTCGGGGGCAGCGGCTCGCGCGGCTCGGTGGGCTCCTCGACCGTCGCCGGTTCCGAGCCGGGGCGGCCCGGGATGGTCTCGCCGTCCGGGGTGAGGGCGTCCTTCGCCTCCTTGAGTCCCTTGCCGAGGGCGTCCGCGGTCTGGCTTGCGGCCTTGCTCATGTCCATGCTCGTGCCTCCGTGTGTCCCGGGGGTGCCGGGGTGTCCGAGTTGGTCCGGTGGATGTCCGGGTGATGGGCGATGGTCGAGCGGTACCCCCTCGAGGGGAGGCCAAACCACACGCTGCGGTCGGCCCGGGGAAGGGCTGGCCCCGGTGGCGCTCCGCCCGCGGGGCTTGATTGGGTGGGGCCCATGCAGTGCCTGATCCTCATCGACCTCCAGGAAGACTTCTTCAACCCTCCGCCCATGCGGCCGCAGCGCGCCGGCGTCGTGGAGGCCGCCCACGAGTGGGTCGCCTGGGCGCGCAAGCGGTCACTGCCCGTCATTGAGGTGCGGACGGTCAACCCGCTCGACCCGGCCACCTGGGCGCTCAACATGCGCGAGGACGGCCAGCCGGTCGTGCTGGCCGGCACCGAGGGTGCGATGCGGCTCCACGAACTCGACTTCGAGCCGGACGCGATCGTCGAGAAGCGTCGCGACGACGCCTTCCACGACACCGGCCTGGGCGACCTGCTCGCCCGCCCACTCTGTCGACGCGGCGGTGATCGGCGGCGTCTCGACCGAGGCCTGCGTCGCGATGACCGCGGCCTCGGCCTACGCCCACGACATCCGGGTCGCGATCGCGGGTGGCGCGGTGGCCTCCCCGGACCTGGAGGCCCACCACCTGGCCCTCGACTGCTGCGCGGGCAGTACCGGCAGCAGGTCATCACCCCGACCTGAGGGCCGCCGGTCAGCTGCCGGGGATGCCCGGCAGCGGCGGCTCGGCGATCCTGACCACGCCGACGACGTGGGTGTGCGGCCCGAGCCAGAGGGCACCGAGGTCGGTGCGCAGCACCGGTCGGCCCCGCTCGAGGCCGAACTCGCCGGCCACCAGCCGCTCCCCCAGGCGTACGACGGCCAGCGCGCCACGGTCGGCGCGACGGGAGGGCTCGTAGTGCAGGACCGTGCCGCTCGCCCACCCTCGGCTGAGGAACTCGTCGCCCTCGACCACCGTCTCGCGCAGCTCGACGCTCCCGGCGCGTCGCGCTCGCGCAGGGCGCGCAGGCTCGTCGGCCGGCCCCTCCCACAGGGGCGCCTGACCCGGGTCGGGCCTCCTCGACTTCGAACGCACGTTCGACACCCTACCGTCGGTCGGCTGGGTGCGGGTTGCTTGGATGGCTGCATGCACCATGTCGTCGACCTCGCCCGCCCCGCGCCCGTGGTGGCGCCGGAGCTCCTCGGCTGCCGGCTGACCAGCCACAGCCCCGACGGCGACGTGACGCTCGTGCTCACCGAGGTCGAGGCGTACGAGGGCGCGTCGACCCGGCCTCGCACGCGCACCGCGGGGAGACGCCGCGCAACGCCGTGATGTTCGGCCCCGCCGGCCACGCCTACGTCTACCGCTCGCACGGCCTGCACTGGTGCCTCAACGTCGTGACCGGGACGCCCGGGGCCGCGAGCGCCGTCCTGCTGCGCGCCGGGCGCGTCGTCGACGGCGAGCTCCTCGCTCGTACGCGGCGCGGGGCCCACGTGGCCCACCGCTCGCTGGCGCGCGGGCCCGGCAACCTCGGACAGGCCCTCGGCATCACCGGGGACGACACCGGGAGCCATCTCCTGGAAGGGCCACGCCTCCGTCTCCAGCTCACTCCCGACCCGGACGAGGTCAGAGCCGAGGTGCTCAGCGGCCCGCGCGTCGGGGTCAGCCGGGCCGCCGACCTGCCGTGGCGCTTCTGGTGGGCAGGTGAGCCGACGGTGTCGGCCTACCGGCGCTCGCCCCGCGACCGCGGTAGAGCCCACCCCACGTGCCTGACACGGGGTATTCCGCAGGCCCGGCGACCGTCCTACTGTCGAGGCATGAGCCTGGTCGTCCACTTCGAGATCCACGCCTCCGAGCCCCAACGGCTGATCGACTTCTACAGCGACGTCTTCGGCTGGTCCTTCAGCCGGTTCGGCGACTCCCCCTACTGGGTGATCGACACCGGGGAGCGCTCGATCCGCAACGAGGGTGAGCCCGGCTTCGGGATCAACGGCGGACTGGTGCAGCGCGAGGGGCCGGCCCCCGAGCCGGGTGCACCCGTGGCCGGAGCCAACCTGGTGGTCGGCACCGACGACGTCGACGCCCTGCATGCCAAGGCGCTCGCCGCCGGCGCGACCGAGGCCATGGGGTTGACCGACATGGAGGGCGTCGGGCGGCTGGGCTACGTCATCGACCCCGACGGCAACATGATCGGGATGATCGCGCCCACCATGTGAGTCGCCCGGCGCCGCGCCTGTCGCGCGCCGTCAGTTGGCGAGCGCCCGGGCGACGAAGTCGCGGATCAGCTCTGACGACTTCTCCCCCGGCGCGACCTCGACGCCGCTGGAGACGTCGACGCCCCAGGGACGGACGGTCGCGACGGCCTCGGCGACGTTGTCGGGCGTCAGTCCACCGGCGACCAGCCAGTGCCCGTCTGGGGCCCGGGAGGCCAGGGCGGAGAGGTCCCACCGCTCCCCCGAGCCCGGCTTCGGCGCGTCCAGGAGGAGCACCTCCTCGCCCAGCGCCCCCACCTCGAGCAGCGGGTCGAGGTCGAGGGAGGTCGCCCGCCACACCCGCGGCACGATCTCCAGGGCGGCGGCGAAGTCGGCCTCGTCGTAGGCGGGACCGTGCAGCTGGACCACGTCGAAGCCCAGTCGCACGGCCGTGCGAGCCGCCTCGACGGCAGGCATGTCGTTGACCACGAGGACGGTGTCGACCCGCCCGCCCGCCTCGGCCAGGACCGCCCGGGCCTCGTCATCGGTGGCCCGGCGCGAGCTGGTCGCGTTCATCACGACGCCCACCGCCTGCGCCCCCGCCTCGACGGCGACACGGGCGTGCTCGGCGGTGCGCAGGCCGCAGATCTTCACGTACACGTCGCCCATCCTCTCAGGCGCGTCCACGCGCCCCGTCACGTCGTCGTCGCCGAAGCGACCACCCCCATTCACCTGGGTCATGCCACCGGGACACCCGCACCCCCGACGGTGGCTCCAGACACCTCACCTAGGAGAAGCATGTCCAGACGCATCAGTCGCGGCCTCGCCGGAGTAGCCGCCGCGGCCCTCGCCTCGTCGCTCGTCCCGACGCTGGCCTCCGCCACCGCCCACGGCTCCCCCGGCGGTGACCGGCCTGCGGCCCAGGGTGCCGACGCCGGCGCCGGCACCACCGCGGGCGCCGGCACAGGCACAACGGCCTTCCACCGCACCGCCACCTACGCCGTGCACCAGAACCTGCCCGCCGACGTGCCTGCCTCCTCCGAGACCGTCGCGGAGATCTCCGCGGTCTCCGAGGACGGCAACACGCTGGTCTACACCGACGCCCCGGGCAAGCGGATCGGCTTCCTGGACATCACCGACCCTGCCCGCCCCGAGGGCCAGGGCAGCGTGGCGCTCTCGACCTTCGGTCACGCCGACGACCAGCCCACCTCGGTGGCGGTCCACCGCGACCACGTGCTCGTCGTCGTCGACTCCAGCGGCGGCGACTTCGCCGCTCCCTCCGGCCGTCTCGACGTGGTGCGGATGGGCGACGGCCGCCGGGTGGCCAGCATCGACCTCGGAGGCCAGCCCGACTCGATCGCGATCAGCAAGGACGGGGCATACGCCGCGATCGCGATGGAGAACCAGCGCGACGAGGAGGCCAGGCCGGTCGGCGGAGCGAAGGGCGACCTGCCCCAGGCGCCGGCCGGCTTCATCCAGGTCGTCGACCTGACGGGCGCCCCCTCCTCCTGGGCAGCGACGCCGGTCTCGTTGACGAACCCCGACGGCAGCGCGCTGCCCGCCCTGACCTCCGCCGGGCTCGACGCTCCGCAGGACCCCGAGCCCGAGTACGTCTCCATCAACGGCGACAACGTCCTGGCCGTGACGCTCCAGGAGAACAACGGCGTCGTCCTGGTCGACCTCCCCACCCGTCGAGTGACCAGCGCCTTCACGGCGGGCACCGCGTCGGTGTCGGGCCTCGACACGAAGAAGGACGGCAGGATCGACCTGAGCGGCTCGATCACCGACGTCCCCCGCGAGCCCGACGCGATCGGCTGGATCGACGACCGCTACGTCGCCACCGCCAACGAGGGCGACTGGAAGGGCGGCACCCGCGGCTGGACGGTCTTCGACACCACCACGGGCAGGCCCGTCTGGGACGCCGGCGCCTCGTTCGCCGACGAGGTCGTGCGACTGGGGCTGCACAACGAGGACCGGGCCGGCAAGAAGGGCCCCGAGCCCGAGGGACTGACCCTCGGAACCTTCGGCGGTGTGCGCTACGCCTTCGTCGGCTCGGAGCGCTCCAACGTGGTGCTCGCCTACGACATGACCGACCCACTCGCGCCGCGCTACGTGCAGGCACTCCCCGCCACCAACGGCCCCGAGGGCCTGCTCGCCATCGAGTCGCGCGACCTCCTGGCGATCTCGTCGGAGACCGACGACGCCGCGGCCGGGGTCCGGGCCGCGGTCCAGCTCTACGAGCGCGGGCCCGGCGAGGCCGCCTTCCCGTCGATCCGGTCGGCTGACGTCCAGGGCAAGCCCGTCGGCTGGACGGCTTTGGGCGCGCTGGCCGCCGACGTCACCCGCCCGGGCACGGTCCACGCGGCCTCCGACGCCGCCCTCGGCGTGGCCCAGCTCTACACCGTCGACGTGACCCGGACCCCGGCCGTCATCACCGACGCCCGCGCGGTGACCGTCGGTGGCGCGCCCGCCACGATCGACGTCGAGGGGCTCGCCGCCCGCTCGGACGGCGGTTTCTGGTTGGCCGTCGAGGGCGCGAAGGGCGCCGACAACAAGGTGCTGCGTACGAACGCCGCTGGCGAGGTCGTCGAGACCGTCGCGCTCCCGGCCGAGGTGACCAGCAAGGTCGGGAAGTGGGGCCTCGAGGGCGTGACCACGACCCACGACGCCGAGGGTGAGCACCTCTGGGTCGCGTTGCAGCGCCCGCTGTGGACCGACGGCGCGTCACCCACCGAGCCGCTGGAGGGCGAGAACACCGTCCGCCTGGGTCGCTACGACGTCGCCGACGCCTCCTGGCACTGGTACGGCTACCGCCTGGAGTCGCCGCGCCGTGACGGTGGCGACTGGATGGGCCTGTCGGAGATCGTCGCCGTCGACGCCGACACGCTCGCCGTCATCGAGCGCGACAAGCTCAACGGTCCCCGGGCGAGGGTCAAGCGGATCTACACCGTCGACGTCCCCGCCGGTGACCCGACCGGCCTCCCGGTGCTGCGCAAGGAGCTCGCGTACGACGTGCTCCCCGACCTTCGCGCGACCCGCGGGTGGACCCAGGAGAAGCTCGAGGGGCTCACGATTGCCGCCGACGGCCAGGTCTACGCCGTCACCGACAACGACGGCCTCAAGGACGCGACCGGGGAGACCGTCTTCCTCCGCCTGGGCGCGGCGCGGGACGTCTTCGCCCGCACCCTGGCCACGACCACCACGCTGGAGGCGCCGCGGACCGTGCGTGCCGGCAAGGCCCTCACGGTGACCGCGTCGGTGAGCGCCGGTTCGGGCGTCCCGACCACCGGCACGGTGACGCTGCGCGACGGCACCCGCACGCTGGGCACGGCGCAGGTGAAGGACGGCAGGGCGGTCTTCACCGTCACCGACCTGCCAGCCGGTCGACGGGCGCTGCGGGCGACGTACGCCGGTGGCCCGCGCAGCGGCGAGAGCTCGGCGACGGCGTCGGTCACCGTCACCAAGGCACCGGCCCGGCTGCGGATCACCGCACCCAGCACGGTGAAGGTCGGCGAGCCGACCAGGGTCACGGTCCGTGTGCACGCCCCCGGCCTGGTGCCGGGCGGGCGGGTGCGGATCACCGACGGCGGCAAGGTGCTGGCCACGGTGAGGCTGCACCAGGGCTCGGCGTCGGCGAAGGTGCGGCTCACGGGGAAGCGGCTGCACCGGGTGAAGGTCACGTACGCCGGTGACGCGCGCACGAAGGGTGCCTCACGGACCGTGCGGATCCGGGTGCGGTGAGGCAGGCGTACCGGTGATGCGCGACGACCCCTCGGGCAGCCGCCCGAGGGGTCGTTCCACGTGGTGGTGCGGCGTCCGCCTCAGCGGCCGAGCAGCCCCAGCGCGGCGTCGACGACCGCAGCGGTGTCGATGCCGTGCAGCGCGTAGGCGTCCTCCAGGCTGGAGGACTGGCCGAACTCGCTGACGCCCAGGCACCGGATCCGGTCGCCGCGCACGCCGGCCAGGTAGGAGAGCGTGTGCGGGTGGCCGTCCATGACGGTCACGATCGGGGCGCGGTGCTGCTCGGGGAAGAGCACGTCGACGATGTCGTCGCCCTCGCTGCGGGTGCCGACGCTCCCGCGGCGGTTGAAGGAGCGGAAGACCAGGTCGGGGCTGGTCAGGCAGACCACGCCGGCAGTGATCCCCTGCTCGCCGAGCAGCTCGGCGGCGCGGATGACCTCGGGCATGATTGCGCCGACGCCGACCAGCGTGACCTGCTCGGTGGCGGGGTCGTGGTGGGTGAGGCGGTAGCCACCGGCGACCGCGTGCCTGCGGCGGCGCTCCAGCAGGGTGGGGTCCTCGGGCAGGTTGGCCAGCTCCTGGGGCAGTGGTCGGGTTGTGAGGCGGAAGTAGGACGACGTGCCGCCCTCCACACCGACCTGCTCCATCGCGGCGAGCATCGTCCACTCGAGATCCTGGGCGAAGGCCGGCTCCCAGGCGATGCACTCGGGCTGCTCGAGCCCGATCGAGGGGGTGTAGATCGACTGGTGGGCGCCACCCTCGGGGGCCAGCGTGACGCCGCTCGGCGTGCCGATGATGATCGACTGGCCGCCGGAGTAGATGCCGTACGACCACGGCTCCAGCGCGCGTGGGATGAAGGGGTCGTAGAGGGTGGCGATCGGGATGAGCCGCTCGCCCCAGCGCGACCAGGTGGCGCCCAGCTCGCCCAGCAGGCAGACCAGGTTGACCTCGGCGATGCCCAGCTCGATGTGCTGGCCGTGCGTGCCCTCGGCCCACTTCAGGACGCGCTCGGCGTCGTCGGCGAACCAGTCACGTCGGTCGTTGACCGACCAGACGCCGGTCTTGTTGATCCAGCCGCCGAGGTTGGTCGAGGAGGCGACGTCGGGGCTGCAGGTGACCACGCGACCGGCCACCTCGGGGGCCTCACGGGTCAGGTCGGCCAGGAAGCGGCCGAGGGCGGCCTGGGTGGAGATCGGGGCGCGGTGGGCCCGGGTCATGGCCGACGGGACGGAGATCTTCGGCGTCGGCGTGACCGCGTCGCGCGTGAGCTCCTGACCCCGCGCACGGCACAGGGCAGCGGCGGCGGAGTCGGCTGGCAACGGTGCCCACGGGTCCTCGGGGTCGACGCCGGAGGCGGCGGCCAGCTCCAGCATCTGCGCCTCGCTGATGAGGGCGGAGTGGTTGTTGGGGTGGCCCTCGGTGGGCAGGCCCCGGCCCTTGACGGTGTAGGCGAAGATCACCGTCGGACGGCCCGGGTCGACCGTGCGGTAGGCGTCGAGGAGCAGGCCGATGTCGTGGCCACCGAGGTCGCGGACGGCCACGGCGAGCGTCGCCGGGTCGATGCCCGACAGGAGGTCGCGCAGGGCCTGCGAGCCGGTCTCACCCACGATCCGGGCAGCGATCTCGTCGGGAGCCACGCGGAGCATCCGCTGGTACTCCTCGTTGGGCATCTCCTCGAGCCGGGTCCGCAGCTCGTCCCCGCCGGGCAGGTCGAAGAGACGCGAGATCGTGGAGCCCCACTTGAGCGTGATGACCTGCCAGCCGGCGGCCTCGAACATGCCCTGCAGGCGCTGGGTCTGGATGTCGGGGACCACGCGGTCGAGCGACTGGCGGTTGAGGTCGACGATCCAGAGCAGCTCCCCCAGGCAGGCGACGGCCGGGTCGGCGACGGCCTCCCAGATCGCGCCCTCGTCGAGCTCGGCGTCCCCCAGCAGGGAGATGAAGCGGCCGGCCTTCGGCGCCTCGGGGAAGCGGGACTTCACGTAGCGGTGCGACATCGCCGCCCACAGCGCGGCGGTCGGGCCGATGCCGACGGAACCGGTCGAGAAGTCGACGGTGTCGGGGTCCTTGCGGCGGCTCGGGTAGGACTGGAGCCCGCCCTTGGCACGCAGGGTGGTGAGGTACTTCGGGTCGAGGTCGCCGAGCAGGTGGTTGATCGCGTGCAGCGCGGGCGAGGCGTGCGGCTTCACCGAGACCCGGTCGTGCTGGGTGAGCTCGGAGAACCACAGCGACACCATGATGTCGATCATCGAGGCGCTGGAGGCCTGGTGGCCGCCGACCTTGACGCCGGAGGTGTTCTCGCGGCCGCGGTTGGCGACGTTGATGATCGCCGAGGACAGCCAGAGCACCCGTTGGGAGATCTCCCGCAGCACCTCCAGGTCGGCCGGCGAGGAGGCCCCGTCGGTCAGGTGGGGCGTCAGGTCATGGGACTCGACAGGGGGGTGGGCGTCCACGGACATGGGGGTCTCCGATCTCGCTGCAGCAGGGACAGGATCGAACGCCCGCGACGCGATGGCAACTAAATGGCGTCATCGGGCAGCCGATGGGCGGATTCCGCCCCCTCCAAGCCCCCTCTGCGCTCGGATCCGCTTCACCGCGGCTAGATTCCTGCCCATGCCAGTCGCCGAGCTCGACGCCACCGACCGCCAGATCCTCGACCTCCTCATCGAGGACGGTCGCCGTACCGTGCGGGAGATCGCCGACCTCGTCGGCCTCTCCCCCAGCCCGGTGCGCCGCCGCATCGAACGGCTGGAGACCCAGGGCGTCATCGTCGGCTACACCGCCGTCGTCGACGAGAGCCGGCTGGGCAACACCTTCGAGGCGTTCGCCGAGCTCCGCTTCGCCGGCAACACCAAGGTCGCCGAGATCACCGCCTCGGCCAAGGAGATCCCCGAGGTCATCGCGATCTACACCGTCGCCGGCGACCCGGACGCCATCGTGCACTTCAAGGTCACCAACCTGCGCCACCTGCACTCGCTCATCGACCTGATCCGTCGCGACGGCCACGTGATCGGCACCAGGACCCTGATGGTGCTTGACTCGTGGCAGCGGGGAGCCCCGGCTCCCTGACCTCCTGCCACGCCGAGCCCTGAGGAGTCCCATGCCCGTCCGCAGTGCCGGACTGCTGCTGCACCGCACCGGTGCCGACGGCGTCGAGGTCCTCCTCGTGCATCCCGGTGGCCCGTTCTGGGCGCGCAAGGACGCCGGCGCCTGGTCGATCCCGAAGGGCGAGCACGCCGAGGACGAGGAGCCGCTGGTCGCTGCCCGGCGCGAGTTCGCCGAGGAGCTCGGGCTGCCCGCCCCCGACGGCCAGGTCGTCGACCTGGGCAGCCTGCGACAGCCGAGTGGAAAGGTGGTGCAGGCGTACGCGGTCGAGGCCGACCTGGACCTGGCCGACTTCCGCAGCAACACCTTCGAGCTGGAGTGGCCGCGCGGGTCGGGCCGGGTGAGGGAGTTCCCGGAGGTCGACCGGGCCGCGTGGGTCAGCGTCGCGCGCGCCCGCGAGCTGCTGCTGCGTGGTCAGGTCCCCTTCCTCGACGTGCTGCTGGAGCGGTCCGGACCGGACCAGCCCTGACGTCGAGGCTTCACAGTCGTCGCGTCGGGGTACCACTCGAAGATGGTCGAGGACGGGCGTGACGAGTCTGCCGCCGAGCGGGCGGACCGCAACTGGAACGAGCTGCTGCAGGAGTTCCGGGTGCTGCAGACGGGCGTGCAGCTGCTGAGCGGCTTCCTGCTCACCCTCCCCTTCACCCCCCGCTTCGACGACCTCGACGAGCCCCAGCTCGCCCTCTACCTCGTGCTGGTCGTGCTGGCCGCGGCCACCACCGCCGTGCTGCTCGGCGCCGTGGCGCTGCACCGGCGCTTCTTCCGCGAGCAGCGCAAGGAGGCGCTGGTGACGGTCGGCCACCGGATGGCCCAGGTCGCACTCACCCTCGGTGCGACGTTGGCCGTCGGGGCCACCGTCTTCGTGCTGGACGTGGTGCTGACCCACGTCATCGCCCTCGCCACCGGCGCAGGGATGGTCACCGTCGGGGCGGTCACCTGGTTCTTCCTGCACCGCACCGTCGACGCTGCCGACCGGACGCGGTGACCTCGGGGGGCGGCTCACCAGCCCGGGGCTAGCGTGGACAAGCCCGTCCCCCGACCGAAGGAGCACCTCCATGCAGGTCCCCGCGTACGCCGCCCCCTCCGAGGGCGCCCCGCTCGCCCCGACCACGATCGAGCGCCGCGAGCTCGGCGCCAACGACGTGCTGATCGACATTCAGTGGGCCGGCATCTGCCACTCCGACATCCACACCGTGCGCGGCGAGTGGGGGCCTCAGCCCTACCCGGTGGTCCCGGGCCACGAGATCGTGGGCGTCGTCGAGGCGGTCGGCAGCGACGTCACCCGCCACGCCGTCGGTGACCGCGTCGGCGTGGGCTGCATGGTCAACTCCTGCGGCGACTGCGACAACTGCCGCAGCGGCGACGAGCAGTTCTGCCTCAACGGCGCCGTGATGACCTACGCCGCCCAGGACCGCGACGGCACCACGACCCACGGCGGCTACTCGAGCCACGTCGTTGTCGACGCCGACTTCGTGCTGTCGGTCCCGGAGAGCCTCGACCCCGCGGGCGCCGCTCCCCTGCTCTGCGCGGGAGTCACGACGTACGTCCCGCTGAAGCGCTGGGGCGCCGGCCCAGGCACCAGGGTCGCGGTGGTCGGCCTCGGCGGGCTGGGCCACATGGCGGTCAAGATCGCGGCCGCGATGGGTGCCGAGGTCACCGTGCTGTCGCAGTCGCTGAAGAAGCAGGAGGACGGGCTGCGGCTGGGGGCCACGCACTACCACGCGACCTCGGACCCCTCGACCTTCCAGGACCTGCGCGGGCGCTTCGACCTGATCGTCAACACCGTGAGTGCCGACCTCGACGTCAACGCCTACCTCTCGCTGCTGACCGTCGACGGCACCATGGTCAACGTCGGCGTCGCCCCGCACCCGATGGAGGTGAAGGGTGGCGTGCTGAGCGCGCGTCGCAGCCTGGCCGGCTCCATGATCGGCGGCATCGCGGTCACCCAGGAGATGCTCGACTTCTGCGGCGAGCACGGCATCACCTCCGAGGTCGAGGTGATCGGCGCCGACAGGATCAACGAGGCCTACGACCGCGTCGTCGACTCCGACGTGCGCTACCGCTTCGTCATCGACGCCAGCACCATCGGCTGACGCCCGACGGGCTCACTCCTCCCCGTCGAGCAGGCGCAGCACCGCCAGCTCGAGGGGGCGGGAGCGCTCCGTGCCCTCGAGCTGCGCGCGAGCGACGGCTCGGGGCACGGTGCGGCCCTCGTCGAAGGCGTCGACGACGCGCGGGTCGACGTACGAGGTCCTGGCCTGCGTGGGCGTGTTGCCGAGCAGCTTCGAGGCCTCTTCCCACGTGCGGGTGAGCGCGATCCGACGGTCCTTCTTGGTGGTGGCCGGCCCTTCGTCGCCGAGGACGGCCGCAGCGATGACGGTGGCGTGCCAGGTGCGGAAGTCCTTGGCGGTGGCGTCGATGCCGGTGATCCGGCGGATGTAGTCGTTGACGATGTCGGAGGTGAGCGGCGCCCACGTCGGGCCGTTGCGGGAGGCCAGCAGGCAGTGGTCGCCGTCGCGGCGGCGGCGCATCGTGCCGAGCGCTGCCATCAGGTCGGCGTCGGCCAGCTCGACGTGGTGCTCGACGCCTGACTTGCCGATGAAGTCGAAGTGCAGGACGCCGCGCTTCTGCTTCACGTGGCTGCGCTCGAGGGTGGTGAGCCCGAAGCTGCCGTAGGTGTCGGTGTAGACGTCGTTGCCCACCCGGAAGCAGCCGAGGTCGAGGATCCGGAAGGCCACGGCGCAGGCGCGGTCGGTGGGCATCCCCTTCAACGCGAGGTCGCGCGAGACCCGCCCGCGGGCGCGTCCCAGCGCGCGCCCGAGCTCCTGGCAGCGCTCGAACTTCTCCGCGTCCTTCTTCTCCCGCCACGCCTGGTGGTAGAGGTACTGGCGCCGACCGGCGTCGTCGGTGCCGACCGCCTGCAGGTGGCCCTTGGGGTCGGGGCAGATCCAGACGTCCTTCCACGCCGGGGGGATGGCCAGGTCGCGCACCCGCTGGCGGTCCTCCTCCGGCAGGGGGCGCCCCTCCTGGTCGAGCAGCGCGAAGCCCTTGCCGGCCCGGCGCCGGGTCCACCCCGGACTGTCCTGCGAGACGTGCTTCAGTCGCATCTGCCCACTCCTGTCGCTGGCGCGATCACCCCACGGTCATCCGGCGCTCGTTGCACACCGTTCCCACTGATCGCCGCGACGACACACGAGCCCGGCCCGCTCGAACTCCTCCAGCCAGCCGCGCATCGGCCACTCGCCCCAGCGGGCGGCGAAGACGGCGCCGTTGCGCAGGA
Source organism: Nocardioides daphniae (assembly GCF_004777465.1). Taxonomy (NCBI): domain Bacteria; kingdom Bacillati; phylum Actinomycetota; class Actinomycetes; order Propionibacteriales; family Nocardioidaceae; genus Nocardioides; species Nocardioides daphniae. The sequence continues at coordinate 2,202,915 of NZ_CP038462.1, forward strand.
TCGCGTCGAGGTGCTGCACCGGCGGGCTCTGCGTCGGGTGGTGCTGGTGGTACGCCCTCGCGCTGCCGTCCCAGCCCAGCTCCAGCCCGACCTCGCGGACGACCCGGGCGAAGTCGGTGTCCTCGCCGCCGTAGCCGACGTACTCGCTCCAGAAGCCACCGGTGCGCTCCCAGGCCGAGCGGCCGAGCGCGAAGGAGAGCGACCAGAAGAGGTCGGGCTCCGCTCCCCGCTGCCGCTCCCCCGGCGCCGGGGCCGGACGCGCCGGGTGCGGGTCGTCCAGGGCCGCCAGCTGCGTGGGGTCGCTGACGTCGGCGCCGGGTGGCAGGTAGGTGACCGGCCCCGACCAGACGACGTACGGCGACTCGACGACGGCGGCTGTGTAGGCCGCGACGAGCCCCGGCGCCGGGACGCAGTCGACGTCGAGGAAGACGAGCACGTCGGCGCCGCGGGCCAGCGCCGTGCGGGCTCCGGCGTTGCGGGCCGCCGCCAGCGGCAGCCCCTCGTCGGGCACCTCGATCGGGACGACGGCGGGGGCCGGGCCCGCCTCCGGTCGCCAGTCGTGGAGCTCCGGGTCGCCCATCGCGACGACGACCCGGTCGGGCGGTGGACCGTCGCAGACGGCGAGCGCCCGTTGCTGGTGGGCCAGGTGGTCGTGCCGGCCGTGGGCGATGGTGACGACGGCGACCTTCGGCTCCTGCCGCACGCTGCTCACGGCGCTCACTCGGCGCCTCCGAGCCCCCGGACCAGGGCAGCGAAGCGGGCCGAGGCGCGGCCGTCGTGCCACTGCCGCCAGTCCTGGCCGTCCAGGGCGGCGGCCGCGGCGACCACCTCGTCCCACGGCGCCCGCTCAGGGTCGTCCACCACGACGACCGGCCACGGACCGTCGCGCAGGACCTCGGCCGTGCAGCGCTGCTCGCCGTGGGGGCGCTCGGCAGGGATGACGACGGCCGGGCGGCGGGCCACCGCGACGTCAGCCAGGGCGCCGAGTCCGGCGTGGCTCACCACCACGTCGGCCCGGGCGATCCACTCGGTCGGGTCGGCGACCCACCGCTCGGAACGGCCGCCGAGTGCGCTCCAGCGCCATCCCGGCGTCAGCGTCTCGGCACGGGTGATCGCTCCTGCGGAGAGGCCACCGCCGCCCCGACCGCCGAGCACGAGGGCGGTCCGGGGCTCGACGGGCACGTGCGGCGCCCCGCCGGATCGGGACTGGACGGCCCCGAGGCAGTGCAGGCGGGCTGCGTCACGCTGGTCGAGGCCCTGAACGGCGCTGCGGGCGCCCTCGGGCACGAAGGCCACGAGCAGGTCGCTGACCCCGTGGCCGAGCCGGTGCGCGGGGTCGTCGCGGAGACCGGGCTGCACCACCCCCACCACCGGGACGCCGAGCAGGCGGCAGAGCAGGGTGACCTCGACCGACACGTCACAGACGACGAGGTCGGGTCGGGCGGCGTCGACCCAGCTCGCGATCCGCGCCATCCGGGAGGTCAGTCCGCCGTGCCGGCGCGGCACCCAGTGCAGGCGACCACGCGCGGTCGGGTCGACCACGGGCGTCCCGTCGTCGTCGGGGTCGAGCCGGACCCAGTCGCCCACCCAGTCGTCGGGGCGCGGCAATGAGGAGAGCCCGGTCACCTGCGTGCCGAGCTCGGCCGCCAGGCCCAGCGCCCGGGTGACGTGCCCCTGGCCGTGGTGGTGCACGTAGTAGCCGATCACACCGCCACGCCCATCTCGCCACGCAGGTCACGGCCCCGGATCGCCTCCCGGTAGACCTCGACGTAGCGGTCGACCATCGCCTCGAGCGAGAAGTGCTGCTCGACCCGACGGCGTACGCCGGCACGGTCGCGCCCGGCGGCCTCGAGGATCGCGCGGGCCAGGTCGTCGGGGTCGCCGGGCCGGGCCAGCGCGCCACCCTCGACGCCGACCACCTCGGGGAGGCCGCCGCGGGCGTACGCCGCCACCGGGGTGCCGCAGGCCATCGCCTCGGCCGCGACCAGTCCGTAGGGCTCGTCCCACTCCGGGCTGACCACGGCGACGCGGGAGCGGCCGAGCAGGTCGCCCAGCTCGTCGTGGCCGACGTGCCCGCGGTAGGTGATGCCGTCGCCCAACCGCGGCGCGACCTCGTCGGCGAAGTAGGCGGGGTCGTGGCACGGCCCCACGAGCACCAGCGGCATCCCCGCCCGTCGGGCCGCGATGATCGCGTGGTGCGGCGCCTTCTCCGGCACGAGCCGACCCGACCAGACCGCCGCGTCACCTCCTGGGCCGACCGGCCAGCGGTTGGTGTCGACCCCGTTGTGGACGGTCCTGGCCGCGACGTGCGGCGCCCAGGCCCGGCCGGTCGCGTCGCTCACCGCGACGAAGACGCTGCGTGCCGGCGCGAGGTCGATCGCAGACTCGAGGAACGCCAGCGGCGGGGTGTGCAACGTCGTCACGACCGTCGGGGCCAGCGCGGCCGCCATCGCCACCGGCAGGTAGTGCAGCGAGTTGTTGTGCACCACGTCGAACCGCTCTCCGCCCGAGGCAGCGAGGTCGAGCATCAACGAGAGATAGGCGTGGTGCTCCTCGACCCACTCGCGCGGGGTCGCCCCCACGTCGGCGCGCGCGGCCGGCGACGGGTCACGACGGCGTACCGGCAGCTCGCGCACGTTGAGCGTCGGGTCGGAGCCCGGTGCCGCGAAGAGCGACACCTCGTGGCCGCGACGTCCCAGCTCACGGGCCAGCAGGTGGGTGTGGGCCTCGAGGCCGCCGACGAAGGGCTCACGGATGGCGAACCGGCTGCTGGCGATCAGGCACACCCGCAACGGCCGCGTCACACCAGGCTCCGGTAGATCCGGGCGTGGGCGCGAGCAACCTGGACGCGCTCCGCCCGCCGCAGTCCGACCCCCAGCCCACGGACCGGTCCGGCACGGTGGGCCCGGGTCACGGCCTCGACGAGCGAGTCGGGGTCGAAGAGCTCCTCGGCGTGGACGTACGAGTGCACCGGCCCCTGGTCGGCGTAGTGGCCGCAGCTCGGCGCGACCACCGCGGTGCCCACGTCGCGACAGGCCTCGAGCCAGCCGGAGTGGGTGCCGAAGCGGTAGGGCAGGACGCAGACGTCCAGCGAGGCGAGGTAGTCCCACAGCTCGGCGTCGGAGAAGTAGTCGTGCACGCGCAGGTCGACCTGGCCGGCAGCGGCCGCGTCGTCCAACCAGCCGGCGAGCTCGTCGTCGCGCCGCGCCCCGTCGGGGTCCAGCACGTCACGGTGGCCGTTGACCTGGAGCACGCCACCCGGAATCGCGCGCACCGCCTCCAGCAGGGGCGGCAGGAGCCGCATCGGCGCCATGCTGGCCCGCAGGCTCTTGACGTGGAGGCCGACCCGGAACTCCTCCGGGTCGCGCTGGCGGGCCCGGGCCTGGGATCGCACCATCTCGTCGAACTCCAGGACGTGCGGGTGCGGCACCACGTGCGCCTCACGTCCCCAGCGGCGGCGGATCTCCGCAGCGGCGCCCGGGGTCAGCGTGATCAGCGCGTCGGCGGCCGGCACGAGCACGTCGAGCTGGGCGTCGTGCAGCGTGCGGTCGAGGTGGTGGGGGTTGCGCAGGTCGTGGACCGTCAGGACCAGCGGCTTGCCACGCCCCCGCAGCACCTCGACCAGCTCGTGCAGCTCCTCGGGCGTGCAGGCGTCGAAGCCGAACTGGACGTGCAGCACGTCGAAGTCGGCCTCGCGGGCCCACTCGGGGCGCAGCATGACGGGCGGCCACCACTGCTGCTCGGCCGAGCGGCGGTGGTCGTCGGGGTGCGGGTCGGGCAGGCGGCGTACGCCGTCACCGCTCGTGGACAGGTGACGGACGTAGACGTGTGAGGACGGCACCGATGCGACGGTGACGGTCCGGCCGTGAACTCGCTGACGCACGGCCGCAGAACGGTGGCACATGGCCGCGCGGTACCCCGTACCGGCCCGGTCGATACGGGTGGGCGTGCGACGAGGGGCGCTGGGTACCCTCACCGGCATGGCGCTGATGGTCACCGACACGTTGCGAGTCGTCGCAGCCGTCTGCCTGGTGCCCGCCGTCGTGCTCGACGGTGCGATCGGTGGCGCGCTGATGTTCCTGGTGCTCGGCGGTTGCATGGTGCCGCGCGCGCTGGGCAGCTCGCCGACCCTCGACGGGCTCTACTGCACCACCCTGCTCGTCGCCGCCTGGGCGGCGCTCCTGGACTGGTACGTCGCGGTCAGCTGGCTCGACCTCCTCGTGCACGCGCTCGCCACCGGTCTGGTCGGCGTGATGGCCTGGGACCTCCTGCACCGCCTCGGGGTGCTCGCGCCGGGCACGGGGCCGGGCGCGGTCCGGGTCGCAGCGCTGGTGGGCATCACCTCCCTCGGCGCGCTGCTCGCGGTGCTGTGGGAGTTCGGCGAGTGGTTCGGCCACACCGTGCTCGACCCTGCCATCCAGGTCGGCTACGACGACACGGTCACCGACCTGGCCGCCGGGCTCGTCGGGGCGTTCCTGGCCGGCGTCGCCGCGCGGGGGCTGGTCAGCGCCGAGGTGCCCGACCAGGTCGAGGCCCGCCGATGAGCGCCTCCTCCGCACGATCGACGCCCAGTGTCTCGGTGGTCATCCCGGTGCTCGACGACGCCGTCGAGCTGCGCGAGTGCCTGGCCCTGCTGGCCCGCCAGGAGCAGCCGCCGCTCGAGGTCGTCGTGGTCGACAACGGCTGCACCGACGACTCCGTCGAAGTGGCGCTGGCTGCCGGCGCCCGCGTGGTGCGCGAGCCGCGGCCCGGCATCCCACGGGCGGCAGCTGCTGGGTACGACGCCGCCCTCGGCGACGTGGTCGCGCGCCTCGACGCCGACTCGCGCCCCGAGCCCGACTGGCTCACCCGACTGACCGCGGCGATGACCGAGGAGGACGTCGACGCCGTCACCGGGCCGGGACGTTTCCACAACGTCGCCTGGCCGCTGCGCGCGCTGGCCGGGCTGACCTACCTCGGCGCCTACTACCTGCTGACGCTGCTGGCCACGGCCAACACCCCGCTGTGGGGGTCGTCGATGGCGATCCGCCGCTCGGCCTGGGAACGCACCCGTCACCTGGTCCACCTCGACGCCGACGTGCACGACGACATGGACCTCTCCTTCGCGCTCGGCCCCACCGCCCGCATCCGGTACGTCCACGGCCTGAGCGTGGGGGTCTCGGGACGCTCGCTGGTGGGCACGGCGCAGCTGCGGCGCCGCTTCGCCCGCGCCTTCACGACGCTCCGCCTCAACTGGGCGGTCTCCCCGCCGTGGGAGCGGTGGCAGCAGCGACTCAGCGCAGGGCGTTCAGGATCAGCACCTGCGTCACCAGGAAGCCGCTGACGAAGTTCAGCACCAGGAAGCGTCGCCACCCCGCGTTGGCGCGCTCGCAGTCGGCGTCGGTGATCCGCAGGTAGGGGGCGAGGTTGGCGGCGTACGGCAGCACCAGCGCGGCCGTCAGCCAGCCGGGCCACGGCACCGCCAGCAGCGCGGCCCCGCCGGCCAGGTAGAGCGCCAGCGCGACCCAGGTGGTCGCACGTGCCCCCAGGACCGTGCTGATCGAGCCGATGCCGGCCTCCCGATCGGCCCGCACGTCCTGCACCGCCCCGAAGGCGTGGGAGGCCATGCCCCAGAGGAAGAAGCCGCCCAGCGCGGCCCAGGCCCCGAGCGGCCAGCCGTCCCAGCCACCGAACGAGCCGCCGCGCTCCCCCGCCAGCACCAGCCCGTAGAGGGCGGGCGAGACGAAGTGGGTGCTCGAGGTGACCGAGTCCAGGAAGGGGCGCTCCTTGAAGCGCAGCACCGGCGCGGAGTAGGCGATGACCGCGAAGAGGCTCACCGCCAGGACCAGCGCACCGGTCCCGGAGCCGAGGAGGAGCAGCGCCAGCACGAACGGCACGCTGGAGCCGACGGCGGCCAGTATCGTCGCCCGGTGCAGGCCCCGGTCCAGGACCACGCCCTCGACCCCGCCCTTGCGCGGGTTGCGCAGGTCGGACTCGTAGTCGAAGACGTCGTTGAGCCCGTACATCAGCAGGTTGTAGGGCACCAGGAAGAAGAGGCAGCCGACCCAGAAGGCGACGTCGGTGCCGCCACCGGCCACCAGGTAGGCGGCGCCGAAGGGGAAGGCGGTGTTGACCCACGACAGTGGGCGCGACGAGCCGACGACGGTCGCCACCCGCGAGCGCGCGGTCACTGCTGCTCCCGGTCGTCACGGGTGAGCAGCAGGACCACCGCCGGCACCACCAGGACGGCGGCGACCGGCCAGGCGAAGTCCTCGACCGGCGCGAGGCCGACGAACCACCCGACCAGGCGGCTCTCGTCGAAGCGGAAGAGGTCGGCGGCGATCATGACCGAGTCGAAGACCGCGGTCAGCACCACCAACGAGGCCAGCGTCAGCCCGGTGGCGGCCCACCACCGGCGCGACGGCCGACGCCACAGCACCGCGACCAGCATCAGCGGGGTGCAGAGCGCGACGAAGAGCGCCGAGAGGCCCAGGTAGGTCATCGCACGGCCTCCCGTCGCGTCGCGCGGTGCGCGAGCAACCGCGTGAAGAGCCCGTGGAGCACACCGGTGATGTAGCAGAGGAACGTGATGAAGAAGAGCTCCTCCAACGGCAGGTGGGGAGCGACGTCGACGCCGGACATCGCCGGGGAGGCACCCTTGCTGTAGACCTCGATCTCGATGGCGACCAGGTCCCACGCCAGGAAGAGCGCGAAGCCCACCGCCACCGCGGCGAGCGCCACCCGGGGGCGGTCGAAGAGGAAGAGGCGCCATCGGTGGTCGACCAGCCCCATGCACACCATCGACGTGACGATGCTGGCCAGGTAGAGCCAACTCACCTGGCTGCCTCCTTCGTGATCGGTGCGGCCACGCGGCCGGTGGAACGGTCGCCGCGCAGGCGCTTGAGCACCAGCTCGGCACTGATCAGGCACATCGGCAGGCCGATGCCGGGGATGGTGCTCGACCCGGCGTAGAGCAGGCCGTCGACCTTCGTCGAGGCGTTGCCCGCGCGGAAGAACGCGCTCTGCGTCAGCACGTGCCCCGGGCCGAGCGCGCCGCCCGACCAGGCGTTGAGGTCGGCGGCGAAGTCGGCCGGGCCGACGGTGCGGCGCACCACGACCCGGTCGGCCAGGTCGGGCACCCCGGCCCACGCCGCCACCTGGGCGACGGCGGCGTCGGCGACCTGCTCGACGGCCGCGTCGCCGCTGCCGTCGACTCCACCGTGGCCCAGGGCCACGTCGGCCGGCACCGGCACCAGGACGAAGAGGTTCTCGTGGCCCTGCGGAGCGACCGACGGGTCGGTGGCCGACGGACGGCAGACGTAGGACGACGCCGGGTCGGGCACCTGCCTGGCGTCGAAGACGTCGTCGAAGTTGGCCGCCCAGTCGCGGGTGAAGAACATCGTGTGGTGGGCCAGCTCGGGCAGCTCACCACGCACGCCGAGCATGACCAGGACCGCGCCGGGGCCGGGGTCACGCCGCGCCCACCAGCGCTCGGGGTAGGTCTGCAGCTCAGCAGGGAGCATCCGGGTCTCCAGGTGGTGCAGGTCGCAGGATCCGACCACGACGTCGGCCTCGACGACGCGCTCCTGCCCCGAGGCGTCGCGGCAGCTGACGCCGCGTACGGTCGCCCGGGCGCCGCGGCGCGTGGGCGGCTCGGTGAGCACGGCCGTCACCTCGACCTGCGTACGCAGCGTGGCCCCCGCTTCGCGCGCCAACCCGGCGACCGCGTCGACCAGGGTGGAGAAGCCACCCTGGGGGTAGAGCACGCCGTCGGCCAGGTCCATCCGGCTCATCAGGTGGTAGAGCGCCGGTACGCGGTCGGGCGAGGAGCCGAGGAAGACGGCCGGGTAGCCGAGGACCTGCCGGATCCGGGGGTCGTCGAAGCGGGCGGCGACGAACGACTCCAACGACTTCAGCAGCAACGGCGCCAGGCGTCGCCCCTTGAGCAGCACGCGCCGGCTCGCCAGCGAGGTGAACTCCTCGAAGCTGGTGTAGAGGAAGTGGTCGACGGCCATCGCGTAGGCCTCGTCGGCCGAGTCGAGGTAGGCCTCCAACGCCTGACCGGCGCCCGGCTCGAGGGCCTCGAAGCGGGCGACGTTCTCGGCGCGGACGGCGCTGACCTCGAGCGGCTGCTCGTGACCCTCGAAGAAGACCCGGTAGCCCGGGTCGAGCAGGCGCAGGTCGAGCTGCTCGGCCGCGGAGGTGCCCATGAGCGCGAAGAAGTGCTCGAAGACGTCGGGCATGAGGTACCACGACGGTCCGGTGTCGAAGCGGAACCCCTCTGCGCTCCACGAACCGGCCCGGCCGCCCAGCTCGGCGTGCTGCTCGAGCAGCTCGACGTCCCACCCGTCCTGTGCGAGGAGGGCGGCCGTGGCGAGCCCAGCGATGCCTCCCCCCACGACGCAGACCTTGCCCCTCGTCGCCGCCGTCATCGTCACGTTTCCCCCCTTCGCGACGGCCTGGGCGATGATCTGGGCCTTGCGGGGACCGGGCACCCGGACCCGCTGCGTCCGGATCACCGACGGAGGAGTGTCGCGCAGCCGCTGCGCCAGCTCGGCGAAGAGGGCGTGGGCCGCCGCCACCGCACGACGACTGCTGGACGGCAGCTCGACCACGGCCACGGCGGCCGCGGCGAGGTCGGCGTCGATGTCGTCGAGGAGCCGGTCCCGGTCGTGCTCGTCGAAGCTCGTGATGTCGAAGTCGGGGAAGTAGGTCCGCCCGAGATGGTCGTGGTCCTGGGCCAGGTCCCGCAGGAAGTTGACCTTCTGGAAGGCCGCCCCGAGACGTCGGGCACCCTCGCTGAGCTGGACGTAGCGGGCCTGCGGGTCGGGCTCGTCGACCAGGAACGCCTTCAGGCACATCAGCCCGACGACCTCGGCCGAGCCGTAGACGTACTCCGCGAAGCTGGCCGCGTCGTGCTCGGCACGCTCGAGGTCCATCTGCATGGAGGCGAAGAAGGGGTCGACAAGGTCGGCGCCGATGCCGCAGTGGCGGGCGGTCCGCGCGAAGGCGTGCACGACCAGGTTGGCGCTGTGCCCGGTGCGCAGCGCGGCGCAGACGTCGGCGTGCATGCCGTCCAGCAGGAGGGCCTGCTGCCCGGCGTCGCCGTCGGGTCGGGGCGCGTCCACGAGCTCGTCAGCCACCCTGACCATCGCGTAGACGTTGCGCACGTGGACGCGGACGTCGCCGGCGAGCAGCCGGGAGGCCAGCCCGAAGGAGGTCGAGTAGCGGCGGATCACGAGGTCGGCGACCTCGTCGGCCACGGCGTCGAGAGCTCGTGGGGCGCGGGCTCGGGCTTCATTCCTGCGCTGCGCCTCCCCGGCCGCGCGCAGCGGGGGCGGCAGCGTGGGCGGCCAGGGTGGCCCACCCGTCGGTCGCCTCGAGCGCCTCGGCCTGCTCCCGCATCCACGGGCTCAGCGCCCAGGGCGAGACCTGCAGGGCTGAGCGCACCTCGTCGAGCGGCACCCAGGCGTGCTCCATCACCTCGTCCGGCGCCGGGTCCACCTCGCCGACCACGCGGGCGGCGAAGACCGGACAGACCTCGTTCTCCACGACGCCGCTGGCGTCGACCGCGCGGTAGGCGAAGTCGGGCACGAGCGGCACCAGGTCGCTGATCGCCACCCCCAGCTCGCGCTGTGCGTAGCGCGGCACTGCGTCGTCGAAGGTCTCACCCGGGCGCGGGTGCCCGCAGAACGAGTTGGTCCAGACCCCGGGCCAGGAGCGCTTCGTCAGGGCGCGCCGGGTGAGGAGCAGCCGACCGTCGGTGTCGAGCAGCCAGCACGAGAAGGCGAGGTGCAGCGGGGTGTCGGCGTCGTGGACGCTCTCACGCGGAGCCGTCCCGCAGAGCTCCCCGGCCTCGTCCAGGAGGACGACCAGGTCCTCGGTCTCCTCGTGCGTCGCCCGGTGGCCGGACGGGGTGGGCTGTGGGGTGGTGCCTGGCACGGTTGTCTCCCGTACTCCGGTGGGATGGGCGTCACAGGAGTCTGCCACGACGCACCGAACGGACGCGACGGCCGTCCGGCCGCGCTGGTGTGGCGACCGGACGCGACGCACACTGGAGCGACCACACGCGACTGAACGAGGAGGGACCCATGTCCGAACTGACTCCCGACCCCACGGTGAGCGACCCCGAGCTCCCCGACCCCGAGGCCCCGGACCCGGAGGCGCCGGCGCACGTCGACCCCGACGCGGAGACCCAGGCCCACGACGGGGACCTCGACCCCGAGGCGGTCGTCGACGAGACCGAGAGCCCCGACCACGTCAGCGACGACCCCGAGGTGCCCGAGCCCAGCGCCGGCTGAGCCCACTCAGCCTGGCTGGACCACTCAGCGCGCGCCGCCGCCGACCAGCGCGACCAGGTCGGCGGCGGACGTGCGGTCGAGGCCGGAGGCCAGCGCGAGCACCAGGGCCAGCCGTGCCTTGGCGCCGTCGAGGCGTCCGACGCCGACCAGACCGCGCCCGAGCAGGTCGATCTCGGCACCGGGGTAGCCGTAGGTCCGGGTGAGGGTCTCCCCCGCGCCGGTGCGCGAGGCGAGCAGCACCGGGATCCGCCCGGCGAGCCGCGCCAGGACCGGCACCAGGGCGCGGGGCACGTGTCCACCGCCCACCCCCTCGACGACGAGTCCGTCGAACGAGGCCGCCTCGACGGCCTCCAGCAGGTGGGCGTCGTCGCCCAGGCCCACGCGTACGAGTGCCACGCGCGGCACCGACTCGACGGCCCCCACCGCTTCGAGCGACAAGGCCGGCGAGGACCAGGCCGGTCGCGTCACGACGGCCACCCGCCCCTCGCTCACCAGCCGAACGGACCAGCCCCGGGCGAGCTGAAGGCTGCCGGGTTGCTGCTGTGGGTCTTGCGCACCAGCCGTGCGGCGTGGACCTCATCGTTGAGGACGGCGACCACGCCCAGCCCGCGGGCCTGCTCGGCGACCGCGACCCGGACCGCGGCGAGCAGGTTGGCCGGGCCGTCGGCGCCCGGGCTGTCAGGCGTACGCAGCGCGCCGGTGAAGACGACGGGCTCGGGGCGGTCCCACAGCAGGTCGACGACGAAGGCGGCCTCCTCCAGGGTGTCGGTGCCCTGGGTGACCACGACGCCGGTGGCCCCCGCGTCGACCGCGGCACGCATGGTGGCGACCAGGGCGACGAGGTCGGGCACCGTCACCTCGCACGACGGCACCTGGAGCACCTGGGTGGCGCGCACGTCGGCGACCTCGGCCAGCGCGGGCACCGCCGCGACCAGGGCGTCTGCCCCCACCGTCGGCAGGGCCCCGGCGTCCCGGCTCCCGGGCACGGACGCGATCGTGCCGCCGAGGGCGAGGAGGTCGACCCGCGGGAGGGACGACGGGGCTGCGGCGGCTTCGGTGCGGTGGTCCACGGCGTCACCCTCTCCCCCGCCGCTCGCGGGGGTCAAACCGGGCACGACGACAGGGGCCGGAGCCCGGTACGCACCGGACCCCGACCCCTGCCGCCTGGCGCAGGTGGCGTGGTCAGCGGACCACGCGGAAGGTCACCCGCTTCGACGTCGAGCCGCGCAGCGACCTGTCACCGGCGTACGTCGCCACGACGGTGTGCTGGCCGCGCTTCAGCTTCGGCAGCCGCACCTTGACGGTGCCGCGCTGCGAGGCCTTGAGCACGACCGTGCGCACCTTCTTGCCGTCGACCTTGATGGTGACCTTGCCCGTGGCCCGCGGGGCGCCGGTCACCTTCACGGTCACCGTCGCACGCTGCGAGGCCTTCACCCGCTTGGGCACCGACAGGGCGACCCTGGAGGCCTTCCTGGTGACCACGGGCTTCTCGGCGGCAGGCACCTCGAAGGCGGCCGAGCGGACGACCACCGGGTCGTGCCCGACGACCTTGGCCGAGACCTGGACGGTGAGCGTACGTCCCTGGTCGGCCGCGGTGACGAGGTGCGAGTTGTCGCGCGCCCCGGCGATCTCGACGCCGTTGCGGAACCACTGGACCGTGACCTCGGCGGGGTCGAGGTTCTCCCACTGGCCGTTGCTGGCGTGCAGCACCGAGCCCAGCGCTCCGCTGCCCGCGATCGAGGGCAGGTGGGTGTTGACCGGGGCCGGCGGCGCGACGACCTCGACCGTGCGGGTCACCACCGTCTGGTTGCCGTTGGCGTCGGCGACCGAGTAGACGAGCGTGTAGGTGCCCACCCTGGTCGTGTCGACCTCGCCGACCACCTGGACGTCGGCGGTGACGACGCCGTCGGTGTTGTCGGTGGCACCCACCCCGGCCAGCGGGTCGAAGGTGGAGCCGTGGGTCACGGTGGCAGGGTCGACGCCGAAGACCACCGGGGCGACCTTGTCGGTGCCGGCGCCGTTGGCGGTGAAGAGCGCCATCTGGCCCACCGACCCGGGCAGCTCGTCGCCGCTGGAGGCGTCGGAGCTGACCGCGTACCAGGCGTAGGTCGTGCCGTCCTCGAGGCCGCCCCACGTCACCTCGGCGGGCCAGCCGGAGCGGGCCGTGTCGGTGCCGATGACCTCGTCGGTGGGTCGGACGACGGTCAGGCCCGTCGTCGCCAGGGAGTTGGTGCGGGTCTCCAGCTGCACCGGCAGCCGGAAGTCGTCCTCGTGCCCGTTGTAGCGCTTGTTGTTGTCGTACTCGGTCGCGCCGAACTCGTCGAGCAACGCCGAGTAGGTGTCGACGCTGACCTCGGCCCGGTCGACGTCGAACTGCAGCAGGCGGAAGAACGAGGAGCCGAACTGGAGCCGGGTGTCGTCGGCGTAGCCGCTCATCCCGGTCATGCCGAGCTGGCCCGCGGAGACCGTGTAGAACTGGTAGTCGGCGAGCATCTCCACCACGTGGTTGCCCTTCGAGCCCAGGTTGCGCACCGTCTCGATGTTGACGCCGTGCTCGTGGCCGGCGAGCACCAGGAAGACGTTGGGGTTCTTCGCCGCGACCTGGTTGCGGACCTTGTTGCCGTCGTACGACAGGTTCCCGCCGCGGCCGTCCGGGTTGGACGACGGCGTGACGTGCGCGTGCGTCTGCACGATGGCGTTGCGGTCCTTGTACTGCTCGAGGACCTGGTTGGCCCAGGCGGTCTCCTCCTCGTCGACACCGAAGCCCAGGTTGACCACGATGAAGTCGAGACCCGAGGCCGAGAAGAGGTTGAACGAGTTGGAGTTGTCGCCCGGCTTCCACGGGTGGTAGCTCGCGTCGTGGACGCCCCAGCTGGGCCTCGACTCCAGTGCCTCGTAGCGCTCCGGGCCGAACCAGTCGTTGTAGAGCGCGTCGGGCCCGGTGTCGGTGCCGTAGAGGTTGTCGTGGTTGCCGGGCAGGACCGAGTTGACGACGCCGGCGTCGTCGAGGATCTTCTGCGCCTCGTCGGCGACCTTGAACTCCTCCACGGCGTTGGCCCGGTAGGCCGGGTTGCTGCCCGAGGTGGCGTTGTGCCAGTTCTCGATGATGTCGCCGGTGTGGGCGGCGAAGGCGATCTTGCGGCCGGCGGCGTTGTCGGCGATCCACTGGGTCGCCGAGGTGTATGCCTCCTTCCACCTGGCCCGCTCCTCGGGCGTCTCCTGCTCGACCGCGCCCTCGGAGAGGTACTGGGTGTCGGTCAGGTGGGCGATGGAGAAGTCGTAGTCGTCGGGCTTCTCGAAGGCGTCGCGGACCGGCTCGTCGAGGTCGTCGGCGAAGGCGTCCTCGGCGGTCAGCAGCACCGGGACCTTCCCGCCGTGCACGTGGGCGGGGCGCAGGTCGGCGCGCAGCACCGTCGCGCCGTTGGCGACGCCGCGCGCCTCGGTGGCGACGACCCACTTCGTACCGTTCCACAGCCGCAGGACGGCGCTGCGCGTCGGGTCGACGGTTCCGGTCCAGGTGACCTCCTCGCCGTCGGCGGCGGAGCCGACCTCGAGGTCGAACCGCTGGTAGGACAGCGCCCGGGCCGAGGGGCTGTCGACCAGGAGAGAGTCACCGGGCACGAGGTCGCCGGTGATCGGCGCGGCGTCCGGGGTGGTGAAGTCGACGGTCGTGGGGATCGCGTCGAGCGTGCCCTGCGTCCCGCCCTCCGCGGTGACGACCTCACCGCGACGGAACGTGGTGGTGACGTCGCCACCGCTGGGGTTGGTGGCGATGGCGGAGAGCGTCACCTCGCCGCGGGCCTGACCGGTCTCGGTGCCGCCGCTGGTGGGGATGTTGGCGGAGGTGAACTCCACCCGCTCGGCGATGACGTTGCCGAAGTGGTCCTTGCCGTCCACGGTCAGCGTGTGGCGCCCGGCCTTGAAGCCGGCGCCGACGAGGTCACCGGGCTCGACCTCCCGGCCGTCCACGGCGTAGGTGACGTGGCGGCTGACGGCCTCGGCGTTGTTGAGCTCCACCGCCACCTCAGTCTGGGCGGTGAGTCGCTGGCCGGCGGCGGGCACCGACGACTTCAGCGTCACCAGGGCGGAGGCGTCGCGCTGGCCGAACGCCTCGGCCTGGAGGGCGAGCACGTCCTTGAGCGGCAGGGCGCGGGAGAAGATCCGTGCGGAGGCGATGTGGGCGGGGGCTGTCATGCCGGGCTTGCCGTTGGAGGCGTCACCACCGACCACCATCATCTCGGCCCCCGCGGGGGTGGGGCGCGAGACGGTGCCGGTCACCGGGGTGGTGGCCTTGAGCGCACCGTTGACGTAGAGCCTGACCGCGGTGCCGTCGTACGTGCCGACGACGTGGTGCCACCGGTCGGTCTCGGTGATCCTGGTCTTGGTGTTGCGGTAGGCCCCGCCGACGTGAGGGTTGAAGGCGATCTCGTCGCCGTAGAGCGTGATCGAGAAGCCACCGGCCTCCTTGCTCGCGCAGAGGTTGCCACTGCTCTCGGCGCCCCCGGCCTGGAAGGCGTCGGCGTCGTACTTGAAGACGCACTCGATGCTCATCGTGTTCTTGATCGCGTCGTACTTCTCCGAGAACGGGTAGTAGTACGCCGAGCTGCCGTCGAAGCGACCGACCTTGCGGCCCAGGGGCGCGTAGTCGACGACCTCGGGGTTGTTCCAGGCCTGCGGGGTGAGTCCACCGGCGACGTCCTTGGCGGTCCCGTCGGCGAAGTCGACGTCGAACACGTCGGCGGCAGGAGCCTCCGGGACGGAGGTCGCGGCGTCGGCGAGGGCCTTCACCGCCGTGGCGTCGATCGGCTGGGTGTAGATGCGAGCGGTCTGGATGCTGGCCTGGGCCCGGAAGTCGACGCCGTTGCCCGGCTGGGTGTCACCGCCCAGGACGAGCGAGTCCGCGCCCGCGGTCGGTGCCTTGTAGGCACCGGCGGCGGCCGTGGTCCTGGCCAGCTCGCCGTTGACGTAGAGCTTGACCGAGGTGCCGTCCCACACCGAGACGGTGTGGTACCACTGGCCCGGCGTGAGCGGCGCGGAGGCGTTCTTGTAGCCGCCTCCGACGTGGGTCATGAAGGTGACGCCGGCCGTGTTGGCGACCAGCGCGAAGCCGCCGCCCTCCTTGGCGGAGCAGAGCGCCTTCTCGCTGGTCGGCTTCGTGGGGGCGTCGTAGCGGAAGACGCACTCCACGGCGAAGCCCTGGGCCAGCTTGGCGTGCTCGGCGCGGAAGGGGTACTTCACCGCGTCGGTCGAGCCGTTGAACGAGATGATCGACCGGGCGCGCGAGGCGTCGGCGGTGAAGACGGGCTCGCCCACCAGCTCGGGCTTGAGGGCCTGGGCGCGGTCGGTCGCACTGCCGTCGGCCAGGTCGACGTCGAGGACGTCGGCACCGGGCAGGGAGGCAGGGGCCAGCGTGAGGGCAGAGTGCGGGGCGTAGGTCGACGGGGCGACCGCCGCGACCGCGAGGCTGGGGACGAGGGACAACGAACCAGTGAGGACTGCGCCCGCGACGCACACGGTCGCGGCAGAGCGGAACGCTCGAGTCTTTCGCATGGACCTTCTCAACTCCGTGGATGGATGTGGACTTGGCGCCGCCATCGTGGGCAGGACAAACGACCGTGAGGCTTTGCGCCGATGAACGTCGGGGGCGGAGCGCCCGACGATCAGGTGAAGAGGTCGAGCAGGGCGGACGAGGTGAGCACCAGGCCGAACGTGGTGATCCCGAGCGCCGCCAGGAGCGGGCCCACGAGCGACAGTCGTGTGGTCCACCGCGCGCCGCCGGCCCAGCGCAGGACGAACGTACGACCGCCCAGCGCGAGCATCCCGACGGCGAAGAGCACGACCGCCATCCCGAGGCCGAAGCAGGCGACCAGCACCAGCGCCAGGCCGCTGCGGCCGGAGAAGATCCCGGTGACGAGCAGCAGGAAGGCCGCCGGTGAGGGCACCAGGCCGCCCGAGACCGCCAGGAGGGCGAGCCCGGGGCGGTCCACCGCGTGGCCGTGTCCGTGCCCGTGGCCGTGCCCGTGGCCGTGACCGTGGCCGTGACCGTGGCCGTGGCCGTGGCCGTGACGCCGGCGCCGGCGCCGGTCCCACCCACGCAGCATCCAGACGCCCAGCACCACGACCACCAGGCCGGCCACCACGTCGAGGCCGCCGGTGAGCGCGTCCAGGGTCAGCCAGTCAGAGAGCGAGAAGAACGTCCAGGCGACGGCGATGGCCAGCGCCGACAGCGTGTGCATCACGGCGACGCTGCCACCGAGGTAGGCAGCGTCGCGGACCTTGCCCTGCGTCCCCACCAGGTAGGCCGCGGCCAGGGTCTTGCCGTGGCCGGGTTGCACTGCGTGGGCGGCGCCCGCGCCGAAGGCGACGGCCAACGCCACCGCCGGGAAGCCCGGGGTCGCCACGAAACCGGTGAGCCGGTCGGCCAGTCCGGCCGGGTCGACGAGGGCGACGACCGCGTCGGCGCCCCTCACGCTCGACCTGCTCGCGCACGGCGTCGGAGCACCCACCAGCCACCGGCCAGCGTGGTGCCGGCCGTAGCCACGGCACCCAGGGTGAGTGCGCTGCGCGCCAGGGTCGGGCCGCCTACCTCGGCGTCGAAGGTGTGCGCCGAGGAGTCGGCGGAGAAGACGTGGGTCGCTCCCCCGGGCCCGGTGGCGAGCGTCGTGTAGGCGGGGTGCAGGTCGACGAGCGGTGCGGCCGTGACCTCGACCGACCCCACCACGTCGGGGCAGGCGTACGTGAGCGTGGCACCGGAGGCCAGGTCGACCGGGGTGACGAGCCGTCCCTCGCACGGCTGACCGTCCTGCGCGACCCGGACCGTGGAGAGCAGGTAGTCGGCCAGGGCCGGGCTCTCGGCCAGGCGCTGGGCGTCGCGCGAGTCGACGGTCTCCGGCGTCATCGCACCGTCCCGGTAGACCATCCGGCGCGGCCCCTCGACGGCACCGAGGCGCATGGCCAGCGACGTGTAGTCGTCGGCAGCGGCCTGCCAGACGAGCGTGACCTGGCTGCCCTGCAGCGAGAGGTCGAGGGTCTGGGGCTCCCCGAACGGGTGGGCGACGGCCGGGCCAGAGGAGCAGGCGACAGCGCCCGCGGCCAGGACCAGGGCAGCGTACGCGCGACGGGACGAGAAGTTCATGGGTCCTCACGGGGTGGGGGCAGGTGCGCCGTCATCGTGGAGGTCGTGGATGGCGCGCAACCGACCCGTCCGTGTCCACCAGACCTGCCCCCGGTGAACGGAGCGTGGCAGAACCGCCGTTCACTTCTCCCTCGTCAACCGCCCCGCGCTCCCCT
This sequence comes from Nocardioides daphniae, assembly GCF_004777465.1. NCBI lineage: Bacteria > Bacillati > Actinomycetota > Actinomycetes > Propionibacteriales > Nocardioidaceae > Nocardioides > Nocardioides daphniae. Next base: position 2,220,485 of record NZ_CP038462.1, read on the forward strand.
ACGGTGAAGGGATGAGTCGTGACCACTGGAAGCGGCGCAACGACATGCTCGACCCGCACCGCGACTTCGTCGAGATCTACCGCAACGTCGTGATGCACGAGTTTCCGTGGGACATGGAGCAGGCCCTCAGCTTCGCCCTCTTCCGCACCTACGCCGTGCCCGGCATCGGCCGCCTCCTGGCCGAGACCGGCGCCTTCACCGAGCAGGTGCAGAAGCGCTACGACGACACCGTGCTCCTCCTCGAGCCGCCCACGCGCTTCGGCTTCGACCACCCCCAGGCACGCGCGGCGATCCGCCGGATCAACCAGATGCACCGCTCCTACGACATCCCCCAGCACGAGTACCTCTACGTCCTCAGCACCTTCGTCGTCGTGCCGAAGCGGTGGCTCGACGCCTACGGGAAGCGTCCGCTCTCGCCCCACGAGGTGGTCGCTTCGGTCGAGCACTACCGCGAGCTCGCGCGGCACATGGGCATCCGGGACGTCCCGACGACGTACGCCGGCTTCGAGGCGCTGATGGACGGCTACGAGGCCGAGCACTTCGCGTACGACGCCGGCGGTCGCGCCGTCGCCGACTCGACGCTGGCGCTGATGGCGACCTTCCAGCCACGGCCCGTGCAGGCGTGGATGGACACGTTCGCCCGCTGCTTCATGGAGCCGGAGCTGCTGGCCGCCTTCCGCTACGACGCCCCACCCCGGGCGGTGGTGGCGGCGGCCCGCGCCGGGCTGCGGCTGCGAGCGCGCGCGCTGCGGGCCTTCCCGGCCCGTCGGCGACCGGTCACCGCCCAGGACCGGCCCACGATCCGCAGCTACCCCGACGGCTACCGGGTCGAGGAGCTCGGCACCCTGCCGGTGCCGGGGCGGGCAGGGTGCCCGGTGCGCCACACGGCCTGAACGGCCCGGTGCGGTCGGTGTGGCCGGATAGTGTCCCCAGCACGATCCCCACAGCACGATCCCTGCGACGAGGTGGCAGCCAGATGGACAAGATCAGCGAGGCCTGGGTCAAGCGGACCCTGGCGGACCGGTGGGCCGAGCACGCCAACCAGGTGGGCAGGTTCAACCTCGCTCTCTTCGGCAAGACCGGCGTCGGCAAGAGCACGCTGGTCAACGCCGTCTTCGGGCAGCAGGTCGCCGAGACCGGGGTGGGGCGCCCCGTCACCCAGGGCCACCACCTCTACCTCTACGCAGGCGACACCCTCGGCCTCTACGACACCCAGGGCCTCGAGCTCGGCCGCGACGACGAGACCCTCTTCCGTGAGGTCCGCGAGCTCGTCACCTCGTTGCGCCGCAAGCCGGTCACCGAGCAGGTCCACGTGGCCTGGTACTGCGTACGCGCCCGCGACGGCCGCTTCGAGGACTCCGAGGCACGCTTCGTCGAGCTGCTCAACGACCTCGGGGTGCCCGTGGTGCTGGTGCTCACCCAGGTGCCGAGCCGGGACGGCCGCTACTCCTCGCGCGCCGAGGAGCTCGCGGCCGACATCCGCACGCGCGGGCTGCGTCTGGTGGGCGACCGGGTCTTCTTCACGATGGCGATGGACGACGACTTCGACGGGCCGGCGCACGGCCTCCAGGAGGTGTTGGACGCGACCTTTCGCGTCACTCCCGAATCAGCCCGGGAGGCCCTCGCGAGTGCCCAGACGATCGACTTCGCGCTCAAGCGGAAGCAGGCGCGCACCTACGTGGCTGCCGCGACGAGCTCCGCGGCAGTGACGGCGGCGAGCCCGATCCCCTTCTCCGACGCCGCCCTGCTGGTGCCGCTCCAGCTCGGCATGCTGGCGAAGATCGCCCACGTCTACGGCGTCTCGGTGGAGAAGTCGACGGCCCTGGCGCTCGCCTCCACGGCGGCCGCCACCACCGCCGGGCGCAGTGCGGTCGGCAACCTGCTCAAGTTCATCCCCGGGGCCAACGTCGCCGGCGGCGTGCTCAACGCCTCCGTCGCCTCGGCGCTCACCCTGGCGATGGGCGAGGCGTGGATCCAGGTCTGCGACCTCATCGCCCGGGGCGCCGTGCGACCCGAGCTGGTGCGGGACACCGCAGCTCTGCGCGAGCTCTTCATGAAGGCCTTCAAGGAGCAGGCGACCAAGGCGGTGCGCCGCAGCGCCTGACGCCCGATGGCACGTGGCACCCGTTGCCCTGTGGGCAATCCCACACCGCCGCAGAAATGACGACGGCGGGTCTCGTCCCTCACTGTGGAAGGCAGGCAGTCCTCTGCTGAAGTCCTCGCCGACATGGGCGGGGCCACCCGGACCGCGCCGAGGCTCGACACGTCGCCGGGGTGACTCGAAACGCAAGAATCGAGTGGTGTCGAGCACGGCTGACCCAGCAGCACTGCCGCCCTCCGGGGGGCTCGGGGTGAAGGCGAGCGATCGCCCGGGCACGGCAAGCCCGAATCCGACAGGTCATCAGTCGCAGGCGCGTGCCGGAGACCCCCCACCATGCGACAGGTCATGTCGTTGTTCAGTGGTGCGCTCGTCAGCACCCTCCTCGTGGCGACGCTCGCCACGGCCCCCGCCCAGGCGGCCCCCTCCTCCCCCACGCCGGCCCCGTCGCCGGCGAGCAGCACCACCCAGTCGGTCAGCACCACCACGACCAGCGCGAAGCAGGTCGCCGACACGAGGACCAGCGCCACCAAGGCCAAGAAGAAGGCCAAGAAGCGCAAGCTCCCCGTGTGGCGTCGCGCGCTCCTCAAGGCCCGCAGCCGCACCGGGATGGCCTACCGCTACGGCGGCAGCGGCCCGAGGGCCTTCGACTGCTCCGGCCTCACCAGCTGGGCCTACGGCAAGGTCGGCAAGAAGCTCCCCCGCACCTCCAGCGCCCAGGCCGGCGCCGTGAAGCGGGTCAAGAAGCCCAAGCGCGGCGACCTCGTCTTCTTCCACAACGGCGGCCGCGTCTACCACGTGGGCCTGTACGCCGGGAAGAACCGCGTCTTCCACGCCTCGCGCCCCGGCAAGCCCGTGGGCCAGGAGAAGATCTGGACCAGGAGCGTCTTCTTCGGGCGCGTCTGACCCGACGCCTCCGACACGCACGAAGGGCACCCGCCATGGGGCGGGTGCCCTTCGTCGTCCGTGCAGGTGGGCCGGGTCAGCGGCGCATCACGCGACGCGCGGCCAGGTTGCCGAGCCCCTGCCCGACCTGGACGATGGCCACGATGATGACGACGGCCGTCCAGGTGACCCACGGGTCGAACTGGCGGTAGCCGTACTGCTGGGCGAAGGCGCCCAGCCCGCCGCCGCCGATCGCGCCGGCGATGGCGGTCATGTCGACGATCGCGACGAACGCGAACGAGTACCCCAGGATCAGCGGTCCGAGGCCCTCGGGGACGACGACGGTGAAGAGGATCCGCCAGCGCGAGGCACCCATCGAGCGGGCGGCCTCGATGACGCCGGGCGGCACGGTGACGAGGTTCTGCTCGACGAGGCGGCTGATGCCGAACATCGCCGCGAGCACCAGCGCGAAGATCATCGCCCGGTTGCCGATCCCGATCCCGACCACCAGCCGCGCCAGCGGCTGCATCGCGGCAATGAAGATGACGAACGGGATCGGGCGGAAGAAGTTGACGAAGAGGTTCAGCACGCCGCTGACGAGACGGTTCGCGAAGAGCCCCCCGGGGCGCGTGGCGTAGAGCAGCACGCCCAGCAGCAGCCCCAGCACCCCGCCGAGGGTCAGGGTGATGCCCACCATCATCAGCGTCTCGAGGACCGAGGTCCACAGCAGGTCGGTGAGCTCCGGCAGTCGGGTGTCGATGTTCACGCCAGCACCTCCACCCCGGGCAGTCCGGTCACGGCGCCCACGGCCGCGTCGGCACCGTCCCCCTCGAGGGCGAGGGTGACGTGCCCGAACGACGAGCCACGCACCTGGTTGACGCCGCCGTGCACGATCCGCAGCGCCACGTCGTGGCCGGCCAGGGTCGCGAAGACCCGCTCCTGGGTTCCTTCTCGGTCGACGTCCACCGAGAGCAGCCGCCCGGGCACCCGTTCGCGCAGCGCGCTGAGCGCCTCACCGCTGGGGACCTCGTCGACGAGCGTACGCACGAAACGCCGCGTCACGTCGGCCTGCGGGTGGGCAAGGACGTCGCGGACGTCGCCCTGCTCGACGACCTGCCCGGCCGACATCACCGAGATCCGGTGGGCGAGGCTGCGCACGACGTCCATCTCGTGGGTGATCACGATGATCGTCACCCCGAACTCCTCGTTGACGCGGCGCAGGAGCGCCAGGACCTCACGGGTGGTGTCGGGGTCGAGCGCGCTGGTGCACTCGTCGGCGAGCAGGATCGCCGGGTTGGTGGCCAGGGCGCGGGCGATGCCGACGCGCTGCTTCTGGCCCCCGGAGAGCTGGTCGGGGTGGGCGTGGGCCTTGTCGGCCAGGCCGACGAAGTGGAGGAGCTCGGAGATGCGCACCCGGCGCTCCTCGGCCGGCATCCCGGCGAGCTTGAGGGGGAACTCGAGGTTGCCCCACACGGTGCGCGAGCTGAAGAGGTTGAACTGCTGGAAGACCATGCCGATGCCGCGCTGCACGCGCCGCAGCTCGGTCTCGCCGAGGCCGACGACCTCGGTGCCGTCGACGACGACGCTGCCGGAGGTCACCTGCTCCAGGCCGTTGACCAGCCGGACCAGCGTCGACTTGCCGGCACCGGAGTAGCCGACGATGGCGTGGATCTCCCCCGCCTCGACGCTGAGGTCGACGCCCCGCACCGCGGCGACGGGCTCAGCGCCCTTCTTCGTGGGGGCGTACGTCTTGTGGACGTCGCGCAGCTCGACCAGAGCCATCCGTTCCTCCTGGTTGAACGCCGAGACGGGCGCCGACGTGCACGGTCGGCGCCCGTCCCCACGCTACGGGTCAGTCCTTCTCGGGTCCGCCGGCAGCCCGGGTCGCGTCCTCGGTCTCGGCGAGCGAGTCGGCGAGGTCGGCGGCCGGGATCTTGACCAACGAGGCCGTGTCACCGGAGACCTCCATGACACCGTCCTGGACGGCCTTGGTGTCCTGGTAGATCTCGATCAGCTTGAGGTAGGTCTCGTTGTCCTTGTCCTCCGCACGGGCGGCGAAGATGTTGACGTAGGGCAGCGCGCTCGGGTCGGTCGGGTCGTCCTGCGCGATCGCGTCGGAGAACTTCAGTCCCGCCTTGGCGACGAAGTCGTTGTTGACGAACGCAGCGGCCACGTCGGGCAGCGAGGTCGGGGTCAGGTCGGCCTTGAGGGCCTTGACCTTCACCTTGGAGGCGCCGGTGTCGACGTCAGCGACGGTCGAGTAGATCGAGCCGCCGTCCTCGAGCTCGATGAGGCCCTGGCTCTGCAGGATGAGCAGCGCCCGCGCCTGGTTGGACTCGTCGTCGGGCACGACGACGGTGTCGCCGTCCTTGATCTCCTCCACCGAGTCGACCTTGCTGGAGTAGAGACCCATCGGGTAGATCGCGGTCGAACCGAGGGCGACCAGGTCGTCCTTGTTCTTCACGTTGTAGTCGGCCAGGTAGATGATGTGCTGGAACTGGTTGAGGTCGAGCTCGCCCTCGCTGAGCGCCGGGTTGGGCTGCGCGTAGTCGGCGAAGTCGATGATGTCGACGGTGATTCCCTCGTCAGCCGCAGCGTCCTTGAAGGTCTCCCAGTAGGGGTCGCTGGCGCCGACGACGCCGATCTTCACGACCGGGCCGGAACTGGCACCGCCCTCGTCGTCGCCACGGGTCAGTGCGAAGACGATGGCGCCGACGACCAGCGCCAGCACCACGACCACGGCGGCGATGACGGGACCGCGGCTCTTCGGAGCCTCGATCAGCGTTCCGGCGGAGCCGGAGACGGAGTCAGACATGGGGGGTCCTCTCTGCAAGGGGCAACCCGGCGGGAGCGTCGGGCTGCGGTGGGCATGGTGGTGCCCGGCAGTCCAACCGCCAGGTCGTTCAACTCATTCCTCGGCGGACGGTCCGCCAGGATTTGTCTACTGATCCTATGGACAATCGGCAGGCTAAAGCCCTTCCTGAGACAGTCCGTGGCCGTGGGACTCGTCACAGCCGCCGGGACGCCCTACATTGGCTCCGCACTCCACCTCGGGGCCGACGGAGGGACCAGCCATGAAGGTGCACCACCTCAACTGCGGCAGCATGAGCACGCCGTTCGGTCCGTTCGTCTGCCACGTCCTGCTGCTGGAGACCGAGCGCTCGGGCCTGGTCCTCGTCGACTCGGGGTTCGGGACCGCCGACATCGCCGACCCGCGCCGACGCCTCGGGCCGACCCGTCACCTGCTCCGCCCTGCGCTCGACCCCGCCGAGACGGCGTTGCGGCAGGTCGAGGCACTCGGGCACTCCGCGGCCGACGTGCAGCACGTCGTGGTGACGCACCTGGACTACGACCACATCGGCGGGCTCAGCGACTTCCCGCACGCCCAGGTGCACCTCACCGCGGCAGAGGCGCAGGGCGGCCTGCGTACGCCCTCCCTGCGCGACGCGCGACGCTTCCGGCCCCAGCAGTGGTCGCACGGCCCCCGCTTCGTGGAGCACGCCGACTTCGCCGACACCTGGCTCGGCTTCGGCGCGGCCAAGCAGCTCGACCAGGTCGCCGACGGGCTCGTCCTGGTTCCGCTCCCTGGCCACACCCGCGGCCACACCTGCGTGGCCGTCGACACCGGTGGTCGCTGGCTGCTGCACGTCGGCGACGCCGCCGAGCACCGCGGCTGGTTCGAGGACGTCCCGGTGCCGCGCGGCGTACGCCTGGCCGAGTGGATGCTGGCCACCGACCGCAGCGTCCTGGGCGACAACCGCCGGCGCCTGCGTGAGCTGGCCCGCCACCACGCCGCCGACGTCGACATCGTCACCGCCCACGACCCGGTCCAGCTCGAGCGGTTCCGACCCGCGCCCTGAGGATGAGACCGCTGGCGCCTGCGCTCCATAGAATCCCTGCCCGTGGACGCCGTACCCGTGGCCGTGGACCCCGTGCTCAACATCTCCGCCTACCTCTTCACCCCGATCAGCGATCGCGAGCAGCTGAGGACGACGCTGCTCGCCCGGGCTGACGCCGCCGGCCTCAGGGGCACGGTCCTGCTGGCGCCCGAGGGCATCAACATGTTCCTGGCCGGGGGCGCCGACGAGCTGCGCGGCTTCCTCGACGCCCTGCGCGAGGACGCCCGGTTCGCCGCGCTGGAGGCGAAGGAGTCGTGGTCGGCGACCCAGCCCTTCCGCAAGATGCTCGTCAAGCTGAAGAACGAGATCATCCGGATGGACCACCCGACCATCCGCCCCGCCGCCGGTCGGGCGCCCGCCGTGCCACCCCTGACGTTGAAGCGCTGGCTCGACCAGGGCCACGACGATGAGGGCCGCGAGGTCGTCCTGCTCGACACCCGCAACGCGTTCGAGGTCTCCTACGGCACCTTCTCGAAGGCGCTGGACTGGAAGATCGACAAGTTCACCGAGTTCCCCGACGCCGTGCGCCGCAACCGGGCGGCTCTGGAGGGCAGGACCGTCGTCTCGTTCTGCACCGGCGGCATTCGCTGCGAGAAGGCCGCCCTCTTCATGCAGGACGAGGGCCTCGACGGCGTCCTCCAGCTCGAGGGCGGCATCCTCAAGTACTTCGAGGAGGTCGGCGGCGACCACTACGACGGCGACTGCTTCGTCTTCGACGACCGCGAGGCACTGACGCCGACCCTCGACGTGTGGGAGCAGCAGACCCGGCGCGAGCCGCGGCGCAGCGCCCTCGCCGGCTGACCGACGCCACGACGCGTGGCACGCTGGATCCATGGCACGTGACGACCCGCGCTACACCGTCAGCGGCGTCGCCGAGGCGCAGAGTGCGCGCCTGAGGCGACGCAAGCGCTGGTACTTCGCGCTCATGGGGACCTGCGTGCTGCTGATCGTCCTGGCGTGGAACGTCGTACGCCTGTGGTCGACGACCGCGGCCGTCGCCATGTCCGTGGTGGCCGCGGTCATCCCGCCGGTGGCCGTGATCATCGCCAACTGGGGCGAGGACCACTGACCCCGTCGGGGCTGGCCCACGGCGCTCAGCCGCGCTTGCGCAGCAGGCCGCCGACCATCCCCAGCACGCCACCGATGACCACGGCGCGCACCCAGAACGCCCACGTGACCTCGACGTGCGGCAGGGACGTGTCCCCGCCGGTGAGCAGCAGGGCCCCCACCAGCGTGGAGACGTAGACGAGGCCGCCGGCCAGGCCGCGTACGAAGCCCCGGAGGCCGCCGACGTGCTCACTGCCGCCCAGGACACCGGCCAGCAGCGTCACGACCAGCATGAACCAGTAGCCGGGCGTGAAGACCCCGGCGAAGAGACCGGAGAGCACGCCGAGCACCACGGGCGCAGTGACGAGGCCGAAGACCCGCTGGCCGCGGGACTGGCGGGCGAAGTCGCGGGGACGCGCGTCGAGGTCGATCGGCGGCAGTGCCTGGGCGTCGGTGGGCGTGGTCATGGCTGGTCTCCTCGGGGTCGGGTGCTGCGGGCTGACTCGATGTGGTGCAGGACGTCGTCGGCGACCCCGAGGGCCAACGACGCGGGAAGGTGGTGGCCCATGCCGGGCACCTCGACGTGGCGTGCGCCGGGGATCGCCTCCGCCGTCGCACGACCGCCGCTGGGATGCACGATCAGGTCACGGTCGCCGTGCACGACGAGGGTCGGCGCGACGATCCGGGCGAGCTCGCGGGAGCGGTTGCCGCTGGCGGCAATGGCCTGGACCTGGCGCAGCACTCCCCCGGGCGACGGCCTCTCCAGCCGGGCCCAGGCCAGTCGCGCGTGGGCGACTTCCTCGTCGACGTCGACGGGGTGGGCGGTGCCCGAGAGGTGCCGGGTGACGGCCAGGTGCTGGCGCACCCACTCCTCCTCGGTGCGGGCCGGCGGCCTCATCATGTGCCGCTTGGTGGAGAGCGCGGTCGCGCCGACCCTGCGGGCGCCGGTGGTGGAGTAGATCGAGGTGAGGCTCGCCACCCGGTCGGGCTCGCGGGCCGCGACGATCTGGGCGATCATTCCGCCCATCGAGCGCCCCACCAGGTGCACCTGCCCCAGGCCGAGGTGGTCGAGCAGCGCCACGGTGTCGTCGGCCATGTCGTGCAGCGAGTAGGCCCCGGGCAGGGGTCTGGCCGCGGCCAGGCGCCACAGCGGCGGCGCGGGCGACGGCACCCGCGACGAGCGACCGATGTCGCGGTTGTCGAGGCGGACGACCCGGTGACCGCGTTCGAGCAACCGCCCCACGAAGGCCGGCGTCCAGGCCGTCATGTCCTCGGACATCCCCGCGACCAGCACCACTGGGTCACCGTCAGCAGGTCCGTCGACGCGGTGGCAGATCGTCATGCCGGTCGGCAGCTCGACGAGCTGCTCCGCCTCGTGGTCCCACGTCGAGTCGTGCCAGGTCGGCGCGCTCATCCGGTGACCTCCTGGTGCGACGGCGCGGAGGGGACGGGCGTACGAGCGGAGAAGAAGCGCAGGTGCTCGTCGACGACGGGCCCCTTGGTGAGCAGCCGCCGGTCGGCGTAGAAGTCCATCGGCACCGTCCACGGACGTACGTCGCCCTGGCGCGGCAGCGACGCCGCCGCGCGCTTCACGTAGCCGGCGTCGAAGTCGAGGGCGGAGCGGGCGGCCACCGCCGGGTCGGGCTCCACCACGACGGCCTCGTGCCCGGTGCGCTCCATGTGCTCGAGGAGCCGGACGAACCAGTCGCAGACGAGTCCCAGGCGCAGGGTCCACGACTGGTTGGTGTAGCCCATCGCGAAGATGAAGTTGGGCAGCCCGGTGAGCATGCAGCTGCGGTAGGTCATCGCTTCGCGCAGGTCGACCGGCTCGCCGTCGACGGCCAGCTCGATGCCACCCATGAGCTGCACCTCCAGGCCGGTGGCGGTGATGATCACGTCGGCCGGCAGCTCGGCGCCGGACGCCAGCCGGATCCCCGACGGCGTGACGCGATCGATCCGGTCGGTCACCACGTCGGCGCGTCCCGAGGCGACGGCGGCGAAGAAGATCCCGTCCGGGTCGGCGCAGAGCCGCTGGTCCCACGGGCCGTAGGGCGGCTTGAAGTGGGTGTCGACGGGATAGCCCGCCGGCAGCGAGGCCACGTTGGCCTGGCGGATCACCTTGCGCAGGATGCCCGGCCTCTTGCGGCTGAGGTTCCAGATCCACTGACCGCGCGCGATGTTCTTGGCCCGGACGATCCCGTGTGCGCGCTCCGGCCCGAGGAGCTTCTTGAGGGCGAGCGCGACACGGTCACGGCGCGGCAGGGGCATGACGTACGTCGGGGTGCGCTGCAGCATCGTGACGTGCGCGGCAGCGTTCTCCCCCGACGTCAGTGCCGGCACCAGGGTCACCGCGGTGGCGCCGCTACCGATCACCACCACCCGCCGTCCGGCCAGGTCGAGGTCGCCGGGCCAGTGCTGCGGGTGCACCACCGCGCCCCGAACTCCGCCAGGCCGGCCAGCTCCGGCGCGTACCCACGGTCGTAGCGGTAGTAGCCCGCAGCACAGAAGAGCCACCGCGCACGCCACGTGCTCACCTCGCCGCCCGCCTCACCCGGACCGACCAGCGGGCCGTGGCGGAGTCGAAGTCAGCGGCAAGCACCCGGTGGCCGAGGTGCAGGTGGCGGGCAAGGTCGTTCTCCTCGACGACCTCGTGGAGGTAGTCGAGGATCTTGTCGCCGTCGGCGATGGAGTCGTCGTCGGTCCACGGCTTGAACGCGTAGCCGAAGGTGTGGAGGTCGGAGTCGGAGCGGATGCCGGGGTAGCGGAAGAGGTCCCACGTGCCGCCGATCGCGTCGCGCGCCTCCAGCACCGCGAAGGTCGTGCCGGGTCGGTCCACGAGCAGGTGCCGGGCCGCGCCGATCCCGGAGAGGCCGGCGCCGACCACCAGCACGTCGACCTCATGGCGCGCAGAGGTGGACGGGGCCGGGACCTGGGGGTCGGACGGGACCATCGGGCGTGCTCCTGACGTGGGAGATCGGGTGACGGGTGCACGCACGCGGCGTGACGTGTCCCACTCTGGCAAACACGTCCATCCCGTCCACAGGGCAATCGACACACCAAAGCACGCCCCACAGGTGCAGACTGCACACATGACGACCTCGACCCGTCGGGCGCCGTGGCCCCCGACCTCGGACCGCATGCGCGAGCTCTTCCGTCAGGGCGCACTGCTCTTGGCCCACCCGACGCCGGCCCTGCTGGAGCGCGTCAACCACGACGTCCTGGCCAGCCTCGGCCCCGGGTTCAGGCTCGAGGACCCGACGCTCGACGCCGCCTTCCAACGGGTCAACGAGACGGTCGTACGTCGCTGGGTCGAGGCCAACGCCCACCGTCCCGGTGAGCGGGTGGAGCCCTACCTCGGCGCGGAGGCCTTCGACCTGGCCCGCGACCTGGTCCGCCACGGCCTGGACGCCGGAGCGCTCGACTCCTACCGGATCGGCCAGAACCACTCCTGGCAGTGGTGGATGGCGGTCGCCTTCACCCTCACCGACGACGTCGAGGAGCTGCGGGAGTTCCTGGCGCTCTCCTCGCACTCGGTCTCCACCTACCTCGACGACACCATCGAGGCGGTCGCGATGCGCGTCGCCGCCGAGCGCGACCAGCTCGTCCGTGGCACCCACGCCGAGCGGCTGGCCACCGTCAACCTGCTGCTCGAGGGGGCCCCACCCCCCGTGCCGTCGCCGAGCAGCGGCTCGGTCATGCGCTGACCGGGCCGCAGACCGCCGCGGTGATCTGGTGCGACGAGCCGCTCGACTCGGCCGAGCCGTTGGAGCAGGCTGCCGACGCGCTGGTCCGTGCCGTCGGCGCCGCTCGCCGACTCTCGGTGGTGATCAGCGCCAGCTCGGTCTGGGTGTGGTTGCCCGGCGACGCGTCGGGCTTCACCGAGGAGGACCTGGCGCGGGTCGCGCCGACGACGTCGGCCCGGATCTCCCTGGGGCGTCCGGGGCACGACCTGGCCGGCTTCCGGCGCAGCCACCTCGACGCCGTGGCGACCCAGCGCCTGCTCATGCGCCTGGCCTCGCCCAGCCGCGTCGCCCACTACCAGGAGGTGCAGATGGCGGCGCTGCTCACCCACGACCTGGCCGCCGCGGAGGAGTTCGTGCACGAGACCCTCGGCGACCTCGCCACCGCCGACGAGGAGGTGCGGCGTACGGTCGCCGCCTTCGTCCGCGAGCAGTTCAACACCTCCCGCACCGCGGAGCGGCTCTTCACCCACCGCAACACCGTCATCCGTCGGCTGGCCCGCGCCGACGACCTGCTGCCCCGCCCGCTGGCGAGCCACGCCGTGGCCGTGGCCGCCGCCCTCGACATCGTGCGGCTGCGGGGTGGGCTGTGACCGCCCACCCGACCACCGCGTGGTCGCCCTGGCGCACGGTCACCGCCTTCGGGCTGGTGAGCCTCGGCGCCGACATGGCCTACGAGGGGATGCGCTCGGTCAGCGGCCCCTACCTCGCCTCGCTCGGCGCGACCGCGCTCGTGGTCGGCCTCGTCACCGGGGCCGGCGAGGCGATCGCCCTGGTCCTGCGCCTCTTCTCCGGCCGTTGGGCGGACCGGTGGGGCCGGCACTGGACCCTCACCACCCTGGGCTACGCCATGACGGCGGTCTGCGTGCCGATGCTGGCGCTCGCGCCGCTGCTCGGCGGTGCCGGGCTCACCGTGGCGGCCGTGCTGATCCTGCTGGAGCGCACCGGCAAGGCCGTACGCAGCCCCTCGAAGTCCGTCCTGCTCGCCGACGCCGCGGCCGGCGTGGGCCGCGGCAAGGGGTTCGCGGTGCACAAGGCGCTCGACCAGGTCGGTGCCTTCGCGGGGCCGCTGGTGGTCGCCGCCGCGATCGCCGCCTTCTCGTCGACTGCGCTGGGGCTGGCCGTGCTGGCCGTGCCGGGTGCGCTGGCGATGCTGGTGCTGGCCGCGGTCGCGCGGCACACCGCCCACGACGCGGTGGGGCAGGCAGCCCGGCCTGTCTCGGCGCCCCCTTCCTCGGCGCCCACTGCCCCGTCGCCCGCCGACTCCCCGAAGCGCCTTCCCCGCGACTTCTGGCTGCTCGCCGCGGCGGTGGCCGCGAGCACGGCCGGGTTGATGACCTACGGCGTGATCGGCTTCCACCTGGTCGAGGCCGACCTGGTCGGCGACGCCGGGGTGCCGGTCGTCTACGCCGGTGCGATGGCGGTCGCCGCGTTGGGTGCACTGGCCAGCGGGTGGGCGTACGACCGGTGGCACACGCGGGTGCTGCACGTCCTGGCACCGCTGGCGGCGGTCGTGCCGCCGTTGGTCTTCACCGACTCGCTCGCCCTGGCCCTGGTCGGCGTCACCGCCTGGGGGTTGGCCTCCGGCATCCAGGACTCCTCGGTCAAGGCCGCCGTCGCCGACCTGGTCCCCCGGGCCCGGCTCGGCGGCGCCTACGGCTCCTTCGCAGCCGTCCAGGGGGTCGCTGCCCTGGTCGGGGGCGGCGCCGCCGGGGCGCTGTACGCCGACCACCTCACCACGCTCGTCGTCGGCGTGGTGCTCCTCCAGGTCTTCGCCGCAGCAGCACTGTTCCGGGTGCTGGGGGCAGCACCCGACCCGCGGGCCGGCTGATCAGAGCCCGCGCTCAACCGCCCGGGTCGGGTCGGTGATCGGGGTGATCCACGACTGGTGGGTCTGCGCGTTCTTGGTGATCGCGAGCAGGTCGTCCATGTGCGGCTCCAGGCCGGTCACCTTGTCGAGCGGGACACCGATGATCAGCTGGAAGCCGAGCCCCTTCCACGCCTGCACGGCTCGTCCGGCGAACTCGGAGTCCGCCTTCACGAAGCCCTCGTCGAGGAAGACCGGCGCGAAGCGCGGCCGCGAGCGCATCTCGTCGCCGAGGCGGAAGCGCAGCGCCGAGCCGACGATGAAGGCGACCAGCTCCTGGCTCTCGCCACCGCTCTTCTCCCCCAGCGTCCGGTAGGTCGCCCGGAGCTCCCCGGTGGCGTGGTCGTAGCGCTCGGCGCTGATCTCCACGTGACGGCGCACGTCGAGCAGGCGGTCGCGGTCGGAGGTGCCCTCGGCGGTGTCGCTGGGTCGGCGCAGCTGCTTCATGAAGCGGCTCAGGTCGTTGAAGCGTTTCTCCAGGTCGACCTCGTCGAGCTCGGCGGTGCCGCCGCCGGCGAGCGTACGCAGGTCGCGCATGAAGGCCTGGACGTGTGCGGGCGCCAGACGACGCAGGCGGATCCGCAGGCGGTCGCCCTCAGCCCCGAACTCCAGGCGGCGCAGGATCGCGTTGATCGGCTCGAGACGGTCCTCGATCTCCTCGATCGAGCTGGCCATCGCGCCGACGAGCGGCACCAGGTCCTGGCCGCTCCACTCGGTGAGCCGGCGGCGCCACTCCGAGCGTCGGCCGGCCAGGCCGGTCCCCTTGATCTCGTCGAGGATCCGGGCGTAGTCGGCGTAGGAGTCGGCCGTCGCCCCGAGGTTGGGCGAGTCCCACTGCAGCTTGTACATCCGGAAGATCGCGGCCAGCTCCTCGTCGACCCGGCGGCCCTCCGCCTCGGCCTCACCGACGGCGTTGCGCAGCCGCTCGGAGAGGCGCTGGGAGTGCTCGGCGAACCGGTCGAGGTCGTGCGGGTCGGCGGGCGCGACAGCCGCCGCGAACTCGGCGGTGAGCGCGGCGTCCTGGGCCTCGTCGAGGGCCGCCCGGCCGCTGCGCTCGAGCGCCTCGAGGCGGTCCTTGACCATGTCCTCGGAGTCGACGAACTCTGCGTGGGCGCGGCCCAGCTCCTTCTGCCGGCGCTCGAGGTCGTAGCGCTCCTTGCGGGTCGACTCGAGCTGGGCCTGGAGCTGCTCGATCTGGTCCTGCAGCACCTGCAGCTCGTCGTCGGAGCTCAGGATCTCGTCGCGGCGACGCTCCAGCTCGGCGATGCGGCGCTCGCTGCCGGTCACGTCGAGGTCGTCGTAGCGTGCGGCGGCGATCGCCTCGTACGCGGTGCGGCGCAGCTCCAGGACGCTGGTGCGGCGGTCGAGCTCGGCGACCTCCTCGTCGATCTCGACGAGCTGGGCCTCCAGGGCCTCCAGCTCCTCGTCGATGTCGGCGAGGGCGTCGTCGTTGGAGAAGCCGATGACGCTGCGCAGGTCGTTGAGGCCGTGCGCGCCGCGGCGCCCCTGGCGGGTCTGGCCGGCGAGCGTCACCCGCAGGCCCTCGCCGCTCAGCCCCTCGGGGCCCTCGACGCACAGGGCGTTGCGCGACGGGTCGGAGACGTGCTGCTGGACCCAGCCGGAGAAGGGCGACTCCTTGAAGACGAGCTTGCCCGCGACGTAGTCGGGGTCCTCCGGGTCGGTGTCGGGCAGGTGGGTCTCCGCGCCCTCGAAGGTGATCCGGCCCCGCAGCTCGAGGCCGTCGATCGCGCTGGAGAAGTCGTCGAGCTTCTCGATCGGCACGAGCATCATCCGCGCCGACGAGCCGAGCACGGTCTCCACGGCGAGGCGCCAGCGGGACTCGTCCGGGGCGACGTCGAGCAGCTCGGCGACGAACGGAAGCTCCTCGACCGAGAGGCCGCTGGCACGGGCCACCTCGGCGCGCAGCTCGTGCATCCGCACCGGCATGCGGCCGGCGCGGCTCTCCATCGATCCGCGCTCACGACGCAGCTCGCCCTGCCGCACGTTGATCGGGTAGCGGCGGTCGCGGGCGGCGTCACGGGCAGCCTTGAGCTCCGCGTGGTCGCCCTCCCAGCCCTCCAGCCAGGCACGCGCCCGCGACTGGAGCTCGGCGAAGTCACCGGCGGAGTCGAGCGCCGGCCCGACCTCGACGCCCTCGACCGTGAGGTCGGCGCCGGCGTCCTGGGCCTCGGTCACCTGGACCAGCGGCAGCAGGCGGGACTGCAGCGTGGCACGACGACCGAGTCGGTCCTGGCGCACCACCGCCTCCTGCTCGAGGGCCAGCGCCAGCGACTGGAGCGTCGAGCCGCCGGCCGCGCGATGGGCCTCCTTCGCGGCCTCGAGGTCGCCGACCAGCGCGGCCTCGGCGGAGGTCGCGGCGGCGTACGCATCGGTGGTGGTCCGCCGGGCGTCGCGGTTCTCCGCGATCGCCTTCTCCAGCAGCCGCAGGTGGGTGCGCAGCAGCCACGTCCTCAGCGGGGTGTCGCCGCCCAGGGTGACGCCGAAGGCGTCGAGCTCGGTGAGCCGGCGGGCGGCAGCGACCTTGCGCTCGTGCAGCGCGGTGATCGGCTCGAGGAGGTCCAGCTTGGCCTCCTCGGTGCGCATCGCGGCGTACGAGGCGTCGAGGTCGTCGAAGTGCGAGATCGCGCGGTCGGCGGCGGCGTAGGTCGCGGGCCGCTCGAGCACCATCTCCTTGTAGAGCTCGTCGACGCTGCGCACCTGGTTGCCGGCCTGGATGCGCGCCAGAAGCCGCAGCGCCTTCGCGCCGTCGCTGTTGGCGCCGATGCCGAGGCGGGCGTGGAGGACGGCGGCGAACTCCGCGTAGGTCCGGTGCACCCTCACGCCCGGGTAGAGCTTCTTGAGGGTGTTGGCGTGGAAGCGGTCCGGCACGGCGGCCTCGAGCGTCTCCAGCCCGAGCGCCTCCTCGTGGGTGACGAGCTGCATCTGCACGTCGCTGGAGCGGGTCGCGCGCCGCGGCACGTAGTAGGTGCGCAGCGCGGTGAAGCGTCCGCCCTGGTCGTTGACGAAGGTCATCGCCACCGCGCCCCAGGTGTCGGAGCCACGGCCGCGCAGCAGCTTCTCCACAGGGCGCCCGGTCTTCGGGTCGTCGACCACGTCGACCGCACCCCGGAGGTAGGAGAGCAGGTTGCGCGCTGGCCGACGCTGCGGGCGCGACCGGAGACGGCGTCGTTGGAGGCGCCGTTGAACTTGGTGTCCGACGGCATCATCAGCGCCGTGTAGGCGTCGAGGATCGTGCTCTTGCCGACGCCGGAGGCGCCGGAGATCATCGTCGTGTCGCCACGCAGGGGGACGCTGGTCAGACCGCTGAAGCCGCCCCAGTTGACCAGCTGCAGCAGCGCCGCACGCCACTGCATGGTGTCGTCGCTCGGGGTGGTGACGACGGAGGCGTCGAAGAGCCCGTCGGTGCCTGCGACCACGTCGCTGCTCATGCCCAGTCCTCCTCGTCGTCGATGCCCGCGTCGTCGCGGTCGTCGCCCTCGGTCGCTGCGTCTCCGAAGAGGTCCTCCACGCGGGCCGGGCGTTCCTCGACCGAGTTGGCCCGGCGCAGCGCGTCGAGCAGCTCGGTGAGCAGCTCCAGCGGCAGCAGGGGCTCGACGGCCTCGCTGATCTCGTAGCGGTCGTCGCCGGCGGCGCCGATCAGCAGCCCCGACTTCACGATGCTCAGCACTGCGTTGCGGGCGCGCTTCTCGTCACCCGACTCGTCGGTGGCGTGCAGCGGGCGGAAGGAGGCGACGTGCTCGACGATGTCCTCGCGGTCGATGAAGACCCGCGCCTCGCCGCTCGCGTAGCCGGCTCGGAGCCGGTCGCGCAGGTGCACGAGCACCAGCGTCTCCTCACGCGACCACGGCACGTCGTGCAGCAGGGTCGGGAAGCGGCCGCCGGTCTCGGAGGAGGCCTGGCGCTTCCACGCCACCTCCCGCTCGCGGTCGACCAGCAGGTCGAGGAAGAGGTCGTTGAGGCGCGAGCGCAGCAGTTGCTCGTCCTCCACCAGCACCTCCCATTCGCGCGGGTGGGTGCGCGCGCTGATGAAGCGCGACTTCAGCAGGGTGACCAGCGTGCGGCGCCGGGTGAACTCCAGCGTGCCCTCGTCGCCCTCGAAGAGCGAGACGGAGGCGGAGTCCTCGAGGGCGTCGTACGCGGCGTCGTCGCGGTCGTCGTACGCCGCGTCGTCGGGGTCGCTCACGGGCTCGGCCACGGAGTCGCGGGCCCTGTCAGTCGCAGGGTCGAGGCCCTGCTCGAGGTCCTGCTCGAGGTCGCTCATGCGGGGCTCTCGCTCTCGTCGAGGTCGGGGTCGGGCAGGGGCAGTCGCGGCACCGTGAAGGTGCGCCCCGTCCCGTCGTTGCGCAGTGCGGCGTAGGTCTCGGTCTCGTCGGTGACCGCCCAGCCGCGGTCGGCCGCGAGGTGCAGCAGGCCGAAGATCTCGACCGGTCGCCGCAGCGACGGCTCGAGGCTGTCGAAGAAGTCGCCCAGCGAGGCCGCCGGGGAGAGACCGGCCAGGGCCTCGTCGAGGCGCTGCCGCAGGGTCCCCAGCTGGGGGCCACCCTGGGCCATCAGTGCGGAGAGCGACACGGTCGGCGCGTCGGGCACCGGGTCACGCTCGATGCGCTCGGGCAGCACGTCGTCGGCCGGGTCGTAGAACTTCTCGCGCAGGTGGTCGATCGAGGTGCGCTGCGGCAGCATCGGCACGTCGTGGGTGGCACGCGGGCCGGTGTTCGCCATCCACGTGGTCATCTCGGCCTCGACCTGGCGCAGCGTCTGCTCGAGCTCACGGTCGCGTGCCGCGTCGTGGGAGACGATGTACTCCTTGAGGGTCGCGGTGACCCGCGAGCGCTGGGTGAGCACTCGGTCGAGCCCGTCGCGCACCAGCTTCACGGTGCCGCGCAGCTCGGCGCGGTCGACGTCGCCGAGGATCCGGTCGGAGAGCGGGTGGTCGAGCAACGCCCCGAGGTCGTCGCGCAGCTGGGCCACGAGGGCGTCGTCGCGCAGCAGAGCGAAGGCTCCCTCGAAGGCGCGGCCCTCGTGGGTGGCGGTCATCAGCGCGTCGGCCCGCTCCAGGTAGGCGTCGATCACCTCGCCGGCCGGGCGGTCCTCGGCGCGGAAGGCGGCCAGGATCTCGGTCCTGATCTGGGCGAAGCGCTCCTCGACGCGGGCGAAGTCGCTGGGCAGAGCAGAGATCAGCGAGAGGAGCTCGGTGAAGCCCTCACTCATCCAGTCCTCGGTCGCCGAGACCATCTCGGCGCCGTCGACGAGGCGGTCGCGCTCAGCCTGGAGCCGGGCGATCTCCTCGTTGAGGATGGTGACGCGGGTGGTGCGGTCGGGGTTGGCCTCGGAGTTGAAGCGGCGCACCGTGCCCAGGATCGTGGTGATCCGGTGCTCGCTGAGCGTGGCCCGGTCACGGGTGAGGTTCTTGACCAGCTCGAGGGCCTGCTGCGCGTGGGAGGTGAGGGTGTAGACCTCGTTGCCGCGCTCGTCGAGCGAGCGGACCAGCCACTGACCGCGCATCCACTTCTGGCACAGGTCGCGGCCGCTGCCGGTCGGCACCTCGGTCTCCCCCGCCAGCGCCAGTGCAGCGAGGTGCTCCTCGACCTGGGTGTGCAGACGGGCGGTCGGGATCGGGCGGTTGTCGCGGCCGAAGGCCGAGCGGAAGAGGGTGATGACGACGGGCGCCTGGCGCTGGTGCAGCAGCGTCAGCGTCGGCTGGTCGAAGGCACCGTTGACCCTCGCCAACTCCCCGGCGATCTCACTCATCTGCTTCCGTTGCCTCCTGACCCGTGGCCCACCTCGACCGACGCGCCGGGGCAAGCATCCCAGAGGCGGGCCCGCAACGCCGAAAAAGCGGTGACGTCCCGCATTCTGCCGCGTGCCGCCGGGGGCCGTCCGCGGCCATCCACAGGCCCTGGGTCAGGCGGCGACGCCGACGCGCCGCACCACGAGGGCGTGCACCACCAGTCCCACCACCAGCGACCAGAAGGCAGCCCCCAGGCCCAGCACCACGACCCCGCTGGCGGCGACCACGAAGGTGAGCACGGCCGGCAGCCGTGAAGCCTCCTGCGCCAGGGCCCCCTGGAGCGCCGAGGCGAGCGTGCCGAGCAGCGCCAGACCCGCCACGGCCGCGACCACCGTGGCCGGACCGAGCGCGACGAGCGTCGCCAGCGCGGTCGAGGCGCCGGCCAGCACGACGTACGTCCACCCCGCGGCCCGCGCTGCTCGCCAGCGTTGCGCAGGGTCGGGGCCGGCCTCCTCGCTCGCGACCAGGGCGGCAGTGATCGCCGCCAGGTTGACGGCGTGGCCGCCAGCGGCGGCGCCCAGCGCGGTGAGGGCACCGGTGGTCAGCATCGAGTCCCGCCACGGCGCCCGGTAGCCGTGCGCCGCGAGCACGGCGACGCCGGGGACGTTCTGCGAGGCCATCGTGACGACGTACAACGGGACGGCCAGCGAGACCACCGCTCCCCAGGTCAGGCTCGGGACGACGAGGTCGACCTGCGGCGCCACCGGTCCGCTCCAGCCGCCGGACCGGGCCACCTCCGCCCCCATCACGGCCAGCGCGACCATGAAGGCGAGCGGGGCAGCCAGCCTCGGCCGGAGCGCCGTGCCCAGCAGCCACACCACGACGACGGGCGCGACCAGCAGCGGCGTCTCGGCCAGGCCCCGCACCGGCCCCAGGCAGAGCTCGAAGAGCACACCGGCCAGCATCGCCTGCGCCACGGGGACCGGGATCGCCGCCATCAGGTCACCGAGGCGCGGGACCAACCCGGTGAGCAGGACGAGCAGGCCCGTGACCACGAAGGCCCCGACGGCGGCGGGCCAGCCGCCGGGGACGTCGCCCCCGGTGCTCGCCAGCAGCGCGGCCCCGGGCGTCGACCAGGCCAGCAGCACCGGCACCCGGTGCCGGCTGCTCAGCCACAGGGTCCCCAGGCCGCTGAAGAGGCAGAGCACGAGGAGGCCGGAGGCGGCCTGCGAGGGCGTGGCGCCCACGGCGTCGAGTCCGGCCAGGACGACGACGGCGCTGCTGGTGAAGCCGACGACCACGGCCACCGCCCCGGAGGTCCACAGGGCTCGTCGTTCCATGGGGAGCACGCTAGGACACGTCGAGGCCCTGCGTGGCTCGGCTAGCATCACGGCGTGCCCGACGAGACCAGCGACGCCTCGTGGTGACGCCCGCGGACCGTCCTCGCCGGCTCCTGCTCGCCGTCGACGCCCCCTCGCTGCTGCACCGCAACCACCACGCCCGGGCGCACACCCGCCTGATGGACCGGTCGAACCGCCCTGCCTGGGCGCTGCACGGCATGCTCCGGCAGATCATCGAGGCCATCGACCGGTTCGCGCCCGACGCGGTGATCTTCGGCCTCGACGACCGCGAGTCGTCGGTGCGGTCGTCCTTCTACCCCGACTACAAGGCCGGTCGCGCGGAGAAGGACAGCGACCTGGTCGACCAACTCGGCCGCGCCGGCGCCCTGCTCGACGCCCTGGGCCTGGCCACCCTCACTCCCCCGGGCCTGGAGGCCGACGACGTCAACGCGTCCGCCGCCACGTGGGCGGTGCGCAACGACTGGGACTGCGTCATCATCACCTCCGACCGCGACTCCTTCGCCCACATCAGCGACCACACCCGCGTGCTGCGGCTGATCAACGGCGGCATCCTCAACTCCCCGCTGCTCACGCCCCAGCGCCTCAAGCTGATGTATGGCGTCGCGGCCGAGCACTACCTCGAGTTCGCGGCGCTGCGCGGGGACGCCTCCGACAACCTGCCGGGCGTGGCCGGGATGCGGCGAGAAGACGGCGCCGGTCCTGCTCGAGCTGATGGGGTCGATGGACGCGGTGTGGAGCGACATCGACCACTGCCAGGGGCGGACGTTGCTGGCGGTGCTGGACGACTGGGCGGCCGAGACCGGCAGCCGGCGGATCGGCCCGACCCTCGTACGACGTCTCAGCGCCCCCGGCGCCCGGGAGCGGTTCGAGTTCAACATGGCGGTGATGTCCGGCCAGGACGACCTCGACCTCGGGCTGACCCCGGACGTCCCCGGGACGCCCGGGTTGCTGCCGCTCGACGTGGCGCGCGTCGAGCACGTCGTCGGCCACCTCAACGTGCCGTCGACGACCGACCTGGCGGTCCGCGTGCTCACCGGGGAGCCGGCGTCGCGCCAGGTCGGCTGAAGCCGCGCCCTCGTCCGGTCAGCGCCAGTCGACGGTCAGGTACTGGGTCTCGGTGAAGGCCTCCAGGCCCTCGTGGCCGCCCTCGCGGCCCAGGCCGCTGGTGCGCGTCCCGCCGAACGGAGCGGCAGGGTCGGAGACGATGCCGCGGTTGATGCCGACCATCCCGATCTCGAACTGCTCGGCCATCCGCATCGCCTCCTGCAGGTCGCCCGAGCAGATGTAGGACGACAGCCCCATCTCGGTGGAGTTGGCCTGGGCGATCGCCTCCTCGACGTCGTCGAAGACCACCACCGGCGCGACCGGGCCGAAGAGCTCGTGCTGCACCAGGTCGGCGTCGGGCGCCACCCCGGTGAGCAGCACCGGTGCCACGAAGTGGCCGCGCCCGTCGGGCACCTTCGCCCGGGCGGCCACCTCGGCGCCGTCCGCGACGGCTGCGTCGACGAGCTCGGTGAGGTTCTTGGCGGCGTCGGCGGAGATCATCGGCCCGATCGCCGCACCGTCGATCCCGGGCCCCACCTCGAGCGCCTCGATGCGCGCGGCGAAGCGCTCCACGAACTCGTCGTGCACGCTGCGGTGCACGTGGAAGCGGTTGGCGGCCGTGCAGGCCTGGCCGCCGTTGCGGAACTTGGCGACCATCGCAGCCTCGACGGCCAGCTCGAGGTCGGCGCTCGCGGTCACCACGAAGGGGGCGTTGCCGCCCAGCTCCATCGAGCAGTTGAGCACCCGCTCGGCCGCCTGCTCCAGCAGCAGCGACCCGACCCGGGTGGAGCCGGTGAAGGAGAGCTTGCGCACCGCCGGGTGGGCCAGCAGCGCGCCGACGCTCTCCCCGGCCTGGTCGCTGGTGACCACGTTGACCACGCCGGTGGGCACGCCGGCCTCGAGCAGCAGGCCGCCGAGCGCCAGCGCGGTGAGCGGGGTCTGGGAGGCGGGCTTGACCACGACGGTGCAGCCCGCGGCGAGGGCCGGCGCCACCTTGCGGGTCATCATCGCCGCCGGGAAGTTCCACGGCGTGACGAGCACCGAGACGCCGACGGGGCGCCGCTGCACGAACGTACGGGCGCCACCGGCCGGGGCGACCGAGAGCTGGCCGTCGTTGCGCACGGCCTCCTCGCCGTACCAGCGGAAGAACTCGGCGGCGTACGCGACCTCGGCGCGGGCGTCGGCGAGCGACTTGCCGTTTCCAGGACCATCAGGGTGGCGAAGTCGTCGGTGCGCGCAACCATGAGGTCGTACGCCCGGCGCAGCGCCTCCGCCCGCTCACGCGGCGCCCGCGCCGACCAGGCCGGGAGCGCGGCGGCCGCGGCGTCCGCGGCCTCCTGCGCGTCGGTGACCGTGGCGCCGGTGACCTCGACCAGGGTGTCGGTGGTGGCCGGGTCCTCGACGGCGAAGCCGTCCCGGCCCGAGGTCAGCCAGCGGTCGCCGATCAGCGACCCGGTGGCGGGCACCAGCTCTTCGATGACCTGCTCGGCCACCTGGCGGGTTGTGGTGTGCACGGCGAACCTCTTCTCCTCGCGAGCGGACAACACGCCCCTGAGGGGCGTCCTCAACACTAGGCTCTCGCCCATGACTGCTCATGCCTCCGTCGTGGCCGACGAGCGTGCCCGCTTCGTCGCGAGCGTGCGCGACCTCACCGACCCCGTCAAGGGGACGACCCGCCACCGGGTCGCCACCGAGGCCATGTCGCTCTTCGCCCGCAAGGGCTACGGCGGGGCCTCGATGCGCGAGATCGGCGCAGCGGTGGGGATGCAGGCCGCGAGCATCTACGGCCACTTCCCCCTGGGCAAGAAGCAGATCCTGATCGACGGCCTGCTCGACATCCTCGACGACTTCCTGGTCGTGGTCGTCGAGCCGGTTGCCACCGGTCGACCTGCCCGCGAGGAGCTGGTCGACCTGGTGACGCGCCACGTCGGCTGGCGCCTCGACAAGGGCGACATGTCGCTGGCCTGGGACGCGGCCTACTTCGGCCTCGGCATGACCGAGGTCCTGGAGGACCGGCACATGGCGGCGCTGATCGCGGTCGTCGACCAGTACCGCAGCTACATCACCGCGCTGGTCGGCGAGGTCGGCGACCCCGCGGAGGCCGCCGGGACCGCCCGGGCCGTGATGTCGCTGTGCGACACCAGCGACCGGCTGCGGCTGGGTCCCGACGAGCCCCGCGAGGACGTCGTCGCGCGGGTGGTCACCCTCGTGCTGCGGTGCTGCCGCGCGGAGTGACCGACCCGGTCACATCCGCCAGCAGGAGGACGCCGCCGGCAGCCCGGCGAACCGCGCCTCCAGGAAGGCGTAGATCTCCGTCGCGTGGTTGAGCATGCCGCCCACGTGCAGCGGTGAGAGGTTGCTGCTCAGCCGCACCGTCGCGCCGCGGTTGCACCAGTCTTTGGTCAGCTGCGTGGCCACCCGGTGGGGCACGACGTCGTCGAGGTGGCTGTGGGTGACCAGCACCGGCGCGTTGGGCTTGATGGTGCCGATGCGCTGGTCGGCGATCATCCGGTCGAAGGGTGCCCGCTTGATCAGCTCGGCCAGCCCGGCGCCGTCCGCGGTGTAGTCCGACGACTTCGTGAAGGCCGCCCCGAGCAGGTCGAAGACGCAGTCGTCGGCGATCTTGGCGAACATCTCGGTGCCCTTGGCGTTGAGGTAGGGCGTCATGTCGATGCCGTAGCTCGAGGTCAGGCCCGCGATGGCGAACCAGGTGAAGAGCGAGTAGAGGCTGCCGTCGATGGCGTCCGGCAGCGCACGCAGGTCGGCCGGGACGGCGCTGGCCACCGTGCCCTTCACCTTCATGCCGGGGGCGTAGGAGCCCGCGAGCTCGGCGGCCGACGCGGCACCCGCGCCACCCTGGGAGTAGCCGGCGAAGGCGACCGGGCTGGTGGCGGTCAGGCCGGTGGAAGGCATCCGCTGCGCGGCGCGCACGATGTCGATCACCGCGCGGCCCTGGGAGACGCGGTCCATGTAGGTGTGCATCCCGGCGGTGCCGAGACCCTCGTAGTCGGTCATCGCGATGGCGTAGCCGCGGGCCAGCAGCCCGGCCATGAAGAACGACTCGTACTCGAAGAGCTCGCTGAAGACGCGCGACGGGGCGCAGGAGTCGCCGATCCCCTGGGTGCCGACGGCGTAGCCGATGACGGGCCGGGTCCCCGGACCCACCCACTTGGCCTTCGGCACGAAGATCGAGCCGGAGACCGCGACCGGCTTCCCGGTGCGGTTGGTGGAGCGGTAGAGCACGCGCTGGGCGTCGAAGGCGACGGTGTGCCCGTCGACCGGGTCGAGCAGCAGGTCGAGCTTCTCGCTGCGGATCAGGTCACCGTTGGCGGCCGGCAGGGTGGCCGGCGCCTCGTAGAACGCGGGGCGCGGCTCCTCCGCGGACGCCGTGGGCGTCGCGGTGAGGGGCAGGACGGCCAGCACGGCCGTGACGACGACGGCCGCCGTGGAGCGGGCATGACGAATGGGGTTCACGCAGGGTCTCCCTCCCGAGGTGAGGACCCCCGAGCGGACCCTCACAGTGCTGGTGTCACAAAACCAGTGATCCAGGTCACACGCAAGAGTCGTCCCACCGGAGGGTCCCGGAGCAGGCCGGAGCAGGCCGGAACTCCTCGACGATCCGAGGCGTTCACACCACGCATGACACACTTGACGCCCACGGCGTCACGCCGTGCACGGCGAACCCCTCGTCTCCCTCCCCCACCTCGATCCAGGAGAAGTACATGTCCGTGAGCCCGCTCGTGTGGGGCCTGACCGTCGTCGCCATCTTGGGACTGCTGGCGTTCGACTTCTTCTTCCACGTGCGCAAGGCGCACGTGCCGACGCTGAAGGAGGCGGCGATCTGGTCGGCGATCTACGTCGGCTTCGCGATCGTCTTCGGCCTGGCGTCCTGGTCTTCGGCGGCGGCCAGATGGGGTCGGAGTACTTCGCCGGCTACATCACCGAGAAGGCGCTGAGCGTCGACAACCTCTTCGTCTTCCTGATCATCATGGCGAGCTTCAAGGTGCCCCGTGAGGACCAGCAGAAGGTGCTGCTCTTCGGCATCGTCTTCGCGCTGATCGCGCGCACGGGCTTCATCCTGCTGGGCGCCGCGCTGATCAACCAGTTCGCCTGGATCTTCTACCTCTTCGGCCTGATCCTGCTGCTCACCGCCGGCAACCTGCTCAAGGGTGAGGACGAGGAAGAGGAGGTCGACAACTTCGTCATCCGCCTGGCCAAGCGCTTCCTGCACACCTCGGACCACTACGACGGCGACAAGCTGTTCACGGTCGAGAACGGCAAGAAGGTCATGACCCCGATGCTGCTGGTCATGGTGGCCATCGGCGGCACGGACATCCTCTTCGCCCTCGACTCGATCCCCGCGATCTTCGGCCTCACCCAGAACACGTTCATCGTCTTCACCGCGACCGCGTTCTCGCTGATGGGTCTGCGCCAGCTCTTCTTCCTGATCGACGGCCTGCTGGACCGCCTGATCTTCCTCTCCTACGGCCTCGCCGCGATCCTCGCCTTCATCGGCGTGAAGCTGATCCTGCACGCGCTGCACGAGAACAACCTGCCCTTCATCAACGACGGCGAGCACGTCAACGTCGTCGAGGTCAGCATCGGCCTGTCGCTCTCGGTCATCCTGGGTGTCCTGCTCGTGACCGTCCTGGCGTCGCTGCTCAGCCCGGCGGGCAAGGCCCACGCGGTCATCGCCAACGCCCGTCGTCACGCCGAGGCCTACCTCGACGCCGACTACACGCAGGACGAGAACGAGCGCGAGCGCCTCTACGCCGAGCTGATGCAGGCGCGCGAGCAGGTCAAGACCCTCCCGGAGAAGTACCAGGAGAAGGCCCGTCAGGAGACCCCGCTGGTCGACCTGCTGCGCCAGGTCGCGGAGAGCCACGACGCCGCCGCCGAGCGCGGCGAGGTGCCGCCCACCACGCACCAGCCCCTCTGACGCTCCTTCGCACGTGACACGAGCGCCGGCACCGACGGGGTCGGCGCTCGTGCGCGTCGTGGGGTGCCTCAGCCCCAGAAGATCCGGTCGACGACGGCGTGCGCGCGCCGCGTCGTACGCAGGTAGTCGTTGACCATCCGGTCGGTGTCGTCGAGGTCGTAGCCCAGGAGGCTGGCCAGGGCCGCGCGCTCCTTGGGGTCCTTGGGCAACGAGTCGGTGCCCTTGCCGCGTACGAGGGTGGCGGCGTTGCGCATACGGCTCGCGAGCCGCCACGCCTCCCGCAGCACATGCGCGTCGTCGGGGTCGATGAGGTCGGCCTCGACCGCCGCGTCGAGCGCCGGGAGCGTCACCGGCGTCCGCAGCGCCGGCACCCGGCCCGCCCACTGCATCTGGAGCAGCTGCACGGTCCACTCGATGTCGCTGAGGCCGCCGCGGCCCAGCTTGAAGTGGGTGTGCGGGTCGGCGCCGCGCGGGAGCCGCTCGGTGTCGACGCGGGCCTTGATCCGGCGCACCTCGACGACGTCGTCGTCGCTGGCCCCCTCGGCGGGGTAGCGCAACGGGTCGATGAGCGCGGTGAAGCGCTCCCGCAGGCCGGGGTCGCCGATCACCGCGTCGGCACGCAGCAGCGCCTGCGCCTCCCACAGCGCCGACCACTTGGCGTAGTAGGCGGCGTACGAGTCGAGGCTGCGGGTCAGCGCACCCTGGCGCCCCTCCGGGCGCAGGTCGGCATCGACCTCCAGCGCCGGGTCGGTGCCCGGGGTGGCGAGCAGCGTGCGTACGTCGTTGGCCACCGCGGCAGCGAACTGCGACGCCTCGTGGGCGTCGGCGCCCTCGACGACCTCGTGCACGAACATCACGTCGGCGTCGCTGGCGTAGGAGAGCTCGAAGCCGCCGTAGCGGCCCATCGCCACGATCGCCATCCGGGCCGGGGGCGCGTCGAAGCCGCGGCTCGCGGCCTGGTCGCGCATGACCGCCTGCAACGTCGCCTCCAGGGTGGCGTCGGTCATCGAGGTGAGGGCCCGGCCCGCCTCCTCGACGTCGGTCTCGCCGAAGATCTCGCCGACGGCGATCCGGAAGAGCTCACGGCGCCGGATGCCGCGGACCGCGCGCACCGCGTCGACCGCGCTGGCCTGGCGCAGCGCGGTGGCCACGGTCTCGGAGGTGAGCGCCTCCTTGCTGAGCGGGGTGAGGTCCTCGCCGAGGATCTTGACGCCCTGGGGCTCACGCTCCAGCAGGCCGCTGACGAAGCGGGAGGTGGAGAGCACGCGGGCGAGGCGCTCGGCCACCTGCCCCTCGTCGCGCAGCTGGCGCAGGTACCAGGGGGTGTCGCCGAGGGTCTCGCTGATCCGACGGAAGCCGAAGAGCCCGGCGTCGGGGTCGGGTGAGTCGGCGAACCACTCCAGCATCACCGGCAGCAGCGTGCGCTGGATGTTGGCGCTGCGCGAGACCCCCGAGGTGAGCGCCTCGAGGTGGCGCAGGGCTGCCCGCGGGTCCCCGTAGCCCAGCGCCTTCAGCCGCTCCTCGGCCTGGGCCAGGGTCAGGCGGGCGTCGGGGCCCGGGATCCGTGCCACCGCCTCCAGCAGCGGCCGGTAGAAGAGCTTCTCGTGGAGGCGTCGCACCAGCCGGCGGCGCCGCTGCCACTCCTCCTCCAGGGTCGTCGCGGGGTTGCGAAAGAAGCCCATGGAGCGGCCCAGGCGGCGCAGGGCGGCCTCGTCGGCCGGGACCACGTGGGTGCGCCGCAGCTGGAAGAGCTGGATGCGGTGCTCGAGTGAGCGGAGGAACGTGTAGGCCTCGTGCAGCGCCTCGCCGTCGGCCCGACCGACGTAGCCGCCGCGGGTCAGCTGGAAGAGGCCGCTGAGCGTCGTCGGGGCGCGCACCGTCTCGTCGGCCCGCCCGTGCACCAACTGGAGCAGCTGCACCGCGAACTCCACGTCGCGCAGGCCACCGGCGCCCAGCTTGAGCTGGCGCTGCGCCTCCTTGCTGGGGATGTGCTCCAGCACCCGGCGTCGCATCGCCTGGACGTCGGGCACGAAGCCGTCGCGCTCGGCCACCGACCAGACCATCGGGGCGACCATCTCGCAGAAGCGCTCACCCAGCTCGACGTCGCCCGCGACGGGGCGCGCCTTCAGCAGTGCCTGGAACTCCCAGGTCTTGGCCCAGCGCTCGTAGTAGCCCCGGTGGCTGGCGACCGTGCGCACCAGCGGGCCCTGGTTGCCCTCGGGCCGCAGGCCTGCGTCGACCGGCCAGATCGTGCCCTCGCGGGTGTGCTCGGAGCAGACCTGCATGAGGTGGGCGGCCAGCTGGGTCGCCACCCGGGTGGCGTCGTGCTCCTCCACCCCGTCGGCGGCCTCGTGCACGAAGATCACGTCGACGTCGGAGACGTAGTTGAGCTCGTGCGCGCCGCACTTGCCCATCGCGATCACCGCGAGCCGCGCCCGGGCGGACTGCTCCCCACCCGCGCGCGGGCGACGGCCAGTGCGGCCTCGAGGGTGCCTGTGGCGAGGTCGGAGATCTCCGCGGCCGTGTCGTCGAGCTGCTGCCCGTGCGCCAGGTCGCGGGCGACCAGGGGCAGCAGCAGCCGGCGGTAGGCGACCCTCAGGTTGTCGACGGCCTCCGCGTCGGGCAGCGTCGCTGTCGGGGCGTCGCTGTCGGGGTCGGCCCCACGCTCTGCAGCAGCTGCTCGCGCAGCCGCCAGGCGGCAGACCGGGTGCAGGGCAGGGAGTCGTCCTGCAGCACCTGCCAGTGGTCGGGGTGGCGTACCAGGTGCTCGCCCAGGGCCTGGCTGGCGCCGAGCACGTGGACCAGGCGGCAGGCGGTCGCGTCATCGGCGGCCAGGGCGGCGAGCAGCTGCGTACGCCCGTCAGTGGCGGCCTCGACCGCGTCGCGCAGGGAGAGCAGCGTACGCAGGGCGAGGTCCGGGTCGGCGGCCTTCGCCAGGTGCTCGAGGACGACCTCGTACGCCTCCCCCAGCTCAGCGAGGCCCGTGCGGGCGGCCGCGAGGTCCTCGAACCCCGTCCGGACGAGGAGCGTGGTGCTGGGGGGTGGGACATCGGTCGAGTCCGTCACTCCATGTAGTGCGGCAACCCGGCGTCGGGCAGCTCGACGTCGGCACGACGCTCGGGCCGCAGCAGCATGAAGCGGACCGCGGCCATCACGATCACGAAGAGTCCGAGCAGCGGGAGCAGACGGTCCCAGCCGGTCTGGCCGCCGGGGCTCACCCCGACGAGGCCGACCTGGGAGGCGTCCCACGCGTAGTAGGCCACGATGCCCGCGATGCCGAGGAGGACGACCAGGACCGTGCGCTCCACCCCCGTGGGGCGGCGCGTCAGCACCGACGGGCTCGTCGGCCAGGGCACGGCGCAGATCGCGACGAGCAGCACGCCGACGCCGATGGAGATCCACGACATGCCGAGCAGGTCCTGGGTGTCGACGGGGTGCAGCTTGGCGAAGAGCCACCCCGACGCGAGCATGCCGAGGCCGGCGAAGGCGGTGCGCGCACGCGTCGAGGAGGTCGAGACCGGCAGCCACATCAGGGCGCTGATCGTCGAGATGAGCAGGATCGCCGCGACGATGATCGCCAGCGGGAGGGTGAACTCGTAGAAGACGATGTCGTCGGCCTGGTTGCGCACGCCGGGGTCGAGGGCGATCAGCACCCAGGTGATGCCGCTGAGGAAGGCCAGCCAGAGCATCGGCTCCAGGACGACCCGGATCGGGCCGCTGACGCGGGTCGCGTCGACACGGACGTCCTTGCCGATCTTCTTCGACCGCTTCACCGAGACCGGGCGGAGCCGGTCGTCGAGCACCGGCCCACGGGCCACCGGCGCGTCACTGACCACGACCCGCTCTGCCTGGTCGGCCCGGCGGGCTCCGGCGCGACGCTGCGACTGCCCCCATGCAGCCATGTCAGATCACCGGAAGCATCTGGTCGCGCTCGAAGGCGGAGACCTGTCCGCGGTAGGCGTCCCACTCCGCCCGCTTGTTGCGCAGGAAGAAGTCGAAGACGTGCTCGCCGAGGGTCTCGGCGACCAGCTCGGAGCTCTCCGCCATGTTGATCGCCTCGTAGAGGGTGCGCGGCAGCTCCTGGATGCCGAGGCTGCGGCGCTCGCGCTCGGTGAGCGACCAGACGTCCTCCTCGGCCTCCCGCGGCAGCTCGTAGCCCTCCTCGATGCCCTTCATGCCGGCGGCGAGCGTCACGGCGAAGGCGAGGTAGGGGTTGCAGGCGGCGTCGAGCGAGCGGAGCTCGATGCGGGTCGACTGGCCCTTGCCGGGCTTGTACATCGGCACCCGGATCATCGCGGAGCGGTTGTTGTGGCCCCACGAGATGTACGACGGCGCCTCGCCGCCGCCGATCAGGCGCTTGTAGGAGTTGACCCACTGGTTGGTCACGGCGGAGATCTCCGCGGCGTGGGTCAGCAGGCCGGCCATGAACTGGCGGCCCGTGGTGGAGAGCTGGTACTGCGAGCCGGCCTCGTAGAAGGCGTTGCGGTCGCCCTCGAAGAGGGAGAGGTGCGTGTGCATGCCGGAGCCGGGCTGCTGGGTGAAGGGCTTGGGCATGAAGGAGGCCCACACGCCCTGGCCCAGCGCCACCTCACGGATGACGGTGCGGAAGGTCATGATGTTGTCGGCCGTGGTCAGGGCGTCGGCGTAGCGCAGGTCGATCTCCTGCTGGCCCGGACCGGCCTCGTGGTGGCTGAACTCCACCGAGATGCCCATCGACTCGAGCATCGTGATCGCCTCGCGGCGGAAGTCGGCGCCGGCCGACTGCGCGGTGTGGTCGAAGTAGCCGGAGCTGTCGACCGGGCGCGGCTCGACGCCGGCCTCCGGGGAGTCCTTGAAGAGGTAGAACTCGATCTCGGGGTGCGTGTAGAAGCTGAAGCCCTTGTCGGCGGCCTTCGCGAGGGTGCGCTTGAGCACGTGGCGAGGGTCGGCGTACGACGGGCTGCCGTCCGGCATCATGATGTCGCAGAACATGCGCGCGGTCGACGGGGCGTCGCCGCGCCACGGCAGGATCTGGAAGGTCGACGGGTCCGGCTTGGCCAGCATGTCGGCCTCCTGGACGCGCGCGAAGCCCTCGATCGCCGAGCCGTCGAAGCCGATGCCCTCACCGAAGGCGCTCTCCAGCTCCGCCGGGGCGATCGCCACCGACTTGAGGAACCCGAGAACGTCGGTGAACCACAGACGTACGAACCGGACGTCGCGCTCCTCGAGAGCGCGGAGAACGAAGTCTTCCTGCTTGCCCATGGGGGCAACTATGTCGTACGCCCACCACCGGGACGTGCAGTTCCCCCCAAACCGGTCTCACGCGGCGGGAATTCGCTCCATCTCGGCCAGCCAGGCGGCCGGGCTGGCGTCCGAGGGCATCCGCCAGTCGCCGCGCGGCGACATGGTGCCGCCGGCGCTGACCTTGGGTCCGTTGGGCAGGGCGCTGCGCTTGAACTGGTTGGCGAAGAAGCGCCGGATGAAGACCTCCAGCCACACGCGCACCTGGGCCAGGTCGTACTCGGGGCGCTCGTCCTCGGGGAAGCCGGGCGGCCACTCGCCCACCGTCGCGTCGCGCCACGCGTGCATCGCCAGGAAGGCGACCTTGCTGGGGCGCTGGCCGCGGCGGACCATGTGGAAGAGCGTGAAGTCCTGGAGGTTGTAGGGGCCGACCGTGTCCTGGGTGGCCTGCGGCTTCACGCCCTCGACGTCGGGGATCAACTCGGGGGTGATCTCCTGCGCCAGCACCGCGCGCAGCACCTCGTTGGTCTCGTCGTCGAACTCGCCCGAGTCGGCGACCCACCGGATCAGGTGCTGCACGAGGGTCTTGGGCACGCCCGCGTTGACGCCGTAGTGCGACATCTGGTCGCCGACACCGTAGGTGCACCAGCCGAGCGCCAGCTCGGACAGGTCGCCCGTGCCCACCACCAGGCCGCCGTTGTGGTTGGCGAGGCGGAAGAGGTAGTCGTAGCGCAGACCTGCCTGGACGTTCTCGAAGGTGACGTCGTAGACCTCCTTGCCCTCGGCGAACGGGTGCCCCAGGTCGGAGAGCATCTGGGTCGCCGCGGGCCGGATGTCGATCTCCTGGAAGGTGACCCCCAAGCTCGTGGCCAACCGGGTGGCCAGTGACTTGGAGGTGTCGCCGGTCGCGAAGCCCGGCATCGTGTAGCCGAGCACGTCGCTGCGCGGGCGCCCGAGACGGTCCATCGCCTTGGCGGCCACGATCAGGGCGTGGGTGGAGTCGAGGCCGCCGCTCACGCCGATGACGGCCTTGGGGGTGCCGATCGACTGGATGCGCTTCTCCAGACCGTTGACCTGGATGTTGTAGGCCTCGAAGCAGTCAAGGGCCAGGCGGGCCGGGTCGTCGGGCACGAACGGGAAGCGGTCGACCTTGCGCCGCAGCCCCACGTCGCCCGTCGGCGCGTCCAGGGTGAACTCGACGGTGCGGAAGTCGTCGGGCCCGGTGCCGGTGCCGCGGCGGTTGTCGTCGAAGGTGTTGAGCCGGAAGCGCTCGTGGTCGATCCGGTCGACGTCGACGTCGGCGACGGTGCGCACGGCGTGCTGCGGGAAGCGCTGGCCCTCGGCCAGCATGTCGCCGACCTCGTAGATCATCGTCTGGCCGTCCCACGAGAGGTCGGTGGTCGACTCCCCCTGGCCGGCGGCGGCATAGACGTACGCCGCGCAGCACCGCGCGCTGGCGGCCTCGACGAGGCGGCGGCGCTCCTCGGCGCGGGCGATGGTGATCGGGCTGCCCGACAGGTTGGCGAGCACGGTGGCGCCGGCCAGGGCCGCCTCCGCGCTGGGCGGGATCGGCACCCACATGTCCTCGCAGATCTCGACGTGCAGGCGCAGCGCGGGGAGATCGGTGGCGGCGAAGATCAGGTCGGGCCCGAAGGGCACCTCGACGCCGTTGAGGTGGATCCAGCTGCCGCGCTGGTCGTCGCCGGGGGCGAAGTGGCGACGCTCGTAGAACTCGCCGTAGGTGGGCACGTGCGACTTCGGCGCGACGCCGAGGACCTCACCGCGGTGGATCACGACGGCACAGTTGTAGAGGCGGCTGCGGTGGCGCAGCGGGGCGCCGACCACGACGACGGGCAGCAGGTCGACGGTCTCGGCGACCAGCCGTTCGAGCTGGACCTCGACGGTGTCCAGCAGGGTCTGCTGGAGGAAGAGGTCGTCGATCGCGTAGCCGGTGAGGGCCAGCTCGGGGAAGACGGCGACGCCGACGGCCTCGTCGTGGCAGGCACGGACCTGCTCGATGATGGTGGTGGTGTTGGCCTCGGGGTCCGCGACGCTCACCGGGACGGTGCAGGCGGCGGTCCGGACGAAGCCCTGGGCGTAGGCCGAGTAGAAGTCCACGTCGCGAGTGTAGGGGCGGACGGGGTGGGCGTGACCACCACCACAGCGCCCGGAGCGGGTCCCGCGACTAACGTGGTGCTCGTCCGTGGACTCCATCAGGGAGCCGCGAGATGCGTCAGGAGAGACCCATGTCCGAAGAGACCGCCCCCTACGGCTCGGGCGCCGCTGCGCCCTCCTCCGAGCCCTCCCCCGCCCCGGTGCGCAAGGTGCGTACGCACCACCTGCGCGAAATGAAGGAGCGGGGCGAGCCGATCACGATGCTCACCTCGTACGACATGTACACGGCGCAGATCTTCGACGAGGCGGGCATCGACCTGCTCCTCGCCTCTCGGTGACAGCGCCTCCAACAACGTCTTCGGCAACGAGACCTCGCTGCCGGTCACGGTCGACGAGCTGGTCCCGCTCACCCGGGCCGTCGCCCGGTCGACGCGGCGCGCCATGGTCGTGGGCGACCTGCCGTTCGGCTCCTACCAGGCCTCGCCGGAGCAGGGCTACCTGACGGCCGTGCGCTTCATGAAGGAGGGCGGCGCCCACTGCGTGAAGCTGGAGGGTGGCGCCGAGATGGCGCCGGTGATCCGCAAGTGCGTGGAGGGCGGCATCCCGGTCATCGCCCACATCGGCTTCACCCCGCAGTCCGAGCACACCCTGGGCGGCTACCGGGTCCAGGGCCGCGGCGACGCCGCCGAGCGCGTGCTCGCCGACGCCCGTGCGGTGCAGGAGGCGGGCGCGTTCGCGGTCGTCATGGAGATGGTGCAGGCCGACGTGGCCGCGAAGGTCTCCGCCGAGCTCGAGATCCCGACGATCGGCATCGGCGGCGGCAACGGCTGCGACGGGCAGGTCCTGGTGTGGACCGACGCCTTCGGCATCCGCACCGGCAGGATGCCGCGCTTCGTCAAGCAGTACGTCGACGTGCGTACGGTCCTGCTCGACGGCGCGAAGGCCTACCGCGACGACGTGAAGGCCCGGACCTTCCCCGGCCCGGAGCACTCCTTCTGAGGTGACGCCCCCGAGGACCGGGGGCCGCCCCGTCAGCCGCGTTCGTTGTCCTCGCTGCTGCGCGGGTCGTCCTCGTCGTCCTCGGGGTCGTTCCACGCCGGGTCGTTGTCCCATGCCTCGTTGCGCTCCTCGACCTTCTCGAGCGCCCGCGACGCGTCCGCCTGGCTGGCGTAGGGGCCGAGCCGGTCGGCGTTCTTGCACCCCTCCCGGGGCTCGACCGTCTTGTGCTTGAGGCAGTACCAGTACTCCGAGTCCGTGTCGCTCATGCTCGCGAAACTACACTCGAACCCGTGAGTCCTGTAG
Organism: Nocardioides daphniae; assembly: GCF_004777465.1. Classification (NCBI taxonomy): domain Bacteria; kingdom Bacillati; phylum Actinomycetota; class Actinomycetes; order Propionibacteriales; family Nocardioidaceae; genus Nocardioides; species Nocardioides daphniae. The sequence goes on from NZ_CP038462.1 coordinate 2,255,751, forward strand.
TAGCTGCCGCCATCTCGCCGCGCCTCCCCGTCCCCTCCTTCATCGCCCGCCCGGAGTACGTCGACAAGCCGGCGCCCAGCCCTTCAACGGCTCCGAGGTGAAGGACGCCGAGACGATCGAGAAGATGCGGATCGCCGGCCGCCTGGCCGCGCAGGCCCGTGAGCTGGTCGGCAGCCACGTCGCCCCCGGCGTCACCACCGACGAGCTCGACCGGATCGGCCACGAGTTCCTCTGCGACCACGGCGCCTACCCGTCGACGCTGGGCTACCGCGCCTTTCCGAAGTCGCTGTGCAGCAGCGTCAACGAGGTGATCTGCCACGGCATCCCCGACGCCCGGGTGATCGAGGACGGCGACATCGTCAACATCGACATCACCGCCTTCATCCACGGCGTGCACGGTGACACCAACGCGACCTTCCTCGCCGGCGACGTCGACGAGGAGTCGCGGCTGCTCGTCGAGCGTACGAAGGAGTCGCTGGACCGCGCGATCAAGGCGGTCAAGCCCGGCCGTCGGATCAGCGTGATCGGTCGCGTCATCGAGTCCTACGCGAAGCGCTTCGGCTACGGCGTGGTGCGTGAGTTCACCGGTCACGGCATCGGCACCTCGTTCCACTCCGGCCTGGTCATCCCGCACTACGACCAGGACCACTACGACGACCTGATCGAGGTCGGCATGACCTTCACGATCGAGCCGATGCTCAACCTGGGCACCCACGAGTGGACGATGTGGCCCGACAACTGGACCGTCGTCACCCGTGACCTCAAGCGCAGCGCCCAGTTCGAGCACACCCTCCTGGTGACCTCCGACGGCGCCGAGGTTCTGACCAACCCCTGACCTCCCCTGACCTGCCTGCATCCCTACCGCCGCCTGTGGAAGCGGTAGTCGCCCGAGGCCAGCCGCGTCATGTCGTACGCCGCGTCGTGGGCGCGGTGGTGGTGCCGCGAGCAGAGGAGCGCGGAGTTGTCGAGGTCGGTCGCGCCGCCGTGTGATCAGGGGACGAGGTGGTGGGCCTCGGACCAGGTGCCCGGGATGTCGCACCCCTCGGCACGGCAGGTCGTGTCCCGCAGCAGCAGAGCTCGTCGTTGCGCCCTGGTGAAGAGCCGGGAGGCGCGGCCGAGGTCGAGCACCTCGGAGTCCGTGCCCAGCACCGCCGGGATGATCCGCGCGTTGCACGCCAGCCGGCGCGCCTGCGCAGCCGTGATCGTGTCGAAGCCGTCGCCAGGGACGCCGTTGTCCAACGTCGCCACCCCGAGGCCGTCGCGCAGCGACTCCAGCGAGATCGTCACGGTCACGTTCGTGGCGTCACCGCCATGGATCGGGAGGCGCCGAGGGGCCAGGCACTCCACGAGCTGGCCGAGTGCCTCGGCCAGCCGTCGGGAGTGGTTGACCGGCGAGCCGAAGCCCGTTGCCGTGCTCGCACCGGGGCCCTCGTCCAGGGCGCCGCGCACTGCTCCGTCGGCCAATCGCGGAGTCGTGAAGGCGTGCAGGTAGGTCGCCAGCCGCGCTGCCACCGCGTCCGGGATCACTCCTGAGATCCGGGTCAGCCCGTCACCCGCAGCCCTCATACGCAGGCGCTGCCTCTCGCTGGCATGCCGCTCGGTGTCCTCGAGCCGGCGCCGTTCCTCGTCCTCGAACCGCTCAGGGTCCACGACCTCGAGAATCCGCCGGCCGAGCTTGGCCAGGTCGCCGGGGTCGTGGTCGACGGCGAGCTTGACGAGCTTGACCTCGGCGGCCTCGATCACCTCGCAGCCGACCCGGGCGGGGAGCTCCTCGACGGCGGCCGCGATCACGCGCGCCTGGGCGATGCTCACCCGTCCCTCACGCACTCCCGCCGCCAACGTCGGCCGCTCCCGGTCCAACGCCTCGGCCAGCCGCAGGTCAGCGGCGGCGTCGCCCCGGCGTACGCGACCGTGGTGCGCCAGCCACGCCGCGATCGACCGGAAGCCCTCCCCCTCGGCCACGTCACCCGCAGCGGCCATCACCCGCAACCGCAGCTCGGCGGTGCGCGACTCGACCTCCAGCAGCGACAGCAGTGCACTGGCCTTCTCGTCGGCGCTCATGAACGTCGGGTTCACGTCGCACACCGACTTCAGCGACGCACTCATCTCCTCGGCGACCGCGTTCACCGGATGCATGAGCCCACCTCCCTCGACAACGACGACGAGCGCCCTGCGCGTGGCACCCACTCATTCGTTGCTCCTGGAGGCCCGGACCTGCCGGACGATCACGTCACCCTCGCAACTGGCCCCACCGTCTCCGGCTGCCCCGAGAGGAACCCGGTGTCCTGGGAGAGGACCTGACGCTCACAATATTCGAACACCAGTTCGAATGCCATCCCCCAGATCGGGGAACCGGGTGCGTCGAACCGCCGTCAGAGCACGACGAGCACGATCATCAGCTGCGTGACCAGGAATCCGGTCACGAAGTTGAGCCAGAGGAAGCGCCGCCAGCCCGCGTTGGCCTGCTCGCACTCCTCGTCGGTGATCGCCAGGTAGGGCGCGACGTTGGCGACGTACGGCACCACCAGCGCTGCCGCCCACTGGCCCGGGCCGGGCATCATCAGCAGCGCGGTGCCGCCGGCCACGTAGCAGTAGAGCGCGAACCAGACGGTCGGTCGCGCGCCGAGCACGGTGCCCACCGAGGCGATGCCACCCTCACGGTCGGCGCGCACGTCCTGCACCGCGCCGAAGGCGTGCGAGCCCATCCCCCAGAGGAAGAAGCCGATCAGCGACATGAGCACCGGGCCCTCCCACGTCACGCTGGCGCCGCGGTCGGCGGCGAGCGCGAGGCCGAGGACGGCCGGGCTCACGAAGTGGGTGCTCGAGGTGAGCGAGTCGAGGAACGGCTGCTCCTTGAAGCGCAGTCGCGGGGCCGAGTAGGCAACGACCGCGAAGATGCTGACGGCGAGGACCAGCGCCGAGGTGGTCGACCCCATCGCCAGCAGCGCCACGACGAAGGGCAGCGGCGTCAGCACCGCGGCCCACAGCGTCGTACGGTGCACGGCCCGGTCGAGCACGACGCCCTCGACGCCGCCCTTGCGTGGGTTGCGCAGGTCGGACTCGTGGTCGAAGACGTCGTTCACGCCGTACATCACCAGGTTGTAGGGCACCAGGAAGAAGAGCGTGCCGACCCAGAACGCGGCGTCCAGTCCCCCACCGACGAGCAGGTAGGCGGCGCCGAACGGGAAGGCGGTGTTGACCCACGACAGAGGGCGTGACGAGGCGACGACCGTACGCAGTCGCGACAGCCCGGCAGACGTCTCGCCGTGACCCGTATCACCGCGGCCCAACCCCCCGTCGCCAGGCGCGAGCGGCAGCTCGACGACCGCGCTCACGAGGTCGCTCCTCGTCCGGCTCCGACGGTCTCCAGCTCGCGGCGCGCCACCAGGGGCGTGGCGACCATGCCGCCGACACGATCGCCACGCAGCCTCTTGAGCACCAGCTCGGCGCTGATCAGGCACATCGGCAGCCCGATCCCTGGCAGGGTGCTGGAGCCCGCGTAGAGCAGGCCCTCGACCTTCTTCGAGACGTTGGAGGCGCGGAAGAACGCACTCTGGGAGAGGCGGTGACCGGGGCCCAGCATGGTCCCGGACCAGGCGTTGAGGTCGCCGGCGAAGTCGCCGGGGCCGACGGTGCGGCGTACGACGATCCGTTCGGCCAGGTCGGGGATGCCCGCCCAGCTGGCGACCTGGGCGATGGCCGCGTCGGCGACCCTCTCCACCGCGGGGTCACCCTGGCCGTCGAGGCCGCCGCGACCGAGGTCGACGTCGGCAGGCACCGGCACGAGGACGAAGAGGTTCTCGGCGCCCTCGGGCGCCACGGAGGCGTCGGTGGCGCTGGGGCGGCAGACGTACGACGAGGCCGGGTCGGGGACGTACTTGCCGTGGCCCCTGCGGTCACCGAGCACGCCGTCGAAGTTGGTCTCCCAGTCCTCGGTGAAGAACATGGTGTGGTGCGCCAGCTCGGGCAGCTCGCCGGTGACGCCGAGGTAGACGAGCACGGCGCCGGGGCCGGGGTCGCGACGACGCCACCACGACTCGGGGTAGGTCTGCAGGTCGCTGGGCAGCAGCCGGGTCTCGAGGTGGTGCAGGTCGGCAGCACCGACGACGACGTCAGCCGCGACGCGCTGCTCCGCACCGTCCTGCCCGCGGTAGGCGACGCCGCAGACGGCGGCCTTGCGGCGGGACCAGGGCTTGGCACCGGGCAGCGCGACGGTGTCGATCGAGGTGACGGTCGCACCGGTGCGGATGGTGACGCCGAGCTCGGTGGCGAGCGACACGAGGGTGTCGACGAAGGCAGCGAAACCGCCCTGCGGGTAGAGCACGCCGTCGTCGAGGTCCATGCTGCTCATCAGGTGGTAGAGCGCGGGGATCCGCTCCGGCGAGCCGCCGAGGAAGACCGCGGGATAGCCCAGCACCTGCTGGAGGCGGCGGTCGGAGAAGCGCGAGTGCACGTGCGACTTGAGGCTGCGCAGCAGCAAGGGCAGGAGCTGTGGGGCGCGGCGGAGCACGTCGGCGTTGAGCACGTCGCCGACGCGCTCGAAGCTGGTGTAGAGGAAGTGGCGCAGGGCGACCTGGTAGGTCTCGCCGGCCTGGTCGAGGTAGGCGTCGAGCTGGGCGCCGGCGCCAGGCTCGAAGGACTCGAAGACCGCCTTGTTGTCCTCGCGCGCCACGCGCGTCTCGAGGGGGCGCTCCTCGCCCTCAAAGTAGACCCGGTAGCCGGGGTCGAGGACCTCGAGGTCGAGCTGCTCGGCGGCAGAGGTGCCGAGCAGGCGGTAGAAGTGGTCGAAGACCTCGGGCATCAGGTACCACGACGGCCCGGTGTCGAAGCGGAAGCCGTCCTTGGCCCATGACCCGGCGCGGCCGCCGAGCTCGTCGCGCTGCTCCAGCAGCTCGACCTCCCAGCCGTCGGCGGCGAGCAGGGCCGACGTCGCCAGTCCGGCGACTCCGCCGCCCACCACGACGACGCGGCGTCGGTCGGCGCTCACGCCGCACCTCGGGCCAGCACCAGGGCGACCAGCTGGGCCTTGCGCGGCGACGGCACCCGGACGCGCTGGGTGCGGATCGCGGCGGGCGGCGTACGACGCAGGCGCAGGGCCAGCTCGCCGAAGAGGACGTGGGCGGCGCGCACCGCCCGGCGGCTGCTGGCCGGCAGGTGCGGGATCGCTGCGGCGGCGACGGCCAGGTCGGCGTCGATGTCGTCGAGCAGGCGGTCGCGGGTCGCGTCGTCGAAGTGGTCGACGTCGAGCCCCGGGAAGTAGCTGCGGCCCAGGTCGTCGTGGTCGGCGGCCAGGTCGCGCAGGAAGTTGATCTTCTGGAAGGCCGCGCCGAGGCGCAGGGCGCCCTCGCGCAGCCGGTGGTACTGCAGCTCGGCGTCGGGGGTCTCGAGCAGGAAGGCCTTGAGGCACATCAGGCCGATCACCTCGGCGGAGCCGTGGACGTACGCCGCGAAGCTCGCCTCGTCGTGCTCGACGCGCTCGAGGTCCATCCGCATCGAGGCGAAGAACGGGTCGATGAGCTCGGCGTCGATGCCGCAGGTGCGGGCGGTGCGGGCGAAGGCGTGGACCACCAGGTTGGCGCTGTGGCCGGTCTCCAGCGCGCGCAGCACCTCGGCGTGCAGCTCGGTGAGCAGGGCGGCGCGGCCGGCCACGTCACCGTCGGGGCGCGGGGCGTCGACGACCTCGTCGGCGACCCGGACCAGCGCGTAGACGTTGCGCACGTGCGTACGCACCGAGGGCGCGAGCAGGCGCGAGGCCAGGCCGAACGAGGTCGAGTAGCGGCGGATCACCATGTCTGCGGCGGCCTCCGCGACCTCGTCGTAGAGCTCGTACGGCAGGGGTTGCGCGCCGCGGGCGGGTCTCGCCGCCTTCTCCCTGAGTCTCATGCGACACCCACCGCTGCTCCGACGGGCGCCTCGGCGTGCGCCGGGGCGACGGTGGCGCCGGCGATGTCCCAGGCGGAGGTGAGGGTGTCGACGATCGGGCCGGCGAGCTCGAGGGTGTCGGCGTGCCAGCGGGCGATGCGCACGTGGCGGTTCATGAGGTTCTCGACGTGCTCGAAGGACCCGGCGTCGATGAGCGCGTGGCGGACCTCGTCGGCCTCGTCCTTGGTCACCGCGGCGTTGCCCAGGTGGGGCTCGATGCGCCACCAGTGCGAGGTGGAGGCGGCGTGCACGACCAGCGGGGTGCGCTTGCCCTCGCGGATGTCGCCGTCGACGTCCTTGCCGACGATCTCGGGGTCGCCGAAGGTGCCGAGCAGGTCGTCGCGCAGCTGGAAGGCGATGCCGAGCGAGCGGGCGATGTCGGCGACCTTCTCGACGACCTCCTCGGGGGCACCGGCGACGATCGCGGCGGCCTTCATCGGGAGGACGAAGGAGTACGCAGCCGTCTTGAGCTCGGCGACCGCGATGGCGTCGTCCATGGTCGGGGCGGCGCCGCCGATGGCGAGGCGTACGTCGGAGAGCTCGCCGACCGCGGAGTCGTGCAGCGTGGCGTCGAGCAGGTCGAGCAGCGCGGTGGTGGTCTCGGCGGGGGCGCCGCAGGTGGCGATGCCGCGGACCGCGGCAGCCAGGGCGAGGTCGCCGGTGAGGATGGCGCCGGCCCGGGCGTAGACGTCGAACCCGACGTGGTCGAGCCGCGGAACCAGCCCGGGATGCTGCTGTTCCCGCGGCGCTCGTCGTCGTTGTCGATGACGTCGTCGTGGATGACGAAGGCGGTGTGCAGCAGCTCGATGGCGGCCGCGATGCGCTCAAGGGTCTTGTGGTCGACGGCGGGGGCGTCGTCGTAGCGGCCGTTGAGCTGCTGGTAGGTGGTGGCGAAGAGCCACGGGCGGAAGCGCTTGCCGCCCTCGGTGCCCATCCGCAGGGCGATGCCCAGCATGGAGCGGTCGAGGGAGAGGCCACCCAGTCCGGGCGTCGGGGAAACCAGCGTGTCGATCTGTGCCTGAAGCGTCATCGTGCAACTCCTTGGTCGTCGTTCGTGCGTAGTCCCGGATGAGGTCCCAGGCACGGTGGTCCAGCTGTTCGGCCTGCTCGCGCAGCCAGGGGCTGAGGGCCCACGGGGCGGCGGCGAGCGCGGCGCGCAGTTCATCGATCTCCCCCTCCACCAGACGTGTTCCGACACCTCGGAGGGGTGCGGGACCGGAGGGGTGGTGGTGCGGGCGAGGTGCACGGGGCAGACCTCGTTCTCCACGACGCCCGAGGCGTCGACGGCGCGGTAGGCGAAGTCGGGCAGCAAGGGGCTGACCGCCTCCACGTCGACGCCGAGCTCGTGGCGGCCGCCGCGGACGACGGCCTCGGCCACCGTCTCGCCGGGGCGGGGGTGGCCGCAGAAGGAGTTGGTCCAGACGCCGGGCCAGGAGCGCTTGCCCAGGGCCCGGCGGGTGAGCAGGAAGCGGCCGCCCGGGCAGAAGAGCCAGCACGAGTACGCCAGGTGCAGCGGCGTGTCGAAGCCGTGAACTCCCTCGCGGGGCGCGGTGCCGACCGGGCGACGGTCTGAGTCGAGGAGGACCACCAGGTCGGCCTCGGCGGGTCGTCGTCGTGTCGTCGGAAGTCGGCTGCTCCGGACGCGCCGTGTGCTCCGGGGCACAGGGGCTGTTCAGCATCTCGACTCTTGGTTGGCATCTGTTCGTGGCCATTGCCGCCGAACACTGAGGATGCTAGATTCATCGTCGAAGGTATGTCAAAGGTTTGATCAAGGTTTGACCAAGGTTTTTTCCGGACAGCCTGTCCGGAGCCCCAACCCCGCTCCTCCAGCACCTCCCCCACAGAGAGGCAAACCCCCACTCCTTGTTCACGATCAAGCACGCTGCACGCCTTGTCGGAGTGTCCGAAGCGACCCTCCGAGCCTGGGAGCGCCGCTACGGCATCGGGTCCCCGGTGCGCACCGAGGCGGGATACCGCCTCTACGACGACGCCGCCGTCCAGGCCCTCGAGACGATGAAGCACCTGGTCGACGAGGGCTGGCCGGTGAAGACCGCCGCCGAGGAGACACTGCGCAGGCTCTCCCGCGACGTGACGGCTCAAACCAGCGTCCCGGACGGTGGGTCCACGGCCTACTCCCCTGCCGACCTCGACGCGTTGGTGCCGCTCGCCAAGGCCTACGACGTGCCCGCCCTGGACGAGCTCCTCGACGAGCGCTTCTCGAGCGCGTCGTTCGAGAGCGTCGTCGACGACTGGCTGCTGCCTGCGCTGGGGCGGTTGGGTGCGGCCTGGGAGGCAGGCGAGGTGAGCGTCGCCGGTGAGCACCTGGTGTCGCACGGCGTCACGCGGCGGCTGTCGCGGGCGTACGAGGCTGCGGGCGACAGCCCGGTCGGCCCGCAGGTCGTGATCGGCCTTCCGCCGGGGTCGCGCCACGACCTGGGGCTGCTCTGCTTCGCCACCGCGGCGCGCCGTGTGGGGCTGGCGCCGCGCTACCTCGGCACCGACGTGCCGACCGAGGACTGGATCGGTGCGGTCTCCCCCGCCGCCGTGCGCGCCGTGGTGCTCTCCGCGCCGTTGCGCGAGGACCTGTCGGCGCTCGAGGCGGTGGTCGACGCCGTACGCCTGACCCGCCCCGACGTCCTCGTCGCCGTCGGTGGCGCGCAGCAGGACGACGCCCCGGCCTACTGCCTGCGACTGGGGCACCGCATCGGCGACGCCGCGCACGAGCTGGCCGTACGCCTGGCCTGACGCCTCCGTCTGCGCGTTGCGGCAGACGGGGCATAGACTCGCCCGTGCGAACGGGCCGGCCGGGCGATCGCGTCATCCGAGGGAGACCGAGGGTGCCGAGGAAAGTCCGGGCTCCACAGGGCAGGGTGGTGGGTAACACCCACCCGGGGTGACCCGCGGGACAGTGCCACAGAGAACAGACCGCCGCTCCTCGGAGCGGTAAGGGTGAAACGGTGGTGCAAGAGACCACCAGTGATCCAGGCGACTGGAGCAGCTCGGTAAACCCCACCCGGAGCAAGGTCAAGAAGCCACTCGCTCGCGAGTGGTGCGTGTACGTCCGAGGGCTGCCCGCCCGAGTACACGGGTAGACCGCAGGAGGCGTCAGGCAACTGGCGTCGTAGATGGATGGTCGCCCCCACGCAAGTGGGACAGAACCCGGCTTACAGGCCGGCCCGTTCGCTTCACCCCCTCTGACCTGCGGAAACGCTTCTCGGAGGGGTTTACTGTGCCCGTACTGTGCCCACGATTTTCACTCTAGCCCGCCAGCGAGGGTCATGAACGATCGTCGGCAGGACGTCCTGCGCCGCGCCCTCGCTCCCAGTGCTTCTTGAAGGAGCGCAGGACCTGGACCCGGGTCTCGTCGTCCAGGATTCCGGCGAACGGCGAGTTCTGACGCAGCTCGCAGGCTTCAGGGCTGGTCGAGGTGAGGGTGTCGAGCACGGCCTCCAACCCCTCGTCGAGGACGCGTTCCCAGGCGTCGAGGTAGCGCACCGTCATCCCGTCGCTGCGGTGCTCCGCCCTCCACCGCTCGATGTTGCCTCGCGCGCGATGCAGCCACAGCGACCGCTCCTGCTCACGCGTGAGCTCCCGCCCGGACCCGAGGATCCTCCTGACCTCGCGAGCCGGGATGCGGCGGTGGCGGCCGACGAACACGTGCTCGATCTCGTCGCGGCCGCACATGTTGACCACCTGCTGGCGCGACACGCCCAAGTGCCTGGCGACCTCGCCAGTGCTTAGGAGCTGCCGTTCGCTGGTCATGCGGCCAGCCTCGGCCACAAACACCAAAACACAACGCGCTGCCGAGCGGTGACGCTCCTCGAGGAACGTCCCTGGCGGCGCTGCGCTATGACCGAAGGAGGTCCACGTGGGCGTCGGTCCACGCCACGTAATCATCGGCTGAGAACAGGTCAGTTGACGACGACCGGTTGGGCTTGAGAGTGACGGTCCCCATGAGCGTCCCCACGTTCTGGTCGCCGTCGAAGACGCTCACGGTGATCATCACGTCCTGATACGTGCTGCCCGTGTTCTGGACCGTGATGGCCGCGTCGAAGCGGCCGTCTTCCCCCTTTGTCACCTTCAGGCCGCTGAAGTGTGCGTCCGAACCAACGACCTCGCCCCCACCGCCGATGGCGTCCCGAATCGGTCCCGGCAGGTCACGACCAGTGAGTCCGGACCAGGCGATGTAGGCCGACGCGGCGAACGCGAGCAGGACGAGGACCAGAAGGATCCGCTTCACACGCTTGAACATCAGTGCGCTTCCACTCGGGGCCGATTCAAGCTCTCATCCTCGCGCAGGGAGTCACTCGGCAGGACCGGATTAGCCTTATTCCCTCCGGCACCACGAGCCTCGTCCGAAACGCCTCAGCGCACCCGGGACTGGGTCTCTCCTCCGTCCCGCGGGTCCGCAACCGCAGCGCCTTCGACTGCTCGAAGGACGTGCTGCCTCTCCCCCCAACAGCTCATCCATCACCTAGCGGCTGCGGGGATCCTCGTCGCCTATCAGGTGGCCGTAGGTGTCCCAGGTCTCCATGGCCGACTTGTGGCCGAGGAGAGCTTGGAGCACCTTGATCGACTGTCCGCCGCGGATCTGCGCGGAGGCGAAGTAGTGGCGCAGGTCGTGCGGCGTCGCGGTCAGGCCCAGCTGCTTGTTCGCCGTCGTCCAGGCCGACTGAAGGGTACTGGGAGCCAGAAGCCTGCCGCTCACTCCGGTGCGAGGATTCCGAAGCGTCTGTGTGAAACTCGGACGCTATTCGGGTTCCCGGAGTCAACGGTAAGGCGACAACGGGGCCATCAGCTCTCGGCCTCCGCCGGAGGACGCGATCAGGTCACTCACCCAGGGTTAGTGACAAGGAACCTGCCTCGTCCTGCTTGAACAGGTACGGTTCGGCGCTGGTGGTGCCGACCGTGAGACCGTAGACGTCGGTTTCGCCGACCGGGACCTCGTAGACGACGAAGTCGTAGCGGCACGGACCCATGTACTCCTCGGTGTCGACGTCGACCCCCTCCCCAAGTTCATCGAAGGCCAGAACTTTGCCGCTGTTGTCGGTGATCGTGACGCGAGCACCGTCCTCGACGGAGCCATTGGCTTGGCTACCGCAACCTCCAGGACCTGAGATGGTTCCGGCGACGTCGAAGGTGGTCGGCTCCGTCTCCTTCTCGGACTTGGCTTTCTCCCCGCTGTCGGACGCACCGGAGCCGCACGCGACCAAGGACAGGCCAAGGAATACGGCAATGGCTGCGCTCCGGGTCAGGTTCATCATGGTGCTCCTCGCAGGTTCGGTTGCCCTGGCCGGGCGGGAGCCTTTCTACACCAGCGCGACGACCACTGGGGGGCTAAACCGCGAGGGAGCGTCCCAGATTGCGGAGGTCGCTGAGAGGCGGCGGCGAGGCGCGAGGCGGGCTGAGTTCGGTCACGAGGCTAGACGTGCACAGAATCCGATGGATCAGTCATGCCCCCAAGGGTGTCGCGGTGCCGACCTCGGTGGCGGTGAGGTGAGTGCTCGGGAACGTCTCCACGCCTCGAAAGGGACGGGAAGCCTCCACGCCGCGGACCGTCAGGTCTTCGGCCACCTCGCGTCGCACATTGCCGGTGCGGCGCCGAGGAGGTGTTCGACTTCGCCTCGGGCGTCTGCCTGGTTCCACGCCGAGCACTGCGCGCCGAGACGCAACAGCGCCACGCTCGCCAGGGCGGCGCGGTCCAGAGAGCCGACCGCCACCGCGGGTGGGGCGCCCCGTCGCGGGGCTGGTTTCTGGAAACCCAGCTCGTGGATCTCGTCGACCCAGCGCCGTTCCAGGTCGGCACCGGTGACGGGGACGACCTTGTCCGGGCGGGCGTCCGCCCAGGCGCGTCGGTCCCAGGCTTGCCGCAGCGTCGGCCCGGGCTCCTCACCGGGATGCTCACTGCGCCACTGCGCTTCGTAGGAGTCGACGTCGGTCTCGATCTGGCGGGCCCGGGCACTGAAGGCTGCGGCGTACGCAGCCAGCTCAACGACTTCGCCGCTGTCGGAGTCGATTCGTAGCATGCGTGCCGGTGCTTGGGGAGTCACTAGAGGGTTTGGTGAGTAGTGGATTTCTGAGCCGTCGATGATTGCGAGCGAATACCGAGGGCGGCGACTCAGCATCCGAAGTGCGCCCTATGGCCTCGTGCGCGGCTCCGGTTCATGCGGGACCGAGCAGTTCGAGCGCGGTGTATGTCTCCGAGGAAGTGCCGTCTGGGCGCTCGGTGGGCTGGACGCGGACGCGGAGCGTGATGGTCTCACGAAGCCGGGGCACCTCGAAGGCCTCGGGAGGCAGCTCGGAGACGTCCACGTACCTTGGCCCGTCCTCGGTGTCGATCCGCCATCGTGCGACGTCGCTCAGTGTGTGGGCGACCCCAATCAGTTCATCCTCGTAGGAGTCCAGCGCCTGTCCATCGACAAACTGTGCGAGCCAGCCCGCTATACCGGATGACACCGTCACTCGCGCCGCGGGCTGACCAGGTTCGAGCCAAGTCGCGTCAAGATCAAAGTTCGCGGCACTGAGCGACTTCGCGAGGTCCTTCACGTTCGACGCCACCCGCGCACCGAGCTCGCGCATGTGCTGTGCAAGAGCGTCACCGTCCGGCCCGGCGCTTGCGGCCTCGGACAGCAGCCCGATGAGCGTCTCATTGGCTCGGTCCGCGAGGGGGCGCTCAACATCGACCATCACCCTCTGTCCCTCTGGAGCGACCTCCGCGAACGGGTCACTCCTGGGCGTGAGGTTGAGAATCACAGAACCCGGAGCGGGAGATGTCGCTAGCATCATCGTCGTCCGCTGCACGATCGCTTCGGAGAGGCGGCCACGGTTGACTTTGGCACCCTCGAGGGAGGCACCAACGGCGGACACGGCGCGCTGCCACGTGGCGGCGACCTGGCCGATCGATGCGAGCGGAGCCGAGTGACCCTCGACTCCCGCCCCGTGGATTCGTAGATGACCACGAGAAAGCAGCTCGCGAACATCTCCGAGCTGCTGGGCGATCATGGCCTCTATGCTGCGCCGGCCGAGGTCGCCCGCTGCAGACCAATTCGGCTCAGGGAGATCGCGAGCGCGACCCATGAGAACCTCGAAGGCAGACTCAGACGTAGCCATCTAGGATCACCTCCACGTAGCCGCGTCGGGGAAGGCTGTTCTCACGCAGGTCTAGTGAGCGCTCCCGGGACCACAGGTCATCCCAGTAGCCCCTGCTCTCACGGTACTCCGCCGCCCAATGGACCGGGTTGGTCCCGGGGCGAGGCACCCATTCAAGGATGAAACAGTCGACCTGCAGGCCGAACACTTCCTTCACACGTTTGTCGGCGACCGTCTGGAGGAACTGTGACTTACGCTCGTCCACCTTGGCGCCGAGGACGCGCCAGGACTCGACCACGTAAACGCTGTCGATGTCGCCCGGCTCGTGCTTCTCCGTCAGAAAGCTCCCGCCCAGCCACGCGGCGGGCACGGCCTCGACGACCTCCCGCATCGCTTGGGTGAGCGTCAGCCAATCCGCCCAAATCTGCTGTCGCCGCTCCGATTGGCCAGTGACGAACGCAGCCTCGACCTCCTCGATCGTGGCAGTCCACCGACCTAGCGGAAGGCGGCCAGCATTGAGCTCGGGAACCGACATGTTCCGGATCGTAATGGTCGCCGCGGCCCCTCCGCAGGCGATCAGTGCGGGTGCCCTGGCGCCGACCAGCGTCGACTATGTCGGCGGCAACGCCCCTTGGGGTCACGGGTGCACCGCCGGGGCCAGACGCGCCATGCAGAACGTGGGTTGCAGTTGAGGTGGGGAGGTTCGGTCACTTGCACGCACTGTGCCGGTCCACGGGTCCGGGCGAACGATCAGCGAGGTCCTTCGCGATCACCGACCCTTGACAGCCGCACGGAGAGGCTCAGCACTCTACGGCGAACGCGAACAACGACAAACGGCGGAGTGCAGCAGGCTTGGATGTAGCAAGCATGCAGCAGACGCGGTCCCCGGCGACCCCGGCCCCGGCCCTGCATGGAGTGTCCCGCCTGTGTCGTAGCGCACCTGTTAGTTCCATTGAAAGCAGGGCGTGTCGGCGGTTACAGTTCTTACATCTGTGACAGATAGTAGTGCAGATGCTTCAACTTCCGGGCGAGAGCGACGCCCGCATTATCGAAGGAACCGGCATGAAGACTCTCGATGCATCCACCGTCCACGCAGATGACCTGGACCGTCTCGAGGACACCCTCAAGACGATGCAGCCTGACTCCGAGCTCGCCTTCTTCTTGGCGGCTCTGGCCGCCGCTGTGCGCGACGGCAGTGACATCATCGCTGGACGTGAGGCTGATCTGGTCACGCCCGCCCAGGCTGCGAAGCTCCTTGGGATCAGCCGTGTCCATCTCTACAAGGTCATGGACGCCGGAGACATCCCCTTCGTCCAGGTCGGACGTGATCGCAGGCTCGCGCTCGGGGACGTTAAGACTCTGCTCAACGAGCGGAACGCCGCCAGCAAGGAACTCGCCGAGCGTCTCGCTCGCACCAGCGACGCTCGCGCAGCTGCGCTGGACTCCCTCGACGCATAGGCGCGTCTTGGCTCATTTGTCCGTCCCGTGACCCATAATCATGGGGTGAACTCGGACGGACGGCCCACGCTGCGCTGCCTTAAGGACGACCTGCCCAACGACTGGGAAAGCGCCTCCGATAACGCGGCCGCTCAACAGAGCCGAGTCGACAAGCCCCTGCCGGAACTCGGCCATCCAATCATTCGAAAAGCTGCCGCGGATTTCCCTGCCGAGCGCGCGGTGGTTCAACCAGCCCGAGAAAGCATTTCGGGGCTAAGCGACCCGGTCTGGTGGAAAGTCAAGATCGGCGGGCGCTGGCGTGGTGCAGTGTGGGAGGACCCTGAGACTGGCCAAGGGTGGCTGTGTGCCGCTGGCTACCGGCGCGAGCGCGAAGCCTCTGACTTCTACAAGGGGTTCATGGCTGCGGTGGCAGCTAAGGGCCCGGACATCTTCCTGCCCACGGACGAGGACCGCGCCCTCCTGAAGCGCGAGTTGCAGACACACACCCTGGATGAGTGGTCGCTCTCCCTGCAAGAGCTCGTGCGCTCCGCGGCGCTGACGCACTGGGAGAGTTTTGGCGAGGCGCAAATCGACGTCATGCACCCCATAGCGACAGAGAAAGAAATCGCGCTCGTCACCGTCACGGTAGATCGGGAGACCATCGATGACGAAGTTCTCCTCGAGATTCTGATCTCGATTGAATGCGTAGATTACGCACACCTGCCCCTCGTGCAATGGGCCGAACTGGTCGCCCTCAGCGCCGTTGATCGCCGCGAACAGAGGTGGCGCTCACTACCGATCGCCGGCGTTCCTACTCACTCCCAAGTGCTCGAAGGCATGGACGTCGATGCTGTCGCCTACAGCATGTCGCAGGAGGCCATTCCCGGCTTGTTCGAACTGGGAGACACCGCGCACTTCGCTCACACAGGGAGGCTGGTCGAGAGCATCATCGAAGGCGAGGGAGTCAAATCGCTGTGCGGAGCCTTTTTCGTCCCGCGCCAAGACCACCAGGACCTGCCGAAGTGCCCGCACTGCACCGCAATTCACAATGCGATGTCCGACTAAGCCTTGGCCGTCTCCTCCGTCTCGTTGCCTAGCCACGCATCCGATGCAGCGTCATCGTGGGCGGCGCGCAGCGCCCCACACGGTCTCAACTGGGCCTGCAGCCGGCAGCCACCAACTCAGTTCCACTCAACCATGTGCGACCCGCTACGACGCTGGCTCCAAGGCTCCTCACGGCCGGTTTACTGTGCCTAGATTGTGCCTGCGATTTTCACTGAGGGTCACAACCGACCACCGACGAAATCACGTTTCCGCAGGTCAGGGGGCATATGCCAGTGACGGCCACCAATGACTTTCACGCGAGGGGTCTCCGCGGCTTACAGGCCGGCTCGTTCGCTTCACCCGTCAGGTCGTTCACGCGCCAGCACGCTTTTACGGTCGCCGGGGACCCTGACGACTCCTCACCCCGGGGGCATCTGCGACCTCTTGCGACGACTCGCGACCCTTCACGTTCCCTTCCAGTTGTGCGCGACAACGGCGCACACCCCCTCACGTTTGCGCTTGACTACGTCCTGTGAATCCAGACACTGGACCGAAATCCGATGAGGAGTGCAGTTCCCCCGCAGACTTACTGCCGGCACCATTCGATTTCCACGCTGACGTGCGCCTAGCGGTGCAACAGCTGGCTCGCACTATCAGGCGCCCTCCCGCCACCATCGGTCTCTACGAACGAGCCGATGCTGTGTTTCTCGAGTTCGCCGACCGATTCGAAGAGACCGCCGTCAACACATGGGTTGGCAGGAGGGCCTTCGAGCGGCGCCTAGGGTCCGATTTCCAGAGATTGTTCCAGCACCTTGACGTCTCGATCGGTGTGGGCCGTAGCGTCATGAGGGTCTTGGAGGAGGACAAGCCCATTTGGCCCCCGATCCGGTGGCGTACGCAGCGCTTTCCCTATCTGTCAGAGCCCTGACCGTCTCGCACGAAATATGTGCCCTCCTGCGTGCTGGCTTTCCCCAAGCGGCCATGGGGCGCTGGCGAACCCTCTACGAAGTGAACGTGGTGGCCGCCGTACTGGGGGTTGGAAACCGCCACACTGCAACACGTCTCAACGAACACCGGTGGATCATGCTTGCGAGAGATCGTCGACACGCGGACGGCGAGGCCACTTGGCCACACGATGGGCCAACTCCGGAAGAGATGCAGGAACGGCTGGTCCGACGCTTCGGGCCCACCTACACAGGACGATACGGCTGGGCCGCTGAAGTGACTCGCAGACGGTTAGGCGTCGCAAAGCCGCAGTTCCACCATCTGGAGAAGGTCGCTGCCTTGGGCGGCCGATCTGACAGACATCTCGCCGCACATCACCGCGTGCACGCTGACGCGCTTGGCACTTGGAGCTCCTCACCGAGGACGGCGCCTGGCACATCGGTCCTCGCTACAGCGGGATAGCGCTGGCGGCCTACGAAACGATCCACGTCCTGCGCGACAGCCTGTTGTCTTTGGTGGCACTCTGGGCCTCGTACCGCGAGCATCCGATCACTTCCGCCTGCCACGCTTTGTTGTCTGAAACGCTCCTCGACGCCGAGCACTCGTTCTTCCAGGCTGCGTTAGCCCTCGGGGAGGTTGAACTTGACCCTGGCGCATTCGCCTTCAGGAACCTCTAAAGGAACACAATTCGGTTGACGTCTGAGGGCCGTCGGATCCTGCGTCACCTCGCACAGGCCACTCGGAGGTCTTCCTGGGAAACGGGCGATCAATCCCACATTCTCGCCAGCGTCCACACAGCCCGTCGCTACGCGCTACGAGGCTCGTGGCATGCACGCGATGTCGAAGGAGGCACGCGGGTACTTTACGGAGATCGTGGTCATCATCAGCGGCTGGCGGCTGGATCTCCTCAAGGAGTCCCATTGGCCCGATCGTGCGCGACGGTGCTGGGCCCGGGCCGGATCGCCCTCCGCGGTGCGAACTCTCAACTACACGGACTTCTCCCCACCCGGCTCCACCGGCGGCATGAGCACCCCGAGCAACCTCGCGCAGCGCGTCGCCATCTCCTCGGCACTCAGCTCGTCGTGCGTCTGCCACCAGCGCACGGCGGTCGCCACGGCTGACTGCCACATCCGGTCGAGGAGCTCGTGGTCGAGCGCGTCGTGGTCGCCGGCTACGGTCAAGATCTGACGCGTCCCGTCCGTGCCGAGCGCCTCGAGCTGCTTGCGAAAACCGGCGGCGAGCTGACCGGCGGGGCCGTCCGGGAGCGTCGGGTCGTAGATGACGGCCCAGGCGTGGCGGTTCTCCGCGAGGGCAGTGAAGATCGCGGTCAGCGTGTCGAGGGCGCGCTGCCGGGGGTCGGTCGACTCCTGCGCAGCCGTGACCGCGTCCACGAGGTCCGGTCCGACCGCCTCCAGGCAGGCCCGGCTCAGCCCTTCCTTGGAGCCGAAGAGGTGGTAGACCATCCCCTTCGAGACGCCAGCAGCCTGGGCGACGCGCTCGGTCGAGGCACCGGCGTACCCCTGCCGACCGAACTCCTCGACGGCGCAGAGCACCAGCTGCCGCTCGCGGTCGGCCCGCGCGACGCCCTTGGTTCCGCTGTTTGCCACTTCGCCTCCTCTTGACCGTGATGCAATTTACCGTAGGGTCAATTCGTCGCTCACCACGGAGGAAGTCAGCATGCCGCGTCCCGACCTGACCGTTCTGGCCATCCCTGCCTTCATCGGGGCTATGGGGGCTGAGATGTGGTGGCAGCGCACCCACCCCGCCGAGCCCGGCACGGTCCGACCCGGCGACTACGAGCTCAACGACACCATCGCCAGCCTCACCATGGGCGTCGGCAGCCTCATCGCGCCCTTCGTCACGGGCCCGATCCTGCGCCGCCTCTCCCCCGGCACGACCAAGGCCGGCACAGCCCTCCTCGCGATCGGCGCCGCCGCAGGCCTGGCCACGACCGTGGGCGACGTACTGCGCCGTCGTCGCGAGCACGGCGGCACCCTTCCCGAGGCCGGCACCCTGCCCGCCGACGAGCCAGCACCTGTGGTCGTACGCTCGCGCGCCGAGGCCCTCGGCCTGCTGACCTCCGGCACCGCCGTCGCCGCGGTGGCCTCCACGGCAGTCGCCGCCGCCTCCATCTGGGCCACCCACGCCTCGGCGACGCGCCTGGCGCAGCGGTCACCGTTCCCGATGCGGAGCGGCCCGGCCACCTTCCTGCTCGCGATCGCCGGCTGGGACTTCATCTACTACTGGAACCACCGCCTCTCCCACGAGTCCCGCTGGATGTGGGCCATGCACGTGGTCCACCACAGCAGCGAGCGCTACAACCTCTCGACCGCACTCCGGCAGCCGGTGGCCGAGGGCTGGACCATCACCGTCCCCTACGGGCTGCTCGCCCTCGTCGGCGTCCCCGTGAAGTACATCGAGGACGCGCGGGCGATCAACCTGATCTACCAGTTCTGGATCCACACCGAGGTGGTGCGCTCCATCGGGTGGCTCGAGAAGATCCTCAACACCCCGAGCCACCACCGCGCCCACCACGGCAGCCAGCGCCAGTACCTCGACATCAACCACGGCTCGATCCTCATCATCTGGGACAAGCTCTTCGGGACCTTCGAGCCGGAGGACGAGCGGGTGCGCTACGGCCTGACCCGCAACCTCGACTCCTTCAACCCCGTCACCATCGCCACCCACGAGTGGCGCGACATCGCGACGGACGTTGCCTCCGCACCGACCTGGCGCGACCGCTTCTCCTTCCTGCTGCGCGGGCCGGGATGGGCGTACGAACGCCGCGCGCAGCTCGCACCCGCCGACGAGACGGCCATCGCAGCGGGCGTGGCCTAGGCGGGCTCCGGGGAGCCGGCCGCCCAGCCCGAGCATGTGCACGAACCCGCCGGACGTGTCGGTCCCGTGCACTAGGGTCGTGCCTCCACGATCTCGGGGGAGAACCATGCGCCGCACGTCCGTCCGTCCGCACCACGCACGCGTGGGCGTCGTCGTGGTGGCAGTCCTCGCGTTCTGCGCCTCGCTGCTCTCCGCGGGCCCCGCGACCGCGGCGGCCAAGCCGGCTGGCTTCACGGGCTACGCCTTCGACGCCCGTTGCGCGCCGACGCAGTCGCAGATGGACAGCTGGCTCACCTCGTCGCCCTTCTGGGGCGTGGGGATCTACATCGGCGGCTCGATGATGTCCTGCCGCCCGACGGTGACCGACCCGGGGCAGCCGCACCTCGACGCCACCTGGGTGTCGCGCCAGCGCGCCAAGGGCTGGCGGATGCTGCCGATCTGGGTCGGACCGCAGGCCTCGTGCCACACCCGCTACGGCGACCGCATCGACCCCGACCCCACCGGCTCGTACGCCGCGGCGGACGCGCGAGGGCGTACGGAGGCCGCCGCCGCGGTGAGCCGGGCGCGCGAGCTCGGGCTCCCCGCCAGGAGCACCCTCTGGTACGACCTCGAGGGTGGCTTCGACCTGGAGAACGACGACTGCCGCCGCTCGGCGCTCCGCTTCCTGAGCGGCTGGACGATCGCCGTGCGCCAGCTCGGCTACCGCTCCGGCGTCTACTCGAGCGTCTCCGCCGGCATCCACGCCCTCGACAACGCCGACAACCTCTCCCCCGGCTCCTACGCCATGCCCGACCAGGTCTGGTACGCCTGGTACAACGGCCGCCCCGACGTGCACATCAGCTCCCAGTGGGTGCGCGCCACGAGCTGGCGAGGCCAGCGCGTGCACCAGTACCAGGCGGACACCCCGGCGTCGTACGGCGGCGTCGCCCTCACCATCGACCGCAACTTCATGCAGGTCGACGGCGGCTCGAAGGCGCCGAAGGTGAAGCTGTGCGGCGGCACCCGTATGGACTTCCCCGGCTACCCCAAGCTCAAGAAGGGCGACCGCGGCGGCAAGGTCAAGGCCCTCCAGTGCCTGCTCAAGCGCAACGCCACGTACCGCGGACGGCTCGACGCCAAGTACGACCGGGACGTCGTGCGCTCCGTGAAGTCCTTCCAGCGCAAGCACCGCCTCCGTGTCACCGGCCGCCCCGACACCGCCACCTGGACCGCGCTCTTCGCGCAGGGCTCGGCGCCGCTGCTCAAGGTCGGCTCCGCCGGCGAACCCACGCTGCGGCTCCAGCGGTCGCTGCGCGCCGCCGGCTACACGGGCGTGAAGCCCACCGGGGTCCTCACCGACCAGACCGCCTCCGCGGTGCTCCGCCACCAGAAGAAGCTGGGACTCAAGCGGACCGGAATCGTCACGCCCGACGTCTGGGCGTCGTTGAAGCGCGGCAGGCGCTGACCCACCCTGCCGACCGCCCGGCCGTCAGGCGTCGGCGGACGGATCCTTGCGCTTGCGCAGTGCGTAGACCAGGGTCGCGGCGGTCAGGAGCGTCACCACCAGGCCCGCACCAGCGGCGACCTGCTTCCACACCGCACCCGCAGCGTCCGTGCCCGACCGGGTCACGACGAAGGTCACCTCGTACTCCTCGGTCTGCAGGTCCTCGACCCTGACCTCCCCCTTGTCGTCCGAGATCCGTACGACCGGCTTCAGCTCCACGCTGCCCACGGCCGTGCCAGCGGTGGACGCATCGATCGCCCAGCTCCACCTCACCGGATCGGGCGGCAGGTACTTGTCGGACTGCCAGTCCGTCGGCGCGACGGAGACCACGTCACCGGTGACCACGAGCCTGGCCTCGACGTGGCAGGCGACCGCCAGCTCTCCCTGCACCGGCCCGTCCGACGGGCCGGTGGGGGCGTCGGCAGCCCCCAGGGTCACCCTGAACGTCTTCTGCTCCCCCGTCTGCAGCTCCACCTCGTCGTCGAAGCGCAGGACGGCCTCGTCGAGCGCCTCGGTCGTGTTGGCGCAGCGCTCCCGGACCTGCTCCAACATGCTGGTCGTCGGGCCGGACCCGGTCGTGGGAGGCGGCGACCCGTCCGACGTGGGCGACGGCTCGGTGGTGCCTGGCCGGCCGCCGGACGGCGAGGACGGAGGCGCAGGGGCAGGCGACTCGCTCGCGTCCTCAGCGCATCCCGCGGAGAAGAGCAAGAAGAGGCAGACGATCGCCCAGACGGTTGCTCGGCCGAGTCGCGCGGCACCAGCACCCACCGTGCTCCGCATGCAGCCCTCGCGCGTGCTCATGACGATCACCGCCCCCCGAGACGTCTTCTCACGCTAACGCCGTGCGCGAGGAGCAACAAGCGTGATGCAGGTGTCACCGAGGGCGAGCGGCGGCGTTCGTACGCCGCGTGGCCTGCGCCGAGCGCGGGTCGTCGGGCCACGCGTGCTTGGGGTAGCGCCCCCGCAGGTCAGCGCGCACGCCCGGGTAGCCGTTGTCCCAGAAGGAGTCCAGGTCGGCCGTGACCGCGGCCGGACGGCGGGCGGGCGAGAGCAGGTGCAGCAACAACGGCACCTTCCCGCCCGCTAGCGCCGGGACGGCCGTCCAGCCGAAGACCTCCTGCAACCGCACGGCCAGCACCGGCTGCTCGGCGGTGTAGTCGATCCGCACGCTCGACCCGCTGGGCACCTCGACCCGTTCGGGAGCCAGCTCGTCGAGCCGCCCCGCCTCGGGCCACGGCAGCAGCGCCCGCAGCGCAGCGGTGACGTCGATCCGGCGCAGGTGCTCGACCGAGCGGACCCGCGCCAACTGCGGCCCCAGCCAGGCGTCGAGGTGCTCGGTGAGGGCCTCGTCGCTCACGTCCGGCCACGGCTCGCCGAGCACGCGGTGCAAGAAGTCGAGGCGGACGCGCAGGGTCGTGGCCGCCTCCGACCAGGAGAGCAGGCCGATCCCCTCACGCCTCAGCGCCTCACGGATCGCGCCCGTCACGGCGTCCGTCGGCGGGTCACTGAGCGGCACCGAGGCGAGCTCGATCGCGCCCAGCAGCGTACGACGTCGGGCCCTCACCCTCCCCTCGGTCCAGGTCACCTCGTCGACCTCGGTCCACTGCGAGCCCGCCGCCTCCAGCGCCAGGTCCTCGGTGAGCGGCGCGGCGCCGCGGATCCGGGCCTCGCGCTGCCCGGGCCTGCGGTCGGCGTCGGCGACCGCGAGCCACTCCAGCCCGGCAAGCGGGCCGGGATCACGCACGTCGAAGGCCGCGCCCGTCCCCGACGTCATCAGGTAGCTCGACGCGCCGGGGCGCTTGCGGGCGATCCGGTCCGGGTGGGCCAGGGCCACGACCAGCCCGACGGCCACGTCGTCGGTGAGCGGCCCCCGGGCGTCATGCTGCGGGGCCACGGCCCCCAGGCGGGTGACCTGGCTGCGCCACGCGCCGGAGCGGTGCCCCGCCCGCAGCGACCGCAGGGCCGCCACGAGGTCCCCTCCGGGCGCACGTACGTCCTCGCTCAGCATCGCGACCACCTCGGCAGCACGCCTGGTCCCGACCAGCTGCGCCCCGTCGATCAGGGCCCGTGCGAGCCGCGGGTCGGTCGGCACGCCTGCGATCATCCGTCCGCGAGCAGTGACGCGGCCGTCGTCGTCGATCGCGCCCAGGTCGCGGAGCACCTCACGGGCTGCCGCCAGAGCGTGCGTCGGCGGCTGGTCGAGCAGCGCCAGGTCGCCCACGTCGTCACTCCCCCAGCAGGCCACCTGCAGGGCGAACGCGGTGAGGTCGGCGGTGGCGACCTCGGGCTCGGGGTGGGCGGCCAGGTGCGCGTGCTCGGCCTCCGACCAGCAGCGCAGGACGACGCCCGGGCCGAGCCGTCCGGCGCGTCCGGCGCGCTGCTCGGCCGATGCCCGACTCACCGCGACCGTGACCAGCGAGGCGAGCCCACGGCGGTGGTCGGTCCGCGGCTCGCGGGAGAAGCCGGCGTCCACGACGATGCGGACGCCGGGCACGGTCAGCGACGACTCCGCGACCGCGGTGGAGACGACGACGCGGCGCCGCGGGCCCTCGGTGAGCGCACGGTCCTGCTCGGCTCCGGGCAGGCGTCCGTGCAGGGCATGGACGTCGGCCTCCACCCCGGCCAGGCGGCGTACGGTCGCCTCAACCTCCGCGACGCCCGGCACGAAGACCAGGACGTCACCCTCGTGCTCGGCCAGAGCCCGGCGTACGGTCGCGGCGACGTGGTCGTGGAAGGCCGGCGTGATCCCTCGGTCGTCCGTACGCCGCTGCCCCGCCGGCAGCGGGCACCAGAGCGTCTCGACGGGGTGCAGGGCGCCCGGGACGCTAATCACGGGGACGCTGGCCAGCGGGGGCACGGCCCCGTCGCTGGCGAGCAGCGCGGCTGTGCGCTCGGCCTCGATCGTGGCCGACATCGCCACCAGCCGCAGGTCGTCGCGCAGGTTGGTGCGGATGTCGACGAGCAGCGCCAAGGTCAGGTCCGCGTCGAGGTGCCGCTCGTGCACCTCATCGAGCACGACGGCGCCCACGCCCGCGAGCTCGGGGTCCTGCTGGAGGCGGCGGAGCAGCAGACCGGTCGTGACAACCTCGATGCGCGTACGCCTGCTGGTGCGCCGTTCGCCGCGCACGGAGTAGCCGACCGTCTCCCCCACCGGCTCTCCCAGCAGCTGCGCCAACCGGCGGGCGGCAGCACGCGCCGCTATCCGGCTGGGCTGCGTGACGACCACCCGGCCCTCGACCGCCTCGGCGACCGCCGGCGGGACGAGGGTCGTCTTGCCGGTGCCGGGCGGTGCGTGGACCACCGCCACTGCGTGCGTACGCAGCGCCTCACCGAGCTCAGTCAGCGCCGCGGTGACCGGGAGGTCGGGCGGCGCGGCGAGCAGGCGGCGCAACGGGTCGGACACCCCTGAAGTCTGCCTGACACCCGGCACGGCCACCCTCAGGGCAGCGCTATCGGCGCCTCCACCACGAACCACGCCAGTGCAGCACAGTTGGCGACGACCGTGACCCAGAAGATCGTGCGGAACGGCTGCTTGACGGTCTTGTGGCGGAAGAGCTGGCGCGCGACCAGCGCCCCGGGCCAGCCACCCGCGAGGGCGACGGCGTGCAGGGTGGACTCCGAGGTCCGCCACGCGCCCTTGACGGCCGCCGACTTGTCGACGGCATACATCAGGAACGCGAGACAGCTGACCACGCCGTAGGCCAGGAGCAGGGTGACGGGCAGCGCCGCCCACACCCACAGGCCTGCCAGCACGGAGAAGAAGGCCACGGCGACACCGGTCACCAGGCGCACCCGCGGGCCACCCGCGCGCCTCGTCGACCTGCCGACGTACTGCACCTGGGACGCGGTGGCCCTGTTCCGCTGGTCGCGCCGAGGAGCGTAGGTGACCTCGCGTCCCGCCGTCGGCCGCGGCCCACGTGGAAACGCGCTCACGTGCACGAAGAGACGCTCGCCGCCGGCCGACGGTGTGATGAAGCCGAAGCCTCGCGCATCGTTCCACTCCGCCAGCACTCCCCGCTGGCGCTCGGCACCGTGGCTCGTCACGTGTCACTCCTTGGCTTGAGGGGACGACCAGGCGGAACGCTAACGAACAACCCCTGTACGTCCGGCTCACCGCGCCGGAGGATGAGGGCATGGCGCTGGGCGACGAGGCACCGTGACGCACGGGTCGAGGCACCTGCGCGGAGTCGCCGTGGCTCGACTCCTGAAGATGCCGTGGGGCACGTGCGACGCCACCGTCACCCTGCACCGCGTCGTCATGCGCGACGGCGCGAGCCTCCTGACGGACGTCCACTTCCCCGCCACCACGCCGGACGGCGCGGCCCTGGGCACGGTCCTGATCCGCACCCCCTACGGCCGTCGCGGGCTCCTGGCCGAGCTCACCGCGGGCTGGCTGGCCAGCCACGGCTACCGCGTCGTGAACCAGAGCTGCCGCGGAACGGCAGGGTCGGGCGGCACGTTCGACCCCTTCGCCCAAGAGGTCGACGACGGCGCCGACACCGTCTCCTGGCTGCGGTGCCAGCCGTGGTTCGACGGTCGCTTCGCGCTGTGGGGAGCCTCGTACGTCGGGCACGCGGCGTGGGCGGTCATGGTCGACCCGCCTCCCGAGCTGGCGGCGGCGGTCGTCGCCGTCTCCGCGCACGACGGGCACTGGGTGGCCCACGGCGCCGGCGCCTTCGCGCTCGACGAGGTCGTGGGACTCATGGACGGTCTCGCCCACCTCGACGCGGGCCCCCGAGGACTCCTGAGCGCCGCCAGCGCCCGACGACGCCAGCGACCCGCCTTCGAGGAGCTCCCGCTGGTGGCCGCGCAGGAGACCGTCTTCGCCGACACCGGCATGCTCTACCGCGACTGGCTGCTGGCCACCGATCCGGGCGACCGGGTGTGGCGCCGCATGCGCCTGGGTGAGGCGCTCGACCGGGTGGAGGTGCCGGTGCTGCTGCAGGCCGGGTGGCAGGACCGGTTCTCCACCCAGATGTTCGAGCAGCACGACCGGCTCAGGCGGCGTGGCGTGGTCGTCGGCCTCACGGTCGGCCCGTGGACCCCCTGCAGGCGGCGACCACGGGTGCCGGGATCCTCATGGTCGAGGCCCTCGACTGGCTCGACGAGCACCTGGCCGGGACGGATGCCCGCCGCCCGAGCCCGGTGCGCCTCTTCGTGACCGGGGCCGAGGAGTGGCGCGACCTCGAGACGTGGCCCCCGCCGACCCACGAGCACGTGCTCCACCTCCACCCGCACGGCGCGTTGGCCGAGGCCGCCCCCGCGGCGGGCAGCGGCCCGAGCGTGTTCACGTACAACCCCGCGCGGCCGACACCGGCCGTGGGTGGGCGCGTGACCAACCCGGCCATCGGCGGGAGGCGCGACAACCGCCGGCTGGAGCAGCGGGACGACGTCCTGACCTTCACCACCGCACCCCTCACCGAACCCATGGAGGTCATGGGCAGCCCGGCCGTCGAGCTGTTCCACGCGACCGACAACCCCTACGCCGACCTCTTCGTCCGGCTCTGCGAGGTCACGGAGGACGGCCGCTCGGTCAACCTGAGCGACGGGTTCCGGAGGCTGGGCCCGGCGGACGCCAACGGGTCCGTGGAGATCTCGCTCGATGCGGTGGCCCACCGTTTCAACCCCGGCGTACGCCTCCGCCTGCAGGTGTCAGGAGGGGCTCACCCCCGGTACGCACGCCAGCTCGGGACCAGCGAGGGCCCCGCGACCAGCACCGCGATGGCGAACTCCCACCGCACGATCTCGCACGGCGACGGAGGGTCGTCCAGGCTGCTCCTCCCCTGCCTGCCTGCGACCCCTGTCGAGCGCGCCTGAGCCGACCGCCGTCCACCGTGCTCGTCACCGTGCGCGACCTATAGTCGCGCCATGCCCTCGTCCCGGCCTGCGAAGTCGGCCGCTCCCCAGAAGGAGCGCGAGGGCACGGTGCGCGTGGGCCTGTGCGGCTGGACGATCGCGCAGAGCGCGTACGTCCGCCGCTTCCCGCTCGTGGAGGTCCAGCACACCTTCTACGAACCGCCCACGGACGCGATGCTGGCGCGGTGGCGCGCGCAGGTGCCGGCTGAGTTCGAGTTCACGATCAAGGCGTGGCAGGTCGTCACCCACGAGTCCAGCAGCCCCACCTACCGCCGGATGAAGCAGCCGCTGCCCGACGAGGCCCACGGCCAGGTCGGAGCGTTCCGTACGACGCCCCACGTCCTGGCCGCCTGGCGACGCACCCTCGAGTGCGCGCGCATCCTGGAGGCGAGCGCAGTGCTGCTGCAGTGCCCGAAGAGCTTCCGGCCCACCGCCGCCAACGTCGACCGGCTGCGTACGTTCGTCGCGGAGGTCGAGCGGCCGGCCGGACGCCTCCTCTGGGAGCCGCGCGGTGACTGGCCTCGGTCGTTGGTCGCCGAGCTGTGCACCGAGCTGGGCCTCGTGCATGTGGTCGACCCGATGCAGACGGAGACCGTCACCCCGAGCAGACGTACTACCGGCTGCACGGGACCACTGGCGCGCGCCACGTCCACACCGACGACGAGCTGCGGCGGTTGCACGACCTGGTCGACGGTCGGCCCACGCCCTACGTCATGTTCAACAACATCCCCCGCACGGGCGACGCCGAGCGGTTCCTCGCGCTCCTCCGCGACCGCTGACCAGCGACGTCACTGGGAGGGAAGGGACCGGAGCACGCCCCTCCGGGCGTTTCGTCGCACCTCCCACCGGGCACAGCCGGGGAGGACCCCCACGACGTCAGCGAAGGAAGACCATGTGCCGCGTGCTCGCCTACATCGGGCCGGAGATCCCGCTGGAGAACCTCCTGCTCAAGCCGGAGAACAGCCTCATCAACCAGACCCTCGACCCCGAGCGGCACCCCCAGCTCCAGCTGGCGGGCTGGGGTTTCGGGGCATGGAGCGAGCACCTGCTGGCCCCCGAGAAGCCGTTCCTCTACCACCGCCCCATGGCCGCCTTCTACGACGACAACGTCGAAGGCATCGTGCCGAGCCTCCAGGTGAACACGATGCTGGCCCACGTCCGGGCAGCGGACTACAACGCCAAGACCGTGCTCACCGACGAGAACTGCCACCCGTTCTCCTACATGGGGACTCCGTGGATCGTCGCCCAGAACGGCGACATGCCCCACTGGCAGATCCTCCAGCGCGAGCTGCTGCAGCACTGCAAGGACGAGTACCTGGAGCAGATGGCCGGCAACACCGACACCGAGTTCCTCTACGTGCTCCTGCTCTCCCTGCTGGAGAGCGACAGCGACGAGGACGTGAAGCGCGCCTTCGAGGAGATGCTGAGGCTCATCGTGAAAGCGATGGAGGACCTCGACCTCCAGGCCCTGGTCAAGCTGAAGATGGCGCTGGTCGCCCCCAACCGGATCGTCGGCGTCAACGTCGGCACGGGACACCACGGCGAGACCGAGCCGGAGGGCGACTGGCGGGAGCTGCGCAAGTCCGGCCCCGGCACCGACGACTACGCCCTGGCCATGCTGCTCGAGCCGATGTACATGCTGATGGGCCGCGACTTCCACACCGACAAGGCGGTCTACGAGTTCGAGAACTGCAACGAGGAGGAGGCGACGTCCGTCATCTTCGCCTCCGAGCCGTTGACCGACAGCACCGACGAGTGGTCGACGTTGGAGTTCGGGGAGATCGTGTTCCTCGAGCGGGACGGCGACAGCATCACCCGGACCGTCGACAAGCTGAAGGTGTAGGCCGGCCGGGCGCCGACCACGCGCACCTGTCGAAATGAGTTGAGTGGAGCTCTGCAGTCACCAGGTGACTGCAGAGCTCCACTCACGCGTCTCGGCACGGAGCCGGAGATACGTCAGGCGCGGTCGCGCAGACCCAGCTGCTCGGTGGTCTCGGCCAGCGCCTCGGCAGCACACTCGGGGTGCTCGGCCAGGTTCATGCCGTAGGTCCCGATGGCCTTCTCCAGCGCGGGGGTCCAGTCCTCGATCTTCTCGGGGAAGCACCGCTGCAGCACCTCGAGCATGATCGATGCCGCGGTCGAGGCGCCCGGGGAGGCACCCAGCAGGCCGGCGATCGAGCCGTCGGCCGCAGTGACGACCTCGGTGCCGAACTGGAGCACGCCACCCTGGCCGGGAACCTTCTTGATCACCTGGACGCGCTGACCCGCGGTGACCTTCTCCCAGTCCTCGGCGCGAGCGCCGGGGAAGTACTCCTGCAGCGCCTTGAGCTGGCGGTTCTTCGAGGCCAGGAGCTCCGAGACCAGGTACTTCACCAGGGCCAGGTTGCGGACACCGACCTGGAGCATCGGGACGAGGTTGTGCAGCCGCACCGACTTGACCAGGTCGAAGAGCGAACCGTTCTTCAGGAAGCGGGGGCTGAAGCCGGCGTACGGGCCGAACATCACGGCCGGCTTGCCGTTGACCATGCGGGTGTCGAGGTGCGGCACCGACATCGGCGGCGCGCCGACCGCGGCCTTGCCGTAGACCTTCGCCTGGTGGGCCTCGACGACCTCCGGGGCGGTGGTGCGCCAGAACTCACCCGAGACCGGGAAGCCACCGAAGCCGCGGGCCTCCTCGATGCCGGAGCGCTGCAGCAGCGTGAGGGCCTGGCCGCCGGCGCCGACGAAGACGAAGCGCGCCTTCGCGGTGAACTTGCCGTTCTTTCCCTTGCCCTTGACGCGCCAGCCCTCGGCGTCGCGCTTGATGGTGCGGATCTCGGTGCCGAGGTGGATCTCGGCGTCGCCGTTGTCGACCAGGCGGTGGATCATGTGCGCGGTGAGGGCACCGAAGTCGACGTCGGTGCCGTCGAGCGAACGGGTCGCGGCGACGGGCTGCTCCGGGTCACGCCCCTGGGTGAGCAGCGGGGCCCACTCGGCGATGACGGCCGGGTCCTCGGTGTACTCCATCCCGGCGAAGAGCGGGTGGCCGTGCAGGCTGTCGTAGCGCTTCTTGAGGTAGGCGACGTTGTCGGCGCCCCAGACGAAGGAGATGTGCGGAGTCGGGTGGATGAACGACTCCGGCTCCGGGAGGTGGCCGTTGGCCACGAGGAAGGACCAGAGCTGGCGGCTGACGAGGAACTGCTCGTTGACGTCGATCGCCTTCGACACCTCGACGGAGCCGTCGGGCAGCTGCGGCGAGTAGTTCAGCTCGCAGAGCGCCGCGTGGCCGGTGCCGGCGTTGTTCCACGGACCCGAGGACTCCTGGGCGACTTCGTCGAGCCGCTCGACGAACCCGAGGCGCCAGGTCGGCTCGACCTGGTGCAGCAGGGTGGCGAGCGTGGCGGACATGATTCCGCCTCCGACCAGCAGTACGTCGTACTGGTCGATGTGGTCGGGGGTCTTCACAAACTCTCCTGGCAGGTGTATGGGTCGGAGAACGCACCAACGGTGCCACCCCTGCCGAAAGACCCTTGACAGCGGCCCCCTACCACCCCCCGGTAATTGCGTGCTAGGTCACATTTTGAGGAATCCGTCACGCTCAGGTCACCCCCGGACGGGCTCGATCGTCATGCTGGTGAAGGCCCCACGGGGCAGGGATCGAGCAAGGAGGAAGTCATGGCCGAGAAGACGTTGGAGAAGGGATTCAGCAAGGAGGAGCGCGAGGCCATGAAGGCCCGTGCCGCCGAGCTCAGGACGGCCGGGAAGTCCGGGACCAAGAAGGCCCAGGCCGAGCGCCAGGCCCTGCTCGACGTGATCGACGGGATGCCCGACGACGAGAAGGCGATCGTCACGCGCGTGCACGAGATCGTCGGCGAGCTGGCCCCCGACCTGCTGCCGAAGACCTGGTACGGCATGCCTGCCTGGGCCCGCGACGGCAAGGTCGACGTCTTCGTGAAGCATGCCTCGAAGTTCACGATGCGCTGCACCGAGGTCGGCTTCACCGAGGACGCCCACCTCGACGACGGCGCGATGTGGCCGACGGTCTTCGCGGTCACGGAGATGAACCCCACCGTCGAGAAGCAGCTCGTCGACCTGGTGGGGCGCATCTCCTGATCCTTGACCCGGGTCTCCGGGTCCGCTCAGGCGGCCACCAGGTCGTCGATCTGGTTGATCGCCGAGGAGGCACCCTCGATGACACCCATCTCCAGGACCTTCTCCAGGCCCTCGACGGTCTCGTAGGTGCTCACGAACGTGGCGCGGGTGCCGCCGTCGTGCTCGGCGAAGGAGAAGACGCTGGTGCTGACGGGCATGTCGGGGTTCTTCGTGAACTGCTCGTCCAGCGCGAAGCCGTCGACGAAGTCGAAGGCGTGGGGCTCGTCGACCGACTGGATCTCCCAGTAGCCGTAGTACCGCTCCCCCTCCGGGCTGGTCATGTAGTAGTTCATCCGGCCACCCGGGCTCATGTCGTGGTCGACGAAGGTGGCGGGGTAGGTCGGCGGACCCCAGACGCGCTCAAGCTGCCGCGGGTCGGCGTACACCTCCCAGATGCGCTTCACGGGGGCGGCGAAGTCGGCGACGATCGTGATCGTGCGGCTGTCGAGGTCGTGCGAGACGTCGGTGACGGGCATGGCGATCAGTCCTTCTGTGGGTGACGCGGAGGCGTCGGCTCGGTGTGGGGTGCCGGCTCGGCGATGAGGTCGTCGATCCGGGAGATGCGGCCACGCCAGAGGGACTCCAGCTCGGCGAGCATCGCGCCCACCGACCGCACCGCAGCCACGTCGCCGCTGGCCAGGGCCTCACGTCCCTGCCGACGCTTGGTCAGCAGGCCCGCTCGCTCCAGCACGGCGACGTGCTTCTGCACCGCGGCGAAGCTCATGTCGTACGACGCCGCGAGGGCCGAGACGGAGTGCTCGCCGGCCAGCACTCTGCGCAGGATGTCGCGCCTGGTGCGGTCGGAGAGCGCATGGAACATGGCGTCCGCCCTGTCCTCGTCCTTCTCGTCCACATCCTCAACCTACAACCATATGGTTGTAGTTTGTCAAGGGGTGTCGTGACGTTCCTCGACCGGTGCCACCCGATGCTCGGTGGAGGCCTCCCCGCCCTTCGACAGGGCCGCCACCACGCGCAAGGCCGCCGGGCCGACTCGTCGCGACAGCGCAAGGTGCATCGCGAGACCCGCCGCCACCCTCGTACGCTGCCCCGGCGCCCGGCGCTCCGCGGCATAGTGCTCCACCCCCGCCAGACCTCGGGCATTGAGCGCCTCCCCCAGCACGACTGCGTCGACCAGCGCCTCGCACGCCCCGCGGCCCAGGTTGGGCGTCATGGCGTGAGCAGCGTCGCCCACCAGCACGTAGCGGCCCTCGACCAGACGCCGAGGTCGTCGCGACTCCAGGATGCTGTTGACGACCGTCCGCTCCTCGGTGGCCGCCGCCAGCGTCGCCCGCACCGCCTCGGGCCACTGCGCGTACGCCGAGCGCGCCCACGCCAGAAGCTCGCCAGGGCTGCCCTCAGGGCGTCGCGCCGAGGCGTACCAGTTGGTCCCGAGCCCGTCGGCCATCAGGTTGGGGCCGATCCCGAAGAGCATGCCGTCGCCCCAGAACTCCTGCATGCGGTCGAGCGGCCCCTCGGGCGGCTCCGGGAGCACGCCGCGAACCGCCACCACGCCGGAGTCGCGCGGCTCCTCACCCCAGACCTGTCGCCGGACGACGCTGCGGGCGCCGTCGGCCGCCACGACGAGGTCGCCCTCGAGCGAGGCGACGTCGTCGACGTGACGGCACTCCCGGACCACCGCGTCGGGCACGGCCTGCTCGAGCAGCTGCAGGAGACCGGGACGAGTGACGAGCCAGGTGCTGGCGTCTCGCTTCACCACCGCGACGGGTCGCCGCGCCACGTCGGCCGTCACGACACCTGTCGTCAGGCGCCACCCCCGGGTGCGCAAGGGGTCGGCCAGACCGATGCGATCGAGCGCGTCAAGTGCGAAGGGCCAGATGCCGAACGCGGTCGGCACCTTGCCGCCGTGCGGGTTGCGCTCGATCACCCGCACGTCGTACATCGCGGGGTCCAGCGTCGCCGCGAGCGCGAGGCCAGCAACTCCCCCGCCGAGAATGGTGATGGTGGGCATGTGACGACGCTAGTACTACATTCGTAGTTCCACAACGCCTGTAGTCTTTTCGCGTGCCCACCCGCCGAGAGCTCGTCGCCGACGCCGCCGTGACCGTGCTCGCCACGGAGGGTCCCCGCGGACTCACGCACCGAGCGGTCGACCGGGCGGCAGACCTGCCGCCCGGCAGCACCTCCAACTGCTTCCGCAGCCGCGCGGCCCTGGTGTCGGCCGTCATCGACCGGGTCGAGCAGCTCGACCTCGAGGTGATGGCGTCGACGCTGGGCTCCGATCCCGCGCCGCTCAGCGCGCTTCCGGGCCAGCTCGCCGCCGTCGTCGGGGCGATGACCGCGCCGGAGCACGTGCGGGCGACCCGGGCACGTCTGGCCCTCCTGCTCGACGAGAGCGCCGGTGGGGCGATGGCCCTGGGCCACCACCGTTTCCTGGCCCGACTGCGCGACATGCTCGCCGAGGGTGGGCACCCGACGCCGGACGCCAGTGCGCGGATGGTCTCCGACCTGCTCGACGGCGCCCTGCTGCATGCCGTCGCAGTGCCCACACGACAGGTGGACGTCGACCAGCTGCGCGCAGGGGTGGCGCGTCTTCTCGGCTGAGCCGTGGTCATTGACGGCGCCACGGGCCAGTGGCAGCGTGCAGGAGCATGGCTCTTGCACGCATGCGAACCGTCGTCCTCGACTGCCCCGACCCGCGGGCCCTCGCCGACTTCTACGCCGACCTCGTCGGCGGGGAGGTCACCTCGGCCGAGGACGACTGGGTCGTGCTCGAGCTGGACGGCTGGCGCTTCGCCTTCCAGCGCGCGGAGGACTTCGTCGCCCCCACCTGGCCCACCGGTGAGCGACCCCAGCAGTTCCACCTGGACGTCACGGTGGACAACGTCGACGCCGTCGAGCCGCAGGTGCTCGCGCTCGGCGCCATGAAGCACGACGTACAGCCCGGGGTCGAGGCGGGCGACACCTTCCGCGTCTACCTGGACCCGGCCGGTCATCCCTTCTGCCTCTGCTGGGACTGAACGCAGCGGACCCCGGAGCCGTTCGCTCCGGGGTCCGCGCGGCCTCAGGCAGTGATCTCCTTGCGGTCGTCCCCGGAGTCACCCTGCTCCAGGCTCACCTGGATCTTGCGGGGCTTGGCCCTCTCGGCGACCGGGACGACGAGCCGCAGCACGCCGTCGGCGTACGCCGCCTCGATGGCGTCGAGGTCCAGGTTGTCGCCCAGGACCAGCTGCCGGCTGAAGACGCCGGTGGGGCGCTCGGCAGCCAGCGACTCCCAGTCGCCGTTGCGCGGGACCCGCTCGGCACGGACGGTCAGCACGTTGCGTTCGACGTCAAGGTCGATGCTCTCCTTGACGACTCCCGGCAGGTCGAACTCGATGACGAACCGGTCGCCCTCCCGCCACGCGTCCATCGGCATCACCGCGGGACGGTTGGTGGTGCCCAGCACCTGCTGGGCGAGGCGGTCGAGGTCACGAAACGGGTCAGTGGTGCGGAGCAGCATCATGTCCTCCTGATTCTCATCACGAGGGCCACCAGGGCCCTCAGGCCGTGTCAGCACTTGCACTATTTCTTGTAGCACGCCGTATCCCGGTTTCAAGGCCGCCCGGTGAGGTCCGGTGACGACCCGTGACGACCTACACGTCCCCCACCTGAGGGGTTGACCCCCGCGCCCCACGGGCCTTGCATGGGTCGGGTTGACACCGCCAGCGGTTCTTCGGTCTCCGAGCGCACCAGGCGGCGCCGTGCCCTCAGTCGAGGATGACTGCCTCACCGCGCTGGCGCAGCGCCTCGAGGCCGTCCCGCATGGCCTGGAGCGTCTCCGGCGGGTGCCCCACCCAGTCGTCCAGCTCGCCAACGACCCGCAGCGGGGCACGGCTGCGGTAGGACTGCGTCGGGTTCCCGGGCAGCTTCTTGTCGGTCACGTTGGGGTCGTCCTCGAACTCGCCCGTCGGCTCGACCAGGTAGATGTGCCCCCGACCCTCGCCCGCGGCGAGCTCAGCGCCCCAGGTCGCGGCGTCGAGGGTGCCGGTGAAGTAGACGAAGTTCATCGTCCGACCGCTCTCGAAGTTGGACTCGCGACCGGGCACCAGCAGGTCCCCGACGGCCAGCTCCGCCTTCGTGCCGTGCAGGTGGACCCCGTCCTCGTACGTCTCGAACGGCACTGGCTCTCGCATCTGCCCCATGTCGTCGAGGGTAGCCACCTCGACGAGGCAGCAGTAGCGTCGCGACATGTCGTACCCACCGCCCACCTACCTCGGCGACGACGGCGAGGTCACGGCACGGTTCCGCCCGGTGGACACGCCACCGGAGCTGCCCCTGGCCCACGGGGCGGCGAGCTACCTCGCCACCGGCGCCACGACCGACGGTCGCTTCGGGCTCTACCGCTGGGACATGGGGGCGGAGGCCGGCGGCGCCGAGCCCCACTTCCACCGCACCATCAGCGAGTCGTTCTTCGTGCTCTCCGGGACGGTCCAGCTGTTCGACGGCACGTCATGGCGGCCGAGCGGTCCGGGCGACTTCGCACACGTCCCCGAGGGTGGCGTGCACGGCTTCCGCAACGAGTCGGGCGAGGCGGCCTCGCTGCTCATCCTCTTCGCCCCGGGCGCACCGCGGGAGGCGTACTTCGAGGGGCTCGCCGACCTCGCGGAAGGACGGTGGACCCCCGACCCACGAGGAGTTGCAGGCGTTCCTCGTCGAGCACGACAACATCTACGTGGAGCCGCTCAGATCACGTGACCGCCGTTGACGGTGATCCGCTGTCCGGTGATGAAGGCGCCGCCGTCGCCGAGCAGGTGCGCGACCGTCGCCGCGATGTCCTCGGGCGTGCCCATGCGCCGCAGTGGCACCTCGGCCGCGTACGCCGTGGGGTCGACGCCGGCGTGCCGCTCGACGGGGATCCAGCCGGGTTGGAGGAGGTTGACGGTGATGCCGTCGGGACCGAGCTCCTTGGCCCAGACCTTGGTGAGCCCGACCTGGGCGCTCTTGGCCGCGACGTAGGCCGACATCATCGGGGTCGCCCGGTCGGCGAGGTCGGAGCCGATCAGCACCACCCGGCCGCCGCCGGCGGCGCGCATGCCGGGCAGCGCCGCCTGCACGAGGAGGGTCGGGCTCTTGACGAAGAACTCGAGCTGGTCGAGGTGGTGCCGCCAGGTCAGCTCGTTGAGGCTGATCTCGGGGTGGGGCCCCGTCGCGTTGGCGACGACCGCCGTGACCGGACCGAGGCCGGCCTCGACCGCGTCGAGGAGGGCCGTGACGCCCTCCTCGCTCACGACGTCGGCCCCGAACGCCTCGGCCGTGCCGCCGGCGGCGCGGATGCGGCGCACCACCGACTCGGCACCCTCGCGCCCGTGCAGGTAGTTGACCGCGACCGCCCAGCCGTCGGCAGCCAGGCGCTGCGCGACGGCAGCGCCCAGCCCGCGCGACGCACCGGTGACGAGGGCGACTCCTGCGACGGCCATGCGGTCACCCTAGCCAGTGGGAGACACCCGGTGGAGACGCTCAGCCGGGATGCGTCAGAGAGTGATGACGGCCTCGTCGTGCGCCAGGCGCGGCAGGCGGTCGAACCAGGCGTTCTCGGCCGGGCGACCGATGTTGACCACGGCGATCGACTTCAGGCCGGTGCCCTCGAGGAGGTCGGTGTCGACGCCCGTGGCGTCGTAGCCGGTCATCGGGCCGGCAGCCAGGCCGGCGGCACGCACGCCGATGATGAAGTAGCCGATCTGGAGGCCGGCGTTGAAGCGGGCCGCGTGCTCACGAGCGGTGTCGTCGAGGAAGAAGTCCTTGGCGCCCGGGAAGTGCGGGAAGGTGCGCGGCAGCGTCTCGTGGAAGTTGGTGTCCGCGGCCAGGATGGCGACCAGCGGGGCCGACTCGGTCTTGTCGCGGTTGCTTCCCGACATGTGCTTGAGGAGCTTCTGGCGCGCGTCGTCGCTGCGCACGAGCACGATCCGCATCGGCTGGCTGTTCATCGCGGTCGGGGCGAACTTCACCAGGTCGTAGATCGCGGCGACCTGCTCGTCGCTCACCGGCTCGTCGGTGAAGGCGTTGGCGGTGCGGGCCTCGCGGAAGAGGAGGTCCTGGACGTCGGAGGGCAGCGCAAGCAGATCAGTCATGCCTGCTTCAACGATGCGGCGTTCGGTCGACTTCCCGATCTCGGGGTGACCTGGGTCATGACGTGCGCCTGCGATCGTGAGACATGCGTCAGACTGACCGCAAGACGACGGAGGGACGACGACATGCGTACAACGTGGGCGCGCGGCGGGACGGGCGTACTCCTGCTCGTCTCAGGGGTCCTGCTCGTGGTGGCCTGTGGCAACGGTGGGCCAGCGCCTGCCCGTGGGGTCAGGGCTGGGAGACCGCGTCGTGCCTTCCCCGTCAGGACCACCGCCATGACTTCCTCCCGCCCGGTGACCCCTGGGTCCCCGTCGGCGCGGAGGCCCAGTGGGCTGGCATCTCCCTGCTGGTGCTGGCGCTGGCTCTTCTCACCCTGCCGTGGGCGTTGGTGCGACGCCCCCGACGCCTGCTGGTCGTCTCCACAGCGCTGAGTGCGGTGGCCATGGCCGACCTCGGCCTCGCGACCCTGCGCTCGGGGCTGGGTGGCGAGGTCGTCCTTGCCGTCGGCGGCCTGCTCACGACGGTCGTCCTGGCGCTGCTCCCCCTGGTCCTGTACCTGTCGCTCGCGGTCGTGGCGTCGGGCTGGGACAAGCCCGCAGCCGTGCTCCTGGCCCTCGCCTCGCCGCCGGTCGCCCTGTTCTACTCGATCGGCTCGTACGACGCTCGGCCCTGGTACGAGGCGGTCTCAGGGGCGTCCGTCCTCCTCGCCGGCGCCTGGTTGGTCGCGCGGAGCGTCCGCCGGCCCTCGACCACGGCCGCGAGCCAGACGTACGAGGGCGTGCCGACAGCGTGATCGTCGTCGGCTCCCACGTCATCCCCGACGCCGACCTCACCTGGCGCTTCTCGCGCTCGTCGGGCCCCGGCGGTCAGCACGTCAACACCACCGACAGCAGGGTCCAGCTCGTCCTCGACCTGGCGGGCTCCGAGGCCTTCCCCGACGAGGTGAAGCGGCGGCTGCTGGCACGGCTCGGGCCGGAGGTCGTCGTCACGGCGTCGGAGCGGCGCTCGCAGCTGCTCAACCGCAAGGCCGCCGAGGAGCGACTCGCCGAACGGCTGGAGCGGGCGTTGCGCCCTCCTCCCCCGCGCCGTGTGCCGACCAAGCCGTCGCGGGGTGCCAAGCAGCGCCGGATCGACCAGAAGAAGCAGCGCGGACAGACGAAGCGCCTGCGAGGTCGTCCCCCGATCGACTGAGCGGCTACCGCACGGGCTCGCGTACGCGGTCGACCACCTCCGCGTCCGCCTCGCGGCCACGGACGGCCAGGCGACTCGGCCACCAGATCCGGTCGCCCAGGTCGAGGTTGATCGCCGTCACCAGCACCGAGCGCACGATCATCGTGTCGAGGATGACGCCCAGCGCGACGGCCACCCCGAGCTCCACCAGGAAGACCACGGGGATGGTCGCGAGCACCAGGAAGGTCGCCGCCAGGACCAGTCCGGCCGAGGTGATGACACCTCCGGTGGAGGACAGCGCGACCAGCGACCCCTGCCTGGTCCCGCGCACCTGCGTCTCCTCGCGCACACGGGTCATCAGGAAGATGTTGTAGTCGATGCCGAGCGCGACCAGGAAGACGAAGGCGAAGAGCGGGAATCCGGGGTCGGAGCCCGCGAAGCCGAAGACGAACTCGAAGAGCAGCGCGGAGATGCCCATCGCGGCGCCGAAGGAGAGCACGACGGTGGCCACCAGGATGATCGGCGACACCAGCGCCCGCAGCAGGACCATGAGGATCACCAGCACCATCGCCAGGATGCTCGGGATGATCACCCGGTTGTCACGGGCAGAGGCCTCCTGCGTGTCGAGGTAGAAGGCCGACCCGCCACCGACCAGCGCGTCTGCACCCTCGACGGCGTGGGTGGCCTCTCGCACGTCGCGGACCGCCTCGAACGAGGCGGGCGCGGCGACGTCAGTGTCGATCACCGCCTCGACCAGGGCCAGGTCGTCGATCACGACCGGCTCGGCCGGCTCCTCGATCCCCTGGACGGCCGTCATCGCGTCACGCACCTGGTCGGCGCGGTCGGCGTTGGCGACCACGGCGACGGTGTTGGACTGGTCGACCATGCCGTGGTCGACGAGCTCCTTCTGGCCGGTGATGGACTCGAAGTCACGGGTGTACTGGTCCTCCGTGGCAAGCCCTGCGATGTCCAGGCGCAACGCCCCGAGGCAGGCGATCGCCAGCACCGCCGCGGTCACCACCCAGGTGGTCCGCGGCCGCGCCGCGATCCGGCGGCCCACCTTCGCCCAGAGCCCGGAGCTGGTCGGCTCGGCCGACCCGAACGCCGGGCGCCGCGGCCAGAAGACCCACCGGCCGCAGATCGTCAGCAACGCCGGCAGCAGGGTGATCTGCACGAGGAAGGTCACGCCGATCCCGATCGCCGCCACCGGCCCGAGCCCAGCGGTGGAGTTCAGCTCGGCGAGGAGCAGGCACAGCATCCCGAGGATCACCGTGGCGGCACTCGCCAGGATCGCCGGCGCAGCGCGGTGCAGGGCGAAGCCCATCGCCTCGTGCCGGTCGGCGTGGCGGCGCAGCTCCTCGCGGTAGCGCGCGACGAGCAGGAGGGCGTAGTCGGTGCCCGCGCCGATCACGAGGATGGTGAGGATCGCGTACGACTGCCCGTTCACCGTGAGGTCGGCGTACCGGGCCAGGAAGTAGATGAGCGCCTGCGAGCCGAAGAGGGCCACCCCGGCACAGATGATCGGCAGCACCCACAGCACCGGGCTGCGGTAGGTGAAGAGCAGGATCACGATCACGATGCCGAGCGTGGCGAAGAGCAACGTCGAGTCGATGCCCCCGAAGGCCTCGGCCGAGTCGGCGGCCTGGCCGCCCGGGCCGGTGACGTAGACGTCTCCCCCGTCGAGCGACGCGATCTCGCGCAGCTCGTCGGCGGCGTCCGGCATCGCGTTCCAACCCTCGGCACCGAAGTTGAAGGTGACCACCGTCTGCATGGCCTCACCGTCCTTCGACGGGAACGGGCCCACCACCTCACCCTCGACGCCCTCGACCTGGGCGAAGGCCTTGGCGTCCTCGGCCGCCGTGGCCACGTCCTGCTGGGTGAGCCCGGACTCCTTCGAGTAGACGACGACGGTGGGGATCGAGTTGACGTCCTGGAACTGGCTCAGCTTCTCCAGGGCGCGCGTCGACTCGGCGCTGTCGGGCAGCCAGGAGGAGGCCTCGTTGTTCTGCTCGTCGACCAGCTTGGCCGCGAACATCGACGAACCGACGGTGAGTGCCAGCCAGAGGCCGAGCACCACCCACTTGCTCACGGGGCCGGTCAACCGGCCAGCGATCTGCCGTTGCATCCGTCCAGTGCAGCACCACGGGCGGCGGTGTGCATCAGGGTTTTCCCCGATCCCGCGGGCGTTTACCCAACCGGGCGTAGTGCCCCCACCTCAGCCCGCGAGGGTGCCCCCGAAGACCTGCCACGCGAGCAGCGACTTGGCGACCAGGCTCAGCACGATGTAGATCGTCTCGCCGAACAGGTAGTCGGCCCAGCGTCCCCGGGCCCGGTACTGCAGCCATTGGTTGAGCGCGAAGACGTTGAAGAACACGAAGAGCGAGATGACGATCGCGTAGACGAAGCCGGGAGGGGTCGCCTCCGACGGCGACTGCGGCGCAACGACGTAGACCAGCACCGCGAGCCACGGGACGACACCCGCCACGCACCCGAACCAGAACGGCAACCAGCCGCCGCCACCGGCTTGCTCGTACTTCTCCTGCAGCCAACCGAAGAGGATCATCGAGGCGTTGACGCCGACGATGGCGAGCAGCGCGGTCACGTCGGCGATGCCGACCAGCTGTGCGATCACCACCATCATCAGGGAGGACGAGAGGGAGTACTCCACCCACCGCGCCCGGTTGATCCCGCGCCCCAGGTCGGCCACGTACCCGCGCCACCACACGGTCGAGACCAGAAGGTGCGCGAGCGCGGAGAGCGCCAGGAACGCAGCCACCGCCATGCCGGTCGGGAGGTCGAACAGGACGACCGGCTCCTGCGGTGCCGTGCCGGGCGGGCCGGCCAGGTAGCTCGCCGTGACGGGAAGCGCGAAGTCCGTGGCCAGGGCGACCACGGCCGTGGCCTGGGCCACGTGGAGGACCATCGCTGCCAGGTTGAGGACGCGAAGTCGACGCTGACGCGCCTCGGGAACGGCGACGGTCGTCTGGGTCATGCTTCACCGTAGCGTCTGCGAGGCAGCACGCCGAGGGCCCGAGGGTGACCCGCGAACACGGCCGGCTCGGTCGGGACGGCCTAGGCTCGGGCGCAACCCCACCCCCGACGAACCGAGGCCCCATGCCCGCCAGCCGCTCCGCCCGCGAACGCAAGGCCCAGGCGTCGGCCGGCCCCTTGGCCGAGGTCAGGATCGAGGTCGGCCCCGACGACCAGTTCGTCTACAAGATCCACTGCACCGAGTGCACCAGCCCGCGGCCGGGCTCCGGCGACCGCCGGTGGGGCACCCAGCGCCGCGGCCAGGACAACGGCTACATGGCCGCGATGGACCGCTGGATCTTCCACCTCACCGAGCGCCACCCCGACTCCGAGGCCCCCTGCCTGGCCTACCTCGACGAGGCACGCAGGCGCGTCGAGGAGCGTCGTACCACGTCGTCGGACTGACCTCGGTCTCCCCCGTCACCGAGGCATAACTTGGCCCCAAGTGGGGAACGAGTGCGGCGTTACCCTCGCCACGGCCAGACGGGTCCGCGGCGACACTCGGGAGACAGTGATGGCCAAGAAGATCGGATTCCTGCTGGGAATGGGCGCCGGATACGTCCTCGGAGCTCGAGCAGGACGCCAGCGGTACGAACAGATCGCGAGGAAGGCTCGCGGTGTGTGGCGGGACCCCCGGGTCCAGGCGAAGGCCGAGCAGGCCCAGCACCTCGCCAAGGAGAAGGCCGAGCAGGCCGCCCACGTCGCGAAGGAGAAGGCGGAGATCGCCGGCCAGGCCGCCAAGGAGAAGGCCGGCCAGGCTGCTCACGCCGCCAAGGACAAGGTCGGCAGCAGCGACTCGTCGAGCACGTCGACCAGCGGTGCGACCGGGGCACGACGACGCCCGGTGCGCACAGCACGGGCACGCCCACGAGCACGGGAGGCAGCACTGGAGGCGCCGGCACCGGCTTCCCGGCCGCGACGCCGACCACTGGCGGGCAGCCGTCGACCGCGCCGCCGACCACGTGGCCCTCTAACCCCTCGAGCAGCCAGGCCAACCCGCCGAGCACCCCCTCCGACAAGCTGCCGCCCCACTCCAGCGGCCCCGGCGGGACCCAGTCATGAGCCACCAGGACCCCACCGTCACCCAGGCGACCGGGAGCCATGCGGCCCCTGGGAGCGACCCCTCGACCGGCCAGCTCGTGTCGCAGCTGTCCAACGAGGTGTCGCGCCTGGTGCGTGACGAGCTGAAGCTCGCCCAGGTCGAGGTGACCGGCAAGGCCAAGCAGGCCGGCATCGGGCTCGGCATGTTCGGTGCGGCCGGGATCATCGCCCTGTACGGCGTGGGCGTGCTGCTCGCCGCCATCGTGCTGGCGCTGGCGCTCGTCATGGACGCCTGGCTGGCCGCCCTGATCGTCGCCGTCGTGCTCTTCGCCATCGCCGCCGTCAACGCGCTGATGGGCAAGAAGCGCGTCGAGGAGGCCGCCCCGCCGGTCCCGACCCGGGCCGTCGCCGGGGTCAAGGAGGACGTCGACGCCGTGCGCAACCCCGGTGCCCACCACCACTGACGGGACGTCCCCGCACCACGGACGACCCCCCACCCCAAGGAGTCCTGATGAGTGACATCAACGACCGTACGTCGGGTGCCGACGGCGGTCGCCACCGCCAGAACGACCCCACGGACGGCGACCCCAGGGTCGCCGAGCTGCAGGCCGACATCGAGCAGACCCGTGAGCAGCTGGCCCAGACCGTCGACCAGCTGCAGGCCAAGCTGGACGTGAAGGCGCGGGCCTCGGCCAGCGCCCACGAGACGGCGGAGAAGGCCAAGCAGAAGGTCCTGGACAACCAGGGCAACCCGCGACCTGAGGCCATCGGCGCCGCGGTCGCCGGGGTGCTCGCCCTCGTCCTCGTCGTCCTGTGGCGCCAGCGTGCGCGACGTCGTACGACGGGGAGGCGCTGATGTTCGGTCTCGGCAGGTCGAAGGATGCCGAGCGCAAGGACGAGCGCAAGGACGAGCGCAAGGACGAGCGCAAGGACGAGCGCAAGGACGAGCGCAGGGACCAGCACAGGGGCCAGGAGGCCGGGCGCGACGCCGACCCCGCACGCGGCGCCGCTCCCGACCCCGGTCCCGGCGGCCAGGCGAGCGCCCTCGACCATGCGCCCAGCCACGAGCACGAGGCCGCCGACAAGCCGGAGTCGCCCAGCGACCTCACCAAGCCCTCGTGGCTCTACACGGTGCGCTCGACGGTGCGCGAGTTCGTGGAGGACGAGTGCACCGACCTCGCCGCCGCGCTGACGTACTACTCGGTGCTGGCGATCTTCCCGGCGTCCATCGCGCTGCTCTCCCTGGTCGGCCTCGCCGACCAGGGTGACGAGACGGTGGACACGCTGCTGACGATGCTGCGCGACCTCGGAGCGTCCGGGGCCGCGGAGAACCTCGAGCCCACCCTCACCGAGCTCAGCCAGAGCACCGGCGCCGGGTGGGGTCTCGCGATCGGTCTGCTCGTCGCCCTCTGGTCGGCGTCGGGCTACGTCAACGCCTTCAGCCGCGGCATGAACCGGATCTACGAGATCGACGAGGGTCGCCCGATCTGGAAGCTCCGCCCGCTGATGCTGCTGATCACCGCGGTCACGATCACCCTGGCCGCGCTGGTCGCCCTGGGCCTGATCGTCACTGGACCCGCCGCCGAGGTGGTGGGTGACGCCATCGGGCTCGGATCGACGGCGGTGACCGTCTGGAACATCGCCAAGTGGCCGGTGCTGCTGTTCGTGGTCATCCTGATCGTGGCGCTGCTCTACTACGCGACCCCCAACGTCAAGCAGCCGAAGTTCCGCTGGCTCAGCGTAGGGGCGACGGTCGCCATCTTGGTGTGGGTGCTGGCCTCGGTCGGCTTCGGCCTCTACGTCGCCAACTTCTCCAACTACAACCGCACCTACGGCTCGCTGGCCGGCGCGGTGG
This sequence comes from Nocardioides daphniae, assembly GCF_004777465.1. Taxonomy (NCBI): domain Bacteria; kingdom Bacillati; phylum Actinomycetota; class Actinomycetes; order Propionibacteriales; family Nocardioidaceae; genus Nocardioides; species Nocardioides daphniae. Next base: position 2,299,661 of record NZ_CP038462.1, read on the forward strand.
TCTTCCTGCTGTGGCTGTGGATCACCAACCTGGCCCTGATGTTCGGCGCCGAGCTCGACGCCGAGCTCGAGCGGGCGCGGGAGCTCCAGGCCGGCATGCCGGCGGAGGAGACGATCCAGCTCCCGCCGCGCGACACCACCAAGAGCGAGAAGGCCGCGAAGAAGCGGGAGAAGGACGTCGCCCGGGCCCGTGCCCTGCGCCGCTCACGCGGGGAGCACCAGGACCCCGTCCGCTGACCTGCGGCTCGTCCAGCACAGGACCTGCGGCCCGCCGGGGCGTCGACCCCGGCGGGCCGCAGGTGCATGGTGGCCTCAGACGACCTCGAAGCGCACGGTCCGGGTCGCTGGGTCGGCGGCCGTCAGCACGACCGTGATCTCCTCGCCCAGCGGCAGCGGCGCCGTGCCCTCGGCGCGCGCCTCGATGGCAGGCTCGGGGATGGTGATGTCGCCGCGCTCGGGGCGCTTCTCGTCCACCTCCACGACCGCCGCGGCGAACCGCTCCCCGAGCCGGTCGTGCAGCAGCACGGCCTCGGTCAGGTTGAGCACCTCGCGCTCGTACTTCCCGGCCAGGCTGCCGGACTCGCGCATCACGGCCGGCACGGACTCCAGCTTCTCCAGGACCCAGTCGGGCACCTGCTGGCCGGCGCAGAGCGCCACGCAGATCTCGGAGGCGTAGCGGTCGACGAGACGGCGCAGGGGCGCGGTGACGTGGGCGTAGTCGGCCGCCACGGCTGCGTGGCCGGTGTGCTCGGGAAGCTCGCCGTGGAACCCTGCGTAGCCGCTGCCGCGGAAGAGCCGCGTACAGGCCAGCACCATCGCCGCGTGGCGTGAGTTGCCGGGGTCCAGCGAGCGCACGAAGTCGGGGTAGGACATCGAGGCCGGCCACTCGATGCGCAGGGCGTGCGCGGTGCCACGCAACCGGTCGACGTCGCGCTCCTGGGCGGGCGGCAGCGTACGCAGCAGCCCGACGCGCGCCTCGACCATCAGCGAGGCTGCGGCCATCCCGGTCAGCAGCGAGATCTGGGCGTTCCACTCCTCCACCGGCGTCATCGAGCGGAACTCAAGGTGCCACTCCTCCTCCGTGACCACGACCTCCTGCTCGGGCAGCGGCAGGCTCACGCCGCCACGGGCAGCCTCCAGCGTCAGGCGCAACGGTCCCACCTCGGCCAGCAGGGCCAAGGTGTCGGCCCCCTCGGCAGGGGCGTCGGTGGAGCCGTCGACGACCTGCTGGGCCTGCTCGTAGGTGAGCTGGGCCCGCGAGCGCACCAGGGCGCGCTCCACGGTCGCGGCGCGGCGCTCCCCCGCCGCGTCCAGCGTGATGGTCCACAGCAGAGCGGGACGCGTCTGGTCGGGCAGCAACGACCCGGCCTGCTCGGAGATCACCGGCGGGTGCAGCGGAATCTTGGAGTCGGCACCGTAGAGCGTCTGGCCCCGCTTGTTGGCCTCCACGTCGACCGCGTCGCCGGGCGTGACGAAGGCGCCGAGGTCGGCGATGGCGTAGTGGACGACGAACCCCTCGTCGGCGCGCTCGATGTGCAGGGCCTGGTCGAGGTCGCGGGCGCCGGGCGGGTCGATCGTGACGAACGGGATGTCGGTGCGGTCGAGGTCGGGCAACCGCGGCGCTGCGGCAGCGGCCTCGGCGGTGGCCAGGACGTCGGCAGGGAACTCCTCACTCACCCCGAGCTCGGTGCGGATCGCCTCGATCCCCTCGCGCAGCACGCGTTCACCGGGGAAGACCTCACCGGGCTCGGACCCGGCGGGCGGCGACCCGAGGGGGTGGACACGGACGTAGCGGGGACTGGCCATGCAGGCACCTTAGCCAGCGCCACCGACACCGGGGCCGCGCACGGCGTCGAGCACCACGGGGTCCTCGCAGGCACGCGCCCACGCCGCGATCCGGGCCCGGATCTCCCGTCCGAGCAGCCACTGCCCGATCGGCTCGGCGACGAAGCGCAACCACGAGGGCCTCACGGTGTAGCTGTACTTCCACACCGCGCGGGTTCCGCGCACCCCGTCGCGGACGTCCGGGACGAAGCGCCACCCGCCGCCGAAGGTGGCGAAGAACCACGGTCCGCTCACCATCGTCATCCCGACGGAGGTCGGCGGTCGGTAGGAGACGTACTCCGAGACCATCTGCGGGCCGACACGGGCGCGCGTCCACGTGCGTACGCCCTTGCTGGGGACCTCGGCGTCGAGCAGCCGCTGCTCGCGGATGAACGGGTCCCAGCGCAGCCGCAGCTCGCCGGTCGTCTGCGACACCGCGAAGGCCGTCCCCGGCTCGACGGGCACCCATGCCTCGGCGCTCACCTGGGGCATCCCCACCTCCTGGTCTCCCGATCCTGTCTCGCGACGAACCTAGCGACCGCGGTCGAACCGCCGATAGCGTGGACGCCACCCGGCGCCCGGCAGGTGGAAATGCAGCAGCGGAGATCACGGAGAGCGGCACGCCCCTCGGTGCTGGCCTGGACGGGCGCGATCGCCCTGCTGGCCGTGGCGCTGCTGGTGGTCAGCGGCCTCGGCCGCTGGGGCGGCTCGCACCGAGCAGGGCTGGTCTGGCTCGGCGCCCTCCTCTACTTCGTGTACGCCTTCGTCGTCTACGCGATGGCGGTCCACTTCAACTCGCTCTTCCTCGCCTACGTCGCCGTCCTGGGGCTCAGCACGTACGCCGCGTTCTACGCCGCCGACGAGCTGCGGGCCAGCGACCGTGCGCTGCTCCGCCGCCCGCGCACGCGGCTCGCGGGATGAGTCTGCGTCACGATCGGCGCGGTCTTCGCCCTGCTCTGGCTGGCCGAGGTCGTGCCGGCGAGCCTCGAGGGTGAGCCGCCGAGCAGCGTGGTCGAGGCGGGGCTGCGGGTGAACCCGATCCACGTCATCGACCTCGCGGTGGTGCTTCCGGCCTTTGCCCTGGCGGGCGCGTCGGCGCTGCGTGGCCGGGCCACCGGACTCTTCCTGGTCGGTCCGATGCTGACCTTCTCGGTACTGGTGCTGGCCAGCCTCGTGGCCGCCGTGCGGTACCTGCGCGAGGACCGCACCGATGACCCTCTGGCCAACCCGCGCGCCGAGGGCCACACTGAGAAATCCAGGTGACGACAGGGGGCAGATCATGGGACTGGTCACGGACGTACGGGTGCGGCAACCCGCCAAGCACGACCTGGTGGACAAGAAGTTCACCGTCTCGGGCGTGGGGGCCGGCTTCGAGGGCACCATCGGCATGCGGCTGCTGGACCCGAACGGCAAGGTGCTCGGCACCGGCCACGCACAGTCGGAGGGCGGCGGCTACGGGGTCGGCGAGTTCACCGGCTCGGTGACCATCACGAAGCCACCGCGCCCGGGCACGCGCTGCACGCTGGAGGTCTTCGGGGACAACCCCGGCCTGCCCGACGAGGGCCCGACCCCGGGCTTCAACACCCGCCGCGTCGAGGTCATCGTCTTCCCCGACCTGGCCGGGTGGCTGCTCTACCGGGTCGATCCCGGCGACACCCTCTCCGGATCGTCAAGAAGCTCAAGGACTACGGGAAGTTCACCGTCGCGCAGGTCGTCGCGGCCAACCCGAAGATCACCGACCCCGACCACATCGAGGTCGGGTGGCGGCTGCGGATCCCGATGAAGCGCTGACGCTCCCGGCAAGGCACGCACACGGCGGCGCCCGTGGCACTACGCTTGTCGAATGCCCGAGAGCCGCTCCCCGGAGTCCCATCTGCTGAGCCATTAGGCAGAATGGCCCCCGCGCCGTCCTTCGAGGTCGGCCGGTTCGGGGGCGCCCGCCAACCGTACCTAGAGTGTGGGCGTGCTGATCCTCCTCCCGCCCAGCGAGGGCAAGACCGCCCCCAGCCGCGGCAAGCCCCTGGACCTGGCCACCCTCTCCCACCCCACGCTGACCGAGACCCGCTCTTGCGTGCTCAAGCACCTCGTCACGCTCTGCGAGGGCGACGAACTGGAGGCCGCGGCGACGCTGGGGCTGGGCGCGAAGCAGGTCGACCTCGTCGCCCGCAACGCCGCACTGGCCACCGCCCCGACGGCCCGTGCCGACGCCGTCTACACCGGCGTCCTCTACGACGCGCTCGACTTCGCCACGCTCTCGTCGGCCGCCAAGCGACGCGCCACGAGCCGGGTCGGCATCGCCTCCGCGCTCTTCGGGCTGCTCTCCCCCGGCGACCGCATCCCCGCCTACCGACTTTCCGGCGACGCCAGCCTGCCCGGCCTCGGTTCGCTCGCCCCCGTCTGGCGCCCGGTCCTCGGTGAGGCGGTCGCCGCCCGGCTGGGCAACGGGCTGCTCGTCGACCTGCGCTCGGGGATGTACGCCAACCTGTGGCGTCCTGCCCCGGAGGCGGCGGCCCGGGTCGCCGGTGTCCGGGTGCTCCACGAGCACAACGGCCAGCGCAAGGTCGTGAGCCACTTCAACAAGTCCACCAAGGGTCGCATCGTCCGCGCCCTGCTGGAGGCCGGAGCCACGCCGCGTACGCCGGCGGCCCTGGCCGACGCGCTCCGCGACCTCGGCTGGCACGTCGAGGTGGGCCAGCCCGGCCCGAGGGGCACCGAGCTCGACGTGGTCGTCGCCGAGCTCTGAGCACGCAGGAGCTCCGGTCACCTCATGGCGCCCGGGGCTCCTGTTGTGCGGGGGTGGTCGAGACGGTCAGAGGCCCGACTCGGACGTACGCACCATGATGCGGCTGCACTCCTCGCACCGGACGACCTCGTCCGGGGCGGCGGCCTTGACCCGCGCCAGCTCGGCGTGGTCGAGACCCAAGCGGCAACCGCCGCACTCGCGGGCACGGATCTCGGCGGCGGCCAGGCCACCCTTCGACTCGCGCAGACGCTCGTAGAGGGCCAGCAGGTCGTCGGCGATGCCGTTGGCCGCGGCGGCACGGGTGCCGCTGGTCTGCTCGATCTCGGCGTCGATCTCGCGCCAGGCGTCGTCGCGCTCGGCCTCGAGGTCGGCGACGCGCTGGTCGAGGGCGGAGAGCTCCTCCTCGGCGCGGGTGAGAACGGCTTGGGCCTCCTCGAGGCGCTCCATGATGTCGAGCTCGACCTCCTCGAGCGAGGAGACCCGACGCTCCAGCGACTCCAGCTCGTGAGTCATCCGCTGGAGGTCCTTGGGGTTGGTGACCAGGCCGGCGTCCATGCGCTCGCGGTCGCGGGTGCGGCGGGCCTTGACCTGCTCGACGTCGGCGTCGGCCTTGGCCTGCTCGGTGGTCAGGTCGTCGACGACGATCCGGGCGTCACGGACACGGTCCACCACGACCGATCGCTCGGCGCCGAGGGTGGTGAGCTCTCGCAGCTGCGGGAGGCTCGACCGACGGTGGCGCAGCTGCGCGACCTTCGAGTCGATCGCCTGCAGGTCGAGCAGCTTCAACTGGTCGGTGGGATCGGCTTTCAGCGGAGGCTCCTTCAAACGACGGCGATCACGGGTCAGCCCGTGACCAGCATTGTCCACGGGTCGGTGGGCGTCGTGCTCACGCGGGTCTCCACCGTATCCCCCCACGCCTCCCGCAGTCTCGCCTCGACGACAGGCAGCCACGTCCACTCCGCCGCCCAGTGGGCCACGTCGACCAGCGCAGGCCCGTCCTTCTCGAGGAACTCCGAGGCGGGGTGGTGCCGCAGGTCGGAGGTCACGTAGACGTCCGCGTCGCTGCGCGCCATCGCGTCGAGCAGGAAGTCGCCGGCGCCGCCGACGAGCGCGACCCGACGCACCGTACGTCCCGGGTCACCGGCCACGCGCACCCCACCGACGGTCCGGGGCAGGGCGGCCGCGACGCGCTCGGCGAAGCCGGCCAGGTCGGTCTCGTCCACGTCTCCGATGCGTCCGGTCCCGGTGCCGGCCAGGCCGGGGTCGGCGGTCTCGACCACGTCGTACGCCGGCTCCTCGTAGGGGTGCGCGGCGAGAAGCGCCCGGACGACCGCCCCGCGTCGCGACCGCGGCAGCACGGCCTCGATCCGGACCTCCTCGACGACCTCGGCGACACCCACCGCGCCGATGTGGGGCTGGGCGCCGTCCAGCGGCCGGAAGCGCCCCTCGCCGGGCGTGGAGAAGGAGCACGAGTCGTAGTCGCCGATGCTCCCGGCGCCGGCCTCCGCCAGCGCAGCGCGCACGGCCTCGGCGTGAGTGGTCGGGACGTACGTCGTGACCTTGTCGAGCGGCCCGGACGGCGCCGGGACGAGCGGGCGCTGGTTGCGCAGGCCCAGCGCGGTCGCCATCGCCTCGGAGACACCGCCGACGGCCTGGTCGGCGTTGGTGTGCGCGGCCAGCAGGGCGCAGCCGGCGCGGGTCAGCGCGTGCAGGGTGCGGCCCTTCGGGGTGGTCGCGGCGACACCGTGGACCGGCTTGAGGAAGAGGGGGTGGTGCACGACGAGCAGGTCGGCGCCCCACTCGACGGCCTCGGCCGCCACCGTCTCGGTGGGGTCGACAGCGAACATCACCTTGCGCACCTGCGCAGCCGGGTCGCCGGAGACCAGCCCGACGGCGTCCCACGACTCCGCGGTGGCGGGCGGGTACCAGGTGTGCAGGAGGTCGACGACGTCACCGAGGGAAGGCATGGCGCGAGCCTAACGACGAGCTCCGGCGTTCGTGCCGTGGACGCCGTCGCGATGAGAGCCTTCTCATCGTCGTCTCACGCCGCTCCCACGATGAGGGAGGATGCTCCTGCCATGAGTTCGTTCGCCCGGATCGCCGTCGCCCTGGCCTTTGCGCTGCCCCTGGCGGCCTATGTGCTCGGCACCCTGGTGGCGGCCGAGCCGGCGCCGGCGGAGCACGCCCCGATCATCCTGGAGAAGTCGACCGGATCGTCGGCGCCGACTCCGACGCCCAGCCCGACGCCGTCACCGAGTGCCTCCGCCACCCCGGACGACGACGATGACGCGGACGACGATGACGACGACGGCCCCGAGGTGGTCAACCCGCGCCCCGTCGAGTCGGACGACGACGACTGGGACGACGACGATGACGACGGGGACGATGACTGAGCCGCACCCCGAGCCGTCGACCGCCGATCCTGCTGCCGAGGCCACGGCCCAGCTCCCCGTCGTACGGGATGCCAGACGAGACACCCGCCACCAGCGCACCGAGCCCCACCGCACCAACGCTCAGCGCTCGGGTCTCTCGGTCCGTCTGCGGCTCACGCTGACCGTCGCCCTGCTGACCACCTTCGCGATGCTCACCGCAGGCGTCGTGATCCACACGATCGAGAGCGCGCGACGCGACGCGGCCGTCGTCGACGACGCCAACCAGGAGGTGGCCGAGCTGCGCCAGCTGGTGCGCAACGGCGTCGACCCCACCACCGGGACGGGCTTCACCAGCGCCGAGCCGCTGCTGCGTGCCTTCATGGAGCGCAACGTCGCCGGGCCCCACGAGATGCTGCTGGGGTGGATCAACGGTGCTGCGGTGCTGCGCAGTCCCTCCTCGCCGCACCCGGAGATCGCCCGAGACCCCGCCTTCACGCAGGTCGTCGACGACCTGGTCACCGAAGGCGGGTCACGGCGCATCGACACGGCGTACGGCGAGGTGCTGGTCACCGTGCAGCCCGTCGTCGGTGACGAGCAGGACGCCGCCCTCGTGGTCGCCTCCTTCTTCGCCGACGAGCACGAGAGCCTCAACGACCTGCTGCGCACCTACACGGTGGTCTCGCTGCTCGCGATCCTGCTCATCACCGGGCTCGCGGCGTGGCAGGGTCGGCGGCTGCTCTCCCCTGCGCGACCTGTCGGACGCTGCCCGCGAGATCTCCGGCACCGACCTGTCGCGCCGGGTCCCCGAGACCGGCAACGACATCACCCAGCTGACCCGCACGGTCAACGACATGCTGGAGCGGCTCGAGACCGCGTTCGTGGGCCAGCGCCAGTTCCTCGACGACGCCGGGCACGAGCTGCGTACGCCGCTCACCGTGCTCCGCGGGCACCTCGAGCTGCTCGACGCGAGCGACCCCGCCGACGTCCGCGCCACGCGCGACCTGCTGCTCGACGAGGTCGACCGGATGGGGCGACTGGTCGACGACCTGATCATGCTCGCCAAGTCGCGCCGTCCGGACTTCCTCACGCCCTCCCCCGTCGACCTCGACGACCTGACGACGACGGTCCTGGCCAAGGCCAGGGCGATGGCCGACCGCGAGTGGCAGCTCGACGAGGTGGCCCCCGCGCGCGTCGTTGCCGACGAGCACCGCATCACCCAGGCGCTGCTCCAGCTGGTCGACAACGCCGTCAAGCACACCAACCCGGGCGACACGATCGCCCTCGGCTCCCGGGTCGACGGAGGCACGGCTCGCCTCTGGGTGCGCGACACCGGCGACGGCATCGCCCCCGAAGCCCGTACGGTGGTGCTCCAGCGCTTCGCGCGCGCCGAGGTCCGCCCCGGCGACGAGGGCTTCGGCCTGGGCCTGTCGATCGTCTCGGCGATCGCCCAGGCGCACGGGGGCCGGGTGGTCATCGAGGAGACCGAGGGTGGCGGCGCCACCGTCATCGTGGAGATCGCAGTCCAGGAGGATTCGTGGCCAGCATCCTGATCGTCGAGGACGAGGAGCGGATCGCCTCGTTCGTCGCGAAGGGCCTGACCGCGGAGGGCCACGTCACGACCATCCGAGGCGATGGCCCGTCCGGGCTGGACGAGGCCCTGTCGGGGCTGCACGACCTGGTCGTGCTCGACATCGGCCTGCCCGGCATGGACGGCCTCGAGGTGCTCGACCAGCTGCGCTCCCAGGGTTCGACGGTCCCCGTGATCGTGCTGACCGCGCGCGACTCCGTCACCGACACCGTGGCCGCGCTGGAGGGCGGCGCCGACGACTACATGGCCAAGCCGTTCCGCTTCGCCGAGCTGCTCGCCCGGGTGCGGGTGCGTCTGCGGCAGAGCCAGTCCGGCAACGGCTCGGGCGGCGGCCAGGACTCCCTGCACGCGGGAGGCGTCGACCTCGACCTGCGGACGCGGCGTGCCACCGTCGACGGCCGCCAGGTCGACCTCTCAGCGCGCGAGTTCACGCTCGCGGAGATCTTCATGCTCAACGCCGGCCACGTGCTGTCGCGCGAGCAGCTCCTCGACCACGTCTGGGGCCTCGACTTCGACCCCGGTTCCAACGTCGTCGACGTGTACGTCGGTTACCTGCGCAGGAAGTTCGGCGCCGGCGCGATCAGCACGGTGCGCGGGATGGGGTACCGCTTCAACGCGTGAGCGGCGAGCGAGTCGACCGAGCGGGGTCAGGACGGGAGCCGGTGGAGCAAGGTCCGGTTGTCGCAGGTGCGTACGGGGTAACCGTGGACGATGGAGATCCTCTCGGTCACAGGCGTCCTGCCTCCGCACCGTCACGGTCAGGGCGAGATCACGGACGCCTTCGCCGAGGTGGTGTGGCCGAAACGCTTCCACGGCGTGAGCTCGACCCTCATGATCGCGCTCCTGCTAGAGCCGATGGCCCGGTTCTCACGCTGCCGGTGCCCGGGAGGAAGAGGATGGAGTTCATGGCGTCCTGGCGAGTCGGAGTGTCGAGACGATCCTGAGGTACGCAGCTGAGGTCGTGGGCGGAAACCGGGAAACCACAGGACGAACGAGGGCGGGCGGTGAGCACCCGCTCCCATCACCGCACCTTGTACGTCAACCTCGCCGCCGGCTGGCGCCCCAGCACGGGCTGCAGCGCGTGCGCGATCTGCGCAGGAGTGGGACGCAGCCCAGGGTTCGGGTCGAGGGCTGCGGCGACGACGCCGCGTACCTCGTCGGGCACGCGCCGTCCCAGCGCAGGCGCGCGACCAGTGAGCTGAGGGAACCCCTCCCCCGAGCCGAACGGCTTCTCGCCGCTGATCGCCTCGAAGAGCGTCGCCCCAGCCCCCAGACGTCGCTGGCCGGGGTCGGGCCGCCGAGCCGCCCGGGGTCGCACTGCTCGGGCGCCATGTAGGCGTCGGTGCCGATCGGCGTACGCAGCGCAGCGGCCTCGGTCACAGGACGCGCGACCGAGAGGTCGATGACCCGGGCAGGGGCGCCCATGATGATGTTGCTCGGCTTGATGTCGAGGTGCACGTAGCCGACGTGGCGCAGGTAGTGCAGCACCGAGGCGACGTCGAGGGCCAGCGGCAGGTACTGCTGCTCCTGGAGCGGGCCGTGGCGACGTACGAGGGTGGAGAGCCGCGGCCCGTCGGCCTGCTCGAGCACGAGGTGGGGTCGCGGGCCGGTGGAGGTGTGCCGCAAGCCGCGCACCACCACGGGGTGGTTCACCGCCGCCAGGGCGACCGCCTCCCGCTCCAGCGCCGCGTGCGCGCGCTCGTCGCCCACCTTGGAGGGGCGCAGCACCTTCACCACGACGGGGGCGAAGGTGAGCTCGTCGAAGGCGAGCCACGCCTCGTAGGACGAGCCGCCCCCGAGCCGCCGCATGACGGTCAGCTCGGGGGTCAGGGCCTCGCCGGGGGCCAGGCCCCAGGAGTCCTCGGTACGTCCCACGTCAGGCCGCGGTACGGGTGTCGACGTCGCCCTTGGTCTCGTCGCCCTTGGTGTTCGTGACGTCGCCCTTGGTCTCACCCTTGGTGTTCGTCACGTCGCCCTTGGTCTCGTCGCCCTTGGTGTTGGTGACGTCGTCGCGCGTCGTGTCGTTCGTGGCGTCGTTGGTGACGTCGTCGCGGGTGCGGTCGGCAGTGTCGTCATCGTCGTCGTTGTCGTCGACCAGCACCACCTCGGCGGTGTCCTCGTCGCGCTTCGCCTCGTCGGCGAAGGCCTGCGTGGTGAGGACGCCGGTGGTGACGAGGCCGGCGAGGACCAGGGCGGTGAGGGGAAGAAGCTTGGAGGTCATGGAGGCTCCTCGGTCAGTGGCACTGGGGCCGTGTGTGTGGTGTGAGACCACTGTGACCAGACCGGGTGAGGACAAGGTGAAGCCGGCATGAGAGGGCTCTCATGCCGGCTTCGTGGTGCGTCGGGACGGTTTCGAACCGCCGACCGCTCGGGTGTAAACCGAGTGCTCTACCGCTGAGCTACCGACGCAGGTGAGGACGGCCCACAGCGTACGGGAACGGATGCCGGGCCGCACACTGGGCGACGCCCGTGGCGCCTGTCCCAGAAATGTGTCGAGCCGCCGGCGTCTCGGGTCACCAGCGGCTCAACAAGAAGAAGATTAAAGGGGTTCGCTGGACCTTGTCTCGCAAGTCCCAGCAATTGATCTTGAAATCTCCCACTGTGAGACGGGACCCTCAGGAATCGTCCGCGGCAGCGCGCAGCTGGCGCAGGTGCTCCCCCAGGTCGCGCCCCTGGGGCATCGCGTTGTGGACGCTCCAGCGGATCAGGCCCTGCTTGTCGACCACGTAGGACGAGCGCCGCGGCATGCCCTTCTCGGCGTTGAACACGTCGTACGCCGTGGCGACCTCACCGTGCGGCCAGAAGTCCGACAGCAGCGGGAAGTTCAGCCCGTCGGAGTCGGCGAAGGCGCGCAGCGAGTAGACCGGGTCGCACGAGATCGCCAGGACCTCGGTGTCGAAGGTCATGAACTCGTCGAGCCGCTCACGCACCCCCGCCATCTCGCCGGTGCAGACGCCGGAGAAGGCGAACGGGTAGAACAGGATCGCGACGGCCTTACGACCGCGGAAGTCCGACAGGGTCACGTCCTGGCCGAACTGGTCACGCAGTGTGAAGTCGGGGGCCGGCCCCCCACAGATGAGTCCACTCATAACGGCCTCATCCTCGCACCGGCACCCCTCCTGTCCGCACTCAGGGGCGCTGCGCCAGCACCCGCTTGAGGATCTTGCCCGTGGCGTTGCGCGGGAGCTCGTCGAGGAAGATGATCTCGCGCGGCACCTTGTAGCGGGCGAGGTTGGCCCGTACCCAGTCCTTGAGCGCCTCCTCGTTGGCCGCCGCGGGGTCGGAGACCACCACGAAGGCGCGCAGCCGGTAGCCGAACTCCTTGTCCTCAACGCCGACCGCGGCCGCCTCGACGACCGCGTCGTGCAGCACCAGGCAGTCCTCCACCTCGCGCGGGAAGACGTTCTCGCCGCCGCTCACGATCATCTCGTCGTCACGGCCCTCAACGTAGAGCCGACCGTGCTCGTCGAAGCGGCCGACGTCACCGGTCGACATCAGGCCCTGGATCATCTCCTTGGACCCACCACCGGTGTAGCCCTCGAAGAGCATTGCGTTGCCCACGAAGATGCGGCCCGTGGATCCCTGCGGGACCTCGTTGCCGTCGGCGTCGAAGATCTTGACCACGGTGGCGTGCGGCGGCTTGCCCGCCGAGAACGGGGCGGCACGCAGGTCCTCGGGCATGGCGATGGAGGCGTACGCGACCTCCGTCGAGCCGTAGATGTTGTAGAGGTTGTCGCCGAACTCGTCCATCCACTCGACGGCCATCTCACCCTGCATCGCGGAGCCGGAGGCGGCCGTCATCTTGAGGTGGGGCAGCGGCTTGTACTTCTCCCGCACCTCGGGCGGCAGCGTGAGGATCCGCTGCAGCATCACCGGGATGACGACGAAGGAGTCGCATTTCTCGTCCCGTACGACGCGCAGCGCCTCCTCGGGGTCGAAGCGGCGGCGCAGCACCATGGTCGAGCCGAGCAGCATCGCCATGAAGAGGTGCGCGAAGCCCCACGTGTGGAAGAGGGGCGCCGCGATGTGCGTACGCCAGCCGTGCTTCATCGGCAGGCGCGAGAGCAGGGCCACCGCGTTGGCGATGCCGGCCTCCTTGCGGGGCGCCCCCTTCGGCGTGCCGGTGGTGCCCGAGGTCAGGATCACGATCTTCGAGTGGTGCTCGACCGGGGTGTGGTCGGTCGTGGGGTTGGCGGCGATCAGCGCCTCGACGGTGTCGTCGCCCTGCGGCGTGTCCTGCCACGCGACCAGCCGGTGCTTCACGTCGGCCCCGGCCAGCAGCCCGGCGAACTCCTCGTCGGCCACCACGAGCACGGGCTTCTCCCGGGCGATCACCTCGACCAGCTGGGGCCCGGCGAACGCGGTGTTCAGGTAGAGCAGGTCGGCGCCCAGCTTGGCCGCCGCGATGGTCGCCTCGATGAAGCCACGGTGGTTGCGGCACATGATCGCGACCTGGTCGCGCTCCTTGATGCCGAGCGCCGCGAAGCCGTGGGCCAGCGCGTTCGAGCGCTGGTGGAGCTCGGCGAAGGTGAGCTGGCCGAGCTCGTCGATGACCCCCACCCGGTCAGGGTTGGAGACCGCGAGCTGCGAGAAACCACCCGCAGGGCCGGTCCCCCACGCCTTCACGATCTTGACGATCTGGGCGAGCGTGGAGAGCGGCATCCGACGGATCACACCCGCCTCGCGCAGTACGGACAGGTTCTTGATGGTGCTCATCTGGGTCCTCACGGTGGGTACGACGAGTACCCCCGGGCCCCCTGCTCAGGACCGGGTGGAGAGACGTCGTCGTGTCAGGCGGGCGTCTTGGGCGTGACCAGTCGCGTCGCCTGCCAGTCCTTGCTGACGGCGGCGGTGGTGGTCTGGGACAGCCCCGCGATCGGCGCGGCCTCTGCGATGTCGGCGGCGTCGACACTGTTGGGTCGACCCACCTTCGGGTGAGCAACCAGATCACTCCGCCGCCGACCAGGTCGGACTTGGCGTCGACGAGGCCGTCGACCAGGTCGCCATCCTCGTCGCGCCACCACAGCACGACGGCCTCGACCACGTTGCCGTAGTCGCCGTCGACCATGTCGGCGTCGAGAAGGTCCTCGATGGCGATCCGCAGGTCGTCGTCGGTGTCGTTGTCCCAGCCAAGTTCCTGGACGACCTGCCCGGGCGTAAAGCCCAGCTTCTCAGCAGGTCCAGGGGTCTGGGTGGACTCGCCGCCCACGGTCGCGCTCAAGGGAAACTCTCCTCAGGGGTGTGGCTCAAGATCTCGTGATCACCGCAGGTGTGCGGTGGGGAGTAGTCCAGCGGAGTTGTTCGCCAGACGCAACCCCCCGTACCGGAGAGTAGATTTTTTATCCTCCGGGGGCATGACAGCATGGGCGATGTGACTGAACAGACGCAACCCGAACGTCCTCCGATTCCTTCGGTCATCCATGAGGGCCTCCCGACCCAGCTCCCGGACATCGATCCCGAGGAGACGCTGGAGTGGCTCGGCAGCTTCGACGCACTGGTCGAGGGCCGAGGACGGGACCGCGCACGCTACGTGATGCTCCGACTTCTCGAGAGGGCTCGTGAGAGCAACGTGGGCGTTCCGGCCCTCCGCTCCACGGACTACATCAACACGATCCCGCCCGAGCGCGAACCCTGGTTCCCCGGTGACGAGGACATCGAGCGCCGCATCCGCGCGTTCATCCGCTGGAACGCAGCCGTCATGGTCTCCAGCGCCAACCGCAAGGGCATCGAGGTCGGCGGCCACATCGCGACCTACCAGTCCTCCGCCAGCCTGTACGAGGTGGGCTTCAACCACTTCTTCCGTGGCAAGGACCACCCCGGCGGCGGCGACCAGATCTACTTCCAGGGCCACGCCTCCCCGGGCATCTACGCCCGCGCCTTCCTCGAGGGACGTCTCGACGAGGAGCAGCTCTACCGCTTCCGCCAGGAGGTCCAGCACGGTCAGGGCGCCGGCCTCTCCTCCTACCCGCACCCGCGCCTCATGTCGGACTTCTGGGAGTTCCCGACGGTCTCGATGGGTCTCACGGGCATCAACTCGATCTACCAGGCGCGCTTCAACCGCTACCTGCACAACCGCGGCGTCAAGGACACCAGCCAGCAGCGTGTGTGGGCCTTCCTCGGTGACGGCGAGATGGCCGAGCCCGAGTCGCTGGGCGCGATCCGCGTCGCCGCGCGCGAGGAGCTCGACAACCTGACCTGGGTCGTCAACTGCAACCTCCAGCAGCTCGACGGACCGGTGACCGGCAACGGCAAGATCATGCAGGAGCTGGAGGCCAACTTCCGCGGCGCCGGCTGGAACGTGATCAAGGTCGTCTGGGGCCGCGAGTGGGACGACCTCCTCGCCCGCGACGTCAACGGCGTGCTCGTCAACAAGATGAACACCACCCCCGACGGCGACTTCCAGACCTTCTCGGTCGAGGACGGTGCCTACACCCGCGAGCACTTCTTCGGTGACGACGAGCGCCTGCGCAAGATGGTCGAGCACATGACCGACCGCCAGATCGAGCTGCTCCCCCGCGGTGGTCACGACTACCGCAAGGTGTACGCCGCCTTCGACGCCGCCACGAAGCACGTCGGCCAGCCGACCGTGATCCTGGCCAAGACGATCAAGGGCTGGACGATCGACGCACTGGAGGGCAGGAACGCCACCCACCAGATGAAGAAGCTGACGCCGGAGGACATCAAGAAGTTCCGCGACCGCCTGCGTCTCCCGATCTCCGACCGCGACCTCGAGCGCTCGTACGAGGAGACCGGCGCGCCGCCGTTCTTCCACCCCGGCGCCGACTCCCCCGAGATCAAGTACATGATGGAGCGCCGCAGCCAGCTCGGCGGCTCGATCCCCCGCCGCGTGGAGCGTGCCGAGCCGCTGAAGCTGCCGTCGGACGCTGCGTACAAGGACATCAAGCAGGGCGGCGGCAAGAACAAGGTCGCCACCACCATGGCCGTCGTGCGCCTGCTCAAGGAGTGGATGCGCGACCCCGAGATCGGCAAGCGCATCGTGCCGATCGCGCCCGACGAGTACCGCACCTTCGGCATGGACGCCATGTTCCCGAGCGCCAAGGTCTACAACCCGGGCGGCCAGCAGTACGAGTCGGTCGACCGCAAGCTGCTGCTCTCCTACAAGGAGTCGGCGCAGGGCCAGATGCTCCACGAGGGCATCTCCGAGGCCGGCGCGCTCGCGTCCGCCACGGCCGCAGGGTCGGCGTACTCCACCCACGGCGAGCACATGATCCCCTTCTACATCTTCTACTCGATGTTCGGGTTCCAGCGCACGGGTGACTCGATCTGGGCGATGGCCGACCAGCTGTCGCGCGGCTTCCTGATCGGCGCCACCGCCGGCCGTACGACGCTGACCGGCGAGGGCCTGCAGCACGCGGACGGCCACTCGCCGCTGCTCGCTGCGACCAACCCGGCGGTCGTGCACTACGACCCGGCGTTCGCCTACGAGATCGCGCACATCATGAAGAGCGGCCTCGAGCGGATGTACGGCACGGGCGGCCCGCACGGCAACGGCGAGAACGTCATCTTCTACCTGACGGTCTACAACGAGCCGGTGCACCAGCCCGCCGAGCCCGAGGGCGTCGACGTCGAGGGCATCCTCAAGGGCCTGCACCGCGTCTCCGCGGCCGAGGGAGACGGTCCGAAGGTCCGCCTGCTCGGCTCGGGCGTCGGCTTCCCGTGGGTCGAAAAGGCCGCCGAGATGCTCCGCGAGGAGTGGGGCGTGGCTGCGGACACCTGGTCGGTGACCTCGTGGAACGAGCTGGCCCGTGACGCCATCGCGGCCGAGGACTGGAACCTCCTCAACCCGGCCGAGCCCAAGCGCACCGCCTACGTCACCGACAAGCTCGGCGACGGCAACGCGCCGGTCGTCGCGGTCTCCGACTACATGACCGCCGTGCCGATGCAGATCGCCCGCTGGGTGCCGGCCGACTACCGGGTGCTCGGCACCGACGGGTTCGGCTTCGCCGACACCCGCCCGGCCGCGCGTCGCTACTTCCGCGTCGACGCGGAGTCGGTCGTCGTGCAGGCGCTGCAGGCGCTGGCCGACGCCGGTGAGATCGAGGTCGACAAGGTCGTCGAGGCCCGCACGAAGTATCGCATCGACGACCCGACCGCGGTCCAGGGAGTGCAGCAGGAGGGCGGGACGCCTGACCGCTCGCAGGCCCCGGTCGGGTGGAGCTCCCGCACCGGTGCCAAACCCTCGACACCCGTCCCGCCGCCCACGGTGGGGCGGGTGTCGTGCTTGACGGGGGCGGAGATCGCCGGGGCGCCCGAGGCGAGCATCCGCCGCCACTGCGCCTTGGTGTGACGGTTGGGCACCGTCGTACGCATGAAGTCGCGCACGATGGCGACGAAACGCCCCGGGTGGTCGCGGTGCGGGAAGTGGCCCGACTGCTCGATGACCTCGACCTGCGCCCACGGCGCCAGCTCTGCCGCGCGCTGGGCGTGCCGAGCGGGGATGACGTGGTCCTGCGAGCCCCACACCACGCACATCGGCAGCCCGCTGGTGAGGTAGGCCCGGTCGGACATCGTGACGACCTGCCCACGGAAGTCGACGACGGCGCGCACGACGTGGCGGGTGGCCGCCCGGGCGCGCGGGTCGGCGAGGTACTCGTACACCCGGGCGACCTCGGCCAGGTCGCGGGTTTGCGGGAGGCCGGTGGCCGAGAGCGCCCGCAGCGCGGTGGTGTTGACGTGGCGCACGACCGGCATGGTCAGCGCCCCCATCACGTAGTGGAAGCCAGGGGCGGTGATCGCCCGGATCGCAGGGCTGACCTCGCGTCCCAGCCCGCCGGAGGAGACGAGGACGATGCGCTCGGTGCGCTCGGGGAACTGGTAGGCGAACTGCATCGCGACGCCACCGCCGAAGCTGTGGCCCACCACGGTCACCCGGTCGATCCTCAGCACGCTGAGCAGGTCGCGCATCCCGTTGGCGTAGCCGCCGAGGCTGTAGTCGGCGCGAGGCTTGTCGGAGGCGCCGTGGCCGAGCAGGTCGGGCACGATCACGGTGTGGTCGAGGGCGAGCTCGTCGATGACGGTGTCCCAGGTCTGGTGGTCGCACCCGATGCCGTGGAGGAGCAGCAGCACGGGCCCCTGCCCAGCACGGACGTAGGCGCGCCGGTGACCGTTGATGGTCACGTACTGGATCTCGTGGTTGCTGCTCATGCCGTGTCTCCCCGCTCTGCGACACCCTCCCCGGCCCACGTCCAGGTGAACCGCGGATGAACGGTTCGAGTATCGCAGGTCACTGGTCGCGTGCGCGGCAAGTTCGACAGGATTAACACGATCTACACACCGCCGCCGGGGACCGGGCGCCCCACCAACTAGCCTCGAGGCGTGGACACCGACCCTCGAGAGCCCGCCACGCACGAGCTGGCACGGCTCGCGAGCGCCCTCGCCCGAGCCAGCGGCGCCATGAGCACCGCGGCGACCGCGCGGATGGACCGCGACATGCCGTGGTTCGCCGACCTGAGCGCGTCGGACCGGTCCTGGGTCGGGCTCATCGTGCACGCCGGCATCCAGAACTTCGTCGACTGGTTGCGCTCCAGCGCCTCCACCCCCGACGGCAGCGGGCCGGACGGCCACGCGCTGGCCACCGCGGTCTTCGGCGCGGCGCCCCGCGAGCTCGCCGGCGTGATCACGCTTCGCCAGACCGTCGACCTGATCCGGCTGAGCATCGACGTGGTGGAGAGCCACATCGACGACACCGTCGCGGCCGAGGACGCGCCGCTGGTCCACAGGGCCGTGCTGCGCTACGGGCGCGAGGTCGCCTTCGCGACAGCGGAGGTGTACGCCCGTGCCGCCGAGTCGCGCGGCGCCTGGGACGCCCGGCTCGAGGCGCTCGTGGTCGACGCCGTGCTGCGCGCCGAGCCCGACGACTCGTTGCTGTCGCGGGCCAACGCGCTCGGCTGGAACTCCCTCGGCGGGGTCGCCGTGGTCATGGGGGCCTCCCCCGACCGCCGCACCGACAGCGACGTCTTCGAGGGCGTACGACGTGCTGCCCGCACCGCCGGCGCCGACGCGCTGTGCGCCGTGCAGGGCGACCGCCTCGTCGTCGTGCTCGGTGGCGTCGAGGACGCGTTGGCCGGCGCCCGGAGCGTGGTCCACTTCTTCGGCGACGGCCCCGTCGTGGTGGGTCCGGTGACCTCCGGCTTGGGCTCGGCCCACGTCTCCGCACGTGCCGCGCTCTCCGCCGCCCACCGCGCCAGTGCCGGGTGGCCCGAGGCCCCCCGTCCCGTACGCAGCCTCGACCTGCTCGCCGAGCGGGCGCTGGCCGGCGACGGCCATGCCCGCCGCCACCTGGTGGAGGCGGTCTTCCTGCCCCTGTCGGGGCCGCGCCGGTCGTTGGTGGAGACGCTGGCGGCGTGGTTCGAGGCGGGGGGCTCGACCGAGGCGACGGCCCGTGCGCTCTTCGTCCACCCCAACACCGTGCGCTACCGCCTGCGCCAGGTCGCCGAGGTGACCGGGCTGACCCCGACCATGGCCCGCGACGCCTTCACCCTGCAGATCGCCCTGGTGCTGGGCCGGCAGTCGGGCCGGGCCCCCACCGACCCCGCTTTGTAGGAACCACACAAAGAATCGCCCCAGTTTTTCGTTCCCTGCTGTGGCGAACCGACGTCTCCGGACAGGCAGAGTGGTTCTCGTGCTCGTCATCGTCGCCCCAGGCCAAGGTGCCCAGACCCCCGGTTTTCTCACCCCGTGGTTGGAGGACCCGACCTTCCGAACCCGCTTCGAGTGGCTCTCCACCGTCGCCGGCATCGACCTCGTCACCCACGGGACCGTCTCCGACGCGGAGACCATCCGGGACACCGAGATCGCCCAGCCGCTGCTCGTGGCCACCGGGCTGATCGCGGCCCTGGAGCTCTTCCCGCACCCCGCGGACGCCTTCAGCAAGGTCGGCGCCGTCGTCGGGCACAGCGTCGGAGAGCTGACCGTCGCCGCAGGTGCACGGGCCATCACCGCGGAGCAGGCGATGGTCCTGGTGCGTGAGCGCGGCCGGGCCATGGCCCAGGCCTCCGCCCTCACCCCGACCGGCATGACGGCCGTCCTCGGTGGCGACCGCGCCGAGGTCCTCGCCGCCCTGGGGCGCCACGGCCTCACCGCCGCCAACGACAACGGCCCCGGGCAGGTCATCGCCGCCGGCACCCTGGAGCAGCTCGCGGCCCTCGCCGACGAGCCGCCCGCCAAGGCGCGCCTGATGCCGCTGAGCGTCGCCGGCGCCTTCCACACCACGCACATGGAGCCGGCCGTCAGCCACCTCGTCGCCCTCGCCCGGTCGGTCTCGACGCACGACCCGCGTACGCGTGTCATCTCCAACCGCGACGGCCGGGTCGTCCACGACGGCCGCGAGGTCGTCCAGCGCATGGTCGGCCAGATCGCCAGCCCGGTCCGTTGGGACCTCTGCATGGAGACCATGACCGACCTCGGCGTCACGGGCGTGCTCGAGATGCCCCCGGCCGGCACCCTGACCGGGATCGTCAAGCGCAACCTCAAGGGCGTGGAGACCTTCGCGCTCAAGACCCCCGACCAGCTCGACGCCGCCCGCGACTTCTGCGAGCGCCACGGCGAGGCCTCCCCCATCGAGACCTCCCCCACCTGGCGGATGGTGGTCGCCCCCTCGAAGGGCACCTTCCACCGCACCGCCGGCACCGACCACGCCGAGCGCTTCGCCGCCGGCGCCGTGATCGGTGACGTGGCCAGCACCCGCGACCGCGCCGAGGTGCGCGCGCTGCACGGCGGCCGCGTCGTCGAGTGGCTCGTCGAGGACGGCGACCTCGTCTCCCCCGGCCAGCCGCTGCTCCGCCTCCACCCGGAGGGCGCGGCATGACGCTCGCCTCACCCCTGGCCTCGGCGACGGGTGCTGCCCACACGCGCATCCTCGGCATCGGCGCCTACCGTCCCAGCCGCGTCGTGCCCAACGCCGACATCGTCGAGGCGATCGACTCCAGCGACGAGTGGATCCAGCAGCGCTCGGGCATCCGGCAGCGCCGCTGGGCCGACGACCACGAGACCGTGCAGATGATGTCCGTCGAGGCCTCGCGCAAGGCGCTCGAGCGCTCCGGTCTCACCGCCACCGACATCGACTGCGTGATCGTCGCGACCGTCTCGCACCTGCTCCAGACCCCGGCGGTGGCCACCGCCGTCGCCCACGAGCTCGGCACCGACCAGGCCGCTGCCTTCGACATCTCCGCGGCGTGTGCGGGCTTCTGCCACGGCGTCGCGCTCGCCAACGACCTCGTCCGCGCCGGGAGCGCGACCAACGTCCTGGTCATCGGCGTCGAGCGACTCAGTGACATCACCGACCTCGACGACCGTGGCACCGCCTTCATCTTCGCCGACGGCGCAGGTGCGGCGGTGGTCGGTCCGAGCGACACCCCGGGCATCGCGCCGGTCGTGTGGGGCTCCGACGGCGAGCAGTTCGACCTGATCCGGCAGCGCGAGGACTGGCGCGACGTCGTCGGCACCGACGCAGCGCCGGGCAGCGGCGTGATGCCCTACCTGACGATGCAGGGCAACCCGGTCTTCCGCTGGGCCTCCTTCGCGATGGCCAAGGTCGCGCACCAGGCGCTCGAGCGTGCCGGCATCACCGTCGACGACCTCGACGTCTTCGTGCCCCACCAGGCCAACATGCGCATCATCGACGCGATGGCACGCTCCATGAAGCTGCCCGAGAAGGTCCGCATCGCCCGCGACATCGCCGAGCAGGGCAACACCTCGGCGGCGTCCGTGCCGCTGGCGCTCGACAGGATGATCGCCGAGGGCGACGCCAAGTCCGGTGACGTCGCGCTGCTGATCGCCTTCGGCGCCGGGCTGGCGTACGCCGCCCAGGTCGTCGTCGTGCCCTGACGCACCACCTGCACCACACCCCGCAGTTTCAACCCCACCCAGTAGAGAAGGAAGCCAGCCATGGCCACCACCGAAGAGATCCGCTCCGACCTCGCCGAGATCGTCAACGAGGTCGCCGGTGTCGACACCGCCGACGTCCAGCTCGACAAGTCCTTCGTCGACGACCTCGACGTCGACTCGCTCTCCATGGTCGAGGTCGTCGTGGCCGCCGAGGAAAAGTTCGGCGTCTCGATCCCCGACGACCAGGTGAAGAACCTCAAGACCGTCGGCGACGCCGTCGCCTTCATCGAGCAGGCCTCCGCCTGACCTGAGGGACCACCTCTCCCGTCCGCACCGACCCAGGAGTATCCATGTCAGCCTCCCGTGTCGTCGTCACCGGTCTCGGAGCCACCTCTCCGGTCGGCGGCGACGTTCCCTCCACCTGGTCCGCCCTCCTCGCCGGCACCTCCGGTGTCTCCCTGCTCACCGAGGAGTGGGCCGAGCCCCTCGGGGCCCGGATCGCCGCCCGCGTGGCGGTCGAGCCCGACCAGGTGCTGGACCGCGTGAAGGCCAGGCGCATGGACCGCTCCGGTCAGCTGGCCGTGGTGGCCGCCACCGAGGCCTGGGCCGACGCCGGGCTCGCCGAGTCCGGCGTCGACCCCGAGCGCGTGGCGGTCGCCGTCGCCTCGGGCATCGGTGGCGTCACCACCCTGCTGGGCAACTACGACCAGCTCCTCGAGAAGGGTCCCCGCCGCGTCTCGCCGCTGGCGATCCCGATGCTGATGCCCAACGGGCCGGCCGCGAGCATCGGCCTCATGATCGGCGCCAAGGCGGGGGTCCACACCCCCGTCTCGGCCTGCGCCTCCGGCAACGAGGCGATCGCGCTGGGCATCGACCTGATCCGCCTCGGCCGTGCCGACGTGGTCGTCTGCGGCGGCACCGAGGCCGCGGTCCACGCCCTGCCGATGGCCGCCTTCGGCCAGATGATGGCGCTCAGCAAGCGCAACGACGACCCGAGCGCCGCCTCCCGACCGTGGGACAAGGGTCGTGACGGCTTCGTCCTCGGTGAGGGCGCCGCCGTGGTGGTGCTGGAGTCCGAGGAGCACGCCCGCGCCCGTGGCGCGAAGGTGTACGCCGAGGCAGCAGGCGCTGGCATCACCTCCGACTCGCACGACGTCGCGCAGCCCGACCCTGCCGGAGCCGGTGCCACCCGCGCCATGGGGATCGCCCTGCGCGAGGCCAGCCTCTCCCCCGGCGACGTCGTGCACGTCAACGCCCACGCCACCTCCACCCCGCAGGGTGACGTGGCCGAGGCGCTGGCGATCCGCACCGCCCTGGGCGAGGACACCTCCGCGGTCCTCACCTCGACCAAGTCGATGACCGGCCACCTGCTCGGCGCGGCCGGCGCCCTGGAGTCGGTCGCCACCGTACTGGCGCTGCACCACCGCGTGGTGCCGCCCACCATCAACCTCGACGACCCCGAGGACGTCGGGCTCGACCTGGCCACCGAGCAGCGCACGCTGCCGGACGGCGACCTCGCCGCCCTCAACAACTCTTTCGGCTTCGGCGGTCACAACGTCGCCCTCGCCTTCAGGAGCGTCTGATGACTGCCGCCCCGGCCCCCGCCTCCGCACCGAAGGCCGCCAAGCTGCCGCGCGAGGACGACCCCCGCAACCCGGTGCACCGCCTCACCGCCCTCTTCGACGAGGGATCGGTCGAGTTCCTCAGCCTCTTCGACGACTCCGGCATGATGTCGGCGATCGGCACCGTGCACGGCACCCGCGCCGTCGCCTTCTGCTCCGACCCCACCGTCATGGGTGGCGCGATGGGTGAGGCTGGCTGCCGCGTCGCCGTGGAGGCGTACGACCGCGCCCTCGCCGACGGCGTCCCGATCATCGGCCTGTGGCACTCCGGTGGCGCACGTCTGGCCGAGGGTGTGCTCTCGCTGCACGCGGTCGGCCTGATCTTCCACGCCATGACCCGGGCGTCGGGCAAGATCCCGCAGGTCTCCGTGGTGCTCGGCCCGGCAGCCGGTGGCGCCGCCTACGGCCCCGCGCTCACCGACGTGGTGATCCTCGGTCCCGAGGGTCGCATCTTCGTCACCGGCCCCGACGTGGTCCGTTCGGTCACCGGCGAGGACGTCGACATGCTGCGCCTGGGTGGCCCTGAGCCGCACGGCCGCCGCTCGGGCGTGGTGCACGTGCTGACCGACACCGAGCGCGAGGCGCTCGACGCGGCCCGCGACGTCACGTCGCTGCTGGGCGACCAGGGCACGCTCGACACCGCTGCCGTGGCCGACGTCGACCTGGCTTCCTTCCTCCCCGAGAACAAGAAGCGCGCCTACGACGTGCACCCGCTCGTGGAGGGTGTCCTCGACGAGGGCAGCGCCCGTGAGCTGCACGCCCGCTGGGCGCCCAACGTGGCCACGGTGCTGGGGCGCATGGGTGGACGTACCGTCGGCGTCATCGCCAACAACCCGCTGCGCCTGGGCGGCTGCCTCGACTCGCTCTCCGCGGAGAAGGCGTCACGCTTCGTACGCCTGTGCGACGCCCTCGGCATCCCGCTCGTCGTGCTCGTCGACGTCCCCGGCTACCTGCCCGGTGTCGGGCAGGAGTGGGACGGTGTCGTACGCCGCGGTGCCAAGCTGCTGCACGCCTTCGCCGAATCGGTGGTCCCGCGCGTCACCGTGGTGACGCGCAAGACCTACGGCGGCGCCTACATCGCGATGAACGCCCGCTCGCTGGGCGCGACAAAGGTCTTCGCCTGGCCCGGCGCCGAGGTGGCCGTCATGGGGCCCGTGGCTGCCATCAGGATCATCCACCGCCGCAAGCTGGCCGAGGTGCCTGCCGACCTTCGCGCCCAGGTCGAGGAGGAGCTGGCGGCCGAGCACGAGCGGATCGCGGGTGGCGTGGAGAAGGCCGTGGAGATCGGCGTCGTCGACGACGTGGTGGCCCCCGAGCTCACCCGCAGCGCCATCGCCGGCGCGATCGCGGACGCGTTCGCTGCCCACGGCCCGGTACGGGGGCAGCACGGCAACATCCCGCTCTGACCCACGTCCGACAACGTCGAAGGGCGGCCCTCCCGCGGGAGGGCCGCCCTTCGGCGTCGTACGAGGTGCGGTGGTTGCTCGGACCACCGCAGGGAGGTCGCGTCAGACGACCTGGTGCAGCCAGCGCACCGGGGCGCCCTCGCCGGCGTACCGGAAGGACTCCAGCTCGTCGTCCCACGGCTTGCCGAGCAGCTTGTCGACCTCGAGCTCGAGGGTCGTCTCGCCCGTCCCTGCCTTCACCATCGCCGAGCGGAGACGGTCCTCGGGGATCATGATGTCACCGTGGAGGCCGGTGACGGCGTGGAAGACGCCCAGCTCAGGGGTGAACGAGTAGCGGGAACCCTCGGTCGAGGCCGTGGGCTCCTCCGTGATCTCGAAGCGGAGGTGGTTCCAGCCGCGCAGGGCGGACACCACCGCAGCAGCGGTCCCCGCCGCCCCGGTCCAGGAGAGCTCAGCACGGTAGGTGCCAGGCTGTGCCGGCTGAGGGGTCCAGTCGAGACTCACGGCAGCGCCGAGCACACCCCCCACAGCCCACTCGATGTGAGGGCTGAGCGCGGAGGGCGTTGAGTGCACGAACAGAATCCCCCGAGTGGCAGGTCCATTCGGGCGGGGTGCAGTACGTGAAGTCACCGTTATCTCCTTCATCTCCGGCGCGAGCTACGCCTTCCCCAGCGATCTCATGACCAGAAACGAATCGTGCACAGTGACACCTATGTAATTAGTCGGTCCATTGTGACCCATGGGGTAGAAGAAAACCAGCGCACACGCCCGGACACGCCGGAGGTGTGCGCTGGTCAAGCACTGCGGTGGAGCCGTCAGTCGCGACGCTTCTCGAGCACCTCGGCACGCTCGGCAGCGTCGGTGATCTCCTCACTGTCGATCGCGTGGGTCCGGTGGAACCACGCCAGCGCGTCGGCCTCGCGGCCGGCGGCCTCGAGGATGTCGGCGTACGCGTAGCGCAGGCGGACCACCCAGGCGTCACGCGTCTTGTGCATGAGCGGTGCGAGCTCGAGCGTACGCAGCGCGGCGTCGAGCTGGCCCATGTCGCGACGGGCGCCCGCCTCGACGATCGTCATCTCGGCCTTGGCCTCGGCCGAGAAGTTGGAGACCGACGGGCTCTTGGCGAGCTTGATCGCCTGCTCGGGCTGGCCGAGCGCGCGGTGGCAGTCGGCCATGATCGGCAGGTAGTCGGTGGCGCCGTTCATCCGCTTCGCGGCCCGCAGCTCGGCGAGCGCCTCGGCGTAGTGACCAGCCGCGTACGCTGCCTCCCCCGTCGCCTCGCGGACGACAGCCGGCGGGACGCACGGCGGCGGGCCGCCAGCGTGTGCTGGTAGGCAGTCTCCGGGTCTGAGTCGATCAGCTGGCCAGCGGCCGCCAGGTGGCGCGCCACGCGGGCAGCGAGCTTCTCCGGCAGACCCTTGAGCTGAGCCGTGATGGAGCGGTCCAGCTCCTTGCCGGTGATTCCCTCCGGCAGCGGAGGACCGTCGTAGCGCTCCTGGTCCTTGGTGCGCTGCTCCTGGGTGCGCGCCGGCCCCTGGCGGTCGCGGGAGTAGGGACGTTCGCCGCGGGCACCGCGGTCGTCACGCCCGCCCCGCTCGCCGGACTTGGCGTAGGGCTTGCGGCTGTCACCGGACTTGGCGCCGTACGGCTTGCGGTCACGGCTGTCGCCCGACTTGGCACCGTAGGGCTTGCGGTCGTCGCCCGACTTCGCGCCGTAGGGCTTGCGGTCGCGGCTGTCACCGGACTTCGCCCCGTAGGGCTTGCGGTCACGGCTCTCGCCGGGACGGGAGTCGCGTCCGGCCGAGCTGCCGGAGCGGGGGCCACCAGTGCGGTTGCCGTCGTTTCCACGTGCGGAGCGGGATCCCCCCACTCCTCCGCGACCGCTGCTCCTGGGTCCGTCGCCGCCTCGTGCGGGACGCTGACCACGACGATCGTCGGCCATGGGTTTCACCTCTTCAATCGTGTCGATCCACCCCGTGGCGCGGTCGCGCAGGGGTGAAAATGCAGCAGAGGCCACCCTAAGGGGTGGCCTCTGCAAGTGTATGTCCGGCGGCGTCCTACTCTCCCACGACCTCTCGATCGCAGTACCATCGGCGCTGAAAGGCTTAACTTCCGGGTTCGGGATGGGACCGGGTGTTTCCCTTTCGCTATGGCCGCCGTAACTCTTTCCAGTCCTGTCCAGGGACCCAGGTGCACCGGGTGGGGTGCACTGCATGGGTGTGAGTGGGACCGAGTCCATTGTGTTGTTGTCCGCCTTCGTCCTGCGTGCGCAGGACAGGGGTCTGTTGTCTGGGAACTGGTTAGTGGACGCGTAGCGGGTCTTCACAACAAGATGTGTTGTGTTGAGTGGTTTTGTACGGTGTTGGGACAAGCCCTCGGCCTATTAGTACCGGTCGGCTGGGCATTACTGCTGTACACCTCCGGCCTATCAACCCAGTGTTCTGCTGGGGGCCTTAACCACTCAAGGTGGTGGGAAACCTCATCTTGAAACATGCTTCCCGCTTAGATGCATTCAGCGGTTATCACTTCCGAACGTAGCCAACCAGCCGTGCCCCTGGCGGGACAACTGGCACACCAGAGGTTCGTCCACCCCGGTCCTCTCGTACTAGGGGCAGCCTTTCTCAAGTTTCCAACGCGCGCGGCGGATAGGGACCGAACTGTCTCACGACGTTCTAAACCCAGCTCGCGTGCCGCTTTAATGGGCGAACAGCCCAACCCTTGGGACCTACTCCAGCCCCAGGATGCGACGAGCCGACATCGAGGTGCCAAACCATCCCGTCGATATGGACTCTTGGGGAAGATCAGCCTGTTATCCCCGGGGTACCTTTTATCCGTTGAGCGACGCCGCTTCCACATGCCGACGCCGGATCACTAGTTCCGACTTTCGTCCCTGCTCGACATGTCTGTCTCACAGTCAAGCTCCCTTGTGCACTTACACTCGCCACCTGATTGCCAACCAGGCTGAGGGAACCTTTGAGCGCCTCCGTTACATTTTAGGAGGCAACCGCCCCAGTTAAACTACCCATCAGGCACTGTCCCTGATCCGGATTACGGACCTAGGTTAGACATCTAGTACGACCAGAGTGGTATTTCAACGATGACTCCACCCCAACTGGCGTCGAGGTTTCACAGTCTCCCACCTATCCTACACAAGCCGAACCAAACACCAATACCAAACTATAGTAAAGGTCCCGGGGTCTTTCCGTCCTGCCGCGCGTAACGAGCATCTTTACTCGTAGTGCAATTTCGCCGAGTCCATGGTTGAGACAGCGCCCAAGTCGTTACTCCATTCGTGCAGGTCGGAACTTACCCGACAAGGAATTTCGCTACCTTAGGATGGTTATAGTTACCACCGCCGTTTACTGGGGCTTAAGTTCTCAGCTTCGACTTGCGTCTAACCGGTCCCCTTAACCTTCCAGCACCGGGCAGGAGTCAGTCCGTATACATCGTCTTACAACTTCGCACGGACCTGTGTTTTTAGTAAACAGTCGCTTGGGCCTGGTCTCTGCGGCCATCACCGCTGCCACTCGAAAAGAGTTTCACGGATCCGGCCCCCCTTCTCCCGAAGTTACGGGGGCATTTTGCCGAGTTCCTTAACCATGGTTCACTCGATCGCCTTAGTATTCTCTACCTGATCACCTGAGTCGGTTTGGGGTACGGGCGGCTCATAGCTCGCTAGAGGTTTTTCTCGACAGCATAGGATCATCCACTTCACCACAATTGGCTCCCCATCAGGTCTCAGACATCCAGAGGGCGGATTTGCCTACCCTCAGTCCTACACCCTTAGCCGTGGTCTACCATCGCCACGGTTGGACTACCTTCCTGCGTCACCCCATCGCTTGACTACTACTGGATTGGGTCCCGTGCTCCACGCACACGTCCTCACCCCGAAGGGATCAGATCACGGCGCTTCGGACGGTCAGCATCACCAGCCTCGTCATGGGCGCTACTTCGCCGGTACGGGAATATCAACCCGTTGTCCATCGACTACGCCTGTCGGCCTCGCCTTAGGTCCCGACTTACCCAGGGCAGATTAGCTTGACCCTGGAACCCTTGATCATTCGGCGGAAATGTTTCTCACATTTCATTCGCTACTCATGCCTGCATTCTCACTCGTGTGGCCTCCACGGCTAGATCACTCTGCCGCTTCACTGCCCACACGACGCTCCCCTACCCATCCACACACCTGGACCACGAAGGCCTAGCTCAATATGTGAATGCCATAGCTTCGGCGGATGACTTGAGCCCCGCTACATTGTCGGCGCGGAATCACTTGACCAGTGAGCTATTACGCACTCTTTCAAGGGTGGCTGCTTCCAAGCCAACCTCCTGGTTGTCAATGCGACTCCACATCCTTTTCCACTTAGTCACCGCTTAGGGGCCTTAGCTGATGGTCTGGGCTGTTTCCCTCTCGACTACGGAGCTTATCCCCCGCAGTCTCACTGCTGCGCTCTCACTTACCGGCATTCGGAGTTTGGCTAACGTCAGTAACCTGGTAGGGCCCATCGGCTATCCAGTGCTCTACCTCCGGCAAGAAACACACAACGCTGCACCTAAATGCATTTCGGGGAGAACCAGCTATCACGAAGTTTGATTGGCCTTTCACCCCTATCCACAGGTCATCCCCTCAGTTTTCAACCTAAGTGGGTTCGGTCCTCCACGCGGTCTTACCCGCGCTTCAACCTGCCCATGGATAGATCACTTCGCTTCGGGTCTAGAGCGTGCAACTGTGTCGCCCTGTTCGGACTCGCTTTCGCTACGGCTTCCCCACACGGGTTAACCTCGCTACACACCGCTAACTCGCAGGCTCATTCTTCAAAAGGCACGCCGTCACAAGAACAAGTTCTCGCTCCGACGGATTGTAGGCACACGGTTTCAGGTACTATTTCACTCCCCGCCAGGGGTACTTTTCACCTTTCCTCACGGTACTTGTCCGCTATCGGTCACCAAGGAGTATTTAGGCTTAACGGGTGGTCCCGCCAGATTCACACGGAATTTCAGGGGTTCCGTGTTACTTGGGGTGACGCTCCAGAGACACAGACTTACACGTACGGGGCTATCACCCTCTACGGCCAGGCTTTCCAACCTGCTTCGGCTTCATCTGTGTTTTCTTACTCTGTACCAGCACGGCAGCACTGATCGAGCGGCCCCACAACCCCCACTCCGCAACCCCTGCCGGGTATCACACGAAGTAGGTTTGGCCTCATCCGATTTCGCTCGCCACTACTCTCGGAATCACTGTTGTTTTCTCTTCCTGTGGGTACTGAGATGTTTCACTTCCCCACGTTCCCTCCACTCACCCTATGTGTTCAGGTGAGGGTAACTGGACATGACTCCAGCTGGGTTTCCCCATTCGGACACCCCCGGATCACAGCTCGGTTGCCAACTCCCCGGGGCTTATCGCAGGCTCCTACGTCCTTCATCGGCTCTTGGTGCCAAGGCATCCACCATGTGCCCTTAGTAGCTTGTCTCAACAACGTCAAAACAACTCAACGCGTCAACACAGATTCTTACTTGCTACAAAGACCAACCACCACACCACAATCAGGCGTGATGGCTCATTTGCTTAATTGCACAACACACAACCCCAACCAGTCCCGAAGAACCGTTGAACGTGCGTGCTGATGCTCGCGTCCACTATCCAGATCTCAAACAACAACCCCACCAACCCCATCGGCCCAGATCAACCAGGCTTCAAGCGAAGGAGGCCAGAAGAACCAACCCCACCCGACTACTCAGGCAGTGTTCGATCCTTCAGGACCCAACAGCGTGTCACGACCCTCCCCCTACCAGCCATCCACCAGGTTCCACGCCCAGCCTCCGAAGAGACAGGGCAGTACTGAGGTGCACGAACCAGCCAGGTTCAAGCCATTCATCGACGATTCCACTAGTGAGACACCACCATACGCAGCAGAACAGGCGTCTGCTGTCGGGGTGTGTGCTCCTTAGAAAGGAGGTGATCCAGCCGCACCTTCCGGTACGGCTACCTTGTTACGACTTCGTCCCAATCGCCAGCCCCACCTTCGACGGCTCCCTCCACAAGGGTTGGGCCACCGGCTTCGGGTGTTGCCGACTTTCGTGACGTGACGGGCGGTGTGTACAAGGCCCGGGAACGTATTCACCGCAGCGTTGCTGATCTGCGATTACTAGCGACTCCGACTTCATGGGGTCGAGTTGCAGACCCCAATCCGAACTGAGACCGGCTTTTTGGGATTCGCTCCCCCTCACGGGATCGCAGCCCTTTGTACCGGCCATTGTAGCATGCGTGAAGCCCTGGACATAAGGGGCATGATGACTTGACGTCATCCCCACCTTCCTCCGAGTTGACCCCGGCAGTCTCCTATGAGTCCCCACCACGACGTGCTGGCAACATAGGACGAGGGTTGCGCTCGTTGCGGGACTTAACCCAACATCTCACGACACGAGCTGACGACAGCCATGCACCACCTGTACACCGACTAAAAGGGCACCTATCTCTAGGTGTTTCCGGTGTATGTCAAACCCAGGTAAGGTTCTTCGCGTTGCATCGAATTAATCCGCATGCTCCGCCGCTTGTGCGGGCCCCCGTCAATTCCTTTGAGTTTTAGCCTTGCGGCCGTACTCCCCAGGCGGGGCGCTTAATGCGTTAGCTGCGGCACGGAACCCATGGAATAGGCCCCACACCTAGCGCCCAACGTTTACGGTGTGGACTACCAGGGTATCTAATCCTGTTCGCTCCCCACACTTTCGCTCCTCAGCGTCAGGTAATGCCCAGAGAACCGCCTTCGCCACCGGTGTTCCTCCTGATATCTGCGCATTTCACCGCTACACCAGGAATTCCGTTCTCCCCTGCATACCTCTAGTCTGCCCGTATCGGAAGCAAGCTCAGAGTTAAGCCCTGAGTTTTCACTCCCGACGCGACAAACCGCCTACGAGCCCTTTACGCCCAATAATTCCGGACAACGCTCGCACCCTACGTATTACCGCGGCTGCTGGCACGTAGTTGGCCGGTGCTTCTTCTGTAGGTACCGTCACTTGCGCTTCGTCCCTACTGAAAGAGGTTTACAACCCGAAGGCAGTCATCCCTCACGCGGCGTTGCTGGATCAGGCTTTCGCCCATTGTCCAATATTCCCCACTGCTGCCTCCCGTAGGAGTCTGGGCCGTGTCTCAGTCCCAGTGTGGCCGGTCACCCTCTCAGGCCGGCTACCCGTCGAAGCCTTGGTGAGCCATTACCTCACCAACAAGCTGATAGGCCGCGAGCACATCCTCCACCGCCAGAACTTTCCAACCCCCAACATGCGAAGGAGGTTCATATCCGGTATTAGACACCGTTTCCGGTGCTTATCCCGAAGTGAAGGGCAGATTACTCACGTGTTACTCACCCGTTCGCCGCTCGTGTACCCCGAAGGGCCTTACCGCTCGACTTGCATGTGTTAAGCACGCCGCCAGCGTTCGTCCTGAGCCAGGATCAAACTCTCCATTGAAAATTTCAAGAAAAGCCATCCCCGACAAGAACAAACCCTGACTAACTTACGTTGTCAGAATTCATTGTCAAAGAAATCCGTAGACACTCCCAAAGAAGTGCCGACGGGGCATATCAAACTAATTCGTCGACTATGACACACTGTTGAGTTCTCAAGGATCAAACGCTTGTCCGTGCTTTCCCTCTCGGGGCGGCTGCGGCGCTTGTTGAAACTTTAGCGAGTTGTTTCTGCGAATTCAAATCCGCGTCTTTCTCGCTTTCTCCCTGGGGTCGCTCATGTTGTTCGATCCAAGATCTTTCGATCTTCGATCTCGCTGTGAGCGAGGGAGTCGGTTGCCTCCGACCTGGCTTCCGCCCTTCTGGGCTTCATCCCGGTCACCTTCCCGGCAACGAGGTGAAACACTAGGTCACCTCTCGCCAGACGTGCAACTCGGGGTGGGGTGACGGCCAGCACACTCAACGTTTCCGCAGGTCAGAGCCGGTTTGAGCAACGCGAAGGGCCGCCGTCCACGCGTTTTAGCGCGGGCGGCGGCCCTCGGCGTACGGTAAAGGTGCCCGGTCAGGAGACCTGCACGCCCGCCAACTTCTTCTTGCCCCGGCGCAGCACGAGCCAGCCGCCAGCGACGACGTCGTCACGGGTGGGGACGAAGTCGGGGTCCTCCACGCGGACGTTGTTGAGGTAGGCGCCACCCTCGGTCACCGCACGGCGGGCCTCGCCCTTGCTCTTGGTGAGGCCGGTATGCACGAAGAGGTCGAGCAGGGACGGGATCGCGTCACCGGAGACCTGAACGGAGCCGGCCTCGGCGAGCGCTGCCCCCAAGGTGCTGGGGGGAAGGGTGTTGAGCTCTCCCCCACCGAAGAGTGCCTGGGCGGCACGCTTGGCCGCCTCGGTCTCACGCTGACCGTGCACCAAGGTGGTCACGGCGTCGGCGAGCGCCTTCTGGCCGGCGCGCAGGAACGGCTTCTCCTCCGTCTGGGCCGCCAGGTCCTCGATCTCCTCACGCGGGAGGAAGGTGAAGATCTTGAGGAGCTCGACGACCTTCTCGTCCTCGACGTTGAGCCAGAACTGGTGGAACGCGTAGGGCGACATCATCTCGGGGTCGAGCCACAGGGCACCGCCCTCGGTCTTGCCGTACTTGGTGCCGTCGCTCTTCGTGATCAGCGGAGTGGTGAAGGCATGGGCCTTGCCCCCGGCCGCGCGACGGATCAGCTCGACGCCGCCGGTGAGGTTGCCCCACTGGTCGGAGCCGCCGAACTGCAGCGTCACCCCGTGGTCGCGGTAGAGGTTGAGGAAGTCCATCGACTGGAGCAGCACGTAGCTGAACTCGGTGTAGCTGATGCCGTCCTCGAGGCGGGACTTCACCACGTCACGCGCCAGCATCCGGTTGACCGGGAAGTGCTTGCCCACGTCGCGCAGGAAGTCGATGACCGACAGCGACGCCGTCCAGTCGTAGTTGTTGACCATCGTCGCGGCGTTGTCGCCCTCGAAGGAGAGGAAGGGCTCGATCTGACGGCGTACGCGGTCGACCCAGTCCTTCACGGTGTCGAGCGAGTTCAGGGTGCGCTCACCAGAGTCGCGGGGGTCGCCGATCATGCCGGTGGCACCACCGACGAGGGCGAAGGGCGTGTGGCCGGCCTCCTGGAGGCGCTTGGCCGTCACGATCTGCACGAGGTTGCCCATGTGCAGGCTGGGGGCGGTCGGGTCGAAGCCGACATAGAACCGGACGCTCCCCTCGTCCAGCGCCGCACGCAGCGCGTCGAGGTCGGTCGAGCTGGCGATCAGGCCGCGCCACTCGAGGTCGTCCAGGATGTTCGGGGTCGACACGATTCTTCCTTCCGGTGAGCCGGCGCGGGTCTGGTCAGGGGTGCACCGGGCAGCCTTAGCCTGCCAGATCAGCCGCTGCTGGTGCCTGTTGCCTAGGCTGCAGTGGTGAGTGCGGACAGATACACGTTCGAGCGCGAGATCGGTCGCGGTGCCAGCGGCCCGGTGTGGTCCGGGCGCGACACCGTGCTCGGACGCACGGTCGCGTTGAAGCGCGTCGGGGTGCACGCCGGCGGCACCGACGCCGCCCTCCAGCAGGGTGCTCGGGAGGCCCGCCTCGCCGCCTCGCTCAACCATCCGCACGTGGTCGGGGTCTTCGATCTGGTCGTGGTCGGCGACGAGCACTGGCTGGTTATGGAGCACGTGGACGGCCAGAGCCTGGCCGAGCTGGTCCGAGAGCAGGGTCCGCTGGAGCCGCAGGAGGCCGCGCGGGTGCTCGCGCAGGTGGCCGAGGCGTTGGCCGCCGCCCACCGCGCCGGCATCGTGCACCGCGACGTGAAGCCCTCCAACATCCTGCTCACCCGGGACGGAACGGCCAAGCTCACCGACTTCGGCATCGCCCGCTCCGCCGACGACACCTCGCTGACCCAGACCGGTCTCGTGACCGGCTCCCCCGCCTACCTTCCCCCCGAGGTCGCGACCGGCTCCTCGGCGACGCCCGCCAGCGACGTGTGGGCGCTCGGCGCGACGCTCTTCCACCTCCTGGCCGGTCGGCCGCCCTACCACGTGGGCGACAACGTGCTCAGCACGATGTACCGCATCGTCCACGAGGAGCCGCCGCGCCTTCCGGAGACGGGTCGGCTCAACACGGTGCTCGAGCGCACCATGGCCATCGACCCCGAGGCACGGTGGACGATGGGGCAGGTGCGCGACGCGCTGCGCCACCTCAGTGAGGAGGCCCCTGCGCGGCCGCGGAGGACCGGCGCCACCAGCGCCGCCACGGCTGCCGCCACGACGCCCCCCGCGGCTGTCGACACGGCACCCGGGCGGAGCGACGACGACACGCGTACGACGGCGTCGATCCCGGCAGGGCGCATGACGTCGGCCCTCCCGCCTGCCCAGAGCGTGTCGCCCCCTCCGGGGCGGCGCCGTCCGTGGCTGGTCTGGGCGCGCGTGGCAGCGGGGATCCTGCTCAGCACCGTCGTGGCGCTGTACGCCGGCCTCAACGCCGCCCGCGACCCGGCTCCCACCGCAGGGCAGGAGACGCCCAGCCCGACCACCACCAGCCCCGAGCCCACCGCCAGCCCGACGGCGGTCACCGAGGCGGAGATGACCTCGTTCGTCACCGACTACCTGGCGACCGTGACCAGTGACCCGCGCGCTGCGTGGCAGCGGCTCACGCCCGGCTTCCAGGCCGACAGCGAGGGCTTCGGCTCCTACTCCGGCTTCTGGCGGACCGTGCGCTCGGCCTCGCCACGCAACATCCGGGCCGACGTCGACGCGCTGACCGTGTCGTACGACGTCGACTACCGGATGCGGAACGGACGGCAGATCTCCGACAGCGTCACCCTGGTCCTGGAGCGCAACGGATCCGAGCTGCTCATCGCCGGCGAGTCCTGACGTCGTACGCCCTGAGGCGTGGCGCGAACTTCATCGCAGCAGCCCGCCGGCGACGCCCTCCGTTCATCGCGGGCGCCCACGCTCGCAGCATGCGAGTCGTGATCGTCACCGAGTCCTTCTTCCCCCAGGTCAACGGCGTCACCAACAGTGTCCGCCACGTCGTCGACCGCCTCCTGGCCACCGGCCACCAGCCGCTCGTCATCGCTCCGGGCCCCGGACCCTCCGCCTACCGCAACGTGCCGGTGGTGCGGGTGCGCTCCATGGCGCTCCCCCGCTACGCCAGCTTCCCGGTCGGCCTGCCCGACCCCGTGGTCGAGCGGACGATGGCCGAGTTCCGCCCCGACGTCGTGCACCTCGCCTCGCCGATCGCGCTCGGTGCGATCGGGTTGAAGGCGGCGCAACGGCTGGGCATCCCCACCGTCGCGATCTACCAGACCGACATCTCCGGCTTCGCCAAGCAGTACGGCCTGCGCGCGGAGCCCGCCATCAGCCGCTGGGTGGGCCGGATCCACCGGCGCGCCGACCGCACCCTGGCCCCCTCGACCGTCTCCATGGACCAGCTGCGCGGCATGGGCGTGGGTGACCTGCACCGGTGGGGCCGCGGCGTCGACCTCGACCTCTTCTCCCCCGCCCGCCGGTGCGACGACCTGCGCGAGAAGTGGACCCGTGGTGACCGCAACCAGGTGGTCATCGGCTACGTCGGGCGGCTGGCGGCGGAGAAGCAGGTCCGTCGCCTCGCGGCACTGGGCGACCTGCCCGGCACCCGGCTGGTCGTGGTGGGTGACGGGCCGGAGCGTGCCTTGCTCGGGAGGGCGCTGCCGGGGGCCCGCTTCACCGGCATGCTCGGCGGCGAGGACCTGGCCCGCGCCTTCGCCAGCCTCGACGTCTTCGTGCACACCGGTGAGGCCGAGACCTTCTGCCAGACCGTGCAGGAGGCCCAGGCCAGCGGCGTCCCTGTCGTGGCACCTGCCGCTGGCGGGCCGCTCGACCTCGTCGACCACGGACGTACGGGGTTGCTCTACACACCGGGCTCGGGTGCCAGCCTGCGCCGGTCGGTGGAGCGGCTGACGGACGACGCCGAGCTGCGCTCACGGCTGGGCAGCGCGGGCTGCGACGCGGTCTCGCGCCGCAGCTGGGCCGACGTCGTCGACGAGCTCGTCCAGCACTACGCCGCGGTCGTGCGTACGCCGCTGCTCGACGCCGCGTGAGCCGCGCTCGCGAGCTCTCCCCCGCGGTCGCGGCGCTGCTCGGGGTCGGCGCGGGCGCGGGGGCCGTCACCGTGGCCGGTCGCCTGCTGCTGCAGCGGCAGGCAGCCGCCGCCCGCCAGGTGATCGGGAAGCCGCTCGGCGAGGAGGCCCTGGTCGCCGACCGCACCTACGGCAAGTCGCTGGGCCACCCGGTCGACCTGCTGCTGCTCGGCGACTCCATCGCGGCCGGGCTCGGTGCGGAGACGCCACGCAAGACGCTGGGCGGCCAGCTGGCCAAAC
This sequence comes from Nocardioides daphniae, assembly GCF_004777465.1. NCBI lineage: Bacteria > Bacillati > Actinomycetota > Actinomycetes > Propionibacteriales > Nocardioidaceae > Nocardioides > Nocardioides daphniae. The sequence continues at coordinate 2,336,393 of NZ_CP038462.1, forward strand.
GCGTCTCGAAGCGGACGGGCCGCGCTGTACGCCTGCACACGGCCGCGCGGGTCGGCGCCGAGACCTCGATGCTCGCCGGGCAGATCGCGACGCTGCCACCGACGTACCGCCCCGAGGTGGCGGTCGTCGTCGTGGGCGGCAACGACGTCACGCACCGGGTCCGGCTCGCCGAGTCACGCGCCCACCTGGCCCAGGCGATCACCGCGCTGCAGGAGCGGGGCGCAGGGTGGTGGTGGGCACTGCCCCGACCTCGCCGCGCTGCACGCGGTGCCGCAGCCACTGCGTACGCTCGCCGGCCTGCTCTCCCGCCAGCTCGCCGCCGCGCAACGCCAGGTCGCGGCCGACCTCGGCGCCCACGCGGTGAGCCTGGCGACGGTGGTGGGTCCGTTCTTCGTGACCCAGCCCGACCAGATGTTCTCGCAGGACCGCTTCCACCCCTCCGGGGTGGGCTACCGGCGCACGGCCAAGGCGCTGCTGCCGAGCGTCCTGGCCGCGCTGGGTGAGGTCGACGAGGTGCCGTTCGGGCACCACCCGCCGACGGTCGGCTAGGCCGGGCTGATCGTCACCGGCCGGGTGTCGTCGGCCGGGTCGGCCTCGGTGAGCACCTCGATCGCGCGGTGGAGGAGGTCCGCCCGCTCGGCCATCTCCTTGGTGCCGGGGCGCTTGGGCGCGACGACCGTGTGCAGGTGCAGCTCCTGGGCGAGCCGGGCCTGAGCGTCGAGCAGCACCTCCATCGCGTGCGGGCGGGTGGTCGCCATGCCGAGAGCCTCCTGGGCGCGGATGACGGCGACGATGCCGACGAGCAGGCCTCGCAGCTCCTCGACGCGCATCTGGGTCAGCGCCCCGGCGACGGCGAGTCGGAACTCGACGGCGGCGTCGCGCTCACCGGTCGCGGCGACGGCCCCGGCGCTGACCAGGGCGGTGCCGGCCCCGGTGGCGAGCACGAGCGTGAGCATCCCCCCGACCATGCCGCCCGGCCCGAAGGCGGCGAGCGTGGCGGTGATCGCGGCGGCCCCGGCCAGCGCGGTCGGCAGCACTGCCCAGAGCCCTACGCCGGTCAGCGCCAGGAGCACCGCGCCGCCGCCGACGAGGTAGCCCCACCAGCGGCGTCGGTCGGGCGTGAGGGCGTCCTGGGCGTGCTCGACGGAGGTGGCGACGGCGGTGGCGAACTCGAGGTCGCTGATGCTGCCCTGGCGGCGTCGTACGCGGTTGAGGAGCGCGGTCAGCGCCTCGAGGCGGTGCTTGGGGTCGACAGCGATGTCGAAGGGCGGCAGCGGGCTGGAGGCGTACCGCGAGACCGCGAGCGGCAGCAGGTCGTCGTCGGACCAGACGTCACGGACGAGGTCGGAGGCGCGGTCGACGAAGTCGGTGACCGAGGGCGTGGCGCCGAGGTCAGCGCGTGCGCTGTCGTCGGCCTGCTCGACCTCCTCGATGACACGGGTCGCGGAGATCCGGCGGGCGGTGTCGAAGCGCTTGCGCCAGCTGAACTTCTTGGCCTGGCAGGTGCGGGAGAGCTGCTCGGCGTAGGCGAAGCCCAGGAGCTGGAGGTGCCAGCCCTCCCCCAGTTGCCGGGCCGGCGGCAGGTCGGCGTGCGCGTCGCGCTGGCCGTAGAGCTGGTGGCCCAGCAACGCCCCGACCGCCGGGTGGGAGGCGTAGGCGCGGACGCTGTGCGAGCGGATGTCGACCGAGACGTCGACGGCCATCGGGAAGCGTGCGGCGACGCCGCGGCCGTAGGTGACGGCGTCGCGCGGGTCGAAGACGTTGATCCAGGCGTCCACCCGGTCGTAGGGGAAGTCGGTGGCCAGGGAGCGCAGCCGCTTCCACATGTCCGAGGCGAGCGGGCTGCCAAGGGTGACCAGGGCGCGTACGCGGGTGCGCTCGGGCAGGCGGGTGAGCAGGTCGGCGGCGATGACGCTGCCGAGGCTGTGGGCGACGACGACGATCTCGTCGGAGGCCGGGATCTGCTCGAGCACCTCGCGCATCACGCTGGCGCGCACGCTGCGGTGGTTGGCGTAGATCTTCGCCTCGGTGAGGTCGCCGACGCGGGTGACCACGGAGGTGAGGGTCGTGTGACCCCTGCGGCGAGTGGCCGAAGTGGACGCCGCGGGCCCGGTGCGACCACTGGCGGAGGAACTGCGCGTTGTCCTCCTGGGTGACGGCGTAGCGCCGGGCCGCATCCTCGGTGGCGTCGCTGCCCTCCCAGGTCTCCTTGACCTCGTCGGTCCTCGTCGTGCGGCTGCTCCCCGTGGGACGCATCAGCAGCGACTGGTAGGTGACCGGGACGACGGTGTCGTACGTCGGGTCGATCGCGAGTGCCCGGCCTGGACGAGGCCGACGTTGAGCGGATCGAGCCAGTCCTCGAGCGGTGTGACCCCACCGACGCCGTGGATGTAGACGATCGTGTTGCTCAACCCAGGTCTCCTCGCGTAGGGCGGGGGGGCTCGAACCCACGACCCAAGGATTATGAGTCCTCTGCTCTGACCGACTGAGCTACCGCCCCGAGTCCCTGTCGGGACCAGCGCAGCCTAGCGTCGGGGGTGAGCGGGCGGCGTACGGACCCGTTGACCGCGGACAGCCACAGGGCCACCATCGGAGGATGGAGACCACGGAGCAGCCCGGTCCGCTGAAGCCGCTCGCCGAGGACTGGGAGCGCGCACTCTGCGTCGTGGCCCATCCCGACGACATCGAGTTCGCTGCGGCCGGTGGCATCGCGCGCTGGACGGGACAGGGCAAGCAGGTCGGCTACGTGATGGTCACCAGCGGCGAGGCGGGGATCGACGGGCTGCATCCCGACGAGTGCCGGCCTGTGCGCGAGGCCGAGCAGGTCGAGGCCGCCCGAGTGGTGGGCGTCGAGGCCGTCGAGTTCCTCGGGTTCCCCGACGGGGTCCTGGAGTACGGGCTGCCCCTGCGGCGCGCGATCGCCGAGGCTGTGCGGCGCCACCAGCCCGACATCGTGATCACCGGCCACTTCCGGGAGTCCTTCGGGCCGGGGATGCTCAACCAGGCCGACCACGTCGTCGTGGGACGCGCGGTGGTCGACGCCGTCCGCGACGCCGCCAACCGGTGGGTCTTCCCGGAGCAGGTCGAGGCAGGCCTGGAGCCCTGGCCGGGCGTACGCGAGGTGTGGGCGATGGCGTCTCCGCTCTCCACGCACGGCGTCGACACGACGGAGACCTTCGACCGCAGCGTGGAGGCTCTGGCCGCGCACAAGGCGTACATCGAAGGGCTCGGGTGGGCGGACTGGGACTTCCGCGAGATGCTCGAGGGGTTCAACCGCCAGGCCGGCCAGCGGCTGGGCACGACGTACGCCGAGATCGCCGAGGTCTTCGTGCTGCGTCCGCCGACCGACTGACTGCGCCGCGGAGGGCCCGAAATGGCGAAAACCCTCCCGCCCGTAGGCGGAAGGGTTTTCTCAGAGCTCCCCCGGTTGGACTCGAACCAACAACCCTCCGATTAACAGTCGAATGCTCTGCCAGTTGAGCTACAGGGGATCAGCCGCTCTCACGAGCAGCGAGAGGAACATTAGCAACACCTGGCCGCGGACACCAAAGCGGGGGGCCTCCTGTCACCGACGCCCGCTCAGACCGGTCCGACCTCGTCCTTGGCCTGCGCCAGCGCCGCCTCGGCAGCCTCGCGGACCGCCGCATCCGAGGGGTCCACCCCGGCGTCGTACTCGTAGACCCAGAGGACCTCGGAGCTGCCGTGCGGGGCCCGTCGAGCGATCACCCGCATGCCTCCCCCGGGCACCGCGACGTGCCGCTGGAGCACGATGCTGGCGGTCACCCGCTCACGCACCAGCTCGAGGAAGAGACGGGCCTCGTCGAGGACGTAGGCGTGCTCCGGACGCTCGGCGCCCCACTCGCCCACCTCGCTGACGCGGAAGGTCGACGCCTCCGCGTCCCAGTCGGCGGCCTCGACCAGCTGCCAGGGCACCCGCTGGGGCTCGGCGCCGCCGATGGGCGCCAGGTGCAGGGCGTCGCGGGTGCCGGCGAGGACCGACCCGTCCTCGGCGACGGCGTGCGCGAGCACCCGCTCACGCGGCAGCAGCGTCGGGACCTCGACCGGCTGCGTACGCCGGCCCCACCTCACGCGCCGACCGCCTTGTCGGCGAGCTCGCGACGGCGCTGCTCCAGGGTCCACAGCTCCGAGGACAGCTGGAGGTACTCCGCGCTGCTGGGGTCGGTGCGCTGCAGCCGCGACTTGAGCGCCGCCGTGCGGCGCAGCAGGGTCAGCTCCCGCAGGCGGTAGGCGTGGGCGAACATGTAGGCCTCGGTGGGCTCGCCGGCCGAGCGCACCGGCTCCACCGCGAGCTCGGCGAAGGCCGCCGAGACGAACGGGTTCTCCAACGCCGCGCGTACGCCGGTCGCCCAGCCCGGGTCGGCCGCACCCGCGCTCGGGCCGCCGTGGGCGACGACCGCCTCCCACACCGCGCGGTAGGCGGGGTGGGTGAAGTCGTCCGGGGTCACCGGTTCGAGGCTGCGCTGGACGAGCTGAGGGTGCTGGAGGACGAGCTTGAGCGTCTCGCGCTCGATCGAGAACCGGGGGTCGCGCAGCGCCGGCATCGGCGCGCGGGGCGGCGCCGCCGGCGCAGCAGGAGCGGCGTCGCGCTGCGTACGCTCGTTGCCGCGGCGCCCGTCACGACCGGCGGCCGGCTTCTCGTTGCCCCACTTCTCGGCCCGCTTCACCTGGGCACGCACCTCGTCGACGTCCATGCCGACCATCGCAGCGACCTCGCGGGCGAAGGCGTCGACCTTGGAGCGGTCGCGCACGCTCGCCACCAGGCGGGCGGCCTCGCGCATCGCGTCGACCCGGCCGTCGGCGCGGTCGAGGTCGTAGCGCGAGACGATGTTGCTCAGCACGAAGCGGTAGAGGGGCGTGCGCTCCGCGACCAGCGCCCGGACCGCCTCGTCACCCTTCGCCAGACGCAGGTCGCAGGGGTCCATGCCCGAGGGCTCGACGGCGACGTAGGTCTGGGAGACGAAGTTCTGGTCGCCGTTGAAGGCCCGCAACGCAGCCTTCTGCCCGGCGGCGTCACCGTCGAACGTGAAGATGACCTCGCCGCGCAGGCCGCCACGGTCGTCGAGGAAGCGCCGCAGCACCCGGGCGTGGTCGTCGCCGAAGGCGGTGCCACAGGTGGCCACCGCGGTGGTAACGCCGGACAGGTGGCAGGCCATCACGTCGGTGTAGCCCTCCACGATCACGGCCTGCGAGCTGCGCGCGATCTCCTTGCGGGCCAGGTCGAGGCCGTAGAGGACCTGCGACTTCTTGTAGATCGCGGTCTCTGAGGTGTTGAGGTACTTCGCCTCGACCCGGTCGTCGTCGAAGAGGCGGCGCGCACCGAAGCCGACGGTGTCGCCGTTGGACTCACGGATGGGCCAGAGCAGGCGGCCGCGGAAGCGGTCGTACGCCGAGCGGCCCACCGCGACGAGGCCGCTGGCCACCATCTCCTCCTGGCTGAAGCCCTTCTGGCGCAGCAGCGTGGTGAGCGCCTCGCCCTCGCGCGGGGCGAAGCCGACGCCGAACATCTCGGCGGCCGCCTGGTCGAAGCCGCGGTCGGAGAGGAACTGGCGCCCGGCCAGCGCGTCGGGCCTGGAGAGCTGGTCGGCGTAGAACTCCTGGGCGACCCGGTGCGCCTCCAGGAGGCGGCCACGCGCCGGGCCCCGGGGACGCTGCGGCCCGTCGTCGCCGTCCTCGCGCCGCAGCTGCACGCCGTACTTGTCAGCCAGGTGCTCGACAGCCTCTGAGAAGGCGAGGCCGTCGATCTTCATCAGGAAGCTGATGACGTCGCCGCCCTCCTGGCAGCCGAAGCAGTGGAAGAAGCCTCGCGACGGGGTGACGTGGAAGGACGGGGACTTCTCGTCGTGGAAGGGGCACAGCCCCTTCATCGAGCCGCCGCCGGCGTTGCGGAGGGTGACGTAGGACGACACCACGTCGTCGATGCGGGCTCGTTCGCGCACCGTCGCGATGTCCTCGTCCCGGATGCGCCCTGCCACGTGCCGGAGTCTACGGCCACGGCGTGCACCGCCGAGCCACGAACGCACAAGCGTGCACCTCAGGGCATGGAATCGGGGCGTGCGTGGTTGGGACGGACGTGAGTGCCTCCGCCCAGTCTTCCGACCAGCCCTGGGACGCCGTCGTCATCGGCGCCGGGCAGGCGGGCCTCTCCGCGGCCCACCACCTGCGGCGCCGCGGCGTCCCCACGCTCGTGCTCGACGGCAACGACGCACCCGGCGGCGCCTGGCAGCACCGCTGGGACTCGTTGCGGATGGACGGGGTGCACGGGGTCGCCGACCTCCCCGGGGCACCCGCACCGCCACGCGGGCCGCAGCGCGCCAACGAGGTGCTGCCGGCATGGTTCGCGGCGTACGAGGCGGAGCAGGGCATCGAGGTCGTCCGCCCGGTCCGTGTCACCCGCGTCGAGAGCGAGGGTGAGCTGCTGCGCGTGCGCGCCGACGACCGCTCCTGGCTGACCCGCACGCTGGTCAACGCCACCGGCACGTGGGAGCGCCCCTTCGTGCCCACCTACCCGGGGCAGGAGACCTTCAGCGGCGAGCAGCTGCACGCCTCGGGCTACCGCGGGGCCGAGGCCTTCCGCGGGCGACGCGTCGTCGTGGTCGGCGGTGGTGCCAGCGCGGTGCAGCTGCTCGGTGAGATCGCGCCGGTCACCGACACCCTGTGGGTGACCCGACGCGAGCCGGTCTGGGCTGGTGACACGGACGAGTTCGACGGCACGGCGATCGTGCGTGCGGTCGAGGAACGGGTCGTGGCCGGCCTCCCTCCGGCCAGCGTCGTCAGCGTCACCGGGCTACGGCTGCGACCCCAGGAGCAGGCCGCGGCGGCGCGCGGGGCGTACGAGCGGCACCCGATGTTCGTTCGGGTCGAGCCCGACGGCGTACGCATGCCCGACGGCACCTTCGAGCCCGCCGACGTGATCCTGTGGGCAACCGGCTTCCGGCCGGACGTGAGCCACCTCGCCCCGCTGGGGCTGCGCTCCCCGCTCGGTGGCATCACCCTGCTGCCGGGACCGAACGGACCACAGAGCGCCACCACGGCGGCGGCGGACCCGCGCGTGCAGCTGGTCGGCTACGGGCCGAGCGCCAGCACGATCGGGGGCAACCGGGGCGGCCTGGCCGCCGCCATCGCGATCGTGAAGCACCTGCGCTCCGCGCACCCTGCGGGCTCCGGCTCCCCCGCCGGCGTCGCCTGAGCCCTCCTCGCCTGCTCAGTCGCGGGTCAGCGCAGCGTGCCAGGAGACGGCGCTGGCGTCGGTGAGCGAGGCGACCTGGTCGATGACCACGCGGCGCCTGGCCGCGTCGTCCGGCGCCGCGAGCCAGTCGTGGGCGAAGACGGGGTCGAGCGCGTCGGCCCCGCGCATCCAGACGCCCTCGACGACGTCGGAGAGCAGCTCGCGCTGGCGTGACATGAGCGAGACCCGCTCGTCGGTGCTCATCACGTAGTGGGCCGCGATGCCCTTGAGCACGGCGATCTCCAGCTGGGTCTGCTCCGGCACGACCACCTGGCCCTGGTAGCGCACGAAGGGTCCGGAGCCAGCCGCGAAGGTGGCCTCCTGGACGCTGCCGCAGAAGCGACCGATGAGGTCGCTGGTGAGGTTCTTGAGGGCGGCGAGACCACCGTGACCGGTCGTAGGGAGCCCGCAGCCAGCTCTCCACGCCCATCAGTCCGTCGAGGACCTCGTCGAGGCGGTCGTCGGCCGCCTCAGGCAGGTACCACTCGCGGACGGTCTGCCACACCCCGGCGCGGTCGATCCCGGCCAGGTCGATCTTGCCGGCGACGACACCGTCCTCGACGTCGTGCACTGAGTAGGCGACGTCGTCAGCCAGGTCCATCACCTGCGCCTCGAGGCACTGGTCGGTGCCAGCACCGGGCTCGCGCATCCACGAGAAGACCGGGACGTCGTCGTCGTACACCCCGAACTTCACCACCGTGCGCGGCGTGCCGTCGCCGTGGGCTCCCGACGGGGCACCGGCGCCGGCGCGGGTCCACGGATACTTCGTGCAGGCGTCCAGGGTGGCGCGGGTCAGGTTGAGCCCACGCTGGCCCCGTCGGCGTCGAAGGTCTTCGCCTCCAGACGGGTCAGCAGGCGCAGCGTCTGGGCGTTGCCCTCGAACCCGCCGCACTCACGGCTGAGCTCGTCGAGCACCCGCTCCCCGTTGTGGCCGAACGGCGGGTGGCCCAGGTCGTGGGCCAACGCCGCGGTCTCGGCGATGTCGGGGTGGCAGCCCAACGCGCGGGCGAGGTCACGGGCGACCTGGGCGACCTCGAGGCTGTGGGTGAGGCGGTTGCGGACGAAGTCGTCCGTCTGCGGCCCCATCACCTGGGTCTTGGCCGCCAGCCGACGCGTGGAGGCGGCGTGCACGACGCGCGCACGGTCGCGCTCGAAGGCGCGTCGTACGGGGGCGTCGACGCGCTTCGGGGGCTCGGGGACGAGGCGCTCGTGAGCCGCGTCGTCGTACAGGTGGTCCATCGCGCCAGACGCTACCCGTCGGCGCCGACAGCTCGGGGCCCGGACTCCGGCGTGCGTCGCAACGGTGTCAGAACGGGGAGGCAGCCACACCGAGGGCCGCGGCCGCCACCCCGAGCCCTGCGGTGCCGAGGAGGTGGAGCAGCGCGCGCCCAGGCGCGGCCGCACCCTCGACGCCGCCGCCGGCGAGCAGCTCGACGCTCTGCAGGACCGAGGTGCTGAAGGTGGTGAACCCGCCCAGCAGCCCCACCACCGCCACCCGGGCCCAGGCGTGGTCGTCGACCGCGCCCGCCAGGAGTCCGATGAAGAGGCAGCCCACGACGTTGACGGCGAGGATGCCGCGCACCTGGCCCCGGCCCCACCGGTGGGTGGCCGCCAGGTCGCACAGGTGGCGCGCGGCAGCGCCGAGGCCACCGGCCACGGCGACCGCACCCGCGGTGACGAGGCCGCTCACCGGACGGGGCTCGCTTCGGTGGCCCGCGTGCGGCTGCCCAGGCGTACGCCGGCCCAGCAGGCCGCGAAGCCTGCCGCGAGCGTCACGGCGACGAGCGCGAGCGCGGTGACGGGGACACCCTCACGGGCACTGTCCACGACGTCGAGGGCGAAGCCGCTGTAGGTGGTGTAGCCCCCGAGGACCCCGGTGCTCAGGAGCAACCCCGCACGAGAGGCTCGCCGGCGGGCGAGCACGGCGGCCAGCCAGCCGAGCGCGAAGGCACCGGTGACGTTGACCAGGACGGTCGCCCACCCGACGCTCCAGCCGTCGAGGTGGCCGAGGCCGAGGGAGACGCCGTGCCGGGTCAGTGTCCCGACGGCGCCGCCGAGGGCGACGAGGAACGGGCCGGACCCGATGCGTGGCGACGCAGGTCTCGCTCGCTCCAACGACGTTGCCGCCGGCTCAGTAGACCGTGACGTGGACGTGGTCGTAGTGGTTGGCGGTGACCGACCCACGGTCGGACATCCCGCGCCAGCCCTCGCCGGAGCGCTCGACCGACCAGATCTTCTGGGCGTAGATCAGGTACTCGATGCCCAGCGCGGCGTGGTTGGCGCGCAGCATCTCGGCGATCTCCCAGCCGGCCTCACCGCTGATCATGATGTCGACGGCGCGACCCTGGCCGTGCTCACCGTCGCTGCGGAAGGTGCCGTACGTCGTGACCTGCGGGAAGGCGGCGCAGACGGCCTGGTGGACCTTCTTGATGCTGGCCGAGACGCCAGAGGGGACCGAGGTGCCGTTGGTGCACTCGCCACCGATGGCGGCGACGGTGGGCTTCTCGGCGTCGAGGTAGCCGGCGGTCACCCAGCGGGACTTGCCCTGGACGACGAGCTCCTCGCGCCCCTCGGCCTTGCGGCCGGTGACCAGGACCTTCTTGCCGGCGTCGAGGAGGCCGACCTTCTCGGCGTCGTCGCCAGCGGCGCTCCACAGGTTGAGGGCGACGGTGGTCCAGAGCTTGGTCTTCGCACCTGCGATCGCGCGCTGGGTGGCCTTGCGCTCCTGGGCAGCGGCGGCGCGGGCGGCCGCGGCGGCCTTCTCAGCCTTCTCGACCTTGGCCTCGGCGGCCGCGCGGCGGGACTGGTTGCGGGAGACGGGGGCGTCACGCTTGGTGATCGCGGCCTCGACGCGCGGGGCTTCAGCGCGGAGGCTCGTGTCGGAGGAGACGGGCTGACCCTGGACGACGCCGAGGGTGACGGCGGAGACGGTGGCCAGGACGGCTACCGGGGCCGCCACGAGGGCGGCACGGGGGACGAGACGGGTAAAGGCGCGGGCATTGGTTTCCCGCTTGTGGCGATGTTGGGCCACAGCGCTGATCCTTTGCTGTTGCTGACAGGTGTCCGGTGATCGGGGGGGGGTCTCCCCGGGCACGATCAAGGAGTCAAGCACAGATCGACTCGATCGGCACGATCGTCGGAAGATGTCTTGTCCGTCGACCGCATCTCACCAATTCAGATGACGGCGCACCCTCGCGCTAGCCGCCGGTTGCCTCGTTGGCGTCCTCTTGCACGTGGATGCCGCGACCGTCCTGGTCGTCCAGCCAGCCCTCCGGGAGCACCACCCGCTTGCGCGGCGCGCCCTGGCGACCACGCGGCGCACCGAGCTCGGAGACCGGGAACGCCTCGTCCGGGTCCAGCTCGTCGAGCAGGGCGCTGAGCGTGGCCAACGAGTCGACCAGGGCCAGGGAGTGGCGCAGGGTGCCGCCGGCGCGGAAGCCCTTGAGGTACCAGGAGACGTGCTTGCGGAACTCCTTGCAGCCGCGCTCCTCCCCCATGTGCTCGCAGAGCAGCTCGGCGTGGCGCAGCATCATCGTGCGCACCTCGCCGAGCGTGGGCAGCACGGTGGTGGTCGGCGTACCGGAGAAGGCAGCGGCCAGGTCGCGGAAGAGCCACGGCCGCCCCAGGCAGCCACGGCCCACGACGACGCCGGCGGCGCCGGTCTGCTCGACCATGCGCACGGCGTCCTTGGCCTCCCAGATGTCGCCGTTGCCCAGCACGGGGATGTCGACGTGGTCGACGAGCTCGGCGATCGCGTCCCAGTCGGCCGTGCCCGAGTAGGCCTGCTCGACGGTGCGCCCGTGCAGCGCGATCGCGGTGACCCCGCTCTCCTGGGCGATCCGCCCGGCGTCGAGGTAGGTGAGGTGGTCGTCGTCGAGTCCCTTGCGGGTCTTGATCGTCAGCGGCACGTCGTACTTCGACGTCGCGGCGACCGCGGCCTCCAGGACCTCGGCGAGCAGCCCGCGCTTCCACGGGAGGGCTCCCCCGCCGCCCTTGCGGGTCACCTTGGGGACCGGGCAGCCGAAGTTGAGGTCGACGTGCGCGACGCCGTACTCGTTGCAGAGGATCTCCGCGGCCTGGCCGACGTACTTCGGGTCGGTGCCGTAGAGCTGGACCGAGCGGACGGTCTCCAGCTCGTCGAAGACCAGCATCTTCTTCGTGGTCTCGTCGCCCTCCACGAGGCCGCGCGAGGTGATCATCTCGCAGACGTAGAGGCCGGCGCCCTGCTCCGCGCAGAGACGGCGGTAGGCGGCGTTGGTGATCCCGGCCATCGGCGCGAGCACCACCGGCGTCTCGACGCGGACGTTGCCGAGGACGAGCTCGGTGGGCAGGGACGCTGCGGTGGTCACGGACACCCCACCATTGTCGGCAGCGCCCCCGGCCGCTCCCAAATCAGAAGCAGGTGGGGCCGGTCACGCCCACGTCACCACTGGACCAGCTCGTGCGAGGCGGAGAGGGGCCCACCGGCGTCCGACGCCCTGGCGCACTTGCCCGCGGTGGTGCACCGGACCAGGCGCGACCTGCCACGGGTGGTGAGCTCGAAGACGAAGCGGGAGCTGGTCTCGAACCGGGCCGTCTGGTCGGCCACCTGGCCCGGTGCGCCGTAGGCGAGCTGCTGGAGGATTTTGCCGTCGGACATCCGACGCACCTGGAGCACCGCGCGCCGCTTCACCCGACGCGGGCCGGTGCCGATGACCAGCTTCTTGTCGGGCGAGACGGCCAGCGCGGTGAAGCGTGCGCTCCAGGCCGGGGTGCCGGGTGCCGAGATCGAGGTGGGGCCGTAGGCGTACGGCCCGGGCGTGCCGGGTGCCGGCCCGACGAAGACGACGTCCTGACGCAGGAAGCCGGCGTTGAGGCCGGGACCGAGCCGGCGGTCGGTCCCGGTGGCGGGCGCCCAGTCGGCGGCGTAGGTCACGTCGGGCTCGCCCGCGGGCTGGCGGTGCAGCAGCACGCGGCCGCCGGCGGCGTCGTACGGCTGCGTGCAGAGCGAGGGACCGGTGGTGTCGGTGGCGATCTCCGCACCGTCCCGCGTGCGCAGGACCCAGAGGTCCAGGCCTCCGCGGGAGCCGACCGTGAGCAGGACCTGCTGGCCGTCGCGGGAGAGCCGGATGCCGACGCCGCTGCCGCGCAACCCGGCCCAGGGCATGGGCACCGGCGCTCGGCCGGCCCGGATCCGGTGCACCCGGACCGTCGCGCCGCCGCGCCTCTTCTTCGTCCAGCTGGCCACGATCCAGGCACCGTCGGAGCGACCGAGCAGCACCTGGCGCCCCTTGTCGGCCCTGACCTTGACCCGGATGCGTCGACCTCCGGCGTGGATCCACCCGTCCTGCAGGTGCGCAAAGGTGGCGTCGGGTCCGCGCCTGAGCCTGGCGGGGTCGATCGTGCGGACCGGTGGCGGCGCGGCGGCGGCCTCCACCGCCCGGGCGCCGGCCCGGACGGGGGCTCGCCCGACGCCGGCGCCGCAGTGACCCCCAGGCACACCGCGACGACTGCCGCGGCGGCCCGTGCTCCGGACCTGCTCGCTGTGACCATCCCCCGAGAGTGCCACCGACGTCGCCGCGCCGGAAGGTCCGGAAGGACAAATCAGTCGCGCACCTGCGGACCGGTCACCACATGAAGCGCTCGAAGGTGATGGAGACGTTGCTCCCGGCGTCGGAGGCCTTCGCGCACCGGCCCGAGGTCGTGCAGCGCACCAGGCGGGACCTGCCAGCCTTGGAGAACTGGAAGACGAAGCGGGTGTCGGACTCGAAGCGTGCGGTCTGCTCGTTGGTGTCGGAGATCGACCAGTCGCCGGGGTCGACGACCTTGCCGTAGGAGAACTGCTGCAGCACCTTGCCGTCGCTCATGCGGCGCACCTGCAGCACCGCCCGCTTGCGCACCAGCCGCGGGCCGACACCCAGGACGAGCGAGCCGTCGGGCGACACGTCCAGGGCCGCGAAGCGCGCCGACCACGCCGGTGCCCCGGGGGCGCTGATCGCCGTGGGGCCGAACCGGTAGGTGTCCACACCGTCCTGCACGAAGGCGAGGTCGCGGCGGTAGAAGCCGGCGTTCATCAGCGACCCCAGGACCCGGTCGTCGTCCGAGCCCGGTCGCCAGTCGGCGGCGAAGACCTCGTACGTCGTCTCGTCCTCCTTGTGCAGGAGCACGCGGCCGGCGTCGGCGTCGTAGGGCTGGGAGTAGTACGTCGTGTAGTAGTCGTCGACGGGCGCGCCGTCGACGGTGCGCGTGACGACGACGGTCGCTCCGCCACGGTCGTACCGGGTGCGCAGGAGCCGCGTGCCGTCACGCGAGACGCGGATGCCGTAGAACTCACCGCCGAACTGCCGGGTGCGGCTGCCGGGCAGCAGCTGCGGAGCCCTGTTGGCCCGGACCCGGTGGACCCGCAGGTAGCCCTTGCGGTAGCTGGCGACGAGCCAGGCGTTGCCGGAGCGGCCCAGCAGGGCCTGGCGCCCCTTCGTGAAGGGGACGCGCACCCGGACCGTCTTGCCGCCGGCGTGGATCCTGCCGTCCTGCAGGAACGGGATCGTGGCGTCGGGCCCGCGCCTGAGCTTGGCCGGGTCGATCGTGCGCACCGGCGGCGCCGGAGCGGCCCCCTCGGACGCGTGCGCCGTCGCGGAGACCGGCGCGAGCGCCACCCCCAGCGACAGCGAGACGACGGCCGCCGCGACGGCCCTGGCGGTGCTTCCCCCGAGTGCGTTCATGCCACCCACGGTGGCACTCCGGCACCCGGAGGAACATCCGCAATATTGCGGATCAGCAGCCGAGCAGCTTGCCCGCGAAGTAGTTCGAGATGCCGTCGAGGGAGATGCGCTCCTGGCTCATCGAGTCGCGCTCACGCACGGTCACCGCGTTGTCCTCGAGCGTGTCGAAGTCGACGGTGACGCAGAACGGCGTACCGATCTCGTCCTGCCGGCGGTAGCGGCGGCCGATGGCGCCGGCGTCGTCGAACTCGACGTTCCAGTTGCGACGCAGCTCGGCAGCCAGCGCCTTCGCCTTCGGCGAGAGGTCGGCGTTGCGGCTCAGCGGCAGGACCGCGACCTTGACCGGCGCCAGGCGCGGGTCGAGCTTGAGCACGACGCGCTTGTCGACGCCGCCCTTGGTGTTGGGCGCCTCGTCCTCGGTGTAGGCGTCGACCAGGAAGGTCATCAGGCTGCGGGAGAGGCCCGCTGCCGGCTCGATGACGTAGGGCACGTAGCGCTCGTTGTTGGCCTGGTCGAAGTAGGACAGGTCCTGGCCGGAGTGCTTCGCGTGGGTCGTGAGGTCGAAGTCGGTGCGGTTGGCGATGCCCTCGAGCTCACCCCACTCCGAGCCCGCGAATCGGAAGCGGTACTCGATGTCGGTGGTGCCCTTGGAATAGTGCGACAGCTTCTCCAGCGGGTGCTCGAAGAGGCGCAGGTTGTCGCGGTCGACGCCGAGGTCGACGTACCACTCCAGGCGCTCGTTGATCCAGTACTTGTGCCACTCGTCGTCCTCGCCGGGCTTGACGAAGAACTCCATCTCCATCTGCTCGAACTCACGCGTGCGGAAGATGAAGTTGCCCGGGGTGATCTCGTTGCGGAACGACTTGCCGATCTGGGCGATGCCGAACGGCGGCTTCTTGCGCGCCGACGTCACGACGTTGGCGAAGTTGAGGAAGATGCCCTGCGCGGTCTCGGGGCGCAGGTAGTGCATGCCCGACTCGTCCTCGACGACGCCGAGGTGGGTCTTGAGCATGCCGGAGAACTGCTTCGGCTCGGTCCACTGGCCGCGGGTGCCGCAGTTGGCGCAGGCGATCTCGGTCATCGCGACGTCGTCGGGGTTGTCGATCCCCTTCTTCTCCGCGAACGCCTCCTGGAGGTGGTCGGCGCGGAAGCGCTTGTGGCACGAGAGGCACTCGACCAGCGGGTCGTTGAAGGTGGCGACGTGGCCCGAGGCGACCCAGGTCTCCTTCGGCAGGATGATCGAGGAGTCGAGGCCGACGACGTCGTCGCGGCCCTGCACCATGGACTTCCACCACTGGCGCTTGATGTTCTCCTTGAGCTCCACGCCCAGCGGACCGTAGTCCCAGGCGGACCTGGTGCCGCCGTAGATCTCACCGCACGGGAAGACGAATCCACGGCGCTTGGCCAGGGAGACGACGGTGTCGACAATCGTTGCGGGCGGCTTGGCCACGGGGTTCACTCCTGCTGTGCACACGGCCGGCTGGCTGCCGACCTCGAAGAGATCAGCCTAACGACCGCGCCTGCTGGTCGTTCAGCACGCCACCCGGAACCACCGGCTCGTAGGCGCTGGGCTCGTCGATCGCCATGCTGAGCACGGGCACGGCGGTGAGCTTGACCTCGTACGTCGACAGCGCGCGGCGGTAGGAGCCGACGTCGCGCCACTGCGTGTGGACCACCCACAGCTCGGGGTCGTCGAGGTTGCGCCCCACCCCGCCCTGCTCGAAGCCGCGCTGGGCGGCCAGGGTGTCGTACGCGGCCCGGAGCTGCTCACGGAGCTCCTCGGCGCGCTCGAGCGGGACGCGGAAGCGGTTGACGACGATCACGCGGCGAGCCTAGGTCACGCAGGTCACGCTGCCGTCGTTTGAAAATGGTTCTCAGTGCGTGTGAGAATCGTTCTCATGCGTTTCAACCGTCGTGCCACCTCCGCCCTTGCCGCCCTCGCCGCGACCGCCCTCGTGACCACCGGGTGCGGCGCCCTGGCCGAGGACTCCGGCGACGACGGCGACCTGCGCCTGGCCGCCGGCTTCTACCCCCTGGCCTGGGTGGCCGAGCGCGTGGCCGGCGAGCACGCGACGATCACCACGCTCTCGCAGCCGGGTCAGGACGCGCACGACGCCGAGCTCACCATCACCGCCCGCGCCGCGATCAGCGACGCCGACCTGGTGCTCCTCAACGGCGGCTTCCAGCCGGCCGTCGACGTGGCCGCCGAGCAGTCGTCCGGAGAGGTCCTCGACGCCGCGAAGGTGCTGGAGCTGCGCGAGGTCGTCGACCACGAGGACCACGCCCACGCCGAGGACGACCACGCGGACGCCAACGACCACCACGCCGAGGACGACCACGCGGACGACCACGAGGGCCACGACCACGGCGACGTCGACCCCCACTTCTGGCTCGACCCGCTGCTGATGGCTGACCTCGGCGACGAGCTGGCCACCAGCCTCGGCCAGGTCTCCCCCGACCTGGCCGACGAGTTCACCGCCGGCGCCGAGGCGCTGCGCGCCGAGCTCGAGCAGCTCGACGCCGACTACACCGAGGGGCTCGCGGGATGCAGCCGCAGGACCGTCGTGGTCAGCCACGACGCCTTCGGCTACCTCTCCGCTACGGGCTTGAGTTCGAGCCGATCGCCGGCCTCTCCCCCGGCGCCGAGCCCACCCGGCCGACCTGGCCCGGCTGCGCGACCTGATCCGTACCGAGGGCGTGACCACGGTCTTCAACGAGGTGCTCGCCCGGTCGAGCTCGCCGAGTCGCTGGCGAAGGGAGCCGGCGTCACCACCGCCGTCCTCGACCCGATCGAAGGACTGGGCGAGGAGCCCGGCGACGCCGACTACCTCTCCCTGATGCGCGACAACCTGGCCGCGCTGACGAAGGCCAACGGATGCTGACCCGCAGGAGACCCCCGCCGACGCCACCCCCGTCGTGCTCCGCAACGGGTCCGTCACCATCGAAGGACGCCGGTGCTGCGCGGCGTCGACCTCACCTCGAGCAGGGCGACTTCCTCGCCTGATGGGTGCCAACGGCTCCGGCAAGTCGACCCTGGTCCGCGCCCTCACCGGCCTGCGCCCGCTGGCCAACGGCTCGCTGGAGCTGTTCGGTACGCCGGTGGCACAGTTCCACGACTGGCGCCGGGTGGGCTACGTCCCCCAGCGCACCACCGCCACCTCCGGCGTCCCCGCGTCGGTCTGGGAGGTGGTGGCCTCCGGCCGCCTCACCCGCCGCGGGGTGCTCCGCCCGCTCACCCGCGCCGACCGCCGGGTCATCGACGAGGCGATCGCGCTGGTCGGGCTGGAGGAGAAGGCGCGTGCGGGCGTCTCCACCCTCTCCGGCGGCCAGCACCAGCGGACCCTGATCGCCCGCGCCCTGGCCGGCGAGCCCGACCTCTTCTTCCTCGACGAACCGACCGCCGGCGTCGACCTGCCCAACCAGCAGGCGCTGGCCGACACGCTGCGGGCGCTGAAGGAGCGCGGCTCCACGATCGTCCTGGTCGCCCACGAGCTCGGCCCGATGGAGTCGCTGGTCGACCGGGCCGTCGTGCTGCGCGACGGCCGGGTCGTGCACGACGGCCAGCGGCTCACCGACGCCGAGGTCCACCACCCCGGCCTCGGCCACGCCCACCACCACCCGTCGACCCCGACGCACGACCACGTGCCGCAGGTGCTCGCGCCCTTCGACGACCCCGCGACCGCGAGGAGGGGGATCACTGATGCCCGACTTCTGGTCCCTCCGGGCTACGACTTCATGCAGCTGGCGCTGCTCGCCGCGCTCTTCACCGGCCTGGCCGTGCCGGCCGTCGGCACCTACCTCGTGCAACGCCGGATGGCACTGATGGGCGACGGCCTCGGGCACGTCGCCGTCACCGGCGTCGCCATCGGACTGGTCACCGGCACCGCCCCGACATGGACCGCGGTCGCCGCCGCCGTCGTCGGCGCCGTCGCGATCGAGCTGATCCGCGAGCGCGGGCGCTCGGGCGGCGACGTCGCCCTGGCCCTGCTCTTCTACGGCGGCCTGGCCGGCGGCATCTTCGTCGCCGGGCTGGACGGCGCCGGCACCTCCCGGCTCCAGCAGTTCCTCTTCGGCTCGATCATGACGATCACCCGCGAGGATGTCCTGGTCACCATGGTCCTGGCCCTGGTGCTCGTCGTGCTCTGCCTGGGCCTGGCGCCCCAGCTCTTCGCCGTCGCGCACGACCCCGACTTCCCGCGTGGCCGGACTCAACGTCCGCGCCTACAACCTGCTCGTCGCCGTCCTGGCCGCGGTCTCTGTGACGGTGGCGATGCGCAGCGTCGGCTTGCTGCTGGTCTCCGCCCTGATGGTGATCCCGGTGGCGACCGCGCAGCAGGTGACCAGCTCCTTCCGTCGCACGCTCGCCATGTCGATGGGCGTGGGCACCGTCGCGGCGGTCGGCGGACTGCTGGTGGCCGCCGCGGCGTCCTACCGGGCCGACGTGGCCCCCGGTGCCTCGATCGTCCTCGTCAGCCTGGCGCTCTTCCTGGTGGCCTGGCCCTTCGGGGCCTGGATGCGCCGTCGCCAGCGCCTGCGCACCCCCTTCACCGACCCGACGCCCGACGAGCACCTGCTCAGCGGCGAGCACCCCCACCAGCACGGCGACGGCTGCGGCCACGAGGCCGTCGACCACGGGGACCACGTGGACTACCTCCACGACGGCCACCGGCACGCACCGCACGGAGAGCACTATGACGAGCACTGACGCCACGAGCACCGACGCCTCGAGCGCCGACGCCTCAGGCGCCTCGAGCACCGAGGCCGGGACGGGCGCGCTGCGGCCGACGCGACAGCGTACGGCGGTGACGGAGGCGCTGACTCGGGTCGACGACTTCCGCTCGGCGCAGGAGATCCACGAGATGCTGAGCGAGGCGGGCGAGAAGGTCGGCCTGGCCACCGTGTACCGCACCCTCGCGGCGCTCTCCGAGGCCGGCGTCGTCGACGTGCTGCGCACCGAGGAGGGCGAGGCCGTCTACCGGCGCTGCGTGGCGACCCACCACCACCACCACCTGGTCTGCCGCTCCTGCGGAGCAACCGTCGAGATCGAGGGCCCGGCAGTCGAGGCGTGGGCCGCGGCCATCGCCCGGGAGCACGGCTACGCCGACATCAGCCACGAGCTGGAGCTCTTCGGCACCTGCGCCGCCTGCGCGGCTGGCTGACCGGCGGGGCGTCGAGCCTCAGACCTGGTTGGGCACCGCGCCGCCGTAGCGGCGGTCGCGGCGTGCGTACTCGTCGATCGCTGCCCACAGGTGACGGCGGTCGACGTCGGGCCACAGCACGTCGGA
Organism: Nocardioides daphniae; assembly: GCF_004777465.1. Taxonomy (NCBI): domain Bacteria; kingdom Bacillati; phylum Actinomycetota; class Actinomycetes; order Propionibacteriales; family Nocardioidaceae; genus Nocardioides; species Nocardioides daphniae. The sequence continues at coordinate 2,355,625 of NZ_CP038462.1, forward strand.
GAAGACGAACTCGGCGTAGGCGGACTGCCAGGTCATGAAGTTGCTCAGCCGCTGCTCCCCCGAGGTGCGCCACACCATGTCGGCGTCGGAGAGCTCGGGCACGTAGAGGTGCGCGGCAATCGTCCTGTCCGTGATCCGCTTCGGGTCGAGGCGGCCCTCGGCCACCTTGCGCGCAATGGCCTGCACGGCGTCGGTGATCTCGGCCCGACCGCCGTAGTTGACGCACATCGTGAGCGTGCAGACGGTGTTGTCCTTGGTCAGCTCCTCGGCGACCTTCAGCTCCTTGATGACCGAGCGCCACAGCTTCGGCGCGCGGCCCGCCCAGCGGACCCGCACCCCCAGCTCGTGCATTTCGTCGCGACGTCGGCGGATGACGTCGCGGTTGAAGCCCATCAGGAAGCGCACCTCGTCGGGTGAGCGCGACCAGTTCTCCGTGGAGAACGCGTAGGCCGAGATCGCCTTCACCCCGATCTCGATGGCGCCCTCGACCACGTCGAAGAGGGAGGACTCCCCCTGCTCGTGGCCACGCGTACGCGGGAGCCCGCGCTCCTTGGCCCACCGGCCGTTGCCGTCCATCACGACGGCGACGTGGTGCGGCACCAGCTCGGCCGGGATCGGCGGCGGCGTCGCACCGGACGGGTGCGGCGAGGGCGGGCGTACGGGGCGATTCACGCAGGGCAGCCTAGTGGGCGAACGGGTCGGTGATCGCGGACAGCCGAGCCAGGGAGGTGACGAGCTGGTCCATCGCCTCGTCGCCGAGGTGCTCGCGCCACTCCTCGAGCACCCGCGCGACCTCGGCGCCGGCCACGGGCACGAGCGCCCGCGCCCTGGCCGTGAGGCGCACCAGCCGGGCGCGACCGTCGGTGGGGTCGGGCACGCGCTCGACGTAGCCGTTGCGCTCGAGCTGGTCGACCAGGTGCCCGGCGGTCTGCTTCGTCACCCGGGCACGGTCGGCCAGCTCCACCAGTCGGGAACCCTCGTCGGCGACCCGGGAGAGCAGCCGTGCCTGGGCGACGGTGACGTCGTCGACACCGGCGGCGAGGACGGCGGCGTAGGCCCGCTCCTCGAGGGCACGGTTGGCGACGAAGAGGTGGACGCCGACGGCCGGATCAGGCACAGGAGCTCCCTTGACGACGAGGAACGAGAGTGACAGTTTAGTCAGATAATCTGACTACTTGGGGGATCCCATGGACTCCGACACCATCTGGCGCCACATCGACGCCGAGCGCTCCTCGTTGGCAGACCTGCTCGACGGACTGACCGAGACGCAGTGGTCCACACCCTCGCTCTGCCCCGGGTGGACGGTCCGTGACGTCGCTGCCCACCTCGCCATGGCCCAGTCGCGGGTGGGCGACGTCGTCGGCCCCATGCTCCGCTCGGGCTTCTCGATGGACCGGATGATTCGGCAGAGCGCCGTCACCTCGCCCCTCGGCCACGACGAGATCACCCGTACGCTGCGCGGCTTCGTCGGCTCCCGGCGACGGGCCCCGTTCGTGCAGGAGACCGAGCCGCTCCTCGACATCCTGGTGCACGGCCAGGACATCTGCCTCCCCCTCGGTCTCGACCGCCCGATGCCGCTCGACGCGGCGCGGGTCGCGGCCGACCGCATGGTCACGCTCAACCGGCGCCCGGTGGTGCGGTTGCGCCCCCCTGAGGGGAGTCCGCCTCGAGGCCACCGACACGGACTGGTCGACGGGCACGGGCACCACCGTCCGAGGGCCGATGCGGGCCCTGGTGATGGTCGTCGCGGGTCGCGGACGGGCCGTCACCCGCGAGCTGTCGGGCGACGTGTCGGCGGCCGTCGGCGCCTGACGGGCCCAGCGTCGCGACCAGCGCGGGGCCTAGCGCTCGACGTACTCCAGCGACCGCAGCCCCCGCTCGAGGTGCCACGCCAGGTAGGCGGCGACCAGCCCGCTGGCCTCGCGGCAGGTGCGGGGCTCGGCCGCGTGCACGACCGGCCAGTCACCGGCCAGCAGGGCGCCGAGCAGCACCAGGGTGTCGGGCGCCGGCGTCGCCGACCCGGGCATCCGGCACACCACGCAGAGGACCCCACCCGCTGCGGGGTGGAAGAAACGGTGCGGCCCCTCGGTGCCGCAGCGCACGCAGTGGTCGAACGACGGGGCGTATCCGGCGACCGAGAGCGAGCGCAGCAGGTAGGAGTCGAGCACCTGCCCGGGTGCGTGCACGCCGGCGACCATGGCGCGCAGGCCACCCACCAGCAGCAGGAACTGCTGGACCGCGGGCTCGCGCTCCTCCATGACCAGCTTCTCGGCGGTCTCCAGCATCACGGTCGCCGCGGTGTAGCGGTCGTAGTCGAGGGCCATCGCGGCGTGGAACGGCTCCAGCGTCTCGGCCTGGGTGATGGTGTCGAGCGACCGCCCCTCGGCCAGCTGGAGGTCGACGTGGGTGAAGGGCTCGAGCCGCGCACCCCACCGCGAGGTGGTGCGTCGTACGCCCTTGGCCACCGCTCGGACCAACCCGTGGTGACGGGTCAGCAGGGTGATGATGCGGTCCGCCTCGCCCAGCTTGTGGGTGCGCAGCACGACCGCCTCGTCGCGGTAGAGAGGCACCCCTCCATTGTGCCTCGTCCCCAGATCTCGGCACGGGAGGCCGGCCGGCGTCCACCACAATGGGGATCTTGGCGCGCTCTCCCACACAAACCCGCGTCGGCTGAGACACTTCCGGCGTGACGCCTCGCTTCCTGCACCCGGGCACGCCTGCCTGGACCCTCGTCGTCGTGGCGTTGCTCGTCGCGAGCGGGCTGGGCGCGCTCCACACCGCCCCGCACGGCAGCCTGGTCCCCACCTGGTGGCCGCCCGTGGGGCTGGGCATCGCGCTGCTGGCCATGACGTCGAGGCGGTGGTGGTACGTCCTGGTGCCCGCCGTCGGCGGCGCCACCCTCCTCACCAACGTGGTGCACGAGGCTCCGCTCGACTTCTCGCTCGTCTTCACCGTGCTGAGCATGGTGCAGGCCGTCGCCGGGGCGCTGGTGCTCCGCGGCCGGCGCCACCACGGCGACGTGCAGCTGACGACCCAGGACGACGTGGTCGACCTCGGCGTGGCAGCCCTCTGCGCGGCCACCATCTCGGCGGTCGGGGCGGCCCTGGCCGGGCTCGTCGGTCGACGGCCCGGACAGCGCCTTCCTCTTCCGTACGCTCTTCCCCGCGCACCTGGCCTCGGCCCTGGTCATCCTCCCCGCGCTCCTCCCCTGCCGTCGCCCGCGGCTGCGCCACCGCGCGCGGGAACGGCTGCTCCAGCTGGGGCTGCTGGTCCTCGCCATCGGGGTCGTCTTCGGCCCCACGCAGGAGCTCAACCTCGTCGCGCTGCCGCTGCCGGTTCTGATGTGGGCCGCCTACCGCTTCGGGCTCCGTGCCGTCGCGTGGCAGATCCTGGGCGCCACGGTCGCCATCAGCCTGCTGACCTGGGCGGGGCACGGCCCCTTCACCCAGGCTGAGGGCGAGGCCCTGAGCGCCGCCACCATCGGCGGCCTGACGCAGGCGTACCTGATCTGCCTGGTCGCCCTCTGCATCCCCGTCGCCATCGGCGTGCACACGAGCGACGTGCTGCAGCGCAAGCTGCGCTCGTCGCGCCACCTCAGTGACATGACGCTGTCGACGACCGCCTGCATGATCCTGGTGACCGACACCGCCGGCACCGTGGTCCGGGCCAACGAGGCGGTGCGCACGGTGCTGGGCCACGCGCCCGACGACGTGGTGGGCCGCCCCATCTGGGAGACGATCGTCCCGGAGGAGCACCGCGACCTGGCGATCCCCATGTTCGAGAACCCCGACGGCTCGGGCGTGCCAGCGACGGTCGAGGCCCCCCAGCGCGACGTGCACGGCAAGGAGCACCGCGTGCTCTGGACGTCCGGCGTCGTGCGCGACGAGGAGGGCAACGCCACCCACGTGGTCATGACCGGCTTGGACGTCACCGTCGAGCGACAGTCGTCGGGCCTGGTGGAGAACCTCCTCGGAGCCGCCCTCGACACCGCCATCATCGGCCTGGACACCCGCGGCCGGGTCACGCTCTTCAACACCGGCGCCGAGAAGATGCTCGGGCGCGGTGCCGACGAGGTGATCGGCTCCTCGTTCGTCGACGTGCTCGACCCGGACGCGTTCGCCGCGTGGGCGGTGGGCGTCGGTGGCGAGGCCACCTTCGCCACCCTCGTCGACCATTTGGTCGAGGCACCTCCGAGCGACTGGGAGTGGCGCAGCGCCCCGCGCGCCGGCGTTCCGCTGCGACGCGTCTCGATGGCCCTGAGCCCGGTGACGGACCACTACGGCAACCTGATCGGCTACCTCTGCGTCGGCACGGACGTCACCGACATCCACGCCACCGCCGAGCTCCTGATCACCGCGCTCGAGAAGGAGCGTCAGGTCGTCGGCCACCTCAAGAGCCTCGACACCGCGAAGGACCAGTTCGTCTCCACCATCAGCCACGAGCTGCGCACGCCGGTCACCACGATCGTGGGCTACTCCGAGATGCTCACCGACGGCGAGCTGGGCCACCTCTCCCCGGCGCAGGCGAAGGCGCTGGAGGCGATCACCCGCAACGGCGACCGCCTGGTCAGCCTGGTCGACAACCTGCTGGCGCTCAACGGCCTGGCCGCTGAGGGGCCCACCTGGGACCGCGACCCGGTCGACCTGCGCGAGGTCCTGCGCGCCGCCGAGACCGAGATCGGCAGCCTCGTCGACCGTCGCTCGCTGGCCGTCTCCTTCGAGAGCCCCGACACCCCGGTGCGGGTGGTCGGCGACGTCCCGACACTCACGCTGGCGCTGACCAACCTGCTGAGCAACGCGGTCAAGTTCACCCCGGACGGCGGCCAGGTGCGCTGCCTGCTGGACACCCAGGGCGCCGAGGCCCGGGTGCTCGTGCACGACACCGGGATGGGGATCCCCGAGGACGAGCAGCACCGCCTGTTCGAACGGTTCTGGCGCAGCACCACCGCCCAGCGCAACGAGATCCAGGGCACCGGGCTGGGCCTCTCCACCGCCCAGACGATCATCCATGCCCACGGCGGCCGGATCGAGGTGGAGTCGAACGAGCGCAGCGGCACGACCGTCACCGTCGGCATGCCGCTGAGCGAGGCCGACGGCAGCACCCGCCGCTGACGTACGACGAGGGCCGAGGACGTCACCGTCCCCGGCCCTCGTACGTGGTCGCTCGCGGCCTGCGTCAGGCCCGGTTGACCGCGCTCACCACGGCCTTCAGGGAGGCGGTGACGATGTTGGCGTCGAGCCCGACGCCCCACAGCACCTTGTCGCCCACGGCGCACTCGACGTACGCGGCGGCGATGGCGTCGCCGCCGGCCGAGAGCGCGTGCTCGTGGTAGTCCAGGACGCGGACGTCACCGCGGTCGGCGTACGCGGGGTTCCCCGCCGCCTGCTCGGCAGCGACCAGCTCACCCAGGGCGTTGGTGAAGGCGTTGATCGGGCCGTTGCCCTCGCCGGTCAGGGTGCGGGCCTCGCCGTCGACGTAGACGTTGACGGTCAGCTGGTCCTTCTCGCCCGCAGCCGAGGAGGTGTGCACCGAGTTCAGGCGCAGCGGCTCGGTGCGATCCAGGTACTCCGCGCTGAAGACCTGCCAGATCCGCTCGGGGGTGATCTCGCCGCCCTCGGTGTCGGTGTGCTGCTGGATGACGCGGCTGAACTCGATCTGCGCGCGACGCGGCAGGTCCAGGTTGTGCTCGGCCTTCAGGACGTAGGCGACGCCGCCCTTGCCCGACTGGCTGTTGACCCGGATGACGGCCTCGTAGCTGCGGCCGACGTCCTTCGGGTCGATCGGCAGGTAGGGCGCCTCCCACTCGATGTCCCGCACGGAGATGCCCTGCTCGTCGGCACGGCGCTCCAGGTCCTCCAGACCCTTCTTGATCGCGTCCTGGTGGGAGCCGGAGAAGGCCGTGTAGACCAGGTCACCGGCGTACGGGTGGCGCGGGTGGACCGGCAGGCCAGTGCAGTACTCGACCGTGCGGCGGACCTCGTCGATGTCGGAGAAGTCGACCTGCGGGTCGATGCCCTGGCTGAACAGGTTCATGCCCAGGGTCACCAGGTCGACGTTGCCGGTGCGCTCGCCGTGGCCGAAGAGGCATCCCTCGACGCGGTCGCCGCCGGCCATCAGGCCCAGCTCGGTGGCCGCCACCGCGGTGCCACGGTCGTTGTGCGGGTGCAGGCTGATCGCGGAGTGCTCGCGGCGGGTCAGGCCACGGCTGAAGTACTCGATCTGGTCGGCGTAGGTGTTGGGCGTCGACATCTCGACGGTCGCCGGCAGGTTGAGGATGATCTCGCGACCCACCTCGGGCTGCCACACGTCGCTGACCGCCTCGCAGACGCTCAGCGCGAAGTCGGTGTCGGACTGGGTGAAGATCTCCGGGCTGTACTGGTAGCCGAAGTCCTCGGTGCCCACGATGCCGCCCAGGTGCTGCTCGGCGTACTTCATCACCAGCTCGGTGCCGCGCACCGCGATCTGGGTGCACTCGGTCGGGGTGACGCCGAAGACGACGCGCTGGAAGAGCGGCGCGGTGGCGTTGTACAGGTGGATGGTGGCGCGCGGGGCACCGGCCAGCGACTCGGCGGTGCGCTCGATCAGGTCCTCGCGAGCCTGCGTCAGCACCGAGATCTGGACGTCGTCGGGGATCCGGTCGCCCTCGATCAACTGGCGCACGAAGTCGAAGTCGGTCTGGCTGGCGCTGGGGAAGCCGACCTCGATCTCCTTGTAGCCCATGGAGACCAGCAGGTCGAACATCTTCAGCTTGCGGGCCGGCGTCATCGGGTCGATCAGCGCCTGGTTGCCGTCACGCAGGTCGGTGGAGAGCCAGCGCGGCGCCTTGGTGATCTTCTGCGACGGCCAGGTGCGGTCGGGCACGGTCACCGGCTCGAACGCCCGGTAGCGGCCGAACGGCATGGGGCTCGGCTTCTGCTGGTTGGCGGCGTTGCTCAGGTTGGTCATGGTCTTCCTCGTCTTGTGGTCGAACGGGCGACCGGCGCGCAGCATGCACTCCGCAACGAGGGGGCCGGGGGTTTCAGGCCTCGTTGCGGCAGCGAAGAAGAAGGGCGAATCGCATCATGACCCGGCCATGCTAACTCCGAGTGGGCGCGGATGGCGATCCGGGGCTCTCGTAGGCTCGCCCCATGGAGTCCAACCCGCCCCGACTGCTGGTGGTGCACCACTCGCCGACGGCGAGCTCGCGTGCGCTCACCGACGCCGCGCTCACCGGCACCCGCCTTCCCGAGCTCGCGGAGCTGGGGCCGCTCGAGGTCGTTGTCCGTGAGGCGCTCGAGGCCACCGCCGACGACGTACGCGGGGCAAACGGGCTGCTGCTCGGCACCCCGGCCAACTTCGGCTACATGAGCGGGGCGCTCAAGCACTTCTTCGACTCGACGTTCCTGCACCTCGGCGGGGCACTGGGAAGTGACGGCCAGGGCAGTGAAGGCCAGGGCGACGGCGCCGCAGCCACCGGCGCCAAGCTCCCGTACGCACTGTGGGTGCACGGCCGCTACGACACGGTCGGCGCGACCCGCTCGGTGGAGTCGATCGCCCAGGCACTGCCGTGGCGCCGGGTGCTGCCCCCGCTGGAGCTGCTCGGCGACGTCGACGACGACGCGCGGGCGGCCGCCACCGAGCTCGGCGCCACCGTCGCCGCCATGACGCTGGAGTCACGATGAGGAGCCTCGCCGCCCTGGCCACCGTGCTCCTGCTGGTGCTGACCGGGTGCAGCGGCGGTGACGACGACTCGTCGGCCCCGTCGCCCTCGGCCTCCACCGCCAGCGAGACGGCCGAGCCACCCAAGCCGCCGCGGCGCCCCCAGGTGGGCGACTGCTACCGGCTGAGCTTCGACGAGGCGTTGGCCCCCACCGCCCCCACGAAGCGGGTGCGCTGCGGCCGCAAGCCCACCGCCATCACGTTCCACGTCGGCAAGGTCGAGCGCAACCGTGCCGGGCGTCCACGCCCGGTCGACTCCGTGCGCGTGCAGCGCCAGGTCGCCCGAGCCTGCCCGGAGCGGCTCGCCGGCTTCCTCGGGGCCACCCCCGAGCAGCTGCGCCGCAGCCTGGTGCGCGCGATCTGGTTCACCCCCACGCTCGAGCAGGCCGACGCCGGTGCGGACTGGTTCCGGTGCGACGTCGTGGCCGCCGGCCCGGGGCGTACGTTCATGGTGCTGCCCCGGAAGATGGCCGGGGCCTTCGGCGACGACGGGTTGCGGGAGAAGTTCTCCCTCTGCGCGACGGGCGAGCCCGGGACGAAGTCGTTCACCCGCGTGACGTGCTCGGCGCCGCACGCGTGGCGTGCGGTCTCCACCGTCGACATCGCCGGTGACGGCTACCCCGGCAAGGACGCGATCGCCGCCGCCATGGACGACCCCTGCAGCGACGCCGCCACCGACGCCGCGAGCAACCCGCTCGACGTGCGCTGGTCGCAGGAGGGCCCCACCCGGGCGCAGTGGCGGGCCGGCCAGCGCTACGGGATCTGCTGGGTGCCCTGACCCGCGCCCGTCATCGGCTCAGAAGCCCAGCTTGCGCAGCTGACGCGGGTCGCGCTGCCAGTCCTTGGCGATCTTGATGTGCAGGTCGAGGTAGACCGGCGTGCCGAGCAGCGCCTCGATCTGCTGCCGAGCCGCCTTGCCGACCTCGCGCAGCCGGGCGCCCTTGTGGCCGATCATGATCCCCTTCTGTGAGTCACGCTCGACGTAGAGGCTGGCGTAGATGTCGAGGAGCGGCTTGGACTCGTCGCGGCCCTCGCGCAGCCCCATCTCCTCGACGGTGACGGCGATGGAGTGGGGCAGCTCGTCGCGCACGCCCTCGAGCGCGGCCTCACGGATCAGCTCGGCGACCAGGATCTCCTCCGGGGCGTCGGTGAGGTCGCCGTCCGGGTAGAGCGGCGGGCCCTCGGGCAGCTGCTCGACCAGCAGGTCGGCGAGCAGGTCGATCTGGTCGCCGGAGACCGACGACACCGGGATGACCTGCGCCCACTCGGTGTTGGTGGCCCGGCCGAGCTCGGTGATCGCCAGCAGGTGCTCGGCGATCTGCTCGGGGGTGGCCAGGTCGGTCTTGGTGGCGACCGCGATCTTCGTGGTGCGCTTGACCTTGGCCAGCTCGTTGACGATGAAGGTGTCTCCGGGGCCGATCTTCTCGTTGGCCGGGAAGCAGACGGCGACGACGTCGACCTCGGCCCAGGTGGTCATCACCAGGTCGTTGAGGCGCTCGCCGAGCAGGGTGCGCGGGCGGTGCAGGGGGGTGTCGACGAGGATGAGCTGGGCGTCGTCACGGTGGACGATGCCGCGCACGACCGTACGTGTGGTCTGCGGCTTGTTGGAGGTGATCACGACCTTCGAGCCCACCAGCGCGTTGGTGAGGGTCGACTTGCCGGCGTTGGGTCGGCCCACGAAGGAGACGAATCCGCTCCGGTGGGCGGGGGTGGTCTCGTGGTCGTCGTTCATGCCTGTTCCCTTGCCTCGGTCGCCGCGTCGTAGTCGGCCCAGATCTGCTGGTCGCTCTTGCCGGCCGCCTTGCCCGCCCGGTGGATCGGTGCGGGGTCGACGGCGCGCGGCTGCCGCGCGGCGGTGCTGCGCCAGTAGCCCATCACGTCGTAGGCCGAGGTGGGCAAACGGCGCTCACGCATCAGGTGCTTGCGGATGGCCCGCATCTGCGCCGACTCCCCCGCCATCCAGAAGTAGCCCTCGCCCTCCGGCCAGTCGATCGCCTCGACGGCGGCTGCGAGGGCGGAGGTCTCGTGGTGCGGCACGTCGAGCCAGGTCACGTCCGACTCGGGCGGCAGGTAGGACGCGACGTCGGAGGGCACCTCGGCCCAGATCCGGGTGGGCACGTCGACCGCCTCGCGGATCCTCGCCATCGCCGGCAGGGCGGTGAGGTCGCCGACCAGCAGCAGCCACGCCGCGTCGTCGGGCATCGCGAAGGAGCCCTTGGGCTCGGTGACCGTGACGACGTCGCCGACGCAGTCACCGGCCGCCCACTCCGTCACCAGGCCGGTCTCGTGGACCACGACGTCGAGCACCAGCTCCGCGCCGTCCCACGACCGGACGGTGTAGTAGCGCGACTGGAACTGGCCGGGCACCACGAGCCCCACCCACTCGTCGGCGATCCCGGTGCTGCGGAACTCCGCCAGGCCAGGTCCGCCGAGGACGAGGCGCACGAAGTGGTCGCTGAGCTGGGTGCGCCGCAGGACCTCGGCGCTGAACTGCTGGGCTCGGGTACTCACGTGCTCAGGTTAGTTGGTCCCCGACCAGGTGAGGGTGCCGCGAGGGTCGCCCAGGTGCACCTGCACCCCGGCCCCGGCGAAGTCGCGCACCACGGCGGCCTCCGCGTCGGTCAGCCCGGCGCCGTCGGAGAGGCGTACGACCGCCTCCAGGCCCGTCGAGCCGGACGCGATCGCCATCGCCACGCAGACCTGCACCGCGCCCAGCTGCAGCGAGGGAAGGTCGACCGAGGCCGCGGCGTACGTCCGTCCGTCGCGGTCGCGGACGGCTGCCCCCTCGGCTGCCCCCACCCGGGCTCGGGTGGCGCGCGCCAGCGTCACCAGCTTGGCGTCCTCGGCGGAGAGCTGCTGCTCGGTCATTCCTCGTCCTCCTCGACGTCGTCCGACGCCTTGTCGTCGTCGCCGGCCACCTCGACCGGACTCACCAGGACCGTGCCGATGCGGTTGCGCCGACCGGTCCCCTCCTCTGCCTCGAACCGCAGGCCGTGGACCTGCACGACGGCACCGGGCAACGGCACCCGGCCGAGGTGCTTGGCCAGCAGGCCACCGACGGTGTCGACCTCGTCGTCGATCACCGAGATGCCGAAGAGCTCCACGAGGTCGTCGACGGAGTAGCGCGCCGAGACCCGCGTGCCGCCCTCGACGACCTCGGCCTCGTGCCGCGCCACGTCGTACTCGTCGGTGATCTCCCCGACGATCTCCTCGAGCACGTCCTCGATGGTGACCAGGCCGGTCGTGCCGCCGTACTCATCGACGACCAGCGCCAGGTGCTCGCGGCGGGCCTGCATCTCGGCCAGCAGGGCGTCGGCGGGCACGGTGTCGGGCACGAAGTGGGCGTCCCGCATGACCTCGTCGACCCGCATCGTGGTCTCGAATCTCCGGGTCGTCGAAGTCACGGCGTACGACGTCCTTGAAGTAGGCCACGCCCACCACGTCGTCGAGGTTCTCGCCGACCACCGGGATGCGGGAGTAGCCCGAGCGCAGGAAGAGGCTGGTGGCCTGGCGCAGGTTCTTGTGCCGCTCGATCCAGACCATGTCGGGCCGCGGCACCATCACCTCGCGGCAGATCGTGTCGCCGAGCTCGAAGACGGAGTGGATCATCCTCCGCTCCCCCTCCTCTCGATCACGTGGGAGGCCTCGGCCAGGTCGACCAGCTCCCGCAGCTCGGTCTCGGAGGCGAAGGGGCCGCGACGGAAGCCGCGGCCGGGCGTGATCGCGTTGCCCAGCAGGATCAGGAACTGCGGCAGCGGTCCGAGGACCCTGGTCACCGCCACGACCGGCCCCGCCGCGGCGAGCGCCACGGTCGCGTCGTGCTGGCGCCCCAGGGTGCGCGGGGCGACACCCACCAGGACGAAGGAGACGACCGTCATGGCACCGGCGCTGGTCAGCGCGGCGGTCCACCACCGACCGTGGACGAGGTCGTGGACCCACAGGGCGACCGACCACCGCGGCGACCTCGCAGGCGATGCGCAGGAGCAGGATCGTGCTGAGGTAGCGGGCCGGCTCGTCGAGGATCGTGCCGAGCGCCCTGGCTCCGGCCCGTCGCTCGTCGGCCAGGTCGGCCGCCCGGGCCCGGGAGAACTGGCCGAGGGCGCTGTCGGCCGCCGAGAGCAGGCTCGCGAGCAGCACGAGCACGACCACCGTGACCAGCAGGGAGACCCCGCTCACGTGGCGCTCCTCAGCTCTCGCAGGGTGTCACTCGGACGGCCGGGCGCGCCACTGCGCGAGCAGCTGGTCCTGGAGGCCGAACATCTCCTTGTGCTCCTCGGGCTCGGCGTGGTCGTAGCCCAAGAGGTGCAGGATGCCGTGGACGGTGAGGAGCTCGATCTCGGCGAGGGTGCCGTGGCCGGCCGTCTCGCCCTGGCGCTCGGCGACCACGGGGCAGAGCACCAGGTCGCCGAGCACGCCCTCCTCGGGCTCCTCGTTGACCAGGCCGGGCCGCAGCTCGTCCATCGGGAAGGCCAGCACGTCGGTGGGGCCCTCTTTCTCCATCCAGTGTTCGTTGAGCTCGGCGATGGTCTCCTCGTCGACGGCCTTGATGCAGAGCTCGGCCTGCGGGTGGACGCGCATGGCGTCCATCACGAAACGGCTCAGGGCCGAGAGGTGCTGCACGTCCAGGTCGTACCCGGACTCGTCGAGGACCTCGATGCTCACGGACGGCTCTCCTTCTTGCTGCTCCTGCTGGGGGCGGACGAGCCCTCGCGACGGCTGGCCGCGATCTCGCTCCGGGCGTCGAACTCGTCGTACGCGGCGACGATCTTGCCGACCAGGCGGTGGCGCACGACGTCACCGCTGGTCAGGCGGTTGAAGACGACGTCCTCGACGCCGGTGAGGATCAGCTCGACGACCTTGAGGCCCGACTTCACGCCGCCCGGGAGGTCGACCTGGGTGACGTCACCGGTGACCACGATCTTGGAGCCGAAGCCCAGTCGGGTGAGGAACATCTTCATCTGCTCGGGCGAGGTGTTCTGCGCCTCGTCGAGGATGATGAACGCGTCGTTGAGGGTGCGTCCGCGCATGTACGCCAGTGGTGCCACCTCGATGGTCCCGGCGGCGAGCAGCTTCGGGATCGTCTCGGGGTCGATCATGTCGTGCAGCGCGTCGTACAGGGGGCGCAGGTAGGGGTCGATCTTCTCGCTGAGCGTGCCGGGCAGGAAGCCCAGGCGCTCGCCCGCCTCCACCGCGGGACGGGTCAGGATGATCCGGCTCACCTGCTTGTTCTGCAGGGCCTGGACCGCCTTGGCCATCGCCAGGTAGGTCTTGCCCGTGCCGGCCGGGCCGATCCCGAAGGTGATCGTGTGCTGGTCGATCGAGTCGACGTAGCGCTTCTGGTTGAGCGTCTTCGGACGGATCGTGCGGCCCCGGTTGGACAGGATGTTGTGGCTCAGCACCTCCGAGGGGCTCTCGGGGGCGGCGGTGCGCAGCATGCCGATGATCCGCTCGACGGTCTCGCGGGTGATCCCCTGGCCGGTGCGGATGATGGTGACGACCTCGTCCAGCAGCTTCTCCGCGAGCGCGACCTCCTGCGGCTCACCGTGGAAGGTGATCCGGTTGCCGCGGACGTGGATCTCGGCCTCGAAGGCATCCTCGATCAGCGACAGGAACTCGTCACCGGGGCCGAGCACGCTGACCATGTTGACGCTGGGCGGGACGACCACCGTGTGCTTGGTGAGGAGGGGTGACTCAGACATGGATGCTTTCAGCGTCGGCAGCGGGATCTTCCCCATGCTACGGGAGCGGCGTCACGCCGCCCACCGAGAATCGGGGCGACGCCGTGACCGGGGCTCGGCTCAGCCGGGCGGCCAGGTGAAGGGGCGCCCACCCAGCACGTGGAGGTGGGTGTGGAAGACCGTCTGGCCGGCGCCCGCGCCGGTGTTGAACACCAGCCGGTAGTCGTCGCCGACCCCGTCGGCGCGGGCCACCTCGGCAGCAGCGCTGACCAGGTCGGCCACGGTGGCCGGCTCGGCTGCCGCCAGCGCGGCCGCGTCGGCGTGGTGCGACCGCGGCACGACCAGCACGTGGGTGGGCGCCTGGGGCGAGACGTCACGGAAGGCCACGGTCGACGGCGACTCGTGGACGACGGTGGCCGGGATCTCGCCCGCCACGATCTTGCAGAAGAGGCAGTCGGCGTCGGGAGTGCTCATGGCCCCACCCTAGGACGGGCGATGATGCGTGGATCACAGGGCTGGCCTGACCCGAACGCCCACGCAATCAGGGGGTGGTGATTACCGTTGGGTACATGAGCACCTTGTCCAGCCTGCGCCACCGCCGGCGCGCGATCGCCGCTGCCCTGGCCGTCGCGACACTGACCCTGGCCGGTTGTGGCACCGAGCAGTCCACCACCTCCGGGGAGACCACCGAGTCCACCCCCGACGCCACCCCGTCCCCCTCCGACGACTCGTCCGAGGCGCCCGCGCCGATCACCGTGGCGGTCCCGCTGTACTACGCCGGCGACGCCGGGGGCCAGGTCCGCCTGTTCCGCGAGTTCCAGCAGGTCGAGGGCCAGGCCCTCACCGAGGCAGCCCGGCTGGTCGACGGCGGCGAGCCGCTCGACCCCGACTACCGGACCCTGTGGCCCGGCGGCGCCGTGAAGCGCGCCGCCGTGACCGGCAACCTGATCACGGTCACCCTCAAGGGTGACGCGTTCACCGAGCGCCCCGACGGCATGCCCGAGGCCGAGGCCAGGCTGGCGATCCAGCAGATGGTGATGACCCTCCAGGGCGTCGAGCAGAGCAACGCCCCGGTGAAGTTCGTCCGCCCGCAGCCGGAGTCCACCGACGGCACCGAGTCCGACCCGCTCCCGACCACCCTCTTCGGCGTGGACGTGACCGAGCCGGTCAAGCGGGCCAAGTGGATCAACACGATGTCGATGCTCAACGTGACCGTCCCGGCGCAGGGCTCTGCCGTCACCGGCGACGAGCTGGTCGTCGAGGGCGTCGCGAGCTCCTACGAGGCCAACGTGCCGTGGGAGATCCGTCAGGGCGACACCGTCGTCCTCGAGGGCTTCGCCACCGCCGACGGCTGGATGGACCGCCTCTACCCGTGGGACATCACCATCAACATCTCCCAGCTCGAGCCCGGCGAGTACACGTTCGTCGCCCGGACCTCCGACCCCTCCGAGGGTGAGGGCCGTGGACCGACCGAGGACTCCAAGGACTTCGTGGTCAACTGACCGACCCCGCCCTGCCGCCGCCCTGACGCCACGCTGACTGCGTGGCCCTGACGTACGAGGCCCCGCCGACCAGCCGGTCGGCGGGGCCTCGTCCCGTCCGGCGGGCACCCAGCGGTCAGGTGCTCCAGCGCCGGGTCCGCGAGAGCAGGGCGCCGACGGCGACCACGCCCGCGGTGGAGGTACGCAGCACCTCGCGCCCCAGGCGTACGGTCACGGCCCCCGCCGCGGCGAAGGCCTCCAGCTCCTCAGGGGCCACGCCTCCCTCGGGACCCACGACGACGAGGACCTCGCCCCGCTCCGGCAGCTCGACGGCCGACAACGCCGACATCGCGTCCTCGTGCAGCACCAGCGCGACGTCGGCCGCCTCGATCCGGGCCACGACGTCGCTCGTGCTCGACAGCGCAGTCACCTCCGGGTGCCAGACCCGTCGCGCCTGCTTGGCCGCCTCGCGCGCGGTGGAGGACCACTTGGCGTGGGACTTCGCGGCCCGCTCACCACGCCACACGGCGACGGAGCGGGAGGCTGCCCACGGGACCACCACGTCGACGCCCACCTCGGTGAGCACCTCGACCGCGAGCTCCCCGCGGTCGCCCTTGGGCAGCGCCTGGACCACGGTGACCCGCGGCTCGGGGCGAGGAGCGTCGTCGAGCTCCTCGACGACGAGGTCGAAGGCACGCTTGGCGGTGCTGGAGACAGGCCCGGTGACGGACCGGCCGGAGCCGTCGGTCAGCACGACACGCTCCCCGACCGCGAGGCGCCGCACCGCCACGGCGTGGTGCGCCTCGTCACCGGTGACCGCGACGGTGGCGCCGACCGTCACGCCTGCCAGGTCGTCGACCACGTGCACGGGGAGCGTCATGGCCTGCTCAGTGGTTGCCGAAGGCGTCGCGGAGACGCCCGAAGACCGACTTCTGGCTGGAGCGCATGGTGCCCTCGGCGCCTCCTCGCCGCGCAGGGTGGCGAGCTCGCGGAGCAGCTCCTCCTGGCGCGCGTCGAGCTTCGTGGGCGTCTCCACGACGACGGTGGCGATCAGGTCGCCGCGGCCACCACGCAGGCCCGGGACGCCCTTGCCGCGGAGCACCTGCTCGGTGCCCGACTGGGTCCCGGGACGGACCTCCAGGTCGTAGGTGGTCTCGCGCTCGGCCTTCTCCTCGCCGTCGTCGGAGCCGTCGATGTCGGCCTCGAGCAGGGGCAGGGTGAGCGTCGTGCCGAGGGCGGCCGCGGTCATCGGCACGGAGACCGTGCAGTGCAGGTCGTTGCCGTTGCGGACGAAGGTGGGGTGCTGTGCGACCCGGATCTCGACGTAGAGGTCACCGGCGGGGCCACCACCGGGGCCGACCTCGCCCTGCTCGGTGAGCTGGACCCGGGTGCCGTCGTCGACGCCGCCGGGGATCTTGACGTTCAGGGTGCGGCGCGAGCGGACCCGGCCGTCGCCGGAGCACTCACGGCAGGGGTCCGGGATGATCGATCCGTAGCCGCGGCAGGCGGCGCAGGGACGCAGCGTACGGATCTCGCCGAGGAAGGAGCGCTGGACCTGCGCGACCTCGCCGGCACCGTGGCAGGTGCCGCAGGTGACGGGCTCGGTGCCCTCGGCGGTGCCGGCGCCGTGGCACAGGCTGCAGGTGACGGCGGTGTCGACCTTGATCTCACGGGTGACGCCGAAGGCGGCCTCGGCCAGCTCGATCTCGAGCGCGATGAGCGCGTCCTGTCCGCGGCGGGTGCGCGGACGCGGGCCACGCCCACCACCGGCACCACCGGGCGCCGCTCCGCCGAAGAAGGCGTCCATGATGTCGGTGAACGAGAAGCCGGCCCCCTGGCCGAAGCCCCCACCCTGGCTGAACGGGTCGCCGCCACGGTCGTAGTGCGCGCGCTTCTGCGGGTCGGACAGGACCTCGTACGCCGAGGAGACGTGCTTGAACTTCTCCTGGGCCTCGGGGTCGGGGTTGACGTCCGGGTGCAGCTGGCGGGCGAGCTTGCGATACGCCTTCTTGATCTGGTCCGCGTCAGCGTCGCGGGAGACACCGAGAAGTTCGTACAGGTCCTGGCTCAACGTCGTTCCTCGTACTGGTTGATCGATGGGTGGGTCGTTGGACGGGCGTCAGGCCTCGTCGAGGATGCGCGAGACGTAGCGGGCCACGGCCCGCACGCTCGCCATGGTGCTCGGGTAGTCCATCCGGGTGGGGCCGACGACGCCGAGGGTGGCCAGGGCGTCGTTGCCGGGGCCGTAGCCGGACGAGACCACGCTCGTCGCGGCGAACTGGCTGAAGGGTCCCTCGGTGCCGATCCGCACGGTCAGCTCTCCGTCGGCGCTGGCCTCGCCGAGCAGCTTGAGCAGGACGACGTGCTCCTCCATCGCCTCGAGCAGCGGGCGCACGGAGGTCTCGAACTGGTCGCCGTGGCGGGCCAGGTGCGCGGCACCCGAGACGGCGACCCGCTCCCCGCGACGGTGGTCGGACATCGCCTCGACCAGCACCTCGGTGACGGCGGTGATGAGGGCGCCGTCGGCGGCCGGCACCTGCCCGGGCAGCTCGCCCAGCGCGGTGCAGGCGTCGGCGATGCGCTGCCCGGCGGCGACGCGGTTGACCCGGGTACGCAGCTCCGCGAGGCGGTCGTCGTCGAGCAGGCTCTCGCCGGTCTCGACGATGCGCTGCTCCACCCGGCCGTTGGAGAGGATCAGCACGACCAGCAGCCGGGTCGTCGACAGCGCCACGAACTCGACGTGGCGCACGGTGCTCCGCGACAGCGTCGGGTACTGCACGACGGCGACCTGCTGGGTCAGCTGCGACAGGGTGCGCACCGAGCGCTGGACGACGTCGTCGAGGTCGACCGCGCCGTCGAGGAAGGTGGCGATGGCCCGCTTCTCGGCGGCGCTCATCGGCTTGAGGGTGGCGAGCCGGTCGACGAAGAGGCGGTAGCCCTTGTCCGTGGGCACGCGTCCGGCGCTGGTGTGGGGCTGGTGGATGTAGCCCTCGTCCTCCAGCGCCGCCATGTCGTTGCGCACGGTCGCCGGCGAGACCCCGAGCCCGTGCCGCTCGACCAGGGCCTTGGAGCCGACGGGCTCCTCGGTGGCCACGTAGTCCTCGACGATGGCTCGCAGGACGGCGAGCTTGCGTTCCTGGGACATGCCGGCTGCTCCTGTTCCTCGTCGACGCGGTGGGTCCTCACGTCCGACGAGGCGGTCTGGCACTCACGTCGGACGAGTGCCAAGCCTACCCGCCGGTCCCCACCGATGCCGAGCGCGCGCGGCTAGGCTCCGCGCATGGACTCCCCCTTCGTCGAGGTCGCCGACCGCGTGTGGGTCTCGCGCCGCCCGTGGCTCGACGCCAACGTCACCGCCATCGGGGGTGACGACGGCCTCCTGCTCGTCGACACGCACGGCTCGCGCAGCGCGGGTGAGGACGTGGCCGCCGGCGTACGAGGCCTGGGTGCCGGCCCCCTCCTGGGCGTCGTCAACACCCACTGGCACTTCGACCACACCTTCGGCAACGGCGCGGTGCTGGCCGCGCTCGGACCTGTGCCGGTGCACGCCCACGAGACCGCCCTGGCGGAGTTCACCGCGTTCGCGGCCGAGGCGCGGACGACCCGGGCGGTGGCCGGCCACCCCGAGAGCGAGGGGTACCACGAGGAGGTCGCCGCGACCGAGCTGCACGCACCGGACCACACCTTCGCCTCGGTGCGGGTCCTCGACCTGGGCGGACGCCTGGTCGAGCTGGTCCACCCCGGGCGCGGCCACACCGGGGGCGACGTCGTCGTCAACGTGGCCGACGCCGACGTGCTCGTCGCCGGCGACCTGGTGGAGCAGTCCGGCGCCCCGTGCTACGGGGAGGACTCCTGGCCGCTGGAGTGGCCGCTGGCCCTCGACACGGTGCTGGGGATGCTGCGTCCCTCCGCCGTCGTGGTGCCCGGGCACGGGGCGCCGGTCGACCGGGAGTTCGTGCAGGACCAGCGCGCGGCGGTGGGCATCGTCGCCGAGACGATCCGCGACCTCGCGGCTCGTGGCGTACGCCAGTCCGACGCCCTCGCCGCAGCCCAGTGGCCCTACCTGCCCGAGGGACTCGTCCACGCCGTGGCCCGGGGCTACGAGCACCTCCCCCGGAGCCAGAAGCGCCTGCCGCTGATCTGAGGCGCCGCCGGCGGATCAACGGCGGATCAACGGCGGATCGGCGGCACGCCGCCGACGCTGCCGACGGCTGTCGGCGCTCGCGCCTAGCGTTGGACCCGTGCCTTCCCCCACCGATCGTTACGGCTCCGACGTCCTCTCCGGCGACTGGCGCGCCCCCGTGCGCGGCCGCGCCACCGAGACACCCGTGCAGATGGGCATGGTCGTCGAGGAGGTGACGACCGAGTGGTGCGGCGAGGTGGTCGGCATCGACCGCGACCTGCGCACCGTCACCCTCGAGGACCGTCGCTACAAGCGGCGGACCTTCCCCATGGGACCGGGCTACCTGGTCGAGGGCAAGCCGGTCATTCTGACGCCGCCGGTGCAGGTGGCTGCTCCGAAGAAGGCGACCCGTACCGCCTCGGGCTCGGTGGCCGTGCACGACGCGAAGGCCCGCGTGGCGCGGCAGAGCCGGATCTTCGTCGAGGGTCGCCACGACGCCGAGCTGGTGGAGAAGGTCTGGGGTGACGACCTGCGCATCGAGGGCGTCGTCGTCGAGTTCCTCGGCGGTGTCGACGACCTGGCCGACCACCTCAAGGAGTTCCGGCCCGGCCCCGGTCGGCGCGTCGGGGTGCTGGTCGACCACCTCGTGCCCGGGTCCAAGGAGAGCCGGATCGCGCAGGCGATCATGCGCTCCGAGGTGGGCAAGCACGTGCTGATCGTGGGCCACCCCTTCATCGACGTCTGGCAGGCGGTCAAGCCAGAGCGCCTGGGCTTCGAGAAGTGGCCGTCCGTGCCCCGCCACATCGACTGGAAGAAGGGCACCTGCCAGCAGCTGGGGTGGCCGCACCGCGACCAGGCGGACATCGCCAGGGCGTGGAAGCACATCCTCGGCGGCGTGCGTGGCTTCCAGGATCTCGACCCCGCCCTGCTCGGTAGGGTGGAGGAGTTGATCGACTTCGTCACTGCCGAGTGACGGGCCCCGAGCTCCAGGAGGAGTCATGAGCAACCCCGAGCAGCCGACCGAGGGGCCCGATCCGACGCAGCCGTCGGGCACGCAGCCCCCTGCCACGCCCCCGGGCCAGCCCCAGTACGGTCAGCCTCCGTACGGCCAGCCTCCCCACGGTGGCCCGCAGGGCGAGCCCCCGTACCCGCCCCAGGGACATCCGGGACAGCCGCAGTACGGCCAGCCTCCGCAGGGCCAGCCGCCGTACGGGCAGCCCCAGTACGGGCAGCCCCAGTACGGGCAGCCGCAGTACGGCCAGCCCTCCTACGGCCAGCCCCAGGCGCCCCAGTTCGGGGCAGCCCTGTCGGGTCCGATGAACCCGACCCAGGAGCGCTTCCTCGCCTCCGCCTCCCACTGGGGCGCGCTGATCGCAGGCATCTTCACCTCCGGCTCGCTGGCCTGGCTGGTGCCGCTCGCGGTCCTCATGCTCAAGGGCAAGGAGTCGCCGGTCGTCCGTCGTCAGGCGGTCGAGTCGCTGAACTTCCAGATCTCGATGCTGATCTACGGCGCCATCGTCCTGGTGCTCGCCCTGGTCACGCTCGGCGTCGGACTCCTGCTCTTCCTGCCGCTGGCGGTGTGGTGGCTGGTCGCCGTCGTCCTGGCTGCGGTCAAGGTCAACAACGGCGAGGACCACCGCTACGCAGCGATCTTCCGCTTCGTCACGTGACGCCGGCTTAGGCCCCGCTCAGGTCAGCAGGTCGCGGACGACGCCGTCGGCGAGCAGCCGACCACGGTCGGTCAGCACGATGCGGTCGCCGGTCTCGACGAGCAGGCCCTGAGCCACCTGGCCGGGGACGGCAGCACGCTCGTCCGCGTCGAGCGCGTCGAGCGGCAGGCCCTCGCGCAGCCGGAGCTCGAGCAGCACGCGCTCGGTGTGTGCCTCTGCGGCGGTCAGCACCTCGCGGCCCTGAGCCGGACTGAGGCCCTCGGCCAGGCGCCGACCGTAGGCCGCCGGGTGCTTCACGTTCCAGAAGCGCACGCCTCCGACGTGGGAGTGGGCCCCGGGCCCGACGCCCCACCAGTCAGCCCCGCGCCAGTAGAGCAGGTTGTGCTGGCACCGGCTCTCCGGACGCCTGGCCCAGTTGGAGACCTCGTACCACTCCAGGCCGGCCGCCCGGAGCGCGCGGTCGGCGACGTCGTACTTGTCCGCCAGGTCGTCCTCGTCCGGCATCGGCAGCTCGCCACGGCGTACGCGGCGTGCCAGCGCCGTGCCCTGCTCGACGATCAGGGAGTAGGCGGAGACGTGGTCGGGGGCACAGGCCAGCGCCGCCTCGAGCGAGGTCTGCCAGTCGGCGAGGCTCTCGCCGGGAGTCCCGTAGATCAGGTCGAGGCTGACCTCCTCGAAGCCGGCGGCACGGGCCCACTCGACGGCACGCGGCACCCGGAGCGGGTCATGGGTGCGGTCGAGGGTCTCCAGCACGTGCGGCACGGCTGACTGCATGCCGAAGGAGAGGCGGGTGAACCCGCCCTCGCGCAGCACGGCCAGGCTTTCGGGGGTGACCGAGTCGGGGTTGGCCTCGGTCGTGACCTCCGCGCCGTCGACCAGGCCGAACTCGTCGGAGACCGCGCGCAGCATCGAGACCAGGTCCTCGGCCGGCAGCATCGTGGGCGTCCCGCCGCCGAAGAAGACGGTCGAGACCCGGCGGGTGTCCTCGGCCAGCACGCGCCGGGCCAGTCGGACCTCGGTGGCGGCAGCGGCCGCGTACGAGGCGATCGAGGCCCCGGCGACGTCGCCCAGCTCGGGCGCGGTGTAGGTGTTGAAGTCGCAGTAGCCGCACCGCACCCGGCAGAACGGCACGTGCAGGTAGAAGCCGAGCTCGCGCTCATCGGCCCCGTGCAGAGCGGTCGGTGGAAGTGCCCCGTCCTCGGGGGCCGGTTCACCGTCGGGGAGGGCGGAAGGCACGGCCCCATCCCACCACAGGGCCTCGGTCGGGAGGAAAACCGCTGCACGGACGACGAAGGGCGCCGACGCAGTCGCGTCGACGCCCTTCGGCTGTCCTGTCCGGACGAACCTGTCAGTCGTACATCGAGTCGAGCAGGTCCTGGTAGTTCGCCTGGACGACGTTGCGCTTGACCTTCATCGAGGGGGTCAGCTCGCCGGACTCGATGGTCAGGTCGTGGTCGAGCAGGCGCCACTTCTTGATGGTCTCCCAGCGGTTGAGCTGGGCGTTGGTCTCCTTGACGTAGCCCTCGACCATCTCCTGCGCCTGGGGGCTGTTGACGATCTCGGTGTACGACTTGCCCGAGAGGCCGTTCTCCTCGGCCCACGGCTGGATCGCGTCGGGGTCGAGGGTGACGAGGGCGACGCAGTACTGACGGCCCTCACCGAAGACCATGAACTGGCTGGCGTAGGGGCAGACCGCCTTGAACTTGGCCTCGATCGCCGGCGGGGCGACGTACTTGCCGCCGGAGGTCTTGAAGAGCTCCTTGATGCGGCCGGTGATGGTGAGCAGGCCGTCCTCGTCGAGCGAGCCCTTGTCGCCGGTGTGGAACCAGCCGTCGGCGTCCAGCGCCTTGCTCGTCTCCTCGGGGAGGTTGTGGTAGCCCTCCATGACGCCGGGGCCCTTGATCAGGACCTCGTCGCCGTCGCCCAGCTTGACCTGGGTGCCCGGGAAGGGCAGGCCGACGGTGCCGAACTTGTTGTGGTCGGGGTGGTTGACGAAGGCACCGGCCGAGACCTCGGTGAGGCCGTAGCCCTCGAGGATCTGGATGCCTGCGACGTTGAAGAACTGGGCGATGTCGCTGTTGAGGGCGGCGGCGCCGGAGATGAAGAAGCGCACGCGGCCGCCGAAGCGGGCGCGGATCTTCGAGTAGACGAGCTTGTCGAAGAGGTTGTGCTGGAAGTTGAGACCGGCGGGGATCTTCTCGCCGGCGGCCTTGCGGCGCTCGTACTCGCGACCGACCTCGAAGGCCTTGTTGAAGATCTTCTCCTTGAGGCCACCCTCGGCCTCCTGCATCGTGACGATGCGGCCGTAGGCCTTCTCGAAGATGCGGGGGGCGGCACCCATGAAGGTGGGCTGCACGACGGCCAGGTTGTCGACGATCTTGTCCACGCGACCGTCGATCGCGGTGGCGAAGCCGCACGCCATCTGCGTCGACATCAGCACCTTGCCGAAGACGTGGGCCATCGGCAGCCACAGGAACTGCAGGTCGTCCTCGCTGAGGATGTTCATCGAGGCGATGGCGGTGCCCTCGTAGACCCACGAGGAGTGGCGCAGGCGCACGCCCTTGGGGCGGCCCGTGGTGCCCGAGGTGTAGACGAGCGTCGCGAGCTGGTCGGGGCGGATCTCGGCCGCCTTCTGCTCCAGCAGGCCCGGGTTGGCCGCCAGGTGGGCCTCGCCGAGGGCGGCGAGCTCCTCGAGGCTGATCACCCAGTCGCCGTCGGCGGTTCCGTCGAAGGTCACGACCTTCGCGACGTAGGGCAGCTCGGACTTGCGGTTGCGCAGCTTGGCGATCTGCTCGTCGTCCTCGGCGAAGACGACCCGGCACTCGGAGTCCGCGAGGATGTACGCGGTGTCCTCCTCGTTGGTCGTCGGGTAGACCGTGGTGGTGGCGCCGGCGGCGCACCCGATCGCGAGGTCGGCCAGGAGCCACTCGTAGCGGGTGCCGGAGGTGATGCCGACCCGCATCTCGGGCTGCAGCCCCAGCGCGAGGAGGCCGCCGGACAGCTTGCTGACCAGCTCACCAGCCTGCGCCCAGGTGACTGACTCCCAGGTCTCCGCCTTGGTCGGGTAGCGGAACGCCTCCCGGTCGGCTGACTTGGCGACCCGGTCCCAGAACTGGACTGCCGTGTTCGGCAGCATCGTGTCCACGAAACTGGTGTCATACGTGATGGGCATGCGTCTCCCCTGCATCGGTGCCATGTGCGGACGCCCTCCGACGTCCGTGAAGGACTTGCTGACCTTTGTGGGACGTAACCTAGATCACTCTGCAACTCACCGGTAGCCATTCCACGCCTCGAGTGCGAAATAGGTGCCACAACCGGCCCACCGGGCTCGAGAATCCCCGAAATGCGCGAAACCCCTCGGACGACCGAGGGGTTCCGACGACGCCGGGAGGGCGTACGAGGTGGGCGCTACTTCTTGGTCTCGCCGCCGCCGCTGGTGGCGAGCGCCGCGACGAAGGCCTCCTGGGGCACCTCCACGCGACCGACCATTTTCATGCGCTTCTTGCCCTCCTTCTGCTTCTCGAGCAGCTTGCGCTTGCGGCTGATGTCACCGCCGTAGCACTTGGCGAGCACGTCCTTGCGGATGGCGCGGATGTTCTCGCGGGCAATCACCCGGGCACCGATGGCGGCCTGGATCGGCACCTCGAACTGCTGGCGCGGGATGAGCTCCTTGAGCTTGGCCACCATCATCACGCCGTAGGAGTAGGCCGAGTCGCGGTGCACGATCGCACTGAACGCGTCGACCGGCTCGCCCTGGAGCAGGATGTCGACCTTGACCAGGTCGGCGGCCTGGTCGCCCTTGCGCTCGTAGTCGAGCGAGGCGTAGCCCTTGGTGCGCGACTTCAGCTGGTCGAAGAAGTCGAAGACGATCTCACCCATCGGCAGGGTGTAGCGCATCTCCACGCGGTCCTCGGAGAGGTAGTCCATGCCGAGCAGCGTGCCTCGCTTCTGCTGGCACAGCTCCATGATTGTGCCGATGTAGTCGGACGGCGACAGGATCGTCGCGCGCACGACCGGCTCGAGGATCTCGTGGATCTTGCCCTCGGGGAACTCGCTCGGGTTGGTCACCTCGAGCTGGGAGCCGTCCTCCATGATGACCTCGTAGACCACGTTGGGGGCCGTCGAGATGAGGTCGAGGTTGAACTCGCGCTCGAGGCGGTCGCGGGTGATCTCCATGTGGAGCAGGCCGAGGAAGCCGCAGCGGAAGCCGAAGCCCAGCGCGCCGGAGGTCTCCGGCTCGTAGGTCAGGGCCGCGTCGTTGAGCTGGAGCTTCTCGAGCGCCTCGCGCAGGTCGCCGAACTGGTCGCCGTCGATCGGGTACAGCCCGGCGTAGACCATCGGGTTGGGGTGCTTGTAGCCGCCCAACGACTCGGTCGCACCGCTGTGCTGGGTCGTGATCGTGTCACCGACGCGCGACTGGCGGACGTCCTTCACACCGGTGATGAGGTAGCCCACCTCACCGACGCCGATCTTGTTCGCCTTCACCTGCTCGGGGCTGATCACCCGAGCTCGAGGAGCTCGTGGGTCGCACCGGTCGACATCATCTTGATGCGGTCGCGGTGGGTGAGCTCGCCGTCGACGACCCGGACGTACGTGATGACGCCGCGGTAGGTGTCGTACACGGAGTCGAAGATCAGGGCCCGGGCGGAAGCGTCGGCGTCGCCGACCGGAGCGGGAGTCTGCTTGACGATCTCGTTGAGCAGCTCCTCCACGCCCACGCCGCTCTTGGCGGAGACGCGCAGCACCTCCTCGGGCTCGCAGCCGACCAGGCCGGCGAGCTCGGCGGCGTACTTCTCCGGGTTGGCGCTCGGCAGGTCGATCTTGTTGAGCACCGGGATGATGTGCAGGTCGGCGTTCATCGCCAGGTAGAGATTGGCCAGCGTCTGGGCCTCGATGCCCTGAGCGGCGTCGACCAGCAGGATCGCTGCCTCGCACGCCTCGAGGGACCGGGAGACCTCGTAGGTGAAGTCGACGTGCCCGGGGGTGTCGATCATGTTGAGCACGTAGGTGCCGGGCTCGGCCTCCTGCTCGTTGCCGTCCTTGACCGTCCACGGCATCCGCACGGCCTGCGACTTGATCGTGATGCCGCGCTCGCGCTCGATGTCCATGCGGTCGAGGTACTGGGCGCGGGCCTCGCGCTCCCCCACGACGCCGGTGAGCTGCAGCATGCGGTCGGCCAGCGTCGACTTGCCGTGGTCGATGTGGGCGATGATGCAGAAGTTGCGGATGATCGACGACGGGGTCGAGCCGGGCATCGGCGCGGGGTTCGGGCTCATCTGCTGCTTTCTCACAGGCACGGACGGGATCGCGCCATTCTCCCACGCCGACCGGCCAGAGCCGAACCCCCGCTGCGCGTCGCCGCTGCCGGCGCGAGGTGGTCCGGCAGGATGGGCAGGTGCTCCCCCTCCCCCCGTACCCGGTCCCGCCGCTGGACAGCGCACGGCGCCTCGAGTGGGCCCACCCCCACCGTGGCTGCGTGCCGAGGTCGAGGTCCGCTGCGGCGCCCCGGTGCTGGGCGCGGAGTCCGTCGAGGCGGGCTTCACCCCCGGGATGGCGACCGTGCTCACCTGCGCCGACGGCTCGCGGCACTTCGTGAAGGCCGCTTCACACCGGGCGCAGCGCGCCTACGCCGCGTCGTACGCGAGGAGGTGCGGCACCTGCGCACCCTGCCGCCGACCGTGCCCGCCCCGGCGCTGCGGTGGGTGCTGGAGGCCCCGGAGTGGATCGTCTTCTCCACCGAGCACGTCGACGCGGCCCCCGTCGCCCGCCCGTGGACCCGTGGTGACCTCGACGCCTGCCTGGACGCCCTGGCCCGGGTCGCCGAGACCGGCAGCCCGGCGCCGAGCGGCATGGAGCTGCCCACCTTCACCGACGAGACCGCCTCGTGGGCGCAGGCGTGGACGGGCCTGACCCCGCCGACTCACCCCGAGCGTCTCGACGAGGCGGTCGACCTGGCTCGACGCGCCACGACGCTGCTGCTCGGCGAGACGCTCGTGCACGGCGACCTGCGTGCCGACAACGCGTTGGTCGACGAGGGCGGCAACGCCTGGTTCTGCGACTGGAACTGGCCGGCCACCGGTCCCGCCTGGCTGGACTCGATGATGCTGCTGGTGGGCGCCTACGGTGACGGGGTCGACGTCGACCAGGTCATCGAGAGCCGTCCGCTGCTGCGCGAGGCACCGGCCGAGGCCGTCGATTCGCTCCTGGCGCTGATGGCGGGTTATTTTCTCCGGGCAGGGTGTGGCTCGGTTCCACCGAACTCACCGCACGTGCGTGACCACCAGTACTGGACGGGAACGGTCTGCTGGCTCTGGCTGGCGGAACGCCGCAGGTGGTGACAACCGGCGTTGTCCATGATCGGCCCCGGGCCGGACGAGGGCAAACCCTGCTGGCAACGCCCGTCCGCCCCATCGTCAGGCCCTTCCCGGGGGGCTCCGGGCAGGCAGGCATCCTTCCAGAAGCAGGAGCTCCTCATGGCGAACATCAAGTCGCAGATCAAGCGCAACAAGCAGAACGAGAAGGCGCGCGAGCGCAACAAGGCCGTCAAGTCGGGCCTGAAGACCGCGGTCCGCAAGTTCCGCGAGGCCGTCGCCGCTGGCGACAAGGAGGCCGCGATCGCTGCTGGCCGCGAGGCCAACCGCAAGCTCGACAAGGCCGTCTCGAAGGGTGTCATCCACCCCAACCAGGCTGCGAACCGCAAGTCCTCGATCTCCAAGCAGTCCGCCGCTCTCTGAGCCGGACCCGCTGACGCAGGAGGCGCCGCACCCCGCCGGGGTGCGGCGCCTCCTGCCATTTCTGCCACTCGTTCCGGCATGGCTCCAGCGGGAGTGATCCGGGTCACGGTTGCTCAGGTCGAGGCGCCTCCGGCCGACGGTCAATCGGGGGCATCCTCGTCCATCCGGAAGGAAACATGACTCCGTCGACCTCGCCCACGGGCGCAGAGCGGCACCTCCACCAGGAGGAGCTGATCGTGACCAAGACCGATCTCCAGGGACGGCTGACCTACGCCAACGACGTCTTCCTGCACTTCAGTGCGTTGACCGAGGACGAGGCCATCGGGCAGCCGCACAACCTGATCCGGCACCCCGAGATGCCCGGCGGCGTCTTCGCACTGCTCTGGGAGCGGGTCCAGGCCGGCAAGGAGATCTTCGCCTACGTGAAAACCTCGGCCACGACGGCGTCGCGTACTGGGTCTTCGCGCACGTCACCCCGACCTTCGACGGCACGGGCGCGATCACCGGCTACCACTCGATGCGTCGGGCCCCGCGCCGCAGCGCCCTGCCCGCCGTCGAGCGGGTCTACGCGCAGATGCGCGCGTTGGAGGCCGGCAAGCCGGCCCGGCCGGCCGCTCAGGAGTCGTTGGAGTGGCTCGTCGGGCAGCTCGCGGAGCAGGACATGGACTACGACGCGTGGGTGTGGAGCCTGGAGGCAGCGGCATGACTCGACGACGCCAGACGCAGCTCGCGCTGCAGCAGGAGAACGCCGCGCTGAGGGACGTGGTGAGGGAGCTGGCGCGGGTGGCTGCGGCCACGAGCCGCGGCGACCTGGAGGAACGGGTCCAGCCGCTCCCGGCCGTCGAGGGTCTGGACACCGAGCACGTACGCCGTGACGTCAACCGGATGATCGACGTCACCGACGGCTTCGTGCGGGAGGCCAGCGCCTCGCTGCTCGCCGCCACTGCCGGGCGCCACGAGCGCCAGCTGCTGCTGCGCGGCCTGCCGGGGACCTTCCGCGGCCACGCCACGACGATCAACGACGCACGTCGCACGATGGCGGAGAGCGACCGCGCCATCGCCGCCTTCGCCGAGCAGCGCCAGGGGGCCGTGCTCGAGTTCGAGCGCGAGATCCTGACCAGCTCCCAGCGGGTCGACGCCGCCGCGTCGGACATGACCCAGACCGCCGCCGCGATGCTCCAGGACGTCACCGACCTGCAGCAGGACGCGGTCAGCGCGGGCGACTCGGTGGCCCACCTGGCCGAGTCGTCCGAGGTGATCAGCCAGGTCGTCGGCCTGATCGCCAACGTCTCGGGCCAGACCAAGCTGCTCGCGCTCAACGCCTCGATCGAGGCGGCGCGCGCCGGTGCGGCCGGCAAGGGCTTCTCCGTCGTCGCCGACGAGGTGAAGCGTCTCGCCGAGGAGACCGGTGCGGCGTCCAAGCGCGTCGAGGAGCAGCTCAGCGAGGCACGCAGCGCGATCGACGCGGTGTCGACGGCCCTGGACGCGATCGTGGCCTCGATCGACGGCGTACGCACGCGGGTCGACGCCCTGGACGACCGCATCGCCGGCGCGACCGACGACAGCCTGCGGGCGACCTCGTCGTACCTCGACAGCCACGTCCGCAGCTTCCTGGAGCGTCTGCGGTCCTGAGGACGGAGCCGGGCGCGTCCCTCAGCGGTGCGAGCGGCGCAGCCCGGCGATCGTCAGGACGAGCCGCTCGAGCGTGTAGTTGGCGTCGTGGGCAGCGCCCTTGATGTCGGCATCGGCCCGGGCGACCGCCCGCAGTGCCTCGGCGATGCCCTCCTCGTCCCACCCACGTGCCTGGGAGCGGATGCTCTTGACCTTCCACGGCGGCACGCCGAGGTCGCGGGCCAGGTCGGCGTCGCGACCCCCGCGGGTGGTGCTGCCGAGGAACTTGGCGACGCTGCGCACCGACCCCGCCACGGCCGAGGTGACCAGCACGCCGGCCGTCCCCCCGTCGAGGGCCCAGCGCAGCTCCTCCAGCGCCTGGGCGGTGTGACCGGCCATCACGGCGTCGGCCACGGCGAACGACTTGGCCTCCGCGCGCCCGCCGAAGTAGCGCTTCACCACATCGAGGGTGATCTGCTCGCCGGGGAAGTCGCTGGTCAGCTGGTGCGCCGCCGCGGCGAGGGCTCGCAGGTCCTGCCCGACGGCGACCACCAGGAACTCCGCTGCCTCCGGCGCGATCCGCGCACCCCAGTGGGCGAACTCGCCCTTGGCGAACTCCTGGAAGCCCGAGGCGTACTTGACCTCGGCCGCCTTCACCTCGGTCACCGAGGCCAGCTTGCGCAGCTTGGTCAGCAGGCCGCTGCCCTTGGACCCTCCCCCGTGCATCAGCACCAGCGCGACGTCCTCCACGGGGGCCTTGGCATAGTCGAGCACCCGGTCGTGCAGCTCCTCGGGCAGGTCCTCGAGGCTGCGTACGACCGCACACCGGGTCGAGGAGAAGAGCGACGGGGCCGACATCTCCTCGAGCGAGGAGGCGGTGAGCTCGGAGGCCAGGGCCTCGGAGAACTCGCCGTCGGCGTCGTGGGCGCGCACGGCCTGGCGCACCGACGAGACCGTGCGTTCGTTGAGGAACTCCTCCTTGCCGGTCACGAGCGTGACGCGACCGAGGACCTGCGATGCGCTGGGTGCCTGAGCCATGGTGCGGCAAGCCTGCCACACCCCGCCGACAGCTCAGGGCGACGGCGTCCCCACGGCGGGGAGCGCCGTCGTGGCCAGGCCCCCGTCACGCACGACGACCAGCGAGTCGCCGTCCCGGTCGGTGCGCAGGACAGTCATCCCGGCGCCCCTCAGCACGTCCAGCAGCGCCGGCGCCGGGTGTCCGTAGGTGTTGTCGCGCCCGGCCGAGACGAGCGCGACGCTGGCCCCGGTGGCGGTCAGCCACTCCACGGACTGGTGCCGACTTCCGTGGTGGGGCACCTTGAGGACGTCGACCTCCAGGGCTCCGAGCGTACGACCGAGGCCGCGCTGCGCCTCCGGCTCGACGTCGCCGGTGAGCAGGACGTCGACCCCGCGCACGGTCGCCACCAGCACCACGCTGGCGTCGTTGGGCCCGGCGGCCGCCAGGGCCTGGGGCGTGGCCGACGGCTCCGGCCACACCCGGTTGACCACGACGTCGCCCACCTGCCGCGGCACGCCGTAGGCACTCACCACCGGCGACAGGCCACGCTCGGCCAAAGTCGCGGTCACGGCCGCGGCCGACTCGGCAGGGTCGGAGACCGGCGACACCTCGACCTCCCCCACCGTGCGACCGTCCAGCACCCCGTCGAGCCCGTCGACGTGGTCGGCGTGGAAGTGGGTCAGCACCAGGAGCGGCACGTGCTCGATGCCCA
Source organism: Nocardioides daphniae (assembly GCF_004777465.1). Classification (NCBI taxonomy): domain Bacteria; kingdom Bacillati; phylum Actinomycetota; class Actinomycetes; order Propionibacteriales; family Nocardioidaceae; genus Nocardioides; species Nocardioides daphniae. The sequence continues at coordinate 2,386,350 of NZ_CP038462.1, forward strand.
ACCGGTCGAGGCAGCGGTCGACCAGGCGCGCGTCCGGACCGGCGTCGACCACCACCCCCGCCCCGGGACCGGCGTTGAGGACCACGGCGTCGCCCTGACCCACGTCGCAGGCCGCGACCACCCAGCCGTGCGGCGGCCACCCGGGAGTGGGCACCGGCACCAGGACGGCGAGCAGGCCCAACCCTGCGGCGGCGAGGCTCCAACGGGCACGGCGCAGCAGCCGGTGGGCCGTCAGCGCCGCCACCACGCACAGCGCCGTCAGGAGCACGAGCGGCCACCCACCCGTGCCCCACCCGATCGACGGGACCGGGAGCCCGGCTCCCCACCGCGCCACCACGACGATCCACCCCACCGACCAGGCGGCCGGCATGGCGACGAGCTGGCCCACGGGCACCACGGCGATGGCCAGGAGGCCACCGGCCAGGCCCAGCACCGTCGCCGGCGCGACGGCAGGCGCCACCAGCAGGTTCGCGACGACGGCGACCAGGCTCACCTCGCCCGAGAGCGCTGCGACCACCGGCGTGCAGGCGAGCTGGGCCGCGGCCGGCACGGCGATCGCCTCGGCCGCCCACCGAGGCACCCACCGCGCGAGCGCGTCACGCCAGACGGGCGCCACGAGCAGGATCCCTGCGGTGGCCAGGACCGAGAGCGCGAACCCCGCCGCGACCGCCATGCGCGGCTCCCAGGCGAGCAGCGCGAGCACGGCGACCGCGAGCGTACGGATGCCGCGTCGACGGCCGTCGTGGGCCAGCGCCAGCAGGGCGACCGCCCCCATCGCCGCCGCCCGGACCACGCTGGGCTCGCTGCGCGCCACGAGCACGAAGGCCACGATCGTCAGCGCGCCCAGGAGCAGCCGACCACGACCACGGACGCCGCACCAGCGCCCGAGCAGGACGACGAAGCCGAGGACCAGCGTCAGGTTGGTGCCGCTGACCGCCAGCAGGTGCGTCAGGCCCGTGGTCCGGAAGTCGTCCGCGAGCTCGGGGTCGAGCTCGGAGTCGTCACCGACCACCAGCGAGGGCACCAGCGCCCGCTGGTCGCGTGGCCGCGGCGCGACGGCGTCGCGCACCCCTGCCCGGACCACCTCGGCCGCACGCCACCAGACGTCGGGCTCGCCGACGACCGTCGGCTCCCCACGCGGGCGGACCAGGGCAGCCGCGTCACCGTCGGCCGTGGCGAGTACGCCCCGGAACCGCACCGTCGCCCCCAGGCGTACGTCCTCCCACGCCCCCTCCCCGAGCACGACGACCGTGCTGCGTACGTCCCACTCACCGCGCGCCGCAGTGATCCGGTGCACGAGGACCCGCACCACGACCGTCCGCTCCCCCGCGCTCGCGAACCCGGAGGACGCCACCGGCCGTGGGTCGCTGACCACGCTGCCGACGACCGTCGCGGGGCTCGAGCGGGCGGCGACCTCGGCCACCGCGCCGCTCCCGGCCCCACCCGTACGCAGCGACGCCGACGTCACCATGGCGACGAGGACGAGCAGGGTCGCGGTCGCCGTCACGGCCGGCGAGGTGAGGGACAGGTCGGACGCACGCCGCCGGGCGGCCACGGTCAGGGCGACGAGCGCCACCACCACCGAGGCGGCACCCACCAGGAGCAGGCCTCCACCGGGCGGCCTGAGCGCTCCCCACAGGGCCGCCCCCCAGGCCACGGCCGCCAGCCACGGCAGGCGCAGGTCGGCCGGGGCCGGGAGCGCCACCGGGTCAGACCGTGACGAGGGGTGAGAGCCGTTCCATGGTCACCTCGCCGATGCCGTGCACCTCGAGCAGGTCCTCCACCGAGGAGAAACCGCCGTGGGTGGTGCGCCAGTCGACGATGGCGGCAGCAGTCACCGGACCAACGCCCGGCAACGCCTCCAGCTCGGCCTGGGTGGCGAGGTTGAGGTTCACCAGTCCGCCGGGGGCCTGTGGGCCTCCGGCAGGTGGCGGGGCCCCCGGGGCCGGGGCGGGGGCGCCCACGACGATCTGCTCGCCGTCGACCAGGACCCGCGCCAGGTTGAGGCTCTGCAGGTTGACGCCCCGCCTGGCTCCGCCGGCCGCCTCGACGGCGTCGACGACCCGCGACCCCTGGGGCAGCACGACGATGCCGGGGCGGCGGACCTTGCCGGCCACGTCGACCACCACCTCGGTGGACGACTCACCACCGACCGTCGCCGCAGCGGCCCCCTCGGGAGCCGTCGTCGCGGGCGTCGCCCCGGCGGACGGCTGGGGGGACGGCTGGGCCGCAGTCTGCGAGGCCACGGGCGTGACGACCACCGACTCCTTCGCCCGCACCAGCCACCAGGAGGTGCCCGCCAGCGCCACGGCGGCGAAGACCGCCACCCAGACCAGGTGGGCCAGTCGCAGCCCGACCCGGTCCAGCCCCGAGGTGCCGGCCTCCGCGACCCGGCCGAGCGCGGAGGTCGTCGGTCGCCGCGCTGCGTGCCGCCCGGGCGCTCGTACGCCGTCGCCCACCCCGTCGGGCCCGAACCCGTCGCGCCCCGCCTCGTCCCCCACCGCGTTCGCCACGGGAGCCGGCTCGGCGACGACCGGCGCCACCACCGCGCCACGGACCTGCGTGTGCTCGTCCCAGGACCAGTCCTCCATGCCCTCCGCCCACGGCGGGACCGCCACGGTCCCCGCCCGGGTCACCTCGTCGCGCGCCTGCTCCCACTGGCCGCTGAGCGCCGCCAGCCGGCGGGCGACGGCCTGCTCGTGCTCAGGTGAGGGGCGTCGGTTGCGCATGCCCTGAACCGTAGGGAAATCCCGACGACCGCGTCGGCCGGGGATCGCCGGCCTGTGGACAACTCGGTCAGGGCCGGCCGGCAGCCACTCACAACCGGGGGGCGAGCACCCCGGCGAGCATGCCCGGACCCACGTGGGCGCCGAGCACCGCGCCGACCTCGGTGCAGTGCACCTCCCGGCCCTCGAGGTTGTCGGCGAGCCGCTCGGTCAGCCGGGTGGTCAACGCCTCGGCACGACTCGGGTTGGCCAGGTGGGCGATGCAGATGTCCACCGGGGTGGACCCAGCGGCCTGCACCAGGAGGTCCTCGAGCCGGGCGAGCGCGCGGTTGGCGGTGCGCACCTTCTCCAGCGAGGCGACCCTGCCGTCGCGGATCTCCAGCAGCGGCTTCACCGACAGGGCACCACCGAGGACGGCGGCTGCCGCACCGATCCGGCCGCCGCGGCGCAGGTACTCCAGGGTGTCGACGTAGAACAGGGAGCGCGACGCGGCCGACCGGGCCCGAGCCGCAGCGGCAGCCGCCTCCGCGTCGCCACCGGCGTCGACCACGTCCTGCGCGGCCAGGGCTGCGTACCCGGTCGCGGCACCCACCTGACGGGAGTCGACCGTGGTGACCGGGACGGGTGCCTGTCGCGCCGCCAGCTGGCACGACTCGTAGGTGCCGCTCATGTCGGCCGACAGGTGGACCGAGACGATCTGCTCGGCCCCCGCCTCGGCCAGCTCGCGGTAGACCTCGAGGACCGCGGCGGGGTTGGGGCGCGAGGTCGAGACCGGGGTGAAGGCCTTCAGCGCGGCAGCGACTGCCTCGGGCGAGGCGCCCTCGGTGCCCTCGTCGTACACGTGGGCACCGATCACCACCTGGAGCGGGATCACGGTGATCCCGCGTGCCTCCGCGACGCCGGGGGCCAGGCAGGCGGTCGAGTCGGTGACAACCACGGTGCGGGTCATGGCGTGCACCCTAGTGCGTCCCTCCCGTCAGCGACGTGTCCACGCCGACGGAGGGCCCCTTCGGGGCACCCCCTCGGTCACACCGTGGATCCGTCAGACGACGATGTTGACGAGCTTCGGCGCGCGGACGATCACCTTGCGCACGGTCTGGCCCTCCAGGGCCCGCTGGACGCCCGCGTCGGCCAGCGCCGCTGCCTCCAGGTCGGCCTCGGAGATGTCGGGCGCGACCTCGAGGCGGCCCTTCACCTTGCCCTTGACCTGGACGACGCAGGTGACCGAGTCCTCGACCAGGAGGGCCTCGTCGACCTCGGGCCAGGCGACCTGGGCGACGGAAGGCTGGTGGCCCAGGCGCTCCCACATCTCCTCGGCCGTGTAGGGCGCGACCATCGACAGCAGCATCGCGACGGCCTCGGTCGCCTCGCGCACGGCCGGGTCGGCCCCACCGCAGCCGGAGTCGATCGCCTTGCGCACCGCGTTGACCAGCTCCATGGTGCGGGCGACCATCACGTTGAAGCGGTGGGTCTCGACCAGGTGGGCGGCGTCGTGCAGCACCTTCGCGGTGACCTTGCGCAGCGCCAGGTCGCCGGTGGTGACCTCGACGCCGGGCTCGGAGGTCACGTCGCCGCTGAGGCGCCAGGCGCGCTGCAGGAAGCGCAGGGAGCCGGCCGGCGAGACGTCGGCCCAGTCGATGTTGTCCTCCGGCGGGGAGGCGAAGACCAGCGTCAGGCGCACGGCGTCGACGCCGAACTCGGCGAGCTGGTCACCGAGGTTGACGCCGTTGCCGAGCGACTTGCTCATCTTGCGGCCCTGGTTGAGGACCTTGCCCTGGCTCAGGTAGGCCGAGAAGGGCTCGTCCCAGTTGACCAGGCCCATGTCGCGCAGCGCCTTGGTGAAGAAGCGCGCGTAGAGCAGGTGCAGCACGGCGTGCTCGTCGCCACCGACGTACAGGTCGACGGGGCCCCACGCGTTGGCGAGCTCGGTGTCGAAGGCCTGGGTGTCGTCGTTCGGGGAGACGTAGCGGAAGAAGTACCAGGACGAGTCCACGAAGGTGTCCATGGTGTCGGTGTCGCGCTCGGCGGGACCACCACAGGTCGGGCAGGTGGTGGCCACCCACTCGGTCGCACCGCCCAGCGGCGAGGTGCCCTTGGGCTTCAGGTCGGCGCCCTTCAGCTCGGGCAGCAGCACGGGCAGCTGCTCGACGGGCACGGCGACCTCGCCGTCGACGGGGCAGTGCACGATCGGGATCGGGGCACCCCAGTAGCGCTGGCGGCTCAGCAGCCAGTCACGCAGGCGGAAGTTGACGGTGCCGGTGCCACGCGAGTCGGCCTCGAGGATCTCGATGGCCTTGTGGATGCCGGCGGTCTTGTCGGCCAGGCCGTCGAGGGGCCCGGAGTTGACGTACGTCCCGTTCCCCGTCGTCGCGACGAAGGTCTCCTCGGGGTTCTCCTCGCCGGTGTCGACCACACGGCGCACGGGCAGCCCCATCGCCTTCGCGAAGTCGAGGTCGCGCTGGTCGTGCGCCGGCACGGCCATGATCGCGCCGGTGCCGTAGTCGGCCAGGACGTAGTCGGAGGCGTAGACCGCCACCTGCTCGCCGGTGACCGGGTTGGTTGCCGTGACACCCAGGTCGACACCGGTCTTCGGCCGGTCGGTGGCCAGACGGTCGATGTCGGAGGCCTTGCGGACCTCGACCAGGTAGTCCTCCAGGGCCTGGGCCTGCTGGGCGGAGACCAGCTTCTTCGCCAGGTCGGCGTCAGCGGCGACCACCATGAAGGTCGCGCCCCACAGCGTGTCGGGGCGGGTGGTGAAGACCGTGACCGGCTCGACCTCGCCGGAGTCCAGGGTGATGTCGAAGGTGACGTGAGCGCCCTCGGAGCGACCGATCCAGTTGCGCTGGGCGTTGACGACCTTGCTCGGCCAGGTCGGCGCCAGGTCGTCGAGGGAGTCGAGCAGCTCCTGGGCGTACGCGGTGGTGCGGAAGTACCACTGGGTCAGCTCGCGCTTGGTGACCTCGGCGCCGCAGCGCTCACAGGCACCGTCGACGACCTGCTCGTTGGCCAGCACCGTCTGGTCGTTGGGGCACCAGTTGACCGGCGACTTCTTGCGGTAGGCCAGCCCCTTGGCGTGGAACTGCGTGAAGAGCCACTGGGTCCACTTGTAGTACTCGGGGTCGGAGGTGTTGAAGCGGCGCGTCCAGTCGAAGCTCACGCCGTAGCGGCGGAACGACTCGTACTGCGTCTCGATGTTGCCGTAGGTGTACGTCGCCGGGTGCTCGTCGTTCTTGATCGCGGCGTTCTCGGCGGGCAGGCCGAAGGAGTCCCAGCCCATCGGGTTGAGCACCTCGTGGCCCTTGAGCCACCAGTAGCGCGAGATCACGTCGTGCAGCGCCATCACCTCGGCGTGACCCATGTGCAGGTCACCCGACGGGTAGGGGAACATCGTCAGCGCGTACTTCTTGGGCTTCTCGGTGTCGTCGTGCGCGACGAAGAGGTCGAGGGAGTCCCACACGCCGCGCCACTTCGCCTCGAAGGCGGCCGCGTCGTACGTCGGTTCGGCTGCGTTGGTGTCGTGCTCGCTCATCGTCTCTCCTCGTCGGGTGCTGCGTGTCGCCCCTCGGCACAAAAAAACCCTCCGTGCAGGAGGGTGGCCAGGCCGATCGTGATGATCAGCGCGGCAGGCCGAGAAGGAGCGTCGTACGCATGTCCCCATCCTAGCGCCGACGGCTCGGCGGTGGCGATCCGAGGGGCGTCCGCCCTCGACGCGCTCCCCCGCACCGTGCCACGCTCCACCTCCCGCCCCATGGGGGCCGACTACGAGGAGATCCATGGACACCTTCCGCACCGCCGTCGAGACCCGGGACCTGGAGGCCGTCGAGGACCTGCTGGCCGACGACGTCGTGTTCCGCAGCCCCGTCGCCTTCCAGCCCTACCCCGGCAAGGCCGTCACGCTCGCGATCCTGCGGGAGGTGGTCGAGGTCTTCGAGGGCTTCACCTACGTCCGTGAGCTGCACGACGAGGGCGGCGGCGCGTACGTCTTCGAGGCGACCGTGGACGGCCTGGCGATCACTGGCTGCGACTTCCTGACGCTCGACGGCGACGGCCGGATCGTCGACTTCATGGTGATGACGCGGCCGCTCAAGGCGTCGCAGGCCCTGGCTGCCCGGATGGCCGAGCGCTACCCGGCCATCGTGGAGGCCGCCTCGGCCTGGACGCCGCGCGCCTAGCCGGCTGCCGCCCGCGCGACGTCCGTCGGAAATGCGAGAAGGCCGCCCGGAGGCGGCCTTCTCGTGATGGTGGAGCTGAGGGGACTCGAACCCCTGACCCTCTGCATGCCATGCAGATGCGCTACCAGCTGCGCCACAGCCCCATCTTTGTCCCCCGCCTTGCGGCCGGCAACGAGGAAGACATTAGTACATGGTTTCCGACCTTGCGAAATCGGGGTCCCGTTCGTGGCCACCCGACCCGTTCGGGCGCTCAGACGTGGCGGTTGTAGGCCGCCAGACGACGCACGGGTGAGGCCCCCGCGGCGCCCTCCGACTCCTCCAGCAGCACCCAGTGGCAGTTGCCGAGGGCCTGGAGGGTGAGCACGGTCTCCGGCGGCCAGCCCAGCCACGCCGTCAGGCCGACCTTGAGGGCGGCGCCGTGCGCGACGACGACGCCCAGCTGCCCCGGCGACAGCAACGCGACCGCCTCGTCGAGCGCCGGAACGAAGCGTGCCTCCAGCTGCGCGCGGGACTCCCCGCCCGGCACGACGTCGTACCGGCCCGTGCGGAACGCGGCGAACTCGTCGGCGTTGGTCTCGGCGTACTCGCCATGGGTCAGGCCCGCGCGCTCCCCCAGGTCGAACTCGCGCAGGCGCGGGTCGACCTCGACCTCGAGACCGGCAGCCTCAGCGACCTTCTCGGCGGTCACGCGCGCACGGGAGAGGTCGGAGGACCGTAAGAGGCTCGGGCCCATCGCCGCGATGACGGGCGCGACCTTCTCGGCCTGGACGACGCCGGTGTCGTCCAGGGGAACGTCGGTGTGGCCCTGGATGCGGTGCTCCAGGTTCCATGCCGTCTGCCCGTGCCTCAGCAGGAGCAGGCGACGCGGTGCAGCAGCGTCCTGGATCACTCGGCGTCGTCGGAACCGGCCAGCTCGGCGACCGGGGTCTCGTCGGCAGCGCGGTCCGCGACCTCGGCGGCCGGGGCGATCGACTCCGGGAGCTTGATCTCCGGGCAGTCGCGCCACAGGCGCTCGAGCGCGTAGAACTGTCGCTCCTCGGCGTGCTGGACGTGGATGACGACGTCGGCGTAGTCGAGCAGGACCCAGCGGCCCTGCTGGTGGCCCTCACGGCGCAGCGGCTTCTCGCCGACCTGCTCGCGCAGCTGGTCCTCGATCTCCTCGACGATGGCGCGCACCTGGCGGTCGTTCGAGGCCGAGGCCAGGACGAAGGCGTCGGTGATGGCGAGGGTGTCACTCACGTCGTAGGCGACGATCTTCTCGGCCAGCTTGTCGGAGGCCGCGCGCGCCGCGATCTGGACGAGTTCGAGGGCGTGCTCGGTGGCGGTCACGGGAGTTCCTTCTGCTCCGTGGCGCCCGCCGCGGAGTCGGTGTAGAGGTGGTGCTTGGCGATGTACTGCACGACCCCGTCGGGCACGAGGTACCAGACCGGTTCGCCGCGCGTGGTGCGCAGACGGCAGTCGGTCGACGAGATGGCCAGCGCCGGGATCTCCACCATGGTCACACGATCGGCCGGAATCGCCGACAACGTCGAGGGGTCCATCTCGTAGCCGGGCCGGGTGCAGCCCACGAACCGGGCGAGCTCGAAGAGCTCCGCGGCGTCGCGCCAGGTGAAGATGTCGGCCAGCGCGTCGGCACCGGTGATGAAGTAGAGCTCCGCGTCCGGCATCTTCGCCTTCAGGTCGCGCAGGGTGTCGATCGTGTACGTCGGACCGTCACGGTCGATGTCCACGCGCGAGACGCGGAAGCGCGGGTTGGAGGCGGTGGCGATGACCGTCATCAGGTAACGGTCCTCGGCCGGCGACACCTCACGGTCCGCCTTGTGCCACGGGTCCCCGGTCGGGACGAAGACGACCTCGTCGAGGTCGAACCAGGCCTGGACCTCGGAGGCGGCCACGAGGTGGCCGTGGTGGATGGGATCGAACGTCCCACCCATCACCCCGACCCGTCGGGGGGCGCTCAACTCAGCTGTGCTCGCGCCCGCCACCGAAGGCGACGAGGACGCCCATGGAGGCGAGGAAGATCAGCAGGACGACGGCTCCGACCACCCACGGGTTCACGCCGGCCCAGAGGTGCGACTCTTCGGCGGCCAGGACAATCTCGTTCAGCGACATGGCCGTGATCCTACCGGTAGCCGCCGACGGTCAGCGGACGTGCCCGTCACCCGTGACGACGTACTTGCTCGACGTCATCTCGGGCAGGCCCATCGGACCGCGCGCGTGCAGCTTCTGCGTGCTGATCCCGATCTCGGCCCCGAAGCCGAACTCACCACCGTCGGTGAAGCGGGTCGAGGCGTTGACCATGACCGCGGCCGAGTCGACGGCAGCCGTGAAACGCCGGCTCGCGGAGAGGTCCTCGGTGACGATCGCGTCGGTGTGGCCGCTCGACCAGCGGCGGATGTGGGCCACTGCCTCGTCGAGCGAGTCGACGACCCGCGCGGCGATGTCGAGCGCGAGGTACTCGGTCTCGTAGTCCTCCTCCGTGGCCGGCACGACCCAGTCGAAGTCGGCGAAGGAGTCGTCTCCGTGGATCGTCACGCCGGCCCCCTGCAGCGCCTCCACGACGCGCGGCAGGAACTCGCCGGCGATGTCGGAGTGCACGAGCAGCGACTCGGCGGAGTTGCAGACGCTGGTGCGGTGGGTCTTGGAGTTGAGGACGATGGCCAGCGCCTTGTCGAGGTCGGCGCCCGCGTCAACGTAGACGTGGCAGTTGCCGACGCCGGTCTCGATGACGGGCACGGTGGACTCCTCGACCACCGAGCGGATCAGCCCGGCACCACCGCGCGGGATCAGCACGTCGACCAGGCCCCGGGCGCGCATCAGCTCCTTGACGCTGTCGTGGGTGTCCCCCGGCACGAGCTGGACCACGTCGGCAGGCAGGCCTGCGGTGACCACGGCCGTACGCAGCGCCTCGACGATCGCCGCGTTGGAGCTGCGCGCGCTGGAGGAGCCGCGGAGCAGCACGGCGTTGCCGGACTTGAGGCAGATGCCGGCGGCGTCGGCCGTCACGTTGGGGCGGGCCTCGTAGATCATCCCGACGACGCCGAAGGGCACGCGCACCTGGCGCAGCTCGAGTCCGTTGGCGAGCGTCGATCCCTGCAGCACCACGCCCACCGGGTCGGGCAGGCCGGCGACGTCACGCATGCCGTCGGCCATCGCCGCCAGGCGGGCCTCGTCGAGCCGCAGGCGGTCGATGATGTTGGGCGGCGTGCCACCGGCCTCGGCACGGGCCACGTCGTCGGCGTTCGCGGCCAGGATCGCCGGCGCCTGGTCGAGCAGCGCCTGTGCCATGGCGTGCAGGGCGGCGTCCTTGGTCGCGCGGGTGGCGACGGCCAGCTCGAAGCTGGCCTCGCGGGCGCGCAGGGCTACGGCGGTGACGTCAGACGTGCTCATGGTCCAAGCCTAGGTCGCGCGTGGCGCACCGGCGTACGCACGCCTGTCCCCCGGACAGCAACGGACCCCGCCACCCACGAGGGGTGACGGGGTCCGGAGTGGCGCTGCGGCGCGATCAGCCCTTGCGAGCGTTGATCTGCTCGGTGGCAGCCGGGAGGACCGAGTGCAGGTCGCCCACGACACCGAAGTCGACCAGCTCGAAGAGGGGGGCCTCCTCGTCCTTGTTGACCGCGATGATGGTCTTCGAGGTCTGCATGCCGGCGCGGTGCTGGATGGCACCGGAGATGCCGGCGGCCACGTAGAGCTGCGGCGACACGGTCTTGCCGGTCTGGCCGACCTGGAAGGTGTGCGGCTTCCAACCGGAGTCGACGGCGGCACGGGAGGCACCGACAGCGGCGCCCATCGAGTCGGCGAAGTTCTCCACCGGCTCGAAGTTGCCGCCGGTGCCACGACCACCGGAGACCACGATGGCGGCCTCGGTGAGCTCGGGGCGACCGGTCGACTGACGCGGCTGCGAGGCCACGATCTGGGCGGTCTTGGCGGCGTCGGAGATCACGGCGTCGAACTGCTCGACGGTGCCGGCGCCGGCCTTCTCGACCGGCGCGGCCGAGTTGGGCTTGACCGTGATGATCGGCGTGCCCTGGGTGACCTTGGCGGTGACGGTGAAGTTGCCGGCGAAGACCGACTGGGTGGTCACGCCACCCTCCTGCACGTCGACCGCATCGGTGATCAGGCCGGACGAGGTCTTGATCGCCAGGCGTGCGGCGACCTCCTTGCCCTCGGCGCTGGACGGGATCAGCACGGCGGCCGGGCTGGTCTTGGCGACCAGCTGCTCGAGGGCCTCGGCCTTGGGAGCCACGAGGTAGCCCTTGATCTGCGCGTCGTCGACGACGTAGACCTTCTCCGCGCCGTAGCCCTTGACGGCCTCCGCGACGGCGTCACCCTCGGCGGCCGCACCGATGAAGACGGCCGACGGCTCGCCGAGGCGGGCAGCGAGCGCGAGCAGCTCGTACGTGGGCTTCTTGACGGCGCCGTCGACGTGGTCGACGACAACGAGAACTTCAGACATTCTCAAACGCTCCTCAGATGAACTTCTTCGAGGCGAGGAACTCGACCAGCGCCGTGGCGCCCGAGCCGTCCTCGTCCTTGACGATCTCGCCGGCGGTGCGCGGCGGGCGGGCGGCGGTGTCCTCGACGGCCGTCCAGGCAGCCGCGAGGCCGACCTGGCCGGCGTCGACGCCGAGGTCGCTCAGCGACAGGGTCTCGAGCGGCTTCTTCTTGGCCGCCATGATGCCCTTGAAGGACGGGTAGCGGGCCTCGCCGGACTGGTCGGTCACCGAGAGGACCAGCGGCATGGTGCCGCCGATGACCTCGGTGGCGGCGTCGCCGTCACGCTTGATGCGGACCTGGTCGCCCTGGGTCTCCACGACGGCGGCCTGGGTGACCTGCGGCAGGCCGAGGCGCTCGGAGAGCATGGCCGGGACGACGCTCATGCCGGCGTCGGTGGAGGCCATGCCGGTGACGACGAGGTCGGCGGGGCCGACCTTCTCGATGGCCTTGGCGAGGACGAGCGAGGTGGCGATCGCGTCGGAGCCGGCGATCGCGTCGTCGACCACGTGGACGCCCTTGTCGGCGCCCATCTGGAGGGCCTTGCGGACAGCGTCCACGCCCTTCTCCGGGCCCACGCACAGCGCAGTCACGGTGATCTCCTCACCGTCGCGCTTCTCCTTGATCTGGAGAGCCTGCTCGACCGCGTACTCGTCGAGCTCTGACAGAAGACCGTCGACGCCCACTCGGTCGACGGTGTTGTCCGACTCGAACTGCCGATCGGCAGTGGCGTCGGGGACGTACTTCACGCAGACAACAATGTTCATGGCGGTGTGCCCGAAGGCTCCTCCTGTGCACTCGGATGTGTACGCGAGAGTACAAGGAGAGACCCCACCGCGGAACACGGGTCCACGTGGGGTCTCTCACATCGTCCTGGCCCCTCTCAGGGGCGCTCGCGAGGGGTGTCGATCAGCACTTGATGATCTTGCAGGCGAGCTTCTTCAGCAGGCCCAGCAGGACGTTGACGACCGCCTTGATCGGGTCGGTTCCCGGTGCCGGCGTGGTGGTCGGCGGCGTGGTGGGCGTCGGGGTCGGGCTGGCCGTGGGCGTCGGGCTCGCGGTGGGCGACGGCGAGGCGGTCGGCGACGGCTCGTCGGTCGGGGTGGGCTCGTCGGTCGGCGTCGGGGCGACGACGTTGACGGTCGCGACGACGGTCTCCGGCGACTTGGCGGTGCAGGTGACGGCGAGGGCGCTGGTGCTGCCGTCGCTCTTCGTCATGGCCAGGTCGGCGGTGAAGCCGTCGATGGTGACGTTCTGCGAGCCGAGCGTGTCGGCCACGACCGACCCCTTGCCGCTGACCGGCAGGCTCAGCGAGCCGGTGGTCGACGGGATCGGCGTGCTCGGCAGCGTGGCGCCCGCGGTGAAGCTCTTGCTCCCGAGCTTGGCGTTGACGGTGGCCGGGCCGGCGAGCGAGCGACCACCCAGGAACGTGTACGCAGCGGCGCGCACGTTGTCAGGGATGGTCACGGTGCCGGAGAAGGTGGCCTCCGCGGACTGGCCCTGGACGACCTCGGCGGGCGCGGAGATCTCAGCGTCCAGGGTGAACTCCTGGTTGGTGACGATCGAGGCGGAGCAGTTGAACTTGAGCGACGTCGGAGCGGCGTTGGCCGACGACGACAGGCCGATCAGACCGACGGTGCTCAACGCCGCGGCGGCGATGAGCGCCACCGGGCGCTTGGTGAATGAACGCATTGGGTTTCCCTCCCTAGGAACTGCGCTACGCCTCCGTAGGTTACCCCCGCGTAACGCATATGTGACGGTAGCCACACGACCCCCTGGGAGCCCTTTACGTTCTCACATGACGGACTCCCCAAAATGAGGCAAGCCCCGCCGCGACCACGGGGTCGCGACGGGGCTCGACGTCAGGAGTCAGCGCGTCACTTGACGGTGAACTTCGCGGTCGCCTTCGACTTCTTGGCGGTCTTGTTGCCCTGGAACTCGGCGATGACCGTGTACTTGCCCTTGGCCTTCACCTTGGTGAAGACGCCCTTGGCCACGCCCTTCTTGCTGAGGGTCACGGTGCGCTTGCCGACGACCTTCTTGCCCTTCTTCAGGGTCAGCTTGACCTTGCCCTGGACGGCCTTCTTCTTGTTGTTCACGACCTTGACGTTGACCGTGGCCTTCTTCGCCTTCTTGGCGTAGCCTGGGCGGTGGCCTTGGTGGCGACCTTGGCCGGAGCGGTGGACTTGGTGACCTCGACGGTCGCCACGGCGGCAGCGGCGTCCTTCGCCACGCAGGTGGCCTCGACGTCAGCGG